>NZ_CP150233.1:2400000-4800000 GCF_037974265.1 Paenibacillus sp. FSL R5-0623 | reverse complement strand
CATACAGGGGACTGGCATTTGGGAAAAACGCTGGAAGGACGAAGCCGACTACGTGAACAGGAAGATTTCGTTGATGAACTCGTCAGGCTGGCTGATGAGCAGCAGGCGGATGCCATATTGATGGCCGGAGATGTGTATGATTCCGTCAATCCTCCCGCAGCGGCGGAACAACTTTTTTATGAAGCAGCAGCCCGTCTGACGGAGCATGGAAGACCCCTCGTGGTGATTGCAGGAAATCATGATCAGCCAGAGCGGGTGGCTTCTGTGACTCCACTTGTGAACAGACAGGGCATCACACTCGTAGGCATGCCTACTTCAGAAGCAGTAACCATCCATGCACAACGGACCGGAGAGATTGCACAGATTGCCGCATTACCTTATCCTTCTGAAGCCAGATTGAATGAACTGCTGACAACAGATGGAGACGAAAATGTGCTTCGTCAGGCATACAGTCACCGGGTGGGCATGTTAATGCAGCGTCTGGCAGCTTCTTTCCGCCCGGATACCGTGAACTTGGCCATGAGTCATATCTATGTGCTCGGCGGACTTGAGAGTGATTCGGAACGTCCGATTCAGATCGGTGGGGCCTACACGGTGGACCCTTCATCTTTAGCAACTGGTGCGCAATACACGGCACTCGGGCATCTTCATCGTGCACAGGCTGTCAAAGGAGACGGTGTGATTCGATACAGCGGTTCTCCTCTCGCTTACAGCTTCTCGGAAGCAGGGCAGAGCAAGTCTGTCACGATGGTTGATCTGGCACCGGGCGGAGCTGCACAGGTGGAGGAAGTTTTGTTAACGTCCGGGCGTCCGCTTGTGCGTTGGCAGGCCCGTGGTGGTCTGGCAGAAGTATATCGTTGGCTGGATGAGGGGCATGATCCACAGGCTTTTATCGACATGGAAGTGTGGCTGGACGAGGCGATGTCCCTGAAGGAGATTCAGCAGCTGCGAAAATCACATGAAGGTATCATTCATATTCGCCCGGTGTATCCCGAGATGGCTGCAGCAGGACTTTTGGAGCAACGATCCGAGCTACCTGTGCATGAACTGTTCCGTAAATTCTATCAGCGTCAGACGGGTGGTGCACAGCCGGAAGACAGCCTGGTACAGCTTTTCCTGGAACTTGTGGATGAAGACGAGCCGGGTGTGCGTGAGGAGGTCGAGGAAAGATGAAGCCAATTCTATTAAAAGTTGCCGGACTGCAAAGTTATCGGGAGATGCAGGAGATTGATTTTACCGTGCTTACAGAGACGGGGCTATTCGGTATTTTCGGTCCAACGGGTAGTGGTAAATCTTCCTTGCTCGATGCCATCACACTCGCCATGTATGGAAAAGTGGAACGTGCGGTGAACGGGACGCAAGGCATTATGAATCATGCAGAGGATTCGTTGTCGGTTGCTTTTACATTCGAACTGATGTCGGCGGAAGGCACTCGGAGGTTCCGGGTAGAGCGACGTTTCAAACGAAATAATGAAGTGTCCGTGAGTAACACGATCAGCAAATTCATAGAGACGGTCAATGGCGAAGAACAGGTACTTGCCGACAAATTGGCAGATGTGAATCGCTGTGTTGAAGATGTGATCGGTTTGAAGATGGATGATTTTACACGGGCAGTGGTGCTTCCGCAAGGAAAGTTTGCCGAGTTTTTGTCACTCAAAGGCAGTGAACGTCGCCAAATGTTGCAACGATTATTCCATCTGGAGAAGTATGGGGATCAGCTGGCCATCAAATTAAGTCGGCGGGTCAAGGATAATGACATGGTTCACCAATCTCTTGCTGCGGAGCAACAGGGACTGGGCAATGCCAGCAAGGAGACGTTGGAAGAAACGAAACGGCTTCTTCAAACCGCTGTTCAGCAGTCTGAATTGTCCCGCAAAGCGCTGGATGTAGCTGCAAAGGAAGCTGAACAACTGGGCAAAATTCGTGAGTTAAGTAACGAACGGCAGGCTCGGACGGATGAACAACAGAAGCTGAAAGCACTGGAACCACAGATAGAGGCAGGCGAACAACGGCTGAAACAATCCGTTGCAGCAGATGTAATACTGCCTGCATTGCAGACGGTTCGAGATGCCACGGCTACACAGAAGCAGCGGCAGGATACTGCCGAGACAGCTCATCAGCAAGCATTGGAACATGAGCGTCTGGCTGTTCAGGAAGCGGAGAAGGCCGAGACGGCACGTAAGCAAATGACTGAGGAAGAACCGAAACTTTTGCTGCGCCTGGAGCAACTCGAACAAGCGAAAGAGCTGCAACGTGAACGGGACGGACTTCAAGCCGATTGCTCGCGCCTCGCACAGTTGCTGGAACAGGGGCAGAGCGAACAGACTGCGCTGGGACAGCAGCTTGAGAAAGAAAAGGAATTGCAACAGCGTGGACGCAAACGGCGTGAGGAACTCCAAGAGAGCCTTAAGCCAAATGAAGTGAAGTCAGAGGAACGCAGGCAACTTCAAGCTGCGCTTGAACTGAAACATCGTGTGGATACTGCCGCGGAGCAGTTGCAGCAAAATAAGGCTGACATGCAAGCCTATAAGCAGTCGGCAGAACAGGGAGCCGACAAGCTGAAGGCGGCGGCTGAGGAAGAAAAACGCCTGAGTGATCAGCGTCAGCATCTGGTAGAACAGGCGTCAGAAGGTCTTGAGGCCTTGCTTGCCTGTGAGCAGGACATCAGTCGCGAACATAGCCTGCTGGCCCTTGCGGAGGAACAGCTGCGTGGCACGATGCGCGAGCAGGAGCTGCACCGGCTGTCCTCCGCTTTGCGCGCCGAGCTGCAAGATGGCGAGCCATGCCCGGTGTGCGGCTCGCCGCATCACCCGCTCCCGGCTGCGCCGCCGGGAGAAGGTCCGCACGCAGGCGATGCGGACCTGGAACTGCTGCGCAGCCTGCACGCGGAGCTGCAGGAGCTGCACTTTGGGCTGCGCCAGCAGCTGCACGAACGTCGCAGCCTGCTGACGCAGCTTGGCGCTGCGGCCGGCGAAGCTCCGGCCGCAGCCGAGGCCGCGCCTGCGGCAGCGGAGCCCGAGCCCGCCGGGTCGCCCGAACACGGGCGCTCCCCGGCAGGCTGGGCATCGCGTGCCGCTGCGCTGCGCGAAGCCGCGCAGGCGCTGGCTGCCGCAGCAGCGCCGCTCCAGGCCGAAGCCGCCGCGTTGCAGCAGGCGGCTGTAGGCGCGCAGCAGCGCCGCATGGAAGCGGCAGCTGCGCAAGAGGCCGGCCGTGCCGGGCTCGCCCAGGCGGAGCGCAAGCTGGCCGAGAGCGAGGCCGCAGCGGCTGCCTTGCAGGGCCGCTGGGCCATGGAACTGCCGGGCATCGCTCAGGAGGAGGCCAAGGCCCTCTATCAGGCGATGCAGGAGCGCGATGCGCGCGCCGAAGACATCAAGGAACGTCTGAACAAAAGTGTGACATTCCTTGAGGAAAAAGACCAAATCATTCAATCTCTCCAGCAGAAGCTGGTTGAATTGGACAAACAACTGATTCAGTGGCAAACGGAGTGGCAGGGCAATAGCAAACAGCTGGCCGAGAAGGAAGAACGCTTGCGCCAGTGGGTTGGGGAGCAGCGGGTAGAAGATCTGATTACTGCGGCTCAGGCTCGTCTGGATGGACTGCGGAACACAGCTTCGGACTCGGCACAACGCTTCAAAGAAGCGGACACGCTGAAGCAGGAATCAGCCAAGAAAGACGTCATGGCACAGCAGGCAGCCGCCTCGGCCACAGAACATCTGCAACAGGCACAGGAACGGTGGAAGCAATTGCTGGAACAATCTCCGTTTGACTCGGATGATGCTGTTGTATCCGCGGCAATTCCTTCCCAGGAAGCAGAGCGACTGGCAGGGGAGATCCAGCAGCACCGTGAACGTGAGCGTGAACTGGCATCCCAGTTGCGTGAACTGGAACAAAAGCTGGGTGGTGCTGTCGTATCGGAGGAACAGTGGTTAGCCTGCACCGAACGTTTGCAGCAGGTCCGAATTGAGGATGAGGCTTCCCTTCGTGCCAAAGCGCGTGCAGAACGTGATCTGGAGGATGTGGAGCAGCGACATGTTCGCTGGACCGAACTGGAGAACAAGCGGGTGGAGGTAAGCCGTCAAGGCGAACTGCTCAGCAAACTGCAATCCGCGTTTAGAGGCAATGCTTTTGTTGAGTATATTGCCGAAGAACAACTGATGCAGGTTAGTCATGCGGCATCTCAGCGTCTGCGCTTCCTGACCAAACAGCGTTATTCACTGGAGGTGGATTCCGGCGGTGGTTTTGTAATCTGTGATGATGCCAACGGGGGAGTCAAACGACCGGTATCAACGTTGTCAGGTGGCGAGACATTTTTGACTTCGTTGTCACTGGCCTTGGCACTGTCGGCCCAGATTCAGCTGCGAGGTCAGTACCCACTCCAATTCTTCTTCCTAGATGAAGGGTTTGGTACCCTTGACCCTGAGTTGTTGGATACCGTCATTACTTCTTTGGAAAAATTGCATGACGACCGATTGGCTGTTGGTGTAATCAGTCACGTGCCTGAACTACGTGCACGCTTGCCGCGCAAACTTGTGGTGATTCCGGCAGGTGAAGCCGGAAACGGCTCACGTGTGGTCTTGGAGACCCTGTAGAGGGCAATGTGTAAGCAATATAGATCATAGAAGCGCCTCTAATAGTCCAAGCAAAATGAATATTAGAGGTTGTTCAAAAAGTCAGCTTTTGATTACGAATGGTGCCTAGCGGCATCATCAACATCGAATATGGAATTAAGCCGAAATAAGTAGGGGTTTACGAAGGTTGTTTCCTTCGGAAACATTGCGGTTGCTCACGTAGCTCTATCTATGCTCCGCTACTCCATTTCTAGCTTTATCCCGTCTTTTTGGTACTGAAAACCGCCCTTTTTAGACACGCACTATTACGGAATATTATTTTTGTAAAAATATTTCTTTTCTTGCTTTTATAACTTAGTGGAGTGAGTTACATCACAGATACAGGTTCATCCCGCTGTTATACTACAGTTAAGCCGACAAACTTTATTTAAGTACCCCGGCGGACATCTGATCAGGACGTTTCCTGAATAGATGTCCGCGTAGCAGACTTCCAAGGAAGCCGCTCACGGGGTGCTTCTTTTTTTTGTGTTTTTTCGTCAGTAGTGTCAATTCGCCCAGTTCTGAATACCATGAAAAGGTGATCAAGAGCAGAATCAGGGAGGCGTTGGCAAGTGGAAAAAGTGGAAGCAAAGAAAATATGTAAGGAACACATGCACCGTTATGTATGTGTACAGATGAATGATGGTATGCACTACGATGGCATTATGGAAAATGTGGATGACGAAATGATCTACCTGGCTGTTCCCGTTGGACCGGAAGCCATGGTGAATCATGCGAACTGGGCTCCAAATGCAATGCCTGGAGCAAACTATCCGATAGGTCATACTCGCGGATTTTATCCAGGTTACGGCTACCCTACGCCTTATCCGTATTATGGTTATGGCCGTAGACGTTTTAACCGACTAGTGCTCCCGTTATTTGCGCTTACAGCGTTAACCCTTTTACCGTACTATTGAAATTAAAAAACAGTCATAACTGCAAGTGACACATTCTTATGTACCCTATGGCATCCTATGAAAACCTTGAAAATAACAAGCCGAGAATGGAAGTTTCATTCATGGTACCGTACAGCATAAAATAGAGAGGTCTTATCACATACAGAGTCTCAGCCTGATGTATCGCGACAGTCGTTGCAATACAACTGGCAACATACGAACATCCAAAAGGTCATGCCTGTGCAGAAGCAACTTCTGTAAGGCATGACCTTTTTTTGAAACTGATTAGTGTAAGATCGAAGATGAACGGATAGCACATAACTTGTATTTAAAACTGCTGAAAGCAGAACCTGGCCTTAACGTGTCCGTAGCAGCAATCGGTGTACTGCATCCTGAATATGCGAGAACGTGCCTATGTGCGAGCAAACAATCAAGAAAAAGGAAAGCTTTAATTCTCTATTCCGATTAAAAGCTTCGCTTCAGGTGGAATCGATGCTGTTCTCTTGCCCGGTTGGAGGAGCGGAGCATGATGTGAGCGGCTGACGAATCTGATACACGTTATAACCGAATAAAGAGCCGCATTCAGCATTTTTTTGAGGTTATTTTGGTAAATAACGTGCCTGATGTTCCTTATAATTTCAAATGTGGCCTGAACGCCAAATAAGACACCCTGTGTTCCTTGGGAAATCGTCCATCGTCCACTACTCCTTCTCCAAGATCAGCCAGCATGGACTTCAAAATGCCCTCAACTTAATGCAAATTTCAAATCCTCAAGTAAATCCTCAACATCCTCGATCCCAACGGAGATACGAATCAAACCATCTGTGATCCCCAATTCTTGCCGACGTTCATAGGGAATGGAAGCATGTGTCATTCGGGCAGGTACAGAAATTAAACTTTCCACTGCGCCCAGACTTTCAGCCAATGTGAAATAACGGACTTTGCTTAACACCTCATCTACTTTTTCAGCACTGCCTACATCAAAGGAAACCATACCGCCATATCCTCTCGCTTGCGTGGAAGCGAGCTTGTGCTGGGGATGTTCGGGCAACCCGGGATAATAAACTTTGCTCACGGTTGGATGTTGATTCAAAAATGCCACAATCTGCTCTGTATTGCGTTCTTGCGCTTCCATGCGCAATCCCAATGTTTTCAGACCTCGCATTAATAGCCAGGAATCCATAGGTCCCAGGACTGCGCCGATTGCATTTTGGATAAAATGCAGATCTTCACCAAGTTGCTCGCTGTTGACAACCGCTAGTCCTGCCACGACATCACTATGACCACCGATATATTTTGTTGCAGAATGCAGTACAATATCTGCCCCCAGAGCCAGAGGGGTTTGCCAATAAGGCGTACTAAACGTGTTATCCACGATGAACAACAATTCATGTTGTTTCGACCATTGCGCTACAGCAGCAATATCGGTGACCTTGAGTAACGGATTAGTAGGTGTTTCTACATAAATGGCCTTTGTATTGGATTGCAAAGCCTGCTCCAGTGTTTGTAGTGAGGTAGTATCCACAAAGGTAGACTCGATCCCCAGACGATTCAGCACCTTGGTGAAAATGCGATAGGTCCCGCCGTATACGTCATCCGTCAGAATGACGTGATCTCCTGTTTTCAACAGAGACAGTACAGCGTGAATTGCAGCCATGCCCGAACTAAAAGCAAACCCTCGAACGCCATCCTCCAGCTCTTTAATGACTTCTTCCAACGCATGACGGGTAGGGTTGCCCGTACGTGAATACTCGTATCCTTTGTGTACGCCAACCGATTCTTGCTTATACGTGCTCACTTGATAGATCGGTACACTCACTGCTCCAGTGTGTGGATCACCAACAATACCTGCATGAATCAGCTTAGTTTTTGGTCTCATTTCATTGTCCTCCATTATAGATATTTTGGCTTAAATACCGTTCGCTGCTATCCGGGAAAATAACAACGATGTTACTTCCGGGAGCTGCGTGAACGGCTTCGTTTAATGCGGCTTGCATAGCTGCACCTGAGGAACTTCCTACCAGTAAGCCTTCCAACAAGGCCAGATCCTTGACCCGCTCAAAGGCATCTTCATCTGAGATCGTATGAATGGCATCAAAGTAACTCACATCCATAAAAGAAGATAACGTTTCGACCCCTATTCCTTCTGTACGATGTGGTCCCGATGGACCTCCTGCCAGAATCGAACCTTCGGGTTCTACGATACATGTTTTAATTAACGGGTTTTGCTCCTTCAAATAGCGAGATACCCCCATGAAAGTTCCGCCAGACCCGGCTCCGGCTACATATACATCCACCTGCCCGTTCAGATCACGCCAAATCTCAGGGCCCAGATGTTCATAATGTGCGAGTGGGTTATCCGCATTGGAGAACTGACCTGGAATATAGGAACCCGGTATTTCTTTCGCCAGTGATTCCGCCTTGCGTATGGCACCAGTGATTCCTTCGGATGTGGGTGTGTTGACGACCGTAGCACCAAGGGCTTTCATCAACAGTTGCTTCTCAGCGCTGAACTTCTGAGGTACCGTGAAAATGACCTTTAAATTAAGGCCTACAGCCGCCATTGCAAGACCAATGCCTGTGTTGCCTGCGGTAGCTTCGATCACCGTTCCACCTGGCTTAACATCTCCTCGTGTCAAGGCCTTCTCCAATAAAAACTTACCAATCCTGTCTTTCACACTTCCCCCAGGATTCATGAATTCTAATTTAGCGAACAGGCGGATTCCTTCCGGTAGTGGATATCGAGTTAATTCAAGCAGTGGCGTATTACCGATAAGTTCCTGTACATGTTGATAAACGGTCAAATTAACCAATCTCCTTTTGTGTGTCATTAATCCATACATATTTGTTTAATAGGGAAAAGTGCGTGACAAAACCATATTTCGATAAAATGGCTTGGTATACATCCAATGTCGTATAGTGTTCGGCTCGATGATAGATAAACAGTTGACCTGGATTGCCTGGTTGTGCGTCTAGAGATTGGACGTGGGTTTTTACTTCTAGTATGATAGAAGGGAATACATACACTGGAATACAAAGGAGGGTATGAACTATGGATTGCTTATTTTGCAAAATTGTAGAGGGCAGCATTCCCTCCAATAAAGTACTGGAGAATGACCATGTTATCGTTTTTCATGACATCCAGCCCGCTGCACCGACACATGTTCTTGTCATTCCGAAGAAACATATTGCTTCCATGAATGAAGTTACTGCAGAAGATCTGCCATTGATCGGCGAGATTCATCTGGCTGCTCAAGAAGCGGCGAAGCGTCTTGGCGTGGAAGAAACGGGATATCGCTTAATCAATAATTGTGGTAAGGATGGAGAACAAACCGTTCATCATCTGCATTACCATTTGTTGGGTGGTACCAGACTTGGCGTGCTGACAAGTCTGTCCGATTCTCACAAATAAACGAGCTAATGGGTACTAATATTGAGGATTTAGTCATATGCATTAAATCCACGAATGTGTGACCAAATGCTTATATAATGAATTCATTTCATAATACCTTTGAGTTATAAAATGGATTCAAATAAGTGATCATTACATTGAGGTTGACACCTTTATTATCTTTCGCCTATAATGTAAGATGATGAACCGTGTTATTGCTCTTGGACGGTCTGGTCGGAGGGAGGGAAAACTGGTGTCTGAAACTAAAGTTCGCAAAAACGAGACTATTGATGCTGCACTTCGTCGTTTTAAACGCTCCATCGCTAAAGATGGCGTATTGGCTGAGGTGAAGAAACGTAAGCATTATGAGAAGCCAAGCGTAAAGCGCAAGAAAAAGTCCGAGGCTGCTCGTAAGAGAAAGTTTTAGGAGGATTTTAACTACATGAATCTTAGCGAACGATTGAACGAAGATATGAAGCAAGCGATGAAGAGTAAGGACAAGTTCAGACTCTCCAACATTCGGTTGATTCGTTCGACGATCAAGAATCTTGAAATAGATTTGAAAAGAGATTTGGATGACAACGAAGTGCTTGATATCCTGAGTCGTGAAATCAAACAGCGCAAAGATGCCCTCCAAGAATTTGACAAAGCGGGCCGTGAAGATCTCGCGGCAAATGCAAAAGCGGAAATTGAAGTACTCATCCAGTACCTTCCCACACAGCTTACCGAAGAAGAAATTAAAGTTATTGTACAGCAGACCATCCAGGAAACCGGTGCTTCTTCGAAAGCCGAGATGGGGAAAGTCATGGCGGCCCTTATGCCGAAAGTTAAAGGCAAAGCGGACGGCAAACTGGTAAATCAAGCAGTTCAACAATTTCTGCAATAAAGCAAATCAATAAACACCTTCTGACTTGTCAGGAGGTGTTTTTTCCATTTATCTGAAGGCATGATGTCTTTGGGATGACAGAATTCCTTTTTAATGGTTAATATATATTATTATGGATTTTTATTCTTGCAATTGATTGAGTTTTCAAATATAATTTTAAGATTTTGAAACGAAATGTTGCATTGCACGTAATAAATACCATAAGCTGGACAGTATAACATTAATGGAAAAGGGGGGACTATTGTGAAGGGAAAGCGCCGGAAGAAGCTTACGGGGCCATTGATGCTCTTAATGCTACTGACGCTGTTGCTTCCTGTCTGGATTGGATCACCGTCAGCGCATGCAGCTGAGAAGAGTGGCGCCGTATATATTATTCCGGTTGATAAACCAATCGAGCAGGGACTTGGCAAGTTCATGGAACGCGGGTTCAAGCAAGCGGAAGAGATGAATGCTGGCCTGATCGTTCTTGATATCAATACGCCGGGAGGCCGTGTCGACACTGCAGAAGCATTGGGTACCCTGATCAAGGACAGTCCGATTGAGACTGTTGCATTTGTTCGTGGAGATGCTGCTTCAGCCGGGAGTTTTCTGGCTCTGAATGCAGATAAGATCGTAATGTCACCAGGCAGTATGATTGGTGCGGCAGCAATGGTGGACAGTACGGGTAAACATGTTGATGATCCAAAGCTTGTTGCATTCTGGAAAAGCAAAATGCAGGGAGCAGCTGAGATCAGTGGTCGTGATGGCAAGATTGCAGCTGGAATGACGGATGTTAACATGGTTGTGGAAATGCCAGAGATTAATAAAACCAAGCAAAAAGGTGAAATTATTGCTCTCTCTGCTGAAGAAGCGCTGAAAGTTGGTTATGCTGACCACATCAGCAACACACCGGAAGAAGCGGCAACGTGGCTCGGTTACAGCCAGGATGATGTATTTAAGGTAGAACGGACGACAGCAGAGAACATCTCATCCTTTCTTACCAATCCAGTTGTCATGACCATATTGTTGTTCCTCGGAATCGCAGGTGTAGCCATTGAATTGATCGTTCCTGGGTTCGGAGTACCTGGTATTGTCGGTATCGTATGTTTTGTCCTGTATTTCTCAGGAAATTACGTTGCCGGTTTTGCAGGAGCAGAGACGTGGGTATTGTTCACTGTTGGACTCATCTTGATGATTCTGGAGATGTTCATACCAAGCATGGGTATTCTGGGTATTCTGGGATCAATTGCGCTTGTTGCAGGTGTTGTGAGGGCTGCTTATGATACGAGTGATGCATTCGTATCCTTGGGAATCGCTTTCGGAGCAGCATTGGTAGTGATTGCGATTATCGCAGTACTGTTTAAAGATCGAGGGATATGGAATCGATTCATACTGAGTGACAGTCTGTCAGCTGAGCGTGGATACTCATCCGCTACCGAGCGTAAAGAGTTGATTGGACTGCAAGGCATTAGTCTTACACCGCTTCGACCTTCTGGAACAGCGATGTTTGAAGGAGAACGAATTGATGTTGTGACAGATGGTGATTTCATTCCGGTTGACACCCCGATTATTGTGATTAAAGCGGAAGGTACCCGGATTGTGGTTCAGCAAGCATTACCGGTGTAACCCGCTCTGTTGTCGAAGTGGATTAACGCTTCGGCAATGTACATAACCACGTAGCTGAAGCTGCCAGCGAGGTGGTGCATTCTTTAATTTAGCAGCGGACTCGTGAATGTCTTCTCAAATGTTTTTATCAAATTCAAATTGCAAATGGAGGAAATTAAACAATGGAACCAACTATGATTACGGTTTTGCTCATTGCGGTAGTTGCCATCATCGTATTGAGCGTATTCTTCAGCTTTTTCCCGGTCATGCTCTGGATCTCGGCAATTGCATCCGGTGTGCGTGTTAGTATTATTACACTGGTTGCGATGAGACTCAGACGTGTAACACCTAGCCGAATCGTAAATCCGATGATCAAAGCCACTAAAGCAGGTATTCAATTGTCGATGAATCAACTGGAAAGTCACTTCCTGGCTGGTGGTAACGTTGACCGTGTGGTTAACGCTCTGATCGCTGCCCAGCGTGCAAACATTCCACTCGAATTTGAACGTGCTGCTGCGATTGACCTTGCTGGTCGTGACGTATTGCAGGCGGTTCAAATGAGTGTTAACCCGCGTGTTATCGAAACGCCTGTTGTATCTGCGGTGGCAAAAGATGGTATCGAAGTCAATGTTCGAGCAAGAATTACAGTTCGTGCAAATATCGATCGACTCGTCGGTGGTGCTGGTGAAGAAACAATCATTGCCCGTGTCGGTGAAGGGATCGTAAGTACCAACGGTTCAGCAGAAACGCATAAAGTGGTTTTGGAAAATCCGGATCTGATCTCTCGTACAGTCTTGTCCAAAGGGTTGGATTCTGGAACTGCCTTTGAGATCCTGTCCATTGATATTGCGGACGTGGATATCGGTAAAAATATTGGTGCTTTCTTGCAAACTGAGCAGGCGGAAGCTGACAAGCGGATTGCTCAAGCCAAAGCGGAAGAACGTCGTGCGATGGCTGTAGCACAAGAGCAAGAGATGAAAGCACGCGTTGTAGAGATGAGAGCGCGCGTTGTTGAGTCTGAATCCGCAGTACCACTTGCAATGGCAGAGGCTTTGCGTAGTGGGAAAATTGGTGTGATGGACTACATGAATCTCAAAAATATTGAAGCAGATACTCAAATGCGCAATACATTGGGAAAACCTGGTGAAGGTTCGAATTCCAACGATCAGGGTGATTCCAAAAACGGAAGATAGGCGGTGAGTGCATATGGGCCTATTCGAATGGATTTTTGATAACTTGTACATTGTAGCTGTTGTCGGTTTTGCGCTCTTCTCATTCTTGGGAAAAGCTGCCAAATCGGCTGATCCAAACAAAAAGCGTCCTGCCAGCGGGATGCCTACGTTTGGAGGCGGCGGTGATTCAGACCGGGAAGAACGCTCAAGAGACAATTCATCTCCGCAGCAGTCTTCCGGACATACTGATCCCCGTTATGATGAACAGTATGACGATCGGTACGAAGACGAACAATATGAGAATCAGTATGGTGAGCCATATTCGGAGCCTGCTGCTTCTTCTGGCACAGCCAGTAACCACAGAAGTGAGAGTTCCTCAAGAGAAACGGAAAGCTCGCTTGAGCAACAAATGAAAGAAGTGGAACGACAGGAGCGTTTGATTCAAGAGAGATTAAATCGCTTCTCTTCTGCAAATAAACCTGTTGTCTCTGATTCCAGTTGGGATATACCCAACACCGATGAATCGGGAGCATCCCCGCTTCGCCCTGCTGATATTCGTACAGGTGTGCTGTGGGCAGAAGTATTGGGTCCTCCTCGTTCCAAACAGCCGTTTGGTACAAGAGGGAAACTGTAAACAAGTCTTCATTATGAACAGAAAATAGAGCCGTCTCTGGTGCGCAGAAAGTCGCCGGAGACGGCTTTTTCTGTGTTCCTTACTTTTTTCTCAACATTCGTCCCTAACACGCTCCGGAATTTTCATAAATTCATGAATCTGCGCATAAGTTGAACTGTAGAGGAAGGGGGAAGACCTTCGAATGACCCGGATCAGCCGCAAGCTGCGCAGATGGACCAGTGAAGTGTTGGATCTGCCGCAGGATGTGCTTTATGATATGCCACGGTTAACCCTGATTGGCAGTAAGCAACTGTATATAGAGAATCATCGCGGTGTCATCCATTTCACCCCGGATCGTATCGTGTTGGCTCTTTCCCAAGGCCAGTTGGAGATCAAAGGAACTGCCTTGGTGATACGTAACATTTTGCCGGATGAAGTAGCTGTTGAAGGAACGATTCTGGATATTCATATGAATGGAGTGGAGGGGAACGGATGAAGCAGCCCAGTCTGTATAAACTGCGGGGAGCAGTCCGAATCACGGTCACTGGGGGAGACATTGAAACATTAATCAACACGGTGGCAGAGCAGGGGCTGGAAGTTTGGAACCTGCGTGCTCACGATGGACGCGTGGCAGAGATGAACATTCTGCTGCCGCATTTTTTCAGGTTGCGTCCTGTGTTGAAACGGACAGGCTGCAGGGTGAAAGTAACCCATCGCAGTGGTTTCCCTTTTTTTGCGGCCCGATTATTGCGGAGGAAGTTCTTTCTTGGGGGGATGCTGTTTTTTGTGGCAGCTTTGTTTGCGTTGTCGTCCATGGTATGGGATGTGGAGGTCAAGGGTAACGTCACCATTCCCACCGACGAGGTGCTTGCAGCAGCAAAGAAAGAGGGCATATACCCTTTCCAATGGGGGTTCCGCTTGCAAAGCCAAGACAAGCTCTCCAGGCAGCTAGCACTCGCTCTGCCGGATGTAACCTGGATTGGCGTGAGCAAAGAGGGGACAACCATCACCATTCAGGTTGTGGAATCGGCGCAACCAAAGCGTGAGCCATTACTGAATCCCAGACATCTGATCAGTAAGTCAGACGCTGTTGTCACTCAAATCTATGCGGAGCAGGGACGCCCTGTTGTTCAGAAGGACATGCGTGTCAAAAAGGGTCAGGTATTGATCTCGGGGATTCTCGGGGATGAGGAGAATACCAAAACCATCGTTGCCAAAGGTGAAGTTCGTGGTCTGGTGTGGCGTGAGTATCAGGTAGAGGTTCCACTGGTGCAAAAACATAATACAATGACAGGTGAAAGCAAAGAACGTTTTTACATGGTGCTGGGGAATTGGGCGATCCAGCTGTGGGGGTACGGAAGTACACCGTTCAGTTCATTTGATACAGAAAGTAATCATAAACCATTGACGTGGCGATCCTTTACACTCCCTATGGGTTGGCTGACAGAGAAAGATCTGGAGACCCGAGAGCATGAGCAACAACAGACGGTAGAATGGGCCAGAACGAAAGGATTGGAAGGAGCAAGGAATGATATTATGGCCAAAAACGGCAAAGGAACAAAAATTATAAGTGAAAAAATTTTGCATGAGAAGAAAGAGAATGGTAAAGTTTATATGAAAGTCTTATTTGAAGTAGAAGAAAGCATTGCGGAAGAACTTCCGCTAGTCCATAGTCAAGGAGAATGAGGATATTTGTCAGAGCAAACACGCAGCATACAAATCTCCCTCCAGAGTGCGGGAGAGGGCCAATCCCTTTTTGGACCCCAAGATACTTTTCTCAAACTGATTGAATCCGAGATTCCTGCCCAGATTGCATCCCGTGAAGCGGAGATTGTGATTTTTGGCAACGCACAGCAGGTGGAATCGCTTGAACAATTATTTGATGTGTTACTGCAATTGATACGCAATGGATATGTGTTAACCGAGAGAGATGTGAAGTATGCGATTGAACTTGCCAAGGATATGCGGGCAGACCAACTATTGGACCTGTTCAAAGGCGAGATTACGACGACATACCGAGGTAAACCAATCCGTGTTAAAACCATTGGACAGAAGCACTATGTAACTACAATTAAAAAACGTGATATTGTATTTGGCATTGGTCCTGCCGGTACGGGCAAAACCTACCTTGCTGTTGTACTGGCTGTTGCCGCAATTAAAGAAGGCAGCGTCAAACGCATTGTACTCACACGGCCTGCTGTTGAAGCAGGAGAGAGTCTTGGGTTTTTGCCAGGTGATCTTCAGGAGAAGGTAGACCCTTATCTGAGACCGCTGTACGATGCCTTATATGACGTTATGGGGCAGGAACAGACCGCGAAGGCACTGGAGCGGGGATTAATCGAAATCGCGCCACTCGCCTACATGCGGGGGCGTACGCTGGATGACTCCTTCATCATTCTCGATGAAGCACAGAACACAACGCCTGAACAGATGAAGATGTTTCTGACCCGTCTTGGTTTTGGCTCCAAAATGGTCATCACTGGAGACGTTACACAGATTGATTTACCGCGTGGTAAGAAATCCGGGCTTGTGGAAGCAAATACGATCTTGAATGAAGTTAACGAGATTGGATTTGTCTATTTTGCCGAGCAAGATGTTGTGCGGCATTCTCTCGTCCAGAAAATTATCGTGGCTTACAACCACGCCGCAGAAAATCAAGCATAGAAAGGGATTGTCTAAAGTGACCTCGAAGGAACCGTCAAAAGGCAAATCTTTTCAGAATAAGGCTACAGGATGGAAGTATAGCGTGTGGGCACGCTATCTTCTGTTTTTGTTTCTGGTGATTCTTTTCTACGTAAGTCTGGCTTCCAAGCTGCTCCCTGAGCGGTATGATATTCAGGAAGGGACACGGAGTGAAGTGGATATTGCTGCTCCCATGCAGATTCCGAATAACAAGGCCACACTCAAAGCACAGGAAGAAGCTGCCGAACGGGTACAGCCGATATTTCAGATTGTCCAGTTGCGCAACGAAAATTTGATGACTACCCTGCTTGACCGTGTAGATCGATTAAATCAGGATGATCAGATTTCAAGTCAGGACAAGATCGATATCTATCGAGATGAAATTCCGCAGCGCCAGAAGGACTTTGTGACCAACTATATCAATAATAATCGGAAAGCTGGTACATACTCCGAGACTCTTTTGGAAGAGATCAGAAATGTGGTACAGGAGCAAAGCTACCGTATTCCCGAAGAAACCTACATCAAAATCTCACGTCTGACATCGGATGATATCCAGGAGATGAAACCGGTTGCGAGGGATATTGTTGCGAGGTTAATGACGGATCAGATCAGCGATGCAACCACTGCCCGTGCCAAAGTAGCTGAGATGGTGAGTGTCAGCTCTCTTGGTAAGCGTACGCAACGTGAGGTCGTGCAAGAGCTTGCTCGCCTTGTGGTGACCGCTAACCGCTTCTACGATGAAGAGGGAACCAAGGAAGCGAAAGTTCAGGCGCGTGAGAACACGCAAACTGTCTTTATCAAGCAAGGGGACACATTAGTTGCCAAGGGTGAGATGATCACCCCGGAGATGTATACTTTGCTGGATGAGAATGATTTGCTGAAAAATGAAGTGAACTACTGGCCACAGCTTGGTCTTCTTATGTTTTCCTGCCTGTTGTCAGCAGCAATTCTGATGTATATTCAGCAAGGCAGCGGAACGCATTTCAAATATAATAATGCACAGCTGTTGATGCTTGTTCTCATTTTTATTATTACGATTGTGGTTATGCATGTGACAGCGATTATCCAAACCAATGAGAGGTCTTATGTGGGCTTCCTTGCACCTGTTGCGGTAGGCGCGATGTTAATTGCTCTCTTGCTGGATACGTCGCTTGCCTTTGTATGTTCGATATTGATCGGTATGTTGTCCAGCATTATTTTGAATACGCATCAGGGTCAACTTTTTGACTTCGAATTAGGGTTCTTCGCTGTATTGGTTTCATTTGTTGCGATCTTCGCAACACATAAGGCTAGCCAGCGATCAACGATCCTGAAAGGGGCCATTATGGTCTGCTTGTTCGGGTCCATAGCCGTCTTTACCTTGGCTTTGATTGACTCGGGCGATTGGAATCGAACCACTACACTGTATGGCGTTGGGTTTGCATTTGCTGGTGGCGTGCTGACTGCCATACTGGTCATTGGGCTGATGCCATTTTTTGAAACTTCATTTGGCATTTTGTCAGCGCTCAAACTGGTAGAACTGTCCAATCCGAACCATCCGCTTCTACGCAAGTTGCTGACGGAGACACCGGGTACCTATCATCACAGTGTTATGGTAGGCAATCTGTCTGAAGCAGCAGCAGAAGCCATAGGAGCTAACGGATTGCTCTGCCGAGTGGGTTCGTATTATCATGATATTGGCAAGACGAAGCGGCCCATCTATTTTATTGAGAATCAGAACAATATGGAGAATCCGCATGATTCAATTGATCCGAAACTGAGCAAATCCATTATCGTTGCCCATGCGCGCGATGGGGTGGAAATGCAGAAGGATTACAAGCTGCCCAGACCTATTCGGGATATTGCGGAACAGCATCACGGCACGACATTTCTCCACTATTTCTATCACAAAGCACTGCGCCAGGCGGAAGAAGCAGGCGTTGAGCCTGATTTCACGGAAGAAGATTTCCGTTACCCTGGGCCGAAGGCTCAGTCCAAAGAATCGGCTATTGTTGGCATTGCCGATAGTGTGGAGGCTGCTGTGAGATCTTTGCGCAAACCGACAGTGGAGCAAGTGGAGTCCATGATTGAGAAGATTATTAAAGGACGATTGGACGATCATCAATTCAATGATTGTGACCTTACGATGCGTGAACTGGATATCGTCGCCAGAACATTGAAGGAAACGGTGATGGGTATCTTCCACTCCAGGATAGAATATCCGGAGGAGATCAAGAAACCAAAGCCGACCTCACCCGAAGCAGGTTGATTTAATAATATGAGCAGACAGGAGTTATGAAAGAATGAGTCTTAATCTGGCATGGAATAATGAACAACAGGATAAAGAAATTACAGAACCGATGATTGCAATGCTGGAACAGTTGCTGAATCTCGCCGGAGAAGCGGAAGGTGTTGCAGACGGGGAAGTGGCTCTGACTTTTGTAAACGATGAGCAGATCCATGAGTTGAACCGTGATTATCGCGGTATTGATCGTCCTACGGATGTACTGTCTTTTGCGATGAACGAAACGGTGGATGAAGAGCTCGATATTATCTATGAGCTGGACGAAGATGAAGAAATGGAAGAAATGCCGGATGTTCTTGGAGACATCATCATTTCCGTACCACGGACCATCCTGCAAAGTGAAGAGTATGGACACTCATTTGAACGTGAACTTGGTTTTCTGTTTGTCCATGGTTTCTTGCACCTGCTCGGATACGACCATCAGGATGAAGCAAGTGAGGCTGAAATGATGGGCAAACAAGAAGCGGTATTGGCCCAGGCCGGGTTGACTCGATAATGAAAAGGCGCTCCTGGGGTCTGGTATTCCGCAATGCTGCGGAAGGAATCGCATATGGGTTGCGGACTCAGCGTAATGTGAGAGTTCACACGGGAGTGGCTATTTTGATGTGTGTAGCCGGCTTTTTTTTCAGAATCTCAAGAACGGATTGGATGTTTGTGCTGACCGCTGTCTTTTTGGTCTTGGTGACTGAATTGATGAACACGGCTGTAGAGGCAGCGGTTGACTTGGCACACCCCCATATCCATCCGCTGGCAAAAGCGGCAAAGGATACCGCGGCCGGGGCAGTTCTGCTGGCAGCGGTATTCGCCGTCATCATCGGTTGTATTGTTTTCATTAAGCCGGTGATGAGCTGGCTAGGGTTGTATTGATTTTGTATTAACTTTGTTTTGATTCGTTTTGTTTGATTTTAATACTACACACTAATATAAATTTGCTTGATGCAAACACGATAACGGAGAGGTCAGAAGAAACCTGAAGAAACGAAGTGTGCGCCTTTATCCCCGGATTTTCCCTTATTAAAAGGGATCAAAAAAATCTGGGGATAACAGCGCTCGGAAGGTTGTTCTGACATCGGAGTGTCCAGTGTAAATGCACTAGTTTGATTTTATATTGCACCCTAAGGGAGAGAATAATGATGGATAACGGTTTGTTAATGCAAGAGGCAATTAAGGCACGTACTAAGGCGTATACGCCGTACTCCCATTTTGGTGTAGGCGCGGCTTTGCTTGACAGTGAAGGTCATGTGCATCATGGTTGTAATATTGAGAATGCTGCGTATACACCAGGTAACTGTGCTGAGCGTACGGCGATGTTCAGTGCCATTGCAGGTGGGCAGAAGCCTCGCAGCTTCACAGCGATTGCCATTGTGGGAGACACAGATGGTCCGATTGCTCCATGTGGCGTATGTCGTCAGGTCATGTACGAACTGTGTGAACCCGATATGAAAGTCATCTTGGGGAACTTGAAAGGTGATCTGCAAGAGACCACCGTTGCTGAACTGTTACCTTGGGCTTTTGGGCCTTCTGATCTGAATTCCGCCAAAAAATAAACCAATACATTCCAGGCCTAGGCGCCTGAGGAGGAACATATGAAAAAACAAAAATTCAAATCCGGTTTTGTAGCCATTATCGGACGTCCTAACGTTGGTAAATCCACTTTGATGAACCAAGTCATTGGACAGAAAATTGCAATTATGTCGGACAAGCCGCAAACAACCCGTAATAAAATTCACGGTGTATATACATCGGACAATCAACAGATCGTTTTTCTGGATACACCAGGGATTCATAAACGTCAGTCCAAATTAGGCGATTATATGAACCAGACCGCTTTGAACACACTGAGTGAAGTAGAAGCAGCTTTATTCTTGATTGATGCTTCCGAAGGTATGGGCGGTGGTGACCGCTATATTGCGGAACAGCTGAAAAATATCCGTACGCCTGTCATTCTCGTTATGAACAAAATTGACAAAATTGAGCCGGAAGCGCTGTTACCACTTATTGAAGAGTATCGCAAATTACACGATTTCGCTGAAATTGTGCCTGTGTCTGCCAAGCATGGCAATAATGTCAGCACATTACTGGAACAGCTCGGCAAGTATCTGCCTGAAGGTCCACAGTACTATCCTGACGACCAGGTTACTGACCATCCGGAGCAGTTTGTATGTGCCGAGTTGATTCGTGAGAAAATTTTGCAAATGACTCGTGAAGAAGTGCCTCACTCCATTGCTGTAACGATCGAAGATATGAAAGTGCAGGATAATGGTGTCGTTTATATCTCAGCTGTCATTTTTGTGGAACGGGATTCCCAAAAAGGGATCATTATCGGGAAGCAAGGTGCCCTTCTGAAAGAAGTGGGTAAACGAGCTCGACATGACATTCAGAATTTGCTTGGCTCCAAAATTTTCATGGACCTGTGGGTTAAAGTGAAAAAAGACTGGAGAAATCAGGATAGAGTTCTGCGTGACCTTGGCTTTGGCCGCGACTAATCGTCGGAATTGTATCCAGTAATTGCAACACATAGTTTACCTTGCAAGACTCCATCCTATTTGGTAGATGCAGACGTCATTTCCGAAGAGAGGATGAAATTCCGATGCGAGATTTTTCGTGGAAGGTTTTTGCGATGACGGGGGATGTGGAGTCCTATTTGTTATATACCGAGGCGTGTAACTCGTTAGGACAGGAGTCGGATAATGCAAGGGAAGTGATTGAAGATGAAGAAGCCGAAGGATAATTGGCTGATTCGGGAATGGTTAGGTGACGAGGCATGCTATACAGGGTGGAAGGGATTGTCATCCGCAGCATGGACTACGGCGAAGGGAACAAAATCATTACGCTTTGCACCGAAAGCGGCGGGAAAGTAGGGGTACTCGTCCGCGGTGCCAAAAAGCCCAAGAGCCGACATGCTGCACTGGTGCAGCCGTTTACGTATGGTCAATATGTATATTTTCGCAATACAGGTCTAGGCACACTGAACGCTGGAGAAATTGTTGAATCTTATCATGAGTTGCGTGAAGATCTGGTCAAGGCCTCATATGCTTCTTATGCGTGTGAACTATTGGATCGGGTGCTTCAGGATGAAGAGACAGGTACATTTTGGTTCAAACAGTTAAAGGCGTGTTTGCAAGCTTTGAAGGAAGAGAAAGATCCGGTTGTTATTACAAGTCTGTACGAAATGAAAATATTACAGGCATCCGGATACGGTCCACAGTTCGATGAGTGCATCTCCTGCAATCAGGAGCGACCAGATGAGCAGTTGTTTATAAGTCCCAGACTTGGTGGCGTCTTGTGTCGAGCATGCAAACATTTCGATCCTCCAGCGATGTCAGTTAGTCCAAAGGCTCTGAAGTTGTTGCGTTTGTTCGCGCAGTTGGATCTGCAACGCTTGGGAAATATATCAGTAAGTGAGTCTACCCGTGATGAGATCAAAAAGTTGATGCGTGCTTTTATGGATCATCAGCTCGGTCTGAATCTTAAATCCCGTTCTTTCCTCGATCAGATGGAGAAGTACGGGATTTGAGGCGTTTTGGTGGAAGCGAAACTATATCTTGACTTCATACTAGATTTTATATATTATGAAATATAATTTCTCTTTATGAGACATGCATTGAACGAGAAAGTAAAAGACTGGATTTATTGCATTTATGGAGACAAGTCGTTGTATAACACTTGAGAATCATGAATAAGCGAGCCGGGGATGGTGGGAGCCTGGCTAAATCGGTCTTTGAAACGGCACTCGGGAGCATGAATGGACACGGAAAAGTGGGCTGGAGCGAACAGGATCATCCTGTTTGATCTAAGCCAAGTAGGGTGGAACCGCGGGAATAGCTCTCGTCCCTACGTCTGTACAACAGGCGTAGGACGGGGGCTATTTATTGTTGTCTTCACCGTCCTAAGCTTGCTAACAAACCATTGAAAAGGAGCATGATTATGAATTTTCAGCAGATGATTCTAACGCTGCAACAATTCTGGGCCGAGCATAACTGTATTATTGTCCAGCCATACGATACGGAAAAAGGGGCAGGTACGATGAACCCGATGACCTTTTTGCGTTCGCTTGGACCCGAACCTTGGAAAGTGGCCTATGTGGAGCCTTCCCGTCGTCCTTCGGACGGACGTTATGGTGAGAACCCTAACCGGCTGTACCAGCATCATCAGTTCCAGGTAATCATCAAGCCTTCACCGGACAATATTCAGGAAATTTATCTGGAAAGTCTGAAACGTCTGGGCATTGATCCGCTCAAACATGATATTCGGTTTGTTGAAGATAACTGGGAGAATCCTTCCCTTGGTTGTGCAGGTCTTGGTTGGGAAGTATGGTTGGACGGAATGGAAATTACACAATTTACGTATTTCCAACAGGTCGGTGGAATCGAGACAAATCCGGTAGCTGTTGAAATTACGTATGGTATGGAGCGTTTGGCTTCTTACATTCAGGATAAAGAGAATGTGTTTGATCTGGAATGGGTGGAAGGTATTACTTATGGTGATGTATTCCGTCAGCCAGAATTCGAACACTCTAAATATACGTTTGAAGTATCTGATGTCAAAATGCTGTTTACACTCTTCAACATGCATGAAGAAGAAGCAAACAAAGCCATGGCGCAGCATCTGGTATTCCCGGCATATGACTATGTGCTGAAATGTTCCCACACGTTCAACCTGTTGGATGCACGTGGGGCCATCAGTGTAACGGAACGTACGGGTTATATCACACGTGTCCGTAATCTGGCTCGCCAAGTCGCTGCAACATATATGGAAGAGCGTGAGAAGCTAGGCTTCCCGCTGATCAAGAAAGGGGGAGCCGAGCATGTCTAAGGATCTGTTATTTGAAATCGGGTTGGAAGAAGTACCTGCACGGTTTATGCGCGCAGCAATCGCACAGCTACAAGAGCGTATCGTGAAATGGCTTGACGCATCCCGCATTGCTTATGGTGAAGTGAACGCGTATGCCACACCGCGCCGTCTGGCTGTTTTGATTCAAAATGTGGCTGAAAAACAGGAAGATATCGAGGAAGAAGTGAAAGGTCCTTCACGCAAAATTGCCCTGGACGACAGTGGCAATTGGAGCAAGGCTGCACTCGGATTCGCCCGCAGTCAAGGTGTTGAACCCGACCAGTTCACGTTCAAGGAACTGAACGGTGTCGAATATATCTATGCAACGAAGAGCAGCAAAGGTGTGGAGACGGCTTCCGTGGTTGGCGAAGGATTACTTTCTGTATTACATGCCATGACGTTCCCAAAATTCATGCGTTGGGCTTCCTATGATTTCAAATTTGTACGTCCAATCCGCTGGATTGTGGCTATGCTCGGCAGTGATGTTATCGATCTGGAAGTGACAGGTGTTAAATCGGGTAATGTAACTCGCGGACATCGTTTCCTCGGTAAGGAGGCCGTGATCTCCACTCCGTCTTCATACGTGGAAGTGTTGCGTGCAGAACATGTCATTGTTGATATCCAGGAACGTGAACAGATGATTGTATCCCAGATTCAGGCACTGGCTGCTGAGAAAAAATGGGATATCGCGATTAAGGAAGACTTGCTGGAGGAAGTCCTGTTCCTGGTGGAAACACCTACCGTATTATTCGGGACATTTGACTCCTCATTCTTAAATATTCCACAAGAAGTATTGATTACTTCCATGCGTGAGCATCAGCGTTATTTCCCTGTACTGGACAATGAAGGACAATTGTTGCCATTCTTCGTGACGGTACGTAACGGTGGAAGCGATTCACTGGACGTTATTGCCAAAGGAAATGAAAAAGTTCTGCGTGCACGTCTGTCTGATGCCAAGTTCTTCTATGAGGAAGATCAGAAGCTACAGATTAAGGATGCATTGTCGAAGCTGGAAAGTATCGTTTTCCAGGAAGAACTAGGAACCGTTGGAGATAAAGTGCGTCGTATTCGCAAGATTGCAGATGGACTTGCTGCCAAACTGCAAGTATCCGGTGATGTTGCTGAATCCGTTAGCCGCTCAGCAGATATCTGCAAATTCGATCTGGTGACACTGATGGTGGGAGAATTCCCGGAACTGCAAGGTGTGATGGGTGAGGATTATGCTCGTAAAGCTGGCGAAAAAGAAGAAGTGGCCAAAGCGGTATTCGAACACTATCAGCCACGTTTCGCTGGAGATCAATCCCCTGCTTCTCTTGTTGGTGCCATTGTGAGTGCTGCGGACAAAATGGATACAATCGTGGGTTGTTTCTCTATCAATATTATTCCAACCGGTTCCCAGGATCCGTACGCACTGCGCCGTCAGGCTGCAGGTATTGTACAGATTTTGCTGGATCACAAGCTTCCGCTGACATTGTCAGACGTGTTCGGAGTAGCCCTTCAAGTACATGCCCAGATGAACCTGTTGAAACGTGCAGATGAAGAGGTTCGTAAAGATCTGCAAGACTTCTTTGGTCTTCGTGTGAAAAAATTGTTGTCCGAAACCGTTCGCTACGACGTAGTGGATGCCGTAATTTCTTCCGGATTCGATGATATCAGCGCTGTGGTACCAAAAGGTGAAGCGTTGATGGCGGCTGTTCTGACAGGAGACGCATTCAAAACAACGGTTGAGTCGTTCAACCGTGTGGGTAATCTGGCTGCCAAAGCATCCAATGCTTCCGTACATCCAGAACTGTTCACGGAAGATGGAGAACGTCAGCTACATGAGGCATGGAGCAAAACGAATGCAGAATATCGTCAGGCGTTGACTCAGCATCATGCTGCTGAAGCACTGGCTATTGCATCTGCCTGGAAGGATGGTATTACCTCATTCTTCGATTCGGTTATGGTTATGGCCGAAGATGAAGCTGTTCGGGCGAATCGACTTGCCTTGCTCGCGGCTATTGATCGTGACTTAAAAGGATTTGCTGATTTTTCCAAGTTGGTTTGGTAATTGGGCGTATTTCATGAGTCCTTTTCCACAGACTTGGCGCAAAGCTAAAATTCAGTATTAAAGAAGGATATATGAGGGTATAAATATACGGAACGGGTTGTGAAATGTATTTTTTACAACCGCTCCGTATTTTAGCCTTTGATTTCCCTTGTTGTGCCAGAAGGATTTTGCCTGGCCGGGGTCGTATATAACAATATGCAGCTATTTTATGAAACCGGGTGGTCTGGGTTTGAGTGAGTTAAATATACGTCACATTGTTGTGGATGGTGATGCTTGCCCGGTCAAAACCGAGATTGCGCAAACCGCTCGCCTTTTCAACATCCCCGTATTGTTAGTCTCTTCATTTGATCATTTGCTTCAAGGAGGAGAAGGGGTACGAACCGTGCAAGTGGATCGCAGTGATCAGAGCGCAGACCTGTATATTGCTAATCATATTAAGCCATATGATGTGGTTATCACTCAGGACTATGGACTTGCGGCACTTGCGCTCGGCAAACGTTGTTATGTTTTGTCCTTTCGTGGTCGTGAATTCAACGATCGTGACATTGATTTCATGTTGGATTCTCGTCATTCTGCGGCCAAAGCACGAAAAAGAGGCCATTACGGAAAAGGCCCAAAGCCTTTCACAGAGCAGGATCGAGAAATGTTTCAACATAAACTGACAAAACTTTTAAAAGATTTGCAGGAGAATGTGTAAGTTTATCGAATTATATTTACGTGTTGAAGAGATGAAGGTGGCCAGAGATGAGTACCGGACAAGGCGGTATACCCGAAAGTATTATTGAATCGGTGTTACAGCAGAATGATATTGTCGATACGGTGAGCCGATTTGTGCATCTGACCAAACAGGGGAAGTATATGAAGGGCCTCTGTCCTTTTCATTCCGAGAAGACGCCTTCGTTCACCGTTACACCTGAGAAACAAATTTTCTACTGCTACGGTTGCGGCACGGGTGGAAATGCCATCAAATTCAGGATGGAAATCGAAGGGTTATCCTTTCCCGAGGCTGTCAAAACGATGGCGGAAGAAAGTCACATCTCTATGGGGGACTGGCAAGGGCGTGAATCTGCTCATGTGAATCCGGAGACTGAACGTCTGTTGGAGGCTTATGAGCTTACCGCGAAGCTGTATCATTTTTTGTTGAAAAATACAGAGCATGGCAAGTCAGCTATGGAGTATTTACGCTCAAGAGGTTTTGGCGACAAATTGATCGACCAGTTCCAGATTGGTTTCGCACCAAATCGTTGGGACACACTGGTACAATTTCTCGAGAAACGTAACTATCCGCTCGAAGAGATGGAAAAGGGTGGACTTCTGTCACCGCGAAATGAAGGTCAGGGATATGTGGACCGATTCCGAGACCGGATTATGTTCCCGATTAATGGCAGGAGCGGTAAGCCAATTGCATTTGCAGGACGCATATTGGGAGATGGGCAACCGAAGTATCTAAATTCACCGGAAACCCGGTTATTTAACAAAAGCCGTGTTCTCTATAATCTGCATCATGCCAAAAATGCAATTCGCAAACAAAGACAAGCCATTTTGTTTGAGGGATATGGTGATGTCATCTCCGCATGGGATCAGGATATCCAGAATGGTGTAGCGGCAATGGGTACTGCGTTAACCGAGAATCAGGCCCTGATGCTCAAAGGCATGTGCGACGAAGTCATCATTTGTTATGACGGTGACCGAGCAGGACAGGCTGCTGCACTCAAAAACTTCCCTATTCTTGAGGAAGCTGGATTGCAGGTCAAAGTGGCTCTGATTCCCGAGGGACTTGACCCGGATGATTTTATCCGGAAGCATGGTGGTGAACGGTTCCGAAACCAGATTGTGGACGGTGCCGTGACAACTACAAAATTTAAACTTATAAACTTAAAAAAAAGCCATATACTGCTAGAGGGTGGCGGACAAATCGCCTATTCGAAAGAAGCAGTAAAATTGATTGCACCCTTACCTTCTCCAACAGAGAGGGAAGTGTATCTTCGTGAACTGGCTGCAGAAGTGGACGTATCCTTCGAAACATTGAAGCAGGAGTGTAATGAAGAACGGGAGGCAATGAAAAATAACCTCCAGTACGGGGATAATAACCCGAAAAGGTGGAATAATGGTAGGCAACAAAATAGGCAGGTGCCTACACCGAATCTGTTGCCGGCTTATCACGCTGCCGAACGCAAACTGATTGCCTGGATGTTGCAGGATGATGAGGCTGCCCAGTACGTGAATGAGCATCTTGGTGAAGCTTTTAACTTGGAGGATCATGCAGCTATTGCTGCTTATCTATATGCCTACTATGCGCAAGGCAAACCGTCGGATACAAGCCGTTTTATGTCTTCACTGCATGACGATCGCCTGGAAAAAACGGTCAGTTCAATCTCGATGATGGATGGTCCAGGTGAATGGAGTATTCAAATGCTCGATGATTGCATCAGGGAAGTGCTGAAGCATCCGCGTAAGAAAGAGTACGATTTGAAAAAAGAAGAAATGATTGCTGCAGAGCGGGCAGGTGATTCTGTACGCGCGGCACAGATTGCAATTGAAATGATTGCCCTAGAGAGACAGTGAACGTCTGATGATTAGATGTTTCTAGGGAGGAGGGAGTCGAGTTATGGCGAATGATCAGCATACTGAACTAGAAACAGAATTGACATTGGATCAGGTTAAAGATCAATTGATTGAATCAGGTAAAAAAAGAGCTTCGCTGAATTACAAGGAAATTATAGAGAAACTCTCTCCTTTTGAGCAGGATGCAGAGCAAATGGATGAATTCTATGAGCAACTGAGCGATCTGGGTATCGATGTAGTGAATGAAAATAATGAAGAGGTTACACTTCGTCCTAGTGAAGATTCCGAGAACAACACCAGAGAGGGAGAAGACGAATTCCACTTTGATGATGATCTGAGCTTGCCGCCAGGTATCAAAATCAATGACCCTGTCCGTATGTACCTCAAGGAAATTGGTCGTGTGCCACTGTTGTCGGCAGATGATGAAGTACAACTTGCTAAACGGATTGAGAACGGGGACGAAGAAGCCAAGCGTCGTCTGGCTGAAGCGAACCTTCGACTTGTAGTCAGCATCGCCAAGCGTTACGTTGGACGTGGAATGTTGTTCCTTGATTTGATTCAGGAAGGTAATATGGGTCTGATCAAAGCGGTTGAGAAGTTCGACCACAAAAAAGGATACAAGTTCAGTACGTATGCTACATGGTGGATTCGCCAAGCGATCACTCGTGCTATTGCTGACCAGGCGCGTACCATTCGTATCCCTGTACACATGGTGGAGACGATTAATAAGCTGATCCGGGTATCCCGTCAGCTGTTGCAGGAACTAGGGCGTGAACCGACACCAGAAGAAATCGCTGCTGAGATGGATCTGAGTGTAGAGAAAGTTCGTGAAATTACGAAGATTGCACAGGAACCGGTTTCTCTGGAAACCCCGATTGGTGAGGAAGATGATTCCCACCTGGGTGACTTCATTGAGGATCAGGAAGCACTTGCTCCGGCGGATGCTGCTGCGTATGAGTTGCTGAAAGAACAGCTCGAAGATGTATTGGATACACTGACTGAACGTGAAGAGAACGTGCTTCGTCTACGTTTTGGTCTGGACGATGGACGGACGAGAACGCTGGAGGAAGTCGGCAAGGTATTTGGTGTTACGCGTGAGCGTATTCGTCAGATCGAAGCCAAGGCTCTTCGTAAATTGCGTCACCCGAGTCGTAGTAAACGACTCAAGGATTTCCTCGAATAATCGAACTATGGGAGACTTTCCGCAAGACGCTTTAGCGGCGGCGGGGTCTCCTTTATTTTTAATTTAAACGTCTTGATTTCTTGGTTTTGGAAATTCATCCTTGAAATGTTTTATTGGATTTTATTTTATCGCTTTTCCTTGTTCAATGCAAATCAATAAATTAAATGAATGGTGTAGGTGCTTCATGAAACTTTCGAATCGATTACAGCGAATACATGATCAAATTCCCGATGGCAGCCGCTTGGCTGATATCGGTTCAGACCACGCGCTGCTGCCAGTAGCCGCAATCCGAAGTGGGAAAGCTGCAAGTGCAGTAGCCGGGGAAGTCAATCCTGGACCTTATGATGCTGCATGCAAACAAGTCAGTGATGCTGGCCTGAAAGAAAAAATAACGGTACGCCGTGGAGACGGATTGGATGTAATCTCTGCAGGAGAAGTGGATGTCATCACCATTGCAGGCATGGGTGGGGCCCTGATTGCCTCTATTTTGGACCGAGGTTTATCCAAACTGGAAGGAGTCCAGTTACTTATTTTGCAACCAAATGTGGGAGAGGATATCCTGAGACGCTGGTTGTTGGAGCATCACTGGGTGGTTGTAGCAGAACAATTGCTCGAAGAAGATGGCAAGATCTATGAGATTATAACGGCGATGCCACAATCCGTAAGCCCGATTGCCAATGTAGAGGTGTATCGTGCACGTCCGCTTCAAGGCGGGGCAGAATTAACGGAAGATTTGCTGCTGCGGATGGGACCTTATTTGGTGGATCGTCCATCGGATGTATTTTTTGCCAAATGGGAAAGTGAGATCATCAAGCTGCAAGGGGTTGTAAACTCGATCTCCAAATCCGATCAGGATTCTTCCCGGGACAAGGCGGCTGAGGTAGAGCGTCTTATCGCAAACTTGAAGGAGGTTTTGGCATGTTTGCCAAAGGTCAAACTGTAATTCAACTGATGGAGCAACTCGCTCCCAAACATCTGGCTGTACCGGATGACCGCATTGGTCTGCAGCTCGGCAGTTTGCAAAAAGAAATCAGTCACGTATTAGTAGCTTTGGATGTGACGGATGAAGTGGTGGAGGAAGCGATTCGTATCGGTGCCAACCTGATTATCGCTCATCACGCGATCATTTTCCGTCCGGTTAAGTCACTGAGTACAGATACACCTATGGGTAAATTGTATGAAAAGCTGATTAAGCATGATATTGCTGTCTATATCAGTCATACGAACCTGGATGTGGCCGAGGGTGGTATGAATGACTGGATGGCCGAGGCACTTGGCATTGAGAGTAAAGAATCGCTGGAAGATGTACACACAGATCATCTGTACAAGCTGGCTGTGTTTGTGCCTCGTACCCATCATGAACAGGTTCTTCAGGCCATTCTGGAAGCCGGAGCGGGGAGTATCGGTCAATATAACAAGTGCAGCTTCAACACGGAAGGTACAGGAACGTTTGTACCTGGTGAAGGGACTCAACCGTTTATCGGTACCCAAGGGCAGATGGAACGTGTGGAAGAAATGCGGATTGAGACCATCGTACCCCAAAGTCTGCGCAGTAAGGTCGTTCAGGCGATGCTTAAGGCTCATCCGTATGAGGAAGTCGCCTATGACCTCTATGCAATGGATTTAAAGGGCCGTACGCTTGGTTTGGGACGCTTGGGACCCCTTAGGGAACCTAAGACATTAGGTGAGCTTGTGGAGGTTGTGAAGACCCAATTCCATGTGCCTCATGTGCGTGTAGTAGGAGATCTGAACAAGCAGATCAAAAAAGCTGCGGTTCTTGGCGGCTCTGGCAGCCGTTATGCGCTTACTGCCCGCTTCAAAGGTGCGGATGTTATTGTGACTGGAGATATCGATTACCACACGGCTCATGATGCGTTAATGGCAGGTATGTGTATCATCGACCCGGGACATAATTCCGAGAAGATTATGAAACCAAAAACAGCGGACTGGATTCGTTCCCGTTTGGAAGAAAAACGATATGATACGCAAGTTACGGCTTCTGAGGTAAATACGGAAGTATTCCAGTTTATCTAAAAAGACCGTTGATGTACGGCTTCCAGTAATATTAAGCTTGTCTGGGAACCTAAATGCCTGTATACTATGTAATGTTGTTCGGAAAGTTTGACAGACAATCGCTGGTGGCCTTTGTTGCCACGAGAGGAAAGTCCGGGCTCCACAGGGCAGGATGCTGGATAACGTCCAGTCAGCGCGAGTTGAAGGATAGTGCCACAGAAATGGACCGCCGATGGCCGGATTTTCCGGCACAGGCAAGGATGGAACCGAGGTGTAAGAGACCCCGAGGAACGCTGGTGACTTCGTTCCTGGTAAACCCCATCTGGAGCAAGACCTAATGGGACACAGCCGCCTTTTCGGAGGAGGCAACCTTAGCCCGAGGTGTGTCTAGGTTGGTCGCTTGAGCTGTGCAGCAATGTATGGCCTAGATAGATGATTGTCGCTTCTGGTGGGAGGGTAGTTCCCGTATGAACCACGAAGAGCACAGAACCCGGCTTACGGTAAGCTTTCCTAACTGCAACAACAACATCATAGCAACACAATGTAGTCCACCTATCAGTCGAGGACAACTCGTATGAATCATCCGATGGCCTGACTGATCAGAAGGACCCATGAACATCTGAACAAACATAACTCCTGTTGATAACAGGTTCTATAAAATAAGGCGGCATGCCCGAGATTCTCGGGCATGCCGCCTTATTTTTGTTTCTCATATCAAGTCATTAACCTTCATACGCTAGTGGATAGCAAAACGTTTATGACAGTTCATTACAGTGTAACAACACTGTCCGATGTCAAGGAAGCATGCCAGCGTTGGATGGCGCGATCCATTCTTTCCACGGCTTCCGGAAGAAGCTCAGGGTCCGTATGAGTAAAGTTGATTCGCATGCGGTTTAACTCTGGTGTACCTGCATAGAAGGAATCACCCGGGACAATGCACACTTTCTCCTGGATACCATATGTGAACAGATTGCTTGCCAGCATGCCTTCAGGCAATTGCAGCCACAAGAACATGCCACCTTGTGGTGAGTTCCACGAGATGCCTTCCCAAGCTTTGGCTGCCATGAGAGTCGTCAGTGTTTTCATGCGTTGTTCGTAATCCTCTGAAATATGGCGGATATGCGCATCCAGATCGAAAGATTCAAGCAGTGCATGAAGCGCTCTTTGGTCAATGCTGCTGGAGTGCAAGTCGGCACCTTGTTTGGCTCGTGCTGCCATTTTGACAATATCGGGAGCAGCCAGTATCCAGCCCGTACGAAGGCCAGGTGCTACCGTTTTGGAGAATGTACTGGTGTAGATAACGTTAGAAGGGCCGTCATAGGATACTGCATCCAGTTCTGCGAGTGCAGGGACATCCAATTGCTCCGGATTGAACCGAATTTCACCATAGGGATCATCTTCCAGAATGAGTACACCATACTTGCGGCACAGATCCACAGCCTGCTGTCTTCTTTCTCGTGACCATACTTTTCCAGTAGGATTGGAGAATGTTGGATTAATATAGACAAGTTTTGGACGATGCGACTGGAGCTGTTCCTCCAGAGATTCAGGCAACATACCGTGATCATCACAGGCTACACCGTGAGATTCAGCCTGATAGGAATGAATGACTTGCAGAGCAGCGAGGTAGGTTGGTGATTCAACCAATACGCGGTCACCTGGGTCAAGAAGGATGCGGCAAACCAAGTCAATGGATTGCTGTGAACCTGTAGTGAGAAGCATGTGATCGGGTGAAGCGGGAATGCCCTTGGATTCAAGACGTTCGGCAATTTTGGCGCGAAGAGGACGGTAACCCTCAGTCTCCGCATATTGAAGAGCGGCTGCTCCGCTCATAAATACTTTTTCATATGCAACGCGGATAGCTTCCAGCGGGAATGAAGTCTGGGCTGGTAATCCACCGGCTAGTGAGATCATTCCAGGTGCCTGAGCGGCCTGGAGCATGTCGCGAACGACAGAGGACGGGGTGTTTTGTGCCATTTTGGACCAAGGGATACTCATGTTATTCTCATCTCCTGTTATTCACTGTTATACTGATATTATAAACTATAATAGACGGACTACACTATAACAGTAAAATGAAGATCATAACAGTTGGGGGAGCACATATGCATATTGAATTAAAGCGGGGAAGCAGTACCAAATTGTACGTGCAGATTGCGCTAACGATTGCCGATCGCATCAGATCAGGACTCATTGAACCCGGAACCCGACTTCCTTCTGTTCGTAAAATGACCGCGGATTTGGGTGTCAGCTTGGTCACTGTATCCAAAGCGTATGCTGAACTTGAAGCGATTCAATTGATCACCTGCTCCCAAGGGAAAGGTTGTTATGTGAGAGGTACATTGAACGTGGATCAGATGGAGGATGTGGACCGAACGCAGCGAAACAATGCCAATAGTGAATCCAGTACGTCATGGAATTGGCAGATGGCACTGGTGGATTATTTACCGCGAGCCCAGCTCTGGAGACATTTTGATACGTCACCTCAAGTACGGTATGAACTTCATATGTCAGCGATTCAGCCTGAACTGTTGCCTACACGCGAGATTATCGACAGCGCCTACCGACTCTCCTCTGATCATACAGAGCGTATGGCAGCTTACGGATCTTTTCAGGGGGATCGGGAACTTAGACAGATCTTTGCCGAACATTTTGCCGAGCGTGGACTACAGGCTGCACCTGAACGCATGTTAATTACAAGTGGTGCTCAGCAGGGGATCGATCTTGTGGCACGAACTTTTGTCGGACCTGGGGATGTTGTGTACATGGAGGCACCAAGCTATACCGGAGCCATTGATGTATTTACGAGTAGAGGCGCGAAGATCATTACGGTCCCGATGGATGACGAAGGCATGCGTATTGATCTGTTGACCCGATTATGTGATACCTATCCGCCCAAGCTGATCTATACGATCCCGACCTATCACAATCCAACAGGGATCACGATGAGTGCAAGAAGACGTGCACAGCTTCTTAATCTCGCGCAGAGCTACCACTGCCTCATTCTGGAGGATGATCCTTTTGCAGATCTTTATTTTCGTGAGCCTCCTCCGGCGTCCATTAAATCGATGGATGGGACAGGTCATGTCGTTTATATCAAAAGCTTCAGCAAGGTGCTCTCTCCCGGTTGCCGTATAGCCTGCGCCATCGCAGACGGAAGTGTATTGACCCGGCTTGTGGCCGCAAAATCTACGGCGGATTTGGGGAGTCCGCTGCTTACACAAAAGGCGCTGCAATCTTTCATTCAGAATCAGTATGGTGCCTATGTATCCCGATTAAGGGATGAATTGTATTCTCGCTTGTGCGCAGCATCCGAAGTGCTGGAACAGCATGCTACTACGGGTATGCAATGGCGCTTGCCAGAGGGAGGACTCAATCTGTGGCTTCAACTTCCGAGTAACCTAGATATGCGTGAGTTGCATCATCAGTCACTTGCTGCAGGGGTTTCTTTCCTGCCAGGTTCCGCCTGTTATGTAGGAGAGATGGATACACCAAGTCTGCGTATCTGCTTCACTGTAACAAACGTTGAGCTTTTGTGTGAAGGACTCCGTGCACTGTGCCAAGTCATTGACAGAGTAACACCTGGGCAGGGTGGGACAGTGGCGGACAGGCTACCGCTTATATAATTTTTCGGACTATGGACATACATCCAATCCACTTTCGATCTGCTGCAATAGGTTATAGTATCACCAGAAAGGGAGTTGGTTTTGAAATGAACCATTACTGTCCACCGCTTTGCCCGATTGTCTGTGACCCGATCCAGGTTGTTGAGGATTATTACATCCCACAAATCGTGCCTGTAATCCACCCGATTGAAGTGATCAAAAAACATCACTGTGTTCCGATTCATCACCACATGTATCCTGTTGTTGTCAAAGAAGAAGACCCTTGTTATGTTTCCAGCCATAATCCGAAGAAAAAATCCGTGAAAAAATCAAGTAAAGCCCGCACATCTTCTCGCAAGCGCTAAGCGCAGCGGGTGCCCCGGGGAAATGAATATAAACCAAAAGAGCAGCGTACGCCCCGGGGCGCAGCTGCTTTTGTATTTTTACTGAGTAGAGTTATTACGATTAAGGAGTATACTTTTTCATCGTATTATCCATTTGTTGTCTGACATGTTGCGGCCAGAACTGCAAAGGAGCGCTGTTGCCTGATGCGGCTTGCAGTGCCTTATAGACATCGATTTGGCCATAGCCGAAATACTTGTCGTGACCCGGATCACCGAGGTCAATAACACTTTGGCGCATCAAATCCATCACTTCCGTGTTGGTCAAGTCCGGGTTCAACGAACGGATCAAACCTGCAAGTGCGGCTACATGGGGGCTAGCCATGGACGTTCCAGACAAGGCTGCATACTGATTGTTTGGATAGGTACTGGCGATACTGGACCCTGGAGCCATCACATCTACATAATCCCCATAGTTGGAATAGGAAGCTTTACTCATATCCGGGTCCGTAGCAGATACGGCAAATACTTCCGGATAAGCAGCAGGGTATCCTGGACGCTCTGTATTATCGTTCCCCGTGGCTGCAATCAGGACGATATCCCGGTCAAAAGCGTATTTAATGGCATCATGAAGAAATTGCGCATCAGCATAATTGCCCAGACTCATGTTGATAACTTTGGCTCCATGATCGGCTGCCCAGATGATGCCTTCGGCAACGGCATACGTGGTACCAGAACCTGAGTTGTCGAGTACTTTAACCGGTAGTACCTTGTTATACCAGCTCATGCCTGCAACGCCTTCGTTATTGTTGACAATAGCGCCGATAATGCCTGCGACGTGTGTTCCATGTCCCACATCATCCATCGGTTGGCTTCCCGGCTCGACCACATTATAACCCTCAAGGAGCTTGCCCTTCAGGTCAGGATGATTCATATCAACCCCCGTATCAACCACTGCAACGATGACATCTTTGTTTCCTTTGGTAATATTCCAACCTCTGTTTGTCTCAATCGCAGGCAGGTTCCACTGATAATCGGAGAACAAAATGTCATTGGGTATCGTTACATCTGTTTGTTCAGTTACGGCATCATTGGTTAAATACATATAGTGGGGCTCCATATAGAGTGGATTCCATTTGCTTTCGAAATAACTATGCAATTGCTTGTAACTCATGTGTTCTGACCGAAAAACATACGTGTATCCCAGCTTGCGCGCAGATTGCGCTCTCAGATCAGATTTAATGATACGCATGTCCCGTTCACCGGGATCCTGGCGAAAACGGATGACGATTTCATTTTCATAAAAATGACTGGCATTGGCATTATCATGTCCGGTCTTCACTGTGATTTCGTTAAGCGTATCCGGGTGAACAGATTCAATTTTGAATTTACCCTCACGCGGATAAGGGATCATGCGCAGATTTTTGCGCTGATGTTGTTCAACAGCATTTAATACGTTCTGGCTGAACAAGGCAATGACAGCTCTTTTGCCATCTTTGGAGGGTTGCCCCATAACAAAATATTTTTCCTTTCCTAAAGGAAAAGAAGAGGATTCAAAACTTTGACGTTTGTTTACCGCTTTTTTGGCAAGATTGAGCGCATGTTGAAGTTTCTGTTGTTCCAACTTGCTTCCTTGTGTGGAGGCCTGATCAAAGGGTTTGTTAAAAGAGCCATTGGTATTCATGAGATGAATGGATCTGATATGTTCATGTGAACTTTGGAGATCATTCACATATCGGCTAACCTGCGCAGCATTCATTGTGGCGGTTTTCTCCAGCATGATACTGAGATGTTGCTTGGCATCCATACGGGTCAGAAGATCGGTTGCTTTGACATCCTGCACTTTCAGACGCTGCTTACTCGTGTGCTCTTCATGAGCAGAATCTGACAGGGCACTTGGCTTGGGTTCTTGACGATTTGATGTTGGAAGCAGAAGCGTCAGGGCGAGTGCTCCTGCACCAGCTGCAAGGGCCCAGTTAATCCATTTCGGTCTGGACATGGTGGGTGGAACCTCCTTCGTTCATTTTGGACAATCATTAACAGTGCTTCATCGTTGTCACTGGTTATATCTATCGTTAGAAAAAGCGGATATTTTTATGCAGGCGAGTTCAAGTCTGACTGCGTATAATAGGCATGTTTAACGGCAGAAGCGGAAAGCATGATTAAGGGATACCGCTCGTCATCTTTTTATGGTAGGATTATAGCTGAGAATTCAAAGGTCAGGGGAAAACCACCGTTGGCCGACCTATATGTAAGGACTTATTTAAGGGGGAGCTACCTTTATGTCAGCAGCCAATGTACAGAAAACATGTGAGTCAACTAGGGAAAAGTTAAAACCGGCTATCGATCGGATTGAAAATTTTTTGAATGAGAATGCTTTGCCTGAACTGGATCAGAATCAGACGGAAGAATCAACAGCCTTCTACAAAGGATTTCTTTCAGATCTCCGTCATTTGCTCGTTTTTTCTGAAGTTTCTTACGAAAAACTTGGCGTTGTGCTGCGTCGTGCCAACTTTGATGTCGATTTTGCCGAAAAGGCTCTTTATAATACGTATCACCAATGCGTAAACAGCTTTTTCTATCCTAAAAATGAATGTTATTCCGAAGACGGAAGATACGCTTACACAGGACAAGATGCCATTCGTTTCCGTGACAAGCCAATCCGTGCAGTACGGGATGTCATTCTTGAGGTTTCCAAAACGTACGAAGAATTGCGCGATGATCTGGCATATTATGAAAGTGATTACCTGACTCAGCGCCGTATGCAAAATCAACGGAATCACGCCTAATGAACGTTTAAACCTGAATATGAAATTGGACGAAACCGCCCTTGTGGCGGTTTTTTTGTGTTTTCAGTAAGGATCAGACGAGGTTGATCATGTCATCATCTGGCATTTTGACGGGGGAATATCAGGTTTGTGGCGGGGAGACAATAGTAGTCGAGGTGATAAAAAATGAGCCAAGACAAACCAATTGTCAAATGCAGCGTCTCCAACTGCAACTTTTGGGGAGAGAACAACTTCTGCCAAGCTGATGCCATCATGATTGACATTGACCAACATGCCACTCGTCGTCTGCATGAGGAATTTGCCGGTGAGACATTTGACTCCGATCACCATGATCATGCACGCACATCCTCTGCAACATGCTGTCACACGTTCAAACCCAAGTGAGCAGTCATCCCTATTTCATAACGGAGGTGCTTCCAAATGGAAAATGACGATAATAAGTTTAATTTTAAAGATCGCCCTGAAACCAATGTTGACGGTGAAAAACAGCGTATGCGCGTCGATTATCCCAGAAAAACACATCGGGAAGAATACGGGGCAGAGGTTGCTCCTCCGACTGTCGTAAGAACTGGAGGTACCGAACGCTCAGAACCTGTACCTGAGAAACATGAGGCAGACCGTGTCATGGAGTCAACAGGCAAGGTCGCAGGTTATATGGGGCTGGCCTTCGGCATCGCGTCCTTGTTCATGTGGTCAATCGTACTTGGACCAGCGGCAGCCGTTCTGGGTTACTATGCTTATGTGAATGGTCGTAAGACAGCGGGAGCTTGGTCCATCGGACTCGGTATTGTAGCCACGCTGAGTTATTTTTTCATGATTCCATTTGCTCGCTAGAGTGCAAAATGTTCATTCAACAGCCTTCTGTTCTCACCCAAATGCGGTGAATTACAGAAGGTTTTTTTCGTATATGTGCAGGTTAGGTGGGAAGATTCATATATTTTTTTGAAAACAATGGAACCTTGTTGTAAAACGATGTAGAATAAGGTCATAATACGCTTAATTATACGGGAGTGGGTATAACTCATGCAGATTGATCCAAGCGGATCGCGGCAGTTATTGGAACTGCAATTGTCCAATGTGAATAACCAAACTAGTGGATCACAACCAAATGCTGGTTCAACTGTGGATTTCGCCAATGTGATGGATGGGCTGTTAGGTACGGGTACCAATTCGATGAGTAATACGGATTCCAGCGCTACGGTCTCCAAAAGATCCAGTGATGGTTTGTTGTGGCTGCAACTCGGAAGCACGTACAATCCGGATATAAATACGGCAGGATCGTCCTCTGTCTCCAATAACATCGTTGGGTCTTTATTATCTTCATCCAATACAGGAATCGTGGATTCCGGTGCATCTGTACCTACGGATTATGAATCTTTGATTGCCGAGGCAAGTGCCAAATACGGTGTTCCTGAATCATTGATCAAGGCCGTCATTGACACAGAGTCCAATTTTAACCCAAATGTCGTGTCCTCCGCGGGTGCCAAAGGGCTTATGCAATTAATGGATGGTACGGCTGCAGGGCTGGGTGTGAGTAATTCATTTGATCCTGCCCAGAACATTGATGCGGGTACGAAGTATCTTTCCCTTCAGCTCCAGCGTTTCGGTGGAGAAGTGAAGATGGCACTTGCTGCATATAATGCAGGACCGGGCCGTGTTTCACGTCTGGGCGTGTCTAGTGATAGCGAACTGATGAGTGTACTTAACCGTTTGCCTTCCGAAACACAGAATTATATCTCCAAGGTGGAGAAGGCACAGTCGAAATATGTGATCTAAACTCACAGATAGACATTTGTGAAAACACATGATAGGCAGGATGAGATCAAATGTGGGAGCAGTAGCGCTTGAAACGCATGTTCCCGGTTGGTCTTTTTGTGTTGTATGGGTATCGTGTTACAATGCTCACTGTAGATTCATGAACGAAGAGATAAAGGGAGGTCTAACCTCATTTGAAATATTTTGATTATGCTGCAACCACACCTCCCCATCCCGATGTGATTCGTACGATGGCCGAAATTATGGAGACACAATTTGGTAACCCGTCCTCCATCCATGGGTATGGAGAGCGTGCTCATCAGTTGCTGCGTCGTGCACGATCCGGCTGTGCTGCGGCAATCGGCGTTAAGCCTGAGGAGATTGTATTTACTTCCGGTGCGACCGAGAGTAATAATCTCGCGATAAAAGGTGCGGCATTACGTTATCAGTCACGAGGCAGACACATCATCACTACGGCTACCGAGCATGCCTCGGTGTATGAAAGTTTTATGCAATTGCAGCAGTGGGGATGGGAAGTGACATTAGTTCCTGTGAATTCCGATGGAGTGGTCAACGCTCAGCAGGTTGTAGACGCGATCAGGCCCGACACGGTGCTTGTAAGTCTGATGCATGTAAATAATGAAACGGGAGCCATCCATCCGATTGCAGAAATCGGCAAACAGCTCAAAAAGGAAGCACCACGGGTGCTTTTCCATGTGGATGGTGTTCAAGGCTTTGGAAAAATGAAGGCAACACCTGCCGCTTGGGGTGCAGATCTGTACAGTCTGTCTGCTCACAAGATTCGTGGACCGAAGGGAGCGGGTCTCCTGTATGTGCGAAGTGGAGTGGAGCTTACGCCACTATTGTCAGGAGGATCACAGGAGCAAGGCCTAAGAGCAGGCACAGAAAACGTGGCCTTGCTGGTAGGCATGGCAAAGGCCATGCGAATGGCAGCAGAAGATCAGGTTGATTTTGCCCGGCGTACAACGGTGCTCCGTGATCGGTTGATGGACATGATACGTGACATTCCCGAATTTGAATTGAACAGTCGCACAGAGGGTGCACCTCATATTGTGCACTTCTCCTATCCCGGGATGAAGGCAGAAGTGGCGCTGCACACCTTGGAGCAACTTGGCGTAACCATATCGACTCAATCTGCCTGTTCTTCGCGTTCGGCTGAACCGAGTCGGGCTCTACTTGCGATGGGCAGAGATGCAGCTTGTGCTGGTGGCGGATTGCGTATTAGTCTTGGAGATGAACATACAGAAGAAGATGTAGCCTTGCTTGAGCGGGCTTTACATCAGATGGTGGCGCAGTTGCGGCCCCTCGAAAGGCGGATGTAATGGATATGAAATATGATATGCTGCTTCTCCGTTTCGGAGAGTTTATGTTAAAAGGGAAAAATCGTGCCCGATTTGAAAAAACGATCATTACACAGGTGAAAGCTTTGCTTAAACCTTATCCAGGAGCGAGCCTTCGCAAAGAATATGGCCGTGTCTATGTAGATCTTGGCGGTGAATCACATACTGAACTGATTAAGGTGCTGAAACGGGTATTCGGCGTGATGTCGATTAGTCCGGTTAAAGTTACTCCATCCGAGCTTGATGAGATTGTGAAAACAGCAGTCGCGTTTATGGACGAAAGGGAAGACGAATTCAAGGAAGGTACCACATTCAAGGTAAATGTAAGGCGGGTATGGAAGGAGTTCCCGAACTCTTCCCACGAAATGAACCATCTGGTTGGTTCCCCGATTCTTCGGAAATTTCAGCAATTAAGTGTTGATGTTCGTCAACCTGATATTGAGCTGCGAGTGGAAATTCGGGATCAGGGTACCTATATTTTCAACGAAACCATTCCGGCAGTAGGTGGCTTTCCACTGGGTACGAATGGCAAAGCAATGGTACTGTTATCAGGTGGAATAGACAGCCCGGTTGCAGCCTGGTCTTCCATGCGCCGTGGACTTGAAGTGGAATGTGTACATTTTTACAGTTACCCGTTCACAAGCCAGCGTGCCAAAGAGAAAGTCATTGATTTGGCGCGTGCCCTTGCTGATCATGCAGGAACAATCAAGCTGCATCTGGTTCCATTTACAGAGATTCAAACGGCATTTACCCAGCTGGGTCAGGACAATCTGATTATTACGCTGATGCGACGTTCAATGCTGCGAATTGCATCCAAACTTGCCGAGCGTGAGCGGGCACTCGCACTGATCACCGGGGATAGCCTGGGCCAAGTAGCGAGTCAGACTCTTCCGAGTATGAATGTCATTGGACGTGCAACGGATCTGCCATTGTTGCGACCACTGGTTATGATGGATAAACAGGAGATCATTACCCTGTCCAAACAGATCGGAACGTATGACATATCTATTTTACCATATGAGGATTGCTGTACTCTCTTTGTGCCAAAGTCACCTTCAACCAATCCAAATCTTCGAATTGTGGATAAAATAGAATCAACAATGAGCCATCTGTCAGAATGGGTGGATCAGGCGGTGGAACAAACTGAAACGATCACCCTGCATGCCGGTGAAACTTCTGTGGTAACGAATCAGACAGAAGACAATGGCATGAAGGATGACTGGTTCTAAACTCAATAAAAATTAGCATGGCTGACATAATAAGGGCTATGTTAACTGCAAAAAGGACTGTTCGATGAAATATCGTTCAGTCCTTTGCTGTATTCAGATGAAATTTTTAGTTTAATTTAGCCTACGAATAGGAGCGCTGCTGTTCCCCGTCAGATCCCTTGTGGCTGGAACTGCTGGATCGTTTGCGATAACCTGCAAAGACTACGCCTGCAATAACCACAACGATGAAGAGAATGCGCAATGCCGGATGTTCAGTAAAGTAAGGCAAGAGTCGCTGTTCCTCAGTGATCATATTAGAAGCCGTATACCCGAGAACAATGGCTCCGACATAGATAATCCAAGGAAAATGATTAATTAGTTTGATAAACAGGGTACTGCCCCAGACGATAATAGGGACACTAATCAGGAGTCCAAGGATGACAAGCACGAGATGCTGCTGGGCTGCTCCAGCAACTGCGATCACGTTATCTAATCCCATGGCTGCATCCGCGATTACGATGGTACGAATTGCGGTCCACAAGGAAGTTCCCGCCTGGACATCATTGTGTTCATCACCCTGATCCGCCAATAGTTTATAGGCAATCCAGATCAGAAGTATGCCTCCCACAAGCAAGAGCCACGGAACTTTAAGCAACCATAACACAACAACTGTTGCTAAAATTCGAATCAAAAGTGCGCCGCCAGTTCCATATAAAATCGCCTTTTTCTGCACGGAAGGGTGCAAATTTCGAGCTGCGAGACCAATGACGATGGCATTATCTCCAGCCAGAATTAGATCAATAAAGACAACGTTCAGCAAAGCCAGCCAGAATGTGGGACTAAATAGCTCCATGAGATATGTCACTCCTTATATACGGTTCAATCATTAAGAATAGCATGGACAACTCTGACATACAAGTTAGTGTGGGGGGATGAGGACATGGATACACTCTGGCTTTTAACTGAAATTTTAATGATCAATCTGGTGTTGAGTGGAGATAATGCGGTTGTTATTGCGCTTGCCAGCAAGGATCTGCCACCAATACAACGCAAAAAAGCGGTATGGTGGGGAGCTTTTGGTGCGGTGTTGCTGCGTTGTGTATTAACCTTTGTAGCGGTATTGTTGCTGGGAATTCCCTTTATCCAAGCGGCAGGTGGGCTGTTGCTACTCTGGATTGCAGTAAAGCTGCTGCTTCAAAATGATGATGAAGTACATATTCGAGAAGCTTCTACGACCTGGAAAGCCATTCAAACCATTCTGATTGCCGATTTTGTAATGAGCTTGGATAATGTTTTGGCCATAGCGGCTTTGGCAGATGGAGATTTAGCTTTGATCGTCATTGGTATTGCAATCAGCATCCCAATCGTCGTATGGGGGAGCGGGTTAATTGTTGGTTTGTTGAAGCGATTTCCGATTCTTGTATTCGTCGGATCAGGCATTCTGGCCTTCACAGCAGGTGAGATGGTGATGAAAGACCCCAAGTTAGGAGAATGGCTGGGAGGTATGGCATCAGAGGTGCATACGCTGCTTCCCGTAGCAATGGCTTGTCTTGTGGTTGCGATTGGAGGCGCACATAAATTTGTGCGTAAGAACGCATAGTTTAATTTTGGATAAAAGCTTGAACATATGACCGTCTGAACCGTCCGGTTCAGGCGGTTTTGTGTTGAGAGAATACACTTGTGAATACAACAACCAATGGGCTGTCATAAGTTGCACATTTTAGGGTAATACAGGTAAAGGGCGCACGCAAAGTGCGACATAAAGTATAGTTTTTTGCCGAAACATCGGATACACTAGTAGCAGGATTACAGGTTTGGAAATCAACAGTCAGCATGGAATGCGTATCGCTTATGAAGAAATAAAGTACATAGCCATAGTATAAGAGGTGATTGATAATGAGGATGAGAAATGAAAAAGCGATTGGACTATTTATTGTAGCTGCGGGAATTGTTATTCTGCTTGGCAAGTTTGGCGTGTTTGGATTTATTGGTCGCAATTTCTGGCCTTTGCTGATCCTGCTGCCAGGCATCGCCCTTCATGCGTTATATTATGCGCGTATTTCACCATCATGGTCACTCGTTCCTGCCGGCATACTAACGGTGTATGGTGTTTTATTCAGTATAACGAATACATGGGGCGCTGGACTTATGAGCAGGCTGTGGCCAGCATTCTTGCTTGGGATCGCCATAGGTTTGCTCGAATATGGAATGGCTGAGCGGCGAAGACCGGAATATGTGTTACCTGCAGCTTTGATCTTTGGTGCGGTGTCCATCATATTATTCGGATTTACCTTGCTGCAAACGGGAATAATCTATGTACTTGCTGTCCTTTTGATCTTGGGCGGAGTCTGGTTATTACTTGGACGAGGACGTCAAGGGAGAGGCTGGTAACATTCCCAGTGGTCTTCTCGTGCGAAATATCTTGATTTTTACCTATAATAAACTATAATATAAGGGATATAGACATGCGTCGGGATATCACCGACGCTTATTTTGTGAGTAACCTGCGAAATTGCGGGAAGTTTAAGTAGATATGATTTGAAATTGGAAAGGATATGGATACAAAACATGCATTCAAGAGAACACATTCGCAATATTGCGATTATTGCCCACGTCGACCACGGAAAAACAACACTCGTTGACAAGTTGCTCCAGCAATCCGGTACTTACCGAGATCACGAAACGGTACAGGAGCGCGTAATGGACTCCAACGATTTGGAGCGTGAACGCGGTATTACGATTTTGGCCAAAAACACGGCTATAACTTATAAAGATTACCTGATTAATATTGTGGATACACCAGGACACGCCGACTTCGGTGGTGAAGTTGAACGTATCATGAAAATGGTTGACGGTGTATTGCTCGTTGTTGATGCTTATGAAGGCTGTATGCCACAAACGAAGTTTGTACTTCGTAAAGCACTTGAGCATAACCTGACACCAATCGTTGTTGTAAACAAAATTGACCGTCCAGCGGCTCGTCCGACTGAGGTTATTGATGAAGTATTGGACCTGTTCATTGAACTGGGTGCCAACGATCAACAACTCGAATTCCCTGTTGTATATGCTTCCGCATTGAACGGAACATCCAGCATGGATAATGATCCTGCCAAACAAGATGACAACATGATGGCGATCTACAATACCATCGTTAGTCATATCCCACATCCTACCGAAAATGTTGAAGAACCGCTTCAATTCCTCGTTACTTTGATGGACTACAATGAATACCTTGGCCGTATTGCCATTGGTCGTGTTAACCGCGGTGTGATCCGTCAAGGACAATCGGTAACGGTTATTATGCGTGATGGTAAGAGCAAAACTGCACGTATCGAGAAACTGTTCGGTTTCCAGGGTCTCAAACGTATTGAGACGGAAGAAGCAGGAGCAGGCGACATCGTTGCCATTGCAGGGATCAAGGACATCAACATTGGTGAAACCATTGCCGACCCTAACAACCCGGAAGCTTTGCCAGTTCTGAAAATTGATGAGCCAACACTGCAAATGACGTTCCTCGTGAACAACAGTCCATTCGCAGGTCGTGAAGGTAAATGGGTAACTTCCCGTAAACTTCGTGAGCGTTTGTTCAAAGAGTTAGAAACAGATGTTTCCCTTCGTGTTGACGAAACGGATAGCCCTGATGCATTTATCGTTTCCGGACGTGGTGAGCTTCACTTGGGTATCCTGATTGAAAATATGCGTCGTGAAGGATATGAGCTTCAAGTATCCAAACCAGAAGTTATCGTAAGAGAAGTTGACGGTAAGAAAATGGAACCTGTTGAGCGCTTGTTGATTGATATCCCTGAAGAGAGCATGGGTTCCGTAATGGAGAGCCTGGGCGCACGTAAAGCAGAGATGGTTAACATGGTTAACACAGGTAGTGGTCAAGTTCGTCTGGAGTTCCTGATTCCAGCACGTGGTTTGATCGGATATAGCACAAACTTCCTGACATTGACTCGTGGTTACGGTGTAATGAACCATGCATTTGACAGCTACGCTCCAGTAGTATCCGGTCAAGTGGGTGGACGTCACCAAGGCGTGTTGATCTCAACTGAAACGGGTACATCTACGTTCTATGGCATGATGGGCGTTGAGGATCGCGGTACGCTCTTCTTGGAGCCGGGAACTGAAATCTACGAAGGTATGATTGTTGGTGAACATACACGTGACAATGATATCGTTGTTAACATCTGCAAAGAAAAACAACTGACTAACGTTCGTTCTTCCGGTAAAGATGATACGGTTAAAATTAAAACTCCGATTATCTTCTCATTGGAACAGGCGCTTGAATATCTGAATGAAGATGAATATTGTGAGATTACACCAAAATCTATTCGTCTTCGTAAAAAGATCCTGAACAAATCCGAGCGTGAGCGTGCAGAAAAACAACGCAAAATGGCTTCTAAAGCCTAATAACAACAAAATAATTTATATAAGTTAGCATTTGATGAGCCCGACAAGTAACGAGAGCTTGTACAGCTAAAGTAGTGTAGGGATCAGAATCGATTCTGAAGAAGCGAAGCGTTCGCCTTTATCCCCGGATTTTACCATTGAAAAATGGATCAAAAAAATCTGGGGATAACAGCGATCGTAAGAACGAGCTGAGACCGAAACGATCACGACGCACGTACTGGGCTCTCTAAGTTGCTAGAGGGGATTCCATCAACCAGTTAACTTATATCCTAGCATGAACACGAAAGGAGCTGGCTGTGCATGCAAGCATGGTTCGCATCACACCCGATCGTAGCCTACATCGTCATCTTTGTATTGATTACTTACGTATATAACAAGGTGTTTCGGGTACGTCAGAAATTGCCACTTGGTAAGGAAATCGTTCTCTATATTTTGATGGCGATGGGCACATTCATGCTTCTTATTTTTCAGATCGACAAGCTGCCCATCATTCAATGTTTGTTGGTCGCGGTTGGTTTGATGTTGTTAGTGAGAGTGCGTTATTTTATTGAAGGTCGTCAAAAGAAAAAAGCGGAAGCTGCCGCTCGAAACTCATAAATCCTGTCTTGTACAGACCATCCGTTTTCCTTAGGGAAAGCGGTTGTCTTTTATTTAGACAAAAACAGATGTGATAAAGGTGTTGAAGATATGAACTCAAATTCGAACGGACTGCCTCCACGGAGACAGGCACCAACGCAATCGGGTGCTTCTGGATCGAAGAATAGCAAGGGCAAGCAGCCTAAGAAGAAAAAGAGAATGAATGCTTTTGGCAGAATCCTTTTAAGTCTATTGGTTATTGCCATTGTGGTAGGCGGTGGATATGCGTACTGGGTATACAATCAAGTCGTGGATACAGGCATCGATAAACCGGTACCTCCCGGGATGTCAGCCACAACCAAACCGATCACGATGCTGTTATTAGGTACAGATAACCGTCCTGAGACTGGCACATATCTCTCGGATGTTGTTATGGTGGCTTCGTTAAATCCGGAGACCAAGACGGCAACCATTGTATCTTTGCCTCGAGACACGCGTATTCAACTGGATGGGTACAAATCCAACAAGCTGAATTCCTATTATCCAAGATTCAAAGCACAGGAAAAAACCACTGGCAAAAATGCAGAGGATCAGATGAAAGAAATGATGGGCAAGTATTTGGATGTAGATATTAATTATACAACCGTCCTGAATTTCCAGGCATTCCGTGATGCTGTCAATGCCGTGGGTGGCGTGGACGTGACTGTGGATAAAAATATGTGTTATAGAGATACAGCCGATGGTACAGATATCAATCTGGTCGCAGGCGCACAACATCTCGATGGTAAAGCGGCACTAGATTTTGTTCGGTACCGCAAATCCAATTGTAATCCAAAGACGGATGAATCCAATGACTTTGATCGTAACAAACGTCAAAACCAAGTGCTGAATTCCATGCTGGATCAGATGAAATCTCTTGGGGGCATTACAAAGATCAGCAAAGTGATTGGTGCAGTTGACAAGAATATGACGACAGATGTGGAATCGGAACAAATGAAAAACTTTATCTCGACGTATTGGAACATTTCCACTTCGGATGTGCACTATACTCCGGTTACCGGAGAGTGGAGAAGTCCATATGTGTATATTAATGAGACGGAACTCGCCAATGCAAAGCTGGCTTTACAAGATACACTTTCAGGTAAAGTAACAGCTTCACCTTCAGGCGAATAACCTTCATTCTTTTGGGATTGGAAGCACGTTAATCGGTATGCTATAATAACATAAACCAAGTACAAGAATTGCATAAAGAAGGTTAGGGGGCTGGTTGAATGTCCGAAGCCGTCACACAATTAACTGAATCTCTTTTACAGCAATTCAAGAATGAGACCTTTGTGCTTCTTAGCACAGTGGATGTAGAATCCGGAGGTCCGACTTCAACAGCCATCTCCTGGATTTATGCGGAGAATGCTTCTACTTTTCGTTTAGCGATCGATCATCGTTCACGTTTAGTGAATAACATGATTACTAATCCGCTCATTACGGTGACTGTCTTTGGAGAAGAGACGGTGTACGCAGTGAACGGACGTGCTGCGGTACGACAAGATCCGCTGCAGGACGTTCCATTTAATATGTGCTGTTTCGACATTACAATTGAAGCGGTGAGGAATGCTCTGTTTTACGGCGCTCAATTGTCCTCTGTGCCTCAATATGTCAAAATATATGATCAGCGAGCTGCTGAGAAATTAGATGAGCAGGTTTTTGCTGCCATGAAAAAAGCCTAGTGAGAGATCACTGGGCTTTTTGTTGTCTTTTGTCAGATGAATGCAGCTGCTGCATTTGTTGTTTTTGATTCACGTGTTCATCCGGATTTTGACGGACTTTGACGTCTTTCGGGAGTTGAGGGATAATTCGTCCCACCATGTCAGCAAGTTCTGAAGCAAAACCGGAGATTGGGTGCCCTTGACGAATATGTTCACCAATTTCTTTAATTCGTTCAGTGACATCTGCATCAGCAGTAACAATGGAATCCAAGCCTTCTGGGTCTTTACGAAGTGCTTCGGCGACAGCGTACTTAATGGTACCAACCCGAGCACGTTCCAGTTCACCATCAACATCGATGCCAACTACGGCTGTATTACCGAGTATGACGCAGTTCGCATCTTCAACACCTTCCACTTGCTTGGCAAGGGCTTTAAGGTGATTGATTCGTTTTTCATTGGGCATCCGGCCACTCTTTGCATCATCCGCAATGTTGGTATCATGGACTTCACCTGTATCCTCATTGAGGCGGTCCAAACGTGAAGGATTCATCCGATCTTCCTGTGCATTGAGCATGTGAGATCCTTTCCTTTGATCTTGCTGAGTTGTTATATTTCCTCCGTAACTTCTTGGATGCGATGTATGTGGCTCCTGTGAAGCACTGCGTGTGGAACTGTTGCAACCTGTAAGTATAAAGATCAGAAGCAGCGTGCAAACCCATTTTTTCATAAATGTTCATCCTTTCTTGGAGTTTTTCAGAATGGTTGACAATTATTTTGCCCTAGTCGAATACATTTATGTATGGGATCATGATTGTCCATGCCGCTGCTGAAAGATCACACTATCCATGCCTTTAACGACGCCGCTTTGGAGGGGATTGAATGAAAAAGATTTTTGTATTGGATACCAACGTGCTTCTGCATGACCCCAATGCCATATTTGCCTTTGAGGAACATGAGGTAATCATTCCCGCGGTTGTACTGGAGGAGATTGACTCCAAAAAAAGAAATGCCGATGAAATTGGGCGTAATGCCCGTAATGTGTCCAGACTGTTGGATGGATTACGTGAGCTGGGTCACCTGCACAGTGGGGTACCTTTGGCTAATGGAGGTAACCTGAAAGTAGAGCTGAATCATCGGAGTTTCGTGAAAGTTCAGGAAATGTTTGGTGAAGTGTCCAACGATAATCGCATTTTGGCTGTCGCACTGAATTACCAGATTGAGGAGAATGAGAAGGAAGTAGTCGAACGTCAGGTCGTGCTTGTTAGTAAAGATGTACTTGTGCGTATCAAAGCGGATGTACTTGGTCTGTTCACACAGGATTACTTATCAGATCGGACGGCAGGACTCAGTGAGTTATATCCAGGTTATACGGCCCTAAAAGTTCATCCGTCAGTGATTGATGAGTTTTACACATATCGTTTTTTACCAATCAAACCGTTGCAGTTGTCTTATTCGTTGTATCCGAATGAATTTGTCATTCTCAAGGATGAGATGGGAACCAATAAATCGGCTTTGCTTAAAGTGAACACAGAGGGAACAAAGCTGGAGCCACTTTTCCTCAGTAATGATAATGTCTGGGGTATTAGTGCACGTAACGCACAACAACGCATGGCACTGGAATTGCTTTTGAATGATGACATCCCGCTTGTTACCATCACCGGTAAAGCTGGAACAGGGAAAACCTTGCTGGCACTTGCAGCAGGTCTGCTTAAGGTAGAGGATGATCATAAATACAAAAAACTGTTGATTGCTCGTCCTGTTGTTCCGATGGGGAAAGATATCGGTTATTTGCCTGGTGAGAAGGAAGAAAAACTTCGTCCATGGATGCAGCCGATTTATGATAATCTGGAGTTTTTGTTTGACACCAAAAAAGCCGGAGATATCGATAAAATCCTAATGGGGCTTGGCAGTATTCAGGTGGAGGCCTTAACGTATATTCGTGGAAGATCGATACCTGGACAGTTTATCATTATTGATGAAGCCCAGAATCTGTCGCGCCACGAAGTGAAGACCATTGTATCAAGGGTCGGTGAAGGCAGTAAAATTATTTTGATGGGGGACCCCGAACAGATAGACCATCCGTACCTCGACTCGGCCAGTAACGGCCTAACGTATATCGTGGAACGGTTCAAACAAGAGGGAATCAGCGGACACATTATGCTCGAAAAAGGAGAACGGTCCAAGCTGGCACAGCTTGCAGCTGATTTATTGTAAAATTTAGGGGATTTATTTCCCGGAAAATGTTGTTATTGAAGCCGGCTCCTGGAGTCGGCTTTTTGCTGAAAAAATAAGTAGGCGTTATTACACAGAACTCGATATGCTCTTATTATGCAAAAATCCGAAAAAGTGTTTTTCGGCAGGGTAGGACAAGAGTACTACTTATTTGTTACAATAATTGCTGCAGGAAAAAACTAGGTGAACAGGGAGGGAAGTTAATGAAGCGTAGACATCAGGTTGTTTTATTCGCGGTATTGCTGCTTTCGTTAACGATCTTGTCACCGAGTTTTGACTTTAGGGGTTCGCAGCTCAATCAGGAACGCGATCAGGAGAAGGATGCTTTTCCTGGGTCTTCTTCCCGTAATGAAGATGCTCAAGCTCCGCTGGAGATTGTAGTGGCCATGTCGGATGAAGAGTTCCAAGCCTTTCAAAAGATAGCAAAAGAAGTTGCTGCTTCCCAGCTGGTAGAGATTAATCTTCGGAATGAGAAGCCGGATACATATAAGCATGTTTTGGATCTTGAATTTTCACTAGGAGAGAACGGTGATGTTGTTCTGCTTGATAGTGAGGAAGTGCAATACTATGCCCAAAAAGGGTACCTGTATCCGTTAAACGGAACCACATTATCGAAGTCGCTAGGAGATACGGTAGTTGGGTTACGGGGAATGACAGAGTGGAATGGTTATCAGTGGGGAATGCCTTTTGATTTTGATCCGTACATTCTGGCTGCACAATCTTCATTTATGAAGAGAGCTGGTTTGGAGTCATTACCTCGCAATAAAGATCAGTGGTTCAAACTTACTCAACAAGCCGTTGCGGAAGGCATCCCTTTGATTACAATGAACATCAATGATATGTACGGGACAAATGCGTGGCTGAATCATTTGGAACCGAGAATGGCACCAGATCAAGTTAAACGAACGAAAATTGATTCGCAAACGGGGGATCTTCAGCAAGGGATTCAGTTGATGAATCAGATTCAGCCTCTTATTAGGCTTGAGTCTACCAATTCGGAGTTCTCTCGAACTGCTGACCAGAACGGCACACCAATGGTTGTATCATTGTTATCTCAATTATTAAGTGCAGATCAAGCGAGTACAGTTGATAAAGGTTCTTTGGAGCGGATTTCTTTCGAAACCTTGGAAACTGTAAGAACCAGAAGTCTTGTCATTACGGCGGGTTCGGTTGAGGCTGAGGAGGCCAGTAGATGGATTGAAGGAATGACGTCCGCTACGACACAGCTGAAATGGTACCAACAGGTTAACCGGTTGCCCGCAAAGCAACAGGAGCTGGATTTGGAGTCTGAGAAACTCGTTGAACGTTATGACATGACAAAGGGACAATCCTGGTACCCGACCACCCAAGATGTCCCTGCTGCAACGACCAAAAGTCATGCTCTAATAACTCGTTCTCATAAAAAAGTACAACAATTCTTAAAGGGTGAAATTACAGCGAATCAATACGTAGACAGTATTAGAACGACGAATTAACTTTCAGTTCGTGTTCAACCTCTTTAAAATGATATAGCTAGTTTTACTTCCAGTACGCCTTCACTTGTTGAAACATCGGTTGCTTTGACAAACGACAGGATTTTCTGCGGATAGAACCCAAGGTCAAATTCTCTTTCCAGCATTCGGCGAGTGGTGTCTGGTAATTCAAGCTGGTTGAATACAAGTTTGTCCACATGAAAACGAATGGAGTTTTGAGGTTCATTTTCTACCGTATAATGTCCTTCAATGCTTAATTGCAACTGATCCCGCTGACCGGAAGCTATAATCTTATCCTGGTTAAACTGAAAGGCAAAGTCTTCAAAGATTGAATTTTGGGAACGCAGAAATGCATTAAGCTCATCCTGCCCAATTCGAATTGTATAGGTTGTTCCAGTCGTGGAAATGCCTCCGTTTTGTTTTTGGATAAAATCGGGCAGGTTCTGCATGGCAGATGCCAAAGCTTTGAAATATCGTTTCACCTCATAGATGCCGATATTCTCCCAATAAAGGGTCAGTTCATCCATCATTTTCTGAATCGCTGCCGCATCTCCGCTGGTGGCTATTTGGGCATCCATTTCTTTTTGCAAGGTGACTACACGTTCTCGCTGGTTTTGAAGATTAGTCTTCATTTCGGTTAATTCTGTTGTAGTCTGACGAATCTGAGTGGAAGTCTGTTGCAGATTGCGATAACGGTCCTGATACTTGTCCAGCACAGCCTGATCCCGTCCGATAATAATCTGGTAATAATCATACAGTACAAACAGGTCTTTAAATGACCTGGCTCCCAGGACCGTCATGAGGAGGCTGTCGCGTTCTCCTGTGTAGTAGGACCTTACTACAGCTCCGGCCCGATCTTGCTGAATATGTATCTGTTCTTCCTGTTCCTGAAGATGGACGGATAATGTCTCGTATTGTTGAGCCAACTGCTTCTGCCTTTCGGCGATGCGTTCGATTTCGTGATCGATTTCAACAATGGATAGACTTTTTTGCAATATCTCTCGTGTATCCTCAGGTGAAGACTCTCCATAGGCATGGGCTAAAGGTAGCTGGAGGAATAAAATGATGCATAATATAAAGGCGGCAATGCCGTATTGACGTTTCACCGATCCATTCTCCTTTCCACTTCTTAAATGACTATCGTACAGGCTGGTTGCCTTCCAGACAATATATGAAACAAATACGTGAAATATCCTTAGTGGTTACATAACACCACGAACATTCATTTAATCTGAACAAAACAAAAAAGCAACCCGACAGATATCGGATCACTTTGATGCTGCAGGTGGATTAGAGCGGCAACCCCATTTCGAATACGGTCCAGTAGCTGAACCCCGTGAATGTTACGATCATATAACCCCAGAAGAGCAATATGTACGTTCGCTCGGTAAATTTCAAGTATCCCAAAATGACAAAAAACGCAGTCTGCAGGAAAAAAAGCAAAGCCATTTCGACCAGATCTCCCGCAAAAGCCATCAGGCCAATTGCAAGCGTGAAGAACCCGAGTACCCGAAACATGCGTGCCACGGTAAATCCTCCTCTCCTAAGTACGTTCATAGATTGTCTACACAACATTATACCGGGAAAGGAAAAACGTGTAAACAAATTTGGATATGAAAGCGAATTCTTTTTTGCTAAAAGTAAGTATAGAGGGATATGTTTTGCATATGTCACGTATGAGCAAGCCTGAATGTGGAAATACATTTTAGTATGAAATCAATTCTATGAACTCTATGAGAGGCATAAGAATGAATGAAGCAGCTTTTATACCTAATTCACATACCGGGCTTCCGGTAATGCGGACGGTTATTTTAGGATGTTGTTAGGAGGGTATTATAGCATGACTGCAGTGAGACAGGATGCTTGGAGTACAGAGGACGATTTGATATTGGCTGAGGTTACTTTGCGTCATATTCGGGAAGGTAGTACACAATTGGCCGCTTTTGAAGAGGTGGGCGAAAAAATAGGCAGAACATCTGCCGCATGCGGTTTTCGCTGGAACAGCTGTGTACGTAAAAAGTATGATTCAGCCATCAGTAACGCCAAGGCACAACGACAAAAACGAAGTTATCTCAGAAAGCAGCCAGCTATGCTCGGACCACAGGTTGCAGCATTGTCTACACTGGACACTGAAGAACATCTGTACAAATCAGATGGGATCTCAGACGATTCATTATCGATGGATGCAGTAATCCGCTTCCTGCGACAATGGAAGGGAACAGTGCAGGAGAGTAATCGTCAACTCAAGATGCTGGAGAAGGAACTTCGGGAGAAAGAAGATGAATTGCTTGAACTACGTCTTGAGAATGACCGTCTCTCCAAGGAAGTGAATGAAGTACAGACGGATTACCGTGTGGTGAATGACGACTACAAAGCTTTGATTCAGATTATGGATCGGGCTCGCAGACTCGCATTTTTGTCCGAAGAAGAAGAGGAACTTAAGACACGCTTCAAGATGGATGCCAACGGGAATCTGGAACGAATTGAATAACAAGTTCAGACGTTTGATTGGTGAAAGTCAGGTATGAACCCGCCACACCTCCGTTACAAAAACGGCAGGTATGACGGGTTTTTAGTTTGGTGTTTTTGTTCTATTATAGATAATAGAAGAGCAACTAATGAAGCGGAGAGGAGTGCATCATATGATCATTGACATCGTAGGAGCGGGGGCACTTGGTCTTTTGTATGGTGGGAAACTGCTGGCGTCAGGTAACCAGGTCAGATTTTGGACGAGAACAACTGCTCAGGCAGACCTCCTCAACCATGATGGAGTAACCATTGTGGAACAAGATGAGGAGATACATATTCTACCGGATCAAATACAGGCGAAACCAGTAAGTGAGCTGACTAACACATGGAAGAACAAACCAGGAGAATGGTTACTGCTCATGGTTAAGCAGACAAGTATTGATGATTTCATTCATGAGATTAGCCCATTACAAGATCATGTGGTGAATATCGCGTGTTTTCAGAATGGGATGGGCCATCTGGCAAAACTTCAAGCAGCTTTGCCAAAATCGCTTCTGTGTAGTGCGATTACAACAGAAGGTGCTAAGCGTACACAAAGTCAGGTGACTCGTGCAGGTATAGGTGAAACCAGACTGGGGAGGTGCAACATACATTTAGTAGCTTCTACCTCTATAGAGGAGAAGAGAACATTTACTCTGTCGGGATCGTTGCAGCAGGCAGGATTTGACTGTACAGTGTCGAATGAAATCGATAAGCTGATATACAGGAAACTATTGATTAATGCAGTCATTAACCCGCTTACAGCACTATGGCGAATCCCTAATGGAGAATTGATCGTCAAGGAAGAACGAAAGAGGCTAATGCGCCAGTTATATGATGAAGTATTGTTAATCTACTCTGCAAGTGGAATATGTTTGGATCAGGATATGTGGGATCAATTGATATCGGTCTGTCGTTCTACTGCCACGAATACTTCCTCCATGCTTGCAGATGTTCTCGCTGGACGTGGTACAGAAGTGAGGTCAATCAACGGTCATATTGTAAGAATGGCACAGAAGTTGAACCTTGTTGCACCTACACATGAAATACTGCTTCATCTGATTGAAGGAATGCAACCGGAAGGAGTGAATTAATGGGACTTTTTATTGTGTTGAGCATATTGCCCTTTTTTCCGTTCTTTCTTGTTTATTGGGGAATGTATGTGTGGAAAAAAGACAAACGGAACGCCATGCGGATGGCAATGGATGTAACCACTTTTTTTCTTGTTTTTTCAGTATCGGCGTTATTCAACTTAACATTTGATTCGAATTTTGGTTTTTATCTGACACTATTACTCATACTACTAGCACTTGGATTCATCGGAGGTGCGCAAAATCGACTAAAGGGGAAGGTCGATGGGGGAAGAATGTTCCGGGCCGTATGGCGCATGGCCTTCATCATTATGAGTTTCGGGTATATTTTGTTTACTTTATTTGGATTATTTAGATACTTCATGAAACAGATGTAAGGTTACATAACGCAAAAGAGGCGAAAAATGTGTCGATTTTGTCGAAAACTGAAAAAAACATTACTTTCTGAAAAAGTAATGTAGATTTTTTTGACCGGTGGTTGTATAATCTATAAACATATAAACCATATCAATTTAGGGGGAACGTGTTAGATGAAAAGGAAAAGTCTATTAGTCCTTTTGACGCTGATTTTGGCGTTCGGTACCGTACTTGCAGCGTGCGGATCGAAAAACGAAGGCACAGGTAACACCGATACTGGTTCTGCAAGCGAAGGAAATGGTCTTGCTAAAGATCAAATTCTGAAAATCAACCTGTCAGCTGAACCTCCTACGTTGGACCCGGCTCAAGCAAAAGACAGCCAAACCAACACAGTTCTGAAATTCTTGTATGAAGGTCTTGTACGCATCGATGCTGATGGTAAAGAACAAGCTGGCGTAGCTAAAGACTGGAAAATTTCCGAAGATGGTTTGAAATATGTTTTCAACCTGAACCCGGAAGCTAAATGGAGCAACGGTGATGCAATCACTGCCGAAGACTTTGTTCGTTCTTGGGAACGTGCTTTGAAACCGGAAACAGCTTCTCCATATGCATACCAATTGTACTATATTAAAGGCGCTGAAGGTTACAACCTCAGCAAAGATGAAACATACAAAGGTACTAAAGTCACAGATTTCTCACAAGTAGGCGTTAAAGCTACTGATGAGCACACATTGGAAGTAACGTTGGAAAACCCAACACCTTACTTCTTGGGTCTGACAGCATTCTACACGTACTACCCAGTACATGCATCTGCTGACACCAATGACAAATTCTTCACAGACTACAAAAACATGATCGTTAACGGACCATTTGTAATGGATCAATACTCTAAAGGTCAAAAAATTGTTGTGAAGAAAAACGATGGTTACCATGCAGCTGCCGATATCAAATTGGCTCAAATCGATATGTCTCTGACAAACAGCAGTGCTTCCGAACTGCAAGCTTACAAATCAGGACAATTGGACTACACTGGTGCACCTAACGGTGAAATTCCATCCGACCAAATTCCTTCTGTAAAAGCGGAATTGCCGGACGAGTTCAAAGCTACTGGTATTGCAAGTACGTACTACTATCAGTTCAACGTAAACGAAGCACCATTTAACAACGTTAAAATCCGTAAAGCATTTGCAATGGCAATTCAGCGTCAGTTGATTGTTGACAAAGTTACACAAGGTGGACAAATTCCAGCATTTGGCTTTGTACCTCCAGGTATCCGTGGTGAAAACGGCGAATTCCGTGACGAGCACAAAGACGATTACTTCACAGAAAATGTTGAAGAAGCTAAAGCATTGCTTGCTGAAGGTATGAAAGAAGAAGGTTACACAACATTGCCAGCTGTTACGTTGATCTACAACACTAGTGATGGCCACGCAAAAATCGCTTTGGCGGTTGCTGACATGTGGAAACAAAATCTTGGTGTTGATGTGAAAACAGAAAACCAAGAGTGGGGCGTATTCCTTGAGAACCGTCAAAACCAAAACTTCCAAGTAGCTCGTGCAGGTTGGTCTGCTGACTACAACGATCCATACAACTTCTTGGAAATGTGGACTACTGGAAACACAAACAATGATTCCAAATTCAGCAACGAACAGTATGACAAAGATGTTAAAGAAACTGTAAAATCTGCTGATCCAGCTGCACGTATGGCTGCATTTGCTGACGCTGAGAAAATCCTGATTCAAGATGAAATGGGCGTTATGCCAATCTATTATTACACTAACGTATCTTTGACTAAGCCTTACCTGAAAGGCGTACAACTTGATTTCAGTGGAGCTATTGACTACACTCGTGCATATCTGGAAGAGAAATAAGTTGTTCTGAAGTCTAATATGAATACTTCGGGATATATATGTGGAATTCCATATATATCCCGATTTTTTGTATGTGCACCGATTTTCCTTATAATTCTTGAAATTTCCGATAAATGGATTGGACTTTATTTCTGTCTAATTCTACAATCGATTTGTATACAAAATATTGTTTGTGGAGGTGTGCAAGGGTTGGTTAAGTATGTGTTGAAAAAACTATTATTTATGCTGCTATCGCTTTTCATACTCGCATCTGCAACCTTCTTCCTGATGAAGGCTATTCCGGGTGACCCTTTTACATCCGAGAAAAAAGTATCGCCTGAAATTCGGGTCTTGCTGGAACAGAAGTATGGATTGGACAAACCGATGTATGAACAATACCTGAAGTATATGGGTGGAATCATTAAGGGAGATTTCGGAGTCTCAATGAAATATCTCAATCGAGATGTAGCCGGAATGATCGGCGAAACATTCACCGCTTCGTTGAAGCTTGGAGTGTTTGCAATTGTTATCTCCATTATCGTGGGTGTTCTGCTGGGGCTTATTGCTGCAGTTTACCATCGTAAACTCATTGATGATATCACGATGATCCTGGCTGTCATAGGGATAGCTGTTCCGAGCTTCTTGCTTGCGTCACTACTGCAGTATCTCTTTGCTACTAAATTAGGCTGGTTTAACGTTATGGGCTTTGATGGTCCATTGGATTACGTTCTTCCGGTTGCAGCGTTATCTGCATCTCCAATTGCTTTTATCGCTCGTTTGACGCGTTCGAGCATGCTTGAAGTTTTACATGCAGATTATATCAAAACAGCTAAAGCCAAAGGTCTGAAATGGCCTGCAATTATGTTCAAACACGTTGTAAGAAACGGTATTCTACCAGTAGTAACTTATGTTGGTCCAATGACAGCGAATATCATCACAGGTTCCGTTGTAATTGAACAGATCTTTAACATCGGGGGAATTGGTAAAGTATTCGTAGAGAGTATCACAAACCGTGATTACACTATGATCATGGGGATTACAATTTTCTATGGTATCCTCCTGATGTTGGCTCGTTTCTTTACGGATATCGCTTACGTGCTGATTGATCCTAGAATTAAGCTGGAAAGCCGGAAGGGGGCATAACGTTGTCTGGCACGAATAATAAAAAGAATGAAACGGCGAACACGAACCTGACTAGTCAGGCAGCGGTTAAACCGCAAGAAAGTGTATCCCTTTTTAAAGATGCCATGTACAGACTTGCAACCAATAAGGCTGCTATGATAAGTCTGGGTGTATTGGTTCTTGTCGTGATTTTCTCTTTGATTGGTCCAACTTCTTTGTTTACAAGTTATAATTATTATTCCAATGATTTGTTGAATGCCAATGCAGCGCCGAGTGCGGAGCACTGGTTCGGTACGGACGAGCTTGGTCGTGACGTGTGGGTAAGAACTTGGGTAGGAGCACGTGTATCCCTTACTGTAGGTTTGGCCGCAGCCTTGATTGACCTTGTTATCGGGGTTATTTATGGAGCGATCATGGGTTTCTACGGTGGACGTGTAGATGGAATTATGAACAAGTTTTCCGAAATCCTCTACTCCTTGCCGTACATGCTTGTTGTAATTTTGTTGCTGGTTGTACTGGAACCAAGTCTGACAACGATTATCATTGCCCTCACCATCACAGGCTGGATCAGCATGTCATGGATTGTGCGTGGTGAAATTATGCAACTCAAAAACAGAGACTTTATTCTTGCTGCAAGGTCCATGGGAGCAAGCACAGGGCGTCAATTGTTCCGTCATTTGCTGCCCAATGCAATTGGACCGATTCTTGTAACATTGACGTTGTCCATTCCAAATGCAATCTTTGCTGAAGCGTTCCTGAGCTTCCTTGGATTGGGTGTATCAGCACCAAGATCTTCACTTGGTTCTATGATCAATGATGCACTTACAGGCTGGACGCTATTCCCGTGGCGGATGTGGTTCCCAGCAGGTCTGATGGTTCTTACAATGCTTGCATTTAACTTGCTCGGAGACGGTCTGCGTGACGCACTCGATCCGAAATTACGTAAATAGAAACAGGAGGTGGGATTATGGAGCCGATTTTAACTGTCAAAGACCTGAGTGTGTCGTTCTCAACACGTTCTGGTGAATTTGATGCCGTTAAACATGTGAGTTTTGAACTTGGTAAAGGAGAGACGCTGGGGATCGTAGGTGAATCGGGTAGTGGTAAGAGTGTTACCGCCCAAACCATCATGAAATTGATTCCCTCCCCGCCTTCGAAGGTCAAAAGCGGAGAAATTACTTTTCACGGGCAAGACCTGCTGAATAAGACAGACAAACAAATGGAAGCGATTCGTGGTAAAGATATCGGCATGATCTTCCAAGATCCAATGACTTCATTGAATCCTACCATTAAAATTGGTAAACAAATTACTGAAGTATTGCGCAAGCATCAGAACATGTCCAAACAAGCGGCGAATAAAGCGGCTTTGGAGATGCTTGAACTTGTAGGTATTAAAAATGCGGCTATTCGCATGAATCATTATCCTCACCAATTCTCTGGTGGTATGCGTCAGCGTGCCATGATTGCGATCGCGCTTGCATGTCGTCCATCCCTTCTGATTGCGGATGAGCCGACAACTGCACTTGACGTTACAATTCAGGCTCAAATTCTGGATGTCATGAAAGACATGCAGCAAAAGCTGGGAACATCGATCATGCTGATTACGCATGACCTTGGTGTCGTAGCGGGTATGTGTGACCGTGTTGTTGTTATGAAGGAAGGCGAAGTTGTTGAAACAGGAACAACTGCTGAAATCTTTAGTAACCCTCAACATCCATACACCATTAAATTGCTGAATGCTTTGCCTCGTCTGGACGAGCCCAAAAAGGAAAAACCAGCTCCGGCTGGTATTATCAAAGGTAGCAATAAGCCTCTGGTACAAGTGAAAAACTTGAAACAGTACTTTAATTTGGGTAAAGGTAACATTCTCAAAGCGGTCAATGACGTAAGCTTTGATATCTTTGAAGGTGAAACACTTGGTGTTGTAGGCGAGTCTGGCTGTGGTAAATCCACAACAGGTCGTACCATTCTGCGTCTTTATGAGCCAACTGGCGGAAATGTTAACTTCAACGGAACGGATATCTACAAGTTGTCCCCGCGTAAAATGAAAGAAATGCGTAAAGATATGCAGATGATTTTCCAAGATCCATATGCATCTCTTAACCCGCGTTTCAATGTTATGGATATTATCGGGGAGTCCCTCGATATTCATGGTCTGGCTTCCAGCTCTAAAGAGCGCAAGAGACGAGTGGAGGAACTGCTTGATCTGGTAGGTTTGAATCCAAGTCATGCACTTCGTTATCCACATGAATTCTCCGGTGGTCAAAGACAACGGATCGGGATTGCGCGTGCGCTTGCTGTAGACCCTAAATTCATCATCTGTGATGAGCCATTGTCTGCACTGGATGTATCCATTCAGGCACAGGTCGTTAAATTGCTTGAAGAACTTCAGCAACGTCTCGGCTTGACATACCTGTTTATTGCGCATGACTTGTCAATGGTTAAACATATCAGTGACCGTGTAGCTGTAATGTACATGGGTAAAGTGGTTGAGCTCGCAGAAAGTGAAGAACTATATGCGAACCCTGTCCACCCTTACACCAAAACATTGCTTTCCGCGATCCCTGTACCTGATCCGGAAGTGGAAGCGAACAAACGTCGCATCTTGCTGCCAGAAGAGCATATGAGCCCGATTCAGAATGGATCTGGCGGTCCTGCAAATGATCCGTACAACCTGGAAAATTCTCAATTGATTGAGGTTTCCAAAGGTCACTGGGTTGCAGAACCTTACGTATAATTGGAATACTAAAGCGATATGCTATTATTGATCTATTAAATGCCGCCGACTCGTTCGGCGGTTTTTTTCGTATTTTAATCACTTTCTTTTGACGAAGCGGCCTTGAATTCGGTACAATCAAGAAAGGCTCTTTGAAGCAGAATAGGAGGCAGACCTCATGAACGGTATTACCGAGGCACTCCGCAGCGGATCAAGACTTGCAGAAGATTATATCTGTTCAAGAGATGCTGCGCGTGGCCTTTACGAGTATGACATTCGCTGGGAATCAGGACTTCAGGCGCGTGCCGAGTGGCTGGACCAATCGGAAAACACACGTATTGATCGTCGTGATCTGGCAGAGTATTTACGTATATATAATAAGCGGGTAAACGACCATGGAGAGGTTCATGCGTCCATCACACGTCTTGCAGAACAAGATGCACTAGTGGTTACAGGAGGACAGCAGAGCGGTCTGCTCACCGGACCACTGTTCGTCATATACAAAGCTGCCAGTGTAGTGGCAGCTGCGCGTGAAGCGGAAGAAAAACTGCAACGCCCGGTAGTCCCAGTATTCTGGATTGCCGGTGAAGACCATGACTGGGATGAGGTTAACCACACGTATCTGCCTGATCATCAGGGAGACATGAAGAAGGTCAAGTTACAAGGACGATTCGCAGGAAGGGATTCTGTGAGTAATGTTCATGTGGATTCGCAGCAGTGGGTGAATGTACTCGAACAGGTGGAACATCTTTTACCTGATACGATACATAAACCAGGACTGATGAAATGCATCACAGAGATCCATCAATCCAGTTCGAATCTGAGTGATGCATTTGCCCGCATGATATCTGCCTTGTTTGCCAGTAGTGGACTTGTTCTAATGGATGCATCGGATCCAGATTTACGCAGGTTGGAACAGCCCGTGTTTGAGCGGTTGATACGAAAAAATGCAGTGCTGCGCAACGCATACACACAAGGTGCTTCGCTGGTACAACAAGCTGGTTATGCTATGCCTGCCGAAGTAGCAGAGGATGGAGCCAATCTGTTCTACATTCATGAAGGTACGCGTCTACTCTTGTTGTTGAAGGACGGTTTATATAGTGATCGCAAAGGTTTGGTTTCTTTCACAGAGGAACGTTTGCTTCAGGAACTGGGAGAACATCCGGAGCGCTTCAGTAACAACGTATTGACACGACCATTAATGCAAGATTCCGTGTTGCCTGTAGCCGCTGTTATTTTGGGGCAAGGTGAAATTGCATATTGGGGTTTGACTCGGGAAGCATTCCGTCAGTTCGGCCTGCAAATGCCCATTTTGTTGCCGCGGTTGTCTTTCACCATTATGGAAGATATTCATCACAAACATATGAAACAATATGGACTTTCTTTTCAGGATGTTCAATATCATATGGAAGAAAAGAAAGAGCAGTGGCTCGCACAGCAGGAGACGTTCCAGGTAGATGAACAGTTTGACAAGGTTCAGGAAGCGTTTCTTGATCTGTATGGACCGTTGCTTGATGAGATCGCGGAGATTCATCCGGGGCTGGAACGAATTGGCGATACCAATTTGAATAAAATTAACGAGCAGATGCAGTATCTGAAACAGCAGACTCACAAAGCTATCGAAGATAAACATAACGTGAGTCTAAGGCACTGGAACGGCATTCAGAACTCCTTATTCCCAACGGGCAAACCACAGGAACGAGTACATAATGCACTCTTTTACCTGAATCGTTATGGCACCGAGTGGATCGATGAACTGATTAAGGCCTCAAGCGAATTCCTTGGAGAGCACAAGGTCATTGCACTCTAGAGCCCTTTATAATAGAAGAAACACATAAATGAGGAGGATATGAAATGACTACACCTGCGTTGCAAAACAGTATTGTTAAAGATATGGGACTCGCTTCAGAGGGTCACCTGAAAATTGATTGGGTAGAAGCGCATATGCCGGTACTGAACCGCATTCGTCGCCAGTTCGAACAGGATCTGCCCTTCAAAGGTTTGAAGGTTGCCATTTGTCTTCATCTGGAAGCGAAAACAGCTTACTTAGCAAAAGTGATCCAAGCGGGTGGTGCAGAAGTAACAATTACGCACAGTAACCCATTGTCTACACAAGATGATGTTTGCGCAGCATTGGTGGAAGACGGCGTTACGGTGTATGCGAAGTACAATCCGGAGCCTGCGGAATTCAAATCATTGCAACTGCGTGCGCTTGAGGTGAAGCCTGATCTCATTATTGATGATGGTGGAGACTTTGCAACCATTATTGCATCCGAGCGCCCTGACCTCGCAGCAACCATTCGCGGAGGAGCAGAAGAAACGACAACGGGTATTATTCGTTTGAAAGCATTGGCGAAAGAAGGCCAAATGAAGTTTCCGATGGTTGCGGTTAATGACGCATACTGCAAGTATCTGTTTGACAATCGCTACGGTACGGGACAATCTGCATTCGACGGGATTATTCGTACAACCAATCTGGTTATCGCTGGTAAAAACGTAGTGGTAGCAGGTTATGGCTGGTGTGGTAAAGGTGTAGCGATGCGCGCCAAAGGTCTTGGTGCGAATGTGATCGTAACCGAGATCGATCCAATCAAAGCGGTAGAAGCACACATGGACGGATTCCGGGTCATGACGATGGTGGAAGCCGCCAAATTGGGCGATTTCTTTATCGCAGTTACAGGCAATAAGGATGTTATCACAGGTGAGCATTACGATGTGATGAAGGACGGAGCGATCCTGAGTAATGCGGGTCACTTTGATGTTGAAGTGAATAAACCTGAACTGGCTAAACGTTCGGAATCGATTCGCACAGTTCGTCGCAACATTGAGGAATATCGTTTCAAAGACGGTCGTAAAATGTACCTTCTTGCAGAAGGTCGTCTTGTGAACCTGGGTGCAGCAGATGGTCACCCTGCCGAAATTATGGATACGACGTTTGCTCTGCAGGCGCTTGGTCTGCGTTATGTAAGTGAGAATTATGAAAACTTGGGTAAAAACGTTGTTAATGTACCTTATGATATTGACCAGCAGGTTGCCAGCTATAAACTTGAAAGCCTGAATATTGGCATCGACTCCTTGTCAGCTGAGCAAGAGAAATACCTGGATAGCTGGAAATTTTAAGCACTATCCAATAATTACAAGCTGATGAAATGGTTCAATAGGTATAGAATGGTTTATTGATGATATGGCTCATGTGCGGGTATACATACGATTGCCCGTTTAAGGGAAGCGTCTTTGATCCTGAGTGACAGGATCAAGGACGTTTTTTTTATGCTGAAAAATTAAAAAATCAAGTCATGCAAGAAGGGTTTTGATTTTTTTGTGCGAATCTATTATGCTTAGGTGGTGGAAAGTGGGGCAAAGTGGGAGAAACGGGTGAGGAGTGAGTGGGCCAATGTTTATGGGGGAGTTCCAACATAGCATTGATGATAAGGGTCGGGTTATCATTCCGGCTAAATTCCGCGAATCTCTGGGACCGTCTTTCGTTGTCACACGGGGTTTGGACCAGTGTCTTTTCGTGTACCCCATGGAGGAGTGGGGGGTCATGGAACAGAAGCTCAAAGCACTGCCATTGATGAAATCTGATGCACGTGCGTTTACCCGGTTTTTTTTCTCGGGTGCAACCGAATGTGAACTGGACAAACAGGGCAGGGTAAATCTGCCGGGCAATTTAAGAGAGTATGCCAAGCTGGACAAGGATTGTGTTGTTCTTGGCGTGTCGAACCGGGTGGAGATTTGGAGCAAAGGCATATGGGAGAGTTATTTCAATCAATCCGAAGAAGCATTCAACGACATTGCCGAAAAGCTGGTCGATTTTAATTTTGATTTATAAAGTCAGGAGGGGTGCAGGTTGTTTCACCACATAACCGTACTCAAAGAAGAGGCAACAGAGGGATTAAACATCAAGCAGGACGGTATATACGTGGACTGCACTTTAGGCGGTGGCGGACATAGCTCCGTGATTGCTTCCAAGCTTGGTCCAGGGGGACGTCTGATCGCACTTGATCAGGATGATTGGGCTTTGGACAATGCTCGTGAGAAGCTCGCAGCTTATGGAGAACGTGTAACATTGGTGAAAACCAATTTTCGGGATCTGGAACAGGTACTCAAGGATCTGGATGTACCAATGATGGATGGTGTGCCACAGGTCGACGGTATTTTGTACGACTTGGGTGTGTCATCTCCACAATTTGATGAAGGAGAACGTGGATTCAGTTACAATCACGATGCTCCGCTCGATATGCGAATGGACCAGGATGCAATGCTGACGGCCAAAGAGATTGTGAATGATTGGCCAGAAGAAGAGATTGCTCGAATTTTGTATCGCTATGGTGAAGAGAAGTTTTCAAGAAGAATTGCCCGTGTTATCGTCGGAAAACGAGCGCAGTCTACCATTGAGACGACAGGTGAACTCGTGGAACTGATCAAGGAAGGCATCCCGGCGGCAGCTCGACGTACTGGTGGACATCCTGCCAAACGCAGCTTCCAGGCATTACGCATTGCCGTCAACGATGAGTTGGGTGCCTTTGAAGAAGGCTTGCATCAGGCTGTTCGTTGTCTGGCACCAGGAGGACGTGTATCTGTTATTACCTTCCACTCCCTTGAGGATCGGATATGTAAACAGATTTTCAGCAGTTATCTGGAAAAATGTACATGTCCACCCGATTTTCCGTTGTGTGTATGCGGCGGCAAGGGGACCCTGCGTTTAGTTAACAGAAAACCGTTGATTCCAACGGAAACGGAATTGACCGAGAATTCACGTGCTCGTTCAGCCAAGCTGCGCGTAGCCGAGAAATTGTAGATCAAGAGTGGAGGAGAGAATCGGAGTATGGCATATACACGTGGTAATCTCGCTGTAAAAGAAAAAGCGTCCCAGGAACGTGTGACCCAGCAACGATACAAAGAAACCACCAAAGTGGTGACCCGTCGTACGGGGCTTCCGGCACGTGAGAAGATTTTGTATCTGATTACCCTTGTTGCAGTTATCCTTGTTGGAGGAGCCTTGATGTCTCGTTATGCTCATATCTATGATCTGAACAAGCAGGCTCAGTCCACTATTTCGGATATCAAGGGGTATGAAAAGACGATTGCAGACCTGCAGGTGGAAAAAGAAACATTGAACAACCAGGTCATCGAAAATGCAAAACAACTGGGTTACGTTGAAGCTTCCGGTAAGGATGTCATTTATGTACCTCGCTCAACAAGTACGAAATCAACTGGTACTGAGTCGTCCTCCAATACAGCAAGCAGTAAGTAAAGAGGTGTTCCGATGATAAAAAGAATAAAGATGCGCACGTTGCTTATAGGGGGATGTATTACCCTCTTTTTTCTTGTACTCGTAACCCGAATCTTTTTCATTCAAGTTGTGAATGGCGGTGTATGGCAGGAACGGGCAGCCGGTTTGGTAGAGCGGGAACAGACGATTAAAGCTGCACGTGGAACGATTACGGATCGAAATGGTAACATTTTAGCTACTGATGCGCCTGCGTATACGGTTTCTGTTAATCCGTTATTAATTAATGAACTCGGAATTCAGGATGTTGTTACGGAGAAGCTCTCTGCCCTGCTTGGGAAAAATGAGAGTGAGATGCGTGCTTTGGTCACAGCCAAAAAGGAAGATGGTAAGTTTTTTCAGCAGCGTGAAGTACGCAGTGAAGGATATAAAATAAGTCCCGAACTTGCGGCACAAGTCAACGAATTGCGTGAAGAACTGCAAGATGAATATAAGGCGCGTAATGCAATTGTGATGGCTCAGGAGTCGAAGCGTTTTTACCCTGAAGAAACACTTGCTTCTCACCTCTTGGGATATATGAGCCGTGACGGGAAAGCTGTCAATGGACTTGAAGTCTCATATGATGAAGCACTGACAGGTACAGATGGATATCTGAATTATCAGAAAGATGCCAAAGGCATTAAACTTCCGGATTCACAGGATAACTATCTGCCACCTCAGAACGGTAAGAACCTTACGCTGACCATCGATGATACGATCCAGTTCTACATTGAGGATGCAATGAAAGAAGCCATTGCCAAGTATAATCCACTGAGCATGACGGTCATTGCTGCGGACCCAAACACAATGGAGATTCTAGGGATGGCGAACTGGCCAACCTTTAATCCGAATACGTATGGGAGTACACCTGATCAAAAGAATTTTATCAACCATGCTACTCAATCCATCTATGAGCCAGGTAGTACATTCAAAATAGTTACGCTAGCAGGGGCTGTTGAAGAAAAACTCTTTGATCCCAATGCAAGTTTTGAATCGAAACCGACCTATATTGGCGGATATACAATTAGTGATAACGGTCATTCTTACGGACGAATATCCTACCTTGAAGGTGTAAAACGCTCCAGTAACATTGCTTTTGTTAATCTGGGTTACAACATGCTTGGCGGGGAACGTCTGCGTCATTACATAGACGAATTCGGTTTCGGGAAAAAGACGGGCATTGATCTGCCGAATGAAGCGGCATCACCAATTAAACCACTGGTTTTCAAATCAGAGATTGCCACCGCTGCTTATGGTCACGGTCTTGTACAGGTAACACCAATTCAACAGGTCGCAGCCATCTCTGCGATTGCTAACGGCGGCAAACTGCTGGAGCCACATCTGGTGAAGGAGATCAAGAACCCGAATGATGGGACAACGGAAGTGATCAAACCCAAAGTTGTTCGTCAGGTGATTTCCAAGGAATCTTCCAAACTGGTGAGTGGTTATCTGGAACAAGTGGTTGCAGACCAAACGATTGGTACCGGTCGTAACGCCTATATTGAAGGTTACCGTGTAGCTGGTAAGACAGGTACAGCAAGAAAGGTTGTTAACGGAGCATACAGCAAGTCAAAAGACGTTGTATCGTTTATTGGATTCGCGCCCGTGAATAATCCGAAGATTGCTATACTTGTTGTCATTGACCAACCGGATGGAACCAACATTGGGGGAGGAACTGCAGCTGCCCCGGTGTTCAAAAAGATTGTCAGCCAGACTCTTCAATACATGGGAATACCCAAAGATACAGCCAAAACTCCTGACAAAAAGTCAAAAGAAGTCTCTGTCGTGCAAGCCAAGGCGCCTGACTTGAGTGGCAAGACAGCCAAACAAGCCAGAAGCCAGCTTCTAAGCGCAGGTATTGCTTATGTGACTCTTGGTCAAGGTGATAACGTAATTCGGCAGTATCCGGTTGCTGGCGCCTCTATGAATCCAGGCCAACGAATCTATCTGCTAACGGAAGAAAGCAGCAAGATGAAGATTCCCGATCTCACAGGTGAATCTCTCCGTGATGCCCTTGAAGTACTTTCGCTCATGAAGGTGGGGGTTACGGTCAAGGGTGAGGGCTATGTTGTGAAGCAAACCGAGCAGGTCGCAGGTGAGCAGAGAACTGTACAGTTGAACTTGCAAACTGCCAAAGCTGCAGTGACAGGTATAGCCGATGAGGCTCCGATCTCTTCTGATCCGTCGTCAGAAGCTGAAGTGAAGGAACAAGAGGCTTCGGCCGGAGAAGCTAAAACCGACGAAACAGACGGAACAGAAGAAACAGATAACAACAAAGCTCCTGCCAATGAATCCGAATCCTCTGACGATCCAGCAACAAACGGAGCTTCGCTTCCTTAAGGAGCTCTGACAGCTTGTTCTAACCCCCGGTTGTCCTGAATATTCATGAATGGAACGAATGTCATGATTTTGGGACGAGTGGGGGGATCTTTTCGTGAAGGGATCAAGCGTAAATCTGCGACGCAGGTTGCTATGGAGTTTAATGATTTTAGTTTTGTTATTTTCGGCCCTGATGATCAGGCTTGCTTATGTACAGCTCGGGGAAGGCCCTGAATTGTCAGCAAAAGCAGAAGAATCCTGGCGGCGTAATATTCCTTACTCAGCCAAGCGGGGGGAGATCCTGGATCGAAATGGAACCTCTCTGGCCTATAATGTGACAACACCAACCATTATGGCCATTCCGGCTCAGGTTAAAGAAGCTGAATCGACAGCTAAAGCGCTGGCTCCATTGCTTGGGATGACGGAAGAAAAAGTGCTGGCAACCATCAAGAAACGAGAACTCATTGTACGACTACAACCCGGCGGCCGCAAAATTACGATGGAGAAAGCTCAGCGCATCCGTGATTTGAAGCTTCCGGGTATCGTTGTTGCTGAGGACAATAAACGTTTTTATCCTTATGACGATTTGGCTGCCCATATTCTTGGTTTTACGGGCATTGACAATCAGGGCTTAACAGGTGTCGAGAAGAAATATGATGATAAGCTGAATGGTTTGAATGGCAGTGTGTCCTACTTGTCCGATGCGGCCGGAAGGCTAATGCCGGGCTCATCCGAGAAGTATGTGGAACCGAAGGACGGCCTTAACCTCAAGCTGACCATTGATAAATCCATTCAGTCCATCATGGAGAGAGAACTGGATCAGGCCATGGTGAAGTTCCAGGCGAACTCAGCATTGGCCATAGCGATGAATCCCAAAACGGGTGAAATCTTGGGGATGTCCAGCAGGCCGGGATACGAACCTGCCGATTATCAGCAATATCCAGCGGAGATATACAATCGGAATTTGCCGATCTGGATGACCTACGAACCGGGCTCCACATTTAAGATCATTACCTTGGCGGCGGCGCTTGAAGAGAAAAAGGTCAATCTGCAACAGGATCAATTTTTTGATCCCGGATATGTTGAGGTGGGTGGAGCCCGTCTGCGTTGCTGGAAAAAGGGCGGCCATGGAAGTCAGACATTCTTACAAGTTGTGGAGAACTCATGTAACCCGGGCTTTGTGGCTTTGGGGCAGAGGCTGGGCAAAGAATCGTTGTTCTCCTACATTAAAGACTTCGGCTTTGGCACCAAGACAGGGATCGACCTCAGCGGAGAAGCCAGTGGAATTCTGTTCAAACTGTCCAGAGTGGGACCTGTCGAGCTTGCAACAACGGCTTTTGGTCAAGGTGTATCGGTAACGCCCATTCAGCAAGTAGCTGCTGTGTCAGCGGCCATCAATGGGGGGAAACTTTACAAGCCTTATGTTACGAAAGCGTGGGTCCATCCGGTCACAGGGGAAGTTATGGAAGAAGCCAAGCCGGAACTGGTTCGTCAGGTGATCTCGGAGAATACATCCAAACAAGTACGTGAAGCACTCGAGAGTGTTGTCGCAAAAGGTACCGGGCGTCCGGCATTCATTGATGGATACCGGGTCGGTGGCAAAACAGGTACAGCCCAGAAGGTTATCAACGGACGTTATTCCTCGACTGAGCATATCGTATCTTTTATCGGATTTGCACCAGCAGATGATCCACAGATTGTGGTCTATACCGCAGTTGATAATCCCAAAGGAATTCAGTTTGGAGGTGTGGTTGCCGCCCCGATTGTGCAGAACATCCTTGAAGATGCACTGCATTATATGAATGTACCTGTTCGGAAGGATCAGGTCGCAAAAGAATACAAGTATGGTGAAACCAAAATCGTGACAGTCCCAGACCTGACAGGAGCTACTGTTGAAGATCTGTACGAAGACCTGAACATGAATTTTATGCTGGCGAAGTCTGGCAGTGGTAAATACGTGATTAATCAGGCACCTAAACCTGGGGCGAGGGTAGATCAGGGATCAACCATCCGCATTTATATGGGGGATGTACTGAACGATGCACATGATCACACAAAGGATGAATAACGGGGCTTAGGGGTAGTTTGAAGCTTCTGGCGCAACAAAATTCATCCAGGTGCGTTTCATTATTGGGTTGTATTGACGATATTAATAAATACAGACATATGTTAAAACAGAAGTATAATTGGAAAAGTGAGGTTATTCATGTGCTTTTAAAACAATTTGCATCGATGCTGACCACCGCCCGCCTCGTGGGCGAATCAAATACAGAATGCCAAAACCTTCAGACAGATTCCCGGCAGGTAAAACCGGGTGATCTGTTTATCTGTCTTCCGGGACATACGGTAGATGGTCATGATTATGCAGAAAAAGCTGTAAATGCTGGTGCAGTCGCATTGGTGGTTGAACGGCAGCTGGATCTGCCTGTACCACAATTGCTGGTGAAGGACAGCCGGTTTGCGATGGCTGTTCTGGCAGATTTCTTTTTTGACTCGCCAAGCCAGAAGATGAATATGATTGGTGTAACGGGAACGAACGGAAAAACAACGACCACCTATTTGATTGAAAAAATCATGAGTGATTACGGACGCAAGACGGGATTGATCGGTACTATTCAAATGCGGTATGACGGTCGCACCTACCCGATGTCAGGAACAACACCAGAGGCGCTTGATCTGCAGCGTAGTCTGCACGATATGGTTCAGAAGGGTACGGACTGCTGTGTTATGGAAGTTTCTTCTCATGCATTGGAACAAGGGCGAGTAAAGGGAACAAATTTCCGTACTGCGGTATTCACTAACCTGACGCAGGATCATCTGGACTACCACCATTCCATGGAGGAATATCGCGGGGCCAAAGGATTGTTCTTTGCACGTCTGGGTAACGGTTATACGGAAGATGTTACACAGCGTAAATTCGCTGTCATCAATGTAGATGATCCGGCTGCGGCTTATTTCATCTCTGTGACTGCGGCTGAAGTGATTACATATGGCATGGGTGAAAAGGCGGATGTACGCGCATCCCAAATCTCAATCACGTCTCAGGGAACTTCTTTCCACGTGGATACATTTGCAGGCAGCGCGGATATTCGATTGCGCATGGTAGGCAAATTCAATGTGTACAATGCAATGGCAGCAATTTCTGCAGCGCTGGTGGAAGGTATTCCGCTGGAAGAGATCAAGCGCAGTCTGGAGACGGTTCCGGGCGTGGATGGACGTGTTGAAGGAGTGGACGAAGGACAGCCATTTGCTGTTATTGTCGATTATGCCCATACACCGGATGGACTGGAGAATGTGCTGCGGACGGTGAAGGAATTTGCCGAAGGACGTGTAATTTGCGTGTTTGGTTGTGGTGGTGACAGGGACCGTACCAAACGCCCTCTCATGGGGAAAATTGCTGCGAATTATAGTGATTTTGTACTGGTTACTTCCGATAATCCACGGACAGAAGATCCGGATCTGATTCTCAAAGACATTGAACAGGGCCTGATTGAAGAATCCGTTCCTGCTGAACGTTATACGATGATTGTGGATCGACGCCAGGCGATTCATGAAGCTATTGAAATGGCAAGCCCAGCCGATGTAGTATTGATTGCGGGCAAGGGTCACGAGACCTATCAGATTATCGGCACAACCAAAACCGATTTTGATGACCGAATCATAGCCAAAGAAGCGATAAGGGGCAAATCCAATTGATAAAAAGAACATTGGCACAATTGGCCGAGATGTGTGGAGGAACATTAAGTGACGTTGCCGCTCATGGCAATGTAATGGTGGAAGGGGTGTTTACCGATTCGCGTAAACCTCTGGAAGGCAGTTTATTTATTCCTCTAGTGGGTGAAAGGTTTGACGGACACGAATTTGTGCAAGCCTGTCTAGAGAAGGGGGCTGCAGGCGCGATCTGGCAAAAGGATCATGGTATTCCGCCACAAGGAGCTGTCATTGTTGTTGACGACACACTTGTCGCACTGCAAGCACTCGCATCTGCTTATCTAACGGAGAATAAAGCGGCTGTTGTTGGCATTACAGGCAGCAACGGCAAGACAACAACAAAGGACATCGTTGATGCCATTCTCTCAACGACGTTCAAAGTGCATAAGACGCAAGGCAACTTTAATAATCACATTGGTTTACCACTGACTGTACTAAGCATGGACCCGGATACCGAGATTATCATTTTGGAGATGGGTATGAGTGGTCGCGGGGAAATTAACGAATTGTCGGTTATTGCTCAGCCAGATGTAGCGATTATAACCAATATTGGTGAATCTCATCTGCTTCAGCTGGGGTCCAGATTGGAGATTGCCAGAGCCAAAGCCGAGATTGCCGCGGGATTGAAGTCTGGCGGGTTACTGATATACAACGGAGACGAGCCTTTAATTGCACAAGTCCTTGAAGAGCCCGCAACGAAACAACCTGAGGGATTGCAGCGGTTTACATTTGGTCTGCAAACCGATAATGATGACTATCCTACCGGACTTATGAATGCGCAGAACGGCGTAGTTTTCACCACCAAACAGTCTGGAGAACATGCATTTACGCTACCTCTGCTAGGAACGCATAATGTCGTTAACTGTCTGGCTGCTTTGGCAGTAGCTCGTCATTTCAAAGTGACGACGGAGCAGATTGCAGCGGGATTGTCTCGCTTGAAACTGACAGGCATGCGTATTGAGGTTACTCAAGGCGTTAGTGGTCTAACCCTGCTGAATGATGCATACAATGCAAGTCCAACCTCCATGAAGGCCGCAATCGATGTATTAGAAGGTCTGAAAGGATACCGTATGAAAGTGGCTGTGCTTGGTGATATGCTTGAACTTGGTCCTCAAGAGCAGGATCTGCATCTTGGAATTGGTGAGTATATTACCTCTGCCAAAATGGACATGGTGCTCGTATATGGCCCGCTATCAGCACATATTGCTGAAGGAGCAAGAAAGCATATGCCGGCAGAGGCTGTGCATGCTTTTATAGATAAAGAAGAAATGACCCGTTATCTACTGGAGAAACTACATCCCAGAGACGTTGTCTTGTTCAAAGCCTCAAGAGGCATGAAGCTGGAGGACGTGGTCGAAGCACTACAAATAGCACCATTACAGAATCGAGTAGACTAGAGGGGTGAACCCATGGATTTTCAGGTATTACTGTTAACAATCGGTGTTTCATTTATTCTGGCGGTGATTGCCGCACCGCTCCTGATTCCGCTGTTACGTCGAATGAAATTCGGACAGCAAGTTAGGGAAGATGGGCCTCAGAGCCATTTGAAAAAAAGCGGAACACCTACAATGGGTGGAGTCGTCATTTTAGTTGCGTTCACATTGGCCTTTTTGAAATTTTCGGCAGTCAAGAATACAGACTTTTATGTCTTGCTTGTGGCTACGCTGGGATTTGGGCTAATTGGCTTCCTGGATGATTACATCAAAATTGTGTTCAAACGTTCGCTGGGACTGACGGCCAGACAAAAAATGCTGGGCCAATTGTTCTTCAGTGCAGTGATGTGTTTCTTGCTGATCCAGAATGGACACAGCACAGCCATCTCTATTCCGGGTACGTCATTTTCGTTCGACTGGACCGGATGGTTCTATTATCCGTTTGTCGTATTCATGATGCTTGCCATTACCAATGCGGTTAACTTTACCGACGGTCTGGATGGTTTGCTGTCAGGGGTAAGTGCAATTGCCTTTGGCGCGTTTGCCATTGTGGCGATGCAAGCCACGTCGATGCCGGCAGCAGTGTGTGCAGCAGCGATGATCGGAGCTGTACTCGGTTTTCTGGTATACAATGCACATCCGGCCAAAGTGTTTATGGGCGACACCGGTTCTCTGGGTATTGGCGGTGCGATTGGTGCGGTAGCGATTGTAACCAAGACAGAGCTTCTATTTGTTATCATTGGCGGTATTTTTGTTATCGAGATCCTGTCTGTCATCATTCAAGTGGTATCTTTCAAGACTCGTGGCAAGCGTGTATTCAAAATGAGCCCCATTCACCATCACTTTGAATTAAGTGGTTGGTCAGAATGGCGGGTTGTTATTACCTTTTGGGCGGTAGGCGCAATTTTGGCCGCTCTTGGACTTTATCTCAACAAGGGGTTGTAGATCATGAACCATCCTGAATCATATCGCGGACAACAAGTCGTTGTGCTCGGATTGGCCAAAAGCGGCGTACAGGTCGCCAAAGTGCTGGATCGCGCCGGAGCGAAGGTTACAGTAAATGATAAAAAAGAGAGAGATCAATGTCCCGAAGCTTCCGAATTGGAGGCTTTGGGAATTTCTGTTGTATGCGGAGGGCATCCGGATGATCTGATTCACAGTGGTGTGAAGCTGGTTGTCAAAAACCCGGGTATCCCATACCATGCAGCTCCTGTGCAGCAAGCTTTGGCATTGGGCATTGAAGTGGTGACCGAAGTAGAGGTAGCTTATCATCTATGTGCTGCACCCATGATCGGGATTACGGGTTCCAACGGTAAAACAACAACAACCACTTGGGTGGGGGAAATGTTGGAACATGCCGGCCTCAACCCGATCGTTGCCGGTAATATCGGAACACCTCTCTGTGAAGCGGCAGAGCAAGCTTCTCCAGATAACTGGATGGTTGTTGAGCTTAGCAGTTTCCAGCTCAAAGGAACGGTTGATTTCCGTCCCCGGATTGCCAGCTTGCTTAACGTTGCAGAGACACATCTGGACTATCATGGGGATCTGGATGATTATGTGGCTTCCAAAGCCAAACTGTTCGCGAATCAGCAGCCTGACGACGTAGCCATTCTGAATTGGGATGATGCGGTATGTCGTGGTCTGGTTCCTTACATCAAAGGCAGATTGCTTCCCTTCTCAATGATTGAGAAGTTGGATGTAGGTGTGTATGCAGATCCTCCTTATGTAGATGGAGAAGAGGATGATGTGAAGCGTCAGATTATCTACGCGGATGAAAAGGGAAATCACCACACCATTATTGACATCGAGAACATTGGCATCGCTGGACGATTCAATGTGGAGAATGCAATGGCTGCTGTAGCCATCGCCGTAGCGGCAGGAGCTGATCCAGCAGTGTTGGCTGATCCACTTGCAGATTTCAAGGCGGTTGAACACCGACTTGAATACGTTCTAGAGCATAATGGCTCTGCGTACTACAACAACTCCAAAGCGACCAATTCGAAGGCTACGGTCATGGCCCTGAATTCGTTCAAGGAACCGGTCGTATTGATTGCTGGAGGGTTGGATCGCGGGTCAGACATGATGGAGTTGTTACCCTTGTTCCAGGAACGGGTAAAAGCTGTTGTTGCGCTTGGAGAAACACGGACGAAAATTGCCAAAGTCGCGGAACTTGCCGGATTAAAGCAAATTAAGGTCGTCGATAATGAGGAGGACGCTGCCCGGACGTTAACCGTTGCTGTGCAGGAAGCATCGAAGCTTGCCAGTGCCGGTGATGTCGTTTTGTTATCCCCGGCATGTGCAAGTTGGGACATGTTTTCTTCCTATGAAGAGCGGGGACGCATTTTTAAAGAGGCGGCGCATAACTTGTAAGTAGGGGGGTGGAAAAGCCCCTACTTCCATGCAAGGGGTGGCCTCCTGATGAAACAGACGCGACCGGCACCAGATATTTGGTTGCTGATTTGTATTTTGGCATTGCTTGCCATCGGCATTATTATGGTATATAGTGCGGGCTCGGTGCTTGCCTTTCATGACTATGGCGATTCATTTTATTTTGTAAAAAGACAGGCCCTGTTTGCGGTTCTTGGGCTTGTGGCCATGTTCGTAACTGCTAATGTAGACTACCGGGTGTGGAGGAAATATGCCAAGCCTATATTGATTGCCTGTTTTATTATGCTCATTGCGGTGCTCATTCCTGGAATCGGTGTGGTTCGCGGTGGTGCACGAAGTTGGCTGGGCATTGGTTCGTTCGGTATTCAGCCCTCAGAATTTATGAAGCTGGGCATGATTCTGTTTCTCGCTCACTGGCTGAGCAAGGAACCGGGCAAAATCAAAACCTTCACAACGGGGCTTCTGCCACCGCTGGGATTGATTGGTTTGGCTTTTGGGATTATTATGCTGCAACCTGATTTGGGGACTGGCACCGTGATGATGGGCGCATCGATGCTTATTATTTTCACAGCCGGAGCGCGAATGAAACATCTGAGCTTGCTTGCTCTTGGCGGCGTAGCGGGGTTTGCAGCTTTGATTGCAGCAGCACCCTATCGGCTGCAGCGTATCACAGCGTTTTTGGACCCGTGGTCCGATCCGCTGGGTGCCGGATATCAGATCATTCAATCCTTATACGCAATTGGTCCTGGTGGACTGGCGGGATTGGGACTGGGTATGAGCCGGCAGAAGTACAGCTATGTACCTGAACCGCAAACGGATTTTATTTTTAGTATTTTGGCCGAAGAACTCGGCTTTATAGGTGGAATGATTGTATTATTGTTGTTTCTGGTGCTGGTGTGGAGAGGGATGCGTGTAGCCATGACCATTCCGGATGCCTTTGGCAGTCTGCTTGGTGTTGGTATCGTAGGTATGGTCGCCGTACAGGTCATTATTAACATTGGTGTTGTCATTGGCATGATGCCTGTTACGGGCATTACATTGCCTCTGATCAGTTACGGCGGGTCATCATTGACCCTCATGCTCACAGCACTGGGCATTTTAGTGAATTTATCCCGTTATGCGAGGTGACTATGCGATGCGAGTCGTTCTAAGCGGTGGCGGTACGGGTGGACATATCTATCCGGCCGTTGCCATAGCAAGACAATGCGAGGCGGAGAACCCGGACTCGACATTTCTATACATCGGAGGAACCAGAGGGCTGGAAAGTAAGCTGGTTCCCCAAGAAAATATTCCTTTTAAATCCATTGATATTACGGGCTTTCGGCGGAAATTGTCCATCGACAACCTGAAAACGGTCATGCGTTTCATTCAAGGTGTACGCAAGTCCAAAAAAATGCTGAAGGAATTCAAACCGGATGTTGTGATTGGTACAGGTGGATATGTGTGTGGACCTGTGGTATATGCAGCAACAAAACTGGGAATTCCGAGTATAATTCATGAACAGAACGCCATTCCTGGTCTGACGAACAAATTTTTGATGCGTTATGTGGACACGGTTGCCGTTAGCTTTGAAGGTTCTGAAAAATCGTTTTCCGGCGCAAAAAAGGTGATTTACACCGGTAATCCGCGAGCGACTACGGTAGCCCAGGCTAGCCGTGATCGTGGTTTTGCCACGTTAGGTGTACCGATGAACAGCCGTGTTGTTCTTGTGGTTGGTGGCAGTCGCGGGGCAAAAGCAATCAATCAGGCCATGGTGGACATGGCTCCATTGCTGGAACAACTGGACGATGTACATGTCGTTTACGTGACAGGGGATACCTATTTTGATGAAACGCGTGAAGCCATTCGCAGCTCATTGGGTACGATGCCAAACCACCTGCATGTCCTGCCTTATGTGCACAATATGCCTGAGGTGCTTGCCTGCACATCCTTGATTGTAAACCGTGCAGGTGCATCATTCCTTGCGGAGATTACATCACTGGGGATTCCTTCAATCCTGATTCCGTCACCTAACGTGACTAATAATCATCAGGAAGCCAATGCACGCACGCTTGAAGGTGGAGGCGCATCACTCACGATGCTGGAGAAGGAGCTTACAGGCAAAGTCCTGTATGAAGCCATTGCCAAGATTATGAATGATGAATCGGGACGCAAACGAATGGCTGAAGCCTCCCGGAAACTGGGGAAACCCGATGCAGCTGAAGTGCTTGTTCATGAAATTCAGCGTCTTGCTGCACGCCGATAAAGTGTGTTTGTGGGCGATTGTCACACACAAGACGGGGCTGACATAAGATACCGTATAAATCGTGACCATCGTTCCATGGCGCCAGAGCACGGTCTGTAACAACAGAATATACCGTGTTCATCGGTTTTGAAGCAAAGGAGGAAGCAAACATGCATCAGTGGATATCGTTACTATCCCAGAATAATGTTGGCAGAGTTCTTGAAAACGAAACGCTAGCCAAATACACCACATGGAAGATCGGCGGTCCTGCGGATGCACTGGTCATTCCTGAGAATAAAGAGCAGATGATGAATCTCGTTCAATTGCTTCACACGTATCAGATTCCGTGGATGCAACTTGGACGGGGCTCAAACATGCTGGTGTCAGACAAAGGAATACGCGGTGTTGTGGTGAAACCAGGCGAGGGCTTTGATTATGCCGAATTTCACGAAGGCGGTGTAACCGCCGGAGCGGCGCATTCTTTTGTTAAACTCAGTGTGGTTGCTGCCAAAAAGGAATGGACCGGTCTGGAATTCGGCAGCGGTATCCCCGGCACTGTCGGTGGAGCCGTATACATGAATGCAGGCGCGCATGGATCGGATGTGTCACGGATATTCAAATTCGCTGAGATTGTACTGGAGACAGGGGAATTGGTACGTTACAGCAAGGAGGACATGGATTTTGCCTATCGCCACTCTGTTCTGCATGATCGGAGAGGCATTGTGCTGGAAGCTACATTTGAACTCCAGCATGGAGAGCGCAACGTCATTTCGGAAACGATGGCGGCTTACAAAGATCGCCGGCGCCGCACACAGCCACTGCAGATGGCATGTGCAGGTAGTGTATTCCGAAATCCACCGGGTGATCATGCAGCCCGCCTGATTGAAGCAGCAGGGCTGAAAGGAATGACCCAGGGAGGCGCACAGGTATCCACCATGCATGCCAATTTCATTGTTAATACAGGCCAAGCAACAGCAGAGGACGTTATCACCCTAATGCAGCAGATACAGAGCACTATATCATCTCAAACCGGTATTAACCTGGTACCGGAAGTCTTCGTAGTGGGTGAGCGGTAAACCCCGGAGGTGATACATTGGACAAATTGGTGATTGAAGGCGGGAAACCCCTCTCAGGATCCATACGCATCCATGGAGCAAAAAATGCCGCTTTACCGATTATGGCCGCAAGTTTGTTGGCAGATGGAGAAGTTACACTGCATAACGTTCCACACTTGCTGGACATTGAAGTGATGCTGTATATCCTGGAACGGCTTGGATGCACGTGTCGGCATGAACAGGGAACAGTGACGATTAATACCTCGTCTATCCGGTCATATGATGTGCCAGAAGATCTAATGAAGCAGATGCGCTCTTCCATTTTTTTGATGGGACCATTGCTGGCCAAGTTTGGGCAAGTGTCAGTGTATCAGCCAGGTGGTTGTGCCATTGGAGAACGCAAAATTGATCTTCACCTCCGGGGCCTGGAAGCGCTCGGAGCCTTGATTGAAGAGCAGGACCAACAGATTATCTGTCATGGGCACAATCTGGTGGGTACAGATATTCATTTGGATTTCCCGAGTGTGGGAGCAACCGAGAATATCATGATGGCAGCCGTTCTGGCTAAAGGCACGACAACCATTTGCAACGCGGCAAGAGAACCTGAAATCCAGGACCTGCAACACTTTTTGAATGCTATGGGTGCAAGCATTATTGGTGCAGGAACGGATACAATTACGATCAATGGCGTTGAGGAACTGAAGCCTTGTTCCTATGAGATTATACCGGATCGAATCGTTGCCGGAACCGTAATGATTGCAGCAGCAGCAACACGAGGCAATGTTACGCTTACACACTGCAATCCTGCTCATCTTACTTCACTTATACATGTATTGAAGCGCACTGGTGTTCAAATCACAGTCTGCAATGATATAATGACGGTGAGCTGTATGAGCCGTCCCAAATCAGTAGACCGTATTGTGACTTCTCCGTATCCTTCGTTTCCGACAGATTTGCAATCGCAAATCATGGTGCTGCTCAGTCTGGCAGACGGATTCAGTGTGATGAAGGAAACGGTATTCGAGGGCCGGTTCAAACATGTGGATGAACTGAATGTGATGGGGGCTGATATTTCAGTCGATCTGAACGCAGCATTTATCCGTGGTGTTCCCCGTCTGTACGGGGCTACAGTAGAAGCAACCGATCTTCGTGCAGGTGCAGCTCTGGTCATTGCTGGTCTGGCTGCTCAAGGCAAAACGGTTGTGGAGCAAGTGCATCATATTGACCGGGGCTACGATCAGATCGAGAAGTTATTCCAAAGTCTTGGAGCATCGGTTGAGCGTCAGTCGCCCGTTTCGAAACAGTTGGATTTTGCCAATTAACGTCCTTGGAGTCCCCTTCTTGAAGGAAGGGGACCTGAGGCTTTGTGGAGCGCTACTTATGCCTAAAAGTCAAATTCCGGTTCTGAAGAAGAATCGGCCAAAAGGAAACACAAGCCGCAAAATTGTAATTATTCTCTTATTATTATTTATTGTATTGCTCGCTGTACTATTCTTTCGTTCTTCCATGAGTCGGATTTCGGCAATTGAAATTACGGGTAATGTATATACAGCAACTTCAGAACTGCTGGAGAAAAGCGGGCTGAAAGAAGGCGAACAATTTTTTGGGACAAGTACTGCCGAGGTTATTGAGCGTCTCAAGACCATCAAGGCGATTTCCACCGTTACCGTGGACAAGCAATTTCCGGGTATTATCCATATCAAGGTTCAGGAATATGCCACGGTTGCTTATGAGCTTGGTTCTGACGGTACGCTCAAAGCGATATTGGCCAGTGGGACAAGCTTGACGGTTCCGGCAACAATTGGTGTTGCTGTGGAGAAGCCCATATTGACCCAATGGAAGGCTGATGATCCACTCAAAGCCAAACTGAGCCAGACACTTGCTAAAATTCCAAATGAATTGACGACGGATATTTCGGAAATTATTCCGAACCCAACGCCTTCATTTCCGGATCAGATTCGGATGTATACCAAATCGCAGTTTGAAGTGATTACAACCGTCTCTCTTTTATCGGATAAAGTGGAGTATCTGAATCAGGTGATTGAGACCGAACGGCCTGGTAAAATCACCATGCTTGAGGCAGATACCTATGTCCCTTTCATCCCGGATGACCCGGAAGATGATGCTGAACCAGGAGCAACCCCCTGATCTTTGCCATGATGAGGCTGGACTGAATATGAAAGCCTAGGCAGGTCGGGGGTTGACCCCGTCAGAGCAATGAAACTTGTTCTTTCTGAGATGAAGAAAAAATGATACACTTGAACTTATGGCACATGAGTTGCCTCCTTCTTTTTTCTTCAAGGTTTTATGTCTGGCAACCAGATTTTGACACCCAAAAACATTGTAGAAAAAAGAGGGAAAGCCTGAAGTGTGTTGAATATGTTTTAAGAGTGTTTAAATTCGAACGTAATTTACTATTGGAGTCAGGAGGTGCCACAGACTTGAGCAACAATGACATCATTGTTAGTTTGGACATCGGTACATCCAAAATTCGCGCTATTATTGGGGAAATGAATAATGGAACCTTTAATATTATAGGAGTTGGATCTGCCGACTCGGAGGGAATTCGCAAAGGTGTAATCGTAGATATCGATCAGACGGTGCAGTCGATTCGCAACGCAGTGGATCATGCAGAACGTATGGTAGGTATTCAAATATCCGAAGTGTATGTTGGAATCTCGGGAAATCATATCGGACTGATGAGCAGTCACGGCGTCGTGGCTGTGTCTAACGAGGATCGTGAAATCGGAGAAGAAGACATGGAACGGGTGTTGAAAGCAGCCGAAGTCATTGCAGTTCCTCCGGAACGGGAAATTATTGATGTTGTCGCCAAGCAATATGTTGTAGATGGCTTGGAGGGCATACAGGACCCCCGTGGTATGATTGGTGTTCGTCTGGAAGTTGAAGCAACGATCATAACGGGTGCAAAAACCGCGATACATAATCTTTTGCGCTGCGTGGAAAAAGCGGGTCTGAAAGTAAGCGATCTGGTTCTCATGTCGCTTGGAGCGGGTCAACTGGCTTTGTCCAAAGATGAAAAAACGATGGGTTCAGTGCTTGTTGATATTGGAGCAGGTGCAACAACCATCGCCATTTTTGAAGAAGACAGTCTTGTTGCAACATCAACGTTGCCTATAGGTGGGGAATTCGTAACAAATGATATCGCCTATGGCTTACGCACGTTAACGGATCAGGCAGAGAAGGTGAAACTGAAATATGGCTGCGCCTGGTTGGATGATGCTGCTGCGGATGTGATGTTCAAAGTCACCCGAATTGGCAGTAATGTAGACAAGGAGTTTTCACAGGAGGATCTGGCAGCAATTATTGAACCTAGGGTTCAAGAAATATTCCAGATGATATCCCAAGAAGTGAAACGTCTTGGTTACAACGAGCTTCCTGGAGGTTATATACTAACGGGAGGTACGGTCTCTATGCCGGGGGTTCTGCAGGTCGCTCAGCATGAGCTTGCTGCTTCGGTACGAGTTGCAGTTCCGGATTATATTGGTGTGCGTGACCCTGGGTTTACAAGCGGAGTCGGCATATTGCACAGTGTAATTCGCAGTTTGCGCATTCGTCCCTCGATCAATAACGGCGGTGGAAATAACAACAACAACAATAATAACAACAAGAAACCGACCAACCGTCCGAAGCCAAATGCGGCACAGGAATCGGAGCAAAAACCCGGTCTGTTCGAACGGCTGAAGAATATGTTCAGCGAATTTATATAACAGGTTGGATCCATTTCATACATTCTTGAAGCCGTCTGAATGCGCCGGTACTAAAATAAACGCTTTCGTTCGTCGATATATGAAATTGATTCGGTTCAAATCAAAAATTGGACGGGCCATCCATGCACATTGAGGGGGAGATGGAATAATATGTTGGAATTTGATTTCGAGATGGAGAGCTTGGCTCAAATTAAAGTCATAGGTGTAGGCGGCGGCGGAAGCAATGCAGTCAACCGTATGATTGAAAATGGTGTACAAGGTGTTGAATTTATTACGGTAAATACGGATGCTCAGGCGTTACACCTGGCGAAATCCGAGCATAAATTGCAAATCGGTGATAAATTGACTCGTGGTCTTGGTGCTGGCGCCAACCCGGATGTAGGTAAAAAAGCAGCGGAAGAGTCCCGCGATCTGATCATGAACACGTTGAAAGGTGCAGACATGGTATTTGTTACAGCCGGTATGGGCGGTGGTACAGGTACAGGTGCGGCTCCGGTTATTGCCGAAATCGCTAAAGAGTGTGGTGCACTTACCGTTGGTGTCGTAACTCGTCCATTTACATTTGAAGGACGCAAGCGTTCCAGCCATGCAGAGCAAGGTATTGAAGCTCTCAAGGAAAAAGTCGACACACTGATCGTGATTCCTAATGATCGTTTGCTCGAAATCGTAGACAAAAAGACTCCTATGCTTGAAGCATTCCGTCAAGCGGATAACGTACTTCGTCAAGCTGTACAAGGTATCTCTGATTTGATCGCGGTACCGGGTCTGATCAACCTTGACTTTGCTGACGTCAAAACGATTATGCACGAACGTGGTTCGGCCCTTATGGGGATTGGTGAATCAACTGGTGAGAATCGTGCCGCAGAAGCAGCACGCAAAGCCATTATGAGTCCTTTGCTGGAAACTTCTATTGAAGGTGCTCGCGGCGTAATCATGAATATTACGGGTGGTGTTAATCTGTCCCTGTATGAAGTGAACGAAGCGGCAGAGATCGTAACTTCTGCTTCCGACCCGGAAGTGAATATGATCTTTGGTGCCATCATTGACGAAGACCTGAAAGAGGAGATTAAGGTTACGGTTATTGCAACCGGTTTTGAAGATAAACCTGCTCCACCACCACCAGGACGTAAACCAGCTCCAGCAACAGCGGAGACGACGGATACACGTTCGCCGAACCTGCGTCCTTTCGGAAATCAGCCGAGCAATGATCAGCTGGACATTCCGACATTTTTACGCAATCGTTCACGCAATAATAACAACGATTAATACGCAAATCAATTTATTGGAAACCCGGTACTCCTTATGGAGCGACCGGGTTTTTTCTGTTTATTTAGATATCATAGCATACAGCAATGAACAAATTCTGAACAAAGGGCCTGAGCAATTCCGACAAAAAAAGTTGGAACCACACCCCCATGATTAGACAGACTTTGAACAGGGGGCTCCGTATACTTGTGAATATGCTCATGAATATCAGGATATCGGGTACCGGTATTTCGATATGTTGCGCGCAGGCAGGTGAAGAGTTTGGTTGTTTATGTGGATCTGATTTTTTTGACAAACCTGTGTATTGACGGTGCACTCATCGGAATGACCGCCTGGATGCGCAAGACAAAGCTGATTTGGTGGCGGTGGTTGCTGTCAGCCATTGTGGGCGCATTATACGTGGTCATGATGTTTGTACCGGAGTTTGATTTTATGTTCACCTTTCTGATCAAGTTCGGGTTCTCGCTGGTCATGCTTACGATTGCTTTTGGTTTTAAAGGTCTGCAGGCTTTTGCGAGGACGCTCGGTACCTTCTATGTGATTAATTTTGTCGCTGCCGGAGGTATTCTGGGTGTGCATTACATGCTTCAGAGCTCCGGTGAGTTGTTTAACGGCATTTGGTTCACGGCTTCTGGCGGTATGTCATTTGATCTGAAAATTGCTTTCTGGTTCACGTTTATCGTATTTTTTGCTGTCCTGTTTTTATTCAAAGCTGTGCAGAGCTCAAAACGGAAAACAGATCGCATGACGACCTATTTGGGTAAAGTTGAGGTCTGCATCGATGAGGTAGTCATTTCTTGTACAGGCCTTCTGGATACGGGCAATCAACTTACAGATCCCTTATCGCGCATGCCGGTCATGGTGATGGAAGTTTCGTTATGGCAAGACATGTTACCTGCTTCATGGAAGGGTAGACTCAAGGACGAGGCGCCGGACAACCTTATTCTGGAGCTTGATCAGGAAAGTTTTCAGTGGCAGGATCGACTGCGGCTAGTGCCTTATCGGGGCATTAACAAAGGGACTGCGTTTATGCTGGCAATGAAGCCGGACCGGGTGAAGGTGACGATGGAGGAAACATGTTATGAGACGACAAGGGTACTTATTGGGCTGGATGGAGGTGTTTTGTCGTCGGATGGGAAATACCAGGCCGTGATTCATCCTGAACTTGTGCAAGACGCTGCTTCTGCGCAGTCTACGGCTCTCTCTGCGGGAGCAACAGAAAAGCCGCTGAATGTGGTATAGGAGGAACGTACATGCTTGTGAAATGGAAACTGGTGGCGCAGCTGCAATATTACCGTCTGTTATTTTTGTTGGGGCTCAAGAGTGAAGAGATCTATTACATTGGGGGAAGTGAGGCACTTCCGCCGCCATTGACAAGGGAAGAGGAAGAATTTTTGCTGCAAAAATTATCCTCGGGAGACTCGGCCATTCGCGCGATGCTCATTGAGCGCAATCTGCGCCTGGTGGTGTACATTGCACGAAAGTTTGAAAACACAGGAATCAATATTGAAGATTTGGTCTCCATTGGAGCCATCGGATTGATCAAGGCAGTTAATACATTTGATCCGGAAAAGAAAATCAAACTGGCAACCTATGCTTCACGTTGTATCGAAAATGAAATTTTGATGTACCTGAGACGTAATAGTAAGATCCGAACTGAAGTTTCTTTTGATGAACCGCTCAACATTGATTGGGATGGAAATGAACTATTATTATCCGATGTACTGGGTACAGAAAACGATACAATCTATCGGAATATTGAAGAGCAGGTAGACCGGAAACTTTTGCACAAGGCGCTGGAAAAATTAACGGAGCGCGAACGAATGATTATGGAGCTTCGTTTTGGCCTGACGGATGGGGAAGAAAAGACACAAAAAGATGTAGCCGATCTCCTCGGAATCTCCCAATCCTACATCTCTCGACTCGAAAAAAGAATCATTAAAAGACTCCGCAAGGAGTTCAATAAAATGGTCTGAAATACATCATTGGTCAGAATGGGTATTACTGGCAAGGGTGCCAAGTGCGAATAAAAAAGCCTGCCCCGGAGATAATGTACATTAATGTTTCTCCTTGGGAGGTAAATCACGATGACCCGAAACAAAGTCGAGATTTGTGGCGTGGACACCGCAAAATTGCCTGTCCTCACCAACACTGAAATGCGGGAATTGTTTCATTCCCTTCAGCAACACCATGATCGCTCAGCAAGAGAGAAATTAGTGAATGGCAACCTGCGTCTGGTACTCAGTGTCATTCAGCGTTTTAACAATCGGGGGGAGTTTGTCGATGATCTGTTCCAGGTTGGTTGCATCGGCCTGATGAAAGCCATTGATAATTTTGATTTATCCCAGAATGTCAAATTTTCAACCTACGCGGTGCCGATGATTATCGGTGAAATCCGTCGATACCTGCGTGATAATAACCCAATTCGGGTATCTCGCTCCTTGAGGGACATTGCTTACAAAGCACTTCAGGTCCGTGACAGCCTGACGAATAAAAATTCCCGGGAACCGACGATATTCGAAATTGCGGAAGTACTGAATGTGCCGAAGGAAGATGTTGTTTTTGCATTGGACGCCATTCAGGACCCGGTCTCGCTCTTCGAACCGATTTATCATGATGGTGGAGATCCGATCTATGTTATGGATCAGATCAGCGATGACAGAAACAAAGATGTGTCATGGATCGAGGAAATTGCACTCCGTGAAGCGATGCATCGTCTTGGTCAGCGGGAAAAAATGATTCTGTCGATGCGGTTTTTCGAAGGGAAAACCCAGATGGAAGTGGCTGATGAAATTGGCATTTCCCAGGCTCAGGTATCACGTCTGGAGAAATCAGCGATACAGCAGATGCAAAAACATGTAAAGTCGTAACACGATGCAAGGGCAGAAGGACGATCAATCGGGGCAGTGTATACCGTTGGTCGTCTTTTTGTTATGGAACGTTGCCACTTTCGGTGAAAAACAGGACATTTTTCGCCCCTGAAACATATATTGTATAGAAGCGTGAAGAACGGGCAGAAGAGGAATAACAGGGGGCGGAAATGAATGAAAGTGAATACGAGCGAAGTAGCGGCACGAGGCATGAAAATCTCGGACTTTCAGACAAAGGATGTCATTAACATTACGGATGGTAAACGCCTCGGTCAGATCAGTGATTTGGAGTTGGATCTGAAGCAGGGACGAATTGAAGCGATTGTTGTGCCAGGGTACAGCCGTTTTATGGGTCTTTTTGGCGGGGGGACAGATCTGGTGATTCCTTGGAGAAATATCGTAAAGATTGGTTCAGATGTGATTTTGGTGAAGATGGATGAGGTGAAGGAAAATACGTACGATGAGCGTGATCGCGAAGCGCGCCTGTATGATGAACAGCAGCATAACCGGATAGAGCGTGTGGAGCGCATTGAACGGTCGGAACGTAATCAGCGTCGAACGATATAAATGAGACAGAATGTGGCTCATTTGGTACACTGGAAGTGGTGAGGTGAGATAATGGAACCCTTTGTATTGGATAAAGAATTACTTGAACGGACCAAGAACCCAAATTCAGATTTCGGTCCTGATCCGTTATTATTATATGTTGAGCCTTGGACACAGCAATTTGAACAGCTGTCAGTAGGGTTTACGACGAGGCATGGTGGAGTTGGAAAAGTTCCGTATGCCACGCTCAATTGTGCTTACCATGTGGGGGATGACCCTGAAGTTGTACTTAACAACCGCAGGCTTGTAACCGAGAAGCTTGGCTTTGCAGCAGAAGCATGGACCTGTGGAGAGCAGGTGCATGGCAAACATGTGGCTGTAATTACCGCTGAAGATCGAAGCAGAGGATTACTTGATCGTCAATCTGCGTTGCAGGATACGGATGGCTTGGTCACGAATGTGCCCGGTGTGCTGTTGACTTCTTTCTACGCAGACTGTGTTCCGCTTTATTTCTATGACCCTGTGCAGCAGGCGGTAGGTCTTGCTCATGCAGGCTGGAAAGGTACAGTCGCAGGTATTGCTGTATCCATGGTAGAGACGATGGAACGGGAGTATGGCAGCCGTAGGCAGGACATTCGAGCTGCAATCGGTCCGTCGATTGGGGATTGCTGTTATGAAGTGGATGAGGCGGTCATGCAGCATGTAAGGGTTTGGTTTGATGATTCCCCGGTTAATGATGAATACAAGGATTCTGCTTCTAAACAAGCATATCGAGCCGTGAATAACGGTAAAACGATGTTAAACTTGAAAGAATGTAATCGACACATTATGATGAAAGCAGGAATAATGCCGGATCATATCGAATGTACAACATGGTGTACAAGTTGTCATCCCGAACTATTTTTCTCCTATCGGAAGGAAAATGGTGTTACAGGACGGATGGCGAGCTGGATTGGGCTGGAAGAGAGGTGACCCTCTGTGTCATTGGAGGAGCGTATACAACAGGTAAATCAGAAGATCGAGGATGCATGTCGGCGCAGTAACCGTCATCGTGATGATGTGAATGTGATTGCGGTCACGAAATATGTCTCACTTGAAACAACGGGATCGGTGCTGAATCATGGTCTTGAGCATATTGGAGAAAACCGGTGGCAGGATGCACAGGCCAAATGGGAAGCTTTTGGTCAGCGAGGTACCTGGCATTTTATCGGTCATTTGCAGACAAACAAGGTGAAAGACGTGATTGGCAAGTTTCGTTACATACATTCACTGGATCGTTTGTCATTGGCGAAGGAGTTGGATAAAAAAGCAGCTTCACTTGGCATCCAAGTGGAAACGTTTTTGCAGGTGAATATTTCGGGTGAAGAGAGCAAGTATGGATTACAGCCTGAACAGGCAAGTTCTTTTTTGCGTGATATTCGTTCGTTCAACAATCTCAAGGTCGTCGGCCTGATGACCATGGCACCTCATGAGGAAGATCCGGAGCTGACGCGTCCCGTATTTCGTGGATTGCGTGAGCTGAGGGATCAATTGAATGGACAAGCCCTGACAGCAGAGCCATTGAGTGAGCTGTCGATGGGGATGTCCAATGATTTTGAAGTGGCCATTGAAGAAGGTGCAACCTGGGTACGGCTAGGATCGATTCTCGTAGGAAAAGAGGAGGGTTCACGATGGGCGTAATGAATAAATTTATGAATTTCCTCGGACTTCAGGAAGAGGAAGAGATTGTGGAACGTGAACGAATGGCTGCGCAAGAGGAAAATGATGCTGAACATCAGGAAGCTGAAACCTCCAGTCTCGATAAACGTAGAAACCAAAGGGGGAATAATGTGGTGAGCATTCATTCCCAGAAAAATGTTAAAGTTGTCCTGTATGAACCGCGTTCTTATGACGAGGCTCAGGAAATTGCCGACCATCTGCGTTCGCATCGTACCGTTGTGGTGAACTTGCAACGAATTCGCCAGGACCAAGCGCTGCGCGTTATTGATTTTCTGAGTGGCACGGTATATGCATTGGGTGGCGGTATTTCCAAAATCGGCGGAAACATTTTTCTCTGTACGCCAGATACGGTTGAAATTCAGGGATCAATTACGGAAATACTGGCTGACAGCGAGCAAGATTATAACAGAATGAGGTGAGCCACTTTTGTATCAGATTGAAAGCGTGTTGTACACGTTATACCAGATTTACTTTTACATGGTCATTGTCTACATATTGATGTCTTGGCTTCCCAATGCGCGGGAAAGCTTCATCGGTGAATGGCTGGGCAAATTAGTGGAACCATATCTAAGACCGTTTCGCCGATTTATACCGCCTTTGTTCGGTGTGCTGGATATTTCCCCGATTGTGGCGCTGATCGTTCTGCAACTTGCGCTTAATGGGCTAATCTCCATACTCCGGTATTTTGCATATTAGAGGTTGTTCAAAAAGTCCGCTTTTGATTACGAAGGATGCCTAGTGGCATCGTCAGCATCGAATATGGAATTCAGCCGAAATGTCCGTTGCTCACGTAGTTTTTTCTACGCTCCGCTACTCCATTTCTAGCTTTATCCCATCTTCTCGGTACTGAAAACCGGTCTTTTTGAACACGGACTATTAGGGTAGGGTGACATAGATGAGCGGTGAAATTTACGAACATTTTAGCCATGATGAGCGGGATTTTGTAGATAAAGCTTCGGATTGGGTTGAGCGGGCAGGTAAGTATCATGACATGAAGCTAACTGACTTCCTTGATCCAAGACAGGTTTTTATATTACAGACTCTTGCCAATCGCCGTAACGACGTTCAGATTCGTCTGGATGGTGGTTACGAGGCTGCTGAACGCAAGCGTGCGCTGGTTGCACCTGATTATATGTATCTGGATGATGAGGATATGGGTATGCAGGTGCTCAGTATTACGTCTGATGATCAGAAAATCTCGGTGCTGGAGCATGGGGACTATATGGGTTCCCTGCTCGGGCTTGGGATGAAACGTGGAAAGATCGGGGATATCCAAGTGCTGGAGGACGGTTGCCATACAGTGGTGGCGGCGGAAACCGGCGCTTTTTTATCGCTTCAACTGAATCAGGTGCATCGGTTACATGTGTTCACAGGGTTACTTCCTTTGGATCAGATGCGGTGGTCAGAGAGTAAACTGGAGACGATGGACATTACGGTCGCTTCTCTTCGTTTGGATGGAATCTGCGCAGATGTGTATCGGCTTAGTCGCAGTAAAGTGCTGGTGCCGATCAAAGCTGGTCGCTGCCGTGTGAACTGGAAGGTTGAGGAAGATCCCTCCAAATCGCTAAAAGCGGGTGATGTCGTATCCATTCAGGGATTTGGCCGTTTCAAGGTTATGGAACAGGATGGGATGACCAAAAAAGGGCGTTGCCGAGTGAAAATCGGCAAATTTGCCTGAGTCTGTTGCAGGAAAATCCGCTTTCTTGTCGAAATGTTTATCATAAAGGTGTAGAAAATACGCGGTGTATCCGATAAACATTAAGTCAAAGCTTTACATGAACGTTGGAGGATGCAATTCTGATCCTGCATTCCGTATACGTTGCCAAGGTTAGGCATCAACGATACGGCCCCTTGGGTGGTACCCATATGCTGCAAACCTTCTCTGGACGGGAAGGAACTTTAACAGGAGGTGGACAGCATGCCATTAACGCCGCTGGACATACACAACAAGGAATTTTCCCGACGTTTGCGCGGGTATGACGAGGATGAAGTCAATGAATTCCTGGATCAAGTCATCAAAGATTACGAAGGCGTCATTCGCGAGAACAAAGAGCTGAGTAATCAGTTGCTGTCCGTTCAGGAGAAACTGGATCATTTTTCTACAATTGAAGAGACGCTTAGCAAAACGATCATCATTGCGCAGGAAGCTGCTGATGATGTGAAGGGTAATGCGAAGAAAGAAGCGCAGTTGATCGTGAAGGAAGCAGAGAAAAATGCAGACCGGATCGTGAACGAATCGTTGGGCAAATCGCGCAAAATTGCTTTGGAAGTGGAAGAACTGAAAAAGCAGGCCTCGATTTATCGTGCCCGTTTCCGCACGCTTGTTGAAGCGCAGCTTGAACTGTTGACTCAGGATGGTTGGGAAGTGCTGGAGAGCCGGGAGCAGGAAGTGCGTGACCGTGAGCGGGAGATGAAAGAAATTTATTAGTCTGTCGCCTGGTTGACTTTTGTCTGCAAAGAGGCTATAACTATATTCATAATGAATAGTGATTCCATGACGGGTTCAGTACGTTATGATCTCATCCCTCAGAGAGTTGGTGGTTGGTGCAAACCAATGGATGAGTTATAGCCGAATATCTCCCCGGAGAAGTGACGCTGAAGCGGTGATTATGATTGCCGTGTGTAAGCCGAACCGTAAGCCGTACGTTATAACGGCACCCTGCAGTAGTTTAGCGGGGCATAAGCGCTGTTGATGACAGAGCATACCCAGGCTTGCCTGGATGTGGTTTGTGATGAACAGAATTAGGGTGGTAACGCGAGTATAGTCTCGTCCCTTTCCAGGGATGGGGCTTTTTTGTGTTCAAAAAAGGGCGAACGTCTATGAGGCCCGAAGGGACCTCAAGGAGAGAGCCACCCGCCGGGAGAGCGAAGCACCCGGCAACACCCGCCTCGCGGTAAGGCCATGCGGCGTTCACGCAGGGAACAGCCGCAAAATGGCCGCCACTACGCACATCCACCCCTCGCCCATAAGCGCCACCGATCTCCCACCGACAACCCATCCCGGGTGTCCAGAGGGCGGAGCGCCTATGGGGTCCCCCTTGGCAAGGGGGATTTAGGGGGATTGAAACGTTTTTTGTGAACGGTCCACAATCCAACCAAAGAAAGGGAAGATAATCATCATGCAACGAGTTGACGTCAAAGAGAAGGCACGTGCCAGAGAATTACGCGTGTTAGATAAATGGAAAACGGAGAACACATTCAAAAGATCCATCGAAAACCGTGAGGGCAAGCCAAACTTTGTATTTTATGAAGGGCCGCCTACAGCGAACGGTAAACCGCATATCGGTCACGTACTGGGACGCGTAATCAAGGATTTTGTTGGACGGTATAACACGATGAAGGGTTACCGTATTGTTCGTAAAGCAGGCTGGGATACACATGGTCTGCCTGTAGAGCTGGGTGTACAGAAGAAGCTTGGTATCTCCCACAAGTGGGAAATCGAAGATTACGGCGTGGAAAAATTCATTAACGAATGTAAAGCGAGCGTATTCGAGTACGAGCAACAATGGCGTGATCTGACAGAAGGTATCGGATATTGGACGGATATGGATAACCCATATATCACCCTTGATAACAACTACATCGAGAGTGTATGGAACATCCTGGCGACAATTCATGAGAAAGGTCTGTTGTATCGTGGTCACCGTGTGAGCCCGTATTGTCCTTCTTGTCAGACAACACTGAGTTCCCATGAAGTTGCACAAGGGTACAAAGACGTCAAAGACTTGAGCGCTACAGCGAAATTCAAACTGAATGACAGCGGAGAATTTGTACTGGCTTGGACGACAACACCTTGGACACTGCCTTCACACGTTGCACTTGCCGTGAATCCGGATATGGACTACTCCCGTGTTCGTCAAGGTGATGAAGTGTACATCATGGCAACCAATCTGGTTGAAAAAGTGATGAAAGATACCAAGGGTGAGTATGAGATCATCGGTGCACTGAAAGGTGCCGATCTGGTTGGCAAAACGTATGATCCTCCGTTCAACTACGTACAGGCTGAGAAAGCCAACATCATTCTGGGTGCAGGCTTTGTAACGGATGCAAGTGGTACGGGTATCGTACACATGGCTCCTGCCCATGGTGAAGATGACTACCGTGTATGCCGTGAGAATGGCATCAGCTTTGTGAACATGGTGGACTTGGAAGGTAAATTTGTCGCTGAAGTGACTGACTTTGCCGGACGTTTCGTGAAGGATTGTGATATTGATATCGTGCGATATCTGTCTGAGCATGGACGTTTGTTCAGCAAAGAAAAATATGAGCACAGCTATCCGTTCTGCTGGCGTTGTGATACACCGCTTCTGTACTATGCAATGGACAGCTGGTTTATCCAAACAACAGCCATCAAGGACCAATTGATTGCCAACAACAGTGAAGTGGATTGGTACCCGGGTCACGTTCGTGAAGGTCGCTTCGGGAAATTCCTTGAGGATCTGGTGGATTGGAACATCAGCCGTGATCGCTATTGGGGAACTCCGCTGAATATCTGGGTATGTGAGGAGACTGGCGAACAATTTGCTCCACACAGCATTGCAGAATTGCGTGCTCGTGCAGTAGGTGATGTGCCTGAGAATCTTGAATTGCATAAACCATATGTGGATGTCGTTAAAGTCATGAGCTCTTGTGGCAAATATGAAATGAAACGTACACCGGAAGTGATCGATGTCTGGTTCGACAGCGGCTCCATGCCGTTTGCCCAGCAACACTATCCATTTGAAAATAAAGAAGTATTTGAACAGCAGTATCCTGCGGATATGATCTGTGAAGGGATTGACCAGACACGTGGCTGGTTCTACAGCTTGTTGGCGGTTTCTACCCTTTTGACAGGCAAAGCGCCTTACAAAGCGGTTATGGCTACAGGACACGTTCTTGACGAGAACGGACAGAAGATGTCCAAATCCAAAGGTAACGTTATCGATCCTTGGGAAGTAATTGAAGAATACGGTACAGATGCATTCCGCTGGGCTTTATTGTCTGACAGTGCACCGTGGAACAGCAAACGTTTCTCCAAAGGTATCGTAGGGGAAGCAAAATCCAAAATGGTGGATACGCTGGTCAACACCCATGCATTCCTGACGCTTTATGCTACCATTGATGGATTTGATCCACAGGAGCACCCGTTCCAACTGTCCGCACACAAGCTGGATCGCTGGATTCTGTCGAGACTGAACAGCCTGATCCTGGTTGTAGAAAAAGCGTTGCTGGTTAACGACTATCTGAACTCTTCCAAAGCGATTGAAGCTTTTGTTGATGAACTGAGTAACTGGTATATCCGTCGTTCCCGTGACCGTTTCTGGGGAAGTGGCCTCACAGAGGATAAACTGGACGCTTACCGCACATTGACTGAGGTACTGGTGACTACTGCGAAGTTGGTTGCTCCGTTCACACCGATGCTGGCAGAAGACATCTATCTGAACCTTGCAACAGGTGAGAGTGTACACATGGAAGACTATCCTGTAGCCAATGAAGCGTTGATTGATGCAGGACTGGAACAGGATATGGAGACGGCTCGCCGCGTGGTTGAACTTGCCCGTAACGTTCGTAACGAAACAGGCATCAAGACACGTCAGCCACTGTCCGAATTGATCGTTTCTCTTGATAAAGGGTTTGACCTGGCAAGTTATGAAGAAATCATCAAGGAAGAGATCAATGTAAAAGGAATCCGTACGGAGCATAATGATGCGGAATTCGTTGACTTTACATTGAAGCTGAACCTGAAAGTTGCAGGTAAGAAATACGGTAAAAACGTAGGATTCCTGCAAAACTTCTTCAAGGGAATGTCTGCCGATGAGACACGTAAAGTGGTTTCGGAGGGTGTGCTGAATATCGTTTCTCCGGAAGGCGAGGAGCTGCAAGTGACGAACGAAGAATTATTGGTTGATAAACAGGCCAAATCAGGTTTTGCTTCAGCATCAGGTTACGGTCTGACGGTTGCACTCAATACCGAAATCACGCCAGCATTGGAACAGGAAGGCTGGGTCCGTGAAGTAGTTCGGGCTGTGCAGGATACCCGGAAACGACTGGACTTGCCGATTGAGAAAAGAGTACGTTTGACGCTGGATGTGGATGCATCCCTTCAGGAAGCTATTCAGGCGTTTGATGATGTGTTGCGTGAAAATGTTCTCGTAACCGAAGTTACATTTGGCTCGAATGAGTCCATGGAACGTGTTGAAGCCGGAGGTAAATCGATCGGTATTTACATCGAAGCGTAATTCGGAGCATGTCCCATCCAATTAAGACAGAATATAGAGCATAAACAAACGAGCCGCAGAGGCAGGGACATATTCCCTGGTTCTGGGCTCGTTTGTTTTTTAGGCAAAAAGGCAATGATTCTATAGTGCAGTCAATCTATATTGATCAAAGGAACTGACCAAAACATGAGCGAACATGACAAGCAAACATCATCCACTTCACAACAATCAACATCAGATAATCTGAATTCCCATGACAAAATTGAAGAGTTACATACCCTGACGAACCGTCTGGCGAATGAACTGGAACGTTCACGAATTGCGCAATACACAGAATTGCTGAATAGGCCATGGAAATTGATTGGACTTAACCTGTTGTCAGGAGCCGCACGAGGTGTGGGGATCGCGATTGGTTTCACCTTTTTCGCAGCAACGATCATTTACGTTTTGCAGCTACTTGGGGCGCTCAATCTTCCCATTGTTGGAGACTACATCGCTGATATTGTGCGCATTGTCCAGCGTCAGCTTGATATGAACACCTATTAAGCGATTAAAGGTGAAGGATATCAAAGTGCATTTAGTACATGTCATCCGTCTCCATATCCGGTTCTAACAGACCCTCGCCTTCACGGTTCTCCAGGTACTGGCGATATTGCCGATTGCGCACGATGGAGACGTCATGACCATAGATGTCTGTTGCAACAAAGCTTTCGTACGCTTCAACGCAGCCTTCCACTTCATCGGTTGCTTCAATCGCCATAACATCATAGCTGTCGATATCACGTCCTTCAGCCATGGCTGGTGAGTTCGATGTGCCCCAGCTCTCAACGATCTGCCAGGCATCCTCGCCATCGAAGCCATTTTGGTCATCACGTTCGTCCAGACTGGTTCGACCAAATGCCGGGGCAAGGAATTCTTCCTCTACAGGACGGTTTTCGGAGACAACGGTTTCCGGTTGATGTTTTTTGCAGTATTTGGTGTAGGGAACAGCTTCCATGCGTTCATAAGGGATGGGTTGCTGGCAGACCGCACATGTACCGTAATGTCCTTCTTCGATGGAGTGCAGTGCAGAATCGATACGTTCCAATTGGAATTCATCATGTTCCAGCAGGGAAATATCTTTCTCGCGTTCATACACCTCTGTAGCTATGTCGCCAGGATGGTTATCAATTGGTGATAATTCACCTGTCTGTAGTTTAAGGGAATCTCCAAGGCCGTAATGCTCGTTTTCCGAAAGTCTATGTTCAATATCGCGCTTATCAGACATCAGTTGGGAACGTAAAAATTGCAGTTGTTCGTTAGTAAAATGTGACATGATTTTCCCCTTTCTGCTTTCATGCTGTAATCCGGATTTTGACTCTATTGTAGGATGTGCCATTAAGGGCAAGATTACAGAAGGGAAATGTTATCGTTTTTGCCATAAGCGTTGCTGATATAGCGCGTCGTGGACGATTTCCAAACAGCTGTGCTACAATAAAACAAGTCTGGCGTAAGCCTGGTATCGTTTGGAAATGACAAGAACGGAGTGACAAACAAACGTGGTGTATTATATCCTCGCTTTTATCGTATTTTTATTGGATCAGGGAACCAAGTATCTGATTGCAACCCGGATGGAACTCAGAGAAGAAATTCCGGTCATCGGCAATTTCTTTGTCATCACATCACATCGTAACTCAGGAGCAGCTTTTGGCATTCTGCAAGACCAGCGTTGGTTCTTTATCGTGGTTACGTTGATTGTGGTCGTTGCCTTGATTTGGTATTTGCAAAAGGTAAAAGATACCCCGCACAAATTGCTGCCTGTGGCGCTTAGTTTGGTGCTTGGTGGAGCAATTGGCAACTTCCTTGACCGGGCATTGACCGGAGAAGTTGTAGATTTTGTACAACTTAACTTTGGAAGTTATACGTTTCCCATTTTTAACATCGCCGATTCGGCAATCTGCATCGGTGTAGCGTTAATCATTGTGGAGACGTTGCTTGAAGGACGGCGCGAAAAAGCAGCCGCGAAGATTGAAGGGAATGAACATCATGAGTAATCCGAATAAGGAACAGATTAACGACGAAGAACTAATGAATGGCAATGAACGTATGGAATGGACCGTTGCTGCTGAACATAAAAAAGAACGAATTGACAAATATATTACGGAAGCTGTGGATAACGTATCTCGCTCCCAGGTTCAATTGTGGATCGGAGACGGGATGGTTACGGTAAATGGTGCTGTTGTCAAAGCCAATGCCAAGTTATCCGAAGGTGATCTGATTGAACTACAGATTCCTGAACCGGCTGCTGTAGAGATCATTGCCGAAGATATTCCGCTGGAAGTGGTATATGAAGACAGCGACCTGATCGTGATTAACAAACAGCGTGGTCTTGTGGTGCATCCGGCACCAGGACATACGTCGGGTACCCTCGTTAATGCACTTATGCATCACTGCAAAGACCTCTCGGGTATTAATGGGGAGTTGCGTCCTGGTATTGTGCATCGTATCGATAAGGATACATCCGGCCTAATCATGGCTGCCAAGAACGATCGTGCTCATGCCTCACTGGCTGCCCAGTTGAAGGAACATACGGTGAACAGACGGTATATTGCGCTTGTTCATGGTCATCTTAACCATGATCAAGGGACCATTGATGCACCGATTGGACGGGATACCAATGACCGCAAAATGTATACGGTCACAGAACGTAACAGTAAACATGCCGTTACGCATTTTACCGTTACTGAGCGGATTAATGATTACACCTTGCTGGAATTGAAACTGGAGACAGGACGTACTCACCAGATTCGGGTTCACATGAAATTTATTGGTCACCCGCTTGTAGGAGATCCAACTTATGGACGGAATAAAGGGATCAAAATGCAGGGACAGGCTCTTCATGCGGCCATTCTTGGATTTGTGCATCCAACAACGGGAGAATACCTTGAATTTTCAGCTCCTATTCCGCAAGATATGGAAGACGTGCTTGCCTCGCTACGCAGTCGTTAACAGCTCCAAGAAAGTACAAATGTTCAGATACTTTGTCCATGGCTTTGATCACGCAAATGCTTCATATTAAAGTGTAGAAATTTGCGTCAAATGAGGAGATGAACAACGTTATGAGTATCGATAAATACCAAGAAACTTACATTCAGACTAATTTTGCCGACCGTATCGGTGGCTCCAACTATGGTAAAGACACGAACATTTATAAATTCGAGAAAATCAAACGTGCCAAAGCTTCGGCCAAAAAAGATTTTCCCGATGTGGAACTGATTGACCTTGGTGTAGGTGAACCGGACGAAATGGCTGATGCAGGCATTGTGGCTGCTCTTGCAGAAGAGGCTTCCAGACCTGAGAACCGTGGTTATGCCGACAATGGTATTCCTGAATTCAAAACTGCTGCTACTTCTTACCTGAAAAACGTATTCAACGTAGAAGGTATCGATGCAGATACCGAAATCGTGCACTCCATTGGTTCCAAACCGGCTTTGGCGATGATGCCTTCATGCTTCATTAATCCGGGTGATGTGACGATCATGACCGTTCCAGGTTATCCGGTTATGGGCACACATACGAAGTATCTGGGTGGAGAAGTGTTCAACATTCAATTGACGAAAGAGAACAACTTCCTGCCTGATCTGACGGCTATTCCGGAAGACATCGCAAAACGTGCGAAGTTGCTCTACCTGAACTATCCGAACAACCCAACAGGTGCAAGTGCAACAGTGGAGTTCTTCACTGAAGTCGTGGAGTGGGCGAAGAAATACAACGTAGTTGTTGTCCACGATGCTCCTTATGCGGCATTGACATACGATGGCAAAAAACCGTTCAGCTTCCTGTCGGTACCAGGAGCGAAGGATGTCGGCGTAGAGCTGCACTCTTTATCCAAGTCCTACAACATGACAGGTTGGAGAATCGGGTTCGTAGCGGGTAATCCGCTTGTAGTCAAAGCATTCAGTGACGTGAAGGACAACAATGACTCCGGTCAGTTCATCGCGATTCAAAAGGCTGCTGCATATGGATTGAATCACCCTGAAATTACGGAAAAAATTGCAGAGAAATATTCCCGTCGTCACGACATGCTCGTTGCCGCACTGAACGAACTGGGCTTCCAGGCTGAAAAACCTAAAGGTTCATTCTTCCTGTATGTAGAAGCACCAAAAGGTGTGGTTGGCGGACGTCGCTTCGAATCCGGCGAAGATTTCTCCCAATTCCTGATCCGTGAGAAACTGATCTCATCCGTACCTTGGGATGATGCCGGTAACTTTGTTCGTTTCTCCGTAACCTTTGAAGCGAAGGGTGAAGAGGAAGAGAAACGTGTTATTGCTGAGATCAAACGTCGTCTGAGCGACGTGCAATTCGAATTTTAATCGCATGACCCAATAGTTAAATCATTTACTAACGAAGAGACCGGAAACGGTCTCTTTTTTATGCCCATATTAGATTTTTTTCATTTACTCCCTTTACAAAATTATACAAGCAACATATGATTAGATCTTTACGTTATTTGTTATATACAGAAGTTGCTTTTGAAGGGAGTTATTACAATTGTTATCATCACGAACAAGTACGGTGTCCTCACCGGCAACAGGAACAGGCAGTATAGTGCCAGGATTAATCAGATTGTTAAGACCCAAACAGTGGACTAAAAATCTGCTGTTATTTGCTGCGTTACTATTCTCTTTTGAGGAGATTCGGACTGAAACCATTCTTGCGACGTTGCTTGGTTTTATTCTATTTAGCCTTGTTGCAGGCTGTGTGTATATTTTAAATGACTTTGTAGACCGGGACAGGGATAGACAGCATCCGGTGAAAAAGTATCGTCCTATGGCTTCTGGGCAGGTGAATCCGAGTCATGCTTTGTTGTTTGGCATTATTTTATTAATCCTTTCCGTAGGAACGGCCTTCATGATGAACCCTCTATTCGGGGTGTTATGTATCGTCTATTTCCTGTTGAATGTATCGTATTCATTTGTGCTGAAACATCTCGTTATCCTGGATATGATGACCATTGCAGCCGGCTTTGTACTTCGTGCCATTGCAGGTGGTGTGCTGATCCATGTGCCATTCACACCGTGGTTTTTGATCTGTACCATGCTGTTGTCGTTGTTTTTGGCCATTGGAAAACGCAGAAATGAACTCACGTTGCTTGAGGGAAATACGGGATCACATCGTAAGGTTTTGGATAACTACTCCATTACATTACTGGATCAATTCAATACAATTGTGACGACAGCTACGATTATCAGTTATTCCCTGTTCACATTCACTTCAGATCGAACCATTCATCTCATGTGGACGATTCCATTGGTTATTTACGGCATGTTCCGTTACCTGTATCTGATCCATATGAAGAACCAAGGCGGCTCGCCTGATCGTGTGCTGTTTGAGGACAAGCCCATATTAATTACGGTTATGTTGTATGTGATAAGTGTTGTTACAATCTTTGCAATCTTTGAATAAAAACTGAGGGGGATCAGGGTGAAAAGCACGAAAGTCGCCATTTTTGATATTGATAAAACGATCATACGCAGTGATTCCATGTTTCGATTTGTGCATTACGGTGTTCGCCGTTACCCATGGCAGGTATGGAGATTACCTGTCATCGCATTACATACCGTGTTATTCAAGGCAGGCTTCATGACGGTTGAACAAGTCAAACGATCCTACTTTCAAGAAATTGAGCGTATGTCTGAAAAAGATCTCGAACATTTCTTTGATACCCGCTTGCGTACGTCCATTTTTGCCGAGGCCAGTGTAGAGATGCAACATCGCAAAGAAGCAGGTTATCATGTCTTGCTGGTAACTGCATCTCCGCATGCCTATATGAAATACTTTAAAAACTTTCCCTGGGTGGATCATGTAATTGGGACTGAACTTGTCCGTCATGCGAATGGTTACACGAGCAGAATTGAAGGCAGTAATTGCAAAGGGGAAGAGAAGGTGCGCCGAATTCAGGCTTATCTGAGTGAGAAGAACATGGTAATTGATTATGACCAGTCATGTTCCTACTCGGACTCCTTATCCGACCTTCCAGTCATGCAACTTGTGAGTCAGCGATACTTTATTAACAAGCGTGTTCCGGACATGGAGGCATTAACGTGGGGGAAATAAAATCGCGTCATGCAGGTAAATGGTTGATGCTCGTCTCGGCTTTTCTGACAGCAACGGGTCAATTGTTCTGGAAATGGGGACTAACCGAGTGGATCTACCTGGGTGTTGGTTTTCTGTGTTATGGACTTGGAGCGATTTTGATGATTAAAGCTTTTGCTCTGGAAAAACTCTCAGTTGCTTATCCTCTGATGTGCGCCAGCTATGTATTTGCCTTAATCTATGGGTATTTTTTGCTTGGGGAAGAAATTACGATGCAGAAGCTGGCAGCAGTTGTGTTGCTTGGAATCGGGGTGACATTAACCAGTGTTGATCGATAGCTGGATGGTTGCCGTATTAATTGTCATGACGTTGTGTGGTGCACTGGGCGGGGCTGGACTGAAAGCTTATGCATCCAGTCGCAATCGTCTGTATGTACTCATGGGACTTGGATTCTACGGAACGGGTGCGTTGCTGAATATTGTGTTGTTGAAGTTTCTTCCATTAACCGTCGTACTGCCTGCCAACGCATTAACATATGTCTGGACTCTCATTATAGCGCGGTTGGTATTTAAAGAGACAGTGGGTCCTTTACGCTGGATCGGTGTGGCATGTATTATGGGTGGCCTACTGTTACTGGTATTTTAGAACTTAATTAATCAGGATGTGAAATGAAAGCATGAACTTTTTAGATTACTTATTTTATAATCGCAGAGCCAACTGGACAGCCTTCTACCTGTTTGCTGGATTTGCTCTGTTCTATGGTTTAATGAACGGCTCGTATGTTCTGTATATTGAAAATAATGCAGAAATGCTGGGGGCGTATAGCCCATTTAATACGACGCTGTTCCCAATCAATTTATTCAACTTTGATCCTTCGATGTATTATGGGGACAACAGTTCTTCCGTGATCCATCCGCTGATCTCCTTTCTCGCAGTCACCCTTGCGGCTGTAGCGAAACTTCTGGGAGGCAACTGGTTCTTTCTAATCCTGCAATCCCTGGTGAATGCGGGTTCGGTGGTGCTGGCGTATCTGTTCCTGAGTCAAAAAGAAGATAAACCGACCATCGTACCGCTACTTTTTGCCTTACTGTTTGGTTTCAGTTCCTACTTAATGTTTACTGCATTGATCCCGGATTCGTACCCTTATGTACAGTTCGTTATTCTGCTGTCGGTGGTTTACATGCAGTATACTCGTGAGCGTCAGGACGTACGTTATGTATCTAATGCATTGCTTGCATCGATTAACTTTGGACTAACCTCGACCAATATCGTACCATTTGCTGCTGCCACATTCTTCAATATGCATGCATGGCGCAATAAGGCGAATTTGAAAAAATACATCGGTATCATGGCATTGGCGGTTCTGATCATCGTCGTATTAACAGGCATTCAGTATGTTGCCTTTGGAGGTCGCAGTTGGGTAAGTAACTGGCTGTTGGGCATTCAAAATGGTGGAACAAGCTATGCAACACCATTCCAGTTCGCTGTTCATTGGAAAGCATTGAACATGTTAACCATTAATCCGATGCTGACACCGAAGATGCATTTACTGGACCCGGGAATGGCAGCTTTTGTTACGGACCTATCCCTTTCCAATCCAATCTATGTGCAGATGACAGGTATCTTTATTTTACTACTGGCATTCATGGGCTTCATTAAGGGCATTCGTGAACGTGAAGTATGGACCCTTGTGCCATATATTCTGTTTGCCTTTTTGCTTCATGTCGTCGTGGGCTTTGGCCTGGCTGTATTTCAATATGATATGTACCTGTATGCGGGGCATTATCTGTTTGCGTTTTTCCTATTGGGTGGAGGTTTCGTCATCAGCCTTCGTCCGGGATTGGGGAAAAAAGTGGTTATAGGCTTGATCATGTTATGTGTTATCGTTACGGCAAGTAACAATATCTATCGCAATGTAGAAACATTAACAACAATCAAACAATCCTATGATCAATTGGAACAGGAACGCTCAGTGAAATAATCAAAATGTATCGATTCATATAAGAAAATAAGATAAGGCCATTGGATGGAAAGTCCAATGGCCTTATCTATTTTAGTATCCAGCACATGAGTTAAGCAATAATTTTGGTCTTTTTGGCATTCTCGGCTGAACGTTTGGTGAGACTGCTGAGTGGGCGTTTCAAAGCAAGTGCAACGATGAGACTCAGCGCGATGAACATACACAACCACAGAATATCCTTGATGGCAGTAGACCACAATATGCCGCCGACCGACTCACGCAGCAGACTGATGGCATACGTGAAGGGCATGAACGGATTTAATGCCTGGAAAAAGGGTGATGTCATGCTGATTGGGAACGTACCGCCGGAGCTGGAGAACTGGAACACCATGAAGATAATGGCGATCCCTTTTCCGATATTCCCAAAAACGGACAGCAGGGTGTACGTTATGGTGACAAATACGGCACTCACTAACATGGCAAACAGGACAAACCACAGTTTATCTGCAACATAGGTACCCAGGATTAAGATATCACCCAAGGTGACACATACCGCCTGAAGTAACCCAATGGTCAGAAAAGTAGCGAGACGTCCAAGATACAACTCATATCCCCGGAACTTACCCCCAGGATTCTCAGCTTCGGCACGAAGCAGAGAAATCAACAGTGTTGAGCCAACCCACAGAGACAGCACGCCATAAAATGGTGACATGGCCGATCCATAATTCGGAATCGGGTAAAGCTGTTGTTCCTTGATTTGCACCGGACTTGCAAGAAAAGCACTTTCTTCTTCGATATCACCACGCAAAAGTTTGGCGAGCTCAGCAAACTGGTTATTGCCTTCGACTTCCCTGAGCTTGTCCGCAGCCTTGCTGATGGCACTTTCCAATGCTGGCAGATCATCACGTACAAGCGCGGCAACACGATGTACTCCTTTTTCGACCTCAGGAAGCTGGTTCTGGACAAAATCGGATGCCTTGCCTATCTGTTTCTCGGCATTAGGCAGATCATTGCGAACAAAATCAGCGGCTTCGTTCAGTTTGATTCCCAGCTTGGGCAGATCGTTTCGAATTAATGAAGACACGGTGTTCAGAGCTTGGATAAAACCTTCACTTTTGTTCGCGAGTGTCTCTGATATCTCATGGATCTTAGATTGTATTTGAGGCAGTTCGCTCTGAATTTTTGTCAACTCGGTCTGCCCAAACGTAATCCCTTCTTTGGCTGATGCAAGAATGTCCGCAATATCCGGAATACGATCTTTTGCTCCTTGTAAAGTTTCTGCTGAAGTGGAGAGGGTAGACCTGAGCTTATCCGCACCAGCTGCAAGTGCAGGCGATATTTCACTTTCATAGGTGTTTAAGATATTGCTAATCCCGCTGCTGATGTCCTTCGAGAGTGTATTTAACTGAGCGATGACGTCTGTCGGTGGAGTTGTATTACGACGCATGGCATCACTGATGATGCCAGCCAAGCGGATTTGCAACTGAAGTTTATCAGAAATGGAGTTCAGTTGTGTAATTTTATCGGCAAGTGGTTGGCTTGGAAGCAATTTATTGATGTTGCCCAATAGTTCTGCCATACTGTCCACGAGTTTTACCGCAATCCCTAAACGCGAAGCAATCCGGTCGATATCTTCTGCTGTAGGAAGGTTACTAAGATCCGAATGTTGTAATTGTGCAAATACGTCTCCTGCAGCGTTAGTAATCTGCTGCACCAGCAGCAGATTTTGGCGGATCACCGGGCCAATCGCCTGAAACGCTTCTTCACTGGAATCCACGAACTGATTTAATCCTTTTGCAAGCTCAATCCCGTTGCCAGCGATTTGTGATACTTTGTCCAGATCTTGCTCTGCTGCCGTTACGATAGACAGAGCTTTGTTGGTTTTATCCAACGCCGTTTGGATGACATCTGATACCTGGCCAAAGTTTTCATCCACTTCTTGAATGCGTTCTACCGCTTTTTGTATATCCGGTATCCGTCCTTGAATAGCCAGCACTTCGGAAGCCGCATCATTAATTTGTGGCCAATACTTCTGCACCTTGAGCACATACTGTGCTGCTTCATTGATTTCAGGCAGTTTTTTCTCGATCTCAACGATCTTTTGAGCATCTTTTACAATCTCGGGCATGGCTTTTTCTACTTCCAGAACCTTTTGACCTGCGGCTTGAATAGCCGGAAGATTTTTCTCCAGTGTAAAAATGCCATTCTCCATCTTGCGCAAAGTTGGAAGCTGGGTGTTAATTTCAACCCCGGCTTCCTTCAACTTGGTTAGAACGGCCTCACTGACGGCTTCAGTGAAACTTTCATTGATTTGTGTTGTTATGGCAGATACACCGGAGCCTGTGATTTTAGGAGCAATGGCATTCACTTTCTCATTAACGGTATAGATTACCTCTGGGCGTTCCAGCTTTCCGTCAACGATACCTGTAATTTTAGACGAAAAGTCTCCGGGAATGAGCAGGCTTGCATAATATTCTCCTGTTTGTACCCCGCGACTAGACTCAGCCCGATCTACAAAAGTCCAGCCCAGCTTTTCGTTGTGTTTGAGGCTGGTTACCAGTTCGTCTCCGATATTAACATTGGTTCCTTCAACAGTCGCACCCTCGTCCTCGGTTGTCACTGCAATTTTGATCCCTTGAGTGTTACTGTATGGGTCCCAGACGGATTTCACATTGACCCAGTCATACAGCCCAGGTAGTAGAATAATAGCCACAATTAGAAATATACCTGTGGGGACCTTCAGAATATGCAACCAGTCTGTTTTGTAAACGTGCCAAATGTGACGCATGACTTCCTCCTAAATGTACATAAATGTAGGGCGTATCTTATTTCTATGTCGCATATTTGTGAATCTTATGTATATCGGCATTATTGCAGCATCTATGAATGGGTTCATGTTTATAAACTGTACCCATTTCACTCGGTAGTAATTCGGAGTCTTCATATATTATTTAAATGAAACTCACCGTTTGTTCTAAAAAGAAGTGTTTTGTCTCTACTTGAGTATAGTCAGAGGTTTATTTTGGTTATATCAAATTTCTCATTTGCCTATGGATAAATATGCAGAAATGTTGTATAATTATGAATAACCAATGAGATGTATTGTGCATGGATGTTTTTCAGCCTAACTGCTGATTCTAAGAAGAACGTAGCAGAGGGTTTTCACCTGCGATGGTGAGGTGTTGACAGGGGGTTGTCTTTCTGTCATAATTCATGAAGACAAACGGACATATTGATTACAGAACCCTGTGAGGTCCTGCAATATGAACGACATGAATAGCACCTTTAAATCAGTCCCGTGAGACTGGCAAGGTAACGTGAACGATACATCGTTTTTTGCTGCGGCAAATGAAGCGATGCATCCCCGAGAGTAAACTTTCTTCAGAGCGGTCTGAAGTTCGGAGACTCCTTGCCAATAAACACGGCAAGGAGTCTTTTTTTTTCTCCTCGTCACGGGGCCATGATGCTGAAGGGAAATCCTGAGGAGGCTTAACGCATGAGCACAGAGACACATGTCATTATGGATGAGACGGCGATCCGCCGCGCATTAACACGGATTGCCCATGAGATATTGGAGAAAAACAAAGGAATCGACGATTGTGTGTTGGTCGGTATCCGCACACGCGGGGTTTACCTCGCAGAACGGATTGCCGCCAAAATTGAAGAAATCGAGGGCGCCAAAGTCCCCTGGGGAGAACTGGATGTGACTCCTTACCGCGATGACCGCTTGGACGAAAATAAAGCGAATCGCAAGGAAATGTTGATTATGACACCTGAATCACTTTCGATCCACAACAAAAAAGTGATTTTGTTCGATGATGTGCTCTATACCGGACGGACGATTCGCGCAGCGATGGATGCCCTGATGGACTGTGGAAGACCGCAGAACATTCAGCTGGCTGTGCTCGCAGACCGCGGACACCGGGAACTTCCGATTCGACCTGATTTTATCGGCAAAAATGTGCCGACTTCCAAATCAGAGGAGATTGAAGTTGCACTCATGGAAACGGACGGACAGGACGAAGTCAAAATCACTCAGAACCGGGGGGAGCAAGCATAATGATTACACAGACAGCATTGAGAGACCGAAGCTTGCTTGGACTGAAGGAACTTAGTCGAGGAGAAATCGAGTCCATTCTGAACAGAGCGGCTCACTGGGAAGCGCAGAAAGAGAAACTGGTTCCTGTACTGGAATCACGCTTCGTTGCGAACATGTTCTTCGAGAACAGCACACGTACCCGCTTCTCTTTCGAAATGGCAGAGAAACGCCTGGGCGCACAAGTGCTGAACTTTACGGCAGCCGCATCCAGTGTGGAAAAAGGAGAGTCGATCTACGATACGGTACGAACACTTGAGTCGATGGGCATTGATGCAGGCGTGATCCGGTTGAAACCGGCAGGCGTTCTGCAACAACTGGCTCAGAAAGTGAATGTACCACTCGTGAACGCTGGAGACGGCAACAATGAGCATCCCACACAGGCCTTGCTGGACCTCTACACGATGAGGAAAGCATTTGGCGAACTGAAAGGCTTGCGTGTTTCCATCATTGGTGACATCCTGCATAGCCGTGTAGCTCGTTCCAACCTGTGGGCACTGCAAAAGTTTGGTGCAGATGTACGCTTCTGTGCTCCGCAAACAATGCAGGCACCAGAACTCGCAGAGCATGCTCCTTATGTCGGTCTTGAAGAAGCGCTGGATGCAGATGTAGTCATGATGCTCCGTGTTCAACTGGAACGTCATCAACATGGCTTGATTACTTCAGCTGAGGATTATCGCGAACACTACGGATTGACGGAAGAACGTGCGTCACGCCTAAAACCAAGCACCATTATCATGCACCCTGCTCCTGTGAATCGCAATGTCGAGGTAGATGACGCGGTTGTGGAGAGTGAAGCATCACGGATCTTCCCGCAGATGGCAAACGGCGTTCCAATCCGCATGGCGGTTATGGAACGTGCGATGAAACTGTAACAGGGTCTGGCTGTGGGTCATAGGCTGACGGTACGGTAGTTCTTATAGAGCAATAAGAGAGTACACGATAAAGAAAATCATCCGGCTTGCCTGGTAAGCCGGACAGACCGAAGCGGAGGGCAATTATGCTACAGATTATAAAAAACGCGAACATCTTGAACCAACAAGGGGAACTTGAACGGAAAACCATCATTATAGATGAAGGTAAAATTAAAAAAATCGCTGGTCTGGAAGACCAAGCCGTACTGGATGCCGAAAAGTCAGCGCGAAGTGTAACAGACGCATCAGGCAAACTGGTCATTCCGGGATTGATCGATATGCACGTACATCTGCGTGAACCTGGATTCGAACACAAAGAGACGATCGAGACAGGTGCCCGTTCAGCAGCACAAGGTGGTTTTACAACGATCGCTTGCATGCCGAACACGAGACCAGTAACAGATACAGCGGAAGTTGTGAAACTGGTATTGGATAAAGCCAAAGAAGCTGATCTGGTTAAAGTGTTGCCTTATGCAGCCATTACAAAAAACGAACTGGGTCGTGAACTTACCGATTTTGCCGCATTAAAAGAAGCAGGCGCTATTGGATTCACAGATGACGGTGTAGGTGTACAAAACGCTCAAATGATGAAGGATGCCATGAGCCTCGCGGCAAGCATGGATATGCCCGTGATCGCTCACTGTGAAGATGACTCACTGGTTGTTGGTGGATATGTGACGGAAGGTGAGTTTTCGAAGCGTCACGGCATCAAAGGGATTCCAAATGAATCCGAAGCTATCCACGTTGGCCGTGATATCCTGCTCGCAGAAGCAACGGGAGTTCATTACCATGTCTGCCACGTAAGTACAGAGCAATCGGTTCGTCTGATTCGTCTAGCAAAGTCCATTGGCATTAAAGTAACTGCTGAGGTATGTCCGCACCATCTGGTGTTGTCGGATGAAGATATCCCGGGCATGGATGCCAACTGGAAAATGAACCCGCCGCTTCGCTCACCACGCGATGTGCAGGCTTGTATCGAAGGTTTACTGGACGGCACGCTGGATATGATCGTAACTGATCACGCGCCACACAGTGAAGAAGAGAAAGCCAAAGGCATGGAGCTGGCACCGTTCGGAATCGTAGGATTCGAAACTGCCTTCCCGCTGCTGTACACGAAGTTTGTGGAAACAGGACTGTGGAGCTTGGACTTCCTGGTGAAACGTATGACAGCTGATCCGGCACGTGTATTCCGACTGGATACAGGCAAACTGGAAGAGGGAGCACCAGCGGATATCACGATGATTGACCTGAACGAAGAAAAAGCAGTTGATCCTGCAACGTTTGCAACCAAAGGAAGAAACACCCCATTCACAGGCTGGAAGCTGAAAGGCTGGGCCACACAAACATGGGTGGATGGCAAAAGCGTATGGAGCAACACTGCACAACAATAAAACGGTAATTTAGTAAATTGATAAATTAGTAACTCTACATCTTTAACTCTTTAAATCAGTAACAGTAATTCTTAACTTTTTTGAAACAAAGAATCTTTTTAACTGTAAAACTTAATCTATAACTTATTTACTAGTAACATCTTTTCAACTAACTCGAGGCAAATCGTGCCGAGAGTCTAACATACGAAACAAAACACAGTTGAATAATGCTTTTGAACATGGACACCAACGTAACTGCGGAGTGGACAGAAAAGACCCGAAGAAGCAAAGCGTTCGCCTTTATCACCGGATTACATCATTTGAAAAATGATAAAAAGTAATCCGAGGATCACAGCGATCAAAGGGTTTTCTGCCCACGGAGCCGCACCAAACGTGAAGTCCCCCATGTTCAACTCAAAGTATTCAACGTTGATAAACACAGAGGAGTGAAATGGGATGCAGGCACAGGCAAGATTATTGTTGGAAGACGGCACACTGTTCACCGGGAAAGCATTTGGTGCTGAAGGTGAAACTACAGGTGAGGTCGTTTTTAATACGGGAATTACAGGCTATCAAGAGGTGCTTTCGGATCCTTCCTATTGCGGTCAAATCGTAACCATGACGTATCCGCTGATCGGAAACTACGGCATTACGCGTGATGACTTTGAGTCGATTCGTCCATACGTGCACGGTTTCGTCGTGCGTCGTCATGAGCCAACGCCAAGCAACTGGCGTGCGGAATATAGCGTAGACAATCTGCTCAAAGAATACGGCATCGTAGGAATCAGCGAAATTGATACACGCATGTTGACTCGCCGGATTCGTCACCACGGCACAATGAAGGGAATTCTCACAACAGGATCGAAGCCTGTGGAAGAACTGCTGGAGATGATGGGAGACACGACCATCGCCGAGCTGCGTAACCAGGTGCCTATGACTTCTACGGAGCATGTCTACAATAGCCCGGGAACGGCTGAACGTATTGTACTCGTGGATTATGGTGCTAAAACAGGAATCTTGCGCGAACTCAGCAAACGTAACTGTGACGTTGTTGTTGTTCCACACGATGTAACAGCAGACGAGATTCGTCGCCTGAACCCGGACGGCATCCAACTGTCCAACGGCCCTGGGGACCCGAAAGACGTACCTCACGCAGTTAACATGATCAGTGAACTGCTTGGCGAATACCCGATCTTTGGTATCTGCCTGGGTCACCAGTTGTTCGCACTTGCGGCAGGAGCAGACACCGAAAAACTTAAGTTTGGACATCGCGGAGGAAACCACCCGGTGAAAGAACTGGAGAGCGGACGTTGTTTCATCACATCCCAGAACCATGGATTTACCGTAAACGAAGAGTCTGTGAAGAGTACAGATCTGGAAGTTACACATATCAACAATAACGATAAGACCATTGAAGGTCTGAAACATAAATCATTCCCGGCATTCTCGGTTCAATATCACCCTGAAGCAGCCCCGGGTCCGTACGACAACAGTTATCTGTTTGACCGCTTCATTGAGATGATTCGCGAGCACAAGATCACTAACCCGCAAAAGCCGCGTCAAGCCGTATTGGCAGCCGCAGTGAAAGGAGCACAATAACATGCCGATTAACAAAGATCTCAAAAAAATCCTGGTGATTGGTTCCGGTCCAATCGTCATCGGTCAAGCGGCCGAGTTCGACTATGCCGGTACACAAGCTTGCCAGGCACTGAAAGAAGAAGGCGTGGAAGTTGTACTTATCAACAGCAACCCGGCGACCATTATGACAGATACAAACATGGCTGACAAAGTATACATTGAGCCCATCACCCTGGATTTTGTAACGCAAATCATTCGTCAAGAGCGTCCAGATGGCTTGTTGCCAACACTGGGTGGTCAAACAGGTCTGAACATGGCTGTAGAGCTGGCTCGTGCAGGCGTGCTGGAACGTGAAAATGTAAAATTGCTCGGAACGCAACTGACATCCATCGAGAAAGCGGAAGATCGTGATCTGTTCCGTGACCTGATGCGTGAATTGGAACAACCTGTACCAGAGAGTGTCATCGTAACGACACTTGAAGAATCACTTGAATTTGCAAATGAGATTGGTTATCCAATCATCGTGCGTCCAGCCTATACACTGGGCGGAACTGGCGGCGGAATCTGTGCGAACGAAGAAGAGCTACGCGAGACGGTGGCAGCGGGAATTCGTTACAGCCCGATAGGGCAATGTCTGGTCGAGAAGAGCATTGCAGGTATGAAAGAAGTCGAGTATGAGGTTATGCGGGATAAAAACGATAACTGTATCGTTGTCTGCAACATGGAAAACTTTGACCCGGTAGGTGTTCATACAGGCGACAGTATCGTCGTAGCACCAAGCCAAACGTTGTCGGACCGTGAATATCAAATGCTGCGTTCAGCTTCCCTGAAAATCATCCGTGCCCTGAACATCGAGGGTGGATGTAACGTACAGTTTGCACTGGACCCACACAGCTTCCAATACTATGTTATCGAAGTAAATCCACGGGTAAGCCGTTCATCGGCTCTGGCTTCCAAAGCAACGGGTTATCCGATTGCAAAAATGGCTGCCAAAATTGCGATGGGTTACACGTTGGATGAAATCGTGAACCCGGTAACAGGCCAAACGTATGCTTGCTTCGAGCCTACGCTGGATTATATCGTGAGCAAAATCCCACGCTGGCCGTTCGACAAGTTCATCTCGGCGAACCGTAAACTGGGAACTCAGATGAAAGCAACAGGCGAAGTAATGGCTATTGGCCGGACATTCGAAGAGTCGATCCACAAAGCAGTTCGTTCCCTGGAAATTGGCGTACATCGCCTCTACCTGAAGGATGCCGAAACGCTGGACGAAGCTACCTTGAACGAACGTCTGATCAAAGCAGATGATGAGCGTATCTTCCTGATTGCCGAAGCATTCCGCAGAGGGTATACGTTGCAACAACTGCAGGATCTGACCAAGATTGACTGGTGGTTCCTTGATAAAATCGAAGGTCTGATCGCATTCGAAGATCGCATTCGCGAAGAATCCGAATTGTCTTCCGACATTCTGTATCAAGCGAAACGCCTTGGATTCACAGACCGTGCCATTGCTGAACTGCGTGCGCAAGGTCAGCCAGGAGGCACATTAACAACTGAAGCGGAAGTTAGAACTCGTCGGGAAGCAGAGAACCTGCGCCCAGTGTACAAAATGGTAGATACATGCGCGGCTGAGTTCGAAGCCACAACGCCATATTACTACTCAACTTACGAGACAGAAAATGAAGTAATTCCTTCAGATAAGAAAAAAGTTGTGGTGCTGGGTTCAGGACCAATCCGGATTGGTCAAGGGATTGAGTTTGACTACTCTACTGTACACGCAGTATGGGCATTGCAAAAAGCAGGCTATGAAGCAGTCATTATTAATAATAACCCGGAGACGGTGTCTACGGACTTTAATACATCGGATCGCCTGTACTTTGAACCGCTCTTCTTCGAAGATGTCATGAACGTGATTGAACAGGAGAAACCAGTAGGGGTTATCGTACAGTTCGGTGGTCAAACGGCCATCAATCTGGCAGCACCACTGCGTAATGCAGGTGTAACCATTCTCGGAACGGATCTGGAAAGCATCGATGAGGCGGAGGATCGCAAGAAGTTCGAGCGTCTGCTCTCCCGTCTGGAGATTGCACAGCCAAAAGGTAAAACGGTCATTTCCGTTGATGATGCGGTAGAAACAGCTCAAAGTCTGGGCTACCCAGTACTGGTTCGTCCTTCCTATGTACTCGGCGGTCGTGCGATGGAGATTGTATACTCCGATGCTGAATTGCTGACATACATGGAACAGGCGGTTAAAATCAATCCGGAGCATCCGGTCCTGATCGACCGTTACATGATGGGTAAAGAAGTTGAGGTTGACGCCATCTGTGATGGTGAAACGGTATTGATTCCGGGAATCATGGAACATATCGAGCGTGCAGGGGTTCACTCTGGTGACTCCATCGCGGTATATCCTCCTCAACATCTGTCCCAGGATTTGAAAGAGAAAATTGTAGAGATTACCATCAAAATTGCGAAAGAACTGAAAACGGTAGGTTTGGTCAACATCCAGTTTGTTATCCATGATGGCCAAGTGTACATTATCGAGGTGAACCCGCGTTCATCCCGTACCGTACCATTCCTGAGCAAAGTAACCAACATTCCGATGGCGAACTTGGCAACACAAGCCATTCTGGGTGTGAAACTGAAAGATCTTGGTTATGTTGACGGGCTGTGGCCTGAATCGGATCATGTATCTGTTAAAGTTCCGGTCTTCTCCTTCGCGAAGCTGCGTCGTGTAGAACCAACCCTCGGACCTGAGATGAAGTCTACAGGTGAGGTTATGGGCCGTGACCCGAATTACGCTAAAGCGTTGTTCAAAGGTCTCATCGGTGCAGGAATGAAAATTCCGGCAACCGGAGCGATCGTAGTAACTGTAGCAGACAAAGACAAAGACGAAGCGGTTCCTTTGCTCGAAGGTTTCTACAGACTGGGTTACAAAATCATGGCTACCGGCGGAACAGCAGCTGCGCTTGAAGCAGCGAACATTCCGGTAACGACTGTTAACAAATTAAGTGAAGGTTCGCCGAACATTCTGGATATGATCCGTAGCGGCGAAGCAAACTTTGTCTTCAATACACTCACCAAAGGCAAAACACCGCAGCGTGATGGTTTCCGTATCCGTCGTGAAGCGGTAGAAAACGGCATTGTATGTATGACTTCATTGGATACGATTCGTGCGCTGCTGATCATGCTGCAAACGATCAACTTCTCTTCGGAAGCAATGCCTGTCTTTGTAAAATAAATAACTCTCTGATGAAGGACATCAGTCAGCCTGCGGGCTGGCGGGATGTCCTTTATATCGGGCAAAAACGGAAAAAATGAGCAAGTGGAGGGGAGCGCTGGTGATGAACCAAGCGAGTTTCAATGAAATGGCTGGCCGTCTGATGGTGGCACTGGATTATCCTGGAGCGGAAGAAGCGAAAGAATTGGTACAAGCTCTTGAGGGCATTCCCTGTTATCTCAAGGTGGGTATGCAGCTGTTCTACGCAGCAGGACCGGACTTTATTCGGGAGCTGAAATCCAAAGGTTACTCCGTTTTTCTAGATGTGAAAATGCATGACATTCCCAACACCGTTCGTGGCGGTGCTGAAAGTATCACACGTCTTGGGGTAGACATGTTCAATGTACATGCAGCGGGTGGAACCCTCATGATGCGTGCTGCACGTGAAGGTGCTGAGGCAGCAATCGCTGCCGACCCTTCCCTTAGCAAGCCCGAGATCATTGCAGTCACCCAACTGACCAGTACAAGTCTGGAAACGATGAATAACGAGATTGGCATCCCGGGAAGTGTGGAAGCTGCTGTGGTCCGTTATGCAGGACTAGCCCAAGAGGCCGGACTCGATGGGGTTGTTGCTTCTCCACTGGAAGTGCCCGCAATTCGGGCAGCGTGTGGCAGTGCTTTTCATACCGTTACACCAGGAATTCGTCCAGCGGGTAGCGGTCTGGGAGATCAGACACGCGTCTTGACGCCAGGTGAAGCCATCGCCAGAGGCAGTCATTACATTGTTGTAGGCAGACCCATTACAGGCGCTCCCAATCCGCGTGAAGCGGCAGAAACCATTTTGAAGGAGATGTTGAACGCATGATCGAACTGAATGAGATTCCGAATCATATTGCTTCCCAACTGTTGAAAATCAAAGCCGTGGCGTTACGTCCGCAGCAGCCATTTACATGGACATCCGGCATCAAATCACCAATATATTGCGATAACCGTTTAACGATGTCTTATCCCGAGATTCGCAACGATATCGCTGAAGCCTTTGCAACGATTATTCGTAACCAATACCCTGATGCAGAAGTCATTGCAGGTACGGCAACCGCAGGTATCCCGCATGCTGCCTGGGTGGCTCAGAAGCTGAATCTGCCAATGGCCTACATTCGTGATAAAGCCAAAGGACACGGCAAGGAGAACCTGATCGAAGGTCTGATTACCGAAGGACAGAAAGTGGTTGTCATCGAAGATCTGATCTCTACAGGTGGCAGTTCGATCAAAGCAGCCGAAGCTGTACGTGTAGCAGGTGCAACACCGTTGGCCGTACTTGCCATTTTCAGCTACCAGCTGGATAAAGGTGTTAAAGCATTTGAAGATGCTGGAATTCCACTTCAGACGCTGTCCAATTATACGGCTTTGATGGATGTGGCTTTGGCTCAGGGAACGATTCAGGAGAGTGACTTTGAATTGCTCAAATCCTGGCGTGAAGATCCTTCTTCATTTGGTAAATAATATCATTGATACCCCAAAAAAATGTTCATGAGTGAACGGTATCAAAATTGTAATGATTGACGTCATAGCGGCAAAACCATCGAATATACAAGAGGCATCCCGCACTTTGGGGTGCTTTTTTTGTTTGTTCATCAAAATATTAACTTTTTCACTCTACCGTTGTAAAAAGCTTGTAACTTTTAGTTGGGATCGGTCGTTTATAATTCAGTGTAGGATGGAACAGATTTCTAATTTTAGGTTTTTTGAAGAAATGAACGGGATTTCAAGAAAGGATGAGCGTGATTGCTGGCATGAAGAATTTATTTCTCAGAAAAAGACCTGCCAAGAGCCAGTCAGGCGATGAACATCAACAGGGGGAAACACCGTTGGAGACATCGACGGAGTCGGGGGAAAATACATACAACAATGAACACGATTACCCGACGAATAAACCTCCGTTACCTGAAAGTGAAATCGCTTCAGATGAAGTGGCTGCAGCTGCTGTCACTACCGTTGAGGAACCCCAGAAGAAGATCAAACCAAAGAAGGATATGCTGCCTCCATATGATGGACCTGTACTGGAGGTGCGTAACGTGCATCGCAGTTTCCAGACAGGCAGTCGTATCATCCATGTGCTCAAAGGCATTGATATGGAAGTGAATCCGCAACAACTGGTCATGCTGAAGGGGCGATCAGGCTCAGGCAAAACAACACTGCTGAATATGCTCGGTGGACTGGATCAGCCTTCAAGTGGAGACATTCTGTTCTCCGGTCAGCCTCTTCAGGATTGGGGAGATCGGCGACGGACCGCTTTGCGGCGCAAAGAGATCGGTTTTATTTTTCAGGCATATGCACTCATGCCCTTATTATCTGCTTGGGAAAATGTAGAACTGTCGCTGCGCATGGCGGACGTTCCGCGAGCGGAGTGGAAGGACAGGGTTGGCCACTGTCTGGATCTGGTTGGACTCTCCAAACGGGTGAAGCATCGACCTTTCGAGATGTCGGGGGGAGAGCAACAGCGGGTGGCTATAGCCAAGGCGATTGCCCATAGACCCAGATTGTTGCTTGCGGATGAGCCTACAGCGGAACTGGATTCCAAGATGGGCGCTCAGGTCATGGCCGTATTCCGCAATATTATTGAAGTAGAACAAGTAACAATATGTATGACTACACACGATCCTACAATTTTGGAGGTTGCGGACCATGTTTATGAAATGGCGGACGGCAGATTTATCAAGTAAAGGGGCCGCTCCGAAGAGGGGGAAACGCGCAGCACTTATTGTACTTGGTGCGATAATGGTTGCAACGATGTCGGGCTGCTCATTGCTGCCGTCAGAAACAGAGGAAGAAGTGCTTCCGCCTATCACACCACCAACGATCTCCAAGAAACCGGAATATGAAGTCCGGACGGAAACGTTGGAGAAAAAAGTAAGTGGTAGCGGCAAGATGATGAGTCAGCGGGAAGAGAAGGTGTACTTCACGCTTGATGGCATGCATGTCAAAGAGTTAAATGTTAAACCAGGGGATAAAGTGAAAAAGGGTCAACTTCTTGCTGTCCTCGATGTGGAGAGTGTAGAAAAGGAGATCCGTGGCAAGAAACTGGCTATTCGCAAATCCGAAGTTCAAATGAAGGAAACACTCCGCAAGAAGGATGAGATGGACCCGGTAGAGTTCGAAGAATCAACGATTGCGTTTGAAGAACTACGCCAGGAACTCGCTGATCTGGAGGAACAACTGGGCAAAGCCACGTTGACAGCTCCGTTTGGCGGCACCGTTATTGCAGTGCAGGTAGAGAAGGGTGCAACCGTGAAAGCGTATGATCCGATTGCTACGATTGCGGATACATCCAATCTGGTTGTGGCAGCTACCTTTGCCAAGGAAGATCTGGAGAAGTTCTCCGCTGGTATGAAGGCAGAAGTAGATATTAATGGAGCTGGTAAAGTGGCTGGCAAAATTAAAGTTATGCCTATTGCGGAAGCATCGGGAAGTGGCAGTGGCGAAGGGACGGGTGAAGGCGGTACGCCTCCAACCAAGGAAACGCTGGATAAGTATGTTATCGTTACACTTGCAAAAATGCCAAAAGGCGTCGAACGTGGCACACCACTAACGGTCTCGATTGTAACGCAGCGTACCGAGAACGCAATTGTGATTCCTGTATCCGCTTTACGCTCCATCGGTTCAAGAACGTATGTACAAGTGGTGGAGAGTGATGGCAGCAAGCGTGAAGTGGACGTTGAAGTTGGACAGCAGACATCGACAGATGTCGAGATTCTGAAAGGTCTGACCGTAGGTCAGAAAGTAGTGGGACGCTAATGGGGCTGCCATTGCTTCGGCTACTGTTCCGCAAAATGTGGAACACGCGCTGGATGACCTTCAGCACACTGATCGGATTGATTGTGGCGGTAGCGTTCACCGTCAGTATTCCAATGTATGCCGATGGTGCGTTGAAACGGGTCGTCGCGCAAACGCTGCAGGATAACAGTGAAGGGTTGCCAGCCGGTTCGTTGCTTATGAGTTATCAGGCACCTGGTGGCGTGAAGACAGACACTCGGGGTCTGGACGAAGTAGATCGTTATATTCGTGAGGATGTCCCTCGCGATATTGGGTTTCCTTTTCATACGTATGTGAATTCCAGATCCATTCGCAGCACAGAGGTGAGCCCGGAAGATCCAACCAAAGTGGATGCCAGCAGGGCGCGCAGTATGAGTCTGGGTACGATGAGTGGGCTGGATGCACAGGTGAATTACTCTGCCGGGGTGAAACCTGGAAACCAGGTCAAAGATGACACGATCGAGGCAGTCATGTTGGAAGAGGGGATGTACCGTAACGACCTGCATATCGGCGATATTCTGGAATATCCGGTGTATAGCGGTCTTGATATCACGTTACGTGTAAAGATTACGGGGTCCTTCAAGGCAGATGATCCAAACAGCCCTTACTGGGTACAAGGATTTGACGGCATGATGAATGGACTATATGTGGATGAATCGGTTTTTAATGATGTTTTACTGAAGGAAAAAGGGATTCCACTTCAAAATTCACGTTGGTATTATGCCTTTGATCTGAAAGAAATTCAAACCAGCCAGTTATCAGGTCTGACTTCCATGCTGGAAAGGCTGGATATCGATCTGTACCAGCGGCTGAAAGATACAAAAGTGGACATCACCTTTGGTGATCTGCTCAAGCAGTTCCGCAGTCAGAGTCTGCAATTGCAGACCATGTTGTTTACCTTGGCAGCACCGATGATTGCGATGGTCTTTTATTTTATTGCGATGAACGCCAGACAGTCATTACAGAAGCAAGAGAGTGATATTGCGGTATTGCGCAGTCGTGGAGCTTCAGCTCGGCAGATCTTCTCTCTCTACTTGCTTGAAGGCATATTTCTGGGCGCTATTGCGCTGGTTATTGGGCCGTTGCTCGGTTGGTTTATGGCCAAGAGTATTGGTTCAGCAAGTGGCTTTCTCTCGTTCGTAGATCGGAAGTCTATTCCGATCGGTGTATCAAAAGAAGCTATTCTCCTGGGAGTAGCAGCGGTCCTTGTAGCGATCATCGCATCACTTATCCCTGCGATAACCTATGCACGGGCAACCATTGTATCTGCCAAACGGCGGCAAGCACGAACAGACCGTGCTCCAGTATGGCAGCGCTGGTTCCTGGACGTTGTGTTGCTGGGTCTGGCTGGATATGGATACTACCTGTTCTATGAACGTCAGATGTTGACCTTCCAGACCGGAATGACAACCGATCAGTTGCAGGTACAGCCGTTTCTATTCTTTGTACCCGCACTCGCGATCTTTGCGCTTGGATTATTCTTCCTGCGCTTGTTCCCGTGGATATTAAAGCTTATTCAGTTGATCGGTCGCAAGTTTCTCCCGGTCCCGTTGTATCTGACATTAACGCAGTTATCGCGTTCATCTTCTTCATATTATCCGCTGATGATCCTCCTTGTACTGACACTGGGACTTGGGGTGTACAACTCGGCTGCAGCTCGGACGATTGATCTGAATTCCACTGAGCGTACCTTGTACCGTTATGGTTCTGATGTGATTATGCAGACTGTATGGGAAGGAACACCTGAGGTTAAACCCGGTGGTTCCGGACAGAACGGCGGTACGGGTGGAGGTCAACAAGGTGGTGGCAATGGAGGAGGAGGTTCTGCTGGTGGTGGTTCCGGCGGAGGCAATGGCGGTGGAGGTGCTCCAGGTGGTGGTGGCGGTTCTTCGCAGCCATCCAAAGTCATCTACTCCGAACCTCCATTCGAAGTGTTCCGCAGATTAGACGGGGTTGAACATGCAGCACGCGTGCTGCAGACCAAAGGCAATATTATCGTCTCTGGTAAATCGGGTGGACAGGGAATGCTGGTCGGAATTGATAATGTGGACTTTGCTCAAGTGGCTTGGTTCCGCAACGATCTGTTCCCGGCACATCCTTACAAGTACCTTGACTTGCTTGGAAAATATGAAGGGGCTGTATTGATCTCTTCCAAATTTGCTGACAAGTTCAAACTCAAAACTGGAGACCTCGTCTCCATGGGTGTACAGGGACAGGCGATTGAATTCGTCGTGTTTGGGATCATTCCTTACTGGCCAGCCCAGTATCCGGATCAGATGCCATTCTTCGTGGCGAATCTGGATTATATCTATGACCAGGTACCTTTGATTCCTTATGAGGTATGGCTGAAAATGGAACCGGATGCCAAAGTGGCTCCATTAATGGAGAAGCTCGCAGCAGAAGGCATCGAGTTATCTTCTGTGCGTGACGTACGTACCGAATTGGTATCTCAGGGTAAACATCCGTCAAGAGGTGGTGTATTTGGGATTCTGAGCCTTGGATTCCTGGTATCGGTTATTATCTCGTTGATCGGATACGTGCTGTACTGGTTCTTCAACCTGTCCGGACGTGTTGTGCAGTTTGGTGTATTACGGGCCATGGGCTTATCCCGGGCACAACTGAGCGGTATGCTGCTGCTGGAGCAGGTGTTCACAGCGGGGCTATCGATCCTGTTAGGTATTGGAATTGGTCAGGTATCCAGTCGTTTATTCCTGCCATTCCTGCAAACGACGGATAATGTCTCTGCTCAGGTACCTCCGTTCCGGATTGTGTTTGAACAGCAAGATATGTTGCAACTGTATGGTGTCACTATAGTGATGCTGGTCATTGGTGCAACGATGTTGCTCTGGCAGATTCGCAGATTGCGGGTTCACCAGGCAGTCAAAATGGGAGAGGAGAGGTAAACGTGATCCAATGCGAAGGACTTGTCAAAATTTTTAAATCCAGCGATGTGGAAGTCGTTGCCCTTCAGGGTCTCAACCTGACTGTCAATCAAGGTGAAATGATGGCCATCATCGGTAACAGCGGTAGCGGTAAATCCACGCTACTGAATATTCTGGGCGGACTTGATCGTCCTACGGCTGGTACGGCTGTTGTAGGAGACTGGGATTTGCTCAAGATGACAGATGCCCAATTGGTCGAATACAAACGTCATACGGTAGGTTTTATCTGGCAAAATAACGGTCGTAACTTGCTGCCTTATCTCACTGCACTGGAAAATGTGGAGACTCCCATGATTCTGGGAGGCAAGCGAGATCGTGCTTATGCAAAACAGTTGCTCGAATGGGTAGGCCTTAAGGATCGGATGCATAACAAATTGCATCAATTGTCAGGAGGAGAGCAACAACGGGTAGCGATTGCGATCTCCTTATCCAATCGTCCCAAAATTCTGCTTGCAGATGAACCTACCGGTTCGGTCGATTCCGAGACATGTGATACAATCATGGGTATTTTCCGAAGAATGAACAAGGAGCTCGGCGTTACGATTGTCATCGTTACCCATGATTTGACACTTGCTGGCAAGGTAGACCGGATCGTTGCGATTCGGGACGGCTTGACCAGTACCGAGTTTGTGAAGCGTAACCCGAATCTGGATGATGAGCATAACTTGTCCGAGGCGGGTATGCCGGACATCCATGAAGCATTCGTCATTATAGACCGTGCAGGACGACTTCAGGTGCCAAAAGAGTATCTGGAGGCCTTATCCATTGATAACCGGGCGACATTGGAATTTGACGGTGAACGTATTGTTATTACACCGCCAAGATAATTAATGAGGGGGAATTGGGAAATGAAGAACAGGTTGTGGGGAAAACGTGTGCTGGCTGTAATGGCTACTGCGACGCTTGCATTGCCGCTGATTGCAGGATGTACGGCAAGTGAGGCGAAAGATACAGAGCAACGTGTATTACGTGTGGCTACAATGTGGGGAGGGCAAGACGACAGTTATTTCCGTCAACAGTTTACTGATGCTTTTGAGTTGACCCATCCCAATGTAACCATTGAGATTGTAGCTGCTGTTGATCAGAGCAGCATGTATGGGTATGGCAACACGGAAGAACAGCCGGAAGTTCCGGATACGATGGAGAGTCTGAAAAAGATTATGACTGGGGATAACCCGGTTGACGTTATCGTGGCTGATACCGCCACAGTGAAATCATTAATTCAGGAGAATCTGGTGAAACAGCTGGACCCACTGATGCAGGAAGATAAGTTTGATACCAGTGATATTGTGCCTAGTGTACTGGAGGGAATTAAGGACCTTGGGGATCAGAGCATTTATGCATTGACACCAACGTTCTCCTCATCCGCTTTGTTCTATAACAAGGGCATGTTTGAAAAAGCAGGCGTGGAACCGCCAACGGACAACATGACATGGGACGATATTTTCAATCTGGGTACCCGTCTAACGAAAGGTGAAGGTAAAGACCATGTATTTGGTTTCTCTTTCACGACATATCAGGGTGGATCGCCTTACTACTCCATGCAACAGTACTACAGCTCGTTGCAGCTGAAGACGTTTGATGACAAAGCAGAAAAGATGACAGTAGATTCTCCTCAATGGGAGAAAGTATGGAGCACCATCAGCAAACTTGCGATTGACAAAGTTATTCCTAAAGGCGACGAACCACAGGATCAGGATCCGAGTGGACGTTATGATCCAGTACAGGGTGACCTATTCCTGAGTGGCAAGTCAGCCATGGTTATTGGTGATTACAGCTATATTAATCAATTAATTGATGCCAATAAAAATGCGGATAAAATGAAAGACTTTACGAAAGTGGATTGGGATGTGGTAACACCTCCAGTTCACCCGGAAGCTCCTGAAATTGGAGGCAGCATCTATCTGAGCAACCTCATGGCGATTAATAGTGCGGCTCAGAACCCGGATGATGCGTGGGAACTGATCAAGTACATGAACAGTGAGGACTGGGCTAAGATCAAAGCACGTAGCAGCTACGAGATGGTATCACGGAAGAGCTTCATCAAGCCCAAAGACGGCCTGGATTATAACATTCAAGCATTCTATGCGCTGAAACCGATCCCGCCAACAAATACCAACCTGGATAAGATGTATCAAAAATCCCCAGGCTTATGGCAAGTCAATGAAAAAGGTATGGAATATTTCAATCAAGTACTCGCGAACAAAAAGACACCAAAAGAAGCGCTTGGTGAATGGGCAGCTAAAGGAAACGAGATGCTGGAGAAATTGAAAAAGGATCCTAAAGCTACGTTTCAATGAGATTTGATGAAGTAGTCATATCATGATAAGATAGCCGCTGAAGATTTTAATCTTTGGCGGCTATTTTTATGAAAATGGGGTATTCTACAAAAGGCAGGAATAAATGACGACTCCGGAAAGGACGAGCGGTATGCACTGGGTATATTTCAGCAAGTTGTATGCAACCAAATTTCAGGCAGGATGCCTGGCCAAGCGTATGGAGCAAGATGGGTGGATTTACGGTCATAATGAACCAGCGGAAGTGGAAGTTTATCGATCACGTAAAGGACGTTACGGTGTACGTTTTATTCCCTGACATTACCCCTTGACTTATAGGGTGGACATAGTGTATATTAATTAAGTCGCTGTTTTAATATTTCTTACTGACGCGGGGTGGAGCAGCCCGGTAGCTCGTCGGGCTCATAACCCGAAGGCCGCAGGTTCAAATCCTGCCCCCGCAATTTAGTTTCACTTGGATGATTCACAGCCATCATCTGCACGTTATACATTATGTCTAGGGCCCTTAGCTCAGTTGGTTAGAGCGGTCGGCTCATAACCGATTGGTCACAGGTTCGAGTCCTGTAGGGCCCATACTCTTGAAACCCTTGCCTAGTGCGAGGGTTTTTTTCTGTCTGCATGTAAGTTCTGGAGTAAAGGTATCTTGTTAAAGGTGTCTTTCTAAAATGCCCTTTTTTTCGAATCTCAGTGTATGTCCACGCCATATCTCAAATCTCGCATATACTACCTTATCCCAACCCATAGGAGGTAGATTTCATGAGTCAATTTCTTGATGCAAGAACCTCGCAGAATGCGAGTTTGGCTAACTCTATTGCAATACCAATCCTCGTTATTAACACACCACAATTATTCGGTCAGATTGGTCTGCAAACAGCAGGAGCAGGGGCAAACCCACGGGTACAATTCAAAGGAACGGTGGCTGTGCAACTTCCTTTGGCACTCGTTGGTGTAACCATCACAATTGTTAGGGGGACTTTGGCTACGGACCCTGTGATTTATTCCGCAACGTCTACGTTTAGCTTGAGTGTCCTTGCACCTCAGATTATTACGTTCTCTGCGGATGACTTCAATCCGCCTATCACGCCTCAATTGACGTACACTGCATTTATTAGCTCCAACTTGCTCGGAACGATCCGTGTAGGGCCTGAGAACTTTGACGGAGCCGTGTATTCCGACTAATGTTGAGCGTCCTTTCCTAAGTAAACTAGATCAATAGTCTTCTTATTGAAAGGCCTCAAGGACCTGCCCTCAAAAGCAGGTTTTTTTCCTGTTGAAGGGGAAAACTGAACATCATCGAGTATTTAGTGTTCTATGATATAATGCATTACAGAGAATTGAATGGTATTGGACATAAAATAGTACGTGAACATCTGAGAAACGTATGAAATTAGTGATAGAAAGCAGGTTTCCGTTTAATGACGTCAAATGAAAGTCAACGTTTTCGTTACAGTGAAGCTCCGGTCTGGGATTGGCAGAGAGCTTATTATGAACAGAAGGGGCTACAAGCTTGGACAGAGAACCAAGTCCCTCAATATATTACCAGTAATCCGATGATTGCCACAGCGTATGCAGAGATGATCTTTGGCTTTCTTCAGGACCTATCGAACAAAGGAAAGATCAGCGAGACCGTAACCATTCTTGAACTTGGAGCGGGTGTAGGGCGTTTGGCACATCAAATTCTCCTGAAACTGCTTGAATTAAAGAAATTTGCTGGAATACAGTTACCACCTTTCAGATATGTGATGACGGATCTCGTAGCGGAGAATGTGCTGGGTTGGCAAGAGCATCCATCCATGCAATCCTTTATTCAACAAGGTATAGTGGATTTTGCACGTTTTGACGCTGTAGCGGATACGGAATTGAATCTGGTCGTTGCAGGCACGGTTATTCGGCCCGGTGATCTGAAACAACCGTTGTTGTTGATTGCTAATTACTTTTTTGACAGCATTCCACAGGAATTAATCTATATTGGGGATGGCGAGATCTATGAGTGCGATCTGCTTGTTCAGTCTCCGGATCGTCGTCTTGATCTTGAGCCTGCTGAGATGCTGAAGAACATGACGCTGAGTTATGAGTATCGCCGAGCGCCGGAATACAGTGCGGATAACTATCCGTATCAGGAACTGATCACGTTGTACAAAGAGGAACTGGAGGATTCACACATTCTGTTCCCTGCAATCGGGTTGTCCTGTCTCGAACGGTTGAACAAGCTGTCACAGTCAGGTTATGTGTTGATTACCGCTGATAAAGGGGATCATCGCCTGGATAACTGGAAGTTCGCAGAGCCACCTGAATTTGTTCTTCATGGGAGTTTTTCTCTAACGGCTAACTACCATGCCATTCAATATGTCTTGGAACAACAGGGTGCCCATACACGATTCACAACACATCATTACAAAGATCTGAATGTTGGGTGCATGTTGATGGTGGACGAACCCATCAGTTATGTGAACACACGTCTTGCCTACCATCGATTTGTTGAACGTTTTGGACCAGATGACTTTTTCAGCATGAAACAATGGGTAGACTCTCGAATAGAGAGTATGGAGTTAAAGCATATTTTGCCGTTTTGGCGTCTGGGTGGATATGATGCTGAGTTCCTGATTCACAGTGCTACCCACATTTCCAGTCTTCTTCCTGATGCAAGTGATGAGGAAATGCTTGATATTCAGTCTGGAATTCATACGATGTGGTCGTCCTACTATGTGATGGAGCAGCAAGGGGGGCTCGCATTTCTGGCAGGGCAGCTGTTATATGAGATGTATATGTATGAGGATGCAAAACGGTTTCTGGAGATATCGTTGGTTGCAGATCCGAGTAACCATAATCCAGCCGTCTTATACGATTTGGCTGTGTGCTGTTATGAACTTGAACTGGAAGAAGAAACCCTGTCATATACGCATAAAGTATTGGCTCTGGAACCTGATCATGAAGAGGCGGCAGCGTTGCTCCAGAGTTTCGAGTTGATCTGAACGGAACAATTTTAGTTTGTCTCCTGTATGTATGTTGGATGTAATTGGTGATATTTATATAAAAATTGAAACCTTTAATTGAAATTCATCGTATTAATGGGATATTCAACCAATCATCTATTTCAACAGCAAAGGAGACAAAAACATGAAAAAAGCCTTATCCATTGCATTATATCCATTAATGTGGGTTGTGGGTGCATTTAGCGTTCTGTCTGTTAATGCAAACAGTGCTGCAGGTAGCGCCCTCTTTGTGAAAGATATCGCTACAGATCGAAGCTATGATGGGCAGGCTATCTATGATAGTATTGAACGTAGAAATGCCTAACTACATATCATTCAACTGTAAAGGTAATTGTGTCGTCGAGCAATAACATGAGAAACAATTACTCTTGAAGTGATGTACGATGAGCAGGAGTTCTGTCCGTACAACCTTTAAGCCGGTTTCGTACCTTATTCAGGTATGAACCGGCTTTTATTTATGAATGGGGGATACTAGATGAAGATTATTATTGGACAACCGAGGCTCGAACAGGATTTGTTGCAGCTTGAAGCTGAACTCAAGCAACATCCTGATGCGGATATATTATTTTTTCCTGAAGGTTATCTGAACCAGAATGTTGAGGAAGCTTGCCGCCTGGCGGCTGAATATGGAACCATGATTGTATCAGGTCATCGCAGGTTGGACGAACGTCCAAAGGACCGATCGATTATCATCAGTAAGGCTGGAGAGATTGTATTGGAGAAAGGTAAATATACACCTTCTGAGACGGCTCAGGAACAGGGTTGGGTAATAAGCACTTTGTTGTGTGATGAGCTGGTCTTGCAAGGATTTCGCAATGAGAATATAGGAAATGTGGACATTGTGATGCATTCCATTGGTGTGGGCATGTTCAGTGAAGAGCAGTACAGTGAGTGGGTCGTAGAGGCTCGACAGATCGCCTTGAAGCGTCAATGTATTGTCATGGGGACAAGCCATGCGGATGGTTCGTACCGTGATAGCGAGATCTCCATTCCGATCGCCTATTGTATAACACCTGATGGAGAGGTTGTTCTGGCATCCCGAAGTGATACACGTACTCGTACAATCTTTCTGGACAGAGGAAATACAGACCCTTCACCTCAGGAGTCACAAGAAAAACAACTGAAAATCTCCATCGACCCATCTGATTAAGTTACCAGGCATGAATCCCAGATGAATGGGCTGTTGAACTTGTCGAATAGCCCGATCACTTGCGCAGAATACGCATATGTTATGGCATACCTTGAAATTCAAAGGAGGCCAATCAAATGAGTCAAGTTGGATACGGTTGTGGCAATGTTGGTGGATTCGGCGGCGGATGGACTTCCACAAGTGCAATTCTTGTACTTTTCATCCTGCTCGTGATCATCACAAAATCTTTCTGGCTGTAAGTCACGTGTAGAAACGTGCAAACAGTGGGCTCCGCTGAGACTTCAGCGGGGCCTTTCCTATTTATAAGAAGCAACATATGCCATCCATGACATTTGACATCTGAAAACAATGTGCTTAAAATCACATAAGAGACTATTAACAGAGATTGAAGGGATAGCAATGCCGTTTATTCGCTTTAAAGGATTCACAGGTCCTCAGCTAGAGGAAGTTGTACCCCAAATTACAGAGCAGATGGCCCTAATTACTCATATTCCAAGGGAGAGAATGAAGGCAGAGCGTCATGATGTACAAGCGCTAACACCTTCTCCGGCTTCTATAGAGATTCTGATGTTTCAACGTGACCAGGAGATTCATAATCGGATTGCATCGTCGGTGCAAGCTATTTTGGAAGAAGCATATATGCCGGATGTGCACATTTTCTTCAATATATTGTCACCTACTTTGTATTATAAAAAAGGCAAGCCGCTTACAGATTATCGATTGGATTGAGATTGTGAGGGACGAGCAGAATGTTGCTCGTCTCTTTTGATTTACATATTTTTCGTATGTTTAGCAATGGGATGGTTTCTGTGAACTCTGCTCAACGATAATGAGCATATCGCAGATACAATAAACAAGGCTCCACCGATAAGGTATACCCACCGAACGCCCAGTTGATCGGCGACTAGACCAAAGATAACTATGGATACACTCATAACCGTGGATATCAGGACGCCATGGGTGGCGTATACCTTGGTTAGGGATTCGACAGGTACACTGTTCTGAAGCGCTGTCTGCTGAGCCACATCACGAATCTGATGAACTGGACCCATCAGTATGCATAACACCAGAGCGAGCCATGGCAGGTTGTTTAGACCATAAACGACGATCAGAAGGCTGAAGAGAAGAGAACCCATGGTCATACTAGCGATTAGATGCTTCTGAATACGTTTGGCTAGTGCAAGAGCCAGAATACCTCCAAGCATGGTTCCAGCAGCGTAACTCGAGTTCATGAGTCCCCACCAACCTTCTCCTCGTCCCAGAGCTTCTTTTGCAAAGGCCAGCGTAACAGCTCCGATCCAGATGGAACCCGCAAGTGCTTGGGCAATGTCCATAAGCGTAATCAGCCGTACTGATGGATTCTTCCAAAGTATACTCCAACCTTCCCTCAATACATTCCGCGATACAGCAGATTTCTGAGGTTGTTCTACATTCCGTGTGAGCGAACCCATGGCAATCATGAAGATCAGAACGGCCCAGGACAGGCTTGTAGCTGCCCAGAATGTCTGTGACGCCCCCCAGTTCATCACGGCGAATCCAGTCATGGCATAACCGACAATGGTTACAGTCTGAATGGAGAAAGATAGTAGGCTATTTGCTTTCACAAGGTCTTCTCCTTGAACCAATCGTGGTGTTAAAGCATTCAGTAACGGAGTTTCCCATCCGTCCAAAAAGGATAGTATGACCACTCCGAGCAATAGAAGCGGCAGTTGTGAAATCAAGTGATTCAACGAAATGGCTATACAGGTCATGATGAATGTTTTGGTTATGGAAATGATGGTCAATAGTCTGGAGAATGGGAAACGGTTCACAAGTAATGGCAAAGTGAGACCTGCTATTATGCGTGCAATGATCTGAATCAGTGGAAACATTGCAGCAGAGAGTACCGATCCAGTGAGACCGTATATAAATGTAGTAATGACCATGATATATATGACATTAATAAGCGAGAGCAGCGTTTTGGCGGCCCAGTACGGATAAAATGCGATGTTCATGCCAATGATGTCCTTTCCGAAACGATATATCTATATTACGGGCATTGTCATCATTGCACCACAAACAAAGTTATCATTTTCTCGTCATTTCATCACAAAAAAACTGCCCAACAGGGCAGTCATCTTCTAATGCCTATAATTCATGCCATAGCGAGTGTGAAGGCGATAAGTAACATCAGCAGGCTGGTCGTTCTGACCATAGTCATATAAGGTCTGCTGGGTTCGGCTTCACCCCGGGAAATCCAGCCATAGCGCAGATACCAGCCGAATTTTGGGAAACAGAGATTGATGATACAGAGTACCATGAATATAAAAAAGAGGGTTCTCATACCCATCTTCCTTTCTCACTTCTTACATAACGGATCTTATCTTAACGTTTGCGTCTGGTAAAAAACACTACAATCAAAATGATAATGATGATAATTAACAGAAATTTCATGTATGTTCCTCCTGATGAGTTGTTAGATTATTGTGGGATGTTAGTTATCAACTATTACCCAAGAACCACATGACTTGAATAACTGTGTTACAATTATAATATATTGGTTTTATATCAACACATACCATTCGGTTAGTTGTATCTTCATATAAAGTACGAAAAGAGAATATACAAATAGTAACGTGTATGAGATGAAGGAGGAAGGCATGAGCCAACATAATCAACTCCCATTACAATGGGAATTTATCATCTCGAAAGTGAAATCCTCCGTGACGGTGGTCGATGCTACCTTGCCTGAGCTTCCGCTCATGTATGTTAACGAACACTTTACCCGGCTGACAGGATACACGTATGAAGAGTCTGTCGGACTCAATTGCCGATTTTTGCAAGGGCAGGATACAGACTCCGAAACGGTAATGCAGATCCGTGATGCATTAAAGAAACAACAATCCATTAAGATTGATATCTTAAATTATACAAAAAGTGGTCAGAAGTTCTGGAACGAACTGAATATTGATCCAATCTTTAATGAATCCGGAGAGTGTTTATATTTTGTAGGCATTCAATACGATATTTCAGAACGGAAGTATGCTGAACAGCAATTGAAGTTTGCCGCTTCCATGGCTGAGATGAACAGCAGAGGGCAATTGGAATTCATCGGCAAGCTGAATCACGAGCTTCGTACCCCGCTTAACGGCATTATGGGTATGATTGAACTTGTCGGTATGGGTGAAACTACGGATGAGCAGAAAGAATATCTGGAGTTAGCACGTCAATCAGGTGAGGCGCTACTTAACATCATTAACAATAGCCTGGATATGGCGAAACTGGGCAGAGGCAAAATGGATGTTGAAAACATTGAGTTTCAACCTCTAAAGCTGATTCAACAGATTGTAAAGACACATGAGCCTGCGGCACGGAATAAACACATACGTCTGCTCTGTCATGCTGATCTGAATGTTCCGGATGTGCTTATCGGTGATCCGCTAAGACTTCGGCAGGTACTGGATAATTTACTGAGTAATGCGATCAAGTTTACAGAACAAGGTGAAGTGCAGTTACAGGTGGATGTGAGGCAACAACTGATGGATACCGTTGTACTGATGTTCTCTGTGCGTGATACGGGGATTGGCATTCCCCAGCATCAGATCGAACAATTGTTTGATGCATTTACTCAGACCGACATCTCCCATGCGCGCCGATTTGGCGGAAGCGGTCTGGGTCTGACCATCTGCAAAGAACTGCTGGAACTGATGAACGGTCAGATTTCAGTGGAGAGTACCGAGGGGAAAGGTACACAGTTTGACGTTACACTGCCATTGCTGCGTCAACAGGCCATTCCCAATGTAGGATAATCAAACAAGCAGGACAGCCGGGCGGTCTCGGCTGTTTTTTTATTTTATTGGATTGTTTTACGAACGGGCGTTCTGTTATAATGCAAGTGTTGAATGGGGGAGACACAGCATGAGTAAGAGACGCACAAGAAGAACACGTAAAGGCAAGCAAGGTTTCAAAAAGCAGGTTCTGACGCTGGTAGCGATGCTGCTGGTAGCCCTCTATGCCTGGGCTGGGGGAGAATGGCCGGAGGAGATACCTAATCCATTCGTAGGGACTAACAAGAGTGTAGACCATACCATTACGTTCCCTTCAGAGCGTTATCCCGAAACAGCCAAACATATTAAAGCTGCTATCAAGGCAGGGCATTCGGATGTATGCACCATTGATCGTAATGGAGCGGAAGGCAATCGAGATTTATCACTTAAGGGTGTTCCGGTTAAAAAAGGTAAGGATCGTGACGAGTGGCCCATGGCGATGTGCGCGGAGGGAGGAACAGGTGCAGATATCCAGTACATTACCCCGAAAGATAATCGTGGTGCGGGTTCATGGGTAGGGAATCAGTTAAGTACATATCCGGATGGAACACGAGTGAAGTTTGTAGTGAAGTAACAACAGGTTATGGTCGGGCAGAAACAAGGATAGTCAGGCCTTTGTTGTGAGGTCAGTGGCAGCGTGGTACAGGATTAGTAGAAGAGAAAAACCAGACGTGTATGCGTCTGGTTTTTTGGTATAAAGTGCTGGCATCAATGGATCTAGTTAACGTATCTATACGGGAACTGAGTTTCTAGGATTACAGAGCCGACTAAACGAGTTGCATTCCGCTCAAATGATGAGACCGGATGCTTAACAGACGTGTAACATGTTCAACCTCATCAAACGGTATCCACAGACTGCCGTGAACGGTTCGTAAGGAGAGAATGGATGTATCAGCGGTACGCTCGGGAAAACCGGTTACCGTCTGACCGCTTGTATTACGAACCATGATCTGTTGCTTGCGCCGGATGGCAATTTCTACCTCTTTTTTCATAAGTCATTGCTCCTGATTATGAGATGTCAAATCCATATGTCAATGTTTTCAATGGTTAATTTGTCTTCTTTATCTAGTCTATCAGAACTAGGTATAGATTTCCAGAAGAGAAATCAACAATCTTCTAGGTGATTTGTCTTAGCTGTGGATGATCCGTTTTTGAATGGGGATTACGGGGTTATATTAGGGTAAAAGGAGGGGAACGGAATGACACAATTGATTATTGGGCTGGCCCGTACCGAGAACGAGGCTATAATTATGCTGAATAAGGTGAAAGAGGAAGGCATCAAGGAAAAATATTTGGGAGCGGTGGCGAAGGAGCAGCTTAATCTGGAGCTGGTGAGCGAAAAGACGGGTTTGCCCAAACCGTTGAAGGGTGCCGGAACAGATGGTGCCTTTGGCGCTCTGAAAGGCATATTGGCTGGTCTGGGGAAGCGAATGGATCAGACGATGTCGATCGGAAATGCAGTGCGCAGGCTCGCTGGTAATGAGATTGGGAGTGAGACTGATGATTTGGTACTTACAATGACTGAAGCGGGAATCTCGGAGGAGGATGCGCGGTATTACGAAGATTGGCTGTTAAAGGACCATATCTTGGTTATCGTGGAGTGCAGCGAGGAAGAAGCAGCTCGTGTTCGACCCATTTTACTTTTTTAGTTTAATTTAAGGCTGATTTTAGGTTTCTTTAATGTTGGGGAGGTATTCTTATCTCACACCTCCCTTAATATAGATTGGTTTACCGGAAGTCCGGGACCGCAACTCGGACTTTCTAGGCACTGTGAGCTGACGCTTGCAGTGCCTGTTTCATTTATATAAGTTGAACTAAAGATTATTTACACTGACACTCCGATGACAGAATAACCTTCTAATCGCTGTTATCCCCAGATTTTTTCGATTCCCTTTTCTCAAGGGAAAATCCGGTGATAAAGGCGAACGCTTCGCTTTTTCAGTTTTTTCTGTCCTCTCCGTTATCATGTAAATCATTAGTTAAACTTATATAGTTGGATTATTTTTAATAAAAGTGTTGCAAAGTTAATTAGTTCATGGTAAGATATTTCTTGTCGCCAAGAAATAATATCCATGCCGGGGTGGCGGAATTGGCAGACGCACAGGACTTAAAATCCTGCGGTAGGTGACTACCGTACCGGTTCGATCCCGGTCCTCGGCATCTTAAAAAGAAAGATCGTATGACGCTTGTTAACCAAGCTGCATGCGATCTTTTTTGATGTTCTTTAATATGAATGTCACTTCATTGCAGACCACATCACCATGCAGCTCATAAACATAAACCCTGCATAATACATATCAGAAGGTACATTCATCTGACTTTTATGAAGAGACGGAACAATGGTGTATACTATCCGTAGGCATATATTACCTTTACCTTGCTGAACTTATGTAGAGTCACAAAACCAATAAAACAATCTTATGGACGGAGGACTCAAGTATATGTTGAAACAGCTTAAGCCATACAAGGTGTTACTGGACCGCAGAATCGAAGAACTGAAATCGGATGCGTATCTGTTGGAACATCAGAAATCCGGAGCCAAAATTGTACTTTTATCCAATCAGGATGATAACAAAGTATTCAGTATCGGTTTCCGCACACCTCCGGAAGACAATACAGGGGTAGCCCATATTCTCGAACACTCCGTGCTCTGTGGGTCCAAGAAATTTCCGGCCAAGGATTCTTTTGTTGAGTTGCTGAAAGGTTCATTGAATACATTCCTTAACGCCATGACGTATCCGGATAAGACGATCTACCCGATCGCAAGCCGTAATGATCATGACTTCCATAACCTGATGGATATTTACCTGGATGCGGTATTGAATACAAATATTTATGAGAATGAAAAGATATTTCTACAAGAGGGCTGGAACTACAACCTGACCTCTGCTGACGATGAGTTAACCTACAACGGAGTTGTATATAACGAGATGAAGGGTGCCTTTTCTTCACCGGAACGAATGGTGCGCAGAGAAGTGCTGAACTCCCTTTTCCCGGATACCACATACTCCTCCGAGTCTGGCGGATTCCCGGAAGCTATTCTGGATTTAACTTATCAGGGGCTGCTGGATTTCCACACGAGATACTACCATCCTTCCAACAGTTACATCTATCTCTACGGGGATATGGATATGGAAGAGAAGCTGCAATGGCTGGATGAGAACTATCTGAGTGCATATGATCGCATCGAGATTGATTCGGCCATTCAACTTCAACCTGCTTTTGCAGAACGGGTAGACACAGTTAAGACTTACTCTGCGGGAAGTACGGAATCGGAAGTGGATAACAGCTTCTTGACCTATAACGCGGTAATCGGCACAAGTCTGGACAAGGAACTGAACATTTCGTTCCAAATTTTGTTATACGCACTGCTGAACGCTCCGGGAGCGGTATTGAAACAGGCTTTGCTGGATAAAGGAATCGCGAAGGACGTCTACGGTTCGTATGATGACAGCCTGTATCAACCTGTGTTCACGGTTGGGCTGAAGAAGAGCAATCTGGCGAGCAAAGAGGATTTCCTGGGAACGGTTAAAGAAGTGCTTGAGCGTGTGGTGAAAGAAGGCTTTGATCCTAAAGCGCTGCTTGCTGGAATTAATTCGTATGAGTTCAATCATAGAGAAGCGGACTATGGCAGAATGCCGAAAGGGCTGATCTACGGATTCTCCTCCCTGCAAAGTTGGTTGTATGATGAAGAAGCACCTTTTACTCATTTGGAAGCCAATGACGTATTTGCTGAACTGCGGACAAAAATGAACGAAGGTTACTTCGAGCAACTCATTGAGAAGTATATATTACAAAACACACATACTTCTTTTGTGGCGCTTACCCCGGATAAGGGGCTGAACTCACGCAAGGAGGAAGCGTTGAAAGAACGTCTGAAAACCATTCAGGCCGGTCTTAGTGAGGAAGAAGTCCAGACGTTGATTCAGAAAACGGAAGCACTCGCCGAGTATCAGAATACACCTTCAACCAAAGAGCAGCAGCAGGTCATTCCGACGTTATCGATTGAAGATATTGAACCGAAGGCCTCTACGTTGCATCAAACGATGAACCAGGTCGACGGCACAACCATCCTTCATCATAACCTTTACACCAACGGAATTGGTTATCTGAGACTGCTGTTTGATATCAAAGAAGTGCCACGTCATCTCCTGCCGTATGCAGGATTGCTCAAGAATGTATTGGGTTACGTGGACACTCAAAACTACTCGTTCAATGAACTGTCCAATGAAATCCATATCCATTCAGGCGGTATTCATAGCGGGATTGGATCTTATGCTAATGCGCATAAGCACAATGAATTCAAGGCGACCTATGAGTTCAACGCAAAAGTGTTGTATGACAAGCTTGGATTTGCCTTTGATATGATCAAAGAAATTGTGTTCACATCCCGATTCGACAATTCGAAGCGGTTATATGAGATCATCTCTCAGATGAAAGGTAATCTGCAACGTAATCTGATCAATAGCGGACACTCTGCGGGAATTGGCCGGTCTTCGTCCAAACATTCAGCAGTTGCGGATTTCAGGGAAGCTGTGAGTGGCATTGCCTTTTACCAGTGGCTTGAGGATCTTCAGGCGAACTTTGAGGCTAGAAAAGAAGAGTTATCTTCCCATCTGCAAGAATTGACGGGGTATATTTTCAGACCGGAGAACTTGCTTGTCAGTTACACTGCCGATGAGCAGGGATATGAAGGACTGGAGCAACAGGTATCTGATCTGAAAGCGAAGCTGTTTACACATGAGGTTGCCAAGGAAGAGTTTACGTTCACACCGGCTACGCATAAGGAAGGATTCCGTTCCCCTTCAGAGGTGCAGTACGTGGTGCAAACGGGCAATTATATCAACAAAGGATATCAATACACCGGTTCACTACGGGTCTTGCAGGGAATCCTGTCCTTGGATTACTTGTGGACCAATATCCGCGCCAAAGGCGGAGCTTATGGCTGTATGTCAGGCTTCAGACGGAACGGAGACAGCTACGTTGCATCGTATCGTGATCCAAATCTCGATAAAACGTACAAAGTATATGAAGAAATACCGCAATATTTGACCGATTTCCGGGCAGACGAGCGGGAGATGACGCGTTATATCATTGGTGCGATTCAGGATCTCGATACGCCGAGAACGCCTTATGGCGAAGGGGCATTCTCGCTCGAGTGTTATCTGTCGAATGTGACTGAAGCGGATCTGCAACAGGAACGTGACGAAGTGTTAAGCACGAAAGAAAGCGACATTATCGGTTTTGCTGAGCTTTTATCGGCTATACTTGAACAACAACAGCGCTGCGTGATCGGTAATGAGAACAAGATTGAGGAACAGAAGCAAATGTTTGACGAGACGCTGGATTTAATTAAAAACTAAGCGATAGTCTCGCTTCCCCGAACGGATAGGCGTCAAAGCAAAAGGCACTTTTATGAGCTGGTTTCAACAGCTTATAGAAGTGCCTTTTCTAATGGGGAGGAACTGTCTCCATCCCATATGATATGAGAATGTGTGACGCGCTGCGTTGTTCAAGTGACAGCGAGCATGTTGTATATTTTCAAGGTCCGTAGATCTTCCTTTGAGATTTTTAATTCATTATACAACTCCTGATTCTCGGGCAGCGGGGTTCTGGAGAATAACATTTTGAGCGCGATCGGCATGAAAGGTCTGAATGAGACGCCAGCCATCAGTCCCCACTTTTTCTCCGATTCCTGAAAAGACGCCAAAATATTAATATATAGGTTCTCCAGCGGCGTGGCCTGATTTTTCAAAATCAGCGTGGTAAGTGTATCATAATGCTCGGTGTGGCCCCAGTACATATTCTCGCACTCCTGATAGTTCTCAAAGTCCTTCACATTCATATACATCACGGTGCGATAACGGTTGGCATCCGATTGAGCCATCATGTCAATGACACAACGAATGAGACTGTTGTTCCGCCCATCATAGAAGTAAGAATAGAAACGGGTGGAGTTCTTGAAAAAGCTGGACGGGACCGCATTCATCAGGGGAGAAGCATGTCTTGGCTCTTGGTACAAGAGTTGCTCCACCTGGATGTTGAGTGCGTTCGCAATATGGTGTAACGTGACCAGATCAAGTGTAATATCTCCGCTCTCATATTTGGACAGGGTGCCTTTGCTTTTGAAGATCTGATCCGCAAGCTGTTGAATGGTCAGTCCCCGCCACTTCCGAAAGTTTCGTATTTTCTTGCCAACTTCCTGATTGATATTGTTCATATTTGGTTCTCCTTATGCAATGTTTCTTGAGAGTACGTGAAAATGATGAAAGTCATTCATAAAAATGATGTTATATGAGAAATATATCACTTTTTCACGGAAATACCTATTATGGAGAAACAATAAACTTCATTTGTTTCGTCAGAATAGATTGTATTACATTTGATGCAATTCCTGCGTCATGGAATAATGGATGTAATACGACATGAAACGACAATGGAATGTTGAGCAGACAGAGGAGCAGAAGCTATGAAATATAACTTTGATGAGATTATAGACCGCACAGGTACAAATGCGATGAATACGGATGGTTTCCGTCAATATATTTTTAACGCCACTGAAGACATGACTTTTCCATTCAAAGATGAAGAATTTATTCGCATGTGGATTGCAGATATGGAATTTGCCACACCTCCCGAGATTCTGGATGCAGTTAAAGAGCGTCTGGACCGTAGAATCATGGGTTACTCCCAGGTGTTCGATCCCGCATACTACGAAGCTGTCTCCAATTGGATGAAAAGATACTATGACTGGTCCTTCGCGAAGGAGCATTTGGAGACCTCAAACGGGATCATTCCCGCTTTATATGAATTGGTGGAATATCTCTGTCAATCGGATGAGAAAGTACTGATCGTGACCCCGTCTTATGGTTTCTTCAAGTCAGCTGCGGAGCATAACAATCTTGAACTGGTGTGTTCGGATATGATCAATGAGCAGGGACATTACTCGATTGATTTTGAGGATTTTGAAGCCAAGGCGAAGGATGAGAAGGTAAGGGTATGTATTTTTTGTAACCCGCATAATCCATCTGGACGTGTCTGGACAACCGAAGAGTTACAACGTGTGGGTGAGATCTGCCTGCGGAACAACGTATGGGTCATTTCAGATGAAATTCACTGTGATCTGCTGCGGACGGGCAAGAGACATACGCCACTCGCAAAGCTGTTCCCGGATACGGATCGAATCATTACATGTATGTCCCCGAGCAAAACATTCAACATGGCTGGTATGATGTTCTCTAATGTCATCATTCCGAACAAAGCACTTCGAGACATCTGGCAGGCACGCCATTATGGTTTCAAAAACCCACTGAGCATTGCTGCCACTCAAGCGGCTTACGAAATGGGTGATGAATGGCTGAAACAATTAAAAGGGTATCTAGATGCCAATTTCGCCTGCGTAGAACAGTATGTGAAGCAGCATCTGCCACTGGCTGTTTTTCATATCCCGGAAGCCACGTATCTGGCCTGGATTGATATCTCGGCATATGCTCCCGAGCATGTAAGCTTACCATTATTCTTCGCTGAGCAAGCGGGTGTATTGCTCGAAGATGGTCATATGTTTGTAGCCAATGGTGAGGGTTGTATTCGGTTGAATCTGGCTTGTCCCCGTTCTGTCCTTCAGGAAGGGTTACGGAGAATCAGCAGTGTGCTTGTGAAAGAAGTCGAAGAGGTGCCCGTTCAAGTATAAAGTCATCAAGTCATCACGCAACAGCGAGATGACTTTTTTTGATGAGTATACTGACATGTAGCAAAAATACGATTTCTTTCGAGGTGAACGTATACCCTGATGCGCAATTCTGGTCTGCTGTCCCCGGTTATGTTAAAATGGTGGATAGTCTATGAGTTGCATGACATGCGGCTCTCAGAAGGAAGAGCCCAGTAGTTGGGCTGAACGAAACTGCATTCATCAGGGGAAAGGAGCCTATACATATGTTTGAAAACGATTGGGACAAGGTGCTTCAGGAAGAGACGGAAGCCGAATATTTTAACAAGATTCGTTACACTCTCGCCGCCGAGTACAAAACGCAGACGGTCTTTCCGCCCAAAGAAGACCTGTTCTCGGCACTGAAGCTGACGCCGTATCATCAGGTTAAGGCCGTTATTATTGGTCAGGACCCTTATCACGGAGCGGGACAGGCTCATGGATTAAGCTTTTCGGTTAGACCGGGAGTGCGTGTACCGCCTTCTCTGAAAAATATATATAAGGAACTTCATGCCGATCTGGACCTGCCAATTCCGAATCATGGATCTCTGGTTCATTGGGCACAACAGGGAGTCCTGTTATTAAATGCCGTTCTGACGGTTCGTGAAGGTCAGCCGAACTCCCATCAGGCACTGGGATGGCAGACGTTTACGGATGCTGTCATTCGCGCGTTGAATGAGCGTTCAGAGCCAATGGTATATATGTTATGGGGCAGTCATGCCCAGAAGAAAGGTGCTTTTATTAACAGGGACAAGCACCTGGTACTGGAGTCTACACATCCCAGTCCGCTGGCTGCGCATCGTGGATTCCTCGGCAGTCGTCCCTTTTCCAAAGCCAATGACTTCTTGACCTCCAAAGGTATTGAACCGATCGACTGGAAGATACCTGAAAACTAGACAGATGGAGGTGAGAACATTGCGACATTGGATAGGACGAAAAGTAGCGGTATATCGTGCAACAGGCATACGGGAGCCATTGAAGGGAACGCTGGTCGAGTGGGATGAAGAAGCGGAATGTGTACGGATCGGACCGAAACGGATTAAGGTATCGTTTGACAATATCGCAATGATCAGGCCTCTTCCCGAAGAGAGTCTTCCCTTAAAGAAAGCACGTTCTGAAGTGCACAAGGTTGGATATGTGATGAAAAAGGCGATTCAGTTCGAAAATGCGATCTATTTCAAGTCACAGGTGATGATCTGGCGCCGGGCCAAAATTGTAGCGTTATCCACGACGATTCTGCGTCATGACGAGGATCAGGTTGAACTTGCAGATGGTCGGGTTCTTCGTAAAGACAAGCATATGTTTGTTGTACGTTCACGCCGTGGGATACGTTAATTATACGAAGATTTAATATTCATTTCATGCAAAGATCATATGGATTTAATGTTTGGTCTGTATATTAGGTAATAACAACCCCTTCTAAATTGATGTGTATTGAAATGGGAGCCCGGCCGGCTGCAAACGGTCGGGTTTTTTTTTGTCCATTGGTTCTGTTAACCTGTTGTACATACCCATTACATTCATGTTGTATACTATTAAAATAGATCATGAGAAGGAGTGAAACCCAATGAAACGTATAGCTGTTTTTGCAGGCTCCAATCCGGGAAATCACCCCGATTATACAGAGAAGGCTGTTCAACTTGGCAAACAGATTGCCGATAGTGGGTATGCGCTGGTTTATGGTGGTTCTTGCATGGGGCTGATGGGTGCAGTAGCCGATGCTGCTCTTGAGCGAGGGGGAGAGGTTATCGGGGTTATGCCTACCGGATTGTTCCGGGGCGAGGTTGTTCATGGAGGGCTCACACAACTGATTGAAGTGGGAACCATGCATGAACGGAAGGCTACGATGGCCGAATTATCCGATGGATTCATTGCACTTCCCGGAGGTATGGGTACATTTGAAGAACTATTCGAGGTACTGTGCTGGGCACAGATCGGTATTCATCGTAAGCCTGTTGGCTTATTAAATGTCAACGGATATTATGGACCGCTGATGAAGATGGTAGAACATAGCGTACAGGAAGGATTCTCCAACACTTCACATCTCAGTCTGTGGAGTCTGGAATCTGATCCGGCTGAACTGATCAAACAAATGTCATCCTATATTCCAGCAGAGCTGACTCAGAAGTGGTCACAACTCAACGGGAAATGAGTGCATAAGATGACGGGCCTGTACCCAATCGTTCCTCGGGAGAATTTTCGATCTGCCCAAGCAAGTTGCGCTATCGGACATAGTCTATAGTGTACTTTAGTGAAGAGGGGAGTGTCACTCATGAGCGAACTCAAAGGCACAGGTTACGGATACGGCGGAGGCTTCAGTGGTGGAGCATGGACATCGACAGGTGCAATTCTGGTATTGTTCATTCTGTTGGTTATTATCTCTCGCACATTCATTCTGTAATTCGGTCAGTATCCCGGGCCGAGGATCATGATGCAGAGGCAGCGCCCGAATAAAAAATGACCTTTCCAAAGAGACGTCGGTATATCCCGGCGTTTCAGGGGAACGGTTTTTTGACGTTTCCATCATACGTTAACTGATTGAAAAAGCAAAAACCTGCCCCTGAATAAGGTCAGAAGCAGGAGAGAGCCTCCTGAGCCAGTAGCTGCGCAACAAGCGGTTTACACCACAACAGCAGTTTGATCCGGAACACTTAACGATTTCCAGGCGATATATAGCCCGATGGCGGCTGCAATTAAGGAGAGTATTGCTGCAACAATAGCCAGCTGATCCAGTGTACTGGATGAAGTGGAGTTAAGAGAACGCTGATTAGCCGTCTTGCCGGATTTGTTTTTGATATGGACAGATGTTCTGGAAAGCCTGGAAGCCGACTGTAACTGGGATGTGTGAGGACGCGTAGGTATCGATTTTTTCTTTGAGGGATTCAATAGTCAACCTCCTTATAACGGAGTTCAGTGCTTCCATCGTTCATACTATGTTATGTCGATTTTCAGATTGAGTTCGCAAAAATGAGTGAATCCCCAGCCCGTTAGATGTTGGGCCCGGTCGCTAGTATTAGCGAAGTAGGTAACCCATTATACGCTCTGTTAATACAGGTCTAACAAACCGTGTTTATAGTAAGGGTCATAGAGTGAAGCTTGAACACAGGAGGCGCTGGAATGAGGAACATGGAGATTATTGCCCATCGTGGTGCATCTGCCGTATGCCCGGAGAATACGATGAGCGCATTTGAACGGAGTCTGGAGCTTGGAGCGACAGGGATCGAGACCGATGTGCAGATGACGAGTGATGGCAGACTGGTACTGATTCATGATGAGACGTTAAGTCGAACTGGCGGCGCAGAAGGTTGGGTTAAGGATACGACTTACGATGAATTGCGCACACGGGATGCCGGGTCCTGGTTCCATGCTGATTTTGCCGGCGAACGTATTCCTTCTCTGGAGGAGTTATTTAAGCTGGTACAGGGGAAAGGAACCCTGCTTAATCTGGAATTGAAAAATGGTATTGTGAGTTATAAGGGGATGGAAGAGAAGGTTATACAGGCGATCCGGGACTGGAATCTGGAGCAACAGGTCGTGCTGTCCAGCTTCAATCATAGTTCGCTCGTGAAATGTAAACGTCTTGCCCCGGAGATTCGTACAGCACTTCTATATATGGAAAAGTTGTACCGCCCCTATGATTATGCAGCCAAACTCGAAGCTTCAGGCCTTCATCCCTACAAGCTGGCGGTCACACAAGAAGATGTTGCTGCTGCACTGGCAATTGGCGTTGTTACCTATCCATTTACGGTGAATGATCCTGCCGAGATGCAGGTCATGATTGACATGGGTGTGCAAGGGATCATTACTGATGTTCCTGATGTCCTGGCATCCTTACTTACGGTACATGCCCGTTAAACGAGTCTGTATTTTACATGTTCTACATATGCAATGATAAGGCTGTGTTCGAGCTTTTTGGCTCTTGCGCAGCCTTTTTACGTGTAAAATTGTGTGCAAATCTTCATATATGCAATAAACATGTCCTATTTGTCCATTGCCAGCGCCCGTGGATTCACTTACAATGGTCTATGGGAATGAGAATCAATATCATTATCATTAAAGTTCGGTATTTATAGAGAGGTGATTGTTATGTACATAGGTTTGAGCAGTTCCACTCATAACGAGGGTGGGCGCGTATGAGTTCACAAGCTTCACCAGAAAAACATAATCCGGATTCACCCACAGCTAAGATACACACTCGTCCGTGGGCAGCCACACTTATTCTTACAGGGGGAGTTTTGCTACTCGCTCTGGGTATGGCGTTGTCCATTTCTTTTGGCGCTGCTGATATCAAGCTTAGTGTAGTCTGGAAGGCTATCTTTGATTTCAATCCTGAGCTGACACCACATCAGATCATATGGGAGATTCGGTTACCACGTATCCTTGGAGGAGCAATGGTTGGTGCATGTTTCGCTGTAGCTGGTGCGATCATGCAGGGCATGACTCGTAACCCGCTGGCCGATTCAGGTCTGCTTGGGTTGAATGCGGGAGCTGGATTTGCACTTGCAGTGTGTTTTGCCTTCTTCCCTGGCTTGCCATTTATGTATATCATCATGTATTCCTTCCTTGGAGCAGGGCTTGGTGTCCTGTTGGTATATGGTTTTGGTGCAGCTTCCAAATCAGGCCTTACACCACTACGCCTTGTACTTGCAGGTGCGGCTGTATCAGCGATGTTGTCGGCACTTAGTGAAGGGATTGCATTGTATTTCAGAATTGGACAAGATCTGGCTTTTTGGACAGCCGGAGGTGTAGCTGGAACGAAGTGGTCTCAACTTGAGGTCATGTTCCCATGGGTACTCGCGGCACTGATCGCAGGTCTTCTCATCTCCCGTTCCATTACTCTGCTTAGTCTCGGAGAAGATATTGCGGTGGGCTTGGGGCAACGTACTGGGTTGATCAAGCTCATAGGCCTGATTGTTGTACTGATTCTCGCGGGTACGGCTGTGTCCGTGGTGGGTGCAGTCGGTTTTGTTGGACTTATTATTCCCCATCTCACGCGGAAGCTGGTTGGGGTCGATTATCGTTGGATTATTCCATGTTCCGCTGTGATGGGCAGTCTGTTGCTTGTATTTGCGGATCTGGCTGCACGTATGATTAACCCGCCGTACGAGACGCCAATTGGCGCATTGGTTGCCCTCATCGGGGTACCATTCTTCCTGTATCTGGCGCGTAAAGAAAGGAGGACTCTGTAACGATGGAATCCTCAACAATAGTTGGAGCAGAGCGCAAGAAGAGAACCAAGAGTACGATTGTCCTCATTGTGCTTGCCCTATTAATTATTACGGCTTTTGTGGTGAGCATGAACACAGGTTTTACCAAGCTTTCGCCGCTTGAGGTGATGCGAACCCTGTTTGGTGGAGGCACGGCGAAACAGGAATTGATCCTGTTTGAATTCCGTCTGCCACGTATTGTGATTTCGGTGCTGGTCGGGGCCGGACTTGCATTATCTGGTTGTATTTTGCAGGGAGTATCTCGGAATGCGCTGGCAGATCCGGGGATCCTCGGAATTAATGCAGGTGCTGGTCTGGTCGTCATGTTATTTGTTTCCTTTTTCCCGACAACGACAGCAGCGCCGGTATTTCTTTTGCCAATTCTGGCCCTGATCGGTTCTGGTTTTGCTGCATTTCTGATCTACATTCTCTCTTACAAAAAAGGAGAGGGTATCCTGCCTACGCGTATGTTGCTTACGGGGATCGGGGTAGCGGCGGGAATCAGTTCTGCCATGATCGTGCTTACATTACGGCTTAGTCCGGAAAAGTATCAATTTGTAGCTACCTGGATGGCAGGCAGCATCTGGGGTTCGAACTGGAAATTTGTAACGGCATTGTTACCGTTTCTTATTATTCTTGTCCCGCTTGTTCTGTATAAGGCACGTGTATTGAACGTACTGAATCTGGGGGACCAGACTGCAAGTGGACTCGGGACTCCGGTTGAGCGTGAGCGACTGATTTTGCTTGCGGCTGCGGTAGGACTTGCCGGCTCATGTGTATCTGTGAGTGGGGGGATCGGTTTTGTTGGTCTGATCGGACCGCATTTGGCGCGTCGTCTGGTGGGTCCAAAACATCAATTCCTGTTACCCGCATCTGCACTGATCGGTTCATTGCTCGTACTGGTTGCAGATACGCTCGGTCGTGTCATCCTACAGCCTTCGGAGATTCCTGCGGGGATCCTGGTTGCCATTATTGGTGCGCCATACTTCCTGTACCTCTTAAGCAAGACGAAATAGAACGTAATCATCGTTGTGTGATTGCATAAGGAGGACTTCAGTCCATGCTCCGCCGTTTCTTTGCCTATTATAGGCCTTACAAAAAGCTCTTTATTCTTGACTTTAGCTGTGCGATTCTGGTCGCCTTGCTCGAGCTGGCTTTTCCACTGGCGGTCAACCGGGTAGTCGATGATCTGCTGCCAGGAGGTCGCTGGGACTGGATTCTATGGGCATGTCTGGCATTGCTCGGCATCTACTTATTGAATTCATTTTTGAACTTCGTGGTTACCTATTGGGGACACAAGCTGGGTATTAACATTGAGACGGATATGCGTAAAAGTCTGTTCAATCATGTGCAGAAGTTATCGTTCCGTTTCTTCGATAATACCAAAACAGGACACCTCGTCTCCCGTATGACTAACGATCTGATGGATATTGGTGAGATTGCCCATCATGGTCCAGAGGATGTATTTATCGCGGTCATGACCCTAATTGGGGCATTCAGCATCATGATGAGCATTAACGGAAATCTGGCGGTGTTAACCTTTATCATTGTACCGTTGATTATTTATCTGTCACTCTACTTTGGTAGCAAAATGTCCAAGGCATTCAGTCGAATGTTCGGTGATATTGCGGACTTCAACGCTCGTGTTGAGAACAATATCACAGGTATCCGTGTGGTTCAGGCTTTTGCTAATGAAGAGCATGAAAAAGCACAATTCGCTGTGAACAACGGCCGTTTCCGTCAGACCAAGTTAATTGCATACAAAATCATGGCCTGGAACTCCTCTGTCAGTTATATGCTGATGAAGCTGGTATCCCTCTTTGTCTTGGTATGCGGAACATGGTTTGTCATTCAAGGCAGTATGACCTACGGTCAGTTCATTGCATTTATTATGTTGTCCAATGTGTTCCTGACACCGATCCAGAAGATCAACTCGGTTATTGAGACGTATCCCAAAGGGATTGCAGGCTTCAAACGTTATACGGAGTTGCTCGATATGGAACCGGATGTGGAAGATCGTCCAGGAGCCGTTACAGTATCCCATTTGCGTGGAGATATCCGTTATGAGCAAGTGACCTTTGGTTATTCGGATCAGGAGCCTGTGCTCAAAGGTATCGATCTTAATGTACATGCAGGGGAAACCGTGGCTCTCGTTGGTCCATCGGGTGCAGGAAAAACAACGTTGTGCAGTCTGCTGCCACGATTCTATGATGTGCTGGAAGGTCGCATCACGATTGATGGGCAGGAGATACAGGATATGACGCTGGACTCCTTGCGCAGCCAGATTGGTATTGTACAACAGGACGTATTCCTTTTCGATGGAACCATTCGCGAGAATATTGCCTACGGCAAGCTGGATGCATCCGAAGAAGAAATCTGGATGGCCGCCAGACGTGCCCAGATGGAACCTTTGATTCAATCGATGCCGGAAGGATTGGATACGTTAATTGGTGAACGCGGTGTGAAGCTGTCCGGTGGACAGAAACAGCGTTTGTCCATTGCCCGTATGTTCCTGAAAAATCCGCCAATTCTGATCCTGGATGAAGCCACATCCGCTCTGGATACAGAAACGGAAGCAGCGATTCAGCAATCCCTTGCTGAGCTATCCGAGGGCCGGACGACACTGGTCATTGCTCACCGATTGGCTACGATCAAAAATGCAGACCGCATTATTGTCGTTGCTGAACAAGGGATTACCGAGCAGGGGCGCCATGAAGAATTACTCGCAGCAGGTGGAGTGTACAGCCGCCTTCACTATGCGCAGTTTGGCGCGTAACCTATCCTATCCTATGTGGATGTAACAATGTAAATACGAGAAGTAACGCTATCGTTCTTGACTTGGAAGGAGTCAGGACGGTGGCGTTTTTTTCTATTTCATGATTATTGTGTGGGTCAGGGGTGCTGTGTTTTTGTCTATTTGTGATCATGGATGTGGAAACGGGTAATATAGTAAATAGAACACTTAACGTGTAAGATATGTTCATCATCTTGAAGATGTAGGAGGTACACGATATGCAGTTGAACGATATGCTGAAAATTCTTATAACTTGTCTATTATTTATTCTGATTTGGTGGCTACTGACTCAAGGGATTCGCAAAATTTCCAGTACTCGTGCGGGGTCCGGTTTCCAACGCTGGGGTGGATGGTCCATTGGACTTTTCATTATTGGCGCTGTGCCACTCGGTTTTTCGCTATACACAGAGATCTTTGATGAGCGCCTGGATGCCAACATTGGGTTAGGTCTAGCCATGATGTTTGTTTGGGCTTATTGTGTGATCTTGTTGTGTGCGGGGTTGGTGATCTGGGGAAGGTCCGTGTACAAAAGGGATAGGAAGAAGTGAATATTTGGGTTGATCGTGCTGAGCCCGTCAGGAAGTTAAGGGTGAGCTGACAGCTGTATTTGTAACAATAAACTGATATGGAACGTTAAATTTAGAAAGAGGTGTTATTAAAGGGGGATTTACATATGTCCAGCCTTCGTCGAGTCCTCATATTGCTCTCAATCCTGATCGTATGCTGTATTGCATACCCAAGATCAACAGTGGGAGTACTTCATTTTGGTTGGATTAATTGATCGACTACCTATATCTCACCTAAGTATGCTACAGACGGATTTGGTAAGGATACTGGAATCTCCTACACCAAGTGAGGTGCTCGAGGAGTTGGATGAGGTTATCGTGGAGCTTTTGGAAAAGATGAAGGGAGACCAACGAGAGATAGGTGGAGGTATTAGGCTACAATCTATATGATAAACAAGGAAAACGCCATTAGGATTCTATAAAAAAGGAAAGGACTCCTCTGCCCATGGAACTATCAAGGTCTCAGCAATTAGCTCAAGAGCATGTAACCCATTATGCAAGAAACCGCAAAAATGAAGCGGAGCAAACCATTAGGGAAATCCTTCGTATGTCCAACAACGAGCTGAAGACATTTGAAGATGCTATCACTAAACTAAAATCTCATGCAAGTATCGCGTTACACTTTCACCCAGATCGATTAGATCCGAATATGAAAAGCGTGGCTGAAGCACTACTTGAGCAGGGAGTTTATAAAAGTCAGTTTGAGACTTTCTTATCGAATGGAAGTGTATCCGCATTTTCAGGCGGTGAACGTGACGTTTGGGAGAATAAAATGTTTGGCGGAGCGTACCAAATAAATGGCTCAACCAATAGTGAACGGCCCAAGTATGGGGCACTCAATGTCATGTTACATCCCGATGGACCTGCTCCGCGTTTTGGATCATGTTACTTCCTTTTATCCACTGAGGTCTCTCAACGTTGCACGTATACATATTTGGATTCTCACCAAGACCCCGAGGAAAAGGGAACGTATGAGGAATTTGACCTCGTTTTGGCTGCTCTCATGAGGGATGTATTCTATAGTGGTTTTGCAATAGGTGAAAGATATCTAACGGTCCAAAAGTTAATCGGCCATATGCTTGTCAATCTTGAGAAACCCTTCCAAAATCCATCCAGCCAAGAGCCAAACCGAAATCTGGACCATTATATCGAAGCTCAGGTTCATGGTGATATTTCCCTTGAAAAAGATGTCAAGATGCTTGTTGCCGACCCATCATTTAAAGGCACACATACAGGAAGAATCTTAGAGCAGATATGTTTAAAGTATTCCGTTGATCTCCACTGGCACATGGGCTTTACACTATTAGTTGATGACGTTCCTATGGATTTTCGTGGTCCTTCGATGCCTTCACTAGCCAAAAGAATTGCAAAAAGTGATTTTATTGATGCAAATATGATTGGTTCTGCAGCTATGGACCTGAAACGAAATCCAAGTCATTGGAGTGATAGAGGAACCTACAAAGAAGTTCTACAAGAATTAAAATTACTTTGGCATGTCTTAGTGAGATATGGAAAACCAATGAACAAGTAAAACGGTTTTCGAGATAAAAATATTGAATATGTAGTGATAACAAAGCTAAAATACCAACTTCTTTTCCCTACCTGTCTGCGTATCTCCTGAAGTTTAAATTGTTACTCAATAATAGTACTCTAACAACCTTGAGCGCCGAGCCGTTCAAGGTTGTCTTTTTATCATTCAAAAGGATTACAGACTATAAACTTATCTATGAATCTACTGTCATAAAAACGAACGTATGTTTTACAATTGAATTGACTTTTTGTCCGGACGATAATATATTAATGTCAGGACAAAAAAAGAGGTGAAGCAATGTCCGCCAAAAAGATGGGGCGGCCTAAATCTGACAAACCCAAAAGCAGAACGATTGAGATACGTGTTGACGAGGAAATTATGAACAAGCTCGATATTTCGGCTGAGAAGCTGAATACGAATCGATCAGACATCGTTCGCAAAGGGATTGAGAAGATTTACGACGAACTCCAAAAGTAAAAAAGGAAGCAGCGCTAGTCCCGCGAAGAACACGCTGCTTCCTATCACGCAATCACTTGAATGAGCGACTGCATAAATATCCTACCATGTGTAGAACGTTCATTCAAGTGAGGTGCGAATTGATATACAGGAGGATGCACATGAATTCGATATTAGAAGCATTATATAATGGACGACTTCGACCGGATGAGATGATGATGCCGACACATCCTGAATACCAAGCGTTAGGGAGGCAGATTGCAGCTTTGACAGAGCAATGGAAGAATCGTTTGAGCGAGAATGAATTTCTTGAGCTTGAACAGTTATTTGACTTGTGTGGCAGATGTGAGGGTATGCATGCGGAAGCAGCGTTTGCACAAGGTTTTCGTCTGGGGGCCAACATGTTAATTGAAGTCATGAGTCAGCGTGAGGAATCGGTGTTGGAGTATAGCTAAGTTTAACGATGTGAGCAGAGATCCGGTTTACTTTTACAGCTAAATTTTCAGGAAATGAAGTTCATACAACATACTCATTTTGCAACATAAAATTGTATCATAAATTTATTATAATAAAGCCCTCCAATCCGCTCTGCATTCAGCAGCAGGGTTCGAGGGCTTCACTTAAACATACAGTTAACAATATATATAGGGAAAGAATCTGTTAAACAAATTGTTCCTTAATCCGCAATATTCCCCGCCATCTTCAGACGACGTGCAATCTCTTTGAAGTCTTCTTGCGATATACCCGGTGCAAATTCTTCCTCGACCGCAGGGGCTTCTGGAATCGGGAATCCCTGAGGTATGCCTTGGATAACCTCCAAAGGTTGTCCATCTTCGGGGTGCGTTCCTTTCCAGATCTGATCGATGGCATTAAAGTCTTTATCACTATAGGTATACAGCTTGGTGTGTACCCCTTTTTCCTCATATTTACGAGCTTCATTGAAAGCCTTATTATCCAGTGAAGGAATCGGAATCAGTTTGGTCACATTTACGCCGGTTGCAATTTCGATTGCTTTTGCATAGGCAACCACGTGCACGCCGCCACGTACAAGCAGAAAACCGACGACTTCCCGGGCTGCCGGGTGATCCGTCATCTCATATACTTTCATCTTATGGGTACGAGCGCCACATTCAAGGAAGAAGTTATGCAGCAGATCCTCGACCAGGTTGCCACTGTTGAAGACATTTGCTCCCGTCCATGGATTCCCCATAGAGTCAAAAGGCATTGCGCCTTGTGCACCTGCCAGATAGTGATACGACAGACGAGCATCTTTTACGGAACCTAGCGGCGTATCGTCGGGTTCTTTGTACTCGGTTGAACCTCTGAGGCACTTGTTAATGCCATGAGACACGAGCTCAACATGACCCAATTCTTCAGCGGTAATACTCATGACGAGGTCATAGAAGGGCTTCAGCTTTTCTTTGGATCGAAAATTAAACGATTGATAGAGGTAGTTGTTCAACGTTGACATTTCTCCGAATTTGCCGCCGAGCAATTCTTGTATGGCTGCCGCAGCATTCGGATCTGGCTTCTCGACATTGGGAATCTCAATCAGAATTTCATCCAAGCGTTTGAACATTCGGGTGTAACCTCCTCAAATTGGTATTACAGATCGTGTAGGGTTTAAGATCGTGAAGTCACTCTGTCATGGCCTATTACACGTCTATTGGGTTTTTTAAACAAAAAAACAACCAAATGGGACTTAAGCATCGCATAACGCAAGCCGCATATTTTCTACCACTTGTTATTTCCTACTATGGTAAAATTTTTGTATAATAAAACATTCAAACAAGTCTTCACGTACAAGAGAAGAGAGCCATTAATCCATAAAGGAGTAAGAGATGAACAAGCGTTGGATACAAATAGTTAGGATTGTGATGTTTCTAGTGATTCAGATGTACATAAGCAACGAGCCTGCCACAGCATACGACGTTACGAACGAGGTTCAGGTGGATGAAGCAACGAGGCAGTTACTTGAAAAGAAATACGGGTTGGATCGTCCTCAGGAGCCGAAGACACAACAACACTTTTTCTCAGGTGACTGGGGAATGAGCTTCCAGACGGAGCCTCCTGATTCGTTTGACCGACTTTTTCATGTGGTTCCTTTTTCCCTGCGGCCACTGGCCTGGATCTTTCGTTTATTCGTGTAAAATGAAAACCGGACGGGCAATATAACAGAAACATATTGTCCCAAGGAGTGAGTGAAATGAGAATGCTCATCGTTACCGTCATGTCGGTAGTCCTGAGTTTGGCTGGAATTACATCAGGATCAGGGACCGCTATCCCTGATTATGCGAAGTGGGGAATTATTGCGGTCAAAGAAACACAGACCAAGTATAATGTGGATATCTTGGACTATAAGCATATCGGTCGCACCTCTCTAACAGCGGATCAATCACGGGAACAGTTCAAGTTATGGGTTCGTGCTAAAGACGGCAAGCAATTCGCAGTTTATGTGAATGTTGATTTTAATCCATCTACACAACAGTTAAAGAAAGTACAATTTTCGGAATCGGATCGGCACTGATCCGTTATGAACCAGACTGCCTTAATGATTAAGGTGAAAGTCTGGTTTTTTTATTTTACAAAATCCTTTTTTTACTATTGAATAAAGAACTTATGTTCGCATATAATATGAAATACAAACAAACGTTCTTATCGGAGGGATGATTATGCTAGGGAAATATATTGGCCAGATGGTGGAGCTTGTCTACATGGATCGTGCAGGGCAGATTACGCAGCGACAGATTCGAATTAACAGTGTACGTGGCGGGATGATTAGAGCATCAGCGGGAAAAGAAGGCTCACCCCGAACATTTCTGGAGCAAGGTATTCTGGCATGGCGTCCTGTTACCGATCTGAATGGGGAGGTAAAGTATGCTGAACGATTTTGAACGCAAGATTTTGCGTATTATGGTGAACTATGCAGGGCAACGGCGCAGGTTGCCGCGAATGGATGAACTGGAGAACAAGACCGGACGAAGCAAAGCATTCATTCATGAGTCATTGCTGGAGCTTGAACGCACCGGGCATATCGCCTGGGAGAACCGGTCTACTCTGGAAGGGATACAGATATTGCAGGCTTGGGAACAGGTACAACAGCCGATTCGCAAAAGCCAGTCTTCCGGGGACTCCGTAAAATATTTTACGGACTACTGATCATAATAAGAAAACGCCAACCCGGATATCCGGATCGGCGCTTACTGTGTCACATGTACGACATGTGCATCTATTTTAGAAATGGGGAAGTTGGTCCAGGTTGTTAGTTGGGTCACCGTCGGCATCGCCGCGAATGTACATTTCGCCATCCTTGCCTTTAAATACATTCACACCGGCAATAGCGCCAGCCTGTACTTCTGTAAGGGCCTGCTGATAATCCAGTACACGTCCTGCTGAAGTCTGAAAGGCTGTCAGGTCACCGTCACCATTTTTCTGTACAGCTGTGAAACTCTCACGTGTTGTTTGATCCATGATGTCACACTCTCCTTATATGACGAGATAGGAATCTGCTTACCTGATTAGCCTATCCCAATTCATCGGAAGTATGCACCATATGCTAATAAAGACCTGCCAACGCGGAGGTTTTACAGGCTCTTTCTCATACGAACATGCAAAATATCTGCATCATAAAAAGGTTCTTCCGAAATCACTTCATAACCCAGCTTTTCATAGAATTTCTGTGCCTGACACTGCGCATCCAGTACAGAATAGGATAAGCCGAGTTCACGTGCCAGCTCCTCCATCGCGAGCAGAAGCACACGTCCATAACCAAATGAACGATGAGATTCAAGCACCGCGATCCGCTGCATTTTGGCCGTATCCTTGCTGTAATAGATCAGACGTCCTGTGGCTACAGCTTGCCCATCCGTACTTAACAATACATGATGCACATCTGGACTGATGACATCATATTGATCAATCTCAATCTCCGCAGGCACCTGTTGCTCGATCACAAAAACGTGATGGCGAATTCCCAGGGCTTGCTCCAGTTGTTCTTCTGTTGATACATAACTAATCTCAGCTGCCAATTCCATTCCTTCTTTCTGCTCTTGCGCGACATATCAGACTGAATTATACAAAAAAATGTTTTTCCTGTATAGTGAAGTCTGGAACATATTGGGAGAGGAGGGGGTAGTGATGGGCATGGCAGGCATCATGGTAATTACATTGTTAATGTCGGCGGGAATGATTACTCTGTTGTATTACGTGACCAAGAAAGCATACTCACGCAAGTGGGATGAAGATGAGTAATTCATCTGTTAACCTTCACGGCAAGACTTCACTGCTTCCTCGCGGAGAATATACATCTTGAATTACAGAATTGGAGTACACGTCCAGCCAGACGGGCAGAGACTCACCATTTTCATTGGGCTGTTGTAATTGTTGGAATTGTACCGTATGTTCATCCTTCTCCAAGCCGCAACCAGTAACGGTTGTACTGAGAATCACAAGCCCAACGCAGGGGAAGAAGCATTTGGTAAATGTATGTTTATTGGATCTTGACCATTTTGTTATGTTTCTCATAGGGAATTCACCTCGTTGTAGAAATGGTAATCTTTCCTTTATTGTGCACCATTTCGGGTGAATTATAACCAAATAAATCATTGACAATGAACACGGTTACTTGATATGATACTGTTACTTGATTGGGAAACAATTATATATCATGATCTGTTAGCTCAGCTAAGTTTAGTAGTATGGACACGATGGATACATCTTAATTATTACAGGGCGATAGCTCAGCGGGAGAGCATTATCTTGACAGGGTAAGGGTCGTGGGTTCGATCCCCACTCGTCCTATATGAAAAATTAAAGGCAACTTCTTTTGAGAATTATATCTCAAGAGGAGTTGTTTTTATATATATAATATTATGGCCACCTCCAATAATATGTGTAGGTGGTTTTTGTTGATAATAAACATACTTAATGGTACAATTTGGATAAAATTAAGCAGTGAAAGTAGTTACGACTATCGATAAAAATAATACAGAAAAAAAGATATGGTGGTTGATGGAATGGGACAAATAAAGCGTGTTGCGGCACTATATCGAGTGTCCACAAAAGGTCAGATGGACGGGAACGATATTCCAATGCAACAACGAGCATGCAGGAAGATGGTAGAGAAACAAGAGGGATGGAAGCTAGTTAAGGAATATACCGAAAAAGGGATATCAGGTTTTAAAGTACCTGCCTCGAAGCGTGATGTTATCCAAAAGGCTAAAGAGGATGCAGAGAATGGTTTATTCGATGTCTTGTTGGTATTTATGTTTGATAGGCTTGGAAGAAAAGATGATGAGACTCCCTTTGTACTTGAGTGGTTTGTAAACAAAGGGGTAGAAATGTGGTCTGTAATAGAAGGTCAGCAAAAAATTGAAGCATACACCGATCGGATGGTCAACTACTTAAGGTTTTGGCAGTCAAGCGATGAAAGTAGGAAGACCTCTGAACGAGTCAACGAAAAACATATACAGATGGTCGAAGATGGTATTTTTAGGGGAGGAGGTATTCCCTACGGGTATAAAAGTGTTGATTCCGGTAATGTAAATAAAAAAGGAAAAGCACTGCAAAAACTGTGTAAGCACGAAGAAGAGTCAAAGATCGTACAAGAAATATTCCGACTAGTGCTTGAAGAAGGTTACGGACAATTAAGAATAGCTAAACTTCTAAACGAAAAAAATGTTCCGACAAGAAAAGCAAAACAATGGGGTGCTCCTACTGTAAACGTTATACTTAAGAATCCAATTTACAAAGGAGTAATGAGATACAGAAAAGAAAAAGGAGACGATATATTTTCAAAACCAATCCCTGAATTAATGATAGTTTCAGAAGAGGATTGGAATAGTGTACAGGATATAAGGGATAAAAAGAACCCTAAGAATCCAAAAAGAAATGAAAATTCCATTCCCATAAGCACTAAAGAAGTTTACTTTTAACTGGAATAGCCAGATGCGGTTGTTGTAATTCTAGATTGACCACGACTACATTTGTAAATAAATACAAAGCAGCTAATGGAGAAATAGTCAGATACAATCAGAATAAAAGTTACCGTTGTAGTGGAAAATTGCAAGGAAAGACGGATTGTAACGGACAGGCAACATTTTCTTCAAAGAAGGTAGAGAGACAAGTCTTAGAAAGAGTGGATGTATACTTAAGTCAACTCAGAACAATAGATTTCCAATCAGAAATTGAATCATTAAAAAAGAAGGTTTCTAATGAAGAAGAGGAAAAAATAAAAACAATGCAAAATTTACTGGAAGAGAACTACGAGGAGCTTGTGACATTAAACGCTGAGGTTCCAAAATCTATAATGGGTAAGAGCGCATTCAAACCAGAAATGCTCAATGGTCTTATCGAGAAAAAAGAAAACGAAATTCAGAAAACTACTGAAGACATTAAGGGAATAGAGCAATTGTTATCCTCCAAAAAAATGGAGATATCAGAGATGGAGGCTCTAAAAGATGATCTCCCAGTTTGGCGGGATGTATTTACAAATGCTTCAACAGAGAAGAAGAAAATGATGTTAAGCACATTGTTAGACGTGGTCTACATTAGCAAAGAAAAAATATTGGTTGAAATCAAGGGTGGAATAAAAGAATTACTCGATCATCTATACAGAGAGAGTAAGGATAGTAAGAGCTCACTTATTTGACAGGGTAGGGGTCAGTGGTTCGAGCCCACTACAGATCATATACGAGAAGCCTTACAATGTAAGGCTTCTTTTCTTTTTTTTACATACAAACATGAATGTGATTTGCGATAGCTTCAGTTTCTCTCCTCTTTTTAAACAAAACTTAAATAAAACATAAATTCAGCGTAAGGTTCGTCTTCTATACTTGGTTCTGAGGTCAACATAGAACAGGAGAAGGAGAGAACTTATGAATTATTCAAACCCATTTACATCAAAGTTAGCCAGAGTAGGGATCGCGGGTACACTGGCTTTAATACTGGCAACAAGCCCACTTGCCAACATGGGGGTTGTTGCCGCGGAAGCAGACCCAGCGCCTGTATCTACGAAGATACATAACACACAGAAAGACTCTCTAGAGCAGACCCCGATTCAATATCAGATCCAGGCTCGGTTGAATGAGAAGGACATGACGATCCAGGGGAGCGAGAAGGTGACGTATCGAAACACAAGCAAGGATGCACTCCAGCAGCTGGTCCTCCATACATATGCTGATGCAAACCTCTCCAAGTCTACACAGGCGAGCATGTACCAACAGCATAATGAAAAGATTAGTGAAGATCATCCGGAGAAAACAGCGGAGGACTTTCTGGGTGGCATCGATATTCAGGCTGTAACCGCAGATAGCCAATCACTGGACTTCCATAAGGAAAACCAAGCGTTGACCGTGCAGTTGAAGAAGCCCGTACAACCAGGTGAATCGGTATCATTCCAACTGGAGTTTCAGTTGAATATACCCTATGGCTCAGAGCGAGTTTCCTACTACAAAGACATGATCAATGGTGCACACTGGTTCCCGGTGATGTCTGTATACGACGAGGTTAAGCATCAATGGAACAAGGCACCGTATAGTCGAACATTTGAGAGCGATTATTACACCTCATCGGACTTTGAAGTTCAATTAAATGTTCCTGATGAGTATCAGGTAGCTATGCCGGGCACGAACACCACTCAAGACAGTACAGAACATGGACGTAAGATTGTGTCTGCTGTAGCCGAGAATACGAGGGAGTTTGTTTTCTTTGCAAGTCCTAATCTTCAAGTGGAACGCGCTACCCGTAACGGTCTGACGGTGGAATACTACTATTTTAACGATGATCCATCCAAGAAAAAGATAGTTGACCGGTACATTAATCAGGCATTCAAGGTCATTGATTTTTATAGTGAAAAATATGGCAAGTATCCCTATCCAGAGTTCCGAATTGTCGAGACGTATGTACAAGGCGTTGCCGTAGAGTATGCGAGGCTCATTCAGATGGGACAGATTCCAAATGGTGCTGTTCCAGAAGAAGACACAACATTTGTTCATGAAATAGCGCATCAGTGGTTCCATGCATTGATCGGTAATAATTCGGAGACAGAATCCTTCCTGGATGAAGGCTTTGCTGATTTCTCCATGGTGTATTTTGCCGAGAAACAGGGAGACAAGCTAAATGGGTTCAGATCCATACAGTTTGATACTGCGCCCGTAGATATGGCGATTGCGTCAACAAACGATGAAGCTGGGGATTTGGCAGGTTTGGTATATTATCAGAAGGGAAGACAAGCCATCTATCAGCTTTACCGTTCCGTCGGTGAAGAGAAATTTGACGAGTTCATGAGGACATATTTCAAACGCTACGTGTACCAAAATGCAACGGTAGAGGGGCTGCTCCACACCATTGAAGATGTGCTTGGTAAGGAAGTACGTACAGAAATGCAAATGGCTCTATATCAGCCTAACTTTGTCTTAAAGCCGGAATACCAATTATCACAGGAAGAGATCGCCGCCTATGTACATGACATGTTACAACAACAGTATCAGGCTGTCATGGGCATGATCCCTAATCTGCCTTATGAAGTAATGAATCGATTGATGGACAAAGTCCTTCAAGGCGAGGAATTAACCATTGTGCTCAGCGATCAGGTGAGTAAGCTTGCAACTAAACAGCAGGAAGATATGGTTAATCAGTTGACCGGATTCCTGGATATGACCGGTATGAAATACGACGTTATACGGGATCGCAAGGAACTGAAGCAAAAGATGAAAAAAGAGATCGGCAACAGCAACCTTATTGTCATTGGCAATGCCAAGTCAAACGGTCTGGTGCAGGCTTTAAAATCCAGCATGATCGATCGGGCGAAACAGACAGGTTTTCCTTGGAAGAATACCATGAATCAACCTCTCGCTGCTGGTGCATATGTGATCAAACATCCTTATAACCAGAATCGATTGCTGCTTCATTATTTCTGGAATGAGGATCATCTGAGTGATGCGGCATATGAACCTTTTAAGCTGAAAATACAAGAGTCTGTCGGATTCACTAACGATTTTTACCAATACTATCTATTGGATCACCAAGGCAAAGAGAAATCCAATAAAAAAGTAGCGAATCCCATATCTTCATTTTTTGCGGAGTAATAAGTCATTGGTTTTAGAAAAGTGAAGAAAGCATCCCCTGTAACACCACGAAATAATTGTTTAAGAGAACATCTATATTGCAGTTTCTTCCTCTAAACAGGTTAGCCAATTGTTATTGGTTAGCCTGTTTAGTCATTTTAACAAAAGCAAACCGATGGTTGCATAACTCACTCCCCTCCATAGGAAAGATATAACCTTCAAAAAGTCTAAAAGGAGATAAAATTTTATGTTGTTTTGCAAACCAGTCTTGGAATATTAGGCCTTAAAAAGGGCATGATGCTTTAACAGAAAGGTAACTTCATGAATATACTTATCGTGAGAAAACAATAGGAGGGATTAATATGAAGGATCAACATTATCCTGGCATGCCATGGAAAGAGACAGTCACTGATCACAACGGTAAGGAAAGCAAAGGAATTAACAAAATGAAAGCGTATTCATATAATGCAGGCATTCGCTCTATCATTCGTGTTATTCAGGGGCCGGCTGCGAGTATGGGTAATGTTGTTGATCTCTCAAATCTATTAAAGGGCGCATCGGAAATAGTATACTTCTCTCCATTGGACATTGTCACCCTGAACGTTAAGGAGGTTGTGTAACATGTCAATGGTCGAAAAAAATATCCAGGCAGAACAGACTGCTAATGTCACAGCCAACAGTTTCACTTCACCTTATGATTATTGCGATGCAGAAACCAGACGGATGTACACGCCTCAATTTGATAAAAAAATGGACAATCCTATCTATACCGCTGCAATGGCGGGTCTGCAATCGATCTATTGGTTTCGGGCGATCAAGGTAAAAGGGCTTATCCCTGATGCAAAAGCAGATTATTATGCTACGTATTCTACCAACCATAATCACATCGGAGGAATTGGACTAGCCTATTCGAACAGCCCGACAGGACCATGGACCAAACACGGACAAGTGTATCTCGACACTGTGGTTGGGAATTCGACGGAAACTCCATTTGTGATCTGGAACGATGAAGAACAATTGTTCTTTATGTATTATCAACAAAACGGTCTGGGAATCAATCAATCGACGGCACTTGCGACCTCTGTAGACATGATCAACTGGACAAGAGTGGGTTTGATTTTGGACAAACCTCCCGGGTTTCCAGGTGATGGTCATACCGGTTACTTCTCGTGTTTCAGAAATGGCGGCAAATGGATCGGTTTCTCGGTGATGGGTGGTGGTGACTTTGGTCGTAAATGTATCTGGCATTCACATGACGGACGTAGCTGGTTAGCTGATCCAAGACCATTAATGGGTGGGAATGATGCCACTTTAAGTGCAGGAGAAAATATTTCGAGACCCAATGCTGGTGTATTTATGTACAAAGGGAGCATGTGGTGGATAGGCATGTTATCAGCTTATGCTTCCGGTGGGGTTACGACAGTAGCTCGGCCTGCCATTGCCAAGATCAGCGCAGACTTACGTCAACTGCTGGACAAACCTACAGATATATATTTTCCGGCATTGAATTGGGAAACGACCAATATGCAATCCTTGATGGTGTCCGTTATGGACGGCGTAGTGTACGTGTATTACAATACCGATCATAATATCGGTGTAGCCTATTCGGTGGGGGTGTAGAGATGGTTATACGTGATGCAGCGGGTCAGATCGTGCCCTTTGGAAAGGTTCACAAACAGCTTGTGGCCGATTTTCTTTACGGAACGTTACCGGATTGGGTGGAGGTGGTGGGCACCCCTACGTTTGAGCCTTTGCCCGACAGAGGGACCATAACCGTTACAACACCAACAACGGCAGGAGCCACGGCAGAGTTGAAAATGAAACATCTGATTGACAGCTCGAAAGTAACAGCAATTGCAATTACTTTGGAAGCGCTACAATTAAACGGGAACATTGGAATCTCAGTTCAGGTTGGCATTAAATCGAAGGATAGCAAGGCCGGAATCACCTTTTTTCAAAATGTAAATCAGAAGTATGGTATGGTCCGTGCCTATAAAGCAGATGGAACGTACACGGATTTTAATCAAAACATGGTGTTCTTCACCACACATGGCGTAGCAGGAGATGAGGCACAGAACCGTAAGAATCTCACTGTGCTGCTCTGTACCGGATTACAGTTCTCAGCTGGACTCGAGAGACCGTCCGTATGGCTTGGTGCGGATGATCAGTATGGTGGTGTTGCTGCTGACCTTAGCGGTGGTTTGTTCCAACATGGAGAACTGCAGTGTCTTTTGAAACTGACTACAAGCAAGGCAGAGGCCAAGTATTTCAAATGTGCACAGATGAAAGTGGATATCTGGAGCAACTGATTGGAATGACGAAGAGGATAAATCGATAATCTGCATGGAGCGGTAAAAAAGGTATGATTAGAATAATCGGGTACCCGTACACTTGAACACTTTGAAAAAAAGTGTTCAAGTAAAATGTACCCTATAAGATGGACACTTTAAAAAAGGTCATCTTGTAGGGTCTTTTTGTGTACAATGAATAAAAAAACGAGCGGTGGTCAAGCGAATGTCAAAAAAACACTTTACAACTCAAGAGCAAGATCAGTTAAGAAGAAATCCCTATGTGAAAAATGTCAGTGCTAAAGCTATTACGTACACGGATGCGTTCAAAGAACGATTTATTCAAGAATACAGTCAAGGTACGCTTCCCCGTGAGATTTTTCAGGAAGCAGGCTTTCCCCTTGACGTCTTGGGTGCTACCCGGATTCGAAAGGCTTCCAATCGATGGCGTATGGCTTTTCAAGAACAAGGACCTACTGGATTAACTGACGGTAGAAAACACGCCTCAGGCCGTCCGCTGACCCGTGAATTAAGTCTTGAAGAAAAATATGCCCGTTTGGAAGCGAAAATGAAATGGCTTGAAGCGGAGAATGAATTCTTAAAAAAGCTCGATCAACTCGAAAGGCAGATGAGAAAAAAGACATCCAACTAAGTACGCGGCAAAAATTCGAACTGATTCAACAGATGATGCATACATACCCTTTCCAACGCAAGGTGCATGTTCTTTGTGAAATTGCTGGAGTTTCACGTTCGGGCTATTACCAATATTGTAGCAAAGATGCTCGGTTACATCGTCAAAATCAGGAACAAGACGATCAGAAAGTAAAAGCAATCGTTCTGAAAGCCTACCATTACCGTGGAAGAAAGAAAGGTGCCCGTCAAATCAAAATGACGCTGGAGCTCCACTATGGAGTCACATACAATCTCAAGCGAATTCGTCGTGTCATGCAAAAGTACAACATCGTTTGTCCGATTCGCAAAGCGAATCCCGCACGTCGTATGGCCAAGGCCACCCAAGAGCATCGAACCTGTCCTAACACGTTAAATCGAGCTTTTAAGCAAGGGATTGCAGGTAAGGTACTATTAACAGACATCACGTATTTAACGTATGGGAAAAATAAGCGAGCCTACCTATCGACCATTAAAGATGCTGAAAGTAATGAGATTTTAGCTTATGAAGTCTCTGCTTCACTCGGTTTGGACATTGCGATGGAGACGTTGAAACAACTCAAAAAGCATCGTCATCTCACCTCGAATGCGTTGATTCATTCGGATCAAGGATTTCACTATACGAACCCAAAGTTTCAAAAGCTTGTGAAGAACATGGGGCTAGGTCAATCCATGTCGCGTCGAGGAAACTGTTGGGACAATGCTCCACAAGAATCCTTCTTTGGGCATTTTAAAGATGAAACGAATTTCAAAACATGTATGACCCTGGAAGAGGTTAAGCAAGAAGTGAAAAGCTACATGATCTATTACAATCATTATCGAGGTCAATGGAACTTAAACAAGCTGCCGCCTGCGCGATACAGACAGCAGCTTGAAGCAGCCTAACCTTTTTTAATTTGTCCTTTACAAGGGGTACATTTTAAAGTGTACGGGTACCTTTTTTATTTAGAGAAGGTTGATGATAGTACCGCCTGCTGCACCAGCAACAACAACGATCCACGGTGGTACTTTCCAAAAAACGAGCATTAGAAACAACATGCATACCAGTGCAAAATCAACAGGAGTTAGGATCGCAGTTGTCCAAAGCGGATCGTACAACGATGCCAACAAAATACCTACTACGGCTGCATTAATTCCGATTAATGCTCCTTGAATTTTCGAGCTTTTACATAAAGAATTCCAGAAGGGCAATGCGCCTACGATCAGAAGGAACGCTGGCAAAAAGATAGCGATTGTTGCAACCAAAGCACCTGGAACCCCACGCATCATCGCTCCTAAATAACTGGCAAAGGTGAACAATGGTCCAGGTACAGCTTGTGCTGCTCCATATCCCGCCAAAAAGTCGGACTTGTTAATCAGACCTGCAGGGACGAATTCACGTTCCAGTAACGGAAGTACAACATGCCCTCCACCAAATACAAGTGATCCTGAACGGTAGAAGCTATCAAAGAATAACAGCCATCCCGAACGATCCAATGGTGTGAGTAACGGGAGCAGAATCAGGATTCCAAAGAACGTAGCCAAACAGACTATTGCCAAGTTACGATTCACCGGAACAGACAAGTCTGCTGTCTTATTATCTGTCATTTTTCTGAAATGGATCATGCCTACTATGCCTGCAATAACAATAAAAAGGATTGGAGTGAACGCAGTCTGCCATACAAGAGTCGCCGCTGCAGTAAAGATAGCGATGGTTGCCCTGTAACGGTCAGGAGTTAGTTTTTGCCCCATGCCCAATATCGCTTGAGCGACAATAGCTACAGCAACAATCTTAAGGCCGTGAATCCAGCCAGTACTGCTGATATCAAATCCTTGAAGAAAGAAAGCGAACAAAACTAACACAATGACAGAAGGAAGTGTGAAACCAAGCCAAGCCATCAGTCCCCCCAACAAACCGCCGCGGATGATGCCAATTCCAATCCCGACTTGACTGCTGGCAGGCCCAGGCAAAAATTGACATAGCGCAACTAAATCTGCATAGCTTCGTTCATCCATCCATTTCCTACGGCGAACATATTCTTCATGAAAGTAACCAAGATGAGCGATCGGTCCTCCAAATGAAGTCAGGCCAAGTTTGGTTGATATAGCCAGCACCTCATAGAGAGCCCTGGATTTATGTTTGGGCTTGTCCGGGGTTAGAAATGAATTGTTCTCCAAACGTGTTATCCCTCCTTAAGTTTTACTTAGGTTATCCGATGGTGACAGTTAAGAAAGGACAAATTCCCTCTACTGATGACTACAATTATAATCCTTATCATCGCTATTCGTTTAAACGCAGCATTAAACTGTATTATTTTTTTTCATTAACTATTTACATACACGATTAAATTGTGTAAAATGTAATTGTTAGCAATGAAAGAAAAGTCGAATTTTAATCAACATAAATCCAATCAACTAAAGGAGTTTTCACAAATGAAAACATTATATGAAACAACAGTAATCAATACAGGCGGACGTCAAGGCATCGTACAATCCCCAGATAACGTGTTTATGTTGGATGTAGCTGCACCGCCTGAACTCGGAGGACAAGTGACGACAGCTACCAATCCGGAGCAGTTGTTTGCAGCAGGGTATAGTGCTTGTTTTAACTCCGCACTGGAGTTTCAATTGAAGAAACACAAAGTTGAGATTGAAAGAAGTACGGTAGCTGCAACCGTAATGTTGGTGACGGACTCTGAGGATAACGGCGTGAAGCTTCAAGTCGATTTGGAAGTTAAAATCCTTGGTCTGGATGAGGAGACAGCACAGAAATTTGTGAAACTTGCCCATGACTACTGCCCATATTCCAAAGGAATCAAAGGAAACGTGAATGTTAACGTGGAACTGGCGTAATCACTGATACTATTTGTTGTTGATAAGAAGCCTCCGAGAAATCGGAGGTTTTTTTGTATTATTTTGCTCCGTTGTAAGATACGTCTGCCCGGAAAAAGCAATAATAATGATTGCAACATACCTGTAGGGGGTATAATGAATGATACAAATAGAATTAAAGGAGTGCAAAACATGAAAAAATATTTACTGACCCTATCGACTATATTGATTACAGGCAGTTTGATTTTGAGTGGATGTGGCAAGGAGACTCGGCAAACTATGGAAAGCAACGATGACAGTCATACAGCTGCCGCAGGTGAGATGCACCATTCTGAATCGGGAGAGCTACCGGAAGGACTACGGGAAAAAAACAACCCCACCTTCCCAGTAGGAAGCCAGGCGCTGATGAGTGCCGACCACATGTCAGGCATGAAGGGTGCGAGAGCACAGATCGTTGGAGCATATGAAACTACGGTATATGCAGTTACGTATACACCAACAACAGGCGGAGATCCCGTGCAAAATCATAAATGGGTTATCCATGAGGAAATACAGGACCATAAGGAACAACCGTATGCGGCAGGTTCTGAGGTAGTGTTGAGCGCTGATCACATGAAAGGGATGAAGGGTGCGAAGGCCACAATTGATTCTGCTGAAGAGACAACGGTATATATGGTTGATTATACCCCGACAACAGGGGGAGATTTGGTTAAGAATCACAAATGGGTCACAGAAGAAGAATTATCTGTTATCCAATAGGACCAGATGTATGCAACAGCCCTTTTTATGCAGAAAAATCAATTTCATACTCAATTATGGGTTATAATGGTATTAAGTTTACACAAAACTGCTGAAAGGGGAATGTACTTATGATGGATTTTAGCAAACCACCCCATGGCTCTGAGACCGATACTCACCGTCAGCGTCATCAGGAGAATGAACAGAAATACCTGTCCGGAGGCAAGAGCATTTGGTATGAGATCAGCAACTGGCTCATTCTCGGAGGTATCCTCCTTGTCATATTCTTATTATTTAAATACGTTTTTTAAATAGACACACAACCGGGCGAATCCCCATATGATGCATTACATCAGTAAGCACTTGGGGAAATGGGGAATCCGGGATGGCAAAAGCAAAGGGTAAGAAAGCTCCCGCATTAAAGAGTGATAAAATACGTGTATCCATGAAGTTGGTCACATCGGATGTATGCGAGAGATGTAAGACACCATGTACACGAGGCATGGATTATGCTGCACGTATGAGAATTGAAGGGGCTTTAGGCAAGGGCGTTCCCTGTATATTGACCCGCCACACTTCTTCATAACTCTTCGTATAATTCCGTATATATAACAATAATAGATCAGGGGCATCCTTTAATGAGGATCGCCTCTTTTTGTGCATTCCAAGGGGTGGAAAAAATTCTGGATAAAAAATGAAAAATGATGAAAAACAGCGCAACTTTGTGGATGAATCTGCAGTATAAATGTACAACAGCTAGCAGCAGGGGAGGGAACATTGACGGGATGAAATGGAAACGAATATTGCTTTGTGTCACGGTATTCTCCTTGCTCGGCGGGTCTTTATTGTTTGCGGATTCGGTGAATGAGAAGATTCGTGTTCTCATTAACGGCAAGGAAGCAGCTGATGGAGGTTATCTCATTGATGGAACGACCTATGTACCTGTAAGAGAAGCCGGAGGCGTCGTCAAATGGGACAGCAGTAACAAGAGAGTAACGGTGATTAAACCGAATGTACATATTTTTCTCTTCAAGGGAGACACTGTATTTGGCAACGTTAACGTAGGTAAGCTGAAATTCAATGTATTTTCACAAGTGGACAGTCTAACAGCAGATGTAGCTGCGGTGAAAGTAACGATTACCAATCCAAGCGGTCAAGTGAAGGATATCCAGTCCCAGGAGCTTACGACACAGAAGGATAACTTCTGGTTCCGCACATATGATTTTACGTACGATTTCAGTCGTGCCGGCAAGTATCAGGTTGGCTTTCATATTAAAGAAAATGCAAACAGCAGCTACGTCCTGGTAGCGGAGAAAATCATTACAGCGCTGAACGATTGAAGCGAAAATAACCCTGTGAGTTAAATTGACCTGGGTCATTGAACATGTTACGATATGCAAGGTTACACAATTTCTATTTATAAAGCGAGGTATTTCAATGAGCGATCACACACATGAACACGGCGATGGCTGCGGATGCGGGCAAGACCACGACCACGACCACGAGCATGAAGAAGTCCTTCTCACATTAACAGACGAGAACGGCCAAGACGTGGAGATGGTTTTGGTGGAGACGTTTGACGTGGAGAAGCATGTTTATGCGCTCCTGCTGGAACGTAACAACCCTGAAGCTGACGGCATCATCCTGCGTATGGAAGAAGAAGACGAGGAAATGGTGCTCTACAATATTGAAGACGAAGAAGAGTGGAACCGCGTTGAAGCGGCTTACAACGAACTCGTTGCATCACAAGAATAGTCATTCTTTTGGAACATAACATGAAGGCTCCTTGATCTCAGGGGGCCTTTTGTTTGTTTTTTAAGAGGTATACGAGTATTTACACCACCGGTTTGAACGACGAAATAGACGGAAAAATGCAAACTCGCTTGTCCCATAAAATAAAAAAAGGGCCAAGCTAGGGCTTGGTCCTTTAAGTTTATCCCCTGCACAGCGCAAGGAGGTTGTTTTAGAAAATGGCATCGGCTTCCACGATCACTTTAACGTTGGTTACGCTGCGATCTTCGGGTCCTTTGACGGGTAATCCAACTTCGACATGATCGATGATATAGTCGATGTTTTCCTGGGTGATAACCTCACCCGGTAACAGGATCGGAATTCCTGGCGGATAGACATAGATGAATTCCGAGATAATACGTCCTGCGGATTCCTTAAACGGAATCACTTCGGTATCACCGTAGAATGCATCACGTGGAGTCAGCATCAACTGTGGAATATCCGGAACTTTGACGACCAGTTCATGGGCCGGGTTCACTTGATAATAGGTACGGGAGAGATCCTGCAAAGCGTTCAGCAAGATATCCACACTGTTATCCGTATCTCCTGGCGTAATGAGACACAGAATATTGTACATATCACTAAGTTCAACCTCGATGTTGTAATGTTCACGCAGCCAGTTCTCTGTTTCATACCCTGTAATGCCCAGATGGCGAACATGGATCGTTACTTTGGTTGGATCATAATTGAAGGTCGCTTCTGTACCCAGCAGCTCTCTACCGAAGCAATACAGGCCATCCATATCGTTAATCGAACGTCTGGCAAATTCAGCTAGTTCAATCGCCTTCTGTGCAATCTCACGACCGTGGAGAGCCAAGTTACGTCTTGATGTATCGAGTGAAGCAAGCAAAATGTATGAAGTTGATGTTGAGGTGAGCAGACTCAGAATCGTCTGTACACGCTGCGGATTTACGAACCCATTCTTTGTGTTCAGGTTAAGTACGGAACTCTGTGTCATGGAGCCACCAAGCTTGTGGACACTGGTTGCAGCCATATCGGCACCTGCTGCCATTGCAGATAACGGTAGATCCTCATGGAAATGAATGAGTACGCCATGTGCTTCATCAACAAGTACAGGGACTTGGTAGCTGTGTGCAAGCTCTACAATCTCTTTTAGATCGGTAACCACGCCGTAATAGGTCGGGTTAATTACAAGCAATGCCTTGGCATCTGGATGACGCTCAAGTGCGCGACGGATAGACTGTGTAGTCACTCCATGGTCAATACCCAGATTGGCATCTTGTGAAGGAGACACAAATACGGGTTTCGCGCCTGAGAAAATAATCGCGGACAGAACCGATTTATGCACATTACGGGGCACAATAATTTTGTCACCCGGTGAGCATACAGACAGAATCATGGTCATAATGGCACTGCTTGTGCCTTGTACACTAAAATAGGTATAATCGGCTCCGAAGGCATCTGCTGCCAAAATCTGTGCTTCCTGAATGACACCGGTTGGCTGATGCAGGTCATCCAACGGTGCGATGTTAATCAAATCTATGGAGAAGGCATTATCGCCAATAAATTCACGGAATTCGGTATCCGCTCCCAATCCTTTTTTATGGCCCGGAATATGAAACTGTACCGGATTGAGTGCCGCATGATTTTTTAAAGCGGTAAACAGCGGCGTACGGTGGTGATTCATCAGTGCTGTCACAACCCTTCCTAATAAAATTGGTAAACAAAGATGAGTATAGCAAATTAAGAACCGAATGCAACAGTATAAATCGACAATTTTTTAAATTGCCGAGATTTGGGCACATTCCCCACGGTTACACTAAGGATAGGGAATAGGCAAATGAACACCGAAAGGGGAAAAAGAATGCAAACAGACACAAAACCAGCCAAAATTTTGCGATCACCATTTTTTATCGCGATGTGGCTGACACTTTTTCTAGTTGAAATTATCAAAGGAGCGCTGTTGGTAGCTGTTTTGCCCGTGTATATGGACAATATACTGGGTCTGTCTGCAGGCGTCATTGGTGTGGCATTTGCTCTTCAATATCTGGGAGATAATCTGTTCCGGGCGCCTTCCGGCTGGGCAGCAGAACGGATCGGGTTCCGCGCAACGATGGTTACAGCATTAATCTGTACCTTAATCGCTGTTATTATGATCCTTTTTCTCAAAAGTGCCGTTGGACTGGCCATGGCCTGTCTGATTCTTGGCATTGGTACGTCACCGCTCTGGCCTTGCGCCATGACAGGCGTGACGGCGATGTCAGGCCCACAGAACAAGAATGGTACAGCAATGGGGGCGCTGGAGATGGCTGCTCTCGGTGGAACGGGGCTTGGACCTATAGGCATGAACTGGCTGCTGGAGCGCACGCATCATGATTATCGAACGATATTCCTCGTGCTGATGGGTTGTGCCATTCTCGTTATTCTGGTGGCCATGATTCTTCCTGGACGTGTCATTGTTGAAGGCGAGCATGCCGAGCAAGCGGCGAAGAATAGTGATGCGAAATATCCAGCCAAACCGAATCTGCTCACGCCGTTCATACGGCTGCAAAAGAGTGTAAAGGACACACTGCAACGGGTACGCAGCACGCTTAATGTTAATCCACTGGTGTATCCTGCACTGTTTATGCAGTCGTTTGTCATCGGGCTGCTCAGTCCAGTAATCACGCTATATACACGCACAGACCTGCACATCTCACCGAATCTGTACAGCTTGTTGCTGATTGCGGGTGGTGGAATAACTGTTATTGCCTTGCTGCCTGTTGGTAAAATGGTAGACAGATTTGGCACCAAGCCGTTCCTGAACATTGGTTTTTTGATGGCGGCGGCGAGTCTGTTTGCATTCTCCTCCATAACATCCATTCCGGTGGTGTTTGGTGTTGTCATGCTGGTGGGTATCAGTTATGCCATGATTTTGCCCGCCTGGAATGCTTTTGTAGCCACTCTGATTCCCAAAGGGGAGCGGGGGGCGATCTGGGGATTCTTCCTTACATTGCAGGGATCAGGCATGGTTGTAGGCCCCATTGTTTCCGGACTGCTGTGGGACCACGTAAGTCATCCGGCTCCATTCATTGGCAGTGCCATCGTCATGGCAGGACTTGCCGTAGTGCACTTTGTGTTATCCCGTAATCCGTTTCGCACCGCTCCGGCCAAATAAGCAAAAGAAAAGGGAGTTCCACCAACCGTCTTGGTTGTGGAACTCCCTTTTTTGCGTCCGTTATATCACGATAATCGGGGGCTTGCCCCTGTGCGTCTGCGGAAAGCTGCAATCCGGCGGTCCTTTCGGTGAAAAATAGTCAAATAACCAAGTACCCTTACATAAAATGAAGTATAAAATAGGGTAAGCCGATTGAGTAGAAGCGATTGAAGACGAGGGCCGGAGTTGATCCGGTACAGATGGAGGGAGTGCCGTGAATAAGAGTTATGAAGTTGAATATTGCAATCTGGAGCTGCGGTTCAACCGTCGGCATATCCAAAATTTGATCAGAGACCTTATTCGTGAGGGATATTCACTATATTGGAGCGAGGACGAATCCTTTTTTATCCTGTCAGTCCGGACCGGCCGCAAGCTGGTAAAGCTCCGCTTTCAACAGACACGCACGGGGAACTACAAGATGACTGGAGATTATATCATTAAGGATGCAAAGCTTGCAGAGTGGCTGGAGAAGCTGATTGGAGATACACGCGGGCATGCAGTTGTGAAGCGGTTCAAGGATCAGCAGATGACCGTGGAGAACATTTTATTCGGTGAAGTCATTCGGCTCGTGGAAGTCTCTGGGTTCAAACAGCGTGTCATTTTTCAAAAGGAACCTGCGCCGACGGCGGAAGAGATGGAAGAGATGTTCCTCTCGCGTGAAGGCGAGGAAAGACTCATGTTGTTGCGCATGGAAGTGGACGATGAACTGGAACGCCTCTACACGGCCATGCAGATGGATAATATCGAAAAAGCAAATGCTTGCCGCGAAGTCTTAAAACAGTTGTCTGGGCATCTGTTAATGTTGGAAGGATGACAAGATAAGGCCGTATTTATGAAAATACGATGAACACCTCAGCAGATTGGGGTGTTTTCTCGTTGCGTAGCTGTGCCACGGGGTTCACTTCTATACATAAAACCGTTAAAATGGGAGTATTGTTGAGAATTTATTTCAATAAAATTAATTGGAGCAAAGGATGGAGGACCAGATGACAAAACAACAAATTGGCGTAATTGGCCTGGCTGTCATGGGCAAAAATTTGGCCCTTAACATTGAAAGCAAAGGTTTCTCAGTATCGGTATATAACCGTTCCCCGGAGAAAACCAATGATCTTCTGAAAGAAGCTGAAGGTAAAAACCTGACAGGCTCATTCTCCATTGAAGAGTTCGTAGCATCCCTGGAATCCCCGCGCAAAATTTTGATCATGGTACAAGCCGGCAAAGCAACCGACGCTACCATTGAACAACTTCTTCCTCACCTGGATGAGGGCGACATCATCATTGATGGAGGGAACGCATACTTCCCTGACACGCAACGTCGCAGCAAAGAGTTGGAAGACAAAGGCATTCGTTTCATCGGTACAGGTGTATCCGGTGGTGAAGAAGGCGCACTGAAAGGCCCTTCCATCATGCCAGGAGGACAGGAAAGTGCTTATAAACTGGTTGAACCGATCCTGACGGCGATCTCGGCCAAAGTCGGTGACGATCCATGTTGTACATATATTGGACCTGATGGTGCCGGACACTATGTGAAAATGGTGCATAACGGTATCGAGTACGGAGATATGCAGTTGATTGGTGAAGCGTACCACTTGCTCAAATCCGTACTGAACGTTTCCGTTGAAGAGCTTCATGCAATCTTTACGGAATGGAATCAAGGAGAGCTGGATAGCTACCTGATCGAAATCACAGCAGATATCTTCTCCAAATACGATCCAGAAACGGGCAAACCAATGGTTGACGTTATTCTGGACGCGGCTGGACAAAAAGGAACAGGTAAATGGACAAGCCAAAGCGCGCTGGATCTCGGCGTACCATTGTCCATGATTACGGAATCCGTATTCTCCCGTTTCCTGTCTGCCATGAAGGACGAGCGTGTAGCAGCTAGCAAAATCTTGAATGGACCAGCGACTGAAGCATTCTCTGGCGACAAAAAAGCGTTCATCGAGAGCGTGCGTAAAGCCCTCTTCGCAAGTAAAATCGTATCCTACGCACAAGGATTTGCACAAATGCGTGCAGCTTCCGATGAGTATGGCTGGGATCTGAAATACGGCAACATTGCCATGATCTTCCGTGGTGGCTGCATCATCCGTTCGCAGTTCCTGCAAAACATCAAGGAAGCTTATGATAAAGACGCAGCTCTGAAAAACTTGCTCTTGGATCCGTACTTCCAAAACATCGTTGAGTCTTATCAAGACGCATGGCGTGAAGTTGTAGCGGCTGCTGTTAAACAAGGTGTTCCGGTACCTGGTTTCTCCAGCGCCCTTTCTTACTACGACAGCTACCGTACAGAGCGTTTGCCAGCCAACTTGCTGCAAGCTCAACGTGACTACTTCGGTGCTCACACGTTCAAACGTGTGGACAAAGAAGGCAGCTTCCACCACAACTGGATGGAGTAGTACCACATATACAAGTCTATTAGATTTGGTCAAAGCGCCATTAAGCAGGAGCTTTGGCCTGCTAAGAGGCTCAAAAGAGGTTTGGCGTTCCGGTGATTGCCGGTCAACGCTGGGCCTCTTTTTTTACTGTAAATAAGGTCATTGGTGTTTGTTAGTTTGCTGGGATGGTCACTGATTGAGACGTTTGGGGGCTCAAAACTGCTTGAGGGTGATCTGACGTAGGCTTAGATGCCGGAAGTTACTTGATCTGTCTTGGAAGGTTGCGGATGGTCGAAAGGAAGTCGGTCAGGAGATGGTCTTTCCCAGTCCGCAGGGCTGTGTTATGATAGGACAAAAGTGCTCACGAATTGCTTGAATTAAAGGAGTGTACACCTTGAGCAAGTCTAACAATATTATTCTCATTGGCATGATGGGAACCGGCAAATCAACCGTCGCTGACATGCTTGCACGTGAGCTGGGTTATCGATTGATTGATGTAGACGCCGCGGTGGAAAAAGAGGAAGGCTGTACGATTCCAGAATTGTTCACTGGCAAGGGAGAGACGTATTTCCGTGATGCCGAGAGCCGCATGTTGTGCTCGGTGCTGGAGAAGAAGTCACAGGTCATAGCGACCGGAGGTGGCGTGGTGCTGCGTTCGGATAATTGTGACGTGATGTTGAAGAATGGTTGGGTTGTTGCCTTGACTGCTGATCCGGCAGTGATTGTGGAGCGTGTTAGTGGCTGTGACAATCGTCCACTTCTCGCAGGCAATGCAGAGGAGCGCATTCAGGCAATTATGGAAGAACGGAAAGACGCGTATCGGTTCGCACATTATACTGTGGATACAACGGAGTTATCCGCTGCTGAAGTGACTCGTTTAATTTTAGTGCATTACCGCGTCTAAGCTTGTTATCATCGAAGTTTGATGGTTGAATAGATGGTGGCAGATATAACAAAACGGGCCATATTGGCCCGTCCGTTTGTTTCTAGGAGCAGAGTAGGTTAGAGGTCTAAAGTTACCTATGACTTCGATCCGCTCCACATTACTCTAGTCTTCCTGATGCCACTGAAGCATACCGCCGACCATGTTTGTACAGCCTTCGTATCCCAGTTGCTGCAGATATTCACAGGCACGCTCACTGCGGTAACCGCTACGACAGATGATTACGATCTCACCTGATTTCTCAATCTCAGACAGTCGGTCCGGAATCTGTCCAAGCGGGATATGCTTGGCTCCTTCGATCATGCCTTGCGCCACTTCATCGTCCTCGCGGACGTCTATCATCTGCAGCTTCTCTCCCGCCTGTAAACGGCGGCGCAGCTCAGACGTTTCAATTTCAGCTATTTGTGTCATATTCAGGTCCTCTTTTCTGTATGGACTTAACGCCTATAATGATACCCAAGCGATGCACGGAATGTCAATTTGGCGACAATATAATCAATGAAGGAGAATTTCATCCATGGACGTTATTGTTAAACCAACCCCCACTCTGAGCGGGGAAATCGGGGCTCTGTCCTCCAAAAACTACACTACCCGCTATTTGCTGGCTGCTGCGCTGGCAGAAGGCACAAGTACCATTCATTTCCCGGCACACAGTGAAGACAGTGACGCCATGCGCAGATGTATTCGTGATCTTGGGGCTGAACTTGAAGAAGACGACAGCAAGATTGTAATCAAGGGCTTCGGAAGTCATCCCCGTGATGTGCGTGAGTTGAATGTGGGGAATGCGGGTGCTGTACTTCGTTTCCTCATGGGAGTTACAGCGCTCTGTCCAGACGTTACATTTATAAATACGTACCCGGATTCGCTAGGTAAACGTCCGCATGATGACCTGATCGATGCGCTTGGCCAACTGGGTGTAGAAGTACAGCACGAACAAGGACGCCTGCCGATTACAATCAAAGGTGGCAATGCCAAGGGTGGACACATTCGTGTATCCGGCTCCGTCAGCTCCCAGTATCTGAGCGCATTGCTGTTTGTTACGCCTTTGCTTGCAGAAGACAGCACCATTGAAGTGCTGAATGACCTGAAGTCCAAGGTTGTTATCGGACAGACGCTGGAAGTGCTGGAGCAAGCAGGCATCGTTATCCATGCAAGTGATGATTACATGTCCTTCCGTGTACCAGGTGGACAGGCCTACCAGCCAACGACTTATACCGTACAAGGGGATTACCCTGGATCAGCAGCAGTTCTTGCAGCAGCAGCGGTTACACAGTCTGATGTGAAAATTCTGCGCCTGATGGAGCAGAGCAAACAGGGAGAACGTGCCATCGTTGACGTTCTGCGTATGATGGAAGTGCCGTTGACACATGAGAACGATGTTGTACACGTTCAAGGAAATGGCAGACTGAAAGCGATCGAATTCGACGGGGATGCCGCAACGGACGCGGTTTTGGCTATGGTAGCCGCAGCTGTGTTTGCGGAAGGCACGTCTCGGTTCTATAATGTAGAGAACCTGCGTTACAAGGAATGTGACCGAATCACCGATTACTTGAACGAACTGCGGAAGGCAGGAGCGAACGTTGAAGAGCGTCAAGCTGAGATTATCGTACACGGACATCCGGAAGGTGTTGAAGGCGGCGTTGAGATTAACGCTCACTTCGATCATCGCGTAATTATGGCGCTCACTGTTGTCGGTCTGCGTTCCAAGAAGCCGCTTCGTATTCGGGATGCACACCATGTAGCCAAGTCTTATCCGCAATATTTCGATCATTTGCAGGCGCTTGGCGCCTCGGTTCAATGGGTAAAAGAGTAAAACAACTGAAACCTGTCTTTTGAACACGCACTTTAATCAGAAAAGGATGGTGCTTGAACATGGAATTTAACAACCCTACTCGTGAAGAAATTGGACAACTTTTGCGCAAAGCAGGCAACATCGCAGTCGTCGGCTTGTCAGACAAATCAGATCGTACTTCCTATATGGTGGCAGAAGCCATGCAGAGCAGAGGTTATCGCATTATACCGGTTAATCCACAGGCGCAAGGTGAAATCCTGGGCGAGACGGTATATGCCACACTCGCGGATATTCCAGAGCCGGTAGACATTGTCAATGTGTTTCGTCGCGAGGAGTTTTGCGCGGATGTCGCTCGTGACGCCGCTGCCATCAAAGCTAATGTGCTGTGGCTGCAGCTTGGCATCCATAGTGATGAAGCGGTCCAGATTGCTGCAGAGAACGGCATGACAGCGGTAACGAATCGTTGTATCAAGGTAGAGGATTCCATCGTTCTGCGCGGCGCTGGACGCGGCTGATGGCTCGTTCACCTGTGATCGAATGATCTCCTGATCTGTTCCAATTGAATGATCATAGGATGAATCCCGTTAACTTGAAGTTGACGGGATTTTTTCTGTTCTATTTTTGCCGTTATTAATTACCAATTGGTTACTGTTTTGCTTTGACAAAACGTTGCGTAAAGCTTACCATCTAGGATAGAAAGGAGAGGTCGCCATGAATTGGCTCGGATCCTTGCAGCAGCTCGGACGAGCGGTAATGCTGCCTACAATGGTCCTGCCCGCCGCCGCAATTTTGCTCAGTGTTGGCAGTCTGCCTTGGGACGCCTGGGGATTGGATATTGTCGGTGAAGTGTCTACCGTGGCCGGACACGGTATTTTTTATTTCTTACCGTATTTGTTCGCTGTCGGTGTAGCACTGGGACTCTCCAACCAGGCCGGACAAGCGGGACTTGCTGCTCTGGCTGGTATCGTGATATATGATCAGGTGACTCGGAACTTCGGGGATGGAACCGTTCAGCCCGCTTCCTTAATCGGAATCATACTCGGCGCGCTTGCCGGTGGGATGCATAATCGGTTTAAAAGCATTAAACTGCCTGAAATTTTACAGTTTTTTGGAGGTTCAAGGTTTGTTTTGCTCATCGTCGGACTCTGTTCGGCATTGTTCTCCTGTTTTATGTTATGGCTCGCTCCGATCCTACAGCATGGATTGAACGGCATTGCTACTTGGGAATACAGTCTCGGGGGTTTTGGACTGTTCATTTACGGGGTGTTATACAGGGTGCTGGTCGCTTTTGGGCTTCATCACCTGCTTAACAATGTGTTTTGGTTCCAGTTAGGGACGTTTGAAACGCCTGATGGTAACATTGTGCAAGGGGATTTGCCCCGATTTTTTGCAGGTGATCCAACAGCAGGATTCTTTATGGCAGGTTTGTTTCCCATCATGATGTTTGCCATTCCGGCGATAGCCTTTGCTATTATTCAGGAAGCCAGGGAAGATCTGAAACCGAAAATCAAGAAAACTTTTCTGACATCGGCACTCGTTTGTTTTCTAACCGGGGTATCGGAACAGATTGAGTTTGCTTTTTTGTTCGCGGCTCCTTATCTGTTCATTGTGCATGCAGTGATGTCCGGCGTTGCCATGTGGATTAGTTACTGGCTGGATATCCGGCATGGATTCTCTTACTCCGCAGGTATTATTGATTACATACTCAATTTCCATCTATCGGAGAATGCGTGGAAGCTCATTCCGATTGGCATACTATATGGGCTGGTTTATTACTTCCTGTTCCGATGGGCGATTCGTACGTTCAAGATTCCAACACCAGGACGTGAAGAGGGCTCCATGCTCGAAGATTGGGTAGGTAACATTCCTTATCAGGCACCTTTAATCCTCGAAGCATTGGGTGGGAAGAGTAACATTGTACAGGTTGAAGCATGTATTACACGTCTTCGCCTGACTGTGCATGATGACCGCTTGATCGACACGGGTGCCATGAAGAGTATGGGGTCCGCTGGACTGATCAAGCTGGGTGGCGGTAACGTACAGGTGGTATTCGGGACCTACTCGGAATTGATTCGGGAAGAAATCGCGAAGCTGCTGGAAAGAGATCTGCAACAGGTTCTGTTCTGTGCCCCCGTTCAGGGCAAAATGCTCCCGATTGAAGAGGTACCGGATCAGATCTTTGCAGCCAAACTTGTCGGTGATGGTGTAGCCTTTGTTCCGGAAAAGGGAGAGCTGGTCTCACCCGTGTACGGAACGATTATGCACTTGTACCCGACCATGCATGCCTTGGGTATTTCTACCCGTGAGGGGCTTGAAGTGTTACTGCATATCGGCATCGATACCTCTCAGTTGAAAGGCCATTTTGAAGCTTTTGTTCAGGAGGGCGATACGGTGGAGCCAGGGCAGTTGTTGATCAGGTTTGATCTGGCAGTACTCCGCGAGCAAGCGGCGTCACTGACAACACCAATGGTAATTACGAATCCGGATCGTGTAAAATCATGGAGTTTTGCTCCATTTAAGCAAGTTAAGAAAGGTCAGGCATCCGTTATGTCCGTGGTGCTCTATGACAGGAACGTTGGAGGGGTAGAATGAAGATACAAGGCATCAACGGAGCTGCAGGCATAGCCATCGGCAAAGCATTTGTCCTGCCCAGTTGGGAATGGGATCTGCCGGATCAGAAGATGGATTCGGTGGATCTTGCCCAAGAGTTCGAACGGCTGTATGAGGGCATACGGACATCAAAGGATGAGATCGAATATATCAAAAATGAGTTCAAGGAAGTTGTTGGTCCAGAGGAGTCCAGTATCTTTGATGCACATCTGGCCATCCTGGAAGATCCGGTATTCATGAACGAAATTCGCGGCATTATCGAGCGTCAATATAAGGCAGCGGAAGTGGCGGTCAAAGAAGCCATTGACCACTTTGTCACGATGTTTGACTTGCTGGAAGACGAGTATATGAAGGAGCGGGCCATTGACATCAAGGATGTGGGTAACCGTCTGCTCAAGCATTTGCTCGGTGCACCTGAGATTACACTTCCTTCGGATACCCAGCCATATGTGCTCGTTGCCAAAGAATTATCGCCATCTCAACTGGCGCATCTGAATCCGACCCATGTGCTAGGTATTGTAACCTTGATTGGCGGGAAAACATCACATTCTGCGATTATGGCTCGTGCCCTTGGCATTCCTCTCGTTTCCGGTCTGGAAGCGAGTCTTGGCATGCCGGTAGAGACAGGGGATATGCTTGTGGTGGATGGTGACAATGGCTTGGTATTTACAGACCCGGATCGTAAGACGATTGAACGGTATACCATGCTTCGCAGCAAACAACTGAAGAAAAAGGAACAACTTCAAGTCCTTGCTACCGTTGATGCTGTAACCAAAGATGGGGCCGTTCTGCACTTGGCTTCCAATATCAGTTCGGTGAAGGAATTGGACCTTGCTTTGAAACAAGGAGCCAAAGGTGTGGGCTTGTTCCGAACAGAATTCTTGTACATGGACCGTGCGACTTTCCCGGGTGAGCAAGAACAGTATGAGGTGTACCGTCTTGTGGCAGAGAAAACAGCAGGACAATCCGTTGTTATTCGTACACTGGATATCGGTGGTGACAAGCAACTCGATTACTTTGAACTGCCGGAGGAAGACAATCCGTTTCTGGGTTACCGAGCTATTCGGATTAGTCTCGATCGCAAGGATCTGTTCAAAACACAGCTTACAGCCATTCTGCGTGCCAGCGCTGCCGGAAATGTCAAAATCATGTACCCGATGATCTCTTCGGTCGAAGAGCTTCAGCAGGCCAATGAGATTCTTCGTGAGGCGATGGCCGATCTGGACGAGCGGGGATTAGCATACGACCCTCACATTCAGGTGGGAATTATGATTGAAGTTCCTGCAGCGGTGATGATTGCTGATCTGCTCGCAGAGGAAGCTGATTTCTTCAGTATTGGTACGAACGACCTGGTTCAATATGTACTGGCAGTAGATCGAATGAATGAGCAGATTGCTCATATGTATCACCCCTATCATCCGGCTGTTCTGCGGATGCTTCGTGCGACAGCAGATGCGGCTCATACGGCTGGAATTGATGTCAGTGTGTGCGGAGAGATGGCAGGGGACGAACGTGCCATTCCGCTTTGGCTGGAGCTTGGTATTCGCCACTTGAGTATGTCCCCACAATCCCTGTTACGTGTGAAGCACAGAGTGCTGAACACAACAGCATCGGCCGCCAAAGAAGAAGCGCGAAAGTGCTTCGCCTTAAGGACCAGCGGAGATATTGAGGAGCGACTGCAAGTCTTTAATGACTCCACGGGAAGTCCGGATGAACAAAGTGGTTCGAACGCATCGTAATTGGGGTAAATGGATATAAATACCTTTAAGTTAATATATTTACATTTGTGATAATTATTTAAAAAAACTTGTTATATAAAATAACCCCACTGTGCATGAGGCACAATGGGGTTATTTTTATTTGTCAGCGAGTGCATCACAGAATGCCTTGCCATAAGGTGGAAGGTCAGGCGGACGACGTGCTGAGATGATATGTCCATCAACAACAACGGCTTCATCTTTCCAGATGGCACCTGCATTTTCCATGTCATCCCGAATACCTGGTGTAGAAGTTACTGTAACCCCGTCCAGAATTTTGGCAGAAATTAGCACCCAGCCCGCATGACAGATCTGTCCAATCGGTTTCCGGTCTGCATTCATTTCCTTTACAAGCTCCAGTACTTTGGGATAACGACGCAGCTTGTCTGGCGCCCAGCCGCCTGGCACGAGAATGCCATCGTAATCTGAACTGCCCAGTTCATCGAAACTGTATTCGGCTTCAGCAGGCACACCATATTTGCCAATATAGGTTTTTCCTTTTTTCTCTCCAGCAAGATGCACTTCTGCACCTTCTTCACGAACCCGATGTACAGGGTACCACAATTCTAAATCCTCGAATTCTTCATCGATCAGAGCGATGACTTTTTTACCGGTTAATCTCATGTCGATCTCTCCTTTTTGCGGTGATATGTCTGTTGCGTCTTTAATTGTAACAGATTCTCCAAGGGACTTCATGGAAGTGCATATTCAGTTTGAAGGAAGCGATTACAAGTCAGTAACTGCCTGCATTCGACAACCTTCATCTGGAGGGAGTGGTAATTTGTGCAACCTTTCGTTTATAGCAGGATTTGAGCCGAAATAGGTCGAATGGTACTTATATAGAGTATAGAACGAATGAGGTGATGGTTGTGCGCAAGTCGTGCAGATGTGGACATGTAATGGAGTTGGAATTAAGAACGGTGGTATACGCCAAAAAAGTGGAGATTCGAAACGTACCCGTATTTGCGTGTACAGACTGTGTATCATACGAAGTGCTTCCGCCGGTCAAGCCGGACTTAACAGCATGCATAAGCACATTGGGTGAACAGCCCGTGAAGCAAGACGTATCTTTTGGTGAACGTAATGAACTGGCAGACGTGTTTCATGAGCTACTGCTGGCCTGGCCGGATGCGACCGATCGGGAGATGGAATATCGAATGCAGCAAGCAGTGGAGGAACGTATCAATCTGTTGCTGGACATTATGGGTTACGCAACGAAGTCTGGTGATGCAACGTGGATTGAGACCACGGAGCGCAGATTAAGTCAATTATCCGGATTTGTGTGGCAGGAGTACTTCTCAAATGCTGTCTAATTTTGACGTGTAAAATGCTTGTTTTCATGAAAATTGGCTTTTTCGCGCACTTTTTGTTAAGATATCGAAGAGTGAAAACGCTCAACATAGCGGTATTCCTGGTAAAGGGGGATGTATATCTAATGGCTGACATGACTAAAATGACAAGTATTGAACAGCTAAACTCCGCAGTGGAGGCTACCAAGGATCAACCCTTGCTTCTGTTTAAGCATAGCACGCGCTGTCCGATCAGCTCGAATGCTTATCAGGAGATGAACGATTATTTGCTTAACAATGCCAATGAACAAGTGAAATATGGCATCATCTATGTTGTGGAAGATCGCCCGGTATCGAATGAAGCAGCAGACAAGCTGGGTGTTAAGCACGAATCTCCACAGGCAATCCTGATCAAAAAGGGAATTCCTGTATGGCATACTTCCCATTCAGATATTACTAGAACCACACTTGCGAATGTTTTGAGTGAGTCCTAAAGCCTATTTTAATTGATTAATGCAAAAATTTGTCGTAATATAAATCTTAATGAAAATGGTATGAAAATTTACTGGTAATGGAGAGAAGTGCTGTGACGGTAACCATTTATGATGTGGCACGTGAAGCTGGAGTGTCTATGGCAACGGTATCACGGGTAGTTAATAATAACCCTAATGTCAAACCGCAAACGCGGAAAAAAGTATATGAAGCCATCGAACGGTTGGGATATCGTCCGAATGCGGTAGCCAGAGGTCTGGCAAGCAAGAAGACAACCACGGTCGGGGTCGTTATTCCAGATATTTCGAACTCAACCTTCGCGGAGATTGCCCGCGGAATTGAAGATATTGCGAATATGTATCACTACAATATTATTTTGTGTAATGCAGATAAGAAGAAAGAAAAAGAAATTCGTGTTATTAACACGTTGCTCGAAAAACAAGTAGACGGACTGCTCTTCATGGGCGGAACAGTAACGGACGAACACATTCAGGCGTTCCAGTCTGCGGCTGTGCCGATCGTGCTTTGTGCAACGAGTGATGAGAAGGGCACATTCCCTTCGGTGGATATTGACCATGAGGCGGCTGCGTTTGATGCGGTAAACACTCTGATTCGTCATGGACACAAGGAAATTGCGATGATCAGTGGTACACTGCAAGATCCGGCGAATGGATATGCCCGTTTCCAAGGTTACAAGAAAGCACTGGAAGCAGCGGGGATTGAATACCAGGAGGATCTTGTTCGAATCGGTAACTATCGATATGAATCCGGTGTGGAAGCAATGAAATATTTCCTTGGACTCAAGAAAAAACCATCAGCTATCTTTGCTGCTACAGATGAAATGGCCATTGGTGCCATTCACAGCATTCAGGATGACGGTCTGAAAGTACCGGATGATTTCTCCATTATTAGTGTGGATAACATCCGTATGGCTTCCATGGTGCGTCCTCAGTTGACAACAGTGGCTCAGCCAATGTACGACCTTGGCGCAGTAGCGATGCGTTTGCTGACCAAGTTGATGAAGAAAGAAAATGTGGAGAACCCACGGGTTATTTTGCCGCATGAAACAATTCTTCGTCTGTCTGTAAGTCACGCAGATGTAGTTTAATCGGGATTATATACAGCAAGAGAGAAGTCATTCTCTCTACATAAGGGATATGCGAAAGCTCCGGAGACGGAGCTTTTGTGCTGAATTAGTTTAAAAATGAAAACAGGGGGTATCAGAAGGTGAGTGAAACGATTGGTATTATCGGAGCGATGGATGAGGAAGTCGAGCTTTTGCTGGCAGGTATGAAGCAGCTTGAGACGGTCAAACAAACCGGAATTACATACGTTGCGGGCGAGTGGCTTGGCAAGCATATTGTCGTGTGCAAATCCGGCGTAGGTAAAGTAAATGCAGCGGTTACAACGCAGATATTGATTGATCGTTTTCAGGTTAATCGGATTATCTTCACAGGTGTCGCGGGTGCGGTTAACCCCGATCTGAACATCGGAGATATGGTTATATCGTCTGTATGTGTTCAGCACGACATGGATGTAACGCCACTGGGGTTTGCACGCGGGGTTATTCCTTACCAGGAGACATCTGCATTCCCTGCCGAGGCTTCGCTTATTACACTGGCTGAAGAAGCATGTAAAGCGCAGGGAGCCAATTACCTGATCGGTAAAGTGTTATCTGGAGACCAATTTATTGCGAATAAAGATACGGTTAACATGTTATATACTGAAATGGACGGTGCATGTGCCGAGATGGAAGGGGCAGCAGTTGCTCAGGTCTGTTACATGAATCGAGTACCATTTGTTGTCCTGCGTGGGATGTCAGATAAAGCGGATGGTTCAGCGCATGTTAACTTTGCTGAATTTACCGTGGAATCTTCGCAGCGTTCACACCGTATTGTGGAGCACATGTTAGAAAATATGTAATGGAAGTAACTTGAAAAACCGCCTTTCGATTAGCTGTTCCATGAAGTATGGAGCAACGCTGCGAGAGGCGGTTTTTGTTATGTATATCGTTTGTCGAACAGATCATTGACTTAGTACATGAACCGATGGCGGAAGCGTACACGATCAAACTGTTCTTCTGATGTGATGGGCACCTGACTTCCGATTCGCACCATCAAACAGTTCGCAGGATGTGAACAGATTTCGGGGTCGTCTGTTGCATACCAGGTCATATCGATCGTTTCCATCAGCCTCTCCATCATTTTGCGATAATCCCATACGTTTAGTCCGCTGCCCTTCAGATCCCAATGCCAATAATATTCTGTGGTGAAAATAATGTAGTTCTCCATGTATTTATCTTCCAAAGCGGTAAGCAACATCTCACGTCCAATGCCAAGGGAGCGATAGTCATCCGCAACTTCGATTGCCCCAAGCTCAATCAGATCAGTCATGTTTCCCTCAGACCAGCGCTCACATTCATCCGCATAGTGAAAGGTTACATAACCGATAATCGTTTCATTTTCGTGTGCAATGATAATTCGACCTTCAGGCAATGATGCGATCTCGGCGAGAGCTTCCTGCTGCTCCGTTGGGCGCCGAAAGGCATCCAGATCCGGATGAAAGGCAAGACGTGTTATCTCCTCGGCCTGCACAGGGCCTTCAACAGTAATTCGGTGGCCGGACTTGAAGATGGAACGCATATGATATTCTTTGATATGTTCCATGGTTCATGCTCCTCTCCCCCTACTTATAGCAAAAATCCAAAAAATTGAAAAGCCATAGACGACAATTGAAAAGATTTGCTATAATTGCGTAGACAAAAAATGTTCACAATTCAATACAGTATAGTTAACATCTGTTTGGCCGAGCAAGTACATGATGAGAAGTTCTCTCTACTAATGTAAGCGCTAACTGGAAGTTCAGTCAACACAAAGGCAATGAGGATTGACCCCTAACGGGAATCGAAATGTCGAGTTGAAGGAGGCTGGCAAGCATGAGTCAAGCACATGGTGAGATGCTGCAAACGGTTGTGTCCGAATCTAACCTGGGCGATTACACGGAGGCGAGAAGCCGGTTCGATTGGGAATCGGTGGAAAGGCACTTTACGTGGCACGCCAGCGGAAAAGTAAACATGGCGCATGAAGCGATTGATCGTCATGTACTGGAAGGAAGGGGCGGGAAAACCGCTTTATTGTATAGCGATGCTTCACGTGAAGAGGCCTATACTTTTGCTGATCTGAGCGAACAGTCGAGTCGGTTCGGGAACGTTCTCCGCAAATATGGCATAGCCAAAGGGGAACGGGTGTTTATTTTTATGCCTCGAAGTCCTGAGCTGTATTTTAGTCTTCTGGGCATATTGAAAGCTGGAGCCATCGCGGGCCCGTTGTTCGAAGCTTTTATGGAAACGGCAGTGAAGGATCGGCTGGAGGATAGCGGAGCAGTAGCACTCGTCACCACTCCGGAATTGCTAAAACGCATCAAACGTTCCGAATTGCCCGAACTCAAACATATATTTATTGTGGGTGGGGGCGTGCAGACTGAAGAAGGACTCATCGATTTTGATGCAGAGATGTCTGCCGCTTCGGATGAGATGGAAGTAGAGTGGCTGAATCGTGAGGATGGTTTGCTTATTCATTATACCTCAGGCTCTACGGGTAAACCCAAAGGGGTATACCATGTTCAAAATGCCATGATTCAGCACTATTATACAGGTAAGGTTGTTCTGGATTTACGTGAGGATGATGTGTACTGGTGTACTGCTGACCCTGGTTGGGTGACAGGCACCTCTTACGGTATCTTTGCTCCATGGCTCAACGGAGTAACCAATGTGATACGAGGCGGTCGTTTCAGTCCTCAAGATTGGTACAGCACCATCCAGAAGAACAAAGTCACGATCTGGTACAGTGCACCAACGGCCTTCCGTATGCTGATGGGAGCGGGAGAAGAGACCATTGCCCAGTTTGATCTGAGCAGTCTGCGTCATGTCATGTCTGTCGGTGAACCGCTCAATCCGGAGGTTGTTCGTTGGGGATGGAAAGCCTATGGTCAGCGAATTCATGATACATGGTGGATGACGGAAACAGGTGCACAGCTGATCTGTAACTATCCCGGAATGCCGATCAAGCCTGGCTCCATGGGACGTCCGTTGCCTGGAATCGAAGCAGCCATTATAGATGATCACGGGCAGGAATTGCCGCCGTACAGTATGGGTAATCTGGCCATACGGACACCTTGGCCATCGATGATGGCGAAGATCTGGAATAACCCTGTGAAATATGAGGAGTATTTCAGGCTTACGGGCTGGTATGTATCCGGTGACTCCGCTTATATGGATGAAGAAGGGTATTTCTGGTTCCAGGGACGGATTGATGATGTGATTAATTCGTCAGGGGAGCGTATCGGCCCCTTTGAGGTGGAGAGCAAGCTCGTGGAGCATCCTGCGGTAGCAGAGGCGGGTGTAATTGGTAAGCCGGATGTGACACGTGGGGAGATCATCAAGGCCTTTGTGGCGCTTCGTGAAGGATATGAGGCGACACCGGAGCTAAAAGAAGAGATCTATCGTTTTGTCAAAGAGGGTCTGTCTGCCCACGCTGCTCCGCGTGAGATTGAGTTTAAGGATAAACTGCCCAAGACACGTTCCGGCAAGATCATGCGCCGTGTCTTGAAAGCCTGGGAGCTTGATCTGCCAACAGGAGATCTATCCACCATTGAAGAATAACGCGACAGTGCTAGGATCATCAATGTGTTGGTATCGATGGTCATACATTGAGTAGTAGGTAAGAAGTTAATATTCTGCGGTTCCGAATACAGTGACTCTACCCATTAAAATGAATTATAAAAGCCTGTTTTATGCCAATGGCATGAAGCAGGCTTTTTGGCTTACTGTAAATACAAATAAAAAGCCGCACACTCAGATACAGTCTGAGGGTGCGGCTTGTTTTGGAAAGCTATGCCTTAATCAGGGTTGAAAATGTATGGCTGCAGAAGGTTCGGATTCACCCGCACTATTGCTGGCAGATACCTTGAACCATCCACTCGTCGATGCGGGTACTCCATAGTCCATGGTATTTCCCGCTGTTGTTCCAATTTTGGTGTAAGGAGCTGAGCCTGTTTCACTGTAATATACAGCATAACTATCTGCGTTTGGACTGGACGCCCATTGAATACGCAGTCCTTGAGAGAGGGCAGATACGCTGACTTGACCAGGTGTGCCTGGGGCTGTCGTTGTTGTGTTATCGGTCTGCGTTTCTCCTGGTGTAATGATTGTACCTGGAACTTCAATTGGCTCATTAATCTCTTCTTCCACAGGAGGAGCTACACCAGCACTATTTACTGTAGCGCTAGGAGCAGACTCTCTGCCGGCAACATCCACTGCCGTTACATAGAAAGCGAAGTTACCGCCTTGCGCAGCATATGCAGAGAATGATCTGGATTCACCGGCCAAGACAACCTGACCCTGGTTCTGGAATCCTCCACCGTTTACCGAACGGTACAGACGATAACCCACGACATCATTTTCAGGTGTGGCATTAAATGTAATGACTGCTCTGTCACCCGAGGTTGAGATCCGTACGTTGCTTGGTGCATCAGGAGCTTTGCCGTTATCTGTTCTTGGATCAATCTGTGTTGGCATGTCTGCATCCGCATCTTCAGGAAGATAATAAGCGAGTGATTCATGTCGACTCATACGTGAGAATGCATTTTGCAATTCTTTGATGAGATCCGAGATTGGTTTTTTACGCTTGATTACTGTTTTTTCCTTCAACATGTCCGAAGGTGTTCCGTCACGCGGAATATAGTTTACGCCATTGTAAGTGATGTACCTGGCTTTGGCTACACCGTCATCGCTGTCCTTCGGAACAAACTTGCTGTTGAAAATATCCGTAACAAATTTGTCAGTCATGGATGTTGGCAACTTGCCACTGTATGCAGACACCGTGCGCGTTTCGATGCCAGATGGTTTTTTGAACGAATCCGTGACGAACAGATCTTTTTGCGTATCGATCACTTCGTTCAGGATTTTCGACCACAGCTGCTGCGCACGTTTTCTCTGTGATTTACTTTCCAGCGTATTCACCGGCTGTTTGTATCCAACCCACACGCCAAGTGTGACATCTGGTGTATAACCTTCAAACCAGACATCTGCGTAGTTTTGAGTGGAACCCGTTTTACCTACAATTGGCACACTCTTGGAATATTTGTAATTTTCACGTACTTTATCTGCCGTTCCTTCTGTAATAACGGTCCGCAGCATATCGGTCATCAGGTATGCTGTCTGCTCCGAGAAGGCTTGGACAGGTTCAGTATCATGTTTATAAACGATGTTGCCTTTGGAATCTACAATTTTGCTAATCATGTAAGAATCATTATATACACCCTTATTGGCGATAGCACCATAGGCACTGGTTAATTCTTCAACGGTTACACCGTATTGGAGACCTCCAAGAACACCTGTCTGAGCCTGATAGTCTTCCTTCTGAATGGTGGTAATCCCCAGTTTCTTGGCGAAAGTCCAAGCTTTCTCGATCCCTACTTCTTCATTAAACAACTTCAGAGCCGGTATATTAAGAGAATAATTCAGTGCTCTGCGGGCAGTGACCAGTCCCTGATACCGATTGTTGGCATTCTTGGCAATGTGGTAGCCGCTCGGACCATTTTTGAGAATGATCGGTGAGTCATCAATAATAGAAGCAGGTTGGACAAGACCCTCATCCAGAGCTGGCAGATAAGCTGCAATAGGTTTCATCGTTGAACCTGGCTGACGTATCATCTGCGTTGCATAGTTCATCTGTTCGTCCTGGAAATCCCGACCCTCGATCATGCCCAGAATAGCACCGGTTTTGTGATTAATCAGCATGGCAGCAGTTTGTTCTTTTCCTTTGACAGGATCATCTGCTGAGAAATTGCTGTCATCTTCCGCAATGGTACGCATCGTTTTGTAGATACTTTTGTTGATGGTCGTGTATATCCGATATCCACCTGTCCGCAGTTGCGTCTGAGCTTCCTCTAATAATGCACTGCTTTCCTTCTGAGGTGTGGCTGCATCCGTAGCTTTGTCTGTAGATTCAGCTGTGTCGGAATTCAACTGTTTCATCAAAATCTGTGCAGCTTGTCGTTCCGTTTCCATCATAAGATATGGATAAGTGTTGTAAGCCTTGATGGTCTTCGGAGCGAGTGAGCTTTTGATATCAAAAGCAAGAGCTTTGTCATACTCGGACTGATTGATTTTACCCAGTTCAAGCATACGGCGCAGTACCAGATGCTGACGGTTGATTGCGCGGTCAAAATTTTCCTCTACAAAATCACCTTTACCATTAAAAGCGGAGTAAGAGGAGGGGAGTTGTGGCAATCCAGCAAGATAAGCAGCTTGAGCGATGTTGATTTTTTCTAGATCATTAATATTGAACAATCCTTTGGCGGCCGCTTTGATTCCGTAAACGTTGTATCCGCTGGAACCATTACCAAAAGGAACTTTGTTCAGATAGGCTGTCATGATCTCGTCTTTCGTCAGGAAACGTTCGAGTCGGAGTGAGAGCAAAATTTCTTTCACTTTCCGATCTTCCGTGCGATCCAGATTCAAAAACACACGACGCGCCAATTGCTGAGTCAGTGTACTACCGCCGGTTTGTACTGATTCTTTCAGCACTTTCTGTTTCACGGCACGTAGTGTTCCGCTCATGTCTACACCTTTATGTTCGTAAAAATGATTGTCTTCAATCGAAATGACAGCATCAATAACCTTCTGTGGGATCTGGTCCGTAGTGACCGGACGCCTGTCTTCTTCCGTACGTAATTGACCGATCGGACTGCCGTCGGCAAAGTAAGCAAAGCCTGTGATGGAGTTTTCGCTGACTTTTTGTTCAATCAGGGCCCTTGAACGGACAGGCTCGTCTTTCACAATGGAACTGACGTATCCCATCAAAGCACCGCCTACAAATAGTGCCCCCATAAATCCAAGGACAACCATCCATTTGACGAAACTTCCCAGTCTGCGGGCAAAGCTACGTTTGCGTACAGGCTGTTCATCGGGCTTTTTCTTATTAACATCAACCATTCAGTGTCTTCCTCCTTTTAACAGCACTTATTATAGCATAAAAAGGCGGGTTTGCATGCCTGAGAAATACAAGTAATGGTCGAAATTTGCCATTCTGCCATGCATTATGCTATATATCATGCGATATTGGAGCACATTTCATGAGTTGTAAGCCAAAATAAGCAGGCCACCTCCATGCTGAGGTGCATAGGGTGACCTGAATGATTTGTCGTATTGGAGGTCTTCTACATTAGGTTTTGAAGCGTTGAATCAGCTCTAATAGTTCCTGGGTAAGATTAGCCAGTGAGGCAGATGCCGCCGTAATCTCTTCCATGGATGCGAGTTGTTCTTCAGAGGCAGAGGCAACACGAGTTGCGTGATCTGCCGTCTCATGACCAATGGTTTTGAGTTGCACTAACGTGGCATCCACCTGCTGTGACCCAGCTGACATCTGCTGCGCAATGGCTGAGACATGCTCAATCTGCTCATTAACATCTGTAATCTGTGATGAAATGGAGAGGAATAGTTCACCACTTTCATTAATCACTTCCGCTATATGGCTCACCTCGGCATTCCCCTGTTCCATATTTTCAACGAGAGAAAGGACCTCTTGCTGAACACTATGAATTAACGCTGCAATCTGCGCTGCCGATATTCTGGATTGTTCAGCCAGATTACGAATCTCGGAAGCAACAACACCAAAGCCGCGCCCGTGTTCACCTGCTCGTGATGCTTCAATGGAAGCGTTAAGGGCAAGAAGATTGGTTTGACGGCTAACTTCCGTGATCATGCCTGTAATATGTCCAATCTCTTCCGAACGTTGACGGAAATTCTCCAGTGCGGTCATGGACGTCTGCACAGAAGAGGTGGCACTATCAACCATACGCATGGCGGACTGAATCTTATCGGTTCCAACAGTTGTTCGCTCAGCCACAGCTCGCGATGAATCCGATACATCGGAGGCGGCCTTTGCAATTCTTCCGATCCCTGCAGATATTTCATTCATGGAACGGGAGGACTCTTGCAGCTCTTGCACCTGTTTACCTGCTTTATCTGCAACTTCGACTCCTGTTAATGCAATCAGTTCGGCTGCTTTACCTGTTTCTTCGGCACCTGCGGTCAATTGTTGAGAAGTAGAGCCGACAGATAAAGCATGTTCGGATATAACCGATATGGTATGCCGCAGTGTATCCATCATCTGATTCATATGACCCGCCATGACGCCAAATTCATCTTTGGATCGCACAGGTAACTTTTGTGTCAAATCCCCGCCAGCCAGCTGTCCAGCGACGATATTAACTTGATTCAACTGCCTTACAATGGAGACGATGGTGTAGGTAACCACACTTGCAAGCAGAAGTACAGCCAGTGCGGCAATCAGTATGGACCAGTTCAAGCTGTCATAGAAAGGTTGAAGGATATGACTCTTTGGCAGCGCCGATACAAGGTACCAGTTTGAATCCGTTCCTTGTAACCTGGCAGGCTCGGCAATAAATAGTTCTTCCCCTACTTCAGGGTCAGTGGCGTAAAACTGAGACTCGCCAGATTGTATACGCTGAATGATTGTCTTCATTTCAGATGGAATTACGGCTCCTTCATTAGCCAGTTCCGGTTTGGAGCCGTGTGCAGCAATCTGTCCTTCACTAGTAATCAGCATGGCATAACCCTGGTCCGGATTAAGTGATGCTATATTTTGCTGAAAACGATCAATGGTAAAGTCGGCCCCAACAATGCCCAGAAAAGTTTTGTTTTCATCTAATAGAGGGAGGACAATCGAAACGAGTAGTGTGTCTTTTCCGCCAACTGTATAGGTAACTGGCTCGGACCAATAGATGGATTTGGTTTTCTTCGGCTGTTGATAGTATGTACTGGTTTCACTGTTTCCCTCATAGGTAGTAAGAGGCTCAAAATGCAGGGTATTACCGTCCCGTATGGCGTAGGGGATGAAGCGGCCTGTAGCATCATCATAGTCATTTTTATTCACGTGATCCGCATCTTTTCCATCAAAGGCATTAGGTTCCCAGCCCGTATAAAAGCCAAAAACTTTCTCGTCCTTTTTCAGATATTGTTCAAGAAGTCTGACGATTTCTTCACGGTTGAGTGATCCATTCTGAGCGGCATCCAATAAGGTGGTACTCATGGTGTCCAATGTGTTTTTGACCTGATTAATGTCAGTCATAAACTCATTTGTAGCCCGGTTTGCTGCCTGTCCAGCAACGGTTTCGCCGTACTGGAGGCTTTTGTCGTAAATGGATTTGGTATTAAATGCAATCAGGGCTCCAATACAACAGAGTAATACGATCCCGAGTAAAAGTCCAAGCTTAACAGCGAGCTTGCGATTGCGAAAAAAATGCATGTTTTAATCCCCCTCGATGTTATTCTTGTGATGTTATATATGGATGTGTGCTTCTCCTGAAGGGAGTCTATATTTTATATCGTTATTTACGTTCCTATAATGAAGATAATTAAAAAAATGCATAGAAAAACAGCTGCCGAGAAAATCTCGACAGCTGTTTGGAGTGAAACTTTAATGTGATTGCAACGATTAACGGTTGTAGAACTCGACGATTTGTTTTTCATCGATGTCTTGGGACAATTCAGCACGCTCAGGCAAGCGGATGAATTTACCTTCTACAGCTGCTTCGTTGTATTCAACGTATGCTGGAAGATGCGAACGTCCTTCCAAAGCTTCTTTAATGGAAGAAAGAGCGCGGCTCTTCTCACGCAAGCCGATTACATCGCCAGTGCTTACTTGGTAAGAAGCGATATCGACTTTTTTGCCGTTTACAGTTACGTGACCGTGTGATACCAACTGACGCGCTCCAGCGCGGGAGTTAGCAAACCCAAGGCGGTAAACGAGGTTGTCAAGGCGGCACTCAAGCAAGAACATGAAGTTCTCACCGGCAATACCTTGCATTTTTTGAGCTTTAGAGAACAGTGTGCGGAATTGCTTCTCGCCCAAACCGTACATGTGGCGCAATTTTTGTTTTTCTTGCAATTGCATACCGTAGTTGCTCATTTTTCTGCGTTGGTTAGCTCCGTGCTGACCTGGAGGGAAAGGGCGTTTCAATTCTTTGCCTGTTCCGCTAAGGGAAATGCCGAGGCGACGGCTCAATTTAAATTTAGGACCAGTGTAACGTGCCATGTTTAAAGTAGCTCCTTTTTAGTTAAAGTTCATATTAGGGCTCTGTTTGCGCTCCAATTTGTTGATGCGGGCTTGGCCTCGCATAGAACGATCAGGAAAGTTCAGCCGCTGTCCTGAAAGCAACAAAAAGAATGAGGGTGACACAACCGGTAATGCCCAAATTTAAAGACCCATTAGTAGTCTTCATCAACAATTTATATTACAGTTTAAGAGAAACAAAGTCAAGCGCAGAATAAAAGCAAAAAAACGTCTAAATTTGTCGATAGGTCATTGGGCCTAAAATAATGGGACAATTTTCTGAAATATGGATGCAAAAAAGCTATAAACAGAGTAAAATAGATTGTATCTTAACTTTAAATCATCTCTATGTAACAAGGTTATCGCAACGAATTTGCAGGTTTGCGATAACGTCTGCAGATTAATGCATCCTGGTGGATGCAAAAACGGTGCAAAGGAGCGCCTGACATGTTAGAACATCTAAGAAGTTTACCTGCCAGCTTGAATTCACGAAGTTCGGGCGATTCCGCATCTTTTGCCGCTCCTCATTCTCATGAAGAGCATGTGTTGTGGATGCAAAAAATGGATATCACACCTTTTGATTTTTCATATTTAGGCAGCTTGCTAGAGCAGGCATACAGTGACTGGAACTCCAGAGAGGGTTCAAGGCTTGCCAGAACATCAACCTTTTACAGCGTGTGGAACACGGAAGGTGATTGCATAGGATACGATAGCGATCATGAAGCTGATCCGGGCGTAAATGCACGCAGGCTGGTATTGGAATGTTTGGATAAAAGACAGGTCCTGTCCCTTAAAGGGACAAGCGAAAACGGACAATATCTTATAATAACACATCCCTTATTCTCCAGAACTAACAAGGATATGTTTGCCGTATTCACCGCTGTGATCTATGAATCCAATGGATATGAAACGTCTGAAGCTGTGGTTCAATCTGAGGCATTGCATTATCACACCTGCTTTTACCGAAGATTCGAATACATATTTATGACGGACCTGTTACATGCTCATGAACAAACAGCTCGTGAGGAACACCGGAGGTCCATTCTCTTTCAGATTGTTCAGCGAATGCATGACAAAATGGATGTCGAGGCCATATTGGATGAGGTATTTGACAGTATGGACTACTTGTACCCGGCCACTTATATCAAATTGTATATGTCTCAGGATCAGAACAACTCTGATCCACGGATTAAACCGTTGCTTGTCCACGAGCGAGGAGAAGATATTTGTGTGCGTTCATTTATGGAAGGTAAGCTGATCGTTGCTCGCTCAGATGATGCAGAGAACCGCATTGTAGATATAGGGATTCCGCTGAAAGGCAAACAAGGCATATACGGTGTGTTCCATATCGAAATGAATGAAGAGATTATGGAAGAATCGGACTTGCAATTGATTACGATGATGGTAGACACTGCAGGAACGGCCTTTGAGAACGCCAAGCTGCATGAACAATCCAATATGTTAATTCAGGAACTTCGTTTAATTAATGATCTTACACAGCGGTTGAACAAAAGCCTGCATCTTTCGGAGATCTATCAATTATCCGAGCAAGAGTTAAAGGAAATATTCCAGGCTGAAACGTGTTGCATTCTTCAACTCAATGACAGTACCAATGACTTCGAAGTCATGTCATCTAACGTGAAAGATGTTTTTCACCAATCTTTTTCTGTAGACTACGGTATCGCAGGTTTGGTGTACCGAACAGAGGAACCGCTTATTATAGTCAATTATGCGCAATACGATAAAGTGTCCTCCTTTTTCATGGAAGATACGGGATCCATGTCACTGATTGCATCACCGATCAGAGTCAATGGTGAAGTGAAGGGTGCCATTTTGCTGGGACACAGTAGAGAGCATTACTTTTCATATGATAACTATCGGCTCTTGCAGATGTTATCCATCCATATCGGGCTTGCCCTTTCAAATGCCACGCTGCATGCCGAGGTTCGGCGCTTGGCTAATCTGGATATGTTGACAGGTCTGTACGTGAGGCATTATCTGGATAGTGTGATTCACGAGCGACAGGCTCATGAATTCTGTGGCTCCCTCATTGTGGTGGATATTGATCAGTTCAAACAGGTGAATGACACATTCGGACACCAGACGGGGGATCAAGTATTGAAGCAAGTGAGTGAGATCGTCACCAGCTCTGTTCGCTCAGAGGATGTCTGTGCCAGATGGGGTGGAGAAGAACTGGCGATCTATATGCCACAGGTGAGTGTAAGGCAGGCGTTAGATTATGCAGAAGTGATTCGAAAAAGAGTCGCAGAAGAGACCAGACCGCCTGTTACGGTATCCAGTGGCATCGCAGAGTGGAATTGGATGGATGAAAAGGTCAGTGTCGAGTCCTTGTTTTATCGGGCTGATATGGCTTTGTACAGCGCCAAGAATGGTGGTCGGAACAGAATCGTTGTAGAGGAACAGAATGTAACAGGTTAAGAGAACAATTCCAATTGCGGAGTCGTTCTCTTTTTTTTGTGCATCGGAGATCAAGTTGTGTATAGAAGGAAGTATAAGCGTATACGGGCGGGGCAATCTATGGAGAAAGTTCACGGAAGGGTGAAGATAGACATGTTTAACCGCCATTCGGTACGTACATTATGGTTATTTGTGAGCATCGTGATTATTGGTGTTCCGGGTTGTGGATTAATCCAGCGAGATCAAACGCCTGAAGAGGTTTTTTCCTTGGCCTTATCCGGGATAGCGGGAAAAGAAACGTTGAGTTTTGAAGGAGAGGCAGGACTTCGACGGGAGAACAGTGGGCTGTTCGAGAATCAGTTTAAATTTGAAGGCAAGCTGGAGAATCATGATCGTCTGACCCTTCAGACCCGATTACCTGGAGAAGTAACTGCTGTGGGGACAGGCATTCAAACAACTGCCGTAAAAAATAATGGACAGCCCAGTGGGTTCAGCGCCTCTTTCGAGCGGAAACAAGGGCAATGGATGGCATTGTCAGCGCAGCATGAGCCGCTGCGTGGGTCTCTTTCTCGATTTAATCCAATTGCCCAATTGGAGAAGATCGATGGGATGCACAAAACCATTCAATCGGAGTATGGCGCTGGTCGTCGAACCAGAACATTACGGATTGAACTTGCACCGGAAGACGCCAAATCATGGGCTGTAACCCAGCTAAACGACGAGATGAACGCCATTCGGGCAGAATATATGCATAAGGCAGCTACAGTGAAAGGGGCGCGTAAGGAGAAGCTTGAGAAGGATCTGGAGAAAGTTTGGAAACAGGGTGAAACAACGATGCAACAGATGATGAAACAAGCGAGCGTGCAGACGGTATATCATCTCACGGTAGATCGGAAGAGCAGTCTGCCTCTTCGCTTATCGTCTGAAAGTCAGATGAGTTACACGGACAACAACCGTAAAAGTAACAAAGAAGCCCTTGTCACCGATGTTAACTTCAAGTCATATCAATAAACGAAGTGAAGGACTGCCTGCTGACGGGATGACTGTTCGCGTGCTACAATAGTATCGTAATTTACCGTTGTTCAATTCAAGTATGGCAGATGACAGGAGGATTTTACCAAGATGAAAGACCCAAGAATTCAAAAGCTTGCAGCAAACCTGGTGGGCTATTCAGTAGATGTACAGCCTGGTGAAAATGTATTGGTTGAAATGATTGGATCGGAACGTGATCTGATTAACGCCATTATTGAAGAGGTAGGCAAAAAAGGTGGTAACGTCTTTGTACAGTTGACTGATAAAACCGTACAGCGTGCGATGCTGAAAAATGCCACAGAAGAAATGATGAAAACATGGGCAGAGATTGATCTGAACCGTATGAAACAGATGGATTGTTATATCGGAATTCGTGCGGGAGAAAATGTGAATGATCTGTCCGATGTGCCGGAAGAAAAAATGAAAATGTACAATTCATTATACTCCCACCCGGTACATAGTGAACAACGTGTCAAACATACGAAATGGGTTGTACTTCGTTACCCTAACGCAAGTATGGCGCAACTCGCCAATACAAGTACAGAAGCATTCGAAGATTTCTACTTCGACGTCTGTAACCTGGATTACGCCAAAATGGACAAAGCGCAGGACTCGCTCGCTAACCTGATGAAGCGGACGGACAAAGTTCGTATTACCGGACCAGGAACAGAGCTGAGCTTCTCCATTAAAGATATCGGTGCAGAGAAATGTTCTGGCCAAAAAAATATCCCGGATGGCGAAGTGTACAGTGCCCCTGTGCGTAATTCCGTGAACGGAACGATTAGTTATAACTCGCCAACCCTGTACAATGGAGTGACTTTTGAAAATATCAAGTTCACGTTCAAGGATGGCAAAATTGTTGAAGCGACAAGTAACGATACAGAGCGTTTGAATGAAATCCTGAATTCGGATGAGGGTGCTCGTCATATCGGTGAATTCGCGATTGGATTTAACCCGCATATTCTTCATCCGATGAAAGATATCCTGTTCGATGAAAAAATCGCAGGCAGCTTGCACTTTACGCCAGGTCAGGCGTATGAAGAAACCGACAATGGCAACCGCTCGTCCATCCACTGGGATCTGGTATTGATCCAGCGTCCGGATTATGGCGGCGGGGAGATTTATTTTGACGATGTGCTGATTCGCAAAGACGGTATCTTTGTTATTCCTGAGCTGGAATGCCTGAATCCGGACCGTTTGAAGTAGGATCAGGATTTTGCTGTTGCTAGGAAAGCGGATTCACGGTATCATGTAGTGGTAATTAATAGATGATACCAATAGTAAAAAGACGGAGGGATTCCTATGTCGAGTAATAACGCGGCTGTAGTGGAAATTGCTCAAACAGCAGGCAAGTTTACTTCTTCAATCGTGCTTCATTCGGAGAACAAGTATATCGATGTAAAAAGTATTCTCGGATTGTTTACAACGCTGATTAGCACGCACAGCTATGAACTGCATGTTCATGGTCCAGATGCAGTTGAAGCAAAAGCAGCCATGTCAGAAGTATTTGCCAAGCATGGACTGAATGTAAGCATTGCATCTGAGTAATAGCTCTCAAGAAGCACCTTTGCCTTTTTAGGCAGGGGTGTTTTTTGGCATGGAATGATCTGAATACTCGTCTGGACGTGACTGGAACAGGTGGATTAAGCTCCAACAGATGGCTTAACTTTGCGGGCTTATTTTGGTCAGGTTCTTGTATTAGCTCTTCATTTCGTCTAATATTAGAGGTAGAACGTCTTTACGCGATTTTTGGGACATAGGGGGGAAAAATGCATGACTTCATCTGATCTGCAGGACCAGCTGAGTTTGAAAGCGATCAGTCTTCTTCAAGAAGATGCAGATAAAATACAGAAGCTTATTGAAGTACAGATGGAGAATCTGGCTACCCGCTACTGCCCTCTCTATGAGGAAGTATTGGATACACAGATGTATGGGTTCTCCAAAGAAGTTGATTTTGCTGTTCGTGCAGGGCTCCTTCCAGAAGGTGCAGGTAAGCAGCTGGTTAGCGCGCTTGAGCGGAATTTGGCAATTCTATATGAAGCCTTGAACAAGAAGAATGAGCAATAGCCTGCAAATGCGCGGGTCAGAATAGAAGGCATGCAGGCGTTTATGCATGCTTTTTTTGTGCGTCTGAACGGGATGGGTATGCAAGCCAGCCGGAAGGCGTATACAAACAAAGAGACAGCACCAAATGTAAATTCGGGCTGCCTCTTGTGGCTTGTATATTTTAGTGGTGACTACGTGAGGGCCTGGTTACACCAGGAAGAAGGATACACCGAGTATGATATATACCACGAGCAGGAGTAAACCTTCGTACCAATTCGTTGAACCATCTTGGGTAATGGATTTTGCAATAAATACGGATACGCCGATGGCGACCAGTTCAATCGTTGTAAATACGATATCCATGGTTCTGCCTGTGAAGTAGCTGACAAAAATCAGAACAGGAGCAACGAAGAGTGCGATCTGCAAGCTGCTGCCAACCGCAATCTCGACGGCTGCTCCGATTTTATTTTTCATGGCAAGCATGATGGCTGCACTGTGTTCGGCCGCATTACCGATGATGGCCACAAGGAATGCACCGACAAACAGTTCGCTAAGTCCAAATTCCGAAGTGAAGACTTCGAGCGTGCCCACCAGCCATTCACTGACAAAGGCAACCATGACTGTTGCGAGCACCAGGTAGAGAATAGATTTTTTCTTGGACCACGCCGGAGCATGCTCATGAGGTAGCTCTTCATCGCGATCCTCAGTGACGTCTGCAAGGTAGTTCTTATGTGTCACCATGGAGAATAGCAACCACGCAATATACGCGAGGATGAGCAATCCGGCCACGATGAGACTAAGTGTATTGGTGTCTTTCTGTGTAATGGAATGTGTATTGAGAAAGACTGCCGGAATAAACAGGGCAATGATGGCAACAATCATCAGGGAACCATTCAGACCTGCGAGTGAAACATTATAATTCTGAATTTTGAACTTGAGTCCTCCGGCAAAAATACTTAACCCGAGCACTAACAACAGATTTCCGATGATGGAGCCTGTCAGACTTGCTTTGACCATGTCGAACAGTCCCTCTTTAACGAGGAAAATGGCGATGATCAATTCGGCAGCATTGCCGAACGTGGCATTCAAGAATCCACCCAGCCGCTGTCCGGCGTAGTGAGCCACATTTTCGGTGGCTTTGCCTAAAAAACCGGCCACAAAAATAACCGAAATGGCTGATATTACGAACTGTAGAATCGAATCCCATTTCAAGAAGTGGGCGATGGCACTGAGTGCAAAGAACGCAATCAGCAAGATGGATGAAATCCGGTTTCTCACAACAAACACCTCGGTTATAAATTATTTTGTTTTTGAATTGCATGTAAATCGCTTATGAGATTATTTTCATATTTCAATATAACCAAATGGTGGTAGGTTGTAAACGCATCTTTTTGAGTTTAATTTGCTTTTTGGGGTGGAAAGGATTTAAAATACGAGTAACGAAGTGAAGGAGGATGTGGCATGGCAGAACAACTTCAACTGGAGAGCGGAAACATCCGGATTGCCGATGACGTGGTTGCAAAAATTGCCGGAATGGCTGCAATGGAAACACCCGGAATTGCCGCAATGTCTGGAGGATTGTCAGAGGGCTGGGCGAAGCGACTCAGCGGTAAAAACGTACAGAAAGGCGTGAGCGTTGAGGTCGGCCAGCTGGAAGCAGCCATTGACCTGCGCATCATCGTCCTGTACGAAACCCCGATTCATGAAGTTTCCCGTATGCTTCAGCAGAATGTAAGAGAAGCGGTAGAGACCATGACCGGATTACGCGTGGTTGAAGTCAATGTAAAGGTAGAAGGCGTATCTTTCAAAGGCGACGATCTGTAGAATTCGCAATCCGCAATGAAGGACAGAGCGATATTGACCTGTTCTTCATCTTGATAGACAGAATTGTACTGAGTACACACAAAAAGGCTGTGCATCCATTGGGTGCACAGCCTTTTTTTTGTTGTTTTTTATCGAATCCGACGGATGGACTCCCGTGAACGAAGAGCAGGAGAGGTGCGAGTCTGCGTCTGTACAGTCACGGACATCGTTTTCTCTTCCTTGATCACGTCCAGATTGTTGGTGCGTGAGATACTGAGCAGAATGCCCATGGCAACCATCATCACAAAGAGTGAGGTACCTCCATAACTGATAAACGGAAGCGTGACCCCCGTCACCGGAATGGTCTGAGTTACACCACCAATGTTGATAAATGCTTGAATTGCGATTAGTCCCATGATGCCTATGCCGACCAATGTTCCGAATGGATCGGGACAGCGGAGAGAGACAATAATTCCTCGCCAGATGAAGTACAGGTAAACAAGCAGGAATAATGCACTTCCGATGAATCCGAGTTCTTCCCCAATTACGGAGAAAATAAAGTCATTATATGCATTTGGCAAATAGTGCAGCTTCATCGTACCTTGTCCAATCCCGGAACCTGTCATGCCGCCATCACCAATGGCAACAAGAGAACGGTAGAGGTTAAGACTTCCACCATTAATATCGGATAATGGATTCAAGAAAGCTTGAATACGTCCAATTTTGTAGTTCTGCTCGGCAGTAACCGCTGTTGCAGCAGTCGTCGTGTCTGAAGGAGACATGGAAGAGAACAGGGAATTTGCTCCGAACGCCAGTGCCCCACCGAGTACAACCAGGAGAATCGAACCCAGGATATGTTTCATACTGGCTCCACCGGCATAGATCAAAAGACCACAGGTGGACACCAGGATGAAGGTGGTACCGAAGTCTGGTTGCAGCATAATCAGTCCTGCGATGAATCCAACGATGAACAGGACGGGAAAATACCCTGTCTTGAAAACTCTAAATTTCTCGCCTTTTTTGGTAATCAGAGCAGAGAGGTACAGAATAATAGCAATTTTGGCAAACTCGGCAGGCTGAAGACTGAAGCCGACAATTTCAATCCAGCTTCGGGCACCGTTTACCTTCTTACCTGCGACCAACACAATGAGAAGCAGTACAGTAGTGAACAGAAAAAATGGTGCATAGAGCTTTTTGTACTTGTTGAAGCGGATATTCATGGCAAAAAACATGCCAAATAGACCGAGAATCGCCCACACAAGTTGTTTTTTCGTGAAGTAAAGGGCATCATTGTTAAATCTTTCGCTTGCGATTGCAATGCTGGAACTGGAGCTGAATACCATCACCAGTCCAAAGCCCACCAACAATAAAGTGAGGATTAGCAGTTGAAAATCCGGCGTGCCTCTCTTCGTTTTCGTTTGGGCCGTTTGTTGTTTCATCGTTTGGCCCAGCCTATGCTTCCAGCAGTTCTTTAAGCTGCTGTAATTTTTCGGCTGCCAGCTTCACGACTGGTTGCGGAACGGAAGAGTCATAATCCAGGCCGTGAGGGAAAGTGGCTTTGCCAAGGTATACTGCTTCAACAGCAAGAACGGTATCCGGTTTTTCCAATTTGCCTTCCACAGCGCGGGTATTAATGCGTACAAAGTATTCTGAGTTGGTTTGTTCATCTTCAATTTTGTAATCATATGTAGCACGGTAATATTCCCATTGCCACCGGACAAATCCGACTTTCTCGGCGCTCTCATCCAGGTATGCCAAGTCGCTCTTCAAGCCATCCAAGCCTGTATTCTCAAAAATCATAAGCGTTTGATCCTCCTCATAAGCTTCCGAGTATAATTTCTCGAGTATTTCTCTAGTTCATGATAGTATGTTTCCCCTTCCCGTGCAAGCTTTCCAAAGGCGTTTCGTATCGGTTTTCTTCCAATTCTGCTACAATATACAGCAACAGGTTTGAAGAGGAAGGTTCGGGCTTGATCCAAGTCCCGTTTAAGATTGAAAGGGTGGAGAGACATGACTAATAATATATGGTGGGAAGATCTGCAGATCCACATGGTGGAATGGCGGCGTCACCTTCATCGCAATCCAGAGGTTTCCTTTCATGAGGAGAAGACATCTTCTTTTGTAGCGGATATGTTGGAGAGCTTTGGCGTGGAAGTGAGGCGTCATGTTGGTGGTCACGGGGTCATCGGTACCATTCGTGGGGACAAGCCGGGTCCTGTCGTCATGCTGCGAGCTGACATGGACGCACTGCCAATTCAGGATGAGAAGAATATCGAGTATGCGTCACAACAAGCAGGAGCGATGCATGCATGCGGCCACGATGGTCATATCTCAATCTTGCTCGGTACGGCATTGTATTTCAGCCGTCACAAGCAGGAGATCCAAGGCGAGATTCGCTTTTTGTTCCAGCCAGCAGAAGAACTGCTGCCGGGCGGTGCAGTTCAGGTCATTGCGGATGGTGCGCTTGAAGGCGTGGATGTCATATATGGCATTCATCTGTGGACCCCGCTGCCTGTAGGTGTTGTTGCCAGTAAGGCAGGACCGATGATGGCGGCGGCGGACGATTTTTACATTGAGATCAAAGGCAAAGGTGGACATGGCGGGATGCCACAATCCACGATAGATAGTCTTATCGCGGGTTCTGCGCTTGTGATGCAGCTTCAGACCGTTGTCAGTCGTTCGGTGGATCCATTACAACCGGCGGTGCTGACCATTGGTACAATGCAGGCAGGCTCGGCTCAGAATGTAATTGCAGAGCAATGCAAAATGAGCGGTACGGTAAGAACATTTGATGAAGAGACCCGAAACGGGATGAAAGAGCGCGTGCTTACCATGGTAGCCCAGACAGGGGCAGCCTATGGGGCAGAGACGCAAGTGAAATATATTATGGGATATCCGCCTGTGGTGAATGATGAACAAGAGACAGCACGTTTCTTCAGAGAGGCTACAGAATTATTTGGGGCAGAACGAGTGCAAGCATCCCCGATGCTGATGCCAGCGGAAGATTTTGCGTATTATCTGCAGAAGGTTCCAGGGTGCTTTATGTTTGTTGGAGCAGGCAACCCGGATAAAAATGCGATCTATCCGCATCATCATCCGATGTTTGATTTTGATGAAGACGCGATGCAGACGGCCGTGAAATTATTTATCGCCATGGCCAAGGGTTACACAGCCGAATGACTTTAGATGCAGTTGGGCATCCTGTTCATACCGAGGTATGGGCAGGATGTTTTTTTGTGGATTTTTTAGAGGTTGTTCAAAAAGTCCACTCTTCTGTACTGAAAACTAGACTTTTTGAACATGCACTTAAAGTGGTTCATTTTCGGAAGCTGCCGGAACTGGACTTTTTTTGTGATAGGAGGAAGGCTCCAAATGGAAGAAACAGAACATATGGTAAGGACAGATGCTTGTATCGTTCAGCGAGATTTTACAGTTTTACTGGAAGTTGGGCACCCCGGATTCGAAAGAGCAAGAGAGCAGCTTGGGATGTATTCAGAACTGGTTAAGACACCGGCAGCGTTCCATACTTACCGAATCACTCCGTTATCGCTCTGGAATGCGGCTGCACTGGGATGGAATTCAGATCAGGTTATAGCAAGTCTGGAGCTGGTATCCCGCTGGAACGTGCCTACTGCACTCATACAGGATGTTCGGAGAATCATGGATCAGTATGGCAAATTAAGGCTGCATTCCGAAGCAGATCACACCAGAATGCGTCTTTACAGTGAGGATGAGCGGTTGCTGGATGAATTAAGTGGATTGAAAACGATAGCTGCCTTTCGCATGGAACGCAAGGACGCTCATGAACTTCTGCTTCCAGGCGAACAGCGAGGGTTATTAAAAAGGGAATTAACACGGTTGGGTTACCCCGTACTTGATTACGTGGGGTATCGAGAGGGGACCAAGCTTTCATTTGATTGGCGGTCTAATAATCCAGGGGACCACTCTGAGCGATTTGCGCTGCGTTCTTACCAGAGAGAGGCTGTGGATGCATTCGAAGGCAGTGAGGGTATGGGAGGAAGTGGTTTACTCGTACTTCCTTGCGGGGCAGGCAAAACGGTCATTGGCATGGCAGTGCTGGAGCGGCTTCAATGTGAATGCCTTATTTTGACGTCCAATACAACGTCTGTGCGACAGTGGATTCAGGAAATTCAAGACAAAACCACGATTACCAGCGAACAGATCGGTGAGTATTCAGGTCAGAAAAAACAGGTGAAACCTGTGACTGTAGCTACATATCAGATTCTTACACACCGGAAATCAAAGGATGCTGATTTTACCCACATCAAACTGCTCAGTGAGCGGCAATGGGGGCTGATCATATATGATGAAGTACATTTGCTGCCAGCACCAGTGTTTCGTGCAACTGCGGATATTCAAGCTACGCGAAGACTGGGATTGACGGCCACCTTGGTTCGAGAGGATGGTTGTGAACAGGATGTGTTTTCGCTGATTGGTCCAAAGCTCTATGATATGCCGTGGAAACAACTGGAGCAGCAAGGGTGGATTGCTGATGTACAATGTCAGGAGATACGTATCCCGTTTTCCCCGGAACTAAGATCGAATTATCTGCAAGCTGAGGTTAAGCACCAATTTCGATTGGCTGCCGAGAATCCGGCGAAGGTACGTGTAGTTAAACGTTTGCTGGAACGTCATCGGGATTTACCTGCGCTAGTGATTGGACAATATCTGGATCAACTTGAGTTGATTGCCCGGGAAATTGAAGCACCTCTGATCTCGGGAACCATGTCACAGCAAGAGAGAATCAAATGGTTTGCCGCTTTTCGACAAGGAGAGATTAAAACGATTGTGGTATCCAAGGTTGCCAATTTTGCTGTGGATCTTCCTGATGCTGCTGTTGCGCTTGAGATATCCGGGAGTTTCGGGTCAAGGCAGGAAGAGGCACAACGTTTGGGGAGAATTCTGAGACCAAAATCTGGAGAAAACAAAGCATATTTCTATGCGTTGGTATCAGAGGATAGTAAGGAACAGGAGTTTGCATTAAACCGTCAGTTGTTCTTGGTGGAGCAGGGATATGAATATGCCGTTGTGCACGAGAACGAATAGTCCATTTATACTCGCGAAAAGAGGAGGGATTGGGATATGTCTTCATTTGAACCAATAGATGAGCCTATGGTACTGAACCTTGATTCATGGTCAAAGCTTGCTTTGGTAGAACAAAAAGTGCTTGGTGCAATTTTTCACAAACATGCCGGTCAGCCTTTTTCCTCCCTCCTGCCGCGAGAACAGTGGGCCATCGAAGGACTAAGTGTCGCAGAAGCCAATTCTTCATTCGCCAACCTTAGGCAGCAAGGATGGATTGAATCTGTATATAAGAGTTGGGGGGAGCGATTATTCTATATTTCTGCTTCGTTGATGGACACATTGACGATTGCTTACGCACAAAGAGTGGGTATAACCGTTAAACAGATGGCACAGCATGCTCATGTATTACAGGAAGGAAAGCCGGATATTGCTGCAGAGCTACTTCATCTGATCGTGTGGATCGAAAGAGAAGGACTTCCTTTGACAGGGAAGGGCACTATACATAAAAAAAGTGTTCAGAAATTAAGTGTGATCACGGTGTTATCTTCGACAGATTTTGAAGGTCTGGGCATCCGATATGAACATTCGGATTTGTATCCGACCCACGTAGCTATCCTTCTCGATCTACTGCTCAGTCTGAATCTTGCTCAGAAGTCAGATGGCCAAATTCAGATTGTAGATCATCGATTACAAACATGGTTGAAGCTCTCGTGGAGACAGATGCATCGGGAAATATATCAAGCGTGTATGGAAAGATACGGTGAAGCTGAACCAGCGTTGCAGCATTTCCGTTATCAATTGGCATTGTTTGCTCCAGAAAAAAACATATGGTGCCACATAGAGAATTCGGAATTGAAACCACGGGTCAGGGGCTGGCTCTACGCACTGGCTGGCTGGGGTTATGGTGAAGTAGGAGAAGATCAGTCGGGAGCGCTGGCATTCCGTTGGCTGATCGAACCGCATAGCCTGTTATATCGAGAACAAGAGATGGTAAGTGAGGCGGAGCCGTGTGGATTTTACATGCAGCCTGATTTTGAAATGTTGGCGCCGCCCGAAGCAGGGCCTGATGTGATCTGGATGCTGGAGAAATACGCAGAACGGGTGACGCGTGATCGAATGTCCATCTACCGTATGACAAGAGAACGATTCATTTCGGCCTTAGCCAGAGGGTATGCATTACATGAAGTGATAGAGTTTCTCGAACAATATGCGCTGACAGGCATACCAGAGAACGTACGGATTGCGTTAGAAGATTGGGGCAAGGAGACGGATGCTGCACCATTGACTGTAGATAGAAGTATGGAGGTAATGGAGGAAAGTACAGGCTCCGCAGATGATCCGAAGTTATTAGAAAAAGATATGTTGAGCGGTGTATATTCTTCTTTCTACACACCCGATAATCAAGGTCTGGTTGATGTCCCTGCTTCTCTCCATGGGTTGGAGCGTGATCATTCTGTCATTGAGAAGAAGTTCTCTCTGTTGGGATTTGAGGAGATACCGGAGATCTGGTACAAGGAGTGGCGTCGATATCATACTTCAACCGCCCGACAGATTGCTGCCAAAGCCATTGAGTGGCAGACCAAGCTGGGGATACAACGGGAGAATCAAACGCAATACCTCATTCCACATCAGGTAGAGGGTCATGAACAATGGACTTTAAGCGGTTGGTGCATGTTGGATTCAAGTGAACATGCATCAGAGACGGAATGGCGTACATTCTCCCCTTCAGAGTGGGATACAATGCGTCTTATCCTGCCAGATGATGTCATAACCTGACTATTTTACGTGAATATCAGGTTGAAAGGCGAATTTTCGAGTTTCCCCTATTTCTAATTGCAGGAAAAACTCTTCTTAACTATTCATGGATATGCTATGATGAGGTAGTCTACGTTAAGTAGAACTTTATATATAGATAGGATGAATATTTCATGAGCGTAGCGGAAATGAACACGGTCGATATGGCCCAAGTGTTAACGGGCGCATATGAACTGGGCGACATGATTAACCAATCTGCCGAAGTATCGGATTATTTATATTGGAAGCAGCAAGTCGAGACTACCCCTGAGATTCAGATGGGGATTCGGAAGCTGAATGCCAAGAAGGAATTGTTTGAAGAAACACAGCGTTTCGGTCATTTTCACCCGGATTATCATGCAGCAAAAGACCAGGTGAAGGCTCTGGAACAGGAGTTGGAAAATTTCGAGGCGGTAATCCGCTTCAAACAGGCAGAGAAGTCCCTGGATGATATGTTATTCCAGATGTCAGAGACCATTGCATTTGCAGTGTCAACGACCATTAAGGTACCAAGCAATGATCCGAATCCGAAGGGCGGCTGCGGTAGTGGCGGCAAGTGTGGTTGCAGTTAAGTAATCATTATAGAAGGGCGGGGAACGATGATGTTTGCGGAAAGGACAGGATTCATTATTTGGGTCAGTGATTTGAAAGCTGCCCGTAATCTCGAAAAATATGGCACCGTGCATTATATCTCCCGCCGTATGCATTATGTGGTCATGTATGTTAATGCAGAACGGGCAGATGATACGATGAAAAATGTGAAGCGACTTTCCTATGTGCGCAAGATCGAACGCTCGTATCGTAATGAGATCAAAACCGAGTATGCCAGCAAAACGATGGACAAAACGAGCTTTTACGGAATATAGACGAGAAACTGGAGGGACCCTTTGGGGTCGCTCTTTTCTTGAATTATACACAAATTGGCTATTGTGAAAAAAAGTTAAACTTACGCCTTGAGGTTGCGGGACTAATGTTGTAATATATTTGGTAATAAATAGATAGAAAGTCCTATCTGGTGGAGAGTGATTCCCATGCGTGATAAGGTGATGCAACGTTGGAGCACCTACGAGCCGTTTTTCGTGGCTCTTGGAGACAAGAAAGTGGCCGACATCGTCATTACCCATCATGCCAAGATGCGGTATGCAGACCGTATTGAGCCTGCACGTAGTGATGATGACCATATTGCGGCGTGGTTATGGGAGTGTCTGAAGCAGGACCGTATAACACCATACTACCGTAATGAACAGGACGTCTACCTGATTGATGAGGATCTGGTTGTGGTCGCCGAATTTTCCGAACTTGAAGGAGAATATGATATTGCGGGCAACCCGCTGCACAAAATGATTGTAGTTACGTTTCTGGGACGTATGTCGGAGACCATTGAATTAAGGGACCTGAAGTCATATTATTCATGGTTAAGACATTCAAGAAGAATGACGCTGGTCAAAAATAGCCGTAAGCATAAGTAAGTTGGAGTAGATTCAATATGTTGAAATCATAGATTCAAGGATTATCGCATGCAGACAAGCTGCATGCTTTTTTTGTTGCCAAGCGGGAAATCGGCTACAATGTAGAGAGTGTAATCGAAGAGGGGCGAAGATATGAATTTTCACCAATTGCATATTTTTTATACGGTAGCAGAGAAGGGGAGTTTCTCGGCTGCTGCACAAGCATTACATATGACTCAACCGGCAGTAACGATGCAGATTCAATCATTGGAGGACTATTTTGGCACCAAGTTACTGCATCGTTCCACCAAAAAAATTGAATTATCCGAGGCTGGCCGGACTTTATTACCTCATGCGAAACGGAGTGTAGAGCTGGTCAGACAGACGGACGAAGCGATGTCGGCGTTTACCCAGATGTTACAGGGCCGACTCCAGTTGGGAGCCAGTTTAACGATCGGGGAATATGTGCTTCCACGCATGCTCGGACCATTTGCACTTCAATATCCGGATATTTCCATCGTCATGAAAGTGATGAATACAACGCAAATTATGGATGATATATTGAAGCACCAGCTTAATTTTGGTCTGATTGAAGCGCCAGTGAACCACCCGGACATGATTGTAGAGCCTGTCATGCAGGACGAGCTGAAACTGATTGTACCTGCTGGACATGATTTGGCTAAGCGTAGCAAAGTGAATATTGAGGATGTAATGAATTATCCTTTTGTGCTGCGTGAGAAGGGCTCGGGTACTCGTCAGGTGATGGAAGACCAATTGCAAAAGAAAAAGATTGATCCACAGGATATGAATGTAGTGATGGAACTTGGCAGTACAGGAGCGGTAAAATCGGCCGTTGAGGCAGGGGTAGGTATTACGATGTTATCTCCTTCTTCGGTGCAGCATGAACTGGCTTTGGGACTTGTTCATATTGTGGATATCCGCGGACTCGAATTCAAAAGGCAGTTCTATGCCATCCATCTAAAATCGTCCTTGTTGCCCCTGTCAGCAGTCGCTTTCCTGAATTATCTGCGCCAGCAGGAGCAGCCTAAGTCGGTACACAAGACAGGGAAGGCATAATAGCGGGAAAGTCAATGATAGATGAGATTTAATCCAAATGACTTACACAAAGGAGCTGTTGTACATGGATCAACGCCAAGGACGCTGTGATCTTCATACGCATAGTCAGGCTTCAGATGGAATGCAGCCACCTGCTGATAATGTGAAGCTTGCCAAACAAAAAGGACTATCTGCGGTTGCCCTAACAGACCATGATACAGTAGCCGGTGTAGCGGAAGCACAACAAGCGGGAAAAGAGTACGATATTGATGTTGTTGCCGGAGTGGAGATCAGCACTCGTGCTGGTGGGAAAGATATTCATGTGCTTGGGTATTATGTGAATACAGAGGATGAGCAGTTCCTGCAACGGTTGCGCGGATTACGAGAAGCGCGAGATGAGCGCAATCATCTGATTATCGCCAAGCTCCAAGAACTCGGGATTGATATAAGCTGGCAGGAGGTACTGGATGAGCTGGGACGACCGTTAGAGCCGGATGAGAGTATTGGCAGACCTCATATGGCCGATGTGCTGGTGAAAAAAGGCTACGCTGTTGACATGCGGGATGCATTTGATCAGTATCTTGCTGAAGGCAAGCCAGGCTTCGTATCTGTACCCCGCGTTGCACCAGAGGATGCGTGCAAGTGGATCAGAGCCGCAGGTGGAGCCGCTGTGATTGCCCATCCGGGTCTCTATAATGATGATGAATTGGTGCGACGTATCATCGAAGACTCTCGTCCAGATGGCATTGAGGTGTTTCATTCGGACCATGGCCCGGAAGAGGAACACAGGTATGGTGAGCTGGCCAAGGAATACGACCTCATTGAAACAGGTGGATCTGATTATCATGGCGAACGGCAAGGTGTTGTTTTCCACGGGGATCTTGGTAGCAAGACCGTAACGATTGATGTGTTGGAAAGGCTGAAGGCCGCTCTTCACAGCAAAAAGTAGAGTAAGCGAGACGTTGCAACGCTCTATCTGACTATAATAAATTCTGTATTACTGGATAAATTTTAGATCGAGGGAGTAAAGGACATGCAAGTATGATAGGGCTGAACCTTCATGTTTGCATGTCCTTTTTTTGTGCTCAAAAGAGTCTACGTAATGGAATAGTTTACCCATGCGCCACGTGTAGCCCCAAGACGCTCGAATAATTGCTGTGCCCGCTCATTGGTCACTGCTGTGATCCAAGACATATATGCACATCCATGGTCACGCGTATATTGCTGACAGTGTGCAAATAATTTGGCTTCTGCTTCGCCTTCTCTGAATGTTTCAGTAACGAATAGGTCATTCATGATGGCGACACGCTCTGCTTTCATCGTGCTGTATGTAAAGAACAGGGTGGAAAATCCGATAAGCTTCCCGTCCTCTTCTGCCACGAATTGAGCACCGATCTGCTGATTAAGCAGGTTGTTGATCAAAAGCTGGATGGATTGATCACCAGGCCACGGGTTGTTGTAGAATCCCACCACATAGTCATGCATTAATGCCATCAGGGGTTTCAGATCATCAGGTTGCGTTTCTCTGATATGTATGGTCATGATACACTTCCTTTAACTATAATTTTATTCATCACAATTGAATTATTATACATATAAATGAATTAATATTCAAAGAGGAAACTAAATAAGCTGAGCTTCACATATCATTCAAACAAGTAATGCAACCATAAAAATCCCCTGAACCGTTAATGGTCAGGGGATTCTGTCTTTGTTACTTTTATATCTATATAGCCTTATCCATTTTTGATCGTGGATGGCAGACTTTTGATCAATTCATCATTTGGCGTAACAAATAAGGTCTTCTGATGATCATAGATGACAAAACCTGGCTTCGCACCACTTGGTTTGCGCACATGACGGATAAACGTGTAATCCACAGGTACACTGCTTGATTCTTTGGCTTGGCTGAAATAGGCAGCAAGCTGTGCTGCTTCTTCCAATGTAGCTTCACCAAAGTCCGTACTGCGAATAACGACATGTGAACCTGGAATGTCTTTGGTATGCAGCCAAGTGTCGTTGGAAGAAGCGAGACGGTTGGTCACGTACTCATTCTGCAGGTTGTTTTTGCCCACAAGAATGTCAATCCCCTCCGAAGAGGTGAACTGGTGTACGGTTGGACGGTCATTTTTCTTCTTCTTTTTACCCTTTTTATTGCGGTCACGAAGGTATCCTTGCTGCACAAGCTCGTCCCGTATTTCCTCAATGTCATTCATCGATGCAATAGAGAGCTGCTGCAACAGGTTATCCAGATAGTCAATTTCGTATTTGGTTTTGCCAAGCTGCTCATGAATGACAGCCAGACTGTTTTTGTATTTGTTATACCGCTTGAAATAACGTTGTGCGTTGTCAGACGGTGTGAGCAGCGGATCAAGCTGAATGGTAATGTTGGCTTGGTCTTCATCGTAGAAGTTCACAAGCTCCACGCTCTTGTCCCCTTTGTGGACCTGATGCAGGGAGGCAAACAGCAACTCACCCCATAGTCTGAACTTGTCCGCATCGTCCGCTTCCAGCAGATCCTTGTTCAGGTTGTCCAGCTTTTTGATGTTCTTGCTTCGCTCATTCTGCAGAAAACGGAGCAGATCACTTACTCTCTGTTTAACCGTGTCCCGTTCAGCCTTGTCTCCGTAATAATCTTCCATGCACTTGCTCATCGTGTCATAGGTTTTCTCCACGTCCTGAATACTCTGAAGATGAACGGCCGAGAAAATCATTTTGCCTTTGGCGTTCATTCCGGTTACAGGCGTGTAGATATGATCTCTGACAGGCCCCATCACGGCTTCAAAAGCGTTCCAGAGTGCACCAGCCTCAACTTGGCTCTCACCCTCCACCACAGCCTGAGTGCTCACTGGGCCTTCAGCAGCAATCCCACGTGAGGCAATCTCTCCCGCAATTAACGGGCTAAGACCGTTAAAGGAGTTCACAAGCCAGCGTGATGCCTCTTCTTCAGCGGCATGATAGCTGTCCTCGAATGCCGTACGACTTACTTCGAGCGGATTACTTTTATGTTGCTCGGGTGGGGCAGTATACGCGAATCCAGGCATGATTACCCGGTAGCTGCTGATGGACGGAGTCACATGATGAATGCCATCCAGAATCGTTCCTGTAACGGGATCAAGCAAAATAATATTACTGTGACGCCCCATCAATTCAATGATGATCCGTTTAACTGAAACATCCCCCAGTTCGTCGCGCTGGCGCACATTGATGTGGATAATACGCTCCATGCCAATCTGACGGATCTCCTCAATGATGGCACCTTCACAGTGCTTGCGGAGCAACATGCAGAACATGGGTGCTTCCGTAGGGTTAAGGAATGTCTTTTCCGTATAATGCACACGGGGATAGGTTGGGCTTGCCGAAACAAGCAATTTACTATTTCCGCGCTGAGCACGCAGGGTGAGAACTACGTCATGGCCATTCGGCTGATGAATTTTGCTGATACGTCCACCAATGCAGCCTTGCAGTTCATGAACAATGGCCCGTGTTACAATGCCGTCCAATGCCATTTTTTCCACTTCCTCTCTCTATCGAGCATCTGCATTTATCATGCAAAATGCTTCATCTATATAACTGAAACGTGCAACCAGGTATGTAAAAAAAACAAGGACTGGCTACAGATTCTTCGTTGCTTGCCTGTTGAACGCTGGAATTGGTACTGCGCGGAACATCGCAGACTTTTATTTTAGCCTATTCTGTCCATCAGGGAAAGGATTCACCTTCCCGGTGCTAATCACAGACCTGTCCGAATACATATAGAGCAGGTAGTTTGTCCGGCATAGTGTACAGCCTGTCGACCAGCGCGCCGGTGAGTCATGTGAGCTTATTTTGCAGATGAAATACAGACTGGGAGGGAAACTTGAAGCATGGAACATACCAAGTGGCATCAACTTAGTGATGAAGAGCTTCGTAACACTCTTGGCGTCAGCCCGCAGGAAGGATTGACGGATGAAGCTGTAGCAGAGAAGAGGAAAGTGGTCGGTTCGAATGAGCTGAGCGAGGGGAAACGCATTTCTCCAATTACATTGCTCTTGAATCAGTTCAAAGATTTTATGGTGTTGGTGTTGATGGGAGCAACGTTGGTATCCGGATTGTTGGGTGAGTATCTGGATGCGGTAACGATTGTGGCTATTATCGTACTGAATGCGATTCTGGGGTTTGTACAGGAATTCAGGGCTGAACGATCTCTTCGTGCATTGAAACAGTTGTCCGCACCTCTTGCCAAAGTGCTTCGTTCAGGCCAGGAAGTACACCTTGCCGCCAAACAGCTTGTCCCCGGGGATATTGTCATGGTGGAGAGTGGGGATCGTATACCCGCCGATGTGCGCTGGCTGCAAACGAACAGTCTGGATGTCGAGGAGTCGGCACTTACCGGGGAATCTTTTCCTGTAAGCAAACATTGCTTGCCGATTGCGGACGAGGACGTTCCGCTGGGTGATCAGAAGAATATTGGTTTTATGGGTACCATGGTCACTCGTGGCACAGCCAAAGGTGTGGTCATTCGTACGGGGATGGAGACGGAGATGGGCAAAATCGCCAATCTGATCCAAAATACGGAGGAGCAAGAAACACCTTTGCAGCACAGGCTGGAGCAATTGGGCAAAATTCTGATTTTTGTCGCATTGGGATTAACCATAATGGTTGTCGTCGCAGGGATATTGCACGGACAACCAGCCGTTGGCATGTTTCTGGCTGGGGTCAGCCTCGCGGTGGCAGCCATACCGGAGGGTCTGCCGGCCATTGTAACCATTGCACTCGCACTAGGCGTACAGCGTATGATCAAACGTAAGGCCATTGTACGCAAACTGCCTTCCGTCGAAACTCTGGGCTGTGCATCTGTAATCTGTTCGGATAAGACAGGTACGCTAACCCAAAACAAGATGACAGTAACGGATGTGTGGCTGGAGGGACGTAACATCAAGGTTACCGGGGATGGTTACGCACCTGAAGGACAGATGCTGGAGAACGGTCGCATGGTGGAACTCAAGAGTGACCAGTCCCTGCGCAGAATGCTTCAGATTAGTGCGCTTTGCAACAATGCGAGTATTGTGGAAAGTGTTGCAAGCGAGGTGGGGAGCAAGAAAAAGGGCAAGGATACCAAAAAGGACGGCAAGAAAAACACAAAAAAAGGTGACCTCCAAGAAGAAACCGTTCAACGAGATAATGTATCCTGGGAGCTGAAAGGCGATCCGACGGAAGGGGCACTCGTCACACTGTCCTCCAAAATGGGGCTTACCCCTGCTGGCCTCAAAGAGTTGTATGCTCGCGAGCAGGAGTTTCCGTTTGATTCGGAGCGAAAACGCATGTCGGTCCTGGTTCATCACCAGGGGGGCCGAATGATCTATACCAAAGGTGCACCCGATGTATTGATCGGACACTGCAGTTATATTTTGTGGGAAGGAAAGGTCGTGCCTTTCACTGGAACGCTGCGGCAGAAAGTGATGGCAGCCAACGAGAGCATGGCCGGAGCGGCACTACGTGTCCTCGGAATGGCCTACCGTGAAGTGCGGCCGGAAGAAAAAGTGGCTGACGAACACGCCGCCGAAAGTCAACTTGTCTTCGTAGGACTTGCAGGTATGATAGATCCACCACGTCGTGAAGTGCGAGATGCGATTGCCACATGCCGCAAAGCGGGTATTCGTACCGTCATGATCACAGGTGACCATGGAACAACGGCAGAAGCCATTGCTCATCAGTTGGGGATTCTTCCACGTGGAGGTGCCTCGTTAAGTGGTCAGCAGCTGGCAGGCATGACAGACGAGCAACTGGATAAACAGGTAGAGGGCATCTACGTGTTCTCAAGAGTGTCTCCTGAACACAAGCTTCGCATCGTAAAATCGTTGCAGCGCAAAGGGCATGTCGTTGCCATGACGGGCGATGGAGTGAATGATGCTCCGGCTATTAAAGCGGCTGATATCGGGATCGCGATGGGCATTACAGGAACAGATGTGACGAAGGAAGCTTCGGCGCTCATTCTGAGTGATGATAACTTCTCAACCATTGTGGCTGCCATTGAAGAAGGCCGTAATATTTATGAGAACATTCGCAAGTTTATCCGTTATTTGCTGGCATCAAACGTGGGCGAAATATTGACAATGTTCTTTGCGATGATGATGGGCTTGCCACTGCCACTCGTGCCTATTCAGATTCTGTGGGTTAACCTGGTGACGGATGGTTTGCCTGCAATGGCGCTTGGGGTAGATCAGCCGGAAAAAGATTTGATGGAACACAAACCCCGTGGCGCCAAGGAAAACATTTTTGCCCGTAGACTGGGGTGGAAAATCGTCAGTCGGGGTGTATTGATTGGATTATGTACACTCGGAGCGTTCTGGCTTACCCTTCAGGCTGCACCGGATAATCCGGGCCAACTGATCAAGGCACAATCTGTGGCTTTTGCTACACTCGTTTTGGCGCAGCTTATTCATGTCTTTGACTGCCGCAGTTCGCGGTCGATCTTCCACCGGAATCCGCTACAGAACAAATATCTGGTTCTTGCCGTGATTTCATCGGTTGTACTGATGCTGGTTGTGATGTACGTTGAACCGTTGCAACCGATCTTCAAAACCGTACCGCTGGGTTTGCGTGAATGGGCGATCTGTATCGTTGCTGCGGGCATTCCCACGTTCCTTATGGGCGCAGGCAGCGTCTGGGGTGGTCGTCGTAACCGCCGCCGCATGGGTGGTTCTGGCCGCTTCGTACCGAAAAGTACAAAGTTTTCAGCATAAAATCAATACCTTTTCCTTACCTATTTCGTTATGCTATCCTCAAAATGATTCGAAGCGGCAGCTTTGGCATTTTGCAGGATAGCTTTTTTTGTGTAAATGTTGAATATGAATTTCTATGGTAATCCTGTAGAAGAGCAAGAATATAGCTTTGGCAGCAGACTGCCAAAAGGAGTGGGCAAGGTTATGGAATTTACGAAAATGCATGGACTTGGTAACGATTTTATCGTTGTATTTGGTGAAAAGGAGCTTCCGGCAGATGCTGCAGAATTGGCTGTGAAATGGTGTAACCGTTTCTTCGGCATCGGTGCGGACGGCCTGGTTTATATACTGCCTTCAGAAAAGGCAGACTTTCAGATGCGTATCATGAATTCGGACGGTTCGGAAGCAGAGCAGTGCGGTAATGCCATTCGCTGTGTATCCAAATACGTATACGATCATGGTCACGTGAACCAGGAGCAGATCACCATTGAAACGATTGGTGCAGGGGTACAACCTGTAAGTCTCAACATACGTGATGGTAAAGTGGAAACGGTTCGTGTCGATATGGGCGAGCCGATCCTTAACGGTCTTCAAGTGCCTACAACGGTGGATGCCAACCCAGTGGTTGATCACTACATTGAAGCGAATGGACATGCGTTCAAATTCACTGCCGTATCCATGGGTAACCCACATGCGGTTATCTATGTAGATGACGCTGTGAATTTTGACCTCACGACTTGGGGCCCACTTCTTGAAGTGCATCCGATGTTTCCGAAAAAAATCAATGTGGAATTCGCCACAGTTCGTGACCGTGGATATGTGGACATGCGTGTATGGGAACGCGGAGCGGGTCCAACACTTGCTTGTGGAACCGGAGCTTGTGCGACACTGGTATCCTCTGTCCTGAATGGACATACAGATCGTACAGCAGTCATCAGCCTCAAGGGTGGGGAACTCCACATTGAGTGGAATGAAGCTGACAATCATGTGTACATGACTGGACCTGCTGAAGTTGTTTTTAAGGGAATCACTTCATAAACAGTGGAAGGTTTAACCAAAGAGGCCTGCGGGCCTCTTTTTTTGTCAAAAAGGACAGGTCGTGTCTCCTGTACAGAGACATATTGGGGGCTGTATGGCAAGAAAGTCCATATGAGCTGGATACTCATTAAAACCTGTGTTATTCTTCGTTTTTTAGCGTTTTTTGTGTTACATTAGTATGAAAATGATCACAGCTAGGCGGGGGGAAAAGGGATGAAGGCGGATTTGCGGAAAGCTATGCAGGAACGAGTTCTCATTGGAGATGGGGCCATGGGAACGTTTCTGTACCAAATGGGATTCCCGGTAGGGATTTCATATGAAGAGTTAAACTTGATTTCACCTGAAGTGGTGGCGGAAGTACATCGCCGTTATCGGGACGCGGGTACAGAAATATTTGAAACAAATACGTATTCTGCCAATTACGACAAGTTGTCCAAGTTCGGTCTGGAGTCCAAGGTGGAGGACGTGAACCGTGCCGGCGTACGCATTGCCAAAGAGGTAGCTGGAGATACCGGTTATGTGCTTGGTGCAGTTGGTTCCATTCGAGGTGGCAAGCGGACGAACGTGTCAACGAGTGAACTGAAACGCTTTTATCAACAACAGATCTTTGCACTGCTTGATGAAGGCGTGGATGGCATTCTGCTTGAGACCTTCTATGATATCGAGGAAATGGATATTGCCCTTTTGCAAGCGCGCAAGCTAAGTGATCTGCCGGTGATTGGACAGTTCGCCGTAGAGGATGTAGGACACACACTGGACGGATATACGATGCCTGAAGCCTTCCGGATTATGCGGGAGCAGGGTGCGGACGTGATCGGTTTTAACTGTCGCTCAGGTCCAAACGGAATTATGCGTGCCATGGAAACCGTCTCCGGACGTATTGGCATTCCAATGTCTGTTTATCCGAATGCGGGTGCAGCAGATTATGTCGATGGTGAGTTCCGCTATGGTGCGACTCCGGAGTACTTTGGTCAGACGGCAGTGCAATTTGCCGAACTGGGCGCTCGTATTATCGGCGGTTGCTGTGGTACGACACCTGATCATATTACCGCTATGAAGGAGGCGCTTGCTGACTATGTGCCTTCGCCTATTTTGGAGCCTGATCCGTCAGAGTCCAAACCGCGTATTGTGCTGCATGAACATGTGGATGAGCGTTCCGGACGTGGCGGACAGCCTACGATCGTTGATCTGGTCAAGCAGCGTCACACCGTTATCGTTGAACTTGACCCGCCGCGTGACTTGGACATTGCCAAGTTCATGAAAGGCGCCGAGACATTAAAAGCAGCAGGAGCAGACGCCCTGACCCTGGCCGATAATTCACTCGCGGTTACACGGATGAGCAACATGGCGTTGGGTCACCTCGTTCAGGATCGAACGGGCCTTCGTCCACTGGTGCATATTGCCTGCCGTGACCGGAATCTGATTGGAACGCAGTCCCACATGATGGGGTTTGATGCTTTGAGTATTAATCATGTACTGGCTGTAACGGGTGATCCTGCAAGATTTGGTGATCTGCCGGGTTCAAGCTCGGTATACGATCTGACTTCTTTTGAAATCATACGCATGATCAAACAGTTGAACGATGGAGTGGCTTTCTCAGGTAAACCGCTGAAGCAAAAAGCGGGTTTTGTCATCGGAGCAGCATTTAATCCCAATGTGAAATATTTGGAGAAAGCTGTACAACGTCTGGAGAAAAAAATTGCCTCTGGTGCAGATTACATCATGACACAACCGATCTATGACCCGGAGTTAATTGTGGCAATGCACGAAGCGACCAAACACCTGGATGTACCTATTTTTGTAGGTGTAATGCCACTGGCAAGTGGACGGAATGCAGAGTATCTGCACAACGAGGTTCCCGGAATTCAGCTTTCGGACGAAGTGCGTTCCCGTATGGCAGGTCTGGAAGGCGAAGAGGGCCGTGCGATGGGGGTAAAAATTGCCAAAGAACTGCTGGACGTAGCAACAGCGCATTTCAAAGGCATCTATCTCATGACACCGTTTATGTTCTACGGCATGACGGCCGAACTGACTCAATATGTATGGGAGAAGTCCGAGCATCAATGTCCTACTTGTTTCAACCCTAATAATCAATTACAATAGTAAAACGGATGTGATGCCGATGTCATTCAGTATGACCGGATACGGTCAATCCGCCTTTCATTTTGGCGGCTATAAGGTACAATTAGAGATCAAATCTGTTAATCATCGTTATTGCGAAGTGATGATGCGTCTGCCAAGAGAGTGGACGTATTATGAAGACGGTTTGAGGAAAATCGTACAGAGTCGTTTGAAACGTGGGCGGATTGATGTTTATGTAATGAAAGAAAAAGAGGAAGATCCGGCTCTTCCCGCTGTTCTGAATGAACAGACGGTCAGGGCCTATCTGCAGGCTGCAGAGCAACTGGAGACCCAATATGGAATGCAGGGCAAACCAAGTATTGTGGATATGCTTGGGCTGCCGGACGTCATGGTTCATTCGGATGGGACAAGTTCCATTCCCGAAGAGCAGAAGGACGAATGGGAGCGAGTGCTGCAGGAAGGATTGAAAGAGGCTCTGTCCAGCCTTGAACAGATGCGCGCTCGCGAGGGTCTTCATCTGGCCAGTGATCTGGAACGGCGGATTACCCGTCTGGAGTCACTGCATACCGAGATGCTTGATCTTGCACCGACTGTGGTAAGTGATTACCGCAACAAGCTAAGACAAAGGCTTACGGAAATGCAGGAAGAAGGCTCTTTCCCTTTTGATGAGCATAAATTGGGTATGGAAATTGCAATGTTTGCCGATCGTTCTAACATAGAAGAGGAGCTTACGCGTCTACAGAGTCACTTTGGACAGAGCAGGGAACTGCTGAAGAGTGATGAGCCCGTAGGTCGTAAGTTGGACTTTCTAATTCAAGAGATGAATCGGGAAGTCAATACGATTGGATCAAAAGCCAACCATTTGGCTCTGGTGAATCGTGTTGTCGAGATGAAGGCGGAGCTGGAGAAGATTCGTGAGCAAGCGGCGAATATCGAATGAACGGCCACATTTCGGCAAAAGAGTCGCATGTATAGGGGGAAGAACCTGATTATGGCAATCAAACTCATTAACATTGGATTCGGTAACATCGTATCGGCGAACCGGATTATATCCATCGTGAGTCCGGAATCGGCGCCGATCAAGAGAATTATACAAGAGGCAAGAGATCGTCACATGCTGATTGATGCAACGTACGGAAGACGTACTCGTGCCGTAATTATTACGGATAGCGATCATGTCATTTTGTCTGCAGTTCAGCCTGAGACGGTCGCCCATCGTCTTTCTTCGAAAGATGATGATAACGACGAATAAAATGGAGTGTAATATGTCTAAGGGATTACTGGTAGTGTTGTCCGGCCCATCTGGGGTCGGGAAGGGTACTGTATGCAGCGCTTTGCGCAAACGGGTTCCGGAATTGATCTATTCTGTATCGGCGACAACCCGTCAGCCTCGTCTTGGTGAAGAACATGGTGTGAACTATTTCTTCAGAAGTCATGAAGAGTTCCAGAACATGATTGCTGAAGATCAATTGTTGGAACATGCGGAGTATGTTGGTAATTATTACGGAACACCGCGTGATTTTGTGGAGAAAACGATTAACGAAGGCCGCGACATCATTCTGGAGATTGAGGTTCAAGGCGCGTTAAAAGTGAAAGAGAAATTCCCGGAAGGGATCTTTGTTTTCCTGCTTCCTCCTTCATTGGACGAACTGAAAGATCGCATTCAGGGCCGTGGTACCGAAAGCCAAGCGACCATTGATCACCGGATGTCTGTGGCGGTTGATGAGATCAGTCTGCTGGAGCAGTATGATTACGCTGTTGTTAATGATGAAATTGATTTGGCGTGCAAGAGAATAGAAAGCATCATAATCGCCGAACATTGTAAGATCAATAAATAATCCCTTTTGCCGCTGCAGAATGCGATATAAGTGGGGCAGTTGTCATATCATATACTGAAGCACTCCTTCTCGGAATGCCCGGGTGTGAAGACATGCCACATCAGTTCTGTCAGGTGGCAACTTGCGATTATACTAATGCGAAGAGGTGTTTGTTAATATGCTGTATCCTTCTATTGATGAAATGATGAACAAAGTCGACAGCAAGTATTCCCTTGTTGTTGCTGCTTCCCGCCGGGCTAGACAGCTACGTGAAGGTGAAAAATCGGATTTAAGAGGTGCGAGATCCCATAAACAAGTGGGCGTTGCACTGGAAGAAATCTATGGAGACCTGCTCGTTGTCATCAAAGGACAGGACGAAGAAGAAGAGTAAGCCGCCTGCGGCTGCTCTTCAACTGCATACGGCGTAAGCCGGATTAATTGACAACCGCGAGGTTGTTATTTTTTTACGAATAAGCATATTTTAACGGAATCTTCTTTAGACGTCGTATAAATATCGGGGGAAATAAACATGTTGAACGGTAAAAAAATCGTGCTTGGTGTGACTGGCGGCATAGCTGCTTACAAAGCGGCAACATTATGCAGCAGACTGGTGCAAAAGGGAGCGGATGTTCATGTGATTATGACAGCTTCCGCTACACAGTTTATTACCGAATTAACGCTGCAAACGTTGACCCGAAACACCGTATATACCGATACATTTGATGAACGTGAACCGGCAGTCGTATCTCATATTCATCTGGCTGATCTGGCGGATCTTGTTCTGGTTGCCCCGGCTACTGCGAATGTGATTGCCAAGATGGCACATGGCATGGCAGACGACATGCTCTCAACAACTCTTCTTGCCACGACAGCCCCTGTCATGATTGCTCCAGCGATGAATGTACATATGTATGATCATCCAGCTGTAAAGCATAATATGGACTTACTTGTTGAACGGGGCGCCATGATGATTGAACCGGGTGAAGGTCTGCTTGCGTGTGGATATGTGGGCAAGGGACGTCTGGAAGAACCGGAGAGCATTGTGGATGTGGTGGAACGTTTCTTTGAACAGCGCGAATCTGCAGATATTAGTCGGCAGGGACAAGCTTCGTTGTTACAAGGCAAGAAGGTTGTTGTTACGGCTGGCGGTACGATTGAGCGCATTGACCCAGTACGATACATTACGAATGATTCATCTGGCAAAATGGGATTTGCCATAGCCGCAGCTGCGCGTGATCTGGGGGCCGATGTGAAATTGGTTATGGGCAATACCCAAGCCAAGCCACCGGAGAACGTTGAGTTGATTCCTGTACAGTCTGCACAGGATATGTATGAAGCCGTAACACGCGAGTGGGATGATGCTGATATCGTGGTTAAGGCGGCGGCAGTTGCCGATTATCGTCCAAAGGAAGTTTATACCGAGAAGATCAAGAAGAAAGGCGACACATTGTCGCTCGAACTTGTTAAAAATATAGATATTCTTGAAACGCTGGGCAAACAGAAGACCCATCAGTTTTTGATTGGTTTTGCTGCGGAGACTCAGTCGGTTGAGATGTATGCACGTGAGAAATTGGAACGGAAAAACTGTGATCTGATCGTAGCCAATGATGTAACCCGCACGGGTGCAGGATTTGGAACAGACACCAACGCGGTACATATCTATGACCGGGAAGGTTTGGTGGAGGAGCTTCCAGTGTTGGCCAAGGATGATGTGGCTCAGCGGTTGCTCCGGATTGCGGCGGAGCGCATTGCCGGGAGGAATTAGGATATGGAGATTGCCAAGGTCATAGTCGATGTTCCCGTGAAGGAAACAGACCGGCCGTTTGATTACCTGGTACCTGAATCGATGAGGGAATGGATCGAGATTGGCAGCCGGGTGGGTGTACCTTTTGGTCATCGGACGGTGCAGGGATTCGTGATTGATCTTGTGCCGCGTACCGGAGAGGAATCATTCAAGCTTAAGCAGATTCAGGAGTTGCTGGACATTGTTCCCCCGTTGTCAAAGGATTTGGTTGAGTTGGCCGAATGGATGAGCGGACGTTACGCCAGTAACCGGATTTTGTCATTGCAGGTCATGGTGCCGACGGCATTGAAAGGGAAAGCGGAGCGATACATCTCGCTGGGAGATGCACTTGATGGACAGATGGCGGGTGCACAACCGGATGATGAGGTGTTATTTGTTTGGGGAGAAGAGTCTACGACCGAGAAAGTACAGCAGGATATCATCCGTTTTGTCAAAAGTCGGGGTCAGGTACCGCTGCAACAACTGAGTCGAAAATATCCCAATCATGCTGCACTAATTAAGAAATTATTGCTTGGTGGCGTGCTGCTGGAAAGTCAGGCCATCAAGGACAAGTTAAATAAAAAAACGATGAAGTCCGTTGATCTGGCTGTAGATATGGCTGCTGCTCAGGAAGCACTTGCTTCATTCCCGGCGAAAGCACAGCGGCAGAAGGAGATTCTGGCTTTTTTGCTGGAAATGAAAGAACTGCTGCCCATGCCGATGAAAGAAGTGTTATCTACACTACAGGTATCGGCCGCAACGATTAAAGGTCTTGAGGAAAAGGGACTGATCGTCACCGAGGACGTTGAGGTCTTCCGTGACCCTTATCAGGGCAGGAAGTTCAAAGCGACTGAACCGCTGGTTCTGACCGATGAGCAAAAACTTGTCTATGACAATATCAACGGCCGATTGCAGGAACAACGCCATGGGGTATTTTTGTTACATGGTGTTACGGGAAGTGGCAAGACGGAAGTCTATCTTCAAACCATTCAACAATGCATCGAACAGGATCGGCAGGCTATCGTCCTGGTGCCCGAGATTGCACTCACACCACAGATGGTAGAACGTTTTAAAGGGCGATTTGGGGACCAAGTTGCTGTTATGCACAGTCGTCTGTCTGGTGGTGAACGTTATGATGAATGGCGCAAGATTCGTGAGGGTCAGGTGAAGGTTGCAATTGGGGCGCGTTCAGCTGTATTTGCTCCGTTCAGTCGGCTTGGGTTGATCATTATGGATGAGGAACACGAGACTTCCTACAAACAGGAGGAAACGCCGAAATATCATGCCCGTGATGTGGCGGTAAAAAGAGCACAGCAGCACCAGGCCGTGGTTGTTCTGGGTTCAGCGACACCTTCGCTGGAAAGTTATTATGCGGCACGCTCGCAAAGTAATGATGATTTTGCACCACTCTTGCTGGAGATGCCAACACGGGCGCTAGGTAACAAGCTGCCTGAAGTGCGGATCGTTGACATGCGTGAAGAGTTGAAGGATGGCAACCGTTCCATGTTCAGCAGGGCTTTGCACAAAGGGCTGGAGGAGCGCTTGGAGCGTGGCGAACAGACGGTGCTGCTGCTGAATCGCCGTGGATATTCGACCTTTGTCATGTGCCGAAGTTGTGGATATGTGGCAGGTTGTCCCGAATGTGATATTTCATTGACGTACCATCAGCGCTCGAATAATCTCCGTTGTCATTACTGCGGATATGCGGAAGCGGCTCCTGAAGTGTGTCCGGATTGTGGAAGTGAGCATATTCGATACTTTGGTACAGGTACACAGCGGGTCGAGGAAGAGCTTGCCAAGCTCTTCCCGGGTATTCGGGTCATTCGGATGGATGTGGATACAACAACGGAAAAAGGGGCGCACGAGAAGCTGCTGAAACAGTTTCGTGAGAAAAAGGCGGATGTATTGCTGGGCACCCAGATGGTTGCGAAGGGACTTGATTTCCCGGATGTAACCCTGGTTGGCGTGATAACAGCTGATTCGGCGTTGAATTTACCTGATTTCCGTGCTGCGGAAAAAACGTTTCAGTTATTAACACAGGTAGCTGGCCGAGCGGGTCGACACCAATTGCCTGGTGAGGTGTTTGTTCAGTCTTATACGCCGGAACACTACTCAATCGGGCATGCGAGTCAGCATGACTACGTGTCGTTTGTACGTGAGGAATTGCTGCACCGTCGCAATTTGCAATATCCGCCTTACTGTCGCCTGATCCTGGTGACCTTTTCGCATGAACAGCTTCCGGTATTGATTCGTCTTGCCGAGAACTATACGCGAATACTGAAAGAGAAGGCTAACGCGGCCGGATGGCTCGGCAGTCTGGATCGATTCAGCAATGATGCCTTTGATGTGCTGGGGCCAGTAGCGTCTCCGATTCCTCGGATCAAGAATAGATACAGATTCCAATGTATGATAAAATGGCGGGGGGATGTAGACGCCATAGGACTTGCTCTGGCTACGGCCCGGCGCATGGACGATGATGTTCAGGCGCAGAAATTGCTTATTAGTCTGGATGTAGACCCGCAAATGTTAATGTAAGCATTTTGCAGCGATGCGGATGTAAACAAGCGGTATAAACATAGATTAAATTGAATACCCCAAAATACAGATATCGTCCTGAAATTATGATGAGGATTAGGAAGGTGCTTACAACATGTCGATTCGCATTATCGTGCAAGAACCAGATGAGGTGCTCCACAAGAGAGCCAAAGAAGTAACCAAAATTACACCAAATGTACAAAAATTGCTGGATGATATGGCTGATACCATGTACGATGCGGAAGGTGTGGGTCTTGCTGCGCCGCAGGTTGGTATTCTCAAACGTCTGATTGTTATCGACGCAGGTGATGAGCAAGGGCTGATCAAGATGATTAACCCGGAGATCATAGCAAGTGAGGGAGAACAATTTGGACCGGAAGGTTGTCTGAGTATCCCTGGAATTAATGGTGATGTTCGCCGTTTCGAGACCGTTACGGTTAAAGGTCTGGATCGTGAAGGCAAAGAGCTTATTATTACGGGTAGTGGCTTGCTGTCCCGTGCATTCCAGCATGAGATCGATCATCTGGATGGCGTACTCTTTACGGATGTCGCCGAGAAAGTGTACGAAATTGCAGCCGATCAAACGGGACCGCGTCGTAATTAAGGAGTGATCGATTTGAATATTGTTTTTATGGGAACACCTGAATTTGCAGTGCCTTCTCTCGATATGCTGATTGCAGAGGGATACAATGTGGTGGGTGTGGTGACTCAGCCTGATAAACCACAAGGACGCAAAAAAGTACTTACGCCAACACCGGTTAAGGCCGCGGCAGAACGCCACGGTCTGCCGGTGTTTCAACCTGTTAAATTGCGTGATCCGGAAGCCGTAGCTCGCTTGGCTGAATGGAAGCCGGATCTGATCGTAACCGCGGCCTTTGGACAGATTCTGCCCAAAGCCGTGCTGGATATGCCTGTTCGTGGTTGTGTGAACGTGCATGGCTCTCTTTTGCCGAAATATCGCGGAGGAGCCCCGATCCAACGTTCCATTATTAACGGGGAATCCGTGACAGGAGTCACATTGATGTATATGGCTGAAGGCCTGGATACTGGAGATATGATCTCGCGTGTGGAACTGCCAATTACGGATGAAGATACATCAGGATCGATGTTTGATAAATTAAGTGAGGCTGGTTCCAAACTGCTTCAGGCAGAAATGCCACGATTGATTGCAGGCGAGACAACGGCGGTCCCTCAGGATGATGCCGAGGCTTCGTATGCTCGCAATCTGACTCGGGATGACGAGAAAATGGACTGGAGTCGTACTTCACGCGAACTGTTCAATCAGATTCGTGGTCTTGTGCCGTTCTCTGGTGCATTTACGATGTGGGATGATCAGGTCTTTAAAGTCTGGGCTGCGGCTAATCCCGATCAGGTGGACCTGGAAACTTCTTCGGATGCTGGACAAGCAGAGCCGGGAACGGTGCTGCAATTGAACAAGGCAGGGATTGAAGTCCGCACAGGCAATGGGTCTCTGTGGTTGATTGAAGTGCAGCCTGCAGGCAAAAAGGTGATGCAGGCCGCTGACTTTGCTCGCGGTGGTACACTGAAAACTGGAACGGTGCTGCGATGAGCGGTAACATACCAGGTCGTTCGTCAGGAAAAGGCCAGAAAGCTAATGGAAATTCATCCGGACGTGAAGGAAACCGTCGTTCGAATTCGGGTAAATCGGGTGGTGCATCGCGCTCCCAGCAACCCAAAACATCTGCTCGTACATTGGCAGTCAAGGTTCTGAGTGCTGTTGAGCAAGATGGAGCATACAGTAATCTGGAGTTGAACCGCCGTCTGAAAGAGGCGGATTTAAGCCCCGCAGATGCTGGACTAGCTACCGAATTGGTGTATGGAACAATCGCCAGATTGAATACACTTGATTATTTTCTGGAACGTTACGTCGCCAAAGGAGTATCCAAACTGCAACCATGGGTTCGTAGCCTGCTGCGAATCAGCGTATATCAGATGATATACCTGGATCGTATTCCGGAGCATGCCGTGGTGAGCGAAGCGGTTAATCTGGCGAAGAAACTGGGCCATCAGGGAATCTCGGGTATGGTGAATGGAGTGCTCCGCAATATGATCCGCAATCGGGATGAACTTCGTATTCCAGAACATCTGCCTGTTGCCGAACGTATTTCACTGGAGCATTCCCACCCGTTATGGATGGTTGAACGCTGGATTGCCCAGTACGGCGAAGAGACGGCGGAAGCGATCTGTCGTGCGAATAATGAGCCGCCAGCGGTGAGTGTCCGGGTCAACACCACAATGACCACACGGGAGAAACTGATGCATGAGATGACCGGTACAGGTGCAGTCGTTGAAGCTTCTCGCCTGAGTTCCGATGGTATTCTTGTACGTAGTGGCGGAAATATGGCTCTAACGTCCTGGTATCGGGACGGGTTGTTCTCTGTACAGGACGAAAGTTCCATGCTTGTCGCTGAAGCAGTTGCGCCAGAAGTAGACCAACTTGTATTGGATTGCTGCGCAGCTCCAGGTGGTAAAACAGCTCACATGGCGGAGAAAATGCAGGATCGCGGTCGTATTGTCGCGAATGATGTACATCCTCACAAGCGCCAGCTGATCCTGGATCAAGCGGAGCGTCTCGGTCTGAGTTGCATCGATGCTGTAACTGGAGATGCGCTAGATCTGAACGAGCGGTATCCGGAAGCGTCGTTTGACCGCATTTTGCTGGATGCACCATGTTCAGGTCTGGGTGTTATTCGCCGCAAACCAGATGTGAAATGGACCAAAACCGTAGAAGATATCGAAGATATCGCAGGCTTGCAGCGTGAATTGCTTGATCATGTCGCGCCGTTGTTAAAACCAGGTGGTATTCTGGTGTATAGCACGTGTACCATTGAGCCTGCTGAGAATGAGGATATGGTTTCAGATTTCTTGAATCGACATCCGGAATATCGTCCTGTGGAAACGTCCGTTTGGTCCGAATCGGAGACAGTGAACTTGAAGGTTGTGAACGGAAGCATTCAGATTTTGCCACAATACGCTCACAGCGACGGATTTTTCATCGCACGGTTGACAAAAACAGCGAAATAACAGTTTAATAGAGCACGGAAGTATGACCGCCGAGGGGAACTTCGGCGGATTTCTTTGTGATGGGACTTCGATATAATTGTCAGAGAAAAGTGATGACAGGGTGCGATGGTGGCATTGAGGTGTTATAATGCATGAAGTACAGATATCAAGGGTATACATGGATGTAACGTGGTCTTTGTGATAGAATAGGACGAATGGAACGAAAAGAAGGAAGCCAACGAAAAGAAAAGAAGGAATAGGTGTTGACAACAAAATGAAACCTTTTATATATGATTATTCTCTGGAACAACTGCAGCAATGGGCTGTTGAGAATGGGGAGCCGGCGTTTCGCGGTGGCCAAATCTTTGACTGGATTTATGTAAAACGCGTGAATGATTTCAGTGAAATGACCAATCTGTCCAAGCCATTGCGTGAAAAACTGACAGAGCAATTTGAATTCGTAACGCTTAAGGAAATTACCAAGTTTGAATCCAAGGATGGAACGGTTAAATTCCTCTTTGGCCTTCATGATGATCATGCCATTGAGACGGTAATCATGAAGCATAACTACGGGAACAGCATCTGTGTAACCACACAGGTTGGTTGTCGTATTGGTTGTACGTTCTGTGCATCCACTTTGGGTGGACTCAAGCGTAACCTTACGGCTGGGGAGATTGTTGCCCAGGTTGTTCAGGCTCAGAAAATTTTGGATGAACGCGGCGAGCGTGTCAGCAGCATTGTAATCATGGGTTCAGGTGAACCTTTCGAAAACTATGAAGCTACGATGACTTTCCTGCGCATTATGATTCATGAAAAAGGGCTGAACATCGGTCAGCGTCACATCACGGTATCCACGAGTGGAATCGTTCCAAACATCTACAAGTTTGCGGATGAAGATACACAGATTAACCTCGCGATTTCGATCCATGCACCAAATGATGCACTTCGTTCGAAATTGATGCCGGTTAACCGTCGTTTTCCTTTTGAAGACGTGATGGAGTCCCTTCGTTATTATCTGGCCAAAACAGGTCGGAGAATTACGTTCGAGTATGCACTTATTGGTGGGGTAAACGACCAGCCAGAGCATGCAGCTGAACTGGCAAGTGTGCTTAAGAACATGTTGTGCCACGTGAATTTGATTCCGGTTAACCATGTACCTGAACGCAAATACGTAAGAACATCGAGAAGTGACATTTTCAATTTTCAGAAGATACTCTCGGAACAGGGTGTTAATGTAACCATTCGTCGTGAACAGGGACATGATATTGCTGCCGCTTGCGGTCAGCTTCGTGCAAAGCATATGGAGTTGAGGTGAGAACGTTTTGATCAAAACAGTTCATGTGAGCCATATCGGACGAGTGCGTTCGGTGAATGAAGATTCAGCCTGGATTCGTAATCTCGATACAGGATATATTCTGGGTATTGTTGCCGATGGCATGGGTGGACATCTTGCAGGGGATACGGCAAGCCGCTTGGCAGTAGAGACGTTGGTGAAAGATCTGGGAACACTGGAACCAGGTCTGTCACATGCGTCTCTGTCTGCGGCTCTCAGCGATGCTATTTTGCATGCCAACGAAGTTATCTTCCGCACGGCATCCACAGATGACAAGTATCACAACATGGGAACAACGGTGGTTGCGGCTTTATTGAACGATACGGAGGGTGTTATTGGACACATCGGTGATAGCAGAGCCTACAAAATTGCGAACAAAGCTGTGATCCAGCTAACTGAGGACCATACACTGGTGAATGAATTGTTCAAGAATGGTCAGATCAGCAAAGAGGATGTGTCCCATCATCCACGTCGCAACGTGCTAACTCGTGCGCTTGGAACAGATGCCGAGGTGAAGGTAGACCTGGATACCGTCAAGCTGGAGGAAGGCGAAGTTCTTCTCCTGTGCAGTGATGGTCTCAGTAACCTGGTCAGCAATGAGCAGATTATTCAGGTTGCTGGCAATCTGGAACTGGCATTGGAAGATCGAGCGGACCGACTGCTTCAGTTGGCTTTACTTGCTGGGGGAGACGACAATATCACGCTTGCTTTGTTCGAGTTGCAGAGGGAAGGTTCCGTGGATACGGAAACGGGGTGTGAGTCATGATTGGGCACCAGCTAGGCGGACGCTATGAAGTGATTGAGCGTGTCGGCGGTGGCGGCATGGCTCTTGTGTACAAAGCCCAGGATCTTCTGCTGAACCGGAATGTAGCGATCAAAGTCCTTAGACAACAGTTTGTGCATGACGAAGAGTTTATTCGCCGTTTCCGCAGGGAAGCACAGTCGGCAGCATCGCTGTCTCATCCGAATGTAGTTAGCATTTATGACGTGGGGCAGGAAGATGACGTTCATTATATTGTTATGGAGTACGTGGAAGGCAAAAACCTGAATGAAATTATCAAAGAACGTGCCCCTCTGCAGGTGGACGAATCGGTGCGAATCGCTTCCCAGATTGCAGATGCTCTTGATCATGCACATCATAATCAAATCATTCATCGGGATATCAAACCCCACAATATATTAATTGGCCGGAATGGCCGTGTGAAAGTAACGGATTTCGGGATTGCCCGTGCCGTTACATCAACAACGATTACACAGACGGGTTCTGTAGTTGGTTCTGTACATTACTTCTCACCGGAGCATGCTAAAGGCATCGTTACTGGTGAAAAATCGGACTTATATTCTCTTGGGATCGTACTTTACCAAATGCTTACCGGGCAACTTCCGTTTCTGGGTGAAAGTCCAATCAGTGTGGCATTGAAGCATTTGCAGGAAGAGTTTGATGAACCACGCAAATTCAATCCATTGATTCCACAAAGTGTGGAAAATGTCATCTTAAAATCCATGCGTAAAAATCCGCAGGAACGTTATCAGTCGGCCAAAGAAATGCAGACCGATCTGGAAACTTGCCTGATGCCGGAGAGACGTAATGAAACGAAGATTGATTTTCCGGATGAGGACGATATAGACCAGACTCGCGTTATGCCAGCGATCAAGCCTGAACCTCGTGGAGTTACATCGACGGGTGCAGTGCCTGTGATGGAGTCTGATGAAGAAACTGGCAAGGGTAAGGCAAAATCCAAGAGCTGGAAGAAGCCAGCTCTACTCATTTCATTAACCGTGCTTATTCTAATCGCCATGGTGGGCGTTGTATGGTATGTCAAAGGTATGCTGGTTGTACCTGAAGTAACCGTCCCTAACGTGATCACCCAGACAGAAGAAAAGGCTCGGGAAATGCTTGAGGAGAAAGGACTCGTCGTCAGTGATGAGGTCATCCGTCTGTACCAGGAAGGCGTCGAACCCGGTATCGTCTATGAACAGAGCAGAAAAGAAGGCGATGTTGTCAAAGAAGGCTCCGAGGTCCAGATCAGTGTTGGTGCAAAAAAAGAACTGGTGAAGATGATTGATGTCAAACAAGAGACTTATGATGAGGCTGTCAAGAAATTGACTGCGCTTGGCATTAAGGAAGATCAGATTCAGCGGAAAGATGACTTCTCCAATGATGTGGCTTCAGGTTCTGTTATTTCCCAGACGCCGGGTGTGAATGAGGAATTTGATCCTGCTATAGTTCAGATTGAGTTAATCGTAAGTAAAGGTACTGAGACGGTCAAAATGCCTGACCTGAAAGACCTTACCCGCAGTGAAGCCGAAGAAAAACTGAAATCTGCTGGACTTGTGCTTGCTCAGGTGCAGGAAGAACCAAGTTATACGATGGAAAAGGGCAAAGTGACGCAGCAATGGCCTGTGGAAGCGGGCACAGAGGTGAATCCTGGTGATAAGATTACGATCTTTATTAGTACAGGGTATCCACCTGAAGCGCTGCAATATCCTTTTGATATTAATGTATCACCCAAAGAAGAGGGCAAAAACAGTAAAATCCGTATCACATATGAAGACGCACGTGGCAAGAATCAGGAATGGGGAACACGCACCGTGAACTCAACCCAGACCTTGACCATTCCACTTGTGCTCGCTCCAAATGAAAATGGGGCTGTGTCCGTATATCGTGATGGACAGTTCCTGGATACGTATCTTGTCTCCTACAGTGAAGCCAAAAACGGAACAGTAAACGTACCTTCCATTGACCCGGAACAAAGCACCGAGACGCCGCCAGAAAATGAGCCTGATCCAGGTGAAGGTAGCGTTGATGAGGGAAGTGTTGATCCCAATCAGGAAGGTGAACCAGAGTCCACACCGGCAGACGGTGAAGGTGACAGTGTAGATGAGGACACTTCTGCCATGAATAATGGTAAGGGGCACGGCAAGGAAAAAGAGAAGAAAAAGGAAGTCATTAACGCATCAAGCCGTCCATAAGGGCGGCTTATGCTGGCGTCTGGAGTAAATGTACCACCATCTAAAGGAGGGCGACGGAGCTATGCCAGAAGGTATCATCGTTAAAGCGCTAAGCGGTTACTATTATGTCATGCCAGTGGAAGACAACGGGGTTCCTTCGGTTGAAGGTTCCGCCGTTCAATGTCGAGCCAGAGGTATCTTCAGAAAGCGGGGAACGTCACCGCTTGTAGGTGATCGCGTCAGCTACATGTTGACTGAGAACGGAGAAGGAACGGTTGATGAAATTCGGAAGCGTGAGACGGAACTTATCCGTCCTCCTGTAGCGAATGTAAGTTTGGCTGTTCTCGTGTTCTCTGTGAAGGAACCGGATATGAACCTGAACCTGTTGGACAAGTTCCTTGTTCACATCGAGCAGGCGGGGCTGGATGCACTCATTGTTTTGACCAAACTGGATTTGGCTGATCCATCCAAAGACACTGTTGCTGAAGTGAAAGCATTGTATGAACAGGTTGGTTATGAAGTGATTTCCACAAGTTCACGTACCGGTGAAGGAAGTGAATTGCTCAGAGATCGTCTGGCTGGTAAGATCAGCGTATTCTCCGGACAATCCGGTGTAGGCAAGTCTTCGATGTTAAATGCATTGATGCCGGGCCTGACGCTGGAGACAAATGCAATCAGCATGCGTCTGGGGCGAGGGAAACACACCACCAGGCACGTGGAGCTTATTCCGTTGGATAATGGTGGATTTGTTGCGGATACGCCAGGATTCAGCCAACTGGACTTTCTGGAGATCGGTGTGGAGGAACTCTCCACTTGTTTCCGGGAATTCGCCCAGTTTGCAGATCAGTGCAAATTCCGAGGTTGTACCCATACACATGAACCAGGCTGTCGTGTGCTTGCGGCCAAAGAGGAAGGTCTGATCTCCGAAAGCCGATATCACCACTATGTGCTGTTCCTGACCGAAATGAAAGATAAGAAGCGGAGGTATTAACATGATTAAAATTGCCCCATCGATATTATCAGCTGATTTTGCCCGCCTTGGTGCGGAAGTTGCAGAAGCCCAAGCTGCAGGAGGAGACTGGATTCATGTTGACGTTATGGACGGTCATTTCGTCCCTAATATTACACTTGGACCTGCTATTGTGAAGGCAATTGCTCCACATACAAGCTTGCCGCTCGATGTGCATTTGATGATTGAGAATCCGGAGCGTTATGTTGAGGAATTTGCCAAAGCGGGTGCAGCGGTAATTACTGTTCATGCTGAGGCTTGTGTGCATTTGCACCGCGTTATTCATCTCATTAAGGAGCAAGGAGTGAAGGCAGGAGTTGCCCTTAATCCAGGAACGCCAGCGTCTGCCATTCTCGAAGTTCTGGATGATGTGGACATGGTTCTTGTTATGACGGTCAATCCTGGCTTTGGCGGACAGGCATTTATCTCGGGTACCATGAACAAAATCAAGCAGATTCGTACCTGGTTGAACGAAAAGGGACGCCATGATGTACATATCGAAGTAGATGGCGGGATTGCTGCCGATACAGCCCCGCTTGTAGTGGAGGCTGGAGCAGATGTGCTCGTTGCCGGGAGTGCCGTATTTGGACGTGAGGATCGCGCTGCAGCGATTACTGAAATTCGCCGTAGCTACGGAGGCTGATCTATGACCTTCAAGGAGACACTGTGGACGATGGCTGCGAGTCTCGTGACGGGACTTGTGCTTGCTTTGTTTGCGGTTATTCAATCCCCGTTTAATGCCATTACGTCATTAATCGGGGTAGGCGTTGTTATTATGTATTTCCGCAAATTTGATCGTACCGGACATCGGGTTACTTTTGTCATATTCAGCATACTGTATTATGTACTGAGTGTTTTCATGATCGCTGTCTATCAATATATTCCTTCCCAAACGTAAATGAACTGATCTTCGGGCTTGTCATTGTGGAATAGGGATCGAAGGTTCCGCATAAATATGGTTACATGAGCAGGTTTCTCATGTAGCCTTTTTTGTCGTGTTTGAGGTAAAGAAGGCCTGAAGCATAGGATACGGCGGACGCATGAGCATGATGGGGAGGGTGAATTATGAAATTTTACACATTCAAACTGCCGAAGTTTTTGGGAGGGTTTGTAAAGGCGATACTTAATACGTTTCAAAAGAACTGATCCGATTGATAAGGTAACAGGGAATACCGCCGCTTTGGCTCAGGCTTATCTGGAATTCGTACCTGCGAAGCGCCATGCGGCGGCCATTCACATGTTAATGAGCGTATTCAAGAATCCTTTTTTTGAATACCAAAAAAGCACCTGCAAGGAACAAGGTGCTTTTTGCTTACCCGATTTATAGTAGCTTTGCGTGATTATACGCGAGTCACTTTACCGGCTTTCAGTGCACGGGTGCTTACGTATACACGTTTTGGTTTGCCGTCAACGAGAATGCGGACCTTCTGAACGTTTACGCCCCAAGTACGACGGTTACGGTTGTTAGCGTGGGATACGTGGTTACCGGTGCCCGGTTTCTTACCTGTCACATAACATTTGCGAGACATAGATTACACCTCCTATCCTAAAATAACCAGTTGCCTTCAGAAACGAAAAGTCATTCCATAAGGGCTAAATTGTTCTTCCTGATCATGAAGATCAGGTTTCAGTAGCTAATGGCGTTGTTTAAGCCGGCATGAACCGGATCATTTCCATTACTTAACCTGCATAAAACAATACTTGAATATAATATCATAATTAAAAAAGCTTCGTCAACTGATCCAAAAACTTTATTTATTTCTCCTGTCTAATATAGTACAATGTTGAGTAGTCCATAATACAGTGGTGAACAGGCTGTTGCCGCGAGGAAGTCGGAGAATAAACCGTACATAGAGGTCGGTGGTCTGCTTTTTGGCAACGCTGTGAGCTGCGGCATTCCATCATTGGCACCAGTCTCCATGCGGCATTCATGTCGGCTCTTGATACCGGTGCATATCCGTATGCCCCGAAGTTAGGGGTGCAGAGAGTGCAGGATATTGGTAGCCCGGCCGCCCAGACCGTTAATCCGGCTGACATGTTGTATTGTAATGCCTGTGCCGGACAAGGTATGGACGAAGAATAACGCAGTCCGCGTTAGCGCATGAACAGACCAGACACATCTTGGTGCAAGGTGTTCGTGTATCAAGCTAGGAAGGGGAATTCTCACTTGAGTATACGTTCTTTAAATGGAACAGATTTCACCGCAATGGTACTTGCCGGAGCGGAACAACTTGGACAGCATGCAGAGCACGTCAATTCCCTGAATGTTTTCCCTGTGCCGGATGGTGACACGGGAACGAACATGAATTTGACAATGAGTGCAGGAGTCGCAGAGATTAAAAGAAAAAGTTCTGCCTCCATCGGCGAAGCTGCCGGTATTCTATCGAAAGGCCTGCTTATGGGCGCACGGGGGAATTCAGGAGTTATTCTGTCGCAATTGTTCCGTGGTTTTAGCCGTTCAGCTGCTCCCTATGAGGAACTGAATACGCTCCAATTTGCAGCAGCCCTGCAGAACGGTGTTGACGCAGCTTACAAAGCAGTCGTAAAGCCCGTTGAAGGGACCATTCTTACCGTAGCCAAGGAAGCGGCGAAACATGCCAACTACTACGCAAGACGGACGAATGATATTACTGAATTAATGAATGAAGTTTTGTTAAAAGCAAAAGAAGCACTGGCAATGACTCCGGAATTACTGCCTGTACTGAAACAGGTGGGTGTTGTGGATTCAGGTGGTCAGGGGCTTGTATATATCTACGAGGGCTTTATGGAAGTATTGCTGCAAAGTGACGGAGTGAGTCGTACTTCGCTGAACAAAGAAGTAACCCCATCCTTGGCAGCACCTGCTTTGAAACCGGCTGCACCGACAGAAGTGGATATCAAGAAGCCTGCACAGCAGCAGGTGATTGCACCGGAGATGCCATTGTCTGCTCAGGCGAGATTGGAAACGGAAGATATTGAGTTCCTTTATGATATGGAATTTTTCATTAACCGTGAGCTTGGAGAGAACGCAGGAGTGGCATTTGATGACGAAGCATTCCGGAAAGCGTTGTCAGTTAATGGAGATTCGATCATTATTATTGCCGATGATGAAGTCATCAAAGTTCATGTCCATTCCAAGACACCAGGCGATGTATTAAACCTGGCGCTGCATTATGGTGAGATTACACAGATTCATATTCTCAATATGCGTGAACAGCATCGGGATCTCCTCACAGCAGGCATGGACATTGCTCCATCACCTGAATTGTTTGCAGAGATTCCACCTGAGGCAGCGCGCAGTATGGAAGAGGCTGTGCTTCCTGCAGATGAGATGGCACCGTATGGTTTTATTGCGGTATCCTCCGGTGACGGTATAGCAGAGATCTTCCAAAGTCTTGGCGTTGATGTCGTTCTGTCCGGTGGACAGACGATGAATCCGAGTACTGAGGATTTTGTAAAAGCCGTTCGTTCCATTTCTGCGGAGCAGGTGTTTATACTCCCGAATAACTCGAATATTGTACTGGCTGCGGAGCAGGCTCGTGAACTGCTTGAAGATGAGCGCCGGGTTACGGTTATTCCAAGCAAAACCATTCCACAGGGGATGGCTGCTGCCTTTGCTTTCCAGGAAGATGAGTCTGTGGAAACAAACCGTGATCAAATGTTGGAGGCCATTAGCCGGGTTCAGTCCGGTCAAGTGACTCATGCGGTTCGTGATACGCAATATGATGAACTGGATATCAAGGCAGGGCACTATATCGGTATTCATAACTCCAAAATTGTAGCGACGGATGAAACCATGCTTCAAGCATGTGAAGGTCTGCTCAAACAGATGATGGAGAGTGGAGATGAAGTGGTGACAATCCTTGAAGGGGACGAAGCTGACCCTGAGGTTACTGCTGCCCTCGCTGCATGGCTTGAAGTACAGTATCCTGATGCTGAGGTAGAGGTACATCTTGGAGGACAGCCTGTGTATTATTATCTGTTCTCCGTAGAGTCCTAATAGCACTCTAGCGAAGAGGAGGAGAGTCATGAGCCACAAGGTTGCGATAGTAACAGACAGTACGGCAGATATTCCTGAAGAACTCATTCGCAAATACGGGATTCACATTGTTCCGCTGCGTGTACTGTTCGGGGAAGAAACATATGCAGATGGCGTTGATCTGACTTCGGAACAGTTCTACGAAAAGTTGAAGAAGGTATCTGTGTTGCCTACAACTTCACAGCCATCTCCAACTGACTTCATGAATGTGTACCAAACACTTCTTGATGAGAACCCGGAACGCCCGATTGTATCGATCCACCTGTCATCCGGCATGAGTGGTACCTACCAATCGGCCATGCTTGGCAAGTCTTTGCTGGAGCGTGAGGGTGACATCACCGTGCTGGATTCGAAGTCAGCATCGTATGGATACGGTCTAATGGTAGTACAGGCTGCTGAACTTGCCGAAAAGGGTAAGTCAGCAGTCGAAATCACTACTGCCATTGAAGGGATGCAACAATCTCGCAAATTGTTCTTTCTCGTGGATACCCTTGAGTATCTGCAAAAAGGTGGTCGGATTGGCAAAGCTTCAGCCATTTTGGGAACGTTGCTTAACATTAAGCCAATCCTGTCTATTGATGAAGAAGGCGTTATCTACGCAGTTGAGAAAGTCAGAGGTCATAAAAAAGCAATGGCACGCATTATTGAGCTGTTCCAGAAGGATCTTGCAGGCAAACGGGTTAACCTGGCGGTAGGTCATACCGCTGACCCGGGATCAGCGATCGCTTGTGCAGAGCAGCTGCGGGGTCATTTTACACTGAATGAAGTGATCTATACCAATATTGGAGCCGTAATAGGCAGTCATGTTGGACCGGGTGTCATTGCGATCTTTATGTGGCCTGTTCCGGAATGAGGGATTAGACATGAAATTGGAAGAAATATCAGTTAAGCAAATTAACGGCGTGAGTGCTCTCAAAGAGGGAGAGCTTCACGCCTTTGGCATCTCTACTGTTAAAGATCTGCTTGAGTACTATCCGTTCCGTTACGAGGATTATCGTCTGCGTTCACTTAGTGAAGTGAAGGATGGGGACAAGATTACGGTCCAGGGACAGGTGATGGGTATTCCTGTATTACAACGATACGGTAAAAAGTCCCGTCTGACCTGTAAGATCATGACGGAAGAGTGGATGATTACAGCAACGTGGTTTAATCGCCATTTCCTCAAAGAGCAGCTTACGCCCAATCGGGAGATTGTGATCACAGGGAAATGGGAACAAAAACGTATGCAGATGACGGTCACTGACTCGGAGTTCCCCGATAAAGGGGATGGGCGTTCAGGTACACTGCAACCTGTATACTCGGTAACCGGCAAGCTGACGCAACAATGGATGCGGAAAACGATCAATCAGGGATTAATCCAATTCGGAGATATGATTCCTGAGATTCTGCCTCAGTCCTTGATGAAGAAATACAGCTTGATGCCTCGTAAACAAGCGATTGCTGGAATTCATCGTCCACAGGACAACCGGGAAGGTCAACAGGCCAGACAGCGGATGGTGTATGAAGAGCTGTTTCTGTTCCAGTTGAAAATGCAGGCGTATCGCGCGCTCAACCGGAATCGCATGGATGGTGTAGTGCATACCACGGACAATACGACGATTCGTGAGTTTGTTCGCAGTTTACCTTTTGAATTAACAGATGCTCAGAAAAAGGTGGAGCTTGAAATTCTGCATGATATGCGTTCGCCCTATGCAATGAATCGGTTATTGCAGGGTGATGTAGGATCGGGTAAAACGGTTATTGCGGCAATTGCACTATACACGACTGTTCGATCTGGGTTCCAAGGGGCTCTGATGGTGCCTACGGAGATTCTGGCGGAGCAGCATATGCGTTCACTGCAAAAGCTGTTTGAACCGTTTGGGGTAACCGTAGGGCTGTTAACGGGCAGTGTAAATGGGCGTAAACGTAAAGATCTGATCGCCTCGTTGCAAATGGGCATGATTGATATCGTGGTGGGTACACACGCCCTGATTCAGGAAGATGTTTTCTTCCGTGATCTGGGTCTTGTGGTGACGGACGAGCAGCATCGCTTCGGGGTGAATCAGCGCAGCGTTTTACGACGCAAAGGATATAATCCGGATGTGTTAACAATGACGGCAACGCCTATTCCGCGTACACTGGCCATTACCGCTTTTGGGGATATTGAGGTATCCACGATCTCGGAGCGTCCGAAAGGACGGATTCCCATCTCCACGTATTGGGTTAAACACGATATGATGGAGCGGGTGCTCGGGTTTATCTCCAGAGAAGTGGAACAGGGGCGTCAGGCTTATCTAATCTGTCCGCTCATTGAAGAGTCGGAGAAGCTGGATGTGCAGAATGCCATTGATCTGCATGTGCAGATGCAGCAGAACTTTCCAAAATATCGTGTAGGTCTGTTGCATGGACGGATGACAGCCGCGGAGAAAGAAGAGATGATGCGAGACTTCTACAGCAATGATATTCAGTTGCTTGTCTCCACCACCGTTGTCGAGGTCGGGGTCGATGTGCCAAATGCCACGTTGATGGTCATTATGGACGCGGACCGCTTCGGTCTCTCCCAGTTGCATCAGCTTCGTGGTCGGGTCGGTCGTGGTGCGCATGCTTCCTATTGTGTACTCATTGCTGATCCCAAGACGGAGGTCGGACAGGAACGTATGAAGGTTATGACGGAAACGGAGGATGGATTCGAGGTATCCCGGCGTGACCTGGATCTCCGGGGGCCGGGTGATTTCTTTGGTACCAAACAGAGCGGATTGCCCGAGTTCCGTCTTGCCGACATGGTTGCCGATTTTGCTGTGCTCGAACAAGCCAGAGATGACGTGACCCATTTAATTGAGGATGCGACCTTCTGGACCTCTATGGACTATGCACCTCTGCGTGATTTCCTGCAGCAACAGCAAGTATTCAAGGGTGATCTGATTGACTAAAGCTTGCCATAATAACGAGTTTTTCGTATTACCTTTGTAAAAAAAGACAAGTGTACAAGCCCTCCCGACATATGAATAAGAAGTGAGTTCATTCTTATGGGAGGTGCTATACGTTTTGGGTTATCAACAATATGGAATTAGTCCGCAGCTGGTGGAGCGGATCAAATTAAAGATGAAAAATCCCGCTGTCAAAGAGCGTATCAAAAAGTTGATTGATGGCGTAACCAAGTCTGATCTGCAAGATAAGGCCAAGGTCAGAAGGTTGGTCAAGTCTTCAGCTGTCATTATGAATGAGAATTTCTCTCCGGCGCAGGAGGAGCAATTTGTTGCGTTTGTACTCGCGCAGAAGATTGATCCGAACAATACGTTTCATTTGATTAAGCTGTGGGGGATGTTTAGGTAGGGTTTGGATGTAATGTTGGGTGGGATAAAATGAACTACTGGGTGCTATACGTGGCCACTACGAGTGCAGTACCATCTTCCGATCGCTGTTATCCCCGAATTTTTTTGAATTATCCTTTCAAAGGGTAAAGTCCGGGGATAAAGGCGAGCGCTTCGCTTCTCCAGATTGGTTCTGCACTCTCCGTTACTGTGTAGCTGGAGTTCATTTTATAAAAAACCAAATTACATCGAATATTTATGAAGTAATTTTAGTGTGTGGGGTGTTCCATTAAGTCATGCAGATGACATGATGGAACACCCCCTTTTTTTGGTGGAGGTAGGGATGAAGAAGGTTTTAGTTGGGCTTTAAATTGTGTTTATGTATTTTCATCCGCTGCACTCTTACTTTGATCAGAAAAAGAGCTGATGATGATTAAAGTTATGATTAAAACTACAATGATAATGCTATTGGAAGGGGATTCTTTGAGTATGTAGTCTTGCACAAGTAAGACCAGGATTGAGATAAATACAATAATTTGCAGGACAAGTCCTGTTGAGTGATCAGGGTTTCTGGATCGTCTGGAGACAACATACAGGGTAAGCCATAGAAAACTAAAAAGCAGAAGCAAACCTAAAAGTAGAATTGCAAGCATGCATGAACACCTTTCTGTAATTAATTTCACTCAATAATTGGAATAACATGACAACTAATTATAACATAGGTTTTTCTGGAGTCGCAGATTTTCATAGAAGTTAAGGGATGAACTATGGTGTGCTTGGTGCAGTCTTGTTGATGCATTTTCACAAGATGGACTTTGCTTTCCTTCAGGTGGAGCGGTAAACTGTTGCATACGAGCTTTATGGACTAATGTCCTGGATTTTACGTCAAAAAAGGCGTGGCTGTGTCGGTATGCATTTTATTTTTCAAACAGATGTGGAGGAAGTACGATTGGAAATGTTTACGATGCTGCTGGGTTTATTTGAACGGGCGGCGCTGTTGATTATATTTTTATTCTTTCTTTCGAGGGTGCCAAGGTTTAGGCAGATTCTACAAAAGGGGAAATTAAGGTGGCAGGAATATATTGCGGTTACCTTGTTATTCTGTGCTTTTGCCATTTTCGGGACATATACGGGCATTAATGTTGAAGGTTCACTGGTGAACGTGCGGATCATCGCCGTGTTATCGGGTGGTATTTTGTTCGGAGCGCCTGTGGGTATTATTACGGGTATTATATCTGGGGTGCATCGATATTTGATTGATATGGATGGAGTCACAGCTATACCTTGTCTGATCACAAGTATCCTGGCAGGTCTGGTATCTGGATATATACATAAATACACGCCCAAGCCTAAGCGATGGATTATCGGTATTGGTGCCGGAATGATCTGTGAAGCGCTCACGATGTTATTAATCCTGCTATTTTCCTATCCCGATCCACTGGGTGCCGATATTGTCTCGCAGATTGCGCTGCCTATGATTCTGGGTGAAGTCAACATTGGGCTGATTGTGCTCTTGGTGCAGAGTGTTGAAGGGGAAAAGGAAATGATTGCAGCTCGTCAGGCGAAGCTGGCGCTGGAGATTGCAAACAAAACCTTGCCGTATTTCCGTTCGATTGATGAGGAGTCTCTGCGCAAGATCTGCCGAATTATTCAGGAGGATATCCAGGCTGATGCGGTTGCGATTACGGATACCCGGAATGTACTGGCTTACGTAGGATTTGGTGAGGAACGATATCATATTGGTAATGAGATTATTAGTGAGATGACAAAGAAGACGATATCCAGCGGGGAGATTACGATCAGCAATGATGTGATTGATGAAAAAACACCCGATATCCACTCGTTGTTAATCATTCCGCTCAAAGAACGAGGAGACATCACAGGTGCGCTCAAAATCTATTATCGCAAAGCGTACAAAATTACGTATCCATTACAAACGATGGCTGTAGGTCTGTCGCAGATCATCTCGACCCAGATGGAGGTATCACGGGTAGAAGAGATCAAGGCTGCTGCGAACAAAGCAGAGCTCCGTGCCTTACAGACGACCATTCATCCTCATTTTCTGTTTAATGCGCTAAATGCGATTGCATCGTCCATCCGAACCAAACCAGATCGTGCGCGGGAGCTGATTGTGAACCTATCCGGGTATATGCGCTACAATCTGGAGCTGTCGGATGAGTTAATTGATATTCATAAGGAACTGGAGCAGGTCCGTAATTATGTAGAGATTGAGAAAGCTCGCTTTGGTAGTCGGCTTAACGTGATCTATGACATTGATGAGGTCGCGGTGCATATTCCGAGTCTTGTTATCCAACCGCTCGTCGAAAATGCAATTATTCATGGCATTCTCAAGGTCAAAGGACCTGGGACTGTTCGAATTCGGGTACAGGATTATCCGGAGTTTGTACGAATCAGTGTCAGTGATACAGGAGCAGGCATCAGTGCAGATATTATTGAACGTGTCTACCATGACCGTATGCCTGGTAACCAGATCGGGCTATATAATGTGCATCGCCGGGTCAAGCTTATCTACGGACAAGGTGTAACCATTACTAGGCTGGAACAAGGAACCGATATTTTATTTGATGTGCCCAAAGGAGATGTCGTAACAAGGTGATGATGGATCAATGAGAGCTCTTATTGTGGAAGACGAGATTCTGGCAAGTGAGGAATTGAATTATTTAATCCAGGAACATAGTCAGATTGAGGTGGTGGATCGCCTTGAAGACGGGCTGGATGTACTGAAGTTTTTGCAGGAACAAGAAATTGACGTCATTTTCCTCGATATTAATATTCCCTCGCTGGATGGCATGATGCTGGCCCATCATATTGGGAAGTTTGCAATTAAACCCTATATTGTATTTACTACGGCGTACAAGGAACATGCAGCAGAAGCTTTTGAGTTGGAGGCGTTTGATTATATTCTGAAGCCGTATGACGAGAAACGAATTGCTGCAATGCTCCATAAACTGGAGCTCGCATTCAAACGTGATCATGCGCCGGTGGAGCAACATGTTGAGGATGGACCAGCTACTCTGGTGGACGGATCTGCTACACAGGGAGATCTGTTACGAGAACGAGATACGAATTCCCATACAGACAGAAGAATTAATCTGCTGCGGAATGACAATATTATTGTTACGGATACGGCAGATATCTACTATGCGGAAGCGCAAGAGAAAGTGACGAAGGTATATACCAAAAATGGGGAGTTCACCATGCCAGTGAGCATATCGGATTTTCACAGCCGTCTGCCACAGGATACGTTCTTTCGCTGCCACCGTTCGTACGTCGTAAATCTGTCGCAAATTCGTGAAATTGTACCTTGGTTTAACAATACGTATCTGCTCCGTCTGCGCGATTTGGAAGCTGAAGTGCCCGTGAGTCGTGGGAAGGTCAAAGAATTCAGGCAACTCATGCGCATCTAGAAGCATTTCATTCCGCATCTGATGCAACTCATGCTCAAAACGGTGTGATGAATCCCCTTTCATGTATGATTAGCTTGTGAACGCATTCATGTATATGACATCGGCAAAGGGGAGATCACGATGAAAGCAACCATTTCATCCGTTTCATCAACACCTGAATCAACATCTGCACCTACAAAAATGAACCGCTGGCTTATTGTTTTGGGGACCATCATTGTACAAATGGGTCTTGGAACCATCTATACTTGGAGTTTATTTAATCAACCGTTGTCTGATCGTTTCGGATGGGACGTCAGCTCGGTCGCGATAACTTTTTCAATTACCAGTTTTGCTTTGGCATTTGCCACATTATTTGCAGGACGGTTGCAGGAACGTTGGGGTCTTCAGCGCCTGATCCGTGTAGCCGGGGTTGTGCTTGGGCTGGGTCTGATTCTGAGTTCTCAAGTCACCTCGTTAACACTGCTGTACATTTTGGCTGGATTTGTTGTTGGTTTTGCAGATGGTACGGCGTACATTACGTCACTGTCTAATCTGATCAAATGGTTCCCGGAGCGCAAAGGTCTGATCTCGGGGATCTCGGTCGGCGCCTTTGGTACCGGTAGTTTATTGTTCAAATATGTGAACTCGGCATTGATTGGTGCCGTCGGTCCTGCTCAGGCATTTATGTACTGGGGCATTATCGTTCTGGCTCTGGTCGTTGCGGGATCATTCCTGATTCGTGAAGCGGTTGTTCGTGAACAGGCTCCGGCAAGCAAGGAAGGATCCAAACAAGTCGTAGCACGTCATGACTACACGGTCAAAGAGATGCTGCGTACAAAAGAAGCGTACATGCTGTTTGTTATTTTCTTCACGGCGTGTATGAGTGGCCTGTATCTGATCGGTATTGTCAAAGATATCGGTGTACAGCTCGCTGGACTTGATGTAGCTACCGCTGCAAACGCAGTGGCCATGGTTGCAATCTTTAACACGGCAGGACGTATTATTCTCGGTGCGCTGTCGGATAAAGTAGGACGAATGAAAGTCATCGCTGGTGCGCTGCTGGTTACAGCCGTAGCTGTCATGACACTTAGTCTGGTTCCACTGACCTTCGGGATTTTCTTCGCCTGTGTCGCGGCCGTTGCATTCTGCTTCGGCGGTAACATTACAGTATTCCCGGCGATTGTGGCCGATTACTTCGGACTGAAGAATCAGAGCAAAAACTATGGTGTCATCTATCAGGGATTTGGATTTGGTGCTTTGGCTGGATCATTCATCAGCGCCCTGCTGGGCGGATTCCATCTAACCTTCATCGTAATTGCTGTACTCTGCGCTGTTTCATTACTGCTGGCACTGATCATTACCCCTCCGGGTCAAGGTCGTCGTGCACGTCAGCGTGAAAAACAGATGAACCTTAACCCTTCATCACGGGCAAGCTAACAACATGCACGGGAAGTACGGTACAGAGAATATTTCTTCATCTTAAAAAGCAAATTAAAAAATAAAGTAAACAAAGCGGTCTCCAGTTGAGGCCGCTTTTTGGTACCTACAGTGGTCAGATTGCTGACTTGTTGGCCTATCGGATCATCTGGCTGCTTGCAAGCGTGTTGCCTTGTGTGCATTCCATCATTCGCATCTGTTATACTCTAGGTGAATTCAACAAGACCAAGATAAGTTATGTACCCCAGAGGAGGCATATCATGAAGTTCATTAAATACACACAACCTGATTTTGATGATTATTATGCGTTGGTTTCCAATATGGAAGTGATGAAACAGATTACAGAACGTGCAGTACCTGAGCAAGAGGCGAGAACGCAATTCGAGTCTATGCTGGAGTTTAATGAGCGTTCCACTTGCGGACATTACCGGGTATTTAGTGAAGATGGTGCCGGTGTGGCGTATGCCAAATTGATTCCAGATCAGGAGGACCCGACCAGGGCTGAGATAGGTTACATGATCCTGCCTGAACATTGGGGCAAAGGCCAAGGCACATCTATAGCGTCCCGGTTGATTATCCAGGCACAAGCCGCAGGAATTGGATCACTCTATGCAGTTATCGATCCGGCTAACGCTGCTTCCCGCCGGATTTTGACCAGACAGAACTTTGTATCCACCTGGACAGGCGATTACGATGGTCTTCCTGGTGAGATTTTGGAGTTAAATCTTCAAATGAAGCAATAAAGGAACTGTTCTGAGGGTAATCAGATGCTTTCTTATATAGAGATGTGGAGGAGATGACATATGAGCAATTCAACCATGGAACGTCTGAATGCATTGCTGCCGGAGTGGCTGGAGACCAGTCGTTTGCACACCGGGCAGGGTAAGGTGGCTTCTTATATTCCAGAGCTTGTCAAAGCCTCTCAGGATGAGCTTGGTATACATATCATGGACGCCGAAGGGAACTATGTATCGGCAGGGGATTGCGGTGTCCCATTTACGATGCAAAGTATCTCCAAAGTATTTACCCTTATTCTGGCTTTAATGGATCATGGAGAAGAAGCTGTCTTCTTTAATGTAGGAAAAGAACCCACAGGCGACGATTACGATTCGATGGTTAAGCTTGAACTAGTCGAACCCGGTATTCCGTTTAATCCCTTGATTAATGCGGGTGCAATTACGGTGTCCTCGCTTGTTGGAGGAGACTGTAAGGAAGAGAAATCACGCCGCATTCTGGAGTTTTTCCGCAAACTGGCACACAATGATCGCCTGGGCTATAACGAAGAGGTGTTTCAGTCCGAATCGGAGAGTGGTCATATGAATCGTTCACTTGGCTACTTTTTGAAGCACAACGGAGTCATTAAGGATGACGTTGAAGACGTGCTTGCCGTGTATTTCCGTCATTGCTCCATTGAAGTGACGTGTGCAGATCTGTCTCGAATGTCACTCGTTCTGGCCTATAATGGAACAGATCCAATTACGGGAGAAGAACTCATCCCTCGTCGCTATGTTCAGATTGCCAAAACCTTCATGACCACCTGTGGTATGTATAATGCATCAGGCGAATTTGCCATCGAGGTTGGATTGCCCGCCAAAAGTGGAGTATCCGGAGGGATATTGACCCTTGTGCCGGGACAATTCGGCATAGGTCTTGTTGGCCCGGCTCTGAATCGCAAAGGCAACAGTATTGCCGGCGTGCATCTGCTCGAGCGTCTGTCGAAGGAATTTGACTGGAGCTTTTTCTAAAAAGTTTTCTGAAAAGAGTCATACCCTCATATGTAGCCGATGAATCACATATCCGATATTTTGCTTCTTTTGAACGAAGTGAATGGTCTGGATATGTTTCGTCGGCTGTTTTTGCCATTCATCAGGATGTGTAGGAAGACAGTCCTGCATGGTAACGACCATGCTGCATCTATCATGGAACATCCACAACATCGAGGTTGGGTATATACGCCCTCAGTTATTAATTCATTCATCGGCTAGGGCCACATCTGTAATGAGGTTCATCTGAATATCCCGGGACCCATCTTCCATCAGTAGTCTGAGGGTACGGGCAGGACGGTCCAGCCGAAGCACCTGCCCCGTGTAACGGATATCGTCATGTTCGTGAAACAACGTAATAGTGACCTTATCTCCAAGCATCATCGAGTTGCTGAGTAACCGGGACATTTCTTCCGCGGCTTGGGCATCCAGGGATGGGCGGGTACGGGGAGCAAGTTGTTCCTGATGAAGAATATAGGCTTCCCGGTGTTCGGGGAGCATCATGCGTGAGGACTCGAAGATACCGTTTTGCTGCAATTTTTTACTCATTTATAATGACCTCCAATTTTATGAGAACGTTCATGGGCTTGCGCGGACGAGCAGAGGGAGGATGCCCGCATGATGGCGGTTTCTCCGTACCTGCGCTTGATATCATCCGTGGCACGTTCCAGTTCTCTTTTGCGTTCGCGGTCATCAAACCAGGACAGCTGTACTTCGGAATCGGGTACAAGTCCGGTCAGTGACACGCTGATACGACGGATGGGTAATCCGTCCCAATGGCGCAGGAACAGAGCTGCGGCCGCATCATATACTTCATCCGTAATGTTGGTGGGTTCATTCACCTTCATCTGGCGGGAGAAACCGGTTGGCCGATCATAATCCTGTCCGCGACATCCAACCGAGACCACATGGCCCATGAGTGATTTGTCCCGGGAACGTCGACTGACGAGTTCCGCCAGTTCAAGCAGTACCACTTTGATATCTTCCCAGGAGTCATAGTCCCGGGGCAGCGTCATCTGATGTCCGATCCCCTGCTGCTGATGAGCATATGTCCCGGGTTTGACCGGAGAATCGTCGATACCACGGGCAATACGCCACAGTACCTCGCCATTCACCCCCCAACGTTCTCTTAGTCGGGATAGTGGGGTCTGGGCCAGATCACCGATCGTATGGACCCCCATCTTGTAGAGATGCTGCGCCATGCGGGAACCAACCATGAACATGTCTCGCACAGGCTTCTTCCAGATGGTTGAAGGCAGATCTTTGCGAGGCAGCGTGCAGATGCCCCCGGGAACTTTCTTGGCGTACAGGTCACAGGCCATCTTGCTAACGACCTTGGTATCACTGATACCGATTCGAATGTACACACCCGTCTCATCCATCACTCTCGATTGAATGCTGCGGGCAATCGTCTCAGGACTGCCGAACAGATCCAGGCTTCCGGTGACATCGAGAAACTGTTCGTCAATACTATAGGGTTCCACCAGATCGGTGTAAGACTGAAGGATACGCGTAATATGAAGGGACACCCGAATGTACTCGGCCATCCGGGGGCGAACAACAACAACATCCGGACATTTGGCGAGCGCTTCGCCCAGTCGCTCTGCTGTCGTAATTCCATAGGACTTGGCGAGTGGACAGGCCGCAAGAATAATACCCGAACGGCGCGCCGGATCTCCCGCAACAACGAGGGGGCGGTCCTTGTATTCGGGATGTGCAGACTTCTCCACACTGGCATAGAATGACTGGCAGTCTGCCAGCATGATGACACGTCTGTCTTGGCGGGGCATAAGACTTCTCTCCTTATCCGTGATGCTAAGCTCTTCTGTTAAGCATCCATTATCTTCATTTGAACATCGATATTTAACAGTTTATTTACAGTATGGAACAAGTGTTCTTGTTTTATAAGCATATCCGACAATTCGAAATGCGGCAACCGGAATTATTTTGCAAATTGGACACAATTGCTCTAAGGCTATATAAGAGTCAAAAATTAGGAAATAAGATGTGCTTTTTTACATTTAATGTGAGAGATCTGTGACCTCTGGGTGATGACCGGGCGTTCATTCAGTTTTTTGTAAAAGGGTTATAAATGGGCACAGTCCTATAGAGGGGGACTGACGTCCTTTTTTGATTTTCTGCATTTTTCAGAAAACCTTGATGTGACGCGGAATATCGCTGATGCGTTATCGGACTATAGTATCAATTTTGTAATCTTTATGGTTAATACTGTAAAAAGGTCCGCAACTTTAACATATGACTCGCGTTTAATGGGGTATGTGTTCAAACGGAAAACGATGCCTGTACCCGCGTTGCACATAACAATAAAGGTTCCAGAAGTGCAAGATCAGCAGGCATCTGATCCATGCAATTCGAGCAAATATTAGTGATTGGGAATCAGAGGTATCCCAGAGGCTTCCGAGTGGTAGTTGATGGACTTTTTTACGAATCATGGGCAGAATGTTCCATTTCATGTTTGCTTCCATCAGCCTAGTTACAAATGCAGAGTCTTAGCGCTATAGTGAGAACTACACCGCTGACATCTCTACCAAGCGGACATCCGAAGCGGAATGATTCGTAAACTTCATGTTGGACCATTCGATGTTGAAGCAGGATGCATATTAGAGAGGTGAGCAATCTAAAGACATGAGCAGACAAAGACGAAGACGCTGGTTATTAACGGTATTGACAGGAGCAGTGGTGGTGACCGGTGGGATATTTGCCGGGTGGCACTATATGCAACCCAAGCTCGTTACGTACACAGCGGAGAACGGCACGGAGATGAAATTCAAGACCGATGGAGACCGGTTCATGGAATACGGGCCAGATGGGACGTGGAGGGAGATGTTCGTCAAAGGTGTCAACCTGGGCGCAACTTCACCGGGGTATTACCCGGGAGAATTCCCGCTGACCAAAGAGGATTACTTGCGGTGGTTCCAGCAGATCGAGGATCTGGGAGCCAATGTAATCCGGGTATACACGGTTCACGAACCGATTTTCTACTCCGCATTAGTCGAATATAACCGCGGCCGGGAGCAACCGTTATATTTTATACAGGGCATATGGTCACCTGAAGAAGAGCTGATTGAGAAACAGGATGCCTATGCGACCCATATTGAGCAGACGTTCAAGCAGGAGATTGAAAAGGCCGTATCTGCTGTCTATGGCGATGCGGACATTCCTGCCAAGCAGGGAGAGTCCAGCGGCAAATACAAAACGAATGCAGGAAAATACCTGATGGCCTGGCATGTGGGGACGGAATGGGACCCGGCGATGGTAGACAACACAAACGCAAAACATGCGGACGTGCCGCAGTACAAGGGAGTTCATTTCTCCGCGAGTCCAGAAGCGTCACCGTTCGAGAACTGGCTCGCAGAACTGCTGGATCATACTGCTGTCCTGGAGAAGAAATATGGATGGGAACATCCGATGACCTTCACCAACTGGGTAACCACCGATGTGCTGGATCATCCCGGGGAGCCGTTGTATGAAGAGGATCTCGTCAGTGTGGATGCCCGACATATTCAGCCGGAGGCGTGGCAGGGAGGTTATTTTGCAGCCTACCATGTGTACCCGTATTACCCGGATCTGTTCCATATCGATAAAACACTCCAAACCATCAAGGATGAGAACGGTGAGTACAACACGTATAAAAGTTATCTGCGCAAGCTGAAAGCCGAGTTTTCCGATATGCCTGTAATGATTACAGAGTATGGCGTACCCTCTTCTCTTGGTATTTCCCATCTGGGTATGGGAGGCCGGAATCAGGGTGGACATAACGAAGTAGAGCAGGGAGATATTGACGCGTCACTGACGCAGGATATCTATGATGAAGGATACTCGGGAGCGATTGTGTTCATGTGGCAGGATGAATGGTTCAAAAAAACATGGAACACGATGCCACTGGAAATCCCGGCTGATCGCCGTGCATATTGGCTGAACGTGCTGACAAACGAGAAAATGTTTGGTCTGCTTGCCATGGACCCTGGTAAACAGGAACAGTTGACCATCGATGGATCACTGGATGACTGGAATGATCTGAAGGATGAAGAGGTCACGACCTGGCAGGGCCAAGTGGACGGCATTCAGGAAATGAAGATGACCCATGACGAAGCCTATCTGTATATTGGGCTGACCTTGGATCAACCGTTTGACCCGGCTAAGACAGTGCTACGAATTGGGACCGATACACTTGCTGGAGGCAGTCAGCCTGACAAGTTACTCCCGGGCGGGACGCTCAGTGATGGTCTTGAGACGGTGATTACACTGGGGCAGGATGAAGAATCACAGGTGGAGATTGCCAAGGATTATGACTTTAATCAGCGTTTGTACGGCAAAGAAGGATACGACATGCTGCCAGATCAGCAGTCAGACTCCGCAGATCCGTTCCATCCATGGAATCTGGCAGTCAGCCTGAGAATGACACCGCCAGATACCCGATCTGCTCATCCGTTCATGAATGAAAAGGTCGGAACATTGAAACGGGGAACGACGGCTCCCGGTCAGTCCGATACGGATTCATTAACGGCATGGCAGTATAACGGCAATCAGGTGGAGATGCGAATTCCCTGGATGCTGCTTGGGTTCGGTGATCCGAGTTCGCTGCAAGCGATCGATTATGGATCGCTCAAGAATGGACGTGAGTTCTCCACAGTTGCTGTGGAAGGCATTACTCTCATTCCATGGTTAACGGACCGCGCCACGAAGAAAGTATCTTGGCCTGGGGGTGAACAGACGACCCTGGATCTGAAGACATTGCCGGTATATAGATGGCAGCCTTGGGAACAGGTGCAGTATAGTGAACGGCTGAAGCTAAGCTACGAAAAAATGAAGAAGAGTTATGAAAAAATCCCTAGTTTTCAGATCGAATAAATGAGTATAAAGGAGGACCTTTTCACATGTTTCCAAGTTTGGCTTTGGCCTATCTGTTTTTGTACATCTGTATCGCACTTGTTGTTGTAGGCGTCATCGTATTGTTTGCCATGAAAATGTCCCACAATGGCAAACGACGCAAGACGGCGTTTTATGAATTGAAGCAGCGTGACTACTTCACTTATCTGCAAACAGCCTTGACCGAGAATAGTCCGCTCAAATTGCCACCAGGCAAACTGGCTCCACTGGAACGCAGAGTCATTCAGGACAGACTGATTGAATGGATCGACCAGTTCAAGGGTGAGTATCGCGACAAATTAATTGCACTGTGCCGTGAAGCAGGATTCGTAGAGCATGATCTGAAGGAACTGGGCCGTCTGCGTTATGGTCGCCAGATTGATGCAGCTTATCGCTTGGGTGGCATGCGTTGTCCCGAAGCTGTTCCGGGTTTGATGGAATTGCTGAAGGATGAGAAACCAGGCCCGATGGCCATTATGATTGGTCGGTCCATCTCGAGATGTACGACTCGGCAAGGTGAACTGAAAGACATGCTCGCATTGCTGTTAACCAAAGGTAAGTCCATTCACCATCTGGCAGCAGATATTCTGCTTGAGACGAGTCTGGATACGAGTAGAATTCTAATCGAATTGCTGGAAGACCGGAATCCTGATTTTGTCAAAGTCGGACTGGTTGCCATGTGGGGACAAGCTGTACCTGAAGTGATGCCTGCACTCGACAGACTGGTAGGCGCAGAACATCAGGATGTACGTGCCGAAGCGGTGAAGCTGTATCTTAGCGCAAGTCCGGCGCTCCGGGATGAGACCATTCTGAAGCTGATCCAGGACCCCGATCCGGAAGTTCGCGCCGAAGTGGTACAAGCGCTCGGTTCGAAGCATGCGTCTGGCAGCATTCCATTGCTGCGCAAAGCACTGCGGGATGAAGACTGGAGAGTTCGATATAACAGTGCGGAGAGTCTGAGCAAGCTCGGTGAACCGGGATTCGAAGCGCTGTGTCAGGCTGCAGTGCAAGGTACAGTTGCTGAGCGCGAGATTGCGATGCAGCAGATTGAGAGCACCATGCAGCACACGAGAACCGATGACAGAGCTGTAGAGCAGATGATTGCTCATAACAAAAAAAGACTGCTGTACGATCGCTATTTTGGCCCTGTCCGAGAGAACAGAACCAGCAAGAAACGCACAGGTGTCGCTACGGTAGGAGGGGATTACACTGCTTAGGGATCTACTATTAATCTACGGCATGGTCGCAATCTACTATGTTGTTTTTGTAAATACGCTCTATTTTTCCATTCTGGCCTTATCATTCCGTAACATCTGGACGATCTTCCGGCGGTCACATTATTCCAAATACAATACATTGTCAGGCTCGGAACTGGTACCTTCCGTTTCTCTGCTGGTACCGGCATACAACGAGGAACTGACGATTATTGAAAATGTGAACTGCTTGATGACGCTGAATTATCCAACGTATGAAGTCATTGTTGTGAATGATGGCTCCAGTGATGCCACGCTAAATATCCTGTTGGAAGAATATCGGCTGAAGCCAGTACCCAATACGAAGATTCGGGGCAAGATCGCCTGTCAGAAAATTCGTGGGATCTATCATAACCCGGAGTTCCCGGATCTGTATGTCATTGACAAGGAAAACGGCGGTAAGGCCGATTCCCTCAATGCGGGGATCAACCTGTCCCATTATCCGTTGATCTCTTCCATCGATGCCGATTCTTTGCTGGAGAAGGATGCCCTGATCCGCATGGCACGCATGTATATGGAGAATCCGGAAGAGACGGTAGCCATCGGTGGAGATGTAAGGATCGCCAATGGCTGCAAAATTGAAAACGGGGCAGTGCAAGATGTATCGCTGCCACGCAAGATCTGGCCCATGTTCCAGTCGATTGAATATCTCAAAGCCTTCCTGGGCGGACGGATTGGGTGGAGTCACATGAACGGTCTGATCATTGTCTCTGGTGCCTTCGGCATGTTCCGCAAAGACGCTGTAATCGCCGTAGGCGGATACCGGGATGGTTATCCTGGGGAAGACATGAACATTATCATCAAGCTTCACCGTTATATGCTGGAAAACAAATTGAAGTATCGCATTGCCTTCTGCCCTGAGGCCGTGTGCTGGACGCAGGCACCGGATTCCTACCGGATATTGTCCAGTCAGCGCAAGCGCTGGGGCCGTGGGAACTTGAAGAACATGCTGGAGAATCGGGGGATGCTGTTCAATCCGAAATATAAGGTTATGGGTATGGTGACCATGCCATATAACGTCCTTTTTGAAGCGCTCAACCCATATTTCCGGATTACCGGACTTCTGGCTCTTGCCGGATATGTGCTTTTGGATATGACGCAATGGCCGATTCTGGTTCTGTTCGGACTGCTGAACTTCGTGAGTGGTTATCTGCTGAGTGTAGGCGCACTTGTCCTGGAGGAGATTGCTTTCAAACGTTACAACAAGCTCTCCGATCTGGTCAAAATGCTGGTCTACTCCGCGCTGAAATTCGTGGGTTACCATCAACTCGGCGTACTGTGGAGATTGCAGGGACATGTGCAGTTCATGCAAAACAACAACTCATGGGGTACCATGACACGCCAAAGTTGGTCCGAGGATGAGAAGAAAACAAGCGAAGCCGCTTAAGTAAAGAGATCATGGCAAAATTGCGACAACAATATAGATAATCGAGGAGAAGGGTGGAAAAGAACATGCCAAATACGGCGACATTGCAGCGTGAGGCTGCCGTTAATGTGTACCGAAGTGTAGAACAGGGATTGAAGGAAACGGGTGCCGAAACATGCGGCTTAATGTTCATCCATTGTGCAGGAAACTCTCAACCTGAGCAGCAGGTCAGGACACATCTGGAGCAGACAAGCGGGACATCCTTCCAGGTGTGGAAGGATGGGGCGACCCAAGCGATTGCCGTCCTGCTGCCAGGGTTGTCACTGGATGAAGTTCATTATGAAGGACTTCGGATCAAGCATGAGTTGCAAGAGACCGTCCCCGGTGCCGATCCACAGATTACACTGGCCAGTTTCCCGGAAGGGGAGCGCCCTTCGAAGGCAACCATTCAGCATATGGCTGAGTCCTCGAAGCTTATAGATTCGTCGGAGATTCATATCTACACGCTGGACAATACGGCGGACGAGCCGGAACGAATTTTGATTGTGGACAACGATCCTACGGTACGCGAATTCCTGCAATTGCGGTTGAAGATGCAGGGATACGAAACCTATGAAGCCGTCGATGGACTGGCTGCACTGGAGTTGATCGAGAAAGTCACACCAGATCTGGTGCTCACCGAACTGAATCTGTATGGCATCGACGGTCTGCCGTTCATCCATCATATCCAGAACTTGGAGATGGAGCACCCACCCAAAATTGTCGTGTTGACTGAGCAACGTGTCGAGCAGACGATCAGTCAATGCTTCCGCAGCGGCGTGGATGATTACATGACCAAACCGTTCTCACCTGTAGAGCTGGATGCCCGAATCAGACGCTGCCTGCATTAGAAGACGGCTTGAATAAGCTGATTGTGTGAAGTGCAAAGTAAGAGCTTTTTTTACACTATGAATCAGATAGATTAGAGAAACATGTAGAGCACAGACACTCATCTATTTATATGGATTTTAAGCACCACCAAATACACTGCCCGGAGGGAATATCATGGAGAATCAACAATTCCACACATTACTGAATGCGATTGAAAATAAAGAAGCTGTACTCGGCGTCGTCGGGCTCGGTTACGTAGGACTTCCACTTGCCGTGGAAATGGTCAATCAAGGTTTCACGGTAATCGGAATTGATCTGGATGCGTCCAAAGTAGAAAGTATCTATCAAGGAGATTCCTATATTCACGATATTTCGTCCGATGAGTTGAAAAAAGTAATGCAAAGCGGTCGTTTCCAGCCAACGACAGATTACAGCATGCTGCGCGTGATCGACGCACTCAGTATCTGCGTACCAACACCGCTTAGTGAGAATCAGGACCCGGATACGTCTTACATCGAGACCGTTGTAGATCAGATCAAACTGCATATGAAACCAGGCATGCTGATTACGCTGGAAAGTACCACTTATCCAGGTACAACCGAAGAACTGATCCAGCAGCAGCTGGACAAGATCGGACAAGAAGCAGGTAAAGACTATTTCCTCTGCTTCTCGCCTGAACGTGTGGACCCGTCCAACGGACGTTTCACAACATTTAATACGCCGAAAGTAATCGGGGGCACAACCGAAGCCTGCCTGAAACTTGGAACAGCGCTATATAGCAAATATGTAGAAACCGTAGTACCGGTATCTTCACCAAAAGTGGCTGAGATGTCCAAACTGTTGGAGAATACATTCCGCAGTGTGAACATTGCCTTTGTGAATGAAATGGCGATGATGTGTGACCGTATGGGCATTGATATCTGGGAAGTTATTGACGCGGCGGCGACGAAACCATTTGGTTTCATGCCATTCTATCCAGGCCCAGGCATCGGTGGACACTGCATCCCGCTTGATCCGATGTACCTGTCATGGAAGGCCAAAGGCTTCCGTTTCTATAGTAAATTCATTGAGCTGGCGCAATCCACCAATGACAACATGCCATATTATGTGTTGAACAAAACGTCAACGATTCTGAACGAATACGCTAAATCCGTACGTAAATCCAATATTTTGCTGCTCGGCATGTCGTACAAACCAAATATTGCCGATCTGCGTGAATCACCAGGACTGGAAGTATATGAACTGTTCAAGGAAAGTGGAGCTAACGTAAGCTACTACGATCCACATGCGGACTCCTTCCAGGACAAGCATGGCGAGACCGTACACAGCGAAGTGTTTAATCTGGAACAGTTCAAGAAGTACGATTGCATCGTGCTGATCACCAACCACAGCGATTTGCCTTACTTTGATATTGCCGAGATGGGTGTACCGATTCTGGATACACGTAATGCGTTCCGTTCGTACACACATCCGCATATCTACAAGATTGGTCACTCGGTACAGCATCCTGTGCTTGAGCCAAGTGAAGCGTTGCTCGTCTGAGGAAATATATGAGGCAACCGGGCAAACTGGTGGGTATGGCGAAATGGGCCATTCTGGCTGTGGTGTTGTGCCTGCTGCTTCTGTCCTGGATGTTCAAATGGTTCTCTACGGAGGAACACAAAGCGACCTGGCTGTGGGACGCGTCCATTATTGCAGAACAGACAACTGAGATTATTGCCTTTTCCAAAGAACAGGGCGTGGATACCATCTTCCTGCAAATCCAGGATGAGTTGCCTGACGCAACATACCGCAAATTCATTGCGGCTGCCCGACAGGCTGAGATTGAAGTGCATGGACTTAACGGTCATGCAGACTGGGCCTATGAGGAGAAGCAGGATGAAGGGCTTGCTTTTATCGAGCGAGTACGAGCATATAATGCAGCTTCCGCCAAGAATGAACGCTTCCAGGGCATTCAACTGGATGTGGAGCCGTATCAGCTGAAGCGCTGGGAGAACGAGGAGAGCAGCGTCATTGCAGAATGGCAGAACAACATGAAGGCTTGGACAAAAGCAGGCGAGGATGCCGGACTGTACATGAGCGCTGCCATTCCGTTCTGGCTTGATGCCCGTCAGTCGGCTGAAGATGATAGTACATTCAGTCGCTGGGTCATTTCCCATTTCGATGCGGTGGCCATTATGGCTTACCGGGATAGTGGACAGCAGATGTATGATCTGTCCAAGGAAGAACTGGACGAAGCGGATGATCTCGACAAGAAAGTTTGGATCGGAGCGGAACTCGCGGATACACACGAGGGGGATCACCTGACCTTTTTCCGTAAACCGGTTAGCAATATGAATGAAGAAATGGCGAAGGTGTTCGATCTGGGCTCCTCTCATTCTTCATTTGCAGGTGTGGCTGTGCATCATTATGAAGCATGGTATGCGAAGGAGAACGGTATTCCACTTGCGCGTAAGAATGAGGAGAAGGAATAGTGTTAGATCAGCGTAAAAAAGTTGCTGGTTTCAGGTACGTGCAGTCAAGACTATAGTATAGAAAGAAGGCAAGTCCCGGGTAGATGGGGCTTGCCTTTTTTGGTGGTGGATTAGTAATGGGTTTTGCAGCACTAGGATGTGCAGGATATGAAGCACAGGAGTCCACATTGCAATTTGGTAGAGGCGACATCTTGCACAACCGTACACAAGGCGTGGTGCAGAGGCATGGATTAGGCTGGGGAGCGAAAGGTCGCTCCCTCACTCTTTCGTGCTCTCCGCTGTGCGATAGCGATTGGGCGGCAAACCGACTTGCTTTTTGAACGCTTTGGAGAAGGAGAACAAGTCCGGGTAACCTACGGAATGAGCCACTTCGGTTAAGCTTAGCGACGTCTGCACGAGCAGACGTTTAGCCTGATTCATTTTCAATTGTTGGATATATTGCACAGGGGACAGACCATAGGCTTTGCGGAACTGTTTGGCAAAATGGGTTCGATCCACACCCGCATGAGCGGATACACCTTCCACGGAGATGCCGCCTGCAAAATGAATGTCCATGTATTCCTTGCCTTTCTGGAGCCAAGGCGTGGCTGAATCCGGTTGCAATCCTTTGGTTGCGGGGGACCGGGCAATTCGGTCGAATAGAGTTAGAAACCGGGTGAGTCGTCCCAGATCACTCGCTCCATCCTGCGGTTTGCGAACATCCTCCATGAACGAGCGCATGGCACTTGCAGTCTCCGGTGTCAGTACACCTGAACGGTGCGGTGAGTCGGGTGTAAGTCCAATTCGAGACAGTAGCTCGGCTGCATGTGCACCGTCAAAGGCAATAAATATTTTCTGCAACGTGTCCTCCGGTTCCGTCCAGTACTCATGGGTAACATGTGGAAACAGACAGAACGCATCCCTGGCACGAAGGGCGTGATGCTGTCCGTTCTGTATGAATGTACCTTCCCCCTCCAGTACAAACAGCAAATAATAATAAGGCGTAGTACGCGGGCCAATATGATAGTTGGTCTTGGCTATATTTCGTCCGATGCGAATCGGCCAGGCGCCACCAGCTTTCTCGAATTCAGATGGCGTGAAGAAAATAAGTTCCAAAAACTCATGGTGGTCCTCCTTCATGCTCTCGGTCATCAGGAACACCTCTTTATTGTATAAGTATCGTAGATACGATCTAAAAGTTTCACTTACAGATGTAGTTCAAAAAGTCCACTTTTGATTACGAATCATGCCTAATGGCATCATCAACATCGAAGCTGAAATTCAGCCGAAATAAGCGGGAGGCTTACGAAGTATGTTTCCTTTGGAAACATTGTGGTTGCTCACGTAGTTTTCCTACGCTCCGCTACTCCATTTCTAACTTCATTCCATCTTCTCGGTACTGAAAACCGGACTTTTTGAACACGTATTTAAACCTATTATACAGGTGGGTTTTATATATATTCAAGATCAGGAAGACCTAAATCTGAGAAAAGACCACAAAATGACAAAATAAAATTGCCGCGAAATGACATTGCTCACAGACAAATCAATTGATATGATGTCCATACCTATTAAACCAAGTTAATTAATCGGTATTCGGAGCTTTCATACGAATAATATGATCAGAAATTAGGCGTACTTTAAAAATAAGTTTCAAGAGATGCCAACGTAGTGGAGGGGACGAAATCGATTCTGAAGAAGCGAAGCGGTCGCCTTTATCCTAGAATTTTTACCTTTAAAAAAGGAGAATCAAAAAATTCAAGGATAACAGTGATCGGAAGAACGATTCGTACCCGGAACGTCAAGGAGGCGTAACAGTAACTTTTTTTAACATGAGACTTTATTTATTCATAGAAGGGATTGACTTTTGTGAGCGAACAGGAAGATATGAAGTTTGGATGGTTTTTGCCTACAGCAGGGGATGGGAAGTATGTAGGGGTTGCCCCGAAGCGGGAACCGAGTCTGGATTATCTGATTGATGTGGCACAGACAGCGGAGAAGGCAGGATTCGAATTTGTACTGATTCCGACAGGGGGAGCCTGTCTGGACGCGTGGGTAGTTGGCTCGGCTGTGATGAGTCACACAAAGACATTGCGTCCCCTTGTCGCCATTCGCCCGGGATTGGTTACACCCGTACTCGCTGCACGAATGGGAGCGGCACTGGATCAGCTCTCTGGTGGTCGCACCATGATCAATGTGGTGACGGGCAGTTCCGTTCGGGATCTGGAGGAACTGGGAGATCCACTCGCACATGCGCATGATGAACGGTATGTTCGCGCGAGTGAGTATATGGAAGTGATGAAGCGTTCGTGGACCCAATCGACGGGCTTGAATCTGACGGAGTTTGCGGGAAGTGGTTCAAAATCTGGTGCAGACGCGCCCAGCGATCCCAATCCTGAATTCAACGGCCAGTATTACAACTTCAAAGGACCGGTAGGTATGCCGGAGACGGTGCAAAATCCGCATCCACCATTCTATCTGGGAGGAAGCTCTCCGATTGCCAAGAAGGTCGCTGTTGAACATGCGGATACGTTCCTCATGTGGGGCGAGCCTCATGACTGGATTCAGGAGCAGATCGAAGAGATTGAGGTCATCCGTCAGCAGGTGAAAGAGGAAACGGGACAAGATCGTCAGCTCGGTTACGGCATGCGTGCTCAGGTACTCATTCGGGATACCGAAGAAGAAGCATGGGCAGCAGCTTGGGAGATTATTAGTAAAGTATCACCAGAAGCGATCGAGAAAGCCAAAGCCGCTTTTGCCGAGACGGATGCAACCAACCAACGCAGACAGAACGAGCTACGGGAACTGTCCGAGAAGCAGCAGTTTGTCGTAGGTCCCAACCTGTGGACAGGCTTGTCCGTTGTGCGTTCCGGCGGTGCGATTCTCATTGTAGGTACAGCCGAACAGGTGGCAGAGCGTTTGATGGAGTATGGAGATCTGGGCGTTACGACTTTCATTCTGTCCGGTTACCCGCATCTGGAAGAGGCAGAAATCTTCGGACGGACCGTGATGCCGATCATTCGCGAGAAATGGAAAATAAGACAGAAGCAGCATCAAGTTACTACTAACTAAGTAAGTTTAACTAATTTTTTTATACGAAAACGTAGAGGACAGAAATAACGTGAAGAAGCGAAGCGTTCGCCTTTATCCCCGGATTTTTCCTTTTATAAAAAGGAATCAAATAAATCTGGGGATAACAGCGATCGGAAGGTTATTCTGTCATCGGAGTGGTCAGTATAAACATTCTTTAGTTAAAATATCAAGCATCCTCAGGAGGTCGTCTTTCATGAAAAAAAATAAAAAATTGATCCTGCCGCTTGTCAGTATGCTGGTGATGTCCATCCTGCTGTCAGCTTGCGGCGGTGGGGATAACGCGTCATCTGGAGAGAACGGCTCCTCGGGTTCAGGTAAAGTTACGATCAGCTTCATGCACTGGCGTGGAGAAGATTCCGAAGCACTCAACAAGACTATTGACGCATTTGAAAAAGAAAACCCGAATTTCAACGTGGAGATGCAGACACTGCCTTCCGATCAATATCAGTCCACCGTACAATCCAAAATCAGCGACGGTTCGGTAGGGGATGTATTTGCATCCTTCCCAGGTGCACAGTTCGAAGCTTTCACCAAAGCTGGCTTGTTCACGGATCTGAGCGGATCATCGTTTTTGTCGGCCTACAATTCGAAGCTGATTGAATCAGGACAGCACGATGGCAAGCAATATGCGATCCCGTATCAACTCGTATATAACGATCCCATCTATAACGTAAAACTGTTTGAACAATACGGCTTGACGCCGCCAACCGATTGGGAAGGTTTCCTGGCACTTTGCCAGAAGCTGAAAGACAACGGCATCATTCCGATTGCCTTTGCCGGAGCGGACATTGGCCCAGGGCAATTCATGAATACGATGGTGATGAACAATGCACCGAGTGACGACATTTTTACCAAAGTAGAAGCTGGAGAAGCCAAACTGACGGATGAGTTTTGGGTGAAAACGTTGACTCAAATCAAGGAACTGAACGATAAAGGTTACTTCCAGCAGGATGCATTGGGTACGAAGGACCCTGCGGCTGGAGCACTGTTTATCCAAGAGAAAGCAGCGATGCTGGCGAGTGGATCATATCAATTGGCTCAGAACAAGCAGCAGAATCCTAATCTGGAGCAAAAACTGCTTGCACCAATTACGGTAAGTGCCGATCAAGCGAAGTATGAAGGAGTGCATACGACGACATTCATGCTCGCTGTGAACAGCAAGTCAAAACATCCGGAAGAAGCGAAGAAGTTCCTCGAATTCCTGAGCAATCCCGATGTAGCAAGTGACTACGCCAACCAGACAGGACAGAATGTAACGGTAAATGATGTGAAGTACGATACGCCTGAGCTTCAGGTAGCCGGAGAATGGGCAAGCAAAAAGACCGTGTTCCAGCCACGGTTCACCATCCTGAACGGAGATAATCAAAAAGCAGTAACCAACTCCATTCAGGCCGTGCTGAGCGGCACTTCTCCAGAAGAAGCAGCACAGCAGGCACAAGCGATCATTGATCAGCATATCGGGAAATAAACGATGAAAAACCGTCTTCAGCTATCCCTGTTTCTGATCCCCGGGTTGCTGCTGTACGTTGGATTGTTCGTATTTCCTACATTGACGGGGCTGTTCTATTCCTTTACGGACTGGGATGGGGTATCCCCGTCGTATGCATTTGTAGGGCTGGATAATTACAAGGACAGTCTCAGCAGCATCGTATTCCGCAAAGCCTTTGGCAACAACGTGGAGTTCATGTTAACGGTTGTTATTGCACAAACCTTTATTTCACTTGTCCTGGCTCTGCTCTTGGTACGTAATACTAAGACACGCATTGTGCTTCGGGCATTGTATTTCCTGCCTGCGATTCTGTCCTCCGTATCGGTTGGACTGATCTGGGCATTCATGTATGATCCATCCATTGGATTGATCAACTATGGACTGAATGAAGCAGGGATGAGCAGCATCGCTCGTAACTGGATTGGTGATCCCAAGATCGCCATCTATTCCATCGCTGCGGTACAGGTATGGGCACATGCTGGGCAGATGATGATTGTATTCATCGCAGGTCTGCAAGGCATCCCGGCAGAACTGTATGAGGCGGCTCGTATGGACGGCGGCAGCAAATGGCAGGTATTCCGTACCGTGACCTGGCCACTGCTGGCACCTTCGGCAACGATTGTTGTGGCCTATACGACCATTCAGTCGTTCAAGGCATTTGACCTCATTTTCACAATGACGGACGGAGGCCCGAACTATGCAACTGAAATTTTGACAACATATATCTATCATACCGCCTTTGGCAGCTATTCATTTGGTCTGGCTTCTGCTGGTTCCATGATCTTCCTGGTGTTGCTGGCGCTCTTGACGCTGTTGCAGTTCAAGGCACTGCGTGCCGACCGGGTAAGCTATTGAGGTTGATGTTGGAGCATTCATCCTGCAATCGAGGCAGAAGGGAGTTCACATGTTTTTAAAATGGTTCAATCGCCTGATCCTATTGGTGTACGCGCTGCTAATCCTGGTGCCGCTGTACTTTGTATTTGTATCCTCGTTCAAAACAAGCAGCAACTTCTTCACCAGTCCATTCAGCTGGCCGGACCCGTTTACGTGGGATAACATCACCGGCATGTTCCGCAATCAGCCGATGTGGCAATATTTCGGCAACAGTATGGTCGTGACGCTTGGTACGGTTGCAATTGAGTTATTGCTGAGTAGCATGATTGCTTACGCCATTGTCCGCTGGGGCGGCAGTGTAGGAAAAATCGTGTTTGCTCTGTTCGTAGCCGGCCTGATCGTTCCTTCCCAGGTGAGTATGCTGCCGATCTATTCCCTCACGCGTACGCTGGGCTGGTCGGACAGTCTCACGGGCCTGATTGTCGTATCCGCGGCTATGCTGATGCCTGTCTCAGTATTTATGCTGACAGGTTTCATGCGCATGCTCAATTCGGAGATTCTGGAAGCGGGCAGTATGGATGGAGCAAGCGAGTGGAGACTCTATACGCGGATTGCACTGCCACTGGCTGCACCTTCGCTGGCGGCAACGGCTACGTTCCTGCTCGTCATGGTATGGAATGATTTGCTTATTCCGATGCTGATGCTCAGCAGTAAGTCCAAGCTCACTTTACCGCTCGCGCTTATGCAGTTCCGCGGGGAATACGTGACGAACTATCCGATGATGCTTACGGGTGTGCTGGTAACGGCCATTCCGATGATTGTATTGTTCCTGCTACTACAGCGTTACTTTGTTGCAGGTCTGACAGCGGGTTCACTCAAGGGGTGAGGTATCGCAGAAATCGGAAGGAAAAGCTTATTTTGCATTGATTTCTGGAGCATTCTGCATAATAATGATTTAGTGTCAGAATGACTACATAGAGATCAAGGGAGCTATAAGTGATGAGCAAACTGGAAGTATTGCGGAATCCCAAGCAGCGCAAGCTGCTGTTCAGTGCCGGCATGAGCTGGCTGTTTGATGCGATGGAAGTGGGTATGATCTCCTTTATCGTGGCTGCACTCGCCAAGGAATGGAGTCTCAGTCCCGGACAAGTCGGCGTGCTTACGAGTATTAACTCCATCGGTATGGCGCTCGGTGCTTTGCTTGCAGGTGCACTTGCGGACCGTTTTGGACGGAAAGCCATTCTGATGTGGACCTTGCTAATCTTTACGATTGCAAGCGGTCTATCTGCATTAGCGACTGGATTCGCCGTATTGTGTGCATTGCGTCTGGTTGCAGGTATTGGACTCGGCGGAGAGTTGCCCGTGGCATCCACACTGGTATCGGAGTCGATGCCTACAGCGGAACGGGGACGTGCCGTTGTATTATTGGAAAGTTTCTGGGCAGGGGGCTGGATTGTATCCGCGCTCATCGCCAACTTTGTCATCCCGGAGTACGGATGGAGAATTGCCTTTGCCATTGGTGCACTTCCGGCGTTCTATGCACTGTATCTGCGTCGTGCCATTCAGGACCCGCCGCGGTACAAGAATCACACCAAACTTCATAAAATCACGTTCCGCGAGAAAGTGGCTACCGTCTGGTCAGCACCACATCGCCGTACAACGTTGATGCTCTGGATTTTGTGGTTTACCGTCATTTTCTCTTATTATGGAATGTTCCTGTGGCTGCCTTCGGTTGTAATGGCAAAAGGATTCACGTTGGTCAAAAGCTTCCAATACGTGCTGATCATGACGATCGCACAGTTGCCAGGTTACTTCACCGCGGCGTACTTCATTGAACGTTACGGTCGCAAGTTCGTACTGGTTGTGTATCTTACCTTGACTGCATTCAGTGCGATTGCGTTTGGACTGGCAACAACGGAAGCGACAATCCTGACCGCGGGGATCTGTCTTTCCTTCTTCAATCTGGGAGCCTGGGGTGGTCTGTACGCCTACAGCCCGGAATTGTATCCGACTTCCGTTCGTTCGACAGGTGTTGGACTTGCCACATCGGTTGGCCGAATCGGTGGGGTACTTGCTCCATTAATGGTCGGTATGCTGGTTCAGCGCGAAGTGGCAATCAGCCTGATTTTCACGATTTTCTTCGTGACAATCCTCATTGGCGCAGCGGCTATACTGTTCTGGGGCCGGGAAACGAAGGGTCAGGAACTGGCCGAGTAATTGTCAATAAATACAACGCAACTTTTGTACGGGTCTGCCTGCCTACGGAAATAACGGGTTGGACAAGCGGGATAAGGTTGATACAAGAAGGGGCATGACCATGGTGTGACCATGGGCTCATGCCTCTTTTTGTTATGTTCAGCGTCGTTTTTTCACTGCGTCATCGGTCCGATAGACTTCATTTTTTCTATATCCTATAATGACACTCGGGATGTCCAACCGTGAGGATTCAGGGGAGAGAAGTGGGATCTGGATTCAGAAAAGTGGAGGTTAATGGAATGATGAAGAATAATATTGGAATGGATCAACCGAATGAAATGAATGAAAAGAATATGATAATTGAATTAGATAGCGTGAGTGAGATGAAAGAGATGAAGGTGACTAGCAATATGAACAGTACAGATGAACTGACTGTAGTCGATAGTACGAATGAGGGGCTGGATCAATTAACGTTTGCTGACAACATGGAACCTATCACTGTCAGTCGGAAAGTCACTCATGGGAAGGGGAACATGGCTGGCAAAAGAGCAGGGCGGGTCAGCATGCTTCTCGGTGCCTGCGCATTGACTCTGGGATTGACCGTGGCAGCTCCTTCTGCGGGAGCACAGAAGTTGGAACAGGGCGTTCGTAGCGAGCATGTGCTGCAATTGCAGGAGCAATTAAGCGGTCTGGGCTACTTCGATGCTGGAATGACTGGATATTACGGTACCATCACCAAAGGTGCTGTCCGCAAGTTTCAGCAGGCGCAGGGACTGAGTGCAGACGGTGTTGCAGGTCCCGCGACGCTCAACAGGCTGAACAAAAAGGCCAAAGCTGAGGGTGAAACGCTACGCCAGTTAGCGAAGCTGATCCATGGTGAAGCGCGCGGAGAATCTTTTGAAGGGCAAGTCGCTGTAGGAGCGGTTGTGTTGAATCGAGTACATTCGAGTGAATTCCCGTCATCTATTTCGAAAGTTATTTTCCAGAAAGGGCAGTTCACGGCTATAGACGATGGCCAGTTTAATACCAAGCCAACCCAGACTTCTTACAGGGCTGCTCGTAAGGCATTGAATGGCGCAGATCCGACGAACGGGGCACTCTATTATTACAATCCGAAGATTGCCACTTCGGTGTGGAGTAAGAGCAGGCCGACGCTGCTTACCATTGGGCAGCATGATTTTACGAGATGAGTTAAGTTGAGATAGGTAGTGTAACATTTGAAATGGTAATGGTGAACCTCGGCTGTACGCTGCTGAATGCAGACGTGTACCGGGGTTTGTTTTATATTGTGGTTGTGCAGGTGAGGAGTGTGGGGATTTCTTCCGTATCTTGATGACTCTCTTTTCAAATGATAGAAGTAGAAGAATAACGGAATAGTGTCTATGTTCCGTTACAACAGACTGAGTATATATGGCAATGTAATTCACATCAATGGGAATAGTCAGCATATTAATTATACTTACAATGCATTAGGGGGGACCCACTACAAGAAGCGGCACGGGATATTGAAACCGAATCGAATTTATAAAGTATATATAAAGAAGGATATAAATTATTAATTATAGATTTGGATGAATGAGAATTAATTTTTAAACAGATGTAGATCATGCCACTGTAGTTTGCCTAGGTTACATCCATAGAGGGGAGGACGGATATGCCATTTATTGGGGGAATCATTTTAATTTTTATCCTAGCATTTATTCTATGGTCATTAATGTTCCCGCTATTCAATAAAATAGGTAGTAGAGTGTTGAAGAAATACAATAAATTCAAACAAGAGGAGAATGGTGATGAAAAATTCAAAGACGTTTAGAGTAGGGGCGATTGCGGTTGCATCCGTTATTATAGTGGGAGTGTTACTGGTGACCTTCTTTTTAACACGAATTCCTAATGGATATGTTGGGGTCGTGTATTCACCAAATGGAGGCGTAAAAGATAGTACACTGAGTCAAGGGTGGAAACTCGTTGGAGCGTTTGATAAAGTGACAAAATATCCTATCCGAATTCAAACGGTGGAATACAGAGATATTCAGATCGCTACTTCTGACGGGAAAAACATCACAATCGACTTTGCTTACAACTACCAAGTAGAACCAAGTAAAGTATCTTCGATCTTTAATACATTTGGGCCAATTAGCATTCAAGAAATTGAGGATACATATCTCAAAACACGTTTCCGTGATGCAGCTCGTAAAGGTATTTCCAAGTTTACAGTCATTGATGTTTATGGTGAAAAGTCATCCGAAGCAGGCGTAGACGTCGAACAACGTTTTTCTGATGATGTTAAAGAGTTAGGCTTTATTGTATCAAACGTTACCGTAGGTGTTCCTCAGCCTGACGCTAAGACTCAGGAAGCAATCGATAAGCGTGTTGAAGCTTCTCAAGAACTGGAACGTAAAACGACTGAACTGGAGATCGCCAAGAAAGAAGCAGATCGTAAGCGTGTGGAAGCACAGGGTAATGCAGACAAACTATTGATCGAAGCAGAAGGTCAAGCTAAAGCAAATAAAGAGCTTCAGCAATCATTAACAAGTCAACTCGTTGAATATGAAACAATCAAGAAATGGGATGGAGCCCTTCCATATGTAAGTGGGTCCAATACGCCAATGATTCAATTGCCAACTACAAAAACAGAGCAAAATAGCGGCGCGGGGAGTGTATCTCCCTAATTAGCGCTTGAAAATGCACTTAATACTTTCTCATCCAATTGAATTTATTGATTCTAGTGAACAAGCCGGTCCAATCGTGGGCCGACTTGTTCATTTTGAGTCTTTTCAAAGGTACAATAAGGGATTTAGTTAAGCCTTGGCATTGGATTCGTCTGTCCAATCCTGTACAATGGATAACGACAAAAACAACGGTAGATTAAGGATGGATCAGCACGATGAGAATTATCATATCACCAGCTAAAAAGATGAAGATTGATACCGATCTTATGGCTATCGCGCAGATGCCGCAGTTTATAAACGAGTCAGAACAGCTATTGAGTCTGCTTCAAAAGTTATCCTATGACGAACTTAAAGCGATGTGGAAGTGTAACGATGCAATCGCCGAACAGAACGTGGAGCGGATTCAGAATATGAATATAAAAGCAAATCTGACACCAGCAATATATGCCTATGAGGGCATTCAGTATCAGTATATGGCTCCAGGTGTTTTTCAAAATGAGGAACTGGCGTATCTTCAACAGCATTTACGTATATTATCCGGTTTTTATGGCATGTTACGGCCTTTGGACGGGGTTACACCTTATCGGTTGGAGATGCAGGGCAAGCTGCAAGGTCCAAGTTTCAAATCGCTCTATCAATTCTGGGGTAGCAAGTTGGCAGATCAACTTCAAGCGGACAGCAACTGTATTCTGAATTTGGCTTCCAAAGAGTATAGCAAAAACATCACGCCTTTTTTGAGCGAGGAAACTCGCTTTATCACTTGTGTTTTTGGACAAATGGTTGATGGGAAGCTTGTTGAAAAGGCAACCCGGGCCAAAATGGCTAGAGGTGAGATGGTACGATATATGGCAGAGCGTAAAATTACAGATGTGAAGGATGTAAGAAGCTTTGATCGGTTAGAGTTTGTTTTTTCAGAAGAGAAATCGGATGAGAGTACGTATGTGTTTATATATACAGAGGAAAAGTAGTTTGTATTATGTGAGCAGATTATAATGATAAGTGCTTTTTTCTAAAAAGTCGCCATCCGGCGGCTTTTGTTGTATGCAGCAACCTTTTGGAGGATGCTCTTACGAGTATCACTTACTACCGAAAATTGACTATTTAATCAGAGTGATTCCAAATGTTATCGAAGTATAAAAGGAAAATAACCTTATCATTGAGGACTAAATTACTATTACCGCTTTATCATTTTTCTGCTCCTATGGTTTGCGCTTGGAACCATGATGCCGACCAACGGTTACGCACTTTCGGATTCATCAACTTCCATAATAATGAACGAAAGTAGCCGTAGCGATCTCAATACTTCTTACGGAGGAGAGCGTAAAATATATTGTGTAAATAGAAAAAGGAAGACCTTTTCACAGCTTTCCCAAACGGATCTGGAGAAGCCTGTATTCGACGCATCTGATCGAATCGTTAAACAAGCAAATCAAGAAATACACGAACCGGAAAGAGCAATGTAATACTACTCTTACGAAAATAAATAAAAAATGCTCATGGCCAAACACCATGAGCTAAACAAACCTAGTATAATCAAACGTAGCAGCTAGAAAAATGCTCTATAAGCAGAGCAATATCAGTGTGGAACTCCGCAGATATGCCATTATTCACAGCGTGTCGTCTTTACATTTTTAAAGCAAATGTCCGCCAGACACTTCAATGTCCTGAGCTGTAACCCAGCCGAAATCATCGGACAATACATTCACAATGACCTTCGCAATATCTTCGGGTTGGCCTATTCTGCCAAATACAGATTGCTCAGCCAGTGGCTTGATGAATTCGGGATGCTTATCGAATACTCCATCGCCGAAATTGCTGTGCGTAGGACCGGGAGAAACGGCGTTGACCCGAATGTTGCGAGGTGCAAGTTCCTTGGCGATATAACGAGTCCATGTGGAGAAGGCTGCTTTTAACGAACCGTAGGCAGAGTAACCTGGGAATGATTGGTTTTTGGATGAACTTGTGGTATTAACGATGGCTCCAGCATCATCCATGAATTGCACGAGGTGTTGTGTTAGAAAAACCGGTCCTTTGAAGTTCGTATTAAGAATCTTGTCGAAGTACTCTTCGCTCATCTCATTGAACATCATGGGTCCGCCAATACCTCCATTATTAACTAAGTAATCAAAAGTTGTTCTATCCCAAATGTCTTTGAGGCATTTCTTAACTTCTAGGGAGAAACCTTCGAATGTTGATCCTTGCGTCAGATCCAACTTCAGTGCTGCAGCCCGAACTCCATTATTCTTCTCAACTTCCTTAACAACAGCTTCTGCCCGGTCCTTATAAGAATTGTATGTGAGAATCACGCTAATTCCGCGCTTGCCCAGTTCAAGAGCCGTCGCTTTACCAATGCCATTACTTCCACCTGTTACGATTGCAATTTTCATAAAATCCTCCTTGTTTTGTGTTTGATCTGTCTTCAATTTTAGTCGCATCTATTGAAATAATATAGATCTAATAATGCCTATTAGTTGCCTAAAAACACCATGTATGATTTCGATAAACCGAGAATATCCCTTCTCTTTATTATAAGAAGATCCTAAAAATGCCGATGTGTGTCTGAGTTGTATTGAGGGATAATGTGATAAAATAAGTGCATGAATAAAATTGTAGATGAAATTATTGATCTAATGAAAAGTGCAGGAACTCGACCAATTGAAACCGGAGTGCCGGGGCTATGGATGATTAAGGGAGACATTCCCGCACATCAACTCGCAGCGCTCTACGAGCCGATGATTGGATTTACGGTTCAAGGAACAAAGATTCTATCCATCGGGGGGCGTAGCACTACACTAGAAGGGCCCTCGTATTACGTCGTACCGGTACATGTTCCCGCAACGGCGAGTGTACATCCAGACCGTGATGGCCGTACTTACATGTCCCTTGGTCTTGAGTTGAATCAGAATGTTCTTCAGAGTTTATTAAGAGATCTTCCTGAAAATCTAATACCAACTGCTTCTGAGCATTTCGCAGCTTGTGAAATAGACATTGAGTTTATGGAGGCATGGCTACGCTTATTGCGATTAACGAATAAACCAAGAGATATTCCAGCTCTTGCACCAGCCTATGAACGCGAAATCCTTTATCGTGTTCTGATGGGATCACAAGGATGGTACCTGAGACAACTTGGTTTGTCGGAAAGTAATTTCTCTAAGATTTCTCAAATTGTAAAATGGTTACGCGATAATTTTATGAGGCCAATAGACATCGGTGAGATGGCATCAAAATCTGGTATGGCTATAAACACCTTTCACCGTCAGTTTAAACGTGCAACGGGTTTAAGTCCTATTCAATTTCAAAAGCAATTAAGGCTGTTGGAGGCTAGAAACCTCATTGCATATGAGGGCTATGCAGTAACCAGTGCAGCATATCAAGTTGGCTATCAGAGTACTTCACAGTTTAATCGAGAGTACTCCCGCTTCTTCGGTTCATCTCCGGCTCGGGATACTAAGAAACTAAGACTAATCGAAAGCGCGAGGGATTAGTTAGCTGGCATCTTTTTGGTACACTCAAGGCATGTAGAGCGCGAGTGTGTGGATATGTCCAGTCGATACCTAGAAGTCTATAATTATCAGTGCTCGGCGAAGTATTTCTCCTTTGCATAAGAGGACAGCGACTATAAAAACAAGGTGTTGAGAGATTCGATTAAAGTATCGGTTGTATTGGATTTGAAGTAGGTAGATAAGCTGATGAAATAAAAAATAATCCTTGTCACTATTCTGTAGCAGGAGGCTGTATAGAAGGAAAAGCCTCTTTTAACTTGATGGTAGTGGGGAAGCATATGGTGTACGAGAAAAGACGCAGGGATGTATATCCCTGCGCCTGATCAAGAATCAAATCCGTGTCCATCAATCCAGATAGGATAGAAAGGACTCTAAAAAATGCTTTTCTAACGCAAGCTGGGCAGAGCCTTTAGCACTTGTTAACGGAAGCTGCAAGTTTACCATCAGCATCAGTTAAGGGATTGAAGCCACTGTTTCTTTCCTATGCTTTGTTCCACTCCTCCTGGACTTCTTGAGACGCATTCTTCAAGGCCGCCTGAGAAAATGTACTAACATAATTGTTAGCAGAAGAGTGAGCTGTCACATCCAATTTAGGTGCGATTGAATTCGTATCCAAAGCTGATGAGCTTTTGGGCTTACTTCCCGTATTCCTCAGGATAGAACCAGGATAGCCAATTCCACCAATATTCAGATTACATCCTTCCTGTTAACGAACATTAATCCAAGCGGTCCACTGTGTTGGAATATTAATGGAATAGACCGTACCTACAAATTGTCCCCCTGTACTAGGCGCTTCATAAACCCAAGAATGGGCCCAAGCATCTACGACACGATCACCGTCCAGATCAATAGCTTCAGACCAGTTATTTGTCATTGTATTGCCGGCGAGTTTGCCGTAGTGATTGCTGTCATAACCGATCTGGAAAGTAATACACTGAATCCAAGCCCCACCATGATCATTGGTTGTGGACAGTGGGTTGTTATTGAAGCCGTAAATTTCTTGACCGCCATTAGGAGATACGACACCATATACATTAATGTGAGATACTTTCGGAGCTGGTGCAAACAGAACTGGACCACCCGCATTATCAGCCTTCTGCGATTCAAATTCAGCCTTAGCCGCTTTCACAGCTTCACGGAATTCTTTGGAATTAATAATTTCTTCCTTTGTCATAGGTTTGGCTTGAGTCACATCACCGTCTGCATAGGCAGCTACATTAAATGAAAGCACTAGAACAAGAATAAGAGCTAAACTAATCAATTTTCTCATAGCAATAAATTCCACCTTTCTTGTTATGGGTATTCTTTAACAAAAACATGCGGATATGACAAATAGACCTGCTTGCAGCTTAAAGCCTCTTGCCCTCCTTTCTTTTAAAGAGATGGTTCTTCCCCTTTTTTCTTTACTGAAAAAGAAATTAAGGAGGTAGAACTCTACAGGCTAGAAAACTCTATGAAGTAGGAATGTATATGTAAAATGAATGCCTGCCAATGATTATGTGTTGCAGACAAAATGTAAAACTCATTTATACGCATTGATATCTTAGCTATGATAGGCTCTGATACCTATCTTGAAAATATAAGATTTCAAAATAAATATTTAAATTGTAATATATTCCATTTATACAAACATATAGTACACCTAATCATCCGCACGAGTCAAGTTTCTTCATTAATACTATGATTTGTTAAAGTTTTCGGCTTGTCGTAGTAAAATGCCACAGTATCCTGTAGTCGTAAAAGGAAAACCCTCTGGAACATGTATACACCTACATAGAGATCGTATGGGGCTGAGGGACGGATATAAATCATTCTGAGCGTGGATTCATGCAGTGAAATCAGGAGGTTAGCCGGATGTAATTGCCACTAAACTTCTGCTAACATAGTCCTATCATATCTTAGATGAGCGGTGAAAATGGATGAATACCATTAAAGTTACCCCTGAACAGTTACATCAAGTATCGAATCAAGTGGATCAGGCGAGACAACAATTGGAGCATATACGGGAGGATCTCACAAGACAGATCCTGTTCCTTCAGCAGATGTGGCTGGGTGTGACGCAGGAGCGTTTTTATGATGAGTTTGCACGGTCACGTCCTGTATTGCAGAGGGCGCTGGAAAGTATGGTGAACACCTCTAAGGAACTGAAGGATATTGCCACACGATTTGAGAATGTCGATGCTGAAAAAGTGAGTCTTGGCAATGCTGTTGGCGCTGTAGGTGCGGTAGTGATGATGAAGACCTTGGGAAATGATGCGGGTACGGAGGATAAAGGCTACCGGATGGCGCAAGTCAATATGTATGGGAAGCTGATGTGGATGCCTGTGAACAAGAATGGTGTTACGGATCAGGCAGCCCTTCAGGCATATAAGAAGGATCAGGGACATTTGGATATCAATCGGATGCAAGCTACGGATGCTGAAGCGCCAGGGGAAGATATTTATGCGATGCAGATCAAAGCTTTTGAAAATGGAATCCATCCCTTCACAGGTGAGCCTGTATCCGATAAGTATGCTCAGTTCATGTTGACTTCTCTGAAGTTCAGCCAGCTATTTATGGCATTTCAGATGGTTCGAGGGAGTATGCCGGGTGGCAAAGGGCCTTTTCGGTTGCCTTCATCTCATCCAGCTGTGGCGAAGATTAAAAAGAATTTGGAAGCGGCTGAGGCGAGGAAAGCGAATGGACAAAAGAAGGGTTCTGAGGTTACAGGGCAAGCTTTTAAAATCGGTAGTATAGTTAAAGAAGGAAATAAAACGACATACACCAATCCAGTCGGTAATGTGCTGCATTGGGATGATCAGCATCCCAAAAATATTAATCGAGACATTGATCAATTGTTAAACAGCAAGGACTCAGGAAAAGCAACTGAAGCCAAAGCTGCTTACGCTGTTAGAGAGAGTAAGGAAGTTACAGCGTTTAGCCAGAAAATTCAAAGGACCGACGGCAATCCTGCAGGGGATTTCGACGTAGTAACTAAACATGAGATTATTGAAGTTAAAAAATCATTAAAAGCCGTCACAGATGTGGAACAGTTTGATAAATACGTTAATGTAAAACACCAAGATTATTTTAACTATGATCAGAAGAATGTTATTTTATATATTGACAAGCCATTGTCTAATCTACATCCAAACGATTTGATAAAATTGGAAATAATTAAATCTAAAGGTGTTACTGTTGTGAACTCTTTAGAAGAACTCAAGGGGGTATTGAAGTAATGGGGACTTCAGCTGTTATTTTAACAAAAAAAGATAGATATTCTCCAGAGCAGCTTTTAGCTAATACTATAGTTGCAGCTTTCCATTCGGACGCAGCTCTCTATTTTTATAACAATAAGACGTATACAAATGAAGGAGAGTTCCTGTATACAACGCTGAATATTAATCATAAGTCATTTACAGGGGACAATGAATCCTCATTGATTTTCCATATTCACAGCATTAGTAGCCTAAGTACTGAATTTTATTATCACGAAGATTTAGGTTTAGATCCTAATTTATCAATATGCCAAGTCGGGCACATTGAGGATATCTATGGTAATCAAGAGTTAATACTTCATTTTATTTACGAATATCTCAAGCTGAATCCTGATGATTATTTTTGGATTGCAGACAATGATTGGGTATACAGCCGGGAGGACATACAAAAACTGAAATTTTTACCGTATGACCCGGATTGGTGTTATAAAAATCCCAAAAACTAACTTCTAAATGATGACAAAGGGAACATCAAGAATTGATGTACAAAATACTGACAACAAAAACTGAAATAGATAGATTAGTCGAATCCTATTTCTGGACTATTTACTTTCCCAGAGCATTTAAAATACTTTGGAGACATGAAAGACATGGTTATGGTTCAGGTCCACTGGAGGTACAATTTTCATCCTATCATATGCCAGAAGAGGAAGAGTATATTGGTGATCAGAAAGTGTGTTTTATTGGGGAGCAATAATATGATTTTTAAAGATTTTATATTTCATTTAATGGAAGAATCCAACCTTCTCTGTAACTAAACTTTAATTCATCTCTCCATCGTTGTGCCTCGCCAAGGAAATTCTGTTTTTAATCTTTACTTAGTGCATTTCCCGCTAAATTCCCGTCTTACCTTATCTCTTAATGTACAATCGTTCTGAGGTGACCTTACCATGAAGGATAACATGTCAAACCTGATCGAAGATTTGTTTCACGGGAACCTGCGGTTGGACGAGTCGATTCATCCTGAGCAAGATGAGTATCAAGAGATCAATCGCCAGATATCGGACCTGATGCAGGACTACAAAACACAGCTAACCGAGAACGAATACGATGCTTTGGAGCAACTGATCGACCTGATCGGACAATCCACATCTATGTATGTGGAAGCGGCGTTTGAGCAAGGTTTTCGCACAGGCGGCAGACTGATCATTGAGGTTTTAGCTAAACCGTGAGTATTTACCTACTTCATAAGCCAGCGGCAGACAATACACAGCAATTCAAAAATCCCCTCCTCCATTACCACCGATCAGGCTGGAATGGGAGAGGGGACTTTGCTATTAAATTATTCTTTTATCATATTACCTACCACCTACCGCGCCCCAATATTCTTACCCGCTGGCGTACCCGAGCCGATCAGATCACTGCCTTTCGCAAGCTTGAGGAAATTGCCCAGGACAGGTGTTCCGTCCGCGCTACGCGTTACTGAAGGGACGAGGGAGACAAAGTCGGCTGCGCTGGCGAGCAGGCCTTTGGCATTCTCGCTTTTTTTGTTCTTCCACCAGACGTTAGTGCTGCTGACGTCGGTTCCGCTTGTTTTGTCACTGGCGCCGCCTTGTAAGGACAGGTTGTTGGTGAAGATGTGGGTCCCTACATCAAAGGCAAAGTTGCTTTGGCCGTTGTTCCAGGAGGTGTTGTTTTTCATCTGGATCGAACCGGGATTGCTGTTGTAGGTGAAACCGTGCTTTTTATTATTAAACGCAATGCTGTTCTCAACGATATGATTCACTGCAATCTTCTCACCGCCCAGCTTGAAGCCGTTGCCATCGCTGTTGGAGGTAGAGGTGCCGTCTGATGTTGCCCCGTTCGCATAGGCGATGCTGTTACGGATCGTAACCGCGCCGATGGCGCCTGTGTCCGTTTTGCTATACAGATCCCAGCCATCGTCCACGTTATAGGCCGCAATACAACCGTCGAAGACATTGCCCGGGCCTACGGTCAGTTTGGCCGCAAAACCGTCTGCATCCTCGCCGTCATCCGGGTCATAGTTGTTGTGGGAGTAGGAACGAATCACTTCATTATATGCAGGCCATTCACTCTTGGCAGCCGTGGAAGCATAACGTCCCATTTGAATACCCGTATCCCGGTTGTGATGAGCCTCGATCTGCTCCAGGCGGTTGTAGCTGCCCCCGATGAAGATGCCGTTATCGCCCGCACCCTTCACCTCAAGCCCTTTGACGAACCAGTAGTCTCCGAACATTTGCAGTCCACGATTGGTGGAGGCGAAGGCTTGGGCTGAGAAATCAAAGACCGGTTTTTCCGATCCATACGCCACCAGGTTTTTGCGTTGGCTCGATGTGCCGCTATTGCCACGTTCAATGGTAATAGTCTGGGAGAAGCTGTAGTTGCCGCCCCGTAGATAGATGGTCTTGCCTGGGGCGATCTGGGTCAATGCGTTAGCGAGTGACGTAGGGCTGTTCAGTGTTCCCGGATTGCTGGCCGAGCCGCCAGGAGACACATACAGATCACCAGCAGCAAGTGCGATATTCGAAGTCGCCACCGATTCAGAGGGATTTTGCAAGCTGCTCTCGATCAGCTCTTCAGCACCAGCCGATCCACCACCAATCAATAATAGAGGGAACGCGGCGCTCAGACAGATATGGGCCATTTTCGATTTCAGTGAACGTTCGGATCTTACAGATGCATGAGTAGATGTAGATGGGAATAATTTCATTACGCAAACCTCCTTGGTTAATTGGGAATAGAATGAAGAGCACGTGGTAGCCGTGTACCAGACTGTCTGTTATCAAAAATGAAATAAGTCATGCCGGCTGGCTAGATGTAATCTCTAGGACACAGCTTTATGGTAAATGTTGTAAGCGTCATCATCAATAATCATCTGATCAGATGGAGGTACATGCAGGCAGGTCAGGCCTGCAATCTTCCAATACCTGTAATATCACGTGAATTATGTAATCTTTCCATTGGGTGATAGCTCTCATTTAACGAAGGATCATCTGAAATGAACGTAGAGAAGTACGCTTTTCCATCCAGAGAGCACAAGTCTTACCTTCGATCCACTCATATGAACTTCATTTAATTTAAAATATATAGCTGCATGCATCCTGAAGTGGAGATTACACTCAAGCTAGTCATGAAAAAGCCCTGATATCAGCTGCAACTGGCAACTTGATGATCAGGGCTATGTTTAATTCAGAACGTAATCTGCTTACCAAAATACTCAAATGTACTAACCGTGTCAGACTTATCAGTCTAAACGCTGTCCAGCTATTTTAATATCCGTCCGTCTCACGACTGCGTTTCTTCGCTTGCTCCACGCTTGATTCATGTTTCGGTTGGACCGTTGCACTATCATCGGTTGGTACAGAGGCCAGCCCTTCGGAGACGCGCCGACCGTAATCGGCATCCGCTTGGGTAAAGTAAGAGATCATGCGCTCCCGGATATCTGGTTTGCATTGTGCCAACGCGCCGACCATGTTGCTAATCAGCTCATTCCGCTCCCAATCTTCGAACGCCCGGTACGTATCACCCGCTTGTCCAAAGTCATTGGTACGCTCAATCTTCTCACGAACAAGTCGGCCTTCCACCAGTGGTTCATGTTCTTTGCCACGTGGGACGGCTTCCTTTAATCCACCAAGCGACGAAGGCTCATAGTTCACATGCGGATTCTGACCCGGTGCACGATCCACTTGATATTGCATCTGTCCGCCGCTTTGATTGGTCGCAACACGGTTCTTCGGTGCATTCACAGGCAGTTGCAGATAGTTCGCACCGACTCGGTGACGCTGGGTATCCGAATAGGAGAAGGTGCGTCCTTGCAGCAGTTTGTCATCTGAGAAATCCAGCCCGTCTACCAATACACCTGTGCCAAACGCCGCTTGTTCTACTTCATTGAAATAATCCTCGGGATTACGATTCAACGTCATTTTGCCCACAGGTAAAAAAGGGAACTGATCCTGCGGCCACAGCTTGGTCGGGTCCAGCGGGTCGAAGTCCAACTCTGGATGCTCGCCGTCTTCCATCACCTGAACGCACAGTTCCCATTCGGGATAGTCACCTTGTTCAATAGCGTGATAGAGATCCAACGTCGCATGATTGAAGTTCAGTCCCTGAATCTCGGTCGCGTCTTTTTGCAGCAGGTTACGTATCCCTTGATTGAGCGGTTCCCAGTGATATTTGATGAGCACGCCCGTGCCTTCCTGATTGACCCATTTGTATGTATTAACGCCCGAGCCTTGCATCTGCCGATAATTCGCTGGAATGCCCCATGGAGAGAAGAGGAATGTCACCATATGGGTAGCTTCAGGACTTAACGATACAAAATCGAAAAACCGCTCCATATCCTGTGCATTGGTCAACGGGTCTGGCTTGAAGGCATGGACCATATCCGGGAATTTGAGCGGGTCGCGAATGAAAAAAATTTTCAGATTGTTACCCACCAGATCCCAGTTGCCGTCTTCGGTATAGAATTTTACAGCAAATCCGCGCGGGTCCCGCAGTGTCTCCGGTGAATGTCCGCCATGTATAACGGTAGAGAAGCGAACGAAAACGGGCGTTTGTTTGCCTTTTTCCTGAAATAGGCGTGCACGTGTGTACTTCGATACTGGTTCACTCCCGGCTGTTCCATACGCTTCAAATATGCCATGAGCGCCAGCACCGCGGGCATGGACCACACGTTCCGGAATACGTTCGCGGTCGAAGTGAGTAATTTTTTCGAGAAAATGATAATTCTCCAGCGTAGTCGGTCCCCGACTGCCAACGGTTCGAACATTCTGATTGTCCGTAATGGGATGACCTTGTCGATCCGTTAATGTGTCAGCTGATTTGTCTGCTGATTTGTCTGAGGAATGCTCTGGTTGTGAAGACTGATGATTCATGGAGTGGAGCACCGCCTTTCCTTAAAGTGGATTCCTGTATATATTTTCCCTGAAAATTGGTTCTATACATTCAACCTTGCAAATAACCTAACAAAAAAAGCTTGTCACCCGCTTCATCGCGTGAGATAATTAACTTTTGCCCTGCGGCCTTTTTTGAACGGAAAATGAAAGAGGACCGCGTCTAAGAATGGAGGCTGACCTAGGATTGTCTACACAACGTTATCCTTTTGCATATGATCCGGCTGAACCTTTTGTATCCCGTCTGGGAGAATGGGTTGCCGATGTTTTTTACGATATTTTGCCAGAGTTCGGCTTCGAGGTACGGGATGAACAGATTTTTATGGCGTACCAGCTCGAACGGGCCTATGGAGATAAAAAGACCATTATGGCGGAGGCCGGTGTCGGAACAGGCAAGACGTTAGTCTATCTGCTCTACGCGGTCTGTTATGCACGTTATACGGGCAAACCGGCGGTGATCGCCTGTGCCGATGAGTCTTTGATTGAACAGCTTGTGAAGCCCGGCGGAGATATTGCGAAGCTGGCTGCACATCTGGACTTGGAAGTGGACGCACGTCTGGGCAAATCACCGGACCAATACGTCTGTCTGAACAAATTAAGTGCAATGCGATTTGCGGATGAAGATGCGCCCGTTATTGAAGAAGTGCATGAGAGTCTGCCGGATTTTGTGAATACGCCGGGTACACTTCAGGCCTTCCATCCGTATGGTGACCGCAAACAGTATCCACATCTGAATGATCGTCAGTGGAATAAAATCAACTGGGACCCATTCCAGGATTGTTTTGTTTGTCCAAAACGTCAACGTTGCGGCCTGACGCTGTCGCGTGACCATTACCGTCGTTCCAAAGACATCATCATCTGTTCCCATGATTATTACATGGAGCATGTGTGGACCTATGATGCGCGCAAACGCGAGGGCCAACTGCCACTCCTGCCTGATCACAGTTCAGTTGTATTTGATGAAGGACATTTGCTGGAAGAAGCAGCCCTGAACGCACTGAGCTACAAGCTGAAACACCGTATCTTTGAGGAGCTCGTCACTCGCCTGTTAGAAGGAGAGATTCGTGAATCCCTCGCGGAGTGTGTAGATGAAGCGATTGAGAGCAGTGAGCGACTGTTTGCATTGCTGGATACGTATACGGTGGCGATCCCTGGTTCGGAACGGAAAGAAGTTCGGGTAGAAGCACCGCTTCTGCGTGAGATTGAACGACTGACGAGTGTGCTGGATGCAATCGGCGAAGAATTGGTATTTGAGAGCGGATTGTTCTCGCTGGATGGTTATCAGATGCGTGTCGTGGAAGAACATCTCGATATGATTCAGTCTGCGCTTGCCTTGTTCCGCAAGGAAGATGGTTACATCTGTTGGGCGGAAGAGAGCGAGGATGAGACGACCTTATCGATCATGCCGCGCACCGTGAAGGAAATGCTGAACGAGCGTGTGTTCAACACAGGTATTCCAATCGTATTCTCCTCCGCTACGTTATCTGTGGACAGTTCATTCCGTTATGTGGCGGACAGCCTGGGCATTGATGATTTTGTATCATTCTCGGTGGCTTCCCCGTATGATTATGCGGACAAAATGAAGATGAAAATTACCGATGAAGCTGTACCGGGTCACCCTGAGAATGAAAATCGCATGCGTGATGCGGTGTCGTTGCTTCAGGAGAGTGGAGGACGTGCGCTGGTTCTGTTCCGTACGATGGAAGAACTACGCGCGTTCAAGCAGGACATCGTTCATGTACCCGAAGCAGAAGGTTTGCGCTTTATGTATGAGGGCGACCGGGAGATCAGTGATCTGATCGCCGCGTTCCAGCAGGATGAGGAGAGTGTGCTGTGTTCCGTTAATCTGTGGGAAGGACTGGACGTTCCAGGTCCGTCATTATCCAATGTCATGATCTGGTCGCTTCCGTATCCACCACAGGACCCTGTCTTCAATGCAAAACGCAGTGCGTCGGCAGCACCATACGAAGAGATCGATCTTCCGTATATGCTCCTGCGTGTGAAGCAAGGTCTTGGACGTCTGATTCGGACAAGCACGGATTCCGGTTCTGCGGTCATTCTCGATGAATCGCTGTATACCAAAAAGGAAGCCAAAGACCGCATTGCGGCTCTGCTCCCTGAAGGTGTGGAATGGACAACCCTGACACACTAAACAGCTTACGTTAAATGTTCTTGCTTTATTTTTGATGATAAGGTTTCTTGCCAAAATAAGTTCTTGTTCTCTGCGGATTCATCATTCGTATGTGAGCAAGAGCTTATTTTTTATTCTGATGGTTCCTCAATTGTATTTCTATTCCCATTTTTCGAGGGGTTTTCCCAACGCTAATAAGGGAGAGGCTCTGTCATGCTCATGACTTATGGGACATGGAAGCCCCTTTTTGATGTGTACAGATTTATGCTGTGTTAAAAAATACCCATGCTCAGATACCGTTCCCCGGTATCCGGCGCAATGCAGAGCACCCGGTGCCCCGGCCCCAGTTCCTTCGCGATGCGAAGGGAGGCCCACACCGAAGCGCCAGAGGAAGGGCCGAGCAGCAGCCCTTCCCGGGCAGCAAGCTGCCGCATCGTATCCAGTGCGTCCTCATCGGACACCTGGATGATGGCATCCCACACGTCGGTATTCAGGATGTCCGGAATGAACCCCGGACTTGTACCGACGAGCTTGTGTGGTCCGGGCTCGCCACCGGACAACACCGGAGAACCTTTGGGCTCCACCGCATAGATGCGGATATCGGGTAACTGCTTGCGCAGTTCTTCTCCCGTCCCGGTAATGGTTCCGCCGGTCCCCGCCGTAGCGATGAAGGCGTCCAGCCTGCCATCCATCTGCTGCATAATCTCGGGAGCCGTAGTGATCCGGTGAATATCCGGGTTCGCCGGATTCTCGAATTGCTGCGGAATGAAACTTCCTGGAATGTCTGCCTGAAGTTCTTTCGCTTTGCGAATCGCACCAGGCATCCGCTCCGCAGCAGGGGTGAGCACCACATCTGCGCCGTAGGCTTTCAGAATGTTGATGCGTTCCTTGGACATATTGTCCGGCATGATCAGAATGGCTTTATATCCTTTGGCAGCGGCATTCATCGCAAGACCAATCCCGGTATTGCCGCTCGTCGGTTCAATAATGGTAGCACCAGGGAGCAAGTGTCCCGCAAGTTCAGCCTGAACGATCAGGTTATAGGCGGCACGGTCTTTGACGCTGCCACTCGGGTTGAAGTATTCCAGTTTCACGTATACGTCAGCGGAGTCGCTGTCTGTGAGTCTGTTCAGTTTAACGGCAGGTGTCTGGCCGATTAGTTCGGTCACATCTGCGGCAATGCCTGTATGTGCGGGTGTTTGTTTAATCGATTGTGTATTCAGATCCATGAAGTAACAACTCCTTGATTGATAAGACGTTGAGAGTATACCCGGTTGAAATCAATTCATGCCTTATTGGAATGGTTGGATATCTCTTCTCCATCTTAATGAACACAGCTAGCGATGGTCAACTTGTTTTGCTACGGATGGGTTCAATATTGTCAGAGTTGTATCAAGTCTGCGCCAAGTCCATCTGCAGATGCCGACTGAGTTCTTTTTTGACTTCATTGCGTGCGAATGTCCACAGCATATAGAACCGTTGCCAATACCCCCTGCACATATACAGAGTTTCGATACCCTCGGCTTCCCGTGTCTCTTCCAGGACCTTGACACCACGGGTTCTCATCTGTTTACGAAGGGCCAACATCTCCTTGAGCACATTGTTCTGAATGCGGGTCAGCGACAGAATGTAGACTTCGGGCATCTTAAGTAGCAGCGTATCCAGTGTGCGAATATCTCGTTCAAGTACATCCAGCAAAAGCGTGCGCACAACCAGACCTTTAATCAGACGATGGTCTTCATCCGCAGGGGATGGGGCGGAAGTTGAGGATGTCATATGTTCACTTCCTTAACCTTTAATTGGAATTTTATATTTACAGAACATGTGTTCCTATATTATAATCAATATATGTAATGGAGATACACAATACAACCGAGAAATATTGGAAGCACACATTATCGCATTTTCCTAAAGGTACAGATAGTGAGTGAGGCTAGGGATTTAGGGACAAGCCTGCTCCAAAATAAGGTATAATTTATGGGTTTTGCAGGAAACCTAAGGCCATAAACCAAATAAGCCCTATGCAATGCAGTCTGCTACAGAAGTGATTACAAGCAATGAATTAGAGCAGTGAATTACAATAAGGATTTCAGTATGATTTGCCGCAACACGATGATGCGAAGTCAACGAGTAGTAACAGTTTTATTTTAGCGAAAATGAGCAACAAAAAAGCCCCTGCCTTGGGCGGCGGGGCCTATGGAATACTGCCGATTCAGCGGCAGGTTTGATGATGTGTTCAGAAATTAAGCAAGATATTGAGGCTTTTCGTAGAACGCCTCTTTTTCAAGGATGACCTTATAAGGTCTTTCCTTGCCCTTCAGGGAGGGCCCAATGGTAGTTAGCGGCACGGCCGGCTTGTGGAAACGATCTTCTTCCTTGGGTTCCGGAACCGGTCGTGATGATTCGGGCGCAGAACTGAGGCGTACCTTTTTTTCGCTGCCCCAGCGCTTGCTTATTTTTTTCGTGTCCGGTTTCATTCCGGTTCGCCTCCTAACAAATCGTTGATGGCGTTGAACAGTTGACGATTCTGTAGGTCAATCTGCTGAAATACCGCCTCATCCGCTTCAATATGTCCAATAATGTGAACGGTGATTACATACCTCTTGGCTACAGGATAGCATAGCAGATATTCTTTCTCAAGGTAATCATCATACAGATTGATCTTGATCTTGTTTTCCCGGTAAGAGTCAATCACCAGGATGCGCTTGGGATCATCCGGTTGTTTGTCGTCATTAGCGGACAAGTCATACTTTCTCCCCGGTTCTCCAACATTACCACATAATTGCTCAATATAACCACTGTCATCTGTACGGTATATGGCAGTGCCCCGTACGGCAAATGGAGGATGAGAGACAAAGGCGGTACGCAGGGCATCGCTCATTCGCTCCAGCATTTTGGCATCTGCTTTGCGGGTACGCAGCAATTCCCTAAAGAACCGCAGCAACTTGAGCAGTTGTAACCTTGCTTCTCCCTCAGTGCGTTTATGCTTCTCAATGATATTCTCCAATTCTGGATCACTCCAGCGTCCTTGTTCCTCAATACTGTCTGCGATTTTGGAACATGCCACCGAGACAGCTGGCGCCCACTTTCCGTCAGAACGAATTTCATACACGAGTGGATTTAACCCCAGCAAATCTGTAGGCATACGCAATCCCTCGACCTTGGTTGTGTCCTTGATGTCTGTAATATCTTCAGGAAGAATGAAAAAAATACGCTTTCGTCCCAGACGGCCCATAAACAGACCCATTTCAAGCATTGTATTATCCCGGACCGACGCGTAGTACTTCCCGCGAATTTTGGATATATCATCCGGATGAAAAATAAAAATGGCAAAGTCTGTTGTACGGACTTCTGCTTCCAGGTCGTCCATGGTATAGCTGCTTGGATTAAAAACTCCGGAGTACCAAGGGGTAACTTCAGCTGAGAAACGTAAGTTTTCGTGTACTGCGGCTGCAATCGGCTTGGCTTCCAGCGAGCAGCCAATAAAGACTCTTGGCTTTAACGTTTTCATCAATCCGCCTCGCTTAAACGGTAGTGGGATTCAATTGTTATATTATACCATAAACAGCAGAGTAAGTATGGAAACGTTTGAGCGGAACCAAGAATAAGCCGATTACGCTTGCTATAGTGTATGTTCAAAAGGATAATGATTCCTTTACCACTCCCCAGAAAATAAAAAAAAGGCCCCAATTTGTCACAGTTGGGTGACTGACAGTTATTTTTGGAAGCTTTGGTCATAGAATAAAGGAGCAGGTTGCACCATTAGCAAGCATTGCTTATCCTGGTGTTGCCGTATGACTGCTGGAGCAGTCCAAAGGCTGCTTTATGCCTGTTTTTGAGGGGTCTGCTGTTTAGACCCGGTCACGTTGGTGTTATATAATAGAAGAACAAGCAAGTTAGCTTTGGTGTTTAAACTGAATGAACTTGCAACTGCTGTAAGTTGGATTTACAATTTACACAGGAACGAAGAGTGCAGAACCCATCTGTAGAAGCGAAGCGTTCACCTGAAAGCTTTCTGAAAGAAAGCAGCTTCGGAGGCATAGGCTATCACCGGATTTTCCTCAGAGGGAAGAATGGAATTCCAAAAATCCGGGGATAACCGCGATCAAAAGAGGGTACTGTAATCCAAGTGTAAGTGTACAATTAAATGTTCAAGCTTATGCATTGTAGTTATTTTTCAGTTTAACTGAGCACAGCTAACCACAACAGAACAGAAAGGATCAGGATACCATGAGTTCCCGAAGGACAATCTCCCCAAGGACGATCTGGAAACGTTACGATCTCTCATACACATAGCGCCCCTTGTAGAGTACACCAACCGGTTCAAAAAAACGGCTGACTCTGCGAAAGAGGGGATTGGAATGAATATTCGAAGGACGTACACGATGATTTCTTCCAGGCTTACCTTTTGCAGGGTACGGTCGGTCTAAAAAACCAACCTACAAACTGCGAGGGAACCTGAATGAAGAGAACATCGTTAACCTTACAACACGTTAAAACAGAGGCGATCAAATTCGCCATTATGCTGCTCGGTACATTTATTTTAGCTTTTGCTTATTATCACATTAACTTTCAGAATCATTTATCGGAGGGCGGATTTGTTGGTCTGGCCCTGCTCGGAAAATACGCAACAGGCTTATCACCTGCTATCGGTATGTTGTTACTGGACATTCCGGTCATGATCCTGGCTTGGTTCCTCAAAGGCTGGAAATTCATGATTCAGGCATTGCTTGGCGTCGGTGCATTTTCCCTATTCTATGACGGCTTTGAACGATACTCCACACTGGTATTGTCGTTTAACGGAAATCTGTGGATTCCGGCAGTTCTATCCGGTATATTGACAGGGGTAGGCGCTGGGATCGTGCTTCGATTCGGTGGAGCGACAGGTGGAGACGATATTCTCGCCGTGCTGGTTAGCCGCTGGAAGGGATGGAAGCTGGGAACAGTTTTCTTTGTCAGCGATGCTTTTGTATTGGGATTGTCGCTTTTCTTTCTTCCGGTAAAAGAAACTTTATATACGATTCTGGCCGTATGGATTGCCAGTAAAGTCATCACGTACGTCGTCAGTGTTCCGGCTCGCGGAACCGTGGTTACAACTTCAGCTGTGAAATTGCCGATGCCATCGGCTGCAGCCAAGGCAGTTAACGCTGCTGCTATTTCACAACGGACTACGGTGGCTAGAGGGGTATCCAATTAACCATACGTTTCAGAATAACCATAACCTGTATGCATCATATTCAGGTCTTGATAGTTAAAGTTCATACAAAATCCCTTTTGACTGCTCTTCAGCAGCAAAAGGGATTTTATTGTTTTCCGTTTCATTCAGGGCTTGATCGAAGAAGCAATCTGACCATCCTGATTATGGATAATCGCTCGAATATTTTGTTTACTACTCAGTTCTTTGGCCTTATCTACAGCTTCTGCTTTACTATCAAATGTGGACAGATAGGTAGACTTTCCTTCTTCCTTGATCGCCCAACCGGAGTCGGTAGGCACGACATGGATGTTATCATGACTTTTGGACGAAGAAATGGGCTCGGAATGACGACGATCCGTGGAAGATGACTTGTTACGGTTGGAGTTTTCGGAAGAAGATGTGGAGTCCGATTTCGAACTTTCCGGCACGGGATGATTTTCATCCCATTCTTCCGCCTTAGCTGTCGCTATGGCAATCGAGCGCCCTTCTTCATACCCGTCATCGAGCAGAGCATTGGCAATCTCAATGGCTTTATGTCTGACACGTGGTTCCAGATTCTTCATGGATACCGGATAATCCTGTTTGTTCCAAGGCATATGAACCCCTCCTGTACAATAATGGATTAGTTGTATATTACCCTCTGAGGGGAGGGATAAACGATGAACAGCCGAGGTCGTAAGTGCATTTACCGATGATCTATATAAATTGAAATAAACTTTACACGAAACGGAGAGGACAGAAAAAACCTGAAGAAACGAAGTGTTCGCCTTTATCCCCGGATTTACCCCTTTCTAAAAGGAATCAAAAAATCTGGGGATAACAGCGATCGGAAGGTTGTTCTGTCATCGGAGTGTCCAGTGTAAACATTCTTTATTTCAACTTATATAAAAGGATCTCGTTCCTATACTTTTGCAAGCTAGAGGAGTATAATGCTGTCCATGAAAGAAATAAGTTCAATAACAGGAATATAAAGGAGTACATACATATGTTTAGTCTTAGCCTGGCAATCCCTATGCTGTTCACCATGCTGATTCATACCGCAGACAGCTTATCATACGCGCTGCGCCTTGGTGGTTTACGCACCCGCAGAATTGCACTGGCCATTTCTTTGGCAGGTATTTTACTGCTGGTTTCTCGAACCTCGAATATGGCCCAGGGTCCAATGGTAGGTAATCTGGTGGATACCGCAACACGTGGAGCCAATCCACACTTTGCGGCGCAGCTGCACTGGTTAATGGGTGCTGCAACAATTGGAACGGCATTAGCCATATTGTGTTTTCCAACCATGGTGAAGCTCTCAGCGAGAATGGTTGTGCATTTTGAAGCAGCTGGTTCTATCCCTGCGATGGTTCGCGGTATGCTGAAGCGAAGCAAGATTAGAAATGCAACGTATTACATCACGCCGCCATCCTGGAAGATGGCCAAACGTTTGGTGCAACATGGGATGCCAAGACGGTTAATGATGCTGAATGTAGCGGTAACCGCAATCTACACCACGGGTGTCCTGTCCAGCTTGTACGCAGCTTATCTTTACCCAGGGCAGGCTGTAGCTGCATCTCAATCAACCGGGCTAATTAACGGAATAGCCACTATTTTGTTAACCATCCTGATTGATCCGCGGATTTCCCTGCTCAGTGACCGATCATTACGTGGCGAGATCCGTTTGGATCGCATGAATCAGATTTATGGCTGCATGCTCGTATCTCGTTTGTTTGGTACTCTGTTGGCACAGTTGTTATTAATTCCATTTGCGTATTGGATAGGTTGGATCGTAAGTATGATGTGACGACTTCTCTCCTGAATTGTCGCCAGGCACTCTCTTGTACATCTTTTGAAGTAGCAAATGAGGGTGTCTGTGCAAATTGAATTGACGGGGTATTTGTGCTGTGATACTATTAGACCGAATAGTCGGTTTATTTTTATGGAGGTTTTTCCAATCGAAGTCAAACGAAGAAAAGATGTTACCCAGATAAAAAAAGACATTGCACGTAATACCAAGGAACTGTTTGCCCAAAAGGGATATAGTGCAACTTCCATGGAAGACATATGTACGATTAACAATCGGAGTAAAGGCAGCATCTATTATCATTTCAAAAGCAAAGAAGAGTTATTCATGTATCTAATCAAGCTTAACAATGAAGATTGGATGAATGCTTGGCTGGACAAAGAATCCGGGTATAAGACCGCCATAGACAAACTGTACGGACTTGCTGACCATTACGTGGATGACTTGGCTAACCCGCTGAATCACGCCATTAACGAGTTTGTCTCGGGTCAGGTCGTCAGTCAGGAGATGCTTGATGAGATGCTTTCCCTGATCCGAATTCCGTATGCGACATATGAGTCCATTATTACTAAAGGGATGGAAGATGGGGAGTTAAAACCCGATGACCCACAGGATGTAATGCACATTATCTACGGTCTGTTTAGTGGATTGACTACACTCTATTATGAGAAGGACCTGACGGATATTCGTCGTATTTACCACAAAGGCATGGCCGGTCTGCTGGCAGGCATTCAACAACGTTAACCATGAAAAGCTGATGTAACGTCAGTTTTTCTTTTTGAATATTAATAAACCGGACAGTCGGTTTAAAAGAGGAGATGGAGAATGAACACATTGTTCAGGAACAAAGCTTTTTTAATCGTGACAGGGTCTGATCTGCTGCAAAATCTGGCGATATGGATCCGGAATATGGCGATCCTCTATTATGTGATGGATAAAACTCAGGGAAGTCCAATAGCCGTCTCGCTGATTACCGTACTTGAATATGCCCCAATTTTTGTTTTCTCCATCATTGGCGGTGCACTTGCTGATCGCTGGAATCCCAAACGTACGATGATACTGGGGGATATTCTGAGTGCGTTGTCTATTGTCATGATTATTGGCGTTTTATCTTCCGGGTATTGGCAGATTCTATACGTAGCCACGTTTGTATCCTCTATAGTTAGCCAGTTTTCTCAACCATCCTCTCTAAAGATTGTGAGGCGAAATGTAAAGGGAGAACATTTGCAATCTGCAATTGCGATTACACAGAGTGGTCAATCGTTGTTTTTAATTCTCGGACCAATCGTCGGAACGTTTATATACACTGCAATGGGAATTCAGGCATCCATGTACGCATTACTCATTCTATTCCTCACCTCTGCGCTTCTACTCACATTTCTGCCTAAAGACGCCACGCAGCGGGAAACAAATACCTCATTATTAGCGGATATCAAAGAGGGCTGGCAATATGTTGCTCGATCTCGCTCGTTAAAAATGCTTAGTCTGGTATTCATCTGTATAGGGCTTTCTGCGGGTCTCATCAGCCCACTTGGAATATTTCTGATCACCGAACGTCTGGGACTTGAAGCAACGTCGTTACAGTTCCTCTCTGGAGCATCCGGATTAGGTTTATTGATTGGAGGAGGGATTGCCGCTGCTGTAAGTGGCAAGTTGAATCAGACTTTAACTCTAATCGTAGGTGTGTTGTGTCTTGCTGTAGCCACGATGGGGGAAGTGTTATCCAGTTGGTTCTGGCTGACCCTTTTGATCAGCTTTTTGAGCTCCATCAGTTTGGCATTTATCAACGTCATCATCTCCACGTACTTGGTCACCCGGATCGATGAGCATTTGATCGGGAGAGTGAATGGCACCATCACACCTTTATTCATAGGAAGTATGCTTCTTGGATCTTCCATGGCAGGTGTACTGATGAACAGCACATCCATTTTTATCGTCTACGCAATCTCGGTTACCGTGATGATCATGGGTATTATTCCAGCGATGCGTATTCAATTTCATGATGATCAGACGGCTCCTGCCAGCCATTTGACTTCGGAAATCTCTTCGAGCCAAACCTAACCAGTGCATTTTCGTGCAACAATAGTTCGTCTATGAAAAACAAGAATGTACAACAAAAAAGCAGCGGGACCATCCCACTGCTTTTTTTGTATTTGTATTATAACTTATTGGAAAAGGACGGCGTACTCACCGTATCCTTCTTTTTGCAAGTCTTCTTTGGGTACAAAACGAAGTGCCGCAGAGTTGATGCAATAACGCATTCCACCTGCTTCGGCAGGACCATCGTTGAACAGGTGACCCAGATGGGAATCGCCCTCACGACTTCTCACTTCGGTACGAATCATGAAGTGGCTGAGATCGGTTTTTTCCTTCACGTTGTGGTCACGCAATGGACGTGTGAAGCTCGGCCAGCCGCAGCCGGAATCGTATTTGTCGGTAGAACTGAACAATGGCTCGCCAGATACGATGTCCACATAGATACCATCACCGTGGTGATCCCAGAATTCGTTATGGAATGCAGGCTCGGTTGCGCTGTTCTGCGTAACTTCATATTGAAGCGGCGTCAAACGCTCTTTCAGCCCGTCTTTATCCACGTTACCGGTCCAGTTGCGTTCGATGAAATCTACACGTCCAGAACCTTTGCTGTAGCGTTTGTAATGGGCAGGGTTCTTCCGGTGATAATTTTGATGATGTTCTTCCGCTTCATAGAAAGGTTTTGCTGGCAAGATGGGTGTGAAGATTGGTTTGTCAAAACGTCCACTTTGTCCCAGCTCCGCTTTGGAAGCTTCCGCAATCTGGCGCTGTTCTTCGCTATGATAGAAGATGGCCGTCTGATAGGAAGATCCACGGTCATGGAATTGCCCGCCTGTATCCGTAGGATCAATCTGCTGCCAGAACAGTTCAACCAGTTTCTTATAAGGGAAGATGGCAGGGTCAAACGTAATTTGCACAGCCTCTACATGTCCTGTTGTCTCCGAGCAGACCTCTTCATATGTTGGATTCTCGGTATGTCCTCCTGTATAACCCGATACGATTTTATGAATACCGGGCAGTTCTTCAAAGGGGGATACCATACACCAGAAGCATCCGCCTGCAAAAGTTGCTAACTCACTTGAATGTTGTTCCATGCTATAGTCACTCCATTTCTGATGAAGATTTAGCGCTCGTGTTCGAGCTCCAGCAATCTACCGATTTATTAAAACTTGTTACACAAGCATTAGGCTTGCTCTTCTATTATATCCTGAATTGGCAAGCCAACCAAGCCGGAATGAAAACAAGCTGAATCTGAACGGTTTGCGAATTGTGAATTCAGGCTTTGTTGCGTGACCGAAAGCGAAATAAGAGCAATACAATGGCCATGAACACCAGATATCCGGCAAGGATGCCCAGGCTCAGCCAGATTGAGGTTTCAGCTTGCGCACCTGCATAGGCAAATACAAAAATCGCTGGCATTTTCCCAATGGCCGTGGCAAGCATGAAGACCCAGAATGGCGTGTACGTTATACCTGCGTAGATATTAACGGCCATCTGAGGCACGATCGGCAACAGTCGCATCGACATGACACCCATGAACGGATGTGCTTCCATCCATGTGGTAAAACGGTTCAGACCCCGAATACGTTCGAGGTACGATCTCGCCTGATGTCTGAAGATGGTTCTTGCTCCGCCATATACGAGCATGGCTGCAAGTGTGGTGCCAAGCCAGCATATCCAGGCTGCCGTGGTGGTACCGTAACTGTAACCAAAGGCGATAATAACAAACTTATAAGGAATTACAGGCACAAGAGCAAACAATGTTGCCATGGCGAGTAACAGCGGAATGGACTGATGAAGATCTGTCCAGGCCAGCAGTTCATATCTGTAAATAAACGTGACTCCTGCAAGTAAAACATATAACAGAAGCCATAACCATTTTCGCAAAATCCCAAACGCTCCTTTCAGATCAGGCAGGTCTGGTCGTGTCCCGATCTGTACTGCTGTTCCTCCTAAGTTTACCACGTTCGCCCATTGTCTGAACAATTCGTGCGAAGTGTGCTGCAATCACTGGCAAGTTGCTGTCCGAAGGGTTACACTATAGGACGTGGAAATATAGAACCGAACTGAAGGTGGAATGATCATCATGGAAACAACCCAACGTAAACGAGTTGCAATTATCGGCCTCGGCGATATTGCACGTAAAGTATATTTGCCGCTGTTAACAGCTCATCCGAACGTGGAGATTGTAGGCATTATGAACCGATCTCCGGAGCCGGTCAAAGTCGTTCAGGAGGCGTATCGATTAGAACGGGGAACAACGGATCTGAAAGAACTGTTGTCCTGGGACTTGGATGCGGTGTTTGTACATACAGCAACGGAAGCGCACTTTGACATTGTCATGCAATGTCTGGAACAGGGATTAGCCGTGTACGTAGACAAACCGTTATCCTATACGATTCGGGAGTCGGAAGAGATGACTGCTTTTGCCGAGGCACAAGGGCTGCTACTCGCAGTAGGCTTCAACCGTAGATTCGCACCGATGTACCAAAAAGCGAAAGAATGGATGCAGGGTGGAAAAGGTTTTGAATCCTTGACAGTGACCAAACATCGTACAGGCATTCAGGATCGTCCTGCGGCAGAAACCATCTATGATGATCTCATCCATATGCTGGATCTGATGTTGTGGTACTCGGATCATAATGTGGAGTTGCTTCATCAATGGATTCGGAAGAATGATCTGGACAGACTGCTGCATGCAACCGGAACGGCCAAGCTGGGCAGAACAGCCTACGGTCGATTCGATATGGTGCGTGAAGCTGGGGCAGATCTGGAGAAGATCGAATTGCATGGTGGTGGACGATCTGTTGAAGTGGTGAACATGGACACGATCAGCTGCATGGAACAGGGGAGTCTGGAAACCAAAGAAACGTTCGGGAGCTGGGACACCGTGTTAACACGCAGAGGTTTTAGCGGAGCAGTTGATAATTTCCTGGCTTGTCTGGACTCACCTGATGATTGCCTGATCAGTGCAAGTCATGTCATGGACAGTCATGAACTGGCGGAACGATTGATTCGCAAATAATTGCAGAATACACATACGGAGGAATACAAGTCATGGATGAATATGAAAAGGAACGTAATAAACAGATCGAGGAAGCTGTTGTAGAAACCTATAAACAGGAAGAAGAGATGATGATCCTCGTATTTGCCCAGTGGTGTGTCAATCATGGTTTGGACCCGGAAGAGATGTACCGGCAAGCCTACCCGAATCAGCAGAGCAACGAGCGTTTGCAGCAGGTGCAGAAGCTGATTGTATCCAAGGAGGAAGCCGGTGAAATCCCGGATGATACGGTACTTGGTGTATTGTCCATGTTTGGTAATGAAGATCTGGCGATGGTTGTATCCGAGGCCATAGCCGCGCGCAAATAAGTTCAACTTACGTATACTGGTATGATTACATCTGTTCCCGGTGAATGACGCGGAATTCCTTCGGAGACATGCCGAACCGGGAACGGAATACCCGATGAAAATAGGTATAGTTGTTAAAGCCAGAAGACTCAGACACTTGCTCCAGGGTCATTGGACTGAAAATAATCCGTTCCCTGGCCATATTCAGCCGTACGTCAAGCGTGTATTGCATGATGCTTTTGCCAAACGCTTCTTTGAAGAGATGTACACCCCGTGAGACACTGATGCCAATATGTGTTGCCACATCATCGAGCTTAAATAAAGAGGAAGCGTTTTCTTCAATGTAGTTTTTGATCTCATAAGCCACATAATTGGTGTTGGTTATCGTTGGATGCTCCGCGAGCAGACGATCCACTTCGAGACATAAAATTCGCATATAATAACTTGAAATTTCCGGATAAGGATTGGAGATGCGGCGCTGCTCCAGCACGAGTTGTCGAAACAGGACCAGGAGGCTTTCCGTCAGTTCGACTTTGATTCGGGTCGGCCGTTTGTGACGCTTCCACCACTCATCCACCCAGGAACCATTAAAGAAGATGTGATAGTCGCCACTCTCCACCAGTCGTTCTCCCATCGGATTGGTTTCATTGTCTATTCTTAGCTCATAGGGCTCGTCAGGATCAAAAAGAAGCAGATCGCCCGCATCTATCAGGGACATGTCCCCGTCTATGCGTGCACGGCAACGTCCGTCTGTTTGCAGTCTTAATAGGTAGTTCTTCACCCCTTCAGGCTGCACCATAGCGTAGGGTTTACGATGAAATGAAAAGCCTGCTGTAAGAACTTGGCAGGATTGATCTGTCGGCATGGGCATACTCCTTGCAATTTGAAAATTATGACCAGATAGTTCATGTTTCAATCATATTATTCATTTTAATTGAAGCTGAAACGGAATACCATAGTATTAGATTCAAGGAACAGGAAACATCCAACAAAACATATGTATCTCAACCATTCAAACGCAGATTTTCACCATGCGTAAGGAGATGAACGTCACAGTGGAGAAAATGAAAGCAGGCATCATCGGGTGTGGTAACATCAGCGCCATCTACTTGGAAAATCTCAAAAACAACCCGGTCATTGAAGTCGTGGCTGTTGCGGATTTGATTCGTGAACGCGCTCAGGAACGGGCAGATGAATTTAATATCGCAAACGTTTACAATGTAGATGAGTTGCTGCAAAATAACGAAATTGAACTTGTGTTGAACCTTACGGTTCCTGGAAGTCATGCCATGACCGATCTGGCTGCACTCGAAGCAGGCAAACATGTGTATGCCGAGAAGCCGCTGGCAATTTCTCTTGAGGATGGTCGCAAGGTTGTTGAGTTGGCTGAGGAAAAGGGATTGTATGTTGGTTCTGCACCGGATACCTTCCTTGGTTCAGGCATACAGACAGCTCGTAAAGCCATTGAGGATGGGCTGATTGGCAAGCCGGTTGCAGCGACTTCATTCTTCATGGGTGGAGGACCAGAAGCTTGGCATCCTAATCCAGAGTTCTTTTATGTCGCGGGCGGCGGACCCATGTTTGATATGGGACCTTACTACCTGACCGCTCTGATTACGCTACTTGGACCGATACGCAGAATCAGCGCCTCGGCAGGCATACAGATTGCAGATCGCAAGATTGGCTCTGGGCCAAAGGAAGGTACAGCGCTTCAAGTAGAGACGCCTACCCACTTGGCAGGAACCATTGATTTTGCAGAAGGTGCCATTGCAACCATGATTACCAGTTTCGATATTCGCGGAGCTTCGGATCTGCCACGTATTGAAATCTATGGTACAGAAGGTACACTTAGTGTACCTGACCCCAATTACTTTAACGGGGAAGTGAAGGTTCGCAGATACGGTCAAGACACTTGGGAGACGGTTAAACCAGTCTTCGAAAGTGGACAAAACGAACGAGGCATCGGCGTAACGGAAATGGTTGAATCCATTCGTGCCGGACGGGAACACAAAGCCAGTGGTAAGCTTGCTTATCACGTACTGGAAGCCATGCATTCATTCCAGCGTTCTTCACTTGAAGGCAAGCATATACATCTGGAGAGCAGCTATGATTCTTTTGCAGTAACTCACACAGTTCAAACTGAGATTGAAACCGTGGAATCACACTAGTCTGAGTAAAAAGTGTTCAAAGCTTGATGCTCTTACGAGTGATGCAGAATAACCAGTATTCTTACGTTCAATTTCAGGATAGAAACACTCTCGATTTTCCACACTAATCAAACAGGCATGTGATCTGAACGGTAATTGTATACAGTTCAATATTCATGAATTCAGCAATCATACGATATCTAATCCAGGGAGGAATCGCACTTGAAACTCGGCGTATTTTTGGTACTATTCGGAGGACGTAAATTGGAGGATGCTCTTGATTATGTAGCATCCAAGGGATTAAAAGCAGTAGAGATCGGAACAGGCGGACATCCAGGCAATGCACATTGTAAGCCAGATGAGTTGTTAAGCAATCCTACAGCATTGAAAAACTTCAAAAATGCAGTGGAATCACGCGGTTTGACAATCAGTGCACTCAGCTGTCACGGTAACCCGCTACATCCGCAAAAGGATATTGCCAAAGGTTTCCACGATGATTTTGTTAAAACAGTAGAACTGGCTGAGAAGCTTGAAGTACCTGTAGTGAATACATTCTCCGGTTGTCCGGGAGATCATGAGGATGCCAAATATCCGAACTGGCCTGTTGCACCATGGCCGAATGACTTCCAAGAAATCCTGAAGTGGCAATGGGAAAACAAAGTTATCCCTTACTGGACAGAGTGGGGTAAATTTGCAGCAGATCGTAACGTAAAAGTTGGATTGGAGCTGCACGGTGGATTCTCCGTTCATACTCCAGCAACGTTGCTGAGACTGCGTGAAGCAGCAGGTGAAGTGATCGGAGCCAATCTGGACCCAAGTCACATGTGGTGGCAAGGTATTGATCCGGTTCAGGCAATTCACATCTTGGGACGTGAAGGAGCCATCCATCACTTCCATGCCAAAGATACAACGATTGATCCGGTAAACGTGAACAAACACGGTGTAACGGATATGCAGGACTATACCAATATGCTGGATCGGGCTTGGCAGTTCCGCTCGGTCGGTTATGGACATGATAACAAGACATGGGCAGATATTATGAGTGCCTTGCGTCTGGTCGGATATGATTATGTAGTAAGTATTGAGCACGAAGACGGTCTGATGTCGGTTGAAGAAGGATTCTCTAAAGCCGTGCAAAATCTCCAGCAAGTATTGATCGAAGAACCGCTGGGCGATATGTGGTGGGTTTAGAGCTACACTAGGGGGAAATTGAATATGATCAACGTCACCATTTGGAATGAATTTGTCCATGAGAAAATTCACGATGAAGTAAGGGAAGTCTACCCGGATGGTCTGCATCGAGCACTGGCTGACGGACTTGGCGGCGAAGGCTTTGCTATTCGTACAGCTACACTGGATCAGCCTGAACACGGATTAAGTGATGAAGTGCTGAATTCCACAGATGTGCTTATATGGTGGGGACATATGGCACATGATCGCGTAAGCGATGAGATCTCACAGAAGGTTGCGCAGCGAGTGCTGAACGGGATGGGAATGATTGTGCTCCATTCAGGTCATTTCTCCAAACCATTCAAAGCGCTGATGGGAACAAGCTGCGATCTGAAGTGGCGTGTAGCTGACGAGCAGGAAATTGTATGGTGTGTTAACCCATCTCATCCGATTGCGGATGGCATCGAAGGCAAGATTGTATTGGAAAAAGAAGAAATGTACGGCGAATTCTTCGATATTCCAGTACCGGATGAACTGGTGTTTGTAAGCAACTTCCAGGGTGGGGAAGTATTCCGGAGCGGATGTACGTTCCGGCGTGGTGAAGGTAAAATCTTTTATTTCCGACCAGGTCATGAGACATATCCGACCTATTACAAACCGGAAATATTAAGAGTGATCAGTAACGCTGTGAAATGGGCATATCCTGCCCGCAGCTTTAAGCCGGAATTTGGCAAGAGTGAACCTGTAAGACCATTTGGTGGCGTGCTGGTCTAATTCACTAACTCAATCGTGTAATGGAAATTATACGTTTTATTCAAAAAGAACCCTTCTCCGAGTCAATGATGACTGTGGCAGTTGGGTTCTTTTTGGGTAAGATAGTACTATGGGAAGTTATACGATATTTCCCATGGTTACGACGCAGCGTGTAATGTATACTGGGATATATGATCCATTTTGGATATTATGCTTCTAAAATTTAAACTTTTTAGTTGCAGGCGTTTTCTTTGAAGCTTAAATATGTTATTATGAAATATACTAACAAAATGTAAGTTGATTTGAGTGATCTCTAAAGAGGTGATTAATGTGGAAGGTCAAGACTTGCGGATGTGTCCGCGTTTTGAGACGGCGTTTTCTTTTTTGGGCAAGCGCTGGAATGGTTTAATTATTCAAACGTTGATGAGTGGTTCGAAGCGATTCAAGGATATCTCCAATCTGATTCCATCCATGAGTGATAAGATGTTATCCGAACGGATGAAAGATCTGGAGAGTGAAGGTATTCTGGTTCGTCACGTCTATCCCGAGACGCCAGTTCGTATTGAATATGAACTGACGGATAAAGGTAGAGCGCTCCAGCCCGTTATGAATCAAATTCAAGACTGGGCTGAGCAGTGGGTTGACTAACGTATAAGCATCACCCACTTTTGTTACATGAATGACATAGACTCCTGATTTCCGTGGAAATCAGGAGTTTTTGTCTTAAGTATTATGTGGATCGGCGTTTTTCTCTTGGGCTATGCACATGTTGTCATGAGTTGTAGTATAATCTATAGAAAATGGCCACAGACGGCCGGAGCGAAGGAGGCCCACTTGTCATGAGAGAAGAAAGCTTATCCCTTGAAGTACGCTACGGCAAAGAAGATATTGCAGAACTTGAGAGCGCATCCATTCAGGTCCATCTAATTTATAAAAAAGCTGCGGAGTTGTTTAAGCGCACAGCATATTCCCGTTCAGTTAAGGATGATCTTGCCGAAGTGAATACGCATTCTGTGAACAGCGATGGTCCGAGATTAGCTCCGGCGGTGCTGCAAAAATGGATTCAAACGTCCAGGGGCTGGAAGTGTATCGGATGTGAGCTGGGACAACCTGATTCAACGACTTCTCAGATGGAAGAAACCATCCATGGGAAGCGGTTGGTTCTGGATGTGGGAGAAGGTCGGCTGGTTCAGGCAGAAATGCTGATTCAGGCGGTTGTTTGGTCACAATATGAGAAGATTCGAATGTTTGCACCATGGCTTGGTGATGAACCCTTTTACAGCGTGCAGGAACTGGATGTCATTGCCCGTTATATTGTGCCTACCTATTTCTCGGAACGACCTTTGCATGAGCAAGGCAAGGTATTCAAGGTACATCAACAATATGGGCAGATTCCTTTGTACCAGGAGTATGTAGACGCACCTTCATGCTGCGTGCAGGTGGACGGTGGATTGCTTGAAGGTCGATTGCTGACAGGGGTATATGTGTCTGAGGAACAGTTCTTCGGACTCAATCCATATCTGAAAGATGGCTATGGAGGACGGACATACATGCAGGCTTGTGTCCAATGATAACGTAACCAATGAGAACGTAAAAATGATTTAGATTGGAGAGCCTGTGTGCAGGCTCTCTTTCTTGTACAAGCCTTATTTGCAGGCGGTACCCTATAAAAGTAACGGCTTTGACACTTTTTTTTGCCGAAAGTTGTGCCATAATAGAGGTTATGGACAACAGGGTGAATGATTTTACGCAGGGTGGTGTTACCTACATGATGAAGAAAATCCCCGGTTACATAGGTGTATGTTTGCTCCTACTGGCGATCTTGGCTGGTTGTAGTGAGACACAGCCTTCTGAGCAGCCAATTGTCAAAGAGACAGAAACAGCGAATACAATCACAGTGGCTGTAGATGGCAGTACGTTTTTGCCTGATGCAACAAAGTCCATTAAGCGAGATTTTAGTGAGGGTTTGACACTCAAAAAAGCATTACTCAATAGCGGACTGGTTGATTTTACGGCAGATGGCAAACGGATTCAATCCGTCGGTGAAGTTTCTCTGGATTCTTCGCTTAGCTGGGCTGTCAAATTAAATGGCAAGGATATTGAGCAGGAAGATTGGGACATGGAGCTTCATGCCAAAGATGAAGTGATCATTTACGTGAAAGCCGCTGACAGTGGGGGGGATGGCGTTGCATATCAGACAACGTTACTCAAGGTTAGCGGTGGAAACATTATGCCAACCCTTAATCGTCAATATGCTGGCGTCTATGTTCAGGAGTGCACAGTTCGCGATGTGTTGAAGTCCAGCGGCATTGTAAGAATGTCGGAGAATAACAAATTTGTCGTTTCGGTCGAGAATGTCACGCCTCGTATGAATGAGCGGTGGGTCATTATGGTGAATGACAAAGAATTAATGGAAAATGGTCTCGACATGAAATTGAATCCACGTGATGCGGTAAAGCTTGAATTGACCAATGCATCCTAAGTATACCAAGAAGCCCAATCTCTTTTTAGAGAACTGGGCTTTTTTTCATTGAAATATATAAGCAATTTCCGATTGCATAGTCAAATATTAAATACGACAGATCTCGTTCGGGCAAAGCTCACAGTGACAGATCCCTTGCAGCATCTTCAGATCTTTGATAACAATCATGCCATTGTCATATTCAATCCCGTCTTTCTTACGCAGGTCGCTTAACATGCGGTTTACACTTTCACGAGTGGCTCCAATCATATTGGACAGGTCCGTGTGGGTAATTTTTTTGTGAATAATGACATGCTCTCCATGAGGCTCACCATACGAATTCGACAACCGAATGAGGGTAGAGCAAAGTGCACCCGGTTTGCCATATAACATGAGATCCCGGAACTTGGTCTGTGTCAACCGGTGGTGGATGCCCATCCATTTCATAAAATCGATCGCGAAGTCACAATGCTGGCAGATTAACATTTCCAGGTCTTTATGTTCCAGTACACCGATCTCACTATCCTCCAGCACTTCCGCTGAGAAGCTGTGTTTAGAGCCAAAGAAGGGATCAGCCTGCCCAATCATATCACCGGATTGATACATGTACATGATCAGTTCTTTGCCTTCATCCGTGGATTTGGTGATCTGGGCACGACCCCGTTTCATATAATAAAGTTTGTCAGAGATATCGCCTTCCCAGTACAGATGTGTACCTTCCGGATAAGTTCTATCTTTCATTGTAACCAGCAGATGGTTGAAATTGGCTTCCGAGAAACAGTTGGTATTACCGCGCTTTTCCAGTACAGTTGTTAGTTCTCTCATAAGTCTATCTCCCCTTTGTGTCCATCGGACGACCTTCTGTAATAAGCAGTAGCCTCCGAGGTTCGCCGCAAACCGTTGCCGTCCTGATCAGGGTCATCTCGGCCGGGAGGAAGGACGGTACAAATTGCGGTGGTTCAATTTTTAAGTTCAGTATATACCTAATCTTACCGTTTGAGGGGGAAGGAAAGGGGGCAAAAATGACGAAATTTCAAACATTGTGATAAAATTCACTTTTGATGGGGAGGATGAATTTTACAGCCCTATATTTTAAATAGGAAGTGAAAATGGTCGTATGAAGGACACTACAAAACTTAAATTAAATTTGTTATACTTTGTGAAAAAAATCACATAATTAAGTTTAATGTCATGTTACGATGTGAATGTAAACGAGAGAGACAAACTAATACGAACCTTTAGGAGGATGAGGGAGATGGCTGTAAAGAACGAAGTCGCCCCAGCAAAAGAACCGACAGCAGGTCAGTATATTCAAACGTTAATCGACAAAGCGAATAAAGCACACGCTGCATTCATGAAGATGGACCAGAAGCAGATTGACCGTATTGTGCAAGCGATGGCGCTTGCGGGTCTGGATAAACACATGATGCTCGCCAAGATGGCCGTAGAAGAAACAGGCCGCGGAGTATATGAGGATAAGATCACCAAAAATATATTTGCAACAGAATATGTGTACCACAGCATCAAATATGACAAAACCGTAGGTGTGATTGAAGATAACGAATATGAAAGCTTCCAGAAAATTGCGGAGCCGGTCGGCATTATTATGGGGATTACACCCGTTACCAATCCAACATCAACGACGATGTTTAAAGCACTGATCTCCATCAAGACGCGTAACCCGATCATCTTTGGTTTCCACCCATCTGCACAGAATTGTAGCCGGGAAGCTGCCAAAATCCTGCTGGAAGCGGCTGTGAAACATGGTGCACCAGCAGATTGCATTCAGTGGATTGATGATCCTTCCATGGATCGTACAAACGAACTGATGAATCACAATGATGTGGCTCTCATTCTGGCAACAGGCGGATCAGGCATGGTACGTGCAGCGTACAGCTGTGGTAAACCTGCACTGGGCGTAGGACCGGGTAACGTACCTTGCTTTATCGAGAAAAGCGCGGATATCAATCAGGCAGTAACGGATTTGATCCTGTCCAAGTCTTTCGATAACGGTATGATCTGTGCTTCCGAGCAAGCGGTCATCATTGAAGAACCGATCTTCGATCAAGTGAAGAAAAAAATGATCGCAAACGGCTGTTACTTTGTTAACAAAGATGAAGCAGCAAAATTGACAGCGGGTGCGATTAATGCCGAGAAATGTGCGGTGAACCCGGCGATTGTTGGTCAATCTGCGGTAAGCATTGCGAAATTGTGCGGTATTGAAGTTCCAGCAGGCACCAAAATTCTCGTGGCCGAGATTGAAGGGGTAGGTACCAAATTCCCATTGTCCGCTGAGAAATTAAGTCCGGTACTGGCTTGTTACAAAGTCAAAACGGCAGCAGAGGGCATTGAGCGTGCAGCAGAAGTGGTTGCTTTTGGCGGCATGGGTCACTCCTCGGTTATCCACTCCACAAATGAAGAAGTGATCGGCAAATTCGCAGATCGTCTGCAAACTGGACGGATTATTGTGAACTCACCATCCACACATGGTGCCATCGGGGATATCTACAACACAAACATGCCGTCACTGACACTGGGATGCGGATCATACGGACGTAACTCGACTTCTTCCAACGTAACCGCTGTGAACTTAATCAATGTGAAAAGGGTGGCTCGCCGTACCGTGAATATGCAATGGTTCAAAGTGCCGAACAAAGTCTACTTCGAAAAAGGGGCAACACAGTATCTTGCCAAAATGCCTGACATCACACGTGTGGCGATTATTACGGATGCCATGATGGTGAAACTTGGATATGTTGAAAAGGTAGAACACTATCTGCGTCAACGCCAAATGCCAGTAGCAATCGAAGTGTTCTCCGATGTTGAGCCAGATCCATCAACAACAACAGTAGACCGCGGAACCGAAATGATGCGCCGCTTCCAACCGGACTGCATTATCGCACTCGGCGGCGGATCACCGATGGATGCTGCCAAAGCCATGTGGTTGTTCTATGAATATCCAGACACGGACTTCAACGATCTGAAACAAAAATTCATGGATATCCGCAAACGGATCTACAAATATCCACGTCTCGGCGTAAAAGCGAAATTTGTAGCGATCCCAACCACATCCGGTACAGGTTCTGAAGTGACATCGTTCGCGGTTATCACAGATAAAAATCAAGGTAACACCAAATATCCATTGGCAGACTATGAGCTGACACCAGACGTAGCGATTGTCGATCCGGAGTTCGTATACTCCCTGCCTAGAACAGCCGTTGCAGATACAGGTATGGACGTACTGACGCATGCAATTGAAGCTTATGTGTCTGTCATGGCGAATGATTACACGGATGGACTTGCGATCAAAGCAATCCAACTGGTGTTCCAATACCTGGAGCAATCTGCACTGCAAGGCGACAAACTGGCACGTGAGAAAATGCATAATGCTTCCACGATTGCCGGTATGGCGTTTGCCAACGCATTCCTGGGCATTAACCACAGCTTGGCGCATAAATGGGGCGGTCAGTACCACACCGCACACGGACGCACCAATGCGATCCTGATGCCGCACGTCATTCGTTACAACGCGAAAAAACCGACCAAATTTGCATCGTTCCCGAAATATTCGCACTTTATAGCGGATGAGCGGTATGCCGAAATTGCCCGGATTCTGGGATTGCCTGCACGTACAACAGAAGAAGGCGTAACCAGTCTTATCAATGCCATTCGCAAACTGAACAAAACATTGGGCATTGAAGAATCGTTCCAGGAAATCGGATTTGATGCCAAAGACTTTGAAGCTCATGTAGATTATCTGGCTGACCGTGCCTTCGAAGACCAATGTACAACCGCCAATCCGAAGTTACCGCTGGTAACTGAACTGGCTGATGTATACCGCAACGCTTTCTACGGAAAGTTTGAATAATAAACTTAGAACGACGCGTGCCTTACGGCAATAAGATCAGGGTTCCCCGAGAGGGGAGCCCCGATTGCCGTCTTTCACACAATAACGAGAGGGCAGAAAAACAGGAGAGCGAAGCATCTGTTTTTCAGGAGTATTCTAAGATTTGATTTGCTCCGAGCATGGAGGAGCAAAAGGGTTCTAAAGAGGTAGTAATGGAATTCGTGATGTGGCTGTTTGAGCCAGATGTTCACACAATAACGCAGAGGGCAGAAAAACAGAAGAGCAAAACATCTGTTTTTCAGGAGTATTTTAAGATTTGGTTTGCTCCGAGCATAGAGGAGCAAAAGGGTTCTAGAGAGGTAGTAATGGAATTCGTGAGGTGGCTGTTTGAGCCAGATGTTCACACAATAACGGAGAGGGCAGAAAAAACTGAAGAAGCGGAGCGTTCGCCTTTATCCCCGGATTTTCCCCTTTGAAATATAAAATTGAAAAAATCCGGGGATAACAGCGATCGGAAGTTGTTCTGCCCGCGCAGTGGCTAAGTGTGAATTTACAGGGTTCAATGGGACACAGCGCAGGTGGAGTGAGTTAGTTCACTGACTTTGTGACAAAAATCACAGATGATGAAAGCCCCAAGTCGTATACTGAAAATGTAAGAAAAACATTCATCCCGCGGTTCCGGTTCCCAAGTAGAGAGAACATGTTCCGGTTTATGTGAAACAATTCACATTAATCGCGGCTCTGGGCACACAATGCTACGAATGAAGCAAGATGTTATGTGTCCAGAAATCCAAATTAGTGGAGGGATTACGATGTCGGTGATTGAAAAAGATGTCAAACAACAAACAGGCTGGAGAAACTTTACCAAAGGAACATGGACCAAATCCGTAGATGTGAATGATTTTCTGGCACACAACTTGTCTCCGTATTACGGTGACGAAGCATTTCTCGCAGGTGCAACCCAGAATACCAAAGAATTGTGGGATATCGTATCTGATCTGACCAAAAAAGAACGGGATAACGGCGGTGTCCTTGACGTTGATGTAAACACACCAGCGACTATTGTTTCTCACCAACCCGGTTATCTGGATCAAACCAAGGAACAGATTGTCGGCGTTCAGACCGATGCTCCGTTCAAACGTTCCATTCAACCAACAGGCGGAATTCGCATGATGATTGACGCATGTGAGGCATATGGCTTTGAAATGCCACAGGGCGTCATTGATATATTTACAAACATTCGCAAAACACACAACCAGGGTGTATTCGATGCTTATACTTCCGACATGCGTGCAGCGCGTAAAGCAGGAATTATTACAGGTCTGCCAGATGCTTACGGCCGTGGTCGGATCATCGGTGACTATCGTCGTGTAGCTTTGTACGGGGTAGACTTCCTGATTCGTAATAAAAAAGGCGAACTGAATGCACTCGAAGTTGATGTTATTGATGAAGATGTCATTCGTCTGCGGGAAGAATTGTCTGAACAGATTCGTGCATTGCAAGAATTGAAACAATTGGGCGATATGCACGGGTTCGATATTTCCTTGCCAGCGACAACAGCAAAAGAAGCATTCCAATGGTTGTACTTCGGTTATCTGGCTGCGATCAAAGAACAGAACGGTGCTGCGATGTCACTCGGACGTGTATCTTCTTTCCTGGATATCTACATTGAACGTGACCTGCAAGAAGGTATTTTGTCCGAAGAACAGGCTCAGGAATTGGTTGACCATTTTGTAATGAAACTGCGGATTGTCAAATTCCTGCGTACACCGGATTACAACGAACTGTTCAGTGGAGATCCAACATGGGTGACTGAGTCAATCGGTGGTATGTCAGTGAATGGCGAAACACGCGTAACCAAAAACAGCTTCCGTTTCCTGCATACTCTGCACAACCTGGGTCCTGCACCAGAACCAAACTTGACTGTTCTCTGGTCCACGAAACTTCCAGAAGCTTTCAAAGATTATTGCAGTAAAGTATCCATCGAAACCAGCTCAATCCAGTATGAAAATGATGATCTGATGCGTCCGATCTACGGTGACGATTACGGTATTGCTTGCTGTGTGTCGGCGATGAAGATCGGGAAACAAATGCAATTCTTCGGCGCTCGTGCCAACCTGGCAAAAGCTCTCCTGTATGCGATCAACGGTGGTCGTGACGAGAAATCCGGAGCACAAGTTGGACCTGAGTATCCTGCCATTACTAGCGAAGTGCTGGATTACAATGAGGTTATGAAACGCTTCAAACCAATGATGGAGTGGCTGGCGAAGCTGTACATGAACACCCTCAACGTCATTCACTACATGCACGATAAATACAGCTATGAGCGTATCGAAATGGCATTGCATGACCGTGACATTGTACGTACGATGGCTTGCGGTATCGCTGGTCTGTCGGTTACAGCAGATTCACTGAGTGCGATCAAATATGCCAAAGTAAAACCAATTCGTAACGAACAAGGCATCGCAGTTGATTTTGAAATCGAAGGAGACTTCCCTTGTTACGGTAACAATGAAGACAGCGTAGACAGCATTGCTGTTGAACTGGTCGAGAACTTCATGGGCATGATTCGCAAGCACAAAGCTTACCGTAACGCAGTTCCAACACAATCCGTTCTGACGATCACTTCCAACGTGGTATATGGTAAGAAAACAGGGACTACACCGGATGGTCGTAAAGCAGGTGAACCATTTGCTCCAGGTGCAAACCCAATGCATGGTCGTGACAAAAAAGGTGCACTGGCATCCCTTGGCTCTGTAGCCAAATTGCCTTATGAACACAGTCTTGATGGTATTTCCAATACCTTCTCTATCGTGCCAAAAGCATTGGGTAAAGAGGAGACTACACGTAAATCCAATCTGACTGCGATGATGGATGGTTACTTCGGTCAAAACGCTCATCACCTGAACGTTAACGTATTTGATCGTCAGCAACTGATTGATGCGATGGATCACCCGGAAAACTATCCACAACTGACTATACGGGTATCCGGATATGCCGTTAACTTCATTAAATTGACTCGTGAACAACAGTTGGATGTCATCAACCGTACGTTCCATGGCTCGATGTAAGTAATTTGCAAGTAGAAGACCGCTAGAGCAAGGCATTCCAAATCATATTAAACGCACAGCGGATGCGGATACAGAAAGGAAGAGGCAGCATGGTTAACGGACATATTCATTCACTCGAAACTTTCGGGACGGTTGACGGCCCAGGCATCCGCTTTGTGCTTTTTATGCAAGGATGTCTACTCAAATGTCAGTATTGCCACAACCCAGATACATGGGCGCTGGATGGTGGAAAAGAAATGACGCTAGAGGAGGTACTGGCTGAAATTGAGCCGTATCTATCCTACTATCGCAGCTCTGGAGGCGGACTCACGATATCTGGCGGAGAACCAACGTTACAGGCTCACTTTGTAGCCGAAATCTTCAAGGAAGTAAAGCGGCGTTGGGGATTGCATACGACGCTGGACAGCAATGGGTTTAACGAACCGGAGCGGATTCACGATCTGTTGGATAACACAGACCTGGTTCTGCTGGATCTCAAGCATATTGATGACGAGAAACATATCAAGCTGACAGGCAAATCCAACGAGAGAACGTTGAAAACAGCCAAGTGGTTGTCGGAGCAAGGTCGGAAAATGTGGATACGCCACGTGTATGTGCCTGGCATTCATAACGAGGAAGAGGATCTGCTTAACCTCGGACGGTTTATCGGAACATTGAATGGCGTCGAAAAGTTCGAAATTCTTCCATACCATCAGATGGGGATCTACAAATGGGAAGCGCTCGGTAAAGTATATCCACTGGATGGAGTTCCTTCACCAAGTGAAGAAGAAGTGGAGCGGGCGTATCGCCTGATCGAACAAGGTCGCCAGGAAACGGCTGACGTGGCTTGTTCAGGTAAGTAATCTGACCTTTATATGTAATAAAAACAATCAACCAAGCAGTCCTTGCGAACATGTTTCGCAGGGGCTGTTTTTTTGCTGTTATCCATTGTAAATGCAAGATTATGGGTCCAGTGAAGGATTTTATCCCTCCATTGATGAATTGTCATCCTTACGATGTAAGCTCCGGCTTTTTATAATCAGAGTGTAAAGCCAAATGCTCAATATCTTGAGGAGGGTCAACCCGATGAAAAAAAGAATGACATTACTGCTTTCATTATTGCTTATCACTTCATGGACTTTGGCGGGATGTGCAAGCTCAAGTAACGAGCCACAGCAAGGCGCAGGCAATACACCTGTGGAGGAAACAAGTAAGGAACCGGTTGAAATGCTTCTCCGCCACACGCAGGTGGGAGCCGACAAACAGAAAAGACTGGCCATTCTGCAGGATGTTGTGGACAAAGTTGAAGGTGAGATACCCAATCTGACCTTTACGCTGGATGGTGTCGAATCCGATGTGAATCGTAAGGAGAAGCTTCGCGGGGAGATGGCGGCAGGTAACCCGCCGGATATTTTTGAACTGTTCGGAAGCCCGGATTCCAAAGTGTATGCCAAGGAAGGTATGCTGCTTGATCTGACTCCAATCCTGCAAGAGCTGGGCATTCAGGACCAGTTTACATCGCTTGAACCGTTTACGTATGAAGGCAAGGTATATGGACTGCCGATTGGCGGTTCGGGCGAAGGTTTTTTCTATAATAAAGAGTACTTCGAACAAAAAGGATGGAAAGCCCCAACTACCATGGCTGAACTGGACAATAAACTGGCCGAGATCAAGGCTGATGGCAAAGTGCCGCTTGCTTCCGCATCCAAGGCAGGCTGGGTACCGCTTATGTTAACCAACCACCTGTGGTCACGGTATGCCGGACCGGAGATTACCGCAAAGTTTGCAACGGGTGAAGCGAAGTGGACCGATCCGGGTGTTGTGCAAGGTTTTGCCAAACATAAGGAATGGGTGGATAAGGGTTATTTCAAAAAAGGTGAGCTGGGCTTCGAGTATGCCGAATATACCACGCAATTTACAAGCGGAGAAGTGGTATTAATGTATGACGGAACATGGAAATCATCTGTATTCAAGGAAGGCCAGAGCGGTGAATCGCTCATTGGCAAGGTTGGATTCTTCAATATGCCTCCGGTAGAGAACGGAGCAGGAGATCAGACGTCTTTGATGAGAGATGTTAACAATGGATACGGATTCTCGGCAGCAGTGGCGGATGACCCGCAGAAGCTGGAAGCAGTGAAAGCTTTTATCAAAAATTTCTACAATGAAGATATGCAGATCCGCGGTCTTGTGGAAGATGGTGTGTTGCCTGCCATGAAGCTGGACGAGAAAGTGCTGACCGATAGCATTACCGATGATCTGATGAAAGAAATTGTGGCTGTGCTTAATGCGTCCAAGACGTCGTTCCCGGCATTTGATGCACTCGTTCAGGCCGATGTGACGACAGAGATCAGCAATCTGCAAATCCAGAAGTTGATTGGTGGGCAGACCACGCCAGAGAAAATGGCAGAAGAGCTGCAAAAGGTGCAAGAGGAAGCAAACGCCTCAGTGGAATAAATCAATCCAAGTTGAAACTGCGATCGTTGAAGTGACTGAAGGAGGCTGACTATGAATACTTCACTCCGCAGCCCGTTAATCTATACGTTGTTTGTAATGCCAGCCCTAATTCTGTTTGTAATGTTCTTCTTATACCCTATTGGCAGCTCCCTGTATTACAGCCTGACGAGTTGGAATGGGGTATCGGCTGAGCCACGTTTTGTGGGTTTATCCAATTATGTGAAGGCACTGACCGATGAACGTTTTTGGATTTCCACAAGGAATAACGGCTTTTTCATCGGATTTTCGGTACTGATTCAGGTACCCCTGATCGTCCTGTTTTCGCTTCTGATTGCCAATGTGAAAAGGCTGAAAGGTCTGTATAAAACAGCTGTTTTTTTACCATCCATCATGTCGACAGCCGTTATCGGTATCTTGTGGGGATTCATCTATGAGCCCAATATCGGACTATTAAACAAAATGCTTCATGTGCTGGGCATCGATCCCATCTACTGGTTATCGGATAACCGATTTGCCATGTTGTCCATCTTGGTGACCAACGCCTGGCAGTGGACGGGATTTTACATTGTCATGGTGCTGGCGGCCATACTGGCGATTCCCCGTGATCTGGATGAAGCGGCTGCCATTGATGGGGCAACGGCGGTACAACGAGCAATGCGAATTACGTTGCCGCTGATTCGGCCGATCATTTCGGTCGTGATCATGTTGTCCATTGCAGGTGCCATGAAAGCAGCCGACATCGTGATTGTCATGACCAAAGGTGGGCCCGCTGGGTCCACCGAGGTTCTGGCGACATATATGATCAAATATGCAATTACCAACTTCAAATATGGTTATGGCAATACCATTGCAGTGCTGATCTTTGCTCTGACGCTTGTGCTCACTGCGGTGTATCAACTGCTGGTGGCGAGGCGGGGCGAGAAGGTGGAATATTGATGGCGAAAAACATAAAAAGCAGTATACCTCATGTGTTGTTAATGTTGTATTTAATCGCGATTTTGTTTCCCTTTTTATTTGTAATTTTCTCTTCCTTCAAGCAGGATAACAATGAAATCGCCCTGAATCCATTCGGTCTGCCTACAACATGGGAGTTTAACAATTACGTGGAAGCCTGGGTGAATGCCAAGATTGGTACGTATTTTTGGAACAGCCTGTACATTTCGGTTTTATCGTCGGCGTGTACGATTGTGCTCGGGGCCATGTTCGCTTTTGCCGTAACCCGGATGAGACACCGGAGATGGAGCCTGTTTCTGTACAGCCTGATTCTGGCCGGTATGCTTATTCCCAACAATGCACTTATGCTGCCGATTTATCTGCTTGTTCGCAAAATGGGCATATTGGATACACATCTGGCATTGATCGTGCCCTATGTGGCCAATGCGATCCCGTTTACCATTATTATACTGGCGGCTTTTATGCGTTCTCTGCCTGGAGAAATTGAGGAAGCGGCTGTCATGGACGGCTTGAGGGCACCGGGTATCTTTGCTAAAATAGTGATACCTCTTACCGTTCCGGCTATTGTTACCGTTTTTATCGTTAATTTCCTCGGCAACTGGAACGAATTTTTACTCGCCAACTATTTCTTATCCACCGATAAATTGCGTACGCTGCCAGTGGGCATGGTCCAGTTTCGGGATCAATATCAGATGAACTATGCCCAGATGTCGGCAGGTATTGTATACAGCGTTGTACCTGTACTTGTGATCTACGCTATACTCCAGGAGAAAATTATAGAAGGAGTAACTGCAGGTGGTGTCAAAGGTTAATACCATGAACCAGTGAATAGGGAGAACGGGATATGAACTTGCGAATGAAGCTGGCCTTGGCATTTCTGCTGCTGATTATTGTACCGATGTGTGCACTGGGCATTGGCATGTTTCTGGTCACATCACATACGATTGAGAAAAAATACAATCAACAGGCCGAATATGCGCTTCAGGCCATCAGCTACAATATCGAGAATGTATTTCAGCAGATTAACAATGTGACCGACAACGGGATAGCCACATCGGTTTTTCAAATGGCGTTGAACGCCAAAGATCCGACCAAGCAGGATCTGGGAACCGGTAATCAGTTATCCCTCAATGCCAGCCAGCGCAATTTCCGTTCCCTTCTATATAACTATCCGTTCATCAGTTATGCCTTTTTATATGATTTGCGTTCGTCCGAGAACAACCAGATTGTCTCCATCTTCACCAAAGAGAATTTTCAAGCCCTTCCTTTCCAGCAATTCAAAGTGCATCCCTTATTCAACGAAATTCAGCAACTCAATGGTGTGCCCAAATGGCTCGCACCACTGGAATATCCCGAATTAACCGGGGTAGAGCCTGTCTTCACCCAGATCAGACTGGTCAAAGAACTCAGTTATTTTCAAAATATCGGCGTGCTTGTTGTTCAGATCAAAAAAGGAGAGATCGACCGGATCTTCCGTCACCTGCAAATCAGCGATTCGGCACAGGATACATCATTCCTGTTAATTAATGAAGAAGGGCTGATCGTCTATGATCCTGCAGGTATATATAACGGTGAGAACATGCAAAACCTTGGTGCTGAATCCAGCCGTTACGGTCCTGGCTTTAGTAGCGTCAGAACGGTCTTTGACGGCAAGGAGAGCATCATTTCGCAATATCATCTGAAGAACTATAACTGGAGTCTCGTAAGTGTGACTTCATGGGAAGCCTTATCTGCGGAAACCAATGCCTTTGCCGGTTGGTCTGTCATTATTATTCTGTTATGCCTGCTCGCAGCGATGATCTTTAATCTTTTTTTCATGAATCGCATCACGGGTAACATTGCTGTACTTGTACGGTTTATGCGTCGTGTGGATGATGGTGATTTTAATGCGAGGGTGGAAGGAAAAGGATTCGATGAAATGCAGCTGCTTGCGCAAGGGTTCAATGAACTATTGGATCGGATCGGGGGATTATTCCGTCGTGTTCGGGCAGAGCAAGAGCAGAAGGCCCAAGCGGAACTGCGTGTACTACAGGCCCAGATCAAACCTCATTTTCTGTTTAACACATTGGAATCCATTAATGGATTAGCACTGCGGGGGGAGGGCCGCAAAGTAAGCGAGATGGTGACCCGACTTGGCAATATGCTTCGTATCAGCATTCAGGATCAGGAGGAGATTCCACTGGGTGAGGAAATCAGGCATTTGCAGAGTTATCTGGAGATTCAACAGTACAGGTTCAGTGATTTGTTCACCTATGAGATTGACATTCCACCCCATCTATACAGCTCAATCCTGCTTAAGCTTACCCTCCAGCCTCTGGTGGAAAATAGCATTCAACATGGGTTTGAGGGGATCACCTATCCAGGTGTACTGCGGATAAGCGCATATGCAGAACGGGGCCATCTGGTGTTATGCGTTGAGGATAATGGGATCGGTATTCCCCAGGAAATGCTCGCACGATTTGAGTATATGGCAGAAGATCCGCCGGAAGATATGCTCACGGGAGGGGCGGAATCATTATCGTCCATAACGGAACGCAGGGGATTAGGATTACGAAGTGTGGCAGATCGAATTCGTATTCAATACGGGGCCGGTTATGGCATATTTATATGTTCAGCACCGGGGTATGGCACAGTTATTCGATGCATCATTCCATTATATGAGCAGGAGGAAGCCGGATGAATCTGACTGCAATGTTGGTTGACGATGAGCTGCCGATTCTGGAGAATCTGAACTTCATTTTACCCTGGGAAGAGATGGGGATTGAAATCACAGGTACAGCGAGAAGTGGTGCAGAAGCGCTGGGCAAAGTAACAGAGAGTCATCCAGACATTCTCTTGTGTGATATTCGGATGCCGTCTATGGATGGATTGGAACTTATTCGTTTACTGCGAGAGCAGGGTGAAACGTGTGAGATTATTTTGCTGACCGGTTATCAGCAGTTTGAATATGCTCGAACCGCTATCAAGTATAACGTACATGAATACATATGCAAGCCAATTGATTATTTGAATCTGGAACATAAACTGCGTGAGCTTGCCGGGCAGATCCAGAAGAGACGTCTGGAAAACGAATCGCAACGTTATCGCAACCAAGAGATGGAAAGCTGGATCAGACACAAACAGTTGATTGACCTGTTGCGAGGAGAAGCACCATTGAAGGTTGCCTATCCTGCCTCTGTTCCTGAATTCATAACAACTACTGCACCGTATACGTTGCTGCTGGTGGATGCAGTCGGTTATTTTCGCCATTCGATCGGCTGGTCCGAACTTCAGCATCAACGATGGCATGAGACCATAAGTTCCAGACTTAGGGAAGTGGCAGAGAGAATTAAGGGGGACTGTCAGATTCTTTCGACCCGCAAAGGGGAGTGGTGCATCCTGCTGGAGGCATCGGGGGACTGGAAACGTCGCTCAGAGGATCTGGCCCATCAACTGTGTCTCGAATTAAATGAGATATTATCCCTGGATTCAAATGTGAAGGTTAGGGTTGTTCAGGATGCTGTGCCCGTGAACTTGGAAAGTCAAATTCTGGAGCGATTCCGGCATTGTCAAAAAATACTGATGTCCCATTGGGAGAGTGAAGAAAGGGTGCTGAAAGCCAGTTGTCCCGAAACCACCTTATCCTATGATCATACGGCCTCCAAAGGGGCTAACTCATGGATTACAAGAGAAGATCTGGAGCTTGTTACTCGGTGGATTCGTCAAGGAAACAAGCAGGGGTTACGTGATGTATTGGAGCGGCTTAAACAGCAAATGGGGAATTCAGGACAATCCTTTAGCAAGATAGATGAAACCAATCTTCGGTTTATGCTTGTACACATGCTTCGGGAACTTCGTGAAGTACAGGTCATCGCTGAAGAGCACGAAGTGAATTATTGGAATGCACTGCAGGGGGCCGTATCCATGAGGGAACTCCTTGAAATTGCAGAGGTTGTTACCCATGCCTATCAGGGTAAACAAACTCAGCCACGTCCTTCTGTATCGGAACTGATCCTGTCTGCATGTGAGTATATGGATGCACGGCTGCAACAGGACTTGGGAATAGATGAAGTCTCAGATTGGCTCGGAATCAGCCCGGGATACTTCTGCCAGCTATTTAAAACCCAAATGGGTGTTACTTTTGTGGAATACATGACGCAGAAACGGATGGAAAGTGCCGCTTTATTGTTGAGTACAACCGAATGGAGCATTACAGCGATTGGGGAAGCAACAGGGTTCAAGGAGCGCCGTTACTTCTCCAAGGTGTTTCATAAACACTTCCACATGAAACCCTCCGAGTACAGGCAGAGTAAACGATTAGGTTCGTAGTGGCAAGGGAACCGAGAGGAGAGGTCAAATGAAGGTCTTAAATGATCTGACATTGGAGCAAAAGGTAGGCCAATTGTTAATGTGTGGATTTCACGGTCAGCACGCAGATGAACAGATTACTCGCTTAATCCGTGACTATCACGTCGGCGGCGTCATTTATTTCCGGCGTAATGTCGAAAGTGTAGATCAATTGACACGGCTGTCCGCCGAACTGCAAGATATGGCTGCTGAAGCGGGGGCCCTACCACTCATGATTTCGGTGGACCAGGAAGGTGGCATGGTTGCACGGATTGACCAAGAGGGAATGACCCAAGTGCCGGGTAATATGGCACTTGGTGCGACAGGCAATCCGGAATATACACTGGAGTGTGCTCGAATTCTGGGTTGTGAGTTAAAAAGCATCGGTATTGATATGAACCTTGCGCCAGTGGTCGACGTGAATAACAACCCGCTTAACCCGGTTATCGGTGTGCGTTCGTATGGTGAACATGCTGAAAGTGTGGCCACTCATGGCGTAGCAGCCATCACCGGATATCAATCACAGGGCATAGCTGCTACTGCCAAACATTTTCCGGGACATGGAGATACCGCCGTAGATTCTCATCTTGGTATGGTTACGGTACCTCATGATCGAAACAGGCTGGAACAGATGGAGTTGTTACCGTTCCGCAAGGCGATTGAGGCCAGAGTTGATGCTATTATGACAGCTCATGTGATGTTCCCTTCGATTGAGCCCGAGCCCATTCCGGCAACGTTGTCGCATAAGGTGTTAACGGGCCTATTACGTGAGGAAATGGGTTTTGAAGGCATTATTATTACAGACTGTCTTGAAATGCATGCGATATCCAAGCCATATGGGGTAGCTGAAGCTGCGATTCGTGCTGTGGAAGCAGGAGCAGATCTGATTCTGGTGAGTCATACCTTGCAAGATCAGGTTGCTGCGCTGGAAGCCATTGTGGAAGCAGTTCGAATGGGGCGAATATCGGAAGAGGTTATTCATCAGGCGGTGGAACGCATTATGACATGGAAAAGAAAGCGCTGCGGGCAGCAGAATGATCATCTGGTTTCGCCGAAAGCGAGTGAAACGGTCGAGATAACCGATGTTGAACCTGTTAATTGCACTGAATCCACCGATTCCAGTAAACTAAACGAATCAACACTATTCGAGATTGCTTCAAGCAGTATTACCATCGTTCATAATGATGGGCTGTTTCCCTTGAATCCAGAGAAGGACGTATATGTCATCTGGCCTGAGGTTGTGCAACGGACAGAGGTGGATGAACCATGGTCCCATACAGAATCGTTGGGTATGGCGCTATCGCAGCTGCGAGGCAGAGTTCGTGAGCGTAAAATAACGACTCAGCCTTCATATGAGGAAGTAGATCGCATATGGAAGGATGTGTCGGATCGTGAACAAGTTATCGTATGTACGTACACATCGGCAGGTCAACTTCCGAAAGGGCAACAGTATTTGGTTGAAAAGCTTAGTAAGAATCATTCCCTGATTGTAATTGCTTTGCGCAATCCATATGATCTGCAGGAGATTTCGAGGCCGGGAAGTTATGTGTGTACGTATGAGAATACACCCGCAGTTGTTCGGGTGCTGTCCCAGGTGTTAACCGGAGGACTGCAGCCAACAGGAAGTCTGCCTGTCCGTTTGCGCTAGACCTATTCAATCCTTAAATCTCTCTGCGATATGGTGTTAATTGACCATCTCCCGGAGAGATTTTTTTGTTGAAATTTTCTATTGGTTGATTTTGGGATATGAAGACTAAAAAGATAATTGATAGATAACTATTTTCATAGTATTTTCCTTCTATTAAAAGTTTACAATTCTCCTCTTAACTTTTTAGCAACTTTTCCCGGTTCCAAGCGTCTAATAATATGACTTTTTGAGGGGGATATTTATAAATGGGAGCAGAAGGAGCCAAAGACAAAGAATGAATTTGAAAAAGAAATTGTCCATACTTACCGCTTTTGCTGTGTTTCAGGCGTTTGCAGTGATTCCTGCCAATGCACAATCAGCAGATCAGAGCGATACTACATCAGTGAATACAGCCAAAGTTAAATCCGTGGAGGTTGTGAAAAAAGAACAAACCATCGCGGAATCCGAAGTGAAATCCGGAACAAACACGACAACATCAAATAATGAAACAACCGAAGAAGTGAACCCTGAGACAGATGTTCCTACAGGAACAGACGCGACTCCTGTTGAGCCGGTAATTGAACCTACGGACGAAGAAGGTACAGCTGAGGAAACACCAGCACCTGCACCAGTAGAAGTGGAGCAACCATCTACAGGCGGTTCATCTGTTGCTGGAGGCGGGGGTGGAGACCTCACTCTTTATATGAACAGTAATAAAATGATGCAAGATGGCAAAACATATCTTGCTGGACAGCCAATGGCTGTTAAAAATGGTGTATCCTATGTAGCGATCCGTGCTCTCGTTGATCGGGTTGGCTATGATGTCAAATATGATAACACAACCAAAGAAACGATCATTATTAGTGGTGAAGATGAGCTGCGTTTCAAAACAAACAGCAAAATCTATACCGTTAATGGTGTGTCCAGAACGATGAAGGGCGCGGCTTATCAACAAAAAAATACGTTCATGGTGCCGTTGACTTCAATTACACAGGCTCTGGACATTACGTATAAAGTAAATCAATCTGCCAAAACGGTTGTATTGAATCTGAGTACCAAACCGGTGGCGAGCTTCACGGTACAAAAAGAGGTTTTTGCCGGAGACCAGGTTACCTACACAACTAGATCCAGCTCTCCCAAGGGACTCAGCATTGTAGATGAACGTTGGACAGGCCGTCAGGATTCATTCGACCAACCAGGTGTATACACAGTAACCTATGCGGTCCAGGATTCAAGTGGTCAATGGAGTGATCCGTATTCAGTTACGATTAAGGTTGAAAGACCCAATCTGCCACCTGTCGCGATGTTTACGACAGATAAAGAAGAATACAAAATGGGTGAGAAAATCACTTATATTGATCAAAGTACAGATGATGAGAACGCAATTGTAAAAACAGAATGGGATAACAATGCACTTGCATTCTTTGTTCCAGGACCGAAGACCGTAACGATTACAGTTACCGATAAACATGGTGCTAGCGATAGCTATACCAAGATGATTAATATTACGGGAGAAACACTTTATAGTGTGACTGACTTCAATCAATTGTTCACACCAGTCGGTGAGAAGTTCACTTTTGATGGTGGTGGAGTACCGGCATTGGAGAAAGTTCCTTTCACGTATTATGATGAACCAAGTCTGCTGATCCGCAGTAACAGCCCGGAAACCGTGAATACGGAAGGCATTGTGTACAAGGAATCTTCCTTCGGACAGACACGCTTCATGATTCACCATGTGAACAACACGGGCAAAAACGTGAAAATGTATGTTGTAGCGACAAACAACAATGCATACACGGCATCCATTGACCAGCAAAACATGGGTTTTGCAGGACCGTCTCCTTTTGCAACGGTAGCAGGAAAGCTGTCGATTGACCGTTGGTTCCAGTCCATGCAGAATGGTACCGGACAAAAGAAAGTGTACATCCAGCCAGGAGAAAGCAAGCTGATTCTTAATGATCTGAGCGTTCTTCCGATGAAGCAGGGACAAGTCATTTCCTTGTATTCCGATGTATTCAGTGATTATGAACTGGATTACAACATTATCATGATTGAAGAAAACAAGGACCCGATGGAAGTGTTATCGAGCCTGCCGGTTCTGGATCGTGATGGTGTTCACAACCGCGGAACGTACCCGAATGCAACACGGATCATTACGTATGATCAGGAAATAGGATCGAAGCCTGAACGTCTTCCACTTGGAGACAATGCAAGTGATCCAAACCTTGTGGGAACGGACCCTATGGCTTTCACAGAAGCTTCCAACGCAGGTAACTTCGGTGTATTGTACAAAATTACATTGAATAATGTTGCTCCGCGCACGTTGATTTCATTCAACCCTCGTGGAGGCAGATACTCAGGTGTGGCACTCGTGAACGGACAGGTCGTTCAGATTTCCACAGGTAGATCTGTAACTGCACCTAATGAGCAAAGCGTAATGTATCGCACAGGTTCGTACGGCGAGAGTGTAACTATTCTCTTCTCGGCGGCACCAGGAAGTAACTTGCCTGTTAACCTGCTGTTCACGCCGCTTCCGGCTGAAAAGTAATATCATGAACATGCACGGACGGTTTGGAGTGAAAGCTTATATCATATATACCCGTTCACCCCAAAAGTCGCCCGAACGATTGATCATCTGAACCGTCAGGAAGGGACTCCATCAAAATGTAATGTCATTAGCTCAAGCTAGACTAATGGCAATGCATGTGCATGGAGTCCTTTTTATGTGATGTTGGAATGACCTAACCCGGTGTCTTCGTTGACTCTAATCGTAATTTGATGCATTATTAGAGGTATACAAGAAAGCAAAAGTTTTCGCTTTTGCCGAATAAACTGTCGCTCTATGAATGATGCAAAATGCTCGTATGACAGGAGGTGCTTTAGATCATGCTGTCGACAGAACAGATTATTTCGACCATGTCCTCACAGGGGCTTCGCATTACCGATCAGCGGAAAACACTGGCCCGGTTATTTGCCGAGTCTCCGGGGTATCTTACACCCAAGGACGTCTATGAATATATGGGTAAGACTTACAGCGGACTGAGTTTTGACACAGTATATCGTAATTTGCGGGTGATGCAGGAACTGGGTGTACTGGAACAGGTCATCTTCGAAGATGGCGTTAAATTCAAAGCGCACTGTAGTGAAGATCATCATCACCATCATATGATCTGTCTGAAGTGTCAGAAGACATATCCTATTATTTTTTGCCCGATGCAGCTTGCGGATGCGCCTGAGCAATTTCAGGTTGTGGACCACAAGTTTGAGGTATTTGGATATTGCAAGGACTGTGCTGAGCATGCTCCGGCCAAAACGGCATCGGGACATCAACACGCTCATGGGAAGCACTGACCATGAAGTTATCGCGCAGAATTGCTCAGGCACCCATTCGGGTGTACCGCAATTATATCTCTCCATTAACACCGCCAACATGTCGGTTCTATCCGAGCTGTTCGGCTTACGCCATGGAGGCGATTGAAGTGCACGGTGCGCTCAAGGGCTCGTTGTTAACAGCGAAACGTATTGCCAAATGTCACCCGTTTCATCCAGGTGGAGTGGATCTGGTGCCACCAAAGGCGGAGAAATCCATGATGGTATCGGAGTAACGATGTAGCCTGAAGTATTCGGGTGGCCTGGAAGCAGGCCAGGATTGAACTTGAGTATGCTGTCCACTTGACAAAGGGGTCCGCATTTCAGTATATTTTTCCTATATGATTTCCAGTGAAGGGATAAGTACAGACACACCCCCAGTGCAGAGAGCCGGATGAGCTGAGAACCGGTCTGGGAGGAGGATGGAATATGGTCCCGGAGGAACCTCTTTCGAGCGTGCAGACAGTGATTTCAGAGCTGCTGTCGTAAGGCTGAGGCGTGATCCAGCGTTAATGGGCGGTCGAAGGACCGACAGAGCCTGTGTTTTGTGAAAAACATGGGGAATTTGGGTGGTAACACGTGAGAGCAACTCTCGTCCCATAGGGGCGGGAGTTTTTTGTGTTCTTTTTTAGTTGTTTTGGACGAAGAGATCACATGAAGCAGGAACATTAGAAGGAGGAGAAGTCATTCATGGCTGACCAAAAAACATTTTATCTGACAACCCCGATTTATTATCCGAGTGACAAATTGCATATTGGGCATGCGTATACAACAGTGGCGGGAGATGCGATGGTTCGTTACAAGCGTCTACGCGGGTATGATGCTCACTATCTAACAGGAACCGATGAACATGGCCAGAAGATTGAGCGCAAGGCACAAGAGAAAGGGCAGACACCGCAAGCTTTTATCGACGATATCGTTGTGGGGATCAAGGAACTGTGGAACAAGTTGGACATTTCCAATGACGACTTTATTCGTACAACCGAAGAGCGTCACAAAACTGTCGTTCAGGATATCTTTGACCGTTTGCTGAAACAGGGAGATATCTACAAAGGTGAGTACGAAGGCTGGTACAGTATTCCGGATGAGACGTATTACACGGAGACTCAACTGGTGGATGTAGAGAAGAATGAGAAGGGTGAGATTATCTCGGCCAAGAGCCCGGATAGTGGACACCCGGTTGAATTGGTCAAAGAAGAATCCTACTTCTTCCGTATGAGCAAATATGCAGATCGTTTGTTGAAATATTATGAAGAGAACCCGGGCTTTATTCAGCCGGAATCCCGTAAAAACGAGATGATCAACAATTTCATCAAGCCAGGTCTTGAAGATTTGGCCGTATCGCGGACTACATTTGAATGGGGCGTCAAAGTTAAAGGCGATCCAAAACACGTGGTCTACGTGTGGATTGATGCGTTGTCCAACTATATTACAGCACTGGGCTACGGTTCATCCGATACATCCCTGTATAACAAGTTCTGGCCTGCGGATGTTCATCTGGTAGGGAAAGAAATTGTTCGTTTCCATACGATCTACTGGCCAATTATGTTGATGGCGCTGGACTTGCCTTTGCCGAAGAAAGTGTTTGCGCACGGCTGGTTGTTGATGAAGGATGGCAAGATGTCCAAATCCAAAGGCAATGTCGTTGATCCAGTAACTCTGATTGATCGTTACGGTCTCGATGCACTGCGTTATTACCTGCTGCGTGAAGTGCCGTTTGGTTCCGATGGTACGTTTACACCAGAGAGCTTCGTAGAGCGTGTTAACTCCGACCTCGCGAACGATCTGGGTAACCTGTTGAACCGTACCGTTGCCATGGTAGACAAATATTTTGAAGGTAAAGCCCCTGCGTTTGCTTCGAATGTAACGGAATTTGATGCTTCGCTGGAAGAAGCAGGCCATGCTACAGTGGAAAAAGTGGAACAGGCCATGGAAAACCTGCAGTTTTCCGTAGCACTGACAGCGATCAGCCAGTTTGTCAGCCGCACTAACAAATATATTGATGAGACGCAGCCATGGGCGCTGGCTCGGGATGAAGCAAAACGCGATGAATTGGCCTCCGTTATGGCTCACCTGATCGAAAGCTTGCGAATTGCTTCCATTCTGTTGCAACCGTTCCTGACACGTGCTCCTCATAAAATCTGGGCACAGCTCGGCATTCAGGAAGGTGAACTTACGGCTTGGGATACAGCCAAGCAATGGGGTCTGGTTCCAACTGGAAACGCCTTGCAAAAAGGTGATCCAATCTTCCCACGTTTGGATTCCGAACAGGAAATTGCTTATATCTCCGAAGCAATGACTGGTGGCCAAAAAGCAGCTGAGCCAGAAGCAAGTCAAGCAGATGCTGGAACTTCAGCAGCTGTTGAACCGGTAACTGCACCTGAAGGTACGGAAGAGATCGGTATTGACGATTTTGCCAAAGTTGAACTGCGTGTGGCTCAAGTCATTGCCTGCGAACCGGTCAAAAAAGCGGATAAGTTGCTGAAATTGCAGCTCGATCTGGGTTATGAGCAGCGCCAGGTCGTATCTGGAATTGCGAAGTTCTATTCGCCAGAAGAGATGGTTGGACGCAAAGTCATCTGTGTGACCAACCTCAAACCGGTGAAACTTCGTGGTGAACTGTCTCAGGGTATGATCCTTGCAGCATCCCATGGCGACCAACTAACATTGGCTACAGTGCCGGACAACATGCCTAATGGGGCACAAGTGAAATAAGAATTGAGTTATGAAATTGATTCAAAGTCTGTCATAAAAATGACACAAGGTGGCCCGATGTAATTCGGGCTCCTTTTTTTGTTGATATAAATCGCATCTTAAGGGAAGAGAACAAGCATATACTGTTATGAACTCCATACTTCAGGAAAGAATGAATAGGACGGGATAGCTTGACAAGTAGGTTCAGGTTACCTATAATTCTTTCAGTAATGTTTACGATTAAGAGATGCGGAGTGAATCATAATGACATTTTATAAAGAGCAACATCAAGTTCAGGATAACCGGACAGGGAAGACGAGCAAAAGAGGCAACATGAAGTTACTGTGGACGGGTTTGCTTATTCTCACTTTGCTGGTATTGTCAGCGTGTGGGCAGGATAGTTCCAATAGTGCGAAGATTGTGGAAGGCAAGGTAAACGTTGTGACGACATTTTATCCTGTATATGCTTTTACGACTGCAATCGGTGGTGAGGATGCCAATGTCATTAACCTGCTGCCAACGGGAGTAGAGCCACATGACTGGACTCCGAAGAGTCAGGATATCGTTAATACGTCCAAGGCACAGCTGTTTTTCTATAATGGAGCTGGACTGGAAGGATGGGTGCCGAATTTCCTGAAGTCGTTGAATAGCGATACACAGGTGAAGTCTGTTGCCGTCAGTGAAGGGGTTAAGCTGTTAACCGCTGAGGGTGATGATGGGCACGGTCACGGCGAAGAGCATGAAGACGAACATACGGATGAACATACAGATGAGGATACCAGTGAAGATGTCGCTGATCATCATATTGATCCACATACGTGGGTTAGTCCGAAATCGGCCATGATCATGGCTGAAAACATCAAAAATAGTCTGGTCGAGGCAGATCCTGATCACAAAGCAGGTTACGAACAACGTTATGAAGAGCTTCGTACCAAGCTAGAGACACTGGATCAGCGTTTCACAGATGAGTTGGCTACCGTACCGAACAACGAAATTGTAGTCTCGCACCAAGCGTTTGGCTACCTTGCACGTGATTATGGATTAACCCAGCATGCCATTATGGGACTTTCCCCGGATGCTGAACCGACAGGACAGGATATTGTGAAGCTTGCGCAATTGGTTAAAGATGAAGGCATTAAGTATATTTTCTTCGAAGAGCTGGTATCTGACAAATTGGCGAAAACACTGGCAAGTGAAGCAGGAGTGGAGACCATGGTCCTTAATCCGGTTGAGGGATTGACCAAGGAGCAGGCAACAAACGGGGATGATTATTTCACCCTCATGGAGAAAAATTTGCAAAATCTGCTGATCGCATTAAAATAAGATAGAATGAAGAATTCAGATCGAAGAGTCTTTACCGTTCACGGTGAAGGCTCTTAGGACGCTATGGGATTCTTATATATAATGAAGGGCGGCTTTGCCATGCAGCAAATCATGCCATTATGTCATGATCCAATTATAGAGATCGAGAAACTATCATTTTCCTACGGGGACCAGCGAGTGATTGAGAATCTCGATTTTATGGCCCAAGAGCGGGACTTTGTTGGGATTATCGGTTCCAATGGGGCGGGTAAAACGACATTGCTGCGCATGCTGGTAGGACTTCTTCCTCCTGCGCAGGGAGATATCAAACTATTCGGACAGTCGATCCGCAGGTTCAAGGACTGGGACCGAATCGGGTATGTGCCTCAAAAGAATGCATTTAACCCGTTGTTCCCTGCGACCGTTCGTGAAGTGGTCATGTCAGGCTTGTATAATAACAAAAACATGTTCCGTCGTATGTCTCGCAAATGTCAGCAACAGTGCACGGATGCGATGCAGGTCATGCGGATTGAGGATCTGGCGAACAAACGTATTGGTCAATTGTCCGGCGGACAGCAGCAGCGTGTATTTTTGGCACGAGCACTTATCAATCACCCGGATCTGTTGATTCTGGATGAACCTACTGTAGGTATTGATGCTGAATCACAGGCCAGTTTCTTTGAACTGATTACCCATATGCATGAACATCACCGCATGACTTTTCTGATGGTGTCTCATGATATGGATCGAATGGAGAGTTATCTGGGTTCTGAAGCTGCGGTAACGAATGGCAAAATTAATTTTCATGTCCGTCATTCGCATGAGGTACAGGATTGTGCTGAGACCAATCTGCAACATACCACTGCACAGGTACGCTAGCCGTATTTATGGCCCATTAGATTAGAGTAAGGCCGAAGGAGTCGTGTTTGTTTTGGAAATATTAATGAGTGATTTTTTTCAGCGTGCCCTGGCGGGTGGGTTGTTAATTGGCATTACCGCTCCGTTAATCGGACTGTTCCTGGTCTTGCGGCGGTTATCCATGATCGGAGACACCTTGTCTCATGTGACCATTGCCGGTGTTGCACTTGGATTCCTGATTGAAGTGTATCCCATTGCAGTGGGCTTGATATTTGCCGTGCTTGCTTCATTTGCGATAGAGAAATTGCGCAAAGCGTACAAGAGTTACGCCGAATTATCGATTGCCATTATCATGTCCGGTGGCGTGGCTCTTGCTTCCTTGTTCTTTACGCTGGGCAAAGGATATAATGCAGATGTCATGAGTTATTTGTTCGGCAGTATATATACATTAGATGCTACGGATCTGAAGCTTGTAGGTGTGGTTACGCTGATTGTGGTGATTGTAGTGGCATTGTTACATAAGGAATTTTTCCTGCTCAGCTTTGAGGAAGATGCGGCAGCGGTTACAGGGTTGCCTGTGAGAATTCTGAACATGTTAATCACGGTGATGACAGCACTTGTCATAAGCACGGCGATCAAGATTGTTGGTGCGCTCCTGGTGTCAGCGCTATTAACCATTCCGGTAGCGGTCAGCCTGTTGATGGCTCGAAGTTTCAAATCCGCCATTATTTTGTCCGTGGTTATCGGCGAAATTGCCGTAGTCCTTGGACTGGTTGTAGCAGGTATCTGGAACCTCGCACCTGGAGCAACGATTGTATTATTGCTGATCATGATGCTGATTCTGACGATGATTGGAAAAAAAGGGTTCCGAGCCTGACGACTGAACGAGCAAGCACGTGAGCCCGGGGAAGGGAGACATCCGCTTCATGCCTGATGTTAATGTATGGATGGCTTTTGTAGCAGGCTTGGTCTCATTTATATCACCATGTTGTCTTCCGCTGTATCCATCATACCTCTCCTACATTACAGGTATGACGGTGCAGCAATTGAAGGATGACCGCAATCAGCGTGAAGTCCGCTTTAAGACCATGACGCATACGCTGGCGTTTATTTTAGGCTTCTCGGCAGTATTTTATTCGCTTGGCCTTGGTGCTGGACTGTTTGGCCAATTTTTCAATGATAACCGTGAATTGATTCGTCAATTGTCTGCGATTCTGATTATGCTTATGGGGTTGTTTTTGCTTGGGGTGTTCAAGCCGCAGTTTCTGATGAAGGAACGAAAGTTGGATATGAAATGGAAACCAGCAGGCTATCTGGGCTCTTTTATATTTGGCATCGGTTTCTCAGCAGGCTGGTCGCCGTGTATTGGCCCTATTCTAACAGCAATCATTGCTATGGCTGCAAGTGAGCCCACGACCTGGCTGGCGTTGATTACAGGTTATACGGCAGGGTTTGCAATCCCGTTTTTCATTTTGGCGTTTTTCATCGGTTCGACACGCTGGATCTTACGGTATTCCAATGTCATGATGAAAGTCGGAGGAGCATTAATGTTGTTCCTTGGGGTATTACTTTTTACAGATCAGATGACGAAGATTACCATCTGGTTGCAGCAGATTACACCAGACTGGATGATTATTTAAACGGATGACTGAATTCAAGTATTATTAATTATTATGTATGGCATAGCAGGCTACATGTTACCAGAGACACTCTGGGTCATGTAACCTGCTTTTTAATCGTTTGTTAGAAATGCATATACCAGCATATCATTATAAGCAGTCCTGTTTTTCGTTTAGGTAAAGTAATCAATATTGGCTAGTGGAAAATGTTCAAAGATCCGTTCCGTAATGAATTCGCGTAGCGCATCCTGCTGGTCATCCTTATACACATACTTGTACTGACCCCAACGGCCCCATTTCATCTTGCGTTTCTCGATATCCATCTCCAGCTTGGTTTTGGGATAACGTTTCTCAATGGTTGCTTTGGCCGTTTTGGTAAAACGGTGCTGGATCATCTCAAAGGTAAGATCCTTGGTTGCTTCCTCTGGAAGCGTATCTGCCAGCTTCTGCAACAGCTCCGAGTATCCTTCTTCCCAGCCTTCATACCACATGATAGGAGCGATAATGAATCCCAAGGGATAACCGGCGTGTGCAATTTTGCCAGCAGCTTCAATACGTTCCTCAAATCTGGAGGTAGCCGGTTCAAAGTTTTTGATGACATAATCCGAATTGACACTAAACCGGATACGGGTATGGCCGTTATGTTTAAGGTTCAGCAACGGATCAACATGATGATATTTGGTTACAAATCGCAAGCGCCCATATTCTTCTTCAGCCATAAAACGGATCAAGTCACTTAAATTCTCCGTGATATGCTCCAGTCCTACGGGATCGGATGTACAGGCAGCTTCAAATCGTGTGATTTCAGGCGCGCGTTCTTCGATGTATCCTTTGGCTGCCTGAATGATCTCCTCGGTATTAACATAGACACGGACATAAGGTTTCGCACCAAGTGTAGTTTGAAGATAACAATAATGGCAGTGCCCCATACAGCCTGTAGAGATGGGAATGGCATATTCCGCTGAAGGTTTCGACTGGTCAAACTTGAGTGTCTTGCGCACACCAACGACCAGAGTTCGCTTTGCCATCCGATATTTTTCTTGTTCTGTTTCACCCGGCAAGTTTGTGATTCGGTTATGGGATGTGGTCATCTGATAAGGTATGTTTTTGGATGTCACCCACTCCATAATCCGTTTGCCTTTATCATATTCCAACGCACCGGGTTCAAAATACACCAAATCGGGAATAAAGGGTTTAGTACCTTTTGCTTTACGAACTGGCGGTGAGGCTACACTTGTACTCACGAAATCACTCCTTTCGATGCGGAACTTTGCTTAGTTTGCCTCGTTTGGGGAGAAGTCACGCCTGCCAATTACTTGTGTAACAACGCGCTCCGAACTGTGCAGGACTTGCCAATGCGTATTGATAACATGTATCATTATAAGATAGGGACCAGGCACGAATAGGGGCCGGTCAGAGAGAAAAGAGGGAAGCAGATGCCAACGCCCAGTATGGAAGATTATTTGGAGCGTATATACAAATTAATTGATGAAAAGGGCTATGCTCGTGTGTCTGATATAGCTGAAGGACTGGAAGTACATCCTTCATCGGTGACGAAGATGATCCAAAAGCTGGACAAAGACGAGTACCTGATCTATGAAAAGTACCGCGGACTGGTGCTTACTCCAAAAGGCAAAAAGATGGGCAAACGTTTGATGGAGCGCCATCATCTGCTTGAACAATTTTTGACAACGATTGGTGTTCAGGAACAAAATATCTACAATGATGTTGAAGGCATTGAACATCATCTGAGCTGGGACTCCATTACATGCATTGAGTCCTTGGTTGAATACTTCCGTCAGGATGAGAGCCGGTTGCGTGACCTCAAAAATCTTCAGGATGTCATGAGTAATACGGAGTCTTAAGTTTCAGCAGTGGAATACACATGGTGATATACAATGAATCGTATCCCGTGATCAAAGGATGCTTCTTGCCGTTTCAATGGCAGGAAGCATTTTTTTTTGTGCAATCACACCATAATTTGGTGATTTTCGCAACTAAACGAACGGTAGGAGCGTCTATTAAACTAGTAGAATTTACCGCAAATTTATAATGATTTTGGAGGACTGCACTAATGAACGTTCGTAAAGGATTGATGCTGTTGCTCATTTTTGTCCTTGGATTTCAGACAGCAGGCATGACGGCACAAGCAGCCGGGCAGAAGGAAATCGCTATTTTTCTAGACGGCAACCGTTTGGAATCGGATGTATCACCCTACATCTTGCCCAAAGTAAATGTAACGATGGTGCCTCTGCGTGTTATTAGCGAAGGACTGGGTGCGTCTGTTCTATGGTCTCAAGCTACTCGTACCGTGACCATTCAGAAATCCGATTCGGTCATCTCTATGACGAGCGGGCGCCAGCAGGCGAGCGTGGATAACGCTGTAGTTGGTCTGGATGCATCGGTTGAATTGAAACAAGGTCGGGTCATGGTACCCATTCGATTCGTCAGTGAGAATCTGGGCATTCGAGTGAACTGGAATCAGGCAGCCCAGACCATTGATCTGTACACAGGAGACGAATCAGTCCCAACTCCTGAACCAACTCCGGCAATTCCAGCAGAGCCTGGAGGTACGGGCACTGTACCAGCTTCTGAAGAGATGCGGGGAGCATGGATCTCCACTGTGAATGGAGACTGGCCTTCATCCGGGGCGAAGGGAAATGTAGAGAAGCAAAAGCAGGAGTACACGAAACAGCTCGATACGTTGCAAGGAATGGGCATTAATGCCGTATTCGTTCAAGTGAGAGCCAACGGGGATGCCATCTATCCTTCAGGTCTGGTACCTTGGAACAGCGTATTGACAGGAACACAAGGTAAAGATCCAGGTTATGATCCCCTCGCGTTTATGGTCGAGGAAGCACACAAACGAGGCCTGGAGTTCCATGCTTGGTTTAATCCGTTTAGAGCAACGAACTCAGCGAGTACATCGAACTTGGCTGCAAACCACATCTCGAAGCTTCATCCCGACTGGATTGTGAATGCATCCGGCAAATTGTACATTAACCCGGGTATCCCGGAAGCCAGACAGCATATTATCGATACGATCATGGAAGTGGTCAATCAGTATGATATTGATGGCGTACATCTGGATGATTATTTCTATCCGTCCAATGTGACTTTTAATGATGATGCAGCTTTCAAAACCTATAACACATTGAATACCAAAGACCGTGCTGAATGGCGTCGGGACAATATCAATCAGTTCGTTAAGCAGCTCGGACAGAGTATTCACAGCGTGAAAGCTAACGTTGAATATGGAATTAGTCCATTTGGTGTATGGCGTAACAAATCCGTTGATCTGACAGGCTCTGATACCAAAGCAGGAGTAACCGCGTATGACAGCATGAATGCAGATGTGCGGACATGGATTAACCAGGAGTGGATCGACTATGTCGCTCCGCAGGTGTATTGGAGTATGACACTGAACGTAGCCCGTTACGACAAAGTCGTGGACTGGTGGGCGAATGAAGTCGCTAACACAAATGTAAAATTGTATATCGGCCACTCACCTTATAAGTTAGGTACGCCAGAGATTGGCTGGCAGACATCACAGGAGATCATCGATCAGCTGAACTACAACAAGAAGTATGGTTCGGTCAAAGGAGATATTTTCTTTAGTTCACAGTACTTGACGAAGAACCCTCTCGGCTTGATTGCCAAATTAAAAGCCTACTATGGTCTATAAAACATTTTAACAATACAGTGATAAGACAAACCCTTGTTCTCATAGAGTGGCAGTAGAAACGTGGCTGCCTGGAGAACGGGGGTTTTTTGTTATGTTAATTAACGCGGTGTTTGAAGGTGGAGGCGTCAAAGGGATCTCGCTTGCAGGTGCTGTGCAGGGTGCTCAAGACTGTGGCATTCAGTTCAATCGGGTGGCAGGCACATCATCCGGCTCCATTGTAGCTGCTCTGCTAGCGGCAGGTTACCGGGCTGAAGAGATGAAAGTCATTATTGAGAATACCCCCTTTGTTTCATTGCTTCGTCGTTCCCCCATATTTAATACCCGATGGATCGGACCGGCAGCAAGGCTGTTCTTGAAGAAAGGTTTGTATTCGGGGGAGGCGCTGGAATCATGGATTCGCAAGATGCTGGAGCAGAAAGGAATTCGCACATTCGCTGACTTGCCGCAAGGTAAGTTGCTTATTACGGCGTCCGATATATCCAATGGGACCATTCTGGTGCTGCCGGACGATATTCGGCGGTTTGGCATTGATCCTGCCAAGCTGGATGTTGCAAAAGCGGTACGTATGAGTTGCAGTATTCCGTATTTTTTCGATCCGGTAGTCATACGCAAATCGCCGGTATTCTCCAAAGGTTTACCTTTTCAAGATCAGTTCGTATATGTCGTGGATGGTGGATTGCTTAGCAATTTTCCATTGTGGCTCTTCGATGGTGAGCGTTCGGAACGAGGGGGAGACATTATTCCGGTTGTCGGATTCAAAATGGTGGGGAAGACGGAAGTGGAACCAGCCCGGATTAAAGGACCGCTAAGCATGCTTCAGGCCCTTGTGGAGACGATGCTCACAGCACATGATGAACGCTATATCGAACAGATTAACCGGTTTCGTACAGTGAAGATACCAACGCTTGGGATTAAACCAACGCAATTTCATTTATCTTTACAGGACAGCACAGCCTTATATCGATCAGGTGCAACCGCAGGGAACGACTTTTTCAACGGATGGAATATGAAAATGTATGATGAACAGCTGGACAAACAAAGAAAAGAATTGCGCAAGAAACAGGCAGAAGCTCCGCCTCTGATCCCTGTATAAACGTGAAAAAAGCAATTCTCCGCAAGTTGGGAGAACTGCTTTTTTTGTATCTTCAGTAGCTTTTAGTGAAATTTCGGTATATCTTCATCGCTTTTACCTTTTTGTCCCTGAATCACTTGGAAAGGATAATCCTTACGTTTCTTTGAAGAGCCGCTGCTCTTTCTGGCACTGGACTGTGCATTAACTTTCGCCATGGTTCGTGCCGATGGTTTAATCTTTGGTGATTTGGTTTTGCTTGCCCAGCGACGAGGCGGATATTTGTACAGCAGGAATACGGCTCCGAACACGACCAGAGGAATAATGATCCTGGATGGACTAGCATTCCCCAGCCAAGTCAAGACTCCAACAGCAGCTAGTGCGATGAACGTCCAAAATAAGATTGCCTGCTTGTTCATATCATTCACCCTTTCACAGGATCGAGTGTTGCAACAGGTACTTCTGACGTAGCAGAGACATTAGCAAGCTTGGCATCCAACTCACGCATACGGTTAAACGAAGCAATGGAGACTTCTACCTGTTCGTTGGTCGGTTCTTTTGTTGTCAGCAATTGCAGCCACAATCCCGGGTATCCGAGATAACGCAGTACAGGAATATCACGTACTGAATTCGTGAGCTTTAACAGTTCAAAAGAAATGCCTAGCACAACTGGCAATAACAATAGACGCTGACCCATCCGTTCCCAGAGGTTATCGTACGTGAAGAGGGAGTATAGAAACACTCCAATAATGACAGTCAACATAATGAAACTGCTTCCGCAGCGGTAGTGCAGTCGGCTGTACTTTTGCACGTTCTCCGGTGTCAGTTCTTCACCAGCTTCATGTGCGCTGATTACTTTGTGTTCCGCTCCATGATACTGGAAGAGACGTTTAATCATCGGCGTCTGTGAGATTAACCACAGATAGGCGAGTAACAGGATCAGCTTAATGCCGCCTTCCAGTAAATTATGCAAAAACTGATTGTCGAATGCATTTTTGAATAGAAAATTCTCGATAACAACAGGAAGCAATGTGAGCACCACTTTACCAAAAAGGAATGAAAGAATGGCTACGGCGGTAACACCAATAATCATGCTAAGGCTCCAGCCCGAACCATCTTTCTCTTTTTGCTTGGCTTTCTCTTCCGGTTCCAGTTCATCATCAGCATAGGCGTCAGCAGAATAATTAAGATGTCTGCTACCTTTAACGCTTGAATCTATAATGCTGACAATTCCGCGTAATAAAGGAATCCGCCGCAATTTCGTGACCCAGGACTTGTCTTGCTTGGGAACTTCCAGATACGTAATTTCGCCGTCTTTTCTACGAACAGCTGTAACGTTGACATGTTTCCCACCGAACATTACGCCTTCAATGACAGCTTGCCCCCCATAGCTGACAGGCTTGGATTGTTGAGGCAAATTATTCACCTTCCTATTCTGTTCTAAGCCTTCGCGATCAAAGGCAGTTTAATAACCCTATTGTATCGAATTTTAAGCGCAATTTCTAGTTTGTGAGTCAATCCTTGAAGGATGTTGTTAAGATTGTCCTGTTTTGAACATACTACCTCGTAGAATCAGGCAGAAAATTCGAGGCATAGTACGGGATTATCAACTGAATGAAGGAGAATATCGATGACAGAGCGTACGCATGAAGATACATCGCGAGATGAAGGCCAACGTCCGAAAGAACGGCAGCAAAAAGACAGAGGCAGGCGCCCTACCCAGAGACAAGGTCAAGCTCACTACTACACGAAGCCATTTCCCTTTGCGTTAGAGCTTGGCTTTTTTGCCGGTTTTATCTGGGGTGGGTTGCATTGGCTATTCTATCTGTTGCATTTTACGATTGTACCTGTCGGATTTCTGGCCGAGCCTTTTTTCAAACATGAATATATATATACCGCAGCAGGACATTTGACAGGCTGGCTGTTTTTTATCGTCTTTTCCATCTTGGCATCCTTACTCTACACGTTCACGATTAGAAAACTGAAAGGGCCGTTACCCGGCATGGTATATGGAATCGTCTGGTGGCTGATTCTCTTTATACTGGTCGGACCAAAACTGGGGATGATGAAACCTTTGAACGGTTTAACGTGGGATTCAATCATCACGGAACTCTGTTTCTTTTTGTTATGGGGGCTGTTCATTGGTTACACGGTAGCCATGGAGTACACGGATGAACGTAAACGCGAGCCGGAGCAAGCGGGGGCATAGCGCAAAAAAGCTTCTCAATCCGGCAATGCCTGTGTTAAAATAGCAGATGGTTATTTGCAGAGAGGGTGGAGCAGCGATGAAACGAATTATTGTGATCAATGGTCCGAACCTGAACATGCTTGGTGTACGTGAACCGGGCATCTATGGAACGCTTAGTCTGAAGGATATTGAGGACAAAATTCGCAGACAGGCTGATGAAATTGGCGTCTCCATCGCTTTTTATCAATCGAACCATGAAGGGGACATCATTGACCGCATTCATGCAGCGTTGGGTGAGGCAGACGGAATAATACTGAATGCCGGAGCATTTACCCATTATAGCTATGCTATACGTGATGCAATCAATGCTGTAAAAGTCCCTACAGTGGAAGTACATCTATCCAACATTCATGCACGCGAAGCGTTCAGACATCATTCAGTGATTGCAGCGGAAACAATCGGGCAGATTGCCGGATTTGGCGAAGTAAGCTATGAACTGGGATTGCTGGCTCTTGTGCGTCATCTGGACAAACAAACCTGAGCCGGGAACCCGGGAATGTGAGAGAAAGAAGGGTTACCGATGGAAAACAAACGAGTAAATAAGTTGCGTGAAGCCATGCGTGTTCATGAACTCACTGCAATGCTGATTACAAACCCGATTAACCGTCGTTATATGACGGGTTTTACAGGCTCGGCGGGATATGTGCTGATTACGGAACAGGATGCATATCTGCTGACTGATTTCCGTTATATGTCACAAGCGCCTCAACAAGCCAAAGGATTCACCGTTGTGGAGCATGGAGCCAAGCCGATGGATACAGTGCGTGAACTACTGGCATCCGCAAATATCAAAGAAGTGGGCTTCGAGCAGGATAGTGTCACATTTGGCACGCATTCCGCTTATGCTGAAGCACTTCAATCTATCGAACTGAAAGCTGTATCCGGGATCGTGGAACAACTTCGTATGTTCAAGGATGCAGATGAGATCGCGGTTATGCAGAGAGCAGCAGATCTGGCGGATGCCACGTTCAGCCACGTTTTGCAGTTTGCAAAACCAGGTATGACGGAGCGGGAAGTGGATCTGGAGATGGAGTTTTTCATGCGCAAGCATGGAGCAACGTCCTCTTCGTTTGACACCATTGTAGCATCGGGTGAACGTTCTGCTATGCCCCACGGTGTAGCGAGCAGCAAGGTCATCGGACAAAATGAGTTAATTACATTTGACTTTGGTGCACTTTTGGACGGATACTGTTCAGATCTGACACGTACCATTGCAACAGGTACACCTGTACCTGAACTGCGCAAAATTTATGACATTGTACTGGAAGCTCAGTTACATACGCTGGAGAACCTGAAACCGGGCATGACCGGACGGGAAGCAGATGCATTGGCTCGTGATATCATTGCAGGTCACGGATATGGAGATCAATTCGGACACAGCACAGGCCACGGTCTGGGTTTGGAAGTTCACGAAGCTCCTCGCTTGTCCAAGCTTAGCGACGATGTATTGAAACCGGGTATGGTTGTTACCGTTGAACCGGGTATATATATTGACGGGCTTGGCGGCGTGCGTATCGAGGATGACGTAGTGATTACCGAGACGGGTATTCATATTCTCACGAAGTCGGACAAGAAGTTCACCGTAATCGGCTAAATTACAGCCACAGGGATATAAGACGATTTTTAATATAAAGGTACAGGTTATTGCTGATTGTTTGTTATGGACCATTGCAAAAGTAGTGAAGGGAGCGGAATCGATTCTGAAGAAGCGAAGCGCTCGCCTTTGTCTCCTCATTTTAAACCTTATTAAAGTCTAGTCGGGAAAATGAGGAGACAACAGCGATCGGAGGAACGATCCGAACCCGTAACGGTCACGTCGCACATGGTCATCAATTCAGAATAAACCCACCTTTATATTAACCCATCGTCTTATATCACCTACTTTTTAACCATATCAGGAGGGATTTTTTGTGATTTCAGTAAACGATTTTAAAACAGGCTTGACCGTGCAAGTAGATAACGATATCTATACCGTGCTTGATTTCCAACACGTTAAACCAGGTAAAGGCGCTGCCTTTGTACGTTCCAAATTGAAAAACCTGCGTAACGGTAACACCGTTGAAAAAACATTCCGTGCAGGCGAAACCATTGGTCGTGCCATCATCGAAAACCGTGGCGTATCCTACCTGTATGCAAGCGGTACAGAGCACACGTTCATGGATAACGAAACATATGATCAGTTCACATTGACTAGTGATCAACTGGAATGGGAATTGAACTTCCTGAAAGAAAACATGGTCGTTAAGATCGTTAGCTACCAAGGTGAAATCCTCGGAATTGACTTGCCAACAAGCGTTGAGTTGAAAGTCATCGAGACTGAGCCAAGTGTTAAAGGTAACACTGCACAAGGCGCTACCAAAAATGCAAAAGTGGAAACAGGCTTGAACGTACAAGTTCCTTTGTTCATTAACGAAGGTGACGTTCTCCTGATTGACACACGTGAAGGTAAATACTCTTCCCGTGCGTAACTTTCACAGCTTGTAAGCTAAAAAAGGTTATTAACAACCCTTTGCCATTCCTTTGGCAGAGGGTTTTTTCGAAAAAAGATTAGCCTATCAGGCGCTTTCGTAATATACTGGGTTAAAGTCATTTCTCGTAGAGAATAATGACGATGGACATTAATTATGCATACTGCACAAGGTAGGGAGTGGATTTGCGTTGTCATTGTACGTCATGAAATTTGGGGGCAGCTCGGTCGGAGATACAGAACGCATGAAGCGTGTAGCCGGACGTGTTGTAGAAAAAGCTGATGAAGGACATCGGTGTGTAGTCGTGGTTTCGGCCATGGGGGATACAACAGATGATTTGATTGATCAGGCAAAACAACTGAATAGTGATCTGCCTGCTCGTGAGATGGATATGCTCTTAACAACAGGAGAACAGATTTCGATCTCGTTATTATCGATGGCTATTCAAGCGCTTGGACGTAAGGCAGTATCGTTTACGGGCTGGCAAGCGGGATTCCGCACAGAGCCGGTTCACGGAAAAGCACGTATTCATGATATTCAACCTGCCCGTGTGAATGCAGCACTTGCCGAGGGCAACATTGTTATTGTTGCAGGCTTCCAGGGTATGACGGAAGACGGCGAGATCACAACGCTGGGTCGTGGTGGTTCGGATACAACAGCTGTAGCGCTGGCGGCAGCCATTAAGGCTGATGCGTGTGAGATCTATACGGATGTAGACGGAATCTATTCTACGGACCCTCGGATCGTTAAGGTTGCGCGCAAGCTGAAGGAAATATCCTATGACGAAATGCTGGAACTTGCTAATTTGGGAGCAGCGGTGCTGCATCCGCGTGCAGTAGAGTACGCGAAGCATTCCGGTGTACCTTTAATTGTAAGATCTAGCTTTAACCATAATGAAGGAACGGTTGTGAAGGAGGAAGCAGCAATGGAACAAGGCGTAGTGGTTAGTGGTATTGCCTATGACAAAAATGTGGCTCGCATCAGTATTCTGGGTGTGCCGGATGTACCAGGAGTTCTGGCCGAAGTATTTGGTGCGCTTGCATCCAATCAGCTGGATGTGGACATTATCGTTCAGAGCGGTGTGATGGATGGCAAAGCGGACTTCTCGTTCTCTGTGGCGCTGTCTGATCGTGAGAACGCATTACGTGTCATTGAAGGCCTTCACAGCCGTTTGCCTTACCGTGAAGTCACATCAGAGGAGAACCTCGTTAAAATCTCCATTGTTGGCGCAGGCATGGTCAGTCATCCTGGTGTAGCTGCGAAGATGTTCAAAGTCATTTCCGCTGAAGGCGTGAGTATCAAGATGGTGAGCACTTCCGAGATCAAAGTATCTTGTGTTATTGACGGAGATAAGCTGCATGACGTCATTAAGGCATTGCATACAGCATATGATCTCGACACTGCCGAGCAAGCCGTTATCGGTGGACCTCAAGATCGCAGATAAGTATCTTCTGTGTATGTAAATTAGCAAAGGTGTACTGTTGCCAACGGGCAGCAGTACACCTTTTTTGTTGTTCTCATAGCAATTCTCACATCAACTTGAACATCTTTCCGCCGCGTATACCTCTATAAGGTTGCATGAGGTTCCCCTCCCCCATCTCGGGAACACAATCCAGCAAGTTTAATTGAGAACAATATGAAATATCATGAACCCTGCCTAACTTTTCAAGCCTACGCCCGCTAACAGATCCCTGCACCAGCTCCGGGATGCTCTCTTGACATTGGGATACCGCCTGATGAAGTACCATGCCGAGATCGTTTAGTTGGATGGGAGAACAGGATTGACGGTGCAGTTCGTCGATGATACATCCAGCACACAAGGCGTCCTCCAGTGCAAATTCATCCTGATTCCCCGCACATAACAGCAATACATCTCGTTGAAGTTGGCAGAGAACTGCTGCGACAGCCCTGACATTGAGAAATGATCCAGCTAGTACATGTTTCGCCCTGGAAGCTTTAATCAACGCTCGGGTTCCATCGGTTGTGGTCAGTATGATCGTTTTATTAGCAATGTCCTTAGTCATATATTCATAGGGGGAATTACCCACCTCGAATCCGGTGATTTTTTTGTCAAAACGCTCCCCGCCTCGTATGCAATCTTTCACTTCCATTTGTTTGGCTTGTGGAACGGTCTCTACGGCAATCACAGCCGAAGCGTCATACGCCAGAGCCGTAACAATTGTACTGGTCGTACACAATACATCAATGACAACTGCACTTCGCCCTGCAATATCAATAGTACGTACTTCATTCACATTGCCAACGACATCAACTCGCACTCCCCACAACTCCTTTCTTTATCTGGGGATCGGTAGTTCTGTTTTGAACCGAAATGGAACTTACCTATCTGCAATTACTATATGCATGCACATCTAGACGGGTGCCTAGAACAGAAGGTGCATCTATGGTTTCAACTCTCAACCGTATTCTGAAGAATTGATAGATTTCAGCGTCATAAATTAAATGTACAGGCATAAACTTGAGATATGAACAAGCGCCAGAAGTGTGAACCAAATGATCTCAAGGTTGGAGGAGCCTACTCATGAAGGTGAACTGGAGGGAACTTTTTCCGGAACCGATCCGAACCATTCTCGGAAGAATGCCACCCGCTCTATTGGAACAAGTGGAGGAAGTACGTATTCGAGAAGGCAGACCCCTGGAGATTAATGCAGGCAACACATACCACTTCCTGACACCTCAAGGTTGTCCGACCGGGAATCCTGAAGAAGCGTATGTTCCTCAGAAAGAAGTGACGCACAGGTTGCTGGACCTGATCAGTAACCATTCACTTTATACATTGGAAGAGGAACTGCGCAAAGGGTTCATCACCATACCTGGGGGACATCGAATCGGGCTTGCTGGACGAACGGTACTAAGCGGTGGGCGTGTCGAATACCTGCGTGACATCAACGGGTTTAACGTTCGGGTAGCCCGTGAAGTACATGGAGTAGCTGATCGTATTCTGCCTTATCTTCTCGATATGAAGAGCGGACAGGTCCTGCACACGTTGATCCTATCACCACCACAACAAGGGAAAACGACATTGCTGCGAGATCTGGCGAGACAAATTAGCAGTGGTACAAAGCTTACAGGGGGAACTGAACTAGTTCAGGGAATACGTCCACGTCTGAAAGTGGGCATTGTGGATGAAAGGTCCGAAATCGCTGGTAGCTACAAAGGAGTACCTGGCTTCGACGTAGGTCCCCGAACAGATGTGATGGACGGTTGTCCGAAGGCTGAGGGCATGATGATGATGCTTCGCTCCATGTCACCCGATGTCCTGATTGTGGACGAGATTGGTCGTCCGGAGGATGCCGAGGCGGTGATGGAAGCCCTGCATGCAGGAGTCTCAGTGATTGCGACTGCGCATGGCCGTGACCTATCAGAGCTGTCGGCCAGACCCGCCCTCAGAACCTTAATTACGGAGCAGATGTTTCAACGTTATGTCCAGCTGCAACGGACGAGCCGGGGCATGACCTTTCGGCTGGCTGATGGCAAAATGCGTGGGTTGCAGCAGACCGGGGCAGGAGGTGAAGCCTTTGGTTAACATGTTTGGTGCGGTAATTATTCTGTTAGCCAGCACCCTCGCCGGTTTTTACAAGGCCAGACAGTATGCATTAAGACCGAGGCAGTTGCGAGAACTCATTGCAGCCCTCCAGCGACTAATGACGGAGATTAACTATGGGCTCACTCCACTTCCTGATGCCATGGGCAAGATGGGAGCACAGACCAAAGAACCTGTAAAGACGCTGTTCCTTCATGCAGCTTCTCAGATGGAACCTCCTCATGGACTCACTGCCCGGGAAAGTCTGCAGTCAGGCGTGGATTTGGCGTGGGGAAGATCGGCCATGAAGGCTGACGAGAAGGAAGTGATGCTGCAATTAAGCTTCAGCCTTGGCACAAGTGACCGTCAGGATCAGACCAAACATATATCGTTAGCCATTCAACAACTAATGCATGAGGAATCCCGTGCCCAGGCCGATCAAATGAAATATGAACGAATGAGCCGAAGCCTCGGGATGCTTGTCGGAGCGTTAATCGTCATTCTGATCTTCTGAAATAGCCGGGATAGTGAGGTGCCAAGGTCATGAATCTAGAAGTGAACGCAATCTTTCAAATTGCGGGTATCGGAATCATCATCGCCATGATTCACACGGTACTGAAACAAATGGGAAAGGAAGATATGGCTCACTGGGTGACCGTAATCGGATTTGTCGTTGTATTGTTCATGGTGGTCCGTATGCTGGACAGCCTGCTACAAGAGATCAAATCGATATTTCTTTTTCAATGAAAAACGGTCATGAAGCCGGATGGTGGTGACCTGTGGAAATTATCCAAGTTGTAGGTTTGGCGCTCATCGCAACCGTGCTCATTCTGGTCATTAAGGAACAGAAACCGATGTTTGCCTTTCTGATTGCTGCCGCGACCGGCATTGTCATCTTCATGTTGTTGATTGGCAAAATCGGTGCAGTCATCGAAGTGTTGAAGCGGCTTGCCGAGAATTCAGGCATGGAAAGCATTTATCTGAAAACAGTGCTGAAAATTATTGGCATAGCGTACATCGCTGAATTTGGCGCACAGATTGTCAGGGATGCAGGTCAGGAGAGCATTGCGTCCAAAATCGAACTGGCTGGTAAGGTACTGATCCTTGTACTTGCTATACCGATCATCAGCATTATTATCGAAACCGTCATGAAGCTGATGCCGGTGTAGAAAGGGCGTGCGGACTCCATATGAAATCAATGCATCTTAAGCCGCAGTGGCGCCTTACGGTTGTGCTGATGCTCTGTTTTCTGTTTGGTATCCTGGGACAGGTTACTGCAACCTCGCCTTCCGGTGAGTGGATGGAGCAGCAGGCCGATCAGCTTCCCAAGGATCAGGTGGAGAAATACTGGGATCAACTGATGCAACAATACGGTGGTTTCTTCCCGGAGGGGAAGACCCCTTCCTTCATGGATATGTTAATCCCCGGCAATGAAGGGTTCAGCCTGAAATCGGTGTTTGTGGCGATCGGAACCTTCATGCTGCATGAAATTTTATATAATGGCAAACTTCTGGTCACGATTGTGATGTTAAGTGTACTCAGCATGATTCTGGAGACGCTTCAGACCGCATTTGAGAAAAATAATATTAGCAAAATCGCCTATTCCATCTGTTATATGGTCATCATCATCATTGCAATCAACAGCTTCAGTGTGGCGATTGGATACGCCAAGGATGCCATAACTGGCATGATCAACTTCATGATGGCCATGGTTCCGTTGTTATTCACACTGCTTGCGTCCATGGGTAATGTCATCACCGTCTCGGTGACACACCCACTCATCATTTTCATGATTCACCTGGTGAGTACTTTGATTCACTTGCTGGTATTCCCGTTACTCTTCTTCTCAGCTGTTCTGCATCTCGTCAGTTCATTGTCTGATAAGTACAAGCTGACACAGCTGGCAGACCTTCTGCGCAATATTAGTGTGGCACTGCTGGGTATCCTGCTGACGATGTTTTTGGGTGTAATCTCGGTACAGGGAGCATCGGGATCGGTAGCGGATGGAGTCAGCCTGAAGGCTGCCAAATACATCGCAGGCAACTTTGTCCCTGTCGTGGGCAGAACATTTGCGGATGCGACGGATACGGTAATTACAGCTTCTTTACTTGTCAAAAATGCAATTGGACTTACCGGAGTGATCATCATTTTGTTTCTATGTGCCTTTCCGGCACTCAAGATCCTGGCTCTTGCCTTGATATACAACGTAACTGGTGCCATTATGCAACCGCTTGGAGACACCCCGATTGTAGGATGCCTCCAGGCCATCGGCAAGAGTATGATCTACGTATTTGCGGCGCTCGCAGCCGTCGGGCTGATGTTTTTTCTGGCAATTACCATCTTGCTGACCGCGGGCAATCTGACTGTCATGATGCGCTGAATGTATGTTGGCAAGAAAGGGGGTGGAAAGGATGGGGTGGCTGAGCAACTGGCTCCAGGAATTGATTATGATCGTTCTGCTGGCGACTTTTGTGGATATGTTGTTGCCCAATCGATCCATGGAACGTTATGTCAAGCTTGTGCTGAGCCTTCTCATCCTGCTGACCCTTTTATCACCCATAACCAAGCTGCTCAAAAGTGATCCGGTTGGCGAACTGAAACGGGCAATGTCTGCAATGGATGCTCCATCGAATGGGAATGCGACACTCGAACAGATATTAGCTCAGGGCAAACGGCTGCAATCCAATGAACAGGAACAATCCTTACAATGGACAGCCAAAGAACTGGCTAATGTCATGAAAGGTCAGATTGAAGAAACAACAGGAGCCAAGGTGCGGTCCGTAGAGGTACAGCTGACCATGAGTAAATATGAAACGGAGATGGAAGCTGCCTCATCAGTCGAACTGCCTGTGATCCAGCGTGTCCTGGTCGAGATGGCCGCAGAGGGTGTAGAAGGAGAAGTGAAGGCAGGGCAGCAAGAAGTCGCTGCTAACACACAACCCATATTTGGAACAGACACAGAAGTCGAGAAGGATAAATCACATCAAATACAGCAGCCCATCCAGATCGGTCAGATTGAAGTGCCTGATGTACAGATTAATGTGAGTAGAGAGCAACGTGATGGAAATGAAGCGTCTTCCGAGCCTGTTACACGTGATCAAGCAGATGAGACTAAGCAGCAAGGTGAGACATCCACAAGGTCCGAACATGCGGTGCAGATTATTACATTGTTGACTGAGAAGTGGGATGTTGATGCAAACAACGTTCAAGTGACAGAACCCAAAAGTGCTGAAGTGCTCTGAGAAGGAGGGTGTCCGATGAAACAATGGTTCAAAAAGATGGAAACCTGGATGGGTGGGGGAGAGGGTGGGGCAAGGCGCAGTCAAACCTTCCGCTGGCTGATTATCCTGGGTTTGATCGGGGTGGGAATCATGCTGTTCAATTCCTTCGTCAATGTCAAAAAAATTGATTCCGAAAATATCGGTCGGGAACCACCGGACCCGGCAACATCCATGGCATCCATACAGAGTAATCCGTCGGAACAGAATCCTTTTCAGGCGATCGAAATTGCATTTGAAGACAAAATCAAAGGTGTGCTGGAAAACATTGTTGGTGTGGGAACGGTTGATGTGATGGTTACCGTGGATTCCACAGAAGAATTGGTCGTTCAGCGGAATGTGAAGGATTCTCAGCAACTTACCGAAGAAACCGATGCTAGCGGGGGCAAACGGCATATGACGCAATATACCCGTGATGGCGAGATTATTACGTACGAAATATCAGGGGATCAGACACCTATAGTGACCAAAAAGCTCAAACCGCAGATCCGCGGGGTGCTTGTAGTTGCGAGGGGTGCAGAGAACAAGGTTGTGAAGGACCTGATAACCGATGCTGTGGAAAAAGGACTGAATGTGGCAGCCTACCGGATCTCGGTTGTACCGCGCAAACAAGACTAATCTGATGTGTTGAATCACAAGATTCAATTCTCATAAGATTGAAGCCAATTTGAGGAGGAAGTTCTAATGAATAACAAACGTCAAACGGTATGGCTCGTTTCCATGCTGAGTCTGATGGTCATTTTGTCCGCGTATTATCTGTTCACTGAGGATTCCGGTCCAGTCAACGCGCCGGTGGCTGACAGTCAGCAAGTGGATGGAATCAAGCAAGGGGAAGCCAAGGAGACGGCAGGCATTCTTGATCCTACAGAAGGTTTGGTTATGAATGAAGTGGTGAATAGCGGCGAAGTTGAAAGTGATCCAAGTGCGGCTGGCGCTGTGGAAGAACCGGCGGCTACGGAAGGTAAAGAAGCTGGAAATACAGAGAAAACACCTGCTGTCGAACCAGGCGAGAATAAGGGTGAGGCAGGCAAGGAAACCAACAAAGAGACCGACAAAGGGGCAACAACTACACCAGAGACAGAGGGTCAGGCAGGCGGCACTGCAACCAAGACAGATGAGGAAGTCCTCAAGGAAATGGAAGAACAGAATACGACAGCATCTGCGAGCAGCCAGTTCCAGAACTACCAGTGGCAACGTGAGGAAAGTAACAATCGTAAGTATGAGGAACTGATGACCGTGGCAGGTGATCTGAGCAAAACGCCAGAAGAGAATGCCAAAGCAACGGAGCAACTCCGTACACTGGAAGAAAAAGAAGCTAAAATCACTGGCATTGAGGAGACGCTCTCTCAACAGTTCGCTAATGCGATCGTTCAAGAAGATGCCGACAAGTATAAAGTTGTGGTCCTCAGTGACAAACTGGATGTAAAACAGGCGGTATCCATTGTGGATCTGGTCATGAAAGAATTGGCGGTTTCACAGAACAAAATCAGCGTGCAATACGTCACTGAACAGTAATCCAAATCATGGAAATGCAGTCCCGGGAGCTGGTTGTACTCTCGGGCTCTTTCCATTTTTAATGATTATGATATAATACATAAAGCCATATGACCGTCCTAGTGAGACTGGCATGATGCCGAAGGAGTGAATAATGGAAATGTTTAAATTGAGTGAAATCAAAGAACTGATTAAACTGGTAGATGAAAGTTCCGTTCAAGAGTTGGAAATTGAAAATGAAGGATCACGGTTATCAATCCGCAAACCGGGCAAAACGGAGTATGTTCAAGCAGCTGCTGTGCAACCGCAAATGATTGCTGCTCCGCAAGTACAGCCGGCAGCAGTGGTAAGTGAAGCTGCACCGCAGGTCGATACTACAAGTCATTTACATAAAATTGTATCTCCGATGGTAGGTACTTTTTACAGAGCTTCCTCGCCGGAAGCGGGTCCTTTTGTGAGCGCTGGTGATAAAGTTGTTGAGAAAACAACGGTATGTATCATCGAAGCTATGAAGCTGATGAACGAGCTTGATGCGGACATCAAGGGAGAAATCGTTGAAGTGCTGGTTGAGAACGGACAGCTGGTCGAGTATGGGCAGCCCCTTTTCCTGGTGAAACCGGAATAACCGTTATAGCTGGTAAACAGCTAACCGCATGAGCTTCGAAGGAGGACAAAACGAAATGAAATTTCAAAAAATACTGATTGCGAACCGTGGAGAGATTGCGGTACGTATTATTCGTGCCTGCCGTGAAATCGGTATCTCAACGGTAGCCGTCTACTCGGAAGCGGACAAGGATTCTCTGCATGTTCGTCTTGCAGATGAGGCTTATTGTATCGGACCGACACTGTCTAAGGACAGTTACCTCAACTTCACAAATCTGATGAGTGTAGCTACGCTGACGGAATGTGATGCAATCCATCCTGGATACGGTTTTTTGGCGGAGAATGCTGATTTTGCGGAAATTTGTGAGTCTTGCAATATTACGTTTATTGGACCTTCTCCTGAAGCCATCACCAAAATGGGTGACAAAGCTGTTGCCAAACAGACGATGAAAGATGCAGGAGTACCTGTTATTCCTGGATCAGACGGCCTTGTTGAAAATATGGATGAAGCCATCATGATTGCTAGAGATATCGGATATCCTATTATTATCAAAGCTACTGCTGGTGGCGGAGGTAAGGGAATTCGTATTGCCGAAGATGAAGAAACGCTGATTAAGCAGATTACCGCTGCTCAGCAGGAAGCACAAAAGGCATTTGGCAATGCAGGTGTATATCTGGAGAAATTCCTGACAGGCATGAAACACGTGGAAATTCAGATCATTGCTGATAAACACGGAAATGCGGCACATCTGGGAGAGCGTGATTGCTCGGTTCAGCGTCGTCGCCAGAAATTGGTAGAGGAAGCGCCGTGTCCGATTCTCTCCGAAGATGTGCGTACATTGATGGGTGAAGCTGCGGTACGGGCTGCCCTTGCTGTGGATTACTCGGGAGCGGGTACATTGGAGTTCCTGCTCAGCCCGAACGGCGAGTTCTATTTCATGGAGATGAATACGCGTATTCAGGTAGAGCACCCGGTAACTGAGATGGTTACTGGCGTGGATCTGATCCGTGAGATGATCTCGGTAGCTGAAGGCAACCCACTTTCATTCCGTCAGGAAGACGTGGTTATCAATGGCTGGTCCATTGAATGTCGTATCAATGCGGAAGATCCGGACCGTAACTTTATGCCATCACCAGGCAAAATCGGATTCTACCTTGCACCGGGAGGACCTGGTGTTCGTGTAGATAGTGCTGCTTATCCGGGTTATACCATTTCACCTTTCTATGACTCCATGATCGCAAAATTGATCGTGTGGGGAGCGAATCGTGAAGAGGCGATTGCCAAGATGAAACGTGCGCTTGGGGAATTTGCGATTGAAGGCATATCCACAACTATTCCTTTCCATCAGAAATTGCTGGAGCACCCAACGTTCATTCGTGGTGACTTTGATATCAAATTTCTTGAGGAAAACGAGATTTAAAAGGTATATTGGGCTTGTTTGTCATAATGTAGCCCAAATGATATAGTATGAATAATAAGAGCGCATGTCTCCTGCAAAGGATAAGCCCGCACCTCGCGGATGTTTGCAGGAGTTCCGGTAAAGCCGGACCGGAAGGGTTCTGAAGGTTGATTAACCTGAGTCCAGCGCCCTGACGGATGGCCGCAAACTTATCTCGCGAAAGGTGTGTTGAACAGTTATGAGTACACTACCGACTGAATTTGAACGAACGGATATCGGTGAAATCCAGATCGCACCTGAAGTTATTGAAGTGATTGCTGGATTGGCGACCCTTGAAGTGAAAGGTGTTGCAGGCATGAGTGGCGGATTCGCTGGCGGATTTGCTGAATTGCTTGGTCGCAAAAACCTTTCCAAAGGCGTTAAAGTTGAAGTGGGCCAACGTGAAGCGGCAGTTGATGTTTCCGTAATTATCGAGTACGGATACCGTCTGCCACAAGTAGCTACGGAGATTCAACAGAACGTGAAACGTTCCATCGAGAACATGACAGGATTGAATGTGAATGAAGTGAATGTGCACATTCATGACGTTCAGTTCAAGAGCACCGAGAAAGTGGAAGAGATCGACCTGAACAGTCAGCGCGTAAAATAAAAGAAGACAGATTCCCCCGGCATCATCTGCCGGGGGTTATCCCGTCTTGGACAGGTCTTCATTATAGCGAAAGCTAGATGAGGATCTGATTTTTTGCTAGTGAACTGGTTAAGTAATGTTAGTGAGCAAGGGAGGCTGTGCAGTTCGTGGCTAAAATACTGGATCGGCTTCTGTTGTTTATATACAGCATAAGCGTTGGAGCAATATCGGCAGCCGTCATTCTTCTGATTAGCGGTGTGCTGCCTTACGAATTGAATTACCAGCAGGAACAAAACGTTATTGTTGCGTCGGTTATTGCAGCAGCGATTTTGTTTATCCTGAGTTTGCGATTTTTCTACATCTCGGTTCGGCGTGAGCGTGCATCGTTGCCATCTGTAGATCAACGTACTGAGTTTGGTGATGTACAGATTTCGATGGAGACGATTGAGAATCTCTGTTTGAAGGCAACTTCCCGTTTCCGGGGAGTACGTGATGTCAAGGCACGCATACGTGTGGTTGAGTCAGGACTGGAGATTATGATCCGTGCAGTAGTGGATGGTGAGACACCTATTCCTGCGCTGACTTCTGATCTGCAAAAGGCGATACATGATCATGTACAAGAGATTACGGGCATCCCGGTTTCTTTTGTCACGGTGTATATCGCTAATGTAACCCAGTCGCCTAACTACAAGAGTCGAGTGGAATGAGGTGAGTTTCACTGATGCTGTGGAAAGAGATTTGGGATAGTCACAGAGGCCGAATTACCGGAATTATCGGCGGCATCTTTTTTGGATTTCTTTATGTATGGATCGGTTTTTGGGATATGTTGTTCTTTGCACTCTTGGTGTTCATCGGTTATACGTTAGGCAGACGAAGCGATTCGAAGCTGGGTTCGTCCATTCCCTGGAGGGAGTGGGGACAATGGCTTGGCGATCGCTGGCGTCCGTTTAAGTGACCTACCTGAACCCTGCAATATGTTTCTTCCGAAAATAGAGCTGTAGTTTAGGTTGCCCGTTTTTTGGAGGAAACGTATTGCAGGTTTTTTTGTGAAAAGGGATAACAATAACAATACCATGGAAGCCATTGATTCAACCTATACTGGATTTGATGAGATGGATGCATGGATTATAAAATAAGCATGATGACGCTCCAGACGGAGCGCTGCAGGAGGCAGGACATGAAAAGACGTTTGGCAAGGGAAATTGCAGTACAAAGTCTGTATCAGATGGAAATGAATGAGGTGGGTGCAGCAGAAGCTGTAAACATGTTGATCAATGAAGCTGCAGAAGATAATGAAACCGAAGTAGTTATCCGCGATGCAGATGTAATGCGTACTTATGTTACTGAGATTGTACAAGGAGCCTGGAACAATAAGGAAGCAATTGACGGTCTGCTTGTGGATTATTTGAAAGGTTGGCAGATTAGCCGTCTGTCACGTGTAGATCGCCAGATTCTACGACTGTCTACGTATGAAATGGTGTTTCGTGATGACATTCCGGCAAAGGTATCGGTCAATGAAGCAATTGAACTGTCCAAATATTTTGGTACAGAAGAATCCGGCAAATTCGTCAATGGCGTACTTGGACGCATGATTCAGGAAGTTGACGCGATTAAAGCAAAATTATCTTAAGTTATGATTAACTATGGAGCATGTTCAAAAGGACCGGTTTTCAGTATCCTTCGTAATCAAAAGCGGTTTTTTTGAACAACCTCTAAATTTATATTCACATAAGGGAGAGAGAGTACAATGACAGCATCTATTATTAACGGTAAAGAAGTATCCCAAGAGATCCGCGCAAGCATGACAACAGAAGTAAAACAGCTTAGCGAACAGGGGGTAGTACCTGGTCTGGCTGTTGTGCTCGTCGGGGAAGATCCGGCATCCCAAGTATATGTGCGTAATAAAGAAAAAGCATGTCACGACCTCGGTTTCTACTCCGAAGTGCATCGCTTGGATGCAGATACGTCCCAAGAAGATCTGCTTGCGCTGGTGGACAAGCTGAACAATCAACAATCCATTAACGGAATTTTGGTTCAACTCCCACTACCGAAGCATATCGAAGAGAAAGCGGTCATTGACGCGATTGCCGTGGATAAAGACGTAGACGGGTTCCATCCAGTCAATGTTGGTAATCTTGTTATAGGAGACGATAGTCTGCTTCCATGTACCCCAGCGGGTGTAATTGAACTGATCAAACGTACTGGGTTGGAAATGTCCGGTAAACATGCGGTGGTCATTGGAAGAAGCAACATCGTTGGTAAACCGGTATCGCTTTTACTGCAACGTGAGAATGCAACAGTAACCATGTGTCATTCCCGTACAGCAAACATGAAAGAAATTACACGTCAGGCGGATATTTTGGTTGTAGCCATCGGTCGTGCAAACTTTGTGGATGCTGATTTTGTGAAACCAGGTGCTGTTGTTATTGATGTCGGCATGAACCGTTTGGAGAATGGCAAACTGGCAGGAGACGTTGATTTCGAGAGTGTGAAAGAAGTTTCTGGTCCAATTACACCCGTTCCAGGTGGTGTTGGTCCGATGACAATCACAATGCTAATGCAAAATACATTGATCGCTGCCAAGCGCGCTCACGGATTGGCCTAGGGTTTTGTCTGTGGCAGATCAAAAGATCTACTCCATCAAAGACCTGAACCGATACATCCGGATGAAACTGGAATCGGATCAGGTCCTGTCGGACGTCTGGCTGCGCGGGGAGATTTCGAATTTCACACATCACTCCAGCGGCCATATGTATTTTACATTGAAGGACAAGGACAGCCGGATCAAGTCCATTATGTTTGCGTCCCATAACCAGCGATTACCCTTTGTACCGAAGGAGGGTGCAAGGGTTATTGCCCGTGGTAATGTCTCGGTGTATGAACGGGATGGGCAGTATCAATTCTACGCTACCCATATGCAACCGGACGGAATTGGAAGTCTGTATCTGGCTTACGAACAGCTGAAGAAAAAGCTTGAGGATGAAGGGTTATTTTCACCTTCGCGAAAAAGACAGATCCCTCGTTATCCACAGACCATCGGGGTTGTAACTTCACCGACGGGAGCGGCGGTGCGAGACATCATGATCACACTCCAGCGCAGATACCCTTCTGCCAAAGTTGTTTTATATCCGGTTCTGGTTCAAGGGAAGGGTGCAGCACCTTCCATTGTCAAAGCGATTGGCAACCTGAACCGGATGGGAGAAGCCGATGTACTTATCGTTGGACGCGGAGGCGGTTCACTGGAGGAGTTGTGGGCCTTTAATGAGGAGATTGTGGCAAGAGCAATAGTTGCTTCGGATATTCCTGTCATTTCTGCGGTTGGGCACGAAACGGACTTCACTATTGCTGATTTTGCAGCCGATTTGCGTGCGGCTACACCTACAGCAGCTGCTGAATTAGCTGTACCTAATCGAGCTGAGTTGCTTGATCAGATCGGACAACGTCAGCGCCAGTTACAGCACAGCTTACGTCAGCGTGCTGTACATAATCGTGAACGGCTCGCAAGATTACAGCGTTCGCCAGTGCTGGTTCATCCAAGACGTACCTTGATGCAGCACACGGAACGACTGGATATGATGCATCAACGGCTTTTGAGAACAGTGGATACGCGTATGAAATGGACAGGAGAGAAGCAGGAGCGTCTGCGGGCAGCACTGCAACGATTCAATCCTCGTGAGCAGGTCAATGCAGCACGCCGTGAGAATGCGGCAGCACGCAGACAACTGGAACTTGCGATCAGGTCTATAACCAGATCGAAGCAGCAGCAGTGGAAATCATCTGTGCGGCATCTGGATGCGCTTAGCCCGCTTAAAGTCATGTCACGGGGATACAGCCTTGTCTATGACGAGCAAGAACAGCGATTGATCAAGTCGATGAAGGATGTACAGCCTGGAGATTCAATTAAGATTAAATTAACAGACGGACAGCTGGACTGTCAGGTTTGGGGAATGAAGGAGGACGACAATGCCCATGGCGAATGAACCGGAATTGAATTTTGAAGAGGCAATGGCGGCATTGGAAGACATCGTAGGTCAGCTGGAACATGGTGATGTTCCGTTGGAACAGGCCATCGATCTGTTTCAACGCGGGATGAAACTTTCGCAACTTTGCGGTCTGAAGCTGGAACAAGTGGAACGCAAGATCGAGATGATCGTAGAAGAAGATGGAGAGCTTCGCAAGAAGCCTTTCGGAACTGCTGACGATGAGAGCGGTGAAGTCCATGAGTAATCGTCCTTCGTTTCAAGCATATCTCGAAGAGGTCACAGCTGAGGTGACAGAAGCGTTGAAACACACGCTTCCCGATCACTGGGATGTACCCCAATCGTTGACGGATGCGATGCAGTACTCACTCATGGCCGGAGGCAAACGCCTTCGTCCTCTTCTGGTCGTTGCTGCGGCGGAAGCCTTCGGTGCACAGCGTACAGCTGCAATGCCGGTAGCCTGCGCCGTGGAGATGGTTCATACGTATTCACTGATCCACGACGACCTGCCTGCTATGGATAATGATGATTACCGCAGGGGAAAATTAACGAATCATAAGGTATATGGTGAAGCAACAGCTATATTGGCGGGCGATGCGTTGCTAACTCATGCTTTTTATAGCATTGTTCAAGCTGGACGCCGTAGTGGTGTGGCGGCAGATGCGTTGCTGTCCATCGTAGAGGACATGTCCGAACTTGCTGGAGCAAGAGGGATGGTCGGCGGCCAAGTTGCGGATATGGAAGGCGAACAAGGCATGACTGATCTTTCACAGCTCGAATATATTCATTTGCACAAAACAGGTGACCTGATTGTTTTCTCACTCATTGCTGGAGCACGAATTGGTGGAGCAACGGAAGGACAATTGGAAGCCTTACGTGTGTTTGGCCGTGATCTGGGGCTGGCGTTCCAGATTCAGGATGATATTCTCGACCTGACGGGTGACGAGCAGAAGATGGGCAAGAAAACACAGAGCGATGTGAATCAGCAGAAGGTAACATATCCTTATTTTATTGGCATGGAGGCTTCTGTAGAGGAAGTGAAATCCCTTACCCAATCTGCAAAAGATGCACTTGAAAGAGCCGAGTTACCTGATTCATCCAGATTGCTGGAAATTGCCGATTATCTGATGAGTCGTGACCATTAGATTCTGACGGAGCGGTCTGTTTCAAAATCTATGTAACCGTGTAATGAATGTAATGTCCTTTTTCCGAGTAGATGGAAAGAGCTGTCCCGAGTGGATGCGTGAATACATATGGAGAAGAATTTTAAATAACTTGCTGGCGAGAATGCTCGTTATCGGGAGTATAGTGCAGTAAATTATGATTCTTGTTCTTTTATGTTATAATGATTTAATGTCATTTGATTCATAATGTATATATCGATTTACAACAATAACTAAACAATCTAGGAAAGCGGGGAGATTCTCGTGCTGCTTCCACAAATTAAACAACCCAGTGATCTAAAGTCGATGTCTCAGGATGATCTTGCCCTTTTGTCGGCAGAGATCCGGCAGTTTCTGATTGAGAAACTGTCTGTTACAGGTGGGCATCTCGCACCCAACTTAGGCGTGGTTGAGCTCACGGTAGCCCTGCATTACTGCTATAACAGTCCAGCAGACAAAATGATTTTTGATGTAGGGCATCAGGCGTATGTGCATAAAGTCCTGACAGGGCGTATGGATCGCTTTGATACATTGCGTCAACATAACGGCCTGTGCGGGTTTGTCAAACGCAACGAAAGTGAACATGATGTATGGGAAGCTGGACACAGCAGTACTTCATTGTCCGCTGCGATGGGGATGGCCCTTGCACGTGATCTGAAGGGTGAGAACAACCAAGTTATCGCGATGATTGGTGATGGAGCGCTTACAGGTGGTATGGCTTTTGAGGCCCTTAATCATATCGGTCATGAGCAGAGAAAACTGATGGTTATTCTGAATGATAATGAAATGTCCATTGCTCCAAACGTTGGGGCCATGCATAAATATTTGAGCAAGATTCGTTCGGATCGTCATTATCTGAAAGCGAAAGATGATGTCGAGGGGATGCTTAAAAAAATTCCTGCTATTGGGGACCGTTTGGCCAAATCGGCAAGCTGGATCAAAGATAGTGTCAAATATATGATGGTACCAGGTGTTCTTTTCGAAGAACTGGGCTTCACGTATTTGGGACCGATTGATGGGCACGATATTCCCAAATTGATTGAAACCTTCAAACAGGCAGATAACGTTGATGGTCCTGTGCTCGTTCACGTGCTCACGACCAAAGGCAAAGGTTATCAGCCAGCAGAAGCAGATTCGCACAAGTGGCACGGGATTTCTCCGTACAAAATTGAATCTGGGCAAGTGCTGAAGGCAGTTGGAAAACCGATGTACACGGAAGTGTTTGGTCAAACGTTAATTGATCTTGCGAAGCAGGATAAGCGGGTCGTAGCGGTAACGCCCGCAATGCCTACAGGATCAGGTCTCATTCCTTTTAGTAAGGAATTTCCTGACCGCATGATTGACGTAGGGATCGCAGAACAGCATGCGGCAACCATGTGTGCTGCACTGGCTATGGAAGGCTTGAAGCCGGTCTTTGCCGTTTATTCTACGTTTATGCAACGTGCATATGATCAGATCGTACATGATATTTGCCGACATAACGCTAACGTGATGTTTGCCATTGACCGTGCCGGGTTTGTTGGTCCGGATGGGGAAACACATCAAGGGGTATATGATGTGGCATTTATGCGCCATATTCCAAATATCGTTCTGATGATGCCAAAAGACGAAAATGAATTGCGTCACATGATGAAAACGGCGCTTGATTATAATGAAGGTCCAATTGCTTACCGTTATCCGCGAAACAATGTGGTTGGTGTACCTCTGGATGATGTGCTTGTTCCGATTCCGATCGGATCATGGGAGCAACTGCGTCCATCCGAAGGATATGCTGTCATCGCTTCAGGATCGATGGTGCAGCTTGCAGAAGAAGCAGCAGAGATGGTGAAGAGGGAAGGGATTACAGCAGGCGTAATCAACGCTCGCTTCCTCAAACCTCTTGATGAGCAAATGTTGCGTGATTTAGCTGTTCGAGGCACCAAATTGATTGTACTTGAAGAAACATCCCAAGCTGGCAGCATGGGTAGTGCAGTGCTGGAGTTTTATGCAGAACAGGGACTACATGATGTTCATGTACAATTGATGGGGATTCCGGATCGCTTCATCGAGCATGGCAGTATTAAGGAACAACGTGAGGAAGTGGGTCTTACCGTTGAAAATGTATGTGCTGAACTGCGCAAGATGGCTGTTCAATCATCTTACGGCATACCCAAAACACGTTTTCCTTCGTAAATTTACATGATAGGAGACAGACATGTCACTCCCGAAAGAACGAATTGATGTTCTGCTGGTTGAGCAGGGCTATTATGAAAGTCGTGAGAAGGCAAAAGCTGCAATCATGGCTGGACTGGTATATGCCAATAATGAGCCGATCGAAAAGGCGGGCATGAAAATTCCAAGGGAAGCCGAGCTGAAAGTTAAAGGCTCGGTACATCCCTACGTCGGCAGAGGCGGATTGAAGCTCGAAAAAGCGATCCGTCATTTCGGCCTTGATATGAATGGACTTGTCATGCTCGACATTGGTTCATCCACCGGTGGATTTACGGATTGTGCACTTCAGCATGGCGCATCTCACGTCTACGCTATTGATGTGGGGTATAATCAGCTCGACTGGTCTTTGCGTAATGATGAGCGGGTTACTGTTATGGAACGAACTAATTTTCGCTATGTGACTCCTGAAGATCTGGCGGGACCCGTGCCTAACTTTGCGAGCATTGATGTGTCGTTCATTTCACTGCGAATCATATTGCCGCCACTTCTGGCTCTTTTGAAACAACCTGCAGATATCGTTGCATTGATTAAACCTCAATTTGAGGCAGGGCGTGAAAAAGTAGGCAAGTCCGGTGTGGTACGTGATACGAAGGTACACAAGGATGTATTGCAGACGATGCTTCATTTTGCCAGTCAACTTGGTTTGCATCTGCGGAGTTTAACTTTTTCACCGATAACCGGTGGAGAAGGTAATATCGAATTTCTCGCACATTGGCGTCTGGAAGCACCAGAGGCAACACAACCAGAGATCGATCCAGCTTCACTTGACGCACTTGCAGAGCAAGTTGCGAAGGAAGCAGCTCATACATTTAAGGGAAACTCATCATAAGATGGGTTTCTTTTCGCTGGAAAGGTGATTGACGTAAAGGGAAATCGTTACTGAACCTCGAATATGTCTTCGAGGTGAGCGATAATGGATGGTCAATATGACACAATCTTTATAGGTGTACTTGCTGTCTGTTTGATCTTGTGGCTGTTCTTTGGCTTGCGTAATTGGGTGAACCGACCGACGCAGGTAAGCTTGTCTGGAATGCAGCTAAACATGAAGATTCAGGATTCCCCGGCCTTGGATTTGCTTGAAGCACAGGGTTACGAAGTCATCGGTGGCAAAATGAAAGTCCCTCTGGCTTTTGAGGCCAATGAATCCGTTTATTACAGCAGATTATTTATTGATTATGTTGCAGAACGTGAGGATCTCAGATACCTCGTGAAAACGTCTCGTCGCAGACAGCCAATTGAAATGACCGGCCCTGCGCTAAGGGATCGCTTCCTCAATTATCTGTTGTTATATCCTGGCTGTGAAGGATTGCTGTATGTTGACGTGGAGGATTCCGATATTAAGTTAATCAGGCTCATGGACTATCAGGAAGATGTGTATGATGGGGATGATCTGGACTAATATAAAAGAATGAACATTGCAGGGCAAAGTCTGCGGCGAATTACAAATGCTGCTTTATTGCAATACATCTAACTGGAGGCATGTATGAAAGGACAAAGGCACATCAAGATTCGTGAAATCATTAGTCAAAATGAAATTGAGACCCAGGATGATCTGGTTGAAGCACTACGCAAATCAGGTTTTCAGGTGACTCAGGCGACGGTATCCCGGGATATCAAGGAACTTCTGTTAATCAAGATTCCGATGGATGACGGAAGATACAAATACTCTTTGCCAACAGATCAACGATATAACCCGATTCAAAAGTTGAAGCGTGCACTTGTTGACAACTTCTTGCACATTGATCACACAAACAATCTGGTTGTGATGAAATGTTTGCCAGGAACAGCCAACTCCATTGCAGCTTTACTTGATAATATTGAGTGGAATGAAGTCATGGGGACGATCTGTGGAGATGATACCATTCTGATTATCTGCCGGACTGAAGGTAACAGCGTGACCGTTATTGAACGCATCATGGGTTACATTTCCTAATCAATGGTTCAAAAACATAATTTCTGAGTTAGTCATCCGGAGGTGTTTTTGCAGATGTTAGTTACGTTATCAATTCGAAATCTGGCTGTGGTGGAAGAAGTGGACGTTGTATTCCATCCGGGATTCCATGTACTTTCAGGGGAAACGGGTGCAGGAAAGTCGATTATTATAGATGCACTTGGCTTAATTGCTGGTGGACGAAGTTCAGCGGATCTGATCCGTTACGGTTGTGACAAGGCAGAGATGGAAGCCTTGTTCGAGATGGAGCAGAGTCATCCGGTATGGCAGACTTTGGAGAAGCTGGGTATCCATTGTGAGCCTGAAGAGCATCTGGTCATTCGACGTGAACTGAATACACAGGGGAAGAGTACATCCCGCATTAATGGTCAATTGGTCAATCTCACCATGCTGCGGGAAGTAGGCGAGAAGCTGATCAATATTCATGGACAACATGAACATCAGAGTTTGCTGCGTGCAGAGAGCCATCTGGGGCTTCTCGATACTTATGGCTCGGAAGTCATCGGACCTGTCAAAGCGAAGTATCAAGAGCGTTACAGCAAGTTTATCACGGCGGAAAAGGAACTGCGTGCGCTTCAGGAGTCCAGTCAGCGGGCATATCAACTCTTGGACATGTATCGCTTTCAGCTTGAGGAGATCGCAGCTGCAAGCCTTACACGAGGCGAGGATGAATTACTCGGGGAAGAACGGGTCAAACTATCCCATAGTGAGAAAATGATGGACAGTGTTGCTGGTGCATATGATCTGCTCAGTGGTCAACGCGGACTTGAAGCTGTGAGCATTGCCCTTTCAAGGATTGAAGACATTTCTGGATATGATAACAAAGGACTGCAACCAATCGTAGAACAGCTTCAATCCGCATTTTATCAATTGGAAGATGCGACATTTCAGTTAAGGGATTACCGGGAGAAGATTGAATTTAATCCGGCAAGGCTGGAAGAAGTGGAGCAAAGGCTGAATCTGATTTCTGGACTCAGACGGAAATACGGGGACAGTGTTGAAGTTATTCTGAGTTATTATGAGCAGATTAGCCATGAAAGCGACCAACTGGAGAACAAGGACGAACGGCTGGAGAAATTGCGAGCTGAACGTGACAAAATGCTTAACCTTGTGATGGAGTCTGCTGAAGAACTCAGCAAGGTTCGCAAACAATGTGCCGAGGAACTTGCTGCACAGGTGGAAAGCGAGCTCAAGGATCTGCAAATGGAGCGGACTACACTGCGTGTTCAGATTACTCCTTTCGAAGATCCGAAGGGCATTGAATGGAATGGACGCCGTATTCGTCTGAATCGTCAGGGTGCGGACAATGCGGAATTCCTGATCTCACCGAACCCGGGCGAGCCATTACGACCACTTGGCAAGATTGCTTCAGGTGGTGAGTTGTCGAGAATGATGCTGGCGATGAAGAGTATCTTTGCGCGACATGACCGGATACCTGTGTTGATTTTTGATGAAGTTGATACAGGAGTTAGCGGTAGAGCAGCTCAATCCATTGCGGAAAAACTGTTCCGCTTGTCTTCGACTTGTCAGGTTTTCTCAATAACGCACTTACCACAAGTGGCTTGTATGGCAGATCATCAGTATCTCATTGAGAAACATGTCTACGATGGACGGACGATGACGCAGGTGGAATCGCTGTCAGACGAAGGCAGAGTGAAGGAATTGGCACGTATGTTGGGCGGTGTGGAAATTACAGAAAAAACACTGCATCACGCACAGGAAATGCTGAATTTGGCGGAAGCCAAAAAAGGGTGAAACGGACGGCTGGCGTAATGATTGACAGTAATAAAAGCCTGGGGGCGAGGTTATCTTAAAGGTACGCAATTGGCGACCACCTTTCGTCAAGCGAAAGAAGCAAAGGGAGTGTGACAGCCATTGAATTCCCCCCTCAGGAAGAAATTGCTAGGTCTTTTATTTGCCTTCTTTCTTTGTGTGATTAGCCAGGCCATTCAGCCTGTGCAAAGTTATGCTTCACTGCCGGATGAATTGCAGGTGTTTGCTGGCAGGCAAGCGGATGTCCGGCTCGCTGTACCTGCTGTTTCAAGCGCCGTTGTAGATCGTCCTGATATCGTTGGTTTGGATGATCAGGCAGCGATGCATGTTACCAGGCAACAACCTTTGCATCTTCACCCTCAACAGACGGGACATGCCAAATTAACGTTGAAGTTGTGGGGTAAAATTCCGGTCAAAACAGTCCATGTGAATGTGATACCGGATTTGCGTGTTGTACCCGGGGGTCAAACCATTGGTGTCAAAGTTAAATCGGCAGGCATTCTGGTGGTAGGTCATCATCTGGTCCATTCTGGGCAGGATGAGCGTGTATCGCCAGGAGAAACGGCTGGCATTAAGCTCGGAGATCTGATTACGCATATGGATGGCAAACGCCTTGATGGCGTAGCAGGTGTCTCTGAAGCCGTTGAACTTGCAGGTAAAAGTAAAAAAGGTATTGATGTTGTGTTAAAACGTGGTAAGGAAACGGTGAAGACACGATTAACTCCGGCGTATGACTCCGAGGATCAAGCGTGGAGGCTTGGATTGTACATTCGTGATTCTGCAGCTGGTGTTGGCACACTTACCTTCTATGCTCCCGATCAGGGCGTATACGGCGCACTGGGCCATGTCATTACAGATATGAACACACAAACATCTATTGTTGTGGGTAGTGGTCAGATCGTTCAGTCTAATGTGACGTCCATTTCTAAAAGTGAGACCGGTGATCCGGGTGAAAAACGTGCTCATTTCCTCAAGGAAAGCAAAATTTTGGGCAATATTGAACGTAATACGGCTTTTGGCATCTTTGGTAAAATGTCCGGAAATCCTGAGCACAGTCTGTATTCGAAAGGTATTCCCGTCGCCTTTTCTCATGAAGTCAAAGAAGGACCGGCCGAAATACTTACCGTGGTTGACGGCCAACAAGTTGAACGCTTCTCGATTGACATTGTTCATGTGGCAGATCAAACCGAACCAGCAACGAAAGGTCTGGTGCTTCGAATCACGGACCCGAAACTGCTGGATAAGACCGGAGGTATCGTTCAAGGGATGAGTGGCAGCCCCATTGTACAGAATGGTAAGTTGATTGGTGCAGTTACTCATGTATTCGTGAATGATCCAAAATCGGGTTACGGTTGCTTCATTGAATGGATGTTACAAGATGCTGGCGTTATGATGAAAAAGGAAAACGATAAGAACCTCAAGGCTGGCTAAACAGCCCTGAGGTTCTTTTTTGTCGAAAGCAAACATAATATATCGGATAATGAAATAAATTATTTATTATATAGGATCAAGAAAAAAAAATAAAGAAAAATAATTTTCGACAGGAGGAATTTAACTTGCTGTGTCGAAAATTTAACCTGTAAGGAAATGTACGAAACGATGTTTAATTTAAAGGAGGATACCGTTTTGCAAAAAATTGAGGTATTGCTGGCCGATGATAATCGTGAATTTACGAATTTGCTTGCCGAATATATATCTGAGCAGGAAGATATGGAAGTAACCGGTATTGCATACAATGGAGAAGAAGTACTGCAATTGCTGGAGCAAACTCGGGATGTGCCGGATGTATTGATTCTGGATATTATCATGCCTCACCTGGACGGACTGGGTGTGCTTGAGCGCTTGCGCGACCTGAACCTGTCTCCACAGCCTAAAGTCATTATGCTTACGGCATTCGGACAAGAGAATATCACACAGCGTGCTGTGCAACTCGGAGCTTCTTATTATATTCTCAAGCCGTTTGATATGGAAGTGCTTGCGAATCGTGTGCGTCAACTGGTGGGAACACAGACGGCGATGTCCACAAGCAGCGGATCATCCATGTTCATGAAATCCAATGTTGTGCCAATGGGCAAACACAAAAATCTGGATGCAAATATTACGTCCATCATACATGAAATCGGAGTTCCTGCGCATATTAAAGGATATCAGTATTTGCGCGAAGCGATTACGATGGTGTATAACAATATCGAAATTTTGGGAGCCATCACCAAAACACTGTATCCGGCGATTGCCGAAAAATTCAAAACCACGCCGTCCCGCGTCGAACGTGCCATCCGTCATGCCATTGAAGTGGCATGGACTCGCGGTAACATCGACAGTATCAGCCACTTGTTTGGTTACACGATCAACATCAGCAAGTCGAAGCCGACAAATAGCGAGTTCATCGCCATGGTTGCTGACAAGCTGAGAATTGAGCATAAGGTAAGCTGAAAGAGTCAGGAGTAGTGATTCGGCAAGGAAATTTTAAATCAGATTAGATTCTGGCCAAATGAATTTTGGCGGCCTATATGTGAATTCGTTCATTTCATGCCGATAAACTTCTATAATATATGCCAACGAATACCGTCAATTATTGGATTAAAAATATCCAGTAATTGACGGTATTTTAGCATAACGAAATAACACAGATCATGGAAAAATAATTTTATTTCATAAACTTTTACCTTCAGTTAACGCTTTTTCAAGTAGAAAGTGGTACGATGTGACCATTGACAAACACCTACATATATATTTAGGAAGTTCTTCGGATTAGATGCTACGAACAGAGGAGTAGAATAGTATGTTTACGCAAATAGGCGAGATTGCTGAACCAATTCCTGTAGTACGATCTGATACAAAATGTGATATCGTCTATCATCTTTTCAAGTCCAATCCTAGTCTGGAAGGTATAGCTGTTATGGGGGAGAAGGGTGTGTCATTAATGATGCGGCCTCGATTCTTTCAGCAGATTGGCACCCAGTATGGCTATAATCTGTATATGGGACGTCCTGTAGAACTGGTGATGAACACGCAGGCACTGGTCGTGGATTATTCTGAACAGATTACTGATGTCAGTGTTCTAGCTATGGACCGGGATGAAGGGGAAATATATGATCTTGTGTTGGTCACGTCAGGAGAAAGTTTCTTTGGAGCTGTGAGTATTCGGCGTTTGCTACTCGCTGTTGCTGATGTACGGGCTGAAATGGCGATTTTTATGAACCCACTGACTGGTCTTCCAGGTAATCATATCATAGATGAAAGGCTGTCTCAGGCTCTTCAGATGGACCATTTTAGCGTACTGTACGTTGATCTCGATCAATTCAAATCCTACAATGATAGTTACGGCTTCAAAATGGGGGATCAGCTTATTCAGGCGACAGCTAACTTGCTTCGCAAGCTATTTGTTCTCCCTGAAGCCTTTCTTGGACATATCGGTGGTGATGATTTTATTACAATCCTGAATCACCATGATTACAAACATATTAGTGAGGAAGTCATCTCAGGTTTTGAGGAAATGAAAAAGACATTCTACAACGAACATGATTGGCATCATCAATATGTTCTGGGGGAAGGACGTTCGGGGCTAATTCGGCCCATTCCTCTCGTGTCGGTATCGATCGCCGTTGTAACCAATAGCAAGCGAAAATATGAAGACATAGATCAGATCATTGATGAGGCCACACGCATCAAAAAAGGTTGTAAAGCGATTGCTGGAAGTATCATCTGTGCAAATGATACCGCCAGTACTCCGTGTTAGAGCAAGAAATACTTATGCTAGATACAACTACTAACGTTAAAGATGCAAGAAAAACCGCTACTTATCAGGAGTTAGTCACCTGGTAATAGCGGTTTTATCATTGATGCGAGCCGAAGGTTGTTTAGCGAACGAACCACTTTAACCTTCAACCTCATTATGTATACATATAAGTATGTTAGAGCAAAGGGTACTCAGATTCGAATATCGACGGATGGATATGAAGCAGCAGGAGATGTAGAAGCCGGAGTTTGCGGGCCGTTTCCGGATTCCTGATCTGTGGTTCCGCCATCTAATGGGTGCTCCTTACTTTCCGTTTTCTTTCCTTCATTTACTTCCTGATCTTCTTCTCCAGATGTTGCAGAGATAGGAGTTTGTGCTGCCTCTTTAGGTGCGGGCTGATGGATCTCTTTCACCAGATCCCCAATCTTTTGATTGACCTTGCTGAGCTGAGAATTGATGTCCTGAACAACCTCTCGTTTTGCCTGAAAGACGGTGCGTTCTGAGTTTTCCAACATCATTGATTTGCCGGGATCGAGATCATTTGTAGGAGGATTAATCTCCAGAACGAGTCGGTCGAATCGGGTCTCTCCTTCAGTGGTCTGGATGGAGCCCTGCATGCGATCACGCAAACCGACCAGCTTACCCAATTGATCATAAGTCTGACTATGCTTGATCAGGTGATCCAGTGAAGGGGCTTGTGTCTCGTCGGTTGGTTTGGGTTGTTGCTGTTGAGTCTTTTCGGGCTGTCTTAATTTGTTCTTTTCTTGCAATTCTTCAGCTTTAATTTGGGCAATCTGGCTGTCGATCTGTGATATGGAGCTTGTTAGGGATTTAATTCGCTGAGCTTTGGTTTTGGTATCCAACTCGTCATTGGTTTTTACACCTTGCATTTCTTCATTGAGCCGGATCTTCTGCTGCATGAGTCCCTGAATTTCTTTATCCCGACTGGAGACTTGATTCCCCGGAGTGAAACTGCTTTTGGTTGCAGATGAGATTGAATTCATATCCTCTGTTCTCCTTCTACTCTTTATCATGGTTCTATTTACATATATCGGATGTTAAGAGAAGGATTTGAATAGCTCTTTTTCGTCTGAATGGAATCATTTACATCGGTTGTATTGCGTACTTCATCATAATAATTGATAATGGTTATCAATAAGTGAGTAGAGTACAGACACAATTTATGTAGACGGAGATGGGTTAGCAAAATGTGGAATGATTATTATATCCTCTGGAACTATGCTGCGGTGAGTATATCAGATATCCGTTACATGGAATTAGAGTCATATGAAAAGATGAAATACAAATTTCCGACAAGTACCTTTGTACTCACCATTCAGGGTGATGCTGGAGTGACGATTGACAATCAAACATATGAAGTGAGTCGCTTTTATATTTTCCATGGGGGAAAAGGGAGTAAGTTGGTGATTCAAGCAGGCGAATCCGGATTGCGCCTATATTACTTGATGTATAAAGCAAACCTGCCTAGTGGAGGGAGAAACGATCTGGGAAGGTTAATGGAGCGAATCAATCCGTTCCAAATGAACTATGGCTTTACCCCCGATATGCCAACCATTCTATATGAGCAATGGAAAAAGATGCACTTTTTGTGGGATCAAAAGAACCCTATTCAGCACTTTCAGGCCAAGAGTTTGTTCTATGCATTTGTGGAGCAGGTATCGTCACAGATTCCTCGTGTATCCAATCGTTATCCAAGTATCATGGATCAGGTCAGCAAAGTCATTGAAATTGTAGAGTCTTCCTACACCCAGCCACTTACACTTCATGTTTTGGCAGAAATGATCGGCACCAGCCCAAGAAGTTTGTCACGAAAGTTCAAGCAGTCGACTGGAACCAGTCCCATCGATTATCTGATTCAGTTTCGTTTGTTCAAAGCCAAGGAGATGTTGCTGCAAACAGACGCCACGTTGGATGAAATCGCTGTAGGAATCGGTTATCCTGATGGATATTATTTGGGACGTATGTTCAAGAAACATACCGGTCTTTCTCCTCTGCAATTCAAAGAAAAGAAATCAGCACCCCTATATTGGCCTGATCAGACATCATGTGTGGCGCGAAATGACATTTTCAGAGGTGGAAGTGGAAGGTATGTTTATACTGATGGTGATAATCATTATCAATATAAGCATGGAGGGTCAAACAATATGAACAGACAGACAAGTACGGGAATGCTGCTTAGTATTCTATTAAGTCTCACATTACTGTTAAGTGCCTGCTCTACAGGTGTTGCCAGTAATTCAAGCGGGGATGCGTCCGGAAGCAATAATACGTCAAGTTCCACGAAGACAGTAACAACGGAGAATCAAAGCAAATCATCGGAACCCCGCACAGTTTCAACAGTTAAGGGAGATATTACAATCCCCGATGAACCTAAACGGATTGTGGTTGACTTGTATCTGGGAAGCCTGATTGTCTTGGGGATCAAACCTGTGGGTACACCCGAGTTGAATCTTAAGAATCCTTATTTTATCAAATCACTTGAGGGCGTGCAAAATATTGGTGAATACGAAACCATCTCTCTCGAAAAGGTATTGGAACTTGAACCAGATCTAATTGTGACAGGTAATCCTGATTTATTTGATTCCTTTAGCAAAATAGCACCAACCCTGGTTGTTCCTTTTGGTGAATTGAAAAACACCCACGAAGAGATTACCTATTTTGGTGAAGTGTTGAATAAAGAAAAAGAAGCTGAGGCTTGGTTAGCCGATTATGATGCAAGAATTGCAGATGCCAAGAAGCGCGTTGGTGAGGCGATTGATCCAGCAGCCGAGGTGTCGGTCATGCAGTTCAATGATAAAGGGCCGTTAGCCTTTGGTGATAATTTTGGTCGGGGAGGTCAGGCAGTTTACAGCGCGCTTGGTTTGAATCCTCCTGCAGATAAAAAAGAGGTTTTAATGAAGGATCAACTGGTTGAAGTTTCATCGGAAGCGATTCCTGAATTTGCCGGAGACTACATTATTCTAACAGCAGACAATCTGACCCTGGAAGAGTTGAAATCCAAACCGGTCTGGAGTTCACTGGATGCGGTTAAGAATGATCGAGTGTTTATTTGGAGCCCGGATCGTTCATGGTACTTTGACCCGATTGCAACATTGGATCAGACGGAGGAATTGGCCGCGTGGTTTACGAAGATCTCTGAACCAAATTAAGTCTAACAAGTGATTGATGAGATGAAATACAATTCCACTCTAAATTTCAGTTGATAATGAAAATTATTATCATTTATAATAAAGGTATATTAGGAACCTCTGCTACGCATATGTTATCGGATGTGTGGCAGAATGATGACCTTTGTAAGGCTTTTGTTCCGGGTGAGACGGGGATTGGAGAGTAGTCGATGCAATTAGATGAACAGATGAAATGCTGGAATCATGCCGCTGTTAAGGTTCTGGATATACGCCGAATCGTTATGGAGGCAGGGGCACAACTGAGTTCCTACACACTTCCGGCAAATGGTTTTATATATACAATTCGAGGATCGGCTGTGCTTCAGTTGGATGGACAAACATACAAGGCAGAGCGGTTCTACATGCTTCATGGGGCCAAAGGATCTTCACTGGATATCCAAACCAACGAAGATTTCGAATATATTCTGCTCTATTACAGAGCATTCCTTGCCTTTCCTAGTCATCGTAAAAAGTGGTTATTGGCACAGCCGGAAGTTGCACCGTTCTCTTTGCAATATGGATTTGCACCGAGTAGTCCGCTGGGGTTATTACGTTACCTTGGTGAGCTTGAGGGTGCATGGATTCAATCTGGCAGTCTGGATCTGCTTCATACAAAAGGTTTATTTTACCAGTTCATTCATGAAATGATGGTTCAGTTGGCAGATCAGGAGATCAAAACAGAGCTTGCTGACCCGGTGAAACAAACACTTCGTTATATACAGAACCATTATAGAGAACAGGTCACGCTTGATTTCCTTGCTGAACAATTCAACTACAGCTCCCGACATTTATCCATGCAATTCAAACGACAGACGGGTTACAGTCCCATTGATTATTTAATTCAGACTCGAATCGCCAAGGCTCGGAATTTGCTTGTACGATCTGATGCAACGCTGAGTGAAATTGCAGCAGAAGTGGGTTATTCGGATGTGTACTATTTTAGTCGTATCTTCAAAAAACATATGGGGATCTCTCCGATTCAGTATCAACGAAAGATAAGAGAAGAAGCGAGAGCAGAGGATCGTCCATTGGTAATCTCTGAATCGTCCATTGGCCGAAGATGGAAGTCGGGATATATTGATTATGAGAATCATTATCAATATATAGACGGAGGGTCTACACCAATGAAAAGAAGAAAAACAAGTTCCAGTATGATTATGGTTGCATTGTTGAGCATAACGATGCTACTCGCAGCCTGCTCTTCAGGTACAGCAACAACACCAGTAGCTGGTGAAGGAACGGGTGCCAGTTCCAATAACAGCAGTACAGCAGTATCATCAGATACAGGAAGCCAGACGAACAAAGACAATGAAACACGCACGGTCTCAACGGTTAAGGGTGACGTAGTTGTTCCAGCTAATCCAAAACGGGTTGTTGTATTGTATCTCCAGGGGGATGTCGTTGCACTTGGGGTTAAGCCAATCGCTACCTCAGATGTATATGACGGGGCTGCATACAAGAGTGAGCTAAAGGGTGTAAACGCATTGGGTACCTGGTTTGAACCGAATCCTGAAGCTGTCATTGATCTGGATCCGGATCTGATCATTGTTCCTTCAGAAGAGACGTATACGTTATTAAAAGATATTGCACCTACAGTATATATTCCTTATGAGAAATTGACTACAGAAGAGAGACTTCATGATATAGCAAGTATCTTTGGCAAAGAACAGGAAGCCGAGACGTTAATCACCAATCTCAACAACAAAGTCGAAGAGAGTAAGAAAACTCTTGCAGATGCAGGCATACTGGACAAAACAATCTCCATTGTGGAGGGTGGTTTGAAAGGTATGGTTATTGTAGAGAGCAAACAATTTGGCCGTGGATCTCAGGCGGTATATGAGTACTTGGGAATGAAAGCACCTGAAGTCGTACAGAAAAAAATTGACGTGGTTTCGGACGCGGCAGGCTCCACAATTTCCATGGAAGTCCTTCCTGAATATATCGGAGACTATGTGTTTCGCTCTGTGTATGAAGGGGCAGATAACTTGACAGATAATCCAATATGGAGCAGCATTCCTGCGATTAAAGAAGGTCGTCTGATTGAGATTGATTTCGATTTCTTCTATTATTCGGATATCTATTCAATTAATAAACAACTTGATTTTGTCGTTGAAAAGCTGTTGGCGGCTCCAAGAGCGCAATAGTAAAGAGCGGATGTGTTCGTAGAATTTTTGTACAAGAAATGTTTGTTTTTTAGCCATTGTATTTTGATAAGATTACCATTACACTAGGATTTAAGTGATAATGAGAATCGATATCAAATACTCGATGTTCTGGATCGAATTAACGGAGGTATTTTTAATATGAATCAGCAGTTGGAACTTTATGATGTAACCATTATCGGCGGTGGCCCTGCGGGCATGTACTCTGCCTTTTATAGCGGCATGCGGGATATGAAGACCAAGTTGATTGAGGCACGTGACAGATTGGGAGGTCGCATGCTCTTTTATCCAGAGAAGATGATCTGGGATGTCGGGGGTGTGACGCCAATTCTGTGTGAAGATCTGATTAAACAATTGGAAGAACAGGCAAGAACTTTTGAGCCAACCCTCGTTTTTGAACAACAGATCGAAGGATTTGAGCGTCAACCTGATGGCACAATTCTGTTAACTTCTGCAACAGGTGAGCAACATTGGACACGTACCGTCATTATGGCAATCGGATATGGTATATATAAAATGGCCAAGTTGGAGCTTGAAGGTGCAGACCGCTATGAGGTTAGCAATCTGCATTATACCGTGCAGGAACTAGAACCATTCCGCGGTAAACGCGTGCTGATCTCGGGTGGAGGCGACTCTGCTGTGGACTGGGCGAATGAACTGGAAGCTCTGGCAGAGCAAGTTACGGTTGTGCATCGTCGTGACCGATTTGGAGGGTTGGAGCGTAATGTACTGCGTATGAGAGAATCCTCTGTAGATGTCCGTACACCTTACGCGGTAGAGACACTGCATAGTTTAAGCGGTGATGTGATTGAACAGGTGACCATTTCACACGTGGACACAGGTGAAACTGAACTGCTTGAAGTAGATGCTGTCATTGTAAACCATGGCATGAAGAGTGATTTTGGTCCAATCCGGGATTGGGGACTTGATCTTGGGGAATGGCATGTCACTACCACAGAGAGATTACAAACCAATATTCCTGGCGTATTTGCCGCAGGTGATTTTGTAGATTATGGTAGCAAACTGTACCTGATTGCGGGTACTTTCACTGATGCAGCCCTCGCGGTAAACAGTGCGAAGCTTTACATGGACCCTGAAGCAGAGAAAGTGGCTTATGTTTCTTCCCATAACAGTCGTTTTAAGGAGAAAAATAAAGCTCTTGGTGTTGTAGAAGAATAAATGTTTACATTTGGATAAGAGTAAGATGACTTCAGGTTAATCCCGAAGTCATCTTTTTTTGCATAAAATGGGTAATAAGAAGGCATAATTTCAACAGATACAATGGTTGCCGAATTGAATATACACTACCAAATGTCTATAATAAGCCTGAGAAACTGAAGAATAACAACTATATAAATTGAAATAATAATTTACACGATAACGAAGAGGACAGAAAAAATCTGAAAAAGCGAAGCGGGCGCCTAAAAGATTTCTGAAAGAAAGCTACATCGGAAGCATACGCTATCACCGGATTTTCCCTTGAGAAAAAGGGAATCGAAAAAATCTGGGGATAACAGCGATTGGAAGATTGTTCTGTCATCGTAGTGCCAGTGTAAATAAACTTTAATTCAACTTATATAGATACAATAACTAGATCAGAGTGGAGTGCAGCGTATGAAAAAGGGATCACAGCCACAACGAGGTTTCGCCTTCATCCAGCATTGGTTCAAACGATCTGATAAAAAAAAGATTAAATGGTCTGAAATATATCTCGCACTTGCTGGTACGCTTCATCGCTTGTTAGTTGAAGGGCGGCGTGAACGTTCAGCAGCCAAACGGCTTCATCAGGACTTGCCCATTAACGTGTTGGGCGAAATGAAGCTAGAGCCAGGGGATATTGTGTACACGCCAAGCTCGGAATCGACATATTATGCCGGGCATATGGGCATTATCGGTCTCGACGGCAAGGTGTATCATGTGCACCCTTATGGGCCTGTTTTTGCTGATTCATTAGAGTGGTATCTCACGCGGTTTTATGAAGGAGATCGCTTCATTGTATTCCGCTCCAGATTGAATGAGGCAGGAATGAAAGCAGCCGGGTGGGTACATGACCATTACAAGCAGGTGAAATTCTACCGTTTGCAGACCAATCTGCGCAGTATTGAGCGTAATTACTGCTCCAAGTTTATATATCAGGCCTATCAGTTCACATCGGGACTGGATCTGTGGAGTCGCAAATTTACCCGAATGAATCAGGGTTATATCTATCCATTTCGAATAGAGCGCTCATCAGAGCTGGACGTTCTGGGAACTTTTTATAAATAAGGCTGGAACCGACTAAAATACTGTTCATCCGAAACTAAGGAGAGCAGGTTCTGTCGGTTTTTTTTATACGTGTAGAGATTAAAAACAGGAAAAACGCTCAAAACGTCGAATAGATTATGAGATAGGCACGCACAACTTGGAATCGTATACATAAAAAAAGGCGAGATAATTTTTAGCCCACAGCACAAAAATGACTACGAAGTAGACGAACAAGAAAGAGTGAAGCGAGATGAAATGGCCGGGCTTCTTACAACGATTCCGACCGAACAAAAACGTGGTTAAGCTATCGGACTATATCCCAAAAAAGGAAAGGAGGCACTACTGTTCCATATGCAAGAAAAACGTTAAATCGGTCGTGCATTATGCAGCTCCACAGGGAAATGTTTCAGGTGTATGCAGTTCTTGTAAGTCTTTGGCGGATGAACGAGGAATGTTTCCCATTTAATAAGAAGAGATGCGCTCAGGAAATAAGAATTTTTTGATTTATGCGCGTTTTTGTAGTACATTAGCAAATGTATTCGAAGGAGGATTCTAATGTACTCAGGTAGACAAGACGATACTTTATACATCATGACCTACACCTTAAACAGCGGTATCAAGGGTACGGTTCCACTGTCTAATAAGCAGATTATTGAGTGGCTGGATTGCTACAGAAATGAGAAGCGCTTCGTGACCGAAATTGGCAAGGAGTTTTTTGGATTGAATGCAGGATTGGTAGCAGATTTCAAGGTTCAAAATCATTTATCGGATTATCAGCAGACCATTATGCCTACACAGCAGCAGGATAACCTGGAACGCTTGTCCAGTGCTTATAAATCAACCGAGTTATTAATGAAGATTGATTGTAAATGTGGCACGGCTTATGTGACGGAATCCCCATACAAGCGCACAAAATGGTACTGTACAAAGTGTAAAGAAATTGTATTTTTGGATGCCAAAAAAGGAATGGTGGAAACGTCGCGTGGTGACGCTTACTACATGACCAACAAATATTTTGTTTCCCGGGACTAGCGGGAAGTGACTCTGGAAGCATCGCTGCGAAGCGGTGCTTTTTTGTGCGATTGTTTGCTCTATAACAAAAAAAGCCCCAAGGGGCCTTTTTGGAAGATATCTAAGATCTTTTAGGAATTATGATGAGCATTCAACTTTGTGAGGAGGAATGAAGCAGCAACGACAGCGTGGCTCGTAAGCTTCTGAATCGCCAATCATGACAACCGGACCCAAGGTAACGGGCTCCCCATTGACGATACGTTGCGTAAAGGCTGCATCCGGGCTGCCACATACCGCACAGAAAGCCGAGAGTTTCTCAATGTCATCTGCCATGGCAAGCAAACCGCCGACATATCCAAATTCCTTACCACGGTAATCCATATTAAGTCCATCCACAATGACATGTTTGCCACAATACGCTAACTCCGAGACAAGTTCCATAATGGCACTGCTGAAAAATTGTACTTCATCAAATGCAACAACATCAGCATCTATGGTTTGGTTCAAGATCATTTCTACGGATTCCGGGGTTAATTGCCGGGGAATGGAATGGGCAGGGAGTCGATAACCAATTCGGCTCACGATCTCATCCTGGGCAAACCGATCATCCTCGGCTGGTTTGTAGGCCACAACCTTTTTACGGCCAAATTGTATTAATTTCTGACAACGGCGAATGAGTTCACCGGATTTTTCACTGAACATGGGTCCAGTAATTACGGTAATACGTCCTGTTTGCACGGTGCTGCTACTCCTCTCACATACGGGATTCAACAAAAAAAGCGACCTTTACAGAGTACCACAAAATCTTTGGAAAGAGCCAGAACTAATCTGCGCAGCTTTGTGTTACTATATGGATTGTTAAGGTATTGGTTACGGTAGCTAATTAACAGGAGTTGTGAAAAGAGGTGTTTAGTATGAGTGAAGCATTAACATCACTGCAAGCGCAATATGAAAGCCTGAAAGAACAGGGATCTCTAGATGAAGCGGCGCAGGCATTATTTGCAGAACTGTTCGCAGAAGCGGAGAGACTGCAGGCAAGTAACCTTACATTGCGTAGAACGATCTTGAAGTCTTCTCCCAAAGAATCACGTATGTCTACCAAACTGCGGGATGCCTTATACGAATGACCCGGAGATTACTCCGGGTCCTCTTCTGTCTTTAATTTGCGAGGGAATAGAATACCTGCTGTAATTCTGGCAATCATGGCAAAGGTGAGACCAATGCCTGCAAACATGTAGATTACGGTAAAGGCTTTGCTGAATCCGGTGGTTGGCACAAATTCAGGATGTCCCACTGTAGTCAGGGTAACCGCACAGAAGTATAACGCATCGATCCAGTGCAGACCTTCAACACGAGTGTAAAATAAAGTGCCTGACAGCAACGTTGCTGCCGTTAACGCGAACAGAGCCAGAAACTTGGGGTCTTTGAACGCATGGAAAATGCCTTTGAGCAATCGTTGTAACGTGATTAGAAATGATACCATGATGATCCATCCTGTCTATGTAAAGTAGACGGTGTGTTGTATAAACACACAAAAAGCCCGGACTCATGGAGTCCTTCCGGGCGTCTCTGCTTTTTCGGGTACACTTTTGGACCGGAAACGGGGACCTACATAATTACGCTTGCGGTCACGGAACAAGATCCAGCCTCCCAGAAAACTCATACCTGCGGCAAAAAGGACAAGTCCACCGCCAAAGGAGAGCCATTGGAAACCTGGTGAAATTAGTTCGTTCCCGTGCTCGGCATAATATAGGAACAGGGCATCTTTCATCATCAGAAAACCCTTCATTGCCATTAAACCGGGGATGACCAGAACAACAATTGCCAAAAATCGCGCAAAGACCAATCTTGTATTCATGAGCATTATACCCTTTCTGCCAAAGTCGACATTAAATAAAGGTTACGCTTACAGATCATACCTGATTCCATCATAGCTTGGAATGCATAGGCTGTCCATGTGTGATTGCTTCAAACTTTGAGTTGACCGCTCAAGGAGAGTACAATGGCATATAGAGGGTATAAGCCAAACCATGATTTAAGCCATCATAAATGATATTGAAATTTGATTCATAGAGGAGAGCATGAGAGATGCCAATTACATGTGATGTTGCAATTCTTGGAGGAGGAACCGGTGGATATGTAGCCGCGATCCGGGCTGCACAGCTGGGAAAACAGGTCGTTATTATTGAGAAGGACAAGCTTGGCGGTACCTGTCTGCATCGTGGCTGTATTCCGAGTAAAGCTTTGCTGAAAAGTGCGGAAGTATACGCCGAAATCCAGGAGAGCGAGACGTATGGTATCGAGACAGCTGGAGCTACACTTGTATTTCCCAAAGTACAGGCGCGCAAGGATGCAATTGTCGAACAGCTCCATCAGGGCGTTCAGTATTTGATGAAAAAAAATAAAATCCAGGTTGTACACGCGAAAGGTCGCGTCATCGGACCATCCATCTTCTCACCGCAGAGCGGAGCAGTCGCTGTGGAGTTTGAAGATGGCGAGATGGATACGGTTGTTCCGACCAATCTCATTATTGCTACTGGTTCACGCCCTCGTGTGTTGCCGGGCCTGGAACCGGACGGAAAATACATAATGAGCAGCGACGAAGCCCTGCGTATGGATGAACTTCCTGCATCACTCATTATTGTCGGTGGGGGTGTGATTGGACTGGAGTGGGCATCCATGCTGAATGACTTTGGCGTAGATATCACAGTCGTAGAAGCAGCTGCTCACGTGTTGCCTGCCGAGGATGAGGATGTTGCCAGAGAAATGCAGCGATTGCTCGGCAAACGAGGTGTTCGTTTCCTGACAGGTGCCACCGTTCTAACCGAAACATATAACGCGGATCAAGAGGGCATCCAGATTGATGTGCAGCTTGGTGAAGATAAGCAGGAGACGCTGAGAGCGGAGAAAATGCTCGTGTCGGTTGGACGTCAGGCTAATGTCGAAAATATCGGACTCGAAAATACAGATATCAAACTGGAGCGTGGGTTCATCGCTGTGAACAAACAGTTACAGACCGGTGAAGGTCACATCTACGCCATTGGTGACTGCATCGGCGGTTTGCAGCTTGCACATGCCGCAAGTCATGAAGGCATTCTCGCTGTTGATCATCTGGCGGGCGAAACGGTACATGCTGTAGAATCCCACCGTATCCCGCGCTGTGTCTACACACGTCCGGAAGCAGCAAGCATCGGATTCACCGAGCGTGAAGCCAAAGAACGTGGCTATGACATCAAAACAGGGAAGTTCCCATTTTCGGCCATTGGCAAATCGCTTATTCACGGAAGTCGGGATGGATTCGTGAAGGTGATTGCAGAAGCCAAGACGAATGATATATTGGGGGTACATATGATTGGCACCCATGTAACGGAATTAATCGCTGAGGCTTCTCTGGCTCAGATGCTGGATGCCACACCTTGGGAAGTCGGACAAACCATCCATCCGCACCCTTCTCTGTCGGAAATTATGGGTGAAGCCATGCTGGCGGTCGATGGAAAGGCCATTGGGATGTAAGCCAAACAAGCTTATGAGAAAGGTCCTTTCCTTTTTTGGGTAAAAGGGATTATAATAAGGTTAAGCCAAGTCTTAGTACCAGGTTATAAGATCGGGTAGTAAGTATGGCGCAGGCTCTGATTAAAAGGAGGTACCTCATATGAGTTCACAAGGTACTGCAGACGCGGTCCACCGGCATCAACAGCTGGGACTTAGCGATGGTGAAGTATTGGATATGTACAAATACATGCTGCTCGCGCGCAAGTTTGACGAGCGTTGCTTGCTCTTGCAACGGGCTGGCAAAATTAACTTTCACGTATCCGGTGTAGGTCAGGAAGCTGCGCAAGTAGGCGCTGCATTTGGTCTGGATCGGGATCACGATTATTATTTACCTTATTACCGCGATTACGGCTTTGTACTGGCGGTAGGCATGACTCCGCGTGAGTTGATGTTGTCTGCTTTTGCGAAGGCAGAAGATCCGAATAGTGGGGGTCGGCAAATGCCGGGTCACTTCGGTCACAAAAAGCTGCGGATTGTGACGGGTTCCAGCCCGGTTACAACACAGGTTCCGCACGCTGTTGGATTTGCGCTGGCTGCCAAAATGAAGAAGCAAGAATTTGTTTCTTTTGTTACGTTTGGCGAAGGATCAAGCAATCAGGGTGACTTCCATGAGGGAGCCAACTTTGCAGGTGTGCATAAATTGCCTGTCATTATTATGTGTGAGAACAATCAATATGCAATTTCGGTACCGATTCACAAACAGTTGAGCGGCAAAATATCCGATCGAGCACAAGGATACGGGTTCCCCGGACTGCGTGTAGATGGTAACGATGCATTAGAAGTATACGCTGCAGTGAAGGAAGCGCGTCGCCGTGCCATAGCCGGGGAAGGCCCGACACTGATTGAAGCGATGATGTATCGGTTGTCACCTCATTCCACCTCCGACAATGATCTGGCTTACCGGACCAAAGAGGAAGTTGAGGAGAACTGGAAGAAAGATGGCGTTCCTCGCATGAAGAACTACTTGATCGATTGCGGCATCTGGGACGAAGCCCGGGATGCGGATCTGGCTTCCCAGCTTGCGCTGGAAATGAAAGAAGCAACTGAATATGCAGACAACGCGCCATATCCGAAACCTGAGGACACTCTGACGCACGTTTATGCGGACAGCGAAGAAGGGGGACGGTAAGTATGGCAGTGATGGAATATATTGATGCAATCCGTCTCGCGATGAAAGAAGAGATGGAACGGGATGAAAATGTTTTTATCCTTGGTGAAGACGTAGGTCTCAAAGGTGGTGTGTTTACCACAACTAAAGGGCTGCAAGATCAGTTTGGCGAAATGCGAGTGATGGACACACCTTTGTCTGAATCCGCTATTGCAGGTGTTGCCATTGGTGCAGCGATGTATGGCATGAAGCCGATTGCCGAAATGCAATATTCGGACTTCATGTTACCGGCAACCAACCAGATCATTAGTGAAGCGGCGAAGATCCGCTATCGTTCCAACAATGACTGGAGCTGTCCGATTGTTATCCGCGCGCCGATTGGTGGCGGAATCTTCGGTGGGTTGTATCACTCCCAATGTCCGGAGTCGATTTTCTTTGGTACACCTGGTCTGAAAATTATAGCTCCCTACTCGGCATACGATGCTAAGGGACTGCTCAAGGCCGCTATTCGCGACCCGGACCCGGTACTCTTTTTTGAAAATAAAAAATGTTACAAACTTATCAAGGAAGATGTGCCTGAAGATGATTACATCGTTCCGATTGGTAAAGCCAACGTACTTCGTGAGGGTGCGGATATTACCGTGATTGGTTACAGTCAGCCGCTGCATTTTGTCATGCAGGCTGCTGAGGAGCTGGAGCGTGAAGAAGGCATTACAGCACACGTTCTCGATCTGCGCACATTGCAGCCGTTGGATCGTGAAGCGATTATTGCTTCCGCTCGTCTAACAGGCAAAGTGCTGATCGTACACGAAGATAACAAAACCGGTGGTGTAGGTGCCGAAGTTGCCGCGATTATTAGTGAGGAATGTCTATTTGAACTGGATGCACCGATTCAGCGTCTCTGCGGACCTGACGTGCCGGCCATGCCAATTAGCCCAACATTGGAGAAATTCTACATGCTGAGCAAAGACAAAGCCAAAGCAGCAATGCGTACACTTGCCGAGTTTTAATTTTGTTTTTTGGATCGTTTAAAAGTAAAGTTTGGAGTGATAATCAAATGGCTGAACGTATGAAATGGATCGAGGTCATTATGCCGCAATTGGCGGAATCGCTGGTCTCGGCTACCATAGGCAAATGGTTGAAAAAACCGGGCGACCGTGTGGAACAGTACGAGCCGATCTGTGAAGTAATCACTGATAAAGTTAATGCCGAGATTCCATCCACTGTGGATGGAATAATGGGTGACCTTTTAGTGGAAGAGGGCACAACGATTGCTGTTGGTGAAGCAATCTGCCGCATGCAGGTCGCAGCTTCTGACGAAGAAGCGGCTGAGCAAGTAACACAAGTATCGCAGCAACAGGAGCAAGTGCAGCCACATGCTAGCCACACTCCTGTTGCCGCCTCAAATACAGCAACACATGACCCTAACCAGCCGATGCGTAATCGGTATTCCCCGGCAGTGCAATCCTTGGCAGCAGAGCATGGCTTGAACTTGCAAAGCATCCAAGGCACCGGTGCCGGTGGTCGTATTACCCGCAAAGATGTGCTGGCATTTGTTGCACAGGGAGGTAACGCGGCTGGAACGTCTGCGTCTGCACAAGCAGGAACTGTTCAGCATACACCTTCTGGTGTGCCGTCTGCTTCTCCATTCAGCGGAGTGAATCGCGGAAATGGAGAAATGGGTTTAACCGCTGGAGAAGCGATCTCAGCGTCCGATGCAGGTGTTCCTGTGAGACATTCAGGCATTCATCTGACCGAAAGCCCGAAAATTCCACAGATCGAAGTGGAAGGTGGCGGCCAGGGAAGATCGGAGTATTTCATCGATGTTACCCCTGTGCGTAATGCCATTGCCCGGAATATGCGTCAAAGCGTATCGGAAATCCCGCATGCATGGACAATGATCGAAGTGGACGTAACAAATCTTGTGATGCTGCGCAATAAACTCAAGGATGAGTTCAAGCGTAAGGAAGGCATCAATCTGACATATCTGTCCTTCATGATGAAGGGAGTCGTTAACGCGATTAAAGACTACCCAATCATGAACTCGGTATGGGCAGTGGACAAAATTATCGTCAAACGGGACATTAACTTGTCCATGGCGGTAGGAACCGAAGATTCCGTACTTACACCCGTAATCAAACATGCCGATCAGCGAAATATTGCAGGTTTGGCCCGTGAAGTGGATGAACTGGCTCGCAAAACACGTGAAGGTACTTTGAAGCTGGACCATATGCAGGGTGGTACGTTCACGGTAAACAACACGGGTTCATTTGGTTCGATCCTGTCCCAGCCAATCATTAACTATCCGCAGGCAGCGATTCTTACATTCGAATCGATTGTCAAGAAACCAGTGGTTATTAATGATATGATCGCTGTTCGCTCGATGGCTAACCTGTGTCTGTCGCTGGATCACCGAATTCTGGATGGTGTAATCAGCGGACGTTTCTTGCAACGTGTCAAAGAAAACCTTGAAGGATACACCATGGAGAGCAAGGTGTATTAAGTAAAATAGTTGTTGGGAAAGTGTATGTGCCGGAGGCCGTGCACTTTTCCTGCTGTCTACGGACAGGTGCTCAATTGTACACTGAACCTGAAGCAGAAGGGTGTGGGGAAATCATGAGCAAGCCGCTGGATGTTGCATACATACCAATGCTTGATTATGAAGAGGCTTGGAACCGCCAGAAAGCGATTGTGCAGCGATTGGACGAGGGCGATGGAGCGGAGCAGATGCTGCTTTTACAGCACCCGCCTACGTATACAATCGGTTCACAAAATCATCCGGAGCATCTGCTTCTCAGTCCGGATGAGTTGCGTGAGCAAGGGATTTCTTTGTTTCAAATTGACCGCGGCGGTGATATTACTTATCATGGCCCGGGCCAGTTGGTAGGTTACCCGTTATTGATTCTTGGTCGGGATGAAGACCTGGATCTACACGGTTATTTACGGAAACTTGAGCAGGTACTTATGGATTATCTCGCAGACCAGGGCATCGAAGCTGGACGCAAAGAGGGTTACACGGGTGTGTGGATTGGCGATATGAAGATTGCTGCAATTGGCATCAAGTTTAATCGTTGCAAACACCGCCGCGGTTTTGTGACCAGTCACGGGTTTGCTTTTAACATCAGCTCAGGCATTCAACATGCGGGTTTTCAGGGGATTGTTCCTTGTGGGATTGAGCAGTATGGCGTTACCTCACTGGAGGATATAACGGGCAAGTCCTATGCGGTGGAGCAGGTAGCACGTGAGATTGTTCCGTACTTTAATCGCATTTTTCCATATCAAATCAATTGGATTAGCGAAAAAGAAGCCCTTCAACGTCTGTAAACAGTTCGTCGAAAGGCTTGATGTGGCTATCCGAACAGCAACGGTTCGAGAGCTATGAAAAGGGTGGACCCGATCATGGCGATCAGCATGAGATAGATGATGATTTTGAACCATTTCTTTTTTTGCATGATAAGAGAACTCCTTTCAACATAAGTTAAACAAGCCATAGTAATTGTATTGTACCGTATCCACGAGAGGGAGGAAAGTCCTATGATTAAACAACAACGTGTTATCGATCAGTTCATGGAACTGGTGCAGATTGATAGTGAAACGAAAAATGAACAGAACATCTCGAAGGTGTTAAAAGAACAGTTTACAGATCTCGGTCTTCATGTCTATGAGGATGATACCATGGAGCAAACCGGACATGGCGCCGGAAACATCGTCATTACCTGGGAAGCCGAAGGAACTGAAGGGGTTGCACCGATCTTTTTCACATGTCATATGGACACCGTGACGCCGGGACAGGGAATTAAGCCTGAACTGGGTGAAGATGGCTGGATTCGCAGTGATGGAACAACGATCCTGGGAGCAGATGACAAAGCAGGGATTGCGGCACTGTTCGAAGCGATTCGTGTGATCCAGGAAAACAAGATTCCACATGGTAAAATTCAATTTGTCATTACGGTCGGCGAAGAGTCTGGTCTGGTGGGCGCACGTGCAATGAATCCGAAGGATATCGATGCCGAGTTCGGTTATGCGCTGGATTCTAATGGAGCTGTAGGTACGATCTGTGTTGCTGCACCAGCCAGAGCTGAAATTCAAATGAGCATCTATGGGAAGTCCGCACATGCGGGCGTGAACCCGGAAGACGGGATCAGCGCCATTCAGGTTGCTGCCAAAGCCATTGCAGCGATGAAGCTTGGACGAATTGATGATGAGACAACAGCAAACATTGGTAAATTCCAGGGTGGATCAGCACTCAACGTGGTATGTGACTTTGTACAGATTGAAGCGGAAGCCCGCAGTATTGTGCAGGAGAAAGTGGAATTGCAGGTAGCACAGATGCGTGACGCGCTCGAAACAACATGTCGCAAATACGGTGCAACAGCTGAATTCAGAAGTGAAATCCTTTATCCGGCATTTGGTTTCCATGATGAGCACGAAGTTGTGCAGCTTGCACAGCGTGCCATCCGCAGTATGGGTCTCAAAACTCGTACGTTCGCTTCTGGTGGAGGCAGTGATGCCAACATCTTTAACGGATTTGGTATTCCAACCGCGAATCTGGCGGTAGGGTATGAGGATATTCATACAACCAAAGAACGTATTCGTGCCGAAGATATTGTGAAGTTGTCCCAAGTGGTGGTGGCAATTATTCAGGAAACGGCAGCTGGCAAGAAATAAGATACTGCACATGTTACCTCACATGTTCTTAGACAAAAGTCCGAACCCGGTCTGTGCGGATTCGGACTTTTTGTGAATTCATGTTATATTTCAAGGGAGAAGACTCGTTAATATTGGATGAAACATGTGTCTATGGCTGAATAGATCAATGCCCCATTGATTTGCGTCCAGCGAGCAGATCACTTAATTTGGCATCCGGTCCCCACTCGTGCAACCATTGCTTGAGTATGAGCTGTACTTGCCGGGCTTGTCCTACCACGTGTACGGATTTAGGCGTCAAATAACTGTTCATCAAAATTCCCCCTGATTTGTTTATATTTGCTGTTGCTGTGAGAGTTCTATACGCTCACCATATGCCCAAAATCAGAGATTTATACATTAACCGAATATATAAATTGAGCTAATCCTTTACACAAGAACGGAGAGGACAGAAATAACCAAGAGAAGCGGAGCGTTCGCCTTTATCACCAAATTTTATCTAATAGAGAAAGAAATCAAAAAATCTGGGGATAACAGCGATCGAAGGGTTGTTCTGTCATCGGAGTGGTTAGTGTAAATATTTTTAGTCAATTTATATATAATCCAACGATATGGAGTTGAAGAACGAATGAAATCAAACCAATCTGCCCAATCCATCCATGCACCGCAACCTGCCAATCCGAAGTTGGATGAAGTGACCGTATCCACCAAGCCCATCTTCGAGGGGAAAGTGATTTCACTACAGGTCGATACGGTTAAACTGCCGAACGGTGAGACGGCTACACGTGAGATAATCCGGCACCCAGGAGCAGTAGCTGTACTCGCTCTGAATGGGGATCGCATGCTTGTTGTGGATCAGTATCGTCAGGCAATGGGACGCACCGAAGTGGAGATTCCTGCGGGAAAACTGGACCCGGGAGAAGAGCCAGAAGTTGCTGCAGCACGTGAATTGAGAGAAGAGACGGGATATGTGGCCAAGTCACTGCGTCATTTGCGTTCGTTCTACACGTCACCGGGGTTCGCAGATGAGATCATTCATCTATACATCGCTGAAGAGTTGGAAGCAGGAGACATGGAACTTGACGAAGATGAATTCCTAGAAGTATCCGAGATCACACTGGAGGAAGCCTACGCACTCATGGACGATAATCGGATTAGTGATGCCAAAACGATGATGGCTGTGTACGCGTGGGACCTCTACAGAACGACAGGACGGTTCTAGGCATGCAAGACCAACTGGAAATGTCCACGACGTGGGAGCCCTGTTATACAGACCTGCATATTCACATCGGACGAACCTCTCGCGGTGAGGCCGTGAAAATCAGTGGCAGTCGCGATCTGACATTTGAGAATATTGCTCGGGAAGCATCGGATCGCAAAGGAATTCATTTGCTTGGTGTTATTGATTGTCATTCTCCGGTTGTACAGTTGGATATCGAGCAATTGTTGGAGAGTGGTACCATGTCCGAGATTGAGGGCGGCGGCATTGCCTATCAGGACACCACCATTCTGCTGGGTACAGAGATTGAGCTGCGCGAGCCTGGAATGCGTGAGTTCCATATGTTGGCATATTTCCGTGATCTGAAAACAATGAAGTCCTTCACGGACTGGATGAAACGTTATATGAAAAATGTGAATCTCAGTTCTCAGCGTGTCTATGTGCCCGCTCTAGAGATGCAAGCCGAGATTAAGGCACGTGGTGGGCTTATTGTGCCTGCACATGTATTTACACCGCATAAAGGCATCTATGGTAGTACTGCGCCCCGTATGGGCGATGTACTGGATACCCGTCTCGTGGATGCTGTCGAGTTGGGGTTAAGCTCTGATTCATCCATGGCCAGTTATATTCGGGAGTTGGATCATGTACCGTTTCTGACCAATTCGGATGCTCATTCACTCGGTAAGATTGGACGGGAGTATAACGAACTGCAAGTTGCTTCCCCTTCTTTTGATGAATTCCACATGGCACTTCAAGGAGAAGCCGGCAGGAAAATTGCTGCCAATTATGGACTGAATCCAAGGCTGGGCAAATACCACCGTACTTACTGTGCAGCATGTGGCAGCATAATGGACGAGCAGGCGATGTCAGCAGAGCGTTGTCCGCACTGTGGCAGTCTGAAGCTGGTTCAGGGGGTTCTGGATCGCATTCTGGCAATCTCTGATCGGGAGAGTCCTCATGTTCCTGCAAACAGACCGGCCTATCATTATCAGGTACCACTGGAGTTCATCCCGGGACTTGGCAAAGCCAAACTGCGCCAGCTACTGGACCATTTTGGTACAGAAATGAACGTACTTCATCGCACGCGTGAGGAAGAGCTTGCTGCGGTTGTTGGACCTGTGCTGGCTGGCCTGATTGTGGCTGCACGGAACGGACAACTGGAGCTGTCCTCCGGAGGTGGCGGTACGTACGGAAAGGTTGCTGTTCAGCAAAAAGCTTCGGAGTGACTCGTGTAAATATTCTGTAGTTTAACTCATGTAGCTTTTGCTTTACAGAGGTCCAATCTGGACAAGAAGTCATACAGGTGCATTCCGGTTCATAAGAATGACTATGAGGATGTAACTGAGAATCCTTGCAGCATGATACCGGAAAGGGGACTCGTACCTGTATGCGCTCTTCCTACTTTACATTTAAAGGTCAGACTTCGTTATATGTATTCGTGGCTGTCTTGTTTCTGGTCGGCGTCATTTTTGGCGCGCTCATGGTCAACGCATTGTCTCTTGAGCAACGTCAGGATCTGGAGGGTTATCTCGGCAATTTCTTCATGACCGTGCAGCACAGTGCACAAGTGACTGAGACCGGGGCATATTGGGACATTGCCATGCTCCATCTGAAATGGGTGGGTCTGATCTTTATTCTGGGTTTATCCGTCGTTGGACTGCCCGGTATACTGGTTCTGGATTTTCTGAAAGGTGTGCTCATTGGATTCACGGTAGGGTACCTTGTTGGGCAGTATTCCTGGAAAGGGCTTCTGTTTGCACTGGTGTCCGTGGCACCGCATAATCTATTTGTCATTCCGATCCTGCTGATCTGCAGTGTGGCGGCGATGACGTTCTCGTTATACATCATTCGCAATCGTGTTTTGATGCAGCGAACACCTGGTCGACAAAGGCCTTTTGCTTCATATATAGTGTTAACTTTGGTTATGGCTGCATTGCTGCTCGGCGTGGCATCTTTTGAAACATGGGTTACACCTGCGATGATGCGCTGGGTCACACCAATGTTACTGCCGGCCTAACGTGCACAGTATAGTGTAAAATGTTGACTTTAATTACGCACTCCCCCTATAATGAAAAGAGTGGGTTAAGTTGCAGTGTGCAGTGATTTCCTAGGGGGAGGGAGAAAATGGAAGCACGGATTGATAAAATTAAGCAGCAACTACAGTCCCAAGGATATAAATTAACGCCCCAGCGGGAAGCCACCTTAAGAGTACTTCTTGAGAATGAAGAAGATCATCTGAGCGCAGAAGATGTATTCATGCTCGTTAAAGAAAAGGCTCCCGAAATCGGTCTGGCAACCGTGTACCGTACCCTCGAACTGCTGAGTGAGCTGCATGTTGTAGAGAAAATCAACTTCGGCGACGGTGTAGCGCGTTATGATCTGCGCGGAGATACATCCAAGCATCACCATCATCACTTAATCTGTGTTCAATGCGGAAGTATGGATGAAATACGTGAAGACTGGCTTGGACCGCTTGAAGAGCGTTTGGAGCGGGAATTCAACTTTTCGGTAGTAGATCACCGACTGGATTTTCATGGGATTTGTTATCGTTGCAAAGCTAAAAATGAACAGAAACCCAAAGATGAAGAATAACATAGCATATCTTCAAGCTCTCACCGGCGGTTTTGACGGGAGAGCTTTTTTGGCACCGGACATGATCTGGAGTTTCCCCCGAATGGCATAAACCTGTGTTTATGGACATACCCTGATTCAAGGACAATAACGGATTCGAATCAGGAGGGGACACGCCCATGATTATATCAATGCGGAGAGGGCTCCGTTTTATTCGATTTATTATAGTTTTTGCTGCATTAGTTTATCTGTTCTATCATGTTCTGGATCTGTTTAATGGCTGGATCTCACCTGTGGATCAATATCAGATGCCGACTGGCAATGCAATCAAAGTATTTCAGGAAACGGATTGGCCGGGTAATGGAGAAGGACGTCCTACGATGGCAGAGCGTCTCCGTTTGTTCTATTGGTACGGGGAGTAGCTTCAAACAGCCAGGGATGCAAATACGGGAGCAGTCTGCCAGAGCGGCAGATCTGTCAGTTGAGGAGCGTTGTACATGAAACAGACGATACACGCCTATGCCTTATACTTGGAAGATGATAAAGGGATGTCGAGCAGCACGCTTGAATCGTATCTCCGAGACGTGGACAAGTTCATTGAATTTGCAGATAAGGAATATGGCATACGCGAAGCCGATCAGGTCAGACGCACACATGTCGTCCTGTTTGCAGGTCAGCTCAAACAGGCAGGACGTGCCAATGCAACCATTGCCCGCAGCATCGTATCTCTGCGCTCCTACTTTCATTTTTTGATGCGGCGGGGTGATATTATACAGGACCCTACGTTTGATGTGGAAGCTCCCAAGGCGGACAAGACGCCACCACAGGTGTTAAGTATCCAGGAGATCGAACAACTGCTGACAGCGCCTGATATTCGTTCACCGCAGGGTGTGAGAGATCGAGCGATGCTTGAACTGTTATATGCCACAGGCATTAGGGTCTCGGAACTGATTGCCCTTGACATTCGGGATGTACAGCCAGGCATGCGTTTTATACGATGCGGTGGGGCGGGCAAGGAACGCATACTTCCCATCGGTGCACCAGCAGCACATTGGGCAAGTGTATATGTGGAGGAATTCCGCAATAAGTTGCTCAAAACCGATTCGGACGAGCAGGCACTATTCGTGAATGTATCTGGGAGGCGTTTAACCCGGCAGGGCTTCTGGAAGCTGCTCAAAAAAGCGGCGGTGGACGCAGGGATCTCGGAAGAAATTACGCCGCATACACTGCGTCATTCGTTTGCAGCACACCTGATTGCCAATGGGGCGGATACACGTGCGGTTCAAGACATGTTGGGGCACGTGGAGCAGCCTGGACAACAATATGGCAATCATGGACGCAAAACCATGAAAGAAATCTATGAAACCCATCATCCGAGGGCAAGATAGATTTTGACGCATGGCATTCACAAATAAGGGCGGAACATTGGGCCGATTTAGGATAAAATAAATTGAATACATCCAAACGCCGTTATACATAAGACGGATCGTTTCAACTCAAGGAGGAACATACATCGTATGACAGCATTAAACCAACAAATGATTTCGGAAGCAGCATCTTATATTCAAAGCAAAAGCTCCATCAAGCCGGAAGTCGGTTTGATTTTGGGTTCGGGTCTTGGTGTACTTGCAGAATTGATTGAAGATGGCGTAAGTATCGCTTATCAGGATATTCCTCATTTTCCAGTGTCCACAGTAGAAGGACATGAAGGTGAACTATTGGTTGGAACCATTAAAGGTCGTCCAGTCGTAATGATGAAAGGCCGTTTCCACATGTACGAAGGATATGGTCCGGAATTGACAGCTTTCCCGGTACGGGTTATGAAAGAACTGGGTGTAAGCGGCCTGCTTGTAACCAATGCTGCGGGCGGCGTGAATACGTCGTATGAAGCTGGAGACTTGATGCTGATCTCTGATCACTTAAATCTCACAGGCAAAAATCCACTGATCGGACCAAATGACGCTGCACTGGGCGTGCGTTTCCCTGATCTGTCCGAAGCATATAGCCGCCGTTTGCGTGCGCTGGCGAAGGATACGGCCGCTTCACAAGGTTTTAACGTACGTGAAGGGGTATACGCAGGTATGCTCGGTCCGAACTACGAGACACCGGCAGAGATCAGAATGCTGCGTACATTGGGCGCAGACGCAGTGGGCATGTCCACTGTTTCTGAAGTGATCGTGGCACGCCACGCAGGTCTGGAAGTACTCGGTATTTCCTGTATCAGCAACATGGCTGCCGGAATTCTGGACCAGCCGCTGTCACATGATGAGGTGATGGAAACGACGGAACGTGTTCGTGAGTCGTTCCTGGCGCTGGTATTGGCGGTTATTCCACAAATGTAAGCAAGATTTGAGTAGATAGGGTTACCTCTTTGGATGAGAAATCATCGGGGGTAACCTTTTTTTGTTGTGATAAACGTACGGTTACTCATTCGTTGAATGCAGTGCGTTTTTTTGCTTTGACCACATTTTCAATAAAAGTTCGGGAAATCATGCTTTACATGGAATAATTTACTGGAAACGGGCCGACAATGATTAGCAGTACATGCATGGAACATGCAGTAAGCAAGTCATTTGAGGAGGTAACCTTGTGAAGAAAAGAATAATGGCATCGTTCATGACCCTTTGTATTCTGCTGTCCCTTATGGCATCAACAGCATTGGCTGAAGAAAAACCGAAGGCAGCGGGAGGAACTGATCTGGCCCCGTCGGCGCGCTCTGCGATCTTAATGGATGCAGATACGGGAACGGTCATTTATGAGAAAAACAGTCATGATCAGCTGCCTCCGGCGAGCATTACGAAAATTATGACAATGCTGCTTACGATCGAAGCGATCGACTCGGGCAAACTGAAGCTGACGGACAAAGTAAGAACGAGCGAATATGCAGCTTCCATGGGCGGTTCGCAGATCTTTCTGGAGCCTGGGGAAGAAATGACGGTCGATGATATGTTAAAAGGGATTGCCATGGCATCAGGCAATGATGCCTCGGTAGCGATGGCTGAGAAGATCGCTGGCTCAGAAGAAGCCTTTGTACAGCTGATGAATGAGCGTGCGAAGGAGCTTGGCATGAAGGATACTCATTTTGCCAACTGTAACGGCCTGCCGGTCGATAATCATTATTCGTCTGCCCATGACATTGCCGTCATGAGCCGTGAACTGCTGAAGCATTCCGGGATTACGAAGTACACTGGTGCATATCAGGATTATCTTCGCAAAGATTCGGAAAAGCCATTTTGGCTAGTGAACACAAACAAGCTGGTTCGTTTTTATGAAGGGGCAGACGGTTTGAAAACAGGTTATACCTCCGAAGCGAAATTCTGCTTGTCTGCAACAGCGTCCAAGGATGGACTGCGTGTCGTTTCCGTGGTACTCGGTGAACCAAATACCAAAACACGGAACAGCGAAGTATCTTCGATGTTTGACTATGCGTTCAGTCAATATACGATGAAGGCGCTCTACAAGGCAGGGGATCTGCTGGGCAGTCTGAAAATTGAAAAAGGTGAAGTTGCCGAATTGCCTCTGAATGCCACGCAAAATTATAGTGTGCTGATGCGCAAAGGAGCCAAATCCAATGACATCCGGCATGAATTGCTGGTCGCCAAAGAATTGAAAGCTCCGATCAAGGCTGGGCAAAGTATAGGTAAACTGGTGGTTTACCAGGGCAACGACGTCATTAAGGAGTTCGACATTCAGGCTCCGCAGGATGTGAATAAGGCTGGCTGGTGGAAGCTGTTCAAGCGGACAACGTCCAATCTGTTTGACTAAACGGCGATTTCTGCGAGTTGCACGCATCCTTCGAACATATTTTGTAGTTAAATAGGGGTTTTCTTCTAGTTTTGTCGGGGGGCAGGAAAAGCCTTCGGAAGCGTAGAAATCCTTGTTCTAAGACAGGGAGGAGAGTGAGCAAACGTGAACTTGCATGTGGAAATGGAACACCATCGCGGGATTCTGATTGTACGATTATCCGGGGAGCTGGATCACCATACAGCTGACATGGTACGGATGCAAATGGATGAAGCTATCCAGCGGAGACAAAGCGAGCATCTCGTACTCAGCCTGAAAGATCTGCAATTTATGGACAGTTCGGGTCTGGGTGTCATTTTGGGAAGATACAAGCTCATTAAGAATAAAGGTGGCAAGATGGTGGTCTGTGACGTCAATTCGCCAGTGTACCGCTTGCTGGAAATGTCGGGTCTGTTCAAGATTATGCCGATATACGAAAATGAGGGAACTGCTCTCTCAGGTCTGGAGGTCGTCTCATGAATGAAGGAACAGGGACAAATTTCATGAATCTGCAATTCGCGGCCAAGTCAGAGAATGAGTCGTTTGCACGGGTAACCGTTGCTGCGTTTATCTCCCAGCTTGATCCAACGATGGACGAGCTCAGTGACCTGAAGACGGTCATTTCGGAAGCCGTGACCAACAGCATCATCCATGGATACAACAATAACTCCGAGGGTGTTGTGTCCATCCAGGCCGAGATTCGGGAAGACATGATCACAATTATTGTGGAAGACCGCGGTGAAGGAATCGAAGATCTTGAACTGGCCAAGCAGCCGCTATATACGTCCAAACCCGAACTTGAGCGGTCGGGCATGGGCTTCACCATTATGGAAAACTTTATGGATGAATTCGAAGTCAGCAGTGAGCCCGGCAGAGGCACCTCCATCAAGATGAAAAAAAGGATTGAATCCAAGAAAGCATTGTATAATTAGGGGTTGGTGTTCTTATGGATGCTGAAGTGAAACCATCTTCACAGACCTATTTGGACGATGCCGAGGTCAAACGGCTGATTGCGCTCAGTCAGTCGGGTGACCATGTCTCACGGGATACGCTGGTGAACTGCAACATCAGACTCGTCTGGTCCGTCGTACAGCGTTTTATGAACAGGGGATATGATCCGGAAGATCTGTTCCAGATTGGTTGTATCGGTCTGCTCAAGTCAGTGGACAAATTCGATCTCAGTTATGACGTGAAGTTCTCAACCTACGCGGTACCGATGATCATCGGAGAAATCCAGCGATTCCTGCGGGATGACGGTACCTTGAAGGTCAGTCGTTCACTGAAAGAGATGGCGAATAAAGTCCGCAAAAAAAGGGACGAACTGTCCAAACATCTGGATCGTTTGCCAACGATTAAGGAAGTTGCCGCAGAGCTGGGGGTAACCCCGGAGGAAGTCGTATTTGCCCAGGAAGCGAACAAACCACCGACCTCCATCCATGAGACGGTATTCGAGAATGACGGTGATCCTATTACGTTAATGGATCAGATTGCCGACGAGTCTCAGGAACGTTGGTTTGACAAGCTGGCCCTGAACGAAGCCATCGGTGGTCTCAGTGAGCGGGAGCGGTTAATCGTTTATCTTCGGTATTACCGGGATCAGACCCAATCCGAGGTTGCCAGCAGGCTGGGAATATCTCAGGTGCAAGTATCACGTCTGGAGAAAAAAATACTGCAATCCATCCGCGACCAGATCGCGCAGTGATTCTGGGATTGCAACAACAATATTGGCGCTTATGCACCAATATACGACAACTAACAACCTTCTATCGCGCATTATGGCGAGGGAGGTTATTTGTTGTTAGAGAAACAAAGCGAATATCCCCACTTTTAATTCCCTTCCTGCCTACTCCCCCAGCATATTTATTTCAAACGTTTGGAAATGGGAGGACGATGGGTAGCGGAGGAATGGAATCGGTCAAAAGGAGCGAAGCGTGAGGGTTCACCTAAGGATACATAAGCAACGCAGGCGGCAGATTAGACCTGAAGAAGCGAAGCGTGCGCCTTTGTCTCCGAATTTCACACAGTTGTATTCTAAGACGCATGCAGAAGACAACTTCAAGAGTCATGAAATTCTGAGCAAAATCCCCCCAAAAAAGTCCTTCTTTTAATTCCCTTCCTGCCCACATCCCAGCATATTTATTATAAACGTTTGGAAACGGGAGGACGATGGGTAGCGGAGGGATGGAATCGGTCAAAAGGAGCGTAGCGTTCGCCTTTAGCACCGGATTTCCTCCTTGAAAAGAAGAGTTCAAGAAATCCGGGGATAACAGCGACCAGTGACCGATCCATCCCGCAGCGTCAACTCAGCCTTCCACCTTTTTTCCAACCAATTTGTAATAAATTTGCACATTCTTCAAATACTAACCTAAATTACGCAGTAAAGGAGTGCTTTGGATGTCCCAGACACCCACTCCAATGGTCTATATTCGTCTGCGCAGCCGTATTCGCATCCAGAGGGGCAGAGCAGTCAAGCTTGGAGACATTGCACATGTACTGACCTCTTCTGAAGACCAGGAGGGCAGGCTACTGGAGCTTGAACTGCTGCGCCCTGGACCGGAGGATGGCAATCTGATCCTCATTGATATATTGCAGATTATTCCCCGAATTCGGCACATCTTGCCGGAGGTAAGTGTGGAACTGATGGGATCAGGTCATACGTTGGTTGAAGTCATTGCGGGAAATGGTCAACCTTCCAAGTCCCTGTTCATTCTGGTTTGGCTACTGCTGTTCTTTGGATCAGCCTTAACCATCATGAATTTTCATGCCGATGTGAACATGCAGGAAGTACAGATTCGAATTGTGGAGATGCTTACTGGGCATCGGGACGAACATCCCTATTTGTTCCAAGTGGCGTATTCCATTGGCATTGGATTCGGAATGGCCGTATTTTTTAATCATTTGTTCAAGAAAAAGTGGAATGAGGAACCTACCCCGCTAGAAGTGGAGATGTTTCTATACCAGCAAAATGTAGATAAATATGTGGTGATTGAAGAGAGCGAACGGATGCATGAGCAGGAACGCAGGGAGATGAATGCGGATGAGCGTTCTTAATGGAGCAATCAGCATTGTATTGGGTATTGCAGGGGGAATTGCCGTAGGGAGCGGCGTAATTGCGCTCATTCTGGTGCTCGATATGATCCCAAGGTTGGCTCAACTTACGCAATCGTATGACAAGACTCACTGGTACGAAGGGGCGCTAATAGGTGGTTCACTGCTCGGGACGGTAGCGGACTTCTGGCACTGGAAAATGCATGGGGTGCTGCTGCTCAGCCCAATCGTTGGTTTGTTCTGTGGCGTGTTCATCGGACTGCTGGCCGCGGCGCTCACTGAGGTACTCAATGTACTGCCCGTACTAGCCAAACGATTGGGCATGAAACCTTATTTGTTTGGATTACTGCTCGCCATGATTTTGGGCAAAATGACAGGTTCCCTGTTTGATTTTTTTATATATCAGCGGTAACTCGTGGCCATAGGAGGATGGAAGATGGATGAACGAACGGAGCACACAGGCCAGGAAAATAGTGAAGGTATAACGGAAGAGATGTTACAAAAGTCTGCTTATGAGATTCAGAAGGAAGAAGAGGAGAAAGCGTACAATAAGAAAAAACAAAATGAGATGTCCGACAGCATTGAGGAATCCGTACAATATTGGCAGGAAAACGATGATATCTCCCCACGCATGAGTGAGAACAAATATACGCTGCAACAGGTACTGGGGCTTGGAGAATCGTTCGATGTTAATATGAGGGAAATGGTCCTGGGTGGCAAGCATGTTGGATTGCTGATGATTACCGGTTTTGCCAAGGATGAGATTTTACTTGAAGTGTTGAAAAGACTGACCTATCTCACGCCAGATGACGTGTCCGGACATGCTCTCAAATCCTATTTTGAATGTTACATTCCCCATATTCAGGTGGAAAAAGTCGACAAGATGAGTGCGGTCATCAACAAGGTTCTTACCGGGATGAGCGCAATGTTCGTTGAGGGGGACCGCTCGGTCTTAATTATGGATACCCGGAGTTATCCGGTACGTTCACCCGAAGAGCCTTCATTGGAAAGGGTAGTCCGAGGTTCCAGAGACGGCTTTACCGAAACACTCCTGACCAATGTAACCCTGGTGCGCCGCAGAATACGCGACCCAGGACTGAAATTCGAAATTATGCAGGTGGGGCGGAGAACACAAACCGATGTCTGTGTGGTGTATATTGACGATATTGTGGATAAAGTGCAGGTAGATTCCGTTCGTGAAAAAATACAGCGAGTGGATATCGATGGTATTCCCGCAGCCGACAAGCAGCTAGAGGAAGCGATTATCAACAAGGGTTGGAACCCATTCCCGCTCGTTCGTTACTCGGAACGGCCGGATGTTACAGCCTCCCATTTGCTGGAAGGGCGAGTTGTCATTTTCGTAGACACTTCCCCCAGTGTGATGATTCTGCCTACGACCTTCTTCGACCTGTGTGAGCATGCGGAGGAAAACAGACAGACGGCATTGATGGGAACGTATTTACGATGGGTGCGTTTTGCAGGGATTCTCATCTCGCTGTTTTTGCTACCGTTATGGCTTCTCATGGTAATTGATCCTTCGATTAAACCGATGGGACTTGACTTCATTGGTCCGCAGGAAAATGTAAAGCTGCCGATTATTCTGCAATTTCTCCTGATTGAACTTGGCGTCGATTTATTACGGATGGCGGCGGTTCATACGCCTACACCTCTGGCATCGGCGATGGGCTTGATCGCGGCAATTCTAGTCGGGGATATCGCCGTCAAAACAGGATATTTTGTCAATGAAGTTGTACTCTATATGGCTATCGCAGCCATCGGAATGTTTGCCACACCGAGTTACGAGCTTGGACTTGCCAACAGGCTAGTCAGGTTGGTTCTGTTAATTGCTGTTGCGATATTCAAGGTTCCGGGATTGGTCGTGGGCTGTACCTTGCTCATATTGGCGCTTACCGTTCACCGGTCGTACAATTCTTCGTATCTCTGGCCTTTTATACCGTTTAATGCAAAGGCCCTGGGCAATTTTTTATTTCGGCTTCCGTTGCTGGAAAATAAAAAACGTCCATCATTTAATAAAACCCGTGACAACACCAAAATGTCCGATGATCCGGACGGGGAACTGCGAAAAAGTAAAAAACACAAATGATCTTCCGAAAAATCCATTCATCTCGCTGCCTAATTTGATATACTGGTGTAAAATCATTGGAATATCAATTGTTCCAGTATATAAAAAGTGAGGAATGCAGATTATGTATTTACATGGTACAAGTAAAATAAATGCGCAAGGACATCTGGAGATTGGCGGAGTTGATGCAACAGATCTGAAAGAACAATTTGGAACTCCCCTGTACGTTGTGGACGAGCAATTGGTTCGCGAGCGTTGCAGAGAGTACATGGAAGCATTCCGTGCTTCCGGACTGGGCTTCCAGGTTGCTTACGCAAGTAAAGCATTCTGTGTAATGGCGATGTGTGCCCTTGCAGCAGAAGAAGGACTTTCCCTGGATGTTGTATCTGATGGTGAACTGTTTACTGCACTGCAAGCAGGATTCCCGGCTGAGCGCATTCACTTCCACGGTAACAACAAAACGTTGGAAGAGATCGAAATGGCTCTTGATGCGGAGATCGGATGTTTTGTTGTTGATAACTTCAATGAATTGCATCTGTTGCAGGCTGTAGCAGCGGACAAAAATCGTAAAGTGAACATTTTGCTTCGTGTGACGCCTGGTGTTGAGGCACATACGCATGAATATATTTCCACAGGTCAAACGGATTCCAAATTTGGATTTGATATCGGTAATGGTACAGCATATGAAGCGATTGACTTGGCTTCCAAGCAGTCTAACCTGGTATTGCTCGGTGTGCATTCCCACATCGGTTCCCAGATCTTCGAAGTTGAAGGCTTCCAGATGGCGGTTCAACGTGTTGCCGAATTTGCAGCAAGTGTATATGAGCGTCTTAATGTTGCTTTCAAAGTGGTTAACCTGGGTGGTGGATTCGGAATCCGTTATATCGATGGAGATACTCCACTTGAAGTTGCACAATACGTGAAGGCTATTACAGACGCCGTTAAAAATCATTTTGCTCAAATCGGCTATGCCGTACCTGAGATCTGGGTTGAGCCAGGCCGCAGCATCGTGGGTGAAGCGGGAACAACACTGTATACCGTTGGAACTAGCAAAGACATTCCAGGCGTGCGTAAATACGTTGCCGTTGATGGTGGTATGACTGATAACCCACGTCCTGCTTTGTATGAATCCAAGTATGAAGCTGTGCTTGCCAATCGTGCGAATGAGGCTGCTCAGGAAACAGTATCCGTTGCGGGTAAATGTTGCGAGAGTGGCGATATGTTGATCTGGGATCTGGACCTGCCAAAAGTGGAAAGTGGCGACCTACTCGCTGTAGCTTGCACAGGTGCATATAACTACTCCATGGCGAGCAACTACAACCGGATTCGTCGTCCGGCCGTTGTATTTGTCAAAGACGGTCAAGGAGATGTCGTGGTACGCCGTGAGACGTATCAGGATATAATCCAGAATGACCTGGTACCAGCGCGTATTGGCAAACAGCCAGTTACTCGCTAATTCGTCAAAAGATAATGCGGTTCTGCATTATTCAAGATATAGGGATTTTGCAGTTGAAGCAGATGAAAAGGGACCTTCCTTTTTCGTCTGCTTTTTGCGTATTTGAACTAAATCATGAAAAAAGTTGCCGTTTTTTTTGCGATCCAGACATTTTCGGTGTACACTAAGAAAAGTGCTGTAATGCTTGGCCCAGGGTCATGCGTTCTGGCACCATTAACGATGGTCAATACGAAAGGAGTCATTTACATATGGCGAAACAAGCGAAAATTAAATTGGCAAACGGCGGAGAAGTTTTGATCGATCTGTTCGATCAAGAAGCTCCAAACACAGTAGCAAACTTTGAGAAACTGGCTAACTCCGGTTTCTACAATGGTCTTACATTCCACCGTGTTATCCCGGGCTTTGTAGCTCAAGGCGGATGCCCTAACGGTTCCGGTGCAGGTGGCCCAGGTTACACAATCAACTGTGAAATTAACCCCAACAAACATGAGCGCGGAACACTTGCTATGGCACATGCTGGCCGTAACACAGGTGGAAGCCAGTTCTACATCTGCTACCAACCTCAACCACATTTGGATGGACAACATACTGTATTTGGTAAAGTAACTAAAGGTATGGAATTCGTGGACGCTTTAGAAGGTAAAGACAAAATGGAAACTGTTGAAGTTGTAGAAGCTTAATACCTTCACCTTAACTGGATCCAAACATGAAGTGCTTCTTTTATAGAAGCACTTTTTTTATTTTTTTACATACTTGAAATCGATGATTAGAAAGGATGAATAAAATCTTGGATATGGTTACTCAGCTAAGCTTGTTAAAACAAATTTATAGTGAGCGCACGTTGTGGGATGAAGAACTGCAGGCATCGCGGCATGTCGTTCCGGATAGTCTGTCCGTAAAGGATCGAGAAGCGTTAGAGGCAGCTGGGCATGAACCGAATCGATTTGTACGTCCGCAACATGATGAAGCGATTACTGAGCTGAAAAAAGTTGCAAATCAATGGACGATAAATGATGCAGCGCAGGCTTTTGTATCCTCTTTGTGGTCCGCACCCATGATCTGGCGCTCGTTGCTTACGGGCAAGCTTATTGCGAGCAGTATGCCAAGTCATGAACATACGCCATATCCATCTTCGAACACTTGCAAGATCTGCGGATTAAGTGTAGATCAAGCAACCGACACGACGCTGCAATGGTATTGGCGGATGACCAATGGAACCCCGTTGGACGGTGATCCTTTTGGATATGTGTTGGCACTTCGAGAACTGGCTACCGCGAAGGAGATTCCAATACCCAATGATTACGACCGCTGGACATTCCGTGCGGTGTTAACGTTGCTGCGCGAGTTACCTCCCAAAACACGTTACAGCAAGGCAGCAGTAGCGCTCAAGAAGGAACGTCTTTTGCCTACACAGAAGGAATATGCCTACCGTGATTTGCTTGAGACGTTAGCTCTGATTGGCATACTGGATACGCCGGAGCATCCTGGTATGATCACGGAATTTACCTCTTATATCCAACGTGACGCACGCCCCAATGTGCGGGTTGAAGTGCAGGCCCCTCTGGCGTGGTGGGATTCATCTGTCGGAATTAATGAGAACAACCTGAACAAGATATTTCATGAGTTTGATCTGAATAATATATCTCTTGCGGATAAGCCTGATGAGAGTCCAGCTGTAAAGGACACGATCTTAGGTGTATTGGAGAAGAAGAGAAGTGTTCGCGGAAAAGTGCCAAAGGCATCTCCTGATGCAGGTACCGGGGAGGTACAGTCTGGCGATGTGTATGCTGTTCGGGTCCGGGAAGGTGTATGGGTGACAGTTTATTGTCATGAAGTCAGAGACAAACGCGTCATCGTCGAATATCTGGAGGGTATCTTTCCAGAGATGCCGAGAAAAGCAGATTTACATGGGACATTTCGACCGAGAGCGAATGGACGCTGGAAATGCTCGGCTATTGCGATTGATTCCACAAGTTGGATCAGAAGGGTCGCACGAGAGTTCCCGCTTCCGACTTCGCCCCTGCAAGAACCTGACCGCACTCCATTCCATAATGCCAAAGAATTAAAGCATATGGCGAGCTGGTGTTTTCCTGATATGTAGAATGATACGATGGATGTGAAAATGTGTCTCCAAGCAAAAACCGTACCCACTTAAGAGGAAGCGGTTTTTGTTGTTTCTTAGCTTATTTAAAGTTAGTATGTGACAAAAAGGAACAAAAAACAATTGATTTTTTGGCATTAAAGTGCTAACATCCAAGTAATAACGAAAGCAATCCTTCAGGGCAGGGTGTAATTCCCTACCGGCGGTGATGCAGGAAGTGTAAGGACCTATGTGTCCAGCACTTGATGCAAAGTCCGTGACCTGTCTGCCATTGGCAGATGGCTGATCTGGTGTAATTCCAGAACCGACAGTATAGTCTGGATGGGAGAAGGAGAGGTGCAGACCTAACAGGTTTGCATTCAGCAGGAGTATTGCTGCACGGTCACGATGTGTGATGTCTTGCACTGTGCAGGGAAGATCCGGTTACGTCGGACAGTTCCATACATATGCCGCACTTTAAAAGCTCTTTACCTGTAATTGATGTTCATTAAGGTATGTGTCTATTTTCACTTGCCCGAAATGAAGTTTTAGGCAAAGTGTTGGCGTGCTGTATCCATTTCACTCCTGCTGTTGACATTTGTCTCTCATCATCCCCATCGAACTGATTGTTCGACGGGGATTTTTTAATAAACAAGACTTTAAACCGCGGGGTGAACGGATTTGGAAATGATCAATGATGAATTTTATATGGCACTGGCATTGGATATGGCGGAACGAGCACAGGGACAGACGGGCATCAATCCGGTCGTTGGATGTGTAGTTGTAAAAGAAGGTCGTATTGTAGGCCTGGGGAGCCATCTGAAACGTGGAACCGGTCATGCAGAGGTGCATGCACTTAACATGGCAGGCAGTGATGCAGAAGGAAGTACGGTATACGTTACACTTGAGCCTTGTAGTCATTATGGCAAGACGCCACCTTGTAGTGAACGCCTGATTCATGAAAAGGTGAAACGTGTTGTGGTATGTTGTGAAGATCCAAATCCGCAAGTATCCGGCAGAGGCATAAGCATGCTTCGTCAACAAGGCATTGAAGTTGAAGTTGGCGTACTGCGTGAGCGTGGAAGACGCATGAATGAAAAATTCATTAAGTATATTACAACGGGTCTACCTTTTGTGACGTTGAAGACAGCTACAACTTTGGATGGGAAAATTGCTACTCGCAGCGGAGACAGCAAGTGGATCTCGAACGAGCCTGCTCGTGAGATTGTGCATGCCCTTCGTCATCGTCACCAGGGAATTATGGTTGGCGTCGACACAGTGATTGCCGATAATCCGGAACTTACAACCCGTTTGCAAGTCGAAGGCATTAGTCCGGTGCGCATTGTGGTGGATTCCAAGTTACGTCTTCCCGTAGGTGCCAAAATGGTTAAGGATGGTCTTGCTCCGACATGGGTGCTGACAACAGACGAAGCCAGTCCTGAAGCTGCTGAACGTTTGGAAGCCTACGGCGTCGAAATTATACGCTGTGGTCCTGGACCACGTGTGGATCTGTTAAACGGACTTAGCAAGTTGGGTGAGCGTGACATTGGTTCAATTTTGCTTGAAGGTGGAGGTACCTTGAATGGAGCCATGCTGGAGGCGCGGTTGGTTGATCGACTGCTCATGTTTATCGCTCCGAAGATTGTAGGCGGTTATGATACACCTGGAAGCTTCCGATTCGAGGGTGTGGAACGTATGAATCAGGCCATTCAATTGAATCAGTTGGAGATCGAACAAGTTGGAGATAATATCAGCATTGGTGGCATTCCGGTGTGGCCTGAATAAATAATTGAATTTAAAAGAAGCAAGTTAGGTTCTTTATAACTTGAAAAAGGGAGGCGGCAGCATGTTTACCGGTTTGGTGGAAGAAGTTGGTCAGATCCGGCGTATTGGTCGGAAAGGCGAAGCGATGGTCCTGAATATCGGAGCTTCCGCCATCATGGACGATCTGAAGATTGGTGATAGTGTAGCAGTGAACGGCGTGTGCTTAACTGCCACAACGCTCGAAGGTGGAGGTTTTACCGCCGATGTAATGCCTGAAACCTATCGCCATACCAATCTCAGTCAGCTGCAATCTGGCAGTAAAGTTAATCTGGAGCGGGCCATGCAATCAGGCGGTCGTTTTGGCGGCCATATCGTTCAGGGCCATGTCGATGGTACTGGAGTGATTGGCAGTATAACACGTGATCAGAATGCAATTGTGTTTGAGATCAAGCCTGATGATCATCAGTTGTTCAAATATCTGATCCCCAAAGGATCGGTTACACTGGATGGCATTAGTTTGACCGTTGTCCATACGTCGGATACGGCATTCACAGTTTCCATTATCCCGCATACCATTGGTGAAACTGTACTAAATGTGAAAAAGACAGGGGATACCATTAATATCGAATGTGATATTTTGGGCAAATATGTGGATCATCTGCTCCAGTATGGGAGAGGACATCGGGAGACGGGTGCTGGCAAGCCGCGCAGTATCAGTGAAGATTTTCTCGCCAATCACGGATTTGCATAAATAGAGAACAGAAATTAACTGGAGGTGGACCAATGTCAGAACAATCCATTCTGGACACAATAGAAGAAGCCATATATGATCTTATGCGTGGTAAACCCGTCATTGTTGTGGATGATGAAGATCGGGAGAATGAAGGCGATTTTATCGCTTTGGCCGAAAAGGCGACACCTGAAGTCATTAATTTCATGATTACTGAAGGTAGAGGTCTGGTCTGTGTTCCGATTACACAACAACGTGCGGACGAACTTAACCTGAAACCAATGGTTCAACAAAATACGGATTTCCATGGAACAGCCTTCACCGTCTCTGTGGACCACAAAGATACGACAACAGGTATCTCGGCACATGAACGCTCTATTACTGTGAAAGGTCTGATTGATCCTGAGGCGAAAGCCGGGGACTTCCGTAAGCCTGGTCACATGTTCCCGTTGATTGCAAAAGACGGCGGTGTACTTCGGCGTGCCGGACATACGGAAGCTGCAGTAGATCTCGCTATCATGTGTGGTTCCTACCCTGCTGGCGTTATCTGTGAAGTGATTAAGGAAGATGGCACGATGGCCAGACTTCCGGATCTGCAGGAGATTGCCCGTAAACATGATCTGAAGCTGATCAGTATTCAGGACATGATTCGTTATCGTAACGAAAAAGAGCAGCTGGTTCAACGTGAAGTGGCTGTACGCATGCCAACGGACTTTGGTGAGTTTCAAGCGGTGGCTTATACAAATGCTGTGGACAATAAGGAACACGTGGCTTTGGTCAAAGGAGAAATTGATGGTTCGAAACCTGTGCTTGTACGTGTGCACTCTGAATGTTTGACAGGTGATGTATTCCATTCGCATCGTTGTGACTGTGGTCCGCAGTTTGATGCGGCACTCAAACAGATTCACGAGGAAGGCAATGGCGTACTGTTATATATGAGACAGGAAGGTCGGGGGATTGGGCTGATCAACAAGCTCAAAGCCTATAAGCTGCAAGAGGAAGGTATGGATACTGTTGACGCAAACCTGAGTTTGGGTTTTGCTGCCGACTTGCGTGATTACGGAATTGGCGCTCAAATTCTAAAAGACCTTGGAGTTCGTCAGATCAGACTGTTAACTAACAACCCTCGTAAAATTAAAGGCCTTGAAGGATATGGACTTGAAGTGGTAGAGCGTGTCGCGATCCAGATGGAGGAGAACGAGGACAATACGGTTTATCTTCACACCAAGCAAGCCAAGTTGGGGCATATGCTCAAGTTTGATGATATCGAGCAGAACGAAGAGTAAATAATTTTAGATGAATAACGTTCACCATGTAATTTATGGAAGAGATTGATTAGGGATTTCCGTTACTTACATTACATTATACCGTTAGGGAGATGACATGAATGGCACAATTTTTTGAAGGACATTTAGTATCAGAAGGATTAAGATATGGAGTTGTTGTTGGACGTTTCAACGAATTCATCACGAGCAAATTGCTTAGCGCAGCGCTCGATGCATTCAAACGTCACGGCGTGAAGGATGAGGAAGTGGATGTAGCCTGGGTTCCAGGTGCGTTCGAAATTCCTTTAATAGCGCAGAAAATGGCGGAGAGTGGCAAGTATGATGCAGTAATTACCTTGGGAACTGTCATTCGTGGGTCCACTACGCATTACGATTATGTGTGCAACGAGATGGCTAAAGGGGTAGCGGCAATTAACCTGAAAACTGGCGTGCCTACAATCTTTGGTCTGGTTACAACAGAAAATATTGAACAAGCAATTGAACGTGCCGGAACCAAGGCGGGTAACAAAGGTTGGGATGCAGCTACGGCGGCAATTGAGATGGCAAACTTGACGAAACAGCTAAAATAGTGCTTATTTAATAGTAGTGCCCTGCTTTGCGCAGACGAACACGGGAAACCGGATTCGGACGGCTTAGCAGGGTTTTGTATTTTTCTGGCGGGAGGATTCGTCTAGTGACGGTAGTTACATACAAACTGGAGACTTTTGAAGGGCCTTTGGATCTGCTGCTTCATCTGATTGATAAGGCTGAAATTCATATCCAGGATATTCCCATCAGCGATATTACCGATCAATACATGGCGTATCTGCATTCGATGCAGGAACTGGAACTGGATATTACGAGTGAATTTCTGGTCATGGCAGCAACATTGCTGTCGATCAAGAGCAAACTTTTACTGCCCAAACCACCGGTAATTGAGGACTTTGAGGATTATGATTTTATGGAAGAAGAAGATTATGATCCACGTGCAGAGCTGATTGCACGTCTGATAGAATATCGCAAGTATAAGGGAATTGCGCGTCATCTTCATGAACGGGAGTGGGAACGCAGCCTTATATTTTCCAAAGAGCCCGAGGATCTGCGCCCCTATATGCCCGTAGAAGCCCAATCGAACCCGGTTGAGGGTTTACACACCTCTGACCTGATTGCAGCCTTTCAGAAGGCGCTACGCAAGGCTGAGAAGCGCACAACTGTAACCCGAATCAAACGGGATGAGATTTCGGTTAAGGACCGGATACGGGATGTCATCGGCGCTTTGGAAAGTATGGGGCCGGGAGGCAGACTGTTATTCTCCAAGTTGATGGATGAGCATATCTATCGCCATGAGATTGTTGTCACTTTTCTGGCGGTGCTGGAACTGATGAAGATGAAGCAGATTGTCTGTTATCAGGAACGGATGTTTGAGGATATCGTTATGGAGTGGAGAGGGGAAACAAAGAATCATGGATTTTCCGAAATTGAAATCGATTATTGAAGGCCTGCTGTTTTTGTCCGGAGAAGAAGGTCTGAGTATCAAACAAATCGCCGAGATCGTCGACCAGCGAGTGGAGCTTGTAACGGACGCGATTGAGGAGATGATTCATGAATTTTCACAGCAGGGACGAGGTGTACAGATTCTCAAGATCGCGGGTGTAGTTCAGTTGGGCACCTTGCCTGAGCATGCTGTGTATTTTGAGAAACTGGCATACTCTCCAGCACGCACTTCCTTATCCCAAGCGGCTCTGGAGACGCTGGCTATTGTAGCGTACCGGCAGCCCATTACACGGGTAGAGATTGAGGAAATCCGCGGTGTAAAATCGGAGCGGGCCATTCATACGCTTGTGAATAAGGATCTGATTATTGAAGTGGGACGAGCCGAGGCGATCGGACGACCAATTTTGTACGGAACGACCAAGTCATTCCTGGATTATTTCGGACTGGCTTCAATTAAAGACCTTCCGGAACCAGGCTTGTTCGAAGATTCGGAAAACCTGGAAGAAGAGACACAACTGTTATTCAACAAACTGGATTTGCAACAACTGGAACCGGAAAGTGCTGATCCGGCGGATGATCTAAGTCATATCGACAGCGAAGACGATAATATGGATTCTTCACTCTAATTTGCAAGCTCATACTAACCGACACCCATCAGTGGAGTCGGTTTTTTTGCGCATTGTTTTTAGATAAACGGTGTGTAAAACATTTTCCAAACAAATATGAAATGGGATTTTTAGGTCAGACGTGAATTTTTTCCTATTCAAAGTGCCATACTAGACGAGAAAAAGAATTGAGGGCTTGGAGGTAAGGCCTGTGTGGGTTTGGCTTGGAGGAATCGGTTTGTTGTTCGCATTGCTGATTGCCGCAGTCCTCATCTCAAATGTTCATGTACATTTTACATTCAGTAAACATAAAAGTGATGATTACGCCAATATTAATGTTCGTCTTCTCTATGGAATTGTGCGGATTAACTATGAGATCCCGAGTATTGTTTTTCGCAATATGAAGGAAGGTTTTCTGGTCAAGACCGAACAATCCATGAATCATTCGAGAGGGGAGGTCCAGGGAAGCGAGAGGGTCAACAAACGCAAAGTCAAGAAGTGGGCTAAAGATGTGAAAATCATGCTTAGGGCAACGGACGCGCTCAAGCTGTGGCTTAAGCAAACACTCACACGCGTACATATGACTCAACTGTCCTGGTCTACTCACATCGGGGTAAGTGATGCAGCGTATACGGCTGTCCTTACGGGTTGGGTATGGGGAATCAAGTCCATTATCATTGGTTTTCTGACCTATCAGGTTAAGTTTGAAAAGACGCCAATGCTTGAAGTTATACCGGTATGGTCAGATGAGATGGAGTTCCGGACGGAACTTGAATTCCGATTGAAGATCCGGATTACAGCCATTATGGTTGCAGGAATAAGGTTATTAACCCGAGTGTTACAAGTCGAGGGTGGATGGCGGATGTGGTTCAAGCTACTGCGGGAGCAGCGTCGTAAACACAAGGAGAAACAAAAGCTTGAAGGGGCAAAACCGTAACTCTTTGAAGACAGCGATGTGTTATTCGTTCATGTTTTCTCAATTTGGACTGGCAGTTTCTGATGGGTACAGTGATGTGTAGAACACTCGTTACACATTTTAGCACAGATGAGACTGAGAAATCGCAGGATATGGATAAAATGCATTTGTTACATAAGTCCCCTGGTGTTTGGGGATCATATGGTTAGATCAAACCTAGCTTACATTGAAACTGGAGGGAATTCAGATGTCAGATCATCCAATTCAAGGCTTAATGGAAACTGCAATGGAAAATATCAAGGCCATGGTGGATGTCAATACTATCGTTGGCGATGCAGTTGAAACACCTGACGGTACAGTCATTCTGCCGATCAGTAAAGTGGGTTTCGGATTTGCAGCAGGTGGTAGCGATTTTCGCGTGAATGATGAAAAGAACAAGGAGACTGGTTCCACGACAGGAGCGAAGACAGAGCATGCCTCTGTATCTTCACCTTTTGGTGGAGGTAGTGGTGGTGGAGTTTCCATACGCCCAATCGCATTTCTTGTCGTTGGTAAACAAGGGGTACACATTGTACCACTCGATAACTCCACGCATTTGTTTGAGAAGCTCATTGACTCTACCCCTTATGTTCTTGACCGAATCCAGGGCATGTTCCAACGTAATACAACACAAACGAATACATCAGATGTACCCGTTACACCAGATCCATCAACGTATAGCTGAATCATTTCGTCATGATCCCTCCCGCATTCAAGCGGTGAGGGATATTTGCTGTTTTTGCCTGATGGGACATACTCCAAGTTGTCCGGACATAAGATAGTACAAGATTCCAAGTGACCCGGAGGAATGAATTGATGCGAAAAATAACGAAAGTCATTGCATGCATGCTTATCCCTGTCTTCTTGCTGTCTTCATTTGGAGTTACTCAAGCCCAGGCAACAATTCAAGGTCCGTCTACACATGCGCAAAGCGCTGCTCTCATTGATGTGACATCAGGCCGGATCTTATACAGCAAGGATGGGGATAAAGAACTGCGGATTGCCAGCTTGACCAAAATCATGACAGCGATCGTAGCGATTGAACACAGCAAGCTGGATGAAAAAGTTAAAGTGACGCCCACTGCTTTTGCCAAAGAAGGATCATCTCTCTATCTCAAGTTAGGTGAAGAGATGACGCTGGAGAACATGTTGTACGGGCTAATGCTCCGTTCAGGCAATGATGCGGCCTCTGCAATAGCGGAACATGTAGGTGGATCGGAAGAAGGCTTTGTCCTGTTAATGAACAAAAAGGCGGAGCAAATCGGTCTGACGCATTCCCATTTTATGAACCCTCATGGACTGGATGCAGAAGGTCACTATTCTACAGCCAATGACTTGGCCCGATTAACGGCATATGCCTTGCACAATCCGGTGTTCAAACGAATCGTAGCCACGGAGGACAAATCCGCACCGAATCCCAATGAAAGCTGGGAATACTCTTGGCACAATAAAAATAAAATGCTGCGGATGTACGAAGGTGCGGATGGAGTGAAGACCGGCTACACAAAAAAAGCTTTCAGATGTTTGGTCAGCTCCGCTACACGTAATGGACAGCAGCTCGCCGCGGTAACGCTGAACGACGGAAACGATTGGAACGATCATGCTCGGATGCTAGATTTCGGGTTTGAATACTTCCCATTGGTAGAGGTCGCCAAGCAAGAACAGCCTGTGCAAAATACGGATGTCGTTACGGGCCGGGGATTCTGGTACCCACTGGCTAAGAGTGAACAAGGCTCATTGACCAAGAAATTGATACTACACGAAAATCGAGGACAGTCGGAAACGGAAGGCAAGGAACAATCGACAGATCCTTCGTTCGGGTTGGCAGGTCGCATTGATATGCAGCTTGACGGCAAACTTGTTGGCTCAATTCCCGTGTATCGCAAAGGCAGTTATATTCCTCCTGAACCGAAGACAGAAGATGCAACACTGGGTGGAGTCGGTGATGTCTCTTCCTGGGCAGCTGCATGGCGTGCCGTGTTAAGCCATCTATTGTCTCCTTAGCTAAATCGCCATTGAAGGGAGGATATGATCCGTGATTAATTTAATTTGGCTGCTCATGATTTTAATCGGATTTGCTTTTGCAGCCGTCAACGGCAATATCGAAGTGGTTACGCAAGCAGCTTTTGATGGGGCGGCAACGGGAGTCACGGTCTGTTTTGGACTGATTAGTGTGCTAGTGTTCTGGATGGGCATGATGAAAATGGCTGAAGATGCGGGTCTCCTGGCCCGGATTGCCAAGCTGCTCGGTCCGGTTGTTGGCTTCCTGTTCCCCGATGTGCCCAAAAATCATCCGGCGATGGGTTATATTCTCTCTAATATGAGTGCCAATCTGCTGGGGCTAGGAAATGCGGCTACTCCGATGGGAATCAAAGCCATGCAACAGCTGCAGGAGCTTAATCCGGACAAACAAACAGCGTCTCCTGCCATGTGCACCTTACTGGCTCTGAATACGGCTAGTATTACCATTATTCCGACAACGCTGATCGCAATCCGCTTAAACTATCATTCCGCCAATGCTACAGAGATTGTGGGAACAACATTGATGGCTACCATTATCGCTACACTTGCTGCTATAATCGCCGATCGCTGGTATCGGAACAGGGCATTACACAAACCGCCGCGCATACAGAAAAGTGGCAATCCCGGCATGAAAGGATGAGCACCTTTGTTAACCTTCATCAACTGGATCTCCGTCTGGGCCATCCCGGTTATTATCGCGTTTGTTCCATTATATGCGTTTACCAAAAAGGTCCCGGTTTACGAATCCTTTGTTGATGGGGCCAAGGATGGATTCTCTACTGCAATCAGTATTATTCCGCATCTCGTGGGCATGATGGTCGCAATCAGCGTATTTCGTGCCTCGGGTGCACTGGATTTTGTGATTAGCCTGTTCGCTCCTCTGGTGTCCTGGATGGGTGTTCCAGGCGAAGTGTTGCCACTCGGAATACTGCGTCCTTTAACGGGGACAGGCTCTCTGGCGTTTACAACCGATCTGATCAAAACCCATGGCCCTGACTCCATGATTGGACGTATGGCATCTACGATTCAGGGGAGTACAGACACCACGTTATATGTGCTGACTGTTTATTTTGGGGCTGTAGGCATACGGAACGGTCGATATGCACTCAAAGTAGGGTTGTTTTCCGATGTCATTGGTTTTATTGCTGCCCTCGCCATTTGTTTGCTCGTTTTTGGTTAAAAGATATCTCCTTTCCTTCCGATATATTAGATATGCTAGAATAATAGCGGAGGAGAGTGAGACATGCAGAAGAGTTGGAAACGAATGCTCCGTGTCGGAATGACAGGCGTGCTTGCTATTGCAATGCTCGCAGGGTCAACGGGGCTGGCGGCAGCTCAAGCCGTTCAGACGATACATTTTACAGGGTACTTCGACAAACAGCTGCGTGCACAAATGGCAGTAACGGCAGATTCTTTTCCAGTCGTGAATGTACGTTTGGTCAAGCAGGATGAACCCGATATGGTATATTATGATGTTGGTACCTCAATACTGATCTCGAAGGATGAAGTGCTCACGAATTACCATGTCGTTCAGAGTTTTGCTGAACTGTCTGATGGTGATGAAGGTACACTGACTGTTGCAAGCCCGGGTTCCCTTAGTAAGCCTGTAAAGGCAAAGATTATTAAGACAGATCCAGGCACAGACATGGCACTGCTGAAGCTGGACAAGGAAATAGATGCCCAACCGGTCACATTTGCTAATGCAAGGGATAACCAGGTTGTCTATACGATTGGATTCCCCAAAAATCCTGCTGGTGATCTTGTCATCCTGGATGAAGATTTTCCTTCAACCTACAATACGATTGCCAAAAGCAGAGTGTTCAGTTCTCAAGCTTCGGACGTTCCAGGTAAAAAGGGAATCGGCAGTATTGTGAAATCCATGGCACAAGGTAATTCAGGTGGCCCTGTTCTGGATCAGAACAACCGGGTCATTGGTATGATGACATTTGTGTACGGTGGACGTACCTATTATATTACTTCCAAGACATTGGAGACTTTCATTAAAGAGAGTACTAAACCTGCCAAAAAACAAGTTGCAGTTGCCGGTAAAGTTTCCAATTAAATGATTTGAGGAAAAGGCTTATCTTTACGCCATCTGTGTTCAACAGGTCGTGTAAAGGCAGGCTTTTTTTGCGTCAATCTCAAAGGGGGAGGTAGCCTAAAATGCATATTCGTGTCGCCAGTTAACAAAATCCTTGGATTATCCTTGTGATTTCCCTGTTGGATGGGTATCATTAGTGTGAGGTGACATGACAAACATGGAAAGATTACAAAAAATTATCGCACAGGCAGGCATTGCATCCCGCCGCAAAAGCGAGGAACTAATCCTGTCCGGCAAAGTAGAAGTTAACGGGGAGGTCGTAACCGAACTGGGTACAAAAGCGAACCCCGAAGAGGATATGATTACGGTTAATGGAAAACCGATCCGCAGTGAGAAAAAAGTGTATTTGATGTTGAACAAGCCAAAAGGTGTAATCACAAGTGCATCTGACCCGGAAGGTCGGAAAATTGTATCCGACTACCTGAAAGGTGTCAAGGAACGCGTATATCCTGTAGGTCGTCTGGATTATGACACAGAGGGCTTATTGATCCTTACCAATGATGGTGAGTTTGCACATTTGCTGACGCATCCGAAGCATCACGTACCCAAAACGTATCACGCAACGGTCAAAGGTGTGCCACATGGTACAGCTCTGGAGAAATTAAAGACAGGCATTATGCTGGATGACGGCATGACTGCTCCTGCAGAGGTAGAGTACAAAGATGTCGATACAGCGGCCAATGAGTCGGTCATTTCCATTACGATCTATGAAGGGCGTAACCGTCAGGTTAGACGTATGTTCGAGGCAATCAATCATCCGGTAACCCGTCTGAAACGGATTTCGTTTGGTGGTATTTTGCTACAAAACCTGAAACGTGGTCTGACACGTCATCTGACCAAAGAGGAAATCAACAACCTGATTACCCTCGCACAATCAGAACCAGCCAAAAAAATGAAAAAAAGGTAATGTGAGGACACATAATTTTCATAAAACCGCCGCAGTTTTGTGACGAAATTCGCTATAATTGTTCATAGGATGTTCACAGTTGTCTTAGACCAATAAGATGCGAATGCTACAGTCACTTAAAAGGGGAGCAGCACATGGGCAAATCAAGAAGAACGGTGCAAATCGTCATTTTGTTATTGATCCTGGTGTTGGGCGGATATGCGATTACCACATCGGTATCCGGCTCGAATGGCAAGCCAAAGGAAGGGGATAAGTCTCCTTCTTTTGAACTGCTGGGCCTGGATGGTCAAGTTCATACGTCTGATGAGTACAAAGGAAAAGCAATGGTGATCAATTTCTGGGGCACTTGGTGTGAACCTTGTGTTAAAGAAATGCCTGCACTTCAGGCGCAAGCTGACAAATGGAAGGACCGAGGAGTACAGTTTGTCGGAATTAATGTTGGAGAAGACCAGATGACCGTGGATAATTTTGTACGGCAGGTTGGGGTTACGTTTCCAATCATGTTAGACCGTGAGAAAAACTCGGTTCGTGATTTTGGGATCTCTCCGATGCCAACAACATTTTTTGTATCCGACACGGGCAAAATCTCTACCATTCATATCGGGCAACTTGATTTGGACACACTTGACGCTCAAATTTCGCAACTGGCGAAGCAGCCCTGATAGGAGGTCTATTCGTGTTCCAAAATACCAAATGTGAGTGCGGACACCAGAATCCGGTTGGCACTGTACTATGTGAAGCATGTGGGAAACCGATACTGGAGTCTGAAGCTAAATCGAATGAAGTGCTGGAAATGCGTTATGATGGCATGGCGCGCCGTTCACAGCGCAGTAATCCCAACATCATTGACCGCATATGGAACTTTTTTTCATCCGTCAAAATTGCCGTCTATATGATTGTTTTCACGCTTGTAGGTTCTATGCTTGGTACGATCTATCCGCAAGAAAGTACATTCTTGAATATTGATCCTTCCGTGTATTACAAAGAAACATACGGTCAGTTGGGTCATATCTATTATCTGTTGGGTTTATCCCATACATACGAATCCTGGTGGTTTATCTTGCTGTTGGTGCTGATTGGGGCATCATTGGTGATATGCAGTCTGGATCGCGTCCTACCGCTCTACAAAGCACTGAATAAACAGAAAATACGTAAACATACGCAATTTCTGACGAGACAGCGTCTGGTGTACCAAGGATCTATCGAAGAGGCACCAGAAGACTGGATTAAGAAAGCGGTTACGCCGCTTAAAAAGAAAGGCTACCGAGTGCACACCCAGGGTGATGCTTTGCTCGCCGAGAAACAGCGATTCAGTCGATGGGGCCCATATGTCATCCATATTGGACTCATTATATTTCTGCTGGCGGTGCTCGCACGAGGGCTACCTGGCCTGAATCTGGATGAGCATGTTGCTTTTCCAGAAGGTGAGATCAAAAAGATCCCGAATACGTCGATGTATCTGAAAAATGAACAGTTTAATGTTGAATTTTACAGTGAGGAAGAAGTACCTGAGCAATTCCGTAACCTGAATAAGACCGTTCCAAAACTGTTCGAAACAAAAGTTGTTTTATATGAATGTACAGCAGATTGTTCGGATCTTTCGAAAAAACCTCAATTGGCTGAGGTGGCCAGACATGATGTTCGTGTGAATCATCCATTAAATTATAACGGTCTGAAAGCATATCAGTTTGATTATGATCTAACACCCACCATTCGGTCCGTAACGCCGGATCTGGTCAATACAAAGACTGGTGAAGTATATGGGGCGATTAAGATTGATATGGTCGATACCCAAAAAACATTTGAAGCGGGTCCTTATGAACTGACCGTAAAGGAAAAGTTCATGGACTTTGGATTGGATGAGAATGGTCAGCCCAAATCAAAATCGCCTTCACCTAATGCACCTGCTTTTCTCTTTCTCATTAAGGGACCGAATCTGCCGGAAGAGGGGATACAATATCTTTATTTTGCGAAGCAGATTGATAAGCAACGGTTTCAGCAGGATGCAATTAACCAACAGCTGATTGGAGCAGAGATTCCTTTACAGTTGGAAGTAGACAGCATGGACAAGGTTGATATTATTCAATCCGTAAGTTATCTCAATATACGCGTGGATAAAGCAATGCCTTTCGTGTGGGTAGGAGCCGGCATTGTCATGTTGGGTCTGGTCATGGGTTTTTATTGGCATCATCGCCGCATCTGGATTCGTTTTGATGATCAACAGCTTACCTTGGGTGGACATACCAACAAAAACTGGTTTGGCTTCAGGCGTGAAGTCGCGGCTGTTTTGAAACAAATGAATTTGGAAGTGGAAGAGAAGTCGTTGGATAACGGGGGGAACCAAGCATGAATTTATTGGATTTCAGCAGCGACGCATTTATCGTAGCTTTCTTTCTCTATTGTGCCGCATTCTTTTTATATGGTGTTGCGGTAATGGGCAAAAAATGGAGCAATCGTGATCCTCTGGACCATATGAATCGCTGGGGTAAACGAGCTTTCATTGCCTCGACTGTCGCTTTGGCAGCACATCTTGTATTTTTTGCAACACGATGGGCTGGGGCAGGGCATATCCCGGTTAGTAACATGTACGAGTTTATGTCTTTTCTGTCCATGATGATCATGGTTGCATTTATCGTTGTATACGCCATATATCGGAAGTCACTACTTGGTTTGTTTGCCTTACCACTTACCATCATTATAATGGCTTACGCTGCTGTATTTCCTCAGGAGGTACAGCCGTTAATCCCGGCACTTCAGTCCATCTGGCTGAAAATTCACGTGACGTTGGCTGCACTTGGTGAAGCATTCTTCGCCGTGGGTTTTGCCGCAGGGTTCATGTATTTGCTCCGTACGGTTGATTTCAGTGGTAAAGACAAGTCTTCAAGACGGCAAAGAGGATGGGTTGAATTCACCCTGGTTACGATCGTCGTCGTTATCGGATTTATCGGGACGGTATTTGCCTTTCGTGCAGCTGGTTACGAGGCAGTTTTTGTACAGAAAACGGTCAGCATTGACACAGAGGTACAGGAAAATAGTACAATAGAGAAAGTGAATTATCGCATGCCTCCGATTTTTGCACCATATAATAGCGAAGTGGAGAGCATGACACCGTTTCTTGGCATGAAAAAACCTTTACTTGAGACGCCTTCCTGGATGAACGGCGTAAATGCCGGGCGCAAGCTGAATACGGTGGTTTGGTCACTTATTGTAGGTCTGATCCTATATGGAATTGTACGACTTCTTGTACGCAGACCACTTGGACAAGCGTTACAGCCAATGATGGATGGAATTGATGCCGATGATCTGGATGAGATAAGTTATCGTGCGATTGCCATCGGTTTTCCGATATTTACGCTGGGAGCATTAATCTTTGCCATGATCTGGGCTCAGATTGCCTGGAGTCGTTTTTGGGGTTGGGACCCCAAAGAGGTGTGGGCATTGATCACATGGCTATATTATAGTGTGTATCTGCATTTGCGTTTATCCAGAGGTTGGCAAGGTCAGAAGTCTGCATGGCTTGCAGTTCTTGGCTTCCTAGTCGTCATGTTTACGCTAGTTGGGGTGAATCTGATCATTGCTGGATTACATTCTTACGCTGGTGCGGACTAGGACAGACTCGTATTGCAAAGGTTGAGTTTAGAAGCGGGAAACACAAACGTACCTTTTTATTGAAGGGTATTCAAATATTGTTCGCCAGATCGAACATAATAGAAGTGATGAGGAGTTATTGCAAAGGGGCTGGAGAGGCATGGCTGAACATGAGAATCGAATACTGGTCGTGGATGACGAAGAGAGAATCCGCAGGCTTTTAAAAATGTATCTTGAAAAAGAAGGTTATGAAATCGATGAAGCCGAGGATGGGGAAACTGCGCTGCGTAAAGCAACAGCAGGGGACTACGGGCTGATTTTGCTTGATGTGATGTTACCAGGTATGGATGGAGTCGAAGTGTGTACACGTCTTCGTCAGGTGAAATCAACGCCGGTTTTGATGCTCACTGCAAAAGGTGAAGAGATTAACCGGGTTCAAGGCTTCGAAGTTGGCGCTGATGACTATGTTGTAAAACCATTCAGCCCGCGTGAAGTGATTTATCGTGTCAAAGCGATTTTGCGTCGATCTTCCGCGACAGCTTATCTCTCCAAGGAGAGCAATTCAAGTAACAACATCGTGTTCCCGCATCTGGTTATTGAGCATGATGCCCACCGGGTAACCGCTGGTGGCGAAGAGATTAGTCTTACACCAAAAGAATATGAATTGCTGCACTACCTTGCAACATCTCCCGACAAAGTTTTCTCCAGAGAAGAATTGCTCAAAGATGTATGGAATTACGAATTCTTTGGCGATCTTCGTACCGTGGATACGCACGTGAAGCGTCTTCGCGAGAAACTTAACAAGGTATCGCCTGAATCGGCGGCCATGATTACGACGGTGTGGGGTGTGGGTTATAAACTGGAAGTACCGAAGTAGTTTTAGTTTCTGGAGATCACTGGTCGGGAAGTTATGGATCACTATTATCTGCCTTGTGGGTTGTGTACTTATAGCGCTGGGTCTTTTTTTGCTGCCCTACATTGATACGAACTTTGCAGAGTCCGAATCCAGAGATATTAAGCGGTTGTTCACCTATATCTGTATTATCGGATTCAGTTTAACCACGTTTTTTGCATTGTTTCTATTCACCAAAATAACGCAGCCCATGCAGCAATTGATCCAGGCAGCCAATGCGATTCGCAAAGGGAACTACGGAACACGTCTCTCCCTGGTAACGAGTGATGAGATTGGTGAACTTGCCAACACATTTAATCATATGGCTGCCCAATTGGAAGATAATATTCGAAACCTTAACCATGAGAAGGAACATTTGGCGAGTGTGCTTCGCAGCATGACCGATGCGGTGGTTACATTTGATGGTGAAGGCAAAGTTATTCTGACGAATCCGCCTGGAGAGAAGATCATGCAGACATGGTATGATCTCGATTGGGCAAAAATGGACGAAGGGCAAGAATCCGAGCAGTCTGACAAGACATCGCGTGATGTACCTGAGCCCCTTCTTCCTTTGTTCAGAATGGTGATGGAGCAAGGTGGGGACCAGAACTCCAATGTTCACGTACAGCAAGGTGTCTGGTCTGTTCAGATGGCACCGTTGTATGCTGACAGTGTTGTCAGAGGGGCTGTGGCTGTCTTAAGAGATGTAACAGAAGAAGTACGGCTGGAGAAGATGCGGCGTGATTTCGTGGCTAACGTATCTCATGAGATACGTACCCCATTATCCATGATGCAAGGCTACAGCGAAGCGCTTCTGGACGGTATGGCAACCTCACCCGAAGAGAGCGAAGAACTGATCCAGGTCATTCATGATGAGTCCTTGCGGATGGGCAGACTGGTTAAAGACTTGCTTGACCTTGCGCGGATGGAAGCTGGACACACGGACATGGTGATGAAGGAAGTTGACCTCGGAGAGCTACTTGAACGTGTATATCGGAAGTTCTCGGTGCGTTCAAAAGAACAGGGAATTCAACTGCACTTTGAGTTCGAACAGCCAACCATTGAACTTCAACAGGCAGATGAGGATCGACTTGAGCAAGTATTTACGAATTTGCTGGATAATGCGTTCAGACATACACCTACTGGTAAAAATGTTATGATCTCAGCTGAGCGGGTCACTTATCTTCGTGCTCCATTTGTCAGAGTTTCTGTGAAGGATCAGGGTGTAGGTATCCCTTCATCCGACTTGCCATTTATTTTTGAACGATTCTACAAAGCAGACAAGGCTCGTGTTCGGGGAGAAAGTGTAGGTACGGGGCTTGGTTTAGCGATTGTGAAAAATATTGTTGATGCGCATCAAGGCATGATTACTGTCAATAGTGTGCTTGGCGAAGGAACAGAGTTTATTTTGCAATTTCCTTTGGATTCATCGAAATAGCCTGAATTTCATACAAAAAGTGCGGAAACACCCTCTTAAGGAGGGTGTTTTTTTGTTGAAGACTACCGTTTAATCTTGTTCAACGTGGAACATGAATGGTCTTTTTTTGACTAAAAAGAGTGTCCAAGATAATTTTCCTTCCTATGTTACATAAGCTTGAAAAGCAAGCAAGATAGAGGAGGATTGAGATAAGCATGTCCGATGATCGGAAAAGGGTCAATATTAAAGCTTTTCTGGACGGCAGATCTTTTAGAGCGGGCTCTCCGTTTATTCCAATAACTACAAGAGAACTGGAGGAGTTTGAATCCATACTGCGTTCTTTGGCTGTGGCTATTCCTGCTGCAATCAGTCAGCCGACTTCAGCCAATATAATGTCTTTGCAGAACGCATTACGCCAGTTACTTACTTTTGTGAATCAATCCGGATTTCGTGCGGGGGTAAAGGCAGAATTACAAGCCGTATTGGAATTAACGATTGCAGGTTCAGAGATTGTCCCAGTTCCTCTTATTAATCTTGCAGGTAACTTACAGAACTTACTGGATGACTTGTTAAGTGTGACGCTGCTTCTTGAAGTACCACCTGCAGAAAAAGATAAACTTGTGGGATTAATTCGATCGATCTCCATATCGTTAAGCCGGGCGACGACAACTCTTGGAACTGGAGGGATTACCGGACCAGCTGGCCCACAGGGAGTGCCAGGAGTTCCGGGGGTACCCGGTGTCCCGGGAGTCCCTGGGGTGAAAGGGGCTACTGGAACACCGGGAGGAATTGGACCAGTAGGACCGGTTGGCCCAGTTGGTCCACAGGGAGCACAGGGTCCGGCAGGAGCACCTGGTGTTGGCTTGAACAATATTACTGCATATGATCCTGCACTGGGACCAACTTATGCTCAAGGTCAAGTAGTAAGCTACGAGGGCAGTCTTTATGTTGCCAATGTGAACGGTCCCTTGGGTACACCCGGAAGTTCTCCAGACTACACTCTTTTGCTGTCGGGTGGAACGACTGGAGCCACGGGAGCAATCGGAGCTGGTTTGACAGGAGCAGTGGCATTTAATCCAGCGCTCGCCCCGGGTTATCCAGCAGGTCAAGTCATTACGTATAATGGTAGTACTTACATTGCAAGTGTAGCTGGTCCTCTAGGAACACCGGGATCTTCATCGGATTACACATTAATCGCTGCTGCGGGCGAGACTGGTGTAACTGGAGCCACAGGTGCAGGATTAAGTGGCATCGTGCCATTCGATCCCGCATTAGCCCCGACATATCCAGTTGGACAGATCGTCACGTTTGGTGGCAGTACTTACATTACAAATGTCGCTTCGCCAATGGGTATGCCAGGAAGTTCTCCAGATTATACATTGTTAGCAGGAGCGGGAGTTACAGGTGCGACCGGAGCTACGGGCATCGGTCTCAATGGTGCAGTTCCGTTTGACCCTGCAGTAGCTCCAACGTACCCAGAAGGTCAGGTCGTTACCTTCAATGGCAGTACGTATATAACGACTGTGGCTTCTCCTACGGGTACGCCAGGTACTTCGCCAGACTATACATTGCTTGCAGGTGCAGGACCTACAGGAGCCACAGGTGCGTCAGGTGTAACGGGAGCAACAGGCGTAGGTTTGAGTGGTATCGTACCATTCGATCCAGCTGTAGCCCCAACGTATCCAGCGGGTCAGGTCGTCACTTTCAATGGTAGTACGTATGTTGCAAATGTGGCATCGCCAACCGGAACGCCTGGGACTTCACCGGATTACACATTGCTTGCTGGAGCAGGATCAACGGGAGTTACGGGAGTAACTGGAGTTGGAGTAACGGGAAGTACCGGAGCTATAGGAGTGTCTGGTCTTACAGGGTTGACTGGGGCGACGGGAATTACAGGAGCCACGGGTTTAAGCGTAACGGGATCAACAGGAGTAACTGGAGGAACCGGGGCAACTGGAGCGACAGGCGTAGGTTTGAGTGGCATTGTACCATTCGATCCAGCCGTGGCCCCAACGTATCCAGCGGGTCAGGTCGTCACTTTCAATGGTAGTACGTATATTGCAAATGTGGCATCGCCAACCGGAACGCCGGGGACTTCACCGGATTACACATTGCTTGCTGGAGCAGGATCAACGGGAGTTACGGGAGTAACTGGAGTTGGAGTAACGGGAAGTACCGGAGCTATAGGAGCGTCTGGTCTTACAGGGTTGACTGGGGCGACGGGAATTACAGGAGCTACGGGTTTAAGCGTAACGGGATCAACAGGAGTAACAGGAAGTACTGGTGAAACCGGAGCGACTGGTGTTGCGGGGCTAACCGGGGCAACTGGTGAGACAGGAGCGACTGGTGTTACAGGGTTGACTGGGGCGACGGGGATCACAGGAGCCACGGGAGTGGGCATAACGGGAAGTACTGGGCCAACTGGTGCGACTGGGGAAACAGGAGCGACAGGTACAACCGGAGCCACGGGAGTCGGCATAACGGGAAGTACCGGAGTTACTGGTATCACTGGGGAAACCGGAGCGACAGGTATAACCGGAGCCACAGGAGTCGGCATAACGGGAAGTACCGGAGTAACTGGTGTCACAGGGGAAACAGGAGCGACAGGTATAACCGGAGCCACAGGAGTCGGCGTAACGGGAAGTACCGGAGCAATCGGTGCGACTGGGGGAACAGGAGCCACGGGAGTCGGCATAACAGGAAGTACTGGAGTAACTGGTGTCACAGGGGAAACAGGAGCGACAGGTACAACAGGAGCCACGGGAGTCGGCATAACGGGAAGTACCGGAGTTACTGGTATCACTGGGGAAACCGGAGCGACAGGTATAACCGGAGCCACAGGAGTCGGCATAACGGGAAGCACCGGGGTAACTGGTATCACTGGTGAAACCGGAGCGACAGGTACAACCGGAGCCACGGGAGTCGGCATAACGGGAAGTACCGGAGTTACTGGTATCACTGGGGAAACCGGAGCGACAGGTATAACCGGAGCCACAGGAGTCGGCATAACGGGAAGTACCGGAGTTACTGGTGTCACTGGGGAAACCGGAGCGACAGGTATAACCGGAGCAACAGGAGTCGGCGTAACGGGAAGTACCGGAGTTACTGGTATCACTGGGGAAACCGGAGCGACAGGTATAACGGGAGCCACGGGAGTCGGCATAACAGGAAGTACTGGAGTAACTGGTGTCACAGGGGAAACCGGAGCGACAGGTATAACGGGAGCCACGGGAGTGGGCATAACGGGAAGTACCGGAGCAACCGGTGCGACTGGGGAAACAGGAGCGACAGGTATAACGGGAGCCACGGGAGTGGGCGTAACCGGAAGTACAGGAGTTACCGGAGCAACAGGTGCGACTGGGGGAACAGGAGCGACAGGTATAACGGGAGCAACAGGAGTCGGCGTAACCGGAAGTACAGGAGTTACCGGAGCAACAGGTGCAACTGGAACATCTATAACATCTAACTCGGCTTTTGCTGAGAACACTAATGGTACGATTGTTGTAATATTGGGTGGTACACTCGTTCCGTTACCGAATAACCAAAATATTGGCACAGGTATAACCGTCAATGGGGCTAATGACACCTTCACACTGACCAACGCAGGCCGTTACTATATCTCATACAAAATAAGTCTGACAGCTGCACTTGCTATCCAATCTCGGGTTTTACTTAACGGTACAGCTATTCCAGCGAGTGTAGTATCTCCAGTACTTTCTCTCAGTCAGCTGCAGTCTGACTTTATGATTACCGTTACCGCTGGTTCAACAATACAGTTACAATTATTCGGGCTCGTTGGCACAGCTATTCTTTCTCCTCCGGGATCTACACTAAACATCATTCAGTTAAGTTAATAGTTCGATAATGTTTAAAGACTATTTCTCTAATGGGCAAAAGAAGCTGAACTCATATGAGATTGGTGCATTTGATTGTCGAGAAACCCAGATCATTTTTAGATCTTGGGTTTCTCTTTCTTTCCAGGTAGTAGTGGTCAATTCTACATTAGGTGTTTGGGACTTCCGAAAGAGTCAGTTCCGCACGGCCAGAAGTAAAATTAACTTTAAAATTGAAATGAAGACGCAATTTACTTAGCGACAAAAAAGACGGAACCACAAGGGTCCCGTCTCTCCTTATACATTTAAAAATATGTTTGATTATTCCAGAACAATTTCAACAGCAGTATTGATTTCTGGCAGCGCAGCAAGCTGCACAAGCACATCTTTTGGAACAGCTTTATCTACGGTCAGAATCATGATCGCTGCACCACCAATAATTTTACGTCCAACTTGCATGGATGCGATGTTGACATCGTTTTGTCCAAGCAGGGTTCCTACACGCCCGATAATACCTGGTTTATCATTATGTGAGATCAAAATTTGATGACTTTCCGGTGCGATATCTACCGGGAATTTGTCCAGACGAACGATACGCTCTCCATAACCTGCAAGCAATGTACCCGCTACACGACGTTCCTCAGCATCCTGAGTTGTAACCAATGTTACGGTAATCAGGTTAGTAAATCCTTTAGTTGCTGAGGTTTGGCTTACAACTACATTCAGATCACGGATTTTGGCCAGATGCATGGAGTTGACGATGTTGGCTTCCCCACCCAAATGTCTGGCGAGAATACCCTTCACAATGTAACGTGTGAGAGGAGAAGTATCTACTTCAGAAAGTTCACCAGCATAGTCGATCCGAATCTCCTGCACTGCATTTTGTGTAATCTGTGCTACAAAACTACCCAACGTTTCACCCAGTTTGAAATACGGCTGCAATTTGTTCATCACGGTTGGTGCAACAGCCGGCATGTTAACTGCGTTTTTGAACGGTTCGTTGCGCAAAATGTGAAGCACCTGTTCCGAAACATCGATAGCCACGTTCTCTTGTGCTTCTACTGTGGACGCACCAAGGTGAGGCGTAACGATAATGCTTGGGTGATTCAGGAACGGGTGATCAGCGGCTGGCGGCTCGCTTTCGAATACGTCAAATGCTGCACCAGCAACAATACCTTGATCAATGGCTTCGACAAGTGCCATCTCGTCAACTACACCACCACGAGCACAGTTGATGATACGCATGCCTTTTTTCATCACTTCGAATTGTGGACGTGAAATCATGTGCCGTGTTTCCGGTGTTAATGGCGTGTGAACGGTCATGAAGTCCGCATTGCGAATGATATCATCTACACTAGCAAGTTTCACTTGCAGCTTCTCGGCACGCTCCTCCGTGAGGAACGGGTCATAAGCAAGAATGTCCATTCCAAATGCTTTGGCGCGCTTGGCAACTTCACTACCGATCCGTCCCATACCCAGTACACCGAGCGTTTTATTTCTTAATTCCACACCCAGGAAGGTTTTACGATCCCACGTACCCTGAATAGTCTTGGCGTATGCCTGAGGAATGTGTCGTGCCAATGCCATCATCATGGCAAACGTGTGCTCACAGGTTGTGATGGTATTGCCATCAGGTGCATTAATAACGATGATACCGCGCTGTGTAGCAGCTTCCAGATCAATGTTATCTACACCAACACCTGCACGTCCGATCACCTTAAGGTTGGTACCAGCCGTCATAATACGATCTGTAACACGAGTCTGGCTGCGAACCAAGAGGGCATCATAATCACCAATAATGGCAACAAGTTCATCTTCACTAAGACCGGTTTTCTTCTCAACAACAACATCATTTGCATCCACCAGTTGCTGGATTCCCAGATCACTGATTGGGTCCGACACTAACACTTTGTACATGGTTTCTTCCTCCTTAGGTATGTGTATCTATATCGTCAAGGTCTGACCTCAGCGAAGAGGTATTCCTTAAAACCAGGTTGATTCTTCCGCCCAACAACGCGGTGTCGCAACAGAGGGGGAAGGTGAAGCAAATAGAGTGATCCCACAGATATCCTTTAAAATAAATCAAAAAACTCTCAATCCACATACTGCTTGCGCAATAAGGGACGAGAGTTGTCGTGGTACCACCCTAATTCACCGCCGTTTCGCAACGACAGTCTTAGCGGTCAATGAAGACCGAAGAGGATAACGGGTCTAAACCGATTGCACCTACTCCAATTTCAATGCAATAACTCAGGAGCGCTCAAGACCATTTGCCTGCCACCGATTCACACCTACCATCGGCTCTCTGTAAGACGAAGCAACGTCTTTTTTCCATCATCGTGTTTAACGTGACTAATTTTTTCATAATGTATCATGGCTGACATGAGCATGTCAATAGGCTTAAGTGTTTTAAAATGTTTTGCAGATGTCTTTAGATTCACACATAAACAGAGTCACCATAAGTAATACAATAGTTAATATACCTACGACAAGAAGATGGAAAGTAAGCTGTTTGGTGAACTGAATTTTACTGCTTTAATGAAGTAATGGTACGGACATAAAACCAGGACTAGGGGCAGGCCTTGAACCTAATTGGTTTTTTGGCTATCATTTAGTATACTATCCGATTGGACAACGTAATTGTTATCCATCAAATTTAACTCAAGAGGACAGACGCATCCGATGAAAAAATTCAAGTTTCCCAAGTTCAAGATTCAGAAGGCTGAGCCACAGCAGCTTACCGAGCGTTTGCTTTTAATCAATCTATACTTTACACAAGGTCTGACACTGATTATCGGAGTTGTGTGGATCTTATTGCAGAAACGAAACTTGTTAGATGTACTCGCATGGCCTGACAATTACCAATTTATATGGTGGGGTCTTGGTCTTGCAGGAATTATGCTTGTTATGGACTTGGTACTGTCGTATGTTATACCTCAGGAAAGCATGGATGACGGTGGAATTAACGAGATGCTGTTCCGTGGGCGTCCGATCTGGCACATTGTATGTATAGCAGCCATTGTTGCTGTGTGTGAGGAATTATTATTCCGTGGAGCCATCCAACATGCCATCGGTCCTTACTGGACAAGTATTTTATTTGCAGTTATCCATATTCGTTATTTGCGCCACTGGATTCCAACAGGCTGGGTGTTTGTCTCAAGTTATGGATTGGGTTGGATTTACTTGCAGTCCGGCACATTATGGGCGCCTATATTATGTCACTTTATTATTGATTTGGTGTCCGGATTAGCGATACGTTTTCGGAGGGGATCATGAATCAGCCATTAAGTAGAATGAAGACATATGGCAGTCAGCGCCATCGTCAATCGGATAAAAAAGAGAAATCCGAGCGTCAGGTGGCTTCTCAAGTAAGCATCGTTGCTGAAACGGCAGCAGCTGCTGAGGTTGGCGGAATCACACCAATTACTTCCGTTTCTTTACCTAGATCACAGCGCAAGCCTTATACAGAAAAACTGGAAAGTCCAGTACTTCCTCAAAGGGCACCATCACGCTCCAAAAAAATGCCAAATTCAACGGAGGAATCGATCCCCGAAGCGGGTTCGCTTCCTACACGAACAGAATTACATCCTTCACGTCGATTAAAATTGAGCAAGAGGTTTGTTAATTCACTCATTTTTATTTTTGTCATGTTAACGATTAGTCTGGTTTGGTGGGGGGTTGAAGGGGCACCCGCTCTGAATACGTTCCTTCCCTTGCCGTGGTAATGCTTTTACTCACAGGTTTAATCATTTTGATGGGAGTTTTACTACTTTTTCATATGTGGCGTGAAGCCCATGTTCATCAAATGATTGAAGAAGAGGTTGAAGTGCCTCATCTGCCAACATCCTTTGACGGGGCTAAGATTTTGTATGTATCCGACACGCACAAGCGCAAGCTGAAGCAGAAGGATCTGGAAAACGTTAAAAACAAGGTTGACTGGGTTCTGATCGGCGGGGATGTTGCGGAAAAAGGAATCTCATGGTCTCTAGTTAGACATAACATGAAAATTTTATCGAACATCGCTCCTTCTTTTACGGTGTATGGCAACCATGACAAGAGGTCTGGTACCGCTCAACTTGCGCGAATCCTTCGGGAATCGGACGTTAAGCTCCTGCAGGATAATGTGGAATATCTGCAAAGGGGCAATGACAGACTGAGCCTGATCGGCATAGACTATCGTTCCAAACAGGGCGATGTATTACTACAGCAGATCGGTAACCGTTTTTGCAAAATTGCTATCGTTCATGATCCTTTGCAGGCCCTTCGCTTGGAAGAAAATGCAGATCTTATTTTAAGCGGTCATACACATGGAGGACAATTGGTTGTACCATTTTTCGGACCTGTGTTCCTTGGAAAATCGTATCGTCCCGTATCGAACGGGTGGTACTCCCTGAAGCGAAGTCCGGAGGACATTCACCAAGAAGGCAAAATGCTTGTTAGCAGAGGATACGGTACAAATCATCTTCCTCTCCGACTAGGTTGTCCTGCGGAGATGCATATCATCACGTTAAGAGTGCCCACAGAAAAAGCACTCACAGAGAAACAGCCTTAATCCATTGGATCAAGGCTGTTTTATTTTAATGCGCAAAAGTAAATTTAACGAGCTTCCAATTCAATTGCACGCGGATCAACAAAGGAATATCCTTTCTTCTCGAGCTTGGTCAGCAATTCATCCAATGCTTCAACCGTCCATGGCAACTCGTGCATCAAAATATTGCTTCCGGGATTTAACTGGTCCAGTACATTTTGGATGACTTTTTCCGGTTTGTCTTTGGTGCTTTTATCCCAATCGAGCGAACCATTAGACCAAGTCATATATAACATGCCCTTTTTCTTCACAGCAGCCTTCAGTGCATCATTTCCCGACCCAAAAGGTGGACGGAAGAATTGCGGTTCCTCACCAATGGTATCCTTCACTATTTTTTGGACATCTGTAACCTGTTTTGCCGCCTCAGCTTTGGACATTTTTTTGAGATCCTCATGATCCCAGGCATGATTGCCTACAATCTGACCCCGTTCATGTATGAGTTTGAGCAATTCCGGATGGCTTTTCACCCGATATCCATTGACGAAAAATATCGCTTTAGCGTTATGTTTATCTAAAGTGTCGATCAGTGAAGTAATCATCTTTTCTTCTTTGGGCCCATCATCAAAAGTTAACAAGACCACTTTATTTGGGCTCGCTTCATCGTTTGGTTTAATATAATAATTTTCATTCATATGATACGTCTTTTCCACTTTCTCTTCTGTAGAAATCTTCTCAGAAGATTCAGGTTTTTCTTCATTCGCAGTTGAATCTTCCGTTGAAGGCTCGGGTACACCAGATCCGGGTTTTCCTGTTTCAGCTGGGTTAGAGTTACCTTGCTCTTCTTGAACCGTAGTAGTTGATTCACCCGCTGGTGCGGAATTATCAGATGTTTTTTCTTCCGCTGTCCCACAAGCTGACAGCAGCAAACTTGCAGCAATTATCAATGCGGCTGTATGTCTAAACATGATTTCAACTCACTTTCCTGTATTTATACGGAATGAGATCGCTCACTACCGCAAACACTAAATATGATTTTAACACTTGAAGGAGGTTGGTGTAATGAAGACGTCATCCTTTTTTTGGGGCATTGTCATTGGTGTTGCAGCCAGTTCGTGGCTGTCCAAAGGCAGATTGCCCATGATGTCATCGGGTTCATCACGTAACATGATGGATCAGGCAAAACATAAGATGATGGAAATGACATTCCCGGGTATGGACGGGTTCACAAGCAAGCAAAATCAGCATGGTGAATCCCACAAAAATCCGGCTGCAAAGACCGCAAGAGCAATCACACCGCAGGAGAAAGAAGCGAATATGAGTATGCTCAAAGATTTTATTCGCACCAATCCGGATGTGAAGCATGAAGTTGAGCAAATTTTAAGTCAAACAAACACAACAGTACCGGGTTTATAAACCAAAACCTCCAATTAGAATCATCCACAGTCTAGATTGGCTGTGGAATGATTCTTTTTTTGTCGATTTTACTTCGTGCATTTAGAGGTATAAAATGATAACATAACTACATAGATTTATTTTCAGCACATATTGTTTTGTGCTTCATAATCTGTTATAAGACTTGCTTATAAAGGGGAGATCCTGTATGAAAATAGAACGACTAAGTCACGATAAGATACGGATTTTCCTGACCTTTGACGATCTGAGCGAGCGCGGAATACAAAAAGAAGATATGTGGCAGGAAATACCTAAGGTTCATGAACTGTTCACTGAAATGATGGATCAGGCCTATTCCGAACTTGGATTTGATGCCACAGGTCCACTCGCTGTCGAAGTATTCGCACTTCCCGCTCAAGGGATGGTTGTCATTGTCACACGAGGAAAATATGATCCGCAACAATATGGTTCAGGTCATGAAGATGATCTTCCTGAAGAAGTATATGAAATGGAAGTTACACTCGAGCAAAGCGATTCCATCGTTTATGCATTCAAGGACTTTGAAGTGCTCATTGAAGCTGCACATATGTTGCGTCAGCATGTTACGGATGCTGGGAGACTTTATTCTTATAAAGACAAGTGGTTCTTGCATTTGGAGCCAGATGAGGTAGATTCCACCAAACATGCGGCATTGATTGCCTTGCTTGCTGAGTTTGGCGAAGGTTCCTCAGTTACTCCGGCAGTTATGGAAGAGTATGGTAAGGTTGTTATTCCTGCACAAGCGATTGATGTTATCTGCACCCACTTCAAACGCCAGGATTAATCTCTAGTTGTAATCGCGTCTTTAGTCAGAGGAGGGAATTTCGGTGCTTTTGTTTTCGGTCTTAGCGGCAGCAGTTGCTCCGGGTCTCGCCTTGTTAACATACTTTTACCTGAAAGACCGTTATGATTATGAGCCACTTCATATGGTATTGCGGGTTTTCCTCATGGGGATTCTGATGGTACTGCCTGTGATGATTATTCAGCGTGGCATGATGATATGGCTCGGGGATAATCCTTATCTTGAGGCCATTATGATCTCAGGTGGTGTAGAGGAATTCGTTAAATGGTTCGTACTTTATCATATCATCTATAATCACACCGAATTTGATGAGCCGTATGACGGGATCTTATATGCAGTCGCTGTTTCACTTGGATTTGCCACTGTTGAGAATGTGTTGTATGCCTTTGCGGGGAATGCATCCGTCTCAGCCATGTTCCTTCGGGCACTGCTCCCTGTTTCAGGGCACGCTATGTTTGCGGTAATCATGGGTTATTATATGGGTAAAGCCAAGTTTATCGGTGGTAAGAAAAAGCGGTGGTACCTGGTTCTTTCTCTGGTTTTACCTTTTTTCTGGCATGCATTGTACGATGTCATCATGAACACCATGCTGAACAATTGGTTGTGGTTTATAGCGCCGCTAATGGCGGGCCTGTGGTATGGGGCAATGGGTAAAATCACACGAGCTAATAACCGTTCTCCTTTTCGTTTTGTGAAGCGGGAGGAAGAGGTTAAATTATAAAAATACGGACACACTGGTGGACATAAAGCGCATATTGCGCCTATGGCTCCGGTGTGTTTTTATTTTTACGGATAACTCCCGGGGAATGACCAACAGAAACGGAGATCGTTGTGATGAGAATTAAAATTAAAATCAGATGCAAACAATGCGGTGAACGATTTACATTACGCGGCAAGAAAGAGCGGGGCCGGATTGAGACGGGATTTAAGCAGTGCCTCTGTGATAACAGAGACCAGTTCGAAATTGAAGAAGAGGGCATGGCAACTGGGATTCAGCTGAATTAAAGGGAGGACCAAAACGGGACTTTAGCAGCCTGCTTGTGTAAGGACTGGAAATCGCATGCATAAGAGATCTTTCTTCGATCCACAATAGAGGTAGTGGTTTAGAAGAAAGGAGACTCTACGGATGTATAAACGTTTAAGTTCAGTTATGTTTCCGATATTTGCGGTTCTGCTGGTCGGTGCGCTTGTGTGGGGTTATCAGGAGAATCAGGAGAAGAATGCAATTCTGATCAAGGCAGAGAATCAATATCAGCGTGCCTTTCACGATTTATCTTTTCATATGGACAAATTGCATTCGGAGATTGGTAACACCTTGGCGGTTCACTCTACATCACAGGGGATGCATCGCAAAGGTTTGATGAATGTATGGCGACTCACCAGTGAAGCGCAGAATGAGATCAACCAACTGCCACTCACCATGCTGCCATTTAACGAGACAGAGGAGTTTCTCTCACGTATTTCCAACTTTGCCTATCGGGCGTCGATGCGGGACTTGACGAACGAACCGCTAAGTGAGAAGGAAATGGGCAACCTGAAAAAGCTGTATCAGAATTCATCCGAGATTACCAAGAATCTGCAGGATGTGCAGCAGAAAGTCCTGACGGACCGGTTGCGCTGGATGGATGCAGAGACTGCCATGGCAACGCAAGAGCAAACCATGGACAACACGATCGTTGATGGTTTTCGTACTGTGAACAAAAAGGTACAGGAATACCCGGAGCTTGATTGGGGTCCTTCCGTATCCAATATCTATGCAAAACGATCAGTCAAGAAACTGGGCGGTTTGCCGATGACCAAAGAACAGATCCAGAGCAAGGCTGCAAAATTTTCTAATGCGGATCGTAGCAAAATCCAAGTGCAGGAGAACGGCAAAGGAACTGACTGGGAGTCCTACACTGCCACAATTGATCATGCCAACAATGGCAAACTGATGATGGATTTCACCCGTAATGGCGGAATGCTGATCTCTTACAGTGATACGCGTCCAATCGGAACCAAAAAAGTGTCTCGTCAGAATGCCATGGCTAAAGCAGATCAATTCCTAATGAACAAAGGTTATAAGGATATGAAGGCTGTAAACTACGACGAATATGGTAATCTGGGTAACCTTACTTATGTACGTAAGCAAGGAGACACTTTGATCTATCCTGAGAAAATGTCAGTTCGTGTAGGTTTGGATACAGGTGAAGTAACCGGCTTCCAGGCGAGTGACTTTGTCTACGAACATAATGACAAGCGCAAAATTCCGAAAGCAACTCTTACGGAGCAACAGGCGCGGAAAAAGCTTAACTCGGAGTTCGAAGAAAATTATGTTCGCAAATCCCTGATTGAGAATGATTACAGCAAAGAAGTATTGTGTTATGAATTCGGAGGGAAAATTAACGGTTCTCGTTACCGGATATACATTAATGCAAATACAGGAATGGAAGAAGCGGTTGAAGAGATCAAACCGGTCAATGCAACCTCATAAAAAGATGGATAATCTGAATTTTAAGCTGAGCGAATAACTGCGGCAGACCACGATGTGGTCTGTTTTTTTCTTGTTCAATGTGAGAAAGGTCATGGTATAATAGTCCTCGTACATACGAAGATAAATACATAAAGTGGCGGTGAACAACTTGTTTCCGAAAATAAATGAGATTTTATACATCCAGATTGCTTCTGCAGATGAAAAAGAGGAACACAAAGAATACAAATCACGTATTGCAGATATGGATGACAGCAGTTTTCTGATTGAGGTCCCGATACAACAAGGAAGCAGCCGTCTGAAAAGGCTCTTTTTCGGAGAGGAATTGTCCATTTCATATATTACGGAGGATGGGGTCCGGCATTATTTTAATACCTATGTCACGGGATTTGAGGAAGATGTGGTCCGTCTTGTTCGTATCCGCAAACCGCTTTCGAGTGATATATCCAAAATACAACGGCGCAGCTTTCTTCGTGTTCATGCAAACCTCGAATTGGCGATCCAGAGTGAAGACCTGACTCGTGCCGTCGGATTGACTGAAGATATTGGTGGCGGTGGATTGTCCATCTATGGCGAAACAGGGTTTTTAATAGCTGAAGGTCAAAAACTGAAATGCTGGTTGCTGGTTCCCTACCGGAATTCAACCATTGAACATGTGAATTTTGAAGCTGAAGTTGTGCGGATCAAAACCCTGGAAACCGGCAGACAGCTATGCATGCTGAAATTTGTGCAGATTTCAGATTCGGAGCGCCAGAAAATTATTAAGTTTTGTTTTGAACGGCAACTTGACTATCGCACGAAATAGGAATGTTGTGGCATAAAGAGAGGGAACTGCGGGTACCGTAATGGAAAAACGGAGGTATTGCCTTGAATCATCGTCATGCAACCCGCAGATATGAAAGACTCTATTATGTTTTCTCCAGGCGAATGGAACGAAAGGTTGCTATTCTGATTACAGCCCTTCTAATCCTGCTTGTGGTATATCAATTGCTGCTGTTGGTACCAGGCTTCAAAAAGAATTTGACCACCATTGACCGCCTGGAAGGAACGCCAATTGAAGTGCAAATGATGAATGATTACAAACGTCGTTGATTTGTCTGTTTTTGCATCCATGTGTAGAGTGTGGTATAATTTTCACGATGCAGGCAATGCCTGTTTTTTTATTGAGGTTTATCGTTTGAGGAGGAATGCCCCGTTGGCAAGCCAGAACACATCAGAGAACGGGAAAATGAACGTTGCAATTGACGGACCTGCTGGTGCCGGGAAAAGCACGGTGGCCCGATTGGTTGCAGAGGCGCTCGCGTATGTATACGTCGATACAGGCGCAATGTACCGTGCGGTAACCTTGCACATGCTTCGGAAAGATATTGCGCCGGAAGAAGTTGCACAGGTACTTCAGGAAGCCCAAAAGCTGGTCATTGATTTACAACCGGATCCCGACGGACAGAAAGTGTTCTGTAATGGGGAAGAAGTAACCTCGGAAATCCGCTCCCGTGAAGTGACGGGAATCGTGTCCCGATATGCGCAAATCGAGGGGCTGCGTACGCAATTAGTGGATACTCAGCGGCAAATGGCTTTGCGCAAGGGCGTCGTCATGGATGGACGCGATATCGGAACGACAGTACTGCCCGATGCGGAAGTGAAAATCTTCATGACTGCCAGTGTCGAAGAGCGTGCGCTTCGCCGCTTCAAAGAACTGGACCCCTCTGAAGGACTGACGTTGCAACAGCTGGAGCGAGACATTGCCACCCGTGACAGATTGGATGAGAATCGGGAAATTTCCCCATTGCGTTGTGCTGAGGATGCTATCGTCCTTGATACAACAGAGATGAACATTCATGAAGTGGTTGACAAAATCGTATCTTATTGCACAATGGTCAGAGGAGAGATCGGTCTATGATTTACACATTTTGCAGCACATTACTGCGGATCATTTATACCATTCTTTTCCGCTTGGAGGCCGTTGGACGGGAGAATATTCCGAAAGAAGGCGGCGTACTTTTATGTTCCAATCATATTAGTAACTTCGATCCTCCAACCGTTGGTATCAAAATTCGCCGTCAGGTGCGTTTCATGGCCAAAAGCGAATTGTTTGACATTCCGGTACTCGGCCGAATTATTAAAGCCGTGGGCGCTTTCCCCGTTAAACGTGGAGGTGTCAGCAAGGAATCCATCAAAACCTCACTCAATATTTTGCGTGATGGTCAAGTGCTTGGAATCTTCCCCTCGGGAAGCCGCCACAATGATGGAGGTATCGGCAAAAAAGGGGCAGCAAGTTTTGCTCTCCGCAGTGGTGCTACAGTTATTCCTACTGCTATTATCGGTGACTACAAAGTTTTTCGTAAGATGAAAGTTGTATATGGAGCACCAGTAAGTTTGGACGAGTTCAAGGAAGACCCATCTGGAGAAGCTCTGGAGAAGGCGACTGAAAAGATTATGTCCAAGATTAACGAAATGGTGCAAACGGGCGTGCCAAGCAAGTAATGGCTTCGTCGGTAGCTGAGTGCATGTTTCCATATTTTTGAGGGAGACTAAAGCTTGAGCACTCAGTGATGAAAGTGTTTTGAACTCTGCTACAGGCAGGTTTGAATATAATGGGGTTTTTGAATTGAGGAGGGTATTTGACATGTCGGAAGAAATGAAAAATCAAGAAGCAACCCAAGATGAGTTGGATCAATTCGTTTCCTTGAAAAAAGGAGATACCGTAAAAGGAACCATCGTCAAATTGGAAGATAACCAAGCCTATGTGAGCATTGGATATAAATATGACGGTGTCATTCCAATTCGTGAACTGTCTTCATTACATGTTGACAGTGCGTCTGACGCAGTAGAAGTTGGACAAGAAGTTGAAGCTAAAGTTCTTAGCATCGACGACGAGAAAGAAAAACTCGTTCTGTCCAAACGTGCAATCGACAGCGAAAACGCATGGGATCAATTGCAAAAGCATTTTGAAGACCAAGACGTATTCGAAGTTGTTGTAGGTGATGTTGTTAAAGGCGGTCTGGTAGCAGACGTGGGCGTACGTGGATTTATCCCGGCTTCCATGGTTGAACGTCATTTCGTTGAAGACTTCAGTGACTACAAAGGACGCACACTGCGTGTTAAAGTGAAAGAGATCGACCGTGAGAACAACAAAGTGATCCTTTCCCAAAAAGACGTACTGGAGCAAGAATTCGAAGCAAACAAAGCTACAGTAATGGCTGGTTTGCAAGAAGGTCAAGTGATCGAAGGTACAGTACAACGTTTGACTCAATTCGGTGCATTCGTTGATGTGGGCGGAGTTGACGGTTTGGTTCACGTATCCGAGCTGGCTTGGACACACGTTGAAAAACCATCCGACGTACTGTCTGAAGGTGATAAAGTTAGTGTGAAAGTGCTGAAAGTTGACCCTGAAAAAGGCAAAATCAGCCTGAGCATGAAAGCTGTTCAACCAGGTCCTTGGGAAACAGCAAGCGAAAAATTCAATTCCAGCGATATCGTAACAGGTGTTGTAAAACGTCTGGTAGACTTCGGTGCATTTGTTGAAATCGCTCCTGGTGTTGAGGGACTTGTGCATATCTCGCAAATCTCCCACAAACACATCGGCACTCCTCATGAAGTGCTGAAAGAAGGACAAGAAGTTCAAGTTAAAATCTTGGACATGAACCCTTCTGAGCAACGTGTAAGCTTGAGCATCAAAGAAACAGAAGAAGCTCCAGCTCAACCACAAAAATCAGAAAGACCTTCAAGAAACAACGCTCCGCGTGAAGAAATCAACAATCCAAACGTTTCCTTGAACAATCAAGGTATGAGCACTACGCTTGGCGAACTGTTTGGAGACAAACTCAGCAAATTCAAATAAGTTAACAATGCATGGTTCTAAGTTATATACTGCATATTTTGCTGAATAACAAAAGCAAGATCGGCGAGCCCCAGGCGGGTTCGCCGATTGTTTTTATTGCGAGTAATTTGGCATGAAACGTTAGCCAAGACATATCTTTTTTGCTATGATGAGTATCGTAAGTATGGACAGGAGGAGTGGAATGTATGGCAAGACCCGTTGTGGCAATTGTCGGACGACCGAACGTGGGTAAATCCACCATTTTCAATCGGATCATCGGCGACAGACTGGCCATTGTGGAAGACAAGCCGGGCATTACCCGTGACCGCATATATGGAATCGGTGAATGGAACGGTAAACCCTTTAGTATCATTGATACAGGTGGTATCGAAATTGATGGTGAAGATGTAATCTTAAAATCGATTCGGATGCAAGCAGAGCTCGCTATTGAAGAAGCGGATGTTATTGTATTCATGTGTGATGCAAAAGCAGGTATTACGCAATCGGATGAAGAGGTAGCAGAGATGCTCTACCGCTCAGGCAAGCCTATTGTTGTAGCCGTTAACAAAGTGGATAATATCGGACGAAGTGAGCTCATTTATGAGTTTTATGGATTTGGTTTCGGTGATCCCATCGGCGTATCCGGAAGTCACGGTACAGGTGTAGGTGATTTGCTTGATGCAATTGTGGAGAAGCTGCCAGAACTTGAGGAAGAGACTTACGATGAAGATGTCATTCGTGTAGCTCTGATCGGACGTCCTAATGTGGGTAAATCTTCACTGGTGAACGCTATTCTGGGTGAAGAACGTGTCATTGTAAGTGACGTGGCTGGAACGACCCGGGATGCAATTGATACACCTTTTGAAAAAGACGGCCAACGTTACGTGCTGATTGATACAGCAGGTATGCGTAAGCGTGGGAAAGTATATGAAACAACTGAGAAATACAGTGTAATGCGGGCTATGCGTGCGATTGAGCGTGCAGATGTTGTTCTGATTGTCATTAATGGTGAAGAAGGCATTATTGAACAGGACAAGCATATTGCAGGATATGCATTCGAAGCGGGTAAAGCGTCATTGTTTGTTGTGAACAAATGGGACGTGGTAGAGAAGCATGACAAAACGATGAAAGAGTTTGAGAGAAAAATTCGGGATCACTTCCTGTTTATGACTTATGCTCCGGTCGTATTCTTGTCAGCCCTCACAAAACAACGCTTACAAAAACTGTTGCCGGTTGTGCAACGTGTAGCAGAGCAACACTCGTTACGTGTGCAGACACATCTGCTTAACGATGTGGTGTCTGATGCGGTTGCGATTAATCCTCCGCCAACAGATAAAGGACGGAGAATGAGAATTAACTATGTGACTCAGGTTGCAGTTAAACCGCCGACCATGGTTATTTTTGTGAACGACCCTGAGTTGATGCACTTCTCATATGAGCGCTATCTGGAGAATAAAATCCGTGCAGCGTTTGATTTCGAAGGAACACCAATTCGCATATTTACTCGGAAGAAGTCCGACGAAAGTTAGGGGAGAAGTGTGTGATTTTACAAATCGCAGCGATTGTACTGAGTTATCTGCTCGGTTCGATCAGCTTTAGTGTCCTCCTTGCCAAAGCGATACGGGGGATCGATATTCGTCAGCATGGAAGCGGAAACGCGGGAGCTACCAATACATTGCGTATTTTGGGTAAAGGACCGGCAATTGCTGTTCTGTTACTTGATGTACTTAAGGGTGTTGCAGCTGTATGGATAGGAATCTGGCTGAGTGACGGTTCTGCCTGGATTCCTGCACTCAGTGGTATAGCAGCCATTGCAGGACATAACTGGCCGCTTTACTTCCATTTTCGTGGAGGAAAAGGCATTGCCACAGCCATTGGTGTTCTGGTGAGTCTTGCTTTCCTACCTGCGTTATGTGCTGGGGTGATCGCCATTCTGTCTATTGTATTGACACGCTATGTTTCATTGGGGTCTCTGATTTTTGTAGCATTTACACCCATCTTTATCTTGGTATTACCCGGATATTCAATGAATATCTTCTGGGGGAGTCTGATTATTTGTCTGTTTGCGTTCTGGAGACATCGTACCAATATTGCGAAGCTCGCCAAAGGACAGGAAAATAAATTGGGATCGAAAAACCCTGGAGGGGGTAAACGAGTTGTCTAAAAAAGTTGCTGTTCTGGTCGCTGGAAGCTGGGGAACGGCTCTGGCCAGTGTACTCGCTGCCAATCAGTTGGATGTGATGATGTGGACACGTGGTGAAGACCAGGCTAACGAAATCAATAACAAGCACACCAATACACGCTATCTTCCGGATGCGGAGCTTTCACCACGGATTCAAGCAACAACTGATATGGAAGCTGCGGTGGAAGGCGCTATAGCTGTGTTAATTGTTGCGCCTTCATCAGCCATGCGTGCAGTTACGAACCAGCTTAAGGCTTATTACAAGCCTGAGATGTTAGTCATTCATGCAACCAAAGGTTTCGAGACAGAAAGCCTCAAACGGATGTCCACAGTCATTTCAGAAGAGCTTGAATGTGAAGAAGGACGTGTTGTTGTTCTTTCTGGCCCAAGCCATGCGGAAGAAGTGGTGAAGCGTTGTCCAACGACAGTGGTTGTAGCTTCACTGGATAAGTCATCTGCCGAGTCTGCCCAAGCTTTGTTTATGAATGCCTATTTCCGGGTTTACACGAATCGGGACATGATTGGTGTTGAGCTTGCAGGCGCATTCAAAAATATCATTGCTCTTGGTGCAGGCATGTCCGATGGTCTTCAATTTGGTGATAATGCCAAAGCCGCTTTGCTAACACGCGGTCTGGCAGAGATCACACGTATTGGTGTTGCGATGGGAGCAAATCCGCTAACGTTTTCGGGACTTGCTGGAATCGGGGATCTGGTTGTAACGGCTACAAGTCAGCACAGCCGGAACTGGAGAGCAGGTTCCATGTTGGGCCAGGGACAAAAGCTGGATGATGTTCTGAAGTCCATGGGCATGGTGGTAGAAGGCATTCGAACTACGCAAGCTGCCTATTTCATCTCACAAAAATACGGTGTACAAATGCCAATTGCGGATCAGTTATATCACGTTTTATTCCAGGAGAGACAGCCGCGTGATGCGGTTGAAGCCTTGATGGGACGTGACCCGAAGACTGAAATGGAAGTCATGAAGATTGAAACCTGGGAGCAGTGGCATTCCTGATTGTAATCAGCCTAAACGTACCTTGTGAAATAATAAGCTTATTCACCTTTTCTGTAGCAGACTCATACTATACACATGAGTATTGCCGGAGGAGGGGAGACGAATGGGTAACAACATTTCCAAAGATGCACTGAATGCAATCAACAAGAAAACGGGTAAAACGATAACTGAAGGTGCCGTTAAGAAATTGGCAAGCACGGTGAAACCAACGACGATTCAGAATGAAGCTCAGTTGCGCCAGTTGATCAAACAAGTATCCGCCATGGCGAAAGTTCCGGTATCTGAGGATACGGTTAAGGATATTGTGAGTGCGGTCAAGAAAAGCGGATTGAATCCGAGCAGTATGGAATCGTTAATGAAAATGATGATGAAAAAATAATAGATCACACCTGCATGTACAGGTAATCCAGTAAGACAAAAAGACGAGTCGGCTTCTGCCGGCTTGCTTTTTTGTCTTTTTTTTGGAAAGTTGAGCTGAATTTCATGTTATAATGGTTGCAATTGTCACAGTGTCAGTGATGAATATCGGACTGAAGGGGAGACTGCTGGATTATGAGCGCAATGGACAAGATGTGGCTGTCATTGGTGGCCATCCTCATTATGGGATTATCTGTATTCCTGATTACGTTTGCTCGTGCCAAAACAAAAGGTATTGTACGGGGGATTCTTTCTCTGATTGCATTTTTGATTATGCTGATTGGCTTTTTCGGTGGAATCGCTTCTCTGACCTGATTTCCCATGCCTGAAAGATACATCCGCATAAACACATCATAAGAACTGACACAATGAACACGGATGAGGGGAGTGTGAGCCTATGGGGCCGCATGATACGGAGGGTCGGACAGAGCGTTATCCGGAATTACACGCGGCTTTGCTGGAAACGGCCAAAGCCTGGAACACACAGCCGCAGACATGGTTACTTGGAGGAAGTTGTGGGTTGCTGCTTCAAGGGGTGGAGTTGCAACAGGCTCCGAGAGATATTGATATCTATGCGGATGTTGCTGCTGCTAAGGAACTTCACCGTAGCGCTCCAGGGGAAATGCTTGACGAGCCTACAGTGGACAAGACGGGACCGTATGCTTCTCTGCTGAGCCACTATCAGGTGGGTGAATGTGCGCTGGAACTGGTTGGTGGTTTCGAAATATGGGCTCGCAAAAGTTGGTACCGCGTCGAGATTGAACATGTACTTGCTCCGCATGCACCAGTAGCACAAGTGGGTTCATATCCCCTGCGACTGATGCCGCTTGCGCATGAGCTGTTGTTTAATCTGCTGCGAGGTCGTGAAGATCGTTATGTCCCCATTGCTAAACAGATGCGTGAGCAGCCAGATGCACATCAACCTATAATGATGCTTTTAAGTCAACAGAATGTATGGACAAATCGCTTCAGAGCCGAAGTGGAAGAGCTTGTTGGCTTTACATGGCCCCAGTAGGTTGAGGGAGGAAAATGATGGACTATAAAGTTACTTTTTTACCTATGAACAAATCGATAGCGCTCAAACCAGGGGTGACACTTTTGCATGCAGCACGACGTGCTGGAGTCAAGATTACGACCCGATGTGATGGCAAAGCGGCTTGCCTGATGTGCAAAGTGAACGTAGATGAAGAACACCGGGCGGAACTGTATCCACCAACAGATGCAGAAAAGCGCAAGCTGGGTTCACTGTTGGAAGCAGGTACACGACTGTCCTGTCAGGCCAAGGTGTGCGGATCTCTATCGGTTCATGTTCCAGAGGACCCGCTGAAGGCAGCCATTCGGAAACAACTGGAACGTCAGCAACAGGAAGATGACTGGTTCTGAGCGTTATGAAATGGATTCTCTAATGAGTTATTCAAGGAGGACACGAATGATTAGGAATAAGCCAAAATGTGTGGAAGGAAGCGGACGGCAGCGTCTGAGACATCAGACGGGCGGTCTGCTGTTACTCCTGTTGTTTGCTTTTACAGCAAGTGGTTGTATGTATCCATCCCAGAGTAATTCAGACCCTAAGATAGCCTATCGGGAAAGCGTGAGCCGTATCCAGAGTGCGGTCGAGTCATTCCAGCAAGATGAGGGGATTTTGCCAATCATCAATGCAGATATGGAAACGCCAAAATATGAAAAGTTCAGAGTGGATCTGCCCAAGTTGAAACAACTGGGGTATCTGGATGAAATACCGGGGACTGCTTTTGAAAGTGGTGGGAGCGCTTACTTCCTTATTCAGGATGAAGAAGTGAATCCAACCGTTAAAGTGATGGATCTTCTGACCGTTCAGAAAGTGAATGATGTGCAACGAATGGTTAATCAATATAAGTCCGTACATAACAATAAGCTACCAAGTGGGGAAGAACTGTATCCGGGTTTATATGCAGTGAATATGGAGCAGGCTTCACACGCGGGTACACCTTCCATAACGTTGAATAGTGTTTATTCCGGTCAGGCGTTACCTTTTATGATGGATGACGAAGGCAAGGTCTATGTGGATTATGCTTTTGACATTATGCAGGCGATGGAGAAGTCTGACATGTCTCCAGTGGAGAGTGATGATGTTAGGGATTTTCTGTTGGAACACTCTTACTTTGTACCCGTTAAATCTGTTCCCTACGCATGGCAAAATAATGCGCCGGTTGCACAGCCAATAAAATAAGCATGATTGCAATTTATATGATTTAGCTGTATGACCACCATGCCTCTAATGGTTCAAAAAGAGATATTCCAAATAAGGGATATCTCTTTTTCTTTTGTAAGTATGAGCAATAACCGTCATAAAAGCTTCACGGATCACATAAAGTAGATTGAAATAAAGACGCGCAGTCCGAGATCGGGGGATTCTCCTAATGTCATCACCTTAAGATAAAAAAACAAAAATACGCGTCATATTGCCGCATACGGATACATAAGATGATACTAGTCCAATTGCATGTACGAGTTAACGCCGCTCTCGCCGGTTTCATCAGAATGCAACGTTCGGCGGCGGACGACTTCCGGGCACTCACAAAGGCGGCTCTACCGTTGCAGGGATTTCAGTCTTCTGATTGAAAAAACGAAGCGGATGCTCTTTAGCATTTTTCCTTCGGAGTAATTTAGGGAGGGGATTTCATTGGAGAAAGTGGACATTTTTAAGGACATAGCTGAGCGGACCGGAGGGGATATTTATCTCGGGGTTGTCGGCGCAGTCCGGACGGGAAAATCAACATTTATTAAACGATTCATGGAAACGATCGTATTGCCTAACATCGCAAGCGAGGCTGATCGTGCCCGTGCAGTGGATGAACTTCCACAAAGTGCTGCAGGCAAAACCATCATGACAACCGAGCCGAAATTTGTACCGAATAACGCAGTCCAGATCAAGGTGGCAGAAGGACTCGATGTCAATGTGCGACTTGTGGATTGTGTAGGTTACGCGGTGGAAGGAGCCAAGGGATACGAGGATGAGAATGGTCCACGCATGATCTCCACGCCTTGGTTCGAGGAACCAATTCCGTTCCAAGAAGCTGCCGAGATTGGTACTCGCAAAGTCATTCAGGAGCATTCTACACTGGGTGTTGTGGTAACAACAGACGGCACAATCGCCGAAATTGCCCGCAGTTCCTATGTGGAATCTGAAGAACGGGTCATTGAGGAATTAAAAGAAGTGGGTAAACCGTTTGTCCTGGTCATCAACTCCACTCGTCCTCGCAGTGAAGAAGCCCTGCAATTGCGTAGTGAGCTTGCTGCCAAATACGATATTCCGGTGATGACACTCAGTGCAGCGACCATGACGGAAGATGATGTAACGGGTGTACTTCGTGAAGTGCTCTATGAGTTCCCTGTACATGAAGTGAATGTAAACTTGCCGAGCTGGGTTATGGTGCTCAACGAGACTCACTGGCTGCGTAGCAACTACGAAAATTCCGTACGGGATACCGTCAAGGATATTCGCAGACTTCGTGACGTGGATCGGGTTGTCGCACAGTTCATGGAATATGAATTCATTGATCGCGCAGGCCTAAGTGGCATGAATATGGGGCAGGGTGTAGCCGAAATTGACCTGTACGCGCCGGATGAACTGTATGATCAGATTCTCGTGGAAGTGGTTGGCATCGAGATTCGCGGTAAGGATCATCTGCTGCAATTGATGCAGGAATTCTCGCATGCGAAGAGAGAATATGACCGCTTTGCAGAAGCGCTGGAGATGGTCAAAACGACCGGATACGGCATTGCTGCTCCATCTCTCGCCGAGATGGCTCTGGATGAACCTGAGCTCATTCGTCAGGGCACCAAATTTGGCGTACGCCTGAAAGCAACGGCACCGTCCATTCACATGATCCGGGTTGATGTGGAATCGGAGTTCGCTCCAATCATCGGCACAGAGAAGCAGAGTGAGGAACTGGTGAGATACCTGATGCAGGACTTCGAGAACGATCCGATCAAGGTATGGGATTCAGACATGTTCGGTCGTTCACTGCACTCCATTGTGCGAGAAGGGATTCAGGGCAAGATTGCCATGATGCCGGATAATGCAAGATACAAATTGCAAGAGACACTGGGAAGAATCATTAACGAAGGTTCGGGCGGCTTGATCGCCATCATTCTGTAAGACATCAAAAGACCGTAAGGGGGCATCCCCTCGCGGTCTTTTTTACGTGATTTCTTTATTTTGGATGAAATGGATAGGAAGAATAGTACTTTTGAAAAAACTTAGCGAGGTTTAGCTTTAAATTGCTAAAACCCATTTACATACTAGGGATTAGCCGTTATATTAATATTCAACTATTGTGATCGAGATCACAGAGAGTGGACAGGGGGATACAGAGATGAAAAGAAAAGAGACAAAATGGGTATGGTTGAGTGTGTTATTAGTATTTACATTGGCGCTGTCCGCTTGTGGAATCAAAAAAGAACCGGCAGCAACTCCGGCTTCGGGTGCATCAGATGATACACCAAAAACGGAAGCAGTTACAGGCCCTCTAAGCGGCAAGCGGATCGCACTTATTATGGAGTTTAATACAGGTACTTTCTCGCAGCAATATGTACAAGGTGTAAAAGAAGAAATTGAAAAATTCGGTGGAGAACTGACAACGTTTGTTGCCGATAATGACAAAGCAAAAATGGTATCCTTGCTCGATAGCGCTATTAACCAAAAATTCGATGCCATTCTCACGGATCACGGGGATTCCCTATTAGAGCCAGGCGTGAAGAAGGCAGTAGAACAGAATATTCCAGTGGTCGTGTTTGACGCAGCTATTAGTGTTCCGGGAGCTACAGTCTTATCGCAGGATGACCAGAAGATGGCTGAACTGACGCTGGAGCAAATGAAAAAAGATATCAATGGACAAGGCAATATTGTTAAAGTATGGGTAGCTGGTTTCGCACCGATGGAACGCCGTCAAATTGCATACGGTGAATTCATGAAAGCAAATCCGGACATCAAGGAAATAGCTACATTCGGTTCTGCACAGAACCCGGCGCTGGATACTCAAGCCAAAATGGAAGCTATTCTCAAGCAGTATCCAAAAGGTGAGATTACAGCTGTATGGACTGCATGGGATGAGTTCGCCAAAGGTGCAGCGCGTGCGATTCAACAAGCTGGACGTGATGAGATCAAAGTGTATGGTATTGATATGAGTGACGAGGATCTGCAAATGATTCAGGACCCGAAAAATCCTTGGGTAGCTTCTGCGGCTGTTGATCCAACGGATATTGGTCGCGTCCAGGTACGTTATGCTTATCAAAAACTGAACGGGGACGAGACAGAAGATGCAGTTGTTCTTAACCCTGTATATGTTCAACGTGAAGCTCTGCCAGATAAACAAATCTCCACTTCGGAGCTGTCAGAGTTCGTTGAAGGTTGGGGTGGCAGCACACAAGGAATCAAGGACTGGATGAGCGAATACGGAATTACTGCTAAATAAGCAGCGTATGGGAAGCGCGCCGCAAGGCGCGCTTTTTCAAACATAAATGAAGATATGTGTGGTCTGGATGAATAAAGGGATGCTCCCGGAAGGGAACGATTGGAGGTTAACATCATGAGCACTGCACCGATTCTGCTGCAAATGGAACATATCCACAAGCAGTTTTCAGGTATTCCTGCACTGAAGGATGTGGATTTCTCTGTAAAAGGTGGGGAGATTCATGCGCTGCTGGGTGCCAATGGTGCCGGTAAAAGCACGTTAATGAAAATTTTGTCCGGTGCCTATCCATTGGATCAGGGTACGATTCAGTTGAGTGGACAAGCGCTACATTTAAGTTCTCCTGGAGACGCAAAGGCAAGTGGGATTCACTGTGTCTATCAGGAAGTGGATGCGGCACTGGTGCCACAGCTGACGGCTGCGGAGAACATTATGTTGGATCAGTTGGCTTCATCTGCCGGGGGTTGGTGGAAAAGTCCACGAAAACTGCAACAGCGTGCGGTTGAGGCGTTGAAGCAATTAGGAGCAGATATATCCGTTCACCAAAAAGTGGCCGATCTGACACTTGCAGAAAAACAGATGATACTGTTGGCACGGATTTTGATTCAGGATGCAAAAGTCATCATTTTTGATGAACCGACCGCACCGCTGAGCCAGGAAGAGACGGATGCATTTTTCCGGATTGTACATCTGCTGAAGGAACGGGGCGTAGCCTGCATTTTCATTACCCATCGTCTTGCGGAAGTGACAGGTCACTGTGATCGCGTTACGGTTATGAGAGATGGGCAACATGTATTTACCGGTGAAGCAAAGGGTCTGACGATCAACGATTTGGTTACACAGATGCTGGGCAAACCATTCGAAGAAGAATTTCCAAAGACGGAAGCGCCCGTAGGGGAGCTGCTGTTGGAGGCACGTGGGCTTCGGCGTGGAGTGAAGGTCAAAGGTGTTGACCTGTCTGTACGCCGAGGTGAAGTCCTCGCTGTAGTGGGTCTGGTAGGCGCGGGTAAAACGGAAAGCTCTCGTTTGCTGATTGGTGCAGATCGGCTGGAAGGAGGCGAGATCCGGCTTAACAACCGTAATCTACGCCTGTCTCAGCCTGCGGATGCGGCGGCTCTGGGGATTGTTTCTGTACCGGAGGAGCGACGTAAACAAGGAATCCTGATTCAGGAGAACGTGGAACGGAATTTAAGTCTGCCTTTGCTAAGCCGTCTTAGTACATTAGGTTTTGTAAGCCGCAAGCGGGAACGACTGAATGCAGAGTCATTGGTGAAACAGCTTGGAATTAAAACATCGTCCGTGAAACAGGAAGTGAAATATCTAAGTGGTGGTAATCAGCAGAAGGTAGCCATTGGTAAATGGCTTAATGCGGATGCGGATGTATTTATATTTGATGAGCCAACCAAAGGTGTAGATATAGGGGCAAAAAGTGACATTTTCCGCATCATCAATGAACTGGCTTTAGCGGGCAAGGGTGTCATCTATTTCACCTGTGAACTGGATGAAGGCATGGGAATTGGCGACCGAATCGCTGTCATGTGCGAGGGTGTTATCGTAAAAGAGTTCAAACGAGGCGAGACTAACCAAGAACAGCTGCTATACTATGCAAGCGGTGGACAAGAGGTGCAATCATGAAGGATAAATCACTGGATTTTGCGTTCCGTTACGGGGCGATTATTGTCATCATAGGTGTTATCGCATTTTTCGGCATTAAATTGCCTTATTTCTTTACGTACAGTAACTTGACCGATATTTTGGGCTCGATCTCGATCGTTACGTTTGTAGCGATCGGTGTTACGTTATCTCTCATTGTTGATGGATTTGATCTCTCGGTTGGGGCGACTGTCTCATTAACTACAGTCGTTACGGCTTCATTAATGATCTGGTATCAGCAACCGCTCGCAATCGTCATTATCGTGCCATTGATTATCGGGGCTGTTATTGGTTTACTGAACGCTTTGCTGATCGTAAAATTGCGTATTCCGGATTTGCTCGCAACCCTAGCCACGATGTACATCATCGGAGGCATTCACAAAACGTATGCACAAGGATATACCATTTACAATCACATGCAGTTCCCTGATGGAAGCAAAGCTGCGGGAGAGATGGACCCGACATTCCTGCTAATAGGGCAGGGTAAATGGCTTGGTATGCCGATATCGGTTATCATGCTACTTATTGCGGTAATAGGTGTGCATATCTTTTTGACGTATACGAAATATGGTCGCCAGATGTACATTACAGGTGGTAATGAGGAAGCTGCACGTTTGTCTGGAATCAAGGTGAAAAAGGTGCGTACACTCGCCTATGTAGCCGCTGGAGTGTTTGCAGCAATCGGAGGTATTATCTATGCTTCCAAAGTAGGATCTGGGCAAATTGATGCGGGATCACCGTTGTTAATGGAATCCGTAGCTGCAGTGTTTGTCGGTTTCTCTGTGTTTGGCGCGGGTAAACCAAATGTCATCGGAACCTTCATTGGTTCGGTTCTGATTGGTGTACTTGTGAATGGTTTAACGATGATGAACGTACAGTATTTCACACATGATATTGTAAAAGGTGGGGTTCTCGTGCTTGCCCTGGCGGTTACATTTTACGTCTTAAACCGCAACCGGACTTGAAATTGTGGGCTGTCTGTATTAGTATGAAATTTGTTCGGCGTCTGAAATGCCCGTGGTTATAGACGACATTCTGCCGAAAATGACTGTTGACCGCAGGCGGAGATTTGTGTTCAGCGCTCAAGATGTACGTAGATTTTTTGCGTATGAACGTATATTTCGCTATAAAACGGAAACACAGTATAACATTCAGGACATTGATACAGGAGGTGAAAAACAAATGAACAAATCAGACTTGATTACACACGTATCTGAAGCAACTGAATTGTCCAAGAAAGATGTAACGAAAGCGGTTGATGCCGTATTCGAAGCAATCTCTGAGGCTCTTCAAAGCGGAGATAAAGTACAATTGGTTGGTTTTGGGAACTTCGAAGTTCGCGAGCGCTCTGCACGTAAAGGACGCAACCCGCAAACAGGTGAAGAAATCGAAATTCCTGCGAGCAAAATTCCTGCATTCAAACCAGGTAAAGCGCTCAAAGACGGAATTAAATAAGATTTCTACATATTCCATATGTCGACAAAAAGACCGTGACTTGTTCACGGCCTTTTCTTTTGCCCTTTAACGATGATTCTTGCGGTTCATTCGTATAAGGCGCAGGTTGACAAATGAAACAATCTTTATCATCATTAACGCTATCGAACGAAAGAAGGGGACATGCGTGATGGATCATCCAACCGGCAATGATTATATTGTAATTAAGGCAGAGGAAAATGGTGTCCAGGTGATCGGATTAACCCGAGGTCAGGATACACGTTTTCACCACACCGAGAAATTGGACAAGGGTGAAGTGATGTTTGCCCAATTTACCACCCATACTTCAGCTATTAAAATCCGGGGCAAAGCCACGCTGATTACCAAGCATGGACAGATTGAATCGGAGTAATGTACAGATTGAATATATTCAAATGAAGATTGCAGGCATAGCCTGCTTTTTTTCATTGTACAATGAGGTATGAGCCTTTACCGGACAGACTACACTAACAGGTAAAGGCAGGGAGGCGTACATGAAACCGCGGATGATTGTTACTGCTTCAATGCTGGCAACGGTTGCGGCGGTCTTTCTGCTTGTTGCCATACAAACCTTACATATGCGTACATGGGGCGGGGACAACGTACAGCCTGCCTCTGCATCACATCATCCAGTTCAGCTAACGAATGACAATCTGGTTGATGTGCTAAGTTCCATGCAACTATCAACGCCCATTGCAAGAGTGGAATGGAAACAGTCTATTTTGACGCTGGACCTCAAAGTTAAAGGAACGGGTACAAGTTACACTGAAATCTATGAAAACATGGCAGCTGTGGCGGATCTGGGCTTTCGGAGCCTGGATAACGTGGATCAGGTGCTGCTGCGTGTGATGGCAGAAGATGAATGGATGCATAAACGACATCTGTTACTTGCTGCTGATATTCGGCGTGGAGAGTGGCCTCTGTATGCGATTGAAACATTACGGAACTGGAAAAGTGCGGCCTTTTCAGATGAATTGAAGGACTGGTTTCATTTGATGGAGACCGAACTCTGGAAGAAGCAATTCGAAATGACAAGTCAGGGGTAATAGAATAGCAGGATTCAGTGCGTGCCCGTTCAACATATGCTATAATATATAAGATTGTAGTGCAGAAATGGATTAACAATGTTAAGGCTCGGAGGCTGAGAATGAATTCATATCGCGTACCCCAACTAGCAAAGAAATATACGGATTACGACATGATTCGACAACATACGGAAATCCCATCATTTCCGGATAGCCGGGCACGTCTGTTGCAGGTATTTGTGGGCCGCACAGACGAAAAGGTGCATCAAGAGTTATATGCTCTTGCAACTTCGCTCGTTCAGTTGGCCATGGATACGCATGATCGAATCGATACCATTTCCGGTGAGCGGAGAGAGCAGGAGATGCGTTCACGCCAGTTGAATGTACTCGCCGGGGATTATTTAAGTAGCCGTTTTTACCAATTGCTTGCCCAAGCGGGCAGAATTGAAATGATTGGCAAACTCAGTGGTGCTGTATCCGGAGTGAACGCACGCAAGATGACGCTGTATGAACGGATGAAGAAGCTTCTCGTTTCGGCTGATGAATACTTGCGTGAAACGGTACAGCTGAGGATGCAGCTGTTTCTTTCATTTACAGGCATGATTCAACATAACGAAGAGTCATTATGGAACAGCCTGTTGACCGAATTCAGCTTCTGCGAAACGATCGTGGAAGAACTGAAGCGGATGAATGACGCAAAACAATATCTTCATAGCTATGCATACTGGCACATTTACGAGCATGGTAATGACGATGAGCGCAATGTGTTGCGTCAGTCTGAACCGGATGCACGTGCATGGAACGCTATGGTGCTGAAGCATAGGGTTGGCGAGGTTTTGCTGGACAAGCTTCGCGAGTGTACACACCGCATTCAACTGTTGTTGCAAGACGAGGAAGGGCGGATGGGTTTGCATGAGATACATGCAATTCTAGAGCCTTACCTGGCATATTTGCAGCCTTCACATGCGGCAGTAAGGGAAGATTGAGGGGGAGACAGACGAATGGGGAGCGGAGAGACCAAACCGAAAGAAGAATATGTCCATTCGGTTTTTCAGAGTATAGCCGGAAAATATGATGTCATGAATGATATTCTAAGTTTCCGCAGGCATAAGGCTTGGCGTAAATTCACCATGAAAAAGATGAATATGTCCAAAGGCGATACCGGTCTTGATTTGTGCTGCGGCACATGTGACTGGACGCTTGCTATGGCAGAGGCAAGTGAAACGGGGCACATGCACGGACTTGATTTCAGTAGCAACATGCTGGAGGTTGGCCAAACAAAGATCAATGCGGTGCAACGTCAAAAGCAGATTACCCTGACACAGGGAAATGCTATGTCCCTTCCTTTTGAAGACAATTCATTTGATTATGTGACGATCGGGTTTGGGCTGCGTAATGTCCCTGATCTCAGACAAGTGTTGTCTGAGATGAAACGTGTGGTCAAACCGGGCGGTATGGTTGTGTGTCTGGAATTGTCCAAGCCAACATGGCAGCCGTTCAAAGGCATTTATTATTTTTATTTTGAGAAGGTTTTACCGAATCTTGCCAAAGTGTTTGCTAAAAGTTTTGAGCAGTACAAATGGTTGCCGGACTCACTGGCCATTTTTCCGGGAAGGCAGGAACTGGCAGACATTTTTGCAGAAACTGGATTACAACAAGTGCAGGCCTACCCTCTGACCGGAGGTATAGCGGCACTGCATATTGGAACCAAGGAGAATCAGCATGTTTAGGAAAATTCGCATCTTTTTAGAAATGATCAAGATTGAACACACGCTTTTTGCTTTACCTTTTGCATTTATGGGGGCCATTCTCGGCTCTATGGTAGTGAATGATACCTTCCCAAGCTGGATGCAGATCATGTGGGTATTGCTTGCGATGGTCGGCGCACGTAGTGCGGCTTTTGGTTTGAACCGAATTATTGACCAAGCGATTGATGGCAAAAACCCGCGTACCGCGATGAGAGCCATCCCGGCAGGACTGTTGAAAAATGGGGAAGTTGTTATATTTGTCATTATCTCATTTATATTGTTATTCTGGGCCTCATCCAATCTTAATGTATTATCGATGCAGCTGTTGCCTATTGCTGTGTTTATGTTAGTACTGTATTCGTATACCAAACGATTCACATGGTTATGCCACGTTGTCCTCGGAATGACGATTGGTTTGGCACCACTTGGTGGCTGGGTAGCTGTAACAGGAACGATGGATTGGACAGCGATTGTGCTGTACGTTACGATTGTGTTCTGGACAGCGGGTTTTGATATTATCTATGCATGTCAGGATCTGGATTTCGATCAGGGTGAGGGTCTTCACTCCATACCTTCGCGTTTTGGCTTGGTTAAATCCTTGCAGATCGCCAAGTTCTTCCATGTGATTACTGCAATTGGTTTTCTTGCGTTATTGTTGATGACAGATCTGAGCTGGTGGTATGGCGCAGGCATGTTGGTGACGTATGGAATTCTGTTCTACCAACACTATATTGTATCGCCTAATGATATGAGCCGTGTTCAAACGGCGTTTTTTACCATGAACAGTTTGCTTAGTTTAATTGTATTTACGTTCACTCTGATTGATCTGGCGGTGAAATAAATGGTGCAGCAGTCGGACAATAAACGACTGGTTGTCGGAATTACCGGAGCGAGTGGCAGCATATATGGCATTCGATTAATTGAAACACTGCTTGATTTGGAATATAACGTTCATCTGGTCATATCCAATGCAGGGTGGCGTGTACTGAAAGAAGAATTGGACTGGGATGTGACGAATCGGGACGCGGTGCTGGAAGAAAAATTCGGCAACCGTGCCGGTTCTCTGATCTATCATCCTGTGAGTGATATAGGGGCCTCCATTGCAAGTGGTTCTTATCTGGCCGACGGCATGATTATCATGCCATGTTCTATGGGAACTCTTTCGTCCATCGCGCAAGGATCATCGGATAATCTGATGTCTCGCGCAGCCGATGTTATGATGAAAGAGGGAAGAACATTGATCCTCGTACCACGTGAGACACCTCTTCATGCAATCCATCTGGAGAACATGCTGAAGCTTTCTCGGCTTGGTGTACGAATGATACCGGCTATGCCTGCTTTTTATTACAAACCTCAGACTATGGATGAGTTGATTCTGTTTTTGGTGGGGAAAGTGCTGGATAGCTTGCGCATTCCACATCAACTGTTTACAAGATGGGGAGAACCGGATGAACGGGGATAACGACTGAGTTCGATACAAGGCTGTTTTTTGCCAAAGTGTTGCTCGGTTTATTTGTCCCCCGAATCCCGGGGTATTGGTGAGTGCTGATGGTGAGTCTTCATGAACCACAGTCTTGACCCATGCTCCGGCAACTTCTGTATTTTGTTTCAGAACAAGTTGCAGAGTTTAATTTCCGGGTGTCGGCTATGACATTCGGAGAAGAAAAATACGTTAGATTACCTTATAGCAAAACACAAGCAAGAACGGTAAGCCGGGTTTTTCGTAATGCCTGCAGGCCCGACTTGCTGGAGGGGAAGGTAAGCATGAATTTATGGACTGACAATACGCTGATACGGGTGAACGAATGAAACTATTGGATATTTTCGGATTGTTAAAAAAGGACATGGATTACATTGAGAAAGAGTTGTATCGCAGTGTTCGAGGAGAACAGAAGCTGCTGAGTGAAACGTCACTTCATTTGCTCAAAGCAGGAGGAAAACGGTTACGGCCCGTTTTTGTGTTACTTGGCGGGAAATTTGGTACATACGACATTGAACGTCTGAAGCTGGTTGCGGTTCCGCTGGAGCTGATTCATTCGGCATCCCTCGTTCACGATGATGTTATTGATAATGCGGAGACACGCCGAGGCAAACCCACGGTGAAGTCAAAATGGGATAATCGGATTGCCATGTACACTGGAGACTATATCTACGGTAAGGCACTTGAAATGACTGCAGGCTTATCCGATCCAGCTATTCATCGTATCCTTGCCAAAGCCATGGTACAGATGTCCATTGGTGAGATGGAGCAAATTCGCGACTTTTTCAATACGGGACAAAGTGTTCGTAACTATCTGCTGCGGATTCGCCGCAAAACAGCACTTTTGATTGCGGTTAGCTGTCAGTTAGGGGCATTGGCTACACGTGCGCCTGAACATGTATCTTCCCTGCTGTATACGTACGGATACAATGTGGGGATGGCTTTCCAGATTCAAGATGATGTACTTGATCTGGTGGGTACCGAGAAACAACTTGGCAAGCCACCAGGCAGTGACATGAAGCAAGGGAATATCACTCTTCCTGTACTTTATGCCTTGGAAGAATCCGATCTGCGGGAACCTTTGCTTAAGGAGATTTCCCGTGTCCAGCATGAAGAAGGACGGGCAAGTGCATCGGATGCAATTGGAATGATTCGCCAAAGTCAAGGAATTGCTAAAGCAGAAGCCCTTGCTGACCGATATATGAAGAAAGCGCTCGATGCTCTCGATCAGCTACCTAACATCAAGACGACCAAAAACCTGCGTGATATCGCTCATTTTGTGGTTAAACGTACGCATTAAATGTTGTATGACCTTCAACTCTCAGATCGCTCATACCCAAAGATGAACAGACTTGTGATATTCCTCATTGGGAGGATTTGGACATGTATGTTACAATCAGAGGGATTGCGTTTACATAGTGATTAACTTTGAACCGTGAGTGAGGAGTGAGCTGATGGATCGTACATTTTTGATGGTGAAGCCGGATGGTGTGCAGCGTGGATTGATCGGTCGAATTATTAGCCGTCTGGAAGACAAAGGATTTAAGTTGGTGGCAGGCAAATTGGTGCAGATGTCTGAGGATCAGGCAAAACGCCATTATGCTGAACATGAGGGCAAACCATTTTTCGATGATTTGGTTCGTTTTATCACATCTGGGCCTGTATTTGCCATGGTGTGGGAAGGCGACGATATTGTGGCGCTTGCGCGCATCGTCATCGGAAAAACCAATGTGAAGGAAGCAGCTCCGGGTACCATTCGCGGAGACTTCGCCAGCCACACACCACATAATCTGATTCATGGGGCAGATTCACCAGAAAGTGCTTCCCGTGAAGCAGCAAATTTCTTTGCTTCAGATGAACTGGTGGTATACGACAAGAGCATCGCAGCCTGGTTGTAATTATTAGCCAAAAGGGTGATACACGATGCTGGAGCAAGAACAACTACTAGACCCGGATTACACCGGATTCATTCGTAAAATCAAAGAGAGCACAGGCATTGATCTTGCTCAATACAAGGAAGGCCAGATGAAAAGAAGGCTGACCACACTTCGCAACAAAAACGGGTTTCATACATTTTCTAACTTTTTTGAAGCTATGCAGAAAGATAAATCATTGTTTTACGAGTTCCTTGATCGTATGACGATTAACGTGTCGGAATTCTGGCGTAATCCCAATCGTTGGGAAGTGCTGCGGGACGAAATTTTGCCTGAGCTGTTGGGTTCCAAGCGTCGTGCTAAAGTTTGGAGTGCAGCCTGTTCAACAGGTGAAGAACCTTATACACTCGCCATGATTCTGGACACGATGGGTATTTTGAAGGACAGCTCCATTACGGCAAGTGATCTGGATGAAGGTGCATTGGCCAAAGCCAAGGAAGGGCGTTATATGGAACGCTCGCTTAAGGATGTGCCTAAGGAAACGGCGAACCGTTACTTCAAGCAGGATGGCTTGGTATACCGTATTGATGAGCAACTCAAAAATTCGATCAAGTTCATGAAACAAAATTTGCTGGTGGACCGTTTTGACGATGGGTACGATCTGATTGTGTGCCGGAATGTCATGATCTATTTTACCGAGGAAGCCAAAAACCTGTTGTATCACAAATTTGCAGCAAGTTTACGTCCAGGCGGTATTTTGTTTGTGGGCAGTACGGAGCAGATCTTCTCTCCGGGACAATATGGTCTGGAGACAGCAGAGACATTCTTCTATCGGAAAAAATAATGATAATGGTTGTTGAGCCGTCTGAAGCACATGTACATGTGTTCAGGCGGTTATTTGTATACCAAGTACAAGAAAGAGCCGACTTTCTTGTCAAAGCCGGTCAGCTATACTATAATAAGCAAAGAAATTATGGGATTTTAGCAATGTGAAGTTTAACAGTTTAAAGGGGGAACGTATTATGAGTTTACGCTATTTAACCGCAGGGGAGACGCACGGACCCCAATTGACCGCTATTATTGAAGGATTGCCAAGTAATTTGACGATTGATTTTGAAGAACTGAATTTCCAGCTTCACCGCCGCCAAAAGGGATATGGCCGTGGACGCCGGATGCAGATCGAGAAGGATCAGGCGAATTTCGTTGGTGGTATCCGTCACGGATATACAACAGGTGCTCCGGTAGCGCTGGTTGTTCAAAATAACGACTGGAAACATTGGCAGAATATTATGAATATTGAGCCGATTGAAGGCAGTGACGAGGAGAAACGTCGCGTTCATCGTCCTCGTCCCGGACACGCTGATCTGAACGGTGGACTCAAGTATAATCTCAAAGACTTGCGTAACGTACTGGAGCGCTCCAGTGCACGTGAGACAACGGTACGTGTGGCATGTGGTGCCATTGCACGTCAGTTCCTGGCTGAATTCGGAATCAAGGTAGCTGGACGTGTACTTCGCATTGGAGAGATCGAAGCTCCGTATCAGGACCTTCCGATTGATGAACTGATCGCAGTGACAGAAGCTTCCACTGTACGTGTTACGGATGCTGAGACAGAGAAGAAGATGGAAGCCTACATCGACCAGATTAAACAAGAAGGCGATTCCATCGGAGGAATCGTGGAATGTATCGTTGAAGGGGTACCTATTGGTCTCGGTAGTTATGTTCAATACGATCGCAAGCTGGATGCACGAATCGCTCAAGGCGTAATGTCCATTAATGCATTCAAAGGTGTAGAGATTGGTATCGGATTCGAAGCCGGAGTCATTCGGGGATCACAGGTGCATGATGAAATCATGCATACGGATGAGCGCGGCTACCACCGGGCAACTAACCGTCTGGGTGGATTCGAAGGTGGTATGACGAACGGTATGCCAGTCGTTGTACGTGGTGTGATGAAGCCGATCCCAACGTTGTATAAGCCACTGCAAAGTGTTGATATTGATACAAAAGAAGCATTTACGGCTCAGGTTGAGCGCTCGGACGCTTGTGCTGTACCAGCAGCGAGTGTGGTTATGGAGCATGTTGTAGCGTGGGAAATTGCCAAAGCATTCCTGGAGAAATTCGGCGGCGATTCCATGGAAGAGATCCGTGCCAATGTTGCAAGTTATAACGCTCAACTGGAGAATTACTAATATGCGTCAGCTGACGGTACAGTTGGAGGAACGCTCATATCCGATTCTGATTGGTAGCGGCCTATTGGCACAAGCCCCTCAATATTTTGAGCAATATGGCTTGACCAAAAAAAGTCCGCTACTCATCATTACAGATGAAAATGTGGCTCCCAAATACTTGTCAGGTTTGGAGCAAACGCTGCGTACGGCTGGTTATACAGTCGTATCGGCGGTTGTGCCCTCTGGTGAAACATCGAAATCCCTTTCGGTGTACCAGGATATGATGACCGTTGCGATCGAAGGCAAACTGGATCGGAGTTCTGCGATTCTGGCCCTAGGTGGTGGTGTCGTAGGTGATCTGGCTGGCTTTGTTGCCGCTACATATATGCGTGGAATCAAGTTTGTTCAAGTACCTACAACGATTTTGGCGCATGACAGTAGTGTGGGGGGCAAAGTAGCTGTCAATCATCCGCTGGCCAAAAATATGATCGGTGCATTCCACCAGCCCGAGCTAGTGCTCTATGATGTGGACACACTTCAATCCTTGCCACCACGAGATGTATCGGCAGGATTGTCAGAGATGCTGAAGCACGGGCTGATCCGTGATGAGGCTTTTGCACATTGGTGTGAGGAACATGCGGAAGAACTGCTTGCGCTTAATCCGGAAGCATTGGGATACGGCTTGGAGCGTGGTTGTGGTATTAAAGCAGAGATTGTATCCAGAGACGAACGTGAAAATGGAGAACGTGCGTTGTTAAACCTGGGACATACGATTGGTCATGCCATTGAAGCGATTGCCGGTTATGGAGAATTCCTGCACGGAGAAGCGATCTCGATCGGTATGGCTGGATCAGCATTGCTTGGTGAGAAGCTTGGTGCGCCAGCAGGGCTCTATGAAGATACGGTCCGCATGCTGCGTTCACTTCGCCTTCCAACAACGATGCCTGCGCATCTCGACACGGATGCTTTAATGGAAGCGATGATGCATGACAAAAAGTTCCGTGAAGGTCATATGGTGTTTATCATTCCTGATCGGATTGGGGCTGCAAGAATTGTGAAGGACGTACCTGTGTCGGCAGTTCGGGACGTCATTGAAACGCTCAGGAAGGGAGAATGACAGCAATGGTCACACGGGGAATTCGCGGGGCTACAACAGTCACGCAGAACAACGAAGAACAGATTTTGAAGGAAACGGCTGTATTGTTGCAGGAGATCGTGGATCGCAATGAGATCCAACCGGAAGATATCTGCAGTGTGTGGATTACGTTAACTGGGGATCTGGATGCTGCATTCCCGGCAAAAGCTATTCGCCAACTGGATGGCTGGGAACTTGTACCACTGATGTGTGCACTGGAGGTTCCTGTTAAAGGTGCCTTGGCGCAGTGCATTCGTTTCATGGTGCATGTGAATACAAACAAAGCTCAGAATGAAATCAACCATGTGTATCTGAACGGTGCACAGGCATTACGTCCGGATTTGGCAACACCTTCTGGCTCTTAAGTAGTGGGTTGTCAAACCGATCATAATGATGTATAGTGAGAACCAGTTGAGTAGAGTTGAGATTGAGCTGAGAGCAGCTGAGCTAGTGGAGTATATAGCAGAGTCCAGTGGGTGGTAACCGGGGCAACAGAAACCGGTCAACTGATTCACGGTACGTCGTGCTACGGAATAGGTAACAGGAACAGGGAAAACAAACGTGTCATAGGACATCTTTTGTTTTGATATATTTTGGTACAAACACAATCAATGTACTCTCCTATATTTTACGTAATATTGGAATGAGTAGTTGAAGTGTTATAACTAATTTATTTTCCCGATTTGGATGATGTGAGATGCATCAATTCAGCGACCTGTGAATAATCCGACAGCGAAGTATAGGGACTTGTTATTTATGAAGCATCACCCTGTTAAATACAGCTTATAACCAAACCTCTACCTAATGGTAGAGGTTTTTTTATATTGAATTGTTTCTTCTACCTAAATCTGAAAGGACGTGATCTGATGATAACGCCAAACGTTAATCAAGTACTGAAAATGTCGAATGAGTATAATCTGATTCCGGTAGTCAAACGGATTCTGGCAGATATGGAGACTCCGATTCGAATATTCCGCCGTTATGCTGACAACGACCGGGCATTCCTGTTGGAAAGTGTAGAGGGGGGTATCCAATGGGCGAGATACTCATTCATCGGTACAGATCCGTTCCTGATGATTTCGGCCAAGAAAGGCCGGATTGTTGTAGAAGAAGCAGGGAAAACTCGTGAATTGCCAGGCAAACCGATTGAAGAACTGAAAGCATTGCTGCGTAAGTACCGCAGCCCAAAAGATGATGAACTGCCACCATTCACAGGTGGGGCAATTGGTTTCTTTGGATATGATCTGCTCTCCTATTATGAGAAGCTTCCAGCCCACGCGCTGGATGACCTGAATATGGATGACATTCGCTTTATGTTCTGTGACCAGATTATCGTGTTTGACCATGTGAAGCAGCAGATGCTGCTCGTTGGTAACGTACACGTCAAGGACGGTGCAACGGATGACGAGATACGTCAAGCGTATGCAGTGACTTCGGAGAAGCTGGAGCAGGCCGCAGAACGTTTGCAGCAGCAAGGACCAGGGGAGAACCTGAATCCGCGTTCCATTCCGGGAGACGTGGAACTGGGGGACATCCGCTCCAACCTCACGAAGGAGCAATTTATCGGTAATGTGGAGCAAGCCAAAGATTACATTCGCGCAGGTGATATTTTTCAAGTGGTATTATCCCAGCGTTTCCACATTGATACGGAAGTTTCTCCGCTTCACGTGTATCGTGTGCTTCGGACCCTGAATCCATCACCTTATATGTACTACCTCAAAATGGATGATGAGATTATCGTGGGTACATCGCCTGAAGCGCTGGTCAAGGTGGATGGGAATCGTGTGGAGACACGACCGATTGCAGGTACACGTCCAAGGGGGGCGACAGAAGCGGAAGATCGTGCACTCGCTGCTGATCTGCTCCAGGATGAGAAGGAACGCGCGGAGCATCTGATGCTGGTTGATCTGGGGCGTAACGATCTGGGCCGGGTATCCAGCTTCGGCAGTGTGAAGTGTGACATGTTCATGGAGATTGAACGGTATTCTCACGTGATGCACTTGGTATCCAACGTTACGGGCGAGCTAAGAGAAGATAAGGATTTCTTCGATGCATTCCTCTCTTGCTTGCCAGCGGGTACCGTATCCGGTGCACCGAAACTGCGAGCAATGGAGATTATCGCGGAACTGGAGAAAGAGGCACGGGGTGCTTATGCAGGAGCAATCGGATACCTTGGTTTCTCGGGTAACATGGACTCCTGTATTACGATTCGTACGATTATTTTCAAAAAAGGAAAAGCATATGTACAGGCCGGAGCGGGAATCGTATGGGATTCTGTGCCTGAGAATGAATATGAGGAAACGGTTAACAAAGCTAAAGCATTGCTCAAGGCTATTCGAACAGCAGAAGCAATGTTTCCTGCCAAAGAAAAGAACAGCACGTTGAGACTGGCGAATGCAGACTACTTTGTTACACCAGCGGCCGCTAAGAACTGAGAGAGGAGAGACCGGAGATGAACATAAACCCAATAATGAATGAGAACCCTGTAACCCCCATTGCTGAGATTACTCGTGAGGAAGGCATGAAGAATGGCCTGGCGAAAATTTTGGAGGGCAGCCATCTGGAGCAAGCCGAAGCAAGAGATTTGATGTACTCGATTATGAGAGGTGAGGCAACGCCGGCTCAAATCGGAGGTTTGCTGATGGCGCTGCGGATGAAGGGGGAAACGGTGGATGAGATCACCGGTTTTGCTGAAGCCATGCGTGGTCAGGGCGGACGAATTCTAACGGATGGCAGCGGCTTGCTGGACACTTGTGGAACAGGTGGATCGGGTATTCACAAATTCAATATTTCCACAGCATCCGCCATTATTGCTTCGGCCGTCTCAGTTCGGGTCGCCAAACATGGCAATCGTTCAGCTTCAGGCAAAGCGGGTAGTGCAGATGTATTAGAGGCACTCGGTGTAAATATCCATCTGAACGGCGAGCAGGCCAGACAATGTCTGGATGATATCGGAATCTGCTTCTGTTTTGCCCAGGTATATCATCCTTCCATGCGACATGCGGCAGGACCAAGAAAAGAGCTGGGTGTTCGTACTATTTTCAATATGCTCGGACCATTAACCAATCCTGCGGGAGCAGATCGCCAATTGCTTGGCCTGTATGATCGTTCCCGGACGCCGATGATTGCTGAAGTACTGAATCGTCTTGGTCTCAAAAGAGCGTTGGTTGTGGCCAGCCATGATGGTCTGGATGAAATCAGTATCTCGGCACCAACTCAGGTGTCTGAACTTCGCAATGGTGAAGTGAAAACCTACGATATTGATCCACGTGATATGGGCTTGTCTCTGCATCCGCTTGAAGCGGTGCTTGGAGGAGATGCGGCACAGAATGCCGAAATTATTAAGAGGATCTTCCAGGGTGAGCAGAGTGCCTATCGCGATGTCGTTTTATTGAACGCTGGAGCGTGCATCTATGTATCCGGTCTTGCAGATAGCATTGCTGAAGGGGTGACACTTGCCGCAGAAGCGGTAGATTCGGGCAAAGCTGCCGGGAAGCTTGAACAGTTAATTCATACAACGGAGGCGTACAGTCATGTATCTTGATCGAATCGTTGCAACCAAACATAAAGAAGTTGAAGTTCTGGCACAGACATTTCGCATGGATGAAGCTATCCAAAAAATCGAACAACTACCCGCAACCCGGGGGTTTGAAAAAGCACTATCTAGCGGACGAAATCGCAAACTCGGCCTTATTGCTGAAGTGAAGAAGGCTTCGCCGTCCAAAGGGTTAATTCGTCCGGATTTTCATCCGGTAGAGATTGCTGCCGCTTATGAGCGAGCGGGTGCTGACTGCATCTCCGTATTAACGGATGTGTCGTATTTTCAAGGCAGCAACGAGTACTTGCAGGCGATTCATCAAGCGGTGAACATTCCGCTATTACGCAAGGATTTTATTATAGATGAACGACAGATTGCCGAGGCCAGATTACTGGGTGCAGATGCAATACTGCTGATTGCCAGCATTCTGACACCTGAACAGATTCGTCAATATCTGGAATTTGCCAAAAGTTTGGGGCTGGATGCCTTGATTGAAGTCCATGATCGAACAGAACTGGAGCAGGTATTGGAGATTCCGCAGGCAACCCTTGTGGGCATCAATAATCGGAATTTGAAAACATTCGAAACCAGTCTGAACACGACACTGGATTTGATGGAATTGATTCCAAGTAGCGTTACCTTGATTAGCGAAAGTGGTATTGACGGACCAGAATCAACAGTACCTCTGATCCAGGCCGGCGTTCACGGTATTCTCGTAGGTGAGCATCTCATGCGCAAGGATGATGTCGAGGCGGCTGTATATGATCTGATGGGACCCAAATGATGAATACTTCCATACACGATGGCACAGGCGACAGTATGTCAGAACTGAGAAACCCGCTGCCAGCGGCCGTAAAAATATGTGGACTTCAGGACGTTGAAGTGCTAAAATCGATGATAAACTTGCCTGTGGATTACATTGGTGTTGTTTTTGCCAAATCACGCCGCCGAATCGAACCCGAGCAGGCTGCTGCATTAAGAACGGTGCTGTTCGAATGGTCTATCTATGATCGGCCGAAGCTTGCGGGTGTATTTGTGAATCCTACGCTCGATGAACTGGAACACATTATGGAGATTGCTCACCTGGATGTTATTCAACTGCATGGACAGGAGTCTGCGGAATTTTGCCAGCAGGTGAAGCAGCGGTGGAATGCCAAAGTGTTCAAAGTTTTTTCTTTTCCCAAAGATGAAACGGGGCCGGAAGCTGATGATGCAGCCATAAGGGCTCTTGATACTTATGATAAATTCGTGGATGCGATATTGCTTGATACCCATGATCCTCTATATGGAGGGGGCTCCGGGAAAACGTTTGCCTGGGAGCGAATTCCTGCCTATGCCGAATGGGCAAAAAGTCGCGAAATTGCTCTGTTCGTTGCAGGAGGTTTGCAGCCGGACAATGTACAACAACTAATACAGACATATGCACCTTTCGGCGTCGATGTATCCAGCGGCGTGGAGACTGAAGGTGTGAAGGATATTGCCAAAATTACAGCATTCGTAGAAAGGGTGAAGCAGGCATGACACATCAATTGCCGGATCAACACGGGCGTTTCGGTCACTTCGGGGGCCGCTTTGTACCTGAGACACTAATGAACGCACTTATTGAGTTGGAGGAGGCATATAGCCACTTCTCTGAAGATGAGGAATTCAACAAGGAACTGAACTATCTGCTAAGCGAGTATTCTGGACGTGAAACGCCATTGTATCATGCAGAGCAATTGTCACGCCGATTGGGCGGACCGAAAATTTATCTGAAACGTGAAGATCTCAATCATACAGGCGCGCACAAAATTAATAACGCCATTGGACAAGGTTTGCTTGCCAAACGGATGGGCAAAAAGAAAGTTATTGCAGAAACAGGTGCAGGTCAACATGGCGTTGCAACGGCAACCGTAGCCGCATTGCTTGGATTGGAATGCAAAGTATTTATGGGCGAAGAAGATACAGAGCGTCAACAGTTAAACGTATTTCGGATGAAGCTGCTTGGAGCAGAAGTGATTCCGGTGACGTCTGGAACACGGACACTGAAGGATGCTGGTAATGAAGCACTTCGCTACTGGGTCAGCAATGTGGAGGATACATTCTATGTGCTGGGATCAGTGGTTGGTCCTCATCCATATCCGATGATGGTGCGGAATTTCCAACGTGTGATTGGTGATGAGACCCGTCGTCAGATTCAGGAGATCGAAGGACGTTTGCCGGATGTAATTGTAGCAGCTGTTGGTGGAGGAAGTAATGCGATCGGTATGTTCTATCCATTTATCGGTGATCAGGATGTGAAGCTTGTTGGTGTTGAAGCCGCAGGCAAAGGGGTCGAAACCGAGTATCATGCTGCGACGATGACCAAAGGTACACATGGTGTATTCCAGGGATCTATGAGTTACCTGTTGCAGGATGAGTTTGGACAGGTTCAGCCAGCTCATTCCATCTCGGCCGGACTTGATTATCCGGGTGTTGGTCCAGAGCATTCCTATCTCAAGGATATTGAACGGGCAAAATATGTCCCGATCACGGATCAGGAAGCACTGGATGCCCTGCAACTCCTATGTCGGACGGAAGGAATCATTCCTGCTCTGGAGTCTGCACATGCGGTAGCTCAAGTTGTCAAACTGGCGCCTGAACTCACAGCAGATGATATTGTAGTCATTTGTCTGTCGGGACGTGGAGACAAGGACGTAGAATCCATCATGAAATACACGGGAGGTGACTTGGGATGAATCTGATGGACCAGACCTTCCAGCAATTGAAGCAACAGAATCGCACGGCACTTATTCCATTCTTAACCGTGGGAGACCCGGATGTGGATACAACGATCGATATCATCAAGGAGCTTGAACAGGCCGGAGCGGATATTTTGGAACTGGGTGTTCCCTATTCCGATCCGCTTGCAGATGGCCCAGTCATTCAGCGTGCTTCCGAACGTGCATTAAAAAGCCAGATTACCATTCGTACTGTGATGGAAACCGCTGCAAAAGCTCGCAAGGCAGGTGTGAAACTGCCGTTTGTACTGTTCACCTATTATAATCCGGTATTGCAAACAGGACTGGATGTATTCTTTGATGAATTGGTCAAACACGATATTAGTGGCATGATCATTCCGGACCTGCCGATTGAGGAAGCGGAAGAGATGCGTGAACGCGCAAATCGTGCTGGTGTGCATCTGGTGCCGCTTGTCGCGCCTACATCTAATGCACGGATTGAGCGGATTGTAACGGGAGCGAGTGGCTTTATCTATTGTGTATCATCCCTTGGGGTAACCGGAGAGAGAGCTTCTTTCTTTGATGGCGTAGAGAGCTTCATTGAGACGGTGAAAAGCCTGACAGACCTCCCTGTAGCGGTAGGTTTTGGTATCTCCAGTCATGAGCAGGTGGCACATTTCTCCCGCATCTGCGATGGCGTTGTTGTAGGTAGTGCCATTGTTCGTCAGGTGGAAGATGCGATTCCTCTGCTTGAAAATCCGGATACGCGTGCAGCAGGACTGTTGCAAATTCGCAACTTTGTGGCACAATTAAAGGGATAGGGATGTCCTGAAAGGACATCTTTTGGACACGTGAGTTGCACGCTGATTCGTGTCTAACATTATTTCAATAACAGGAGGCGGTCGGGTTGAAACCGAAATCCCAGATTGTCAATCTGCCTGTGTACCAGCCGGGCAAACCGATTGAAGAAGTGAAACGTGAACTGGGGCTTGAACAAGTCATCAAGTTGGCCTCCAACGAAAACCCGTACGGCAGTTCTCCTGCCGCCCTGGAAGCCATTACGAGAGAAATGACTAATATAAGCATATACCCAGACGGTAGCTCGGTTGAGCTGACGGGAGTTCTTGCCAAGCATCTTGGCGTTGAACGGAACAACTTAATATTTGGTTGTGGTTCCGATGAGATTATTGCTTTGATCACGAGAGCTTTCTTCTTGCCGGGTGACGAGACCATCATGGCAGATCAGACATTTTCTGTATATAAAAGCAATGCAGATATTGAGGGTGCCGTGTCCATCGAAGTGCCTCTGAAAGATGGCACGCATGATCTGAGCGCGATGCTCGCACAAATTAACGACAAAACCAAAGCAGTATGGGTGTGTAATCCAAATAATCCGACAGGTACGATTATCTCCGAGCAGGAACTTACAGCCTTTATGGACCGTGTGCCTGCTCATGTGATGGTTATACTGGACGAAGCTTATTATGAATTCGTAACCGACGAAGCATATCCGCAAAGTATACCATTGATCGAACGGTATCCGAACTTGGTCATCCTGCGGACATTCTCCAAAATTTACGGTTTGGCTTCGCTTCGGATCGGATATGGTATTGCACGTCCCGAAATTATTGATTTGATTAACCGTGTACGTGAACCGTTTAACACCTCCCGTTTTGGACAGGTTGCGGCAACCGCCGCACTACTGGATCAGGATTTTGTTCAAGAGTGCTCGAAGCGGAATGCAACGGATCGGGATTACCTGCAAAATGAATTTACACGGCTCGGATTGTCGTATTTCCCTTCACAGGGTAATTTCATTATGGTTGACCTGAATATGCCTTCGGCAAATGCGTTCCAATCCTTGCTCAAACAAGGCATTATCGTTCGCTCAGGATTCCACGTATACCCAACTTACATTCGTGTGTCCGTCGGAACATCAGAACAGAACCGTGCATTTGTCACGGCACTGGAGAACACGCTGGCTGAGAAGGCGGTTGCACGCCCTTAATACTGGCGATGAAAGAGTGAGGACCCATGAAACTAAAAATTGCAATGATTGGTGTAGGACTCATCGGCGGTTCACTGGCGCTCTGCTTCAAAGGCAAGCCAGATGTAACCGTGATGGGCTACGCCCACTTGGATGAACTGAAGGTCAAGTACATAGCGAGCGGTGTAGTGGATGATGCTACGCTCTCTCTGGAAGAAGCGGTAGAGGATGCCGACTTTATTTTTTTGTGCGTTCCCGTAGGTTTGCTTGAATCCTATTTCGAAAAGCTCTCCAAGCTGCCATTGAAAAAAGGATGTATCATCACGGACGTAGGAAGCACTAAAGCTTCCATTGCCGCTTGTGCCGAGCATGTGCGGTTGACTGACGCTTACTTCATTGGTGGTCACCCCATGGCGGGGTCGGAGCGTGCAGGCGTAGATGCGGCCTCAGCCGTGTTATTTGAGAATGCATACTATGTCTTAACCCCTTCAGAACATGTACCTGAGGAAGCCTACAGCAGGCTGTCTGAGCTGCTTGCATATACGCGGGCACAGATCGTGCGTGTGGAGCCTCTGCTGCACGATGATATCGTGGGGGCAATTAGTCATCTGCCACATGTTATTGCTGTTGCGCTGGTGAATCAGGTGCGCGAATATAATGAGTCGAATCCACTGTATAAAATGCTGGCTGCAGGGGGGTTCCGTGATATTACCCGGATTGCGTCCAGTGACGCGATTGTGTGGAGAGATATCTTGCTTAGCAACCGTGATGTACTGCTGGGCTTGCTTAAGGACTGGAATAGCCAGATGACGGCCTTTACGGATATGCTGGAACATAAGAACGGTGAAGGTATAGAGGAGGCATTCCGTCAGGCCCGCGAGTTCCGCAGTATATTACCAGAACGACGCAAAGGCATGATTTCGCCGTTATTTGATCTGTATACTGATGTCCAGGATGCACCGGGTATGATCGGTAAGATCGCAACTGAGCTTGGGGCGAATGATATCAACTTGAGCAACTTGGAGATTATCGAAAACCGGGTGGATGTGCCGGGCATTATGCGTCTGTCTTTCCGTCAGGAAGAAGATATGGAACGAGCCAAGACGTTATTGGATTCCTTAGGCTATCAAGTGTGGATATAAGACGAGAAAGAGGGCGAAAGCCCTCTTTTTTGTGAGGTTATATTGGAGTATGTTATTTGATTTTCAGTCACGAAAAAAAGGATGTATTATCCTTAATTACCGAAAGATATAATTAATTCAAACAATTTTACTGAAAGTGTTGACAAAATGAAAACGTATACATATAATAAGGGTACAGTATGGTTTCTCTCCACTCCTATCCAATAACTGTATTGCTCCACGTGAGCAATGGCCGCTTTTGTAAGCGGTCTTTTTTTTGTCTTAAAAAGTTATGGGAAAGGCATTGATATGTTAATAGTTACATTTAAACTTACATCCTCTATTTACATCTCCCTCCTTAATCTGTTAGGATACCTTAGATCAAAAAAATATCACATTTCTGTAACCTTTTCAGTATGTCGCCCGTCTATATAAGCAAGGCTTACCAAAAAGGCGCAAAATGAAGTCATGAACGCGAAAATGACCGCATATGAATGTCAGGTCGGGTTCTGTGGATACCAATGGATTTGCCAGGATGATGCAGACCGTTGTACAATAAATACTGTTAATGTAGAAACGTTGGGGAAATTGCCATTACATAGGGGAATTTGGCGGGAAGGCCAGTTATGGCCCTGAACGCTGTTTATATGCGGTGAGAACCGCAACTTTTTTGTGCCTGTTCGGTAATACATGGATAGAGTCGAACGGGGAGAAGCACATGGATGGGCGAGGAGGGGTCGCACTCAAATGACGGATTCCCAGTTGATTCGAGAGATCAAGGAAGGTAACCTGGAGTTATATTCCGAGCTGATGAGTCGTTATCAGCGTAAAATACTGGCTTTCGTATATCATATGTTGAAAAGTTCCAATATGGAGCTGCTTGCGGAAGATCTCTGTTCTGAGACTTTCTATAAGGCGTTCCGCAGTCTGCACTCTTTCCGTGAGGTGGATGCCTCATTCTCAACCTGGTTATATACCATTGCGAGAAATACGGTACTGAGTGAGCTTCGCAAACAGCGCAGCGGAAATGTCCCACTTGAAGAGAGCGGGATTGTTCCCGTTGCTCCTTCGGAGAATACACCGGAGTATGCTGTACTACGTAGCGAGCGGGTGATGCTGGTTAGGGATGCGATTAACAATTTGCCGGAGAAGCAACGTTCTGCGATTATACTCCGCGAGTATGATCAACTAGACTACCAAGAGATTGCGAATATTCTTGGGCAGAGCGTCAGTTCTGTGAAATCGCTATTATTCAGAGCAAGATCAAGCGTAAAAACTCAATTGGAACCTTATTTCTTCGAACCGGTGTACGAGCCATATGAAGGGATGAAGAACCGATGAATTGCAATGAAGCCCAGGAACTGTTTGCACTGGTCTGGGACTTGCCGGAAACTCATCCTCAGCGGATTGCATTTCATGCTCATCTCGCTGGTTGTGATGAGTGCTCCGAGCAGTTTGAGGTCTGGGAAGAAGCTCAGATCTTGCTGCACAGCATTCCGGTTCCAGTGACAGAACAACAGGCAGAGAGAGTGAACCGTAACGTGATGGACCGGATCTACGCGGAGTCTCCATGGCTTCTGCCGGAAGAGGTAAAGGTTAATCGTTTCTCTGCTGTGATCCGCAAGCATATGTCTTTGTGGATTGCCGCGTTCCTGGCTATTTTTTTATGCAGCTTTCTGTATATGGCAATGTTTAAGCCAGACGTATCAGAAGCTGAGCAAACCAAGGTTGTTGCTACGGGTATTCTGGAGACAGGGGTTGCCGGAAGCGGACCATCGTCCTCTGGAATGTATCAGTACAACATGACTGGAGCGGACAGAGGAAGTATCATAGAACCTTTTGTTGTGAGCATGGGACCTGCTTATCCACAGTATTGGATGGCCCTCTCTTTACTTGCAATAGGAATGGCGTTATTTTCTCTTGGACGTATGCATCGAACAACGAATAAACGCAAACAAGGTGCGAGTGCATAGGTAATAACCTTTCGTTCGCCGTGTGGAGAAATGAGGGATGTAAGTGCGAATCGGGCTTATTCGTCACGGTCTTACAGACTGGAATGCGGCGGGCCGTATACAGGGTCAGACGGATATTCCTCTGAATGGAGAAGGTCGTGAACAGGCAGAGCGCCTGGGAAGACGTCTGCTGGCGGAAGAATACCAATGGGACTATATCATCACAAGTGGATTATCGCGGGCACAGGAAACAGGGGAGATTATCTCCAAGCTATTGAATGTACCTTTGCTTGAGCCGGACGCACGGTTGAAAGAAAGGGCTTTTGGTCAGATTGAAGGTCTGACTTCAGAAGAACGGGTTGCCCGCTGGGGCAAATCCTGGGAGACATTAGATTTGGGGCAGGAGCAGATAGCGGATATCCAGATTCGTGCACTGGCGTTTCTGGAAGATCTATGGTCTGCCTATCCAGACCAAAACGTACTCATTGTCACTCACGGAGCTTTCTTAGCCAACCTGTTAACAGCCTTGTTTAAAGATCGCTATACAGAACGTATTGGAAACCTGTCACTGACGATCCTGGAAAAGGAACGTGATGACTGGAGTCCGCTGTTATATAATTGCACACGACATCTGTCTTTGGACACAGCGAAACAACCTGAGTAAGCTAACTTGGGTTGTTTTTTGCGTTTTATGGGGAAATAAGACTTTATATGATTTCAAACCTCTCATTTTTCTTCTGATTGACCAACTTGAGGCATAGTATGTTTTAAAACATAAAAGATTTCCAAAAAGAGGTTTAGATTGTGGGAATTCCGTCAACGATGTTTACAAAACCAAACTATTTCAGGCTCCGAATCAGCAGTCGAAGTAGTTAACGGGCGAGGCGATGGACCCATGAATCTAGCGGATATGCTTACTTTTGCCGATATTGGCCAGCTTAATCGAATAGCAGACTATTACCAATGTGAATGCAAGCCCAATTCCAAACATGAACTCATCCAGAGTATTCTCACTACATTGGGCAGCAGACCCTTTTTTGAGCAGCAGGTACGTCAACTGAATCAAGCAGATCAGCGTTTTTTGAACAACTTGTTGTTTGACCCTCGCCAGTATTATGGTATGGAAGAACTCATTGCCATAGCCCGTCAATCGATGGACAAAAAGGAGAGTGAGGCAGGCGCGAGTCCGCGTGATCTCATTGTTCGCTTCAATAAGAGTGGATGGTTGTTCAATGGAACAACGCAGCAGACCAGGTATTTGTATCAGGTACCCCAGGATCTGAAACTAAGATTCAGGGATGTGTTATCCACACATCTGCGAGCAGGGATTACCAAAACAACAGAACCATCCATGTATCGGGATGAGTATCATCTCTTAGCGGATGATCTCAAGTTGTTCCTGCAGTTTGTCCAGCAGCACGAGATTGCCCTTAACGCTGAAGGCATGATGTACCGCCGCTCTCAACAGCAGATTATGGAGCACCTGCACATTAGTGAGGAATTGGTGGGCAAAGGTGGATGGAGATTCGGATATGGTCGTTCCTTCAAGGATTACCCGGATCGTTTCGCACTTCTCTACGACTATGCATTTCACCATCGGCTGGTTCGTGAGGAGCAAGGCACGCTGAAGCTATCACCAGCTGGAGAAGACAAGCTGGGGGCTGAGAAAACAGCCGAAATGATACAGCTTTTTAGGTTTTGGTTAAGATTGTATAAAGGTGCTATTCCCAATCTGTCCTCTATTGTGTACTGGACAGGCGAATGTGCCCAAGAATGGTCAACTGCCGAGTCGCTGTTTCGTCAGATCGGTCCATTCATTCAGCCGTTTTATTATGATACGGCCGATACCATCTATGATAACAGAATTGTTAAAATGATGTTGCATCTTGGCATGGTTCGTATTGGGGAACATGAGGAAGGCCGGACTATACAAATGACAGCCTGGGGCACTCGTCTTGCTGCATCCTGTCGCTCCATCTCAGGAGACATTACACCCATTATGTTTGACAAGTGAAGGACAAGTTGTTAAAATCACTCCCAAATTAAGGAGTGATAATAATGATAATTCCATACAAAGGTCTACAACCTCAGTTACACTCTTCGGTATATATGGCTGAAGGTGCAAAACTGATCGGTGATTTGAGAATGGGAGAAGAGTCTTCCGTCTGGTTCAATGCAGTCCTGCGGGCTGATTTGGCTCCTATTATCATTGGAAAGCGCTGTAATATTCAAGATAACGTTGTCGGGCATGTCAATACTGATCAACCTTTGATTGTGGGAGATGATGTTTCAGTAGGACATACAGCGATCATTCATGGTTGTTGTATTGGAACAGGATCATTAATCGGCATGGGAGCCATTCTGCTGAATGGAGCCGACATTGGCGAATATACGCTGATTGGAGCCGGTTCTGTTGTTACTGAGAATAGTAAAATTCCGCCCTATACTCTTGCTTTGGGGACACCTGCCAAAGTGATACGTGAGCTGACTGATGCCGATCTGGAGCGGATGTCCAGAACTTCACTGGGTTATGTTACCAAAGGAAAAGAATATAGGAGCTCTTAAATCCGTTTTGGAGGTGCATCCTATTGGATAAAATGAAAGTTACGTATGAAGTCATGTTGGGGCTGGCAGCTGAGATGGTGTGGGACGAAGCGCTTCGCAAACAGCGCAGCGAGAAGCTCTATTTGGAAATCGATAAAGCGTTAGCTACCGGAGACGAAGTAGCTTTCCGGAGTCTGACGGATGAACTGAGGACCATAAACTGATAGGCAAAATAGTTCCTTTCTGAGATAAAAGGGAATGCGCAGAGGCGTATTTCCTTTTTTGATATGTGTAATTCCAAAATGATGTCTGGATTTATAAGATATGGTCATATATAATATGGGAATAAAATGGATAGAGAGGGGATATAGGGAATTTGAAATTCAGTGAGATGACTCAAGACAGCTGGGCTGAACTGCAACTCTATCTGGATACATGCCTTATTCCATACACAGCTCTTAGCGGTGAGCAGTCGCCAGTTGAAGCTACCGAGGCATTGGAGCGGCTGAGAGATTTTCTGGATCTGGTCGAAATTCCTTTCAAAGGGAGAATCATGACATATCCAGCCTTTCATTATGCTAATTCAGAATTGTCAATGACATTAAATTCCTTGTCCGCACAGCTTAAATCCTCGGGATTCAAATATGTGGTTATTATGTCATCAGATGGTCATTTGGGTGGCGTGGAAATTCCAGCTGCTGATCTGGTTTTGAGTCGGTCCGTGTTAACTCGTGAGGTCGGAGAAGAAGGGATTGCGAGATTTGTAGGGGAAAAGATACGAGAGTTGTGGAAAAAATAGTTTTTGGCGACAAATGTGACAATTTTACAACATTTTTTTAATAACGCTTACAATTGAACCTTAAAAATGTGTGACAAATTCTTGACGGTGTTCTAGGGCTACTATATGATTATGTATGTTCTAGTAAGTCGTGGAATTTATGAAAATGAAAACGTTTGAGAGAGTTGGCTGAAAAAGGGGGTTGGAGACAGTATGAGCAGTGAGCATGACCACGAAGCTTCATTGAAATTGCCAAGCCGCATGGAGATGTCACGCAGGCAGTTCTTGACGTACACGCTTGGTGGAGCTACAGCCTACATGGCCGCCGGTGCAATCCTTCCTATGGTCCGTTTTGCGGTGGACCCGATTTTGCAACATAAGGGAGAAGGCACCTCTGTCAAAGTAGCTGAAATCAGCAAAATTACGAATGAGCCTCAAGAATTCACCTTTGAACTTAAACAACAGGATGGTTGGTATCTGAGTAATGCATCGTTAGTGGCGTGGATTCGCAAAGACGAGCAGGGTAAAATTTATGCACTCTCACCTATCTGTAAACATCTGGGATGTACAGTAGGCTGGAATAGTGACAAGCAATACCCTGACGAGTATCATTGCCCCTGCCATGGCGCGCACTATGACAAGGAAGGGAAGAATCTTGCCGTAGCCCCCAAACCGCTGGATGAGTACGTAGTCAAGGAAGAGCAGGGTTGGGTATATCTGGGCGACATTGTTCCGAACACCCGAGTGAATTAGGAGGCGTGAACGCAGATGTTTAAAAATGTCTATGACTGGATTGACGAGCGTCTTGACATCACGCCAATCTGGCGGGACGTTGCGGATCATGAAGTTCCAGAGCATGTAAATCCGGCTCATCACTTTTCCGCATTCGTGTACTGCTTTGGTGGATTGACGTTCTTTATTACTGTTATTCAGATTCTGTCAGGCATGTTCCTGACCATGTATTATGTACCTGATATTATCAATGCCTACGCAAGTGTGGAGTACCTGCAGACCAAAGTAGCCTTCGGCCAAATTGTTCGCGGCATGCACCACTGGGGAGCCAGTCTGGTTATCGTAATGATGTTCTTACATACGATGCGTGTGTTCTTTACAGGCTCTTACAAGGCACCGCGAGAAATGAACTGGGTTGTCGGCATGCTGATTTTTTTCGTCATGTTGGGCCTGGGGCTGACAGGGTACTTGTTGCCATGGGATAACAAAGCCTATTTTGCAACAAAAGTAACACTGGAGATTGCCAATACGGTTCCTTGGCTGGGACCGATTATCAAAGAATTCCTGCAAGGCGGTACGATTGTCGGTGCACAGACACTAACCCGATTCTTTGCCCTGCACGTATTCTTCCTCCCCGCTGTGCTTCTGGTGCTTCTGGTCGGACACTTTATCATGATCCGCAGACAGGGCATTTCGGGACCACTATAAACTGAGAAGGGAGGAATCGCAATGGCTCACGGACATAAGAAGGATGATGAGGAAAAGGTTATCTTTGTCGGTGATTCACGGGTCCGTAAAGGGGCGGGATTCATTACCCCGCCTGATTACACGGCGTATCCCGGCAAATCAGAAGCCTTTATTCCCAACTTCCTGCTGAAAGAATGGATGGTTGGTGTCGTTGTATTGGTGGGGATTCTGGTACTAACGATCTCAGAACCTGCACCTTTAGGCTATCCGGCCAATCCGAGCGCATCCGTAATTCCTATGCCGGACTGGTACTTCCTTTTTCTGTATCAGTACTTGAAGTATCCATATGCATCGGGCGATTACGTTCTGCTCGGCGTACTGGGGGTCAGTGGAGTTGCTTTTGGAGCTTTGCTGCTGGCACCATTCCTGGACACAGGCAAGGAGCGGCGTTTCTATAAACGCCCAATTGCTTCATCACTGATGATTTTGTCGGTCATTTCTGTATTTTACCTGACGAATGTAGCGTGGACACACTACGAGCATGAGTTGGAAGCAAGTGGACAGAAGCCTGAACATATTCAACGTGAAGAAGAAGCGCTGGAGAGGCGTGAACAGGGGCTCCCACCCGTTTCCAATGCACCTGGACAGCAAGAAGAAGTTGCGATCGTGGAACAGGATGATCCTGCAATGGAAACGTACAAGAAGGCTGGATGTATTGGCTGCCATGCGGCTGATATGAAGGGCGCAACTGGACCTTCGCTTCGAGGCATAGGTGACAAGCACAGCCAGGAAGAGATTCTGACCATTATCAAAGAAGGCTACAATGCAATGCAGCCTCAGTACAATAATGCTATTGCTCAAGGTGTCACGGATGAAGAGATCACTCATCTGACCGAATGGCTTGCGAAACAGAAAGCAGAACAGTAAAATCGAAATAACCAATGAAACCTGATCGTTTATGCGGTCAGGTTTTTTTGAAGTGTTTTTTTGGACAGCACTGTATCGTGCACAACATGTGAAGAAGGAAGGGGCAGGGAATGTGGCTTTATCGTATTTCTGGAGTAGGGAATTTCTGACCAATCGTTATTTCCTGTGGCTATTATTTTGGTGTAATGCGGTAGGAACGGTATACGGATACATCTGGTACGGAGAGCAAATGAAATTGACTCTGGCTGAGCAGCCGGTTTGGCAGATCGTATTTGTGCCGGATAGCCCAACAGCGAGTTTGTTTTTTACTTTAGCGTTGCTATGGGTCTTGTACCCACCACGGTCCATCATGATCAAACGGATCGGACATGTGATTCAGGCGCTTGCAGTGGTCACATCTGTGAAATATGGCGTGTGGGCCGTATCCATTATTTTTGCTGGCTGGATGCAAGGTGGTACACAGCACTGGCAAGACTGGATGTTGATTGCTTCGCATAGTGCGATGGCCATTGAAGCTCTAATTTATGTACGCTTTTTCGGCTTCCGCTGGGCTTCCCTTGTCGTTGCAGGTCTCTGGACGCTGTTGAACGATACGATGGATTATACATATGATATTTACCCTTGGTTACCCGCATCCCTCTATGATCATGTAGATGGTGTGCGTAATTTCACATTCGGACTGACACTGGTAAGCATTCTGTGCGCGTGGCTGGCCTTAAGACAGGCGAAACGAACCTGACATCCGATCTTGAGCTTGTTCTAATGAACTGTCCCCCGCCATACATTGGTGGTGGGAGGGATGTCCATGAAGAGAAGGTTTGGGGTCAAAACTGGCTTATTGGTGGTATCGTTCATGGCTCTGCTGCTTTGGACGAACTTAGTATATCGTGTATCCGCGCAAAGTGAAGCATTGAATTCGAATTCAGCTCAGCAAGTGTCCACAAGCAATTCAATTGCACAACTGAATGCGGAAGCAGCCCTATTGTATCGTCAGGCGCTCGAGAATAATATTGAAGAAGTGCGAGGAAGCATTCTGCGTATCAGTAAAAGTTTGGAGCATATCTCCTTTGAGGGACAAACAACAGTCGAGGGCATTCACGCCTTGTCCGAAACCATAGTTGAAGTGAAACAAGCCGTTGTGAAGGTGAAAAATGACGATGCTTCTCTTCAGCAGTCCTCTGCCAAACTCAGACTTGCAGCAGATAGTCTCGCGAATCCAACCAAGCCTTTATGGCTTCAGTATTATAAAATCGTGAAAAACGATCTGGACGCTTTATCCGCTGCTACAAATGAAGGGCAAACTGCGGTCGTACTGGCAAACCGCTACACCGTTCTGGAGGAGCATTATGAAACGATTCGTCCTGCCGCACTGATTCGCCGTGAACCGTATGAAATTGCTCAGATAGACGCCTGGTTATCTCATACCAAAGGGCTTACCGCTGCCAAGCAACCTGATCTGGCTCAATTAAAGAGCATGGTTGGCCATGGGGAGGAACTGGTGAACAAGTTGTTTGGTCGCGAGAAGGACGAGAGTGCCTTTGTACCGTTTGTACAGGGTCCCGATCGCAGGGCAGCCGGGCTGCTGATTAGTTCGGTCATTGTGGCGACGTTAAGTTACGCCGGATATCGTAAATATCGTGCGCAGCAGCAGGGGGTTTTTCCTTTTCGGCGCTAATTGGATATGAAGTTGATCGTGGTATATAAAAAGACCTCTTTCCGCATGAACAGCCACACTAACGGCTCTTCATGTAAAAAGAGGTTTTCATGTACTTTCTGTATAGTACATCAACTTTCTTTGAAACCTTCTCCATGTACATCGTGAACATCGCTGATGATGACAAAAGCTCTGGAGTCAATGGAACGTACAATCGTCTGCAATCGCCTGAACTCTTGCCTGGATATAACACAGTAGGCCATGTGTTTGGCCTGTTTAGAGTATGCGCCAATGGCTGGAATGAGGGTAACACCACGATCCATCTCCCGTGTGATCTGATCCGCAATCTCGGGTGCATGGTCACTGATGATCATAAATGCCCGGGCGGAATATGCACCTTCCTGAATAAAGTCGATGACTTTGGAGGCGATAAATACCGCTACGAGTGTATACAGAATTTTTTCTTTGGGGATGTAGATGAGAGAGAGCCCGATAATGACGAAGTCGATGCCCAGTAATACTCGTCCCATACTCCATCCATACTTGCGGTTGAGAATACGGGCAATGATGTCTGAACCGCCCGTCGTTCCACCCCAACGAAATACAATGCCAAGGCCGGCTCCAAGGGTGACACCTGCATATAGGGCTGCGAGCAGGAGGTCATTCTCAGTATGTAATGGTTCAATCCAGCCCAGGTGAATCAACTTCTCAAACAACCATAGAAAAACAGTCAGTGCCCCGATTCCGATACCCGTATAGATCATCTGTCGGCCGCCCAAAATTTTGAGCCCAATCAGAAAGAGGGGAACATTCAGAATCAAGGTTGTAAGTGAAGGTGAGATGCCAAAAGCGTAATTGATCAGCACCGTAACCCCGGTGAGGCCACCTTCCATAAGCTGGTTGGGGATAATGAAATAGAGGAGCCCAAAGGCATATAAGGCTGTCCCCAGCACGATGGGAAGAACCAGTTTAACTTGAACCCAGGTTTTGGCAGTGCTCATAAGATCCCTCGCTGTAGATAAATTAGAATGAAGAATCAATCATTCCCATCTAGTATACCTGTTTATTGAATCTTTAAAAATGATTTGTCGCTGATGATGGTGGAAGTGAATCTAAATAACTGATATTATTAGGAACAAATACGACATCATTTCAAAAGGAGAATCCGTTCTCATGGAGAAAAGCATCGCAGAAATGCAGCGTGAGGTTGATCAGTATATCTCCCAGTTCAAGGAGGGGTATTTCAGTCCTCTGGCCATGTTGGCCCGGATGTCTGAAGAGGTTGGGGAGCTTGCAAGGGAAGTGAATCATGAGTTCGGTGAAAAGCCAAAGAAGTCTTCCGAAGCAGCCAATTCCATTGAACTTGAGCTTGGAGATATTTTATTTATCACGATTTGTTTTGCGAACTCGCTGGGAATTGATCTGGCTGAGGCTCACGACAAAGTCATGCATAAATTTAACACCCGCGATGCCAATCGGTGGACTCCCAAAAACACCGATTAGGCGTAGATTACATATGCTGTACCATCACCCGATCGGGGAGGGTCAGCTTAATGATGAAACCGGAAGAATATATGCAGCAGGCTTACCGCTGTATATTGCAAAATGATTTTGAACAGGCGATTCGTTGGTTCGAGTCAGCCATTCACGCTCATCCAAAACATGCGGAGTTATATTACCGCTGTTCCATTACACACGCCCGCAGCAAGCATCTGGTTCCAGCGCTTGAATATGCGCGCAAGGCAGTCGAATTTTCGCCAGGAACAGAAGAGTATATTTTGCATCTGCAGACGTTGGAAGCGAAACAATTGACCTCCAGAGCGAAGTTGCTGTTGGAGCAGGCGGGGATTGCAACACAGGAGCGCTATGTGGAAGCGTCTACGCTTCTGCAAGAAGCGGTCAAACTTGATCCGCTCTCAGTGGAGGCTCATGTTATGCTTGCGCTGGCTTACAGTGATTTGAATGAATTTGACTATGCAATTCAGGCGCTGCGTGAGGCAATTTTGCTGGACCCGCAGAATGGGCAACTGCATCAGATGTTACAGGAAATCAAGCAACGTATGAAATCCATTCAATAAGAATTCATTCTGCAAAGATTTCTTTCGAGTTGAAATGGATTCTACGATATGATCCAACATAGTGAGGAGATGCAGTCAATATGAGTGAAGTAATCAGAGTTGCCGTGATCGGAGCGGCTGGCCGTATGGGGCGTGAAGTTGTGAAATTGGTACTTCAGGACCCGGAATTGGAGCTTGCAGCGGCTGTCAACCGCTCCGGAGCAGGCACGGATGCAGGAACCCTTGTTGGTTTGCCAGCGTGCGGGGTGCTGGTGACTGATGATATCGAAATGGCTTTTGCCGAAACAAAACCTCAGGTTATGGTTGATTTTACAGTGCCGCAATATGCTTTTACACATACCGAAATCGCGATCCGTCATGGAGTCAGACCTGTCATGGGTGTTACCGGCTTTACGCCGGAGCAGATTGAACAGTTGGACAAGCAATGCCAGGACAAAGGAATTGGAGGGCTTATTGCCCCTAACTTCTCGATTGGTGCCATTCTGATGATGCGATTCGCAGCACAGGCTGCCAAACATATGCCAAATGTGGAGATTATCGAATATCACGGGGATCAGAAGCTGGATGCTCCTTCCGGAACTGCGATCAAAACTGCCGAACTGATTGCTGCCAATCGGGAAGAACTTCGTCAGGGTAATCCGACTGAGGAAGAGACCATTGAAGGATCACGCGGCGGTTATTACAACGGCTTCCGAATTCACAGTGTACGATTGCCTGGCGTATTCGCGCAGCAGGAAGTTGTTTTCGGAGACTATGGACAGTCACTCAAAATTCGGCATGACTCCTATGAGCGCGCAGGTTATATGCCTGGTGTTAAGATTGGTGTGCAAAAGGTTATGGAATATACAGGAATGATCTACGGATTTGACCACTTTATCGACTAAAGGAGATTGTCATGTTGAAAATAGCATTTATCGCCCATGATCGTAAAAAAGAAGAGATGGTTAACTTCGTGACGGCATATGAGCCTGTTTTTACGGACCATCAATTATATTCTACTGGAACAACAGGCCTTCGTATTATGGAAGGAACGTCTCTGAAGATTCATCGATTCGAATCAGGCCCACTGGGCGGAGATCAGCAGATTGGAGCTTTAGTTGCGCAAAATGAGATGGATCTGATTATTTTCCTGCGCGATCCATTGATGGCACAACCTCACGAGCCGGATATTAATGCGTTGCTGCGTCTTTGTGATGTGCAGGGAATTCCACTTGCCACCAATATCGCAACCGCTGAGATTCTGGTTAAGGCTCTGGATCGTGGTGATTTTGCCTGGAGAGAGCTGGTACATAAATACAAGCCGGAGGCTGGAATGAATTCGGGTGATTCCGAATGAGTCTGGATATTCTCATCTTTGGAGCACATGCAGACGATGCGGAGATTGGTATGGGTGGAACGATTGCCAAACATACCGCTGCTGGCTTGAAAGTAGGCGTGTGTGATCTGACTCGTGCTGAGATGTCTTCCAACGGAACAGTAGAGCGCAGAACCGAGGAAGCGGAGCAAGCCTCCCGCATCCTCGGTCTTTCGTGTCGAACGAATCTGGGGCTTCCTGATCGTGGCTTGTATCTTACTCCTGAACATGTAGAGGAGGTAACGGCTGAGATACGGCGTCATGCCCCTCGGATGGTGTTTGCTCCGTATTGGGAAGATCGTCATCCGGATCATGTCAATTGCAGTAAGCTTGTGCAGGAGGCTGTATTTAACGCCAAGCTTCGGAACTACATGCCGGACATGCCTGCCGTGCAGGTGAAGGAACTTTATTTTTACTTTATTAATGACATCGGTCCCACGGATTTGATTGTCGATATTACGGAACACTATGGGCAAAAAGAAACATCATTGCTCTCTTATCGTTCCCAATTTGAACTGGGAGACGGAGCAGTCTCGACACCATTGAATCAAGGGTATGTTGAACGTGTAAGAGCCCGTGATTCCTTGCTCGGACAACGCAGTCTCATCCCGTTTGCAGAAGGTTTTGCTACAATTACACCTTACGTGGTTCATCAATTTGGCCCGGGTGCCCAATGAACGATTTCACATTTTACGTTTAATGAAACGAAGGGTTTCATTATTCCGTTATTATATCAACCTGCATGAAGCGGGAGATCAAAGGAGCGTCCACAGGATGGATAAAAAGCTAAAAATCGGCATCACCTGTTATCCGTCCCTCGGCGGGTCTGGCGTTGTCGCAACGGAGCTGGGCAAATTACTTGCCGAACAGGGGCATCAGGTTCATTTTATTGCCAACAGTATCCCGTTCAGACTGGGTACGTTCCAGAAGAATATTTTCTATCATGAAGTTGAAGTAAATGATTATTATGTTTTCCGTTACCCTCCGTATGACCTGTCACTGGCAACAAAGATGGCTCAGGTGGCTAAGTCACAGCAGCTGGATCTGCTGCATGTTCATTATGCCGTGCCACACGCAGTATGTGCTTTTCTTGCGAAACAGATGGTAGGAGACGGTCTTAAAGTGGTTACCACCTTGCACGGAACGGATATTACGGTTCTGGCTCAGGATGAATCTCTGAAGGATCTGATCCGCCTAGCCATTAATGAAAGTGACGCGGTTACTGCCGTATCACAAGATTTGATTCGAGAAACGGTCGAATTGCTGGATATTCAGCGTCCAATCGATCTAACCTATAATTTTATTGACAAACGAATATATTATCCGCGGGATGCTGCCAGTCTGCGAAGAGACTTTGCTGCGCCCGACGAAAAAATATTAATGCACATCTCCAATTTTCGACCTGTGAAGAGAACTCAGGATGTGGTAGAGGTCTTCCGTCAGGTACAGGAGCAGGTTCCTGCCAAACTGTTATTTGTTGGTGAAGGACCGGATTTGCCGAAGATGCAATGGAAAATTAATGATCTCGGGTTAAATGATAAAGTTCATTTCCTTGGCAAACAGGATGACATTGCTCAGGTCATTTCCATGGCTGACGTGTTGATGCTTCCATCGGAGAAGGAAAGTTTCGGACTTGTGGCGCTCGAAGCAATGGCTTGTGGCGTACCCACGATCGGTTCACAGGCCGGCGGCATTCCGGAACTGGTCTTACATGGTAAGACGGGGTATTTATCCGCGATTGGGGATACACAATCCATGGCCGAGAACACCATCCGTTTGTTGACGGACGATCGTTTGGCTGCGGAGTTCAGGGAAGCATGTCTTCAGCGCGCGCATCACGACTTTTGCAATGATGCTATTCGGCATGAATATGAACAGATTTATTACCGGGTTTTGGGAAGGGAAGTTCCGAATCTGAAGCCGGTTTGCGGTTAATCATTTCTTTGACGAATCATACTGTGCATACCACAACAGGCAAGAGAAGAGGTGATATGTAGTGGTTCAATGGACACAGGTAGATCGTGAAATGGCAATGCAAAGTGAGAGTGTACTCACAACATTAAACAAACATGGCTACAAGGCATATTGGGTAGGTGGTTGCGTTCGTGACGAATTGTTGGAACGAGTTGTAGACGATATGGATATCACGACATCTGCTTCTCCCCAGCAAGTCATGGAACTGTTTGACGATTGTATTCCTACAGGTCTGCAACACGGTACGGTTACCGTTCGTTCAGGTGGTTATTACTTTGAAGTGACCACATTTCGAACAGAATCCGAATATCAGGATAATCGCAGACCTGCTGCGGTTCAATTTGTTCAGGATATCAAGGAAGACTTACAGCGGCGCGACTTCACGATGAACGCTCTTGCCATGGACGTCACTGGGACAATCGTTGATCCATTCGGTGGACAGGCAGATATCAAGGAAGAGCGAGTCAGATGTGTGGGTTCTGCGATGGAACGATTTGGTGAAGATGCACTGCGCATGCTCCGCTGTGTTCGGTTTGCTTCCGTATTTGATTTCAAAATTGCCCATAACACGTGGAAGGGTCTTGTAAGGCAGAAAGACCTGCTTCAACATATAGCAATGGAACGAGTACGCACCGAGATGGTAAAAATGATGTCGGGACCGCATCCCCTAAGAGGATTGGAGCTGTTATACAGAAGTGATGCGCTTGCGCACATCAAAGCGCCGGTAAGCTCGGCCCGATTCAACAAGACGTTGTTATCCAATCTGAAACAGTTGTCTGGTGAGCATGTGTTGCTTCGTTGGTCACTTATCCTGTTTGCTGGTGGTTATAGCAAGGACGAAGCAGACGTATTATTACGTCAGTGGACATTCTCCAATGAACATCGTTCTCGTATAACGGGGGTCCTTCAGGTGGAGCAGTTGATTCATACTTCCGTTCAGGAGCCGAAGGATACGGTCAGTCTCCGTTCCGATTGGATCGTTACTGTTCTGGCTTGTGGCGTTCAGGCGGCGGATGATTGGCTTCGAATACAGTCTACACTGCCAGCAGGATGGCGGAATCAGTCCGAACAGGCAGAAATGCAGGTTGTTTTGGTTCAAGAGCTTGCAGGCGAATGGAGTCAATCGATCCCTGTGCATGACTTGAAAGAGCTGGATATCACAGGGGAACAAGTGTTACAAATGGTGCAGCGCAAAGGCGGACCTTGGCTGGGTCAACTGATGAAACATTTGTTACGAGAAACAGCGATTGGAACGATAGAGAATCAGCATGCAGCATTAAGTGCAGAAGTGAAGCGGGTGGTTCAAGATGACCAAGCATGAAGATCTGTTACATATGTTATTAAATGCAGAAGGACGATTCGTATCGGGTGAAGAGATCAGCCGTAATCTGTCCATCAGTCGGACCGCTGTGTGGAAACATGTGAACAAGTTGCGAGACATGGGTTATGAGTTTGAAGCCGTATCCCGCAAAGGATACCGTCTGGTAACGAAGCCGGATAGCATTGACGCTACTGCCCTCCAATTGGCACTGGATACAACCGTATTTGGCCGTAAGGCTGTTTTGTTGACTTCGACTCTGTCTACGCAAGGGGATGTTCTCAAGCTAGCTGAGCAAGGGCAGGCAGAAGGTGCTGTGGTCATTGCGGAAGAACAAACAGGAGGAAGAGGGCGTTTCGGTCGACAGTGGTTCTCTCCTCCGGGTAAAGGAATCTGGATGAGTATTCTGTTACGCCCTGATCTACCACTTCAGCACACGCCGCAGCTAACTTTATTAACAGGAGTGGCTGTATGTCGTGCCGTTCGAGCTTGTTCAGGAGCTGATGCAGGCATCAAATGGCCAAATGATCTGTTGATTGATGGACGCAAGGTATGTGGCATACTGCTTGAATCCACGGTGGAAGATCATGAAGTCAGATACTGTATTGCAGGTATAGGTGTTGACGTGAATTTTGATCCAGAGGATTATCCGGAAGATCTTACAACTATAGCTACTTCGCTCAAGATGGAGACGGGTCAACCCGTTGATCGAACCAAACTAACGGCTGCCATTTTGACGGAGCTTGAACAGTTGTATTATTTGTATCAAAAAGAAGGATTCGGCGTGATCTCAGCACTATGGGAGGCCCTGTCCGTATCGATGAATCGAGAGATTACTGTGACGAATCCTCATGGTGTCATTGAAGGGAAGGCCATCGGTCTTGACCCTTCTGGAGCACTTATCGTGGAGAAGCACGATGGAGAACATACACTAATCATCTCTGGTGAGATTTCCTGGAAATCATAAACAAATTGTCGAATTTTCACTGGTAAAATGAACATAAGACGTGAAGTTTGAGCAGAACTTTGGTATACTGTGTTCGTGAGGCGATATCGGCTAATGCAGACCGAATTGCACTCCCGTAACAGTAACCTTTGTTCTGCTTGAATGGTTTTATATAAGCAGACCGCAGTGCAAGAATGAAATACGTTTAAGTGAGTTGTTGGATTCTGCTCTGAGCCGAAGAGGACCGAGACAGAAGGGACGATCGCAAGTGACTCTTTTTTGACTTTTCGGGACTTTTTAGTGGAAAACTAAAAGGTTTTTTTTGTTGCGTTTATTTGAAAAGAAGAAAGGAGCCATGAGAGAAAATGGCGAACAAACAAGCGTTGAATATTGTGAAAATGAAAAAATATAAGCAGGATGGCGTGCCACTTACCATGATCACGGCTTACGATTATCCAACAGCGCTCCTCGCAGAGGAAGCAGGTATCGATCTGATCCTGGTTGGTGATTCACTTGGCAATGTAGTACTGGGTTATAACTCGACGCTTCCGGTGACCATCGACGACATGGTATACCATACACGTTCCGTAGTGCGCGGAGCTGAGAAGACGTTTATTGTGGCTGATATGCCTTTTATGACCTATCATGGCAGCGTGGATGAGACGCTTAAGGGTGTACGTCGACTGATGCAGGAGGGGCAAGCCCATGCGGTTAAAATGGAAGGCGGAGTTGAGATAGCGGACACCGTCAGAGCAGTCGTGCAAGCAGGCGTGCCTGTTCTTGGACATATTGGACTGACACCTCAATCGGTTAATCAGATTGGTGGTTACCGCATTCAGGGCAAGGATGCAGCGGATGCAAAACGTCTGATGGACGAAGCCAAAGCTCTGGAAGCTGCAGGCGCGTTTGGCATTGTGCTTGAACTGGTTACGGAAGAAGTTGCACGGGCGATCTCGGAGGAACTGTCCATTCCAACCATCGGAATTGGAGCAGGACGAGGTTGTGATGGTCAGGTACTGGTATTCCATGATGTGGTTCAATACGCCTCTCCGTATACGCCAAAACGTTTTGTCAAAACCTATGGAGATGTGGGTACATTAATCAGAACGAGCATCGAAGCTTACGTGAAAGAAGTGAAAGATCGTTCGTTCCCGGCCGAAGAGCATGTATTCAATGCTGCGGATGGTGTTCTGGATCAACTTTACGGCGGACAACGCAAGGAAAAGGTGGGGAATAACTCATGAAAGTATTACGGACAATCGCAGAGTTAAGACAGGAACTAAGCTTGAAGCGTCAAGCGATTCGGTCCAATGCATCCGTTGTAGGTCTGGTACCAACAATGGGTTATCTTCATCAAGGTCATGCAAGCTTGATGCAGGCAGCCAGACAACAGAGCGATATCGTGGTATTAAGCATATTTGTTAATCCAATTCAATTTGGACCTAATGAAGATTTTGACAGCTATCCGCGGGATGAAGCCAGAGATGTGGAAACAGCACGCTCACAAGGAGTGGATATCGTATTTATTCCCTCTGTTGAAGAGATGTATCCACAGGCAACGCAAACGACGGTATCTGTCTCCAAATTGACGGAGCGCCTATGTGGCGCTTCCCGTCCGGGGCATTTTGACGGGGTAACGACCGTAGTCTCCAAACTGTTTAACATTGTACAGCCACAGCGTGCATTTTTTGGAATGAAAGACGCTCAGCAGGTTGCGGTCATTCAACAGATGGTGAATGATTTGAATATGCCTGTAGAAATTGTACCCTGTCCGATTGTTCGCGAAGAGGATGGTCTTGCCCTCAGTTCACGTAACGTCTATCTTAGCGCTGAACAGCGTAATCAGGCTCTAGTTCTGTCGAAGGCACTGCGTGCAGCTCAAGAAGCGGCAGATACAGGTGTAGCTATAAACGCCGCAGATATCCGTCGTATTCTGCGCGAGCAGATTGCAAGCTCACCGCTTGCTGTTATCGACTACGCCGAGATTCAGGCTTTTCCAAGTCTGGAGCCGCTCGCAGATCAGGAAGAAGTTCAAGGACGTGACGATCTGCTCATCGCACTTGCGGTGAAATTCGGAAAAACAAGATTGATTGACAATATAAGGTTGCAAAAATCGGAGGTACTGTCCCATGTTTAGAACACTGATGAAATCCAAAATCCACCGGGCTACGGTAACGGAAGCCAATTTGAACTATGTGGGTAGCATTACCATAGATGAAGACTTGATGGAAACATCCGACTTGATGGAAAACGAAAAAGTGCAAATTGTGAACAACAACAATGGTGCACGTCTGGAAACTTATGTGATTCCAGGACCGCGCGGAAGCGGGGTCATATGTCTTAACGGCGCAGCTGCACGTCTGGTGCAGCCTGGAGATAACGTCATTATCATTTCTTACGCCATGATGTCGCAAGAAGAGGCAAATACTCACAAACCAACCGTTGTATTTGTAGATGGACAGAATAAACCTGTACAAACGATGAAACAGGAAGTCCACGCAACAATTATGTAATCGACTGGTAAGGAGAATGAAATCGGCCCTTGAAGCAAAAAATGAGTACAGGTCACTGCACTAATCCATTTTTTCAAGGGTGGGGATGCATCGATGTTCCAGCATGTTTTCGCAGAAATGAACGACATGTTAGATGAAATTATCAAGAGCTATCCTTCCGCTGAAGGCCTGAACAAACAGGAATTGCTGCAAAAGTGGAATTTGCTTAAGCGGATGAGTGACGGAATGCTGGATGAATGGCTGATGTTTGAAGAAAAGATGAGCCAGGTAAGGGAGCAGGAAATGGATAAGCCGGCTTCCCTTGAGCCGGAACAGGAAGCTGTTACCGCCCTGCCTGAACTCCATCTGGAATGTTTCAGTCGAGGTCAGGGTTATTTCAAATTACAGATGTATCCGCAGGCGATCATGCAGTTCTCCAGGGTTGTGACCGACCATCCGGAGAGTGCATTGACTCGTTTTTACCTGGCGCTGGCTTATCTGAACCTGGAACAAATGGCGGAAGCCGGGACACATTTGCAGCAGATCATGTACCTTAAGGGTTCACCTCGCTTAAAAGGGCTTGTATGTAACGCCCTGGGCTGTATTCAAGCCAAGCTTGCGAATCCCGAAGCTGCATGTGCACTCTTTGCACAGGCCCTTCAGTATGACCCGACATTGACCGAACCACTGTACAACATGGAAGCTTGCAGGTTGAACAGGGGAAAATTGCAATATGCTAATCAGCTGACGACCCTTCATTAAGCGGGAATTCGGCGACAAAAAACGGTGTTCCCTCCTTTGGCATAGCGGCGGGGACACCGCTTTTTTGTCAGTTAATTTTCAAATCCCCTTTTTTTTGCTATGCTGTAACATAGACTGGAATGGAAGGGACCGTACATTGCAATGAAATTTGCCGTATTGGATTTCGAAACAACCGGCACGCAGTCCGACGGTGAGATTATACAGGCCGGACTTGCCATCATAGATCATGACTACAGCATAACTCAAATATATAGTTCTTATGTGAACCCTGGTGTACCGATTCCCCCGTTTATTTCGGGGTTAACGGGTATTACCGATGAAGATGTGGCGGACGCTCCTTCACTCGAAGAGATGATGATGGAGATGGTTCCGCTGCTTAATGATGTGGTGCTTGTTGGACACAACGTCGCTTTTGATTTTCACTTTTTGCAGAATGCTCTCGACCGTTGCGGTTATTTGCCGTTCACTGGCCGCATTCTGGACACGATTGATTTTCTGAAGATTACATTCCCATCACTGGGTTCTTATCAACTCGGTTATGTGTCTTCCGAATTTGGATTTCAACATGATCGCCCTCACCAGGCAGACAGTGATGCACTGGCGACAGCCTATGTGTTGCTCAAGTGTCTGGATGAGTTAAAGGAATTACCGCTCATAACGATTCAGCGCCTCAGTGACCTGTTTTCACCAGAAGACAGTGATTTGGGTTGGTTTTTGGACGGAATGCGCAGTGAGAAGGAAGCAGAGCCGATTCAGGACCTAGACGGACATACCTATTATCGTCAGCTTGCTCTTAATGTAAGTGATTGGACTGATATTGGTGCACCACGCGATGAGCGGGAGGCTAACCCCCTTGATGGTGTAAGCTTCGAACAGTTTATGGACCAGGTTCGGGAGAACCTGAAGGATACGCTGGATCATTACGAGGAGCGTGAAGCGCAGACTCAGATGTTCAGTAGTGTAAGGCAAGCCCTGGATGAAGAGAAACATCTCTTGATCGAAGCAGGAACAGGCACTGGTAAATCTCTGGGTTATCTCTTGCCTGCTATTTACGAAAGTGTGAAGCAAGAACAGAAAGTTATGGTTAGCACGCATACAATCAATCTGCAGGAGCAATTGAGAGAGCGAGACATTCCGATGCTAACCCAAGTGGTTCCGTTCCCGTTTAAAGCCGCTGTCTTCAAAGGACGTGGACATTACCTGTGCCTGCGCAAATTTGAACACAAAATCAATAAACGTGAATTCGCCACACCTAAAGAGGATTATTTCACAGCAGCTCAGATGATTGTCTGGCTTACGCAGACCGAAACCGGAGATGATGAGGAACTTAACCTTAGCGGACGCGGAGGGGACTTCTGGGAGACGGTACAGAGCGAATCTGAGTCTTGTCTGGGAAGATCATGTCCATGGTTCCGCAAATGTTTCTACCATCGTGCCAAACATGAGGCCGGGTTGTCAGATATCGTAATCACCAATCACTCCAAATTATTTACGGATGTGAAAGCCGCGCATCAGCTGCTGCCAGCCTATGAGAGTCTTGTGATCGATGAGGCACATCATCTGGAGGATGTCGCTGGTAAACATCTTGGAATGCATATGAAATATTTCACCTTGGTTCATACACTGACCCGCCTGTTTAAAGACAGTCGGAATGGTCAGCTGCCTATGCTTCGTTCCCAGTTATCCGGGCATGAAAATTCAGTGCAATGGGGCTCCATGGTGGATCAGATGTTCCCGCTGGCTGTTGAGGTCAAGGAACTGTGGGATCGTATGAGCGATGCCTTGTTCGGTCTGTTGCCTGAACGGAGTGATGCTTCACCGGGAGAGACGGGGCAATTTTCACTGCGTCTGAAAGCATCTCAGAAACCGGCAAAATGGGAGGAGTTGCAGGATCTGGAGAACCAGATCTATGTGACTCTGGGTGATTTGGTTCGCAAAGGGGACAAATTGCTGCTTGAGGTGAAAGAGGATCAGGATGATTATCAATCGGATAGTCTGATCACGGACATTACAGGATTGTTGAAAGATCTGACCACATTGAAGGAGAATCTACGTTTCTTCATGCGCATGGATGATGCCAAAACGGTATACTGGATGGAAGCTAGCGGCCAGTTCCGAAGTAAATCTCTCCAGCTGTATGCCGTACCTGTAGATGTCAGTGCACAGCTTAAGGATTTGTTTTTTGACAAAAAGAAAAGTGTTGTGCTTACATCGGCTACGCTCTCTGTGGATAAGTCATTCCAGTTCATGATTGAACAGCTTGGCTTGCAGGAAGCTTCCGAGAATAATCGGCTGTTAACTTCTATGCTGCCATCACCTTTCAACTATCGCGATCAGGCACTTCTGGTGATTCCGCGTGATTTCCCAAGTGTGAAGGGAAGTGTGGGTGATGCGCACTTTGTTAATATGCTGGTGCAATCACTCGCAGAGACGGCAATTGCTACGCGGGGACGCATGATGGTTCTGTTTACTTCATACAAGATGCTGCGACAGGTCTATGATCCGCTGAAAGAAGCTCTTTCTGGTAACGACATCTCGTTACTTGGGCAAGGCGTGGATAGTGGAAGCCGATCCAAGTTGACTCGCAGGTTCCAAGATGCCAAAGCAACGGTACTTCTGGGCACTAGCAGCTTCTGGGAGGGTGTAGATATCCCTGGAGAGGCGCTAACCTGTCTCGCTATTGTGCGACTGCCTTTCCAGCCACCGAATCATCCGTTAGTGGAAGCCAAGAGTGAGTTGCTTCAAGAACAGAAGAAAAATCCGTTCATGAAACTGTCTGTGCCACAAGCGGTTATTCGTTTCAAACAGGGATTTGGCCGATTGGTTCGTACAGCAAAGGATAGAGGAATTGTCATTGTTTATGATACACGGGTGATTGAAGCGTACTATGGTAAATTCTTTTTATATTCATTACCTGGTCCCAAAATGGAGCATATGCTCACGGAGCAAATGGTTCCACGAATTACTGAGTGGTTGGAAAAACCTGCTAATGGACAAAAATAATGGTTGTTTTGTTCGTTACATCATTGCATGACACTATTGTTTGGCGTTAAACTTTATTAGATATTCCCGTATCCGATTTAAGCAGTTGCACGCAAGAACTTATAACCTAAATTACAAGGAGCATTCTGTATAAAATGTCACGTTTATCTTTGAGTTTATACAGAATGCTCATCTTTTCATCTATTATTTTATCGTGGCCTTGGTAAGGGGGAGCAAGAATGAAATCGGATAAAATTTCGGAAGCGGTGGTACGACGTCTGCCTGTATACTTGCGTTATTTGAACGAGTTGCATCAGCGTGAGGTGGCTACTGTTTCTTCTCAAGAGCTTGGACAGAGGCTGGATCTGAATCCGGCCCAAATTCGTAAAGACCTGGCTTACTTCGGTGATTTTGGTCGTAAAGGGATCGGGTATGATGTATCCTATTTGATCGAGAAAATTCGTCACATTCTCAAGATCGATCAGCAAATTAATGTAGCTCTGGTAGGCGCGGGTAATCTAGGTCAAGCCTTGTCCAACTACAACGCATATCTGAAAGACAACATGAAGATTGTTGCTGTATTTGATGCATATGGACCGAAGATTGGTAGTCAAATCAACAGTTTGACGGTAAAACCAATGGATGAATTGACGGAAGCGGTTAAAACGGATAACATCCGCATCGGAATTATCACGGTTCCGGATACGGAAGCCCAAAATGTAGCCGATCAGCTTATTGAATCCGGAATCGAAGCGATCCTTAATTTTGCACCAACAATTCTAAAAACACCGCCGCATATCCGCATTCACCATGCTGACTTTACAACGGATCTGCTTAGTTTGGCCTATTACTTGGAGACTGGAAAGGACGACGAGGAAGATGACAACAAATAGATGGGTAATCCACAACGGCAAATTTGCCGTTAATGAAGGCGGCACAACATGGAACGTGGTCCAAGGATACATGGTTGTTGAGAATGACAAGATTGTGCATATTGGTGAGACATTGCCGGATGAAGACAAAAATAGTACCAAAGTAGATGGAAAAGGACTGTTCTTCCTGCCGGGTCTGATCAATACGCATGGTCATGCAGCGATGTCGTTGCTCAGAGGGCACGGAGACGATCTTGCATTGCAAGTATGGTTGCAGGAAAAAATGTGGCCGATGGAAGCGAAAATGACTTCAGAAGATGTATATTGGGGAACCTCGCTATCGGTGCTTGAAATGTTGAAAGGCGGAACTACAGCTTTCCTGGACATGTATGATCACATGGATCAAGTTGCCAAAGTTGTGGAGCAATCAGGCGTTAGAGCAGCACTGGCACGTGGTGTAATCGGGCTGTGCTCGGAAGAAGAGCAATTGCGGAAGCTGGAGGAGTCGGCAGCGTTTGCACGTGAGTGGAATGGACAGGCAGATGGTCGTATAACAACTGTAATCTCGCCACATGCCCCATATACATGCCCTCCTGACTACATAGAGAAGCTTGTACAGGTCGCGAATGACCTAAACCTTCCTCTCCATACACATATGTCTGAAACGCTTCGTGAGGTGGAGCAGAACGTGGCTGATTATGGACTGCGTCCTGTGGCACATCTAGAGAAACTGGGATTTTTCTCTCGTCCATCCCTGGTTGCACATGCGGTGCATCTGAATGACGAAGAAATTGAAATTTTGGCTCGTCATGATGTGGCTGTATCCCATAACCCGGGAAGTAACCTGAAACTCGCTTCCGGTGTTGCGCGGGTACCTGCGTTACTGAAAGCAGGAGTTACCGTGTCACTCGGAACAGACGGACCGGCAAGCAACAACAACCTGGATATGTTCGAGGAAATGAGACTGGCTGCATTGATCCACAAAGGTGTATCTGGTGACCCGACGGCTGTGCCAGCAGGCGAAGCGTTACTCCTCGGAACGTCATACGGTGCCAAATCCATTTTCTTGAACAATACCGGAGCACTTGAGGTCGGCATGAAGGCTGATTTTATCGCTCTTGATATTGAACAGGCACATTTCTATCCACATACAGACCTGATCTCACATACGATCTACTCGGCTTCTGCCAAAGATGTTGAGCACGTATGGGTGGATGGAAAACAAGTGGTCAAACACGGCGAATGTCTGACGCTGGATGAAGAACGCATTTTGCGTGAGTCTCAATTGGCATTTGATGGTCTGCTTGCTCGTTAATTGCAGGACAGAGCATCATAGGGAAAGGAAGTTCGGCTTTTGAAGAAAAAAAAGAAGTGGATATGGATTTCGCTGCTTGCACTGGTTCTGATTCTGTTTGGACTTCAGCGTTATTACGTCTATGTCACGCAGGACCAGCGCAAGGAAGAAGCGCTCGCTATACAGGCAGCACAGAAGCAACTGGGCATTACATCCTATGATGAATTGCGCAAGTACATCTGGGGAGACAAAGAAGGCTCTGACAACATCTACTGGACCCTGATCGGCAAAAATAAGGATAATCAGGATGTTATGGTCTGGGTTAAATTCGATGCAAACAATCAACCGGCTAAGGGTGGAAACGCTGTACACAGTGAGCTGCTGCAGAATGGCATGTCCGAAGCACAGATCCGCAATCGCTTCAGTTCTGAAGTTCCTGCCGGTGAGATTAAACGAATCATGCCCGGAGTTGTGAATGGAATATATGTGTGGCAAGTGTATTATAAAGACGGTACGCATAACCACTATCGCTTTTATCGTTTTAGCAATGGAGAACAGGTGGACCTGATCTACACACTCCCGAACAGCTAGAACAAATAGAGTGACATAACTAGAGAATTAAAGAAATGAAAGAACCGGCAGACGGATATCCGACTGAACCGGTTCTTTGTGTTGTCTGTAAACATTTTTGATTTAAATAGTTAAAATTAATAATTTATTCATATTTTCGCCTTCGAAATTGTATATACGATGTGATATACTCAGATATGTACTCAAAGTTACATTCAAAACAAATAATCCTGTCGAAATTCTCGCAGGAGTCAATATGCACATATTCGTATATACCAATAAGCCAGTAGGTTAGGCCAAAATCTGGGAGGGGTAATTCACTTGAAGCTAAAAGTATTGCCTATTGCTTTAACTGCCGTCATTTCAGCCGTTGTGTTGTTTGGAGGTTGGTTTGTATATCGTCAGGTGGCCGTGCAGAATCCGATTGAAAAGATGGTTACCCAGTACGATGGAGTCAATGACGTTCAATTAACTATTAACCGCAATGACGTACAATTGAAACTGGATCTGCAACCTGATGTTGATTTGGGCAGACTGGTACAATATATTCACAAAGAAGGACAGACCCTGATTGGAACACGTTCACTAAAGTTGGATGTTGTGGATCATTCCAGTGAAGCACTGGAAAGTTGGTGGGGGGATGCGATGTTCACCGTAGCTCAGGCGATGGAGAACAAGCAATACACCGAGATTACACCAACGTTGTCAAAGATGGCGACGAATGGAATGAAGGTAAATACAGCGATGGATGACAACAATGTATATGTCAGTCTCAGAGACGGAGATGCCAGCAAGTTTATTATTCTGCCGCGTGTGCCCGGTCAGATAGGAGTGTGGCCTAATGCCTAAGTGGACAAAAGAAGTCGCCATCGGATTTTTTCCCGTATTGATTATTTTCCTTGCTTTTACTGGTGTTAATATTGTTCCGATTCTGATTGCAGGGGTGCTTGTCGGAGCTTTATTGTTCATGATGCAAATGCGTGGCGGGATTACAGTAGGCGCTGCACAGGAACGTAAACGGAAGAAAAAAGGACCTTCCAAGCTTACTTTTGAAGAAATTGGAGGTCAAGATAGTGCTAAGCAGGAATTGCGTGAAGCGCTTGACTTTCTCATCAAACATGAAGAAATCCGTAAGTTCGGGATTCGCCCGTTAAAAGGGATTTTGCTGACTGGCCCTCCAGGAACGGGGAAAACGTTGATGGCCAAGGCTGCTGCCCATTACACCGATTCTGTTTTTGTAGCAGCATCGGGTAGTGAATTTGTAGAAATGTATGTTGGTGTGGGTGCCAGCAGAATTCGGGATTTGTTCAAGGACGCGAGGACCCGTGCCACCAAGGAAAATAAGGAAAACGCTATTATCTTTATTGATGAGATTGATGTCATTGGGGGTAAACGTGAAGGCGGTCAACAGCGTGAATATGATCAGACCCTGAATCAGCTCCTGACGGAAATGGATGGAATCTATACTTCTGATACGCCAAGAATTCTGGTTATTGCTGCAACAAACCGTAAAGAGATGCTGGATAGCGCCCTGACGCGCCCGGGACGTTTTGACCGCCACATTCAAGTGGACTTGCCTGACAAAAAGGGCAGAAAGCATATTTTGGAACTGCATGCGGTGAATAAACCTCTGATGAAGGAAGTTAATCTGGAGAAAACAGCGGAAGAATCATATGGTTTCTCTGGTGCACAACTCGAAAGTGTGATGAACGAAGCGGCAATATACGCCATGCGGGATGGGCTGTTGAACATCGAACAGCGGCACTTGTCTCTGGCTATTGATAAAGTCATGATGGGTGAGAAGACAGACCGTGAGTCCAGTGTGGAAGAGAAGAAAAGGGTCGCCATTCATGAGTTGGGACATGCCATTATGGCTGAACTCGTTCGTCCAGGCAGTGTTAGTCAGGTGGCACTTAGTCCGCGTGGTCAGGCGCTGGGATATGTACGTCATAACCCGCAACAGGAACAGTTCCTTTATACGAAGCGCTTCCTGGAAGAGCAGATCATGATTGCACTCGGAGGAGCAGCTGCGGAGGAGATGTACTACGGTGGTCGTTCCACAGGTTCACGCAATGACTTCGATCAAGCAACCAATGTTGTACAGACGATGATGGCTTCGGGGTTGACTTCACTTGGGATTGTGAACATGGATATGGTCACAACCGAGGAACTGATGCGAGAGAATAAATTAATTCTGCAAGAACTGATGGAACAGACGAAGCAGTTGCTTGAAGCACAACGGACAATTTTCGACAATTCACTCGACATCTTGATCCGTGAGGAAGTTTTGTCTGGCGAACAATTTCGTTGTCAATTTCGTGACAGTGCCCTTCTACCAGCATAATTTATTTATGCTGGTTATTTTTTTTTACATTTCACTCGTGCTAAGATATTATTATATGTTGGGTCGAAATTTGTAATTTTCGGCGAACAGGGTACAATAGAGAAATAGAGAACCGAAAGGATGGAGCAGAACCATGTTTTTCAAAAAAATAGGAGTTGTCGGCGGCGGTACGATGGGGCAAGGTATTTCCCAGATGCTCGCAGCCAAAGGACTTGATGTGCTTCTCGTGGAGCATACAACACAAAAGCTGGATCATGCATATAACATGATCGAAACCAATCTGGATAAACAACTGGAGAAATGGGCGATTACAAAAGCGGAAAAGAAATTGATTCTTTCCCGTATTACCAAGGTAGCTCATTTAGCTGAACTTGGAACTTGTGACATGGTCATTGAGACGATTTCAGAAGATCTGGATGCGAAAAAAGCAGTATTCAGCCAACTGGACCAAGTTTGCCCAAGCAATGTCATTCTGGCAAGTAATACATCCACGCTGAGTTTGACCGAGCTTGCAAGCTCGACCAAATACCCAGAGCGTGTTATTGGTATGCACTTTATTCACCCGGTATCCCGGGTTGATCTTGTAGAGATTATTCGTGGACTGAAAACTTCGGATACAACATTCGAAGAGACCAGACGTTTTGTTGAAGAAGTAGCGGACAAAAAAGGAGTCATGATCTATGAATCACCTGGATTCGTAACTTCCCGCTTGATCTGCCTGTTGATTAACGAAGCGTTGCATGTATTGCAAGAAGGTGTTGCATCTGCTGAAGATATCGATGACGCAATGCGCATCGGATACAACTTCCAACATGGACCACTCGAAATGGCTGACCGTTTCGGCTTGGATTCTGTTGAAGCTGCACTCGAAAGAATGTTCCGTGAATTCGGAGAATTGAAATATCGTCCTTCTACAGTCCTGAAGAAAATGGTGCGTGCAGGACACCTGGGTGCCAAAACAGGCGAAGGATTCTTCAAGTACGACAAGGATGGTGACCGACTGTGAAAGTACTCGTAATTAATGCGGGGAGTTCCTCGCTCAAATATCAACTGTATAATATGACTGACGAATCTGTACTGGCTAAAGGTCTGGTAGAGCGGATCGGAATGGATTCCTCCATTCTGACACATAAACCGACAGGCCGTGAGGATGTTACAGAAGTTAGTGAAATTTTGGAACACACAACAGCGATCCGTAAAGTCATTGATATTTTGACTCATAAAGAAAATGGTGTACTGGATTCTGTAAGTGAAATTCAAGCTGTTGGACACCGTGTTGTTCACGGTGGTGAAGCATTTAAAGAATCTGCATTGGTAGATGATGCTGCCAAAGCTGAAATTCGTCGTTTGTTCGACTTGGCTCCACTTCATAACCCTGCAGCAATGATGGGTATTCGTGCGGCTGAAGCCAATATGCCTGGTGTTCCACAGGTAATGGTCTTTGATACAGCGTTCCATCAGACGATGCCGGAAAAAGCTTATCTGTATGCTATTCCGCGTGTGCTTTACAAAAAATATAAAGTACGTCGTTACGGCGCACATGGTACTTCCCATGATTTCGTAAGCAAGGCTGCTGCTGAGTATCTGGATCGTCCATTGGAAGATCTGAAAATCATCACTTGTCACGTGGGTAACGGTGGTAGTGTAACCGCAGTTAAAGGTGGCGTATCCGTTGATACTTCAATGGGTATGACTCCGCTTGAAGGACTGATGATGGGAACACGTTCTGGTGACCTTGACCCAGCCATCGTACCTTATGTAATGAACAAGGAAGAACTGAGCGTAAGCGAAGTGAACTCCATGCTGAACAAACACAGTGGATTGCTTGCGATCTCGGGAATCAGCAGTGACATGCGTGAGATTACGGAAGGTATGGAGAATGGCGATGCCAACTCCACGCTTGCTTTTGAAATGTACGAGTACCGTTTGCGTAAATACATCGGCTCATATGCAGCTGCAATGAACGGTGTAGACGTGATCGTCTTTACGGCTGGTGTAGGTGAGAACTCCGTTGTACTTCGTCAAAAAGTATGTGAGCAGCTCACTTATCTGGGTGTTGAACTGGATGAAGCGTTGAATGCCATTCGTTCTGGCGAACCACGCCGGATCACAACAGCGAATTCCAAAGTGGAAGTTCTCGTTGTACCAACTAACGAAGAATTGGTCATTGCACGTGATACACACCGAATCGTATTGAATTCTCAGTAATCTAACTGTAAAGTAAATATAGAATGACAAGGAAGTGCAGAGGACAGGCATAAGCCTGCCCGCTGCATTTTCAAATTCAGGAACCAAGGGGAGATATGGGCATGAATACGAATTGTGTAATTCGTAATGTGAACGAGCATGTGGGCGAAACCGTAACAATCGGTGCCTGGATTAACAACAAACGTTCCAGCGGTAAAATTCAGTTTTTGCAGCTGCGTGATGGAACCGGATATATCCAAGGGGTTGTTGTAAAAAGTGAAGTTAGTGAAGAGATCTGGAACAATTCCAAAAGCCTGACCCAAGAAAGCTCTTTGTATGTTACAGGTATTATTCGTGAAGAACCTCGCAGTGCGTCCGGTTACGAGATGACTGTTACAGGGGTTGAGATCATTCACCTGACTGAAAACTATCCAATTACGCCTAAAGAGCATGGTGTTGATTTCTTGATGGATCATCGTCATCTGTGGCTTCGTTCCACGAAGCAGCGTGCTGTTATGGTGATTCGTGCAGAGATTATTCGCGCTGTTCAGCAGTTCTTTGATGGTAACGGATTCACACAAGTTGATCCTCCGATTTTGACACCATCGTCTGCGGAAGGAACAACGAACCTGTTCCACATCAAATACTTTGATGAAGATGCTTATCTGACACAAAGTGGTCAATTGTATATGGAAGCTGCAGCCATGGCGCTGGGCAAGGTATATTCCTTCGGTCCAACATTCCGCGCAGAGAAGTCCAAAACACGTCGCCACTTGATTGAATTCTGGATGATAGAGCCGGAAATGGCATTTGTAGATCACGAGGAAAGTCTGCGCGTACAAGAGAAATTTATCGCTCATGTCGTTCAATCCGTGGTAAAAAACTGCCGTGCAGAACTGGAATCTATCGGTCGTGACGTATCCAAACTCGAAGGCATCGTAGCTCCATTCCCGCGTATTACGTATGATGAAGCGATTGAATTCCTGCATGGACAAGGCTTTGATATACCTTGGGGAGAAGACTTTGGTGCACCACACGAAACAGCAATTGCTGAGAAGTACAATACACCGGTCTTTATTACACATTACCCTGCTGGAATCAAGGCATTCTATATGAAACCAGATCCGAATCGTCCTGAAGTTGTTCTCTGTGCGGATATGATTGCACCAGAAGGCTACGGAGAGATTATTGGCGGTTCGCAGCGTATCGATGATCCGGAATTGATGCAACAACGTTTTGAGGAGCACAATCTCTCGGATGAAGCTTATCAATGGTATCTGGATTTGCGTAAATACGGATCGGTTCCTCACTCCGGTTTCGGTCTGGGATTGGAGCGGACGGTAGCTTGGATCTGTGGATTGGATCATGTACGTGAAACAATCGCATTCCCACGTATGCTCTATCGTCTGTACCCTTAATGCTTAACCGGGGAGCGTCTATGGAAGACACCACATCCAAAGCTTGGTTGGATGGAGCAGCTTATGGCATGACTTCGGGTACCGCCCATCTGCCGTATGCCTTGTTACGTTATTATCACCAGCTTGGCCTATCAGATGCAGAAGTGCTTCTTCTGATTCAACTGCTAGGGTTCCGTCAGGCAGAGTTCAATGAGTTTCCGACGCTTGAAGAGCTTGCGGCGCGCATGGGACTTGCACCAGAAGGCATTGCCAGAATGTTGCAACGTCTGATGAGGGATGGGTATATTGCTATTGACGAGCACCGTGACGAAGAACGGGACATCCAGTACGAGCGATACGATTTACATGGATTATATGCCAAGCTTGCAGCATGTACTGCTGAAGAAGTAGCCGCATTCCGTGCGGAGCAGCAGCGCAGCAATACAGCACGTCAAGATTCGAACAGTGTTCAAAAAGAAGAGGAAGAACGGAACATGTTCTCCATTTTCGAAAAAGAATTCGGACGTCCGCTCTCGCCAATGGAGTGCGAGACGATATCCGGCTGGTTGGATCAGGACCGTTATCAAGAGGAATTGATTCTAATGGCTCTGAAGGAAGCGGTTTTTGCAGGCAAAGTACATTTCCGGTATATCGATCGAATCCTGCTTGAGTGGAGTCGCAATCGTGTCAAGACCGTTCAAGACGCTAAGGCGTACACACAGCGGTTTCGTAATGGTGGACGTTAATTCCAGCGTAGGCAGGGACAAGAAACAGGCCAGAAGTCATTCTGTGCCTGTTTTTTTTGGATTAAAGATTGGATGAGTGATCAGCAACATCAACCTTTCAGGCAATGATTTCATTTTGTTTTATAAAAATTTGATAGATCACGCAGGGGTTAACACACAAGCTGTCGTCTATAGTATTGGAGAGGAGGGGAGAGTTATTGATGAAGCGCGCGTAATCGAACAAATCCGTCAAGGAGATACATCTCAGATGCGTAATCTGATTGATAAGTATAGCCAGCATGTATACCATGTGGCCTATTCCGTACTCAGGAACGATCAGGAAGCACAGGATGCAGCTCAGGAGGCGTTCATACAGATGTATAAGTCTCTCCCCGACTACCGTTCTGAAGGTTTCAAAACGTGGTTAACCCGAATTGCCTTTCACAAAGCGATTGATGCCAAACGCAAGCTGGGCAGACGAGCTGCTGAGGATCCGGGTGGAGAAGAAAAAATAATCAATATGCCCGGACGGGATGAAGACGTTCTTACCCGTCTCGTTCGTGAAGAACGTCAGGATAAACTTCGTGAACGAATTAATCAGTTGCCTGCTCAGCATCGTGACATTATCACTGCGTATTATCTAAGCGAAAAAAATTATGAGCAAATTGCCAGTGATGCACAGGTGGCTGTGAAGACCGTGGAATCCCGCTTGTATCGTGCCCGGCAGTGGATTCGAAAACATTGGAAGGAGGATGAATGGCGTGAGTAAACAGGAGAAGTATACCGCTGCGCAGTGGACTGATTATATTGAAGGCCATATGAGTGAAACTCAAGCGAACCAAATGGAACAGCTTCTGCTGGAAGATCCGGATGCGATGGACATCTATTTGGAAGCGCTCGGTATCCATGGGGAATTGCCTCCGTTGCCTGACCCGGCAGGGTTTGCGGATTCAGTCATGCATCGGATTGAGGGAATTCAATCCTCTAAGTCTCAACGTAAATCCCGCGCTGGACGGAACCGGCGTTGGCTTGAACATAAAGTGTTTCATTACGCGGTAGCGGCCTGTTTGACATTGATCTTCCTCTCGTCTGGACTTTTTGACAAGGTAGCACCATATCACAAGTTCCAGGATGGCGACCACAGAGGGTCTTTTACCGAGAAATGGACGGAGGCAGCCACTTCATGGCTGGATAACTTCAAGCCTAAACCATAAATAGTTTCGCATTGCCTGAAAAGAAAGGATGACGACTGTGCACTCAGATCGTAACAAATTACTCGCATTTCTATTAAACCTGATACCAGGTCTCGGTTTCATGTATTGGGGACGGGCGGCAAGGGCTGTGATTTATCCATTGCTTTTCTTTGGAACAGCTGTTGGCTCTTTTATGCTAGCAATGGTCACTAATGATCAAGATTTAATGATTATCGGTGCACTTTTTGCCGCTTTCTTCTGGGGGATCAGTATGCTGGACATGATTATTGTTCTGCTCCGTGCGCCTTCTGCACGAGATGCTCATTATAGGGGATACGGTGCGGCTTATGGAGCTCCTCCACACCAAGGAGCAGCCTACCAGGGAGCATACATGGGTCAGCAAGGGCCTATGGAGCAGATGAATGAAGATGAGCTACATCAACATCCAGGTGGTGAATATGGCCATCCAGAGGGGCCCTATGGTCAACCCATGTACCAAAAAGGTAGTGAGGGTGAACGGTTCTTCACCATTTTGCTCTCATTTGTTCCGGGATTGGGCCATCTTCATCTGGGTTTGTTGCATCGTGGGTTGTCGTTCCTGATGGCGTTCTTTGGTTCATTTGCCATGATGGTTTTTGTAGCTTCGATCACCAATGAATCGGTGTTTCTAATGTTCTTACTCATTCTGCCAGTAATTTGGGTATACTGCATGTTTGATGCGGTGCAGCATGTCCACCGTAAGCAAGCTGGTGAGATACTGCAGGATCGGACATTATTCGAAGAATTGGAAATGGGCAGAGTAGCCGGACGACGTAGCAAAGTGCTTGCAACGCTGCTTTCCGCTTTTCCAGGTGCGGGTCATCTCTATCTGGGATTGCAAAAAAGAGGCATGCAATTAATGTTCCTGTTCCTTGCAAGCATCTATATTCTGGATCTGCTTCATTTATCGGTGTTCCTGTTCATGATTCCGTTGATCTGGTTCTACAGCTTCTTTGACGGGCTACAGTGTTCCAGTCGCTATGGACGCGAGCCTTTGGTTGATCAACCGATCTTCAAGGACTGGGCCCGCCATCAGCGTCTGATTGGATTCGGGATTGCCGCGCTGGGTCTATATTACCTGGCGATCCGTCTTGTCATTCCACAGCTGAATGAGCTCTTCCCTAATGCATTCATGACGTATGAGATCCGTTCCTATCTGAACACCGTCATTGTATCCTTGCTGCTCATTTTTGGCGGCTTGAAGCTGCTGTTTGGCAAGCAGAGGGGGACGGGGATCCATAGTGCTGCTCATCGAAATGATGAGGGAGCAGACAGCCTCTTTTTATTCAAGGATCGGGATGATCGACTGTAATTTACGATCCAAGTTGAATTGGAGATTATTTACACTACCAATACGATGACAGAGCAACCTTTCAATCGCTGTTATCCCATAACATAAAAACACGCCAAGGGCTATGTATATCAGCCTCTGGCGTGTTTTTGGTTGTGCAGCTTTGTTTTCGAATAAATGATTGCTATTTCGTAGCGCCCTTCAGCAGAAGTTGACGGTACATCACTTCGAACAAGAACTCGAACGCTTCCAGATGACGTTTCGCTTCAAAAGCATCCTTGCCCCACGCATATATGCCGTGGTTACGCAGCAAAATTCCTGGTACGTTGGCATCAAGTACACCTGGCACCAATTCAGCGATAGATGGAATATCCGCAAAGTTAGGCAGAACGGGTACACGAATCTCCGCATTTTCTTCCCAAATGTTGAAAGCCTTGATCAATTCGATTCCTTGAATCGGTACGTGTCCATCTGCTCCAAAGAATTCACTGATCAGGTTGTTAAACACGGTATGCACGTGGAATACAGCACCGCAGCCGGTCAAACGATAGATTTCGCAGTGAATCAACGTTTCGGCACTTGGTTTCAACGTTGTTGTTTCAATCGCTTTACCATGCTTGTCTACAAAAAGGAAGTCTTCCGGTGTGCGAAGAGATTTGTCTTTGCCTGAGGCAGTAACCGCAAAATAAAATTGCTCCGGGTCAAAGTCTCCTACACGCATCGACAGATTGCCACTTGTTCCAGGGAACCAGTTACGGCTGGCGAACAACGCTTTAATATCAGCCAGTTCTTCAAGGACCTGACGTTTGTGTTCCAATGTAATCTTTTCAAAGCCCATCGTTTACAGCACTCCTTGTGTTTGCTTCTGTTTCATATCTTCGATGATATCGTAAAAGGTAACGAATGGCACATGGTCCACACCAAGTTCAATACATTTATCCGTCAAAATGGAGCGGGAGTAGACGAGATCGGCAATCTTTGCACCCTCAAAATCTGTCAGACTGTCTCCAATAAGAATTCGATTATATTGACCTTCCGGGAAGGTACGAATCACTGTTGTTTTGCACATGCCGCAGCCATTCTCACAAGGAGGTTGACAGGGATTCGGCCATTCAATCTTAATGGTTTCACCCGAGAAGTCAGCTCCGTTGCAATAGACATGATCCTGCGGGATATGGAATGGTGCGAGTAACGGCTCAATAAAGAAGTCCATACCACCGCTGGTCACATTGAATTCGATCCCTTCGCTGCGAACGTAGTCAAGAAACTCGCTGAATCCTTCACGGATGCCCGCTTGTCCAAGCACAAATTCCACAATTTCATCTTTCTGGGATGCAGGCAACAGAGCAAACATGGCTCCAACGCCTTCGCGCAGCGAGATTTTTTGCTCAATCGTATCTTTCATAATCGCTTCAATGCCCTTAGGCTTGAAATGTTTCATGATTGCGACAATATTGTCCGAGAGCGTAATCGTACCATCAAAGTCACAGAAAATGACTGTTTTCTTATCACTTCTCATCGTTCGCCACCCCATAGGTCCAATGCGCTTTTCAGCTCCGGATGCTCGGTTGCATATTGCGCGAGTGGAATGGAACGCTGAGCTGCCTCAATGGCTTGCAGGAATGCACGTCCGCCTGCCTCAGTGCCCATAGGATGTCCATGAATACCGCCACCAGCATTAACGATGACATCTGTACCAAAGTCGCGCAAAATGAGCGGTACAAGGCCTGGGTGGATGCCGGCTGAAGGTACGGGCATACTGGTTCGTACTGGCAGATCAGCTGTCAGTAATTGCTCCGTGATCGCCATATTTTCTTCCTTCGGCATCGTAACCGAACCATAAGGAGAAGGGAAGAGTACCAGATCGGCACCCGCAAGACGCATCAACTGGCCTAGTACAACCGAAGCGGACATGCCGTAATGTGGTGAAGGATACAGTGCACCTGCAAGAGCAGGGTGCGCCATAATCGGCACATTAATATCTGGATCACTGCTGAGTTCATGCAGCACATCATACCCATAGGACAACACATTGAACAACAAGGCATTGGCTCCTGCTCCAATAGCGCGTTCAGCTTGCTCTTTTAGACGAGATGTAGGCCCAGTGAGATTGGTTGCATAAAGAAGCTTTTTGCCGGTCTCCTGGCGTGCCTGTTCGGCAGCTTTCATGCAGACCTCGACTCTTTTTTCGATAGGTGTCAATTTATTTTCGAACAGAATCTCATCGTCTTTGATCAGATCAACGCCCCCAAGGGCCTGTCGAATAAATTGTTCACGCAGTTCATCTGCATCCAGTCCGATAACTGATTTGAAGATACTCATTAACAGTGGGCGATCATGCACACCAAGCAGATCACGAACACCATTCAGTCCAAACTTTGGTCCCGGGAATGCACTGAGGAAGCCATCCGAGAAACCAAGCTTTGTCAATTTGATCCGGCCATCCATTGAGATTTTGCCAAAGACCGTCACGAGCAGGGCAGGGATATCACGGCTGAAGTTAACATCAGGATATCCGATGGTAATATCGGCGTAACGCTCACCCGCAGCCATGCCATTAGCTTCATGTACTTCTACGCTGATGACTTCGCCCAGATGCTTCTGCATCGCTTCACGTTGGGCTTGTGGCAACTCCGTCCAGCTACCCACGGTCATGCCGATCGCGATGGACTGAGCCTTCTTGCGAAAGTCTGCATGATCATCATGCAGACGATATGTGGCTGTGCACATGTTATTCATTTTAAATCCCCTTCCAAAGCAGCTCCCATCTCCCGTGAGCGCTCTGCACAGCGGTTGACGGCTGCGATTACATTTTCAAAGAAATCTCCTTCGTCCAGCGTCTTTAGTGCTGCTTGGGTTGCCCCTCCCGGGGATGTCACATCACTACGAAGCTTCATCGGCTCCAAACCGGTTTGTTGTACCATACGTGACGCGCCCAGCACCGTCTGAACAGTAAGATCACGAGATTGCTGGCTGGATAAACCACCACGAATACCTGCGGCAATCATGGCCTCCATTAAATAGTATACATAAGCAGGACCGCTTCCGGAAATCCCAGTGAGCACTTCGAGTTTATCTTCAGGCACGATGGTCACGATACCAACCGCTTCAAACATGGTCATCACCGTACTGCGCTGTTCATCCGTAATCTCGGCAGAGAAGGCAAGACCAGTTGCACCAAGTCCAATGGTACTGGATGTATTTGGCATGGTTCTGGCGATTGGCTGTTTACGACCAAGCAAGGACTGCATCGTGCGGATTGATAATCCGGCAATGACAGACACGATCAGTTGATCCGGTGATAACAACGGACCGAGTTCGCGCAGCGCTGCGGCAGCATCTTTGGGTTTCATACAGAGTACAATAACCGGAGTGGAGGCAAGGTGATCCAGAGATTGTGAGGCCGTTCCGGTATGTACAGCATAACGGGTGCTGAGCTCCTCCTGACGTTTCTGGTTGCTGCGGTTCAGCATCGTAATATCCTGAGGACGAACGACTAGGCGGGAGATCAGTCCGCGCACGATGGCTTCAGCCATCGCGCCTGCTCCGTGGAAAGTAATCTTCTGTTGTAGTAACGTCTGTTGCTCTTGACTCATATTTATCGTTCCTCCTATATAACTGGTGCTGGTATATTATTGACGAATCTGTCCATTGCCTGTAATCCGATATTTGGTTGATGTCAGTGCTGGTAGTCCCATCGGTCCACGAGCATGCAGTTTCTGAGTACTGATTCCAATTTCGGCTCCATAGCCAAATTCAAATCCGTCGGTAAAACGTGTGGACGCATTGTGATAGACGGCTGCGGCATCCACATCATGCATGAAGCGCTCTGCATGGGCTATATCCCTCGTTACGATACACTCGGAATGTTTGGTTCCGTAATGTGCGATGTGCTGCATCGCTTCATCCAGATTCTTGACCACACGGATATTTAAAATATAATCGTTGTACTCGGTCGCATAGTCTTCCTCAGTTGCCTCAAGAGCGGAAGGGACAAGACGGCGTACCGTGTCGCAACCTTTCAAAATCACATTGGCCTCACGGAATTGTTCGGCAAGAGCAGGCAGGTGCTCTTCCGCGTATGCGGCATGTAGCAGTAACGTTTCCATGGAGTTACATACAGAAGGACGTTGTGCCTTGGCATTGATGGCAATTTCGGCTGCCATGACCGGATCGGCTGATTCATCCACATAGGTATGGCAGATGCCAGCCCCAGTTTCGATCACAGGTACCGTTGCATTGGCAACCACATTACGAATGAGGGAAGCACCGCCGCGTGGAATGATGACGTCCAGCAGTCCGTTCAACTTAAGCATCTCATCTACGGAAGCACGATCTGCATCTTCAACCAGTTGCAAAGCATCAGCAGGCATATCTGTCGTTGTGAGTGCCTGATGCAGCACCTCCACAATTTTACGATTGGAGGACAGGGCAGAGGAACCGCCGCGCAGAAGCACTGCATTACCTGTTTTGAGACATAATCCGGCTGCGTCTACAGTTACATTAGGACGAGCTTCGTAGATGATGCCAATCAGGCCAATCGGCACTCTTAATTTTTCAACATGTAATCCGTTTGGACGGGTAAATGTCTCTAACACTTCGCCGACTGGATCAGGCAGATCTGCAATCTGACGTAACCCTTCAGCAATGCCTGCGATCCGCTCCTTATTAAGGGCGAGTCGATCCAGCATGGATTCCGGCGTGCCTTGTTCTCTGCCTCTTGCCAGATCTTCGGCGTTTGCCGTAATGATGGAGTCCGTCTCCTTAATCAAAGCATTTGCCATGACACGCAGGGCTGTATTTTTCTGTTCTGTATTCAATCGGTTCAGTTGTGGAACCGCTGCTTGGGCTTTGCTGGCTTTTTCTCTGACTTCACTCATCTTAATTCCTCCTCATATATATAAAGTTAAAATTTTAACCACATGTTGGACTAAAGATTATTTACACAGACACTACGATGACAGAATAACCTTCCAATCGCTGTTATCCCCAGATTTTTTCGATTCCCTTTTCTAAAGGGAAAATCCGGTGATAAAGGCGAACGCTCCGCTTTTTCAGGTTTTTTCTGTCCTCTCCGTTACGTGTAAATGATTAGTTTAACTTAATATAGCTTCATGTTTATTTTAACGTAATCCATTCGTCTCTATGAATAACTTCAAGTCTGTGGATGCTAGCGAGTTGTTTCATCACTTCGCCACTGGGAAGTCCGGCAATGAGTCGAAGCTGGTCATCATCATAATTGACAATACCGCGACCGAGCAAGGTTTCATCCATTCCAATGACCTCTACGACGTCTCCGGCATGGAATGTTCCCAGTACTCGCTTGACCCCTACAGGCAGAAGACTGTGGCCCCCATGGACAAGTGCTTCTTCAGCACCATCATCCACAACGACGGTTCCCAGCGGAGTGGACATGAAGCCAAGCCACTGCTTTTTACGGGATAGCGAAGCGAGTCGTGTCTCAAAATAAGTGCCTTTTCCCGTGCCATCAACTGCCTTCTGCATATCTCCGGGTTCTTTCACACTTCCCACGAATACAGGTACGCCTCCACGTGTAGCTACCTTGGCTGCATCAACTTTGGATCGCATTCCGCCTGTGCCAACCGATGATCCTGAACCACCGGCAAAAGCATAGATCTCAGCCGTGATTTCGGGGATACGGTCGTAACGCACGGCAGAAGGATCTTTACGCGGATCTGCGGTGTACAGGCCGTTGGTATCGGTAAGAATGATCAGATGCTGTGCCTTCACCAGGTTTGCAACCAATGCGGACAACAGATCGTTATCACCAAACTTCAATTCGTCCACCGACACCGTATCATTCTCATTAAAAATCGGAATCACTCGCTGTTTAAGCAGCTCTTCTACGGTCATACCTGCGTTACCCATGCGTTTACGACTGTGAAAGTCTGTACGAGTTAACAAAATTTGCGCCGTAGTAACGCGGTGCGCTGCAAAAGCCTGTTGATATGCCTGCATCAGTAATGCCTGCCCAACGGCCGCTGCGGCTTGTTTCTCATGTAGCAGTTTGGGGCGCTGAGGATAACCGATCTCCCGGAATCCGGCCGCTACCGCTCCTGAGGTGACCAAAAGCACTTCATGACCCTGATCAGCCAATGCTGCAATTTCTCCGGCAAAAAAAGTGATCGAACTGCGATCCAGACCGCCTTCTTCCGTTGTAAGCGAGCTGCTTCCAATCTTAACTACAATACGTGAAGTCATGGTTTCACTTCCTTAAACATGATTAATAAGTGTTTCTGGAGCAGGCTTTTGCGGGTACAAAAAAAACTTCCGCCCTTTAGTTAAAAAGGACGAAAGTTCGTTACTTCCGCGGTACCACCTTTATTGATGATTAGATCATCCGGCTTCATGCCCTGTAACAGAAGGCACTGTCCTGTACGTAACAGGCCGCTCAGGGGTAGGTTTCAGAGAAGAGTCGCGGTAAATTCTTTCAGCAGGGTGGAATTTACTCTCTGGGCGCGACTGATATTCTCTTACTGGTCCCGTCATCACGTTTCGTTCAATATTTCTTATAACATACCATGGAAAGTTGGCATATGCAAAGGGGTTATGGTCCTGTAAATTACTTGAATAAATTCAGCTTGCCAATCCGCTCGACAGCTTCGCGTAATCGGTTTTCATCACTTAACAGTCCTGCGCGCACATAGCCTTCTCCATGTGAACCAAAACCAATACCTGGGGCTACGGCCACCTTGGCTTCTCGCAGTAACAAGTCTGCAAATGAAGCGGAGGTATAGCCTGCAGGTACAGGCAACCAGCTGAAGAAGGAACCTGCGGGTTTCGAAGCTTGCCAGCCAATCGAGGAAAGAGCGTCATAAAACGCATTGCGACGGGATTCGTAGCGTGAAACCAGTGAGGCAACACATTCCTGGGAGCCAGTAAGTGCTTCCGTTGCCGCAGCCTGAATTCCACCGAAGATACTAACATAGATATGATCCTGAAGCAGATTGATCTTAGAGACAATCTCTGCGTTACCGAGTGCGAATCCAACACGCCATCCAGCCATATTGTATGTTTTGGATAACGTATAGAACTCAATGCCCACTTCTTTGGCACCAGGGGCTTGCAGGAAACTGACGGGACGATGTCCGTCGAATCCAATCGCACCGTAAGCAAAGTCGCTGGCTACTACGATTTGATTTTGAATGGCGAATTCAACCGTATCTTCGTAGAAGGAAAGGGGCGCCGTTGCTGACGTTGGGTTGTTGGGATAGTTCAGGAACATCAGCTTGGCTTTCTCCCGATCTTCGGCTGTAACAGCTTCATAATCCGGCAGGAATGCATTGGACTCCAGCAAAGGCATAAATGACATGTTTGCTTTGGCAAGTGCAACACCAGACCAGTAATCCGGGTAACCCGGATCTGGAACGAGAACGGTGTCGCCGGGGTTAAGCAGGATCTGAGGTAACTGAACCAATCCGGTTTTGCCTCCGAACAGAATGGCTACTTCAGTCTCGGGGTCCAGATCAACGTTGTAATCTTCCTTATAACGTTTGGCGACGGCTTCCTTCAGGAAAGAGTACCCTCTAAAAGGGGAGTATTTGTGGTAGAGGGGATTCTCAGCCGACTCTTGCAGTGTTTTCACAATATGAGGTGGTGTAGGTGTATCCGGGTTCCCCTGACCCAGATTGATCACGTCATGTCCACTTGCGATTTCACGATTTACATTTTGAACAAGGGTAGCAAAAAATTGCGTTGGCAGCTGTGTCATCACATCAGAAGTCGGTATCTTAAAAGCTGAACGAGCAGTTATATGGTCTGAATGGGTCATTAGATTCATCACTCCGGTTATTAAAAATGGCAAATAGTTCTCATTAATTTATCACGTCAATCCCGAGCTGTATAGAGGGAAATGCACTTGAATATGCAGTACATAGGAGCAAAGAGCGGAGTATTGTACAAAACTGAAAGTACTCATTTCGTTTTGTCCATTGAGCTGAGAGAAGCCATGTTTTATGATAATATCCGATAATGATAATCAATATCATTAATTTCTAGCACAACGCACATGATATAGGGGGAGAAATAGAAATGAAAAAGGGCATACGAAATACGGGAGTATTATTAACGATCACATGGTTATCCATCCTGCTATTGGCTTGTGGAAATCAGGCTGCAACACCTGCTGCTGGCGCAGATGATTCCAAAGCAGCCACAGAAACCACAGAGATCCAAACTGCAACGGAAGAGACGAATGAGGGGGAGACCCGGATATTCAAAGACTGGACAGGCCATGAAGTTGAGATTCCTGTAAATCCGAAGCGAGTTATCTATCATGGAGAAGTTACAGGGGATCTGCTCGCGCTTGGTGTTGTTCCTGTAGGCATACTTCGTCAAGAGGGAACCGTATTTGATGATCAGGTTGCTCAGGCAGAAGATGTAGGATTTCCGATCAGTGTGGAAAAGGCGTTAGACCTGAATCCCGAACTGATCATTTTCTCCAACAGTGATGAAGCTCAATATGATCAGATCGCGAAGGTTGCACCCACAGTTACATTTGATTCGTTTGGTTTAATAGAAGATCGCATGCGTATCCTTGGCGATTTGTTGAATAAGAAGCAAGAAGCGGAGGATTGGATTACGGCTCATCAAAAAGCGACGGAAGAGATGTGGACGCAACTTCATGAGAACGGATTGAAAGAAGGGGAGACCGCTTCGGTATTCACCATGTATCCCGGGAATCGTCTGTTTGTCATGGCGGGTGCAGGATTGCCACAGTTGTTATACGGAGAAGACGGGCTGAAGCCAACCGCGGAAATCCAGAAAGTATTGGATGAAGACATGGGATTTGTAGAGATTTCGACTGAAAAATTATCTGAATTTGCCGGTGATCGGATATTTATTCTGGATCCTGTGACCGACGATGCTAAGCAATCCACCAAGGAATTGCTGGATAGTACAATCTGGAAGAACCTGCCTGCGGTGAAAGAAGGAAAAGTATATCGTTTTAATATCGTAAAAGCTTCTAGTGATGCCCTTTCCAGGGAGTGGCTGTTACAGGAGCTGCCAAAACAGATGATTCAATAATGGTGACGAGCTAGTGAGGTGGCAGTAACACCTTTGAGTAATGCAGTTATAAAAAAAGTAAAAGGGGCCTTCAACATTTCGTTGAACGCTCTTTTTTGCTGATTAAACTCATATCTGGATTATTGACTATCGCTCGCTTATAATCAGACCATACAGAACGATTGATAATTATTCTCATTTTAGAAAAACGAGGTGAACCGACATGCAGGCTTTGGATGCCGATGGGGGAGCGTTGTTCTTTTCAGCATTCATGTTTCGGCTGGGTCATCTGGTACGTCGAATTGAACCACCTGAACAGGTGATGCTGGAAGTAGCTTGTGAGAAACATGCCTTCCTCATCTGCGAAGAAGGGGATGGGCATTTATATATTGGACATGAACAGTTTCCGTTTACTACGGGATGTGTTTATCCGCTTTCTCCGGGAGAGGTGTACCAGATTGAACATCGTAAAAACTCGGAATTGAAATATATCGTAATGGCTTTTGATGTTATTCATGTGTTGACGGGTGATCCCGAGCTCTTTACTCGCCCTGTATTTGAGCACAGAAACCAATTGAATGGTTATCCCTATGCTCCGTTAAGTGGGTTGCTTGAGCAAATGTATGTCCTTCGGAATTATAAAACGGATGCCGAATACAGTCATTTGAATGCACAGTTCCAAAAATGGATGGAGGTGATCATTACCCGGTACACTTCTCCAAAGACGGAACAGAGTATGGAAACAAGACTACACAGTACGATTCAGTATGTGGACGACCATTATGCTGAAGAAATCACTGTACAGAAACTGGCACGTCTTGCGGAGATCAGACCTGTACAATATACGACTCTTTTCAGACAACTCACGGGTCACAAGCCGCTCGATTATGTGAATCATGTTCGCATCAAACATGCCAAGGAATGGCTTCGCAAATCAGATGAACCACTTCGGGATATAGCGAGTCGCGTGGGGTTTAAGGATGAGTATTATTTCAGCAGGCGTTTTCGCCAAATGACCGGATTGTCTCCTCGTCAATATGATAGATCGATTCAGCAGCAGACATTAGTACAAGATTGGTTGGGTCATGATGTGAATATTCCAGTAAACCCAAAGCGAATGATGTATTACGGAGATTCCGCTGGGGATCTGTTGATGCTGGGCATTCAGTTGCTGGAAGATCGGACATATGACGCGGTCGCCCCGGTTAATGTGGAAGCCGCTGTTATCATGAAGCCGGACTTGATTATTTTTGATAGCAGCAATGAACAGCAGTATGAACAACTTTACCGGATTGCACCGACGCTTGCTTACAATTCACATGCCACGTTGGAAGAACGAATGCGCAGATTGGGCAGCTGGTTTGGCAGACAACTTCAGGTTGAACAATGGCTAACCTCCTATGCGGAGCGTACTGAGCAGATGTGGGCGAAGATCCATACTGTAATTGAAGAGGGAGAAACGGCATCCGTATTTACATACCATCGGGGTGCACGATTATTTGTTATGGGCAATATCGGTCTGGCGCCTATGTTATATCATCCAATGGGATTCAGGCCAGTTACCAAAGTGAAGGAAGCACTTGCGGCAGGCAGAGCCTATAAGGAAATTTCGGCTGAAGCGGTACGTCAGTACGCGGGAGATCATGTGTTTATTATGCTGCCTGAGGAAGTTGTGGCAAGACAGGCTACAGAGATGCTGATGAAAAGTTCCAGTTGGAAGGCCCTTCCGGCTGTGCAGAATGGACGGGTATATCCTGTGGAGGAGTCAACATGGAATGTGGGTGATGCACTCACGAGTGATCGATTGTTGACCCTGCTCCCCGAGTTGTTGTGTGCAAGTTCATAATAAAAACAGGCTTGCAGTCCTCAAGAGGATCAAGCTATGATAGCAGGTATTACGGTTCAGAGGAGTGCTTGTCATGACAGAAAAACAACAGGGAGAAATGCGTGTAGCCCTGATTCAGGGCGATATTCAACTCGGAGACCCTGAGGCCAATCATAAACATATGCAGACGTTGCTTGAGCGTGCGGTAGAACAATATCCGGATCTGGGGCTGGCTGTGTTACCTGAGATGTGGAATACCGGATACGCTTTGACTCAAATTCATGAACTCGCTGACCCGGAAGGCCAGAAATCTCGGGAATGGTTATCTGCTTTTGCTCAAAAACATCAAATTTCCATCGTTGGCGGGTCAATTGCCGAGAAACGGGATGGTCAAATATACAATACAATGTACGCTTATGATCGTGAAGGAAAACAGGTAACACGATACGATAAATTACATTTGTTCCGTCTGATGGACGAGGAGAAATATTTACAGCCAGGTGCGGAACCTGAAATTTTTGAATTGCAGAACGGTCTTACAGCGGGGGCTTCGATCTGTTATGACATCCGGTTCCCGGAGCTTGCCCGCACCCTTGCTTTGAATGGTGCCAAGGCATTGATTGTACCCGCCGAATGGCCGAAACCTCGTCTGCACCACTGGCGTACGTTGCTTACCGCACGAGCGATTGAGAATCAGATGTATGTGATCGCTTGTAACCGTGTGGGTAAAGGGGGAGAGACTGAATTTTTCGGACATTCCCTCATCATTGATCCTTGGGGTGAGATTGTGGCTGAAGGTGGCGAAGGGGAAGAGATCGTGACCGGAATTATTCGTCCATCTCTGGTAGATGAGGTTCGCGGACGTATTCCCGTATTTGAAGACCGTCGACCTGGCGTTTATTTTGGCGAAAAATAAAAACTGAAATAAAATTCTTCAGAAAAAGTGTTTATTCTTCCATGACACGGGTAATGATAACTATCCCGTCACCAAGGAGGATGATCAATCAATGGACAACCATGTGAAAGATACGCTCAGGAGACTGGAACAGGATAACACAAGGGAAGATCACTTAAGGGCATTCTTAGAGAATGGAGCAGGAGGGCTATCACCCCCTGATTCAACTGTTCAGGACGAAGGCCGTGTAATGAATCAGCAAAACAGGCTGACAAGCGATCGTAATTTGCGTAAATAAACCGCCAAACATGAAGTTTTCTTATGTACGTTTCTACGTTAACATTATAAATTAGCATTGAAGCTAAACAACTTAACAAGCAACATTGTACTCTAACCAGTTACTGTGATTGCGATGTAAGAACTCTATCCTGCGGATGCGGGAAACGAGATTCGACAAAGGCTTGGCCCATAAGGGTCAAGCCTTTGTTTTGGTTCAGTATGAAATGTCCCATTCCCATAGAAGAAATTCTTTAGTCTCCCTTTGACAGTTCGGCCACGGTTTGTTGAAACGTATGGATAAATGCCTCGGCTGCCTTCGACAGTACTCTTCCTTGACGATAAGCTACAACAAGTGTTCTGCTGGGAGTAGGCTCAGCGAGCGGGACGTACACAGGTACGAATTCACTGCGCGGCGCACGGGCAATAAAGCGTGGAACCAGCGTAATGCCCATACCTGTGGCGACCAGCGACTGAACGGTTTCAATATTGGTGCTCTCGAACACAACTTGGGGATCAAAACCGGCTTGCTCACAGAGATCAAATGTAAGTTTGCGGAAGCCCTGTCCTTTTTTCAATACAACAAAGGGTTCATCCCGAAGCTCTTCAATTCGCACAGGAATCGGATGTTCCGGATCTGCCCTGCGTGCCAAAGGGTGATTCGGGGGAACCGCCAGATCAATCCGTTCCTCTCCAATGGTTACATAAGACAAGCTTGGCTCTTGTAAAGGAAGAGATAACAGACTGAGATCTGCTTTGCCGCTTGCTGTCAATTTCTCAAGCGTAAGACCGGAGTCCTCCAATAAGGTGACCTCAATCTCGGGATAAGCTTGTTGGAACGCTGGAAGCACATGTGGGAGCAAGTGTGAGCCCGTGATCGGCATGCTGCCTACAACGACTTTACCTTTGCGAAGCTGGGAGATGTCTGACATTTCCTGACGCAATAGCTCCACGGCATCTACGATCTTTTGGGCTTGCTCGACAAACGTAACACCCGCATGGGTTAACTCCACGGTACTTGTATTACGCTGAAACAGCAGTACTCCCAATTCTTTTTCCAATTTGGATAATTGCTGGCTTAATGAAGGTTGGGCAATGTGCAGCTTCTCTGCAGCCCGGGAGAAATTGCGCTCGGCCGCAATTTGCAACGTATATTGAAGTTGTCTGAATTCCATCGTCATTGGTCAGTCCTTTCGTTATGCCACCATTATATCATTACAGATGAAGAAATCATTAATTTCGCTTAACCGCTTGCACTCCATCAGATGAGTTGATATACTGATTTTGAAAACGCTTAATAAGAATCACTTACCCGGGTAAAACAAAATCAACGTTTTCATGTGTGTCAGTTTCAAATGTTAGTACGGAACCATTTCAAATGTTCATATTCTTTTTCGTTTATATAATTGAATAACATTCATCCAACGATGGCGTGTTACTGTTCGGCAGGCAAGACCTAGATTGGGTGGGAAGAGTTTCTTTTTCCTACCCTTTTTAGGTCTTTTTTTGTTCCCATCAAGAAAAAATGGCGGAGGTGCACCATGAAACACAAACAATTAGCCCAATCGATTATGGAGCTGGTCGGTGGCAATGATAATATCAACACGTTAATTCATTGCTCTACCAGGCTCAGACTTACCCTGAAGAATCCGGATATGGCGAAGACCCAAGAAATTAAGAGCCTTGATGGTGTTATTGGCGCAGTGAATAGCGGCGGGCAATATCAGATTATTATCGGTAATGACGTCGCGTACGTCTACAATGAACTTGCCAAGATGATGGATACTCGGCAATCAAACGAAATTCAGGAGAAACAAAAAGCGGATTATAGCCCCAAAGGACTGTTTAATACTTTTGCCAGTGTTATTGCAGGCATTTTCCAACCTATTATCCCAGCCATTGCTGCCTCGGGCATGCTTAAGGCACTGCTGCTACTGGCGACCGTGACCGGCCTGATGTCTAAAGAGAGCCAGACATATACCGTTTTGAGTGTCATGTCTGATGCTGCCTTTTACTTTCTTCCGATTCTACTGGCCTATTCCAGTGCAAATAGATTTAAAACCAACCCCTTTGTTGCCGTTCTGTTTGGTGGAATCATGTTACACCCGAATATGATTGGTCTGCTAGGCGGTGAAGATCCGGTGTCCTTTATTGGCATACCTGTTGCATCCGTTCAATATGCGACATCCGTGGTACCGATTATTTTAACGGTCTGGTTCATGTCTTACATTGAAAAGTTCGCGGACAAGATCTCACCAGGGCCGGTCAAAATTTTCCTTAAACCTTTGATTGTTATTCTCATTGTTGCTCCAGTTGCCCTGATTGTACTTGGACCTCTAGGGATGTATCTCGGAACGGGAATGTCCAACCTGATCTACTGGATTCAGGATAAGATTGGATGGTTGACCGTTGTCATTATGGCTATACTGATGCCTCTGATTGTCATGTTCGGTATGCATAAAGTATTTTATCCTATTATTTTCGCAGCCTTGGCTTCACCTGGATATGAAACACTGGTGCTGGTCGCGATGCTGGCATCCAATATGGCGCAGGGAGCAGGCGCACTGGCGGTGTCATTCAAAACCAAAGACATCAAGCTGAAACAAGTCGCTTTGTCTGCAGGAATTTCAGGTGTATTCGGTATCACGGAACCCGCTCTGTACGGTGTGCATTTAAGGCTCAAGAAAACGCTGTTTGCTTGCATGATCGGCGCCGGAGTGGCTGGGTTGTTCGCAGGTATTGTGAATCTCAAGGCATATGCTGCCGTGGGTCCGGGGATTGCATCTATGCCTATGTTTATCAGTGAAGATCATATGAATATTATCTATGCGATCATTACCATGCTGATCTCTGCCATTGTCGCGTTTGTCGCCGTATATGTCATTGGATTTCAGGATGTTGTTCCAACAGCAGTGTCGATGGAAGGCAGTCCTACAAACCAAGCGAGAGGTGAATCTGAAATCCAGCCATCCACAGGGATCAAATCGAAAAAGATCGTTTTTGCTCCTTTGGAAGGTAAAGTTCTGCCATTAAGTGAGGTGAAGGACGAGGCCTTCTCGCAAGAAGCGATGGGACAAGGTATGGCGATTCAGCCAAGTGTTGGCAAGGTGTTTGCCCCGTTTGATGGTACCGTTGAGACGGTGTTCCGAACCAAACATTCCATCGGTCTGAGATCGGTAGAGGGAGTTGAAGTTCTGATTCATGTCGGATTGGATACGGTGAAACTGAAAGGCCAGCATTTTGATGTAAAAGTGAACGAAGGAGAACAGATCTCTCATGGTCAGCTCCTGATCGAATTTGATCTTGAAGCTATACAAGCCGCAGGTTATGACACAACAACCCCTGTAATTGTGACCAATTCATTGGATTATCTGGAGATCCTGGGCAATGAAACTGCGGCGACAACAGGACCGGGGAAACCATTAATTACGGTGTTATAACTATAACCCGCTGAAATATGAATGAAAGGCAGGCAGCCTGATATGGAAGTCGTAAAAATACTGAATTCGAGCATTGTTCTCGCCAGACGTGGTGAGGATGACAAGGAAATTATTGTGATGGGAAAGGGCATCGGCTACAAGAGCAAACCGGGAGATGTCGTGAGTGAGGATGAGATCGAGAAGATCTATGTTCTTGAAAATGAAACGATCTCTTCAGATCTCACCGCCCTGATGAAGGAAACACCAAAAGAATATCTGATTCTGGCTGATGAAATCATCTCCCACGCGAAACATACATTGTCCCGCCATCTGAGTGATCATCTCTATGTCGCATTAACGGATCACCTGTATATGGCCATGAAGCGATTCAAGGACAATATGACGATCCAGAACCGAATGTTGTGGGAAGTGAAAAAGTTCTATCCGCAGGAGTTCAATATCGGGTTGCATGGTCTGTCTCTCATTCAAAAACAGCTTGGACTCTCCCTGCCTGAAGAGGAAGCGGCTAACATTGCCTTTCATCTCGTTAATGCGCAGCAAAATGATGACAATATGAATCAGGTCATGCTGATGACCAATACAGTTAAGGATGTACTCAATATTATCAAAATTCACTATCAAGTGGAGCTGGACACACACAGCATCAACTATTCACGCTTTTTGACCCATTTGCAGTTTTTTATTCAACGGCTTTTTGAGCATAAAACATTAAACACACAGGATCATGAGCTCTTTGAGCAGATCGCGAATAAATATCCCCAGGAAGAAGCCTGCGTAATGCTAATCAAGGATTATATTGAAGCCCGGTTTGAACATACGATCTCCAATGAAGAGATGATGTATTTGATTATTCATATCAATCGGGTCATGAGTCGCAATTGAGCAAGAATGAAAGAGTCACAGAGATAATCCAAGGAGGAATACACAATGACCAATACAACAAGAACGTTTCCAGAAAATTTTCTATGGGGAGGAGCGATTGCTGCCAATCAGGCAGAAGGAGCGTGGAATGTGGATGGCAAAGGTCTATCTACAGCCGACATTGCTATCTACCGAAAAGGTGTAGCCAAGAGTGAGTATAAAAAACATAATGCGATCAATGAAGAACAGATCAAGACTGCGATGGAGTCTACCTCAGACAGAGAATATCCGAAACGCAGAGGCATAGATTTCTACCACCGTTACGAGGAGGATCTAGCCCTGTTTGGGGAAATGGGACTCAAAACGTTGCGACTATCCATTGCATGGACCCGAATTTTCCCGAATGGCAACGAAACAGAGCCGAATGAAGCCGGTTTGCAGTTCTATGACCGTGTTATTGATGGCATGCTGAAACAAGGAATTGAACCTTTGATTACGTTGTCCCATTATGAAATGCCGATGTATCTGGTGAATTACCATGGTGGATGGACGGATCGGAAAGTCGTCGATTATTTTGTTCACTTTTGCAAAACCGTGTTCACCCGTTATAAGGATAAAGTGAAGTATTGGATTACATTTAATGAAATTGACAGCATTGTTCGTCATCCGTTTACGAGTGGTGGTATTGTTCCGGAGCGTTTCGAAAATGTGGAGCAGGCTGTATATCAGGGGTTGCACCATCAATTTGTAGCGAGTGCGCTCGCAGTGAAATACTGTCATGAGATCATTCCCGGTTCCCAGATCGGATGTATGCTTACCAAACTGACGACGTATGCTCACACATGTAATCCCGAAGACGTACTTGTTGCTTCCCGGGATAATCAATTCAATCTTATGTTTACGGATGTACAGGTACGTGGAGCGTATCCGTACTTTACGAAGAGATTTTTTGCCGAAAAGGGAATTAACCTCGATATGCTTGAGGGGGATGAAGAGATTCTGAAAGTACACACGGTGGACTTTATCTCATTCAGTTATTATATGTCCCTGGTATCAAGTGTGGATGGCGACCGATTGGAGCAGGTGAGTGGCAATACAACTGGAGGGGTGAAGAACCCGTATCTGCAAACGAATGATTGGGGTTGGCAGATTGACCCGGTAGGTCTGCGCATCTCACTGAATGAACTGTATAGCCGTTATGAGGTGCCTTTGTTTATCGTTGAGAACGGGATTGGAGCGGTAGATTCAATTGAAGCTGATGGCAGCATTCAGGATGATTATCGTATTGATTATTTCCGCTCTCACATTGAACAGATGCATGAGGCGATTCTGGATGGTGTTGAACTGCTGGGCTATACCAGTTGGGGAGTGATTGATCTGATTAGTTATTCTTCTTCAGAGATGGAGAAACGATATGGCTTTATTTATGTAGATCAGGATAATGACGGCAATGGAACACTGGAGAGAAAACGTAAAAAGAGTTTCTATTGGTACAAAGATGTGATTGCGAATAACGGTTTGTAATACAGTAGTCGGACAAGCGCTCTCTATAGAAGGCGTTGATATGATAACTTTCATTTTATAACAGCAACTAGGAAAGCAGCTCTGGATTCAGGGCTGTTTTTTGATGTTCTAGATAAAAAGCATTGACAGCGCAGAGGCGGGAACGTAGTATAAGACTTATCTGATAATGATAATTGTTATCAATTGAAACCTCTGCGATTAGCAGTGGTTTATTTGTCTTTCTCTCATTATAGGTTAAACCTATTACATCTATAGATATTATATCTTGGAACAATGAAGGACAGGGTGATATATTTATGTCATTCAAGAGCTTCACTTTTTAAAGAAAACACGAGGCTCTTCCAAGGACCGAACTTATAATGAGGTGAAAATGATGAGTAAAAAAACGATGTTTGAGAAAATTTGGGAAAATCACGTAATTCATCAAGAAGAAGGCAAACCAAGCATTCTGTATATCGATCTGCATCTGGTGCACGAAGTAACTTCTCCACAGGCATTTGAAGGTCTTCGTCTCAGCGGACGTAAAGTTCGCCGCCCTGAACTGACATTTGCAACAATGGACCACAACGTTCCAACGAAAGACCGTTTCAACATCACAGATCCTATCTCCAAACAACAAATTGATACACTTTCGCAAAACTGCCGTGATTTCGGCGTGAAATTGTATGATCTGGACACGATTGATCAAGGCGTTGTACACGTTATGGGACCTGAACTGGGTCTGACTCACCCGGGTAAAACGATTGTATGTGGTGACAGTCATACGTCCACACACGGTGCGTTTGGCGCACTGGCATTCGGAATCGGAACAAGTGAAGTTGAGCACGTAATGGCAACTCAATGTTTGCAACAAGCAAAAGCCAAAACGATGGAAGTTCGTTTTGTCGGCAAACGTAACCCGGGTGTAACCGCGAAAGATATGATCCTCGCAGTTATTGCCAAATACGGCACAGACTTTGCAACAGGTTATGTAATTGAGTACACAGGCGAATCCATCCGTGAGTTGAGCATGGAAGAGCGTATGACGGTCTGCAACATGTCCATCGAAGGTGGAGCAAGAGCAGGATTGATCGCGCCGGATGAAACAACATTTGAATATCTGCGTGGACGTGAATACGTACCAGCGGATGCAAAGTTTGATGAAGCTGTAGAGGGTTGGAAACAACTTGTAACCGATGAAGGTGCCGAGTTCGACCATGTGGTTGAAATCGATGTGGAGACATTGATTCCGCAAGTAACTTGGGGAACAAGCCCGGGTATGGGAACCGACATTTCTTCGAAAGTTCCTGTTCCGGCTGAATTGCCTACAGAAAACGAACGCAAAGCGGCTGAAAAAGCGCTTGAATATATGGGACTTGAACCGGGAACACCAATCGCCGAGATTCCAATTGACTATGTATTTATCGGTTCTTGCACCAATGGACGGATCGAAGATCTGCGTGCAGCAGCACAAGTGGCTAAAGGTCACACGGTATCCAGTCGGGTTACAGCAATTGTTGTACCAGGCTCAGGACGTGTTAAGATTCAGGCTGAACAAGAAGGTTTGGATAAAATCTTTACGGAAGCTGGATTTGAATGGCGTGATGCGGGATGCAGTATGTGTCTGGCGATGAACCCGGATGTATTGAAGCCAGGACAACGTTGTGCTTCGACTTCCAACCGTAACTTTGAAGGACGCCAAGGACGTGGAGGACGTACGCATCTGGTATCTCCGGCAATGGCAGCAGCAGCAGCAGTTAAGGGTCACTTTGTGGACGTACGGGACTGGAATTTCAAAACAGAAGCAGCGATCTAATCTATAACAGACAGAAGGGAGAACGTTTAATATGGAAGAATTCAAAACATTACAAGGCATCGTTGCACCGGTAGACCGGGTCAATGTAGATACAGACGCAATCATTCCAAAACAGTTCCTGAAACGGATTGAACGTACCGGATTTGGACAATTTTTGTTCTATGAATGGCGTTTTGATGAAGAGGGCAACAATAATGCTTCCTTCGAAATGAACAAACCTCGTTACGAAGGGGCATCCATCCTGATCTCACGTGCCAACTTTGGCTGTGGATCATCCCGTGAGCATGCGCCATGGGCGATTTTGGACTATGGATTCCGTTGTGTCATCGCTCCATCTTATGCAGACATCTTCTATAATAACTGCTTTAAGAACGGAATCTTGCCAATCAAGCTGTCAGAAGAGCAAGTTGAAGACTTGTTCCAACGTACAGCGACACATGAAGGCTATGAGATGAATGTAAATCTGGAAAACAAAACGATTACTGATGCATACGGACTGCATATCGATTTTGATCTGGATGAGCACCGTCGTCAATTCCTGTTGCAAGGATTGGATGATATCGGTCTGACTCTTCAACATGATGATGAAATCGCTGCTTACGAACAACGCCACGCGGCAAAACTGTTCGGTTAATCGTTAAAGTATCGCATAACAGAAAGCTTCTGCCTCGCCAAAGGGACCTTGTTCCCATCGGTGAGACAGAAGCTTTTTGTAATTTCAGAAGCTAAATTAGCTTAATAAGTCAGCTATACATAGAACTCTTAATCCTTCTTGGCCGAATACTTCAACAGATACAATAACAGCCGACTAAATAGAGAATCTAAAATTCCATTACTGAGGTAACTCCAAATGGTCGTTTTTTGTATTCTGAAAATAGACATAGATATAACAAGCCAAATGCACGAAATTTACAAGTGACCATACCAAAAGCCATATGATTGGAGATGACAGGGTAGTCCAGATGCCAAACCAAGGCAGCACACGTCCTCCGCCGATAAACGTAACCAATGGGAACAGAGACAAGAGAATTAGAACCGGGATCAGTGTTCCAACCGGGATCAGAATCAATTTGCTGACCGTTAGGCGGTGGTTGTTCCGAAGTATGCGAAAATAGGCGTAGATGCCCCATGCAAGCGTAGCGATGATCAGCGCAATCATGATCGTTTCCATATTCCGACCGTTTACAAAAAAGGTTTGGGGTTCCTGCCCCCTCATAATATCCGCTATTCCATCAATAAATGCCGAGTAATTCACATAAGCGTTTATACCAGAATTAAACATTACGGCAATGCCCATTTGCTCGTCCAAATAAACCAGTTCTTCTGACTTGTAGGTCCAGAAAATGCCGCTGTGGGAGATCGTTCGGCCGCTAGACGCATCTTGGTTTGCAAGCCAGCCCATGCCGTACGGACCGATATCTCCTACTGCATGATATTGTTTCATCAGCACAGGGGAAACGAGGCGGCCGTGATATTGGGAAAGCATCCATAGGGACATGTCCTCTGCGGTTGAAACGATGCCGGCTGGGCCCTCAATGAACCAAAGCGGTTCGGATTGACTTATAGCGCGTCCCAAACTCAGGTAATGTCCTAGCGGGATAGTATTATTCTCATAGAATTGCTGCGTCGTGCTGACACTGAAGGTGTGATTCATTCCTAGTGGTTCAAAAATATGTTCTTTCAGGTAATCTGAAAAGCGATCTCCGCTAACACTTTCCACGAGGTTCGCCAGCAGCACGTAATTGGGATTATGATAGCTGTAGGCTGTTCCGGGGATATGGGCAAGTTGAACCGTGTTTAATAATTGGTTCGCCTCATCCAGCGATTGGAATTGCGGAGTTTTTGTCATATCGGGATTTATCTTGTCATTGAGACCGCTGGTCTGATTCAGTAAATGACGGACTGTGATGTCAAGAACGCGGGGGTCCTGTGGAGAAAGCTCTGGAAAATAGGAAGCGTAAGTAGCATCCAAGTCAATCCGACTCTTGTCCACCAGTTGCAGAACAGCCAATGCAGTAAAGGACTTGCTAAGTGAAGCAATGGGAAAAGGGGTGTTACCCGTTACCTCCCGGCCATCCGCGAATGTCCCGTAGCCTTTTGCGTAAAAGACCTCATCGTTATTGGCAATCGCCAGTGAAGCAGCCTTAATGTGATTGGCCTTCATGTTCCGATTCATATATTCGTCAATCTCCTGCAGAACTTCTGTCCTGTCTCTGGCTTCATTGGCGGATACGGAGGTTGCCCACGCGGTACATAACAACAAACAGCTAATGGTGATATACATTCTTTTTTTCAGTTTTAGCATGTTAACACTCCTTGAATTCAAGATAAGGAGATGTTATCAGATCATTTTCAACTATTTATCAACTCGGGTCCCAATACTTGCCGTGACGCTTCCACCTCCGTTAGGACCGTTTGCAATCCGAAGACTACCTTCATGTTTTTCGCAAAACACTTTGCAAATGTAAAGGCCCAGCCCGCGATGTTCGCTCGCATCCCATACTTCGCCTCGGTAAAAAGGGAGTATAGCCTTACTCAGGGCTTCGTCAGAGAAACCAGGACCGTCCTCTGAGACGGTAATCTTCATAATGCCACCCTGAACGTCATAGTGGACGTTCACTTGACTGGCTGCGTATCTCGCCCCATTAGCCACTAGATTCTCGAAAATCTGCATGACGAGATAGGGATCTACATGTACTGAGGCATTATCAAACTCGACGGATGATACGAAACGTATACCGTACTGTTTCGCGATTTGTTCAGCGCTGCCGTCCAGCAAAGCCGTCAATGAGATCGTATCCATCGACTGGAAGTTCAACGGGACATCCTCCAGCCTCTGAATGGAATTCATGGCCTCTGCATAACTCTCCAGACGCAAGATGTGAAGGTTCATGGTATGGATCAGGTCCAGCACCTTTTCTTCCGACAACTTCTTCTCGGGAAGATAGGTGGCGAGAAGCTCGGCGTTTCCTTTTAACACAGACAGGGGTGTTCTCAGATCATGGGCAAAAATAGCATTGATCTGCTTGCGCTCTTCAACCGAACGCCAGAGTGTCTTAAGGTTTTTTTCCAATTGTGAGCGCATGTTTTCAAATAGTGCGATCAGCTCGCCCATCTCATCCTGGCTGTCATAGGAAATGCGGAAGTCTAGATCGTTGGCTGAAATGTTCTTGGATGCTCGTTTTAATAGCTCCAGCGGTCGTTTTAGCTTCCATCTGTAAAATAGAACGGCCATGGTGACAATTCCAGTCGCTACGGTGAGCAAAACCGTCGTGACGAGGGAGGGCATCACCCAATCCGTTTCTCCGAAACGCAGCCGCAGGTTCTCCGCCCAAGCAAACTCCAGAGTTATGATGGCCAGTACGGCAATGAGTGTGACCACACACAACAGCATAAATGAGTGCAATAAGGACAATCGCTTTAAAAACAGGAGTCTAGTCATGAACTTGGCCATTTGTACCCTACTCCCCAAACGGTCTCAATTTGATTATCACAGCCGTATTCCTTTAATTTGTAGCGAATTCGCCGGATATGCTCTGCGATCACGTTACTGTCACCTTGCTCGTCCATGCCCCAAATCTTTAGGTATATGCGTTCCTTTCCAAACACCATATCAGGATGCGTGGACAGCAATTCGACAATATCAAACTCTTTTTTGGGCAGTGAAATTCGCTTATCCAAGTAGTAGAGTTCCCTAGCCGTATAATCAATGACCAAATCATTGTTAAACCTTACCGAAGATTTAGTTTGGATTCGTTGTTCCCTGCGTATATGTGCTTCGACCCTGGCGCCCAACTCGCGAATGCTGAAAGGTTTCAGGATATAGTCATCGCCTCCGGCACGAAATCCTGCTATTTTATCAGCATCTTCGATTCGGGCCGTTAAGAATAAGATCGGGCAAGAGACGAAGTCGCGAATTTTTTCACATAATTGAAGGCCGTTCTGTTCAGGCATGTTGATATCTAACAAAACGAGATCGGGCTGTTTTTCCACTTTCCGCAGTGCTTCCCGGCTGTCCTTGGCCGTCATCACAGAATATCCGTTAATTTCAAAATAATCAGTCAGTAGCTTTCGAAGATCTGCTTCATCGTCCACAATCAGTATTTTAGGCATCAAGTCTCAATCTCCTGTTTTCAAGTATTTGAACTCAGCATAGCAAAAATGGATGAGGAATGTAATTTCCATAAGATTTTGGGAACTGGACTTATGGAGAAGTAACCTTTGTGTCACTCTGTTTCCGACTAAATATGACAACGTTGTAACCGGATGATCAGACAATATCTGATAAACTGATTAGTAGATTATGGAAGGTTACATATTGTCATTGATGTTACGCTGCAGAGAATCAGGTCGGATGTTCAAAAGACAAAAAGAATGGTGGATGAGGTATGAAAAAATGGTCGGCAGCAGTCGTTTTTCTTCTGTTCCTATGTTTATTCCCAGTCATCGCCCATGCAGACACCACTCCCTCGATTGTACTCGACGGTGTAACCATTAACCAGCAGACGGGTGCACCTGCAGAGAATATCGGGAAAACGGTCATGGTTCCAATTCGAATTGTATCCGAGAACCTGGGTTATAAGGTGAAGTGGGAGAAGGAAACTCAGTCAGTCCAGGTTCAAAAAGGAAACAGCATGATTCAAATGACGGCTGGCAAAGATGCAGCTACAGTGAATGGAAACGTGGTGAACCTGGATTCGCCCCCACTGATCAAACAGGGAACTACGCTTGTTCCGTTACGCTTTGTTGGGGAAGGCATGGGTCTGCGTGTTGGCTGGGACAATGGAACCAAGACAGTAAGCCTATTTAGTATTCCTCCCGTAGTTGAAACGGAAGGTGACAGTGACCCCGTCGAGGCACCTGTCCCGGATGGTTTGACAGAGCTTCAAGGCATCAGCTTCAGCGGAGATCGGTTGATTGTAGCAACCAACGGTAATATTAGCCCCAAAGTATCCAGTATTGGTGGGCCAGACCGAATTATTGTTGATCTGCCTTCAGCGACATTTTCTCAGGAATTCATTCAGGGACAAGCCTCTAACCCGGATGGAAGTGGACAGATTCTCGTTACGGATTCATCGATAGTTTCCAAAGTCCGGTATGCCATGTTCAGTAAAACGCCTTCTACTGTGCGTGTCGTTCTGGATCTGAATCAGACGGCTACAGCCAAATGGTCAGTTGGAGATAACAATGTCTTGCTCGTTGACCTGACAGCCACGAGTGGAGAACCGACAAGCCAACCGGCAGTACCTACGAATGATGGTAAAACGATTGTGGTCATCGATCCGGGACATGGGGGTCGTCAATCGGGTGCAGTGAGTTTGTCAGGAGCTTATGAGAAGGATTTCAATCTGGCTGTAGGACTGAAGGTACAGGCAATCCTTCAAAAATACCCAAATATTCAAACAGTCATTACACGCCAGGATGATACAGAACTTTCGCTCAAACAGCGTGTGGATATTGCTGAATTGAATCAGGCAGATGTTTTTGTATCCATTCATGGAAACAAATTCACTACACCGGTACCAAACGGCATTGAAACGCTCTACAGTCGTAAAGAAAGCAAGACATTGGCTGATACCCTTCACAAATATGTGTTGCCGGTAACAGGACTCAAGGATCGTGGGGTTAAAACGGCTAGTCTGCATGTGACGCGTGAAACAACCATGCCTGCTGTGTTACTTGAGCTTGGTTTTTTAAGTAACCCTACAGATGAAGCAGTCATGCTCACGGAAGAATACCAGGACAAATGTGCACAGGCGATTGTGGACGGAATTGTTGAATTTTTGGGACTGTAAGTTGAATTGTGCGCAAATATGAAGGTTAGGGTGTTACGTTGTTTAGAGATGTATATTTGATAAATAAGGAAAAAAGAAGACATTAAAATGTAAAAAAAGCTTGATCTGACAACGTTTTTTTTCTGTTATGTTGGAATATATTCGCAACTTTTGAGAGCGAGGGGCGTCTAATAGGTGTCTGGTAATGCCCAAGCGGTCAGTCGGAGTTGGAAAATGACAACATGCGGCAAAAAAATATGAGAATGGTAGGGGTGAAGGATGAAGAAGTTCGGTTTTTTGGTACTGTTATTTGTCTTTGGGTTCGTATTCCCGGGCTATAGTCACGCAGCAACAGACACGAAAATTATCCTAGACGGAAAAGAAATCGTACAGCCATCGGATACAAAAGCGGAAATTATCAACAGCAAGGTGATGGTTCCGATCCGGGTTGTGTCCGAAAATCTTGGATATAGCGTGGAGTGGAGGCAGCAAACGCAAACAGTGACTATTAGCAAAGACAACACTGCCATGCAGATGATTGTTGGACAGAAGACGGCAACGGTGAACGGCAGTAACGTAAACTTGGATGCCCCGCCACTCGTGAAAAATGGTACTACGCTCGTACCTCTCCGATTTATTGGTGAGGAAATGGGTCTTAAGGTGGGTTGGAACAATACTACGAAGACGGTAACATTAGTTACCCAGAATTCAGGTTCTGGAAACGGGACAACCACACCGCCGAACTCTGGCAATGAAGGCGGAGGATCGGATCAAGAAGGTCTTGTACTGGTGAACGGCATCAGCTTCAGCGACAACCGCTTCATGATTGCAACAAGCGGAAGTACGAAGCCGAACGTCTTCACGATGACAGGACCAGATCGAATCGTTATAGACTTGCCGAATACCGCATTTGCTGATTCGTTCAGTGAAGGACAGGCTTTAGACAGCAACCAGAATGGACAACTCGTCGTTAGCGGCTATCCGGATGTGTCTAAGATTCGTTACTCGTTATACAGCAACAGTCCATCTACAATTCGTTTTGTAATCGATCTGTCCAGTTCAAAAGGGTACAGTGTGCAAAATGATTCCGGACTGGTTATGATTAACCTCGACAATCAAAGTGGTACACCTGCTCCTCCAGTTGGTAATAATGGCAAAAAAGTTGTCGTTATCGATGCAGGTCACGGAGATCAGGATCCTGGGGCAATCGGTGTAACTGGTAAACGTGAAAAAGACTTCAATCTGGCAATGGCTCTGAAAGTGGAAGCCTTGTTGAAAAAAGAATCCAAAATTGACGTTGTGTTAACGCGCAGCGATGATACATTTTTGGCATTGAAAGAACGTGTGAAGATTGCACAAGACATAAAAGCGGATATTTTCATCTCCATTCATGCTAACAGTGGCCCTGCTGCTGCGAACGGTGTAGAGACATTCTATACACGCTCCAACAGCAAAGCACTTGCTACAGTGATGCACAAGTATCTTTTACAGTCATCCGGACTGAAAGATCGTGGAGTGAAAACGGCAAGTCTCCATGTGACCCGTGAAACGACAATGCCAGCAGTTCTGCTGGAAGGTGGATTCCTTAGCAATAAGAGCGACGAAGCAGCCCTGTTCACGGAGAGTTTCCAGAACAGTGTTGCCAAAGGGATTGTTGCAGGAATCAAGGAGTATCTGGGAATTCAATAAGGGACAAGCCCTTATGTTGAGGAGGCGGAGTTAGAATGAACAAGAAAATATGGATTGCAGCCTTGCTGGTAACGGTTATGGCAGTTGCTGCTGGATGTGGAAGCAAGCCAACAGCTGCTCCGAATCAGACGCAAGGCGCAGGAACTGAAACCAATGTGACCGAGGTTGAAGGCGAAACAATTACCGAACCGGTAACCGCTGAACCTGAAGAGAACACAACACCTACAGAATCCACGGAAGGCAGTTCGGAGGAAGCGACTACAACTACTCCGCCAAGCGAAACGTCTACGGAGACGCCAGCAACTTCTGAAAGTAATCAAAAGAAAACGATCACTGTATTCTATACGGATGAAGAAGAACTGGAGTTGCACAAAGCTTCGGCAGAGATTTCATACGCATCGGATGATGCCAAATATAAAGCTGCCTTTGAATCACTGCAACAGAGCAAAGACGATAAACTTGTTCCGCTGTGGTCTAAAGAAATTGAATTGAAGTCTGTTCAGTTCAAGGATGGAGCTCTTACGCTGGATATTCATATGCCAGATACGGCACGTCTTGGAGCAGGTGGAGAATCTTATGCGCTGGATGCTCTAAAACAAACGTTCTTCCAGTTTGATGAAGTAAAATCACTTGATTTACTGGTGGATGGTCAGCAGACGGAGAGTCTGATGGGCCATGTGGATCTTGAACATCCAATGACAAGATCCGAGTAGGCTGTACAGCATACTGTTGTACCGTGAATCCACGGAATATGGGTCGTTTTACATGAGAGAGGGGAATCATAGGTGACTTTTAAATATAACCATACATCACACTCTAAAAAAGTAGTATCAGCCGTGCTTGCAGGCATGATGGCCCTTAGCGCCGGCGGAGCTGCCATGGCAGCAGAATCAACAGAAACGGGGCAGGGTCAGACTGCTGCAATAACAAATACGGCTGCACCAACTGGTTTGTTCAGTGACATCAAGGTCGGATACTGGGCTGAAAAACATGTCTACAAACTGGCATATCAAGGTATTCTTCTCGGTAACAACGGCCTGTTCCGTCCAGGAGATGCGGTAACACAGCAAGAAGCTGTAACGATGGCAATCCGTTTTATGAATCAAGAGGGCCAGTTGAATACCGACACGGCTGCGGCATTACCGACAAACATGGAAGTGGGAAATTATTTCAAGCCATATGTCGCGCTGGCACTTCAACTGGGACTGATTGACAAAACGGAAGAATCAACGGTGGATGTATCCAAGACCTCCTGGGGTCAAAAGCCGGCTTCACGGGAATGGATTACGAAATTGTTAATCCGTTCATTGGACAAGGATGCTGAAGCGAAGGCACAAAACAATCAATCTACCGGATTTGCTGATAATGCAAGTATTTCCGAAAGTGGTAAAGGTTATGTCAATCTGGCTGTTAGCCTGGATCTGGCCAAAGGTGTGGAAGGCAACAAATTCAATCCAACTGGTTCCGTAACCCGTGCTCAACTGGCTACCTTCTTCAGTCGTGGTGAATCGTTAACGGATACAACGTACCCGAACACATCCACGGGTTATGTGACAGGATTGAAAGATGGGCAGATCACGCTGGTTGTGGACGGAAAAGCCGTTAACTTCGCAGTGAACAGCAGTACGCCTTACTTTACGAAAGACAGTGAAACTCGTGCTTCCGCCACAGATGTGAAGCTGTATACGAAAGTTATGGTTGTAGGTTCGGCAGGTGGGGCTTCCTATGTAGAAGTTGTTGATGCTACACCGCAGGTGGAAAGTGTTGAAGGTACATTTGCACGTTCGTTGTCTGGTAATAAAATTGGTATCTTTGTGGGCGAGAATTACGAAACGTACAGTTATGATGAGGCAACTGCATTCATCGATCAGAATGGTAATGCAATCAAACTGTCCGATATTACGGCAGATAGTATCATCGAGGTACAGCGTGAGACGTTCTCGGCTGACAAAAAAACAGTTGCTATTCGTGTGAAATCCGGCATTGTTAACAAGAGTGACAATGGCGTAGTTGCTGAAGTGTCTACTTCTGGCAAAACGATTAAACTTGTCAATGCAGCGGGTGCAACAGAGCAGTTTGCATACAATGACAATCTGCTTATCACATATCAAAACCGTATCATGTCAGTGGCTGATCTCAAAGCCGGCAGTGCCGTGAAATACACCGTAAAGGACAGTGTTTTGCAAACTATCACATTGTCTCAAGGTGTGGAGCAATCTGTGCGAGGAACATTGGTTGAGATCGGTGGCAACCAGTCCACGTTAACGTTCAAACGTGAAGGGGGTTCCCTTGAGGCGAAATTGCTGACTGAAAAGCCGGAAGTTATTATTAATGGTATTCAGGATGCAACGCTGAATGATCTCATCACAGATGCAACGAACGGGGATCAGGTGGAGTTGTCATTGAACGCTGACGATCAGGTAACGCGTATTCAGGTGATTGGACGTCAAATGGAACCTATGAACGGAGTAACGGTTGTATCTTACAACAGCAAAACAAAGGTACTTACCGTGTTGGACAACAACAAGAAACCGTTTGTATTTACATTGGATGAGAAAACCAAACTGGATTACAATACGACCAAACCTACACTCGCTGGTCTGGAGTCGATTTTAAATGATGGTCGCAAATTGGATCTGACCTATGTGGGAACACGTGCGTTGTCCGTTAAAGTGATTTACAAGTATGAAGGTACGATCAGCAACATTGACACAACGGGCAGAAAAATCAGTGTGTTGTCTGGTAATCAGACGATTACAGTGCCTTATACTACAGCACCTACGGTTGAGATCTATAACAAATCGGGCGCAAGTCTGGGAGATTTGAAGATTGGTGACAAAGTGACCGTAACGCTTGGAGCAAATCAGGATATTGTGCAGAAGGTTGCACTGAATACTGTGGCTCAATTCGAAGTGGTTGCTTTGGAAGCAAACAGTCGTATTCGAGTAAAATCCGATCTGTTGACAAGTCAGTTCTACGTGGATCAAGCGGTACTGACAGGAGAGAGTGGTCAGACGATCACGCCTTCGCAACTGACAGCAGGCAACCTGATTAATGTAACGTTTGAAGGAGCTACGCCAAAAGCGGTTCAAGTCGTGAAGCGTACGCTGGCTGAAGTTACAGCGGTAGATGCTTCATCTGTAACGCTCAAACAGTTTAACGGCCAGACTGAAACCGTGCCTGTTAGCGGTTCGGTTAAAGTCGTAAAATCTGGCTCCACATTAACTTCATTGACTAGTCTTACGGTCGGGGATCGTGTGGAAATGACAAAAGATACGGATAATTCCACACGCTTCAGAGTACTAACTGTCATGAGCAAACAATTCTGGTCTTATGATGGCGTTGGTAACCAGATTTTGGTTAAACGGGAAACGACAACAGACACAAACTATCGTTTTGCACTCGGATCAAGTGTATTTGTTCACCAGGGTGACAATACTTTAAGCGTGCAATCTCTCAGAGATAATGATAATATTGTATTGTATCTCCTGAACAATGTTATTCTGGAGATTCAAAAACAGTAATCGTTTCTTTTCGAGGATCAAAAGAATGACCGTCTTGATACGGGATCTTTCCCGCATCAAGACGTTTTTTTTGCAAGCTTTTTGAGGTCCCCGCAAAGTACTTGGATGAAGCTTCGAAGTAAGGCTCCGCAGAGTGGAGTCATTTTGTGGGAGGTAGCTCTTCATGAATGCAGCGACGGTTAGACATATACTCGAAACTATGGAAGCAATGTTTCCTGATGCACATTGCGAATTAAATCACAGCAATGCATTTGAATTGACGGTAGCTGTCCTTTTGTCTGCCCAGTGCACCGATGAAACGGTGAACAAGGTAACCGCAGATTTGTTCCAGAAGTACAGAAGCCCAGCAGATTATCTGGCGGTTCCTCTCGAAGAGCTGGAACAGGATATTCGGCGAATCGGTTTGTACCGGAACAAGGCCAAGCATATTCAGAACATGTGCCGAATCTTAATAGAGCAGTATGGCGGTGATGTACCGCAGGAACATGATCAGCTTGTGACGCTACCAGGTGTCGGGCGGAAAACCGCGAATGTAGTTGTTTCCAATGCGTTTGGAGTACCGGCAATTGCGGTAGATACTCATGTTGAACGTGTATCCAAGCGGCTGGCGCTTGCGGGTTGGGATGACTCCGTACTTGAAGTCGAAAAGAAACTAATGAAGCGCGTACCCCGGGACGAGTGGACTATAACTCACCACCGGTTTATATTTTTTGGACGCTACCATTGCAAGGCACAGAACCCTGCGTGTCATATCTGTCCATTGCTGGACATATGCAGGGAAGGGAAAAAACGTATGAAAACGTCCCAAATCAGGAAAGATAAGGAACGTGTCACCACCCGAAAACGAAAAATAAATTAATGAGTAGAAAAGGATGAATAATCATGAAATGCATTTCCGTGTACACTGACAATTTTGAGGCCTTCTCCGATATCTTTGAACAAATCGTTGAACAGGAAATGGCTGAAAATGAAGAAAAAGAAGTAGAAGGCATCACAGTAAGCCACTCTGGCGACGTACCTGAACATTATCTGGAGCGTATGTCCGTTAAACCCGAAGTTGTTGTTATGAGAGACAAAGGCAGAGACATTACAATTCTGCAACATGGACAAGTATTTGAAATCTTGCTGCCTTCCATGGAGAACGCAGTTTCATAAGAAGTGATTACACTATTGGTTCTGTTGTATTAATGTCATGATGATCGTTGTGGTTAAGATGATCGCATCGCATTCATGCAACAGACACTTGGCGTAAGCATTTGCTAAATACCGAGTATAAAACGTTTTACAGATAAAACCGACTTGTTCGGTTTTATTTTTTTTAGATTAAAGTTTTATACAATCATTTATGTATATTCAATTCCAACCGTTCAAATTCAAACTTGATAATGTTAAAATAAATGTTGTAAAAGAGATAGACGTCGAAACGGATGTCAAATTAGAGGAGCCAGGGGGAAGGCCAGTCATGTCCAGAACAGATTACCCAAAAGAAATGGCCAAACCTTTGCTTCCGCTGCGTGAAGCGATGGAGCAGACAGGGGACCATACGGCTGTACAGGCTTTAACGGATTTAATCAGCAAGGCTGAAATGAAACATCTGACGATTGCGTTCTGTGGTCATTTCTCTGCAGGCAAATCGAGTCTCATCAACAGTTTATGCGGTAAACGGGTCCTGCCTTCAAGTCCCGTGCCAACCAGTGCAAATGTGGTATCCATACGTAATGGTAAGCCAAGAGCGCTTATTTACACTACGCCAAACGTAAGCGCTGACAATGGAGCAGGAACACTTGAAGTTTCTCCAGAGGAATTGGAGGCGTATTGCAAAAATGGTGGAGCTTACAGCTCGATCGAGGTATGGGATAATATTCCTCTGCTGAAAGATGATGCTGTCCTGCTGGATACACCAGGTGTGGATTCAACAGATCGCGGACATAGTCTCGCGACCCATTCCGCGCTTCATCTGGCGGATGTGGTCTTCTATGTCATGGACTATAATCATGTTCAGTCCGAGACAAACCTTTCATTTGCCAAGAGTCTGTCGGATTGGGGCAAACCGTTGTTTTTGATCGTGAACCAGATCGACAAGCATCGGGAGCGTGAGCTCTCTTTTGACCAATATACCGAAGGTGTCGAAGCTATATTTGCGGCTTGGGAAGTCAGATATGACGGACTGTTGTTTACTTCCCTCCGCGACAAGCAGCATCGCTACAACCAGTGGGATGTGCTTCCGGAACTCATTGGACACATGATGCAAGAGAAGGAAGCGTTAATTACGCACAGTTTGGCAAGTTCGGCCAGTCATGTAACGGAGCAACACCTGACGAGAGAAGCGGAGAAACGTGAAGACGAAGAGAATTCCCTGCTGGATGAGATTGGTGGCAAGGAAGGAATTGAACGCTTGGAACGAGAGCTGGAGCTTCTTGATCAACAAGCAGCAGACATTCGTACCGGGCCTTCGCGAGTGCGTGAGAAATTCCGGGCAGAGCTTGAGCCTCTTCTGGCAAATGCAAATCTTACTCCTGCGGATATTCGTGCGTCTGCTGCTGCCTATTTGGAGAGCCGCAAACCGGGCTTCCGGGTAGGCTTATTGTTCTCAGGTGGCAAAACCGAGCAGGAGAAACAACGCCGTGCTTCTGAGCTGGTAAGTTTGTTACAGGATCAGGCTTCCGGGCAAGTCGAGGTACATATTCGTACGATGCTTAGACAGCTGGGTGAGTCCCATCAGTTATGGGGAGCGGAGTGGGAGCAGGCGCTTAATACGGAGCTGCCTGCTGTAGATGAAGCATTATTGGAGATGAAACGCAGTGCCAGTGCAGAGGTATCTCCAGAGTATGTGATTCAATTCAGTAAAGATGTGCGGGGCGAGATTGAGGCCCGCTATCGCAGGTCGGCCATGATGTTGGCCGACCGCATGCTGGAAGCGCTGGCAGCGCAAGGCGAAGCCGCGCTCCAGGCGCTGGACGCCAGCCGCGCAGCGCTGCTGGCGCAATCCGCGGCGGCGGCGCGCTATACAGCGCTCCAGCGCAGCGCCGCCGCAGAGGCAGCAGGGCTGCGCAGCCTGCTGCCTGATGCGGGCCCCCTCCCCTCCGGGCTATTGCCGGAGGTGAAGGGCCCGGACGTGCCCGCGGTACCTGGACCGGGCGAAGCACCCGGTCCGCATGCGGGCACGTCAACGTCTGTGGCTGCGCAGCCACAGACGCCAGAGGCACCGCCAGCGCAGCGCGCAATCGCGGCGGCGGTGCCTGGGCCATCGGCGGCGGCTGGCGCTGAACGCCGCCGACGCCTGGACGCAGCAGCGGCACGGCTCGAAGCCGCTGCTGCGCTGGTGGAGCCGTACCCCGCCATGGGGTCGGCGGTACGGGATCTGCGTGCACGCGCGGCTTCACTTGCGGGCGGGACGTTCACTCTGGCGCTGTTCGGAGCATTCAGCGCCGGCAAATCCTCCTTCGCCAACGCGTTGCTGGGCGAAGCTGTACTACCCGTCTCGCCGCATCCAACGACAGCGGCGATTAACCGGATTATGGCTCCTGCCGGTGGCGCGGAGCATGGAACAGCCCGGGTCCGCATGAAGACCCGGGACGCCTTCCAGGAAGACCTCGCCTATTCCTTCCGTTTGCTCGGACTGGGTGAGCCTGGAGCGGAGTGGCAGAAGCGAGTACGCTCCCTCTCACCACAGGATGTACACCCGGCGGGGCGCCCGCATTACAGCTTTTTGCAGGCGGCAGCAGCCGGGTGGGAAGAAACAGCGGACCAGTTAGGTCAGGATGTGTTGGTGGATCTGGACGGTTATCGTAACTTTGTCGCAAACGAGAAGAAGTCCTGTTTTGTGGACAGCATCGATCTCTATTACAGTTGCGATGTGACTGAACAAGGCATTGTACTGGTAGACACACCAGGAGCGGACTCCGTGAATGCTCGTCATACGGGTGTAACCTTCAATTATATGAAGAATGCGGATGCACTCATTTTTGTAACGTATTACAACCATGCTTTCTCCCAAGGAGATCGCCAGTTCCTCAATCAGTTGGGACGCGTTAAGGATAGTTCTGCCATGGATCAGATGTTCTTTGTTGTGAATGCCAGTGACCTGTCTTCCTCCGAGGAAGAACTGGAGCAGGTTCTCGATCATGTGAGCACCCAACTGCGCAGTAATGGAATTCGGGCACCACGACTCTTCCCGGTATCCAGCATACTGGCGATGGAAGGCAAGATGGCAGGTGATTCGAAGCTGCTTGAGCAATCTGGTTTTATCCGTTTTGAGGAAGAGTTCAACCAATTTGCAGGCAGAGAATTAGCCGATCTTGCTGTAGGTGGAGCTTCGGAAGAGATGGCACGTGTCATTCAGCGGCTGAAGAATCGTGCAGAGGATGCAGCTCAGGGTGAGGAAGCATTGCAGCAGCGGCGGGATGAACTAGGGACTATTCAGGGGCAGTCACGTCAGCGCATACAGCAACTTGCAGCAAGATCGATGAAGGAAGAACTGTCACAGGAAACAGCAGAATTACTCTTCCATGTGCGGCAGCGGCTTGCCTATCGCCTTGGTCTATTCATGGCAGAAGCATTCCATCCATCCGTACTTCGGGAGGATCGAGGCAATCTGAAGATGGCTTTTGCAGCCTGTGGACGTGAACTGTTACGCATGATTGCCATTGAACTGGAGCAGGAACTGCTTGCTACCACCCTCAGACTTGAACAGGCAGGTCAGACCTGGCTGATGAAGCAAGTTACGGAATGTATAGATGAGGTGAGACAGTTATCAGGGGGCGTGGATGTGTCACTGCCACTGAACGAACGCTGGACTACACCTGTGCTTGAAGAAGTTCGTTTGGAAGAACCGTCTGGATGGAAAAGCTATTTGAATTATTTCCGCAATCCGAAACAGTTCTTCGAAGGGGATGGACGTCAGCGGTTACAGGAGGCACTTGATCCTGTCCTCAAACAGATGATCATTGAAGTTCTACCTGCTGCGCAAGACAAGCTGATTCAGTTTTACGACAACCAGCTCTGTCAATCATTGCAACACCAATCCCGTCAGTTGGAAGAGCGTCTGGACGAGGCGGTAAGTGGAATTCAAGATACACTGGAGAGCGGAATTCCGGCCGAGCAATGGACCAGCTTGTCTAACCAACTGGAACAGATTGAACGCAGTTAAAATCACGGCATGACGTGTATTCTCTGGAAGTCTTTGTAAAACAAAATGAATGATACAGCAACACATTGAAAATGTTGCGAAAATCAATCCAAAAAGGCCCCTGCCGAAAAGGCATATAGGGAGCCTTTTTTTGCTACGAACAACCTGAAATAAAGAGAATATTCAAACATTTGATTGAAAGGTGGGCATTTACCTTCGTTAATGCGTCAATAAGCTGAAAGCAGGCAGAATATGGTCTGTTATTCGCTTTGCCGCGAATGGGGTACGGTGATAAACTTCATAAATGTTCATAGTATTTTTGAACGACATAAGAGGAGGAGAAACATGGATGTTCTTAGGCAACTGCAAACCTTTTTTTGGGAAAAGCGAACGTATTTATTTGTATCAATCTTGTTCCTCGCCTTAGCGACCGCACTTGGGTTGGTGTATCCGTACATGCTGAGGATACTGATTGATGATATTATTGTTCCGCGAACTTTTGAAGACGTTCCCATAATTGCCTTGACTGTGTTAGGTGTAGTTATTTTGAAAGCGGGAATGCAGTTTTTACACGGCTTTTTTGGAGGACGCTTGGGTAACTTCCTGGCGTACAGACTTCGTAACGCATGTTACGAAAAGCTTCAATTTTTATCCTTCCGTTATTATGATACGGCCAAGACAGGTGATCTGATGTCCCGCCTCACGGGAGATTTGGAAGCCATCCGTAACTTTATCGGATTTGGTTTCGCCCAGATTCTTAACATGGTTTTCATGGTCGTATTCGGCGCAATCATGATGATGACCATGAGTTGGCAGCTTACGCTGTTCACGCTCATATGCATCCCATTACTTGCCTTCGTTGCGCTGAGATTCGAATCCAAAATTCACCCTGCGTTTCAGGAGATGCGGCTGGCGCTCAGTTCACTGACAACAGCGGTACAGGAGAATATCACTGGAGTACGTACGGTAAAATCCTTTGCACGTGAGCCATATGAAGTGGAGAAATTCTCCATACGTAATGAGCGTTACAAGACAAATCAGATTCATGCCGCAACATTGTGGAGTCGTTATTTTCCGATCATGGAGATTCTTGCTTCGGTGAGTATCGTGCTGTTGCTGATAATCGGTGGAAGAATGGTTATACAGAAGACGCTGACACTCGGTGAACTCGTTGCCTTTTTCAGTTTGATCTGGTACATAATCGGTCCAATGTGGAACCTTGGGTTCCATATCAACAACTATACGCAATCCAAAGCTTCAGGTGAACGGGTGCTCGAACTGCTCAATACGCCAGTGGATGTGGAAGAAACGGAAGATCCCGTCATTGTGGAGGCAGACCAGGTGAACGGCCATGTAACGTTTGAATCCGTTACCTTTGCCTACGGCAATAAAATGCCAGCGGTAACCGATATTAATTTTGATGCTGCACCCGGTTCTGTAATCGGTTTCCTCGGGGGTACAGGGTCAGGTAAATCAACCATCATTCAGCTATTGATGCGTGCCTATAACGTGAACTCGGGAACGATCAAGCTGGATGGCAAAAACATCAAAGATATAGGCATCCGCAGTTTGCGAAGTCAGATCGCTTCTGTTTTCCAGGAAACGTTCCTGTTCTCATCCAGCATTCGCAATAATATTTCCTACGGACTCAAGAACGTCACCATGGATGAGATTATCCGTGCAGCCAAGCTGGCCAAGGCTCATGACTTCATTATGGAGTTCCCGGACGGATATGACACGGTGGTTGGTGAACGCGGCATGGGATTATCGGGTGGACAGAAACAGCGGATTGCGATTGCAAGGGCTTTGCTGAAAAATCCGAAAATCCTGGTACTTGATGATGCAACCAGCGCCGTGGACATGGAGACGGAACACGAGATTCAGTCCGGTTTCCAGGAAGTTATGCGCGGCAGAACGACATTTATTATTGCACACCGGATATCTTCACTACGACATGCAGATGAGATTCTGGTGCTCGATGAAGGTCGCGTGGTACAACGGGGAAAACATACCGAACTCATTGAAGTGCCTGGACCATATCAGGATGTTTATAAAATTCAATATGCAGATTATATTGCCCGCGGTAAGCGGGAGGCTGGGGAGCAGGTGAATTCATGAGTGCCGAAACGATAGCAGACAGGCGCGAGGCAAAAGTGGCCTCTGACAAGAAACTGAATGAACGATTTGTGTATCAGGATGATGAAATTATTGAAAAACCGTTTAACTGGAAAGAATTCGGACGTTTATTTGCATACATGAAACCTTATGCAAAACAATTGTTACCACTCGTTATTCTAATGATGATCTTGGGTACCATTACAAAATTGTCCGTACCTTTTCTGATCAGTCTGGCGATTGACCGGGCCATTGCACCGGCAACGGGGTTGCCAAGCATGACTATGCTATATCTTATCGCAGGCTCCATATTTGTGTTGTATCTGATTCAATGGGCAGCCAATACGTACCGGATCAAATTGACAAACATTATCGGACAGCGCGTTATTTATGATCTTCGCTCGGATCTGTTCAAGCATATCCAGAAGCTGTCCTTTAACTTTTTTGACAAAAGACCGGCAGGTTCCGTACTGGTACGTGTTACGAATGATATTAACTCCCTTCAGGATCTGTTCACGAACGGTGCAGTTAACGTCATGATCGACTGCGTACAGTTGCTCGGCATCATTGTGATCTTGCTGTTGATTAACTGGAAACTGGGTCTTGCCGTGATCATTACGGTGCCAATCATGTTTATCATCTCGACCAAACTGCGGGTGCTGATCCGCCGTGCCTGGCAGGATGTGCGCATGAAGAACTCTCGAATTAACTCCCACTTGAATGAATCCATTCAAGGGATTCGAGTGACTCAGGCTTACACACAGGAAAAAGAGAACATGAAATATTTTGACAACATGAACCTGTCCAGCAAAAAGTCATGGGATAGAGCATCAGCGATGAACCAAGGCTTCGGACCGCTGATTGAGATTACAGGCGGTTTTGGTACATTGATTCTCTTCTGGTTTGGTGCTTACCTGATTCAGGAAGGTCAGTTGACCGTGGGATTACTTGTCGCTTTTGCCAACTATGTCGGCAACTTCTGGGACCCGATCAACCGTCTGGGACAGATGTACAATCAGTTGCTGGTTGCGATGGCATCATCAGAGCGTATCTTCGAATTCATGGATGAAAAACCAAGTATCGCAGATAAACCAGGTGCCAAGCCGCTTCCTTCTATTAAAGGAGACATCGCATTCGAAAATGTGGTGTTCGAATACGAGAAGGGCAGACAGGCGCTGAAAGGAATCAGCTTCTCTGCTGCTGCGGGACAATCGATTGCACTTGTTGGTCATACGGGCTCAGGTAAAAGTACGATCATCAATCTAATCAGCCGTTTCTATGATATATCCGGTGGACGTCTCACCATTGACGGACAGGATGTGCGGGATGTAACGGTAGAGAGTTTACGCAGCCAGATCAGCATTGTATTGCAGGATACCTTCATCTTCTCGGGGACCATCCGTGACAATATTCGATTTGGACGACTGGATGCAACGAATGAAGAGGTGGAGGACGCGGCAAAAGCAGTCAATGCACATGAGTTCATCATGAAGCTGCCTGGTGGATACGATACCGAAGTAGAAGAACGCGGAAACGTATTATCCATGGGACAACGGCAATTGTTATCCTTTGCCCGTGCGCTGCTTGCTGATCCACGCATACTGATTCTGGATGAAGCTACAGCCAGTATCGACACGGAGACAGAGCTTAAAATCCAGGAAGCGTTGAAGGTGCTGTTGCAGGGAAGAACGTCCTTTATGGTCGCTCACCGCCTTTCAACCATCCGAAATGCAGATAACATTATCGTCCTGGATCATGGTGAAATTAAAGAAGAGGGCAACCATGAGCAGCTTATCCAAAAACAAGGCGTCTATAATGGTTTAATAGAAGCTCAATACAGATTTTTGTGATGAAAACTTCGGATGCTTGTGAAGCGTCTGAACATCTATGAACTTATAACACTCTGGTGTTCTATAGCCTGATCCTTCAATAATAAGTGCATCTTATTCATTGAAGACAGGTTAGAGGCCGGAGTGTTTTTTTTTAACATTAGTGTGGTATGTTATATTTTTGAAGAATGAAATCAATACAATCGTTCATGGCTGGAGGGAGATCAATGCAGATGGACAACAACGAGATAAATTCAAAGCATTTGGATCACCTGGATCATATGAATTTTAGGCTCCTTCACGTGAATTATACGAGTGCTCCTGCGACGGAGTGGCTTCTGAGGAAACACTTCATTGAAACATACATGTTAATATTTGTAGCCAGTGGACAAGGGTGGTTGAAGATAGATGGCAGTTTCATCGAATTGAAGGAGGGCGGACTGTATGTAGGCTTCCCGGGGCAACTGGTTGAGGCAAATGTGCATTCGTTGGATGAACGAGGTGTGTATCACATGAATTTTGATGTCATGTACGCACTGGTACAGGAGGGGGGGATAGCCCTTGATATGATGAAGCAACTTTTACGTAATGACGTGAATGGCGAGGTCAGCTCATCTTCACCCGTTGCTGTTGGCGTCATCTGTCAGATGATTTACCACCACACGTTGAAGAAGGATGGTTTGCAAAGGTACTATGGTCAGATTCGTTTTCAGGAACTGTTGTATACCATGTTTTACGACGTGGCCTGCGCAGAAAAGACGGATCTGGTTTCACCAATTGAACATGTTAAAGGCTACATGGAGCAGAATTATTCGAAGAGATTAACCATTGAGGAATTAGCAAATGTGGCGCGAATGAGCCCTCGACACTTCATGCGTTTATTCAAGAAAAGGTATGGTTACAGTCCAGTGGACTATTTAACGCTATACCGAATTAAACAAGCCCAGATCCTAATGAGAAATGATCACAGTTATCGACTCAAGGATGTGGCATCGTACGTGGGTTATCAGGATGAGACGTATTTCCGGCGTAAATTCAAGCAGATCTCGGGCATTCCACCAGCAGCGTTTATACGGAATAGCAAACAAAAAATTGCTGCAGTTCATTCTTTGAGCATTGGTATACTGCTTGCATTGCAGATCATTCCATGTGCCGCGCGGGCAAGTCATCCATGGACATCCTATTATAGACGTAAATATGAAACGGACAAAGTTATGCCACTCGCAGAGAGTGAGACCACCTGGCTGGAACAGCTGCGATTAGTTAAACCTGATTATATTATTACGATTGGGACGGAATCTGAGGCTCTGCAAAGTCAGCTTCAATCCATGGCTCCGGTGTGTGACCTCCCGTGGGAAAAAGGGGATTGGAGAGAACATTTGAGATATGTTGCAAGCTTTTTGGACAGGTCGGATATTGCAGAAGTGTGGCTTCAAAGATATGAAGAGAAGGCAAAAATCATTAAGAATCAGCTTACAGATTTCATACGAAAAGACAGACTAGTTGTACTCAAAGTTCATGGTGAAGCGTTGCAGATGTTAGGCCCAAGGAGCATTGCTTCCGTTTTTTACGTTGATATGCAAATGGAGGGTCCCGAAGGAGTTGAGACTTATTGGGAACGTGGCACAGTAACCATTAAGGAGTTATCCGTTCTCAACGTTGAAAGAATATTACTGATTGTGGGTGATGATGAGACATCCAGGCAGACATGGTCTGCTGTGCGTAAGTCTGAAGAATGGCTTGCGTTGTTAGCGGTACAGAATGGCAGAATGGATATCCTGTTGTCGAGCGTCCTGCTCGACTACACTGCGTTTACCCATGAGCTTATGTTGGATGAAATATTAAAGTTATGGCAAGATCGTCCATAGCAAAAAGTCTGAATAGTCAATATCATGCCTGAACATATTTTATTATACTACTCCTATATCGTAGTGATAATGATAATTATTATTGATTAGACATTGTCATCTATTAATGACCTATAGGGGGTACATAGAGAATGAGATTCAGATGGTTGACCGTAGTATGCATAATGATGTTGATGCTCGTTATTTCGGCTTGTGGGGCAGCAGGCAACGAAGCATCCTCGAGCGAGGGACAAGAAGCGGGTTCCGCCAATTCTTCAACAACAGAAGCCAGTCAGGTGAAAAAAGTGAACACGGAAATGGGAGAAGTTGAAATTCCGGTGAACCCACAAAAAATAGTGGGTTTGTCGGTTGTATATCCAGAATTTTTATATTCACTTGGCATCGTACCCATTGCTGTACAGAACTACCATGAGGATTTTCCTTCTTACTTGCAAGAGCCATTTGCAAACACAATGAAAATGGGAATAGGAAGAACGCCTAACTTTGAAGCACTCATGGAGGCAACTCCGGATTTAATTATCGCTCCTGACTGGTGGTCCAAAAAGGACTATGATCAGCTTACTCTGATTGCACCTACCGTACTTTTGCCACAGCGTGATGATTGGCGTGATGAACTGCGGGATATGGCTAAAATTTTGGACAAAGAAGAACAGGCAGAAAAGGTGATTCATGATTTGGTGGCAAAGGAGAAGGTAGCTGCTGACAAATTGCACAAGCTGATTGGTGAGGAGACTGTTCTCTACATTAGAGTGATGGAAAAAGAAATCGTACTTCATGGGGAAAACCTTGACCGAGGGAACTTTGTCCACAAACGATTGGGAATGAATCCACTTCCTAATTTCCCGAAAGATCAAACTGCCATGTCCGTATCCTTGGAAGTACTGCCTGAGTACGACGCAGATCATCTGATCGTTCAGCTGGATGATGAGGCTAATTCGGAAATTAAAAAGAAATTTGAAGATATGTTATCTTCATCGTTATGGAAAAATCTGAAAGCAGTCAAGCAGGACCACGTCTACATGGTGGGTGGCAAGGAATGGTTCAATCTGGGAATGTCTCCACTTGCCGATGAATATGTTATTGATGATATTGTTGCTGCTTTTGAAACAAAAAACAAATAAAGCAAACGGGTAAAGTGACATGTATCTCGAATTCATAACTAAATTAACAAGGTGTGTTTAAAATGAATGAAGAAGATATCTATGATGTAACCATCATCGGAGGCGGCCCTGCTGGCATGTATGCGGCTTTTTATGCAGGAATGCGTGATATGAAAGTTAAAATCATCGAAGGCAAAGACCAGCTTGGTGGATTTCTGCATACCTATTCGGAAAAAACAATCTGGGATGTTGGCGGTCTTCCGCCTATGAAATGTTCGAAGTTGATCGAGTGGCTTGTTCAGCAGGCCAATACATTTAATCCAACGGTTGTATTGAATTGCAAAGTGGAAAGGTTCACTCGACTGGATAACGGAATATGGAGTATGTATACCACTGGAGGGAAGATACATTATACGCGTACGATCATTGTCGCAGTAGGCCGTGGTATTGCAGAGATTCAGAAGCTGGAGCTTCAGGAGCCGATTGAATATGAGCAAGAGAATCTTCATTACACCGTGCAAAATCCGGAACATTTTTCTGGGAAGCGTGTACTCATTTCGGGTGGAGGCAACAGTGCTGTAGACTGGGCAATTGAACTTGCTCAACTTGCTCGCAGCGTAGTTGTAATCCACCGGAATAATGAGTTTCGCGCGATGGAACGAAATGTCAGTGAGATGAACAATATAACGGATGTGAGGACACCATACAGCATCACGCAGCTGTATAATAATGGTAATCGAATCCAGCAGGTTGTGATTACGCACATGGAAAATCAGGACAATGTAGTGTTGGAAGTGGATGAAGTCGTCATTAGTCACGGATATAAAAGCAATCTAAGTGATCTTGTCAGTTGTGGCTTAGCTATGGACGATGGAATGGTTCTAATGAGCCATCATGCAGAGACGAGTCTTCCGGGTGTTTTTGCAGCAGGGGACTGTGCGACGCATGAAAGCAAAGTTAGACTCATTGCAGGAGCCTTCAATGATGCGATCGTGGCAGTTAATAGTGCGAAACAATATATGACGCCAGGTGCACCAAAGATGGCTTATGTTTCTTCCCATAATGAAATCTTTAGAGAAAAAAATCGACAAATCCCAAGTCTTTAAACTTGGGATTTGTTTGCGTATTTTGATTCGTTGGAGTATTAAAGTCTGCTCTGTTAACATTTCCTTAATTTTGGGAGGAATGGAAGGAGTATCGAATCTGAGAGCAGTAATTGTAAAATTTGATCGAAAAAACACAAAAAATCTTGTAAAATTCACAAGAAAAATAGGGAGCACTCTTGCAATCTTTAACCAAAACCCCGAAAATAGAGAGACAGACAGATATAGAAGATTTCTCTTTGGGAGGATTGGAAAGAACATGTGGGGTGCTCCTTTTACGGCTCAAGCCAAAAAAATGCTGCTACTAGGCAGTGGAGAATTGGGAAAAGAGGTCGTTATTGAGGCCCAACGACTGGGAGTAGAGACGATCGCTGTTGATCGTTATGAGAACGCACCTGCGATGCAGGTCGCGCACCGGTCTTACTGCATCGACATGCTGGATGCTGAAGCTTTGAAACAATTGATCCGTAAAGAAAAACCTCATTACATCGTACCTGAGATTGAAGCTATTGCAACAGAAGCTTTACTGGAGCTTGAGGAAGAGGGATTTTGTGTAGTACCTACTGCCCGAGCTGCACGTTTAACGATGGATCGCGAAGGCATCCGTCGGCTTGCAGCCGAACAATTGAAACTTCCGACAGCTGACTACCTTTTTGCGGACAACCTGGAACAACTTCAGGAAGCCGTACGTAAGCTTGGCACACCTTGTGTCATTAAACCATTGATGAGTTCTTCCGGCAAAGGGCAGAGTGTATGCCGAACACCGGACGACGTGGAGGATTGCTGGAACATTGCTCTTTCTGGGGCTCGTGGCAAATCCGTTCGTGTTATCTTGGAGAGCTTTGTGCAATTTGACAGTGAGATTACATTACTCACCGTTAGGTCTGTATCAGGCACCGTATTTTGTCCACCGATTGGTCATATTCAAAAGGATGGGGATTATGTCGAATCCTGGCAGCCTCATGCAATGACTCCTGAGCAATGGCAGCAAGCTTGTCATATTGCCAAATCCGTCACGGATGAACTTGGCGGGTATGGACTGTTTGGAGTGGAATTGTTCCTCACATCGGATGGGGTTGTGTTCAGCGAGGTATCTCCTCGTCCGCATGACACGGGTATGGTTACAATGGTGACGCAAGACAGTTCCGAGTTTGCGCTGCATGTACGTGCAATTCTTGGTTTTCCGGTCACAGGTGTACATCTGTTGACACCGGGAGCTTCAGCAACGCTGAAGGCTAATGATGAAACATCTGACTTTACTGTAGGCGGGATTGAAGAAGCACTGGCTCTTCCTCGTACTCAGATTCGTGTATTTGGCAAACCTGAGACCAAAGTAGGACGCCGAATGGCTGTAGCCTTAAGTGCTGGCCAAGATGTGGAAGAAGCTCGTAAAACAGCGGTGCAAGCCGCTAATATGCTGAAAGTGGAGGTAAATCATGTCCAATAATGTTGAGGCCCCTGTACTGATGATCCGAGAGTGTGAGCTGCGAGATGCTGAAGCGGTAACGGGACTGATGCGAGAGGTCAGCTATCCGACAACAACCAATGTCATGAAAGAACGTATTGAATGTTTGGAAACCAATCCAAACGCATGCATGCTTGTTGCCGAAGTGGATGAACAAATTATTGGTGTGATTGGCTTGCAATGTGTGCAAAGTCATGCCTATCCAGAACCTGCCGCACAAATTACTTCCCTGATTGTAGGTCAAGAACATCGTGGTAGTGGGATTGCCCGTCGTCTGATGGCTCGTGCCGAAGATTGGGGCAGACAGCAAGGTGGTAAACAACTGTTTGTCACGGGTGCAAACCGTGAAGTGACTTCAACAACGTACTCTTTTTATGAGCACATTGGTTTTCAGAAGAGAGGCTATCGGTTCAGTAAAGTTCTTCTATAGTATAAATAAAGTTTCTTCTATTGCATGGAAATTCTCATGACATCCTGATCTGCACATTTTGGTGTGGTGAATGATAAATAGATGGTGAAGCGACATTCGACTAGCTTTTTTAGTCCGAATGTCTTTTTTTTTATGGCTAAAAAATGACAAAAAAGTTACTTTTCCATATTTTATAGGTTCACAATCTCCTATTGAATTGATATACTGCTAGAGTATTAATTACAAAGTTGTAATAACTAATTTTAAGGAGATGAATGAATTTGAAAAAGAAATGGATGAAAACTGTCGTAACGAGTAGTCTGACAGCCGTACTGGCCGTAGGGGTAATGCTTCCTGCTTCCGCTTCTGCTGCAGATTCAACATATAAGACTATCACAACGTACAAAATTACAAGTACAGACAGCTTGAAAGCTTATATTGAGAAATGGCTCAAACAAAATGGATACACCGTATCCGAGGGGCAAATTGTAGAGAAGCCTGCTACGCAGGCTGATCAAACGACAAAACCTGCTGAGCCGACCACAAAACCAACTCAACCAACAACAAAACCTGCTGAGCCTACAACTAAGCCGGAGCAACCGACTAAACCAGCACAACCAGCTCAAGAAGAAAAACCGGCAACTACACCGGCAAAAGATCCTTCAAACACAGGTAACAATACAAGTAATAATGGTAGCGAAAGCACACAATCCGATTTTGCTACTCAAGTTGTAAAACTTGTGAACGCGGAGCGTGCCAAAGCAGGTCTGAACGCTCTGACTTCAGATGCACTTCTGGACAAAGTAGCTGTTGCGAAAGTAAAAGATATGAGTAACAATAACTATTTTGATCACCAGTCACCAACGTATGGTTCTCCGTTTGATATGATGAAACAATTCGGAGTAACTTACAGCTATGCAGGTGAGAACATTGCCAAAGGACAAAAAACACCACAGGAAGTGGTTACAGCTTGGATGAATAGTGAAGGTCACCGTGCCAATATCCTGAGCAAAAACTTTACGCATATCGGTGTAGGTTTCTACAACGGATACTGGGCACAAGAGTTTATCGGTAAGTAATCGATTTATAATGAAGAAAGTATGAATTTCTTTTCCACAAGGTTATGCCAGCACACAGTTCAAATCTGTGTATGGTATAACCTTTTTTCCGTAAAATGACATAAGGAAAATGAATTCTGCGAATATAGCGCCAAAATTTGCAAATTAACGACAGAACATTTATGTTATTTAGGAATAGCATCATTAGGGCGTGTCTGAAAACTCCGAAGTAAGCGGATTTTTAGACACGCCTTAATGTAAAGTCATTATAAATTATAAAGCACCCGGATTGGTGTACATGAGCGGAGATGTGATGATGAAAAAGAAAAAAAGCCTTGATTCAGCACCCTGGATCTGGAGAACTGTCAGTACAGTATCCATCTTGGCAACTTTGCTGTTGTTATTTGGATTTGGATACGCCATAAAAGATGTGATTTTCCCCGAGGGAGATTCCGCATTAACTACAGGCCAGGAGGCAACTGCTCCATCCAAGGATATCGAGGGGGAACCGGCGGTCGTGGAAGATGGCAAGATTCGGATGGCCGTCATCGGCGATTCTCTGGCAAGAGGCACGGGGGATGATAAAGGACTCGGTTTTGTGAGACGTGCAGGCAACCTGCTTAAAGATAAAGGATATGACGTTCAGGTTCTTAATAATCTGGGTGTAAACGGTTTGAGAACAGGTGCTTTATTGGAAAAACTCGATGAGCAAGGTGTACGTTACGTCCTGCAGCAGTCCAATTTTATTTTGCTCTCGATCGGTGCAAATGATTTGTTCCAGGGAGGACAAGTTCTTCAGGGGGAAGATCCGCCAACAGCAGAGCAGCTGGCAGCAGCTTTGCCGGAAACGTCAAAGCGCCTTCAAGAGATATTGAAGAAAGTCAAAGAAATTAATCCCGATGCACAGATTGCGTACATAGGGCTGTATAATCCATTTGGCGATGTGAAGGAACTCGAGAAGCCGGGTAATGCAGTGGTTGCTGCATGGAACAATGCTGCACTGGCTATTTTGAACAATGAGGACAAGATGACACTGGTCCCTACATTCGATTTATTTGAAAATCATCTGGGGGAGTATCTCTCGTCAGATCATTTCCATCCCAACGGACAAGGTTATGAGCAAATTGCAGTTCGGATTGCACAGGAATTCCAGGCAGATACATCGGTAGAAGGGAGCGGAAATTAAATGGCAGAGCAGCAGTATGATTCCGTCTTGTCTGTACAACATCTGAAGAAGCGGATTGGACGCAAGTGGATCATTAAGGACGTTACATTTGACGTGAAACCGGGTGAAATCTTTGGATTTCTCGGTCCCAACGGTGCCGGAAAAACAACAACGATACGGATGCTGGTGGATCTGATCAAACCGACAGAAGGGAAAATTAAAGTTTGTGGTTATGATGTGAATCGGGACCCTGAGCGTGCTTTGAAGTATGTAGGCTCCATTGTTGAAAATCCGGAGGTATATACATATCTGACAGGGTGGGAGAACCTGGAGCATTTTGCCCGCATGCAACAAGGTGTGGACAACGAACGAATTCAGGAAGTTGTGGATATTGTGCGTCTGGATCAGCGGATTCACGATAAAGTCAGAACGTACTCATTGGGTATGCGTCAACGGCTCGGTATTGCACAAGCGCTGCTTGGGCGACCGCGTCTGCTCATTCTGGATGAACCGACGAATGGCCTTGATCCAAAAGGCATTAAGGAACTTCGTGTCTTTATTAAGCAGCTTGCCAGTGAAGGTATGGCTGTATTTGTCAGCAGTCACTTGTTAAGTGAGATTCAGCTTCTCTGTGACAGAGTAGCAATTATCAGTGCTGGGCGTGTGCTTGCCGTTGGAGGTGTAAGTGAACTGATTGAAGATCATTCCAAGTTGGCCATATGGCACGTTTCACCACTGGAGCAAGGCAAAAAGATGTTACTGGATTCAGGCATTGCTCTGGTAAGTCGACCTGCGGATGTGATGGATGATACCATTGTTGCGGGTCTTGGTCCCAACGCTGTGGTTGCCGAGATGCATGAAGATCGAATCCCTGATCTGGTGCAGCAGATGGTTCAAGCTGGTATACAGGTTGAAGGGGTACAGCGGATTCAGCCTACGCTTGAACAACTATTCTTAAAAATGACAGAAGGTGAAACCATTGAGTAATATCATGCCGCTGATTCGCAATGAAACGATTAAGATGGTGAAGAAAAAACGGCTTTATATTATATTTATTGTACTTGCGGTCCTCGTACCGATGTTTACGTATGCCCAGATGAAATCTGCGGAGAATAATCGTGACAAGTTTGGCGGCGATTGGCGTCTTGAACTGCAACAGGCCATCACAGATAATCAAAACTCGCTCGGGAGCGATCGGGTGCCTGAAGAATACAAAAAATATAGAACAGTATATATCCAGCAGATGCAGTACTATCTTGAAAATGACATCAATCCCAAAGAACCGGGTGGTGTCACCTTTACGCGGGAGTTCATGAACAACGCAGTTGGATTGTTTATTCCACTGTTAATCATGGCTATTGCTTCAGATCTTGTTTCCGGTGAACGTACGACAGGTACGATTAAAATGCTTTTAACGCGTCCGGTTAGACGCTGGAAAGTGCTTCTGAGTAAATTAATTACGCTGATTATGTTTGTTTCAATAATAGTGGTATCAGCCTACATTATATGTTATGTCATATCGGGTGCGGTCTTTGGTTATAAAGGCTTCAACATGCCAATCTTCACAGGATTCAAAGTTGTGGGAACAGATGTCGATATGTCGGCAGTGCATGCTGTAGACCAGTGGCTGTATATGCTTATGCAGGCAGGGCTGATCTGGTTTGTGAGTGTAATTGTGGCTATGCTTGCATTTATGGTATCTGTGCTTGTGCGCAGTACTGCTGCAAGTATCGTTATCATGATGGCCGCGCTGATTGCAGGAACAATCTTGACCAGTATGGCAGCATCTTGGCAGACAGCGAAGTATCTGTTCATGGTTAACCTCGAACTTCCGAATTATTTGTCTGGTGGATTACCTCCAATCGAGGGTATGAATTTAGGTTTTTCCCTTATTGTGCTTAGTGTTTGGGGCATTGCTTCACTCATTGTGTCATTCCTTGTCTTTACGAAACGGGATATCTTGAATTAAAATGGACAAGGATAAGAAAACATCTGTTTGCATTTTAGGCATTTTTTTAGTTGCAAGTTAAGAAGGGGGAGCATGAATGGTCGAGCAAATCGATATGTCGGCAGGTTCGACAGGCGGAGGACAGGGGTCTTCAGGCTACGACGCGGACGACATTCAAGTACTTGAAGGGTTGGTAGCGGTACGGAAACGGCCGGGGATGTACATCGGCAGCACCAGCACTTCGGGTCTACATCATTTGGTATGGGAAATTGTCGACAACGCTGTCGACGAACATCTCGCCAAATTCTGCTCCAAAATCGATATCACGCTGCATAAGGACGGTTCTATTACGGTTCAGGATAACGGAAGGGGAATTCCGACAGGTATACATAAAACAGGGATTCCTACTCCCCAGGTCGTGTTTACGATTTTGCACGCAGGCGGAAAGTTCGGTGGATCAGGATACAAAAAATCAGGCGGTTTGCACGGTGTAGGTGCGTCAGTTACAAACGCATTGTCCGAGTGGCTTGAAGTCGAGATTTTCCGTGATGGCAAGATTCATCGTCAGCGATTCGAGTATTGGAAGGACAAAAAAGAGATTGAACATGTCGGTGAACCGGTCTCCGGTCTCGAAGTGTTGGGCAATACCAATCGGACAGGTACAAAAGTTACATTTAAACCGGATATTCGGGTGTTCCAGAGCGGCATTCAATTCAATTATGATACATTGGCAGAACGTCTTCAGGAGATTGCTTTTCTGAATTCCGGTCTGAGAATTGTGCTCAAGGATGAACGTTCGGGCAATCAGGATGAATACATGTATGAAGGCGGAGCAAGCCAGTTTGTTGCTTTTCTTAACGAAAATAAAGATGTGTTGCATGATGTTATTCACTTCTATGCGGAGAAGGATGACATTGAAGTCGAAGTGGCAATCCAGTATAACGCGGGTTATACCGAAACGCTGGCTTCGTTCGTGAACTCAATCCCTACTCGGGGCGGCGGTACTCATGAGACCGGATTCAGGGCTGCGTATACCCGTGTAATGAATGATTACGCGCGGCGTACCAGCATGATCAAGGAAAAAGATAAAAATCTCGAAGGTAATGACCTGCGTGAAGGTATGATGGCCGTAATCAGTGTCAAAATGTCAGATGTTGAGTTCGTAGGTCAGACCAAGGATCAGCTCGGCAGCGCTTCCGCTCGAAGTGCAGTGGATTCGGTCGTGTCCGAAAATATTCAGCGGTTCCTGGAAGAAAACCCGCAGGTAGCGCAAACGTTAATTCGCAAAGCGGTTCAAGCCTCCAGAGCCAGAGAAGCAGCCCGCAAAGCACGTGATGATATGCGCACAGGCAAGAAACGTAGCGAAAGTTCCAACCTGAACGGCAAACTAACGCCGGCGCAATCAAAGGATTTTACCCGAAATGAGTTATTTATTGTCGAAGGGGATTCCGCAGGTGGTTCTGCCAAACAGGGACGTGACTCGAAGATTCAGGCTATTCTGCCGCTCAAGGGAAAACCGCTCAATCCAGAAAAATCAAAGCTGGCTGATATTCTCAAAAATGAAGAATACCGCGCTATTACAGCGGCGATCGGGGCGGGCATTGGAACCGAATTTGCAGTTGAAGACAGCAATTATTCCAAAATTATCATTATGACCGATGCAGATACGGACGGCGCACATATTCAGGTGCTGCTGTTGACCTTCTTTTATCGTTATATGAAGCCTTTAATTGATGCAGGCAAAGTATATATTGCTCAGCCGCCATTATACAAACTTACTCGTAAGTCTGGTAAGCTTGCGACAGTTCGATATGCATGGACGGATGAAGAGCTGGCTAATTACATGAAGGAATTCGGTAATAATGTTGAGCTTCAACGTTATAAAGGACTAGGTGAAATGAACCCGGATCAACTGTGGGAAACAACAATGAATCCGGAAACTCGTGCGATGCTGAAGGTACAGATTGTTGATGCAGCAAAAGCAGAACGTCGTGTATCTACGCTCATGGGTGATAAGGTTGATCCGCGGAAACGCTGGATTGTAGAGAACGTCGACTTTACAGAGTACGAAGAATAGAAGGTGCTTGGAATGAGTCCATCAGAACAATTTATGCCGGCCTTTCTCGAAGAGGTCGTTGGGGACCGTTTCGGTCGCTACTCCAAATATATTATTCAGGATCGAGCCATTCCGGATGTCCGGGATGGGTTGAAGCCAGTACAACGGCGTATTCTGTACGCCATGTACGATTCAGGTAATACGCCTGACAAGACTTATCGCAAGTCTGCCAAAACCGTTGGGGACGTAATGGGTAATTATCATCCACATGGTGACTCATCCATCTATGAGGGCATGGTGCGGATGGCTCAGCCATGGAAAATGGGCCATATGCTCGTGGACGGTCATGGTAACTGGGGATCACAGGATGATGACCCGGCAGCGGCGATGCGGTATACGGAGGCCCGTTTGTCGCCCATCGCGATGGAGATGCTTCGCGATATCGAGAAACGGACGGTTCTGTTTAAGGATAATTTTGATAATACGGCCAAAGAACCGGTTGTATTGCCATCCCGTTATCCGAACTTGCTGGTTAATGGCGTCAGCGGTATTTCCTCCGGATTTGCAACGGAGATTCCTCCACACAATTTGCGTGAAGTCATTGATGCTTCGATCGCTGTGATGGAGAAACCGTCGATCGAGCTGGACGAAATCATGATGTTTATGAAGGGTCCTGACTTTCCAACAGGCGGGTTGATAATGGGCGGTGACGGTATTCTGGATGCCTATCGCACAGGTAAGGGACGGATCTATATCCGGTCCAAAACCGAGATTGAAAACATGCGCGGTGGCAAACAGCAGATCGTCATTACCGAGATCCCTTATCAGGTCGTGAAGTCTCGCCTCGTTACAGCGATGGAGAACATCCGACTTGAGAAGAAGGTTGAAGGTATTGCTGAAGTGCGTGATGAGAGTGGACGTGAAGGTCTGCGAATCGTGGTCGAGCTGAAAAAAGAAGCGGACGCACAAGGTATTTTGGCTTATTTGCTGAAGAAAACCGACCTGCAGGTCACCTATAACTTCAATATGGTGGCGATTGTGAATAAAGCACCTCACCAATTAGGATTGAAGTCGATCCTCGAGGCTTACATTGCCCATCAGCGGGAAGTTGTAACATTCCGTACCCGGTTTGAGCTGGAGAAGGCGCAAGACCGTGCACATGTGCTCGAGGGCTTGGTAAAAGCACTTAACATCCTTGACGAGGTCATTGCGGCCATCAAAGCGTCGAAGAACCGGCAGGATGCTCAGAATAACCTGATGTGGATGTTTGGATTCACGGAACGCCAAGCGGATTCCATCCTTACATTGCAATTGTACCGTTTGACGAATCTGGAGATTAATTCTCTGGAGAAGGAACTCGGTGATTTGATGAAAAAGATTGCACAACTACAATCCATTCTGGATAGTGACCGCAAGCTCATCGGAGTCATCCGCAAAGAATTGATGGAGATTCGTGATAAATACGGCATAGACCGTCGTTCTGCGATTCAGGGTGAAGTGGAAGAACTCAAGGTTAATCTCGAAGTACTTGTGAACGCGGAAGATGTATTTGTTACATTATCCAAAGAGGGATACGTGAAACGTACAGGCATGCAGTCCTTTACACGTTCTGGTGGTGAACGGAGCGGAAGTGGAGTAAAAGACGGCGATTATATCGCTCAGGTTCTGGAAGTAAATACACTTGAGAACTTGCTTGTCTTTACGAGGAAAGGTCAGTATTTCCTGTTACCTGTTCACCAGGTACCTGAATTCAAGTGGAAAGACCCGGGCACAGCCATTGTGAACGTGATTCCTCTTGCGAAAGATGACCGTATTGCAAGTGTGCTTGCTGTGAAATCCTTTGAAGAGCCGAATCACAGTCTGGTCTTTGTCACACGAAGAGGACAGGTGAAACGAACTGAACTGAAGGATTACGTTACCAAACGTTCCGGTGCAGTTGCGGCTTGTAAAGTGGGCAAGGACGATGAAGTGTTATCTGTACATCTAAGTACAGGTGATCAAGATATCATGCTGATTACAAAAGAAGCCATGGCGATTCGTTTCCGAGAGGATGAAGTCAATCCAATGGGACGCGTATCAGGTGGTGTTCGTGGTATTCAGTTAAGAGATACAGATGAAGTTGTATCGGCTCTATGGGTAGAAGGAGATGAAGGTGAAGTAGCCGTCTTGTCCGATCTGGGATATGGTAAACGATCATTACTTCTGGATTACGCTATACAGAGCCGTGGAGGCAAGGGGCTTGCCACATTCGAGTTCAAAGAAGGCAAACGTGTGAAACCGAATGGCAGCCGTATTGTTGGAGCGTTTTATTGCAAAGAGCAACGTAAGATCACTGTAATGACCAAGGAAGGCCAAGTGTTCCCGATCTCTTCGGAAGGTGTTCCGATTACAGAGCGCAAACATATTGGCAAGCTGATCGTTCATGTGGATAAACAGGACGAGATCGTTGAACTTCTAAGGGATTTCAATGAGAATCAACCAGCAGCATCTTCATAAAAACAAACAAACGAGACTTTTCGCAGAACAGCTAATCCTGTCATGCGAGGAGTCTTTTTTTGTTGTTCGAAGGCGGATTAGAAGAGGGCATTCATGCGAAGTTTAACAACCTTCGTCGATTACGGTCGATCGCTAGGAAATTGAAAAAAGGCAGCAGGAATGCGGCTTTGGAGCGCGAAAACTTAAGCAGGTGAAGTGATAACCGGTTGCAGAGAGGAGCGATGGAAGATGTATAATTCCGATTTTGCCAAGTGCTGGTCCAGGTTGACCAAAGATTATAAATTGCATATGGATCAAGAGCTGGCACCCTCATTAACGGAGGCCCAGCTGGCTGTTCTGGAGGTGCTCGAGGATCATCAGAAAATGAAACCTTCGGATCTGATTCCTTATCTGTCGACTACGCCAGCTGCTGTAACCATGCTGCTCGATCGAATGGAGAAGAATGATCTGATTCGCAGGAATCGGGATAATCAGGATCGACGCATTGTGTGGGTATCTCTGTCAGAGAAAGGAAGAATGGAGACAGAACGGGGAATCACCATCCGTAATGAATTCATGAACTCTGTTCTCAGTAACATTTCGATGCACAATCAACAATTGCTGGTATATCTGTTAGGCAAAATGACAACACCCAAGGCTAAAGAGCCTGCCTTATCTACTTCGGTATGATACCATGCTGATTCTTCTGAATAACCATAGGAGTGCCTGCTCGTTTCATGCAGGAACCCTATGGTTATTTTATTTACAAATTACATATGCTACACACTGTGTCCAGGTTAGTTGGGTAAAGGCATGGATGTAACACAGTTAGTATGTCCTAATATTATTTTTGTGAATTCATATGTAAAGAGTTGACTATGTAAATATTTTTGTTATAATAAATAATTGTTCCCCTGATATTTCGTGTACGAAATATTATATTCCAAAAGTAAAAGGGTGAATCAATGACTGATACGTATGAAGTATTCTATATTATTAATTCGTTCCGCCAAGTGAATCAAATGCTTTTTCGAGCATTTTGGAATGAAAACAAGGAGATCGAGCTGACTTCGATTCAGTTTATGGTGTTATCCATCCTGAGGGAGCGTCCTTCCATTGGCATAAATGAAGTGGCTGAGCTATGCCATATGGGCAGTAGTTCCATGAGCGCTGTTGTGGAGCGACTGGTCAAAGGGGAGTATATCGTTCGGACACGTTCGGATGCTGACCGCCGATCCGTTAAGCTTCAGATCACGGACAAAGGGGAACAGGCCCAACAGGAAACGCACCATTTGTGGATGGAAAGAGTATCACCCATTCTGGATATATCGAAGGACGACCTTGAGCACCTACTTAGAATTCATAGTCAAATGATTGAAAAGTTAGAAGGAAGAGAGATGAACAACATATGAGTACGACTACTGCTGCAGCTCCATCCTCAGCGATGGACAACATCAAGAAAGGCCCGATTGTAGCGGCATTGTTAATTGGTGCCTTTGTGGCATTCCTGAACCAAACCCTGATGAACGTAGCACTTCCTAAAATCATGGAAGACCTCGCGATCAATGCAAACAAAGCCCAATGGTTAACCACGGGTTACATGCTTGTGAACGGTGTACTGATTCCGGTTACGGCATATCTGATTGCCAAATTTTCAACGCGTCAAATTTTCATTACAGCCATGACTCTATTTACCATAGGTACATTAGTCTGTGGTCTTAGTCCAACCTTCACCATTCTGATGGTAGGTCGTGTCATTCAAGCGGCAGGTGCAGGTATCTTGATGCCTCTCATGACCGTTGTATTCCTGACTATCTTCCCAATTGAGAAACGCGGTCAGGCCATGGGAACCATGGGGATCGCGATGATTCTGGCTCCTGCGATTGGGCCTACACTTTCGGGTTATGTGGTTGAGCATTATTCCTGGAGATTGTTGTTCTACATCATCTTGCCATTTTCTATTATTGCAACGGCAATTGGTATTGCTTTTGTCAAAAACGTAACACGTCAATCCAGACCTAAACTGGATTATCCAGGGGTTATTTTATCTACACTAGGTTTTGGTAGTTTGCTCTACGGATTCAGTGATGCGGGTACTGATGGATGGGGCAGTGCAATTGTCATTGGATGTCTCGTTGTAGGTGCGATATCCTTGATTCTGTTCGTTATTCGTCAACTGACAACAGATCATCCGCTCCTTGAGTTCCGTATTTTCAAGTACAACATGTATACATTAACAACAATTATTAATATGCTCGTGACCATGGCGATGTTTGCAGGTATGATCCTGCTCCCTATTTTCCTGCAAAACATTCGTGGATTCTCACCGATTGAATCAGGACTACTGATGATGCCGGGTGCGATATTGATGGGGATTATGTCCCCAATTACAGGTCGCATATTTGATAAAGTGGGCGCACGCTGGCTTTCGGTTGCAGGTCTTGCCATTACGGCAATTACAACTTTTGGACTGAGTCGCCTGGCAATCGATACTACTTATGGCTACATGATGTTTATCTACACGGCTCGTATGTTCGGTATGTCAATGCTCATGATGCCGATCCAGACAGCAGGTCTGAATCAACTGCCTCAACGTCTGAACGCGCATGGTACAGCGATGTCCAATACATTGCGTACAGTTGCCGGTGCGATCGGTACAGCCATTCTGGTTACTATCATGAGTAGCAAGCTCAAAACACATCTGGCGGATGCAGTGGCTGCTGGCCAAGTTGACCCTAATAATAAGACAGCGATGTTAGCAGCTACAGCAGATGCAACGATTTACGGTGTTAACTATGCATTCATCGTGGCTACCGGAATGACCGTGGTTGCTTTGATCATGGCGTTCTTTATTCGGAAAACAAAACCAGCTGTTGAACCTGTTACTGTAGAACAGGAAAAAGCGACGGCTACAGCGTAACGAACATCAGATAAAAAAAAAAAAAGAGAACTCTAGCAGTTGAAAAGGGGTAACCCTAACTGCTTGAGTTCTCTTTTTTTGGTGTGCGCCATAGGAGGAGAGCACTTTTATTATTCGGGCTGGATCGTTGGATCGATAAGAAATACAGGATCGGGCTCATGACCGAACTGTTTGAGATTAATGGTTCCGTTCAGTTGAAACTCCACACCTTCGCTAATCAGTTCTGTTTCCTGCATCATGCGAGAGTGTTCGTCCGGTATGGAGATTTCGCCTTTTGCGTTGACGACACGGTGCCAGGGCAGACGTTCCTTGCGGCTCATCGAGTGCAGAATACGGACGACTTGTCTCGCGGCTCTTGGACTTCCAGCATGGGCTGCAATCTGACCGTAAGTCATCACTTTACCTTCAGGAATCGCTGCGATGATCGCAATGACTTGTTTGGTAAACGGGGTCACTATGATGTCTCCTTTCTGTATATTAGTTAATTAGCAGAAAATATGAAAAAACGTGTCGTTCAGATACAGAATCTGAACGACACGTTGTATGGACAGATGTAACCTGATCCTGTGCACTTATAGAGGTTGTTCAAAAGCCTTTTGGTACACGGCAGCTGGCCATTCTGCCCAAGGGAATTCTCTTGCAGGCAAAGATTGCAGAATAACTTCTTCCTTGGTAACTGGATGAGGAAAAGCTGCAATCACAGACCATAGAGCAATCTGTTGCCCGGGTTTATTCACGCTTACGCCGTATTTCTGATCTCCGTACAGAGGACAGCCCATTTCTTTCATTTGCACCCGAATCTGATGAGATCTGCCGGTGTGCAGTTCGATATGAACGAGGCTGTATCGATCTGTTTCTCCAATAACCCGGTAATCCAGAACGGCATCCTTACCGCCAGCCGTCCCTTTAGGTACAACAGTAACGGTATTTGTACGTGCATCTTTCAGCAGCGTGTGTTTTAACGTTCCCTGTTGTGCAGGCAACTTGCCATGTACTACAGCCGCATATATTTTACGGAAATGACGTCCCCGCACTGTCTCGGACAATCTCGAAGCTGCTTTGGATGTCTTGGCAAAGATCATTGCCCCTCCAACAGGACGATCAAGTCGGTGTACTAACCCGAGATAGACATTGCCAGGTTTATTATATCGTTCTTTCAGATCCTGCTTCAGTAATGTAAGCAAATCCGGATCACCTGATGAATCTTCTTGGGTAGGTACATTGACCGGCTTCGTAATACCTAACAGATGGTTGTCTTCGAACAGAATCGGAATCGCATCGTGGTTATGCCGATGTTCTGACATGATTAAGACTCCCAACGGCCCAGAATACCACAAGGCAGATCAAGACCACTACGTGTGATTGGCAGACCAATTTCACCTGCAGTAATGTCACCACCGTACTGAGCAGACATCGTCATGGTCAACATGTTGCGCAGAACCGTAGAGGAAATGCCCGTAGTGTAGGAGTTAACCAGCATGAATAATGGATTATCCGACAAGATCGTCATACACGACTTCAAGAAAGGATATAGGTTCTCTTCCAGTTTCCATGTCTCTCCATTAGGGCCTCGGCCATATGAAGGAGGGTCCATAATAATGGCGTCGTAACGATTTCCGCGACGTTGTTCCCGTTGTACGAATTTGAATACATCATCTGTAATAAAACGAACAGGGCGATCAGCCAGTCCGGATAATTGAACATTTTCCTTGGCCCATTGAACCATGCCTTTAGCTGCATCCACATGCACAACAGAAGCACCAGCGTATGCTGCGGCTACCGTTGCTCCACCTGTATAGGCAAACAGGTTCAAGACAGAAATAGGGCGTCCTGCATTGGAGATTTTATCCATCATCCAACTCCAGTTGGCGGCTTGTTCAGGGAATAGGCCAGTGTGCTTAAAGCTGGTAGGTTTAATGTGGAATTTCAGGTTTTCGTATCCGATCGTCCAACGCTCGGGAATGGGCTTTTTCATATCCCAGTTACCGCCACCGGAAGAGCTGCGATGATAGTGACCATGCACCTGACGCCATTCATTGGTTTCTTGCTCAAGGGGCCAGATAATCTGTGGATCGGGTCTGCGTAAAATCACATCTCCCCAACGCTCCAGTTTCTCGCCGCCTCCTGTATCGATTACTTCATAGTCCTTCCAATTCTTAGCTACGTACATAATGATTTATCCATCCTTCAAAAGTCATTTGGATACTATTGTACAACAAAAAAGGGCTTGTACGCCAGTTGGGGGACGGGAGTGCACCATATACTGAAAAACAAAGATAACCAAAAAATTAATTTGACAATGATAATCATTATCACATATGATTTTGTTAATTCAAATTCATTCTTTCTTCGGAGAGAATATTAACATGATCAAACTAAAGCGAGGGAAAATAGATGGCTAAATTGTTAGTGGCTTATGCAAGCATGACGGGAAATACAGAAGAAATTGCAGAACTGATTGTAGAAGGAATTACACAGGGAGGTCACGAGGCAGATCTGAAATCCGTAACGGATTGTAATGCATCCGATGTAATGGACTATGACGGATTCATGATCGGCGTCTACACTTGGGGAGACGGGGAGTTGCCAGATGAATTCCTTGATTTCTATGAAGAGTTGGATGAGCTTGACTTGAGCGGCAAGAGAGCAGCAGTGTTCGGTAGTGGTGACACGTCTTATGAGCAGTTCTGCGGAGCGGTTGATCTCGCCGCTGCCAAGCTGCAAGAGCGTGGGGCGGAGGTATCTCCAGAGATGTTGAAAATTGAATACAGTCCGCTTGAGCAGGAGAAGGAAACATGCCGTGACTTTGGCAAACGCTTCGCTGCTGCCGGATTACAGGTATCCTAAAGATCATGTTAAGACATAATGTTCAGGCAGCGATACCATTGGGAAGGAATCACCTTCCTGAACGTCTGCTTGAAGATTACAGATTGGAAGAAATGCTGCGCAGCCCACACCGATTCATCCGCCCTGAACCAGTGTCTGAGCAGCGTTCTCCACTGCAATGGAGGCATCGTGTACAATATGCGGTGAGCCACGCGGTCAATGCCTTTTACAGTCTCGACCCCAATGTTCGCAAAGAGGTACCTGTACAGTATTTACTTGAGAAATGGTGGCCCAGAAAGGCGGATGGTTTCGAATCTGTTCTCCATTACTGGGATGTGAAGAACAAGATTACGGATGAATTGTCACTCGCCATTGCAATGAACGATGATCTGAAGCATCCAGCCATTCTTTTTGAACAGTGGAGAACGGAGTTACCTTCATTATCCATGCATTTGTCGATGATATTTCAGGTAGCCTGGCAACCAGAAGGCTGGGATTCGATGCTTATTCAGAAATATATGGTTGTCCACGATCCAAACGTAGTTGAGGCGTTTCAGCATATGGTCAGTGCATTCTGCTGGGAGGCCTTCGGTAAATTACCGGGTATGATCGAGATATACTGCTTGTTGGAAGGACGCAAAATTAGGTACATCCCTGGACGCCAGTCTCTGATCCGTTCCATGGACTACATTCGCTTGATACGTGACAGCATGCCTCAAGCAGAAGTGTTGGAGTCGAAACAGTTTACGACGCGTGATAAAGCGCGCATCCACGAAGAGGTGGATCGCTGGAAAACGGAAGCCGTTGAACCGAAGAAAACATGGTTGATGTGAAGGCGATTGAAGGATAACGATATATCATGCAGATAGAGGAGGGGAAGTTGCCATGTCTACCGGTCTAAGTCAAGATATAAGCAGCGGCAAGAGACGTGCAGGAACTTGCGAATTCAGTCCGTTGCCAGTACCCCAGTCGGTTATACGAAAGTTGCTTGATGAAGCAGATCCTTCATTATATGTGATGAGTTCAGAGCCTTGGAGGTTTATGTTGTTTGCAGGCGAAGGACGACAGCTTTATCTGGAAGCGGTCAGACAGAGCTATCCACCCCATCTGGCTGATCGCTACGGCGATTGGGCTACATATCAATACACGGAAGCAATCCCTACCCATCTGGTTGTTGTGGCGCCTAGAAATGCCCGTGAGGATGATCTTCTGCCGGCCAAAGCCTGGAGCAAACGTTTTAATATTCTGGCTGCGGAACAGGGTTTGAATGCTGTCTGGAAGATCAATGATTATCAACAACATCCTGTGTTTATGAATCTGATGGGTTTGACAAGTGAAGAGAAGGTGCTGGGGGTATTCCATATCGGTTACGGAGACCAGCCTGCATTACGGGATATGGATGCAAGCAGACCAGCCTCTGAACTGATGACGGTCTATGACCATCTGGTATAAAAAAAGCTTCATTAGTTCTCTTATTTGCTGGTGTTGAATAGAAAATCACGAACGAGCTGACGATTTGTCTGATCTTTGTTGTAGACGGAGAACAACCGATTGGATACGGTAAGGACATTGCCAAAAAAGAATCGTTCAAATTGGGTCTGTCTGCCCCCAAATGATCCAGCCCCAAGCTCCCAGATCAGGCGGAACAGAGCGTTGCGTTCGTGAGAAGCCATATCGTTCCCTTTCAGATATATATTCAGTGAAGGAGCGATATCGGATTGAAACTCTTCTTCCTGAGGGATCATAATCACCCCGCTCGAACCCAAGAGCTGCAGAATTTCAATCATCTCAGGATAAAGTTTCGGAAAGAGGAGATTGGCTGCCATCAATGGTTTTGGTGCAGGTAACACAAATCCACGCCCATCTGGGATGGCACCTGCCTCCGCGGCCAAGGCCAATGCTTTTAACGATTCGAGACCTGCGAACACACGCGCGGTTTTCTCGACAACATGTGCTTCCGTATTCAGATCCAGCGTATCCGTGAGAAGCTGTATTGTACCGAGAACAAATTCTGTCTTGGCAATGTAACGACACAATACCTGATGACCTGCGTGAATATGAAAGTTACTACCACTGAAGAGACGCGAGGACATTTCCTCACTTCCTGCAAAAAATATTCGTTCATGCGGAACGAGCACCCGGTCAAAGATGACGATATTGTCCATTTCTTCATATCTGGAACTCAGGGGATAGTTGGTGTGAGATTCGGCTGCGTAGGTATCCCTGCATACCAGACTGATTCCCGGAAGATCATTGGGGACAGCAAAAGAGAATGCAAATGGATTTTCGTCATCAAATGGGGCGGGAGAAGGTGACGGATAGACAAAAATCTCATCCGATGTGGCAGCTTGTGTAGCCATCATGAATGCTCCGCTAATGATGAGGCCTTCCTCGGTGCAATCTACGACCTTTGCGGCAATAGCATCCTCAGTAGCATCCAGTTGCCCTGAGATTTTGCTGGCATATGGCTGGATGAAGGCATGGGATAGCGTGATATCATGATCACGGCAGTACGCATAATAATTCTTGAGATTTTCTGCATATTGGGGAGATAGTTCGTTCAGGAGATCGGCACCTGTGTAAAAGGACATTATGGCTGTATTCATGTAATCGGGTGAGCGACCAAGAAAGCCATGATGCACGTTTGTCCAGATATTCATCCCTTCCCGTCGTTTACGGAGGTCGTCGGCACTGGTTGGAGGCAGGAAGGATATGCCCACAGGTTTGCCGTCTGCCGGGGAGGCATACGTCATCGTTGCTGCAAATTTAGGATCAGATTGCAGATCATACATGTACATCTGAGTCTCCATTAGACCAGCAAATGCTACATGTTCAGAGCGTTTTCCAGTAATAAGGTTACCTTTGTACCAGCAAGGGACGGACTGTGCATCAATTCGTTCGCGATACTGTGTGCCACTTTTAACAGGCATTGTTATTCACCTCTTGGTTCTAATCGTTCATGGGCATACTGACTTCTTACGTAGTGTACGTAGGTCATCTGTCCAATGTGCATTTAAGAGGTGAGAAGGATTTTTACAGAATAGGGCTTGATAATAATTATCATTCTTGTTACAATGGACAAAGAAAAAAGGAACCGGTAAGGGCTCCTTTAAGTGAATCACATGAAATTAATTATTTTACTTCAAAAGTCTTACAGTCTGTTTCAGCAGACTGACTTGCTTCTTTGTTACTGTGACTCACGATATAGATCGAGGAAGCGTTACATTTGTTCTCTTGAGCCCAGTGACGACAGGAATTAACTTCACACAATACGTCTTTTGCCATGATTGTTAACCTCACTTTTAATTTGGATTACATTCGTTGGTATAAAGATTCCAGAAATAGCAAGTTGCCGCTTGCGAAATCTGGAAAAATTTTGATGCTCTCATGAAATTTAGAGGGCTTTTTTGCGTTATACACAACGATGCATATTCAGAATAGCAAATTTTCTTGATGCTTGCAACCAAATGCCCCATCTGTGGCAAAATAGTGGACGTGCTGTATTTATATTTGCAAAAAGACAGTAGTATGTTATTATTTAATAGTAATAATTACGATTAAAATCTAATTGATTCTATATAAATTGAACTAAACATTTACACGAAACCATAAATGAAGGAGCATGTGTATACATGAGCAAAATAAATCATATGAATCGGATTCCCCGCGCGAAAGGGATCGATATGGCTGCTTTTTACACGCCAAAAGAGTGTGGGCGAAAAGCCCAGCATATTGTATTTTCCGCAGAAAATGAGCGTATCATTGATGAATTTATCACCATTCTGGGCATGAAAGAGAAGTTCAGGGAGCACGATGTATCGATCCCCAACAAAATGGTCATGTTCGGGCCACCCGGTACGGGTAAAACATTAACTGCATCACATCTGGCGGAGCGCCTTGATCTGCCATTGGTACTTGTGAGATTAGATGCAATCATTCATAGTCATCTTGGGGAGACCGGAAGTAATGTACGCAAGTTATTCGAATATGCACGTATTAATCCCTGTGTACTATTCTTGGATGAATTTGATGCCATAGGTCGAACACGTGAGAGCAATGATGAGGTGAAAGAGATGGCGCGTGTTGTCAATACGTTGTTGCAGTGTCTGGACGAATTCGATGGGGACGGCATTCTGGTGGCTGCAACGAATCTGGAAACCCAACTGGATTACGCCATATGGAGACGTTTCGATACAAAGATGACCTACGGTATGCCTGATGATTCGAGTCGCAAATTATATATCAGTAAGTTGGTGGGATCATTTGAACAGGAGACTCGGCTGGAAGATTACATATGTGAACACTTGACTGGGTGCAGTTATGCGGATATAGAGCAGATCGTTTTGAAAGCAAAGCGGAAAGCAATCATTTCCAGTAGTGTACTTCATAAACAACTGATCTCGGATGCTTACGATGAATATAGACCACGTGTATTAGAGTGTTGACTGTTTCCGTTTTGGATAGTTTGGATAAAGCAACAAGACACAACGTTGAACTAGCCCAGTCTCCTGAATGGAGTTCTGGGCTAGTTGTCATGTTAGCGAGGTGCGTTATACTTTAACGGCTGCTCCGTATGCTTTTTCTGTATTCATGGCTTCTTGTGTAGCAGTCCAGCGTGGCAGGCTTAATCTGAACATGCTGCCTTCCGGGCTGCTGGAGACAAGTGTCAGTTCACCGCCCTGTTCCTGAGCGAGTAGGCGGCTATATGTTAATCCTAGACCCAGACCGCGGTTACGACGTTTTTTGAGTTCTCCACGATAGAACCGTTCGAAGATTTTGGGTTGTTCTTCGGCTGCGATGCCTGTGCCGTGGTCCTTAACATCAATGTACAGCATCTGCTCTTCTGTACTTAGATAAATATCGAAGACAGCCTTCTGTTCAGGAGCTGTGGCATGAAGTGCGTTATTAAGCAAATTGACAATGATCTGCTGAATGCGGAGAGCATCCCCCATGGTAAAGAAGTTAATTGGAGGGGCGTGCAGCTGAACCTCTGGCATTTTGTCCTCGTACGCAATCTTCCACTGATAGATGATCTCACCGACCAACAGCTTCAGATCCGTCCGTTCCTTGCGAACGGCAACACTTCCTGCAGCCATGGCATTATAGTCAAGCAAATCTGCGACCATTCGCTCCATGCGTTCAGATTCCTTCAAAGCGATATCCAAAAATTCTTTTCCTTCCTGTGGACTCACCACATCGTCACGTACTGCCATTACGAGCCCTTTGATGGAAGTTACCGGTGTCTTGAGTTCATGACTTACTCCTGCCAGCGATAGTGTACGCCACTCTTCGAGTTGTTGTAGACGTGCAGCCATATCGCGGAATGAATTTACAAGTTCGTTGATCTCACGTTCTCGTGTATTCAAATCAAGACTCACATCATAATTACCACCTCGAATCTGCTCAGCCGCATAGGCGACCTGACGAATCGGTCTGGATAACTTTTTGGACAGGAGATAGATTGTAAACCATCCACAAAGGATTAGCCCTCCGAGGATTAGAGCCACGAGCCATATCGTCTCTGGACCAAATGTAATGGATTGTTTGGACTGCATGACCCACACTTTACCCAAGGTTTGATCGCCCTCAGATATGTTGACCGTTACACCTGCATATTTGTTGTTTCGCGGTTCAAGATAGTCGTCTGACAGTCGATAATGCACATCTTTTTGCTCCATTTTAGGTTGGGAAAAGATCAATTGATTGTTGTTGTCCAAGATCATGACACAAAAATAATGATCTGTGTTGAATAGTTTCTCTCGTTTGGTTACCAGTCTGTCCAGATCGGGTGGAACCCGAAGCATATTGTTTTCACTAGTGACTTGATCAGCGATCTCCAGACCAAGCAGTTCTGCGGTTTTGAGGCTTTTTTCAATAGAGGTTGTTCGAATCCAGTAAAGTGCGCCTGCCACAATAATCGTGAAACCAATACACAAAATGAGAAAATATCGCAGTGTCCAGTGTGACAAAATGGATATGGTTCGTTTGGGTTTCTTTGGTTTCAGTTGGCGATCCAAAATTGATACCCCATTCCTCGTAACGTCCGAATTTCTCCTGTTTCGGGCAACCAGTGGGAGAGGGCCTGGCGCAGTCGTTTAATTGATAAATCCACAGCACGATCACTCCCGTCATAATCCATCCCCCATACCTGCTCAATAAGATGATCCCTGGTAAACGTCCGATTCGGATAATCGGACAGGAATAGCAGTAACGACAGGTCACGAGGTGTGAGTGCAACCTCTGCACCGTTCAGCAGCACCTGCTTGGCCGCAAGATCAATGACGAGATTTCCAAAGGAACGCTTCTCTTTGCCACCTGAGGTCCAATGTGGATTACGGCGCAACACCGCATTAACTCTGGCGACCACTTCTTCCGGTACAAAAGGTTTGCTCATATAATCGTCAGCACCGGCATTTAGTCCGTTGAGACGGTCTGAAATGTCATCCAGTGCAGTTAGCATGATCACGGGACAAGCACTTTTTTCACGAATAATCCGCAGCAGATCCCATCCGTCCATTCCTGGCAACATCACATCAAGTAATACAAGGGAAGGCGTTACGGTATCAAAAAGGGTAAGTGCAGTCGGTCCATCTGCTGCATGATGAACTTCAAATTCTGCTTTTCTCAGATAAGCAGCCAATACTCGTGCAATAGCTTGCTCATCCTCGACGATAAGTATGGATTTCAAAAAAAGCGTTCTCCTTTCGCTTTGTAAACTTGTACTGATTTTACATGAGCCAGAGCGTAAAGCCAATCCTGTATTACGGATTTCAAAAAAATATGGGACTTGTCTTATCTTGACTTCTTCCTGACACATTCAATTGATATGATTCACTCCAAGAAGCAACCTAAACAATCATGTACTGGAGGAAACATAGAGATGAACAAGAAAGCAAAAGCATGGCTTATTACAGGTGTAGCGGCGGTTGCCGTAATCGGTGGCGGTGGTTACTATATCACAAACAGTTACTTGGGGAACAACGTGGAGATTGAGCAGGTGCTTCCTGCGAGCACAGCGACTTCCACAACAGCAGTAGATAGCACAGGAGCGGTTGTAGCGAATGAAACTGCGGGAGCAGAGCAATTGAATGGAGACTGGAGCATCAGCGAAGGTTCCAAAGTATACTTCTCCGTAACCACATCACAGGAGACCGTTAACTTTGTGGACGATAAGGTAACAGGCAATTGGACCATTAATGTAGACGATGCTGCTCAGATGAAGGCAGAAGGACAGATCGAGATGGACGGGATTGATTCCGGGAATGGACAGCGTGATGGTCACGTGAAGCAAGCCGATTTCTTCGACGTTGCTACATATCCACAAGCTACATTTACAGCGACTTCATTCGAAGGGGTACCTGCGGAATGGCCTGTCGGTCAAACGGTTGATATCAAAATGAATGGTACCATTACGGTTAAAGGTATTGAAAAAGAAGTAACTTTTGACGCAAAAGCTGCTTATGAGAATAATGCAGTATTGTTGTCGGCGACATCGATGGTAACGTTCGAAGATTTCGGAATGGAAAATCCACACTCCGTTGTGCTCTCGACAGAAAATGATATTCAGGTACAGCTTGAATTGAAACTTTCTAAATAAGTGTAGCAACGATTTATCTGAAAATCTGTTCTGTTCTGCCTTAGGGTAGGCGGGCAGATTTTTTGGTTTCTTTTGCAAAAATAATGTGATCGATATAGCTCAAATGTAACTGTCACAGGATCATATTGTTAAAATAACTGCTGTTTCCTTTGGATTATGCCGTGTCGCCTACCGCTATTAAGCGCTTACAATGAGGAGGATTCATAACATTCATTGATCCATGCACAATCAAACACAAAAAGGGGGAGATCAAGAGTGAATAAGAGGTACATAAGCGGTTGTCTGGTATTACTAATGCTGTTCTGTGATCTGGGGTTGATGGTTCGTCCAGCGGCTGCAGAAGATGCAAAAGTGAACGTGGCACTTAACAAGGCGGTTACGGTAAGCACAGAATATTTGGAGTGGGAGAGTAAAAAGGAGCACTTGGTTGATGGTAAAAGTGACACGCATTGGACTGCTAAGGCGGGAGTTACATCCGAACAACCACAGTGGGCAATGATTGATCTGGGTGAAGACTACAATCTGTCCGGAGCGGAAATAACGTGGAGAGAAAACACGGTTGTGAAATATATGGTAGAAACGTCTGCTGACCAGCAGGTATGGACCAAAGTTGTTGATCAAAATGAAAATGCTGATCCCAAACAGATCGCTGATCTGACGTTTCAGCAGAATGATGTGCGATACATCAGACTGAACATCTCCTTTTACAAGGGTGAGGGAGTTTGGCCGGAAATATTGGAGTTCAAAGTGTGGGGAGAAGCAGAAGGAACTGAACCAGCCAATATTAAAGGATATGATGAGATCGAAGTGAGAACGGTGACCAGAAGTGCGCCAATTCTGCCCAACGAGGTAAAGGCACAGTTTCAGAATGAAAAATCGGGAATGGTACCTGTGACTTGGGATCATATCGACCCTATGCAATACGCCTCTGCAGGCGAATTTACGGTAACAGGAGTTGTATATGGTGCGCCTCCAGAACCTCAGCTTAAAGCTAAGGTGATTGTTGAGGAATATCGTGCAGACTATGTTAGAGGTGTTGATATTTCCACGTTGACTGCCATTGAGGACAAAGGCGGAAAATACGTGGACAGCAACGGTACAGAGCGTGATTTGCTCGATATTCTCAAGGATCGCGGTGTCAATTACGTGCGTCTTCGTCTGTGGAATGATCCACAGAAATCAGGGGGATACAACGACAAGGACGATGTCATTCGTTTGGCTGAGCGGGTGAAGAAAAAAGGTATGAAAATCCTGCTGGATTTCCACTACTCGGATGAGTGGGCGCACCCGGGCCAGCAGCTTCGTCCCAAAGCTTGGGAAGGTCTTTCGCCCGAAGAGCTGAAGCAGGCCGTATACAACTATACGTATGAAGTTGTGGGAGAAATGAAAGCAAGGGGCGCCATGCCTGATATGGTGCAGATCGGAAATGAGATCAACAGTGGTGTCCTGAACGGCTTGAGCAGCGACGTGGATTTCAAGCAAAATGTTGCATTGCTGAAAAGCGGAATTGATGCTGTACGTGCAGTAGAAGGAGAGATTACTAATAACGCTGATAAGGTGAAGATTATGATCCATCTGGCTGAAGGAGGCAAGGCGGATACGTTTAAATGGTACTTTGGAGAGTTAAGTAAAGGCGAATTGGACTATGACATTATCGGACTGTCGTATTACCCGTTCTGGCATGGGACATTTGCAGATGTACAGAAAACGATGAATGAAGTGTCAGTCGAGTTTGGCAAAGATGTCATTATCGCTGAAACGTCCTATCCGTTTTCCTACAAAAACGGGGACGCTCATGGAAATATCATCGGATCGGACGAAGCGCTTCATGTTGGGGGAGCAGACTTCCCCGCAACCGTTCAAGGCCAATATGATGCCATCGCCGGCATTATGGATATGATTGCGAACGTGCCAGGAAATCATGGCGCAGGTTTTTTCTACTGGGAGCCAGCGTGGATTCCGGCGGGAGTAGGCTGGATTGCATCCGAAGGTAATGCATGGGAGAACCAAGCGATGTTTGACTACGATGAATTTCCGGCCAACGGCGGGCATTCGTATGAAGGCAGAGCGTTATGGTCCCTTGATGTGTACAAACGTGGATTGGGTCTTCTGCCCGCAGACCGCCAGCAACTTGATGCGGCACTTACACGAGCCGAATCATTGGTACAGACTGATTTTACTCCGGAAAGCTGGGTGACTCTGGCTCCGGCAATCTCGACAGCGAATGATGTATACGAACAGGCATACACGCCGGGCGGGGTGACTCAAGCAGATACAGATGCAGCGACAGCAGCATTGGAACGTGTGATGCAGCAAATGCAGGTTATCGCCCCGCAGCTTGACGAGCTCAGAGCCAAAATAGCGGAAGCGCGTACGTATCAGCAGACTGACTGGTCTGCGGCCACTTGGGCGGTATTGACCAAAGCGCTGGAAGGCGCTGAGCAGGTCTTGAATGATCCAAGAGCAACACAGACGGATGCGAATACAGCGGTTAAACGTTTGCATGATGCCATTCAAGGTCTATCCAATGTGGACAAAACACAACTGCACCAGTACATTCAACAAATGCAGCAGCAGACTAAATCTTCCTATACACGCCGGAGTTGGTCTGTATTGGAACAGTCTTTGCAGGCAGCGATCCAGGTCCGAGATAACAATGCTGTTGTCCAGTCTGAGGTGAATTCAGCACTGAGTACGTTGAAACAAGCCTTTACTAATCTGGTCTCTCTCGAGGCTTTAACAACGGGAAAAACGGCAACGGCTTCAAGCAGTGCAGGGACAGGAGGCAATCAAGCCAACTCTCCTGAAGGTGCAATTGACAACAATCCGAACACTTCATGGGGAACAGACCAAAGTAAGGATAGCTGGTGGCAAGTGGATTTGGGTCAGGTTGCTAACCTCCGCAAAATCGAAATGTCGATGTGGAGTGGCGGCATCAAATATACGATCGAAGTGTCCAATGATAACAAAAATTTTGTGAAAGTAGTGGACACCACAAGTGATGTTGTTGTATCGACCGCGCCTAGCCATGTACTTCCAGAAGGCACGGAGGGACGTTACATTCGGGTAACGGTTAAAACAGGTCCCACATGGGTAGGATTCATGGAATTTGAAGCATACGGTACGTTCCCGGCGGACAAATCTGCACTGCAAGCTACTGTGGATGCCGCTGAGAAATTAAAGCAAACCGAATACACAACTTCAACCTGGAATGTATTTAGTAAGGCGCTTTCTGAAGCGAAGGCATTCATTCTGGATGTTGAATCTTCAACGCAAGATGTGAGCAATGCGGATCGTGCGTTACAAGATGCTGTGAGTAAGCTTGTACGTCAAGATGGTACACCTGGCCCTGGCCAGCCATCAGAACCAAGTGTACCATCACAACCTTCCAACCCGGGCACAGCTCCAACGCCAGGGAATCCCGATGTAACCCGACCGGCTGAACCTGGTAATCCATCAGAGAAGGGTTCAATAACGGTAAAAGGAACAGCAACCGGGGATGACAAGTATTCGATTCGTCCAGATGTATTCCTATTAACTCAGGCACTGCAATCCATGGATATAGGAAATCGTACGTTAAAGCTGATTGCAGATGTGCCTGACACAGCCAAGAAAGTCACATTCCAATTGGCTGCAAGTCAACTGGCGGAATGGATTCGTTCCGAGGAAGTGAAATCCCTGGATGTAGTTGTAGGACAGACTACCGTTCGTGTTCCTCTGAGATCACTCCCGCTGACCATTGCGGAGACTGCGGGGACGTTCGACATCGTAGTGGCAACAGGATCGACAGGTACACTGTCCACATCTCAAAAAGCAGCGATTGGTGATCATGCAATTGTTGATGTGAATTTGTTAATGAACAATAAGCCATTGCAATGGACAAACAGATCGGTTGAAGTTGCCCTATCCAATGTAGAGCAGCCTAAGAAGAATGATGTAGTTATGGTTGTACATTCCATATCTTCAAATGGGGAAATGCAACCTGTTACGTATTCCAAGTACGATGACAAGACGAAGACGATGGCGTTTAAACCGCTGGAATCCGGCAGTTATGTCATTACGGAAGTTGAAGTACCATTACATGATCTGCAAAATCACAATTGGGCTCTCCAAGAAGTGCAGAACCTATACGGTAAGGGAATTATTACGGGGATGAGTGCAACTCGTTTTGCCCCACAAGGTGAACTGACCAGAGCACAATTTTTGCAAATGATTATTAAAGGTATTGGTGATACACGTAAGCCGGATTCATCTATTTCGATCCCAACAGATGTGAAGGATGGGCAGTGGTATGCCGATTCAGTACGACTTGGAATTGAAATGAACATTATTCAAGGCCGAGCAGATGGAAGCTTTGGAGCCAATGAACGTATTTCACGAGAAGATATGGCCGTTATGCTGAATCGAGTGCTGCAGGTTGTGCAACATGATCAGGATGCGACCAATGCTGCACAAGGAAATACGGTGTTTGTAGACAACGCTGAGATCGCTGGTTATGCGAAAGAAGCTGTAGCCTCGATGCAACAACTTGGACTGTTAAACGGCATGCCTGATGGCACGTTTGCTCCGAAAGAAACGGCGAACCGTGCACAAGGGGCTGTTGCAGTCGCCAGACTGATGGAACAACTGTATTAGAGGTAGTTCAAAAAGCCCGCTTTTGATTATGAAGGATGATGCTTGGTGGCATTATCAACACTCATGAATAGAAAATAACAAAGCAGGTAAAGAGATCGGATCATATGATCCGGTCTCTTTATTTTTTGCGGAAAAAAATGAGGTTCAGACTTCATCCCTTTTTCTAAATAGACATATAAACATTTTGTTAATGTCGTATTGACAATATCTAATTCGTTTGTTATCATTTCGATAATATCAAAACGACAATATTAAGAAATGAGGAATGAGCCATGTTTGGATTCCGATTTGTGAAATTTCAACCCAGTGAGTATGTCATGAAGGTGAAAAATGGTGAGGTACAGCGTCAAGGTGTGGGATTGTCCTTCTATTATTATGAGCCGACCACATCGGTAGTGGTTCTACCCGTGTCCTCGGTGGATGTACCGTTCATGTTCGAAGAGATTACAGGGGACTATCAGACGGTTACTGTGCAAGGGCAACTAAGCTATCGCATTGTGGATTACCTGAAAATAACCCAGAGCCTGAATTACACGTACAATTTGCGCAAGAATCGGTATATCTCCGACGATCCCGGCAAGCTGGATCAACGGGTGATCACCACAGCCAAAGTACTGACCAAGAAACATTTGGAACAAATGCCGCTGAAAGAAGCTATTCAATCCAGTGAACGTCTGGCAAGCAGCATGAAACGCGAAGTTGTGCAAAGTGAAGAGTTGGAGAAACTGGGCGTTGAGTTGATGAGTCTATCGATACTGGCCATCCTGCCTAATAAAGAGACGATGCGTGCATTGGAAGCACAAGCGCGGGAAGAGATTTTGCGTCAGGCAGACGAAGCACTCTATGTCCGTCGCAATGCATCCATTGAACAGGAAAGACGAGTGAAAGAGAACGAACTGAACACCGAAATTGCCGTAGAGACAAAGAAACAGCAGATTCGTGAGACCCAATTGCAGGCAGAACGCTCGGTGAAACAGAAACAAAATGAGATGGAGCAGGAGCAGCTTCAGTTCAATACAGCGATGGAGGAACGCAAGCAGCAACTGATTGAGTTAACCATTGCTAATCACAATGCCGAAGCGGATGCCAAAGCCTATGAGATTGCTGCGGTAATGAATTCATTGCAAAATGTACAGCCGAATGTACTGCAAGCAATGGCGAATATGGGCATGAATTCTGATAAGCTGATCGCACTCGCGTTCCAGGAACTGGCTGAAAATGCAGGCAAGATCGGACAGCTTAATATCTCGCCGGATCTGTTGCAGGGATTGATGTCTCCTGCGCAGGGCAGAGATCAGGGAGGTCGAGCGAGATGAGATTAGGAAGAAGAGAACAAGCTGAACAGGCAGAAAAATCAGTACGTCAGCAGGCTGCAGCGGACGATCGAATGACCGAACACAAGCTGATTCTGGTGAAGCGCCGGACCCGACTGGAGGAACTGGTGGTTCGATACAACACGGTGCAGCAAGCTCAGTTCTATATTGAACGTCTGGGCGCAGATTTCAGTGATTATATGGAGGAAGACCGTCGTTATCGGCTATCTGTGCAGCAGGCACAACAGCAACTGGGTCAATTGGGGCGCGTTCAGACGATTGATCGGGAACATGTGCCCAATTTTATCTTTGGAGAGCAGGATATCGTGGTCGTGGTTGGACAGGATGGGCTTGTAGCCAACACCCTCAAATACGTAACCGAGCAGCCGCTCATCGGTGTGAACCCGGACCCGATGCGGTGGGATGGCGTGTTATTACCTTTTACCGTGGAAGATCTGAGCTTCATTGTTCCTGATGTCATTCGAAAGCAACGAACACTAAAAGAAGTCACTCTCGCCAAAGTGGAACTCAATGATGGACAGTATCTATATGGTGTCAATGATCTGTTCATTGGTCGGAAGACACATGTGTCGGCGCGTTATGAAGTGCGTTTGGGTACATCGACAGAACAACAATCCTCCAGTGGCATCATTGTATCCACAGGCATGGGATCGACAGGCTGGTTCAAAAGTGTGCTGGCGGGAGCCACGGGCATTGTTGGATCGGCGGCATGGCAGAACATGAATTCCGAAGCGGGGGTCGCTACAACATCGGCATCCATTCATGGAAGCAGGCAAGATCTGAATCATTTTAACTGGGATGAGCCTTATTTATATTTTTCAGTACGTGAACCGTTCCCGAGCCGGACGACTGCGGCCAATCTGGTGTTTGGACAGATTCATTCGAAGCAACCACTGCACATTGTATCCCAGATGCCAGAGGATGGTGTTATTTTCAGCGATGGGGTCGAGCAGGACTTTCTTGAGTTTAATTCAGGAGTGGAAGCTATCATTGGTTTGGCAGAGAAGAGAGGGCGTCTCGTGGTCTAAAGCTTTATTTTCAAGCCGTTTCCAACTAAAATGGGTAACTAGATGTGATACATTGACGTCAGGAAACGGAAAGAGGGTTAACGATGCAATCGATATTGTTGGTTGAAGATGATGCCAAGCTTGCAGGATTGCTGGCGGCTTATCTGACCCGAAATGGATTTCAGGTACAAGTCACCGGTGATTTTCGTCATGTACTGGATGAATTTGTGGAAATGAATCCGGACCTTGTGCTGATGGATGTGAATTTGCCTCAATATGATGGATACTACTGGTGCAGGCAGATACGCACACATTCCATATGTCCCATTTTATTCATATCGGCTCGTGATAGCGGTATGGATCAGATTATGGCGTTGGAACATGGAGCGGATGATTATATTACGAAACCTTTTCAATATGAAGTCGTTCTTGCCAAAGTACGAAGTCAGCTGCGCCGAGCCTATGGTTCTTACGCTGCTGTTCAGCAGGAAGTAACAGTGAAGAATGGTCCCATGATCCTCTATCCTGAGCGATATGTACTGGAGTATGAGGAACGTTCAACAGAGCTGACACAGAAGGAAGCGATACTGGTGGAAGCACTGATGGCGAAGGCGGGTCGAGTTGTCAGCCGGGAAAAATTGCTGGAACAGATGTGGGAGGATCAGCATTTTATCGATGATAATACGTTGAATGTCTATATTACACGTGTTCGCCGGAAGTTGAAGGAGCTGGGTGCAGAAGAGATTTTGGAGACGGTTCGCGGAGCGGGTTATCGTGTGTTGGAACTGGACTCATCCTCACAGGGGAAAGGGAAATGAGACTTTTCCTGAAAGACCACCTGATGTTAGTCGGATTTTATGTGTTACAGATGCTACTGGTCCCGTGTGTCTACTGGCTCTCTGGTGAGGGCCGTCCGATGAAGATTGTCCTCTACGGCATGCTGATCAGTACTGTTGTGCTGATGGTCTATCTGGTCATACGTTACCTCCAGCTGCGAGCGTATTATCGTCTACTTCAACAACCACGTAAACGGGTAAACGAGCCTTTCCAAGCGCTTGGAGATTCGGTCGTGGCGGAAGCGATCCAGGAATTGTTACATGAACTGGAGCGTAATCGGCAGAATGAGATAAGTCAATTACGGACTAGTAAGGAACAACAGGTGGTATTCATGAATCGCTGGGTTCATCAGATGAAGACACCCTTGTCCATTATCCAGCTGACCCTGGAAGATGTGGACGATGAGACGGCGGGCAGTATTCAGGATGAGTTGGATAAGCTGCGCAAAGGACTTGAAATGGTCTTGCATTCATCAAGGCTTGAACAGTTTGAAGGGGATTTTCGTGTGGAGCTGTTGTCTTTGCAAGAAGTGCTTCGGAGCAGTATAGCGGAGAACCGACGTTTGTTTATACGCAGAGGCATTACGCCGGATATCCGTATGGAGGGTGACCTTCAGATATATAGTGACTCCAAGTGGCTGCGGTTCATGTTCACCCAGATTTTGACCAATGCCGTGAACTATTCCGATAGCAAATCAGGCAAAAAAGTGATCATTACAGGCTATAAACAGGAAGAGCATACAATCCTGGACATTCAGGATGAGGGGATCGGCATCTCGTCCGAAGATATTCATCGGGTGTTTAATCCCTATTTTACAGGCGAACGGGGCAGACAATACCACGAATCTACGGGAATGGGATTATATCTGGTTCGTGAGATCAGTGCCCGCCTGGATAACCGTGTGGAGTTGTTTTCAGAGCCAAATGAGGGAACGTTGGTCAGATTTAGCTGGATCCATTCGAAATATCCAAAGTAAAGAGTGCTTTGCCCATGGCCCATGGGCGAGGTGCTTTTTTTAATGCACAGAATTGTGATAGAGGAGGTAGGGGAACAAAACCTTAAACGGGCTGTAAGACAAGTTTAAGGTAATTCGATAGCACCGTTAGGGGAGGTCGGTTAGGATAAGAATAGAATTAACGTATAAAGAATGATGGATCAGGAGGGAATTACGAATGGAAATGTTACAGGTATCGGGACTGAACAAAGTATATCAGGGCAAAGTGCAGACTCAAGCCCTTAGTGATATTCATCTGACAATCAAACAAGGTGAGTTTGTGGGTATTATGGGCCCGTCGGGCAGTGGCAAAACCACATTGTTAAACATGGTTTCCACCATTGATGAACCCAGCTCAGGCAAGGTGCTGATTAATGGCATGAACCCATTTGATATGAAAAAGAAAGAACTTGCCATGTTCCGACGTCGAGAACTCGGATTTGTCTTTCAGGACTTCAATCTGTTGGACACGCTGACTGTTGCTGAGAATATTGTGCTTCCATTGACACTGGACAAGGTCAAACTGAAGGAGATGGAGAGCAGACTTCATCGCATTACAGCCAAGCTCGGGATTGATCATATTCTGGATAAACGAGTCTACGAAATTTCGGGCGGACAGCGACAACGGACAGCCATTGCGAGATCCATGATCAATATGCCTTCGATTGTTTTGGCGGATGAACCCACCGGTGCCCTGGATTCTACGTCGTCCCAAGCGGTCATGGAGTCACTTGAACAGATTAACCAGCAGGAGAAAACGACCATTATGCTGGTTACACATGATCCCCTTGCTGCAAGTTATTGCAACCGCATCGTGTTCATCAAGGATGGAAAACTGGCAGCCGAGGTACACCGCGGAGATAATCGACAGACGTTCTTCCAGCGGATTATTGATACTTTATCCTTCTGGGGAGGGAATTCACATGAGCTTTCCTCAGTTCGCGTTTAATAACATTCGCCGGAATGGGCGAGCGTATATTGCTTTTTTTCTTAGCAGTGTGTTTATGGTCATGATTTTCTTCGCGTATGCGGTATTTATCTATCATCCATATGTGGCAGAGTTGCCGATGGGTGACACAACCGCAACAGGGATGCAGATCGCTTCGATTATCGTTTATGTGTTTGCATTTTTCTTTGTTATGTATTCCATCAGTGCTTTTCTCAAATCACGGAATAAAGAGTTTGGCATTCTGACCATACTTGGTGCCGAGCCTAGGCAGATTCGGAGATTGGTCATTCTGGAGAATATGTTGATCGGCTGTCTGTCCATTATTGCCGGTATCGGCGGAGGTATGTTGCTGTCCAAGCTGTTCCTGATGTTAACCACTCGTTTTATCGGGATGGATGATCTGCCCTTTTATTTTCCGGTGAAAGCGATTCTGATTACGATCGGGGCCTTTCTGTTATTATTTTTCTGCATATCACTCTTCACATTGGTTTTTATCGGGAACAAACGAACGTTAGAACTTTTGACGGGAACCAGCAAGCCTAAAAAAGAGCCCAAAGCTTCATGGTTCTTCTCACTTCTGGGCCTGGCATTACTTACAGTCGGTTTTATGGCACTCCGCAGTGAATTGAATGGCGGGACGATCTTGCTTGCAGCAGTGACAGGCATAGCCGGAACATATTTTTTCTATTCACAACTTTCCGTGCTCATCATCCGTTTGTTGAAGCGTAATCGTAAAACGGTATGGCATGGTACACGTCTGTTATGGATCTCAGAGATGAGCTATAAAATGAAGGATAATGCCCGCATGCTGTTTATGGTGACCGTGGTCATTGCGATTGCTTCAATGAGTGCAGTTGTAATTTTGTCACTGGATCAGGAGAACCGGGAACAGTTTACGAACAATGATTTTCCAATTCAATACAACGTCTTCAGACCAGCGGAGCAATTGGATATGAGCGCTATTGATTCGAAACTTGAAGCCGCAGGCTTGGATTATCAACAGATATATCTGGAATATCTGTGGTCCTCTGCAGATCAGAGTGCTGTCTCGGTTATGCCGCTTAGTCACTACAACCAATACAATCGGACACAAGGGAGAAAGATGTTCCAATTAGATACCGGATCCGCCTTATTTGTGGATACCCGCAATGAGAAGGATCAGGGTCAGATCGAGCGCAACAGATTTCGTAATTATGCGAAGGGAGAAAAGTTGACGTTGAATCTGAACGATAGCCCACTGGAAGCTCGGGTTACGGATACAGATATCGATCCACAGTTTGGAACCCTACTCTATGCTACAGGTGTAGTTGTCCTCCCGGATGAGAAGTATGAAGAGATTGCTCAACAGATCAAAGAAAATATGATATCTGGTAAATATCTGTATCAGATCCCTGCTTGGGGCCATGCTATACCTGATCGCCACTCTTCGGAAGCCATGGTTAGCGATCAGCTTCTATCCTCCGCGGATTCCAACGCTTCAACGGATAACCAGTCTGGATATCTGAGTACGCGGTACGGTGATTTTGAAAGATTCAGACAGGGGACAGCACTATTTACCTTCTTGGGCATATTTATCGGATTAATTTTCTCGATCTCTTCTGCAAGCTTTTTGTATTTCAGGCTGCATACCGATCTTGAAGCAGATGGAAAGATGGTGCATTCTCTTTCGAAAATGGGTCTCAGCTTCCAGGAGATGAAACGATCATCAACTGTTCAGATTGCCATTCTGTTCTTTTTACCGATTGGGGTAGCTATCATTGAAACTTTGGTCGTAGTTAAGCCATTTCTTACTGAATTCGGTATTACCAATTATACGATGCCGGTATTGACTGTATTTGGTGCCTTTGTACTTGCACAGACGTTTTATTTCATCATTATACGTTCGAGATATATCGCTTCTTTGCGTAAAATGATGGTGTAACTATCTTAAAAACAAACGATCATAAGGGACCGACTATGATCTGTTCATTTGCCCGTATTTCTTGATTCAGATCAAGGAAATGCGGGCTTTCTTGCGATAAGATGAATGTATTCACAGATTACATTATCGAGGAGGACGATTAGGATGACTATCACGTCATTGCAAGAAGTCAAAGCATTCAGTGAGGAGCGTTTTACTAAACGTGTTTTATTCCAACAGGGTGGTGGAGTGACCTTTGTACTTCATTTTCTGCCAGGTCAGCAGCTTCCCGTTCATAAACATCCAGGCACAGACGTTATTTTGCTGGTGGTCGAAGGCACAGGCACACTTATGCTGGATGGAAAAGAACAAGTGGTGAAACAAGAGGATGTAATTCATTGCGGCGGTGAAGTGGAGTTTGCATTCCATAATACAGGAGATCAGGAGGTTCGTTTGTTCGTGGTGTTAAACAAAGTGCCAGCAGCATCCTATGCAAAGGACATCTAACATCGAATATCCAGGAAGCGATACAACGATTCACTGATCGACACCAATATAAGGGGAACTCTATTCTGGAGTTTCCTTATTTATTTTTATTCAAGAATATCTTAATCAAGTGTTTCCCCTCGCAAAACAAAAAGCATACTTGAGTCTGAGAACATCAGATTTAAGTACGCTTCTTCGTATTCCGCCAGCAACTTGTTCATTATCCGGTCTCTAGTCATTCTGCCTAGAAGTATCCCAGCATTTCCTTGGCTTCATTCGACATCAGCTGTGGAGACCATTGTGGCTCCCACACCACTTGAACATCAATATCAGTCTTATTCGTATTTTCCTGTAAAACCCATTTCACCGCACCGACAATTGTATCGTGCAGCGGGCAACCTGGTGTAGTCAGCGTCATTCGTACATGAACCCGTTCAGGCTCTTCCCTTACTTCATACACCAGACCCAGGTCAACGATATTGACACCTAATTCAGGGTCATACACTTCCTTGAGACATTCCAGTAAATGCGATGTTTGTTCCATCATGTTCACTCTCCAATCTACCTTTTTAACATTAACGTCTGAATACCAAAGCAATATTCGCTATATAAACGATGGAAACCAGAGATAAGATTGTTCCTCCAACCATCATAACCTCTGCCAGATTAATCAGAATTCCACTGACTAGCAGAAGGCTTCCAGCCACCATGGCGATCATCCCCCAATGGACGTTCCGTTCACTCAGCATACCAGCCATTAGCGGTGTTCCAGGTCTGCCTGCCTGCTTGCCATATTTATGGGTCCACCAGAGAAAAGGCACGATTTTGGAGGCATATCCGAGTATGGTGAGGGGCACCCAGCCCCCGAGATATACCCATCCAGACAGAAGAACAACCCTTGGATGGAGCAGCAGTTCGGTTCCTTGCGCCGAATAGATCAGTAGGGCGACAGCATATGCGGCAAAGGCACGGCTTACATACACAGACCAGCGAATACCCGGCCCGGGGTTGCTTTTGTGACGTTTCTCCTGAATTTGCTCCAAGTGATACACATAGAAGAGTAGGGCTGCGGTTAGGAGCAAGAGCGCGAACCAGAGCAAACCTCCCTTAAGCCCGGTCAGAAATGCGACAACGCCTGTAATTACAGCTGCATTCCACAGAACCAGGACCACTTTCTGTAATCGAAGCGAGTAATCGTGGGACAGGTAGAACATGGGCAGCATTTTGTAACTGAATCCGGTAATTAACATGCCAAACCAGCCAAGTGTTCCCATCCAGATATGTGCGCCGAACAAGCGTTCATGCATACCATTCCAATCACCAAAGGCAAAATTAAGACCCATCAGCATACCGGATAGCCCAGTAAGAACCAGATAAAGACACGAACATGCTGCACTAATCGTTACCGGATTCCATTGAGAGGCACGGAAGAGGGTAACAGCCATATTCCATCCGAACAACAGGATGCCAGAGAGCGCGAGTGTCGCAGAACCGGCAATCCAGATGACATCTGCACAAATGAAGCCGTATAACATGCCTACGATTCCGATACTGAACAAGAAATAATGACAATAACCGAGAACCAGACTGTAGATATTGGATTGCAAAATAACATGTATCAACTGATAAACGGCACCCATTGCGAGCATGGTTGCCCACCCGAGCACAAACAGATGAGCATGAAACCAGCCTTCGGGTCCTCTGAGTTCATCACCAAGCCAGCCTGTCAGCGAGAGCAGAGAGAAGGCGTGATACATTACAAATCCAAAGATGCCCGTGATGATGAAAAGAAACGGCAACCTGGACATGGCTTTCGCCTCCTTACCCTTTTTCAATTCTCACTTTGGCTGTGCCATCAGCTTGATCTTCAACCGTGTAGGTGCAACCAAGATTGTTTAACTCTTCAATCAGGAATACAGGTACACGGTCATTATGAATCAGTACGACTTCCTCAGGTTTGCAACGCTCCAGTGCGGCAAGTGTTCGCATCATGGGCTGAGGCGGTTCCAATCCACGATTGTCCAATATAACTTTGGGCGCCTGTGGAGATTCAATATTTTCAATGGCAACAACTTGCTCCTCCGGATGTCCTTTGCATGAAGCTGATTCTTCATCTGAATCGGGTTCCAAATTAACTTCTGATCCAGATAAAACCATTGCAGAAATTGCCTTTGCACCGGTTTTATTTTTTTTGTGCACAAATGTGGTAACCCAGTGATCTGAACTCCTACGTTCAGATGTGCTGGAATACCCCTTCAGCTTAAGAATACCGAGCAGTGGCGTCGGTTTGAATGGAGCATGTAGTACAAACACATCGTCATGCTGAAGGCTTTTGACCGTGTCCATGATCAGCTGAAACGGCTCCAGCTTTTTACTCAGATGAGGGCGCACATCCAATTCAACCATACGGACATCAGATGGAAACATGTGCGTTCACATCCAATCCTGCACTAGCTACATCCGCCTGTTGTACCAACTGCAGAGATGATTCATACAGGGCGGCCATTCCACCGTACAGCGCGTAGAAGAATGACTCCGGCGCATCGAGGGAGAAGGACAGATAGGCTTTGGGGTCCATGCCGAGCACACGCTCAAAAAGTCTTGCACTGTCATAGGCGTAAAAACAGAAGTGAGTATATTCGAACACAGGCATTTTTTCGTAAATGGTAACAATCTCTTGGGCATATTCGGCCTGCTCACGCTGTGCTATCTGCACCATGGTTGTGGCATCTTCCAACCTCAGCGTGATGCGAAGTGTAGTATCGTCAATAATTTCAACGTGGGCCATAGCGGTTCAGCTCCAATTCTATAGTTTGCTGATCTTGACCTGGAAGGTTGTAGGGCCCTGCTCAATATACTCCCAGTTGAAGCCATCAGGATGTGTGGACTGGAACTGGAATCGAAGTGGCTTTGGATCGTGATCATTGATGAGCAGCATGGATTCCTGTGGTTGCAACTGATCAAACGTTTCGAAAATAACTTTATGTTTCAAATGCGGTGGATACTCCGTGGCATTAATGGTTGCTGCATATGTGTTCATGTGTCATTCCTCCAAATTGGGATAGTGTGGTGCTGCAATTTGATTATAGGAAACGTGAAGAGGGGTCTGTGTGAGCAGGCTCACACATTTCTTTTTGCCATAATTTTGACTTATTTAGACCAGAATCCTGTTTGGAAAAGGGTTGGGGAGCATATATAGATGTGCAACTGTGCGCTATGTTTCACTTCTTGTGATATTTTGCACAGTTCAGCGAGCGAGACATCCTTATATTTAGCGTCAAGATGACACTGGATGAGAGAAAACAGCTTTCTCCTTCGGCTGATGTGAATACAGCACCCTAGAGAAGGGAGGTACGTGTATGGAATCAAAATTAATGGACCCGTTTGGAAGAAAACATGATTACTTAAGAATCTCGGTTACGGATCGCTGTAATCTCCGCTGTGTGTATTGCATGCCGGAGGAAGGAATGCAGTTCGAACCGACAGAACGAATCCTGTCCTATGAAGAAATCACGTCCATCGTTAAGGCGCTTGCTCCATTGGGCATTCGGAAATTGCGTTTAACTGGAGGGGAGCCTCTTGTACGTAAGGGGCTGGATCAACTGATTGCGATGTTGTCCGCTATTCCAGGAATTGAAGATATCGCATTGACAACCAATGGTATCTATTTGGCAGCTTATGCGGATCTGCTGAAGGCTGCGGGGCTAACACGGGTGAACATAAGCCTGGATTCTTTGAAGCCAGAACGATTCGCAAGCATTACCCGAGGCGGCAAGGTGCAGCGTGTGCTGGACGGCATTAAGGCCAGCCAAAAAGCCGGATTTCATCCGATCAAGCTGAACGTGGTGCTGATGAAAGGCGTGAACGACGATGAAGTGGAAGACTTTCTGAGGATGACCCGGGATGAACCCATTCATATTCGTTTTATCGAGTACATGCCTATTGGTGAAAGTGGAGAAGGTTGGAGATCTGGGTATATGCCCCTCGAACATGTGCTGGAAACATGCGGAGCACAATGGGAGTACGAAAGCTGTGGAGAGATTTATGGGAATGGACCAGCAGATAGTTATCGCATTGTGGGAGCTGCCGGAACCTTTGGTCTGATTCACCCGGTGAGCAGCCATTTCTGCGGAAATTGCAATCGGCTCAGGCTGACAGCAGACGGAAATATCAAACCTTGTCTCTACTGGTCAGATGAGTTCAATGTTCGTCCACTCGTAGGTGATGACAAGGCGGTGCAGGATTTATTTTACAAGGCGCTCGGAGCCAAACCCGAGACACATGACATGTTAAAAGCCTTAAATGGGCAACAGATTGACGGCACACCAACGCTGCGACATATGTCGCAAATCGGAGGTTAGCAACAGCGGTTCAGGATTCGACTTGCATCAACAGGTCATATATGTGGGAGGACAACAATGAGTAACAAAAGCATGCCCTGGATGGGCAAACTCAAGTATTTTGCCAAACGTGAAAAAAGTGCGGAGGGCTGGAGTGAGATGTCCCCGGTCAAGCGGGATTGGGAAGATATCTACCGCCGCCGCTGGCAGCATGACAAAGTGGTGCGTTCCACACACGGCGTCAATTGTACAGGATCATGCAGCTGGCAGATCTATGTGAAAGACGGCATTGTCACTTGGGAAACGCAGGCTACCGACTATCCTTCAACCGGACCGGATATGCCGGAATTTGAACCACGAGGTTGTCCGCGTGGAGCGAGTTTCTCATGGTATCTGTACAGCCCGCTGCGTGTCAAACATCCTTACGTACGTGGTGCATTGCTGGATATGTGGCGTGATGCGCTTCAGACGCATGGTGACCCGGTTCAAGCGTGGTCCAGTATTGCGGATGATCCGGCCAAAGTGAAAAGATACAAATCGGTACGTGGTAAAGGTGGATTAATTCGCGCGTCATGGGGTGAAGTGACACAGATTATCGCCGCTTCGCTGATTCATACGATCAAAGAATATGGACCGGATCGGATTATTGGTTTCTCTCCAATTCCTGCCATGTCGATGGTCAGTTATGCAGCAGGGTCGCGCTTCCTCTCCCTAATGGGATCACCATTGCTCAGCTTCTATGACTGGTATGCGGATCTGCCGCCGGCTTCACCTCAGATCTGGGGCGATCAAACGGATGTGCCGGAGAGCAGTGACTGGTACAACTCGGGATACATTCTGGTATGGGGCTCGAATCTGCCAATGACGCGGACACCGGATGCCCACTTCCTGGCTGAAGCACGTTATCGGGGAACGAAAGTGGTGTCGATCAGCCCGGACTATGCGGAATATGTGAAATTTGCAGATACATGGATGTCGGTAAAACAAGGAACGGACGGCGCTCTGGCGATGGCAATGGGCCATGTCATCCTGAAAGAGTTTTATATTGAAAAGCCCACGGACTATTTCATGCAATATGCCAAACAGTATACGGACTTTCCAAATCTGCTGATTGTGGAAGAAAAGGACGGGATACACACAGCAGGCAGATTTCTCGTTGGGGAAGACCTGGGTATTACGGGCAACAATATGGCATGGAAAACGCTTGTATACGATGAGAACAGTGGAACCTATGCGATGCCAAAAGGAAGTTTGGGCTTCCGTTGGGGTGAAGAAGGCACATGGAATCTCAAAATGGAACAGGTGGAGAACGGTGAGCCGATTGATCCTAGACTATCCATGCTCGGAGTCCATCATGATCTCGTAACCATTCATCTGCCGTACTTTGATGATGAGGGAAAACATGTCATGAAGCGGCAGATTCCTGTACGCCAGATCTGGCTGGGGGACAGATGGATTACGGTAACAGCCGTATACGATCTGGTACTTGCCAAATACGGAATTGAACGTGAAATGACACGTTCTGCGGATTCAGCAGAAGTAGTCACTGGTGCGGAGCAGTTGAGTGTACGTGTTCACCGTGGAGACGACATCTTGAATGCACCACAGGTAAAACCATTCACCCCAGCGTGGCAAGAGAAAATCACTGGTGTGGACGAAGAGACTGTCGTACAGATTGCACGTGAGTTTGCACAAAATGCGATCGATACCAAAGGGCGTTCCATGATCATCATGGGAGCCGGTATTAATCACTGGTATAACTCCGACGTCATCTATCGTGCCATCATTAACTTAATACTGATGACAGGCTGTCAGGGTGTGAACGGTGGAGGTTGGGCGCACTATGTTGGTCAAGAAAAACTGCGTCCGGCTGAAGGCTGGCAGACGATTGCCTTTGCTCGTGACTGGACCGGACCTGCACGTCTGCAGAACGGAACATCCTTCTTCTACTTTGCAACAGATCAATGGAGATACGAGGAGACCCAAGTAGGAGAGTTGACTTCGGCGCTTGAGGGTGAACCGCGGTTCCAGCATGTGGCTGATTATAATGTGATGGCTGCGCGTATGGGCTGGCTTCCATCTTATCCACAATTCAATCGTAACTCGATTGATCTGCATCAGGATGCACTGCAGGCTGGAGCAACGACGAAGGAAGAGATCGGTGCTTATGTAGCCTCAGAGTTGCAGAACAAAAATCTGAAGTTCTCAATCGAGCAACCCGATGATCCAGCGAACTTCCCGCGTGTACTATTTGTCTGGAGAGCGAATCTGATCTCAAGTTCCGGCAAAGGACATGAGTATTTCCTCAAGCATCTGCTCGGTGCAACGAACGGATTGCTGAATGATGACGATCATGGACTGCGCCCAGAGCATGTGGAATGGGTGGATGAAGCACCGGAAGGCAAACTCGACCTGATGATCAATATGGATTTCCGGATGGCAGGTACGGCGATGTATTCCGATATTGTTCTGCCAGCAGCGACCTGGTATGAAAAAAGCGATCTGAGCAGTACGGATATGCATCCGTTCGTTCATCCATTTAATCCGGCTGTAGCCACGCAGTGGGAATCCCGTTCGGACTGGGATACCTTCAAGGAAATTGCACGTGTATTCTCCGAGATGGCTGCGCAGCAATTTGATGGTCCGCAGAAGGAGATCATAGCTACACCGCTGTTGCATGATTCACCAGATGAGCTTGCTCAACCGTACGGAGAGATCAAAGACTGGAGCGCAGGAGAGTGTGAAGCAATCCCGGGGAAAACGATGCCGCATATTCAGGTCGTGGAACGTGACTATGCTGCCGTATATAACAAAATGATCAGCCTTGGTCCTGTGGTGAAGGATAAACCAATCGGTACCAAAGGCATATCCTGGTCTGCCAGTGAAGAGTATGAAAAACTCAAGGGCATCCTGGGCGTGCATCGTAAAGATGGCGTTGGACAAGGATGTCCGGATCTGAGCACAGACCGTAATGTTGCTGAGGCCATTCTGACCTTGTCCAGTACAACGAACGGCAAGATGGCTGTGCGTGCGTGGGAAGCGCTGGAACAGAAAACGGCATTGCATCTGAAAGATTTGGCTGAGGAACGGTCTGAGGAATGTTTTACGTTTGACGAGATCACTTCCAAACCGAAAACGGTCATTACCTCACCTGCATTCAGCGGATCAGAAAAAGGCGGACGCCGATATTCTCCATTCACCACCAATGTAGAGCGCCTGATTCCATGGCGTACATTGACGGGCAGACAGCAGTTCTATATTGATCATGCGATGCTCCGCGAGTTCGGAGAGACATTAGCGACATTTAAACCTGTGCTGAAGCATACGCCGTTCCATCCAAACAGCAAACGTCCGATCGAAGGGGGAAAGGAGATTGTCCTGAACTACCTGACACCGCATAATAAGTGGTCGATCCACAGTATGTACTATGATGCGCTGCCGATGCTGACGTTGTTCCGAGGTGGCCCGACAATCTGGATGAACTACGAAGATGCAGAAGAAGCCGGACTGGTTGACAACGACTGGATCGAATGTTTCAACCGTAACGGAGTAGTCGTTGCCCGAGCCGTAGTGACGCACCGTATTCCTCGCGGCATGGCATTCATGTATCACGCTCAGGACCGTCATATTAACGTTCCGGGCACCAAAATATCACAGACACGTGGGGGGACGCATAACAGTCCGACACGTATTCATGTGAAGCCCACCCATATGATCGGTGGTTATGCCCAGTTAAGTTATGGCTTCAACTACTATGGCCCGACAGGCAATCAGCGTGACCTCAATGTCATCATAAGAAAACTGCAGGAGGTGGATTGGCTTGAAGATTAAAGCACAAGTCAGTATGGTCATGAATCTGGACAAATGCATAGGGTGCCATACATGTAGTGTTACGTGCAAAAACACCTGGACCAATCGTCCAGGTGCAGAATATATGTACTGGAACAATGTAGAGACCAAGCCAGGGGTCGGTTATCCGAAACAATGGGAGGACCAGGAGCGTTATCGCGGTGGTTGGGAGATGAAGAATGGCAAACTGGAATTGAAGTCCGGCACACGGGCAAGACGCTTGCTTAACATTTTCCATAACCCGGATCAGCCTACCATTGATGATTATTACGAGCCATGGACCTACGAGTATGAGAAACTGACGAACAGCCCGGAGAAAAAACATCAGCCTGTAGCAAGACCGAAATCCCAGATTACTGGTGAATATATGAATCTGGAGTGGGGACCTAACTGGGAGGATGATCTGGCAGGTGCCCATGTAACCGGGATGGAAGACCCCAACATGAAGGGTGTCGAGGATTCGATCAAAATGGATTTTGAACAGGTATTTATGATGTACTTGCCACGGATCTGTGAACATTGCCTTAACCCGGCCTGTGTGTCCTCCTGTCCTTCCGGAGCGATGTACAAACGGGAAGAAGACGGGATCGTACTGGTTGACCAAAATGCATGCCGCGCTTGGAGATTCTGTGTATCGAGCTGTCCTTACAAAAAGGTCTATTTCAATTGGCAGACAAACAAAGCCGAGAAATGTACGCTATGTTTCCCGCGGATTGAAGCGGGTCTGCCAACGATCTGTTCCGAAACCTGTGTGGGACGTATCCGTTATATCGGCCTGATGCTGTATGATGCAGACCGTGTTGAAGCCGCTGCTTCCGTTGAAAATGACCAGGATCTCTATGAATCCCAGATGGATATTTTCCTTGATCCGAATGACCCTGAGGTGATTCGCGAAGCGCGTGAGGCAGGAATTCCCGAGGATTGGATTATTGCAGCGCAGCAGTCCCCTATTTATAAAATGGTTATCGACTGGAAAATTGCGCTCCCGCTTCACCCTGAATACCGTACCATGCCAATGGTATGGTACATTCCACCGCTTAGCCCGATTACCAATCGGGTAGAGGGACAGGGAAGTTCACTGGAGGCTAATGATATTTTCCCTGCGATTGATAACATGCGTATTCCGGTGGAGTATCTTGCCAATCTGCTTACGGCAGGAGATACGGATCGAATTCGTGAGGTCCTGCGGAAGATGGCCGTTATGCGCATTCACATGCGTAATCAGCAGACGGGTAAGACCAGTGAATCGGCATTGTTGGAAAGAGTAGGCATGGATGCGCAGGAAGTGGAGGACATGTACCGACTGCTCGCGATTGCGAAGTATAATGACCGTTTTGTCATCCCGCCAGCTCACCGTGAGGAAGTGGAAGATCTCTTCAGCGAACAGGGCAGCTGCGGACTTGATTTTGCAGGTGGTCCTGGTTCTTGTGGGGTATTTTGATGGGAAAGGAGACAATGACAACGATGACGATCGAACCCAATGAGGGAACAGGTCAGGCTCTGGTTTACGATTCGAATACGAGAAGAATGGTCTGTAAACTGATCTCCTACCTGTTGCAATATCCGGATACAGCGTGGAGAGAAGGACTGCAAGGAGTGAAGGAAGCTATACAGTCCATTTCCGATGAGATGGTGAACCAGATCTTGCTGACATTTGTAGATGAAGCACAGTCGGTAAGCTCGATTGAGTGGCAGGATGCCTATGTTCGTACATTCGATTTTGATAAAAAGTGTAACCTCTATCTCACGTATGCTCTTCATGGAGATGAACGGGATCGGGGCCCGGCTCTGATTGAATTGAAACGCAGATATGAAGCTGCGGGATTTTATATGGAAGTGAGTGAGTTGCCGGACTATTTGCCTATGGTGCTTGAATTTGTAGCTGAGGCTCCCGAGGAAGATGCCTTAGGGGTGCTCTCCAGTTGCCATAAGGCGTTGGTCACAATGAGCGAAAGCATTACGGGACAGAACAGCCCATATGGACCACTGCTCAGTCTGATGTTACAGGTCATTCCTGAGCCTCCTGCCCCTGATGTGCCAGAACAAGAAGAGACAGTTAACCAACAACCTGCAGATCTTATGCAGATCGCTGCCCAGATGAGGAGGGGGAATCGGTGAGTACACTGGAACTGTTGTTATGGGGCGCTCTTCCCTATATGGTCATTGTTTTCTGTATTACGGCGACAATCTGGCGTTATGTGACGAATCCTTTCAGTTGGACGTCCAAGTCCAGTGAGATGTTGGAGAAACGCATGCTAAAATGGGGCAGTTTACTCTTCCATATCGGGATATTCGCTGTAATCTGTGGACATATTGCCGGTTTGCTTGTTCCAGTGGAGTTCTATCGCTGGATTGGACTGAGTGATGAAGGATATCACTTGATGGCTATCGCAGGAGGACTGCCTGCGGGGATCATTGCATTGGCAGGTGCTGTCATTTTGCTGGTTCGCCGTTATGTTGCTCGCAGAGTGCGGGCGACAAGCAGCATCGGGGACTGGATGGCACTTGCCATGCTGATCATAGTCATTGTCACCGGAATACTGGCGACCTCGGCTAATGCGGTGAATCACACAGGTTTTGACTATCGAACAACGATTAATCCGTGGTTGCGCGGTCTGATCGTATTCCAGCCTGATCCCGTTCTGATGCAGACTGTACCGATGAACTTCAAAGTACACATTCTGCTTACCTTTGTACTGTACTGCGTGTTTCCATTTACACGTCTGGTTCACATGTTGAGTATGCCACTGGGTTATCTGAAACGCAGTTATGTGTTGTATCGCAGAAGAGATGGTGCTGTGTATCCGAATCAGGAACAAAAAAAGGAAAGGGCGATGTAGATGCAACATAAAGGAAAGGTTCAACTGCCCTTGCAAACGGCAAGTCTGGTTCTGGGTTTCATGGTATGGGTTATCCTGTCATCTCTGATGCCATTTATTAAAGAAGATATTGCGCTTACGTCTTCCCAGCTTGCGTGGGCGACAGCGATTCCCGTATTGATCGGATCGATTGCCCGTATTCCGATTGGTTATTGGACGAATCGATATGGAGCTCGCAATATTTTCATGATCAGCTTTGTCCTGCTGCTGGCCCCGGTATGGTGGATTAGCCGTGCGACGTCGTTCAGTGATCTGGTGATTGGTGGATTGTTCCTCGGTATTGGGGGAGCTGTCTTCTCCGTCGGTGTAACTTCACTGCCCAAATATTATCCGAAAGAGCGACATGGATTTGTTAACGGGATCTACGGAATTGGTAACCTGGGTACAGCACTGTCTGCATTCGGAGCCCCGCTGATCGCTGATCGTATGGGATGGTCTACGACGGTTCTGCTCTACAGTATTTTGCTATTAGGGATGGCGGCGCTGAATTTCGTTCTGGGTGACAAACAGGAAGTACGAGTTAACGCTCCTTTAATGCAGCAACTGAAGGCCATATCACGCAACAATAAACTATGGTTGCTCTGCTTGTTTTATTTTCTGACATTTGGCTCGTTCGTGGCATTTACGGTGTACTTGCCGAATTTCCTGGTTAGTCACTTTCAGATGGATAAAGTCGATGCAGGTATTCGTACAGCGGGATTCATTCTCGTTGCAACCATTATGCGGCCCGTGGGGGGTTGGCTTGGAGATCGATTTAATCCGTTCAAAATATTAATGTTTGTGTTCGGCGGATTAACAATCGCATCGATTGTATTATCCTTCGCGCCATCATTCTATATCTATACGATTGGATGTCTGACTGTGGCATTATGCGCAGGGACAGGTAACGGAACCATTTTCAAATTAGTGCCAATGTATTTCGTTAAACAACCAGGTGTAGCGAATGGAATGATCTCCGCTATGGGGGGGTTGGGTGGATTCTTCCCTCCGTTGATGTTGACTTTGTTGTACAGCATGACCGGTCATTATGCCATTGGTTTCATGGCTTTGTCTCAGATCGCGTTGGTCAGTCTTGTACTTGTGATCTGGATGTTCTACCAGGAGAAGCTTCAGTTATCTGCGAGCATTCTGGAGAGTACCATTGAAGCCATTCTGATCACAGATACAAACAGTGTTATTACATCCGTGAACCCGGCCTTTACTGCGGTCACTGGTTATAGTGCTGAAGAGGCGGTTGGACAGAAGCCAAGCCTGCTGAAATCCGGTAAACAGGACAAACGTTTCTATGACCAATTATGGCTGGAATTACGTGAAAAAGGATATTGGCAAGGCGAGATCTGGAATCGGAAGAAAAACGGAGAGATCTATCAGGAATGGCTAAGTATTACGGCAATCCGTAATGAGGCAGGCGAAGTCAAATATTATGCGGGCATGTTCAGTGACATGGGCAGGCCGGAGCTCACAATCGCCTGATACATGTATCGGTAATTGTGCATACAGCAAGAGACCTTAACATCGATTGCAGGCGTTAAGGTCTCTTTTTGCACACAGAGATTGGTGTAAGGACTGGGGTAACCCTAGTGGAGCTGGATGATCATGCATCCTTTTGTTGCTTCAATGCTTGTAAATCTAGAATGATAATTCGGCTGCGATCCACTTCGATTAAATGCTCTTTTGTAAGCTGATTTAGAAGCCGATTCGCTGTTTCCCTTGTTGTACCAATGGAATTGGCAAACTCCTGGTGTGTCATGGGCAGGTTGATGATAATTTGGTCTCCATGCGTCTGTCCGTGTTGTTCTGCGAGCATGAGAAGGAAGGAGAGCACGCGGTTGCGCACGTCCTGACCAGAGAGTACCTGCAATTTATCCTGTAATTCTCGTATTTTGTCTCCGAGTACACGCATGATTTTGATCGCAATTGATGGAGTGCTCAGCATTAAACGTTCGAACAGTCTGACAGGTATGGCCAGAAGTTCGGTAGGGGTAATCGCTTCAGCGGTAGCCGGATAGGGGTGTGCGTTAAAAAAGCCGGTGTGCGGGAACATATCTCCTGTTTTGAGAAAAGAGACAATCTGTTCATGTCCGTTCTCATCCGTTTTATATGCTTTTACGATGCCGGTACGAATGAAAAAAACAGCTTCTTTTTCGCTACCTTCGCTAAAAATGACCGTTTTCTTATGAATGCTTCTGGAAATGGCGATATCTTCGACCTGCATTAATTCTTCTGGACTAAGGTCCTGAAAGATGGGGAACTGTTGTAGAAACTCCGCTGCTGAATCTTTGTTTACCCTGCTCATGAGAATCTTTCCTCTCTGTGTTCATATTTCTAACTTCGATATCATTCAATCCTAGGAGGTTAACTGTGAAGTGAAGACCAATACGCATTCAATCGTTATCCCTCATGAACATGGCGGCTGGGCCATGGTTGGTGTGCCTTTTCTGGTAGGTGTGATTGCAAGTGGTCCGCACTGGCTGCATGCGCCCTTATTTGTAGCTTGGCTTGGATTATATCTAACCGCGTATCCCTTACTACAGTCTTTGAAAAAGAATGCCAATCGACATCGTCTCTACAAGTGGGCGGCAATCTACGGTACAGTGGCTCTAATCTGTTTGATCCCACCCGTTCTGGGTCAGATCTCACTATTATTCTTTGGCCCGGTACTGGCTGGCTTGTTGCTGGTGAACATCTGGCATGTGAGACACAAAGTAGAACGCTCGCTTACCAATGACCTGTGTGCCATGCTCGTATTCTCTCTAGGGGGAGCAGCTGCTTATCTCATAGGAGGCGGGCACTGGGACTATGGAATGGCGATCGTCGTTTTGTTTTCTTTCTTACATTTTACAGGAAGTACGTTCTTTGTGAAATCAGTCTTTCGAGAGCGAACGAATAAGCGATGGCTGATGCTAACTCGCATGGTACATATCCTTCTAATTATCATACCGATGGTGATTGGATATCCATGGATGTCTTTGGCGTATGTCTATTCCGCTGTACGCACCTTCATATATGCAGGCAGAACACTGCGCCCTATGAAGGTCGGTATCATTGAAATTATTGGAGCCGTACAGTTCCTGATCTGTTCTGTTGTAATTCGCATCATTTCATCATAGCGTGATTTTTGAACACAGCAGGTGATATAGGTCACAACGTCACAGGATTGTTTTTGATTCGTCGGCAAGGGTTAATGGAATGATAGAAGATTATTGAACAAGAGAGGGGTCGACCCGGATGTGGACTGCATTCATGTGGGGCGGCATCTCTGCCTCAGCGGTTGTCATTGGTGCACTCGCAGCGCTGTTTCTAAAGATTCCCAAACGAGTAATCGGATGGATCATGGCTTTTGGGACAGGTACATTAATCGGGGCAGCAACCTTTGAACTACTCGGAGATGCGCTGAATGATGGGGGGATCATCCCTACAGCCATTGGTTTTACGGCAGGTGCCGTCGTGTATACCTTGTTTGACCTGCTCATCTCGGCAAAGGGTGGGGCAGGGCGTAAACGCTCGGGAAAGTCAGGAGACTCGAATCAAAGCGGCTTGGGGATCTTTGCAGGCACAGTAATGGACGCTATCCCGGAATCCATCATGCTTGGAGCCAGCTTGCTGGCCGGAAACGGTGTCAGTGTGGTGCTGGTGGTATCCATCTTTGTCAGCAACATTCCTGAAGGTCTGTCCAGTACGGTTGGACTACAGGGCAAGTACAGTCGTGGCAAAATCATATTAATGTGGCTGAGTGTACTATTGATCTCCGCGCTTGCGGCTTTGGGTGGATATCTGTTTCTGGAACAGCTTCCAGAGGAGATGGGTGCAGCGATTGGTGCATTTGCAGGTGGTGGAATCATTGCCATGATCTGCTCGACGATGATGCCGGAAGCCTTTGAAGAAGGTGGGCCAATTGTGGGTTTGATTGCATCCATGGGATTGCTCGTATCGCTGTTGCTGGATCTGTAGATGACAGAATAAGCTTCCGATCGCTGTCCTCTACATAGTCGTGTAAATATTAGTTGATTTATATAAAAAAGAGTATCCGAATAGAGTGGTTTCTGATCGGATACTCTTTTTTTATTATTTAGACAAAGGATGATCTTAGTGGTTGCTGGAACAACTTCCTCCACACCCGCAAGCTTCCTTACCTAGTTCATTGGATTCGGGCAGGCGGTTCAACTCCACGGATTTCGTGAAATAGTGACTGATCTGCTGATGTAGCTGACTGAACTCCCGTTGTGCATAGATAAACCGACGAATGAGGGGATGATCATAAAGAGCGCGTTCTTCCTCTTCATATACCTGAATTTCAGAGGCAAGCAACTCAATATTTTGCCGTTCTTTCTCCTCCAGTGCCTGATGTTTCTCCATAAAACGCTCATACTGGGCTGTGGCCTGCTCATCTGCTGCAAACTGATCAATCATGTCCCGCATCTCTTTGTATCCTTCATCTTGTAACAGTAGTGAACATAACTCCTGCATTTTGTGCATAATGATCTGTTTGTCCAATTTAACAACCGTATTCATCGCAAAACCCTCCTGTAGATCTTTTCTTAACTGTATACGCTAACGTAAGCCCGCACTGTGACGATACTCACATCTGATGTGAAATATAATACTTGTCCAAATACGCTGTTATTCTGTCATCTCAGTGTTATTGTCAAATCTTTAGTTCAGTGAGTAACCTTTTCCCTAAGCTGCTCCAGTTGAAGAATAAGGATGCAGTTTCCTGTAACCTGAAGCAGTCCCTGGGTCTGCATTATAGCGAGTTTACGACTAAGTGTTTCGGGTGTGATCCCGAGTAACAGAGCCATATCTTTTTTGTAAACAGGCAAGCGGATCTCATGCCTTGCATGATTTCGGGTATGGAAATACAAAAGCAGCTTGGCAATCTTCTGTTCCGTTGTCATCGCACTGAGCGAACTGTTCCATTCATCTGTTTCACGCAGAAGATTGGAAATGGCAAGCAGGAAATGGTAAGCAAGCTTTGGATCATGTTCAAGTAACTGGTCAAAGTCATGTTTGTTGATGGAGCAGATGGCCGAAGGCTCCAGAATATCGGCGTTTGCCGCATGTGGTTTTTGGTGTAACAGGGAATCTTGTCCGAAGAAATCACCGGGAAACAGAAATCGAATAATATGTTCCTTGCCATTTTCATTGTATTTGGATAACTTCACACATCCCTGGTGGATCACGTAAAGCGTATCTGAGCGTTCGCCCTCCTGAACGACAACTTCGCCTTTGTTATATTTGCGGGTATGCAGAAGGGAGATCAGCAATGCTGCTTCGGATGGATCAAGATGCTGGAACAGAGATACTTTGGAGAAACAGGCATCCTTGGCTTCGTGTGTACAGATCATCGTTTAATCACCTCGAATGGTTCAGGATAGGTATAGCCATTATCTATTGTCATGTCTCAGTGAGACATCGTGGGTCCACCATGATCCGTACCATCCTTGGTCACACGCAGAACAGCGGCAGCTCCTTTGGCTACATGGTTGAACTGATGGGTTACAATCGCATAATCACCTTCTTCGGTCACGGTGAACTCTACGACAGCTCCACCACTTGCGGGAAGCATAACCGTCTGTATTCCATACTGAATATTTCGTGGATTCCCGTCGGTATACACACGGTCCATAATGGTACCTACAACGTGGAAGGATGAGACTTCATTGGGTCCGGCATTACTGATATAGATCCGCACCGTATCTCCTACTTTGGCTAACAGAGGATGTTTTACTAATCCATAATCATTGCCATTAAATACGACATATTCCGGTTCCCCGTTCAAAAAGGCCTCGTAATCATGTTCTTTGTACCATTCACTCTGAACAAGGGTATACTCACGATCAATCAAGTGATCGGAAGGGTATCCTGCCTTGGGTTCAACAATAATCATGCCGTACATCCCGTTTGCGATATGGGCAAGGACCGGTTTGGTTCCACAGTGATACATGAATACACCAGGTGAGGAGGTTGGATAAGTGAATGTACCTTCCTCGCCTGGCATAACATCAATAAATTTGCTACTTGGAGCAGCATGTACAGCGTGAAAATCCATAGAGTGAGGTAAGCTGGAATCTTTATTTTTTAACGTGAACACCAAAGTATCTCCCTCGGTCACTCGTAGGACGGGTCCGGGAACGGTACCATTAAACGTCCAAGCGTTATAGATCACACCTTCGGAGATTTCGACATCTGTAACTTGGGCCGTCATTTCAATATATACCGTAGAATCTTCTCTGCGAATGATCGGTTCCACCGGGGGTTGACTGATCGCAGAGGAGGATGAGACTTCATCATGGTGAACGGGTTTAACCGTATCGGTTGAACTACAGTGAGAGAGAGTTGCTGTGAATATAGCGAATACGAGTGACCATTTATATACATTCAGTATGGAAAACATAGTTGCACAACCTTTACTCAAGTGATGTTTTTCACAATCTAAAAAGCAGGTTTTCTTTCATTTCAGTAGTTATTTAGTTATAGATTACGTTATTGAGGTGGGGACGAGTGTGATGAGGCACACACTTGGGTATGTCTTATTAGAGCCGTTTTCAATAATCTGGCTTCAATTCTTGTGCTGAGGAACGGAGTTTCATATAATTTTAGAGAGATGGATTGGTAAATTTTGAGTATTCTGACGTGGTGTGTGTCATAGTTTCAGGAGAAGGGTGGGATACAGGATGAAACGTTTCGAAGATGAAGGTGCGTATAAGTACAGTTTCTATTCGGTTCTTCAACGGGGCGAGCGGATTGATGTGAAATGTCCCAAATGCGGTGGGCACGCTTCGATTGAACAACAGAATGATCAACTGGGATGGAAGTGTTTCGAATGTTACGTTCAAGCTTTAGAAGAATCAGTGTATCAATATAACGCCAAGGGTAATTGTGCTGTATGTGAACGTTGGTTTAACGTGGAAGTCACGGACGAGAAGAAGACGTCTCACCGATCGACGCATCTGGAATGTCCGCATTGTGGTTCTGTTAATCAGGTAGAATTACATGCCAAGCTGACATACCAAAGGTTTTTTTCGGAGGTTCGTGCAGGGAAAGACCCTGTATTCGGGTTGGAATTATACTTCCTGGATGATTTCAGAGGAAAAATAATATGGGCTGTGAATCGGGAACATCTGAATTATCTCATCGCTTATGTCTCCGCAGATCTGCGTGTGAAATACGGAAGTATGCCTATAAGAACGGCTTCACATAGTATTCCGGCTTATATCAAAGATGCGAAGAACAGGGATGTGGTTGTGCGTACACTGTCAAAGCTTCAGCACAAGACTGGATGAGAATGAAATTGAAGATGAAGCGTTAAGGCCGCAAGGAGAGAAGATATGAAACTACGCGTAAAATTGACTATTTTTGCAATCATTCTGGGTGTATTGATGATTCCGGCTTATTTTATTTTACAGACATTTGGTGTATTTCAAAAAGAGACAGTATTATCTGACTATGCTCTCGCCGTTGAGGTTAATGGGAAGTCCTATGAAGCCTGGCCGCTGATTAACAGTTTTGCAGCGATGGACAAAGGGGGAGATAACCGTCAGTTTTATTACCGAATTGATATGAATCATATCCAATACCTGTTTAATCTGGCCTATCGGGAGTATGAAGTGAAGCCCGGTGGGGACAATCCGTATCTGGCTGGTACTATAAACTATCAACGCACTGATCACAACTATGTACAGACCGAGAGACAGTATGAGAACGCCAATGACTTCACAACGGTTTTGAATCTGTATGATCAGGATGGGCAGGTGATCTACACCTACAATAACATCGGCAAGGGAGATAAACAGCTGGTAGAATCCATTATTCATCAGGGAATGAGCCGTTCTACGAATGGTGGTGGCGGTGAAGCCGTGCGCGATCCCTATATCAATATTACGGCGTTATTTCGCGACAAGTTAAACATTGATGTGAAACTGACGGTGGATGAGGAACACAAAGTGGTTACCATTCGAATGAACAAATCGGAGGCGAGATGATGAATGAGTATGGTGTACAACACGGACCTGCTTATCTGGAAGGATTAATTAGGAAGAAAGTAAACATAAAGTCCGATGAAGTGGAGTGGACAGGCAAACTTCAAATGAGTGATGGTCATGATAAATTCCATATTTTTTATTATGGTGACTTAACCGAAGATGATCTGATTACCTGGCATGATTCGACACCGCTTCTTGTATATGCGGAGCATACGGTCACGGGTGAACGTTATCTGCTCATTGATACCGCCAAGCACGGATATGATGCCATGTTATGTGAGACCTATTCGGAAAAAGCACTACATGACAGACCCCTTCGTCCTTACCTGGATGTTGAAGGAGAGGACATCTTTGAGGTAGAGTTGACGGCCTACTACAATGTGCCTTGGGATGAAGAGTTTGGCGAAGATGTAGATGAAAATGGTGCATATGAACTGATTACGGGAGAGCGCATGCATTTTGATCAGGTCAAGCGTGATGGATATGATGCCTTTGCCATTCGCATTCTGAATCGTAAAGGGGTATGGACTGAAATTGTACAGGAAGAACTGGCTTAGATCCTGAAAACGAATGAACCAAACTGAGATGGGAGATGTCGAAAAATGTATATTGTAACCCGTGTACTTAAGCCGGTTCCAACAGAGGAACTGGATCACTTTGAACAACAGCACGGCATCTCGCTACCTTTATCATACCGCACCTGGATTGAACAATATGGGGAAGGTACTTATACGGGATGGATGAATGTGCAGAGGCCAGACCCAGAAGTGTTGAAGCCTTTTGTGGAATATGATTTTTGGATACATACGGATGATTCGCCTATAAGTCAGCATCAACTTGAGCAGTGCATCTCCATCGGCAGTTCTGTAGATGGAGATTTCCTTGCTGTTCATCCGGAAGTTGAGGGGCTGTTGTGGCTACCGCGTCATGATGAGAATATCACCTTATGGACATGCTCGGAGACTGAATTTGGTGAAACGCTGGACCGGATCTATTGTGGGTATTACCATCAGGATAAACCGATAACGCCATTATACTTTGAACCGTGGAATGAGCTTCGGAAACATACGTTTTACCATTTTTCAGGGACGGAACAGGGAAGCTCCATGAAGGAACTCGCCGATACATGCAAAACAGAATTTAAGTGGGATACTGTGTTGGAGAATGAGTACATGTGCAAGCTGTTTATGGTATCGATGGGAGGATATCTACGATTTAACTACGCCACTGGGCGAGAAGTTGCCCTGTTCTATGAAGAAAAGAATGGTGCGGAGGAGGCGATGGATAACGAAATCAGTTTGTTCTTGCAAGCACATCATTGCATGGCATATAAATAGAGGCATAGTGGAGGGGAACAGATGAGTTGGTTAAAGAAAGACATCGCGGAACAATGGCGCAATGAAGGTAAGCGTTATGCAAGGGATGTCAATGCATTTGTCCGGAGAAGTATGCGTGGAGAGCAACCGGATGAATCCGAGCTGGAGGGAGACTCCAGAAGCGGAATGAGTACTGAAGTATTCCAGATGGTGAGACAGGCCAATCTCCACGGTGACTTGGAGATGCTCCGACGTGAGCTGCCAGCAGCGACGTGGCCTTTGAACGAGGCGTTTCAGGCTTCCATGCAAGCGGTCAAAGTTGTAGGTTATCTGAACGAGGAAACGATTGTATGTAATACGGGAGTTTTCACGGAGAATAGTCAGATATATACGATGGATCAGCACGGATGGCAGTTGATCACTCCATATACTTTTGCAGGTTGCTCATCAGACGGATTGGACTTTGCGCTTGCAGGACCGGATGGGATTCGTATCATTCGTCAGCCAGATCGCAAGTTGGAAGGACAGGAGATAGCGACATATCGATGGGAAGATATTCAAGCCCGGATACAGTCGGCATTACCTCGGATTGAATCACTTGCGGACTGTGAGCATCCCGAACGGACACTTGAAGGACTTATACCTATGGATGAAGGCAGAGCACTACTCATACATTCACGATACGGGATATATCTGGTAGCGCAAGATCAAGTGACCTTGCTTCATCCAGATCTGGCAGAGATCGAAGAATATGAGCTAGAGGATACACAGTTAGACATGGGACATGCAGCGGTATCTCGGGATGGTCGGTGGATTGCCTATGGCAGCCAAGGGAGCAATCATATGGTGATGGACCGCCAGCTGAACAAGACATACTCTCTCTATCCAGAATCGAGCTACCCTCATTATGCAGCATTCACCAGTGATAACCAGACCGTCTGGTTTAACGCATGTCATTTCTATAATGGGGTCACGATACAGGTCCGGCTGGAATCAATTGCAGGCAATGAAACGAAGGAAGATTGGCCAGTGATGGATGAGAATGCACGAGTGTATGCAGCGGTGGAAATAGAGGCAGGCATGGTGCTTGGGGATGCATATGGTTATCTATATTGTGTAAATGGCGAGGGTAAGGAAGTATGGCGTCATTTTGTGGGAAGTACCATCTATTCTCTCGCCGTATCGCCAGGGCAGTCCAAGCTGGCAGTTGGCACATATGGTGGCATGCTGCATGTGCTTGATCTTTATTCCAAAGAAATGGACGAGTACGGGATCGGTACAGGCGCTCTTTGTGAATTGGAGCGGAATGTGTTGTGGCGTGGAGAAGAACCTCTGCGCTGGTGAGAGGCAGCATGACAACCTGTAAAGGGGTGAACGAATGGAACGTGAAGAGGCTGTAACGTTATTAAAATGTCACTCCTTTTCCTATGATGATCTGAGTCATCCCAAGATGGAGAACGGTTTTATTGGCAGTCTGCGGCCTTTCCGTGGACATTTGATTGAGGGGAATTTTCATGAGTTGATGGAGATATTACTGGTTCTGGCACCAGAACTTGCGCGGTCTACACTGGATGGGGAAGTCATGGCATGTCTATGGGGAATTACTCACATGGCCCGTGCCTGGGCCGTTGAACCTGAGGGTATGCTTCGCAGCAACAACCTCATTTCGGACGAACAGGTGGCATTGATGGAACAATGGCTTAATTTGTTATCTTACGCAGTCATGATTCTGATTGAAGGCGGCGGAGAGGAAGAAGCGTTTTGGGGATATCATCAGTATCTACAAGAAGAGAAGAACTGAGATAGGGGAGGTGTGGTGAGATTGGAGCCGAATGTATCATTAAACGTGTTAATGGATGAGCTGAATCACTTGTTAGATGAGAGAATACAGGATCAAGAGATTCGGCAATTGTTTGAAGAATATCAACATCGGGAAGGTGCATCCGAGGAAAGTCTGGATCTATTCGAAAAGGAGTATGGCGTCAGGCTACCTGGCGATTTTCGCACCTTTTACCAAAGGAAAGATGGCAGTGGTTACGGGCTGCATATGCTGTACCCAGGTGATGCCGAGGGTGGGCGTTGTACACCCTTTTATCTGATGTCATTGGAAGAGATTCGAGAGACCAAACAATACTTCTGTGAAGTGGATGAGAAGCTCGAAGAGTACTATTCTGAGGACGAGATCAGCCAGTTGGACCCGGAGATCAAGCCATACCTGTTCCATAAACAATGGATTCCTTTTGCAACGATCGCCGGAGGTTCACTGTATCTGATGCTCGATTTCGATCCAACGGAGGAAGGGACGTATGGACAGATTATTATGTACGTTCACGATCCGGACTTTGTCTATTACCTTACACCTACCTTCACGGATCTCCTCAGCATGTCGAACCGTAATCTGAAGATGATGGATGAGATCACGTATTAAAAGTCCTGCACGATTAGAAAATTCCTTCAATAATAAAGAAGCTGCCGAAGCAGCTCCTTTATCTGAACAAATACTTTGAATAAGTCTAATGATTACCACTGAAAGAAACGATGTCCGTGAAATCCTCCGCCTGGAGGTCCTCCGTGTCCACCAAGACCACCCGGGCCGCCAGGTCCACCGCCGTGAGGTCCGCCTGGATAACCACTTCCTGGGAAATGACCAGGGTGTCCACCGGGATAGCCACCACCGGGGTAACCACCACCTGGATATCCACCATGCCACCAAGGGCCGCCGATCGGATATGGTAGTGGAACAGGAACGATGGGCGGGTATGGATAGGGATAAGGGTAAGGATACGGTGGGGGTGGCGGATAATAAGGGTAAGGATAACCCGCAGGTTGCGGGGATGATAATGAACCAGGGCCGTATGCCATGTAACAAGCCTCCAATGACTGGATTGATGATATCAGCCTATGCCACAGTGGTTTCAGATGATACAGCAGATTGAAATTATGAATATAAATATGAAGGGGGAAATATAAGGTGGCCGTAGCTTTTCACACTGATCCAAGAGGAACTGCCTATGAACTGTTGATTGACGAATTGATAGAGAAGGCAGATCGTTTCATGCTGGTAGACAGAAAAAGGTACGAAGAGAACGAGATACCGGAAGTAGTTCGTGTGTTAGAGAGATTGGAGCCCTATCTTGTGGAACGTACTACGATGGAAGAGATGATGCTGAAAAGCGGAGCCTATTATTCCGAAGGCATCTATTATACATATCGCTGTACTCCGGAATCGGGTCAAGTGCTCAAAGAAGAAGCCAACCGTTTTCATGATTGGTGTTACCCGTCATTGCCGGACGATCTTTGCTTTATGACAGAAGACGGAAATGATTATTTTTTCTCTGTTGCCCATGAGCATATGTACGGCATGAGGATTACATACAAAGAAGCGAGTGAACTTATGGAGCGGATTCCGGGGGTGTTCTTTGATTTGGATCGTCATAAGGAAATTGACCATCTTCTGGACGATGCGATCAGGCATCAGACCGATAAGCTGGATATCAGCTTACATGGTTTAAGTGAGCTTCCCGAACGAATTCGGGAGTTGAAGCACCTGAAGGAGTTGACCATTTTTGAGCAGAATCTGTACTCCCTCCCTGCAGGTCTGTTTGAACTTACTTCATTGGAAAGATTGGTCATTACAACGCTGGATCTGGAACGTATTCCGGCAGAGATCGGGAAACTGAAGCAACTTCAAGAGTTAAGAATTTATTGTGGCAGTCCTTTTGAATCTGCACCTGGTTGGAGGCCCAAGCCTCAAACTGAGTTGGGATTAAATTGTATCCCGCCTGAGATTGGTGAATTAAGTGAGCTGAAGTATCTGGAGATAGTATATTCTGGTATACGTGAACTCCCTCCGGAGTTGGAAAAACTGAAGAATCTGCGTGCTTTACTGGTGACAAATGCACTGATTGAGGGAACTCCGGATGTTGTCACAAGAATGCACTGGCTGGAGTATGTAGATTTAATGAATATCCCATTTGGTACCCATTGGGAAGAAGTCTGGGAAATGAAAAAGAACATGTAACAAATAGAGCCCTGCTCGGGATGTCCGAGTCAGGGATATTTGTTATGCGACGATAACTTGGCGGAAATGGGCTCACGAATCTGGGCGCTGGGCATAAGCTGGGATATAGGTTATGACCTAAACCGAGAGCGAAGGGCAGGCGTTTTATTTTGGCAACCTCATACATGGATTTTACTTTACCAACCACCGAATTTACTTACGATTTGAGCAAAAATCCGTTATTCAAAAAGGACGAGAACAACTATATTAACGCACTTTCCATCAAACAGTTGAACACATTGGGCAATGCTTCTTTACTGGATATTTTCCTCAGCACTGGCAATGTGGTTGAACCACACATTCATCAGAATGCAACTGAACTGGTATACTGCATCAGCGGTTCGGCCGTCGTGTCCCTCATTAATCCGTTCACCAATGTATTGCTTCATTTCCCGATTACTCCAGGGCAGGTGGCTAATGTACCACAAGGTTGGTGGCACTATGAAATGGCTACTGTAGATCATACGCACTTACTGGCGATCTTCGATGCACCTGTGCCTGAAGCGATATTTGGCTCAGACATCTTGCGTCTTACCCCTGCGAATGTTCTGGCTCATACGTACTGTCTGGACGAGACAAAAGTTCAAGAAGCGCTCGCCCCCATCCAAAAAACAGTGATTATTGGCCCGCCGGCAGATTGCCAGGCTTCAACTGCTCCTGTCTCTAACAGTGCTCCAAATGTGAATCATCAGCTTTACGTAATGCCTAATGTACAGCCAAACATGCAACCAAACACACAACCAAACACACAACCCAATTTACAACCAAACATGCAGCCCAACTCACAGCCGAACAACCAACCAAACATGCAACCTTACGTAAACCGTCTTCCGTACTGGGGCACTTGGGTTGATCCACGTATTATTCATGAGCCTGGCTGTCCGTATTATAGAGAGCTTCCTATGAATACGAATAATCAAGAGGAAAGATGACGGTCATGAGGCGAGGTTTATCTAATACACATAAGTATTTCAGTTAAATTAGGTATAGCAAAAGAAGCGTCCGCAAAGGAACGCTTCTTTTGTTGATTAAAGTTGTCTTCAAACCTGCTGAAAGCAGATGCATACCTGAACGTGTTTAGAGCGAAGTATGAAGCGCTAACGAATCGAAGGCGTCTTAATTAAGGGTTTGAGGCGTTCTCAGAAATCTAAAGAATCTGAGACATGTTATATCAGAATAAACAGCCGTATGAAGTGTCTTTAACGGGGGATTTTGGGAAATAAAGTGTCTGAGGTTCCTTACGATTTAAAAAGAGAACATGACAGCCTAATAAGACTCCCTGTGTTCCTTAGAAAATGGTCTACCCTTCCCCAGAGTCCGCAGGATGGTACTTCAAGACTTTTAGGAGCTGACATGCATCATCGATAACTTACCTGAGGTTAAAGAAGAACACCTATATAATTTACGATGTGTAATTTCGTCCCAAGCCAAGCTCCGTTAATAATTGACGATAAGCAATCGAAGTACGGTCTGCGGGAATATGGGCCTCGGCATGCAGATCAAGGGGCAGATCCTCCGGTTTCTGTGACTCGACCATCTCACGGTCTTCTTCAAATACCTGCAAGTTGAACTTGATTGTGTCTTCAATCGGAGCATCTTTGTCAAAGTTGCGTGTGATTGGACAGAATAGACGTGTATAACGGGCAGAGATCGGCGAAGCACAATTCAGAATATTCAGCTTGTCCTCACCTGGGAAATGTACCGTAAGAGAAGCCGCAAAGGGTGGAAACACCCGAAACTCGCGCAGCCATTGAAAACCTTCAGGTGCAACAAGATCTTGCCCTTTGCCATAGTTACTTACCGTACTCCAATACTCGGCCAGTAACTCATTACCTTCGCGTTTCACTTTATATTGGGGGACTTCTGTGTTGTTTCGGTCACCAAACGTTTCGGTATGCACATAGGCAAAATGGGATACATCCAGGAAACCCTCCATTTGTCGTCCAGAGGAACCAGCGATGTCAAAGTGGGGTGGTAAAATATTGATATAATCCGGATCATCCCATCCAGGGAAGGAGGGGATCTGTTCTTCTGTTCCCGCCAAAGTAGTCCAGATCAAGCCATAACGTTCAACTGCTGGGTACACAATGAGTTTGAGCTTGGGCGAGATCTTGGAGCTTGGGTGTGCGGGTACTGCGGTACATTTTCCTTCACAATTATAACGGAAACCGTGATAAGGGCAGACAATCTCACCATTTTCTACCCAGCCTTTGCTAAGTGGAGTCCCGCGGTGAAAACAAAGATCCTTGGCTACCACAATCTGGTCATTACTGCGATAGAGAACCAGCTTCACATCGAGTAATTGAGCAGCCAGGGGCTTGTCGGTTGTGCTACCGGGTACCAATATTGGGATAATACATGCCAGTCTTCAGCGGTGAACGTGCAACCCCTAGGCAATTCAGATGTCACGGTATGGTTTTCATTGGAAGTTATCATATTAAAACACTCCTTGCCGATATGAATGCATGGGCATAAAGAAATTTTCGCAAAGATTGTCACAGATCCCGGTTGTCATTTGTCTACAGTATGTAAACCAAATGACGGAGGCGAATGAGAAATGAATTTAAGAACGAACTACAGAGCAGTGAGTCCAGGTGCTTTTAAAGCGATGATGGCGATGGAGCAATATATATCCGGGCAATTTGAAAATAAAGTAATGTATGAGCTGTTGAAAATCCGCGTGTCCCAGATTAATGGCTGCGCCTTTTGTCTCGATATGCATGCCAAAGATCTGATGAAACTGGGAGATTACGCGGATCATATTTTATTGCTGAGTGTGTGGCGTGAAGTGCCTTTCTTCACGGATCAAGAACGTGTTATGCTGGAACTGGCTGAAGCAGTGACCCGAATCTCGGAACACGGTGTACCCCTTGCATTGTACGATAAGGTCCGTGAACATTTCAGTGAATCCGAACTGGTGGATCTGATCCTGGCCATTAATACGATTAACAACTGGAACCGGATTGCGATTACAACAGGGATGTATCCGGGTTGCTTTAACTAAAATAAACGCACCATGCCAGAGGAGGCTTCTTATGAATTCCAATCTCCACGCCAATGAGCCAGATGTGTCTTCTCTGGATGTTGGTGAGTTGTATATTCGTTATAAAAAATATGCATTTACAATAGCTTACCGCATGTTGGGCAGTGTGGTAGAAGCTGAAGATATTGTGCAAGATTGCTTTGCGGGGATTCAGAGCACGTCTGCTCAGGATATTCGAAATCCCAAGTCCTACATCGCCAGATTGGTTGTGAACCGAAGCTTGAATCTGCTAAATTCCGCGCGTAATCAGCGGGAAAGTTATGTTGGTGAGTGGCTGCCAGAGCCGATGGGTGACAGTGAAGAGGCGAACATGCCAGAGGAAACGATGGAGAAAAAAGAGCTGATCTCCTACGCCTATCTGGTCATGTTGGAGCGTCTATCGTCCATGGAACGGGCTGTTTTTGTCCTTCGTGAAGCGTTCCGATATGATTATTCCGAAATAGCGGATTGGCTGGGCAAAACGGAGAGCAACTGCCGTCAAATCTTTAGCCGCGCCAGACGGAACTTGCCTGAAAAACTTCCACTGATCGAGCAGAGTGATGCGGATATGATAGCCAAGGGTGAACTGCTGAGCCGTTTTACAACGGCTTTCCTTCGTTATGACGTCTCTGCCATGCTTGAGTTACTGGCGGATCAGCCTGTATTTACAGCAGATGGAGGTGGCGTTGTGCATACGGTTATGAGAACAATGAACGTGCACAAAGGTGTGCTTGCACTCCTGACCTCACGGCGAGTCCTTACGCGATTGCGTGAAAGAGAATGGGTGCCCATGTGGATCAATGGCGAGCTTCAACTCGCATTGATGAAAGAAGGGCAGTTGTCCGAGGTACTCTGTTTGGAGTTGGACGCTTTCAGAGAGAGGATTGAGGGCGTTTATCTCGTCGTAAATCCAAACAAACTTACATCAATAGACACTTCAACTCTTTGATCCAAACGTAGGGACTTGATATGTAAACTTAAAAGCGGCAACCTCTGTCTCGAGGACTGCCGCTTTTTTGGCATTCACATTTTGCGATTCAGCATCCGATCATTCACGGGCAAATTGTTGTTGAACAGGTTCAATGATTGCTCTGACTTCAGGTGTAAGCTCATCATTGTTCTGATTGAGAACCAGTAAAATCTTTTCCATAGTGTCCAGAAGAACACTCTGCGTATCGGGCTCCCGGTAAGCCAAAGCTTTCTCGTAAGCCTGTTTCACCTCAGGGTCCATGGTGCGAATTTCTTCATCCGTGTACCAATCATATGCAGGCGTGTTGTCACTTCCGTAAAAAAGGTAATCCACAAATAACCCTTGCTTCACTGCTGATGTGCGATTGGAATTCGGGAAGTTGTTCAAAAAGGCTTCTTTCTCCAATGCACGCTGGATTAATTCGTTCCATGAGATGATAATGCCACCATCTGAAGTCGTCATTTGGTTGGACTCTGTAGCCATAATATTAATGTATGCAGCAATATCAGCCTTAACAAAAGGCTTGAACTTTTGGTATATCTCATAATTGATGATGGGGTAATACAAGCCTTCACTGGTTTCCAGTTTGAACCCGAGATCAGAAGCTTCCTGCAGAAGTTTCTTCACGGTCGGATCTTTAATTTCTTTCAGCAGACGACTATATGTAAGCTTCTGTTCGTAACCTAGTTGTTCATGGGCTTGAGATATGGCCTGTTGAAACTGTTCCGCATACATTTGTCGATCCATATCAGCCAGTTTCACGTTCTGCATGTTCTCCAATTGCAGTGTCATTAGTGTGGCCTGCCAAGGGTCGACTTTATCGATATGATTCATCAGGTATTTACGCGCTTTAACCAAACTTTCTGTGGACTTCACTGCTTCTGTTCGATAGGTTTGGAACTGATGATACACCGCTTTGGAAACGGGAACAGGTGCAGCCAGTGTTGTTGAAGGTGTGATTATTGCGCCAATGGCAGTACAGCCGAGAGCTATAGCCAGTAAACCCAGTTTAGCAGGTTGCTTCCATCTCATTTGTATACCTCCCCATAATGAAGAAAAAGCCATTTGAATTCTCGTATAACTGCATTTCACTGTATTTTATATGTATGATCCGTATGTTGAATATGTAAGTTCTGTCTTTGATTAAACCAGTTTCTGGGAAGCGAATCAAGTGTCTTCAGTAGGAAAATGAGTACAAATCATTAAAGAACAGCCCCTAAAACCCGAAAGGGTTAAAGAGACTGTTCTAAGTATTCGAACTTTATTTTCTAATTAATGAAGTGGCTTATTACTACTATTAGGCATCTGAGGTGCTCCGGTTGCTGGAATATATGCCTGAAGCATTTGTTGTGTATCACTTGGAGTGAGTTGAGGTACTTGATAATAGGCGTTTTTATTCTGGAACATGAAAATTTCATAGGCCATCTCGATAAAATGCTGGATCTGCGAAGCGACGACTCGGCGAACCGTTCCATTTGTGATCTCGTTGCAGGTCATGCCGAGCAGACTGGCATGTGATTTGATCAGTCCCAGCATATGACCACTAATTCCGGCATCCTTTACATCAGCCAAGCTCTGGTTTGGCTTTTTCGGTGCTGAGGGCTTAAGGCCATATACTGGTGGTACGATGTTGGGGATCATATAGGTTGCCGTCTCTTGATGAGGCTTCTGTCCGGATGCAAAGCACTCTGCTGTCAGATTGTACTGGGATAAGATGAAATTGTACTGCCGGTCCAGAATGCCAATCAGTTCCTGGCTCTGCACAAATGTACGAAAGATCATGTATTGATCCAGCACGTTAATGGTGGAGGACAGAATCTCATGCACATCGAACATCTCATGGCCGCCATGATTCATGTTAGGGGTGACATTTGGATTAGCATTTAATGTGGGTTGAACTACATTCTGAGGGTTCATGGAATTTGGATTCATTGTAAATTTGATTCTCCTTTGGTAAATGGTATGATTCTAGTATGCTTGGAGAGTAGTAAATTTATGTATTGTGTATGGATAAAAGCGTAAGCACAAATAGGAACAGGTATGGTGGTGGTTAAAGAAAGATGGAAGAGACCAATTGGAGTGTAGCAAAGGATTTGTTCGTCAAACATTACGGGAGCGCTATACAGATGCATCGAGAAGGCGTGTATGCAGACTATAAGCGATGGGACGTACCCCAAGAGTTAGAGGAACAATGGATAGGGGAGCGAATTCAACAATTAAGTTCCGAGCTGTCCATCATGAATTGGGATGCGGTGGATGAACTTGCTTTAATTGCCAAACATCGGGCAGAACCGACAATTGTTACGGCAATTACTGCATTTGCTTCAAGACAATTGAAGAGTGCGGACAGTATGGTTCGTCTCGTGTACGCTGAACGTCTGATTGAGCTGATCAAACGGTATGAATCCTCTCTGTCGATGGACAAGTTACGCGAGACCTATCAATTGACGATGGACTTGCTGGTCGATGTGGCAACTAAACCGTTGGTGCTTGATCCAGGCCATGAATTACAGCAGTATGGATTAAATGATAAACGTGGATTGAATTTGCGTGTTGAAAAGAATAAGGAAGAAATCATCCGCTATTTTCGAAACTAATTGAATTTTATCAAGTGAGGTCAGAATCATTGAGAAAACTGAATTATATTCGCATATTTATTTTCCTTAGTGTGGTCACAATAGTAACGCTAGGGTTGTACTATGTAGCCGCAGATTGGCTGGATCAGCGTTATTTCCGCTTCCTGATCTGGAATCTGTTCTTGGGCTGGATTCCTTTTGTGTTCTCTTATGCAGCCTATCTTCTAAGTGATGTGAAATGGAAAGGTGCCGCGTGGCTTGCAGTCGCAAGTGGTCTGCTGTGGTTGTTATTTTTCCCGAACTCCTCTTATATTGTTACGGATCTGGTTCATCTGACAGCGAGGAGTTCCCGGTATTATGGTGGGAACGGAGTGGACTACACGTATTGGTACGACTTGAGTGTTGTATTAATGTTTGTCTGGACTGGACTTCTGCTTGGATTCCTGTCGATGTATCAGCTTCAGGAAGTGATCTATCACCGAATTGGGCGCTGGGCATCCTGGATCTTTGTACTGGCAGGCTGTGCTTTGGGAAGTTACGGGGTATTGCTTGGACGTGTATATCGACTGAATAGCTGGGACGCACTGACGAATCGCGAGACGCTGATTGAACTGATGCACGAGAGTGTAAGCCGCCCGTCTCTAGCGTTTTGCCTGTTTTTTGGCACGTTTATCATTACGATCTATGCCACATTGTATTATCTGATCAATACGAGGTCTCCCCGTGAAATGAAGAAGAGGGCAGGAAGTCCCGAGTCGGACCTGCATGCCTTACGCTAACATATTTTTTAAAAAAGCCGAACTTATTAGATCTAATCTTAATGTACATTGCTTGAAGGGCTGTTCCAAGTCATACACATGGCTATCGGAACAGCCCTTTAACATTGGGTCGAGCGCAGGATGTTCTGAAAAAGATATCTCTACTTATCAGAGATTAGCTCAAGGATTGTTTTCACAACCAGTTCAGGTTCATCATGAATAATCATATGACCACTGCGGGTCGCCTCAATGAGCTGACTATCCTTCGATATATTCAACATGTTACGTTGTCCCGATTGCCATATGGATTCGAGCTTCTGCCCAATGTCAACCGGAATCCCTGCACTAGCATAGTCTTGAGGACGTCCGCGTGCAATGATACGTACAGGGATTGATCCAAGACGTTTGCCACGAATGGCATCTTCTGTTGAATGGGCGTGGAGGGCTTCTTCTTCTTTGGCGTGAAAATAGGAAGGGGTAGCAATCACATTAACAAAAGTATCCCGATCTTGCTTGGCAACCAGACCATCAAGCATAAAGTCTGGAAATAATCTGAAAGCGCCAGATACCTTCAGTAAAGATAACAAGGAGGCAGGCGGGTTTCCCTGAAACTGAGCCTGTTCCAACAAAGCCTTTGTGTTCCGTTCATCATCCTCAGGTCGCGCATCAATGAGGACAAGGCTCTGAACCTCATTTGAATAGGTCTGTGCAAAGAGTCTAGCATACATACCCCCAAGAGAATGACCTACCATAACGTAAGGGCCGCGTATGTTCTCCTTCTCCAGAGCAGCATGTAAATCTTTGATGATATTTGCACCTGTACGTTCTGTAGGTGCAGATTCACTCCAGGCATATCCTGCGCGATCATACGTGACCACCGTTGCATGTTGGGCCAGTTCCGCAGGAATATCTCTCCACGACAAACTGGTCTCACCACTTCCAGCCTCCATAAGTATGGTCGGCGAACCGTTGCCTTGTTTATGAATGTGTAGCTGGTAACCGCCGACTTGAACGAGTGTACCTGGAGGTAGAAAGTCCTTTTTGGCCTGCGACGAAGCAAACCACTCATAGAGGAATGCGGCACCGATCAGTAGTAGCATTGTGCAGAATAACCTTATTATGAAGATGGAGAACCTGAATTTCTTGCTTTTTGAGGCTGGGGTTGTTGTATGCATGATCTTATGAATTCCTCTCCTACAGCTGTTTTTATGTTTTAGTACAATGTATTAAAAAGATTATAGCACAGTGTATTACAAAAAGAGAAGTTTGATGTATAATGTTGTCATGCCAAAAATCGTAGATCATGAAGCTCAAAGGAAAATCGTTGCTGATGCAGCCATCCGGGTCATTCGAGTGAACGGACTGGAGCATGCTACAGTTCGGAATATAGCGAAGGAAGCGGGACTATCTGTAGGTTCCATGCGTCATTATTTTGCCACACAGGCCGAATTGTTCACCTTTTGCATGAATCTTTTTGCAGAACGGGTACAGAAAAGGGTGGAGGCGTTACAGATGAGTGGATCTGTACTGCAGGATATGAAGAATTTGCTCTTGCAATTTCTCCCGTTGGACGATGATAGAATGATGGAAATGGAGGTTTGGTTTTCGTTTACAGCCAAATTATTGGTGTACCCCGAATTAAAAAAGTTAAGTGATCAGATGCATCAGGGGATGTATCGATCGGTTCAATGGGTGATACATGAGTTGCAGAAGCAGGGGATGACACATCCTGAACTGGATGCCGAGATGGAGATAGAGAAGTTATATGCTCTTGTGGATGGGCTCGCCATTCATATCCTAATGCAGCCAGATAGACTTACGGTACAACGAGTGGAACAAGTAATTGATCAGCATTTGAGCATGCTATGTCAAACTTAATCTTACGTTGTCTGAAGAAGGGTTATTTCCTTTTATAAGGAGTAATCCTTCTTTTTATGAAAATTTGGCAGGTATGCAGGATATGACGAAGAATTAAGAATGAGAAAGTAATAAATACATAGACAAGCAGGTGAACAACAAAATGTTGAATGCAGTAGAGCTGACAACAAAAGTAGAAGAAGTCATGGAACGCGTGAATTTTTCGGGTGTTGTATTACTCCAGCAAGCCGGGAAAACTCTTTTGAATATGAAACGTGGTTATGCGAATCGCAGTGAAGAGCTTGCCAATCAGGTGGACACACGTTTTGGGATTGCATCAGGATGTAAGATCTTCACGGCAGTGAGTGTATGCCAACTAATTGAAGCGGGTAAGTTATCTGCTAATTCCAAGCTGAACGATGTGTTGGATGTGGAGTTTCCACTATGGAACGAAGGGATCACCATTCACCAGTTGTTAACACACACGTCAGGCATTCCGGATTATTTCGATGAAGAAGTGATGGAAGACTTTTCAGAATTATGGAAAGACAGACCCGTCTACGCGATGCGGCGATTAAGTGACTTTCTGCCCATGTTTCAACATCTGCCAATGAAGTCTGCGCCGGGTGAACGTTTTCATTACAATAATGCGGGTTTCATTGTGCTGGGGCTTATCGTGGAACAACATTCAGGACTGTCGTTTACAGATTATGTGGAGGAGCACATTTTCAAAAGGTGTGGCATGAAGGACTCCGGTTATTTCTTAACAAATCAGCTTCCGCGTAACACAGCTTTAGGGTATATCGATCATGAAGATGGCTCTTGGAACACTAATATGTTCTCCATTCCTGTCAACGGTGGATCAGATGGTGGAGCCTATGTTACGGCACCGGATATGATTCGATTCTGGGATGCTTTGCTGGGTCACCAATTGTTAAATGAAGAGACGACACAGCAGTTATTAACTCCACACGCTCATCAAGAGGATGAAGAGTATTATGGGCACGGTATTTGGATTGACCGCAAGGAGGAAGACATTTTCAAACTTCATGTCATGGGATTTGATCCAGGGGTGTCGTTCATGTCTTCCGTGTATCCGGACTATGGTCTACAACTGGTTGTGGTCTCTAATCAAGAGTCTGGTCCATATCCAATAACAATAGCCATCGAAGAAGCTTTGGCATGACGAATAAACCCTCAACCAATGGTCAGGTTATGGCCACAAGGTTGGGGGTTCATTGGTCGAACAGGATAGAAGGACTGCCTGCGTTTATAACATTTTCCATAGCTCAGGGGCGATTAATCGAGGAAAAACATCCAGCGGAGGTTTCTCTTTCTTTCGTTTGTCATTGGTTAACACGGTAACAAGTTCGAGCTCTGGGACAATATATACATACTGACCACCAAATCCTCGCGCGTAATAATAATGGAGATTGGGTTTGTCGTCTTCAGCAGCAATATTTTCGGAGTCAGGCCTTTCGTTCGGATAGACATCCACCCACCAATGCCAAGCATAACTGCCATGATTCGGTGGAGTGACTGTAACGAAAGGCTGCGTCGAACGGAATACGAGATCACTTGAAATGAGAGACTCCCCCTCCCACATCCCTTGCTGTAGAAACAGCTGACCGAATTTTAGCAGATCTACGGGTAACATCTTAAGACCGAATCCGCCAGTATGTACACCTTGAGGGTCGCTTTCCCATTCATAATGCTTAATCCCGAGCGGGTCAAAAAGATAACGTTCTGCGAACTCGGCTACATTCATACCTGCATTTTGCATCAGGATGGCGGATAGGATCTGTGAGACTCCTGAGTTATACTCCATATATGTACCGGGTACATGGCTTAGGCTTTGTTCCAATGCAAAATCCACCCAATGATCGGTGCGAGTCATGCGAGGGAATGAATTCTGCCTGCCGAACTCGTCCCAGTTGAATCCGGCTGTCATGGTGAGCAGTTGTTCCAGTGTGATCGAAGGTTTACGAGGATCAGGATCGGATGTCAACTGTGGAAAAAAGGTGGAGATTGGGGTTGATGCCTCTGGCAACAAGCCTTTATCCATCGCTATACAGATGAGCGCGGACAGCACACTCTTGGTACATGAATTGATTTTTGCAATATCGATCGCAGCCTCTTGGTTGCGGTAGTGTTCGAACATGATCTCATCGCGTACGCTGACCAGACAGCTTCGCAGATCCAGCGGCGGAATGATCTGTTGTAACTTGGATGACATTGATGAAGGATTCATATTGTCCTTTCTGTGCGGTTGATTTGTTATAGGATTTTGTAGAGATAGGTGTCCATTATCTTAGCATAGTCCTGAGGTAGGGCTCAACAAGCGCTACATTATTAAGTCAAAGCAAGCATGCAAAATGAATATCCTATGAAGCTATAAGAATCACATGCGAATATTGCATAAATCCCCAGCATTGTCTGACAAACTTATATAATTGTTATGAGAAGAGCACAAGACATGTATAAGAGAAAGGGGGCTGTGATGTGGGAAATATAATAGAAGAATTATATTACGGTAACCTGAGACCAGAGGAGAATATTGTTCCTAAAGATTCGGAGTATCGATCTATTAATAAGGAGATTACAGCTTATATCGAAAAATTCAAGAGAGAGCTTTCGGAGGATGACTTTAAACAGTTGGAGAAACTATTAGATATGACAGATCAAGTTCACTCTATGCATTCAAAAGAGGCTTTTGCGAGTGGTTTCAAAATTGGGACGTTGATTATGATCGAGAGTGGATCCTCAAGCTAATATCTTGATTTTTCACAACATGTGGTTATATAGTTACCTCTTTCCTATGAACATGTGGAAGAGGTTTTTACTATTATGAACATGTCAATATAGGAAAAATATCATATGAAAAATGAACTATGTTAGTGTGTATTAAGGTTAGAAATGGTAAAATATCAATGCCTAAACATCTAATAAGTAGATGAAAGATAATTAAATATAGGAAATAATGTAGAATCAGTGTTTTAGCAAAAGAACTTTATAGTAAATTATAGTAATCTAATACTGAATTGAGGAATTAAACATGGCGATTATTGACGTAATTAAGTATGATGGCTCACCTGATGTATTTGCTTGGAAACATCCCGAGACTGAACTGGGAACATGGACTCAGTTAATTGTGAATCAATCTCAACAAGCAATTCTTTTCAAGGATGGAAGAGCGCTTGATATGTTTGGACCCGGAAGGCATACGCTGAGTACTGCGAATATCCCAATCTTGAACCGACTCGTTAACCTTCCGTTCGGAGGAAAGTCACCTTTTGCAGCAGAAGTATGGTATGTCAATCAAGTAAGCGCATTGGACGTTAAATGGGGAACGGCGAATCCGATTCAGATCCAGGATCCCAAGTATAATATTATTGTTCCCGTAAGAACATTTGGACAAATGGGAATTAAAATTTCGGATTCACGAAAATTTCTGGTCAAGCTTGTGGGAACACTGCCTGAGTTTAACCAAGCTAATATGATTAATTACTTCCGTGGGTTGATTATCATGAATATTAACTCCATGTTGTCATCATATCTAATACATAGAAAAGTAAGTGTTTTGGAGATCAATGCATATATCGCCGAGATATCACGACATTTTGCAGATACGATAGCTTCTACTTTTGAAGAATTTGGTATTGAGTTAATCAACCTGTATATTCACAATGTCAATCTCCCCGAAGAAGACCCTTCAGTCATTCGATTAAGAGAAGCGTTGGCACGCAAAGCTGAGATGGATATCATTGGGTACACATATCAGCAAGAACGTTCGTTTGATACGCTTGAAGGTGCAGCGAAGAATGAAGGAAGCATGCAGTCAGACATCATGGGCGCAGGGCTTGGTATGGGGATGGGAGTTGGTCTAGGGGGTTCTTTCAGTGGCGAGATGTCCCAGATGTCTAAAGTGATGTCTACGAAGGAAACGCCTGCAGTAAGTATATGTAAGCAGTGTCATCATCCGAATCAGGAGAACAGCTCTTTTTGCAGCAAATGTGGCAATTCATTAGCCGAAAAATCGGTAGCAACAACAGATTGCAACAATTGTGGACATGCCTTGCCACAGGGAACCAAATTCTGTCCTAACTGTGGCGACAAATACCATGCATGTCCATCATGTGGGGCGGATAATGCGGAGAACGCATTGGAATGTATCCAATGTCATCAACCGATGCCTAGCCCATGCCCAAATTGTAACCATATGAATTCCGGTCATACAAAATTCTGTGGCAACTGTGGCACAAGTTTAAGCTTGAAATGTAGTCGGTGCCAACATGAAGTAAAACCCGGCCAGAAGTTCTGTCTCGATTGCGGAAACAATCTGCAAGAAGGAGGACAGGCACAGTGATGGTAAAACGGAGCAATCTCTTGATTTTGGATGTCGTCTATTTAATATGCATGTTAATATCGTCAATCGTTTCTTTTACGCTGTTTAATCATGCGCTTCTGTCGTTTTCGTTTTGGATAAATCTCGTTGCTTCTTATGTAGCGATTACGGCTATTTGGATCTACGCACGGTTCATCATGCAAAATATGGATCGGTTTAAACGGTTTGTTCCAGGTTACACAGCTTTAGGTGTAGTATTGGTTATTTATCTAATTTGTGTGATGATCTACACGTTGTTAACAGGTTCAGCAGATCATGCGCTTCGTTGGTTCGTATTGTTACACACGGTAACGATTGCGATCACAATTATTTTGTGCGGAATCATTATGATCTATATTCAGAGTGCGCGCCGTCATGAAACAGATGAACATACAAAAATCGCAAACTTACAATTAATCGAAAAAGCTTTACAGCAATTGCTTCATACCATGGTGCAACATCCCGTCCTAACTGTGGAAGAGGAGCGCAAAACCGTTCAGTCATTAATTGAACTTGTAAAGTATAGTGACCCAATCACTCCGGATTCACTTGAGAAAAATGACCGCCAGATCTTGCTGGACATTGAATTGATGAACAGTGAGCTCGCAAATCAGTACGAAGCAGGGGAATTGGTAAATAGTGAACGTTTTGCTTCGCAACTATCCCAATTAAAGTTCCGTTTGAAAGAGCGCAATCAACAGATCATGACAAGCAAATCATAAATTGCAGGAGGAAACGCAGTGAAGAGATTTTTTGGAATTATATTCATTATCCTTTCGTCTCTGACGATCTTGTTATCTTTAATATTAATATCCGAAGGAACAGAAACGGCCATTATAAGTACAATAATTCTTTTTATCCCCGGGGTTATCGTACTTGTTACGGGCATTAAAATGTGTGGTCGACCTAAATCTCATTCTAGGACTGATCAATATCATCACTACGATTCTATTGATAAGCAAAATTACGAAGATCAGCATCAAGAGAAATATGACGAGACACCTCAAGAATCTGTAGCCGTGAATTGTTCAGGGTGTGGAGCCAAGGTAAAGGTATATCCTACTTTGTATGCGGAATGTGAGTATTGCGGAACAACGATGAGGATCTCGTAAACTGTTTAGCTGACATAAAGACACTGTAACAGCTTTAGCGGACGGATACTTGTAGTGTGTACGACTAGGCCTGGAGTTTAATTGGGAGGAATCAGATTGAGGAAGTTTTTCGGGCTCTTTTTCATGTTTTATGCCATTGCGATCCCCATACGATTACTTATGGAAGATAATCTCGTAGATCAATTGAATATAGTTCTTGTAGTTGAGATTATGATCGTTGAGTTTTTATTTTTGTTTTTTGGCATTAAATTGCTTAGGAAAAAACGTGTTAAGAAAAAGCGTGGTCCGGAACGAAAGTTTTATGGGGGAGACTATGGAGGTCATCTTGATCGCGAAGATGCGAATCCGCATACTGATTCAAGTTACAATAGCAACACTGTGAGTTACAGTAGTCATAATACAATTAACTATACAGAGATCAATTTCTCGGATAAGGAAAACGCTGAAGAGAAAGCCGAACAAAAAGTTGAAGAGCCACAAAGGCCTGTTTCAGTGAGTTGCCCGGGGTGTGGGGCGAAGGCAAAAGTGCTTCCTAAGCAATCAACGGACTGCGAGTATTGCGGAACAACAGTTGTAGCAACTTAGAACGGTTCAGAATGGATATGAGAAAGGATTAAGCCTGATTCCTATGGAGTCAGGCTTTTTATCTCTTCAAGTTAGAATCTATAATAAATCCCTCAAAAGATTAAATACGTCATATAATTCCGCGTGTGCTGCTTTGATGTGGTCCCTTTAATGAAACGTTTCGAATTCACATTTATAATTAAGCCACATTATATTCAGTATTTGTAAGCGCTCGATTTTTCTTGTTTACGGTAATGGGAAATTTATGATAACATATACACGAATCGTTTCGAATCCATTTGAAGGGAGAAAATCATGAAAAAGGTAAAACAATTCAGCTTTATTTTAACTTTTTGTCTGTTAGCTAATCTAGCTTTAACTCCTATGGCTTCAGCAGGTGACTCAAGCAATTTAATTGGATTTCGAGCAGAATTGAAAGCGATTGCATATAAGACCTATACGTTTTTTGAGGAATATACGGATCAGAACACTGGTTTGACTTACGATGAAGTACGGCACACTGAAAACGGGATAGAAGAAGCTAAACGTACCTCGCCGACAAACATCGCAATGTATATGATGAGTACCGTTTCAGCCCAACAAATGGGCATTATTTCAAAGAAAGAAGCTGTACATCGTCTGCAAACGACTATAAATTCCCTCGAAAAGTTAGAAAAGTGGAACGGTCTATTTTATAACTGGTATAACACAGATGACGGATCAGTGAAGAAAGATTGGGGCCAATTTATTTCCCAAGTCGATAATGGCTGGTTATCCGCTGGTTTAATTGTTGTTGGGCAAGCCTATGAAGAACTTCATGGGGAAACAAGCAAGTTGGTCGAAAATATGAATTATACTCCGCTATACGATCCTGAATTCGGCCAATTCCGCGGCGGTTATGATGTGGCTAAAGGCGCGCTGACGGACCACCATTATGGGATGTTTTATACGGAACCACGTGTAGGCAGCTATATTGCTATTGGGAAAGGTGACGTTCCCCAAGATCATTGGTGGAAGATGTATCGCACATTACCTCAAGAATGGGATTGGCAAGCTCAGATTCCTCAAGGTAAATCCGTTAAGTACGATGGAGTGGATGTGTTTGAAGGAAGTTATGTATACAAGGATAAAAAGTTCATACCAAGCTGGGGAGGCAGTATGTTTGAAGCCCTTATGCCAGGTATGGTCATAAAGGAAAAAGACCTGGGTACTCAAGCTTTGGGATTGAACAACCAGCGTCATGTCGAATTGCAGATCAAATATGCCAAAGAGAAAGGGTATGCAGCATGGGGGTTTTCACCTTCTGCAACTCCCACAGGATACAGTGAGTTTGCAGCAACGCCGTTAGGTACCTCAGGTTATAAAGATGGAGCAACGGTAACAGCACACGCAACATTCCTTGCTCTGGATTATGCCCCAGAAGCTGTTCGAAAGAACATTAAAGCTTTAAAGAACTTCAAAATGTTTGGCAAATATGGGTTCTATGACTCAGTCAATGTTGAAACAGGAGAACTTGCAAAAGCTTATCTGGCACTGGATCAAGGGATGATTATGGTGTCGATCGCCAATTATCTTCAAGATGGCGTTATACGCGATTATTTTCACAGTGATGTGATAGGGCAGACGCCAGAAAAATTATTGAAAAAAGAAGTGTTTTACATCCAATGAAGGAGAGGAGAACTTGTCATACCATTGTTCAAATGGAACGAAGCAGCGTGTTTTCTGCTTCGTTTTTTCTGCTTCGTTCCATTTGCATTTGTCGACCATTGGGCCATTTAAAGTTAATTAGACAATCATAACGCAAATGGCTTGCCGTTCACTTGATGAAATAGTCATCAAAACTTGAAGACAATGCGGACTGGAGAGGTAATAAACAGCAAATTTTCGCATTCCTGCTTCGTGACCGTACACACAGTACACATCACCAACTTCGGGGATCATGGATGTTCCTTTTGTTCTGCACCATTCGATGCTAAGCTACTTGTAAACGAAGTATTCTGTAGAACTAATAATAGATGAATTATATCAAAGTCATTCAGAGACTACCATTTTGGGATAGAGCCGAATAGGCTTGGATACTTTTATAAAAAGGAACGATGTCTATGGATACAAGTATGAGCCGTAACAAAAAACTGGGTGAGTTTTTGAAATCACGGAGAAGCCGCATTCAACCGGAACAGGTTGGATTGTCAGGATCTTATGGACAGCGAAGAACACCCGGTCTACGGCGGGAAGAAGTAGCGGTATTGGCCGGTGTCAGTGCAACGTATTACACGTGGCTCGAACAGGGTAGGGAGTTGGCAGCTTCACGAGAAGTGATGCAGAGCATAGCGAACGCGCTCCGGTTAACGCCGGAAGAGAAAAGTCATCTATTTGACTTATGGGACCCGAATACGGAACATGAATTCCTCGCTTCGTATTCACAACTGGAGCAAGGGTGGCAGAGTATTATTGGCCAGTTGACTCATCCTTCCTTTATTACCAATGAACGTTCTGAGGTACTTGCCTGGAATGAAGCTGCAGATACGAACCTTTTCAACTTCTCGTCGATGAATATGAATGAGCGTTTAATGATGCGGATTTTATTTCTGGATACAGCACTCAGGGAGCGTATGCACAACTGGGAGGAATTCGCGAGGCACTCGGTAGCGGTATTCCGTACTTATTATGACAAGTATACGAGTGACCCCGAATTTAGCAGAATCGTGAAACAATTAAGTGAAGAAAGTGTGGACTTCCGAACGATCTGGAACCTGCACCAAGTTGAGTTCAAACAAGTCAATCGTGTCCTGCTTGAAACGACAGATCGGGCAGATGGCGTTGTGCATGCATACGATATCTTTTCCATGAACAATCTGAACAGTCAATCAGGCATTCATTGTTGTATTTACGTTCCTGTTGCCATATAGAAAATTGATCAAACTGGTAATTTCTTTACTAGCATAAACAGAGTGTGGTTGGGATCTCGGGAGTGAAATAGAATGAACTCAAGTTCATACGTATCTAGTTGACGTTTCTATTTCAAGATGAAAAGAGGGAGCCACATGCTCAAAACAAGAACATTGGGAAATGATAAATTACAAATATCTTCGCTCGGCCTGGGTGTGATGATGATGCCAGATAATGACGAATCGGTACATACCATTCAGGGAGCGCTAGATGCAGGAGTTACCATGTTTGATACGGCGGATCTGTACGGAGCGTATGAAAAACAGCAATTTGGAGGGAATGAAAAACTGCTTGGGCGCGCGCTTCAAGGTCGAAGATCCAAGGCAATCGTTGCCACCAAATTTGGTATAACACACACGCAGGGCCCCAAGGGAGATCCAGCCTACATCAAAAAATCAGTAGATGCGAGTCTCTACAATCTGGGAATGGATTATATCGATCTGTATTATCAACATCGTCCTGATCCGAATACACCCATTGAAGAGACGGTAGGCACACTTGCCGATCTGGTTCAACAGGGGAAGATTCGATATATTGGTTTGTCCGAAGCGCCAGTAGAGATTATTCGGCGTGCACATGCTGTTCATCCGATTACAGCGTTGCAGACCGAATATTCATTATGGAGTCGAGAGCTTGAGGATGAGATTATGCCTGTCCTGCATGAATTGAACATTGGCTTGGTTCCATACAGCCCATTGGGCCGGGGCTTCCTGACAGGTCAGATCCGTTCAATAGACGATCTGCCGGAAGATGATTATCGTCGTCATTATCCGCGTTTCCAAGGTGAGAACTTTCAGAAAAACCTGGAGGTAGTTGGCTTGATTCAAGAGATGGCTAAGCAAAAAGGATGTACAGTCTCTCAACTTGCTCTGGCCTGGTTGCTTGGAAAGGGAGAACATATCGTTCCGATCCCGGGGACTCGCAACCTGGATAGAGTTCATGAGAACTTAGGAGCGCTGAAGGTTTCGCTTACGGATGATGAGATGAACCAGATCGATCACATATCACCTCAAGGCATTGCAGCTGGAGGCAGATTCCCTGGTCAAGTCTAGTTTGTTTATACATGATGCCAAGCAACCTAAAGTTCAGGATTAAAACACTATATAACATGTGTCAACGGTATTATCTTTCTATTCTCCGGCATACAGTACAACAATGAGATGTATGCCCAAGGAGGAGAAATGATCGTATGATGAATCCGATTTTGCAAGCCCCGAATGTTCCGCTGGCAGCCGATTCCAATGCGGTTGTCAATTATCAGAGGGATTCACGCAACTATGTAACCCAGTTGTTTGGAGAACAGCTGCCGACCATTGCGAATGGGTTCTTCAATGTGTACTTAAGCAAAGGAATCATTGTGCAGCCGCACTGGCACACCAATGTCACGGAGATGGTTGTGGTCATCACCGGTGAAGTTACAGCATCAGTCTTTAATCCGTTTACGCGTGAACGATTGACATATCGTCTGAAACCAGGGCAGGTTGTGGTATTTCCGAAAGGCTGGTTTCACTGGTTTGTCGCTGAGACAGATGATGTATATTTATTAACAATCTTCGATCAACCAACGCCTGATATTGTGTTTGGAGCGGATTTCTTGGCAGCTACACTGCCGGAGGTGGCTCACCGTGCGTACTGTTTGGATGAGGAGGCATATGCGAGAGCAGTTGCTTCTATTAAAAATGATGCGATTCTGGGCCCTCCAATAGGGTGTGATACGCAGGTTTCTGATCAATCGACTTCACCCTCCAAGACGTCCGTGTCACCATCCAATAAACAGGAGTCTTAATTCAAGATTCCTTATTCATGATCAAAGTACAAAGCCTGTAACTGGAATAACAGTTGCAGGTTTTTTGATGTGTTGTTGTAATAATTGTATGAAGTCCACAGAGGGGATTTGACATTATGTTAGAAAATAATTTAAAAGCCTGGCTCAGTGTGTTACGTTCTCTGTTAATATAGTATGACATCCAACAAAATGGAGGACTCATGAATGAACATATCAGAACTGAATACGCTTGAAACTGCAATGAGTTATGCACCGATTTTGATGTTTGACAGAGCCGAACCCTTTTATCCTGATTTTGTTGGCATTTCTGTGTTATATCAATCTGGGCCTTCACCATCGTTCAGAAGGGACATTAAGTTTCCGGCCGAGGCAGTACAATATGTAATTGAATATGCAATCTGGTGGGATTATGAGATTGGACATCTGTATGAAATGGAGCATGTATGGGTTTATGTGGGTCATGACGGAGAGGTAGTAGACTGTGAAGCCAGCTTTCATGGGAAGGTGCTGCGCGGATTATTGAAGGAACGGGTCAATGTGATTGGACATCATGTATGTCTGTACTCGCAGCCTGGCAAACATGCTTTCTCGCCACTTCCGGTTGTATTTGAGTTACTGCCAAACCTGTATAGTGCAGCAGGTGCCGAAGCTGGATGTGATGGGCTACTTGTGAATGAGTTGTTTCAAGATTATTTTGAAACAAATGAACAGATCGATGCTCAGGTAGAGCGTTATCTGCAGACCAAAGCGTTTGTACCTACCATGGAGTTCGAAGAATATCTACTAAAACCGGAGATGTTCATGACGTGGGATAATCTGTTTGGTATTATTCCGCACAGGATTAAGGACCGCTTAATGGAACTGGAGCAGTTATATAACACATAAGTAATTAATTTTAAACGGGTTTTATGTTAATTAAAAGTATATTTTTTCGTTTTAAAACCAAACTTTGTTGATTCGGGTTTGGTTTTTTTTCATGGGAAAATGGACTCAATATGTGTAAGTATTTATAAGACTTAAGTCTTGAAATGTTGAGTGTGTACAGCGAAATACATAATTTTTACGCTGGAAAATGATATTTGTTAGACGTAAGAACTATACAACTTCTTATGTAAATATAAGAAGACCATATTACATGAAATTTTGTATGGAGATGTATGTGAAAGTCAATGCAGAATGTTGAATATACGTATATATGTAAGTATAAATATCAATTTAATAGGTAAAAAGTATAAATTATATTAAAAAGAAGACTCTTTATATTTGAAATAAAAATTCATAATAGTGCAAATTTATAGAAATAAAAATCTCCTATTCAGTTTTAATATATTTATGTCGAAATAGATCGTAAGTTGTCTGGAGCGCGACCAAGAGAAGGGTTTACCAAGCGTTATATACATAACTGGACACTACGATGCCTAGGAGGAGATTACATGAAGTGGTTTGGGAATTTGAAAACAGCAACAAAGATTATCTCAGCGTTTTTAATTGTGTCAATAATCCTTGCGGCGCTTGGCGTCTACTCTGTAGTAACATTGAGAAGTACGAATGAACGAATGCAAGAGATGTATAACAACAATCTAATCTCTGTCAAAGAATTATCCTCTGCTCAGATTGATTATCAAAGAATGCGTGTGAACGTGCGTGATTTGAGCTTCGAAACCGTTGCAACCGAAAAAACTCGGATCACGGAGAACATCGCTTCGATCCGTCAGAGTGTGAATGATCGCCTGACCATCTATCGTCCTCTTGCAACAACCCCTGAAGAAATAGAATTACTCCGTAATTTTGATGCAGAATATCCAGGACGGTTCGTGTGAATGTTGAGCGTCTGGACCATTTGATGAATTTGGTCGGTGAGCTGTTAATTGATCAAACATCCCTTGCAGATCTTAGTGGGTCGGGTGCACGTAAGGAACCTTCCTCACTCATCCAGAGTATAAGTGGTGTATCCGATCATATGGGCAGGGTGATCAAAGAGCTTCAAGAAGGTGTAATGAAGACACGTATGTTACCCATTGATCAACTATTCAGTCGCTTCCCGAGATTGGTTCGTGACCTATCACAGAAGCTGGGTAAGGATCTGGAACTAGTTATTCAAGGTGGAGAGACTGAGCTTGACCGGATGATTATTGAAGAATTGAGTGACCCGCTGATCCATCTCATCCGCAACAGTGCAGATCATGGCATTGAAAGTGCAGAGGTTCGGGCGGAGCACGGTAAGCCGTCCAAAGGACGTATTACCTTAACTTCGTTCCATGAAGAAAATCATGTTGTCATTCGTTATTCAGATGATGGCAAAGGTATAGATGGTGAGAAGATCAAAGCTTCCGCCTTGGGCAAAGGTATCATTAGTGAGGAACAGGCTGCACGACTAACAACACAGGAAGCTGTACATCTCATATTTGAGCCTGGGTTCTCCACAGCTTCTTCTGTCAGTGAAGTATCAGGACGCGGTGTTGGAATGGACATCGTGCGTAGTCAGATCGGGCGACTCAACGGTATCATTGATATTGATACGGAGGTTGGTGTGGGTACCACGTTTACGATTCGTCTACCGCTCACACTGGCGATTATTAAAGGTCTGTTAGTTAAAGTATCGGGCCGTGTTCTGATCTTGCCGATGTATAATGTTGCTGAGATTGTTCGAATTTCACCTGAAGATATTCAGATGATTCAGGGGCAACAAGCGATCCTGAATCATGGACGAATTGTACCTTTTCACCGACTGTGCGACAGGCTCAACTATCCACGAACGGACCGTAAATCCAAAACCATTCCATTGGTGATCGTGCGATCTGTTGATAAAATTGCAGCTTACGCAGTAGATGAGATTATAGGAAATCAGGAAGTTGTTATTAAGACGCTTGGTACGTATCTGGGAGCGATGAACCATCTATCTGGAGCAACGATCCTCGGTAATGGTAAGGTTGCCCTTATATTGGACGCGTCTTATCTGGTGAGCTCCTAATCGTTAGATAAACACATACATTATGCAAGCCTAAGAGCCTCATCATCCATGACTGGATGGTGGGGCTCTTTGTTGTACTTTTTGACATTGTGACCACTCAGGATTTGAAAATGAGATCCATAAACCGGTTCGCAGCCAGAGAGATCGGCATATTGCGCTTGGTCATAATCCCTACATGGGAAGGGGGTAGCGGGACATCAAGCTGAATTTCGAAGAGAGAACCTTCCTCCAGCTCTTTGGAGATGAACTCACGTGTGACATAGGAAATCCCCAGTCCTCGACGCGCAAACTCAATCAACAGATCAACGCTACCAACCTCAATCTCAGGTTTCAACGTGTAATTATAGCTGTTAAACAACTCAGTTATAGCCATCCGAACCCGGCTGTTCCGAGAGAAAAGGATCAGTTGATGCTCCAGAAGCATCTCAAGTGTCATGACTTTACCCTTCAACTGAGCATAACGTTCCCCGGCTACAAAACAGTCCTTCAACTGAATACTTTCCCTGACTTCTAGTTGTGGATCAACAATGGGCATCCGAACAACACCAAGATCAATCTTGCCTTCTTTCAAAAAGGTGATGACTTCCGGCGTAGTTCCATGACTCAGATGTAGCTTGATATTAGGGTACAAGGTGTGGAATTCCTCTAGATACGCCAGCATGTAATGCTTGAACAGGGAGTCACTGCCACCAATCCGGAGTTCACCATTGTCGAGATTCTTCAGTGCGGCCATTTTTTCTTCCGCAAGTGAGATCAGAATCTGGGATTGTTCAATATAGGAGTACAGACTGGCACCTTCCTGTGTCAACGCTACACCCTTGGAATTTCGATAAAACAAGGTAAGACCAAAGCTCTCTTCCAATTGCTTAATGGCATGACTGACGCTAGGTTGAGTGATATACAATGCTTTCGCAGCCTGTGTCAAACTTCCCGTTTTGGCGGCCCAATAAAAGACTTTATATAGTTCGTAATTTGTGGTCATAGATGTGGTCTATAGCTCCTGTGAAATATATTAATTACTTGTATGGCTATAAAACGTATTATAGTGTAACTACAACAAAGAAACCAGAGTTACTTGGAAGGAGAACGGTGAGATGGAACCAACTACCATTGTTTTATTTGGTGCTACTGGCGATTTAGCCAAAAGAAAAATATATCCTGCCTTATATAACTTATATCTTGAGCAGAAGCTTCCTGAAACCTTCTCATTGATTGGTCTGGGGCGTAGAGAGTGGTCTGATGAATTCTTTCAGGCACAAGTGGAAAAATCATTAAATGAATTTTCCAGACGCCAGGCTGATCCTGAAGTTGTGAAGTCATTTGTGAAAGCTTTCCGCTACAGTGTATTGAATATAAGCCATAAGGAAGATTATATAAAGCTGTTGGGATTAGTTGAACAAAGAGAAGCTGAGCTTGGCATTCCGTCCAACCGCTTGTTTTATCTCTCGGTTGGTCCGGAATTTTTCGAACCGATTGCCGAGAACATTCAAGAAAGTGGGCTGGGTTCCACAGAGGGCTGGAAACGCCTCGTTATTGAGAAGCCATTTGGTCACGATTTACAGTCTGCGAGAGACCTTAATCGCAAATTAAGCGAATCGTTCACGGAGGAAGAGATTTATCGGATTGACCACTATTTGGGCAAACCGATGGTACAGCGTCTGGAGACGTTGCATCAGAGTAACCCAATCATGAAGGCGTTATGGAACAACCGTTACATCTCCAATGTGCAAATTACGGCGAATGAGACTGTAGGTGTCGAAGAACGTGCATCCTATTATGATCATGTTGGTGCAGTGCGAGACATGTTCCAGAATCATATGTTGCAATTGCTCATGATGATGGCGATCCAGCTTCCATACAACAGTACTTCCGAAAAAGTTGGATTGAAGAAAAAACACATTATGGAATCGATCCAGCCGTTACAAAAACAAACTGTGGGCGCAAACATCATCCGTGGACAGTATGCAGAAGGCAACATTCAAGGTAAACCGGTAAATGCGTATACGGCTGAACCGGGTGTAGCCGAGAATACGATGAATGACACATTCATTGCTGCCAAATTGCAAATCGATGATTTCTTCTGGCGTGGTGTTCCGTTTTACATTCGCACGGGTAAAAGAATGAAGGAGAAATCAACACGTATCGTGATTGAATTCAAAGAACCTTCAGGACAGACAAATGTGCTGAAAAACAAGGGTTCCAAGCCAAACCTGCTCGTCATTGAGATGAGTCCTGATCAGAGCATGACATTGCAACTGAATGCAAGTGATCCTGAGAATAAAGGTGAATTCAAACCGGTTCATATCGATCTTTCTCCGGACAAAGGTGACCTCGCGGAAGCTTACGAGAATCTGATTCGTGATGCTTTGCTGGGTGATCCAACATTCTTTGCCCACTGGGATGAAGTAGAATTGTCATGGGCTTGGGTGCAACCTATTCTGGATGCATTCCAGGAAAATCTGTTGCCACTTCACCTGTATCCTGCAGGTAGCTATGGTCCAGCTGAATCAGATGTTATGCTTGAAGAAGAAGGTCACCACTGGTGGTTTGATGAGCCGGCGGATCAGGAGTCTGTAGTTACTAATAGCATACCTTTGGCGGTTAATGCGAATCTCTAAACCATAATAAAAAATATATCTGGAGGTAATTAAATCATGAAATTTTTTATCGATACAGCTAACGTGGAAGATATCCAAAAAGCATATAAAATCGGCGTATTGTCTGGTGTAACAACAAACCCATCTTTGGTAGCCAAAGAAGGCGTGAAATTCGAAGATCGTATTGAAGAAATCTTGCGTTTGGTACCTGAAGTTGAGTCCGTTTCTGCGGAAGTGACACCAGATGCCCTTACTGCTGAAGATATGATTGCACAAGCGAACGAATTGATCAAAATTAACAACAGCGACAAAAACATTACGATCAAATTGCCAATGACACTTGCAGGACTTGAAGCTTGCCGTTACTTGACCAAAAAAGGCGTGAAAACCAACGTAACGTTGATCTTCACTGTGAACCAGGCGCTTCTGGCTGCTCGTGCTGGTGCGACATATGTATCTCCATTCCTGGGACGTCTTGATGATATCTCTGAGGATGGCGTACAATTGGTTACCAAAATTGCTGAATTGTTCCGTACACATAACCTGGATGCACAGATTATTGCGGCTTCCGTAAGACATCCGGATCACGTTACACGTGTAGCGATGGCGGGAGCACATATCGCGACTGTTCCATTCTCCGTCATTGAACAAATCTCCAAACACCCACTGACAGATCAAGGTATGGACAAATTTGCAGCGGACTGGAAAAAAACAGTACAATAATCTATAATCATTCATTCGTTTTAACTTACTATATAAATAATGGAGTATTGGGAGGACATAATGAGTAAACAACAGATTGGTGTTATTGGATTGGCAGTAATGGGTAAAAACCTGGCTTTGAATATTGAAAGCAAAGGTTTCTCGGTATCGGTATTTAACCGTTCCCCGGAGAAAACGAACGATCTTCTGAAAGAAGCAGAAGGTAAAAACCTGACAGGTGCGTTCACTATTGAAGAATTCGTGGAATCCCTGGAGTCTCCGCGTAAAATTCTGATCATGGTGCAAGCAGGTAAAGCAACAGATGCAACGATCGAGCAACTGCTTCCTCATCTGGATCAAGGCGACATTATTATCGATGGAGGTAATGCGTACTTCCCTGACACACAACGTCGCAGTAAAGAACTGGAAGAAAAAGGTTTCCGCTTCATCGGAGCAGGTGTATCCGGTGGGGAAGAAGGCGCACTGAAAGGGCCGGCAATCATGCCAGGCGGTCAGGAAAGTGCTTATCAGTTGGTAGAACCGATCCTGACAGCGATCTCCGCTAAAGTTGGCGATGACGCTTGCAGCACATATATCGGACCAGACGGGGCCGGACACTATGTGAAAATGGTGCATAACGGTATCGAGTACGGAGATATGCAATTGATTGGTGAAGCTTATCACTTGCTCAAATCCGTATTGAACGTTTCCGTTGAAGAGTTGCATGAGATCTTCACTGAGTGGAATCAAGGGGAGCTGGACAGTTACCTGATCGAAATCACGGCAGATATCTTCTCCAAATACGATCCGGAAACAGGCAAACCAATGGTTGACGTTATTCTGGACGCGGCTGGACAAAAAGGAACAGGTAAATGGACAAGCCAAAGTGCGCTGGATCTCGGCGTTCCATTGTCCATGATTACGGAATCCGTATTCTCCCGTTTCCTCTCTGCCATGAAGGACGAGCGTGTAGCAGCTAGCAAAATCCTGAGTGGACCAGCAACTGAAGCATTCTCTGGCGACAAAAAAGCATTCATCGAGAACGTACGTAAAGCATTGTTTGCAAGTAAAATCGTATCCTATGCACAAGGATTTGCACAAATGCGTGCAGCTTCCGATGAATATGGCTGGGATCTGAAATACGGTAACATTGCCATGATCTTCCGTGGCGGCTGCATCATCCGTTCGCAGTTCTTGCAAAACATTAAAGAAGCATATGACAAAGATGCAGAACTCAAAAACCTGCTCTTGGATCCTTACTTCCAAAACATCGTTGAATCTTATCAAGGCGCATGGCGTGAAGTTATAGCGGCTGCTGTTAAACAAGGTATTCCAGTACCTGGATTCTCCAGCGCACTGTCTTACTATGACAGCTACCGTACAGAGCGTTTGCCAGCAAACCTGCTGCAAGCACAACGTGACTACTTCGGTGCTCACACATTCAAACGTGTGGACAAAGAAGGTTCATTCCACTTCCAGTGGATGGACACAAACGAGTAATTTTAAATCCGAAAATATAGCATTCCTGCAGTTGTCCTTGAATTTAACTATTCAGGGCGGCTGCGGGAATGCTTTTTCTCGTTTTGGTTCGAATTTGAATATCATCAAATTGTAATAAAATGTACGAATCTGGGTTTGGCAAACAGATGATCTGACTCATCAACTACGTTATACTTGTTCAGACGGACCTGTGTCCGTGATGAAAATTCAGAATACAACTTATTGACGTGGAGGTTAGACCGGGCATGTTTGTATTAGCAGGTATATTGTTTTTGGTCGTATACGGTTTATTAGTGTTCTACATAGGCTGGAGCGGTTGGAGTTGGATGAAACCAGTTGTGTCCGCCAGATTTCGATGGTTGTATATTATAGCGCTTGTATTCCTTGCCGTTTCCTTCATTCTGGCACGGGTATTTGGAAGCATCTCGTTCCTCGGTATCATCGGTTCTTACTGGCTGGCGATCTTTTCGTTGTTATTACTGATCCTGCCCGTCGTTCACCTTATGATGTGGTTGCTGAGATTAACCCGTATTCCTAGACATCACACACAGAAATGGGCGGGAGTCGTTACGCTGGTGCTGTTAGTGTCCACAATGGGTTATGGGATTTTTAACGCCTACAGCCCGGTAGTGAGAACATATAATATCCAGATTGATAAAAAAGTAGAAGGTGTAGACAAGCTCAACATTGTCATGGCTGCCGATATGCACTTTGGACTTTTGTCTGGCCCGGCACATGCCAAACGCATGGTCGAGGAAATTAATGCTCTGAAGCCGGATCTGGTGCTATATCCTGGAGATATTATTGATGACAATCTGGACATGTACCTCAATAGCGGAATTGCCGACATTATCAGCGATATTCAGGCTCCATACGGGGTTTATGCTTCTCTCGGGAATCACGACAAGTTCGATGGTCCCATTGAAGATCTGATTGCTGCGCTGGAGAAGAGCAACATGCAGGTTCTGTACGATGACAAGATCGTACTGGATGACAAGATCACCCTCATTGGTCGAAAAGACCGGACAGAGAAGGATCGGGCAGAAGTAGCTGCATTAATGCAAGATACGGACTTGAGCCAACCGGTACTTATGATGGATCACCAGCCGTATGATCTGGATATTGCGGAGCAAAACAATGTAGATCTAGTGGTATCCGGTCACACCCACCGTGGTCAGATTGCGCCGGCTCAGTTCATCACACAAGCGATTTATGAGAATGATTGGGGTTACCTGCAAAAAGGTTCTATGCACTCCATCGTAACCTCAGGATTTGGCTTCTGGGGACCTCCAATTCGTACTAGTAGTCGTTCGGAGATTGTACAGATTAATGTGACGTTCCAGCAATGATGAAAGGCCCTTCGAGAGAAGGGCCTTTAGTTTGTCGAAGCAAGTGATAAATTGGTGGTGACGCCGTTTGAATCTGCATCAAAATGTGAATATTAAAACATATGCCCCTTAAACGTGGAAGCGTAGGGAAATGACTCATGTAAGGGAATGAACTGGAATAGAGCAGTACTATTTTTGGGTTGACACCGTTTTCAGGTTATGATAAATTAGTTCCGAGGCTTGTTACCGGTAATGCGGGCAAAACCACGATGGAAATGATTTTATTATTTCTGTTTTGGTTTTGCCCTTTTTTATTCCTCAAAAAAAACCAGGTGGGTCCATAATGATTATTAAACAGATATTTAATAACAATATTGTCAGTACCGTGGATGACAAAAATCAGGAACTACTGATCCTCGGCCGGGGTATCGGATTTAAGTTCAAAGCAGGCGATGAGATTGATGAAGAGCGGATTGAGAAGGTATTTCGTCTTCAGGATGCATCGATCTATGAGAAATTCAAATCCATCGTAGCTGAAGTGCCGATTGAAATTCTGCAGGCAACAGATGATATTGTGACACTGGCACGAACGCAATTGAACAAAACCATCAGTGACGGGATCTATGTCTCGCTGTCGGATCACATTCACTTTGCTGTTCAACGTTTGGAAAAAGGAATGATTACTCGTAATCCACTTTCTTGGGAAGTTCAGCACTTCTATAAGGCGGAGTATGATGTGGCCAGAGAAGCACTGAACTTGCTGAAGGAAAGACTGGATATTGAGTTTCCCAAAGATGAAGTCTGTAATATTGCCTTGCATTTCATCAATGCGGAAGTCAATGATTCCATGAACGATGTCACCCATCTGATGCAGCTGTTGCAGGAGATCATGAATATTATCAAATATCACTTCAACGTCGAATTGGATGAAGATAGCGTCAACTATTTCCGCTTCATCACCCATTTGAAATATTTCTGTCAGCGTGTCATTACCCATTCTTCACATGAGGATGCTGAAGAGTATTTATATGAAGTGGTTCGGAAAAACTATCCGGAGACATTCAAATGTATTGGCAAGATCGAGACTTTTATCCATAAGAACTATCAGTATGACATGACTCACTCTGAGCAGTTATATCTAACGCTCCATCTGGAACGTTTGATGAAAACCAAACGGGACGAAAAGTCCACGCAATAGAATCAAATCACAACTGGATATCCTATGGGCTTGTTACTGTTCAATCAGGCAATACCCGAATGAGATGGCGCCATCCATATGCGCTAGATTCGTTCGGGTATTTTTTATTGGAAAAATGAGGAGGAAAACATCATGAAACATCAGGAAACGGCACAGGAAATCATTAAAGCCGTTGGGGGAACAAACAATATTAACTCAGTTTATCACTGCGTCACACGTTTGCGCTTTGATCTGAAAGACAACGAGAAAGTTGATAACGGCTCACTCAAGAAACTGGATAAGGTCATGGGAACAAATATTTCCGGCGATCAATTCCAGGTCATTATCGGTAATGATGTGGCAAAAGTATTCGATGCCATGGTGAAGGAAAATCCGGCAATCCAGCAAAGTACAGAAAACAAAGAGCCAAAGTCGGATAAAAAACAAAATGTCGTGCTGAAAATTTTTGAAACAATCGCAGGTGTCTTTGCCCCGATGCTTCCAGCGATTACTGCGGCAGGTATGCTCAAGGGATTACTTGCACTATTTGTGTCCGTAGGTTGGATGTCTGCTGGAACGGATACGTATCGTATTCTTTCAGCCATTGGTGACGGCGTGTTCCACTACCTGCCTTTACTGATTGCAGTCAGCGCTGCTCGTAAATTCGGCAGTAACCCGTTTGTCGCGATTGCACTAGGTACGGCACTCATGTATCCAGACATGACAGCATTGTTATCTAGCGGTGAATCGGTTGGATTTTTGGGAATCCCGGTTACAGCAGTAAGTTATGCTTCATCGGTTATCCCGATTCTTCTTGCAGTGTGGTTGATGTCCTATGTTGAGAAATGGGTTGACCGCGTTATCCCTGCTGCACTCAAGCTGTTGCTTGTGCCGCTGATTACCTTACTTGTTATGGTTCCGGTAACGCTGATTGCGATCGGTCCATTGGGTACATTTGTAGGTAGCGGATTGTCTGGCGGCATCAACTGGCTGCTGAATGAAGGCGGATTGATTGCAGGTATTGTTCTTGGCGGCGCGATGGCGCTCATTATTATGACAGGAATGCACTATGCACTTGTGCCGATCATCCTGAGTAATATCGCTACATTGGGCTTTGATAAATTCTTGCCGTTGACCTTTATCTCCAATATGGGTCAGGCTGGTGCAACACTCGGCGTATTCTTCCGGGCAAAAGATAAAAAACTCAAAACGGTGGCATTGTCCACGAGCTTTACAGCGCTGATGGGTGTAACGGAGCCGGCTATGTACGGGGTTAACATGAAATACAAAAAACCATTTGCCGCAGCCATGATTGGTAGTGCAGTGGGTGGCGGATTCGCCCTTGCCTTTGGCGCGAAAGCGTATGTGCTTGCGGGTAACGGTGGTCTCCCAGGACTTCCTTCCCTGATCGGACAGACCTTCTGGTATTCCTTTGGGGGTATGATTTTGGCCTTTATCGTGGGTGCAATCATGTCTACGATATTTGGTATCAAGGAAGAAGAAGGAGACGCAGAGGCGTTGGCTCAATTCTCACCGGGTGCTTCTACTGCACCAGCGAAAGTAACTTCCAATGACGTTGCAACTGTAAATGTGGACGACATGGGCGATCCAGCACCAACGAGTGATGCAGTAGCTGTTGCACCGATGACAGGTAAATCCATCCCGCTCAAAGAAGTCAACGATCCAACTTTTGGTGATGAATTGATGGGTAAAGGTGTGGCATTTGTTCCAACGGTGGGCGAATTGGTTTCTCCAGTGACAGGTACCATCATGAATGTGTTCAAAACAAAACATGCGATCGTTGTCCGCAGTGATAACGGAATGGAATTGTTGATTCATGTTGGAATTAACACGGTGAAGCTGCGTGGACAGTATTTTGATGCACATGTTGCTACTGGAGCACGTGTACAGGCTGGAGACAAGTTACTCACGTTTGAACTGGCCGAGATTGCAAAAGAATACGACATCACAACTGCTATGGTTGTTACCAATACGGCTGATTACAAGCAGGTACTACCTGTGAAATTGGGCGAAATCACGATGGGTGAAGACGTCTTGAAAGCTGAGATCTAAACTGTCCTCTTAGGACTAACAATATCAACAAAAGAAGGAGAGATTCGAATGATGAATCGACAAGGGTTTCCGGAAGGTTTTCTATGGGGCGGCGCTATTGCCGCCAACCAGGCTGAAGGTGGATTCGACGCTGGCGGCAAAGGATGGTCGACAGCGGACATGGTTCCTTATTTTGAGAAAAAGGACTACACCAACCTTAGAGAACTGATGCATGTTACCAGTGCAACGGTTGAGAAAGCAATGGCACATCATAGTGCAGAAGGTTATCCGAAGCGTTACGGGATTGATTTTTACCATCGTTTCAAAGAGGATATTGCGCTCTTCGCAGAGCTGGGCTTCAAGACATTCCGTCTGTCCATCAACTGGCCGCGTATTTTCCCGAATGGTTATGATGCCGAGCCAAATGAAGAGGGACTGCGTTTCTATGACGAAGTGTTCGATGAACTCCGGAAATACGATATCGAACCACTTGTAACCCTCTCGCATTATGAGATGCCTATGGCACTTGTCCTGAAATATAATGGCTGGGCTGGTCGCGAAGTGGTTGGACATTTTGTAAGATATGCGGAAACCGTGATGAACCGATACAAGGACAAGGTCAAATACTGGTTGACATTTAATGAGATTAACACAACCATTATTGAACCGTTCACAGGCGGCGGTATTATTGAAGACCGAGTTGAGAACACGATGCAGGCTTCTTATCAGGCACTTCATCATCAATTTGTAGCCAGCAGCCTGGTAACAGAAAAAGCACGTCAGATTAACCCGAACTTCCAGATCGGATGTATGCTTGCACGCATGATTCACTACCCAGCGACGTCGAAGCCAGAGGATGTGCTACAAGCACAGATCGATAACCAGCTGAACCTGCTGCATACGGATGTACAAGTTCGTGGTAGTTATCCAACGTTCATGGCTCGGTACTGGGCAGAGAACGAAATTACCATTGCCATGGAACCGGGGGACGAGCAGATCCTGCGTGAGCATACGGTTGATTTCATCTCGTTCAGTTATTACACATCCTTGGTGTCTGCAGTGAACCCAGAGGAATATGGAGTAACTGGAGGTAACCTGTACAGTACGATTAAGAACCCGAATCTGGAGCGCACGGAATGGGGCTGGCAGCTTGATCCGATCGGTCTGCGCGTTGCACTGAAAGAGCTGTATGACCGTTATCAATTGCCACTGTTTGTGGTGGAGAATGGCCTTGGCGCGAAAGATACGGTTGAAGCAGACTGTTCCATCAACGATGATTACCGGATTGATTATCTGAGAAAACATATCACACAAATGAAAGAAGCCGTTATCGATGGTGTGGACCTGATGGGATATACCAACTGGGGAGCGATTGATATCATCAGTGCATCCACTTCGGAAATGTCCAAGCGTTATGGCGTGATTTACGTGGATCAGGATGACAACGGACAAGGCACATTGAATCGTTATAAGAAAAAGAGCTTTGGCTGGTACCAAAAAGTCATTGCCTCGAATGGCGAGAACTTGGAATAGATTAATCTATAAAGGCACTCCGGGCGTAGCTGGTATTACGGCGCCGGGGCGCCTTTTTAATATAATCAGGTAGAAATCATCAACGCTATTGGCATTTCAAGGTAAAAAAGATGACTACATAACATTCTGGATGGTATACTGTGTTCGTATTGGGGGAGGGATAACCATGAAGAAGCCTATTATTGCTGTAGATATGGATGACACGATATGTCATCTGGTCAAGCGGGCTATATATCACAACAACCTCAACTTCCCGACCCATCCGTTGCGGTATGAGGATATGATTCATTGGGATACATCCCATTTGCGTCATCCAGAGAGCACGCACGATGTATTTTATGGTCGGCCGGGTCTGTTCGAGGAATTGGAATTATACGACGAATATGTTGTAGATGAGATGCGAAAGCTGAACGATGCTTATGATGTCATTGTCGTGACGGCAGCAGAACCAAAAACAGTCGTTGAGAAGTGGAACTGGCTTCAGCAGCATATGCCTTTTATAACTGCAGAACAGTTTATTACATGCAAAAGAAAAAACTTGCTCGGTTTCGATCTGCTTATTGATGATGGAGCACATAATTTGATTCCAGCGCATGAGGACGGCAAAAAGGTCATCTGTATCCCGCATCCATGGAATATACAGGAGCGAGAGCGATACAACTTTCCGTTAATGTCTTCATGGAAAGAGGCCAAGGCATACATAGATGAAGTATTACAGGTTGTTGGTGTCTGAAAGTTAACCTTATTGTCCAGAGTGCTGTCCTCTGGATTTTTTGCGATAGGCTAGAGGTGTTTCGCCTGTTATTTTTTTGAATGCAGCATAGAATGAATCCATATCCCGATATCCAACCAGCTCTGCAATCAGACTGACTTTGTACTGTGAACTCTTTAGAAGTTCGCAGCTTTTTTGTATACGGAGGTGTTGCAGGTAGCTGCTAAAGGTCTGACCAGTATGTCGCAGAAACATTCGGCCAATCTGTTTTTCGCTAAAGCCCGATACACGCACCAGATCAGACATCCGAATACGAGTGCTTACGTGTTGTTTGAGATAATGAAGAATGTAATCAAAACCGGTGGAATGATGCTCTTCATCATGTTCCTTTTGATAAAGTTGTCTGTAGGTCATCAATACCAATTGGCTTACAAGGGTGTATAACATGGTAGACGAACCGATTCCTGGAACAAAGGATTCTCGATACAGCTTCACCATTAGTTCTTCAATCCGGTCATTGTGGTCCACAACGGATATATAAGGAACCTGATTTTGTGCCAGATCCATCAGATGTTGAATGATTTCTTTTTCCTGAATGACGGATGTCAGGGTGTTGATCAGTTCAGCATTAAATAAACAATTATATAGAATTAACGGATGCTCGGTTACGTTGGTGCTGACAGGACGAAAGACATGAGGAACGCCGACAGGAATGACAAACAGCATCCCCTTTGTCACCGGAATGACATCTTCACCGATATGATGAAAGCCCTTTCCTTCGGCAACATAACTATACTCAATAAAATCATGTGCGTGAAAAGGGAGCACAAAATCTTCAGAGCAACGATTGACAAAAAGTTGCAGATGATTATGCAGAAAGTATTCGCTTTTCATGAGTTGTACAGATGAATTCACAAGCAACCTCCTCGCACAGATGGCTGGATCACCGGATGAAATAGTCCTGACTACCGGGTATTTAGGGCAACAGGATCGATATAATTATATCGTAACCCCGAATGGGAAGCCAAGATGGAAAGGACGATCTGCTAATGTTCAACGTGAGTCACCTTCGCTGTGAGTATAAAAAGAATCCGATTGGTCTTGATGTGAAATCACCAAGATTAAGCTGGCAGCTGCAATCCGATCGCCGGAATTGTATGCAATCCGCATACCAGATACAGCTGTCCCTGTCAGAAGATTTTGATGAGATTGCATGGGATTCTGGCAAGATAAGCACGGATCAATCCATACATGTGGAATTAAACCAGTTTCAGCCTTCTCCGCGAACGCGATACTACTACCGAATTCAGACATGGGATGATGCAGGGAGTAATTCCGGTTGGTCCGAAACGGCCTTTTTCGAGATGGGACTTATGGATAGTCATAACAAGTGGCAAGCAGAATGGATCACAGCTCAACCATCAGATGTTGGAGATACATCATGCCCACGTATGCGCAAGCAGTTTAATGTGAAACAACCGATTACGTCTGCCCGCATATATGTGACAGCACTTGGATTATACGAGTTGCATATGAACAACACAAGAGTAGGAGAAGATTATTTTACACCTGGTTGGACCTCTTATCGTAAGCGATTACAATATCAAACTTATGATGTTACCCACCTGCTTCAGGATGGACAGAATACTTTAGGTGTTAATCTGGGAGATGGCTGGTACCGAGGATTTCTTGGCTGGAACAAAGAACGGGAGATATTTGGTTCAACGTCCGCATTGCTGCTGGAACTGCATATGAAATATGCAGATGGATCAGAGGAATGTATTCTCTCCAATGGGGAGTGGACGGCTGCTTCAAGTGCCATTCGTATGTCGGACATCTATATGGGAGAGACGTATGATGCACGAATGGAGTCTGATTGGTCGGATTCATCTCAGACGAATTGGGCACCTGTGAACGTACTGGAGCATCCCAAAGATATCATCGTTGCGCAGGAGAACGTACCCGTCACCCAAGTAGAACAGCTACAGCCAATCGCTTTGTTAACAACCCCACAGGGAGATCGTGTAATAGATATGGGGCAGAATATGGTGGGATGGGTGAGATTCAGCATTCAAGGTGAGGTGGGTCAGACGGTTGAGCTGCACCATGCTGAGATATTGGATCATCAAGGCAACTTCTACACCGATAATCTTCGCGCCGCCAAGCAGTGTATTCGCTACACTTGCAAGGGGGATGGCGTGGAAACATTTGAGCCGCATTTTACGTTCCAAGGGTTCCGTTATGTTAAGCTGGTTGGCTTTTCTGAACACGTTCATCTCGATAATTTCACTGGCATAGTGCTGCACTCAAATATGGAGCAAACAGGTCAGTTCTCGTGCTCCAGTCCCTTGGTGAACCAACTGCATCACAATATATTGTGGGGGCAAAAGGGGAATTTCCTTGATGTGCCGACAGACTGCCCACAGAGGGATGAACGGCTCGGGTGGACCGGTGATGCACAGATGTTTGTCCGCACGTCCTCCTACCTGATGAATACGGCTCCCTTCTTCACCAAATGGCTGCGGGATCTGGAAGCCGATCAGGGTGAAGATGGCGGTATTCCATTCTTCGTTCCAGATCTGAGAAGTTCCACCTCAGAAGGGTGGGGAGACACCAGTCATTCCTCCGCCGCTTGGGGTGATGCTGCAGTCATCTGTCCATGGACCATCTATGAGATGTATGGGGATGCCAGATTACTGGCCGAGCAATATGAGAGTATGAAGCGGTGGGTTGAATACATTCACGTGCAGGGTGACAACCCGCATCTGTGGAACACGGGATTCCATTTTGGCGATTGGCTGGGACTGGACTCCAAGCCCGATAGTTATGTCGGTGCAACGGACACGGATTATGTGGCAACTGCATTTTATGCCTATTCGGTGTCGTTAACTCAAAAGGCAGCTGAGGCACTTGGAAAGACAGATGATGCTGAATATTACAAGCAGTTGCATACAAACATTGTTCATGCATTTCGAAATGAATTCGTGACTCCAGCCGGCAAAATTGCTGTTCCTACGCAAACAGCACATGTTCTTGCGCTCCAATTTGACCTGCTGGAAGCGACTGCCCGAACTCGTGCTGTCGAACAATTGGCAAAACTCGTGAAAGAGGCGGGCAATCATCTTACTACAGGTTTCGTGGGCACACCTTATCTGAATCCGGTATTGAGTGATGCAGGTCTTCACGACCTGGCTTATACATTACTTTTTCAAGAGGATTATCCGTCCTGGTTATATCAGGTGACTCAAGGCGCAACGACGGTCTGGGAACATTGGGATGGGATCAAAGAGGATGGAAGTCTCTGGAGTGCTGATATGAACTCATTTAACCATTATGCGTACGGTGCGATTGGAGAATGGTTGTATCGTTATGTTGCTGGCATTCGGTCCGATGAACATCAGCCAGGATTCCGAATGGTGCATATCGAGCCGCAACCCGGACCTGGACTGGATTGGGTGGAAGCGAGTCTGGAGACGATGTATGGTCAAGTTGCTTCAAGCTGGCACCGGCTGGCGGAGGGTGAAATGGAGATTCGGGTACATATTCCCACCAACACGAGAGGTACGGTACGTCTTCCTGGAGCAGGTGCACAGATCGTTCTGGAACAAGGGAAACCGTTGGATCAGTTGGATCAGATGAGTGGAGTTCAGGATATTCAAGACATTGGAGACGATGTTGAAGTCACACTTGGATCTGGGAGTTACCAATTCACTTACAAAGACACAGATGCTAAGAAGGGGATCAGGATGTTCAGGAGGCTACATTGACAGAGTCTGTATAATGATAGAATAAGCGGGAAGAGGTACACTTGAAGAGGATCTGCACACGCGCAGGTCCTTTTTGGAACTTGTCTGAGAGTGAATTTGTAGTATTTGAACAATGAAAGGAGCATGACCATGGCAAAACCTGCATTCAAAGATGCGCCTTTGCGCCGCGAAATAGAGGATTTGGCTAAGCAACAGAATCACCATACATTGGCCTGTTGGGCTGCGGAGTGTGCGGCACGTGTCTTGCCTGTATTTGAGGCCCACCAGTTGGAGGATCGCCGAGCCCGTAATGCCATTGCCGCAGGACGCGGTTGGATCCGTGGTGAGATTACCATGGTTGATGCTCGAAAAGCGGCGTTTGCAGCTCATGCTGCTGCACGGGAAGCTGATAATGTCGCTGCCTCTGCTGCATCTCGTGCGGCGGGGCACGCAGCTGCAACGGCCCATGTGAAAGACCATGCGGTGCATGCCGCAACGTATACAGTGAAAGCTATCTTTTATGACTGTTTGATAGAAGATCAAGAACGTCGTGTCCTGGAAGAGAGAACGTGGCAATATCAATATCTGTTGGGAGGGTGTAATGATCATGGGGAAAGGACAAGTTAGATTAATTAAACCATCACGAGCATATAAGGAAGCATATTTGGCATTTTATGAAGACTGGGTCAGAAGTGGAGAATTGATGGTACCTTGGGTCATTTCCAAAGATCCTTATGCCTTCGATGAGATGTTGGAATTTTTGCAGGGCAATGAACAAGGGATCGACATCCCGGAAGGCTGGGTCAAAGACAGTACATACTGGTTGATCACAGAGAGTCAACAAATCGTGGGTGCCGTGAATATAAGGCATGAGCTTAACGACAAATTGTTCAACAGTGGAGGGCATATTGGATATGGCATTCGTCCAGGAGAGCGGCACAATGGCTATGGTTCCGAAATTCTTAGGCTTTCTTTGGAGAAAACGAGAGAGCTTGGAATCACCAAAGTATTGGTCGTATGCGATGCGGTTAATGAGCCTTCCAGAAGGGTTATCCTTCGAAATGGTGGCACTCGGGATGAAGACTATGTGGAGTCCAATGGCAACGTTGTTGAACGATTCTGGATAGAAAATGTCGAATAATGCAGAATAATGATGTAATATAACGAAAATAATATGGATTATGATTGTATTACCCTCGTGTGCTGATTAAAATGAAGCATAGAATCTGGATTGCGGCCGGAAACTATCATCCCATATCAGGCACAAGTGAGGTTATCTTTATGAATCAACCGGTTAATCGGCCCCGGCGAATTGAGTATCTGGATCTCTATCGTGCTTTTGCCATCATGGCAGTGGTAGCTATTCATGCAACTTCAACAGCAGTTGCGCATTACCCCAAGCATACATTAGATCATGATGTGTATTATTTCTGGAACACGTTTTTGCAATTTGCCGTTCCAGCGTTTCTGTTCCTGTCCTCTCTGGTCTTGTTCTACAACTACAGCTCCAAGGTGAATGAGAAGGTTTGGATGTTCGCTTTTTATAAGAAGCGTTTATTTAATGTATTTGTACCTTATGTGTTGTGGTCCCTTATTTACTTTGCTATTAAACAATTGCTTGCGGGTAAAGAACCTTTGACCCATGGTGTTCAATTTGCCAAACAATTAGTGATGGGAACCGCTCATACGCACTTGTACTTTTTTTTGATTATTCTTCAATTTTATATTGTTTTTCCGTGGCTTCTGTCCCTTACACGCCATCGTTTGTTTAATCGGTACTTGCCATTATTCTTTATTGCGGGCCAAGCGATCTTCTATGCACTACATTTGCAGTTTCACTTCGAACGGACAGGAAGTTTGTTACCCAGTTATCTGATCGTGATTGGATTTGGTGCATGGGTTGGGTTGAACTTTGAGTGGGTATTGAAGAAACTATATACTCACCGTTATGTGCTTATAGCTGCATTGTTGAGCGGAGGTGCCATTTTTATATATGGTAATGCTTATATCAAAACCGCTTTTGCTGCATACCCGGTGGTAACCTATACTGTGCTGTTCCTGTTCCGAAATCTGTTTACGTTGTCAGCCTGCTTGCTCCTGTTGATCTTCAGTGAACGAATGGGCACAGGAAAACATACCGAGGTTCGAAAAGCTACGCGTATTCTGGACTCCTTGGGTACAGTCGCGTTCGGAGTATTTTTAATGCATCCACTTGTACTGCTCTTCTGGAGACGTGAATTCACAGATGAACTGGCTCGGCACTTCAGCGTTGGCATCATTCTATCTTATGTTGTGGCGCTCCTGATCTCATGGATCTGCTCGATGGGATTGCGCCGGATGAAGTGGGGATGGGTACTGATTGGACGTTAAGTTAAAATAAATATATGCATTTTAAGATAAGAGATTTCAAGTCCTCACGCGTTGAGGGAATCACTTGAAACCTCTTTTTTATTTGCCCTAATGAAGGTATTATAGAGTTTAATGTCCATAAAATTGAATTAATGGAATGAACACCACCTTGTCAGGAGTGATCGAAAATGAAATTAGTGATTATTTTTGGCCCACAGGCTGTGGGTAAGATGACGGTGGGGCAAGAACTGGAGAAGATAACAAAGCTAAAATTGTTCCATAACCACATGACCATTGAATTGGTGTCTCCTTTCTTCAGCTATGGCACACCACAAGGCAAAAGACTGGTGAGTCTGTTCCGGCAGGAGATTTTTGAAGAAGTGGCAAAGAGTGATTTGCCGGGTCTGATTTTTACATTTGTGTGGGCTTTGGACGCAGAGTCAGATGGTGAATACATCCGTAAGATCAGTGAGTTGTTTACATCTCAAGGGGGTCAGGTCTGTTATGTGGAACTGGAGGCCGATGCATCGGAAAGACTAGAGCGCAATAAAAGTCCGCATCGTCTGTTACATAAGCCAACCAAGCGTGACATTGCGTGGTCTGAGCGAGATTTGCTAGATACGATGAAGCATTATCGATTGAATTCGGAACCGGGAGAAATCATGCATGAACACTACATAAGGATTGATAACACACATAAGAGCCCGGATGAGGTGGCAAAGTTAATTCAGGAACGATTTAATTTGTAATCTATGAAACTTTTATCTTAGCAGAGTAGATACTTTATATGAGAGGGGCATTACATCATGTACTTTGTTTTATTTTTGCTCATAGGACTTGTTTTATGTTATCTGATCCCATTTGGTCCGATTTTGGCTGGGGGGATTGTTTTCGCACTTGTGATAGATCATTACCGTCAGACGATGCATATGCGTGAAGATATCCGGGATATCAAGAATCATCTGGGGCTACTGAACAATAATGAGGCGAAAGAGTACGAGTTGGATAAAGAATATACGCAAGTTGATCAATTGAGCTCAGAAGAAATGAACATGATTAATCGAAGAATCGAAGCGGAACTGGAGAAAGACAGCAAAAAACAATAAACCGTAAATCCTTGTAAAAAAAATCTTGATTTACTTACTCCTGTGAGTATATTTACCTAGATCGGGAGTCATGCTAATTCGATATTAACTTTTTGTTGCACTGTGTAGAATTTTGTAATATTATGAGGGAAGCGCGTACAACATATCGGGTTGTAACTGTTGAATCAGGCAAAGCCGTATACCTTGAGAAAAGGGATTGGTTTGTCTTTTTCTGTATATTGGAGTGATAAAGTGAAAATCGAGAAGGTGCTGAACAATAATGCTGTAGTTGCGATGAATGACGAACAACAGGAAGTTATTATCATTGGCCGGGGGATTGCTTATCAGAAGCGGGCGGGTGATATGGTTTCCGAGCAGCATATCGATAAGATATTTACTTTACAGAATGAAGATATTCAGGAAAACTTCAAGGCATTAATCTCAAGCATTCCTCTGGAATACATGAAAGTGTCCGAGGAAATTATCGCTTATGCCAAATTAAAACTTGGCAAGAAACTGAATGAGAGCATTTACTTACATCTCACAGACCATATTCACTTTGCCATTGAGCGGTATCGCAAGAATCTGCCTATACGCAACGGGTTGATCTGGGAGACAAAGCAGTTATACAAAGAGGAATACGAAGTCGGAATGGAAGCGCTCAATATGATCTGTGATCAGTTTGGTGTAATCCTGCCCGAGGACGAAGCCGGTTTTATGGCACTTCACTTTGTCAATGCAGCGTTGAATGAGGAAATGCCCAACATCAAGAGTATGACGCAGGTCATGCAGGAGATCTTGACAATCATCAAGTATCATTTCAAGATTGATTTTGATGAGAACTCGCTGACATTTTATCGCTTTGTGACACATTTGAAGTTTTTCGCCCAACGTTTGGTGAAGGGAAAACATTACAAGAGCAACAACGATGATGAACTGTTCCTGATGATTCAGAAAAAGTATCCAGCAGCGCACAAGTGCTCGGAGAAAATCAAGAAATTCATTGAAAGCAACTACACGTATCAACTAACTGACGAAGAATTGATGTACTTAACGATCCATATTGAGAGAGTTGTGAATGCAACTTCTGAATAATCCCATAGATCAGCTTGCAGGGTTGCAACCACTAGGGCAAAACCTGAACGCTTGAATGACAGAACATACCGTTAACCGGATGTTCCATACATTCAGATGTTCAGGTTTTTTTATTCTCTCCAATATGCTTCGAATCCGTGTCTAGCCAGAAAGGAAGAAAAAGACTTCATGAAACACGAGCAATTAGCCAAGGACATTCTGTCTGGCGTTGGTGGTAAACAGAACATTAACAGCGTGGTGCACTGTGCGACCAGACTTCGTTTCAAATTAAAAAATGACAATAATGCCAAAACAGACGAGCTCAAAAATCTGCCCGGAGTCATAACGGTAATGCAAAGCGGGGGGCAATACCAGGTCGTTGTGGGTAACGAAGTGTCTGATGTGTATAAAGCCTTGTTACAGGTGGGTAATATGAATGCGGATGAACCGGTCTCAACTGCTGATTCAGAATCTTCCGGTAAAAAAGAGAGTCTCTTGGGTCAGTTTATCGACTTGATCTCAGGTGTATTTACACCAATTCTCGGATTGCTAGCTGCAACAGGGATGATCAAAGGTTTCCTGTCCATGTTCACTTCTCTCGAATGGCTGGACCCGGCTTCAGGAACATATCAATTGTTGAATGCTGCAGGAGACTGTCTGTTCTACTTCTTCCCAATCTTCCTGGGTTACACAGCTATGAAAAAATTCGGTGGATCTCCATTCCTCGGGATGGCCATCGGAGCATCACTAGTATATCCGACCTTATCAGGTCTTAGTGGTGGGGAACCGCTCTATACGCTGTTTGCAGGCACATTGTTTGAATCACCGATTCATATCACGTTCCTGGGTATTCCCGTTATCTTGATGAGTTATTCCTCATCCGTCATTCCGATTATTATTGCTGCTTATTTTGGAGCAAAGGTAGAAACGTTCTTCAAAAAAATCATTCCTTCTGTTGTGAGAACATTCCTCACGCCATTCTTTACAATTCTGATTGTTGTACCTGTAACATTCCTTTTGATTGGTCCAATCGCGACATGGGCAAGTCAGCTGATTGGTGCCGGGGTATCGGGCATCTATGACTTGAGTCCGTTGGTGACTGGTATTGTTGTTGGTGGATTGTGGCAAGTATTGGTTATCTTCGGGTTACACTGGGGTATCGTACCAATCATGTTGCTCAATCTGTCCACTCTGAAAGCAGATCCGATTCTGGCGATGATGTTTGCTGCTTCTTTTGCTCAGATTGGTGCCGTTCTTGGGGTTATGCTTAAAACAAAAAATACCAAACTTAAATCACTGGGTGTTCCTGCTTTTGTGTCCGGGATTTTTGGTGTAACTGAGCCTGCTATTTATGGCCTTACGTTGCCATTGAAAAAACCATTTATTATGAGTTGTATTGCTTCTGCAACGGCTGGTGGTATTATTGGCTTCGCAGGTTCCAAAATGTTTGTATTTGCTTCAGGAATCTTTGGTGTTCCAGCGCTGATTAGTCCCACAGAGGGGATCAACTATGAATTCTGGATGGCCATGATTGCCACTATCATTGCTTTTGTACTAGGTTTTGTTCTCGTTTATTTTGTAGGATTCAAAGATCCTGCTAATCCAGAGGCTGCCAAACAGGCTCCAGAGCCAGTAAAAGAAGAGAAGGCTGCACTTGAGCCTAATCCCAACAATCGCTACGAAATTACCAGCCCGATGACGGGTGAGGTAGTTCCTTTGCAAGAAATTAATGATGCTACATTTGCTGGTGAACATATGGGTAAAGGGATTGCTATTCGCCCAACCAGTGGAAGAGTTGTATCCCCGATTAATGGTGTGGTACAGACGATATACCGTACCAAACATGCAATTGGTCTGGTAGATGATCAAGGTGTAGAGATTCTGATCCATATCGGTCAGGATACGGTACAGCTCAAAGGTCAACATTTCACTGCCCATGTGAAAGATGGGGATCGGGTGAGTGTTGGCGATCTGATCGTTGAATTCGATCTGCAGGCTATTATTGAGGCGGGTTATGAGACCGTAACACCGATTATTGTAACGAATACGGCTGATTATTTGGACGTGGTTGCTACAACAAGTCGTGAAGTGCAAGAAAAGGATAAATTGGTTACGGTTATAGGTTAATTCTGCTTTAGTGGGTATTTTATTAATCTGAACATTAGCTTCATAGAGACCACTTTGATGTTTTCGAAGTGGTCTCTTTTTTTCATTTTCGGTCACTCCAATGTATTTGCGAACTTAATAAAAATAAGTGTTGCAAACGTAGTTCAGATGTACTATGATGAGTTCAAGAAGTAAGCGCATACATCAATCGGATTGTAACTGTTCAATCAGGCAATGCCGACCATCCTCAGTTCAGAGGGTATGGAATGTAACTTACTTTCGTTATCCAAATAATTAAATACCAATGTGTACAGCCTTACAGGGTTGCAACCGTTAAGGGCAAAACCTGAATTGCTGAATAACACGACTGATTTCCGGACGATCCGGTATGTTGTGTATGTTCAGTGGTTCAGGTTTTATTTGTTTCAAAAATTCATGGGGAGTCTACTTAGAGAGGGAGAATTACAATGAGCAACTACGATCAATTAGCTAAGGACATTCTATCAGGTGTAGGTGGTCGCGAGAATGTGAACAGCGTATTCCATTGTGTTACAAGATTGCGGTTTAAACTGAAAAATGAAAGCGTAGCCAAAACGGAAGAACTTAAAAATCTGCCAGGTGTTATTACCGTCATGCAAAGTGGTGGACAATATCAGGTCGTTATAGGCAACGAAGTGCCGGATGTATATAAAGCAGTCGTTAAAGCAGGGAATTTCCCAAGCGAAGGACAAGTTGAAGAGGAAACGGACAACTCAGGCAAAAAAGTAGGGTTGTTCAGCCGATTTATCGACATGATCTCCGGTGTATTCACACCGTTACTCGGTTTGCTGGCTGCCACAGGTATGATCAAAGGTTTCACAGCCATGTTTTTATCCTTTGGATGGATTACAGACACTTCTGGAACGTACCAACTGTTGAATGCAACGGGTGACTGTCTGTTCTACTTCTTCCCGATCTTCCTTGGTTACACGGCAATCAAGAAATTTGGCGGTTCACCATTCCTCGGTATGGCGATAGGTGCTTCATTAGTTTATCCTACGCTGTCCGGCCTGACTGCTGGAGATCCATTGTACACCCTGTTTGCAGGTACGTTAATTGAATCACCGATTCACATTACGTTCCTGGGTATTCCAGTTATTCTGATGAGTTATTCAACATCGGTCATTCCAATCATTATTGCTACATTCTTCGCTGTTAAAATTGAAAGATTCTTTAAAAATATTATTCCTAAAGTCGTTAGCACGTTCCTTGTTCCATTCTTTACTTTGCTCGTTATCGTTCCGGCAACATTCATTCTCATTGGTCCAGTATCCACTTGGGCAGGACAGTTGATTGGTGCAGGAGCAACAGGCATCTACGATTTAAGTCCAGTTGTTACAGGTTTGATTATCGGTGGTTTGTGGCAAGTGTTTGTACTGTTTGGGCTCCACTGGGGACTCGTGCCAGTCATGCTTCTTAACTTGAGTACTTCTGGGGCTGATCCGGTAATTGCTATGTCTTTCGCTGCCTCCTTTGCCCAAATCGGTGCTGTACTTGCGGTTATACTAAAAACCAAAAACACGAAATTGAAATCATTAGGTATTCCTGCATTCATCTCGGGTATCTTCGGTGTGACTGAGCCAGCCATCTACGGTCTGACACTTCCACTGAAAAAACCGTTTATCATGAGCTGTATTGCAGGTGGTATCGGTGGCGGTATCTTGGGATTGGCCGGTTCGAAATTATACATCTTTGGTGGACTGGGCGTGTTCGGTTTCCCAAGCTTCATTAATAAAGCAACAGGTGTTGATTCAGGTTTCTATATGGCTCTGGTTGCATGTGGTATCGCGTTCATCCTTGGTTTTATTCTGACGTACGTGGTTGGATTCAAAGACAAAGTGGAAGCTACACCAGCTCCAGCACCAGTACTTGATCCAAATCCGAACAGCAGATACGAAATTGTAAGCCCAATGGCTGGTGAAGTCGTTGCATTGAACGAAATTAATGACGTAACGTTTGCAGGTGAGCACATGGGTAAAGGGATTGCCATTCGTCCAACCAGTGGTAGAGTGGTATCTCCAATCACCGGTGTTGTTCAAACCGTATATCGTACCAAACACGCCATTGGTCTTGTCAGCGATGATGGTGTAGAGATGCTGATCCATATTGGACAGGATACGGTCAAGCTGAAAGGTGAACATTTTACAACTCATGTGAAAGATGGAGACCGTGTTAACGCAGGTGACCTGATTGTTGAGTTTGATCTGCAAGCGATTAAAGATGCAGGGTATGAGACGGTTACACCGATCATTGTTACTAATACTTCAAATTATCTGGACGTTGTAGGAACAAAAGATGCCTCCGTTCATGAGAAAGATAAATTGATCACGGTATTAAGCTAATTCAAACTAAGGATGGTTAAGGAGGAACTCCTCAATGAATGAAAAGTTTACAGCCTTCCCGGAAAATTTTCTCTGGGGAGGAGCAACCGCAGCGAATCAATTGGAAGGTGCTTATCTGGAAGGTGACAAAGGTTTAACAACGGTAGATCTGATTCCGATTGGTGCCAATCGATGGAATATTGCTCTGGGTAATCTGGATTCGTATGAGCCCAAAACAGGAGAATTCTATCCTTCACATGAAGCCATTGACTTCTATCATCGATATAAGGAAGATATTGCGTTATTTGCAGAAATGGGATTTAAGTGCCTCAGGCTTTCCATAGCCTGGGCACGGATTTTCCCTAATGGTGATGAAGCGGAGCCAAACGAAGCAGGCTTGCAATTTTATGATGATGTCTTTGATGAGTTATTAAAATACAACATTGAACCTGTGGTGACGATCTGCCATTTCGATGTACCTGTACATCTGGTCGAGACTTACGGCGGGTGGAAGAACCGCAAGATGATCGGTTTCTTCGAGAAATATGCGACGACATTGTTCAATCGATACAAGAATAAAGTGAAATACTGGATGACGTTTAACGAGATCAACATGTTGCTGCATCTTCCGTATATTGGAGCGGGCATTGTCCTTCAGGATGGTGAAAACAAAGATCAGATTCTGTATCAGGCAGCACATCATGAATTAGTAGCGAGTGCACTTGCTGTTAAGGCTTGTCATGAGATCATTCCTGATGCACAGATTGGATGTATGTTAGCCGCTGGAATGGTGTATCCGTACAGCTCTAATCCGGATGATGTATGGAAAGCCATGGAGAAAGATCGCGAGTCATTCTTCTTCATCGACGTGCAGTCGAAGGGAGCATATCCGGGTTATACAAAAAGATTTTTCAGGGAAAATGACATTCGGATTGACATGCAACCGGAAGACTCAGAGATCTTGATGCAGAACACGGTCGATTATATCGGTTTTAGCTATTATGCAAGCCGGTGCACCAGTACAGACCCTGAGATTTTGAAAGATTCGACAGAAGGCAATGTATTTGGTTCGGTGAAGAACCCTTATCTGCAAGCTTCCGAGTGGGGGTGGACCATTGATCCTAAGGGGCTTCGAATTACGCTTAATCAACTGCATGACCGCTATGGCAAACCTTTGTTTATCGTAGAAAATGGACTTGGAGCAACCGATGTGTTGTTAGACAATGACTCCGTAGAAGATGACTATCGCATCGAATATTTGAATAGTCATTTTGCCGAGATGGCTGAAGCGATTCAAGACGGTGTAGAGCTCATAGGTTACACAAGCTGGGGACCGATTGACCTGGTCAGTGCGGGTACTGGAGAGATGAAGAAACGTTATGGCTATATCTATGTAGACCGAAATAATGATGGTACGGGCACACTTCGCAGAGTGAAAAAGAAGAGTTTTCACTGGTACCAAGATGTCATTGCGAGTAATGGCGCACAATATTTCTGATACAAGCTGTCCGACGTTTTAGGATAGACAAAGAGCAGTCTCGTTATTACGGGATTGCTCTTTGTTTATGAGGGGATGAATTTGACCCATGATGTGGCTTTCCGATATAATAAATAAATGAAGAGAATCTTGTCACTTAAGAAAGGGGAGCATCCACTCATGAAGAAAAAATCACTTGCGTTTATATCTTCGGGATATGGATACTCCACTGCTGTCTTTTTCTAGAATCTATTCAAAGGGTGAAGTCTGCCCAAAATCGGAAGAAAACTAGAAAATATCGCAGAAAAATCTTAAGAATGACGAGGTAATCCAGATGAATATGGACAAAATTACTAGAAAAAATCCAGCAAATATGCCAGCTCCTGTAGGTCAGTACACGCATATTACAAGAATCCCGAGAAATGCAGAGTTATTTGTGACTTCGGGTCAAATTGGAGCAGATCGTGATGGACTCTTTCCAGAGAGTCTGAATGAGCAAGTCACTAATACATTTAATAATATTAAAACAGTGCTCGAATCTGAGCATTTAGATGCTGAACATATTATCAAAGTGAACGTCTGGGCAACCGAGAAAATCGATTGGGATTTCTTATACGCCGAGTGGGGACAATTATTTAGTACGGATTATCCTGCAATGACGATTGGATATATTACGGCGTTAGGTCTACCAGAGATTAAAATTGAAATAGAGCTTTGGGCAGCAAAAGTGTAACATCGAATACTTTTTAACCAAACGAAGGAGCATCTTACTTACAGATGCCCCTTCGTTTTTTAATTTGTGTAAAAATGGAAAGGATATGCCCTGTGTGACAATCATGAGCGATAGTAGGTGGGTGTATTATGGCACCTGCAAGCTCTGATAAGCATTCAGTCGACCATATGTCCAGTAGATCCCGGAGCCTGATACTGGATCAGAAGCGAAACACAGCGCATCCCGAATCTGAGCATTTGTTTTCCCTTGTGCAGCGAGAAGTGCAGCCACTCCAGCCACATGAGGGGCAGCCATGGACGTCCCGCTAAGGTAGGCATAGGAACCTCCCAGGTATGTGGATAGAATGGTATCACCCGGTGCAGCCATATCGACCCAGGAACCGTAGTTGGAGAAATTGGATTTGAGATCGGAGGGATTGGTTGAAGCGACGGCAATCACATTGGGATACGATGCGGGTACGATTGGGAAAGAAGTGTTGTCGTTACCGGCTGCGGCAATAATCACAGCTCCTCGATCCCAAGCATACTGTACGGCAGCTTGAAGGAAAGCATTTCCCATTGGCCCACCAAGGCTCAGGTTAACAACCTGTACACCGTTGTTGGCAGCAAAGACAAGCCCGTTACCGACATTCCCTATCGTTCCTTGCCCGTTGTTATCCAGCACCCGGAGCGGAACAATGGATGCGAGCGGTGCAGCGCCGGCGATACCCAAACCATTGTTGGTTACGGAGGCAGCGATCCCGGCTACATGGGTGCCGTGGCCGTTCCCGTCCTCAGGGATGTTATCATAATCAACATAATCATAACCGGGGAGGAGCTTCGAGGCCAATTCTGGATGGTTCAACTGTACACCGGTATCGATAATGGCGATTTTGACAGAGCTGTTACTCTGAGTAATGTCCCATGCAGCGGGTGCATTGATTTTGGACAGGTTATACTGATAAGGAAAGAAAGGGTCATTGGGAGTGAAGGATGCTTCAACGAGGTAATTCGGCTCTGCATGTTCAATAAGCTCATGATCTTTGTAACGTTTCAGCATCCGGTGCATTTTTTTGCGGGATTCCACACGGTACCATCCTAAATCTTCGTATGTCTCAGCGACTTTACATCTCCCTTTTTTGTGAAGGGTATGCATCTCATCCTCGGTTGTACCTTCCTTGAATTTGACTAAGAGCTGCTTGGGAGCGTGAGGGTGAAACTTGCTCTCGGCAAGTTGGTTCAGATAACGATACACGAACCCGATTATTGCTAGCGAAATGAAACCAAAAACACCTAACCATAACCACATGAGCGTTTCCCCCTCCAACATGGATTGTGACACGCCTTATCGTATGCGAACTCTATCAGACTGTGTGGGCACTTTTTTAATTTAGTTAGTAGTGTAGATAGATTGATAGGAGGGGACAAATTCGGTAAGATGAGATGAAGAGAGCCGACCTTGGCATGAACAAGATTTAAGGAAGGGCCAAGAAGCAACTCCTAATACAGAGGATAAGGAATGTGGATTTATTGACACAACTTCAGAGTATACCGACAGTCACACCAGTTCAGGCACACCAGATTCATGATGCCATTGATTTTGCCATGCGTGTACGCAGAGAAGTGTTTCCGATGATGGATCACACGAAATTGCCTGTGGACTTCGAGCAGTTCAGAGAACATTATCTGCACTCCGATGGTTCGATCTTTCTTGTTGCAATGATGGAGGATGCGGGCATCGTCGGTTCTATTGGAATATTACCTTATGATGGACGTATCGAAGCTGTGGAAGGTCGATATGCAGCTCGATCGGCTGCCGAAATAGTAAAATGTTATGTAGATCCCGCGTATCGTAGGTTTGGCATTGGTTCGATGCTGATGAACGAACTGGAGAATGTGGTAAAGGATATGCACTATACGACGCTGTATTTGCATACACATCGCTTCTTGCCGGGAGCCGTAGATTTCTGGAAACGCCAAGGGTTTACGGTTATTGCTGAGCAGGATGATGACTGGCAAACCGTACATATGGACAAGTTGGCATGTAAGTGACCATTGGAAACGGACAAACCTAAAACCTTGTGCTATAACAAGTTCCAACAAATAGTGAAATTTGCATTGTGATGGATGGTATAGGGATACGAGATACATGATGGGGGCATAAGCAGATGAACGAAACGAAGCGAAAAATTGTTTTTATTGATATTGATGGCACATTGGTCGACGATGATGGAAACATTCCGTTGTCAGCACAGAAGGCTTGTAGACAGGCTAGAGAGAACGGACATCTGCTCTATTTATGTACAGGCCGATCCAAAGCAGAAATTTATGATTCCATCTGGGATGTCGGATTCGATGGTCTGATTGGTGCAGGTGGGGGTTATGTGGAGTTTGGCAAGGACGTGTTATATCACAAAAGGGTAACAGCGGAAGATGTTCGACATATGGTCGATTTCTTTAATGAAAATGGCATTGACTTCTACCTTGAATCCAATTCGGCATTGTATGCGAGTAACAATCTTCAACCTCACCTGGAACGCCGTATCTATGGTGATGTGGAGAATGACCCTGTAGCCAGAGAGAAGAAAGAGCTGAAACCGCATCCGTTTATTGCCGGATTAACATATGGAGAGGCCGACCTGTATAAGGATGATGTGAACAAAGTATGTTTCTTGGAGAGCTCAGCCATCCCGTTTGAGCGGATCAAGCAAGAGTTTGAAGGAAAATTCGAAGTCATTCAGTGCACCGTGCCGATCTTTGGTGAAGGAAGTGGTGAGCTGATGATCCCTGGCATTCACAAAGCCATTGCGATCGCTGATCTGCTGAAGCATCTGGGCATGTCCCAAGAAGATACATTTGCCATCGGTGATGGCATGAATGATGCCGAGATGTTGGAATTCTGTAACATTGGAATTGCCATGGGTAATGCAAAGCCTGGACTGAAAGCCATTGCAGATGATATTACTGGAACAGTCGAGGAAGATGGATTGTATCATAGTTTTGTGAAGTATGGATTGATTGAAGGATGAGGTAATCCGATTCACACGAAAAAGATGGTAACAAAATTGTCTGAAGAAATTGTCGTTGAACTTGAAATTAGTGTATTCAGATACTTAAGATAATGAGGAATAATAAGCATCGAATGATCAGATCAGAACAAAACAGGCATCTCCGTATTGGAGATGTCTATTTGCCATGTTCAGGCTTCAGTTAATATCCAGTATAGAACTACACTAAATGCCCCGACACAGAGGCCAACAAGGAGCCCATAAATGATCACGAATTTTTTTCGTTCATAGGAATAGAAGACCCTCCTTTTGACTTTATTATTGCATAACTCCCAATGAAAGTTTATTATAAATTTTGCAAACAAGGAATTTATTGGTTTTTGGTTGTCGATGTGTATGAAATATAAAGTTGATACATGGAGGATGCTGGATGAGTAATGTAGCTCTGTTGTTTCCTGGACAAGGTTCCCAGATGGTTGGGATGGGTAGAGACTTTTGGAATAACTTCGATGTGGCTAAGAAGTTATTTGAAGAAGCCAGTGAAGCCATTTCTTTCGATTTGAGAAAGTTATGTTTTGAAGGTAGTATGAATGATTTGACAATGACGATGAACGCTCAGCCTGCACTTTTGACTGTTAGTGTCATTGCTTATCAAGTTTATATGCAAGAAATAGGGATGGAACCCGCTTATTTGGCTGGGCATAGTTTGGGAGAATATTCGGCTCTGGTATGCGCTGGTGTTCTATCTTTTCGTGACGCTATTAAACTTGTGAGACAACGAGGGATCATTATGCACAATGCAGACCCGGATCAGCAAGGGACCATGGTGGCCATTTCACACATTCGATTAGATACACTTCAAAACATATGCGAAGAAGTTTCAACAAAAGAACGCCCTGCCTGTGTGGCTTGTATGAACGCTGACCAGCAGTTTGTCATTTCGGGACATCGGCACTCTATACAAGAAATTATTAAAAGGACAGAAACCCTGGGAACAAAACATTCTTATATCAATGTAAGTGGTCCCTATCATTCACCTATGATGCAAACCGCAGCAGAACAATTCAAAGTTGAATTGGATCAATATCAATATGCCCATGCAAAATACCCGATTATTTCCAATGTTACAGCAGCACCCTATGAGTCTGATCGATCTGTCGTGGATTACTTAAACATGCAGATGACGATGTCTGTAAGATGGTCAGAGTCTATGCGCTATCTGGTTGCAAATGGGGTTAATGAAGTTATAGAGTTGGGTTCTAAACATGTGTTAGTTAGTCTTATGAGTAAAATAACGAAGAGTATTCTACCTTACTCGCTAAGTCAACCTTCCGATTTACTAATGCTTACAAATACACAAGAAAGGAAAAATAAACGGTTAACGATTCGTAAAAAGTTGTTATCAGAACTAATGGTAACCGCACTCACTTCACGGAATTATAACCAAGATTCGATATCATATGCCCAAATGGTTGAGCCATTATTTCATCATTTACAACGGGTACAGGAACAAATACACAAGAATGGATACGAACTCAGTGAAGAAGAGATAAATGATGCTCTACAGGTATGTCATTCCATTATTATAGCAAAGAAAATTCCATTGGATGGAACAGCGTTGATTGATGCAATCTAGTACCCGAACTTTTCTTTTGCAAGATCTATATTACAGCGACAGACTGCCTTTTTATAAGGTAGTCTTTTTGTCTTTTAATGCATCTAAACTTGTTGAAACTTCAGATGTTTGGTATTAAATATGTCAATAACTTACGAATCAATCTCTATTTTTTACCATATAGTAACAATAAATTGATTGATTTTACATATATTTCTATGGTAAAATTTTGCTTGAAATATGTGTAAATAATTAGATAAGCATGTTAGAGATGATTCACTTGGAGGAGAGATATGTATACTAATCAGTTTCAAACATTGGTGGATGTTATCCACGACAGAAGTAAAATAACGGACCGCGGTATTCGTTTTATCGATGCGGACAAACGTGAAACTTTTATATCTTATCATCAATTATTTACTGAGGCACAAGGGTATTTAGGTTATCTACAAGCCATCGGAATTAAACCTAAACAAGAGATTATTTTTCAGATTCAAGAAAACAAACGGTTTTTAGTCGCATTCTGGGCTTGTATACTCGGTGGAATGATCCCTATCCCTGTAAGTATTGGTGAAGATGAAGAACAAAACTTGAAAGTATGCCGTATTTGGAATTTGCTAAAGAACCCTTTCATGATTGCATCTGAGAAGGTGCTGGATAAAATGAAGAGATTTGTCTTGGAACATGACATGCTTGATTTCCATCATCAATTAGAAGTCAGAACGGATCTGATCCAAGACACCATATATCATTATGAATCTATTAATAATATAGTTGACCCTAAGCCAGATGACTTGGCATTTATTCAGTTTTCTTCTGGATCAACCGGCGACCCCAAGGGCGTTATGCTGACACATCGAAACCTCATATATAATACTTGTGCTGCTATTAATGGCACACAAATTAGTTCAAACGATAGTTTTCTCTCCTGGATGCCCCTTACCCATGATATGGGTTTGATTGGATTCCATCTCGTACCCCTCGTGGCAGGAATTCATCAGTACTTGCTCCCAACGGAATTATTTATTCGCAAACCGATTCTATGGATGGAAAAAGTAAATGAACACAAAGCAACCATACTGTCTTCCCCTAACTTTGGTTATAAATACTTCCTGAATTTCTTTCGCGAAGACAAAGCGGAGGGATGGGATCTGTCATCTGTCAGAGTCATCTATAATGGGGCGGAACCTATATTACCCGAAGTGTGTGATGAATTCCTAAATGTATTGTCAGCATATCACTTAAAGAAAACAGCCATGTTTACCGTATATGGATTAGCAGAGGCCTCTGTTGCCGTCTCCTTTCCCAAGGTAGAAGAAGAATTTACTGCGGTGTACGTTCACCGGGATCATCTGAACTTAGGGGAGCGTGTCATCGAAGTCGAGAAACATGCTGAACATGTGGCATCATTTGTTGCCGTTGGCGAAGCAATTGATTATTGCCATGTTAGAATTTGCGATGAGGAAATGAACAGTGTTCCTGATTTGTTTATTGGAAAAATTCAAATCAAGGGGGATAACGTCACCCAAGGTTATTATAACAATTCACTAGCAACGGAGAAGTTATTAACTCACGACGGATGGGTGAATACAGGAGATCTGGGTTTCATCATGAACGGAAAACTGGTTGTAACAGGGCGGGAAAAAGACATCATCTTTATCAATGGTAAAAATGTATATCCCCATGACATTGAACGTGTCGCCATCCAATTAAATGATATTGAACTCGGAAGAGTTGCTGCTTGTGGTGTGTATGATTCGAATAGTCAAAGTGAAGAAATTATTGTGTTTGTCGTGTACAAAAAAAAGATCGAACACTTCCTGCCTCTTGTTAAAGAAATCAAAAAACACCTATATAAACATGGGGGATGGAGTGTCAAAGAGGTACTGCCGATTAAAAAATTACCGAAAACAACAAGTGGGAAAATCCAGCGCTATCAGTTGGCCAAGCAGTATGAAGCAGGCAAATTCTCAACAGAATCTGCATTCATCCATGACTGGATCAAGAATGACAATGACAAGGCAAAAGAAGAGGCCTCTGTTTGGGTTCGAGTCATAGAACGTGAATTAACTTCACTATTTTCTGAAGTGCTGGTTGGGAAAAAGGTTGAACTTGAGGATAGCTATTTTGATATGGGTGCAACTTCATTACAGCTGGCCCAAATCGCTGAACGTATAGAACAAAAATACGGAGAAGAGCTTGCTGTTACGGACCTCTTTACCTATCCCTCGATAACTGAATTGGCAGCATATCTGGCTAGAGGTTACAGCGAGACCATGGAAGTCAACAAAACTCAAGAGGATCATACGCCATCCAAAGATATTGCTATTATCGGTATGTCTTTGAATCTCCCTGGTGCATCAAATGCAAGCGATTTTTGGCGTGTTTTGGAAAATGGAACACATAACATTCGGGACTACCCGGAAAGTCGGATAAAAGACGCAGCGGATTATATACAATCCATGCGAAGTGAAATGAGCGAAGTTCAATGGATCAAGGGTGGTTACTTGGATCAGATTGATCAATTCGACTATTCTTTCTTTGGCATAACCCCAAGAACTGCACAATTTATGGACCCGAATCAAAGGATGTTCTTGCAAACAGCATGGCATACGATTGAAGATGCTGGGTATGCAGGAGAAGGAATAAATGGAAGAAATGTGGGCGTTTACGCGGGGTATTCCAAAGTTGGGTATGATTACGAACGGCTCGTGACGGCGAGTTACCCCGCAGAACTCAAAAATTATATCATTGGAAATTTACCATCTGTACTGGCGAGCAGAATTGCATATTTCTTGAATTTAAAAGGCCCGGCCTTAACGATTGATACCGCTTGTTCCTCCTCACTTGTTGCTGTTCACATGGCATGTAAAGGATTGCTCGCTGGAGACTGTGAAATGGCAATCGCAGGAGGCATTCGAACGGCATTATTACCGATAAGTATCGGACTGGATATGGAATCTCCAGATGCATTGACGAGAACGTTTAGCGAAGATGCCAACGGCACGGGATTTGGCGAAGGTGTTGGGTCGGTCATGTTGAAGCCAATGCAGCAAGCGATTAAGGACGGGGATCATATCTATGGTGTGATTAAGGGAAGTGCGATTAATCAGGATGGCAAGACGGTAGGAATCACAGCACCTAACCCGGAGTCTCAGACCCATGTGATCGAACAGGCATGGAAAGAAGCCAGCATTTCTCCTGATACGCTTACCTTTATTGAAGCACATGGAACAGGGACAAAATTAGGTGATCCGGTTGAGTTTAATGCTTTGCGTAAAGCTTTTGAGAAATATACGGATCGGAAACAATTTTGTGCAATCGGATCTGCCAAAGCTAACATTGGACATGGTTTTGAAGCGGCGGGGATCGCTGGATTAATTAAATCTATTCTTATGTTTCAACATAGAAAGATTCCACCATTGGTTCACTTTGACAAGCCTAATCCCCTGCTTAAGTTTGAAGCTTCACCTTTTTATGTGAATCAGGAACTAATGGCATTTGGTGAAAAAGAGAGTCCCTTACGATGCGGGGTTAGTTCTTTTGGTTTCAGTGGTACGAATGCGCATGTGGTTCTCGAAGAATATGTTCCTGCCAAAACAGTAGATAAAAGGGTGTCCCATGAACCTAATCTATTTGTTCTGTCTGCTGCTACGGAACGGGCGCTGAATGAATTGGTCAGAATGTACCATGAATATCTAACCGAACACATGGATGTTCCCATTCAACAAATCTGTTATACAGCCAGTACGGGAAGGGCTAATCTGGATTATCGACTTGCGATTGTAATAACGAGTACACAAGAATTACATGAAAAATTGCATCACATTGCAATGGGAAAGGACAAGCTGCCCAATGTTTATTTTGGTTACGCCAAGAAGGACAAGACGCTGGATACCGATCATCTCTACGCTCGGGGGAAGGCAGAATCTTTAAATGAACTCGGTCAGTTATATACACTGGGGGCAGTGATGGATTGGGAAAGGTTTTATAAACATGAAGTCATTCGGAAAATTCCATTGCCTCTATATCCATTTGAGCAGAAGCGGTGTTGGATTGAAGTCCAACATACGATACCAGCGGGACATAGGTCAGAGAGGAATGAGGTTCAAATGGAGTTGAATACAAACGATATTGAATTACAGATTAAGACAAGCATCAGTCGTGCATCTGGTTTGAAGTTGGAAGAGCTGGATCATCAAGCTCATTTTCTCCAAATGGGATTGGATTCCATCATTCTTGTGCAAATTCAGAAGGAGATCTCAGAGCTGTTCCGTTTGAATATCCCGATGGAAATGTTTTTTGAAACCCTTACAAATATCAATTCCTTAGTTAAATATGTGTCAGAGAATATAAAGCATCATGATGTATCTGAAAATATAAACAATCAAACAGTTCAGGAGCATACTGAACAACAAAATCTGGCATCTGTGAACAATATAAACACGGCAAAATCATCAGGGAATGTGTCGGAACAAATTGTGATGTCTGCCATTCAGCTCATGGAGTCCCAATTAAAAAGTTTGAATATGCTGTTAGGCGAGCAAATGAATGCTGTTCAATCACCTCTTTTGGAAATGAAACATCATCAAACCAAGCCAACCAAAGAGATCCAACCCCATTCGGAATCGAAGGAAGCCAAACCTTTTATACCGTATCAATCGTTGAAGATTCATGAAGAGAGTGGATTCTCACCGCTTCAGAACCAGTATGTTGAACAATTTATAGCCAAGTATACCGAAAGAACCAAAGGCTCCAAATTAAAAACAGGCCAAACTCGTTTGGTTCATGCGAATAATCGCAATGTGTCCGGATTTCGCTCGTATTGGAAGGAAATGGTGTATCCGATTATTTCAACACGTGCAGAGGGAGCTAAGTTATGGGATCTGGATGGGAATGAGTATTTGGATCTGACGATGGGATTTGGTGTAAATCTATTTGGCCATAATCCAGCGTTTATTCAAAATGTAATAGCAGACAGCCTCCAAGAACAATTGCCTCCATTGGGCCCTATGTCAGATTTGGCAGGAGATGTTGCAGCTAAAATTTCCGAGCTAACGGGTGTAGAGCGTGTCGCATTTTATAATTCAGGAACAGAAGCTGTCATGGTTGCACTTCGTTTAGCGAGGGCAGCAACGGGGCGTTCCAAAGTTGTATTATTTTCAGGATCTTACCATGGTACACATGACGGCGTGTTGGGTGTAGCGAATCCTGGGGATGCTTTATTACCTGCACTGCCTATGGCTCCTGGTATTGTACAAAGCGCAATGGATGATTTGATTATTCTTAATTATAACCATCCGCAATCACTGGATATGATTCAGAACCTGGGTGATGAATTGGCTGCTGTGCTTGTAGAGCCGGTGCAAAGTCGAAGACCTGATATGCAGCCAACACAATTCTTACGGGAACTTAGAGAAATAACAAATCAATTTGGGACTGCACTTATTTTTGATGAAGTCATCACTGGATTTAGAATTGGTCTGGGCGGAGCACAGGATTGGTTTGGGGTTCAAGCAGATTTGGTTACGTATGGGAAAGTGGTCGGTGGCGGGCTGCCTATTGGCATAGTCGCCGGTAAGGCTGAATTTATGAATCCGGTAGATGGTGGAACCTGGAACTTTAATGATGATTCTTACCCTTCCGATGCAGATAAGAAAACGTTTGTCGGCGGAACCTTCTGTACACACCCTCTTACGATGAGAGTGATGTTAACGGTACTACAGTATCTTCAATCTGAAGCAGAAACCTTATATAAGGAATTAAATGAAAAAACCAATTATCTTGTTAAAGAATTAAATACGTTTTTCAAAACAGCGAATGTACCGATGCAAATGGTGAACTATGGATCTTTATTTCGATTTATATCATTTGGAGATATGGAATTATTCTTCTACCATTTAATTTATAAAGGTTTATATATTTGGGAAGGCCGTAACTGTTTTATATCGACTGCGCATTCAATGGAAGACATGGATACCATCATCAAGATCGTAAAAGAGACGATCCATGAACTCCGTGAGTGGGGGTTTATCCCTGGTGAATCGCCTGTTTCGGAATATCCGCTCTCTTTAGAGCAAAAACAATTATTGTTAACTTCATTACATGGAGAAGATGCGAATGCTGCATTAAACCAGAGTGTTATTTTAAAAATGACAGGTGGAATAAAGCTTTCCACACTGGATCAGGCCGTGAATCAGATCGCACAGCGTCATGAAGCCCTGAGAACAGTCATTCATGCCGATCGTGAAACACAACAAATCAGATCCGTAATGGAATTTCAATGTACATGGCTGGATTTCTCGGCATATGCGGGTGAGGATCAAGAACGGGAAATTTCCAATTGGTTATCTGCCGATGCAAATGAAGCCTTCGATTTACAGTCTGGGGAGCCTCTATTTAAAATCACCTTGCTTAAAAAGGCAACTGATCAATACCTTATGGTGCTGACATTTCATCATATTGTTGTAGATGGCTGGTCGATTGCTGTATTCATTCAAGAGTTGGAACATACCTATTCTGCTCTGGTCCGAGGAGTTCCAGTTCAATTACCTGAAGCCACTCCATTTCGTGAGTATTTAAGCTGGCAACGACTTGAACATGAAAAAGGGTCATTTACCGAAGGGATCCAGTTCTGGAAAGAACAATTTTCCTTATCCTATCCCAACATTACACTTCCAACGGCACCGTCCGATGATGTGCCCAAGGGATATGACGGTGAAAGATATTCTATCAAGCTGGATCATCAATTAACAGAGTCATTGCGAACGTTAAGCATCAATAATAAGAGCAGTTTGTTTGTAACGATGTTTGCAGCGTTTACTTTATATTTGCATCAACTAACAGGACAGTCTCACCTTGTCATCGGCGTGCCTACAGCGGGTCAGTCTCATATGCGAAAAAATGCGCTGATTGGCAACTGTGTCAACATTGTACCTGTTCATCATGCCTTGTTAACGAAGCAATCCGTTGTAGATCATGTTCTTCAGCTCAAGGAAACGCTGGCTCTTGTCATGAAGCATCAGCATGTTCCATTGACCCTCGTATCCGAACAGCTTGCTCATATGACTGCACCGGATACCCGGATTTTATTCAATATGGACAGAACGATTCATCATCTCCAATTTGAAAATATCAAGACTGAATTCATGTCGTATCCGATCAAACATATTTCTTACGATTTATTTCTTAATATTACGGATGTTAGCCATGAATTGTACCTGGATTTTGATTACAATACCGATCTCATTGGACCTGAGATGATGAAATTGTGGTCCGAAGGATTTAAAGGTTTGCTGCAATATATGGTGAGTTATCCAGAGGCTGAAATTTCGTCCTTGACGTTGTTCTCATCCGAGCAACAGGACCAATTACAGGAAATGTATAATCGGTTTGTTACGGAGCGTCTTCCTGATGTTAATCATGCAGCTATATTCGAGCCTCCAGTCAATGACGTGGAGAAAAAGCTGGCTTTGATCTGGGAGGACGTATTATCCCTCGATCAAGTGGGGAGACATGATCACTTCTTTGATCTTGGAGGTAACTCGCTCAAGGCGACTGTAATGTTATCCAAGGTACATGAGCAGTTTCAACATAAAATTTCAATCGTTCAATTCTTCCAAAACCAACGTCTGAAGCAACTTGCCAGTCTGATTACAGGCGAGAACGAGGAAGCATTCATTCCAATCAAGGCATTGGACGTGAAGGAGTTCTATGAGACGTCAGCTGCACAACAGCGAATCTACTTTTTGGATCAATTTGAGCCGAATAGTGTGTTTCAGAACATGTGCGGTCATATTACGGTCACAGGAAAAATCGATGAAGCTAAACTAATTTCGTCATTGGAACAAATCGTGCACCGTCACGAAGCTTTTCGCACCAGTTTCCATCTGATGGATGGAGAGCTTTACCAGCGTATTGCTCCAACGATTGATTTTGAAGTGAAACGATCTCAGGAAAGCTCTGCTTCCTTCGAACAACATGTTAAGGCGTTTGCCAAACCATTTGATTGCTCCAAAGCGCCATTAATACGTGCCGAATTCATTCGTATAGACGATGATCATGCAGAAATTCTCATCGAGATGCATCATATTATATCGGACGGATATTCCGTTGGCATTCTTGCGAATGAATTGATCGATGTGTATGACGGAAGAAGCATGTCGGACATTGAGATTGAATACAAAGACTTTACAGCTTGGCAGAAAGAATTTCTGGCGGGAGAGTCTTATAAGCAGCAAGGAAAATATTGGCTGGATCAATTCAAAGGAGAACTCCCGAACCTTAATCTGCCTACTGATTTTGTTCGGACACCTCATTTGACTTCGGCAGGTTCAAGACTGTCATTTGTGTTGGACACACACTTGAAGCAGTCGCTGGAGAAGCTTGCGAAACAAACGGGAACTACGATGTTTATGGTGTTATTGGCAGCATATAATGTGCTGCTTCATCAATACACGGCACAAGAAGACATGATTGTAGGCACACCAACATCTGGAAGAAACCATCCGGATGTCGAGAATATGATAGGAGTCTTTATCCAGACGGTAGCGATTCGATCACAGCCGGTGGGGAATAAGTCATTTCGATCCTATCTCGAAGAAATTAAAAAACAATCCCTGGATGCATTGGATAACCAGGACTACCTTTTTGACAACCTTGTAGAGAATTTAAACACGCATCGGGATACAACCGGGACAGCACTTTTCAATACGATGTATATCTTCTTAAATACCGCGTTGAATCAACGGCAAGAACAGGATTGCAGCTTTAAAGTTAGAGAATTAAATGTCGGTGTATCGTTATATGATCTGATGTTCATCGTTGAGGATGATAATGAGTGTCTGGAAATGCACTTTAATTACAAGACGGAGCTGTTTGAACGGGACACCATCGACAGAATGAAAACACATCTGTTCAACATCCTCAGAGACATTGTGATCGAACCTGATATTGCCTTGTCCGATATTCAAATGCTGTCTGAACATGAGCAGAACGTTCTTTTATATGACTTTAATGATACCAACATAGAATATTCCCGGGATCAGACCATTCAGGAGTTATTCGAAGCACAGGTGGAACGGACACCCGATCAATTAGCCGTCGCTTTTGGAGATGAGCAATGGACGTATCGTCAATTGAATGAACGGGCAAATCAGTTGGCATATACGCTTAGAGCTGAGGGAGTGCAGCAGGATCAATTTGTAGGTATTCTGACAGATCGTTCAATTGATATGATCGTTGGCATCTTTGGCATTCTAAAAGCAGGCGGGGCGTATGTACCGATTGATCCGGATTCTCCTGAAGAGCGTATCCGGTACATCCTGCATGATTCGGGGGCAACATTGTTAGTCACGCAAAAGCATTTGAAGCAGTTGGTATCGTTTAATGGAAAAATGATTGATTTGGACGATGAAAAAACCTATGCAGCTAATCTGTCGAATCTGGAACCGGCCGGAAATTCCGAGCAGTTGGCTTATGTGATCTATACTTCAGGCACAACAGGTATGCCAAAAGGTGTAATGATCGAACATCGTCAGGTTCATCACTTGGTTCAAGCGTTGTACAGTCAAGTTATAGATGATCAGCATAGCGGTTTGCATGTCGCTTTACTTGCGCCTTACTATTTCGATGCATCTGTGAAGCAGATTTTTGGCGCACTGCTGTCAGGACATGCCTTGTTTATTGTAGACAAGGACACGGTACTGGATGGACAAGATTTAATGAATTATTATCAGCACTACCAAATTGATTTGACGGACGGTACGCCTGCACACCTGAAATTGCTATCGAAGGCAAAAAACGTTCAAGGCATATCGCTAAAATATATGCTCATTGGCGGTGAAGCTCTTTCTCAGCAAAGTGTAAATGAAATCACATCATTATTTGCTCTCAATCATATCACGCCTCCAACTATAATTAATGTGTACGGTCCAACAGAATGTTGTGTGGATGTTGCGACATACCGTGTACTTCCAGAACACCTGGATACTGCGAATCAACGAGCTCACCTGCCGATTGGTCGAACATTAGGAAATAATCGCCTGTATGTATTGAACAAACATGGCAAAGTTCAGCCTGTAGGCGTCGTAGGGGAATTATGTATCTCTGGCGATGGGGTTGGTAGAGGATACTTGAATTTACCTGAGCTGACAGCAGAAAAATTTGTACGTGATCCGTATGTCCAGGGAGCGACAATGTACAAAACGGGAGATTTGGTGAAATGGCTTCCAGATGGCAATATTGAGTATTTGGGAAGAATGGATCACCAAATTAAGATTCGCGGATACCGGATCGAAGTAGGAGAAGTCGAAGCGGCGCTGTTAGATCTAGAGTGTGTGAAAGAAGTAATCGTCATTGCACATGAGGATGATCACGGGGACAAATCGTTATGTGCATACTTTACAGCGGATTCCACGCTGACGGTGGGAGAGTTAAAACAAAACCTCTCTATGGTGTTGCCGAATTACATGGTACCAGCCTATTTTATACAATTGGATCACATGCCTCTGACATCGAACGGGAAAATCGATCGCAAATCGCTTCCGAGTCCAGAAGAAAACATACAAACGGGAAGTGAATATATAGAACCCCGAACTGGGGTGGAAAAACAGTTGCTGCCTATTTGGCAGGATGTGCTTGCCGTGAAAAAAATCAGTGTAAAAGACAGTTTTTTTGATGTAGGAGGCAACTCTTTACGTGCGACCAAGCTGGCCGCCAAAATCAATCAAAAGCTGAATATCCACATATCGGTAAGAAACGTCTTTGAATGGCAGACCATTGAACAGATGGCTCAATCTATTGAACAAATGGAACAGGAAGTATCAGTGTCCATTCCTCAAGTGGAGGAAAAAGAATATTATCCTATTTCCTCGGCGCAAATGAGAATGTACATTATGAGCATCAAAGCTGGCAAGGAACTCATGTACAACATGTCAGGTATGTTTATGCTGGAAGGATCGCTTGATCGGATCAGATTGCAAGAAGCATTCCAACAATTGATTCATCGTCATGAATCGCTTCGGACCGCATTCAAAGTCATACACGGAGAACCGAAACAGATCGTATACCCTAAAGTTAACTTTGGAATTGAATTGTTCGAGTCAATGGAAGAAGAGATCGAGGATCGAATTGAACAGTTTGTTCGCACATTTGATCTCGGGCAAGCACCTCTTATGAGGGTGGGACTTATTGAACTTCAGCAGGAGCGTCATGTATTGCTGGTTGATCTGCACCATATCATTGCAGACGGACTATCCGTACATCTTCTAATGACCGAACTTAGCCAGTTCTATAAGGGAGAGGAGCTGTCTCCTCTTCGAATTCAGTATAAGGACTATGCTGAGTGGCAGCAAATACAACTTCATAGTGAGTGGATGAAAAAGCAGGAGAAGTATTGGCTTACTGTGTTTGATGAGAGTATCCCTCTATTGGATCTGCCAACAGACTATGAGAGACCTGAAACGCTAAGCTATGCGGGAGATGTATTGGACATTGTTTTGGAAGAAGACATCCTTCCAGGCTTGAGAAACATGGAAGCACGGACAGGAACAACGTTATATATGATTCTTTTAGCCGCCTATACGATTCTATTGTCTAAATACAGCGGACAAGAAGATATCATTGTGGGCACGCCGATTGCAGGCAGGACACATGCTGAGCTGGAGCCGGTCATGGGGATGTTTGTAAATACACTGGCTATTCGAAATTATCCTGAGGGGGATAAAACTTTTACGGAGTATCTGCTGGAAGTGAAAGAACATATGTTGAACGCATATGAAAATCAGGATTATCCGTTTGAGGAATTGATCGAGAAAGTCAATGTAACCAAAGATGCTCGGCGGAATCCGTTGTTTGACACCATGTTTGTATTGCAGAATACAGATGCTTCAGAGATTCAGATAGATGGAGTAACCTGTAAGCCTTATGCACCAAACACGAGAGTATCCAAATTCGATTTAACGCTATATGTTACCGAATTGCCAGACAAGTTAGAAGTGGCCTTTGAATACAGTACGATTTTATTTGAGAAAACAACGATTGAAGCGATGTCACAAAATCTGTTGGTCATATTAACAACCATTGCCAACGACCCTCATATTGAAATCAACAAGATTCAATTGGTTGAAGAATTAATAGATGGGGATACGCTGGCTGATCTAATTGAAGTAGATTTCTAAAATAACCTAGGACGTGTCTCAAAAATATAAATGTGATCGGGGTGCCATATGTCTATTTTTAAGAAACAGGAATCGTATTGGGCAAGCCGATTTGAAGATGATGATCATCTTGTTCATTTGCCTTATTGCAAGACAATCTCCAAGCACTTAGACGATACGCAGCGCCATAATTATATATATAAGCCTATGTCAGCCGATGTTTCATATAAAATCAAGTCCATGTCGCGTAATGCGCCTATGGCCATTTACACGATATTATTAACGGGAGTTCAGTGTCTGTTATATAAATACACGAATGAAACCAAGATGATTATTGGCATACCAACGATGGAAGAAAAGAACAATGATCTATCGCTCTCGAATAAGGTTCTTGTCTTAAAAAATAATATCAATCATGCGATGTCATTCAAGTCCGTATTTAATCAAGTGAAGACCAGTTTAACGGAAGCCATTCAGCATCAACGAATCCCTTTCAGAAAAATGGTTGAACGTTTAAATGTTCAGTATGATTCGAACCATGTACCTCTAATTCATACCTTGGTTTCGTTGAATGAAATTCATCCAGCCCTTGATGAAAATAACGTAAAAGCGGCGACAATGTTCCACTTTGATCTGGAGAACGACTCCATTCAGTTAAGATTAGTTTATGATGATGATCGTTATGATCGCGATTATATGGTTCAAATTGTAGAGCATCTTGACCAATTGTTTTCCATTGTGCTGAACCAACCTGATCTGGAGCTAAGTCAAGTTGATATGTTATCAGAGTTTCATCGAAACAAGCTGTTATATGACTTTAACGATACAAGGGTTGAGTATCCACAGAACAAGACGATGCATCAATTATTTGAAGAACAGGTGGAGCGAACACCGGATCATCCGGCAGTCGTATTTGAGAATAGACAGTTAACGTACAGAGAGTTAAATCAAAAATCCAACCAATTGGCCCGATTGCTTCAAGCTAAGGGGGTGCAGGCGGGTCAGTTCGTTGGCATTATGACAGAGCGCTCATTTGAGATGATCATAGGTCTATTCGGTATTCTAAAAGCTGGCGGGGCATATGTCCCAATCGATCCGGAATATCCGGCAGATCGTATTCATTACATCCTTGAGGATTCAAAAGTGGCTTGGTTGCTGCATCAAAGTCATATACAGGAACCTGAACATTTTGCAGGGACATGTGTCATTCTGGATTCTGAAATAAATCACTATGAGGATCATTTAAATTTGGTAGATGGAGCGATCTCCAGTGATTTGGCATACATGATCTACACGTCTGGAACAACAGGTCATCCCAAAGGCGTAATGATTGAACATGCCAGCATTGTGAATTCCCTGCAATGGAAATCGGATTTTTATCATTTTACCGGAGATGATCGGGTATTAATGCTGAATCCTTTCGTTTTTGATTCATTTATTACTCATTTCTTTGGTCCGATGATATCTGGCTCGACAGTGTATTTGTTAAACCAGCAACAGTGTAAAGATGCTATAGCTATCAATACGATGGTCAAAAAACAGCAAATCACGCACATCCAAAGTCCACCCAGTTTCTTGATGACCCTATTGGAACAAGTAAGCGCGGAAGATTGGGCATCCATGAAAAATGTGGTGGCTGCGGGAGAGAAGATTGTTCCTGCCTTGATACACAAATTGCAGCGCATCAATCCACGCATCGAAGTGTGTAATGAATACGGTCCAACCGAAAATAGTGTTGTATCCACAGTTCTGTCGATCAAGTCGGCAGATCAAAATATCTCAATCGGGAAGCCTATTGCGAACAATAGAGTCTACATTTTAGGAGAACGGAATGAATTGCAGCCTATTGGAGTTCAGGGAGAATTATGTGTGGCCGGAGCAGGGCTATCCAGAGGTTACTTGAACCGTCCAGATCTGACTGCGGAGAAATTTGTGGATGATCCATTTGTTTCGGGAGCAAAAATGTACAAGACAGGTGACTTCGCAAGATGGCTGCCAGATGGGAACATAGAGTATATAGGAAGGGTAGATCATCAAGAGAAAATTCGTGGACACCGGATTGAACTTGGTGAAGTAGAGACGGCTCTTCTAAATAGTACCCAGATAAAAGAGGCCATCGTCATAGCCAGAGAAGATGAAACAGGAACCAAACAATTATGTGCGTACCTGGTAGGAGAGGATGCAATCACGATCGGGGAACTGCGGGAGACGCTGTCCCAGCAGCTGCCAAACTACATGATTCCGTCCTATTTTGTACAGCTGGATCAGATGCCGCTCACGTCTAACGGGAAAATCGATCGCAAAGTTTTGCCTGCTCCCAAAGAACATATGTTGAAGGGCATGGAGTACGAAGCACCCCGAACGATGGTGGAACAACAACTTGTATCGATCTGGGAAGAGGTACTTGGGGTAGAGAACATTGGGATTTTGGATAATTTCTTCGAGCTTGGAGGAGATTCGATTAAATCCATTCAAGTTTCTTCGAGGTTATATCAAGCGGGTTACCAGGTGCAGATGGATCATCTGTTTAAAAATCCAACCATAGCAAGCTTGATTCCCTATGTTAAATCCATAAGTACCCTGTCAGAACAGGGAATCATCACTGGAAAAGTGATGCTGACTCCAATCCAGCATTGGTTTTTTGAGCAATACAAGGTGGACGCCCATCATTATAATCAGTCCGTGATGCTGTATCGGAAAGAAGGTTTTCACGAAGCCACACTTCGCCGTGTATTCGATAAACTGAGTGAGCATCATGATGCACTTCGTATGGTATATCGCCTCACAGAACAGGGTTATGAAGCGTGGAATGAAGGGCAGGAAAAGGAACCCTTATACACACTTGAAGTGATGGACTTCAAATCATTAGCAGATCCGTCTCAAGAAATCGAGAAGAAGGCAAATGAAATGCAAAGCACGTTTACTTTGGAACGTGGACCTTTGATGAAGCTGGGCGTGTTTCAATGTACAGATGGAGATCATCTATTAATCGTTATTCATCACCTCGTCATCGACGGAGTTTCGTGGCGAATTTTCATCGAAGACCTATCGAGGGGCTATGAACAATTAAGTGATGGAGAACCCATTCAACTACCGCAAAAAACGACTTCCTTTCAATTATGGGCAGAACAGCTCCAGTTGTATGCGAACAGTGATGCGATAACGCAAGAGTTTGCATATTGGAATGAAATTGAAAAAGCAACCTATAAGCCGTTACCTACAGATTTCGAAGCGGATCATGCACTGGAAAAAGACAGCGAAGAGATCACCATGGAATGGTCAGCGGCAGAAACGGAGCAATTATTAAAACTAGCGAATCGTGCGTATAAAACGGAGATTAGCGATTTGCTGCTCCATGCATTAGGCATGTCTATTCACCAATGGACAGGCATGGATAAAGTGCTGGTCAATCTGGAGGGACATGGAAGAGAACAAATTTTACCGGATCTCGATATTACACGAACGATCGGATGGTTTACGAGCCAGTATCCGGTTGTACTTGATATGGAAGCAAGTTCAAATATGTCTCTTTTCATCAAAACAAACAAAGAAATGATTCGTCAAATCCCTAAAAAAGGGATTGGTTATGGTATTTTACGATATTTAAGTGCACATCAGCAAGAAGCGCCCTTTACCTTGAATCCTGAAATTAGTTTTAACTATTTGGGTCAATTTGATCAGGATCTTCAGAATAGCGGGATGCAGATCTCTCCCTATCCAGGCGGAGCAACAGCAAGCGACAATCACAGAAGAAATGTCCTTATCGATATGAATGCCTTAATTGTGGAAGGCAAATTGACGTTGTCACTTCGGTATAGTCGCACCCAATATCGAAAAGAAACGATGGAGCGAGTGGCAACATATTTTAGAGATCATCTGCAAGAAATCGTAATGCATTGTGTGACAAAAGAGAAGCCGGAATGTACACCAAGTGATCTAACGTTAAAAGGAATTACGATTGAAGAATTAGAAGGATTTGTTCAAGAATCGGAACACATTGGTGAAATCGAAGATATATATGCTTTGTCACCGATGCAAAATGGGATGTTCTTTCATCATCTGCTTCATTCAAAGTCTGAAGCGTATTTCCTTCAAACCACGCTGGATCTTCATGGTTCGTTAGACGTGGAAGCTTTTACGAAGAGTCTGGATCAGTTGATGCAGCGTAATTCGATTCTCAGAACGAATTTCCACAGCAAATGGAAGAATGGACCTCTGCAAGTGGTATATCGTCATAAACGGAATGGGCTTATATACGAAGATTTGCGTGAGATGAATGAAAAAGATCGTAAAGCATACGTGGCAGACTATACAAGAGCAGATAAAATAAAAGGTTTCGACCTGTCTCAGGATGTGTTAATGCGTATCTCGATCTTGCAAACGCAAGACCAAACCTATCGTTTCATTTGGAATTATCATCATATTTTAATGGATGGCTGGTGCCTGTCTCTTGTAATCCAGGAGTTGTTTGATGGATACTTTGCTATTCAGGAACAACGAAAACTGGAGACAAAGAGTACGATTCCATACAAACACTATATTGAATGGCTGGACAACCAAGATCATGAAGAGTCCCTGAAATACTGGCGTGACTATTTGCAAGGTTATGATGAGCAGACCACTTTGCCAAAAGAACATTCAATTACGAAGAGTGATGAATATCATTCAGAGCATATGATTTGTACACTTAGTCAGGAATTAACCGGACAAATCGCACAAGTGGCCAGTCAGAATCAGGTGACGTTGAATACGTTCATGCAGACAGCGTGGGGAATGTTGCTACAGATATATAACGGCAGTGAGGATGTTGTATTCGGAAGCGTGGTGTCGGGCAGACCTGCGGCGATTGTTGGAGTGGAGCGAATCATTGGTTTATTCATCAATACCATTCCTGTACGCGTTCAGACTCAAGGTAACGAGACATTTGCAGCGATTATGAAGCGGAATCAGGAACATGCTGTCGCTTCGCATCCACATGACACGTATCCGTTATACGAGATTCAAGCGGAAACATCGCAAAAGCAAAATTTGATTGATCATATCCTGATATTCGAGAATTATCCTGTACAGGGCATTATGGAACAGTTTGGGGATCGGGAAGAGACAGCTCTTCGGATTACGAATGTAGAAGCAGATGAACAAACGAATTATGACTTTAACCTGATTATTAAACCAGGCCAATCCATGAAATGTATGTTCTATTACAATGCTAACGTCTATGATCGGGCAAGCGTAGAACGCATTCAAGGTCACTTGATTCAGATGTTGGAGCAAGTGGTCAACAATCCGAATATTCCGATCCACGACATTGACTTGACCACAACACAGGAGAAAACACAAATTTTGGAACAGTTTAATGATTCCATGGCTGATTATCCAAAGGACAAGACGATTCATGGACTGTTTGAGGAACAGGCAGCAAGGACTCCTGCACACGTTGCGGTTGTATTTGAGGATCAACATTTGACCTATCAAGGGCTGAACGAGAAAGCCAACCAATTGGCAAGAACGCTGAAGGCTAAAGGCATTCAAAATGATCAGTTAATCGGGATCATCGCTGATCGTTCGCTAGACATGGTTGTAGGAATCCTTGCGATATTGAAAGCGGGTGGCGCATACGTGCCGATTGATCCTGAATATCCGGAGGATCGTATAAACTACATGCTTGAGGATTCGGGTGTACTTGTATTATTAATGCAAAGTCATTTGCAAGAACGCATCTCTTTTGCAGGAGAGGTCGTTTGCCTGGATCAACCTAAGTCCTATCATGAAGATCATTCGAACTTGGGAGTTACTGCTACATCAACAGGCTTGGCCTACGTGATCTATACTTCAGGAACGACAGGTAAACCAAAAGGGACATGTATTGAACATAAAAATGTGGTGCGATTGTTGTTCAACAGTAAAAATTTGTTTGATTTTAATGCATCAGATACATGGACATTATTCCATTCCTTTTGTTTTGATTTTTCGGTATGGGAGATGTACGGAGCATTGCTCTATGGCGGAAAACTGGTTATCGTACCTCAAATGACGGCCAAAAGTCCGGAACAATTTCTACAATTGTTAAAAATCGAGCAAGTGACGATATTGAATCAAACGCCAACGTATTTCTATCATCTTCTTCAGGAAGAACTGGCAGGTCATGCAGCAGATTTGAAATTAAGAAAAGTGATTTTTGGAGGAGAAGCCCTCAATCCCGTGTTATTGAAGGAATGGAAGCTGAAATATCCATTTATCCAGTTAATTAATATGTATGGGATAACCGAAACAACGGTTCATGTAACGTATAAGGAAATAACCGACATTGAAATACATGCTGGAAAGAGCAATATTGGAAAACCAATCCCGACGTTGCAGACCTATATTTTGGATAAACATCAACGCATTCAACCGATCGGTGTTCAGGGAGAATTAGTTGTAGCAGGTGAGGGCCTTGCCAGAGGTTATCTGAACCGGCCTGATTTAACCGCAGAGAAATTTGTTGATCATCCCTGGATTACAGAAGGGAAAATGTATCGCACAGGAGATGCCGCAAGATGGCTGCCGGATGGAAATATGGAATATCTGGGACGAATCGATCATCAAGTGAAAATTCGAGGTTACCGAATTGAGCTTGGTGAAGTGGAAACTGCGCTTTTGCAAATGGACTCCATTCAGGAAGCGGTCGTTATTGCCCGTGAGCATGAGGATGGTTCGAAGCAGTTGTGTGCGTATTGGAAAGGCGACAGTTCACTGACAGCGAAGAAAATCAGAATGGCATTATCTCATGAAATTCCGGATTATATGATCCCGTCTTATTTTATTCAATTAGAGCATATACCGTTAACATCTAATGGAAAGGTTGACCGAAAGGCATTGCCATCTCCACAAGAACATATGCAAAAAGGGACCGAGTATATGGCGCCGCAGAACGCTGTAGAACAAGCGATCGTCTCTGCCTGGGAAGCTGTGCTTGGTGTTCAGCAGGTTAGCACATCAGATCATTTCTTTGAACTCGGGGGCGATTCGATTAAATGTATTCAAGTTTCCTCACGACTGCTTCAAGCAGGGTATAAAGTGGAAATGAAGCATTTCTTCACCTATCCGACAGTAGCAGAGTTGAGTGAACACGTTACATCCGTGAGCACTATTTCTGACCAAGGGGAAGTTACGGGACAAGTGATACTGACACCTGTTCAGCGCTGGTTCTTTGATCAAAATATGGTGGACGCACATCATTACAATCAGGAAATGATGTTCTTTCGTGAAAAAGGGTTTGATGTCCGCTTCATTCACAGCATCATGGATCAGATCGTGAAACAGCATGATGCTCTCCGCATCCTTTATCGACAAGCGCCTGAAGGCGGATATGAAGCGTGGAATCGAGGGGCAGACGAAGATGGATTATACAGCCTTGAAATCGTTGACCTCAAAACAGAAGCATATCCTGCATCGTTCATTGAAAATAAAGCAAAAGAAATTCAGAGTGGTATGGATCTGTCTCACGGACCTTTGATCAAACTTGGGTTGTTCCAATGTGCTGAAGGGGATCACCTGCTTATTGCCATTCATCATTTGTTGGTAGACGGGGTATCATGGCGTATTTTATATGAAGATATTCAGACAGGGCAAGACCAGTTCTTAAGAGGTGAAGAAATCCGGCTTCCTCAAAAAACGACCTCGTTTAAACAATGGGCAGAACAATTGTCTACGTTCGCAGACAGCCCGGCGATGAAGCAAGAGAATCCATACTTGAGTCGTGTGGAGCAGGCCCAGCTAAGCCCACTGCCTAAAGATATGGATTGTGATGAGACGATTGGCAAAGATAGTGAAACGATCACCATTCATTGGACCACAGCGGAAACCGAGCAATTATTAAAGCAAACACATCATGCGTACCATACGGAAATTAATGATATATTGCTAACGGCATTAGGAATGGCTGTTCATGATTGGACAGGCATGGGAGAAATCCTCGTGAACTTGGAAGGGCATGGTAGAGAAGACATCCTGCCAGAGCTGGACATTATGCGTACAGTGGGATGGTTTACGAGTATGTACCCCGTTATGATTACGATGGAGTCCGGGGCTGACTTATCAAGGAAGATTAAGACCGTCAAGGAAGGACTGCGCCAGATCCCAACCAAGGGCATTGGTTACGGGATTTCGAGGTATTTGTCACATGGAAATGAAGGATTCAAGTTAGAGAAAAATCCCGAAATTAGTTTCAACTATATGGGACAGGTGAATCAGGATTCGGGCCAAGATGGCATTAAATTCTCGCATTATTCCAGCGGGCCATCCGTAAGTGAAAACAACAAGAGACCATTTGTGCTTAATATCAATGGCATTGTTACAGAGGGTCAGTTGTCGCTGTCCATTAACTATAGTTCAAAACAATATCGCCGGGAAACGATGGAGCAATTGGCTTGTCTCTATAAGGAAGGTCTTAATAGAGTCGTTGAACATTGTGTAACGAAGGAACAAACCGAGCTGACGCCAAGTGATATTTCATGCAAGTCATTAACCATTGATCAATTGGATCAAATCGTGGAACAAACTGGGCACATCGGTCGAATCGAAAATGTGTACCCACTTACACCATTACAGAAGGAAATGTTGTACGAAAGTGAACGGAATCCAATTTCGGGCGCGTACTTTGTACAAATCATGTTTGATATGCGTGGAGATTTGGATGTTACCTCTTTTGCACAAAGTTTGGATCAATTAATGCAAAGGCATGCGATATTAAGAACTAATTTTTACAGTGATTTTGTGGATATCCCTCTTCAAATCGTGTATCAAGAGAAGAAATTTGAATTTAACTATGAAGTTGTAGCTGGTACAAGTGAGTTGCAACGTAAAACGTATGTTGACGAGTATATCGAGCAAGACAAGGCGAGAGGATTTGACTTACAACGAGATTCGCTAATACGTATGTCTGTTTTACGAACAAACCATGAGGAATACCGCGTCATATGGAGTTTTCACCATATTTTGATGGACGGCTGGTGTATGTCTCTGGTAAGCAAAGAGATATTTGAGAATTATTTTGCGATTCGGGAAAATAGAAAGCCTCAAGTGACTCTATTAACACCTTATAGTCAATTCATTGAATGGCTGGAACAGCAAGATCATCAAGGTGCAATAACGTATTGGAGTCATTACCTGGAAGGTTATGAAGGGCAAACGAAATTGCCTGGAGAAAAAATCAAACCAAAACATGAAAGACAGGATTCCAGAACGCTAAACTGTTATTTGGATGATTTACTAATCGAGCAAATGAAACAGATTGCGGAACAGCAGCATGTAACGCTCCATACGTTAGTGCAGACTGCCTGGGGTGTATTGTTGCAGCAATACAATGAAAGCAATGATGTTGTATTCGGAAGTGTTGTGTCGGGCAGACCACCTGTCATTCCTGGGATCGAAAGTATGATTGGATTATTTATTAATGCGATTCCTGTTCGTATCCAGGCTCAGGCCGATGAGTCATTTATATCTCTAATGAAAAGGAATCAGGCACAAGCTGTGGAGTCACATGCATATGATACGTATTCGTTATATGATATTCAAAATCTGACCAAGCAAAAACAATCTCTGATTAACCATGTTGTTGTGTATCAGAACTTCCCGGTAGAGAACCGAATGGAGAGTCTGGGTCAGAAAGGTGAAACACCGCTTGAGATTATGAATATTGGGGGTACAGAACATAATAGTTTTGATTTTACTTTGATCGTCAAACCCCATGAAAATATGAAGATCATTTTGATGTACAATGCGAATGTGTATGACCCATCTACTGTTGAACAGATTCAAAAACACTTTATTTCCATGATTCAACAGGTGGTAAGTAACTCGGAAGTTAAAATAAACGAACTTGCATCGATTACGTCGAACAGTTATTAATGCACAAGTAAAAAAACGATCCAATCGACGAAATAACGTCTCTGTGATTCGTTACACCATAGACCTGGGGTGGTTGGGATTGAATGGAATGGATTTTCGTATACATTTTGATCGACCTTTTAACAATTCCTCCCTTCTGACCGATATATAATAAGTACATCTATGTAATCAGAAAGTGAAAGGAGTGCAGAACATGGATATTGCAGCATTATCAATGGCGATGAGCCAAGCTTCAGTAGTGCAGTCGGCAAGCTTGCAAGTGATGTCGATTACAAAAGACATGGCACAGCAGCAAGGCCAGCAGATGGCGGAAATGTTGAAGTCAGTGCCTGCTCCTCATCCCAATCTGGGTGGAAGTCTCGATCTTTCGGTTTAGTTGAAATACAGCATGTGTCCTCATGTAAAACCCATTGCAGCAAGCAAAACCCAAACAGCTCCAATTCGAATGAATTGAAGCCGTTTGGGTTGTTTTTCTAAATACTCATTCCGAAATTACGATCTTTTTATTACGATCTTCTCAGCGAATCTTTGACAAACTTGGCAATCTGCCTTCAAAAGGCAGTGTATTCTTCAATGTCCATAACTCATCGTAACTGGAAATCTGAAGATCGGCTTTGGACAAGTCCTGGTTGCCTGATCCCGGATTGCGATATCCGATGCAGCGCATGCCTGCACTTTTGGCGGCCTGAACACCATTGCGCGAGTCCTCGATCACTAGACAATTCGAAGGGGATGCACCAATCATCTCAGCTGTGGTCAGGAAAATATCTGGTGCCGGCTTGCCGTTTGTAACTTCCTCACCTGTCATTCGCACCTCAAAGTATTGTCCAAGTCCGGTTTTGTCCATGATCAGATCAATCAGTGCACGTGGAGAGGAAGAAGCTACAGCTATGGGTACGTGCTGCTCATGCAGCCAGCTTAACCAGCGTTCCACGGAAGGCATTGCCGTCAGATTCGGATGGGCAAGCATGGTTTGCATCACATTATGCTGATGATAAGCAAATATTTCTTCCAGCGTAGCTGTCAGCTGATGTTTGTCCAATACTTGCTGCCACATGGACTCCAGCGTAACGCCAACATAAGTGTGGTGTTCTTCATCAGTCACCCTTGCTCCAAAATGGGTAAAAGAGCTGCGCTCAATCTCAAAATAAATCGGTTCGCTGTCAATCAGTACACCATCCATGTCAAAAATGACCGCTTGAATGATGTCATCATTGGGCGCTCCCAGTCCGTTAGATTCTTTGTTCGCTGCCATGTGTATTCCTCCTCTTAGAAACTGGAACCGCTGGATTGCAGCACAACTTTAATGGCATGTGAAGATGCTTGAAGTGTACGTCCCTGAATATCGCAGCCAAGTGTGCGGAAAGCCTCTTCGTAATCCTCCAATGGAAAGGAGTGGGTGATGATTTTTTTTGCCGGAATAATCCCTTGTTCAATCATATAATGTGCGGTAGCAAATGTCCCCAGAGAATCGATGGAACCAATAATTTTCAGACTGCGGTCCACAACTTCCTTGGGATTGAAGGATGTGTTTCCATCTCTCAGACCAACCAGCATCAGGTAACCGCCACTGGCGAGCTGGGAAAGCACTTGTGTGCCCACAACACCTGTTGTATCCACAATCATATCGACCTGATGGGTTGCGGGTGACAGTGATTCTATGGCATTTTCGAAGGATGAATGAACTTCCCAACGATCAGGTGCAATGGAACCAGCAATGGCTAAGCGTTCCTCAGAGATGTCGACCAGACAGCCTGTGACCCCTTTGGAAGCGAGCGCGTAGCTATACAGAATGCCAATCGGGCCTGCTCCGAGGATGATCGTTCTGAAATTCGGCAGTAAATGAATCTGATTAATCCCCGTCAGCATGCAGCTGAGCGGTTCCGTCAAAGTTGCTTCTTCATAGCTCACATGATCCTTCAATTTGTACAAAAAACGATCCTCGGTCACATAATAATCTGTAAATGTTCCGTCAGCACTCACACCTGTCTCGGTAACAGACTTGTGTGTGCAATGATTTTGTCTGCCTGTTCTGCACATGTCACATTGTCCGCAATAGTAGGTAGGGTCGATCACAACACGGTCGCCCGGTTGTAATGTCGTTACCGCAGCGCCAACATCAATGACTTCCCCGGCAGACTCATGACCGAGAATGACAGAAGGGACCGCATGATATTTGCCGCTGACAATACCGAGATCGGTACCACACACACCTGTCGCCCGAATACGAACTAACACCTGATTATCTCTTGTAATTTCCGGAACAGGCCGTTCCTCAAGCGCCACATCCCAAGCCGATTTGTATACCAATGCAAGCATGATATAACCTCCTTGTAATTATATAAAATATAAAAATAGCGATTCATCTTAAAATAGTTTTTTCAAGATACGAAAGTAGTGAAGGGGACGAAATCGATTCTGGAGAAGCGAAGTGTTCGCCTCAAAGCTTTCTGAAAGAAAGCTGCTTCGGAAGCATATGCTATCAACGGGTTTATCCCTTGGGAAAGGGGAATCAAAAAAATCCGGGGATAACAACGATCGAAAGGTTGTTCTGTTTGCGTAGTGTTCGAGTGTAAATGAAGTACTCACTAATGAACGCTGGCGAGCACTGAATCCAGCCGCTCTACAATCTCAACCAGTTCGTCTTCGGTTGTGGTAAGGGAAGGCCGGACCTTAACAACGTTGCCAAATCCATATCTTGAACTTCTCAAGATTAGATGCTCATCTGTAAAAGCACGGTCAACAATGGCATTGGTTTTTAGCGTATCCGGTTCATTACCGTCACCTACAATCTCGAGCCCCCACATTAACCCGACACCACGAGCTTCCCCGATACTTGGGTACTTCATTGCCAATTCTTGCAGCAATTCACCCAAAATTTCACCTTTGCGTTTCACCGCATCCAGGAATCCGGGTTCGGATACCACTTCCAGGGTAGATTTGGCAGCGGTTACGGAGATCAGATTACTTCCTGAGGTGAAGGAGTGTTCGTGCTTTTCGAGCACATTCAGCCGGGATTGCATTAATACCGCAGCAACAGGTACGCCGATCCCACCAAGACCTTTTGCAAGGGTAATCATATCAGGCTGGATATCAAACAGTTCGCTAGCGAACATGGTTCCGGTACGACCGATGCCTGTCTGTACTTCGTCGGCAATAAGAATAATATTGTACTCATCACACAGTTTACGCAGACGTTTGAAATATCCGGCGGGAGGGATGATATTGCCGCCATTCCCGAGAATGGGTTCGATAATCATGCAGGCGACTGAGCCGGAACTTGCATATTCTATCGCATCAGATATAGCTTCAACGCATTGATAGTCGCAGTCTCCATTTGAGGATTTGAATGGGCAGCGATAACAGTATGGGGCAGGTACATGGACAGCGTTAGCCACAGCCGAATTGGGGAAGCGTTTCCGCCGGAAGGCATTCCCCGAAATCCCGGTGGCAAATTGGGTCTGCCCATGATGGGACAGATACAGGCTGATGATGTCTGTTGATTCGGTATACTTCTGTGCAATTTTGGTTGCACATTCGTTGGCAGTTGAACCAGTGATATCCCGCATCCATCCGGCATTAATGTCGTTTGGAGCATATTCGATTAAGTGATCAAGTACTTCATTTACGTACGGTTCGGTGAAGGAGGAAGACATATGCGTCAGATTGCCGACTTGTTCCTGAATTTTGCTGACTACATGTGGGTGATTATAGCCCAGTGACAGATTAAACGTGCCCGACACGCCATCCAGGTATTCAACACCTGAATCGTCAATCAACTTAATCCCTTTTCCGGCTATGAAGCGGTTGTTGGTTAAAGTTTGCATACGATTTCCTCCAATATAATGGTGTACTAGCTCGAACGAAGCTCAACAATCCGGATGATGCGGGCATCACCTCCCTTAAGAAACGATGTTTACATTTCCTTGCTATGTTGTGCGAGAGCAGTACGTACTGCATTATTTTTTACAGTCCATAGATGAGAGACCATCAATGTGAGCAGCAGGATCAGACAGAATCCGGCCAAAATCCAGATCGTATTCACGACAGGCCCTGTACTCATACTCCATCCAGTCACATACTGCAAGATGGCACCTCCAATCCCACCCGATGCGATCAGGATACTGGTTGTCCGCTCGGTCATACCGGGAATCAGAACATTTGCGTAGACCAGTGCGATACAGAACAGCCCTGACATGAACAGACCGGTTCCGAAGATGAGCACATACGTTGCCCATTGTCCAGTTACAAATACCATAGCGACCGTAAACAAAAGCGTGCCAACCGTACTCCAGATCAGGAAAGGCATATAGTTGACGGCTTCCGCTATTTTCCCGGAGAAAAGACGGCCGATGATCATCGCAATCCACAGGATGGAGACACTCAGCGATGCGACAGATTCCTGAAGTTGCAGTCGTTCTACGAGTATGGAGGGCAGGAAGTTCATCAATCCCAATTCCAATCCCATGTAGATGAAAAAGAAGATGACGAAGATCGTCAGCAGACCCAGATGTTTTCTCGAATATTGGGCTTTACCTGCTGCATGTGCCACTGTATTCTCGCCAGCCTGTTCCAGATAAAGTGCGGCTGGCCGGGGCATCGTGATCCACAGCAGCATGAGAACCAGTGACAACACGGCCACCGTATAAAAAGTAAGATGCCACAGATCCATCCAGATAAATAAAGCAGCGACAGCGGGAATGAGAAGTGCTCCAAGAGCAAAGAAGACATCCAGCTTGGACATGGCGACTGCCTTCTGATTCTCAGTGAATTCGATCGTGAATGCACCTACAGAGGGTTCGATGATACCTGAACCGAAACCTACGATAATTGTGAGAAGAAGAACTACAGACCAGGATGGCAGAAAACCGAGTACTATATAGGCGGCTACAATACAGATCAGAGCAAGGGTCAGCATCGCTTTTCTTCCGATACGGACTGTCAGGGCAGGAGCTGCGATTACACCGACAAGAAATCCAAGAAACTGCAGAAATAACAAAAATCCGCCATCACTGTAACCGCGCTCATAATATGACAATAAAACAGGAAGAAGTGCACCGAGTACAACGCTGGTTATGCCGATTAACAGATAAAAACCGCAGCTTAGAGCGAATATTTTTTTCAAAAGCCCGCCTCCTTGTTGGATAAAAATTTTATATTATGTAATTAATGTCTATTCCATATATAACTTATACCATAAATGCGCAAATGTACATGCTTTTTATTGTAAAATAATGTTAAGTTTTGAAGGTTGATAATATTTCTCGTGTTATATTTTTTTCTAAAACGATTTCGTGTCGAAAGGATAGATGATTCAATTCATATGACCGTTTAACAGGGTTTAGCATCTGTATTGATCGAGGATAGTAAAATGTGCATATACAAAAAAACGTTCCCTGTCTGAGTAGACGGGAAACGTTCTGATAGCCTTTTTATATGATGATACCTGACCTCAACGTATCGCCATTAAGCAGTCTGTACAAAGAAAATTCCATCGAAAGGTGCGTGAGCAGACGCGGGACCCCTTCGCAAAAATAAATAACCGTTTGCATCGGGAAGACCTAATATATCCCGATAAGGATCAGGAAAATCTCCGGAATATATTTGACACACCAGTTGATGTTCCTCTACCAAATGGTCAATTCCTTTCACACCGTTTGGTAAAGTGGGAGAGAAAAATGAAAATGCAGGGAACTCCTGATCGTCTAACTCCAATTCTATCAAACGTACGCCGCTTAACGGAATGGGTGGAACGGGACAAACGGAAGTGAGTGGATGCGAAGATACCGAGACATAAGTGCACCCGGCGAGAATATTCTCGTTCCATTCCAGCTCATCTCCCGTATAGGTTACCTGATCCAGAAAGTATTCGGAGGCGGAGTAGGTCGAGAAGACCGAGATATATTTATCTTGTGGTAAAGAAGGGATATGGACCTGCTGTGAAAGTGTATTACAATTGATGGAGAACAGATGTAATAAAGGCTGCCCCTCAGGGTTGAGCGGCCAGTCGGAAACGTATGCAGTTTCTCCACCAATCCACATGCCAGAGTCTTTGTTTGGATTATCGGGGTCAACTGTAAATCGAGTAACTTTGTACATGAGAAACTCCTTCCAGAGTGTATTTGGGCTTTCCTATGTAACGTTGTATGTGTTTTTATATAACCATTCATTGCTTCGTTTCAGTATAAATGAGATGATGTGGAATGAAAATCAGTACAAGGTACTAACTCATTGCACAAAGAGAATGAACGTACCAGCATTCAAAGAACCAGTGGCAATACTATAATGAGAAGCGGTGACACATGTTAATTAACAAATACATAAGTGAAACGGGGTTCTGCTCCCGCAGGGAAACGAACCGTTTAATTGCAGCTGGACGCATAACGATCAATGGCAGGGTATGTGAAAAAGGGGCGGAAGTTGAACATCACGATGTGGTCCTCATTGATGGGAAGGAGATTCCTCGTAATGACAGTGAACCTGTCTACATTGCTTTGAACAAACCCATCGGTATTGTCTGCACAGCAGCAGAACATGTGAAGGGGAACATCATTCAATATATGAATTATCCTTCTCGCATATTTGCGATAGGCAGGCTGGATAAGGCATCTGAGGGGTTGATTTTGCTTACGAATGACGGAGGCATTGTGAACAAGATGATGCGTTCGGAGCATAATCATGATAAAGAATATGTAGTGACTGTAGACAAACCCGTAACCGACGAATTTGTGAAGTCCATGTCTGAAGGTGTTGAAATTCTGGACGTGGTGACCAAGCCCTGTGAAGTGTATAGGCAAAGTGACAATGTATTTCGTATTATTTTGACACAGGGGCTCAATCTGCAGATCCGCAGAATGTGCAAAGCATTGGGGTACCGAGTATTAAAGCTGGAGCGCATCCGAATTATGAATATTACGCTGGATCAACTGGAGCGGGGGCAATGGCGTCATCTGGAGCAAGAGGAACTGGAGATTCTGCTGTCTCAATTAAATGAGATAAAATGAATGAGTTTTGCTGCATGTCAACGGTGGTCAACCATGATGTCCAGTTATATCAGTAAAAAATGAAGCAAACACTAACCCCTATGCGGATTAGTGTTTTTGTTGTTAAGCTTGCGCCCTTTTTGTTCTGAAATGTAAGAGCCAAATAGAGTTAAGAACGCACCGAGTACAATCACCCAGGTTATCTGCTCTTGAAGAATCAATGCAGATGACACAACAGTAATGACAGGCACCAGATAGATATATACGCTCGTGTTGATAGCTCCGAGAAGATTCACGGCCCGGTTCCAGGTCACGAAACACAACGCGGAGGCACCCAGACCGAGGTAGAGAATATTGGAGAGATTGCTCATATTGGTGAAGCGTCCGAGTTCCCAATGGAATTCAAACAGGAATAGAGCTGGTAGCATGAAGATCAGGCCATAGAAGAATACTTTGCGAGTCGCGCCAATGGTGTGATAACGAAGCTGGCCAATTTTCCGCATTAACACAGAGTAGATCGCCCATACCGCAGGTGCTATGAAAGCAAGCAGATCACCTGTCGGATTCAGTTGCAGAATGAATCTGCCGTTCAGTGCGATGAGTAGGATGCCGCTCAAGGCAATCCCGAATCCGATAATGAAGCGGCGAGTTAACTTCTCACCATCTAAGAAGATGTGTGCGAGCACGGCAGTGAAGAACGGGGCAATGGAGACAATAACACCCACGTTGGAAGCTGTTGTGTACACCAGAGCAATATTTTCAATAAGAAAATATAACGTCACCCCACATAGTCCTGCTCCGATAAATAACCATTCTTCTCTGAATGAGGCGATCCGCAGTGAACGTGGATAGATCAATAATAGTACCAAATATCCGATCAGGAAACGGAAAAATAGAATTTCCACTGGAGTAAAGTCAGTCAACAGAACCTTCGTCGAGACAAACGTAGTTCCCCAGATCAGTATAGTAAACAAAGCGAGTAGATGTCCGGTAGAGGCTTTAGTGTTTTGATGACCAAGATGACTTGTCATACGATGTTAGTGGTGGTTCGTTTCAACTCCGAATCATGATTGAAGATACGTCTATATTGCTTGGGTGTAAGGCCGATCAGTTTTTTGAAGAAATTCGTGAAATGGCTCTGGTCGCTAAATCCTGTCTGTGCAGCTACTTCAATCGGCAGCAGACCTTGTTCCAGCAGACGTTTGGCTTGATTAATGCGAATCGTTTCCAGGTAACGGTAAGGGGATATCCCTTTCTGGCGAGTGAATAAACGCAGCAGGTGGTATTTGCTCATCTCCGTCAAATCGGCTAACTCGTTCAGCGAGATGCTCTCCATGTAATGAGCTTCTATGTAATCACATATGCGTCTGATCTCTGTGGTCACATCCTGTGTGGAAACAGGTGGTTCAGCATCTGAATAATCTCTCAGCAATTGATCCAATAGTAAGAGTAACAATTCTTCTTTGCAGAAATCCGATTGCTCTTCCAGAATCATCTGATGCAGCTCGTGCAGGGAACCCACAAGTTCACTTTGGTAGAGAACAGGGGATGTAAACCGTGGCAAGTAAGCTTGTCCAGTAATCTCTCTCGCATACTCTCGCATAACCTCAGGCTGGACGTTGATACAGCGATAATCGAGGGTTCTTCCATCGACCTGTTCGCAGGCATGAGGATCATGTGGATTAAAAACAATCATATCACCACTATTCAAAATGTATTCTTCGTTGTTGCAGACGAGGTGTCGCTTGCCTTGTTCAATGAATCCAATGACGTAATAGTCATGAAAATGATTGGGAAACTTCTGCATAATGCCTTCAAATTGATAAGCTTCTAGCTGTAAATCGGTATCAAATACTACAGTCCGGACTTCCCGTGTCATGATGCACCTTCTTTCTGGTAAGTTAAGATCATTATAGGTTGCAAAGAAGGAATTTTCTTGAACGATATTGCTATTGCTCGAAGTGTTTGATCGGACAGATATCTCTAAAAACAAAATACCCGCAATCCCGGAGGGAAAGCGAGCCCTTTGCTTAGTATAGTTGATTCATGAGTTCAAACCTATATATATTAGGAGAAAAAATCTCTGGAACAATAAGTAATTTTTCTTAGTGTAACGTAGCGAGTACTTCAGGTGTAAAAGCTTGAATCTCGGATACGCGGCCTTCGCGTACTTTGGCAGCCCATGCCGGATCACCAAGGAGTGCACGTCCCACAGCTACCAGATCAAATTCCTGTTGCTCATATCGCTTCATGAGTTCGCCCATACCTGGATGTGTTGCTTTATCTGCTCCAGCTTCGGGTTCATCTGGCATACCCACAGAACCAACGGTAATTGTGGTTCGGCCACTCAGTTTTCTTACCCAACCTGCAAATCCAAGCTCAGATCCTTCGAACTCGGGCTCCCAGAAGCGTCGTGTCGAGCAGTGGAAGATATCTACACCTGCGTCAACTAACAAACGAAGGAATTGTTCCAAGTGTTCGGGGGTGTCGAACAGTCTGGCTTGATAATCATTCATCTTCCATTGGGAAATCCGCATCGCGATAGGAAAATCAGGGCCCACCGCAGCACGAACTGCCATTACAAGTTCAACCGCGAATTGAGTTCGTTTCTGAAGGTCACCACCATAGCGGTCCGTTCTCCTATTCGTTGTTTTCCAGAAAAACTGATCGATCAGAAAACCATGTGCACCGTGAAGCTCGATTCCGTCAAAACCGATGCGTTGCGTATTGGCTGCTGCATCAGCATAAGCTTGAATCACAGTTGCGATCTCTGTCTCCGTCATTGGCTCACCTACTTGGGTACCCTCCATATCAACTCCTGATGGACTAAGAGATTCAGCCTCGGGGTGAGGCTGAGATCCGGAAGGACGAACGATTCCCATGTGTAAAATCTGCGGAAAAATCTTGCCGCCGGCTTCATGGACTTGTTTGACCACTTCAGTCCAGCCTTGAAGAGCTGCTTCTCCATACATATGAGGGATTCTAGGCTCACTTGATGCAGATGGATGCTCAATGGTTGCACCTTCGGTAATAATGAGTCCAACACCATGCTCGGCACGCCGACGATAATATGCAGCTACATCGGGGCCCGGGATACCATCCGGGGAGAAGGCACGAGCCATGGGGGACATGACAATGCGCGAGGACAGGGTTAACTTTGAAACGCTGTATGGTTGAAACAGAAACTCCGTAGAAATAACGTTATGTTGTTGATCACTCAAACTAAGCACCTCCATTATGTTGTACCTCTCAGTGGGTACGAGTGCAATCTTAACAAGGTCTATAGGCATGCTCAACCAACAATCGGAGCATTTTGTTGCTTAAGCGAAAGAGACGGATTATTGTATACTGTCTTTGCACTTACTTTCACTTGTTGAACAAATAACACTTATCTATAATGAAGGAGTCTAACCAAATATTTTGTGTACAAAGGAGGATTGGGACATGTCTGGTGTATTGTCTCCAAACTCAAACGATCCGCGTGTAATCCGCACGCGTCAATTAATTCTTGATGCGTTTTTAAACCAATTGAATCTTAAAAATTTCAACAGTATTACGATTCAAAACATTACGGAACAAGCCACAATTAACAGGGCTACATTCTACGCCCATTTTCAGGATAAATATGCACTGCTTGAAGCCTTGTTATCGGATGCTTTTATGGAGTATGTAACGAAAAGGGTAGACCCGGATGCCCGGTTATCAGCCGAAACCATACAGCAACTTATATTTTCATTATGTGATTACCACGTCTCAAGTAATGGATGCATCAAAAAATATGAGACAGTTGCACCCATTATTGAAGAAAATATCAAGACACAGCTGGAGCAATTCCTTCTTGAATTAATGAGCAAAGTAGCGGGAGATGTAGATCCCAAAACGCTGAAAATTACGGCAACCATGCTAAGCTGGTCGATCTATGGGATGACCTATCGATGGAATATTGAAGGCGGGCAGGAATCCCCGGCTGAATTAGCCAACAGAGTGGTACCCTATATGATGGGCGGATTGGAATTGTTGAATTAACTTCATTTAACGAAAATGCCTTACTATTCGAATGGACATGGGAGGAATAACAAGATGTTTGAACATTTGGTTGTTTTTAAATTCAACGATAAAACCACGTTAGCCAAACAGCAGGAATTGGTGGGTCAATTGCTCGCGTTACCGGAACAAATACCGGGGATTACCGCGCTGACCGCAGGGATCAATGCAACGGAAGAAACGGACCGTATTCAAGGTTATACCATTGGATTGAGAGTGACGTTTGAAGATCAGGAGGCATTGCGCGCCTATGGTCCACATCCTGCTCATCAGGCATTTGTAGCTTCCTTGGATGGTTGGGTGGAAGATGTCATTGTAGTTGATTATGCGATATAAAGGCGCGAAATTAGAGGTTTAACCATATAGGAGTTGAAGATTCCCATGTGTTTAATTTTATTTGCTTACAACATGCATCCAAAGTATCCGCTTATATTGGGATCAAATAGGGATGAATTCTATCATAGGCCTACGGCTCAAGCACACTATTGGGAAGATCATCCTCATATATTGGCTGGCCGGGATTTGTCTAAAATGGGAACCTGGATGGGCGTAACAACAGAGGGGCGTCTGGCTGCTGTCACGAATTATCGTGATCCAAATGAAGAGGTACATGCCAAAGGCTCAAGAGGAGATCTGGTTGCTGATTTTTTAAAGGGAACGCCCACACCTGAGCAATATATACAACATGCGGAGCAAAGCCGCAATGATTATCCTGGCTACAATTTGTTAGTGGGTGATCCTGACAACCTCTATTATTATTCTAATGTGGGTAATGTTGTGATGAAGTTGAAACCAGGAATATACGGGATTAGTAATCACTTGATTAATACGGATTGGCCCAAGGTGAAACGTGGAAAAGAAGGGCTGGAGAAAATCATCCATGGGGAGGACAAAGGTACCCTGACAGAACAAATATTAGGTTTGCTACAAATGGCAGACCCTTCAGTGGATGAGCATCTACCTCATACAGGTGTTCCATTGGAGTGGGAACGTTTGCTTTCTCCCATCTTCGTAAAAAGTGAAAAATTCGACTATGGAACCAGAGCTTCATCCGTTGTTCTGATGAACAGAGAAGAAGTGTTTTTTACGGAGAGGGTTCACCAGAACGGAGAGGTAATGGAGCAACGTTTTAACATCAAACCTCTTAACTCGACAAGCTGAGAATATGAAAGAAATGATGTTCAAACATTATGCATTTACATGAATCACTGAAGTTAAATCCAAAGTTCATGTTTCTTTTCTTCTGAGTGTAAAGAGTATTTTCGTTTCTCTATGTCAACTAATATAACGCAACATAAACCGTTTGAGAGTACCTTTTGTATAACACGCCCAATTTAAGTTGGGCTCTTTATCTCTTATCACAATTCTATGTTATGAATCATGGAACTTCCTTGAATAGTTTATATAATGTGAATCAACATAACATGATTTTGCAGCGGTTCTGTTGATTCTAATTTCAGGGGGCAACGTGGAGATGAAAGAAACCAAAAAGATGAAAGTTTTTTCACTGGGGATTCAGCACGTACTCGCGATGTATGCGGGAGCAATTCTGGTGCCTTTGCTTGTGGGCAGAGCACTAAATCTGACTGCAGAGCAGTTGGCGTATCTGGTATCCATTGACCTGTTAACGTGTGGGATTGCAACATGGCTTCAGGCTCGGAAAGGGAAGTATTTGGGTATTGGTTTGCCAGCGGTGCTCGGAAGTTCTTTTGTAGCGGTGACACCCATGATTGCGATTGGATCGCAATACGGAATTCCTGCCATATATGGATCGATCATCGCAGCCGGGTTATTTATCGTCATCTTTGCCGTATTTTTTAGCAAAATCGTCAAATTGTTTCCGCCAGTTGTGATCGGTACAGTGGTAACCATCATCGGTCTTGCGCTAATCCCAACCGGCATTAAAAACATGGCAGGTGGAGCAAACAGTGAGAATTTCGGAAGTTTGGACAATCTGGCGCTTTCATTTGGCGTATTACTTTTCATTCTAATCCTGAATAGATATGCCCGCGGGTTTGTTAAATCCCTGGCTGTTCTCCTTGGTATTATCGTGGGAACCCTCATTGCAGCCATCATGGGAAAAGTGAATTTTGCCTCTGTACAGGAAGCCTCCTGGTTCCATTTACCGCAACCCTTTTACTTCGGATGGCCTACTTTCGAAATCGGCCCAATCATTACAATGATTATTGTAGGTACGGTGGTTATCATTGAATCAACAGGAGTATTTATGGCTTTAAGCAAAATCTGTGATCAACCGATCAATGAAAAAGATCTGGCACGGGGATATCGCGCGGAAGGTCTTGCGTTTGTCCTTGGCGGCATCTTTAATGCTTTTCCATACAATACATTTGCACAGAATGTTGGTTTGGTTCAGCTCTCCAAAGTAAAAACGACCAATGTTGTTGTTGCAGCCGGAGGTATTCTAATCTTTCTGGGACTCATTCCGAAGGTAGCTGCTTTTGCAACCATTATTCCAAGTGCTGTCCTCGGAGGAGCGACTGTTGTCCTGTTTGGAATGGTCGTCTCATCCGGGATCAAAATGCTGCAAAACGTCGACTTCAGCAAACAATCCAATCTATTGATTGTGGCTTGCTCCGTTTCACTTGGGCTCGGTGTTACGGCTGTACCCGACCTGTTTGCCCAGCTTCCTCAAAGTATTCGGATTATTGTTAGCGATGGTATCATCACGGGAAGCCTGTCAGCGATCCTGCTTAATGTCTTCTTTAACCTTGCTTTGAAAAAAGAAAGCTTGCCAGTACAGCCTGTCCAGGCTCAAGAAGCTCACACGTAATCATTGTATAACAGACGTATCATCTAGTATTAAGTAAGCGAAATAGATCCAAGATGGTTTTCTGGGAAGTGGAATGCAAGACAATGATTCCACTTGGCCAAGAAATCTCTTGGATTTTTTGGTGCTTACGATTCATGAGGAATGCAAAAGGCATGCAAATATGCTAAAGTTTCATCAAGAACATTTTAGATGTTCGTTTAAGTCAACAACATCTTACTTTGAATTTCCATGCGACTACATAAATGAGCATTGGTTCACAAGGCTACAATATAACCAAGGGATATCCCTGTGGTACAGAAAAGGAGTTGTGATCACCATGCAACAAGAAACGTTGAACAAAGGGTGGAACTTGGAGAATAGTTATGCGAAGTTACCGCAACCCTTTTTTACAAGTCAGGGCGCAGTGCCTGTTGAATCACCAAAGCTGATCATTTTCAATCGACTGCTTGCATCCAGCCTGGGACTGGATGTGGAGTCTCTTGACAGTGATGAAGGAGCGCATATTTTTGCAGGTAATTTGATTCCGGAAGGAGCCGAGCCTTTGGCTCAGGCCTATGCAGGTCATCAATTTGGCAATTTTAATATGCTTGGAGATGGACGTGCTTTGCTGCTGGGTGAACAGATTACGCCACAGGGCGAGCGAGTGGATATCCAGCTCAAAGGATCAGGAAGAACACCCTACTCCCGTGGGGGAGATGGACGTGCTGCTGTAGGGCCCATGTTGCGTGAGTATATTATTAGTGAGGCGATGTATGCACTGGGTATTCCAACGACACGCAGTCTGGCGGTGGTTTCAACAGGAGAAAACATTATCCGTGAAACAGAGCGGCCGGGTGCCATTTTAACCCGGGTGGCTTCCAGTCATATCCGGGTAGCAACCTTCCAGTATGCAGCCAGATGGGGATCTATCGACGATCTTCGGGCGTTGGCTGATTATACGTTGCATCGACATTTTCCTGATGTTGCCCAAGCTGAGAATCGCTATCTTTTGCTCCTTCAGGAAGTGATTAAACGGCAGGCGGCACTCATTGCCCAATGGCAGCGTGTTGGTTTCATTCATGGAGTGATGAACACGGATAATATGGCCATTAGTGGTGAGACCATCGATTATGGTCCGTGCGCCTTTATGGATGCTTACAATCCTTCAACCGTATTCAGCTCCATCGACAGGCAAGGTCGCTATGCTTATGGTAATCAACCGTATATTGCCGGGTGGAATTTGGCTCGTTTTGCCGAGACGCTTCTGCCGTTGTTGCATGAAGATGAAGAACAGGCGGTGCAACTCGCTCAGGATGCTATCGCACAATTTTCTGAATTGTACCATCATCATTGGCTCAAGGGAGTGCGTGCCAAACTGGGCTTGTCCGATGAAGAGGCCGAAGATGAAGCGCTGATCAAGGATCTTCTTGAACTCATGGAGAAGCATAGTGCAGATTACACCAATACGTTCCTGGCATTGACCTTTGACAAGTTGGAAGGGACTGCTTTGTTTGGCACGGCAGAATTTGCTGAATGGAATGAGCGGTGGAAAGCAAGATTGGACAGACAGGGAGGGGCGAAGGAAGTCTCTCAGGAGTTGATGAGATCAAGCAATCCAGCCGTCATTCCCCGAAATCATCGGGTCGAGGAAGCCCTTGAGCGAGCTGAGAATCACGGAGACCTTAGCGTGATGGAGAAGCTTTTGGCAGTTCTTTCAGACCCGTTCGCGCACTCACCTGAGCAGGCTGAATATGCCGAACTGCCAGCACAGTGCAATACTTCGTACCAGACTTTTTGTGGAACCTGATTGACCAGTATGGAATGAAGAGGCTGCCTTGGGCAGCTTTTTCATTTTTTCATTCTGTCATCGACGTTACTTTTATAGAGGCAGGTGCATTCATGTCCAACATGTTAAGTAAACAACAATTGGCAGACATCCTTTTACAGCTTTTAGAGCGTACATCTTTCCCTAGGGAACAGATGCAGAACTATGTTAACCGCTTGTTTGAGAGCTTTAAATGGGATGGGGTGCCTTATGTAGAGGCTGGAGAAGATACGTATATCGTTCGAATATACGAACGTGGTCTCTTCTCATTGGAGAAACGGGTGAAACAGCCGGATGAAGTCATCTATTGGTTGATGGAGGATATTATTTTCACCGCGACGCATGTAGGATTGTTGGAACGACATGGCGTGGATAATAAACAAACGCATTTGAACTATACAAATGAAGTGATGAAGGACCTGAACAGGGGTGTTCTGGAAGCCTTCCAGCAGATCGGGGATCCGTATTTACATTGGCATCAGACTGGGAAACGTCAGGAGTTAGAGGGCATGGATAAAGAAAAGTGAGGTGTGTAACGTGAGCGAGCAAGATATTAATGATGTATGGTATGACTATGCTGTGTTATTTATCAAAAAAAAGAATGAATCTGAACAGGGCTGGGTTTCGTTGACTTCGAACGAGCAGGACATTGCTGCTCTATGGCTGTTAGAGGCGGATGTCTTTAATGGCGGTTTTATACAGTTTTTCTGCAACTGGGGGGAAGAGGTATACCGTTACGCGTTGCGTGCATTACATATCATTGGTGCGACTCAAGCCGTGGAGATCATAACGTCAGCATATGGCTGCATTGAGCACTTGAAAGAGGATAAAAGGCTTACCGAACTGTGGGATATACCTAAATTCCTCACAAAGGAACAAGAGCAGCAGTTAGATGCGTTAGATCAACAGTTTTGGAACAATGAGGATCAGATCGCGGAGAAAGCCTATGGATATTATCACGGAATATTGAACATGATGATCATATAATCTGGTTTTAACTATGCATCCGTTGTTCTGTTCGAAGATTAATACTTGGTCTTGCAATGACTGAAACGTTCGGCTATACTTGCTATAAATTGAATACATGAATCACGTTGATAGAGCGCAGTAGCGGCTTTGTCCCTGTTACAGAAAGTCAGGGGTTGATGGAACCTGATACATACAAGGGCTGCGAATTACACTCTGGAGTACTTGGGTAATGCCAAGCGGATGGGCAAACGATATATTGCCAAAAGTGGTATGGATAACGTGTTAAGCTCACGTGTTGTCCATGCAATTTGGGTGGTACCACGGTTATGATAATCGTCCCTGTGTCTAATGAAGACAAGGAGGCGATTTTTTTGTGTCCAAAAAAAGCCGTTCCAGGGTGTTATTTCGCAATTTAACGTAGATCATGACTGAATCTTGAGGATAGAAAAGGGGTTATACACATGAATATTATTGATGAACTACAGTGGCGTGACGCCATTAACCAGCAGACAGATGCAGAGGGACTGCGTGAGTTGACTGAAACCAAATCAATCTCACTGTACTGCGGCGTTGACCCTACGGGGGATAGCATGCATATCGGACATCTCATTCCCTTCATGATGCTGAAACGTTTTCAACTGGCAGGACACCGTCCAGTCATTCTGATTGGTGGAGCTACAGGAACGATTGGTGATCCAAGTGGTCGTCAGGCAGAACGTTCTTTGCAAACGATGGAACAAGTGCAGGAGAATGTGGATGCACTGACAGCGCAGATGAAGAAGTTGTTCGTAACAGACGGTGATAATCAGGTTCGCATGGTGAACAACTACGATTGGACGCACAAAATCAATGTCATTGAATTCTTGCGTGACTACGGCAAAAACTTTAACCTCAACACAATGTTAGCTAAGGATGTAGTTGCGAGCAGACTGGAAGGCGGAATCTCGTTCACCGAGTTTTCATACCAGATCCTTCAATCACTCGACTACCTGCACCTGTTCCAGAACGAAGATGTACAGCTTCAAATCGGCGGTTCGGATCAATGGGGGAATATCACGAGTGGTCTTGATCTGATTCGTAAAAAAGAAGGATCTGAAGCGAAGGCGTACGGTCTGACCATTCCGCTCATGCTCAAATCCGACGGTACGAAATTTGGTAAAACAGCTGGCGGGGCAATTTGGCTTGATCCGAACAAAACGACACCATTTGAGTTCTACCAGTTCTGGGCGAATACAGATGATCGGGATGTCATTAAATACTTGAAATACTTTACCTTCCTGAGCAAAGAAGAAATTGAAGCTTTGGCTGAAAAGGTAGAGACAGAGCCGCACAGACGTGAAGCACAGAAAGCACTCGCGGAAGAAATGACAAAATTCGTTCACGGCGAAGAAATGCTCGAACAGGCTAAACGTATTACAGCGGCGCTGTTCAGTGGTGATATCCGTTCCCTGACAGCAGATGAAATCGAGCAGGGTTTCAAGGAAATGCCAACATTCGAAACGGACGGCGAAGCGAAAAATATCGTGGACTGGCTCGTAGATCTGGGGCTGGAGCCATCCAAACGCCAGGCGCGTGAGGATGTCACCAAAGGCGCTATCTCCATGAACGGTGAGAAAATCACGGAGCTTGAATTCACAGTCTCGGCAGAGCATGCCATCGGCGGTAAATTCATCATTATCCGTAAAGGTAAGAAGAACTACAGCCTGGTTAAACTCCAATCATAGTTTCCAAGAATTAGAACGTAACACAGAAACGTATAGAGACTACAATAGACACACAAATAAAGCCACAAATACAGAAACAAAAAGACCGTCTTCCATCTCTGTCAGGTGACAGAGTGGAGACGGTCTTTCGTATATCAGGCCAGTGAGTGACCTATCTTATTGATTAACAATCGCTGTGATCTCTTCATCCAGATCAAGTCGTACATTCTCACGGTACGCCCGGATGTTGTATTCACTGTGCAGGTAGCGAAGAATCGCTTCAATCATATTGGACTCCACCAGATATTGACTACGGCCTTGAATCCAAACTTCAGCGGAATAACCTGTATCTTCTTCCCAGCTCAGTTCTACATTCACATCGGTTGGACGTACACCCTTACGTTCTGCCATATGAATACAGATTGCATTCACAATTTCATCCATGCTCAGAACCATAGAGATTAGTACCGTCCGTTTCTGTTACGGTCATCATCACGATCATTGCGACGGTCATAACGACCATCCGCTGCAGGTTTGCGACGATTGGAGATGGCTCTGAAGAGTGCCATAGCCAGCATAACAATCAACATAATTGCTGCAACGTTCACGAGCAATCCAAGGATGTTACCCAGAGCGCCCATGCCACCGAACAATCCGCCAAACATCATACCAGCAAGACCACCAAGCATCATGCCTTTCATGAATCCGCCGCCACCGCCGAAGAATCCGCCACGGTTCGTTGTAGCTGCTCCATTGCTGGAATTGTTATTCGTATTCGATTTGCTTACATTGCTGTCGGATTTCTTAGGTGTATTGCTATAACTTTTCGTACCGGATTTGAATCCGCCACCACGTCTAGCATCCGCTGAATCCGGATTGGCTACTCCTACTGTTGCGAACAATAATGTAAAGGCCATAAATACCATCATTAGATGTTTAACTCCGAATTTTTTCTTCATTGTAAAGATCGTAACCCCCCGATTAATTTGTTTGGATCGCCCAAAAATGGACCTTACTCATGTAATACGGTCAACTTGCAGCAACGTTTCAAATTTTATTAAATTTCTGAAACACTTGGACTTGGGTCTTGAATTGCAGCTTGGCCATCAAGCAATTGGGTAACCCAATGACACCATTCCAGGCCTGTTTGTGCGTGCATCAACCCTTTTTGTACCAGGATGTAGCTTCCAAAGTCTCGGTTGCCTACACGAAGATTATCCTGAGGTATACGTGACTTCAGATCTTCGAAATAACGTATGCGTTCCATAAACCAGCTTTTACGCTCGTTAAGAATGCGTCTCATGCTTCCGTCTTCCGCTATGCCAACACACAAAATACGCAAATTAAATTCATCGCGTGTAACCGGTGCGGTAACAGGAGTAATCATCCATTCCAAGAGCTTTTCAATGCCTTTTTCCGTAACTGCGTACATTTTCTTGTCCGGTTTGTCAGACTGTTGTACCCAGCGGGAGGCCAATAACTCATCGTTTTCCATCTTGGACAGGAGTGGGTAGATCTGGCTGTGTTTCGCCTGCCAATGAGGCTGGATTTTCAGCATCAGATCATAGCCCGATGACTCCTCGCGGGTAAGCAGCCCGAGCAATCCGTAGGAAAGTATGTTCATGCACATGTCTCCTTAATATTAGGGCTAGGTCAGAGAGAACAATCGTTTTTACTTTCTTTGACCGCTTTCATAAAAAGTGTACACTGAAACTGTATGGTTTGACAACCTGACAGAACAACTGCCTTAATTTAGACAAAAAAAGTGCGAACCATAAGGTCCGCACTCCAAACCATTTAGAGAGATGCCTGTTGTCCATACCCCTCAGCGACAAGATCAAGTTCACCTGTGGCAGAATCGATAACCATGCCGTGGACGGGTACATTGGGAGGAAGTAATGGATGCTTTTTGATCACTTCCACAGTATGTTTTACCCCTTCCTCAACGCTGTCAAACCCACGCAACCATTTTTGCAAACGGATGCCCGAATTCTCCAGAGTAGTCATGACTTCTTCCGATACACCACGCTCTACCATATGTCCAATCATGGTCTCAGCGTGAAGGGAAGCCATACCACATTCCGTGTGTCCCACTACCAGGACTTCATCTGCACCCAGTTCATAGATGGCGACAAGTACACTACGCATTACACTCCCGAAAGGCTGAGAGATAATTGCGCCTGCGTTTTTGATGATTTTCACATCGCCGTTTTTCAAGTTCATAGCCTTGGGCAGCAATTCCACCAGACGTGTATCCATACAAGTGATGATAACCATCTTTTTGGTTGGAAACTTGCCAGCCGTATACTTTTCGTATTCTTTGGTCTCGACAAATGATTTGTTGTAAGTCAAAATCTCTTGAATGTTGTTCATGTCCATTGCCTCCTGTTATCCAATACGACGAGCACGGCCACTTGCATATGATGCAGCTTGTCCTACACGCCTTTGCTTTAATAGTATTTCACGGTCAGCAGATGGCATTACTCCAACCCTTTAGAGGTTGTTCAAAAAGTCCACTTTTGATTACGAATCATGCTTGAGGGCATCATCAGCATCGAAGTTGAACGACATTTCTATCTTCTCGGTAATGAAAATCAGACTTTTTGAACACGTATCTTTAGGCGAATAATACAATTTTCATCTGTTAAAAGTTGATTATACGCAATGCAAAAAGTATCATCAATAGGGTATAACATTTTTTTTGAAGAGGTGAACGATAACAATGGATAAACAAACACAGGAACATTTGGAATCCTTCCGTAATCTGGCTCGTAAAATTAAGAGCTATCATGAAGCCATTGGTTTGCTTCACTGGGATCTGCGCACAGGTGCGCCGAAAAAAGGCGTTCCGACTCGTTCGGAGACGCTGGGTATGTTGTCCACCGAAGCATTCAAGTTGCAAACCTCGGCTGACATGAAGACTTACCTGGATGCATTAACGACTCCAGCGGTATTGGAACAGCTCGAAGATATAGATCGTCGTCTGGTTGAAGATTGCCAGAAAGAATATGATCGCAGTCAATCCGTACCACCGGAAAAAGTACAAGCATATACCGTGCTCACGGCCAAGTCCGAAACCGCATGGGAAGATGCCAAACATAACAGTGATTTTGCAGGGTTCTCCCCATATCTGACAGATATCGTTAAGCTCAAACAGGAGTTTATTGATTATTGGGGTGTGAAGGATACGCGTTATGATACGCTGCTTGACATGTATGAACCGGATCTGACGGTTGAGAAAGTGGATGCTGTGTTCGCCCGCCTCAAAGCACGTTTGGTGCCTCTGCAAGAGAAGATTAATGCTTCAGAAAACAAGCCCAATACAGAGTTTCTGAATCAGTTGTTTGACACCGAACAGCAGGAAAAATTCAGTCTGTTCATCTTGGAACAAATGGGCTATGACTTTGAAGCTGGACGATTGGACGAGAGTGTTCATCCTTTTGCAACGGGCCTTAATCCGGGTGATGTGCGGATCACAACACATTATCTGCAAGATGATGTAGCAAGCGCAGTCTTCAGTTCCCTGCATGAGGGCGGGCATGCCCTGTACGAGCAAAATATTGATGACAGTCTGGCAGGTACCCTTCTTGCCGAAGGAACGTCCATGGGGATTCATGAGTCCCAGTCCCGTCTTTGGGAAAACATGATTGGTCGTAGTCTGCCATTCTGGACACGTTATTACAAAGATTTGCAGCAGCATTTCCCACAACTGAGCGAAGTTGAACTGGAAGATTTCTATCGTGCAATCAACCGGGTGGAGAGTTCACTCATTCGAATTGAAGCCGATGAACTGACCTATAACCTGCATATTATTATCCGATATGAGATTGAGAAAATGTTATTCAACGATGGTCTGGAAGTGAAAGACCTGCCGGAGACCTGGAATGCAAAATACAAGGAATACCTCGGTATTATGCCAACGAATGATGGAGACGGTGTTCTTCAGGATGTTCACTGGTCTGGTGGTGACTTTGGTTACTTTGCTTCGTATTCTCTGGGTAATATGTATGCAGCTCAAATTCTACATACATTACGCAAGGAAATGCCAGAATTTGATACCTTCATTGCCAAAGGTAATCTGATTCCAATTAAGGAATGGCTTACAGACAAGATCTACCGTTATGGCAAAAGTCGCACACCTTCCGAATTGATTGTCGCCGTAACGGGTGAAGAATTGAACCCGGATTATCTGGCCGATTATCTGGAAGCCAAATACGCCGAGATTTACAAGCTGTAGGTATCCCATATATACCATATTGAATAACATTTCGAAGAGCTGAAGAGTCGGGCATCATTGCCCGGCTCTTTTTTGCATTTAAGTTCTTAACCTTTTGTTGGGCATCGGCATATCCATAATAGAGAGAAACTGCTGAAACCAGTGAAGGAGGGAAACAACATGAAATACACGCCATGGTTCGTCCGGGGCATCGTTATTCTGCTGATTATCATTGTGGCGCTCACCAGCTGTAATAAGGAAGAGAATGAAGCCAAGATTACGATTGGCGAAGTGACTCGTTCGGTATTTTACGCACCGGAGTATGTCGCTGTGGCTCAAGGTTTTTTTGAAGAGCAGGGACTTGAGGTGGATATTCAAACGACTGCTGGTGGTGACAAAACGATGGCGGCATTACTCGCAGGTTCGGTGGATATCGCACTGGTAGGGGCGGAGACGTCCATATATGTCTATCAGCAGGGAGCGGAAGATCCGGTCATTAACTTTGCCCAGCTCACCCAGACGGATGGTACATTTCTGTTCGCTCGTAACACAGAAGGTAGCTTCGATTGGGAGCAACTGAGGGATTCCACATTTCTCGGTCAACGCAAAGGCGGCATGCCGCAAATGGCAGGGGAGTTCGCACTGAACAAACATGGCATTGATCCACAAAGTGATCTGGAACTGATTCAAAATGTGGACTTTGCCAACATTGCGTCTGCTTTTGCCTCAGGCACGGGAGATTATGTTCAACTGTTTGAACCCCAGGCATCCATCTTTGAACAAGAAGGTCGGGGTAAGGTTGTTGCATCGTTTGGCACAGAAGGTGGTCTTCTGCCTTACACCGTCTTCATGACGAAACAGAGTTATCTTAACGACAATAAGGATATCGTACAGAAGTTTACGAATGGTCTGCACAAAGCGCAGGCATGGGTGGATTCCCATACGGCTGAAGAGATTGCTGAAGTCATTTCTCCTTTTTTCAAAGACATCGATCCAGTCATTTTGGTAAGCAGTGTGAACCGTTATAAGGAACAGGGCAGCTATGCAACGGATCCGATCATTGATGAGGAAGAGTGGAACAATCTGCTTGATGTCATGAGTGCCGCCGGAGAGTTGAAAGAACGTGTGGATTCGAATGCCATTGTGGATAATGCCTATGCGGAAGAGGTTACGAAATCAAAGTAATGGGGTATTCAGGAAAGGAAGTGAGCAGAATGCCTGAATCCGAAAGTGTGATCCGACTCGAGGGGATCTCTCAAGTATATGTCAGCGAGCGGGAAGCTTCCTTGGTGCTTGAAGACTTGAGTCTGGAGATTCAAAAAGGAGAGTTCGTCAGTCTGGTTGGACCGAGTGGATGTGGTAAAACGACATTGTTGTCGATCATTGCCGGGCTGCTCACACCCACCCGAGGAGAGGTTAAGGTTAAAGGCAAACTTGTTGGCGGCCCCTCAGCACAGATTGGTTATATGCTTCAACAGGACTATCTGTTCCCGTGGCGGACCATTCTGGATAATGCATTGATTGGTCTTGAACTGACAGGCAGACTTGATGAACGGAGCCGTGAGCGTGTACGGGAACTGCTGGTAAGTATGGGGTTGGCCGGAACGGAGAATCAGTACCCTTCAGAGCTTTCAGGGGGTATGAGACAGCGAGTGGCTCTGGTGCGAACGTTGGCAACCGATCCGGGAATTTTATTGTTGGATGAACCATTCTCAGCACTTGATTATCAAACCAAGCTGCAACTGGAGGATTTGGTCTCGGACACGTTAAAACAGTTTGGCAAAACATCTGTTCTCGTCACCCATGATTTGTCTGAAGCCATTGCGGTCAGTGACCGAGTCATTGTGCTTGATCGCAATCCCGGCCGCATCCGTCGTGAGTTTGTAATCCCCGATGGAATTCGGAAGGCTCAGCCGTTTCATGCCAGGGAACAAGAAGGATTCAATGTGTTGTTTCAGGCGTTATGGAGTGAACTGGATCAGTCGGGGGGAGGTGAGGAAGACGCGTGAATCCAATGAATCCGAAGCAGGAAAAGCGTGACGAATGGATGGGGCAGCTGCATCGGAATCATATTCAGCAGGTGGCCAGATGGCGACATCAAGTGCTTGCCGTACAGTTATCTATGTTGGTATGTATGTTTTTGTTATGGGAAGTGGCAGGCAGGCTTCGTTGGATTGATGTACTGTTATTCAGTTATCCGAGTAAGGTTTTTGCCCAGATTGGCAAGGACATCGCTAGTGGCGAGTTGTGGGCACATGTTGGGGTAACCGTAGGGGAAACGGCAGTTGGTTTTTTATTGGGAACACTGGTGGGAACCTTGCTTGCGGTTTTAATTTGGTGGTCTCCTTTTTTGTCAAAAGTGTTGGACCCCTATATGGTTGTGTTCAACAGTATGCCAAAGGTAGCACTTGGCCCGATCTTTATTGTGATGTTCGGCGCGGGTTTTACAGCCATTGTTATGACCACATTGTCCATCACGGTCATTATCACGACATTGGTCGTGTATAACAGCTTCAATGAAGTGGATCCCAATTATATTAAAGTCATTCGTACGTTTGGTGGAGACCGTTCCGAGATTTTTACAAAAGTTGTATTACCTGCTTCTTTTCCGGCGATTGTATCCACCTTGAAAGTGAACGTTGGCATGGCTTGGGTGGGTGTAATTGTAGGTGAGTTTCTGGTCGCAAAACAAGGGCTCGGTTATCTGATTATCTACGGATTCCAGGTATTCAACTTCACGCTTGTATTATCAAGTCTGTTAATTATTGCTGCTGTTGCAACAGCCATGTACCAACTTGTTGTCTATGCAGAACGCAAAATGCTGGCTGGCCGCAGGTGATTCGTAGTGTTTTACTCGTAATGTGACCGGGTATGATATGTATACAATTTCACAAGGGGTGTCACGTTGCCCGATACCGTAAAATCAAGTACCATATTTAGTATGATTATTCCGCGCAGATCCGGAATGAATGCGATGATTGGAGAAGAGGGCCTTGAGGTTCTGTCGCAACGATCTAACTTGCCAGCGTCCCTCATTCGGGGCGTGTTGCTGTGACCGGCATGCATGCGCATGTCGGTTGATGTCGTCTAGTTTACTTTTGGATGAGACATACTAGTCATGATAATGAAAGAGGCGACGAGCTGGCTAAGAATTTTTTTGCAGCTTAGAGGAGATGGAATATTAAATGGGTTTTAGGGTAATTAAAACTGCAATCGCCGCATTAATGGCTGTATTGATTGCAGACTGGTGTCGCTTGCCGGGACCAACATCAGCGGGATTGCTTGCCATTCTTGGCGTGGATGTAACGAGAAAACGAAGTATTCGCACCATATCGGCGCGGTTCTTTGCTTCCGTAGTTGGACTTTTATTTGCAAGTGTACTTTTTCACTTTCTAGGCTTCCATTATTGGGTGCTGGGGGTATACATATTGATCGCATTCCCGGCTATTGTCCGGGTAGGCTTCAAAGAAGGTATTGTTACAGGTTCTGTTGTGGTGTTTCGGGTGTTCGGCGGCGGGGAGATGGACGTGCATGTCGTCCTCGTACAAATTGCTTTGCTGTTAATTGGTCTTGGTTCCGCAATGGCGGTTAACCTGGCCTATATGCCGGCAGCAGATCCGCAGATGCTTCGCATTCGGAAACGAATCGATGAACTCTTCTCGAAAATTTTCAAGGAATTTGCTGCCACGCTGCGTAATCCCAATGAAGCATGGGCGGGGAGAGAGCTGATTGAAGCAGATCAAGCGATCCTTGGCGGTATTGATGCGGCCAAGCGTTCTCTGGAGAATCAGGTGATTCATCCGAATGAGGAATGGAGTGTCTACTTCTATATGCGCAAAACGCAGTTGGACTCTATCCAGCACATGATGCATCTGGTGTCCCAGATCTATCAGAAGATGCCACATGCGGAAATGGTGTCGGAGCTGTTCGATCAGCTTAGTCAGGATGTACTTACTGAATCCTACACTGGACGAACTGAAAAACTTCTTGCGGATGTGCAAGAAGAATTCAAACGTATGGAGCTGCCGGATACAAGGGAAGAATTCGAGATTCGTTCTGCAATTCTCCAGCTGTGCCGTGAACTCGCGCTGTATCTGAAAGTCGCGAAGAAGGACAAAGCGCCGTCCCCAATCTCGGACCGGTCCCAATCTACAAACGAATAATAGAAAATAGTTGTCACCCTAGACGAATGCCCTGCATACACTTGTAGTGAATGATTGTATGGAGGAGGTTTAAAGATGTCATTGAGTCATAAACATCAATGTAGAGAGATTATCACGAAGGCGATCTGCGGCAAAGGTCGTAAGTTCTCTACCGTAACACATACCGTGACTCCGCCAAATGGTCCGACAAGTATTTTGGGGGCTTGGATTATCAACCACCAATATGAAGCCGTATCAGCGGGTGACGGAATTGAAGTTATTGGTACTTACGATATCAACATTTGGTATTCCTACGACAAAAATTCTCAGACGGATGTAGCCAAAGAAACGGTCTCGTATGTAGAACATGTGCCTTTGTCCTATCTGGACCCGAAACACCGGACTTCCACAGTAGAGGTATCTGCGGATGCAACGCAGGAACCTAGCTGTGTGGAAGCCACAGTATCAGCAGGTGGAAGCAGTGTAATTATCCGGGTAGAACGGGAATTCGCTGTGGAACTCGTTGCCGAGACTAAAGTTTGTGTGAAGGTCTGCACAGATGGATGCGGTGATTACGAAGACAAGGACTATGACTTCGGCAGTGGCGATGGAGATTATGACGATCTCGATCCCGATCTGCTCGACGATGAGCTGTGAGTTTGACGCCTGTATTTGATAACCTAATGTATCATATGCGCCAGAAGGCGCGGTGAAGAGGGCGTAAGCCCTCTTTCTTCTTAAATATTGAAAAATGGGTGGTAATGAGCCTCGCAATGTGCCTGGAATACCTTTCACGGGAAGGCTCCGCATTGCGGGGTTATTTTTATTTTTGGGCATGATCCGGGAGGGGGGACGTAATGAATGTGATGGAACAAGCGGAGGAAGCGCTGCGCCGCTATGAAAGGATGACTGCCGGAGAACGTTCAGAACGGCTGAAACAGGCAGGCATTGAAGTACTGTCACTGCACGATCGGCGTAAACGTGAACCAGGCTTGCGTGTACGCTATGACGTAGAGATAAGCTGTATGCAGGCAATTCGGATCAAGCGCAAGGATACTAGTGGCATGGGAGGGGCGCAGGAAACTCTGTTGGAGCGTGAAGCGAGTTCGACCTTATACAAGCGCATAGAACGACTTGCGATCAAAACGCTGTATACGCTAGGGCTGGATCATGGATCTGTTCGAATGGAGTCCTCAGGGAACGGCGGTTGTGCAGTGATTTCGATCGACCCGTGTCCCTGGAAAGGGGTGACCAACCTTGCTGCTACCTATAGGGAAAGCTGGAAGCTGCATCAGGAACTGCTGGATGAGGAGGCGAATCACAGACCCACTCCGATACTTGGCATGGACCCCGAGTTCCTGCTGGTTCAAATGCCGGAATCCAAAATCGTACCCGCCTCCAAATTTCTTGAACGTAGCGGAATGGCAGGCTGTGATTCCGTGACGATTGGTGGACGGCGCATATATCCGGTTGCCGAATTGCGGCCTGCTCCCAGCTCCGAACCACGAGAGCTACTGGCTCATCTGATGAGGGCATTCGCAGCCGCTTCCCGCAGCATCAGTGATCACTCGCTCATCTGGCAGGCAGGAGGGATGCCACAGCGGGGGTTACCTCTTGGTGGTCATATTCATTTTAGCGACGTGAATCTTACCGGGGAACTGCTCCGTGCACTGGACAATTATCTGGCATTGCCATTGGCATTTCTTCAAGACCCCCGTGGATCGGGAAGGCGACCCCGTTATGGAGCACTTGGTGATTTTCGTCTGAAATCCTATGGTGGGTTTGAGTATCGTACGTTACCCAGCTTTCTTGTGTCACCCCTTGTTGCGAAAGGTGTTGTGGCCTTGGCAGGTCTGATCGCGAGAGAGTATACTCAATTACGGCAGCGTCCGTTGGCAAAAGCTGAGGTCCATGCCGCTTTTTATGAAGGAAAGCGCGAAGTGATTAAGGAACACATCCCAGCCCTCGTAGATGATCTGAAGAGGTTGGATGGATATGCACGTTATGAACGGTATGCGTCTCCGTTGATCCTTCAATTAAAACTGGGAAGAACATGGGATGAGAGCCGCGATATTCGCAAACTCTGGAATATTCGGGCAGGTTCATGAAGTACGGACGTTTTTTTGATATAATAAGAAACAAGTCTGTTTAAATGATAGCTACGGAAGATATGGAGCAGCAACCTTTGAAGGAAGTGGCGAATAGCCAACACATAAGGCGGAGGCGCAAACACAGTGCCTGACCGTCTTATTGTCCTTCCAGGACGCGTTTCTTCCTGACATTATAGGAACGGGATGGAGGATATTCATCATGGCTCAGTATACGCCAATGATTCAACAATATTTGCAAGTGAAGGCCGAAGCACAGGATGCTTTTCTATTTTTTAGACTGGGTGACTTCTATGAACTGTTCTTTGAGGATGCAATTAATGCTTCCCGTGAACTAGAGATCACGCTGACCGCACGCAACGGAGGCACGGATGATAAAATTCCGATGTGCGGTGTACCTTATCATTCGGCTGACAATTACATACAGCGTCTGATTGAAAAAGGATATAAAGTTGCGATATGTGAACAGATGGAAGATGCGAGTGTAACCAAAGGCATGGTACGACGTGAAATTGTTCGTGTGGTTACACCCGGAACGGTAATGGAAGGCAAAACACTAGGGGACAAGTCCAACAACTACATGGTTTGTCTTACAGGTAATCAAAATACGCTCGCGCTCGCGGCCTGTGATCTGTCAACGGGTGAGTTGTATGTGACATCCGTACCCTATTCCAAGGAGTGGCTTAAGGATGAAATCGGCATCTATGAGCCATCGGAGCTGGTGGGGGATGCAGCGCTGCTTGAAACGGTAGAAGCCGAGGCATCTCCAATCGGTCGCCCTGTGGTCTACACGGCGTGGACAAAGAATAAGGAAGATCTGGTCCGTCAGCAGTTTGGTGAGGCTGTGTGGGCAAGATTAGAGCCTGAACGTCAAGCGTGCATTGCACGTCTTTTCTCCTATCTGAGTGAGACACAGAAACGTTCTCTGGGACAATTAACTCAAATCTCAACGTATGAGCCAGATCATTATATGATCTTGGACCCGTTTACCCGCCGGAACCTGGAATTGGTGGAAACCGTGCGTGAACGCTCCAAAAAAGGTTCATTACTCTGGTTGCTTGATCGGACCGAGACGTCCATGGGTGCAAGAATGCTGCGTCGCTGGGTTGATAAGCCATTGTTGCAAAAAGGGAAGATTAATGAGCGTCTTGAAGCAGTGGATACGCTGTACAACCAGTTTATATTGCGTGAGGATTTGCGGGCTGAACTCAAAGACATCTATGATCTGGAGCGTTTGGTAGGCCGGATTGCGTTTGGTAATGCCAATGGTCGTGACCTGAATGCGCTCAAATCATCGCTGGAGAAAATTCCAGGACTTCGTCAACATTGCGCAGGATCATCTTCCGCAACACTGCAGCATATTGCCGAAACAATGGATGATTGCAATGATCTGCGTGAAGCCATCGGGCAAGCCATTGTGGACGAGCCGCCGGTATCGGTAAGGGACGGAGGTCTGATTCGTGAAGGGTACCATGAACGTCTGGATGAATTGCGCGAGGCTTCGGTTAACGGGAAACAGTGGATTGCGGAGCTGGAAGCGAGAGAGCGTGAGGCGACAGGCATTCGATCGCTCAAGATTGGATATAACAAAGTGTTTGGTTATTATATCGAGATCACCAAGTCCAATCTGTCCGCGTTGCCAGAGGGACGTTATGAACGTAAACAGACACTTGCCAATGCAGAACGTTACATTACGCCGGAGTTGAAGGAAAAAGAGACGCTGATTCTCGAAGCTCAGGACAAAATGGTTGATATTGAGTATGGACTGTTCGCAGAGCTGCGCGAGCGGCTGAACAAAGAGATCGCAAGACTGCAAAAGCTGGCTGAACAGGTAGCGGAAATTGATGTGTATCAATCTTTTGCGGTGATCAGTGCTGAGAGAAATTTTGTACGTCCAACGTTGACCGACGGTTATGATCTGGTTGTGGAAGAAGGACGCCATCCGGTCGTTGAGGCGGTCATGCGAGATGGCGCATTTATTGCCAATCACACGGCAATGACCAAGGAAGAGGCACGTATTCTGCTGATTACTGGACCAAATATGGCTGGTAAGAGTACGTATATGCGACAGGTCGCTTTAATCTCCATTTTGGCGCAAGTAGGTTGTTTTGTACCTGCGGGTCAGGCGGAAGTGCCGATCATGGATCGCATTTTCACACGGATCGGTGCCGCGGATGATCTCATTGGCGGACAAAGCACATTTATGGTGGAGATGGCCGACATTCAGGTCATGACGGACAAAGCCACACCACGCAGTCTGATTATTATCGATGAATTGGGACGTGGGACATCAACCAGCGAAGGTATGGCGATTGCTCAGTCTGTTATTGAATATGTACATGATATTATCTGCTGTAAAGCTCTTGTATCAACTCATTTCCATGAGCTTGCTCATCTGGAGGAGAGTCTGGACAAGCTGGCCAACTACTCGATGGCGGTACAGGAGAGTGGTGACAAAGTTAATTTCCTGCGCAAATTGATTGCCGGGGCAGCCAGCAGTAGTTATGGTATCTATTGTGCACGCCTTGCAGGTCTGCCTGATAGCATTATTGAGCGAGCGAATGGACTATTGCATGGGTTCGAACATGCGGCCGCGCAAGTAGCTGTGGGCAGTGAATATATCGGAAACGAGAAGCAGGGAGCAGGCTTGAAATTAAAAGGTGGAGAATTCCAGTACACGGATTCAGCACCATTGATCCGGGAACACGAGATTGTGGATAGTGCAGAGTACACAACTTCTATTGAAGATTCGGCAGGGAAGCAACATGCCAAGAAAGCAAACAGCAAAGCACAGTCCAGCGCAAACCATTCGGATGTGGTTCAACTGTCCATCTTTGGGGATGATGAGCCGAATGTGGCAACGAAACCGGATGTAGTTGCGGTGGATAAACCAGCGCGAGAATTTATCCGAACGATGAAAGATATCGATGTCATGAATATGACGCCTCTTCAGGCGATGCAGATATTGAATGATCTCAAATTGAAGGCACAGCAATTATCCTGAGTATAAGGGAGGGGAAAACCTGTGGCGAAAATACATGTGCTTGATGAACATATTGCCAACCAGATCGCGGCGGGTGAAGTGGTCGAACGGCCTGCTTCAGTTGTCAAGGAGTTACTCGAAAACTCGGTGGATGCAGGCGCCACCAAGATTGAAGTGACGGTGGAAGAGGGCGGACTCCTCAGTATTCGTGTTAAAGACAATGGTTCAGGTATTGAGCCAGAGGACATGGAAACCGCCTTTTATCGTCATGCGACCAGCAAAATAGCTCATGGCCGAGATCTCTTCCAGATCACAAGTCTTGGATTCCGTGGCGAAGCCTTGGCGAGTATTGCTGCAGTATCCAAGGTAGAGGTATTGTCGGCAAGTGACAATGACGGGCGAGGACGCCGCATCGTGATTGAAGGCGGGAACCTTGTCTCTCATGAAGATGCAACCTCACCCCAAGGTACAGATTTTGCAGTGAGAGAACTATTTTACAATACACCAGCCAGACTCAAATATATGAAAACGATCCAGACGGAACTGGGGCATATATCAGATGTCCTATACCGGATGGCGATGTCTCATCCAAACATTTCGTTCCGACTGCGCCATAATGAGAATGTGTTGCTTCAGACGTTGGGTAACGGCGATCTGCTGCAAGTGGTTGCAGCGATCTATGGAACAAGTGCTGCCAAAGCGATGCTTCCCATCCAGGGTGAAAGTCTGGATTACCGGGTGAGCGGGCTGATCAGCCTGCCTGAATGGACACGAGCGAACCGTGGTGGTATGTCGACGATTGTTAATGGGCGATTTGTTCGCAATTACGGTCTCAATCAGGCGATTCTCAAAGCCTACCACACCTTGCTGCCGATTAATCGCTTCCCGCTTGTTGTGGTGCAGTTGGAGATGCACCCATCTCTTGTGGATGTGAACGTGCATCCGGCCAAGTTGGAGGTTCGCTTCAGCAAGGAACCAGAACTGTATGAATTCATAGAGACGACGTTGCGGGGGATACTCCGGCAGGAGGTATTGATTCCTCAGGTCAAAAAACAGCAGATTCGACGTGGAGACGATAGTTCCTTTATTCAGGAACAATTTCTCTTTCCACGTGGTCCGCTGAAAGATGCATCTGATGCAGAAGGATATGGGCAACAAGGTCCACTCGGGAAACCTACTGCTGCACCTCTGAGGTTAACTGCCGAAGATGATGATCTGGATTTGGATGCTCCGGCGGATGTGTCCACAGCACAGCCGGTATCTGACCAGGGTCACTCAGTGCCATTGCCCGAAGCTCCACCTGAGTTTACAACCCCTCCTGAGCAGATAGAAGGTTGGAACGGGGATATTTTGCAGAAGGGGATTAGTCATGATGGGGTGCAGACATCCGCTGATGTCCAGGAAGGTATTAAGGATGTAGGTACAAGTTCTTCCGAAATTTTCACCAAAACGGATCTGTCTTCTCAAGATGGTGGAGCTGGTGGAGCAACAGAGAAACCGCTGACTGAAGGCAAACCAGCTACCTATCGCTCCGATTCCGTAACTTCACCGGTTAGGGAAGCTCGTTCATCGTATAACCCGTCTTCAATTGCGAGAAGTGAACGGACGTGGAAAACTTCAGGTCTGCCTGATGCCACCAAACTTGCTGCTGCCATTAAATCAGATGCATCCATGCCCGCATTTCCGGAGCTGAGTCTGATCGGACAGCATCATGGTACGTATTTGATCGCGCAAAATGACCAAGGTTTATATTTGATTGATCAGCATGCTGCTCATGAACGCGTGAATTATGAATACTATTACGAGAAATTTGGTAACCCTGCCCAGGCCTCACAAGAGTTACTGCTGCCGATTACACTGGAGTTCACACCTTCGGAGACGGAAAAGCTAAAAACAAGGCTGGCATGGTTCGAGCAGGCAGGTGTATATTTGGAGCATTTTGGTGGACAGACGTTCCGTGTGCGCTCCCATCCGTTCTGGTTCCCCAAAGGGGACGAGAAAGACATTATCGAAGAGATGTCTGAATGGGTTCTTAGTGAACGCAGCATAGATGTGGCCAAGATGCGAGAAGCTGCATCCATTATGTGCTCCTGCAAGGCATCCATCAAAGCGAACCAGAAGCTGACGGATCAGGAAGCGAAAGTGCTAATTCAGCGTCTGGGTTCATGTCGTCAGCCCTACACTTGTCCACATGGGCGGCCGATAGTGGTTTCATTTTCAACGTATGATCTGGAAAAATTATTTAAACGAGTGATGTAGCTATTTAGGGGGACATTATGTACATTACAACCGGTGACAAGGAGATTGCCTCTCAGGTGGAGCGTGCGCGTAAGCTCGCCGAAACGACAGGAGGTACCTACGTACCGCGCAATAGAACGTCTTTACCCAAACTGATTGAACATTATGGTATCAACGAAATACTGGTTGTGCTCAATGGCAGAGCACGCTTGTTTCGCAAGGATGCAACGGAGCTTGAGTTTCACCCCAGTATGGGATTTGTTCGTGCTAAGCGTGTTCTTAGAGGGGAAGTTGATCCCATGCTGGAAGCTGGTGCGGTACTCGAAGGAGACACCATTGTGGATTGTACCGCTGGACTCGGTTCAGACGCGCTGGTATTTTCGGTTGCGGCTGGGAAGAGTGGACAAGTCATCGCATGTGAAAGTTCTCAACCGCTCTATACCCTGCTGCTGGAGGGCATGTCCCATTATAAAAGCAACCAGCCCTTGGTGGATGAGGCTTTCCGGCGCATAGATCTGCGGCATGTGGATCATCTTGAGTTACTGCGATCCATGCAGGATCGAAGCTGTGATACTGTATATTTTGACCCGATGTTCCGTGAGCCAATGATGGATTCAAGTGCAATACAGCCCTTGCGAGATTATGCAAATGCTCACGCACTGGATGAACAGAGCATTATGGAAGCAAAACGTGTCGCCCGTAAACGGGTAGTCATGAAAGAAAAGCGCGGCAGCGCGGAGTTTGACAGGCTCGGATTTGAAATACTTGATCGGGCGAATGCAAAAACCCTGTACGGAGTGATTAATGTTGAAAGTGGAAGTTAAACCAAAACCTAAACTGCTTGTGCTGGTTGGACCAACAGCAGTAGGCAAAACAAGAATGAGCATCGAGCTTGCCCAAGCTTTCAATTGTGAGATTATCTCAGGGGATTCGATGCAGGTATATCGTGAAATGGATATCGGAACTGCCAAGATTACCTCTGAAGAAATGAAGGGTGTACCTCATCATCTCATTGATATCCATGAACCGGAGTATCCGTATTCTGTGGCCGAATTTCAGGAGAGTTGCACACGATTGATTAGTGAAATCCACGAACGCGGTAAGATGCCTTTTATTGTAGGTGGCACCGGTCTATATGTGGAATCGGTATGTTACGGCTTCCAATTTTCCGATAGCGGTTCGGATGAAGCGTTCAGAGAGGAACAATTCAGCTATGCGGAGCAATACGGAGCACAGGCCCTTCATGATCGATTGAAGGAAGTTGATCCCGTTAGTGCGGATCGTTTGCATCCGAATGACCAGCGGCGAATTGTACGTGCGCTTGAGATCCATCATCTCACAGGCGAGAAGTGGTCTGATCAGCTGGCAGTACAGAAGAAAGAGTCGCCTTATGACCTTCTTATTGTTGGTTTGACAATGGATCGGCAGAAGTTGTACGCCCGGGTAGAAGAGCGGATTGATCTGATGATCGAACAAGGTCTGGTGGATGAAGTGAAGTCTCTGTTGGAACGCGGAGTGGCCAGAGGTCATATTTCCATGCAAGGACTGGGGTATAAGGAGATTGCAGCGTTCCTGCAAGGGGAAGTGAGTTGGGAAGCTGCGGTTGAGTGGTTAAAAAGGGATACGCGTCGGTTTGCCAAACGGCAGCTTTCCTGGTTCCGCCATATGAAGGATATTGAATGGGTGGACATGACGGATACCCAGGATTTTGAAGGGAAATACAAGCAGATAAGTGAATTGATTACACGAAAATTTGATTGATTTAAGCGAATATTAGTATTCTTCTGACGATCATCGATTGAATCAAGATATGTAAACCTCTACCTTTTAGTTATCAAAAGGATAGAGGTTTTTACTTATTACTAGAACAGATGTTTGAGATTAATCATTCACCAAACAACGAATAAATGTGCTTTAAAATGAAGAATTTGTCCCTCTTTTGCAAAACAGACAAGCGGTGTATAATGGGTAAGTCTTCTATTTTTTCACCTCGCCAAGAATGAGGGTAAAATAGCAGACAAGGGGTTTTTGTGGATTATATGAAACTGTTCATGATATAATAGCACGAAAGCTACTCAGCGATATTGAATATTACTTGAACACGAATTCAAATGAACCAATGGGGGTACGGCTAATGAACAAGTCCATCAACATCCAAGATACGTTCTTGAACCAACTGCGGAAAGAAAATATTCCTGCTACGGTCTATCTGACCAACGGCTTCCAAATCCGCGGGACGATCAAGGCATTTGACAATTTTACGATCGTCATTGACAGCGACGGACGCCAGCAAATGGTCTACAAGCATGCCATCTCCACGTTCACGCCGCAACGCAGCGTATCGCTGATGCAGCAAGATAACAGCGGCGAAGCTTAAAAAAATTACGAAACCTTTTCACCAACCATTTCGTCTACAAGTATAGGTATTGAAACAGAGCAACCTGAATAAAGGGTTGTTCTTTTCATTCCGGGCAAAATATGTTTAATATATGCCTGAGCCTATAGACGAATAGAAATTATGCAACCGAAAGGGAGTCAGGAGGTTAACATGCCAAACGATCCGTTGTCGAGGTCTAACAATCGCAACAACAATAACAAGTCACCCAAAAAAGCGAAGCCAAAGACCTCTAAAAAGAAAAAAATTACGGGTAAACGCGTTGGATGGACACTGTTTTTCACAATGGCAATCGCCATATTCTGTGCACTTGGCGGATATTTATTTATTATGGTGAGTGGTGAAAATCTGCTCAAAGCCAATAAGGACAAAACCACAATTAATGAAACCTCAAAAGTATATGATCGCAATGGTCAATTAATGGGGGAGCTTTCCATTCAGAAGCTGGACCCCGTCAAAGAAGACGATATTCCTGAGCTGGTGAAGCAAGCCTTTGTCGCTACGGAGGATAAGCGATTCTACGATCATCAGGGCGTGGATATCTGGTCCATTGGGCGTGCGGCGGTTAAGGACGTCATGGCTCGTTCCATGGTGGAAGGTGGTAGTACACTAACCCAACAGCTTGCCAAGAACATGTTCTTGTCCCGTGACAAAACGTTCTTCCGTAAAGCAACGGAAGTATCGATTGCCATGGCATTAGAGCGCAAGTACACAAAAGACGAAATCCTGACGATGTATCTGAACCGGATTTTCTTCGGACATCAGCGTTACGGGATTAAAGCAGCATCTGAATTTTATTTTGGAGAAAAAGATCTAAATAATCTTGAATTGTGGGAAATCGCCACACTCGCCGCGATGCCCAAGGGGCCTTCTGCCTACAATCCGGTGAGCAATCCGAACGATTCCAAAGCACGCCGTGGTGTGGTATTACAGCTAATGTATGAACAAGGCTACATCACGAAGGAAGAGATGGATAAAGCTAAAGCGGTAGATTATAACTACAAGCGACCAGAAAAAGACCAGAAATATCAAGCCTTTATTGATTATGTACTTCGTGAAGCTGAGCGAGTAACAGGCAAAACGGAAGATGATCTGAATATCGGCGGATACAAAATCTATACGACCATGGATGCTCAGGCTCAAACAGCCATGGAAACGGCCTTCACAGATGACAGTCTGTTCGAGGCAAGTAAAGACGATCAACAGGTCCAAGGCTCCATGGTTATCATGAACCATGAGAATGGTAGCCTCGTTGCCCTCCTGGGTGGACGGGATTATCAGACTAAAGGTTATAGCCGTGTAACGCAGAGTCGAAGACAACCAGGTTCAGCTTTTAAACCGATTGTGTCTTATGCACCGGCGCTTGAATCAGGAAATTACAGTGCCAACTCGTCGCTGAGTAATGCGAAGCAATGTTTTGGTAACTACTGTCCTGGTAACTTGCATGGATATTCTTCAACGATCAGTATGACGGAAGCCATTACGAAATCGGAAAATATTCCTGCCGTTTGGCTACTTGATAAAATAGGTGTTAACACAGGCATTAATTTTGCCAAAAGTGTAGGCATACAGCTGACAGATGAAGACAAAAACCTGGCGATTGCCCTTGGTGGTCTAAGTAAAGGTACAAATACACTGGAGATGGCGCAAGCCTATAGTGCATTTGCCAACCTCGGAGAATACCGACAAGCCTATGCGATTAAAGAAATCAAGGATAGCGCAGGCAAAACCACCTACAAACACGATAACTCGGACACAACGCGTGTCATGAGTGAGCAAAATGCGTATCAGCTTACACAGATGCTGCAGAATGTCGTTAATGACGGTACGGGACGTTCAGCGCGTCTGGATCGTCCGGTAGCGGGTAAAACAGGAACAGTTCAAAGTGGTATCTCTGGCAACAGTGCCAACCGTGATGTATGGTTTGTTGGATACACACCGGAATGGACTGCCGCAGTCTGGATGGGCTATGACAATCCGGATGCCAATCATATGCTTAAGAACAGCAGTAAGCTGTCGGCAGCTTTCTTTGCCAAAGTCATGGGAGATGCTTTAAAAGGCGTTCCAGTGAAGCAATTCAAAGCACCAGCTGGAGGGCAGGCACCTCCGCCAGTAGAAGAACCAGAAAAGCCGGCTCTGTCCGTTAGTGGGCTGAGTGGATCATACGATCCAAATGCACAAACCGTCTCACTGAGTTGGACTGGAACGGGTGACGCGAGTACGCAATATCGGATTTATCGGAAAGAAACATCGGAAGCCCAGTTCACTCATCTCATTGATGCAATAGGAGCGACCAATGCACAAGATTTAAGTGCGTTGCCTGGTCTAACTTATGAGTACTATGTGACAGCTTACGACTTGGCATCAGGACTTGAGACGGATCCTTCCAACACCATTTCCTTGATGATTGAAGCGCAGGAAATGCCGCCGGAGGAACCTGATCCTGGTATAGACCCTGGAACAGAGATAGATCCTGAGCAGCCAGGTACGGAGAATCCGGACAATGGTTCACCGGATAATGGCAACTCGAACGGTAATAATGGTAATGGGAATGGGAATGAAAATGGCAACAACGGAAATGGGAATGGTAATAACGGAAACAATGGAAACAACGGTAACAACGGCGGAGCTGGCCAAGGAAACGGTCAACCTGGGGAAGGAAATACGACCCCGCCTGGTCAGGGGACAACAGATCCGGGTGGTACCGGTGAAGGTTCCGATGATGGAGCCGTAACAACGCCAGGTGAGGTAGTAACTCCGGACAGCGGAACCAGTGGGGATACTGGAGGGACAGATGCACCTGCAGATTCTCAAGCTGGAACCGGCGGCTAAGCCAATGAATCACTAAATAGCTACATTGAAAAAACTGCTTCCCGGAATACCGATGAAGCAGTTTTTTTGGTATACGGAACCGACTGTAATGGAAGCTGATTTGATGGATAGGTGGGACAAAGCTTGATTTTGAGTGTAAACCTTAAATATGGTAAGCTGTAACTATTCGTAATACGTTGTGCAAGGGCGGGCCCAGAGCGCTGGAATCCATCAGGCGGACGTTATTACATTGTTCACTAATAACATCAGAGCAGGTCACGGACCTGTAGTCGGCAAAGAGGGGTTCGTATGAAACGGAAATTCGGGGACCGCGCGAACTGGCGCCGGATTACGAACCGACAATTCACATGCCGGTTCGTTCAATCCAAAATTTTCACAGGTTATATTACATTGTACACCATACAGGATTTGAAAGAACCTCTGTGGAAAACTTATGGAGGCAGTACCTTCTGTATCGCAGATAAAGGTTATTCCTGGCTGCAATACTATCCGAAGGGAGAGCACTTTGTAGTTACGGCGATGTTTGACGATCAGGAACGGATTGTAGAGTGGTATATTGATACATGTCGTAGTCAGGGGATAACCGATCAGGGTGTTCCTTGGTTTGATGACCTGTATCTGGATGTCGTTGTACTGAAAGATGGGGAAGTATTTTTGCTGGATGAAGATGAGCTTGAAGATGCACTGTCACGAAAACATATTACAACGGGTGATTATGACTTGGCTAACAAGACGGCAAAGGAACTGCTGCATGCCATTGATGCACATGTATTCCCATACTTTCAGTTATCACTGAAGCATAGGCCGAGTTTGTTTGAGAACGGAGAGTTTCGAAAAAACATTCAGATTTGAGTCATCTACTTATCCGTAGAATTCTTCATGATCCTTCTAATATTGGAGCACCTGATAGAATACATTAATAATCAGGAGAGTTCAGCCCGATAAAATAGAGGTGATGGCGAATGAACGGACGGGTCATGGCTGCAGGAGAGCAACCAGGAGGCAGACCATCCAGACAAATTAATATTGTGTTGCGTAACCAGGAACCTCAGATGTTGGTCAAAGATGAAGCAGCGGCAGTACAGGCAGCCAAGAGTATAACCAAACATGCGCACTTCCAGGAGATACAGGGTGAACTGGAGCAACTGGTTGGACTTGAAAATATCAAAGACTTGGTATTTGAGATTTATGCTTTCTTACAGATTGCTCAGATGCGTACTGAAGCAGGTTTACTTAGTGGTGCGCACGTGTATCATATGATCTTCAAAGGCAATCCGGGGACTGGTAAGACCACCGTTGCGAGAATCGTTGCCAAACTCTTTCAGAAGATGGGTGTGTTAAGTAAAGGGCATCTTATTGAAGTAGAGCGTGCGGATCTGGTTGGAGAATATATTGGGCACACGGCGCAGAAAACAAGAGATCTGGTCAAGAAGGCACTCGGTGGAATATTGTTCATTGACGAAGCTTACAGTTTGGCCCGCGGTGGGGAGAAGGATTTTGGAAAGGAAGCTATTGATACGCTTGTAAAATCAATGGAAGACAATAAAAATCAATTTATCCTTATATTGGCTGGTTATTCAGATGAGATTGATTTTTTTCTTCAGACGAACCCTGGATTACCTTCCCGCTTTCCCATTCAAGTGGAGTTTCCAGACTATAGTATTGATCAGTTGATTCAAATCTCTGAGATTATGGCCAAAGAGCGTGATTATATTTTAATGCCTCAGACCATACTCAAACTAAAGCAACATTTGCTTCAGGAAAAAAATGATTCGCTGCATGCGTTCAGTAACGCCAGATACGTTCGTAATGCCATTGAACGTTCGATCAGGCATCAGGCGGTTCGTTTGTTGGAACAATACTCGGAAGGCAGTCCAGGAAAACTGGAGCTGATGACAATCCGTACAGAGGATTTGAACTTTGAGCGAAAGTAAGCGATAATATAGTTTTTACACCAGCCGGCCGGGCCAACCGGTTCGGCTTAAGGCATGCTATGGCATATTCGTGGTAATGAATACTAATGGATTAGTAATTAGAGGGAGTGAATATATACATGACAAATGGCACACATGATACAGATATGGTCAAAAAAGATCGCGCCGTCTTGGTTAGTCTTGTTACGGATGATGTAAAACGTACAGGTATCAATCCTGAGTACTCTTTAGAGGAACTGGTGAAACTTGCCGAGACAGCTGGAGTGGAAGTGCTAAGTGTACTTTCTCAGAACAGGGAAAAACGTGATACCAAATGGTTCATTGGTAAAGGTAAGGTGGAAGAGCTCCGTGCGATTGCAGAGGAACTTGGAGCAACTACAGCTATTTTTGATCAGGAATTGTCAGGGGCACAGGTTAGGAATCTGGAAGAAACCCTCGATCTCAAAATTATTGACCGTACCCAATTAATTTTGGACATCTTTGCACAACGTGCCAACACTAGAGAAGGTATCATTCAAGTGGAATTGGCTCAACATAGCTACTTGCTGCCACGTTTGTCGGGTCATGGCAAGAACCTGTCCAGACTTGGTGGCGGAATCGGAACAAGGGGCCCAGGTGAAAGCAAGCTGGAGACAGATCGCCGTCACATTCGTGGTCGTATCGATGATCTGAAGCGTCATCTGGAAGAATTGACTCGTCATCGTAAGTTGCATCGTGAACGCCGTAAAAAAACAGGTATTGTTCAGGTGGCCCTTGTTGGTTATACCAATGCTGGCAAATCAACCTTGCTCAAGCAGTTGACGGCTGCAGATGTGTATATTCAAGATCAGCTATTCGCTACTCTGGATCCAACATCACGTACGATGGAACTTCCAAGTGGAAAAGAAATCGTCCTTACCGACACGGTTGGATTTATTCAAAATCTACCGCATGATCTGATTGCAGCGTTCCGTGCAACGCTGGAGGAAGTGAATGAAGCAGACCTGATCCTGCATGTTGTAGACGCCTCATCAGCTATGCGTGAAGATCAGATGCGGACGGTTAATACAATTTTGCAAGAACTTGGTTCAGGGGACAAGCCGCAGTTAGTCCTGTATAACAAAAAAGATGCGTGCACACCAGAGCAGCTTGAGATGCTTCCATTGGATAAAGACCATATCAAAGTAAGCGCATTAGACACAGATGATTTGCTTAAAATCCGTGAATTGATCCAGACAGAGCTTACAGGTGACACGAAGCGCTTCCGGATTCCGGCAGAACGTGGTGATCTTACGTCCGTCCTTTACAAAATTGGTGATGTAGTAGATACCAGCTTTGAAGAAAATGATGTAATTTATGAAGTGGAATTACAAAAAGGTGAATATGAGAAATTTGGTCATATGCTTGAAGATTTCATCGAATTGTAATACTCATGACATATTGATGTGATAAGTTGACACGATAATAGATATTTAATGTCAGATTCGTGCTATGAAGGGGAATGAAGTAAGATGGTAAGCTTTGATTCAGAAATATCTGAACTTCAACATCAAGTGGAGCGTCAGATTGAAGGACAACTGCAACAGATTGATCGGATCACAGATCACAATCAATGGAAGGTGATTAATGCTTTCCAACAGCGAAAAGTAAGTGATTTTCACTTTGCAGGTTCAACAGGTTATGCCTATAACGATCGTGGGCGTGAAGTGCTTGATGAAGTATATGCTGATGTTTTCGGCGCGGAAGCCGCGTTGGTACGTCCTCATTTTGCTTCAGGTACACATACGATTAGTACAGCTCTTTTTGGAGTGCTGCGCCCAGGGGACGAATTATTGTACATCACTGGTAAGCCTTATGACACATTGCATAAAGTTATTGGCAAACCCGGTGATGGCACTGGTTCATTACGCGATTTTGGTATCGGTTACCGTGAGACGGCCTTAACTGATGAAGGTGGAGTGGACTGGGCAGCAGTTGAAAAAAACATTACACCGGCTACAAAAGTCATTGGGATTCAACGTTCACGTGGTTATGACTGGCGCTCCTCCTTCTGTGTTGCTGAGATTGCTGAGATGGTTACGCGTGTTAAAGCTCTTAAGGAGGATGTCATCGTATTCGTAGATAATTGTTACGGTGAATTCACGGAGGAACATGAACCGACAGAAGTCGGAGTTGATCTGATGGCCGGATCACTGATCAAGAATCCTGGTGGAGGTATTGCGGAAACCGGTGGATACATATGTGGGAAGGAACAGTACGTAGAGCTAGCAGCTTATCGTCTGACAGCCCCTGGAATTGGGGGAGAGGTGGGAGCAATGCTGGGGACAACACGTGGCATCTACCAAGGACTTTACATGGCACCGACAATTGTAGGACAAGCTATCAAAGGAAGTACGTTTGCTGCTGCGATGTTTGCTGAATCCGGATTTGTAACCAAACCCGCCTGGAATGAAGCTCGCACAGATCTGATCCAGGCTGTTCAGTTTAGCTCTGCCGAGCATCTGATCGCCTTCGTGCAGGGGATTCAGCGTGCAGCAGCTGTAGATAGTCATGTGGTTCCTGAACCATGGGATATGCCTGGTTATGAGCACCCTGTCATTATGGCGGCAGGTACGTTCATTCAGGGTGGAAGTCTGGAATTATCAGCCGACGCGCCTATTCGGGAGCCGTATATCGGGTATATGCAAGGCGGATTAACGTACTCTCATGTCAAATATGGCGTTTTGATGGCGTTACAGACTATGAAAGATCGTAAATTATTGTGAGTTTATCTAACACGTCATTGACACTTGGTAATAACTAAATGTACAATAGGGTGAAGAATAGATGACTGGAAGGTTGATGAACATGGGTGATGAAATCCGCAGAAATATGGCCTTATTCCCAATTGGTATTGTAATGAAACTTACGGATCTGTCTGCACGTCAGATTCGTTACTATGAGCAACACAGCTTGATCGTTCCTGCGAGAACGTCAGGTAATCAACGGTTATTCTCTTTTAATGACGTAGAGAGATTGCTAGAGATCAAGGCTTTGATTGAAAAAGGAGTTAACATCGCAGGGATCAAACAAGTGATGAATCCTGTTTCGAAAGAATCCGAAGAAGCTACAGTTATCACGCCGGATACTGAAGTTAAACGCAGAGAGCTGTCCGATACGCAGTTGCACCGCTTGCTGAAGCAGCAGCTTGTTTCAGGTAAGAGACCAGGACAAGTATCTCTCATTCAGGGAGAGCTTTCCCGATTCTTTAATAAAAACTAAATTCGCATAACTTGGCGAGTAAGGGGAAAACATGCACTTTTGGTGTGAGACTCCTTGACCCGTGGAACTTTCTAATGTACAAATATAACAGGCAGGCCAAATACGCAGATAAGAAAGGGAGAGGTTATAGTGAGTTATACAAAAGAAGACATTCTCCGCATTTCGAAAGAAGAAAACGTACGATTCATTCGATTGCAATTTACTGATTTGCTTGGAGCTATCAAAAACGTTGAGATTCCTGTGAGTCAGTTGACTAAGGCTCTGGATAACAAAATGATGTTTGATGGATCTTCCATTGAAGGTTATGTACGTATTGAAGAGTCCGACATGTACCTCTATCCAGATCTAGATTCTTGGCTTATTTTCCCATGGGTTGCAGAGAACCGTGTTGCACGTCTGATTTGCGACGTATATCTTCCGGATGGTAATCCGTTCCCAGGAGATCCACGTGGTATCTTGAAACGTAACCTGAAGGAAGCCCAAGATATGGGATTCACTTCCTTCAACGTTGGTCCTGAACCCGAGTTCTTCTTGTTCAAAACAGACGAAAAAGGAAACCCAACTAACGAACTGAATGACCAAGGTGGTTATTTCGACCTTGCGCCTACGGATCTTGGTGAAAACTGTCGTCGTGACATCGTTATCACACTTGAAGAAATGGGCTTTGAGATCGAAGCTTCCCACCATGAGGTAGCTCCAGGTCAGCATGAGATCGACTTCAAATATGCTGATGCTCTGAAAGCGGCTGACCAGATCCAAACGTTCAAACTCGTTGTTAAAACGATTGCACGTCAGCATGGTTTACATGCGACATTCATGCCGAAACCACTGTTTGGTATGAACGGATCCGGTATGCACTGTAACCAATCCTTGTTCAAAGGCAATGAGAACGCATTTGTTGATGAGTCGGACGAGTTGGGTCTGAGCAAAACTGCTCGTCACTTCATGGCTGGAACTCTGAAGCACGCACGTGCGTTTGCAGCAATTACTAACCCAACTGTGAACTCATACAAACGTCTTGTACCAGGTTATGAAGCACCTTGTTATGTAGCATGGTCTGCTAGTAACCGTAGCCCAATGATTCGTATTCCAGCTTCCCGTGGTCTGAGTACACGTGTTGAGGTTCGTAACCCGGATCCGGCTGCTAACCCTTACCTGGCTTTGTCTGTTCTGTTGAAAGCAGGTCTGGACGGAATCAAACGTGAGCTTTCCTTACCAGCTCCAATTGACCGTAACATCTACATCATGTCAGAAGAAGAGCGTGTGGAAGAAGGCATTCCTAGCTTGCCAGCTGATCTGAAAGAAGCATTGAATGAATTGATCCGCAGCGAAGTCATCTGTGATGCTCTCGGCGACCACGCCTTGGCTCACTTCTATGAGCTGAAAGAAATTGAGTGGGATATGTACCGTACACAAGTCCACCAATGGGAACGCGATCAATATATTACGTTGTACTAATAGCTCAATCCCTTGGCGCTCTAGCGCTGAGGGGTTTTTATTTTTGTGGGCAAGTACCTATAATATTTAAAGAAAAACCAAAGTGCCCACAAAATGCCCACAGAATCCCCCAAATGTCCCCTGAATTATTCTTCATCATCCCACATAAAAATTCTGTGTTTGTCTGTAACCAAGCTAAATATTACTAACAAAATACATTTGTTTACCGATAGATAATCGTAAAACTCTCTTCTCATCATTGAAAGAGGAATTTTTTGTATGGTAACTAAACTCTCTATCAACTTTAACACTTCATGTTAGTAATAACGCAAAATCATTTTCATCATTTGTCTAGTAACCTATGAAAAAGAAACTGAAATTAGAATTTTTTCTACAGTGCATCAAGCTGTCGGAAGCAAAAGATCTAAATCAAGCTTCCTTAGAAATTCTAACAGCTACAACATAGTAGCAAGTACTATCATTCATTCTTTCAAAATTCCAACCATTGTCCAATACATACAAATGGATGTTTCATATGTATGTTGAAAGTTTCATATAGAAGAGGTATACTTTAATTAAATTTTGAGCAATTTAATTTTAAATAATTAATTGGAGATGTTAATATGGATCAGGCAAAACAACTAGTGACAAAACAACGTACATTTTTTTATACAGGTCAAACTAAAAATATCGAATATCGGATTAATGCGCTTCAACAGCTTAGAAAAGGAATTGAAAAGTATCAGCAACGCATTCAAGATGCACTTCGGGCAGATTTGAACAAATCTGAGGCGGAAGCTTACGGTTCCGAGATTCGCATTGTTTTGGGTGAACTGGATTTTGCATTAGAACACCTGCAGGAATGGGCTGCACCAAAACAAGTCCCAACCAATTCGGCTATGCCGGATGGGGTGAGTACCATTTATCCTGAACCATACGGAGTGGCTCTTATTATTGCACCTTGGAACTATCCTTTCCAACTGGCCTTTGGTCCACTGATTGGAGCAATTGCAGCCGGTAACTGTGCAGTTATCAAGCCTTCTGAATTAACACCAGCCGTATCTCGTCTGACGTATGATCTGATTCAGGAGATCTTCCCTCAGGAGTATATTGCGGTTATGGAAGGAGAAGTTGAGGTCAGCACAGCATTGTTGAAAGAGAAGTTTGATTATATTTTCTTCACAGGTAGCACAGGTGTTGGTCGCATTGTTATGAAGGCAGCTGCGGAGCATTTGACTCCTGTAACTCTGGAGCTAGGGGGCAAGAGCCCTGCTATTGTCCATAGTGATGTAGATCTGAAGCTGGTGACCCAGCGTATTGTTCGCGGTAAATTCCTGAATGCAGGGCAAACATGCGTTGCTCCGGATTATTTGCTTGTGCATGAACAAGTTCATGATGAATTGATTGATCTGATTAGCGCAGAGATCAAAGAAAAATTTGGGGATGATGTGTTACAGAACGCTGATTTCCCGCATATTGTCAACGCGCGTAATTTTGATCGGTTGTCGAAATTCCTCACAGATGCCAAAACACTAATTGGAGGGCGTTCTGTACGTGAGCAGTTGCTCATTGAGCCGACTGTACTTGGAGATGTGAACTGGGAATCACCTGTCATGCAAGAAGAGATCTTCGGTCCGATTCTTCCTGTATTTACGTACAGTGACCTGAATCCTATGCTGGATGAGATTGTCCGCCGGCCAAAACCATTGGCGCTATATCTCTTCACACAGGATGAGCGACTGCAGGATCAGGTTCTGAATCAATTATCCTTCGGTGGGGGATGTATTAATGACACACTTTCTCATATGACTTCACACTATCTCCCGTTTGGTGGTGTAGGAGAGAGCGGTATGGGCTCATATCACGGACAACAGAGCTTTGATGTGTTCTCGCATCACAAGAGTGTTCTGAAACGCAGTGAATAATTAGCCACAAAAATAACATAAACATGAAAAAAAGAGGTTGTCCTGTTGATCAGGACAACCTCTTTCGTATTTCATTACATCTAGTTTTGTTACTCAAGTTAAATATTAATGAATATCTCGGAAAAGGCCTATGACTTTACCCAGAATACTAACGTGTTTCAAACGTAAAGGTTCGAAGGTCGCATTCTCCGGTTGAAGGCGAATATGATCTTTCTCTTTATAGAACGTTTTCACTGTAGCTTCATCGTCTTCAGTCATTGCAACGACGATATCACCGTTATCAGCAGTTTGCTGTTGACGGACAATAACGTAATCTCCATTAACGATTCCAGCTTCCACCATACTATCTCCAACTACTGAAAGCATAAACACTTTCTGTTCGCCTACATAATGTGTAGGAAGAGGGAAGTAGTCTTCAATGTTCTCGGTTGCAGTGATTGGAACCCCGGCTGTAACCTTACCAACGACAGGAATACGTGCAACGCTATGAGCAAATTGATGAGAATGCTCAGATTCTTCCTGGCTCAAAAGCTCAATGGCTCTTGGCTTGGTAGGGTCGCGTCGGATCAAACCTTTTTTCTCCAAACGATCCAAATGTCCATGTACTGTTGAGCTGGAAGCAAGTCCAACAGCTTCACCAATTTCCCGTACGGAAGGAGGATACCCCTTCAACCGGACTTCATTTCGTATAAACTCCAGAATAGCCTGCTGCCTGCTGGATATCTTCGACATACCGTATCAACCCCATTTTAGTAACGTTTGGGAAAATTATAACATAGAACCTCCGTTCGTACAAACATAAGTTCTAAATAAAATAGCATTAAATCAGTGTTTTTTAACTTATAGAACAGAAATTGGCCAAAAGTCAGAGTATAATACTGCAAATACTTTGCAAAAGAACTTCAATTAAGATATTTCTCTTTCAAAAAAGAAGCGAACAATTGTTCTAAAAATCTATTGAACAAAACAAGTGTTCGTGTTATATTGATTCCAACAGATAGGAACAAACGTTTGGAGGCGGGTATTTAATGAGATATTCTACTTATCAAAGCATTTATGAACCGATGAATTCGGAACTGGTGAAGTCTAACATAGGGAACTACAAGAAGGTTTTAGCGCGTTTCAAGATTTCTTCATGGATGTTAAAGGTAGCCATTACCTCTTTGATTATATTTATTGGATGCAGCACTGTTTTAACTGTATTTGCTGGCAATGAGAATGATGTTCTCCCTGGAGGAAAGATAGCCGTTTCACAAGGGGAAACATTATGGAGTATTTCTTTGGAACATAAACCGACGAATATGGACACACGTATTTATATAGAAGCAATTAAGAAAGTGAATCAACTTCATACGACTTCCATCCAAGTGGGACAAGTACTAGCTCTACCGCAATTTGCAGAATAAAATGCACATCAATGAGTGTTAGCGCGTGTCAGCTTGACAAGCAGCCTTTATAATGGCAAAGTTAATATGACTTTGTATTTTTGGAGGGGACAAGCTTGGATATAGATAGTCTGGTAGCACGCATTAACGAATTGGCTCGTAAGCAAAAGTCCACTGGATTGTCGGAGGAAGAACTTGCTGAACGTGCCGAGCTAAGAGAGATTTATTTGAGCAATATTCGCAGTAATTTCAGACAACAACTGGATACCATTGAGATTGTTGATGATGAGAATGACAAAGGCCACCAAGGCAAACTCAAACACTAACGAAACCTAATGATATCATTATGATATTTAGGTTTCTTCCTGTTATTTTGAGTGTGCAATTTATAGGGGGAAATGTCGGTTTGCAATTATGTAAGCCGATACAAAGACACATAAGGGGGATTCTCATGTCGCGTTCGTTCGAGAGAACGGTTAAGAAAAATTCCAAGCAGTTAAATCAGCAACGCAAAAAAAGTGGTCAACCAATCACAGGTACACCAGGTGAAGAAGTCTTTAAAGGACGCAGCCTTTTGTTCCCTATATTTTTGATTGGCCTCGCCTTTTTGTATCTGTTTATGAGCACGTTCCTTGTGCAAGCTCCCATGACAACCTGGGACTGGGTGACGATGCTGCTTTACGTATTTTTGGCAGTCATCTTCATGCTTCGTCGTCCATACATCAAAATTAGCAGTAATCGGATTATAACGACGAAGGGTAATCGTGAACGTTCAATTGGGGTTGACGATATTGTCAAATTCAGAATTGAACCAGGTACAGTTGTTATCGAACATAACAGCCGCGGGAAAAGATGGGTGTTTACCAAGTTATTGAACCGTTACGATACAGATGCGATTGCAGAACGTTTGCTGAAGTTTGCAAAAGCACACCAGATCACCGTGGAAACCGTCGAAAAGTAATTATTGCATAAAGGGGTAGATGATCGGAATGGCGTTAAAAGCGATTTTGTTCGACCTAGATGATACTTTATTATGGGATGAGCGTAGTGTTCGAGAAGCTTTTCATGAGACTTGTCTAATCGCAGCGCAAGAGACTGGGGTAAAACCAGAAGAACTTGAAGAAGCTGTTCGTAATGAGGCACGTGGACTGTATGAATCATATGAAACCTTTCCTTTTACCAAAATGATTGGAATCAATCCGTTTGAAGGCCTTTGGGCTAACTTTACTGGTGGGGATCAGCCTGAGTTCCGTCAGTTGGAACAGCTTGCTCCAGTTTACCGTAAAGAATCTTGGCGTCGTGGCTTGTTGAAGTTGGGTATAGATCGGGAAGATCTTGCTGAACAACTTGCTGCGCAGTTTGGAGTAGAACGGAGATCCAGACCTCATGTGTACGAAGAAACGATGGATACCTTGCGTCAGTTACAAGGAAAGTACAAACTGTTATTGTTAACAAACGGTTGTCCTGCTTTGCAACAAGAAAAGTTGGATGGTGTACCTGAATTGACTCCTTTCTTTGATGAGATTATTATCTCGGGTAACTTCGGAAAAGGAAAACCAGATCCGTCGATATTTGAACATGCTTTGAGTAAACTGGGTGTTAAACCCGAAGAGAGCATGATGGTTGGAGACAAGTTAACGACTGATATTCGTGGTGCTTTATCATCTGGGATCCAATCCGTATGGATTAACCGTGAGCATAAGACCAACAACGAAACGTATGCGCCAGACCATGAAATAACACATTTATCGGAATTAAATCAGCTTATTGCTAATTTCTAAGCAGATCAGTTATAACATCTTTCCTCAGCACCCTGAAACATTGGAAGCTTCAATGAACGATGATGTCGTTCTTGAAGTTACCAATGTTTTTTATTTGAGCTTATTGAGTAAATTACCTTGTTAAATGAGATCTTCATTTATTTTTCTAAAAGTTATTGAAATTAGGGGGAAGCTGGATTAGAATATAACTAACATACTAGTATGACTAGTATTTAGATTGTCCTAAAGCAATTTCTTTTTGACTTACTTCATTAAATGGAAGCAGGGAGTTATTGCTTATTATTTTCGATCGATTGTAAGCGCTTAATATTTTAGAGTATCTTCTTCCGATTTGGCAATCACACCACTTAGTAAGTGCTAATTAATGATGTGAAGCACCTTGGATTGTGTGATCCTACATAATACATCAAATTGATATCGCTTACATTTAGCAATTATCTATTTGGTAGTGGAGGTGAAGTTAAAGGAGTTGTTGTCTTCTACAAGAGGAGAAACGATGGGAATTGTACATGAATTACTCTTACTTATCAAGTCCTGGATCGGAGTGAAAACACATGGAGTCGGAAACCGCTAAAACAACGTTAACCATGACATCTTTACGTAAAGAGAGCAGATTACGAACGGCAGCAACTTTGTTCCGCAAAGACTGGCAGCTGTATTCACTATTAATCCTTCCCATCATTTATCTCCTTATTTTTAAATATGGGCCGATGATTGGTAATGTGATTGCGTTCAGACGTTTTGTTCCCGGGGGAAGTATATTTGGAGAAACGTGGGTTGGGTTAAGGTACTTCAAAATGTTCATTGAGGACCCTACCTTCTGGAGAGTATTCGGTAATACGCTGATGTTGGGCGGACTTGCATTGCTCTTTACATTCCCGGTTCCAATCATTTTTGCCTTGATGCTTAACGAAGTGAAGAGTAAACGATTCAAAAAGTTTGTACAGACCGCGTCATATCTGCCTCATTTTCTGTCCATCGTTATCGTTGCGGGTATGATCCTGCAGCTGACAGCAGTGAATGGTTCCATTAATGGACTGGTGGCTTTCTTCACCGGAGACAATATTCCTTTTATGCAGCGGGCTGAATGGTTCAGAACAATCTATATCACTTCTGAGGTATGGCAGGGTATGGGTTGGGGGGCAATTCTGTATCTGGCTGCACTGACAACCATTGATGATTCCTTGTATGAAGCTGCACGTATCGATGGTGCCAATCGGTGGAAGCAAACGATTCATGTAACGTTACCAGGGATCTTGCCAACGATTGTGACGTTATTGATTTTGAACATGGGTAATTTCCTGGCTGTTGGATTTGAAAAAATCTTACTCTTGTACAATCCACTGATCTACGAGACATCTGATGTGATCTCCACTTACCTGTATCGGGTTGGACTGGAATCCAGTAACTTCAGTTATGCTACCGCAATTGGCTTGTTCGAATCGCTGATCGGTCTGATTCTGGTGTTCTCCGTAAATGCCATTTCACGCAGACTGACACAAAGAAGCTTATGGTAAAGGAGGAGCACCATGCAGGAATCCAGATCTTACAAGGTATTTAAAGTATTCAATGTCATCTTTCTGCTGTTCGTGGTATTTATAACGCTCTATCCATTCTTAAATGTCGTGGCACAATCCTTCAGTAGTGAGTCCTATATTAATTCGGGTAAGGTTAGTTTGTTCCCAAGAGGATTCAATGTGGAGACATACAAGACTATCTCACGTGACAGCATGTTCTGGACCAATTATAAAAATACGATTATCTACACCGTAGTAGGTACGTTAATCTCCATGTTTATGACGACTATTTTCGCATATGCCCTGTCCAAAAAGAGGTTGATGGGTCGCAAGTTTCTGACGATGTTCGCCGTATTTACCATGTTCTTCAGTGGTGGATTGATTCCAAACTATGTGTTGATTAATTCCCTTGGGTTCAACAACACCATGTGGGCACTTGTTGTTCCTGGCGCAATTAGCATATACAACATGCTGATCATGAAGTCATTTTTTGAAAATATGCCTGAAGAACTGGAGGAAGCTGCCTCCATTGACGGTTTGAACACCTACGGGATCTTGTTACGCATTATATTGCCGCTTAGTAAAGCAGTTATGGCAACCATGGTGCTGTTCTACGCAGTAGGTCATTGGAATTCCTGGTTCCCAGCCTTTCTGTATTTGGACAAAAAAGAACTGTTCCCGGTCACCATTTATTTGCGCAATATGATTGCAGGAGCGACAAGCGGGGCATCTGCCGGTGCAACCTCAGCTGATAACCTGACACAGATTGCTGCCAATATTAAGTCTGTAACGATGGTATTAACCATCTTGCCGATACTCACCATCTATCCATTTGTCCAAAGATACTTTGTAACCGGTATCATGTTAGGGTCTGTTAAACAGTAATACGTAGAAGCTAGAATACCTAAACCAAATTCAGGGGGATAACCTAAATGAATCAAAAGCCACGTAAGTTTGTTGGTAAAATGGTGTTGGCAACAATGATGACTGTTGTTCTGGCAGCATGTAGCAGCGGTACCGGAGCTGGAGGTGACGTCACTGAAGTTCAAACCAAGGCAGCGATGGAGACGTACAATGTAGGGGATACATTCAAGGCAACTGAGCCTTTTAATCTCTCCATACTCTATAGTGATCAACCTAGTTATCCATATAAAAAAGACTGGTTACTTTTTAATAAAATTACCGAACTGACGGGTGTTACGCTTGAGCCAACGATTGTACCGATGAGTGATTACTCCCAGAAGAGATCTCTGTTGATTAGCTCCGGTGATGCACCACTGGTTATTCCCAAAACGTATCCTGGTGAAGAGTCTGCATTTGTGTCATCCGGTGCGATTCTGCCAATCAGCGATTATATTGATTTGATGCCAAACTTCAAGGATAAAGTGGAAAAATGGGGATTGGAAGATGAACTCGAAGGACTTCGACAGGAAGATGGGAAATACTATGTACTCCCGGGTCTGCATGAAGAAGTATGGCCAGATTACACACTACTCGTAAGAACGGATGTTTTTGAAGAAAATAACATCGCCATCCCAACCACTTGGGACGAATTGTATGATGCAGCAAAGAAACTGAAAGAGATTTATCCGGATTCCATTCCGTTTTCGGATCGCTTCCAATTCAATAGCACGTTGAACATCGCTGCTACCGGTTTTGGAACCAAGGCTGGATGGGGGTTTGGTAACGGATTGACGTATAAGGAAGATCAGGATGAATTTGTATACACGGCTACAACACCAGAATACAAAGAGATGCTAACGTACTTTAACAAGTTGGTATCCGAAGGATTGCTCGATAAGGAGAGTTTTACACAGGATGATGATCAGGCTGTACAGAAATTTGTATCCGGCAAATCATTCATGATTAATGGTAATTCCCAAACGGTGGTGCTGCACCGAAACGATATGAACAAAACGCTGGGAGAAGGTAAATACTCTGTTGCGAAGATTACAGTACCTGGTGGACCAAAAGGGCAATTAATGTCCGGCTCCAGACTTGAAAACGGTGTCATGATCTCCGGGAAAATTCAAAAAAGCGAAAACTTCAAAGCCATTATGCAATTTGTGGATTGGTTATACTACAGTGATGAGGGTCAAGAGTTTGCCAAATGGGGCGTTGAAGGTGAAACATTTACCAAAGAGGGCGGAAAACGTAAATTGGTAGAAGACGTGAACTACAATGGCTTGAATCCAAAAGGCACTAAAGACTTGCGTATTGACTATGGCTTCTCTGGTGGTGTATTTGCCTACGGGGGTACCACAGATTTGTTGCAATCCATGTTTAGTGAAGAAGAGTTGAAATTCCAGCAAGACATGAAGGATACCAAGGAAGTGATTCCGGCAGAACCACCGATTCCTTACTCTTCAGAGGACCGTGAACGGGTGACACTTCTGAGTACACCACTGAAAGACTATTCGGATCAAAATACACTTAAATTTATCTTGGGTGAGCGGGACTTGTCTGAATTCGATACATTTGCCAAAGAGCTGGAGAGTCAAGGGTTATCTAATTATCTGAAGCTGGCAAATGATACGTACAAAGCCTACAAAGAAAACAAGCAATAATATAGTTGATGCTGGCCAGATTACCGTTTCACACCGATATATAAGTGGAACGGTAATTTGTGCTAAGATGAATGAATACGGCTGATAGAAAGAGGTCTAGGCATGTCACTTAATCAAAAAATTAGAGGCTCGACCCGGGCATATTCATATAACCTGTTAAAAGAACGAATCCTTCACCTGGAACTTAAGCCGGGTACCAAGATTTCAGAGAAAGAGATTGCAGATGAACTGCAGGTGAGCAGAACACCCGTTAGAGAAGCATTCATGAAGCTTGCTGAAGAAGAACTGCTGGACATTATTCCCCAGAGTGGAACGATTGTCTCTCATATTAATCTGGAGCATGTGGAAGAAGGCAGGTTTATGCGGGAGAAGATGGAGAAGGAAATCGTGACTTTGGCTTGTGTTTCTTTTCCTGAAGAGTTCAGATTTCGACTTGAAACCAACATTGCAATGCAGGAAGTCTGTATAGGAAAAAACAATTTCTATCGGCTTTTTGAATTGGATGAAGAGTTTCATCAGATTTTGTTCCAGGGCACGGGTAAGCTGAGAACATGGAAAATGTTGCAACAGCTGAATATTCCGTTTAATCGGTTGCGTTTATTGCGTCTAGCGGAGGACTCCAACCTGGAGGTCATCATCTCCCAGCACAAAGAGATTTATCGTCTTATCACAGAGCGTCAGACCGAGCAAGCTGTGCAGGTGATGGAAGCTCATCTTAGACTAGTTGTTATTGAACAAGAATCGATAAAAGCGAAATACCCGCATTATTTTATATAATGCACCGATGTTATATAATACTCTCCATATGCATATGCCAAAACCCCTGTTCAATTGAACAGGGGTTTTGGTTAAGCAAGTTGTAACACGAGAGTGTTAGGCTTGTTTGATAAAAGTAGGATCAGGGTATGGATCTGCAATCCAGCCATCTTTTTCGATGAACAGACGTACAGCAATAATTTGTTTGTTCTCCATTAAGGTGAAGAAGTGCGGTGTATTCTCAGGTACAGAGATAACGTCTCCAGGAGACAGTTCTACATTAAAGTAGCCGACATCATCTGTAGCTTTGATAACAAAGATTCCTTTACCAGCGACAATCGCACGAATCTCATCTTCAGCGTGGGTGTGGATCTCTTCGAACTTGGCCAGCTTTTCTTCGATATCTGGTGTTTGTTCGGACAGCGTGATGACATCCCAGATCTGGTATCCGCGACGTGCAGCCAAATCTCTGATTTCATAATCGTAAGTTTCCAAAACCTCGGTTTTCTGTTCATCAGTTAATCCAAAGTTATTTTGCAGATCAGTGTTCAGTTTGGATGCGTCCCACTTCTCATATAATACTTCGTATTTGTTCAAGAAATTTCGAACATTTTCGTCACCAGTGATGCGTTCGTTCGTATTTCGGATAACAATTTCAGCCATGTTCTTTCCCTCTTTTCCACTTGGTTTAATTGAATTATATCGGATTGCTTTGTTTTTGTCGATTCTCAAATTCCGTTCATATTCGTGCAAACCCGCCATCTTTCGGGACCAAACCCGATCTTTCACATTAAGTTAGTTTCTGTTAAACTAAGATTTAACGTTTTGCGGGGGTGAAGATATTGGATAAGATTAGTCTACACGATGCATTAAAACAACGAATATTAATCCTCGACGGTGCAATGGGGACCATGATTCAACAAGTTGATTTGACTGGCGAAGATTTTGGCGGCGAAGATTTGGATGGATGTAATGAAATGTTAGTGCTTACTCGTCCAGAGCTGATCCAGCGCATTCATGAAGAATATCTGGAGGCCGGAGCCGATTTAATTGAAACCAATACATTTGGTGCTACATCCGTTGTGCTTGCTGAGTACGATATTCAGGATCGGGCACGTGAGATCAACCTGGAAGCAGCCAGAATTGCGAAAGCTGCGGTTGATCGTTTCTCTACACCGGAATCTCCACGTTATGTGGTAGGAGCGATGGGACCAACAACCAAAACACTGTCTGTAACTGGGGGCGTAACGTTCCAGGAACTTATCGACAGTTATTTGGAGCAAGCGCTTGCTTTAATAGAGGGAGGCGTTGATGCGCTACTACTCGAAACCTCACAGGATACCCTCAATGTAAAAGCAGGCAGCATTGGAATTCAGCAGGCCTTCGAACAGAGTGGTGTTACACTGCCCCTGATGATATCAGGAACGATAGAACCGATGGGAACGACCCTTGCAGGTCAGAACATCGAATCCTTTTATATATCCTTAGAACACCTTAACCCAATTTCGGTAGGACTAAACTGTGCTACGGGTCCGGAGTTCATGCGTGATCACATTCGCTCTCTTTCCGGAATGGCATCGGTTGCCGTTAGTTGTTACCCGAACGCAGGTCTTCCGGATGAGAATGGTAATTACCATGAGTCACCAGACTCGCTCGCTCAGAAGATTGGTGCTTTTGCCGAACAGGGCTGGTTGAATATTGCTGGTGGATGTTGCGGGACAACCCCTGCACATATTCGGGCGATGCGCGACACACTTGCCCAGTACCCCCCAAGAGAAATGAACGGAACACATCCACCAGCATTGTCTGGTATAGAACCAATCTATATTGAACAGGACAATCGTCCATACATGGTTGGTGAGCGTACGAATGTACTTGGATCACGTAAGTTCAAACGACTCATTGTAGAAGGCAAGTATGAAGAAGCTTCGGAAATTGCTCGTGCTCAAGTGAAAAATGGAGCGCACATTGTTGACGTGTGTGTACAAGATCCGGACCGTGAAGAGTCTGAAGACATGGTGAAGTTCCTTGAACTGGTTGTGAAAAAAGTTAAGGTTCCTCTGATGATCGATACGACAGATGCTTCAGTAATTGATCTGGCTCTTCAGTACTCGCAAGGTAAAGCGATAATTAACTCCATTAACCTTGAGGATGGCGAAGAGAAATTTGAGCTGATTACGCCGTTGCTTCATAAATATGGTGGTGCGGTAGTTGTCGGAACGATTGACGAACGGGGTCAGGCGATTAGTCGGGAAGACAAGCTGGACGTAGCCAAGCGCTCTTACGATTTGCTGGTGAACAAATATGGACTCAAACCTGAAGACCTGATTTTTGATACGTTGGTGTTCCCAGTTGGTACCGGAGATGAACAGTACATCGGTTCAGCCAAAGAAACGATTGAAGGTATAAGAGTGATTAAGGAAGCGATGCCAGAATGTCATACGATCCTCGGGATAAGTAACATTTCATTTGGACTGCCTGAAGCAGGTCGTGAAGTGCTGAACTCTGTGTTTTTGTATGAATGTACCAAAGCAGGTCTCGACTATGCGATCGTGAACACAGAGAAACTTGAGCGTTATGCATCCATTCCGGAAGAAGAACGTAGACTCTCGGAAGAGCTTTTATACAACACAAATGATGAAACACTCGCGGCGTTCGTAGCGGCGTTCCGTAACAAGAAGGTTGAGAAGAAGGAAAAAATCTCAAACCTTTCATTAGAAGAGCGTCTCGCTTCATATGTAGTAGAAGGAAGTAAAGAAGGATTGCTGCCAGATCTCGAACAGGCACTTGCCAAATACACAGCACTTCAAGTGATTAACGGTCCACTGATGCGGGGGATGGAGGAAGTAGGTCGTCTCTTTAACAACAATGAGTTGATTGTAGCTGAGGTGTTGCAGAGTGCGGAGGTTATGAAGGCTTCTGTAGCATATCTGGAGCAATTCATGGAGAAGAACGAGACTTCGGTTAAAGGCAAGATCATTCTGGCCACTGTTAAAGGCGATGTGCATGACATCGGGAAGAACCTGGTCGAGATCATCCTGTCCAATAACGGTTACCAGATCATTAATTTGGGTATAAAAGTACCACCAGAACGTATCATTGAGGCATACCGGGAAGAAAAAGTCGATGCGATCGGTCTCTCGGGTCTATTGGTGAAATCAGCGCAACAGATGATTCTTACCGCTCAGGATTTGCGAACAGCAGGTATTGATGTGCCTATTATGGTTGGCGGAGCGGCGCTAACACGTAAATTCACCAAAAATCGTATCCGTCCTGAATATAACGGAATGGTTGTATATGCAAAAGATGCGATGGACGGTCTGGATCTGGCGAACAAATTGATGAATCCCGTTTCACGTGAAGTGATGCAACTGGAGATGGAAGCAGAAAAAGAAGCTGATGCTTCAAGTGCTGTAGCTGTTCAGGCTCTTCCAGAGCTTACACGAGTGGAGCGTTCGGATATTGCTGTAGATCATCCGGTTCTTGTCCCTCCTGATCTGGAGCGGCATACGATGCGCAACTATCCTTTATCACATATCCTGCCATACGTGAACATGCAGATGTTGCTTGGACATCATCTGGGGTTGCGCGGTTCAGTTGAACAACTTCTTGCTTCAGGTGATAAGAAGGCTACCGACCTGAAAGCAGTCGTGGATGATATCATGCACGAGGCTGTTCGTGACGGGATTATTCAGGCGCATGCCATGTATCGTTTCTTCCCGGCTCAATCCAGTGGTAACAGCGTCATTATCTATGATCCAGAGGACACCAGTAATATTTTGCATACATTTACGTTCCCACGTCAAAAAGTCGAGCCGTTCCTGTGCCTGTCCGACTTCCTGAAGCCTGTTGAATCCGGTCAGATGGATTACGTTGGTTTCATGGTTGTTACGGCCGGACACGGTGTACGTGAACTATCCACTGCGTGGAAAGATCAGGGGGATTACCTTCGCTCGCATGCTCTGCAATCCGTAGCGCTTGAAGTAGCAGAGGGATTAGCTGAACGTGTGCATCATATGATGAGAGATATATGGGGATTCCCGGATTCTGCCCAGATGACCATGAAGCAACGTCACGGTGCACGTTATCAAGGGATCAGGGTATCCTTTGGATATCCGGCTTGTCCGGATCTGGAAGACCAAGGGCCGCTGTTCAAGTTGCTACAGCCTGAGGATATCGGAGTGGAATTAACGGAAGGTTTCATGATGGAACCTGAAGCTTCTGTCTCAGCGATGGTATTCAGCCATCCGCAAGCTAAGTATTTTAATGTAGAGAAGGCATAAATTCAGTAGAGTGTCAGGCAAAGCCCTCCGCATTGTCGGAGGTTTTTTGCTGGCAACAGAAAGAGGTGCGATCCAGAATGGAACTATATTTCCTGGGAACTAATGCTGGTGTACCTACGCTTCAACGGAATGTAACTTCCATTGGGCTACGCATGTTGGATGAGCGCAGAGCTTTGTGGTTGTTTGACTGCGGGGAAGGAACGCAGCACCAGATTTTGAGTTCTCCGCTTAAACTGAGCAAATTGGAGAAAATATTCATTACTCATCTGCATGGGGATCATGTATTTGGACTTCCAGGACTCCTCTCGAGCAGAGCCTATCAAGGTGGCACCACACCATTAACCGTATATGGTCCGCCAGGTACGGAACGAATGATCAGTACAACAATGGAGCTTAGCCAATCCCGGGTTAACTATGATTTGAATATCGTTGAACATACGGGCGGCGTCCTGTTCGAGGATGACAGTTTTATTGTGGAAGCAGCTTTGCTTGAGCATCGGATTGACAGCTATGGATACCGGGTTACGGAAAAAGATCGTCCAGGAAGCCTGGACCCAGCCAAACTGGCGGAATACGGTTTGAAACCAGGCCCATTGTTCGGCCGGCTGAAACGTGGAGAAACCATTACGTTGGATAACGGTGATTCACTTCGTCCAGAAGATGTATTGGGAGCGCCAAAACGTGGTATGGTAATCACCATATTGGGTGATACACGTCCATGTGACAATGTACAGCCTCTTTCCATCAATGCAGATGTGCTTGTGCATGAAGCTACATTCATGCATGAACTGGCCGATACAGCGCATGAGTACTATCATAGTACTTCTAAACAAGCGGCAGAAGCGGCTAGAGCAGCGAATGTCGGGCAATTGATCATGACTCACTTCAGTTCACGCTATAAGGATGAGGATCAACTTCAGCCACTTTTGGAAGAGGCGCAGTCCGTATTCCCGAATACCAGACTTGCAAACGAACACCAGCTTATTCCTGTCGTGCATCGCAGGCAAGAATCTTAACTCTGATTGCGAACCAGTGCACGGTTAACACGTCATATAAAGATCCGGGTAATTGCGCGGGACTGAGGGAGAGGAACTCCCGCGGTCCCTTTTGCAATCTGGTCAGAAAGCGTGTAGGATGGGCAATATGAAGAGGGAAATGATTCAAATTATTTTCCGGGAAAGCGCAGGAAATGACAAGCTTGTACAGAAGACGCGCGAGTTAAACCGTCGGTGTTCGATCCGGTTCGACTTGTTGCGTGCATATGTCAGCAAGCCATTATACTGCCTGAATACATAGGTTCGCGGTCAAGTTCGAGGTAAATGATTAAGGACATGAAATGTTAATGGAATAAAGAAAGGAAGTGCTGTGTGTGATTAAGGCCTATCTGATTGACTTGGATGGTACGCTCTATCATGGCAGACATCGTATCGAAGGAGCCGATCAGCTTATTCGAACACTGCAAGAGCTAGGAAAGCCGTATTTATTCGTAACAAATAATTCTTCCCGTACACCACAAGGTGTGGCAGATCATCTGAACGGGATGGGCATACCTGCCGACGCGTCTCAAGTATGCACTTCTGCAGTGGCAGCTGCTGAATATGTTGCTGAAGAGTCCCCAGGTGCAACAGTGGCATGTATCGGAGAAGCAGGATTGCTGCAAGCCATAGAAGAAGCAGGACTACAGCTGACGGAAGATGCGCCAGAATATGTGATACAGGGGATTGATCGTGAATTTTCCTATGATAAACTGACCAAGGCGTTAAGGTGGATTAATGCGGGATCAAAATTCATCATGACCAACCCGGATTTGCAGCTTCCTTCTGATGATGGCCTGACACCTGGGGCGGGGACTATTGGAGCAGCAATTGAAGCCGCGACCGGCGTTCATCCTACCGTCATCGGTAAGCCATCGAGTGTTATAATGAAGTCGGCCATTAGCCGGCTAAACCTGGTGTCTCATGAAGTGGCAGTGATCGGAGATAATATGCGAACCGATATTGCAGCTGGAGTTGCAGCAGGGTGTGAGACGCTGTTGGTACTTACTGGTGTGACAACACGAGATAATATGGATGGGCACATTCAAGCAGCGAAGGCTCGACCTGATCATGTGTTTGAAGATTTGCATAAATTGATGGAGTGGCTGTCGCAAGAGGCAGACCAAGCTTCCAAAAAGGGGTAATGTACGATGCCGGAACTGCCGGAAATGGAAAATTACCGGACCTTGCTGTCCGAGAAAATACTTGATCTACCGATTACAGGTGTTGTAATTAATCGCGATAAAACGATAAATACGGAGCCTGATCTGTTCATCAATGAACTTACAGGCAATCGCATCATATTTGTTGAGCGCCGAGCGAAGCATCTGATTTTCCACTTGGCTAATGGTAAACGTCTGGTGCTGCACCTCATGTTGGGCGGTATGATTTTCTGGGGCACGGAAGAAGAACGTCCTGATCGTTCCACACAAGTGGAAATCCAGTTTGGCGATCACATTTTATTCTTTATTGGACTGCGCTTGGGTTATTTACATCTGCTTACTTCGAAAGAAACCGAAGAGGCAATGTCTGATCTCGGGCCTGAACCTTTGGATCGACGGATGAATGTGGAACGTTTTGCTTCTCTGTTGAAAGGTCGTCGGGGTACACTTAAGACAACGTTGGTAAACCAGCATATCATTGCAGGGATTGGCAACTGTTATTCGGATGAGATTGCCTTTGCTGCCGGTCTGAGACCAAGCTCCAAAACGCAGAACATCGTGACTTCACCTGAGCTGACGGAGCGCTTGTTCCATTCGATGCAATCCGTGTTGCGTGAAGCAGCTTCTGAGGGTGGTTATATGGAAATGCCACTGATGCAAGGGGATACGAAGACAGGAAGTTTTGACGAGCAATGTCGGGTGTACGATCGGGAAGGCGAGACTTGTCCGCGCTGCGGGGGAACGATTGAACGAGTGGAAATTACGGGCAAGAAGGCATTCTTCTGTCCGAAATGCCAGCATGAGGCCTAACCGCGGAATCGGGGCACATGTCAGCACGAGAGGTGGATTTCTTCAGGCAGCCAAGAGAGCACATGCAATGGGGGCAACGGCATTTCAGTATTTTCCGAAGAACCCGCGTAGTCTTGGTCTGAAAAGTCTGGATCTCAAGGATGCTGAGCAGTGCAGGGATTGGTGTGAACAGCAGGGACTTGCTTCGATTGCACATTCACCCTATCCTACGAATCCGGCGTTGGGCATGACCCGTGGAGAGGCGGGCTTTCATGCTACAATAGCTTCTATTCGCAATGATCTTGAAATTTCGAATGCTTGCGGTTCTGTTGGGACAGTGGTCCATTTTGGACATATCAAAACAAACGATCCGCTGGAGGGTTATCAGAACCTCATTCATTGTCTGGATACCGCCTTGGAGAATTGGAATGGACATTCAAAGGTGCTGATTGAGAATCAGGCAGGTGATCATGGCCCGATGGGCACGACAATGGAAGAAATGATACAGATTCGCAAATTAAGCCGATATCCGGAGCATATTGCTTTTTGTTTTGACACATGCCATGCTTTTGCTTCAGGTTTATGGGCGTCAGGCGACGAAGCGGTGATGCTCGATAAAGGCAGGATGCTCGGATATTGGGATAATGTTGCTGCTGTACATTTCAATGATTCCAAATATGCGTCTGGTTCATGTAAGGATAGACATGCGAGAATCGGACAGGGATATATCGGAAATGAATCAATGAAAGCATTGTTAACTGCGCCTGAGTTCCAAAATGCGGTTGTTGTGCTAGAGACAGAAACGGGTGAAGATGGAACGCACCATGATGATATAGCGCTCATGCGTTCCTGGTTATAATGGGGAGAGGAGCGATTGTATGCATGTTTTTCTGGATGACTATCGGGCGTGTCCGAAAGGATTTGTTCTGGCAACAAATGCAGAAGAGTGCCTGATGCTGCTAAGAGAAGGTGACGTGGATATTTTGTCTCTGGATTATGAGCTTGGTCCGGATTCGCCTAACGGCGGTGAGGTCGCGGCATCCATTGTACGAGAAGGTTTATTTCCGCGCGAGATCTATTTGCATACGTCCAGTATGTTTGGGAAACGCCAGATGTACGAGATGTTATACAGCAATAAACCGGATTCGGTAACCATTCATAATGGGCCAATGACGGGTGAGGTCATGCTGCGTGTTGCTGCGGGAGAAGAAAGTTAATGAAGCCAATTACATCCAAAATGTTAATGCGCAGTGTATGGGAAGGCATGCCACAGGCTGTATTTATATATACCCCTTTATGTGGGACATGTGCGGCAGCACGGCGTATGTTAGATGTCGTTGAGCACATGCTGCCAGAAGGTATTTTATCCGAAATGAACATTCATGACATTCCTGAACTTGTACAACAATTTCAAATTTCAAGCGTACCAGCAGTGATGCTGTTTGACGGCCAGCAAGATGTTCCAAAAATGGTTTATCGGATGAGCTCTGTGGAGCATTTGCTCTCGGAGATCCGAAAGGCGGTGCTGAAATGAGTATAATCTCGATGGAACATGTCTCACTTAGACGAGAAGAGAATCAAATCTTGGATGACGTACATTTGCGTATCGAACAAGGCGAACATTGGGTTATTCTGGGCCGGAATGGTTCTGGAAAAACAACGTTACTCGAAATGATGAACGGATATATGTTTCCAAGCCAGGGACGTATTGAAGTACTCGGTAATTTGTATGGACAATGTGACGTCAGGGAAGTACGTAAGGAAATCGGTTATATCAGCCAAACGTTGATTGAGAAACTCACACCCAGAGATCCGGTATGGGAGGTCGTCGCTACAGGAGCTTATGCTTTTTTGCGTTTTTATCAGACAATTCCGGATGAAGTAAAAGTAAAGGCAATGAGTTTGCTGGATGACATGGGTTTTGCCAACCTGGCTAACAACCCGCTAGGAACGTTATCCCAAGGGGAGCGCAAAAAAGTCATGCTCGCTCGTTCATTAATGGCTGAGCCAAAATTGCTGATTATGGACGAGCCTTGTGCCGGACTAGATTTATATGAACGTGAGAAAATGCTGGCTGAGATTGATCGTCTGCGCCAGCGTAACATTACAGTTGTGTATGTAACACATCATGTTGAAGAGATCGTACCTTTATTTACACATGTGGCCTTGATCCGCGATGGACGTATTGCGGCAGCCGGCCCCAAACATGAAGTTTTGACACAAGATACAATTAAGCATACGTACGATGTTCCGGTCGATATCCAGTGGGATAATGGTCGTCCATGGATACGCGTACGTTCTGGAGGGTAACACAATTTGAGTACACAATCGTCTTGGGAAGAAGGCAACTTCTCCCGTTTTATCTGCACGGCCAATCATGGCTTTGCCCCTTATGCTCAGGAAGAGTTGCGCCGTACGTTTGGTGCGGTGAAGAGCACGGTACTCGTACCAGGAGAAATATTGCTTGCGGGTCTGCCTGTAGCGGAGGAAGAAGTTGCAGATAAGCTGTGGGCAGAGTATCCAACGTTTTTACGTCATATTCAACCTGTTCAGTTTCAGGAGAATACAGAAGATTCGGAGCAGTCTATTGAGAAATTGGTTGCATTTGTGTTGAATCATAAGGAATTGAACGGTGCCTCTGTCGTGCTACAGGTACGGAAGACAGAAGGGGCCTTTTGGCAAGAAAATGCAGCCTCATTGAAGCAATTGCTAACTGAAAAGCTGGATGAGCTAGGCTGTGAATGGGTTGTACGTGATGCTGAATATGTCATTTCTGTATTTGCAACGAATGATATGTTGTATGCTGGCGTATCCAGACCTGAACAGAATCTGTCAGACTGGAGCGGGGGCGCCGTACGTTTTCAAAAAGAAGAAGGACAGATCTCGCGGGCAAAGTTCAAATTGCTTGAAGCCGAGCAAACGTTTGGCATCGACTTTACTTCATTCCATAAGGCACTTGATATCGGCGCTGCACCAGGTGGATGGACCTCGTTCCTGCTTGAGCGCGGGCTTGAAGTAACGGCGGTAGATCCGGCGAAGATGGATGCGACCCTGCTGGCATCACCCAAACTGACTTTCTTGAAAAAGAATGCAGGGGATGTTCGTTTCCGCGAAGGAGAATTCGATCTGCTCGTATGTGATATGAGTTGGAGTCCGAAGCTGATGAGCCGACTTGTATCAGACCTTCTATATAGTCTGCAACCCGGGGGGACAGCAATTGTTACCGTGAAACTGTTGCATAAAAAACCGCTCGCGCTCATTAAAGACGTCATTGATACGTTTGAGCGTTCACGGATGCAGATTCAACGTTCCAAGCAGTTATTCCATAACCGCGAAGAGATTACACTTTATATGGTCAAATATTAAGAAATTGATTCGATTAAGCTTATTAAATTTTGTGCTTTACAATCTATTCCTGTCTGTACTATAATGATACCAATATTAACCATAACAAACCTGAGGGAAAGCATCCCGAAGTGAACGAAACCGGATATCCGGTCTGTTCTTCTTCGGTGAAGCTTTCCCTTTTTTGTTGTGTATTGAAGGAGGAATTGGTATGAGACATCCGGCGAGGCTGGAACGCGGAAGCCTGCTGGGAGGTAGATATCGTATCGTATCCATTCTGGGAACAGGCGGAATGAGCCATGTATACGAGGCGGAGGATCTGAAGTTGCCGGGCAAGTTATGGGCAATTAAAGAAAGCGTAACGATTATGCCATATGAAGGCAGTATGGAGACGGAAGCCGCTCTTCTGACATCACTTCGCCATCCAAGATTGCCGCAAATTGTTGATTTTTTTGTCCCGGATGAAGATGGGTACACGTACTTGGTGATGGAATACATCGACGGGTTAACGCTCAGTGAGTATTTCAAGCAGTGTCGTGGGAAGATCCCGATGGAGCAGTTAACGGAGCTTGTACTTCAATTGCTCGATGTGTTGAGTTATCTGCATAATCTGAATCCACCTGTGATCTATAGGGATCTGAAACCATCAAACATCATGATCACGCCGGAACATGAAGTAAGATTAATTGATTTTGGCATCGCCAGAAGTTACAAACCGCAAAGTGCCGAAGATACCGTTAAGTTGGGAACAGCTGGTTTTGCCGCTCCAGAACAATATGGCTCGGGTCAGACCGATGCGCGTTCAGATCTATATGGACTCGGAGCATTGCTGCTGTATCTCATGACAAGTGGGGCGTATACAGAATGGATTCAGGGTGTGGAAAGCTCCATCCGAAGTGATGTACCACGTACCTACATTCCCGTGGCAAGAAGACTGTTGAGGTATAATGCCGAAGAGCGATTCCAATCTGCTGATGAGGTAAGGAAGGAACTGCTCCGAATACCCGGCGGAACAATGCCCGGTGGAGATACAACGATGACCTTGAATGGCGGAACAAGAGTTATTGCCCTGACTGGTGCTTCATCTGGTGTAGGGGTTACCCACACGGCTATAGCTATCAGTCATTATCTCGAAAGGCAAAACTTCAAAGTAGCTGTGATTGAAATGTCACCTCGCTCTCAATCCTTTGCAAGGATTCAACAAATCGCTCAAGCGGGTAAACCGGTGCCAGCAGGCAGACAGTTTGCAGTGGATGGTGTGCATTATTGGAAACAATCCGGGCGAGCGGATATTTTGTCTTTGCTTGGGGGGAGTTATCAGTTCATCGTGATGGATCTCGGTAGTGGTCAGGATCAGAACCGGCTGGAAGAATTCCTGCGTGCAGATCTACCTATTGTTATAGGCTCAGGTGCTGAATGGAGACAGGCGGAGATTGGCGCTTTTGTTCGATCACATCATCGGTATCCACGAGAGAAATGGATATATTGTCTGCCCTTGGCAGCAAGTGAAGCTGTTCAGCGCATTCGTAAAGTTCTGGATACATCGAGTGTATATAGTCTGCCGTTACATATCGACCCTTTTGACAAGGACGCACAGACGGATAGAGTGTTTTCACATATTTTAATGCATATGATGGCACTACACCCCAAGAAACGTTCGTTCTTTTCACGAAGAAAAGTACATGATTAGAAGAGATTACGAAAGGAGAGCCTCTTTTGTCTAAATTAAGAAAACAAAGCCGTCAACTGATCTATGCCGGACTTATCGGAGCAGGAGCCGTAGGGTTGGTGTTCGGAGGATATGTTATTTACAATGTCAAAACGATGGGGGATGTCAGGTCAGCTGTAGAAGCCCGTTATTTATCGGCATATGAGGAAAAGGAAGCTGAATTAAAGCAACAATGGGATTCGGGAGCACAAGGATGGGTTACGATTCGGGATATTGAAGCAGGTGAACCGATATTACCGGAGGATCTGAAGCTCATTGCTGTTCCGGATGCACAAGCACCGCGAAACCTCTGGTCCAGTACCAAGCAGATGGAAGGCCAAGTGGCCAAAATAGAGTTAAAAAAAGGAACAGCCATTACCACCGAGATGGTGTATGAGGATGTACCGGCTCCGCCTGATTTAAGAAATCGAGAGCTGCAAGTTGTATTACTGCCGTCCTCACTCGTTAAGGGAGATATTATTGATGTTCGTATCCAATTCCCTACCGGACAGGATTATGTTCTCTTATCGAAGAAAAAAGTGGAACGACTCAATGCAGCTACCTTATGGATTACGATGACGGAGGAAGAGATTCTGTCACTCTCAAGTGCAATTGTAGATGCCTATTTACATAAAGCTTCAATCTATGCCTTAACCTATGTAGAACCACAGTTTCAGACACCTGCAATCGCGACGTATCCTGCCAATTCAGAAGTGTTAAAACTGCTGGAGAGTGATCCGAATATTGTTCGACGAGCCGAACAGGAATTATCCAGACAGGTGCGAAGTTCGCTTGAAAGTTCACTGGCCGCCTCCATGACAGCACCTTCAAAAGGGGTTGAACAGGATGTGGCACAATCCTCAGTTACCTATAACAGTCGTCCATCATCAAATAATCCGGCAACGTCGGATGGAGTGATGTGGAATGATGGTTCAGGAAACGGAGCAGAAGCTAATGCTGGAAGTGTAAATGATCCTGCTGAAGCTTTACAAACAGAACAGCAGAGCTTGCTAACGGGTGGAGAATAGAGCGAAATCCGAGGTTTACTTTAGGGTAATTCAGATAACAAGGGATTTAAGAAAAAGAAAGGAGTTGTAACATCTATGCATACATGGATCTTTGCGGGTTTATGTGAGAAGAATGATCTGATGTTATATCTTTGCAAGATATTGGCTTCAACAGGCAACAAGGTTTTACTCGTAGATGGAACCTTACAACAGAAGTATGGGTACGGTGTTGGTGACAATCAACAGTCTTTGCGAATTGCGGAATTTGAAGGATTTGATATCGCTTGTCATTTTGTTACTTCAGCAGCTGTAGAGAATCATCTTGAAGTAAATGGAGAGCGATTGGACAGTTATGACTATGTGTTATATGACATGGAGACCTCGCATTTTGCATCCCGTAATCTCTGGCTGAATGCCGATGTAAGAGTCTGGGTGAGTGATTATGAGCGTTACAATTTGGAACGTGGTAAGGGATGGTTGAAGCGGTTGCTTGAAGAACAGTCATTACCTGGTGAGCTGCCATTTCAGCGGCTCTTAATTAACGGGGTTGACTGCAAGCTTGAAGCTCGTTATCTGTGGGCGTATCTGGAGGGCAGTCCGTTTGTGTGGACAGGAGAATCTTTAGTTCTTCCGTGGGATGAGTTAACAGCGGCGGTTAAGCTTGAGAATGAGCATCATCGCCGAGTTCATCTTGGACCTTTGTCACGAAATTACAAAAAATCGTTGTGTCGCGTGGTCGAGCAGTTAACAGGTTGGGAAAGTGTTCGTAGTCGTCGTGCGATGAAAGAAGCAGAGAGGATGAGAGCATGAGCACCATTACCTTTTGGAGCCCTTTTGCAGGAACAGGTTGCACTTCAAGCACATTAATTAGTGCTTATGCGATGGCACTTCACTACAGGACAAGGGTGTTACTTGTTAATGCAGGCGTTGCCGGAACTGGCACAGAAGCTGCTCTACCGTCCAAAGATACGGATTCAGCGGATTTTATGTTCTCCTTCGAAGAGGGTGGCTGGGATGCGATTGAACGGCTGCATTCGAGCGGAAGTCTGAATAAGCACAATCTCAGGGATTATACCAAGCCACTTCTGAATGAAAGACTTGATTTCCTAACCGGAAGAATGGATGAGATGGAACGTTCCCCGCAGGAACATGGTGAGACTGTGAAAAAGCTGCTGAATGTAGCTAACGAGTATTATGATCTGGTTCTTCTGGATGCGGATCATGCTGGTGTTGATTCACAGCTCAAGCTGCAACAGGCGGACTATGTTGTAATTAATCTCGATCAAAATATGCGGAATCTGGAGTTGTTCTTTGAAGAAATCCTGCCAGAACGAATGAACAATAAGAATATACATGTTGTAATTAACAAATACGATTCGCATTCCCGTGCAACGCTTTCCAATATTCGGCGCCAGTTCAAATATAAAGGCACGATATCTGCGATACCGTACACAACCGGATACCTGGATGCAATGAATCGGCGAGATGTCGCCAGGTACTTGCAGTTGGAAAGTTTGACTGAGGATAAGGATATTCGTAAAGGGAGCTTTGCTGCAAGCATGAGCGAACTCGCTCGCCTGATTATGGACGGTGCAGGTATGCGCACAGTTCTGAAGAGGCTGGAAAGGGGAGCCTGAACCTCCGATGCTCTGGAATACCATATGGATAAGTTTAATTTTGATTCTGTGCCTGACTTATATCTGGTTCAAGTACAGAACGTTTCTTCGTGAAAAGAATGCTCGTGTTCCTGAACAGGAATCATTCACGATTGACATGTTAATTGAAAAGGTGAAGAACTCACTTCATGAGCTTAGTCATAGTCAGCTCGCGGATGCGGGTATGCATGAAGAAGAATATCGTCGAAGAATTAATCAACGTGCAGAGATGAGAAAAGCACTGAAAGGCTGTGTCTCAGGCAGTGTCAGCGACAAAACGTATGTTAAAAATCTGATAGGGGATCTGCTGACCCGAAGCATAGGGCTGAACAAGTCAAATGTAGATGAAGTTATTTTGTTTGCAGAACCAGATTTGTTGACGATTCAGGACCGATTCGAAATTGTGTTTTATCTGTACCGACAGCAATTCGGTGTGGATGCACTCTCCCGCATGATTGATACCTACGATCTGGGAAGGCTGCGAATGGAGGAAGGTACGGACGATGAAGGAAGTTATTATATTTCTGAGGAGGATATTCAGTATGTGTTCGATTGCGAATATCGAGAGCTTGGATTCAGAGAAAAGACGGATATTATCGTGCAACGTATCTATCAACATTATAAAGGGTTCTCGGTTGTTGATGAGATAAGGGACCAACGGATTGACGGCGTTAGTGGTGGTGTCAGCGGTATGTTGGATACTACTCATAATATTGGATTTCAGAAACCGGCATCATGGAATGATCTGCTGGAGCAAGGACTGGAGGATGATACACATGAAGAACCGCTTAGCGGCATGGAGAGTGTATGGATTTTCTATAAAGGGAAATCCATTCATCTATCTTTTCTGTCCTTCGGCAGCATCCGTGAACTGAAAAGGGTATGCCAGAATATATACAAATACAATTATCCGGGACAGTTGTCAGAAGCAAGTGGGTACAAAGTGAACGAGATGAAAGACGGTTCCCGTGTCGTTGTTGTCAGACCTCCTTTTGCAGAATCGTGGGCGTTCTTCGTCCGGAAGTTCGACATTCCGAATGCTTCACTTGAGCAATTAATTACGGGTAACAACGCAGATCTGCCAATTACATTGCTTCAATATTTGATGAAAGGAAGCCGGATCACAGCGGTAACCGGAGCACAGGGTTCTGGTAAAACGACATTACTTATGGCTATGGTCAAACACATCTATGCATCGTATACCCTTCGGGTGCAGGAGATGGCGTTCGAACTTCAATTAAGACGGATCTATAGCCGACGTAATATTTTGAGTTTCCGAGAGACTGAACACATTTCAGGTCAACAAGGGCTTGATTTGCAGAAAAAAACGGATGGTACCGTCAATATTCTTGGTGAGGTAGCGAGTGATGAAGTGGCAGCATGGATGATTCAAATGTCTCAGGTTGCCAGTCTGTTCACCCTGTTTACCCACCATGCCAAAACGTTTCGTGATCTGGTTTTCTCCCTTCGTAATTCCTTGCTCAAGACAGGTATGTTCCAGCATGAGCATATTGCTGAGGAGCAGGTTGTGAGTGTCATCAATTTCGATGTTCATATGAAGAAAGATGCCGAGGGACGAAGATATATCGAACGTATTACGGAATGTCTTCCTCGTGCGAATCAAGGTGACAGCGTGGAAGAGAGGGCAGGTTTTACATTTCGTAATGTAGTGGAGTACAGAGATGGAGAGTATGTTGCAACAGCTCCAATCTCCTCGGAATGCATGTTGGATATGCGAGAACAGATGACATTACAGGATGCCGAGAAATTTGGACAGTTTATGAAGCAACACTGGGGTGATCTACATGACAATTAAATGGTTTCTGCTCCTTGTATTGAGTATTTGTGCGGGCGGGTTGCTGATCACACTACTGGTATTAAGTATGTTGCGTCGCAGAGGAGGTGGTCCAACAAGTCAAACCGGCGTTATTCTAACTTCCGGGGGGAAGGGTTTCAAGGGACTGGGGTCACTCTTGTTGCAGTCCTATCGCTTTGGAATGAAAGTCCCACTGTTATCCGCCTATATTCTACAAGTGCAGAAGCGTATTTCATTTCGACATGTGGGGGATGAGCCTTCACTTCGAAGACTGACAATGACAGTGGTTCTCATTATCCTGGGAGGTTATGGAGGCATAAGTGTCATTCTGTTTCTTCTGCAGCCGGGTATCGCTTTTGTAATATTGTCCGTGCTCTGCGCTGTGGTGCTAAACAGCTTGGTGCTGGATATGTGCCTCAGTCGTATGGAGAAACGGTTGCTGGTTCAGATGCTGGATCTCTTTGCAGATGTAAGACATCGGTATCATCAGCATGGCATGGTTGAAGAAGCACTCTATGAAGCGGCTGAAGCCGGTACAGGAGAAGCAGCAGAACAGGTAAGACTGATCTATGAAGCTCTAACTTCTCCAGATCCGAATGAAGCACTTGAGCGTTACTATGAAGTGGCACCCAACCGTTTTCTCAAAGGATTCGCCGGCGTCTCCTATATGGTTATGGAGTTCGGGGATAAGGACCGAGAACAAGGGTCTATCTATCTTAAGGGACTGGGGAACCTGACTCAGGAGATTCATTTGGAGATTTTGCGGCGTGACAAATTGGATTACCTGCTTAAAGGGCTTAATATCATCGCGCTTGCTCCGGTATTATTCACCGCTCCAATCGAACGCTGGGCCAGAGTCAGTTTTCCAACGATGGATGAATTTTATCGCAGCAAAATTGGTTTTGTTACCAAAATATCAATTTATGTCATCATCATTCTTGCTTATTTGCTTCTGCAGAGGCTCCAGCAATACGATGAAACTCGTTACCGCTCAGGACATAAGCATTCATGGTTGGATCAGTTTCTATACCGGCAGACCTTCATACGGAAATTGGCAATGTTGTTTGCAGCGAAACCTGGCAGTGTACAGTACAGCCAAACGATACGGCTTATGAGGGAAAGTAGCTCGGAGTTGAAATACGAATGGCTCGCCATTCGCCGAGTGATTTTATTCGCAGGTTGTTTGGTTCTTACACTGGGTTGCATTTTGCTGTTGCACCAGGTTGAACGTAACCACATCTTGCATGATCCGATCCGGGATGATCGAATGTTTGGTGCAATGGCTGAAGCGGATCTCAGGAAAGCTGAGGAAAAAACAGCATTGGATCAATCCGTGCTGGAAAGTGTAGAGATGAACCGAGGAGCTACATACGAAGAAGTCTCCAACGCGTTACAGCAGTTATCTCCCGTTCAGTTGGACCATGATACCCAGAACGAGACGATCGCGCGCATTATGCAGAAACTTGAGGTATATAACAAGCAGTATGTACGCTGGTGGGAAATGATTATAGCCATTCTCATGGGTGCAGCAGGGTACTACATGCCCGTATGGCTCATGATATTTCAGCGGAAAATGCGAAGGTTGGATATGCGACATGAAATCTATCAATTCCAGACGGTGATTTCCATTTTGCGTGAGATGGACCGGATGTCAGTCGAAGAGATATTGGAATGGCTTAATCGATTTGCCGTCATCTTCAAGCGTCCGCTGCAAAAATGTTTGTTGCATTTTGAACATGGGCCAGAGCTTGCACTTGAACAATTAAAGGAAGAGGCGGGCTTGCCCGAATTCCAGCGACTGATTGATAAATTGCAGCTTGCCCTTGGCAAAATCTCAATACGTGAAGCCTTTGATGATCTTGAGAGCATGATGGCATTTTATTTTGAACAACGCAAGCAGGAGTACAGCAAAATGATTGATGTTAAAGCATCCTGGGGGAGAACCATCGGATTTGCTCCCATGTATGCTCTAATCTTTTTGTACCTGGTCATACCATTGGTCGGTATGAGCTTCCTGCAGATGAACATCTATTATGAACAAATTCAGAAACTGTAGCACAATTCTTCTGTGTGACAGTCTGAAATATATTAATAATTTATAACTTGGGAGGATTTATCATGAACAATGCATCAAGCGCTTTAAAGGTGGCAGCAGGGATATTCTTGACAATCGCTTTGATCACAATTGTAGTTCTGTTGTTTATTTCAGCTCAGGAGGCAACCAAGACGGCCCAGAACAATTTTGCTGATATCCAAACCGAGTTGTCCCAGGCTGCATTTACAGTATATGACGGAACAACTATCAGTGGATCACAGGTAACCAATGCGCTGCGTAAATATGCGGACAAGGATCAGTTCGGTATTCAAGTCATTACAGGTAAAAATAAAGCGGGTCAATGGTACGGTAATCAATTGAATATTTCACAGGATCTCAATAATGCGGACTACGGCTCGGTTATTGCACCTGACGATAAAGTGGGGATTATTAACCAGACCATGAGTGAAAAAGACAATCAATATGTCAATCCAAGTGGTAAATTCAAAGCCATTATCGTAAAAGACCGATCCAACGTGGTAAGAGGGCTGATCTTCCAGCAATCCTGACAGGAGTTGGTTTAACATGTCCCGGAATACCCAGCATCTCATGTTGTTTTGTACGGCGGTTGTCCTGTTTGTGACAGCCTGCCTGTACGGGCAACATAATGTTAAGATTTTATCAGCGGCCTTAAACGACAGAGTTCAGACAACAGCAGGCTTGGAAGGCCGGCTGACAACAACACTGCATACCACCAATCCGTATCAGTATAGTGGTGCGGAAGTGTTACATACCGTGAGACAGATGACAGGCACAGGCATTCCTGTGGAGGTAGATGGAACTTCGTATGTGATCGATCCACTTGTCAGCAAAACAGCGACTATTCCTGTCCAGCTCGATGCCACCTACAGTCCGGAGTTTATACGAAATGAAACTGGAGAACTGCTCAAGATTGTTTTTTGGAAGGAGGCCAGTGTGAATTGATTAATGCCGCATCCAAGCTGCTTGCCGTATTGCTCGCAGTCCTTTTGCTCTATGTGTACCCAGCTGCTGAAACAGCTGATCGGCAGGATGATATAGCACGTATGACGGCTGTTCAGAATGTAACACGTTTTGTTGATGCTGTCCGAACGAAAGGGTATATTTCACCTCGAATGTTGGATGAGTTTGAGGAACAACTGGCCCAGACGGGCAATCTGTATGAGGTGTCGATGGAACATTTGCATAAGAAATATGTACCTCACTATACAGACCCGATGGACCGTAACAGTTTTACCGGAACTTACGAGGTAGTTCAGGATGGATATTATGCAGCTCAGATTCGAGAGCGACTATTCCCATCCTCAGGTGTGATACCGGTTGATGATCCTGGCCGAAGATATACGTTGACCACAGGGGATTTTTTCACCGTGACGCTCCAAAATACAAATCGTACACCTTCCATGCTCATTCGTGAATGGTTGAGTGGTACGGCTCAGGCTTCAGCGGTATTTGTAACATACGGAGGTATGGTTCTCAATGAAGATTACTGAGCTGTCCATTGTATTCGTGCTGATCTTCTTCCCGCTCTTCTGGATCATCTCACTCCATACCCAAGATGCCGAGGAGGCTCAATATCTTGGTCAACGATACAGATCTGCACTTCAAACCGCAGTTATGGATGCAGGTGCTGTGATGCATCAGAATGAGAAACAAAATGATGAAGCAGGTTATGATTCAACCAAGTTTGTTAAAGCGGACAAGGAGCTCGCCTTGTTGACATTTACGCAGACGATGGCTTTGAATATGGGGATTCAGAATGATCCCGCAGCTATTCGAAACATGTTTAATTACATCCCTGCCGTGGTTATTCTGGATTATGATGGCTATTATATGTTGTCCACAGAAACAGAGATGACGGGTAACCTTGAAGATTCTTTCAGGCAAGTATGGAGCCCCAAGAAACCTTATACATATTCAGATTCTAATGGTAACAGTATTAACTTTACACTGGACGACTACGTATATGCCTATGACGCAAACGCAGGGAAATGGATTGAGGGATTTCAAAAAGAACTGGCTTCAACCACACAGATTCCTTTACTTCAGAATACCAGCGTATTTGAGCAAGTTAGAAGAAGTCGGATTGTGACTGCTGTGCAGGATGATCTGGCTGATGTGATTAACCGCCATAATGAGTTTGCCAGAAAGAACGGTATTTCCTATACGTTTACGATGCCCCTGATTGCGCAGGAAGATTGGTACAACTCCATTAACGATACAGGGATTATGGCCTTTATCCAAGGTATAGGTGTGGGTGACCAGAAAATCAACAATTACGCAATTGGTGGAGGCAGACTTGTGAAGAAAACGGCCATCGTAGGTGGGGTAGATCCTTTAACGGGTATCAAGTACTACTATCCCTCCACATGTGGTAATGGTTACCGTGCTGAAGAGGTGTTCACAGACGCAAGACAAGCAGCTGCACAAGGCTATTTCGAATATAAATGCTCTAATCGGTAGGGTAGCCTGTATGACAAAATCATGGAAGAGGTTCCTGAGCTGTTTACATTACTTTCAGAAAAGACGGGACTTGTGCTAGAATAGGGTTTCGGAACAATCACAAAAGTAATGTCTAATAGATAGGAGCTACCTCATCTTATGAGTTTATTGTCAGTAGAGAACGTGAGTCACAATTTTGGAGATCGCACGTTATTTAAAAATGTATCGTTTCGTTTACTTGCCGGAGAGCGCGTAGGACTTGTTGGTGCCAATGGTGTGGGTAAATCCACATTAATGAACATCCTTACCGGTAAATTGCTTAAAGATAGTGGAAAAGTGGAATGGACACCTAAGGTCCGTTATGGATATCTGGATCAGCACACGAAGCTTACCCCAGGCAAAACCATTCGTGACGTGCTTAAGGATGCATTCCTTCCGTTGCTTGAATTGGAAAAAGAAATGATGAATATTACGGACCAGATGGCAGATGCAGATCCAGATAAGCTGGAGCAGTTGCTGGAAGAGATGGGCGATATTCAGGAACAACTGGAACAGGGCGACTTTTATCTGATTGACGTAAAAGTGGAAGAGATGGCCAATGGTCTTGGTTTGTCCGCAATTGGTCTTGATCGAGATGTCGCAGCTCTAAGTGGTGGACAACGTACCAAGGTGCTTCTTGCCAAACTTCTGCTCGAGAAACCTACAGCTCTTTTGCTGGATGAGCCGACCAACTATCTGGACGTAGAGCATATTGAATGGCTGTCACGTTACCTGAAGGACTACCCGCACGCGTTTCTCTTAATCTCCCATGACACCGAATTCATGAATGAAGTCGTAAATGTCATTTATCATTTGGAATTTGCCAAATTAACGAGATATGCAGCGAACTATAACAAGTTCCTTGAGATGGCTGATATGAATAAAGCCCAGCATATTGATGCATACGAGAAGCAGCAAGAGTACATCAAGAAGCAGGAAGACTTCATTCAGCGTAACAAGGCACGTGCTTCAACTTCAGGTCGAGCAAAGAGCCGGGAGAAGCAGCTGGACAGAATTGAACGTATTGATCGCCCAGATGAAGCGGCCAAACCAACGTTCAAATTCAAGGATGCCCGTGCGAGCAGCAAAACGGTCTTTGAGGGTATTGATTTTGAAATTGGATATACGTATCCTTTGCTGCCCAAAATGACGATGACAATTGAACGTGGTGAGAAAATTGCCATCGTAGGTTGTAATGGTGTGGGTAAATCGACGCTATTAAAAACCATCCTGGGAAAAATATCTCCACTTAGTGGAAAGACTTTCTTGGGAGATTATCTGGAAACGGCCTATTTTGAGCAGGAAGTTCGTGCTGGGAATATCACGCCGATTGAGGATGTCTGGAATGAGTTTTCACATTTGACCCAGAATGAGGTCCGGGGTCATCTCGCTCGCTGCGGGTTGAAAAATGAGCACATTACTCGTCCGCTTAACATGCTGAGTGGTGGAGAACAAGCCAAGGTTCGTTTATGCAAACTCTTGATGCGTGAAAGCAACTGGATTTTATTCGATGAGCCGACAAACCATCTGGATGTCACAGCCAAAGCGGAGTTGCAGCGTGCCTTGCAAGAATTCAAGGGAACGGTGTTACTGGTATCTCATGAACCTGATTTCTACGAGGGTTGGGTCACCAAAACATGGAATGTCGAAGAATGGTCTGAGAAAAACTAGGGCGATTTAAGACAATGTTTAACAGAAATGACGGTGACAAAAAAATCCGTCTATGGTAACATAGGCTACAACTTCATATGAACACTAGGGGGGCCGCACGATGCGGCTGAGATGGAAGAATGCGATTCTGGACCCTTTGCACCTGATCTGGATCATACCAGCGTAGGGAAGTGGCGAGCGCGTTTCAGTGAATGACGTGAGCAAACGGCAATTCAAAGAATTTCAACCGTCTGCTTAACGAATTGAAACATGCAGTTGCGTGTATAACGTTATGGCTATAGGGTCTATAGCTTTATTGCACGAAATGAACTGTATGTATCAGTCAGTCATCTGGTCCTATAATTAATACGCAGCCACTCCCCTACGGGAGTGGCTTTTTTGTGTTTTCATAGCATTCACGCATGGAAGGAGATGAACAGTACGGTATTTTCTCATGAACATGTACACGGATCATTTGAACTGCATGTTGTATCTACGGGTGCAGGGGATCAAGCATCTTTTGTAAAAGCTGCAAAGGACGTTTGGCCATGGGTGGACTATATTCACATACGAGAAAAACAACTCACATGGCAAGACAAGATCGGTTGGGCTGAAAGTCTGCTTAGCATTGGCGTTCCATCTTGTCGCATTGTTATAAATGGTTCAGAGCTGCCACCACAGAATGACATCTATGGCGGTGTACATTGGGGGCAAGATGCGATACGTAACTATAACCCAGCTGTTATAAGCAATGTGCAGCGACTTCGTCTGGGTGTATCTGTTCATTCAATCGATGAGGCAAAAATCGCTGAAGAACGGGGAGCCGATTACCTTTTCTTCGGGCATGTCTACTCAACCAACAGTAAGCCTGATCTTGAACCAAGAGGATTATATGCTCTGGCTGAAGTGTGCTCTGGTGTCTCCATTCCTGTCATGGCGATTGGGGGCATCGAACCGGGAAACATTCACGCTATTCGTTCTGCAGGCGCACAGGGAGTCGCTGTGATCTCGAATGTGTGGGCGAGCGATTCCCCGGATCGGGCGGCTGCATTATTAAGGCAGGCTATCGTTGGTACAGAAAGTTTGAGCCGCTGAATCAAGGAGATGAGCTGATGAAGAAGATCATTACTGATAGACCGGATAAGATTCATGCAGAAACGATTATTGTAGGCGGAGGCGTTGTTGGATGTGCCATCGCATATGAGCTTGCTTCCCGTGGACAGGATGTGCTGTTGCTGGAGCGTTCGGCGATTGCAGGAGGCACTTCTTGCGCAGCAGCTGGAATGCTGGCGGCCGACAGTGAGGATTTTGCTCATCCTTTGATGGCTAAGCTTGCCAGGCAGAGTAGACAGTTACTTACCGAGCAACAAGTGCTAATGGCTACACTCAGTGAGGTAGAGACTGGTCTGCAACGCCAGGGATTCCTAACTCCTTTTCGTTCATACAGTGAATTAAGTAGTTATAAGGACAATCGGAAGTCTGCGTTGTCTAGTTCTGCTGATGAGATGTGGTGGGATCGTTCCGTTGTGCAACAGGAGGCATCATGGCTTAACAGAGATACGTATGGAGCCTATTACAGACCTCACGAGAGTGAGATTCTCCCAGTCCACCTAACGAAGGCGTACGCCGAATCCGCTCAAGCAATAGGAGCACGGGTAATGGAGGACATACAGGATATACGTGTGCAAGCAAACGAACACGGTGTGCAGGGAATCACCACATCGATCGGTGAGATGAGATGCAAACATGTCATTATAGCGGCTGGATTACAGAGTGAAGAGTTGATGAGACATGTGAATCTGAGCTTGCCTGTGTGGTCGGTAAAAGGTGAAATAGCCGCCGTTCAGTTCTCAGATGAACATGCAGGGTACAGACCTGATAGAACGGTGTATGCAGAGGATATCTATATTGTTCCCAAAGCCAATGGCGAAGTTTGGCTCGGTGCAACCAGTCTGCCAGGCAGAACGGATTTGAACGTTTCTGTACAGGGTGTTCAGAAGCTGCTAACAGCGGCTACCCACTGGGTGCCTGGGATGAAAGAAGCACAATTTATACGAGCGTGGGCAGGCGTAAGACCGGGAACTCCCGATGGACTGCCTTATATAGGTGCTTGCAAGAGTATACCCGGGTTGTTCGCCGCCTTTGGACATTACCGCAACGGTATCTTGCTTAGTGCGATAACAGGCAGGCTTATCGCTGAGTTGCTCGCTGGCAAAAGCTCAGAAGAACTCGGAATTGAGGCGCTGAGCCCTGAGCGATTGAACAGAAAGGGAGTGGTGCAGTGAATATCATCGTTAATGGTCAACGGATGGAGATTGAAGACAGATTGAATCGTGTGGATAAATTGCTCCAATCTTTTGACCTGCAAGTCAAGACTGTAGTTGTTGAGCTGAACAGGCATATCTTAACGCGTGAGCACCATGAGTCAACAGCATTAAGAGAAGGCGATCGAATTGAGATTGTACATTTTGTAGGAGGCGGTTGATGATGTTGAACATTGGTAAATATACGTTTGAGTCCAGATTGTTGCTCGGAACAGGCAAGTTTTCGGATCTGGAAGTGCAAAGTCAGGCTGTGGAAGCATCTGAAACGGAAGTTTTGACCTTTGCTGTTCGTCGTCTGAATCTGGAGGAACGCAACCAGAAGCATTTCCTGGATACGTTGGATCTGGACAAATACACTCTTCTTCCGAATACGGCGGGGGCTTCCACTGCGGAAGAGGCGGTGCGAATTGCCGAGCTTGCGCGGGCTTCAGGACTTTGTGATATGATAAAAGTCGAAGTCATAGGAGATGGAATGACGTTACTCCCAGATCCGATTGAAACGTACAAGGCTTGCGAAATTTTGCTTGAAAAGGGCTTCACGGTATTGCCTTATATTTCGGATGATGTCATTCTGGCCAAAAGGCTGCAATTGCTTGGCGTACATGCTGTAATGCCTGGCGCTTCTCCCATCGGAGCTGGCAGAGGCATCATCAATCCCTATAACCTTGAGATCATCATTGAGCAGGCCGTTGTACCTGTGATTGTAGATGCAGGGTTGCGCTCCCCAAAAGATGCTGCTTATGCGATGGAACTTGGTGCAGATGGTGTATTGTTAAATACAGCCGTATCCGGATCAGGCGATCCAGTGAGCATGGCTAAAGCGATGCGATTGGGGGTAGAAGCGGGCAGATTGGCATATGAGGCAGGCATGATTCCCATAAAGCGTTATGCAGCAGCCAGTAGTCCGGTGGAAGGAATGGTTCATACATGACAGATCAAATAACATCTTCCGAGCAGGCTGATCGTTATTCCAGACAGGAACGTTACGCGCCACTTGGCAAGGAAGGCCAGGCCAGATTGAGTGACAGCAGAGTTTTAATTGTAGGCGCTGGCGCACTCGGAACAGGAATTGCAGAAACGTTAGTTCGTTCAGGAGTCGGACACCTAACGATTGTGGATCGTGATTATGTGGAGTGGAGTAACCTGCAGCGACAGCAATTATATGTAGAACAGGACGCAATTGAACGGATTCCGAAGGCAATGGCGGCGGAAAAACGGTTATCTGCCATTAATTCCACGGTTCATGTGGAAGGGAAAGTGTTGGATGTTAGAGTAGATGAGTTGGAAGAACTCGTTCAGCATACAGACTTGATCATGGATGCAACGGATAATTTTGATACCCGACTACTCATTAATGATATGGCACAGAAACACCGTATTCCCTGGATTTATGGTGGATGTGTAGGAAGTTACGGCATTACCTATACGTTTATGCCTGGAGATACGCCATGTTTAAATTGTTTGCTCGGTGAAGTCCCTCTGGGTGGAGATACCTGTGATACGTCTGGCATCATACCTCAAGCCGTACAGATGGTAACGGCGAATCAGACCGCAGAAGCGATGAAGTTACTTAGTGGCAATGTAAATGCATTGAGACGTAAGTTATTGTCATTTGACGTGTGGAGGAACGAATACATATCCATCAATGTGGATGGTGCGAAAAAGCAAGACTGTTCTTCCTGCGGCACTTCGGCAACGTATCCATATCTTTCTGCGTCCAATCTGGAGAAAACCGATGTGTTATGTGGCAGGGACACCGTTCAGATCCGACCTGCACGGCGTATGAATCTGGATCTTAAACATACGGCAGAACGTCTGGATAGACTTCAAGAAGGAAAAGTGGAATCCAATCCGTTTCTGGTTTCTTTTACAACAGGGGTCTATAGAATGGTCATTTTCCAAGATGGACGTGTTCTTGTTCACGGAACAAAAGATACAGCTGAGGCACGTACACTCGTTCACCGCTACTTTGGTTGAAGCAAAAATGAAGCAATGTCTGTTCCCTTAAGGGAATGGACTTTTTCATTTTACGGCATGCTATCTGTACCAACCATTGCTGCGAGCAGCGGGGATAGAGACAGGCCGGGTGAAAAAGAGTGAAAACAGCCATTTTGCTGATTGGAGCAGGAGAGCAGGTTGACCTTATTCAGGATGCACTATGTTCCGAAGGGTATGAGGTACACCGTAAGGAATGGTCTGAACTTAACCAATCCGTTGAGCCATCGTTGTTACATATCAATCTGATCATCCTGGTAGATAGTGAAAAGGGTCAGGGCTATCGGACCCAACAGAAGAGAGAAGAGTTAAAACGTTGGATAGATAAAGGTCATGTTATACCTCTACTGGTTATTACTTCAGATGCATCTCCTCAGTTCATCGTGGAATGGCTGGATTTCGGAGCTAATGATGTGATGGAGGAACCTATCCACTTGACCGTGATGCTTGCCAGAATACGAAATTTGTTGCGTGTTTTTGCGAATGCAACACCAGAGGGTGAGGAAGTAATTGTAGTTCATGATCTTAAAGTCAATTTGCGTTCAAGACGTGTAAATCGTGCGGGTGAATACCTGACATTAACGCCAAAAGAGTACGAATTGCTGGAATTCCTGGCCCTGCATGTGAATGAAGCATGTACCCGGAGTGACATTTTGCGGGAAGTATGGGGATATGAATATGCGATGGATACCAACGTTGTGGATGTGTATATCAAACATCTGAGGGTTAAGGTGGATAAGGGAAGAAGTGTGAAACTGATTCATACTGTGCGTGGGATCGGTTATATGCTGCATGATAAAAATTAGATTACGAAGTTGGTTCCATGAATCACCAGTTTAGAGTGTGGCAAAAAGAGGGTAAAAATAAAAGACCGGATAGTAACCTCCGGTCCTTACTGATTAGCTATGATGTGATTCTAAAGTACACGACGAGCTTTAACATACGTTCTCTTCCAAGTACCAGAATCCAGATCAGAGAGGGTTACGCCTGGAGATCCATACGTATGCAGAATCTTACCATTTCCCGCATAAACGCCTACGTGAGTGACATTGGAACCGGTAGAACGGCTACCACTGGAGAAGAATACCAGATCTCCGACACGCAGATTAGCTTTAGACACAGCTTTACCTTCTTTGGATTGTTTCACGGAAGTGCGCGGCAAATCTACACCATACTTTTTGAAAATATATTTCATAAAAGAAGAGCAGTCAAAAACTTTGGTTGTTGAAGTTGAAGCACCAAATTTATATGGAGTTCCAGTGAATTTTTTGCCATAGTTAACAATTTGTTGACCTGTGGATACAGAAGCAGTTGCTGCCTGTGCAACAGGTGCGTTAGTCATTAGTACAGCTCCAAAACCTAGTGTAGCGCACAACCCGACGGTTACGGCCTTTTGGACAAAGATGTTTGTTTTCATGTTAGTTAGTACCTCCAAAATTCGTTTTCGTTAAGTTGCTAGAGCGAGTATAACAGCTTTGTAACAGCCTAGAAATTGGATAGGGGAGTGTAATTCCTTGCGCCACAATGGTTTGGGCATGTTTATTAAAATATGATTAAAAATGTCAAAAAATTAATCATTGACGGATGAAGAATTAAGATGAAACAACAAAGACCCTTGAATATCAAGGGTCTTTGTTGTGTGTGAACCTATTTTCTTCATTGAATCACTGGTTACAAAAACGTAATAAATAACTATGAAGCATACAAATAGATTCAATCTTTGCTCTGAATAATCAGTAATAAGCCACTATCAATAGTGACTGTACCGGAGGAGCCTAAGAGCTTGTTGCTTACACCCAAGGATTGTCCCATGCGAATGGTGGCTTGATCTAGCGGATACATAAAACCATCCAGAGTTATTCCTGCAACTTCATGAGTCAAGGGGAGCAAAGAAACATATTTATAGTCACGGTCCTCAACCACAGCTTTGGATGTGGTCAGTGTCATGTAATTGTGCTTGTCCTGAATGGCACAGGAGATATGATGCTGCATCGCGCGAACCATAATATGTACATTGGCGAGTGTGTGATCCATACGTGTACCTGTAGCACCTAACATTAAGATATGAGATGGTTCGTAATCTAGTGCTGTCTCAAAAGCCATTTCTGTATCAGTAAGATCCTTATGAACAGGGTCACATGTAATGAACCGAATGCTATTGTTGCTTACAATGATACGTTCCTCTTCAGTAATGGAGTCGAAGTCTCCTACTGCAATGTGAGGCTGAATGCCGTGTTCAATTAAAAATAATGCACCACGATCGGCCGCGATGATCATATCATCTTCTCGTATTTCCTGAAGTAATTCTACAGATAAGTTTCCGCCTGTAAAAATAACCACTCGTTTCACCGTCATTTTATTTCATCCTTCCTAATTCAGAGCAAAATAGGTCATTGTTCAAATATAATGTTGGAACCTGTACAAATATATTCACCAAACCAGTATAATCCACAAAATGTGGTTGCACAATTTCAGTGCTCGCGGATACAATGGGTAGAGCGACATGGAGATGACTTGAAAAGTGAGGTTTGAACAGGTTGGACTTACACATTTTTGAAGTATTCAGCATTATAGGCACTATCGCATTTGCAATGTCCGGTGCCTTCGTGGCTATGGAAGAGGAGTATGACATTCTGGGTGTACTAGTGCTTGGACTTGTCACGGCATTCGGAGGCGGGATTATCCGGAATGTACTTATAGGTATACCTGTAACGACACTGTGGAGTCAGGGATCACTTATTATGTTAGCCCTAGTATCAGTAGCGATTGCATTTATATTACCTCTCAAGTGGATTAGTCACTGGAAGCGAACAGAGGCGCTGTTTGATGCAATCGGACTCGCAGCATTTGCAATTCAAGGGGCTCTCTACGCGGCGAACATGGGACATCCTATTAGCGCAGTTATCGTTGCAGCAGTAATGACCGGTATTGGTGGAGGCGTTATTCGTGATGTGCTTGCAGGACGTAAACCGCTTGTATTGCGTGACGAAATCTATGCTGTATGGGCAATGACAGCCGGTTTTGTTATAGGTATGGGTTGGTTAACAACAAATGCCGGATTGTTGCTTTGTTTCGCGGCCGTTGTGTTTTTCCGGATGTGTTCTGTACATTATAAATGGAAACTGCCACGTCGTTCGTTGGTGTCGTCTGAGACCGGGAACGTCAGTCCTCAGCCGGAGAGCATTGTGACACAGCCAACATCGTCGGTACTTCAAGGTACGCTAAGCAAGGGGGATTAATATGATTAATGTTTTGTTTGTATGTCTGGGCAATATATGTAGATCACCAATGGCTGAAGCCGTTCTGCGTCACAAAGTCGTGGAGAAGGGGCTTGAACACCAGATTCGTGTGGATTCTGCGGGTACAGGGGACTGGCATGTTGGTAAACCTCCGCATGAAGGGACTCGAAAATTGCTGGATTCGTACCAGATTTCCTATGCCAATATGGCAGCGAGACAATTCGCAAGCGAAGATTTTACTCAATTTGATTACATTGTATGTATGGATAATTCGAATGCAGATAATGTGCGCAACGTTCCAGGCGGAGCTGAGGCGGACATCATCAAGTTCATGGACATGCTTCCCGAAGAAAAACTCAGAGAAGTACCTGACCCATATTACACAGGCAATTTTGAAGAGGTGTACGAGCTGGTTAATGCAGGCTGCGATGTTCTGTTGAGTAAGATTGAAGCGGAACATTCCTTAGCCTAAAAGGTAAACGAAATTCATGCTCAATTTGTAATTCGACAAAGAAGCAGGAGTAGAGCGCTTAAAGCAAGCAGGATATCCTGCTTCTTTTTCAGATTACAATTGTAAGCGGTATCATTAAAATGAAAAACAATAGCGGCATTTCAGCCGCCTGTTAATGTGGTCCTTTTATCTTTCCTGGAGAAAATAAAGTAATGCTTCGGGCAATTCCTTCTGCCAAAAACCCCATTGGTGTTTTCCGTCTTTCTCCTGGTAGGAGACGAGGGCACCACGTTTTTCGAGCAATTCTCGAGTATCCCGGTTTAATTGAACAAAATTATACGTACCCGTGTCTGCCTCGAAATCAGTCTCCTGCAAACCAACGATCATCCAGATCGAGAGCCAGGACAGATCTTCAGTTGCGGCATAGATTTCCTGTGAAGCAGAGTAGAAGGCGCCAGACATGCTGATCACACGTGTGAACAGATCCGGATATAACAGAGCAAGATGAAGCGAAACACTGCCACCGAGCGAGTCTCCGGCAAGAATGCGTTCCTGTGGAGAACGGCGCACAGGATATTTCTCTTCTATATAGGGAATAATCTCTTCAGCGAAGCAAGCGGTATATGCCTTGAACCGATCTCCAAATGGAGCATATTCCTGCGTTCTCACAGACACATCGACCTGAACCCCTACAATAATGAAAGGTTCTGCTCCTTCGTCCAGAATAATTTGGTTAGCTGTTGTAGCAATTCGTCCGAAATTAAAAAATTCTTCGCCATCCTGACAATAAACGACAGGGTAGCTAAGCAATTCGTTATAGCCCGGAGGGAGGTAAATACGGAGTGTTCGCTTCTCTCCGAGATAGCGACTTTCAATCTCTTCCTTCACAATCGTGCGTTTCAAATAGCGGGAATCCGTCATAAAACGTCACCTTTCTCGGTTAATTTTTTGCATTCGACCGCGCAATACGGTAAGATTACCCTTGTGCGGGGTTCGGTCAAACACGCAATCATGTATTATGCTGTTATACCAATATTAAGCCCCTGTTATACATACAATCCGGCAGGAAACATAAAAAAATTACGGATTTCTTTGACGTATGGAGTGAAACAGGTGTATAATAATATTATAACAGCGGAACTTGATATTCAAATTTTTTGTTGAGGTGAAGAAAAAAATGAGCAAGGTTCCTTATGAAGTGTATACAGAGGATGTAGAAGCTCTGTCCGTGCTGTCTCCTGACGGCGAAATTATTAACAAAGACATGATGCCTACACTTTCCGATGATCAATTAAAAGAAATTATGTACCGCATGGTATTTACCCGTACTTGGGATGACCGTGCAGTAAACCTGGGCCGTCAAGGTCGTCTTGGTTTCTATGCTCCAGTATCTGGTCAAGAAGCTACAATGGTTGGTAGTGAATTTGCAATTGAAAAAGAAGACTTTGTATGTCCTGGCTATCGTGACATTCCGCAACTCGTATGGCATGGACTTCCTCTTTATCAAGCATTCTTGTACTCCCGTGGACACCAACATGGTGGACAAATTCCAGATGGCGTTAATGTATTGATGCCACAAATCATCATTGGTGCACAAATTCTGCATGCAATGGGTATCGCTATGGGTTACAAATTGAAGAAACAAAAACAAGTTGTTATCACGTACACAGGTGATGGCGGTTCTTCTGAAGGTGACTTCTACGAAGGTCTGAACTACGCTGGTGTATACAAACTGCCTGTTATCTTCTTCGTACAAAACAATGGTTATGCCATCACAACTCCTTTTGCTAAACAAACAGCAGCTCTGTCCATCGCTCACAAAGCGGTAGCAGCAGGTATCAAAGGTGTTAAAGTTGACGGTATGGACATCTTCGCTGTTATCAAAGCTGTTCAGGAAGCTGCTGAGCGTGGACGTAACGGAGAAGGCGCAACATTGATCGAAGCAGTAACATATCGTTTCCGTCCTCACTCCCTTTCGGATGATGCTTCCAAGTATCGTACAAAAGAAGAAGAGGCAGAATGGTCTGCTAAAGATCCTATCGCACGTTTCGCTAAATATCTGGAGAAAAAAGGTCTTTGGACTGAAGAAGATACAGCACGTGTGAAAGAAGAAGCCAAAGCTAAAGTAAATGAAGAGATCAAAAAAGCGGAAAAAACCGAGAAAATGACGATTTCAGGCTTGATCGACAGCATGTTCGAACAAACGCCTAAGCACTTGGAAGAGCAAAAAGCTGATTTCCAATAAGTTTTTTCCGATAAAGCATAAACATCCGCGACTTTAATGTCCCGGTATACATGTACGAATTCAAATGTGAACTGTCAATGTTTAAGGAGGAAATGAAGCAAATGGCACAAATGAACATGAAAGAAGCAATCCGTGATGCGCTTCGCGTGGAGTTGAAACGTGATCCTAACGTTCTGCTTTTCGGTGAAGACGTAGGTAATGTAGGCGGCGTTTTCCGTGTAACGGAAGGTCTGCAAAAAGAGTTTGGCGAAGAGCGTGTATTTGATACTCCACTGGCTGAGTCCGCTATTGGTGGTCTGGCTGTAGGTTTGGGTGTACAAGGCTTCCGTCCGGTTGCTGAGATCCAATTCGTTGGTTTTATCTTCGAAGCCCTTGACCAAATGGTAGTGCAAGCTGCTCGTATGCGTTTCCGCTCCGGTGGAAAATACAATTCTCCAATCGTATTCCGTACACCATTTGGTGGCGGTGTAAAAGCGGCAGAATTGCATACAGATTCCCTGGAAGGTCTGCTCACGCAAACACCAGGTATCAAAGTCGTTGTTCCTTCTAACCCTTACGATGCAAAAGGTCTGATGATCGCTTCTATTCGCGATAACGATCCTGTATTCTTCATGGAGCACTTGAACTTGTACCATGCTTTCCGTGCAGAAGTGCCTGAAGAAGATTACGTTGTTGAGTTGGGTAAAGCGAACGTTGTTCGTGAAGGTTCTGATGTAACAATCATTACTTACGGTATGATGGTTCACACTTCTGTGAAAGCAGCGGATGAACTCGAAAAACAAGGAATCAAAGTTGAAGTTATCGACCTTCGTACGGTTAGCCCGATCGACATCGATACTATCGTTGCTTCCGTTAAGAAAACAAACCGTGCAATTGTTGTACAGGAAGCTCAAAAGAGCGCAGGTGTTGCAGCTGAAGTCATTGCCCAAATCAATGAAAAAGCAATCCTGCACTTGGAAGCACCGGTTCTGCGTGTAGCTGGTCCGGACACTGTATATCCATTTGCACAAATCGAAGATACATGGCTGCCTAACCCGGCGCGTATCGTTGCTGCGGTTAACAAAGTCGTAAATTTCTAATTTAATCATCTGACATGCCGCAAGGCGCAGTATGGTGATTCACACCGCAGCGCAAGCTGCACTGTAAACAGCCATTAGCCCCTTGAGTAACAGTTATTTGCATTAGCAGTAACAGTTGTTTCTTGGAGTTAAGGGTTGTTTTCAGGATTGAGCACATAATCAAGGAGGTTTTTCAGTTGGCTAAATTTGAATATAAATTCCCTGAATTGGGCGAAGGCCTGCACGAAGGCGAAATCATCAAGATGCACATCAAAGTCGGTGACAAAGTAACTGACGACGACATCATCATGGAAGTACAGAACGACAAAGCGGTTGTAGAAGTACCTTGTCCGGTTAACGGAACAGTTACAGAAGTATTCGCTAAAGACGGTCAAGTCTGCCACGTTGGTGAAGTTGTAGCGATCATCGATGCAGAAGGCGAACTTCCTGAGCAAGACGACGCTCCTGCTGGCGATCAAGGCGAGCAAGAGAAAGATGCAGCTCAAGGCGGAGCTGACACAAGCGGTTCTTCTGCAGCAGCTTCCAGCTCGGATGCAGCTAAAGAAGGCGGCAACAACAGCGTTCCGGCAGTACCTGCCAAAGACGTTCTGGCAACACCAAGCGTGCGTAAATTTGCTCGCGAACAAGGTGTAGACATCGCTCAGGTTAACGGTACTGGCAACAACGGTAAAGTAACCAAAGAAGATGTTGAATCCTTCAAAAACGGTGGCGGTTCTTCCGCAGCGGCATCTTCCGAAGCTCCGGCTCAAGAAGAGAAAAAATCCTCAGCACCAGCAGCGGCTGCAGCTGATCAACACGTTGAAGAAGAGCGCGTACCATTCAAAGGTATCCGTAAAGCGATCTCTAATGCGATGGTTAAATCGGCTTACACAGCACCTCACGTTACAATCATGGACGAAGTGGACGTAACTGAATTGGTTGCTTTCCGTACTCGCATGAAACCAATTGCAGAGAAAAAAGGAACAAAAGTTACTTATCTGCCATTCATCGTTAAAGCACTGGTTGCGGCATCCCGCCAATTCCCGGCTCTGAACGCTATGATTGACGAAGAAGCTAACGAAATTGTTTACAAAAAATACTACAACATCGGTATCGCTACAGATACAGACAACGGCTTGATCGTTCCTGTTATCAAAGATGCTGATCGTAAATCCATCTGGATGATTGCTGATTCTATCCGTGATCTGGCTGCTCGTGGTCGTGAGGGCAAATTGAGCGCGAATGAAATGAGAGGAAGCACAATCTCCATCAGTAACATCGGTTCTGCTGGCGGTATGTTCTTCACTCCAATCATCAACTTCCCTGAAGTTGCTATTCTCGGAACAGGACGCATCAGCGAAAAAGCAGTGATCAAAAACGGCGAAGTAGTTGCAGCACCTGTAATGGCTCTTTCCCTGAGCTTTGACCACCGTATCATCGATGGCGCAACAGCACAAAACTTTATGAATTACATTAAACAGCTGCTCGCTAACCCTGAGCTGCTTGTTATGGAGGTGTAAGATATGGTAGTAGGCGACGCTTCTCTCAATATCGACACATTAGTAATTGGTGCGGGTCCTGGCGGCTATGTAGCTGCCATCCGCGCTGCTCAACTGGGCCAAAGCGTATTGATCGTAGACAAATCCGAACTGGGCGGTGTTTGTTTGAACCGTGGATGTATTCCATCCAAAGCCCTGATCTCTGCTGCACACCAATATGAGTCTGCACTTCACGGTGAAGCTTTTGGTATCTCTGCTGAGAACGTAAAAGTGGATTTCAGCAAAACTCAAGAGTTCAAAAACGGCGTTGTTAAGAAAATGACTGGCGGCGTAGCTGGTTTGCTCAAAGGCAACAAAGTTGAAGTTTTCAACGGTGAGTGCATGTTCATCAACGAAAACGAAGCTCGTGTATTCAATGACCACGAGTCTCCACGTTACAAATTTAAGAATGCAATTATTGCAACAGGTTCCCGTCCAATCGAACTGAAACCTTTCCCGTTTGGCGGACGCATTCTGTCTTCGACAGAAGCTCTGAACTTGCCTGAAGTACCAAAAAGCATGATCGTTATCGGTGGCGGATATATTGGTGCTGAGCTTGGTCAAATGTACTCCAAATTCGGTGCAAAAGTAACAATCATCGAAGGTTTGGATACAGTACTGCCAGGTTTCGATAAAGACATGACTAGCCTTGTGGCTAAAAACATGAAGAAAACAGGTATCGAAATCGTTACGGGTGCAAAAGCAGAAAGTGCTGAGCAAACGGACAAAGACGTAACTGTTAAATATTCCGTAAATGGTGAGTCCAAAGAAGTTACTGCAGATTACTTGCTGGTAACTGTTGGACGTCGTCCAAACACGGATGGAGAGCTTGGTCTCGACATGATTGGTGTTGACGTTGACGAGCGTGGATTTGTCAAAGTTGACCACCAAGGTCGCACAAGCATTCCTCACATCTTCGCAATCGGTGATATCGTATCTGGCTTGGCTCTGGCGCACAAAGCTTCTTATGAAGGTAAAGTGGCTGCTGAAGCAATCGCAGGACAACCATCTGTAGTTGACTACAAATGTATGCCAGCTGTTGTGTTCACAGATCCAGAGTGTTCCAGTGTAGGTTACACTGAAAAAGAAGCTAAAGAAAAAGGACACAAAGTAAAAGCAGGTAAGTTCCCTTATGCGGGTAACGGCCGTGCTGTATCTTTGAACCACGCTGAAGGCTTCGTGAAAATCGTAGCTGACGAAGAAAGCGGCCTTGTATTGGGTTGCCAAATCGTAGGTCTGGAAGCTTCCAACTTGATTGCTGAGCTTGGTTTGGCAATTGAGATGGGCGCAACTTTGGAAGATCTGGCTCTCACAATTCACGCTCACCCAACTTTGGGCGAAATCGTGATGGAAGCAGCGGAATTGGTTATGGGTCACCCGATCCACATCATCTCCCGTTAAGATCATCTAAGCTTCGGATCCGTCCGGCATTATACGTATATAAGAAGAGACGAATAACGTTAACGCGTTATTCGTCTCTTTTTTGATTGAAATAAGAGCAAAGTTTAAAATGTTATACCTTGATTTGTATAGCTGATTACAATACAACGAATTCCTCATTTGTGGTACACTGTAATAATGATTAGAGTAGTATAGGGTGGTATTAGTTGAATTAAATTTTTACACGAGAACGCAGAGGACGGAAAGAGAGTGTAAATGTTTTTAGTTCAATTGATATACGAGCCAATTCTATTCTGGAGTAGTATAACAGTGAGGAGATTTCAACATGAAAAACTATCTGGATTTATTACAGGATATTCTGAACAACGGCGTGCATAAAGGAGACCGTACAGGAACGGGGACACAATCTGTATTTGGCAGACAACTCCGTTATGATCTCTCCGAAGGATTTCCGCTGGTAACAACCAAACGAATTCATCTCAAATCGGTTATTCATGAACTGTTATGGTTTTTGAGTGGCGATACCAATATATCTTATTTGAAAGAAAACGGTGTGAAGATCTGGGACGATTGGGCGGACGAAAATGGTGATCTCGGACCGGTGTACGGCTCGCAGTGGCGTACATGGGAAGCACCAAACGGAGATAAAATTGATCAGATCGCCGCAGTCATTGATTCGATCAAAAATAATCCGGATTCACGTCGTCACCTTGTCAGCGCATGGAATGTGGCTGAGATCAATAATATGAAGCTTCCACCTTGTCATTTTGCGTTTCAGTTTTACGTTGCGGAGGGTAAGTTATCATGTATGCTTACGATGCGTTCCGTGGATACGTTCCTCGGATTGCCGTTTAACATCGCGAGTTATGCGCTCTTGACTCATATGATTGCCCAGCAATGTGATCTTGAGGTGGGTGATTTCATATGGTCTGGAGGGGATGTTCACATCTATTCCAACCACGTAGATCAGGTTAAAACTCAACTGGAGCGTGAACCTTATGCTTTACCTAAGCTGGTAATCAAACGTAAGCCGGATTCTATTTTTGATTATAAGTTTGAAGATTTCGAGTTTGAGAACTATCAGCATCATCCGGGCATTAAGGCTCCAATTGCAGTCTAATTATGTGTTCAATCTCGATAAGAGACTTGGATTGAAGGAGTGTATTACCCTTGAGTATTGAACTGGTATGGGCAATGGGGGAGAACGGTGTGATCGGATTGAATAATTCGATTCCATGGCGTTTACCCAAGGATATGGCCTTTTTTAAACAACGTACGCTGAACAAAACAATTATCATGGGACGTAATACGTGGGAATCCTTTGGTGGTAAGCCGCTTCCTCAGCGCCGTAATATCGTAGTGACTAGAGATCTAAACTACAAGGTGGACCAAGCTGAAATCGTACATACGATTGAAGAAGGGCTGAGTGTAACCAAAGGTGAGGAACTGTGCGTAATTGGGGGTTCCCAAGTGTATCGTGAGTTCCTGCCGCTTGCAGATCGTCTTGTGGTGACCAAGATTCATGAGAATTTTGAGGGAGATACGTTTTTCCCTGAAGTGGATTGGTCCGAATGGGAACTGATTGAACAGATTGAAGGCGAACAGGATGAAAAAAATGTTTATGCATATACCTTCGAATTCTACGAACGTAAACGGTAAATGTGGCATAAGAAATTCCTGACTTCGGTCGTATTTGAATGATGAGAGGCGCTGATTGCGAAATATTCGTGAACAGCGTCTTTTCTTTTATAAAAAAAATGAGTCACTTGTAAAATTTAGAATACATATAACATTAATGTAACATGATTAATTGGTATTTATGTATAATATACATACGACCAAGCATTAAACAGTAAAAAAGTGTAAAAGTCTTGGGGTTTTAACGTTGTAAAGTCCTAAAACAGGTCTGATATTCGGAATCGAGAACGATTTATAGCAAAATATGTTGGATTTGATGACAAATTATCTGACATTTACTTAACATTTCGACCTTTTATTTCTTTAACACACACCAGATTTCGCAGTTCAAAACCACATTAAACACCAAAATAAGGGTATTGACCATGGGTAGACTTGAAAGATATGATGTATAAAATACAAATAATTATGCGGATAATCCATTTAATATTCAGCACAGTAAATGCTACTATAATTGAAATATCTTCGAGAAGATTTTGTGATACAATAGACAAAAACTCAAGTAATGAGTAATCCATTTCATATAGAACCATGCACATGAAGGGATTAAGACAAGAACGGATGGGGGAAAACGTAAGATGTCTACACCTACTGGATTTATGGAATACAAACGTCAACTGCCAGCAGATCGTGAGCCAGCGGAGCGGATTAAGGATTGGGAAGAGTTTCATAAACACATGGCTGAAGAAGAGCTCAGAACACAAGGTGCACGATGCATGGATTGTGGTACCCCGTATTGCCATACAGGTATAGATATGATTGGCGGCACGTCAGGTTGCCCCGTGCATAACCTGATTCCGGAATGGAATAATCTTGTATATCGCGGACTGTGGAGAGAAGCACTTGAGCGCCTTCACAAAACGAATAATTTCCCAGAGTTTACAGGTCGCGTCTGTCCAGCTCCTTGCGAAGGATCATGTACAGTTGGCCTAATTGGTCAGCCTGTAACCATCAAAACGATTGAAGAAGCAATTATTGAAAAAGGTTTCGAAGAAGGATGGGTGGTTCCGGAGCCTCCTGAAAAACGTACGGGTAAACGTGTAGCTGTGGTAGGTTCAGGTCCAGCGGGATTAGCTACTGCGGCTCAGTTGAATAAAGCAGGACACTCGGTAACCGTATATGAGCGTTCGGACCGTGTCGGCGGATTGCTGATGTACGGTATCCCAACGATGAAATTGGATAAAAAAGTAGTTCAACGTCGTGTTGATCTGCTCGAAGCAGAAGGTATCCAATTCATTACAAACACCGAGATCGGTAAAGATATTGCGGCACAACAACTGGTGGATGAATATGACGCTGTTGTGTTGTGCGGTGGTGCAACGAAGCCGCGTGAATTCAATATTGAAGGCAGCGACTTGAAAGGCGTTCATTATGCGATGGATTTCCTGAATGGCAGTATTAAGAGTTATCTGGACTCCAACCTGGAAGATGGTCAATATCTGTCCGCTAAAGATAAAGATATTATCGTCATTGGTGGCGGTGATACAGGATCTGACTGTGTAGCTACATCGCTGCGTCATGGTTGTCGTACGATCACTCAATTCGGTACGCATACACAAGCGCCTATGGAGCGTGATCGCATTAACAATCCTTGGCCGCAATTCCCGAACGTATACACACTTGATTATGCGCAAGAGGAAGCCAAAGCGTTGTTTGGTCAAGATCCGCGTGAGTTCTCCATCATGACAACGAAATTTGTCGGAGACGATGAGGGGAACCTCAAAGAATTGCATACAGTACAGATCGAGCGTATTGTGGATGAGACTGGTCGCAAGATTTATCAGCCGATTCCAGGTACAGAGCGTGTATTCCCGGCTCAGATGGCCATGATTGCCATTGGTTTTGATGGACCGGAACAAACGTTGGTAGAGCAACTGGGTCTTGCAACAGATCGTCGCACAAACGTTAAGGCACGTTACGGCAAGTACAACACCAATGTGGATAAAGTATTTGCAGCAGGTGACATGCGTCGTGGTCAAAGCTTGGTTGTATGGGCGATTAATGAAGGCCGTGAGGCTGCTCGTGAAGTGGACAAATACTTGATGGGTGCTTCGGTTCTGGTGTAAAAGTATAGAACAAGATATCAATGACAACCTTCGCGATCAGCGAGGGTTGTTTGCTGTTATTTTAACCAATTTGACTACATATTTCATGTAAGTGTGATCAATATCATTGCTTTTTATGTGATAAAGATTTATTATTATATTATAATGATTATAAATAAGGATTAACAGAAACCATGAATCCGTACGATAAAAGTAAAATTCAATGAATATAAACCGGAGGTGCGACCTGCTATGGCAAGTAACCGGGACAAGTCCATTTCAGAACAGATCTTTCACATTAAAAATCAATTGGTTGAAAAAGGATATAAGTTAACACAACAACGAGAAGTTACTGTACGTGTATTGCTTGAACATGAGAAGGATCATTTTAGCGCAGAGGAAGTATTTCTCTTGGTTAAGGAGCAGTTCCCTGAGATTGGATTGGCTACCGTATACCGAACTCTTGAACTGCTGAGTGACCTTCAGGTCGTTGAAAAGATTAACTTTGGTGACGGCGCTGCGCGCTTTGATCTGCGAAGTACAGACGGTTCCCATCACCACCATCATTTGATCTGTACAGAATGTGGTAAAGTGGAAGAGATTATGGAAGACGGTCTGCTTCGTTTGGAACAACAAATCGAGCGTCAGTATGGCTTTGCTGTTACGGATCATCGTCTGGATTTCCAGGGTGTATGCAAAGAGTGCAGACAAAAACATGTATTAAAGGAACAGGCAGCAGGATAATTCATTTCGGGAAGGTGCTCCCGAATCCAAAATCTGATATAATGAGTTTCAGAAGCAAGGGGCTTCCGTCGGCGGAATGCCCCTTTTTGCCGTCATGCGGACGGTGAAGGAGGAGAGATGGACGGATGAAGACACTGGTTATAGCGGAAAAACCCGACATGGGTCGAACCATTGCCGCCGTCATAGAACCAAAGGCCAAGAACAATCGCACATATCTGGAGGGTGAGCATTACATCATCACTTGGGCGATAGGGCATTTGCTTGGACTGGCTGAACCGGATGCCTATGATACAAAGTACAAACGCTGGAATATAGCGGACCTGCCGATCATACCCGATCAGTTCAAGATTGTACCCAATCCGAGGACTAAAGATCAGCTCAAAATGATTGGAGAACTGGCAAAACGGGCTTCAGCGATCGTTAATGCTTGCGATGCAGGGAGAGAAGGTCAGTACATCTTCGCCCTCATACAACAGCAATTGAAGCTGCGTCAGCCTGTAAAGCGTTTATGGATATCGGATTTGACGGCAGAGAGCATTAGACGTGGTTTTGATGGTCTGAAGGATGCCTCTGAATTTGAAAATTTGACCCATGCTGCTCGTGCCAGAAGTGAAGCCGATTGGCTGATCGGGATGAATGCCTCACGGGCGTTTACAACCCGCCATAATGCATTGTTGTCTGTAGGCCGTGTGCAGACGCCGGTACTCGCGCTAATCTACGATCGTGAAATAGAGATTGAAGCGTTCCAGTCACAGACCTTTTATGAAGTAGCCGCCTGGTTTCGGCAGGAAGGTGTCGAGTACCGGGGACTGCGTCAGGGAGATAAGTTGACCGATGCGGAGGCAGCAGAGGCCATTGCAGCCAGTGTGAAGGGCAAGACAGGGCAGATTACCAAATACGAAGCAAAGCAGACGAAGGAGTATCCGTATCGATTGTATGACCTGACCCTTTTACAGCGTGAAGCCAATGCCAAGTTCGGATATGGTGCCAAAAAAACACTGGATATCGCACAAGCCTTGTATGAAAAACACAAGGTAATTTCGTATCCGCGGACAAACTCCAACTATGTTACAGAACAGAATATCGAAGGTATGCACAAAACGCTAAACCTGCTTAAAAATGGTACCTATAGTGAACTTGCACAAGGGGCCAAGCCAGAGCTTGTTCATAAGAATAATAAAGGGGTATGTAATCCGAGCAGGGTTGAGGATCACCATGCGATCCTACCTACTTTGAAGCGACCAGGTACCTTATCCAAGGAAGAGCAGAACATCTATGATTTGATTGTCAGACGTTTCTTGTCTCACTTTTATCCTCCGGCGGAGTATAAGCAACATACCGTGCTCACCGAAGTGGAGAAACATCAGTTTAAGACATCTGTCAAAGAGCTGCTGTCCCTCGGATGGAAAGTGGTTCTCGGTTCTGGAGATCAGGAACAGGGCGGTGCAGGCAAGAAGAAGACCAAGAAAAACGGCAATGAGGATGAGGAAGCTGAAGAGTGGACGGACAAGGCTTTTGCTGTACAACCTGAATTGCCTGTTCAATGTACGAAAAGTGAGTTCAAGGAGAAGGCGACCCAGCCTCCCAAAAGTTATACCGAGGGAACATTGCTGAAAGCCATGGAGAGTGCAGGTAAGCAGATCGAGAATGAAGAGCTACGAGACGCGATGAAAGATAGTGGTCTAGGTACTCCGGCTACACGTGCGGCGACAATTGAGCGTCTTAAAAACGTAGGTTACATTACGCTGCAAGGGAAGAAAATGCAGTTAACGCTCAAAGGCAGAACAGCTATTGAGTTGATTCGCCGTGCGGGTGTAGATCTGTTAACTTCACCTGAGATGACCGGGCAATGGGAAAGAAGATTATACCAGATTTCCAAAGGTGAGGCGGGTCAGGACAAGTTCATGGAGAACGTTAAGAAATTCACCTTGTCCATCATTGAGAAAGTGCGTGTACAAGCCCCGGCACCAGCAGATGCTTTTGGGGAAGATTCGCGTGGAGGTAGAGGAAAAGGCAAGGGAGCAAGAACCCAAGCCGGCAATACAAGGACACCTGCCAAGACAGCTAGTAGCGGTTCGACTGTAAAAACGTCCCGTCAGACTTCGACATCTTCATCGAGAGCCGGCAGTGGGAAAAGCACGACCACCAAGTCGTCGTCCTCAAGTGCAAGCTCTTCGGGAGTGAGAGAGTTACTGGCACCTTGTCCTTCTCCAGGCTGCACGGGTCAGATTATAGAGGGCAAGAAGGGTTATGGATGCTCACGTTTCAAGGAAGGCTGTTCATTTGTGGTCTGGAAAGAGTATGCGGGTAAAAAAATCACCAGTACGATGTTAAAATCGCTGATTGAGAAGGGCAGTACACAAGTACTGTCGTTTAAACGAAAAGACGGGAGTACGGTGAAGGCACGTATTATTTTGCAGGACGTAGTAACAGGCAAATTATCTGGTGAGAAGCAGGATGCTTGATCTTAGTTAATACTTAACATACAGCAAAAGGACCCTTAACCAAGGGTCCTTTTCTGTTGCTGCTGTTGTATATTTTCGTGTATGACTTTGGGTACCTCTTCCAGTGCAGTGATGGTATACATCGATGTTTCCGGATTAGGCTGAAGTTCTACGATGTTGTATTGCCATTCGTTCGGCTGTTTGATGTATATGCTGTGAATTCCGGCTTTTACCGCAGGCATGATATCTGTGCGTAGTGAGTTGCCAATCATCCATGTTGCCCGACGATCAAACGGACCATTAGACAGAATGCCTTCCAGTGCTTCGACGTTTTTGTGTTGTCGGATATAGATCCGATCATCAAAATAAGCCGAGAGCTTCATCTGATCAATCTTCCGCTGCTGAATCACGGTTTCGCCGCCCGTATATAAGTAGAGGGAATGTCCAGCACCTTTGAGGTTCTCAAGTGTTTCAACCATATGAGGGTAGGGTTCAACCTCCTGATCGTACACACTCATACCCAATTTACTCAGATAAGACTCTTCTCTGGGAGAGGTTAATCTGGCGAACTTGCTGGAGAAATAACGATAGGTATCAATCAGGGATTGCGGGAAATGATGACTCGCAAAACCAAGCTTGTTCACTCCGGTTACATCGATCTCCAGTTGTTTTTCCCGAATCTCTTGTGTTGTCAGAGAATGTCCATCAAACCACTCTTGCATATTCTCAAAGAATTCTCCCAAAACCAGGTTGAAGTATTTGTTGCAATATACGAGTGTATCATCAAGGTCAAACATAATATGTTGTTTCATTATTTTCATGATCTAACTCACTCCTTGTTGCCAGTAACTCCACAATGGTTTAACTAAATTATATGCGAATATAGGATTCCAGGAACATATTTAATTCAGATACGCCATCCGGACGAATACTGTATTTCTCTTTACGATTACTTCCCAGCAGATGAGTTCGCAGCAGACCAGCGATGCGCAGCGCCATCACCTGATCTTTGACCGTGTCTTCATCTTTACCCAATTCTTCACACATCTCAGCGAGGGATTTGGGTTCATCCGATACGTAACGAAGCAGGCGAAGTCTTTCTGGATCAGCCAGTGCATGGGTGAAACGTAAAAGGCATGTTGGTGGTTGGTCTTCGTTCTCTTCAGGTGCATCTACGGGATACTGCATGATCATCATACCCTCATAGAAACAGTACATATTAATAGGGCGGTTATGCACCGTTGGAAACAGAATGACTTCGTTCAGTCCAGGCATCGGTTCAACAAGAACGCCAGCTGTAGCATATTCAATGAGCAGTTCAGATCCCATTTTTTCAAGCAAAACGCGTTTTTCTTCAGCATCTTCTTCGAGCCATACACGCTGATCTTCACTTATATTCTGACAGTAGTGTTGATCCCATAGTCGCAATAATGGGACATAGCTGTTCCGAATACGCGTAGATTCTTCTATGGTAAGGGCGGGCAGAAGAGGAGACACACGTGCATACAGGTCATCCGCTGTCATTCTGGCAAGCATGTCCAGAAACTCTCGATTCTCCTTCGTATCATTTTGATACGCAGCCCATGCAAACAGGACATCAAAATCATCAAAAGGCCAAGTGGCAGCAGGTGCGAGCGCAGCTCGTACATTGGAACTTAGTTTGCCTTCCACTTCCAGAATCCATTCAGGACCTATATCCAGATGCTGAATCCATTTTTTCGTAACATAAACCAGAAAGCTGTTGAGCATTTCATATATCGGTGAAACATCAATTTTCACATGATAAGCCATATTGTTGCAGAATCCTCCCGTCACATCTAAGTGTACGCAGCGACTTAAGTACTATTATGGCTTGTTTTGCAGGGCGTTGTCCACTATAATGTTCAAGTCCGGGGCAAAGCCCCGATCTTTGAATAGCAGTTCAAAACCATATGTATACCATACGAAAGTCGTCAGCGATGGCGATTTTTCTTTGTGTGCTCGCAGGAGGAATGAATTCGTGTCATCGATTACTCGCCCCAAAATGTCACACTCGACAGCCAATTATCTCATTTTGATTACGGTTATTGTGGTAGCTGGAATTAGTCAGGGACTTTTGCTGCCTGTGCTTTCGATTTTTTTGGAGCAAAAAGGGGTTTCACCAGGTTTAAACGGATTAAACGCTGCTGCATTGTACATTGGCTCATTTGCCATGACTCTCGTTGCAGAACGACTATTGGGAGCACTTGGGTTCAAGAAATTGATTGTGGGTGGCCTGATATTGGTCATGGTTCCTTTAATACTATTTCCGTATTTACCAGATATTAAAATATGGTTCATTTTGCGTCTGATCGTTGGAATAGGAGACAGCGCACTGCATTACGCGGCTCAGCTTTGGGTGCTGCTTGTTACGGCACCTGAGAAACGTGGACGCTACATATCGCTATATGGCATGTCCTACGGTCTGGGATTCAGCATTGGTCCGCTGGGAATCAAGCTGCTTGGCTTCGGTGATGCTGTCCCTTTCTGGGTATTGTTCGTATGTATGGCAGCAGTACTTATACTGGTATTAATGAAGCTTCCGAATACAAAGCCGGAAAAAGCAGAGCATGGCCAGCTCCCTGAACGGCGCTTCCGTCGTAGTCTGGCATGGGCTTGGTACGCACTGTTACCTGCTCTTTTATACGGATATATGGAGGCCGGCATGAATAGTAACTTCCCCGTTTATGGCCTGCGTATTGGGTTCGACACCGATCAGATTTCGTCGTTGCTTCCCTTTATCGGGATTGGAGGTTTGTTCCTTCAATTGCCTCTGGGGATGCTGAGTGACCGGTATGGGCGTAAAAAGATATTGATGTTTGCGGGAATCAGTGGGGGGATCATCTTCATGCTGGTTCCCGTCGCAGGTACGCATTTCTGGTGGACGCTTGTATTGTTAACAATCGCAGGCGGTCTGGTCGGTTCCTTTTTCTCGCTGGGCCTGGCCTATGCCGCAGATATTTTGCCTAAAGTGTTGCTGCCTGCAGCCAACGTCGTGGCTTCCTTTCATTTCACGATTGGAAGTATTATTGGACCGAATCTGGGTGGTCAGATGATCAACTGGATCTCACCCGGAAGCATGTTCACCTTGCTCGGAATCATGTACCTTCTTTTCGGTGTGGCAGGTATATTATTTCGTCGTAAACCGGAGTTCGAATCTGTGTTAAAATAGAAGCTGGTGTTCGCATGGAAATTGATGTCCATTTCCGAGTACACTAGTGGTAGGGAAAAACATGGACAAGAGGAGACATCGCGATGATCAGAGTAGAGAACTTGAGTAAATCCGTTGGCGTGGACCGCGTTCCCGTTCTACGGGATATTCGATTTGATATGCAACAAGGTGAGATGATAGCTGTAGTTGGTTCAAGCGGTAGCGGTAAAAGCATGCTGCTCAAATGTCTGGCTATGATGGAGAAATGGGATTCCGGCCGGTTTACGGTGGATGGCGCCGAGATTTTGAAAGAAGGCTGGTCCGGAAAACGGAAAATCAAACGGGAATGGGCATACTTGGAACAGAATCCAGAACTATTTCCCAGACGTACGGCGCTTAAAAATGTATTAATCGGACGATCGGGTCAGACTCCTGTATGGAGGATGGTAACCGGTATGGTACGTTCAGATGATTATATGGGTGCTATGGATTATCTCGAAGGATTGGGATTACTTGATAAAGCACATCAAATAGCAGAGAAGCTCAGTGGTGGCGAGAAGCAGCGTGTTGCCATTGCAAGAGCACTTGCTCATGGTGCCAAAGTGGTTTTGGCTGATGAACCAGTGATTGGTCTTGACCCGCACACAGCAGATTCGGTGCTGGAAACGCTGCGCAAATTATGTGAAGAAGAACGTGCAACAGTCATTGCAGTATTACCTATTGAACTTGCTGAGAAACATGCCACGCGAATCTGGGGATTGGCAGACGGAAAGATTGCTTTTGATATTCGTGGACGGAGATTGACACAGCAAGAAAAAAACCAGATTTAAACTATTGAAAAGAGTGATGAGATTGTTTAATTCACGGTGGGGACGCTTTATAGCAGCAGGAACAATGGCGATCATGCTTGGTTCTGTTCTAAGCGGATGCACAGTCATAAGTGACCCCAAAGGTTTGATGAGAAAACCAATGATGTCCACCGATAAGGAGAAACTGTACAACGTGGTTCAGGTTAAGCTGCCGCCAGAGAGCACGTTGATTCGTCCCAAGGATATGAATAACACCAGTATGATTCGAGTAGAAGACCTGAATGGGGATGGAACTCGGGAAGCGATTGTTTTTTATGAGACACCAAATGAGAATGTGCGAATCCATGGCATGATTTTGGAAGAGCAGGGAGGCACATGGGTTAAAAAGCTTACATTTGATGTGCCGGGAAATGAGCTGCAATCCTTTAAAGTATTGGATATTACGAATGACGGAAATCCGGATATTATTCTTGGTGTAAGTCTGCAGGAGCAGAAGGCCCTGACTGCATATTCCTACAAGGGCGGGGCACTGGAGCAGGTCTTGGGTGGAGTTCCGTATAATCAATATATTATTGATAATGCGCAGGGGAACACGCTGGATTTAAGTGGGGATGGCAAGAGTGATTTTGTTATCATTTCGCTGAACAACAGCGGTTTTGCAACGATTGCGTTATACCAGTACGAAGATGGCAGCTTCAAGGAAGTGGATCGGGTGCAGACCGATTATACCGTTAAAGAAGTTTATAATGCGCTGGGCGGAGAGATCGCTGAAGGACAGATGGGCATTGTACTGGATGCCGAGCTGGATGATCGGAGTTCCTTCTCGCAAATTATGTATGTTAAGGATAACAAGTTAGTCAATGCTTTTAAATCACCGGATCAAACGTATAGAGATGACAAAATTTTAAGCGGTGATGTCGATAATGATGGTATTATTGAGTTTGGACTTAAAGAGACTCCGAAAGGCTGGGAGCATTACGTTTTTGACTCCAGGTTGTGGTTCTATACCTATTACCAATGGGATGGCAAAGACAGCAAGAAATTTGTCTCGTTCCAATTCCGGGATGACGCTGATTTATTTCATCTAAATCTCAAACCAGAGTGGTACGGTAAGATTACTATTGACACCAAATCGGAGAAGGAAAAATATATTCGATTTAAAATGATTGATACGGACGAAACCGTGGCAGAGATCAAATATTTCACCCTTTCCAAGTGGGAACAGGAGAAGGGTAAAAGCTGGAAGGAAATTACGCGTACCAAAGATCGGGTTATTGCTTCACGAGTAGCACAATCAGAGGCGGGTAAAGATGCACTGAGCAATACTTCTCAGCTGAATAGAAAGGGAGAACTTAATGAGTAAAGTACTTATTCTTGAGGATGAGGAATCCATCCGCAGTTTTATAGTGATTAATTTAAAGAGAAACGGATTCGAAGTGCTTGAAGCGGGTGACGGCCATGAAGCGCTCCGCATACTGCAGACAGTACCGGATATTGATCTGGCTCTACTGGATGTCATGGTACCTGGTATTGATGGATTTGAGGTCTGTCGACGCATCCGTGAAACTAATGAACGTCTGGGCATCATCTTTTTGACCGCGAAAGTTCAGGAACAGGATAAAGTGTATGCTCTCTCCGTTGGTGCAGATGATCACGTTAGCAAGCCTTTCAGCCCAACAGAGTTGATTGCACGTATTCAGTCATTATTGCGCCGTGTGAACGTGCATCGGGAAACTGCGGCAAAGGTTACGTTCCAGTCCGGGCCATTTTCACTGGATCTGATCTCGAAGCAATTCAAGAAACAGAATGAAGCCATTGAGTTGACTCCAACGGAGTTTTCCTTGATTCAGTTTTTCCTGGAAAAAGAAAATACACCGCTCAGCCGCGATGTATTGTTAGATCATGTATGGGGAAAAGAGTACATGGGTGATCCGAAAATTGTGGATGTCAACATTCGTCGCTTGCGTCAGAAAATTGAGAACAATCCTTCCGAACCCGAATACCTGCAGACAGTATGGGGTCACGGGTACAAATGGAAGGGCCGGGAACAATGATTAAAAAAGGCATTACTCGGCAGATCGTACTACATTATTTCTTTGTAGTTTTTCTCGCTCTGCTGTTGGTCGAATTCGTATTTATGTTGGCAGTTCAAAGGTATTATTATGAGAGTATCTACAACACGATTAGTACCCACATTTCTAATTCAAAGGACTTTTTCGAGCCAATCGCTCGTGAGAATACTACGGAGGATGGCAATAATCTATCTAGACTCCTTGTGAACTTGGCATTGTCCAATACTGAATTGGAAATTTTGGATCTGAACGGACGCGTATTGGCGAGTTCGACTGCTTTTGAATCTGACCGTGCTGTGCTGCAAACCAGTGATATTATGCAGGCTCTGAATGGGGATATGGGACGCTGGATTGGAAGACAACCAGGTACTGGAGAATCTGTCATGGCCGTTTCACACAAGTTTGATCTGGGCGGCGAAAATACTTATGTTATTCGATATCTGACTTCACTCGAAGATGTGAATTCAAAGCTGTTGAATATGGGACTACTCGCCGCTGCGGTCGGTGTTGGCGTGCTCGCTATAGTATTGATCATCAGCATTGGTATGGCAAATTCCATTGTACGTCCAATTAACAACATCACCGCAGTATCTGCCCAAATGGCTAGAGGACGGCTGGATGTCAGGGTTAAGGGGAATTATAAGCACGAACTGGGCGAATTGGCATCAACACTTAACTTCATGGCACATGAGATTGTGCGCAGTAATCAGATCAAAGATGATTTTATCTCTTCGATCTCACATGAATTAAGAACACCTCTGACCAGTATTAAGGGCTGGAGCGAGACACTGGATTCAGGCGGTTATGATCCGGAAGAAACTCGTATCGGTATGGGTATTATCTCCAAGGAAACCGAACGACTGATTGGACTTGTTGAAGAGATGCTGGATTTCTCCAAATTACAGCAGAATCAGATGAAGCTGGTCAAAGGAACCGTCAACATTCGTGAAATTGTACAGGAAACGATGTTGAATGTCTGGGCCAAAGCGGAACAAAAACAGGTCCATCTCAAGTTAGAAACGGACGAGACGCGTGCTTATAATGTCCATGGAGACGGCAACAGACTGAAACAAGTCTTCTTAAACATTGTGGATAATGCGATCAAATTTTCACATGAGAATTCCTGGATCTTCTTGTCCGTCAAAGAGGAAAATGGTCAGATCATTGCAGCTGTTCAGGACACCGGTATTGGAATTAGTGAAGAACACCTAATCAAAGTACGGGATCGCTTCTTCCAGGTTAATCATCAAAATGGGGGAACGGGACTAGGTCTTGCAATTACACAAGAACTGGTAGAACTGCATGAGGGGACGATCACGATGCAGAGTGAACTTGGATCTGGTACAACCGTTACGGTTACGTTACCGACTGTGTCTGAGGAGATGGGTACAGAAGAATCTGTAACCGGGTCTGGTGATGCTGATGTCACAGATGAGAGAACAGCAAGCGATACAAAATCGGATATAGAAAAGTCTTAAGGTTTTAAAAGATAAAAGATTTTTCTACCTGACACTCTAGCATGTTACGCTTTATAACATCCATATCAACACAAAAAAGGTGAGCCATTCAAGGCTCACCTTTTTTGCATATTCTTATGAAGAAAGTTCACCTGTGCGCAGGCGCCCACTTTTCTCATATACTTCTTTCAACATACGAACAGGTTGCGTACGGACAGCCGGTTTGGCAGAGACGATCTCGTTAGGTCCAACGACAACAATTTCATCTGCCGTACCTTTAACAATTGCACCGTCCTTGATTATTGCCCCTTCACCGATGATGGCACGTTCGATGTGAACCCCACGGCCTATGCGTGCGTTAGGCATAACGACACTGTCTTTAATCTCAGAGCCTTTACCCACTTCTGCACCGCAGAAGATAACGGAACGCTCCGAACGACCTTCGATTGCACAAGAATCGTGAATCATGGAAGTAACATGTTCGATCTTTGTATGTCTTGCTTTGTAAGCACTTGGCTTGGAGCGCCAGTCGCGAGTAAACATCGGCCAGTTTTCTTTTTGCAGACTCCAGTCTTCGTCGTTGTGTAACAGATCCATATGTGCATCCCAAAGGCTCTTAACTGTACCTACGTCTTTCCAATAACCATTAAAGTTATAGACAAAGAGGGGATTATTTTCGTTCAACATTTGAGGAATAACATCTTTACCGAAGTCATGGCTGGATTCAGGGTTAGCGGCATCTTCCAAGAGATGGCGTTTCAGATAATCCCATTTGAACATGTAAATGCCCATTGAAGCCAGATTACTTTTTGGTTCAGCCGGTTTCTCGGCAAACTCGGTTACACGTAAATTCTCATCAGCAGCCATAATACCGAAGCGATGTGCTTCATCCCATGGAACTTCCATTACTGAAATCGTTGCTGCTGCATTATTGGCTTGATGAGCCTCCAACATCTCGCGATAATTCATATGATAAATATGATCACCCGACAAAATTAGAACATTTTCGGGGTTTTGCTGATCAATATAGTCAATATTTTTATAAATAGCATCCGCCGTTCCCAAGTATTCGTCATTTCCTGTATGATAAGATGGAAGTAAGGAAATTCCTGCCTGACTTGAGTTACCATGTCCCCATGGTTCGCCTTGACCAATGTGATCATGCAAAGATTCCGCTTGGTACTGCGTTAATACTCCTACAGTATCGATCCCTGAGTTTACGCAGTTACTGAGAGGAAAATCGATGATCCGGTAGTGCCCGCCAAACGGTACAGCGGGTTTTGCGATACTTGAGGTTAAAGGGGCTAATCGCTTCCCTTCTCCTCCCGCCAACAGCATAGCGATGCAATCTTTATTAAACATAATCGTTTCCCTCCCAAAATATTGTGCATTGTAGTACATCATTAACGCAAAGTAGAGCAGATGAAACGATTGTTACTGTAAAAATTCAGAAAAAAGACAACATTTTCTAAGACACCGCATTTTTCTTTTCAACTTGGCTAGAATGGGGTAATGGTTACTGTTATATCTATTTTCTTGAAAAGAAGGTGATCTCTTGGCCATTCAACCGTTGGCACACCCGGACATATTGCCGGAGCATATTTATTTATTTCATGAAGGTAACCTTCATCACAGTTATCGAATTTTGGGCGCACAGCCTGAGATCTGCGATGGCCGTCAGGGGTATCGCTTTACCGTGTGGGCACCAAATGCCGCAGAAGTAGGATTGGCTCTGGACCGTAATGGATGGAAAGGTGAAAAGGAACCTTTATATAAGATACCCGAATCAGGATTTTGGAGTCGTTTTTTTCCGGAAATTAGTGAAGGAACTTTATACAAGTTCCGTATATTAACGGAAGACGGAACAGAATTGCTCAAAGCCGATCCTTATGCGTTTCATGCGGAGGTTCGACCTCAGACAGCCTCTGTCACCAGTTCAATCGAAGGGTACAAATGGAATGATGGAGCCTGGAGACGCAAACAACGTGGGCTGTATAACAAACCCCTACATATTTATGAAATGCATATGGGAACCTGGAAGCGTAAAGAAGATGGAAGCCTCTACAGTTATCGAGAGATGGCTGATTTGCTTGTTCCTTACTTATTGGAAATGAAATATACACATGTTGAGATGATGCCTCTTAGTGAGCATCCTTATGATCTTTCGTGGGGATACCAAAACACTGGATTTTACGCGCCAACAAGCCGTTACGGGCAGCCCAAAGATCTGATGTATTTGGTGGACACACTACATCAGGCTGGAATTGGAGTTCTGCTGGATTGGGTACCAGCGCATTTTGCCAAAGATGCTCATGGGTTGCGTATGTTTGATGGTACGCCTTTGTATGAGTATGCAGACCCGATGTTAGCAGAGAAGCCAGGCTGGGGTACTCTTAGCTTTGACTACTCGAAACCTGAGATTCGTTCATTTCTGATCTCCAATGCATTATATTGGATGGAGATGTATCATTTTGACGGACTCCGTGTTGATGCGGTTACGAGTATGCTTCGGCTTGATTTTGAGAAGCAGCCAGGCCAATATCGTACCAATGATGAAGGTGGTCTTGAGAACAAGGAAGCTGTAGCTTTTTTGCAGCAGCTGAATGAGACGGTGTTCAAGTATTTCCCTTATGCATTGATGATGGCTGAAGAATCCAGTGCATGGCCAATGGTGACTTTACCTGTAGATGAAGGTGGTCTGGGCTTCAACTACAAATGGAACATGGGCTGGATGAACGATACGCTTGATTACATGGAATCTGATTTTCACGAGCGTCCTTCCAAACATCATTTGCTGACTTTCCCGGTCGTATACTCCTTTGCTGAAAATTATGTGCTACCTCTGTCACATGACGAGGTTGTTCATGGCAAAAAGTCGCTCCTCGACAAGATGCCAGGAACCTATGAGCAGAAATTTGCCGGCATGCGTGCTTTTCTGGGCTATTTTATGACTTTCCCAGGGAAAAAGCTGTTGTTTATGGGTGGAGACTTTGGCCAGTTCATCGAATGGAAAGATGAGGATCAACTGGACTGGTTCTTGCTGGATTATGACAGTCACCGCAATTTGCATAAGTTTGAGCGTGAGCTGTCTAACCTGTACTTGAGTGAAAAAGCTTTGTGGGAGCTTGATCATTCCTTGGACGGTTATGAATGGATCACTCCGGATGATCAGGACCAGAGTGTCATTTCATACGTACGCAAAGGAAAAAAACCTGCGGATACACTCCTTGTGCTCATTAACTTTCAGCCGGTCAAGCGGGAGCGTTACCGGATTGGTGTCATGCGTCCCGGTATGTATACCGAAGTACTGAACAGTGACCATTCCGTTTACGGCGGTTCAGGCATTACTAATGATATGCAACTGCCTACCGAAAAGATTCCATTTCATGGGCATCCGCATAGTCTCGAATTGGTATTGCCTCCGCTTAGCATCGTGATTCTAAAAAAGAACACGCGTCGGAAAACGGATGAATCACCTGCGAGTATAACTTCCGTCAGTTCAAAAACAAAGAATAAAAATGAAAGCAATACGCTTAAACCGAAGAGGAGGACAAAGGCATGAATATTCTATTTGCTGCTGCTGAAGTACATCCATTTATCAAAACAGGAGGCCTTGCTGACGTAATCGGTGCTCTCCCGTTGGCATTGAAGAAGAGCGGGGCAGATGTGCGGGTGATTATGCCTAAATACAAGGGGATTCCCGATGAGTATAAAGACGTGTTACAGCCCGTAATTACAACGGATGTGCCTCTTGGCTGGCGGAGACCTTATTGTGGAATAGAAATGCTGGTTCATGATGGGATTCCAGTATATTTTGTGGATAATGAATATTATTTTGGGCGTGATGGAGTGTACGGTTATATGGATGATGGCGAGCGTTTCGCCTTCTTCAACCGTGCAGTTCTCGAAGTGTTGCCACAGATTGAGTTCAAGCCTGACGTGCTGCACAGTCATGACTGGCATGCAGGAATGATTCCTTTGGTGCTTGAAGCACACTACAGACACGATCCATTCTACAGTGATATTCGTACGGTATTCACCATACATAACTTGTTGTATCAAGGGGTATTCCCGCATCAGTTATTCAGTGATATCCTTGAGCTGGACGATCGATATTACACCGTGGATGGAGCCGAGTATTACGGTAATGTCAACTTCCTGAAGGCTGGAATTGTCTACGCTGACCATGTAACAACCGTTAGTCCAACTTATGCACAGGAAGTGAAAACATCTTATTACGGATACGGTCTGGACGGACTGCTTAGTTCACTTGGAGATCGATTCAGCGGGATTGTAAATGGCATTGATACCAAGAGCTACAATCCGGCTACAGATACCAAGATCCCGGTGAAATACAGAACAAGTCTGTCCAAGAAAACGGAAAACAAAATTGAGCTGCAAAAGGAACTTGGACTCCCTGTTCGACCTGATGTACCTCTTATGGTCATGGTCACAAGGCTTGTGGATTCCAAAGGACTTGATTTGGTCTGCCGTATCCTGGATGAATTGTTGTATTATGATGATATTCAATTCGCTGTACTTGGAACAGGGGAGCAGTCCTATGAACACTGGTTCCGTGAAGCCGCGAATCGTTATCCACTTAAAATGTCTGCACAGATCAAGTTCAACGACGGGTTATCCCGTCGGTTTTATGCAGGCAGTGATATCTTCCTGATGCCATCCAGATTCGAACCGTGTGGTATTAGTCAGTTACTGGCTCTGCGGTACGGTAGTGTGCCTCTCGTAAGGGAAACAGGCGGTCTGAACGACACTGTGCAGGCATACAATGAGTTTACTGGAGAAGGGAATGGTTTCTCATTCACAAGCTTTAATGCACATGACATGATGAATACCATTCGGCGTGCTGAGGAGATCTACAAAAAGCCAGAACACTGGAAGAAAATTGTGAAGAATGCAATGGGTGGAGAATACAGCTGGAACGTCTCTGCTGAAGAATATATGGACATTTATCGTCGGATCACACTTGACCCTGTAAACTAGTGCAATCCTGAAAAAGTCGCAGCATATCATGCTGTGGCTTTTTTCAATCCAATAAACAAAACACTTCCAAAGTTCAGAATGAAGTATCATCTGAGACGATGGAAGTGTTTTTCTTTTCTTTTATATGATTCTTCAGAATTAAACCTCAGCCGTGTTGGATGGTTGTCGGATCAAGCTGTCTATACAAAATGCGGTACCCATAGGGGTCAAGCTTAATATTCATCATTCCATCGGCTGGAAACACAGGCTCTTCAGTTAATGCATCTTTCCAGTCTTTTGTTTCCATAGGATGAGAAAGCGTTCGATCTTGAGGTGTATTGTTCATCCATACGGTAAAGTGAAGGTTGTCATCCACACGCTCGTACACGATACAGGGATCATTGTGATCAGCCTTGAGGAATCGGAAGCGTCCTTTGCGCAGGGCTTCATTACTTTTGCGTAAATCGATCATCAGACGATAGAAATCATACAATTCTCTGTCTTGCTTGGCCGGGTCCCATTCCATACATTTTCGACAATCCGGGTCAGCATCACCACTAATTCCCACCTCATCGCCGTAGAAAATACAAGGTGTGCCGATATAGGTGAAAAGAAATACAACCGACAATTTTAAACGGCGTTTGTCTTTTCCTAACCTTGTAAGCAATCGTGGGGTATCGTGGCTGCACAGCATATTAAAGATCACTTCATTGGTTTGTTGCGGATAGCGCATAATCAGTGAACCCATCTCGTTGGCAAAGTTATATCCATCCATTGAACCGCAGAAGAACTGAAGCACTTTGTCGGCAAATGGATAATTCATGACGGAATCGAATTGATCCCCCATGAGCCATGTCAGGGAGTCGCTCCAGACTTCACCAACAATATAGGCTTCCGGATTCGCTGCCTTAACAACCTTGCGAAAATCACGCCAGAAATGGTTGTCCACCTCATTTGCTACATCCAGACGCCACCCATCCAGCTTAATTTCCTTGATCCAGTACTCAGCTACATCGAGTAGATATGCCTTAACCTCAGGGTTGGCTGTATTGAACTTGGGCATGTTGCCATAGAACCCAAATGTATCGTAGGTTGGTATACCATCCTTGATCTGAACCGGATATTCATTGATGTGGAACCAGTCGGCATACTTAGAGTTTTTTCCATTCTGAAGAACGTCTTGAAAAGGAGGGAAGTCTTCGCTGCAATGGTTAAACACCGCGTCAAGCATGACACGTATACCCAGGCGATGACATTCTTCTGTCAATTGTTTAAGCAGGGCATTATCACCGAAATGGGGGTCGACTTTTTTATAATCAATCGTGTCGTATTTGTGGTAGGAATTGGCCTGGAATAACGGGGTAAAGTAAATGGCGTTCACGCCAAGTTCAGTTAAGTCATACAGATGATCCAGCACACCTTGCAGATCTCCACCAAAATAATTGTCCAACTCAGGTTTGCCACCCCAGTCATGGGTTTCTTTTGGATTCAGCTTGGGATCTCCATTAGCAAACCGTTCCGTCATGATCTGATAAAAGACGGCTTCCTTGGCCCACTCGGGCACCTTAAACACATCAATTTCATGTATATACGAGAACTCATAATACCCTCCAGTTGGATAGGGGGTCTCATAATGAATTCCATTATCCGCTAGAAAAACATCTTCTGAACCGGCAGTTATCCGAAATATATAGGTGAGACGTTTGAATTGTGGCTTAACGGCAGCCTCCCAATAATCAAACATGTTATCCGAAGCAGCCTTCTCCAATTGGATTTCCTTGTACGTTCCATTCCAATCGTACTTATCTCCGGTCAGTGCAGTCACGTATTGCACATCATTACGTTTGGTTCGTACGCGCAGATGTATGGTAGACGAATTATAGGCATAAGCCCACTTGTCACGAGGAACATGATACATGGCTTCGAGCAACATGACAGCACCTCCTGAATATAGGATAAGTTATAGAGGTTGTTCAAAAGCCCGCTTTTGATCACAAGTGATGCCTATCGGCATCATTGGCATCGAATATGGAATTCAGCCGAAATGTCCGTTGCTCACGTAGTTTTGCCTACGCTCCGCTACTCCATTTCTAGCTTCATCCCATCTTCTCGGTACTGAAAACCGGTCTTTTGAACACACACTTATAGTTATAATTAACCAAGTTAGCCAGCAAATGAATCACATTTACTGTAATAAAATGTGTTATTTTCAGCGTTTTCAAAGGTTTCTTTCACAGCATTTCCAGCTTCGGGCTGAATATACTTACAGATAATTTAGAAAAAGGGTGCCCTGAACAACTTGAGATTCAAGATTGTTCAGGGCACCCCTATATAACATGTTGATAGTGAAAATTTTAGCGAATAGCTTGCTCAAACTCCGTGCGGATGGTTTGAAGCAGCTCTGGCTGGCTCAGTACGTCATAGGCTGTTGTAGCAAGTGCCTTTGCTCCCAGAATCATGCCATCCAGCGCGCGTTCCTGAAGTGCAAGGTCACGGAAGGCTATGGAGTGCAGGGTATGAACCTCATCCACAACACGAATGTAGGGATGGATTGCAGGACATTTCAGGGAAACATTACCGATGTCCATAGAGCCGTGATCATTACCACTCACTATCTCTTCTTGCGGGATACCAAGTTCCATCAGATTTTGACTAAACGCTGCTGAGAATGCTTCATTGGTAACCATCTCGTCATAGGACGTTTCATAGTTGGATGTCACCAGCTTGCATCCTGTCTGGAGAGCAGAACCTTCAGCGATCTGAATCACACGTTCTGTGAGGATATTCAGTTCTTTGCGAGTTGCTGCCCGTACATAAAATTGCGCAGAAGCATAGTCAGGAATGATATTAGCTGCCTGACCTCCGTTGTTGATCACACCATGAATCCGAACGGTGCTTTTCACTTGTTGCCTGAATGCATTGATTCCGTTGAACGTTTGAATGACGGCATCAAGAGCATTAATACCTTCGTGTGGACTTGCAGCAGCATGTGAAGATCGGCCATGGAATTCAAATTGTACTGCATCAATAGCCAGCGAGCTGCCTGACTTTTCGTAGGCATAATATGGATGCGCCATGAGAGCGACATCACAGTCATCGAACAAACCTGCTTCTGCCATCGGAACTTTGGCACCACGTGTCTCTTCAGCGGGTGTACCAAACACTTTAATTGTTCCGCCTACTTCATCCAGAACGGATCTCAGCCCTACAGCAGCCCCAAGACTCATCATACAGATCAGATGGTGACCACAAGCATGACCGATCTCAGGCAAGGCGTCATATTCACACAATAATGCAATGGTAGGGCCGGGTTTGGCGGCTGAATAGGTTCCGATAAAGGCTGTCTCCAGTCCAAGGATTGGAGCCTCTACAGTGAACCCGTGATAGACCAGTTCTTCTTTCAAACGGGCAGAAGCGAGATACTCTTCATTTCCCAGTTCAGGGTTGGCACCGATATATGATGAAATGGCTTTAAAACGGGAAGCATATTGATCAATAACCGTCAGGATCTGTGATTTGTTAGATGTCATTAGTAAGCTCCTTATGCAAAAATGAAAATAATTCATTGATTATATCATGTTTGCTTTATTTTTTCAGAAACAAGTCAAGATTTGTATTGTCAAAATGCATTGCATAATCATGCATTGTACTTTATAATGACTCAGTCATCAACATGAGAAGCATACAAAGTATTGTAAGGGGAGAGAAAAAGGTTGAAATTAATAAGTCGTTACACCATAATGCTGTTGACCTTTGTTATTCTGCTGACGACTGCCGTTCCTGTGGCATTTGCAAGTGGGACTTCAGACAATTCAAGCAGTAAAAAGCTGGTGCTCGGTACAAGTGCCGATTTTGCACCCTATGAATTCCATAAAGTGATTAATGGCAAAGATGAAATCGTCGGTTTTGATATTGAGATCGCCAAAGAGATTGCCAAAGATCTTGGCGCTGAGCTTGTGATTGAGGATATGGGCTTCGACGGTCTTCTGCCTTCATTGCAGAGCGGGCGTGTTGATCTGGTAATTTCAGGTATGACCCCGACAGATGAGCGGAAGAAAAGTATCGATTTTTCCGACACCTATTATAAATCAAAACAAGTGATTATGGCTCGCAATGTGGATAAAGACAAATATCCAACCATGGCAGAACTTGAAAATGCGAAAATTGGCGTTCAGAAAGGCTCCATTCAGGAAACGATCGGACAGAGTATTCCAGGAGCGAAGCTTACTGCGCTTGATAAAATCTCGGATATCGTGCTTCAACTGCAAACAAAACGCATTGACGCGGCAATCGTTGAAGATACCGTTGCTGCAGGTTATCTGGACGATATCATTGGACTTGCTGCTGCTGTTCCGGACGAAGAGCAAGCAGAAGCGGCAATCGGGATTCGCAAAGGTAATACCGAGCTGCTAGCTGCAGTAAATGGAACACTGGAGCGATTGAAAAGTGAAGATAAAATCAATCAGATGGTGACGGACGCCAGCCTCTTGATGGCGGATAAAGCGAACAAATCGCAAAATATTTTCCAAGTATTCTGGGAATATAAAAGTTTCTATGCTACAGGTGTAGGATACACACTTCTGTTGTCTGCACTTGGGGTTATCTTCGGGGTAATTATTGGATTGATCATCTGTTTGTTCCGTTTGCATGACGCTGCAATCTTGCGCTGGATCGGTACTGCTTACGTTGAAGTGATCCGTGGCACACCGATGCTGGTACAATTGATGATTATTTACTATGGTTTTTCCCTGAGCTTTGGCATTAACTTCACTGCACTTCAGGCAGGTATCATTACACTTTCAATCAATAGTGGTGCCTATCTGGCGGAGATTTTCCGTGCGGGTATTCAAGGTGTAGATCGTGGTCAGTTGGAGGCAGCTCGTTCCCTAGGTATGGGAAGAGGCGATGCGATGCGTTATATCATATTGCCACAGGCATTCAAAGCTGTATTACCGGCGATCGGTAATGAATTCATAACCATCATCAAGGAATCCTCCATTATCTCAGTTATCGGTATGGTGGACATTATGTATCAGGCAAGTGTGGTCAAAAACATTACGTATCAAGGCTTGAGTCCATTTTTGATTGCAGCAGCCATCTACTTTGTATTAACGTTTATTTTGTCCAAGCTGCTTGGACGACTGGAAAGGAAGTTGAGTGCAAGTGATAGACGTTAGACAATTACACAAATCTTATGGAAATAACGATGTGCTTAAGGGCATTAATGTGACGATTGGCAAAGGTGAGGTTGTCGTGGTCATCGGCCCTTCCGGTTCAGGTAAAAGTACTTTTTTGCGTTGTCTGAACCTCTTGGAACAACCTACATCAGGTGAAATCGATTTTGAAGGTGTGTCAATTACGGACCCCAAGCACAACATTAATGCAACTCGGGAAAAAATGGGTATGGTGTTCCAGCATTTCAACCTGTTCCCACACAAAACGGTACAGCAAAACATCACGATTGCTCCGATTAAAGTGAAGAAACAATCCACGCAGGAAGCGGAGAAAATTGCTGCTGATCTGCTTAACACTGTGGGCTTGTATGATAAAAAAGATACATTCCCGAATCAGCTGTCTGGTGGACAGAAGCAGCGGATCGCCATTGCAAGAGCATTGGCCATGCAGCCGCATGTCATGCTGTTTGACGAGCCTACTTCGGCATTGGACCCCGAGATGGTCGGTGAAGTGTTGGATGTCATGAAACGTCTTGCAGAAGGCGGGATGACCATGGTCATCGTGACACATGAGATGGGTTTTGCACGTGAAGTGGGAGACCGGATCCTGTTCATGGATGGCGGGGTTATTGTAGAAGAGGGAACACCAGATGAGGTATTTGGAGCACCGAAAAATTCACGTACACGTGATTTTCTTGCGAAAGTACTCTAAACGAAGTGATCAAATAGCGTTACTGACTTCGAGTCGGTAACGCTATTTTTTTATGGATAATAATCACGTATGGATTCGGAAAAGTAACTATTCTGTTACCAGATGTAAAGGAATCGGGTCGTCCAACAATTCTAGAGTATGCAGTATTCTTACACATGCTTACATGCTAAAAACTATTTGGTAAGAATTACTACAAGTTCAGGTTACAAAATTGTGATATATTGAACTCTGCCGAAACTTCCGGACAGGGAGTGTGGGGGATGTAACGATGCAGATTGTGCAGGGGGAAGATCTACAGCACACTGCTTGGGGTGAATTAGGGGTACATAACGTTTCAAATGTAATGAAGAACCTATAGGGTGGGCTCCTCATCCGAATCCGACAACTAACTTCGCAGGCACAATGAGGGAGGAAGACCATGATTAACAAGAAACGTATAGCCAAAACAGCAGTAGCATTAATGACAACAGCAATGCTTATTCAAGCCGTTCCGGCTCACGCCGATTCAGTTCATGTGGCCAAAGAAGGGGATACCTTCTACACCTTATCAAAACAATATGGAGTAGCAATGAACACATTGGTTAAAGCAAACAACGACATTTCACCTTACAATATTTATGGTGGTTTGAAAATTACGATTCCCGGTAAGGCAAACAATGTAGCTGCCGCGGCGACGGAGAGCAAGACCCAAGCCAAAACAGTTACCACAGCGAGCTTGGACGTTAATGCAGATAACAAAGTGGTTCAGGCCTGGGGTAAAACATTCGATTACAGCAAAGCTGTGAACGTAAAAGCAACGGCATACTCTGCAGATCCGTCTGAAAATGGAGGCTGGGGTGCAGTCGATTATTTCGGAAATGACCTTGAACTGGGTACGATTGCAGTTGATCCAAGTGTAATTCCACTCGGAACCAAAGTACTGGTAACGGGTCACAGCCATCCAGGATTGCCAAAACAGGCTTTTGTAGCCACCGCGCGTGATGTAGGCGGTGCAATCAAGGGTCACCGGATTGATATCTTTATCCCGGGTAGCAAACAGTCCGTAAGCACATTTGGATTTCAGGATATCGAGCTGTACATTCTGAAGTAGAAAATTAATTACATCTAACGAATTCAAACAGGGTGTCTGCCAGTCGCAAACTTGCGATTGAACAGCACCCTTTTAATATTCTCATTTATTACTTCATGGTCATCTTAATCTTTGGCCTTTGACAATCCCAGCATTTCGTCCAAGGTGACGAGTTCATATCCGCGCTTTTGCAATTCCTCAATGATTTCAGGCAAAGCCTCAATCGTGCCGTTCAGGTTTGATCCTACACCGCCTCCAGCATGTTGCAGAACAATGGAGCCTGGTTTTACGGCAGACAGGATGTTATCTTTCACCTGCTCCTTTGAAAGGCCTTTCCAGTCCAGGGAGTCTACGTTCCAGTTCACAATGCTATAGTGTTGTTTGGCAGCCCATCTCAGCTGTTCTTCATTAATGTCTCCATAAGGCGGTCGAATCATCTTGGGCGTATATCCCGCCAAACGTTGAATAATATCTCCGGTATGTAGAATTTGTTTACGAAAGGCATTCATCGACAGCTTACTGAATTCAGGATGATTGTAGCTGTGATTACCAACCATGTGCCCTTCCTTAACGATGCGTTTCACCAGATCCGGATGTTTCTCAGCACGACTACCCACGATGAAGAATGTAGCTCTGACATTGTATTTCTTCAATACATCCAGTACTTGTGGAGTAAACCGTGGGTCAGGTACATCATCAAAAGTCAGTGCAACCTTCTTGGTTGAAGGACCATTCGTTTTGAACGTATCGGCATATTTTTGACGTAACTGTCCCAATGTCAGTTGTTCTTCTTCCGCAGAATCCGAACCTGATACGGATTCACTTGGCGGGCTTGAAACATCCCGCGATGAAACTGGAGCATGATATCCTCCGAGAAAAATAACGATAACCATCAGCATAATGAGGCGTACGCGCATAATAACGGCCTCCTTTTCCAAAATGACGTTCTCTTTGGTATGCCCGGGCTATCTACAAGTTATGCGTAGTGTGAGAAGTTTCATTGCGGATTTAGCTTATGACAGCCATAATTCCTCCATATAAAACATATAGAAAAGGATAGGTGGATGGGTATGAGTACATATGATTTGAAATCCATACGTTTACAGGTGATTGAAGCAGGAGAAGATAAGGTTTTTCTCGTTACGGGAGGAAAGGCGCATATTGGCGCCGCAGCCACATTCTACGTGGATCATGAGCGCGTCAGCGGGACGACGGTACATATTCCGGGGCATAAGGAACAAGAGCTGTGTGAGCGGCTTGCCCGAAAGGCTGCCCTGAATCTGAAAGTAACCGTTACGGTGATCATGGGTATTCATTTTGATTCCATCACGCGGATGCAGATCGACGAAATCGTGCAGACTGCAGAGAGGTTGATGGAGGATCATCTGAACAAAGATAAGCGGTCTTCCTGACATAAGAGCCATCGAATGTTTTGATTTTATTTGCTAAAATTGAAACGAGTTGTAGATTGTTACGTATGTATGTTTATATACGATGTAATATCGACTAGGAGGAATAACATAATGTCCATTTTCAAACGTTTGCGTGATCTAACCATGTCTAACATCAACGCCATTATTGACAAAGCGGAAGATCCAATCAAGATGACGGACCAATATATCCGTGACATGCAAGAGGATCTGGAAGATGCGGAGAAAGCAGTAGCTCAACAGATCGCCATTGAGAAGAAATTCAAGCAGTTATTCGAAGAGCAGGAAGCTCTTGTGAAGAAACGTGAAGAGCAGGCGCATACGGCGGCACGTGCTCAGAATCTGGATTTGGCTCGGCGTGCCCTGGAAGAGAAAAAGGTTGCTGAAGAGAAGATGGTTGAGTACAAAACCAGCTATGACCAAAACAAGGCTTCTGCAGATAACCTGCGTGGCAAGCTCGACGAGATGCGTAAGCAACTGACTCAAATGAAGAACAAACGCGAAACATTGGTAGCCCGCTACAATGCAGCAAAAGCCCAAACGGAAATCAACAAAGCGTTGAATGGGTTTGGCTCCGATACTGCAAGTGCTGGTATGAAGCGTATGGAAGAGAAAATGATGCAGATGGAAGCACAGGCAGAAGCAAGCAACGAAATGTCTTCCAAAGGCAAGTCTTTGGATGAAGAGTTCGAGAAGTTGGGTAAAGATCAGGCTGTTGAAGATGAACTCGCAGCATTGATGAAACAGTACGATAATAAGAACTAATTACCTTGGTTGTCAGCAGGGTTAACCAGCGGAGGAGAAGAGCATTTCTCCTTCGCTTTTAAATGCGGTTCATGTTGATATGTGGGGGCTGTGTAAATGGATTTGAATATTTTGGCGATGCTGGTCTGGACAGTATCTGGTTCGGTTTTGCTGTTTGTTTTGATGTATATCGACTCACTGTTCACGAAATATAAGGATTTTGCTGAAGTTAAGGCTGGCAATATGGCCGTTACTACACGTATGGTTATGAAATTATTTGCACAAGGGTATGTACTCGCTACGTCCATTTCTACGGCTGGTCATCTTGGAGAAGCATTGTTGGTCTCCGTTGTATCCTTTATCATTTTGTTGATTCTGGAGAGTGTTGTACACTTTATGATTCGCAAATGGGCCAATCTGGATCTGGATACAGGAATTCAGCAAGGGAAGACAGGATACGGGTTGTTCTCTGGCGCTTTACATATCGTGGGCGCACTGATTATTGCAGCTTGTTTATAAGATAAGGAACAGGAGTAATTCTCATGAGTGTATGGAAACGAATTAAAGGAATACTAACAAAACCTGAACCACCGCAGGCAGAGAAAACGATGCTTCAGCTTGCACCTGGTGATATCTGTGAGGTTTCTCTGGTCACTTATGAAGTCGTTGGTCGGGTACAAAATCGTGCTCGAAATGCAGTTGTGCTCACGCTGCAGGATGGTACCGCATTTCGATATTTGCATATCGAAGAACGTGAACTCACACGTTACGCTCTATATACACCAATTGATGGCAGGCTTGATACACCTGATGAGGTGCCCACATTGCTGGATCTGGATGGACGCGCATATCATCTGGAGGAAGAGTATGGAGGCATGGTATCAACGGCAGGTAGAACTCCATATGGCCAGGCTGGAGAACAATTGGTATGGCAGTATCAGTCGGATGATAATATGCTTCTTCGGGTGGAGTGGCAAGACAGAAGATTTACACTGTATGAGGGTGAGTCCATTCTTCCTGCGGATATCAAAGTGATTCGTTCGAGCTAGGAGAGGTTCCCAATGAAAAAACGCTTGGCACATGGATTAAAATTAATGCTGGTCCTCAGCCTTGTGATGTCTCTGTTGTCCGCGTGCGGAGCACCTTCTGTTCAGGACACATACCCGCTTGAATCGGTTAACGGCAGTGGTAACTCAACGTCCTATGTGTACCGGGCTTCTGACCGTACCGTTCCGGAAGTGGCCCAGGAATTGTCTGACCAAAGGCAACCGGATCAGATCTCGGCAGAGAACACAGAGCGTATGTTCCTCGTGTATCAGGACGAGTATTATCACCTGCAACAAGACCCGAACAAGCCGGAGGATACCTTGGTTGAGGTGGACTCCAAGGAATATGTTCGGCAGAACTACGATTCATCTTTTTTACAAGGTTATCTGACCGCTACGTTAATCGGTAATCTGTTCGATTCTTTTGGCGGGCGAGGTTATGGCAACTATCGAGGATATACCAATAAAGATACGTATAAACCGAGTGCAGGATCTTATCGTGCACCAACAAGTAATGACAAGAAGCTTGCTCCACCTATTACTGTTGATCGGAAAGGTACGATTACAAGGCGCGGAAGCGATAAAGATTCAAGCGTGGGATCTGGCGGAGGATTATTCAACCGCAACAGGGATCAGAGCAAGGGGACCATTGATCGTAACAAGAGCAGTGGTGGGTTGTTTGATTCACCTAAAAAATCCTACAAAAAACCAAAAACCAGAGTGGGCGGCGGCCGAATTAAGAGGCGAAGATAATAAACATCTAATCATAAGGATGGCTGCCAATCGCATAGTTCATTTAAGAACAGTGAAAAGGGAAGGCGAATCACCTCGCCGGCATATGACCTTGGAGCTGTTCTTTTTGGTTTACGATTGGCGAACATGATTGGATTTGCGTACACGGGGAATCGTTGAAGCAGGCTGTTTACGAATCCAGCGGATAAATGGAATCATTCGTTCATCCTGTCTCAAGGATTGCAGGTTCGTGAGACCAAGGGTTACAATGTCGCGATTGGTGTAAAGCGAATGAATCTGTTTGTGACAGGGGATGCACAGGTTGGCTGTTGGCAGTAATGTTCCGCCCATTTCTTTGGGTGTCAGATGATGAACGGTTGTGTTCACAGGTTCTCTTCCGCATAATTCACATCGATTACTCATGATTATCGCCTCCCTTTGTCACTTATATTATGAGCAGACAAGATGCCTTTCATGTTGAATATTGGTCAAGGATGTTACACCTGTAAGAAATAAGATATTGTCACAGGATTCAATAAGTGATGTACTTGTTATCTTACAGCATTCGGGCTACACTTTTTAAAAAGATGATATGTCTCTAGGAGGTAAGAATACTTTTGAAAATGAACTCACATTCACATGATATGACAACTGCCAAATTCAATCGTACAGCTGTACAGGTACCGGATGCCCAAGCCAAAATAGCTGCAAGAGTTACTGTAGGCTCCATAGAGAAAGTTCACCTTGAATCTGCTCATGGCCGCACACTTGCAGAGACAATTCAGGCTCCTCATCCGTATCCATTCTTCCGGAGATCGGGTATGGATGGATTCGCGATTATAAGTACAGATACCATAGATGCATCGAGTGATCATCAAGTTTGGTTTCGAGTAATTGATGAAATTCCTTGCGGCTACACCTCGAATCACACCATTGTTTCAGGTACAACTGCTCGCATCATGACGGGTGCACAGGTCCCGGAAGGTGCGGATGCGGTAGTCATGATGGAGATGACCGAGAGCAAGGTAGAGGACGGAGAACAGTGGATTGCATTGAAACGGCAAATATTGTCAGGTGCTAACATCACCCCAATCGGACTGGAAGTCCAAGCGGGACAGCAACTGCTCGAAGCAGGAACGATCATCAGGGCAGGGGAGCAGTCCGTGTTAGCTACTTTTGGCATAGCAGAAGTTCCCGTATTTCAACGTCCAAAGGTGGCGATATTCGCAACGGGCACGGAATTGCTTGATGTAGATGAACCATTACAACCAGGTCGGATTCGGAATAGCAACAGTTACATGCTGCGCTCTCTGGTTGTTGAGGCAGGTGGAGAGCCTGTGATGTATGGTTCTATTGCAGACGATGTGAACACGGCAAGGACCAAACTGGAAGAAGCCATTCTAGATAATGATATCGTGGTGACCACAGGCGGTGTATCCGTCGGGGATTATGATATTATGGGCGAACTTGTGCTGGAAGAACATGTGGAGATGTTGTTTAACAAAGTGACGATGCGACCAGGCAGTGTGACCACAGCTGCTGTATATAAAGATAAATTGCTTTTTGCACTTTCGGGTAATCCGGGGGCTTGTTTTGTGGGTTTTGGTCTCTTTGTTCGTCCAACTATTCGGTCCATGCAGGCAGATGCTCATCCTTATCTGGAAGAATGGACTGCCATCTTGGAAGATGGGTACACCAAAGTAAACAATTTCACACGATTTGTACGTGGGCGTACTGAGATTCGCAATGGGATGGTATACGCGATACCAGCCGCAGCCCGTGTAGATGAATCCAGTGTGATGATTACCATTAAGGATAGTGATTGTCTGATAGTTATCCCACCTGAGAAAAAAGGTATTCCTGCGGGTGAGCAGGTACGTATTATCAAACTGCCCTCAGGTCATGTGAGGTAGTGGTAGATGACTACTATGAGTGATACAAAACCACATATCATACAGATTGTTGGATACAAAAACACGGGCAAGACAACCCTGACAGCCGCGCTGATCGGGCACTTTTCTTCTATGGGACTTAAGGTAGCGGCGATTAAGCATGATGGACATGACCATTTCGAGATGGATCAAGAAGGAACGGATTCGTATCGATTTGGAGAGGCTGGGGCCTCGGCGGTGGTTGTTATGTCAGAGAAACGTACTGCGATTACGGAGCGACAGTCAACCAAGCTGGAGGATATGTTAAGTCATCTGTCCGGTTATGATTGGATTGTTGTTGAAGGATTCAAGGATGCTTCTTATCCCAAAGTCGTGATGGTTCGAGAAGAGAAAGATTTGATTTTGGTTGATCAGCTTGAAGGGGTAGTGGGTATGATCTCATGGCTACCTTCAGAGCAGTTTATAGAGCGGAGCACCGTAAGCAGAGATATAACATGGTACTCGGTTCATGAAACGGAGGATATAGCCAAAGCGTTGTTAGCGATGGTTGAGAGCGAGTATAGGCAGAATGGTGAAGTCGAATCGTAGAAATGTTAAGACACGGGGACATAATGGTCTCTATACATGATTGAATGTACAGTGAGCGTGAATGATCGTCTTTGAGTAAACGTAATTTTTATTATGTAAACTATAATCATTTCTGCTTATGCTCTTATCTTTGAATGATTCAAACAACAATAAAAGCAGCAGGCTTTTCTCGGATCGAAATCCTTGATACGGCTTGCTGCTTTTATTGTTGTTTGGGATGTTACATCCCGTCGTCAGTACGGCGTTCGATGGCTTCAGACATCGTTTTGTCGGTAAGGTGAGCATAGATCTCGGTCGTTTCCGTAGAAGCGTGTCCAAGCTGCTCTTTCGTTTTGTAAATATCATTTTGCAGATAATAGTCCGTTGCGAATGAATGGCGTAATTTGTGCACGGTCAAGTATGGTTTGCCAAAGCGCTTGGCGTATTTCATAATCATGGCCTGGATCGCTCTTTTGGTCATTCGACTTCCTTCTGAATCTCCGTTTCGCATGGCAATGAACAGACCTTTTTCCCGCTTGGGCGTACGGTAACGTGATTGCCGCAGGTTCATATAAGTCGCCAGTTCGTCCTTGGCCTGTTCCCTGAAATAAACGGGTGTTTTGTACGTCTCATCATTATTACCTTTGCGATAAACATACAGGAGTTTGTTGTTCAGATCGAGGTCATCGACGTTCAGGTTCACAACTTCCGACACCCGTAAACCTGAATTGAGAATCAGGCTGGCAATGCAGGCGTCCCGTTCTTTGTTGAGCTCATGGGAATAGAGTGCCTGCTTGTTCTTCTCCATATCAACAGCGTAACCTTCAAGGATATAACCGATAAATTCCAGCAGTTCCTCTTCCTCCAGGATTTTACCTTTGAGTTTGGCAGCGGTGTCCTTGGGTTTATGGGTACGTTTGATCTCGATTTTGGCCATAATGTTTCGCTTCAGCAACGGATAAAAGTCTTCATCTTCCGCAATCTGGCTCAGATAATGAAAAAGGGAGCGAAGGGAAGAGAGTTTGCGAGAGACGGTAACTCTCGAATTGGTTCCTTCCCGTTTGGTTGTGAGAAATAACCGATAGGCGGTAACCGAATCCATGCGAAGTACTTCCAGTTCAGTCAACGTAACTTCTTTATTAGAGCTTGCCTCGGAGAGCCCTTCTGCTCGCAACCATCCGAAGAAAGCTTCGTAATCTCTCAGATATTCGAGCAGGGTAGAGGGGGACAGGTCAGGCAGTTTATAGTCCATGAATTGCTGAACGAACCAAGGCATGGAAGGTAGTTTGTCATCCAGCTTGCGTCGATCAATCTCTTTTTGCACGTTGGTCAAGTTCGACACCTCCATGTGAAAAACATGATAAAATTAATATTCAATTTAATAGTATTCTATGTTCTAGTGTACCATAATTTACATGCTCACAGCTTGTTCACCAAAACAGGCAGTAAGCAGGGTATGCTTCCTTGCCCTTCGGCACGTAAACCTTTAAAGTAATCAATATAGTTAGAGCAGAGGAGGTGAACCGGATGAATATGAAAATAGAACTGGTTCCCCGGGAACGCAGTCAGGTGATTCGGCATTTAATGCAATTTTATCTATATGATTTTACCAAATATCTGAATATTGACGTTGACAGTAACGGCATTTTTCCGGAGTATCCCGGTCTGGAGGCATTCTGGACAGAGGAGGACCGCAAGTTTCCTTTTTTGATTACAAGTGATGGGGTACCTGCAGGGTTTGCTCTGGTGGAGAAATTGGAGCCTGGAAGCAAGGATAATGACTACTATTTGACTGAGTTTTTTGTGATGCAAAAATATCGGCGCAGTGGAGTGGGCACTCGGGCAGCATATGAATTGTTTAAACGTTTTCCTGGCAGATGGAAAGTAACCCAGGTTCGGAACAATGTCATTGCCCAGGCGTTCTGGCGAAAAATTATAGGGGAATATACGGGAGGACGCTTTCGGGAGAAGTTCCATCCGGAGCTGGGCAATCCAAGCCAGTATTTTGTAACCTGATTCACGTCAGGGTTTCAATTACATATAAGCATTGATGGAAGGTTATTCTGTCATCGTAGTGTCAGTGTAAATAATCTTTAGTTCAACTTATAAATCTGATGAAGGAGTGAGCAACATGAACGTACCTACATTCCATCTTGATGGACAGACAGCACTGGTGACAGGTGCAGGGAGAGGGATCGGAAAAGCAATTGCGATTGGACTTGCCCAATCAGGCAGTGACGTTGTACTTGTATCCCGAACGATGAAAGAAATTGAGGAGACAGCCGCCTACATCTATGAACAGACAGGGCGTAAAGCGCTCGCTCTGACTGCGGATGTGACATCAAGAGAACAAATGGAAGAGACGTTTCAAGAGGCGATCTCGGAGATGGGCAGCCTGGATATTCTGGTGAATAACGCAGGTATGAACATACGGACGCCAGCACTTGAAGTAACGGACGAGCAGTGGGAGACCATCATGCAGACAAACTTAAAATCGGCTTTCTTCGCTTCGCAATTGGCAGGTCAGCATATGAAAGAACGTGGGACTGGGAAGATCATTAACATCTCTTCGGTAGGTGGGCATACGGCTTTACGGACAGGGGTAGTATATGGCGCGACCAAAGCTGCGTTAATTCATATGACCAAAGTGCTCGCACTGGAATGGGGCAAGTATGGAATCCGTGTCAATTCAGTAGGGCCATGGTATTTCCGAACACCTTTGACTGAAAAGCTGCTGGATGATCCCCAGTATTTGCAGGAAATTGTAAGCCGCACACCGCTACAGCGAGTGGGAGAACTGGAAGAAGTGGTAGGGCCGGTTGTGTTCCTGGCATCAGATGCAGCTGGATACATTACGGGTCAGACGTTGTTGGTTGACGGTGGTATGTCCATTTATGGCTTCTAAATAAATTAAGTTGGTTGCAGTCTAGAAAAGTGGGTGGCATAACCAACTCATGGGTAATAAAACATAGGGAAAGTTAATCATTTCTATTTATCTGTACCCAATTCACTGAACTTGGAGGAAGATAACCATGGAAACGCGCAAGTATGGAAATACTGGCATGAACGTAAGTACACTTGGATTTGGCGGAGCGGAAATAGGCAAAAATGTATCCAAAACGGATGTAGCGACATTGCTGAATAGTGCCCTCGATGCAGGATTAAACGTAATTGACACGGCTGAATGTTACGGGGACAGCGAGGAATTAATCGGTGAGGTGCTGTCACATCGGCGTGATGACTACTATTTGTTCACCAAATGTGGACATGCTGCCGGGATCGAAGGTCCGGATTGGGATGCCAAAGTACTGGAGCAAACGATTGACCGTAGCCTGAAACGGTTGAAAACGGACTATGTGGATGTTATCCATTTGCATAGCTGCTCTGAAGAAGTACTCCGACAAGGAGCAGTAATCGAAGTACTGCAACGTGCCAAGGAAGCAGGGAAAACCAGATTTATCGGATACAGTGGGGATACTACAGATGCGCTATATGCGATTCAGACCGGAGCATTTGACAGCCTTGAGACTTCATTAAATATCGCAGATCAGGAAGCGATTGAACTGACTTTGCCTGAGGCGAGAAAGCGAAACATGGGTGTAATCGCCAAAAGACCTATTGCCAATGCGGCCTGGACGTATGAAACACTTTCGGAAGAGGCTTATCCCTTCATTTACTGGAAACGCTTAAGTGAACTTAACTATGGTTTCCTCGGTGAAGATGCTCAGGCAGCGGTGGAAACAGCACTGCGGTTTACGCTAAGTACAGAAGGTGTAGACACCGCTATTGTAGGAACAGCCAAGCCCAATCGCTGGCAGCAAAATGCTGATCTTGTGGCTAAAGGGCCACTTCCGCAGGAACTGTATGATGAGATTAGAGCACGGTGGAAAGAAATTGCCGGAGCAGACTGGACTGGCCGGACCTGATTCTTTGCAATTGCCAAATGGATTTTAATTTTGCGAAGCTGCCTATAGGCAGCTTTCCTTTTGCCATCAACCTTATATTTTCAACATATGAAAAATTCACAACAGCTAAATAATCTAACTATTTCGTGAAATGTCCAAATCATCTTAAGCATACTACTTTAATTTTGAGACAACGATAACTGTGTTGGCACTAAATACTAATTCGCCACTAGTATAATATTTCAACATATGAAAAATTCACAATAGAAAAGAACGCACACCGCTGTTACTACCTACCTTTTAGATACGATTCAGCACGCCCCGCGACTAAATGAACTGCCGTCCTTCACTGTGAAAGTCAAATGATTTCTGATTAACAAAAAAAATTAATGTTCCAGTAAAGTACCTGCAGCAGCGTATGAAAAAGGAATCAAAAGAAAAGGTTGCCCCTTTTTTAGAAGGAACAACCTTAATTTCTCGAAATAACTACTGAAATAGAAGCCACAGAGCCAATATAAATTTATATAAAAAGTAGAACGAGAAACCCAGCAAAAGCACTCCAGCCATGGCAGAGACTGCTTGTATCATTTTTTTGCTCATTACTTTTCGTGTCACAGATACAATGGAGAGCAGACCCAGATCATGAATAAGAATTCCACATAGTACGCCAAATCCTGCAATGATAAAACTCAGCTTACCGGTAGATTGGTATGAATCGGACAATACAACACCAAAAACAGATATCCAAAAAATAAGATTACCAGGGGAAACCGCTACCAATAAGCCATTGCGGTATGTCCTCCAAAACGATTTTTTGATTTTTCCTTTTGTATTATCTGATGTTGCCATATCCAGATCTGAGTTCCGGATCGAATCGTATCCTAGAAAGGCAAGAAATCCCGCTCCCGCAAGCCATAGTGGAATTTGTACATAAGGAAGAGATAAGACGGAAGCAAACCCGAAGTACATGGCCAGGATCAAACCAGCATCAATTGTCATGCCTCCAAGACCCACGGCCCAGCCATGGATAAACCCATTTCTCAATCCCTGCTTGGTCATCTCTACAGTAATTGCTCCCACTGGCATGGCAATAGCGAGACCAATCAGGATGAACTTAATATAGATTTCCATTGTCATTTCCTTTCCGTCTGTAATGAATTCTTATTTCGATAGGGCTTGTCCAGCTGTTTATGTAGTTGTAGCGAGTATGGAGCACAGGGCTCTCCTCCTATAAATGGGTGGTATAGAGTTTATTCGGAGGAGAGTATTTTTAGAATCGATTTTAAGCTATTCCTTTACGTTGTCCTGCTGAAGGGATCGAAGAAACGGGCATTTGGAAGGAGCGGTATCGTCATCTCGCAAAAAATATTGTTTATACTCCAGGTTGCCTTGTGATCCGTATTGCTTTAATTCAGGATGTGCCGGTATGGTATCGTAGGCAGCCAAGCGTGCGCGAATTCTCGGAGCAATCGCTGCAGCTTTCAGAGGTTGTGCGTTCCATATATCGAGCACCCAGCGGGGTGTTAGAGCTAACATGAAATAAGGAAAGTTGCGACTTTGTCGTGACATATGGGCTGGCGTCCCGCAATAGACAAAATACCGTTCGTCATTGTAACAAAACTCCCACATGGGATGCTCTGGGTCTTCTGGAATATCTTTTGGCCAAGGCTTGTTATCCAAGTGTCTAATCTGGCTTAATAAATCCCAGAAGGCTGTTTCATAGGCCAATACATCCCGAACTTCTTTTTCCTTATCAAAAAATAAAATCAATGAAGAATATTCTCCGAATGAACGAGAGCATTCTCCATATTCCTTGAGTATGTCTGATACATTACGTTCTGCAGACTCGTCTCCGAAATTAGAAACAAAGCCGTATCGGAGGTGACCCAGGGCAAAAGCCTGTGTAGCCGGAATACAGGGAAATCGAGCCTCCCGGTCACTCATTTTCGAAGAGAATAAACGGTAAGCATCTCTTTTCCAGGTCTCGAGAGGAATCTCCTCATTCTCAATCTCAGAAGATGAAAACAACAACGACATGAATAGTCCTCCTTTTACCTATAGGATATAACCCAAGGGGAAAATGGTGACAGTCCAACTTATTTTTGTTAAGGAGACATGCAAGTGATCGATGTAATATACATACATATCACTTATCTAAAACGGATGAGGTGATATGTTGTTTTTTAATATCAAGGAATTGCAGTATCATGCCAAGCCGGATCGACCCGACCCCGTGTTTGCAAGAAAACTACAAGAAGTACTGGGAGGACAATTTGGCGAGATTACGGTAGCCATGCAGTATTTATTTCAAGGCTGGAATGTCCGTGGTGATGGGAAATATAAGGACCTTCTTATGGATACAGGAACCGAAGAACTCGCTCATGTTGAGATGCTGGCTACGATGATCGCTCGCTTGCTGGACAATGCTCCATTAGCCACACTGGAAGAAGCCGCCAAAGACCCAGTTATTAATGCGATACTCGGTGGGAGCAATCCACAACACGCGATTGTAAGCGGACTTGGAGCAGCCCCAACCGATAGTAATGGATATCCCTGGAATGCAAAGTACACAATAGCAAGTGGTAATTTATTAGCTGATTTTAGACATAATCTAGCAGCAGAATCTCAAGGCAGACTTCAGGTTGCCAGGTTATATGAAATGACCAATGACCGCGGTGTGAAAGACATGTTATCGTGGTTGCTTGCTCGGGATACCATGCATCAGAATCAGTGGATTGCAGCGATAAGAGAACTTGAAGAAAAAGAAGGAATTGTTGTGCCCAGCACGTTCCCGAAAGAACTTGAGAAGAGAGATGTGGCGTATGTTCTCTTTAACTTCTCGCGTGGTGATGAGAGCGCAACCGGACGGTGGGCTCACGGTCCAAGTATGGATGGGCAAGGTACTTTCCAATATGTTCAGCATCCACAGCCTTTGGCACCTGCGCCTAAACTTCCGCCAGCTCCGCCGTATATTTTTGATACCCCACCTGAGGTTCTAAGAAAAGGAAGTTCAGCGGATATACCACCGTTTATGCCATAAGAAAATGTATTCAATATGGATAAAGGGAAACAGAATATATTCTGTTTCCCTTTTCATTAACAAAATGCGTGATTCTAGTTCATGCACTTCTATTTGTTTTTTAAGGTAGGAGCCAGTACCAGAGATTGTTAACTGCTGGTTTACATAAAATTAGGAAGGGAACAGAAACTAGAATAGTAAGTTAATTCAGAATGGAGGAAAACAATGTTTTTTTATCGTGAAGACCTGATCAATATGATCGTACCTGACAAGCCTGATCCCGCGGCAGCAAAAGTATTGCAAGAGACGCTTGGCGGCCAATTTGGTGAAATGCGGACGATGATGCAATTCTTCTTTCAAAGCAGTAATTTTCGGGGAGATGCCACGCAGTATAGAGACCTGATCCGTGGTGTATTTATTGAGGAATTAAGCCATATTGAACTGGTGCAACAAACCATTAATCAGTTATTAACGGGGGCCGGTGCAGATGGCGCGGGAAATGCAGGGGTCGACGGTGCTCCATTGGATGAAGCGATTAAACATGCCAACCCGCATCATTACATCATGGGGGCTCAGAGCTCATTGCCTGTTGATGCTGCAGGTAATCCATGGCTTGGGAATTATGTGTACGATCATGGGAATCTGGTAAGCAACTTACTTGATAATATTGTGTTGGAGTCTACGGGTGTGTTGCAAAAATCAAGAATATATGAAATGAGTACCAACAAAGCATTCCGTGAAACGCTGGGTTTTCTGATTGTTCGTGATAATGCGCATCAAAATGCATTTGCCAAAGCACTGGAGACTCTGGGTGTGAATTGGGGCAAAATATTCCCGATTCCCAACTATGATATTAATAAATATCCCGAATGCCGGAAATATGTAGATATGGGCTTCCACAATGCGCAGTTTAATTTCCGTTTAGACAATACACGCATCGCTGAGATTTTCAGTGGTCAAACACCAAGTCGTAATGGTGGGGAACTGCAGGTAATCGATCCCCCACAAGGATATCCACTTCCTTATATGCCTGAACTTCCAAATGAGCATAGCCCAGGGATACATGATCTCAATGCATAAAGAATGAACATCAAGTATGAACAAGCACTCTATAGTATAGGACGGGTATGAAACTCAAGGTAAGAACGAAAAGGGACACTTGTGGTCTCTTTTTTTGTAACACATAAAGGAACCCAATGCTGGGTTCCTTTATGTGTTACATGAAAATGTTATTGCGGGCGGTTTTGATTCGAATACGAACCAAATGATTGACCATTAGTTGAGATATTAGGAGTGTTATATGGCTGCTCCAAATAAGATACGTGCTGTGAAGATGAGTGTGCAAGTTGTTGTGCAAGATTGGAGATTTGTTGTAATTGCTGGATGGCGGTTTGATGTCCTTGTAGTGCGGTCTGGATCATATGTGCAGCTTGTTGCTCGCGTTGTGCCAATTGCTCCAGTTGTTGAGCGTTGCTTTGTTCTTGTCTAAGTAGTTGTTGGTATTGCATCGAAGCCTGTTGTGTTTGTTGTGTAAGTTGTTGAGCCAACTGCGTAATTTGCTGCGATTGAGAGAACTGATTCAAGTGTAAAACCTCCTATGTGTTTTGATGTACTTGTGTATTATTTAATGAGGTCTCAAGAATTATTCAATATATCCAGTTTATTTGAAATAAGGATTAATGTATGAACATGATTCGCTGTGGATTGGGAAGGCTACCTTTAGTGACCTAAAATGATACAGAAAAGGAATGACAACATGAGTAAAGCATCGACTAACGCTACAGAAGAAAAGAAACTGAAATGGTGGCAATTAAGTCTGCTAGGTGTGGCAGGAACAATTGGTACAGGGTATTTTCTGGGTTCCAGCCTTGCGATCTCGATTGGTGGTCCAGCTGTGCTACTGGCCTATATCTTGGCGGCCTTGGGTACATATGTAGTTTTTGATGCGCTCGCGAGAATGACAGCGGACCATCCGGAACAAGGATCTTTTCGTTCATATGCCAAGAAAGCCTTTGGAAGTTGGGCAGGCTTTGCGAGCGGATGGTTCTATTGGTTTTCGGAGTTACTTATTATGGGGAGTCAGTTAACCGCATTGTCCATTTTCTCTAGGTTCTGGTTTCCGTCTGTTCCGCTTTGGATCTTTGCTGCAGGATTCGGAATTGTAGGTCTCTGTATTGTATTCTTCGGTAACAAGGGATTTGACCGGGTTGAAAATGTACTGGCTATCATTAAAATTGCAGCTATCATCATGTTCTTGGTGCTTGCCATCGCCCTACTCGCAGGGTGGATTGGGGGAACCAAGTATGAACACAAAGTACCGCTGGATATGGCATCGATTTTTCCAAAGGGTGGCATCGGATTGTGGTCTGCGTTTCTTTTTGCGTTCTATGCTTATGGAGGTATTGAAGTTCTTGGCATTATGTCATATCGGCTTCAAAAACCGGAGGATGCCCCAAAGGCAGGAAAAGTCATGCTCATTGCGCTATCCACCGTATATGTTGTATCCATTGGACTCGCATTAATTATGGTTCCTTTAAATGCATTTAATCCCAAGGAGAGTCCATTTGTACTGGCACTCAGTAGCGATCACCTTGCTTTTGTCCCACATTTGTTCAACGGGGTGCTCATTGTAGCCGGATTTTCAACGATGACAGCTTCGCTCTATGCGGTGACGTCTATGATTATTACCCTTGCTCAGGAGGGAGACGCCCCGCAGTTATTTTCTCGAAAGTGGAAAACGAAGTATCCGTTATTTGCCTTGTCCCTCATTGGTTGTGGGTTAGTTGGTACGATCATCATGTCTCTCTTACTCCCAGGTAAAGTATATGAATACATCACAACTGCAGCTGGACTGATGCTTCTGTACAACTGGTCGTTTATTTTGTTATCTTCCGGTAAATTGTTGAAATCAGGCAAGTTCGATGTGATCAAACGCTGGATTGGCTTATTGTTGATCACTGCTGCAGTCACTGGAACACTTTTTCATGCACTCAGCAGACCAGGGTTCTATATTAGCTTATTGCTTGTCTCTCTCATTGCTATTAGTGACGTTATTGTACAACGGATTCGCAAGAAGAAAACTGCGACCCAAACATCATCAAACGCCGAGAAAGACGAAAGTGAAGAAAATGAGCAGCATTCTACGGGTATAAGCAGTTATCACATCACGGGTATTCGGTTACGCAAAAAAAACAAACTCAAATAAAGAAGAGAAATTGAATGGCTTTATATCCGAAGTAACAGCCAAAACCGACTAAAGAAAGTCCGGAAATGAGAGCAATTCCTTTAAGCACAGTAGAAGTGAGGTATTTGCGAAAAAAACTTACGGTAGTCGCCATGAATAGATCCCACAGAAGTACGCCAAAGATGATAGCTCCACTATAGATCAACAATTGGTCCATAGGGGAGTCATTTACAGCCTTGGCCAGAACAGAGCCATAAATGCCTAGCCAGAACATGATGGAAAGAGGGTTAAACAGAGACATCAGAAATCCTTGAGTAAATGACTTGGCAAGCTCCGAATCATCTCCTCTCATTTGAGAAGGGGCAAGGGTTCCTGCATTTTTAATACTTTCCACACCCGTATAGATCAATACAAAACAACCAAACATCCAGAGGAATACCCTTACAAACGGAAGTTCAAGCAGATGTACAATGCCGAAATACACCAGCAGCATGTAAATGATATCAGCTGCGATGGCTCCTAGTCCAACAAACCAGGCAGGCATGAACCCACCTCGAATACCCTTGTCCAATTGCGCAGCATTGATGGGTCCAATAGGGGCTGAAAGAGATAGCCCCAGAATCACATAACCTAACAGTATATAAATAAGATTGTCCCCCTTCCCATACTGTAACAGCATATTCTTCAAGGTGTTTTTGTAGGACTAGATTATCGAGGGCGATGTATACTTATTGCATGATTAATCCATATTAGTCGGAAACAGGGGGTGATTCATGTGCTGATGCGTTGGATAAAGGAGGTATTTACTTCACAAAAGCAAGGAGAAACATTTCATAAACGAACACAACATTTGCAAAGTCTGAATATTTCACTAGAAGATAAACTTAACCATATTATCAAGGCATTTGAGTACAGTCCTGATTTTGTGGCTCGTGAGTTTCCGATGTTAGAGGAGAAGGGTACTGCTCTAGCTGTTTGTTACATGGAAGGGTTAACAGATTCTACGCTGTTGGTTGAACTTATGGACAATATCATCCAATGGATGAATACAGATCCTCTGAAGGGAGATCAACCGAGAGATGTGTTAGTGAAAAGAGTCTTACCCTCCGGTAATATCCGAAATTTAGATTCGTCGCAACTTATCTATGAAGCTTTATTAACAGGCCACGTCGTTATACTTATTGATGGTGTAAAGAATGTTCTTGCAGTGCCGATCGCCGGAGGAGCCAGAAGATCTGTAGAGGAACCCACGTCCCAAACGGTGGTCAGAGGACCAAAGGAAGGATTCACAGAGGAGCTAACGACTAACATTACTCTTGTTCGACGAAAAATACGAACTCCTGATTTAAAATTCCAGATGCATACCATTGGAGAGTACACCCAGACAGTGGTTGCACTAGCTTACATTCAGGGTATTGCAAAGCCACAAGTCATTGAAGAAGTTACCAAGCGTTTAAATGCTATCAACACTGATAGTATACTCGAAAGTGGTTACATAGAAGAATTTATTCAGGATGCACCGCTTACGCCTTTTCCGACCATGATCAATACGGAGCGCCCAGATACGGTTGCAGGCAGTCTATTGGATGGTCAAGTAGCCATTATGGTAGATGGTACGCCATTTGCCTTGATTGCACCTGTGACTTTTTTTAATTTCTTTCAAACGCCCGAGGATTATTATCAGCGTTATGATATCTCTACCTTTCTGCGGATTATACGGTTGATCTGCTTCCTCGTATCTTTGTTGCTACCTTCGACTTTCATCGCACTAACTACATTCCAGCAGGAAATGATACCAACTACGTTACTGGTCACCTTGGCCGCACAACGGGAAGGGGTCCCTTTTCCGGCATTACTTGAGGCCCTGCTTATGGAAATTACGTTCGAGGTCATTCGTGAAGCTGGAGTGCGAATGCCGCGAGCCATTGGACCTGCAATCTCCATTGTTGGTGCATTGGTCATCGGACAAGCTGCGGTAGAGGCGGGATTGGTCTCAGGAGCGATGGTCATTGTGGTTTCCTTTACAGCAATAGCGAATTTTGCTATACCCTATTTCAGTATGGCCACAGCAGTAAGGCTATTACGTTTTCCGTTTATGGTACTGGCAGGTACGCTGGGGTTGTACGGCATATTGGCCGGAGCCGTCCCATTACTTGCACACCTGGTATCTCTGAAGTCATTTGGCGTTGACTATCTGATGCCATACAGTCCGTTTTTCAAGTCAAATATGAAGGATCTGTGGTTGAGAGTACCCTGGTGGGCTATGAAGACTAGACCTGATGAGAAGTCGAATACGAATAAGACGAGACAAGCCCCTCACCAATATCCGTCGGGATCGGATAACATTGTAGACCGTATTAATGAAGCTGAGAACGAATAAGGAGCGATTTATATGATTCGTTTGCAGTCCATATTAATCTTACTCATGCTCGGATTGATCACTGCTGGTTGTGGAAATCGCACAGAATTAAATGATTTGGGCATCACAACGGCAACAGGATTTGACCGGAAAAATGGAAAGTGGATCATTACCTATCAGGTTATTGTACCGCCAGCGAGCAGTTCAATTGGATCGTCGTCTGGTGGATCTCAATCGCCCGTGAACACATTTTCATCAGAAGGCAAAACGATTCGGGAAGCCGTTGCCCAAAGCAGCGTCGAGAATCCCAAAAGATTATATTTTGCACATACCAATGTCGTTCTGATTGGTGAAGAAGCGGCGAGATACGGGATTGCGGAGATCATGGATCACTATTATCGAAATATTGGTGCTCGGGAATCTGCCAAGCTTATTATTGCAGACGGTCAGGCAAAAGAATATCTCAAAAAATTGATTCCTCCAGAAAAACAGCCAGGCCGTGCTTTATCCGAGATTTTGGAACGGAATAATGAAAAAGGCTCATATTATCCCGTGATGAACATCCATGAGGTTGGTCTGAAGATCACTTCAGACAGTGGATCTGCCGGGATTCCTGGTGTTACAACAGATACACTGAGCGACAACAAACAGAGTTCAATTGATATTTTTAAGGAGACATCCATACCCGGGAATTTAAGACTTCAAGGGTTAAGTGTATTTCTCAAAGATAAAAAGATCGGGATGTTGAACCAAAAAGAAAGTATGGGTATCACCTGGCTGACAGACAGGGTGAACTGGACTAACTTGACCTATAAAGGTGCAAAGGGGGAGGTGAACTCTTTTCTTGTGCGCAAAGCAAAAGTGAAGGTCGTTCCTGTGAAAAAGGGGCTTCATTATGCTGTTCAGGTAGATGCAAAGGTCGACGCTGAACTGGATGAGAGCACATCTGGTGAGGATATAGTTAGAACACATACCATTCATGATTTGCAGCGACAGGCTGAACAAGTCATTCAAGCACAGATATTGGACGGATGGAGAGGGAACCAGCGGCTTCATGTCGATATGTTGGGGATCGCGAACAAAATACATCAAAGACATCCCAAAGAGTGGAAAGTTCTAAAAGACAACTGGTCTAGTGAATTGGCACAGATGGATATTAACATAAACGTAAACGTAACTTTGGAACGAGTAGGTCTGCTTCAAGATTCTTTCAGCAAGTTGCTTGGCGAACAGAAAGACTGACACCAAGGAGAGGTTCAATCATGAAATTGTCTAGGGAGCTTCGCGTATCCGAATTGGCTGTTTGTCTTTCCTTATTTGAAGTTGGCAGTACAACCTTGTTTCTGATAGGTGGAGATGCCAAACAGGATGCATGGTTAGCCATGCTCGCCGGGGCTGCTGGTGGCTTGGTGTTACTACTCCTTCATCTGGCTATTCATCATCAGGAACCTGAATTGGATTTGTTTCTTTTGTGTCGCCGTTATATGGGAAAAGTACTAGGGACAATCGTAAGCCTTTCATTTGTAGGTTATTTCGCCTATGAGGCTTCACGAAACTTACGTGACCTAAGTGAAGTCACTGAATTGACCTTACTAAACAGAACGTCGATGTGGATCATCAGCATGATCACCATTATCGTTGTATCCAACACCGTACGATATGGATATCGTGTACTGTTTCTCATGTGTATGATTCTGTTTCCGCTCATGGCGCTGGGCTATGCGTTAATCAGTTTCTTAATTCCAACAACAGGTCTTTTTCACTCGGATCTGGCCTTGCCTGTTATGGAGAATGGGTGGAAGCCGATTTTTCAAGCTGCTTTTCCGGAGATAGTATCCTTTCCATTTGGTCAGGTTGTCTTATTCCTGGTCTTTTATCCCTATGCTCGGAAAGGAAGGAATCTTAACAGAGCGGTGATCATCGCCTATATCCTAACGGCTCTCGCGTTAACATTTATCAATCAACTTATCATTTTTGTCTTGGGTCCTCAGATTGCTGCCTATAGCACACTCCCGCTTTTGGAGACAGTACAGTTAATCGATTTGACTGAAGTGTTTGAACGGATGGATGCCTTGTTCACTTTACTTCTGTTCCTCGGATTGGGTATTAAAATGGCTGCATTTTTCCATGGCGCCGTAATTGGACTCGAAAGAGTAACTGGAGCGAACTATAGGAAATGGGTGTTTCCAGTAGGGCTTGTTCTATATGGGTTGTCTTTTGTATCACCGACATTTACAGAACACATTGAGATAGGGCGAGGATACACATTGAATTATACTTCTCCTGTATTTCAGATCTTTTTACCCGTACTACTATTGGTTGTCATTCTCCTGAGAAAGAAAGGTATGCAGAAAAGCGCAAAAAACTAGCTAGAAATATGAAAGTCATATGCTCTGGAATTATAAAACGACCCAGTCGTAACTGAGTCGCTTTAGGCATTAACCATTAGTTGTCATCCAACAATTTCAACGCCATGTCTGATTTTTCTATATCGTGTTTAACTTGCTCTTCTATACTATAGGGATGATACATCTCATTCTTGATCATATAATCTGCGATCTTTTGGTGGGTTTCGATTGCCGTATCCAATTGAGCTTTAAGGACTTTCCGAACTCGGGGGGTTGCAGTTTCGGTAAGGGCTATCGCATAGGTACGTACCGCCGACTTAGCAGAAAGAAGCATATCGGTGGCAATGGCCATATCATCCATGGGAGCAACGGCTTTAACGAGCATTTCTTTCGTTTTGGTTGTAGTCATAAGAGAACCCTCCTTATTTTAATAGAGATTTTAATTGTTCAATAGCTTTGGAAGAGTTGTCCAAATCATCTTCGATTAAGGATTTTAGTGTGTCGTCTTTTACGAGTTCCAGCATCGTTACGGCTTTGGTGGCACACGAAGTTTTGAGAGTTAGCAGTTCATGTACTTCGAGTTTTTCATGTAATGCAAGTTCCTTAGTTGCCATCATTAAGCACCTCCAAAAAATAGTTGTTTATAATATACAATAACTTGCTGCGAAGCATATAAATAGGATTTATTATAATTATTTCGAGAAAAATAGTATTTAACTTTTTATTTATCTGTTGATCTCATATCCAGGTCATGGTGAAGTTCCGTCGCAGGAATGACGGGCTCAGGTATCTGTCCCTTTGGAACAGGATTGGAGATATATACATAGTCTCCGGTTCCATCAGGTGCACTTCCTGTAGCCCATAAGCCTTCGGCGGATTCAGTTCCCTCGGAGAGATTCCAGAATTCATAGGCGTGCGGCTGAGATTCTTGCTCGGCTTCAGGAGGGAAAGAGGCTGGAACAACGACTCCATTCTTTTCTTCCAGTTCCTGAATAGCGGCCATCCATTGATACTGGTGATAACGATCACGTGCTAACATTTTACGGAAAGTAGCCCGCACACCTTCATCAGTTGTCATATGGTACAGTCTTGCCACCTGAAGGCGACCCTGACTCTCGGCATGCAAATTGGAGCGCATGTCTGCAAGCAAGTTTCCGCTTGCCACGATATACGAACCATTCCACGGAACACCGTTAGAGTTGGTTGGCAAACCACCAAGACCGCTGACGAGCAGATGTTGTGGGTTGATACCGCCCATAATTGCAGCTGTCACAGGATCCTCAGCGGCTTGTTGTTGTTCCTCAGGAGTAGCACCATCCAGCAACTGACTGATCAATGAGCAGAGCATCTCGACATGTCCAATTTCTTCGGTGCCAATATCCATTAGCATATCTTTATATTTCTCTTCACCTCGGCAATTGAATCCCTGAAAAAGGTACTGCATCATGACGGTCATTTCACCAAATTGTCCTCCCAACACTTCTTGAACCTGACGTGCAAGCATGGGATCGGGACGATCTACTTTGACTTCAAATTGCAACTCTTTCTGATGTCGAAACATGTGAATCCCTCCAATAAAGATGTCTTGAAATTCTGATGATTTCAAAATTTTATTAAACTGTCTATTAGAAATTAAACAGTAAAATAAAAAAAGACAAAGCAGAAGAATGGGGGCTTCTCCTGCTTTGTCTCTTTAGTTCACTACAACATTTTGTTTAGACGTCTTCCAATAAACTCTATTCTGAATCCGGTCTTTTGACTTGAAGCGGTGGGGGAATAAGCCACCCTTTTTCTTTGTTCATTTGAAGAATTCGGAGGCCTAGAGCTGTTTTGGTCGCATGATATTTAGCAAATAGCGCGCCAATATCTTCTCTGATCGATTGCCCAATCGTTTGGCTTGCAGCAACCAGACCCATGGCTGTATCGGCTGTTACTTTTGCAGCAATCTCAGGATCTGTGAATCTTGCGCCAGCCGGGATATCCTCAAACTCAACATGTGGTCTTTCTGGCAGTGTTGGTGCAGGGGCAATACCATTTTCAGTCAATAGTGTATCGCATTCTTTAATTTCGAGTTTGGCTTGGTCCAGCAGATCTTCCAAGATTTTCTTTAAATTTTTATCTCCTGCATGACTCATATAAGCTTGATAGCAAGACACAGCGCCTTTGGCTATTGTGGAACATTGCCATACACTAAAGATTTCACCATAATGCATCGGCTCGTTCTTGGGGTTGCCACTTAGAATACCCATGATTTGATTTCCCTCCAGTATGTTAATTTACCACCAACTTATGATCGCCTGTATTCTATAAAATTATGCACTGAACAGGGAGTGGAGGATGCTACATAGATTAACATCATATTTATTATGTAAACAAAAACAAATCTAAACTATTTTATCTTGTTATTCAAAAAGGAAAAACCAGCAGAACAGGTCTGCTGGTAGGAGTGCAACGTGTATTTTTAGACTGGAAAAAGTGGGTTACCATTCATCCCGATCCATAGATTTGACTTTTCAAGCTGTCCAGCCAGATGTAATAACCAATCTTCACGTCCCTTGGTTGCCATCACCTGAACACCCATTGGCAAACCTTCTGGTGTCATATGAAGAGGCACACTAATCGCAGGTTGGCCTGTCAGATTCGCAAGCTGGGTGAACGGAGTATAGGTGAGACTCGGCTCAAACATTTCATAGATGAGTTGCTGCTGCTGGGTCTTGTCCAATTCACTAATTCGCATCAGATTACGGATCTGTTCGTCATGAGGTGTTAATTCACCAATCTTAGGCGCAGGAAAAGCATTAACAGGTGTGACGTAGAAGTCATAACGCTCAAACAAGGTAGACATCTGAGCTGCAGCTACATCCCATTCTGCTAAGCTATGTACAAATTCCGCAGCGGATACCTTTTTGCCAGCTTCAGCTAGAACCCAGGATTCAATCTCCATATCATCGGAGGTCAGAGCCCGGCCCATGGATCGTTCCATGGAAGAGATCATCGCGGCCATCTCACCACTGTTCATCATGTAATAGTTCTCCATCAACCTGACTCCATTGACTGGACTCAGCTTTTCTTCAACATGATGACCTTGATCTTCCAACCAGCGAACGAGCTTGTATACAGACTCTTTGGCTTCTGCGCTGACAGGTGTTCCCACGGGCGAATCCGTTGTGTATGCAATTTTCAGTTTGCGTTGATGTGGATAGCTCATATCAGCCAAGTAACTGCCTGGAAAGAGTGGAGCATGGAACGCAGCTTCGGGCTGAATGACTTGCAAAGTATCGAGCAGGGCGGCACTGTCCCGAACCGAGCGGGATAGTGCAAAATCAATGGATGCGCCTTGCCATTGACGACCAACTCCAGGCCCCACAGGTGTCCGTCCACGCGTTGGTTTTAATCCAAACAAGCCGCTAAAGGAAGCCGGGATACGAATCGAACCGCCTCCGTCACTGGCTCCGGCAAGAGGAACAATACCCGAAGCTACAGCGGCAGCGGCACCACCACTTGAACCACCTGGGGAGTGATTGATATTCCATGGATTACGAGTTGGACCATGAAGACGGGGCTCAGTAATATTTTTCAAACCAAATTCAGGTGTATTGGTATGTCCTATGAAGATAAAGCCTGCATCACGGAGTCGAGTGACAAAATTGGAATTGCGTAACGCGCGATGCTCGCTGAACAAACGTGAGCCTGAAGTCAGAAATTCACCTTCCAAGGATTGCGAAATATCTTTCAGGAGCAGGGGCACACCGGCAAAAGGTTGTTCTCCAGGGCGAACCAAACCGGCTTCCTCCCGTGCGTGATTTTCATATGTACGAATAACCGCATTAAGTTGCGGATTCACTTCTTCAAGGCGTGCAAACGCCGCTTCCAGCATTTCAACAGGGGATACTTCCCGGGATCGGATCAGTTCAGCTAAACCTACGGCGTCGTAGGAGGTATATGAGAATGAAGACATTAATGATCGTTCCTCTCTGAATATAATTCATCTGTTTATTCCATATGTCATCGTACCACCGGATTGGACAAAAGACAAAACATAGAAGAGACGTAGTGCGATGATATGGATATTCGTTATGAGGTTGGAGGGAAAGGAGGGGAGGATTTGCGATATAGAAATAAAGCACAGGGTTAATAGCTCATATTGCTAATTGAGAAAATGATCGAGTAATGGAAATGAAAAAACCACTGCTCATCTAATTTGATGTGCAATGGTTTTATTTTATATTTGACTATTTGTTTATATGTGAACCTCAGATATATCCACTTACTCTGTACGCAACTTCGGTGCAGCATCAGCCGCAGTTGATGATCTTTCCTGCTGTCTGGAAATGGCGAAGAGGGCCACCCAGATCAGGATAAAACCAAGCAGCTGCTCCCATGTAATCAGTGTACGGAAAGCAATCCAGTTCACCAACACACCCGCCATCGGGAAGCTAAGTTCTGCGAGTGTTGCAACAGATGCTTTGGTTGACGACAGACCTTTGTAATACAACAGAAGACTGAGCAAACCTGGTAACAATGCCTGACCAAGAATGTTGAGGATGACAGCAGCCTGTTCACCCGTTCCGGACGGAAACGTCCATGCCGCACCTTCATTCCACGTCATAAAGATCAGGAGCGGGAGAGCAACGACAAAGCGAAGGGAGGTGACCGTTTCATAACGCGCCTGCCCCAGCATCAATCGGCCCATTACGGTTGAACCTCCCCATAAGGCAGCAGCCCCAAGGGATAACAAGCTTCCAGCATGAATCCAGTTGTCCCAGTTACCTAATGGCAATGTGAAGCCAAATGTAAGCAGGTACGTTCCTGCTAATGCAATGAAGAACAATCCACCGAAGCGACGAGGCAAGGTTTCTTTTAATAATAGTTTAGCCAGCACGATAGCGAAGAGGGGTTGCATTTTTTGCAATAAAAGCACCGTATTTGGATCGTTATGTGTTAGTGCCATGGTGAACAATACCGTTGCGAGTGCTGATCCTCCCCATGAGATAAAAATCACGGCAATCCAGTGGCGAGCGCGCAGGTTCTTCAGGTCAGACCGGAATTTCCACAGCACGGGAATGGCAATAAGACTGACGATGATATGTTCCACCAGTACAATCTGCGTGGATGTCATCGTATTTAGCAAAATAATGCGGAAGAGTGGGTCGACACCCCATAAGGCGGCGCCGAGAACTACAAGCCAGAATCCGGTATTACTTCGTTCCTTGCGGTAAACAGGTGATGCTGCTGATGTCTTTTCCATATTCAGGACTCCTTCGTCAGAACAAGGAATCTTCAGTTGGCAAAATCGACAAAAGCCCCCGTTTTGGTATATACCAAATAAACGGGGGCTCATCCAAGGACATGCGTCAGGAAAGAGGCCTTCCCGTGAACGGCATGTCAATGTGTTGATCTTCTCTCATCCGGACTGTACCGTCGGCCTTGGATTCACACCAAGTCAGTCGCTAGATGTCCTTCGTTAAGAACAAATAGCGAGTCGCGGGCTGGTTCCGAAGAACATCACCGCCGGTTGGGATTTGCACCCTACCCCGAAGATCCTATTCAATTATATAGTGTGTTGAACAAGTTGTAACATTAATAAGTTCATCTTATTCCTGTAAGCGCTAGCAGTTCAAGCATTTTTTTAGAAAACGATTTTCCAACTTCCTTGCTGTCTGCGAAGAAGCACGATCTGACCTGCGTGATACGCATCATGGAGTACCCAGCGAGCTAGTTCGTGTGCCCATTTCTCTTCGGAATCCATATATGCGGCTTCAAGATCTGACTCTTGAAGTGCAGCCAATTGATCTCGCAACTGTTGGGCTAATCGAGTTGTACCCTGTAGCAGTGTATTCCATCCGGCTGCGTCCGTTGCATCTCCAGGATTCCCAAATGTGTATTCATTGGAGTCAACAGCAGGAAGGGTAGGCTCCTTACCTTGCATGCGACATAATAAGCGATGGTTGTAATAATACATATGGTTAACCAACTGCCAGATGCTTAATCCCCCTGAAGGTGGAATCCAGGCTGCTTGTTCTGCTGTAAGACCCTCCAAGGATTTCGACAAAGGTACAATCCAATTACATTGATCCCAAGTATCATCCTTTTGAATACGTAACACATCTAGTGCTGTTGTTTTTGTCATTGCTTTTTCCTCCTTGCGTATAATTGTGATATGTGTTGTAACTAGCTAAAACTGATTAATGAGGTTACACTTAATATAACACATCAAAGATGAGTTGTAACCTTCTTTATTAACTTAGATGGTTACAATGAACGGAGGTATATATGGACAGGTTATGGACCGATTTTGTTAACAGCGATTATCACGACTGGCGTGGGGGAGATCGATCAGAGGACAGGCTTGGGAAGGCGAGCTGGCAGCAAGACTTTCTGGAGCGATGGCAACTTAACGCTTCTGTCCCTGCATCACCCGAAGATGAGTTGTCCATGAGAAACTTCAGGAATGAACTGTTGGCTCTTGGAGCCCGCTTGTCTTCTGGAGCATCGTTAACGGATATAGAAAAACAATGGTTAAATGGCATTATGGAAGCAGGGCATGTGAGAAGAACATTGACTACAATTGATCAGGAACTGAAACTCCAACTGGTAGCTGTAGAAGCACATTGGCATCAGGTTATGGCTGAGGTAGCTGCTGATTTTGCCACGACTTTGGTGGAGGGAGAAGGGCATAGGATTCGGATCTGTGATAATTCGGATTGTCGCTGGATGTTCTATGATGATACCCGAAGCAGAACACAGAAGTACTGTGATGATAAGATGTGTGGAAATCTGATGAAGGTCAGAAGATTTCGGGCGAAACGTAAATCCCAAAATTGATAAATACTAACAATAACTATATAATGTATATATACTAGCGAAAAAATAGTCAGACGCAGTACGGATTCGTAAGCAGGATATGATCGTCTTTCAAACCAAATCAGATGGGAGATGTGTCTTGTGCGGACAAGTTATCTGTTGAAAAATGGCTGTGTGTTGTCGATGGATGCTCGAATTGGACAGTATAAGAGGGCGGACGTTCTGATTCAGGATTCACTGATCATGGCGATCCAGCCCGACCTGGATATTCCGGATGCGGAGATCATTGATGCTTCATCGATGATTATTATGCCTGGGCTGGTGGACACGCATCGGCATATGTGGGAATCACTTGTCAAAACAGCAGGAACCAACTGGTCGTTACCAGTTTATTTGCAAAATCTCTATTATGGTGCGATGGGAAGCAAGCTCCGTGCAGAAGATAGTTATATTGCCAACTTGCTCGGTTCCTTGGAAGCGCTTAATGCAGGAGTGACAACGGTGTTGGATTGGAGCATGCCGTATTCCCCTGACCACACGGATGAACTGATTCGTGGACTTCAGGATGCTGGGATTCGGGCGGTATTTGCTCACGGAGTCCCTGGTGAGACGGACTACTGGAATCGGGATAGTCAACTCACGTATTCGAATAAAGATGTGAGAAGAGTCAAAGAACGTTATTTTTCATCACGGGATCAATTGCTTACTTATGGGCTTGCCATTCGTGGTCCGGAGTTCAGTCATTGGGATACAACCGTGAAAGAGATCGAACTAGCACAAGAGCTGGATGCAATCTGTTCCATGCATGCCGGATTTGGCAGTTGGGGATCTGTGGATCGCTCCATCAGTCACTTGTACGAAGCGGGACTCTTAAGTCCACGGGTGAATATCGTTCATGGTAACACCATGGGCATGGATGAATACAAAGTGCTGGCAGATAGCGGCGCTTCCTTGTCGGTCACACCTGAGGTTGAAATGATGATGGGTCATGGATATCCGGCCACCGGCTATTTTCTTGAACATGGGGGAACCCCTACACTTGGTGTAGATGTGGTAACGTCCACAGGCGGAGATATGTTCTCGCAGATGAAGTTTGCACTTCAATCTGAACGATCCAGAGCCAATGAACAACTTTTGCAGCAGGGTGAGATGCCTGGCGAGTTGAACTTGCAGTCCAGCCAAGTACTGAGATTTGCAACTTCGGCTGGTGCACAAGCATTAGGATTGGAGCAGAAGGTCGGAACGCTGACCCCAGGAAAGGAAGCGGACCTGGTCATGATTCGTACCACCGACCTGAATATGTTCCCTGTTCATGATCCAATCGGCGCTGTTGTGCAATTTGCCAATCCATCCAACGTGGATACGGTCTTTGTGGCAGGTAGACTCGTGAAGCGAGAGGGTAAGCTGTTGAATGTTGATCTGGATGCGATTCGTCATGCGGCGATGCAGAGCAAAGATTATTTGTTAACCCAATACCGGATATCGGACGCAGAGAGAATTGCTTTCTCATAATAAACCTGAAATGAAGTCAGTTCGTATTTGTATATACACCTCCACCTATAGTAAGAAATAAAGGGCCGCATAATGATATGTGGCTCTTTTACATGCCGTCATATCGTGGATTTAGACAGGATAAGGGAGGAAGGGACAGCGGAAAAAGACGAAAAGAGCTCTCATTTTCTTAACTTCAGATAACAAGGGATATAAGATGTTTTTCCAAGAAAATTAGGCTTATCAAAACTGCGCATAATATAAATTATACGCAGTTTTGATTTAAATCCATTTTCATATTCATCCACGTGCAACAGATCATGATAAATTTCGCGGAAAAAGAACAAAATAAGTGATCTACAAAAATAAATTTAAACAAGCAACGCGATAACGTGTTAGACAAGTTGCAAACGTCTTTAACCGAGAACATTCATTTTTCCTCATTTCGTATCGCCGCTTAGGCGAAGCGGGATTAGGATTTTTTTATATAGAAAGCTAAAGGAAGATAACAGCAGGGGAAGGTTGGAATTTTCTTCATATATGGGTAAGTAATTAGGGAGTAACCAACTTAATCACGGGGGCGGGGTTGCGGCTAAGCCAAATATGAAATATATTTGGGGATGTGACATGCCATCAGACATAAGAGAGGGGATGTATCTTGAACACACCATTACATACGAATTCAGATCATCAAAATGCAGCTTTTGGATTTGCATTAGCTGACTCATCCGTACTTGCAGAGGCGCAATTAATTGTTTCACAATCAGGAGGTGCAGATGACCTACAGTTGAATATTGATCCGCAGCGCCTTCTGAAGGATGGACGTAAGGTATCTGTCATTGCACAACAGTTGGATTCACCCGTCAATCGTCAAGATGCCAATATCATCTATGGTCAGGAGCTGGCATACGTGCAGTATGCTGTTAACCTGAAACCGGATAGCTCAATCTCCATTACATCTGTTGAAGGCGTTGAACAGTCTGTTAAACTTGGTTGGGCAGCATTTACAGAGGGGGAATACGAACTTCGAATCTCCCTGCATATGAAAACACCTCGTATTGCTGAAGGTGCACTCGAACCTGAACAACTTGCAATGGTTAAGTATGCGCAGGTTATCACCGTATATATATCGCTTTTCCCGGCAGAAGCAGCGTCGTTGAGTTCACTATCTCAAGCTGTTTGGAGCAGAAACCATCATGTGTTTGACTCCTACGGGAGAGGAGGGTTCATTCTTGCTGACCTGCCTCGACTCGCTGAACGTGTAGAGGAACTGATGGGACCGGGTAACCATAATCTGATCGAACAATTTGCGGAGGGGGAACTGTCGGATACGTTGCTGGAAGAGGGGCTGATGGCGATCGCCTGGGGCGTGACTCCGTGGTGTTATTCACTCTATTCTGCACCAGATGAGCAGTCTGCTCGAATACTTGCCGTGGACAAGCTGGGCGATGAACCTGACCGGCACGGGATCTACCGTATTGATCCGTCCATTCAACAATTAAGTATCATACCTGCGAATGAGCTGGCTTACTGGCCTGCCTGTGTGCAGAACGATTGGCCTGTTATTGATGTGGCGGGTGAAGGCGAGACGTTGCATATGGATTTGTATACTCAGATCTGTGAATCCGTGAATGGTCTGCACGAGAATCCATTGCCATCGTTTGTACTTACCCGTAGTCAAGGCAAACCCGAAACGATCATTCCGCTGATTGATGTTGTCATTGTGGATGAAGCGTAGAGCACTGTTCAACTTATAAAGAACTGAATTGAGGTGACGTAGACAGATGATGACCGAGGAGATTAAGGAGCAATATGCGGACGAGCTAGAAGCTTTTCACATATGGATGAAGGATGCCGGATATACAGGCCATACGTTAAAATCATACACAGGTGACGTAGTGGAATTCCTGGTCTCCATTCAAGGAAAGTCACTGGAGCAGGTCAAAAAGCTGCATGTGTTGTCTTTTCTGTCCCGCGCGCGGGAGCGTGGGGTTAGTGATGCCACGAGAAATCGCAAACATGCCGCGGTGAACTGTTTTTACAAGTCCCTCATTGAACTTGAATTGTTAAGCAATAATCCGGCGTTTGGGATCAAAAAATCCAAAACCGAGAAAAACCGTGCGCCCGTTTTCCTTGATGAAAGTGGGCTGTCACGTTTTCTGGAGTCGGTAGAAGGAAAGTATCGTACACGTAATCTGGCTGTTTTTCTACTGATGGGATATATGGGATTACGGGTTGGAGAAGTGCATGCTCTGGATTGCAAAGACTATAACGCGGAGCGACGTACGTTGGATGTATTTGGTAAAGGTCGTAAATGGCGCTCCCTACCTGTACCGGAGACTGTGGCAAAAGTCTTATCACAAGCGATGGCTGAGCGTCTCGATCCTTGGCGACCGAAAGAGGAAGCACTATTTGTCTCGCAAAAAGGGAAAAGATTGTCTATTCGCAGCATCCAGCTCATATCTACGGAAACCTTTGAACGCTTCCAACAGGAATCACCCGCTAATCAACGTCAAAACTACTCCAGTCATAAGCTGCGTCACTCCTTCGCGACCATGATGTTACGGCGTGGAGCCGACTTGCGTACAGTACAGGAACTGCTCGGTCATGCATCGATTCAAACGACAACCGTGTACACTCACGTAACCAGCCGGGAGAAAGAAGAGGCTATGGCTCTGTTGGACGTTAAACTTCCCGCATTTGGGTTAAACAATTAGCTATTGAATAATTTGATTTAGAGAAGCCTGTCCAAGTGACAGGCTTTTTGAGTTCTCAAATACTGAATTATGCGATCACTCTCACCCTTAGCAATAATTGGAATACCTTATGTAAAGAAGTTAGGGGATGCCAAAAATTAATATGCATGTGAGGGGAGGGGATAACATGGTTACTTTATCAACTGGACCGATTGAGAATAATCCAGTTAGTGGCGTAAGGCCAACACAACAGCTGACGATTAAGATCGATAATAGAGATCTGGTCAATAATGCGAGTATCTTGATTCAGGGATTTTATATGAATGGAACCAGAACTCTATACGTACTTGAATTAGTTAGTATAAATCCGAATCAAGCAATAACGAAGAACTACTTTGCAAACCTGGATGTATTTGAATTTATCTTTACAACAAGTGGTCTCGCAGAACAGCAAGTAGAAATATCAGTTTGGGGAAAGAATTCTGCCGGGCAGCTTGTAACGCCCCATCGTATTGTATCTTCAGAATTGTTAGGTGCAAATGAGTCCATGGGAGTTACCGGAGTAACTGGGGCAACTGGTGTAACTGGAGCTACTGGTGCAACTGGTGCAACCGGAGAAACTGGAGATACTGGAGCAACTGGTGCAACTGGTGCAACTGGTGCAACTGGAGCTACTGGTGTAACCGGAGCTACTGGTGAAACTGGTGCAACCGGAGAAACTGGAGATACTGGAGCAACTGGTGCAACTGGTGCAACTGGAGCTACTGGTGTAACCGGAGCTACTGGTGAAACTGGAGCTATTGGTGCAACTGGAGATACTGGTGCAACCGGAGAAACTGGAGTAACTGGTGCTACTGGAGATACTGGAGCTACTGGTGCGACTGGAGATACTGGTGCGACTGGAGGTACTGGTGTAACTGGAGCTACTGGAGAAACTGGAGCAACTGGTGTAACTGGAGCAACTGGAGCAACTGGAGCAACTGGAGTAACTGGTGCAACTGGGGCAACTGGAGTGACTGGGGCAACTGGAGTGACTGGGGCAACTGGAGATACTGGTGTAACCGGAGGTACTGGTGTAACTGGAGCTACTGGTGCAACTGGAGTAACTGGAGTAACTGGTGCTACTGGAGCAACTGGTGCTACTGGAGCTACTGGAGATACTGGTGCAACCGGAGCTACTGGTACAGTCGATCCTACCGTAACGATAGTGGGAGTAGGCCCAAATGTTAGTTCTGAATTTAGCGAATTAAGAGCAAGTGAAAAAACGCCGATTATTGAATTGACTTCAGTATATGGTCTATCTAACCTAAGAGACATCGTCTCTACGTTGGGTGCTGCAACGGTTGGAAGCAACAACACAGAGTTTCAATTAACCACGACAGCATCTGGAGCAGATACGGCAATACTTCAAAGCTCAGAACGGGGAAGGTATGAGTCAGGGTATGCTGGAGAAGCAGGGATCGGTGTACGATTGCCTGTTGCCCCTACAGGAACACAAGTGGTGAGATGGGGACTTTTTGATGACCAAAATGGTTTGTTTTTTGGCCAGAGTGTGGCAAACGGAATATTTATAGCAGTCAGAAGAGCAGGATCTGACACGATTATTCCTCAGGCTTCCTGGAACGTGGATACATTAGATGGAACTGGTCCTAGCGGAGCTACGCTTAGTCTGGCTAAGGGGAATATATTTCAAATTTTATTTACTTGGTACGGTTATGGGGTCATTGAGTTTAGAGTTGTTATTCCTGATCCTACGACTTTAGCGCAAGAAGTAATTACCGTTCAACGATTCTCACCAAGCGGGCAAACAAGCTTGGCCGATCCTAATCTTCCTCTCCGTGCTGAAATTTCGAATAGTGGAACAGCATCTGCACTTAATTTATTTGTTGGAGGAAGACAATATAGCATTTTGGGCAGATATAGTCCGGTATTCAGAATTACTTCTGAAAGAAGAACCGTAACTGCAACTGGGGCTCTGACACCGGTTTTGGCCTTCCAAAGAAAAGCAACTTTCCCGGCAGGTTCAGGCAGAACGAATTCAGTCAGTGTAAAACTTGAAGGAATCGACCTTGTAACCTCAGACGATATATACTATCAGATCATATTAGGCGGAACCATTAATGGAGCCTTTGCAACGTATCCAACGGCTACGACGAATATTCCAAACTCGGAGACAGGTCTGTTAGTAAATAGTACGCTAACGACCATTACTGGAGGTCAAGTACTACTACAAGGCTTAGCAGCTGGCGTTGAAGGAAGTGCCAGAATTTTAGCTTCTGCGTCATTATTGGATTTTCAATTACCAGACACTGAATTTGTCACGCTGGCTGTAGCTAACTTAAGTGGTGGTACGAATTCTGTCACCGCAACCTTTAGTGTCACTGAAGAATGGTAGTCAATAAAAGCGGGGAGAAGAATATTCACTTCTTCTCCCTCTTTCTGCAAAGGAGGAGAAACATTGTCAGATATTATCATCTCCAATATTGGGCCAAATGTCAGTTCGCAATTCGATGAGCTGCGTGTAGTACAAAAAACTCCAATTGTGGAGTTAACTTCTGTGTATGGTTTATCGATCCTTAGAGATGCAGTTACGAATACTGGGGCTGGCACGGTTACAAATAACGCGACTGAGTATAATTTGAGCAACACTGCCAGTGGCGTAGACTCGGCCATTTTAGAAAGTGTATTACGAGGACGATATGAACCAGGTTATGCAGGAGAGGCCGGGATAGGGGTCCGAATTCCTTCTCTGCCAATAGGTAACCAAGTGGCGCAATGGGGATTATTTGATACTCAAAACGGAGCCTTTTTTGGAGTGAACAGTACTACGGTGTTTGTAACCGTACGAAGAGCAGGAGTTGATACGACAGTTCCTCAAAGCTTATGGAATGTAGATCCATTAAACGGGACAGGGCCAAGCGGAGCTACACTAAACTTATCAAAAGGGAACATATACCAAATTGTATTTACATGGTATGGTTACGGAGTGATCGAATTTAGAGTGGTTATCCCTGATCCCGTAACGTTAGCCCAAGAGGTAGTTACCGTTCATCGATTCTCCCCAACAGGTCAAACAAGCTTTGTTGATCCAAATCTTCCGTTAAGAGCACAAGTCGCTAATAATGGAACTGGTGCTGCTTATAGTATATTTGTGGGTGGAAGACAATATAGTATTATCGGAAAATATGAACCAACCTATAGAGTAACTTCCGAAAGAAGAAGAATAACTAATGTTACATCAACATTAACACCCGTAATTTCATTTACAAGAAAAGCTGTGTTTCCAGCGGGTTCGGCTAGAACGAATTCGGTTCAGGTGAATTTGGAAGAAATTAATGTGATTTCAACCGTAGATCTAAGTTACCAAGTGCTTGTGGGAGGAACGTTAAATGGAGCTTTTGTTAATTATCCCACAGCTACAACGATCATTCCTGATAGCGAGACCGCACTGCTGGTCAACAATACCTCTACAACAATTACAGGTGGAGAAGTGGTGTTTCAAGGCATTACAGGAGGGGCAGCAGGGAATACCAGAATATTGGCCTCTTCAGAACTTTTGGATTTCACTCTTCCGGAAAATCAGATTGTAACTTTAGCTGTATCGAACATTGGTGGTCCAGGCTCGAACACAGTTAATGTGGTATTTAGAGTAACGGAGAGTTGGTAATTAGTAATGTTCAAAGATAAAACCTTAACGGAATAAATGTTATGTAAACTAAATGAAATTTAGATAGCTAATAACCACCTGGATACTCCTTAATACAGGAATACAGGTGGTTATTTTTTATACGTGGATTATTCCAATCCAGCGATCTGTTCTTTTAATTTGTTAGCAGATGCCTGGAAAGCCACTTTCTCGGATTCATTCAGCGGAAGAGGCAGAATTTCGCGCACACCGTTGCGATCGACAACACATGGAACTCCGAGATAAACATCCGATACACCATTGTAGTCTTCAAGGTAAGTGGATACGTTCAGAACGGAGCCTTCGTTGCCGAGAATTGCAGCTACAATGCGGTCCAGAGCAAGGGCGATTGCATAGGAAGTCGCTCCTTTGGCATTAATAATCTCATACGCCGCATTTTTGGTACGGTCGAAGATATCCTGTTGTGTTTCTTCATCCAATTCCAGATCTGTTCCTGCAACGTTAGCCAGGCTCCATACCGGTACTTCGGAATCTCCATGCTCACCAATAATGTGTGCGTGAATACTACGCGGGTCGATCCCTTTATTCTTGCCAATCAGGTAACGGAAACGTGCGCTATCGAGCAATGTACCTGAACCGATGACACGGGAAGCAGGCCATCCGCTTTGTTTCCACGAAGTATAGGACAAAATATCTACAGGATTGGTTGCAATCAGTAAAATACCATGAGAATTCACTTCAGTAATACGCTCAATAATATCTTTGAAAATGCTTGCATTTTTCTTCAGCAGATCAATCCGGGTTTCGCCCGGCTTCTGGGAAGCACCGGCTGTAATAATAATGATATCTGCATCTTTGCAGTCGGAATAATCGCCAGCCCATACTTTCACGCCTCCCGTAAATGGAAGACCGTGGTTCATATCCAGCATTTCGCCGGTTGCCTTATCATGATTCACATCCACAAATACCAACTCGGACGAACGCTGTCTCAGCATTAGCGTGTATCCCGTTGTTGTTCCCACCGCACCCATGCCTACAATCACGACACGACTTGGTTTCAGAGCTGCACTATTTGTCATGTTCATATCATCTCCTTTTTGGGTTATACTCCCATCCATATTAAGGGATTAGAGAATATAAAGCGAGTGTTGTCTATAAAATAGTTCACATTTCATGTCTTTTTACCAATTATTCCGTCGAAAAACAGTTTAGGATGAAATTAATGGTAATAAATGTGCGACCTATAGCCCAGAGTATGAGCTGGAAAAAGGGAGCGGGCCAACCATGAGTCGGCAATGAGCCTTTTACATAAGGTTTGTGGTAGAATAGGAGCAGTGGATTCTGATGAATCGTAAATAAAACGCCATAGGACAGGCATGCGCGCCTGTATATTGGATGAGAGAGGTGGAACCCACTTGCGTTTGCAATGGATTAAAATCGCGCAGACAGCATTGCTGTCTATAGGTATAGCAGCTGTATTGGCTGCATGCACCGACTCAGATCAACCTCCGGAAGCAGAACCTCCGCAGCAGCAGGAGGACGCCGGGAATACAGGGCAGACATTAACTGTCGTTCCCCCTGTGAACAGTACAGAATCTGCAGATATGGCCAAGTACCAAATACAGACCCGTTTGACCGATTTTCAGTTGCTCAATGACAACGGAGGATTGGCGTGGGGTGTGACGCGGAATGCACTGCGCCTGTACTACACTCAGGATCAGGGAAAGACCTGGACCAATATTTCACCTTCGGAAAATGTACAGTTTCCGGCTAACCCTAAATATGGACAAAGCATTTATTTTGTAGATCGTGCACATGGTTGGATTGTTCGTGAAGGCATGGGTGGAACAGATACCATGGTGCTTCGCACCAACAATGGGGGCGTAACCTGGAGCCTGTCTTCTCTGTCCAAGACGGATAAAGTGACTGCGATCTCATTTGTATCTCCTGAAAAAGGCTGGATTCTCACCACGGTCGATACCGCTATTGGTAAACAGGACAAGAAACTTTACTTCACCGAGGACGGTGGAATCACCTGGAATCGGATGTTATCCAGTGATGAAGATGGCAAACAGGAAGCAGAAGAAATTTCCAAACGTGGATACACCATGGGGATGACATTCTCGGATCCAAAGCATGGTTTCTTAACAGCGCTTGAGTTCGGTACACCGAAGTTATATGTAACATCAGACGGTGGTGAGAGCTGGAATACAGGACCATCCTTCTTTGATCGAAACAAATTCAACGGGTGTGGTAATTTCAGTGTTAGTTCACCACAATTTTTTGGACGTGAAGCGCAGTCAGCCTGGATGTCAATGTCCTGTTCTCAAGGGGAGAGCACGACATTCAATGGATTCTTTACCACTGATGGCGGAAAGAGCTGGAAGCTGTCCAATTTCACTTTAAACAAACAAACGGGTCCGAATCGTAACCTTTCACCGGTATTTCTGAACGCATCGGAAGGTTGGGCGATGCAAAAGGGCATAACCTACCACACCAAGGATGCGGGCAAAACATGGAGCGTTCTTCCTGCAAGCAGTGTACTGGAGAAAATTCTTGAAGACTATCCGGAGATTGTGAAGATGCAGATGGTTACTCCCAAGCTTGGCTGGATATTGGTTGAAAATACAGATGCCAAAAGATCGCTGTTACTGCAAACGGTAGATGGCGGTGTACATTGGAAAGTACTATAAACGTTCAGTGTTATCGATGTGAATAGATAGGAGAAAGGAGAGGAGCCAGAAGAGTTCCTTTTCTTTTTTTGCTTAGTTTGTGAAATAAATCACAAATAAATCCACTAGAAGGTGATATATTTAACTCAACAAGAGAAGGAGTGATGAAGATGAGAACCAACGGTCAAACTCAATTCACGCAGGCGGATGAATTAACCAGATATATGCTTCAATTATGCTACACATGTGACGATGCGAATCGTTGTACGACAGAGGAAGCAGTGAAGGCTTGCATGGCAGAACACGCACAAGCAGACCAGCCCGAACAAGCCGAAGGTGAAGATGTAACTCGCGGGTATATGGATCTGATGTACGCTTAGGCTAATCATTCACAGAGAACGCTCCTGCGGGAGGGTTCTTTTTGATTTGGAGAGAAATGTATGCGCTTTTAAATTCACTTCGCAAATATTGCAGCATGGGTTATTATAGAAATAATTAAGGTAAATTAATCAAAATGTGGAATTGTTTTATTGACTCTTAGTTTGGAGGAAGGTGACATGGATAAACGTAGTATTATTAAGCCAATGGCTTGTTTTGGGATACCAAAGGACAACTTTTGTCATCCACAAATGTGTTGCTGCAGAAGAGGATAGACTTGTTTTTAAAAAATGTTACTTTGATAATTGATGCAACTGTAAAATGATGATTTTGCTAATAAAGCAAAGATGCTCCCTGTAACCTTTGTGATAAAGGAACGAAAACTATATTAGAACGATAAAGGAGAGTGGCTAATGAAGATTAATCGAAGATATCACCATGTTAATAAAGTAATCGCTTGTGTTCTGATACTTGCATTCATCATTACGACATGTGCGGTACCTGTAAACGCTGAGGTAGAGAATGTAGAGACTACGCCCTCCAGAATTGCGTTGTTATCGTTAGAGGAAACGATTGATTCATATGTGGCCACGAATCAGAAGAATACCGCTGCCGTTTCGGTTGTAGCTATCAAGAACGGTGAGACTATTGTGAATAAGGCCTATGGATACGCAGATCTTGAGCAACAGAGAAAGGCAGACACCTCTACTGTATTTGAATGGGGTTCAACTTCTAAACTATTGGTCTGGACGAGTGTTATGCAGCTTGTAGAACAGGGAAAGCTTGATTTGGATACCGATATTCAGGACTATTTGCCGGAAGGATTTCTAAAGAATCTTGAATACGATGCTCCCATTACCCTAATGAACCTTATGCATCATAACGCAGGATGGGAAGATAGATTGATAGACTTATGGTATTCATCCGAGAGTGATATTGTGGAATTAGGTGAAGCATTACAAAAATTTGAACCAAGGCAGATCGATAAACCTGGGAGTGTTGTTGCTTATTCAAACTATGGTACGGCTATGGCTGCTTACATCGTTGAATTACAAAGCGGACAACCCTTTTACAAATATGTCAACGAACATATATTTAAACCGCTGAATATGAAAGACACTTCGATTCACCCGTCACAGTATGATAATTTAAACGTCTTGAAACGAAGAAACGAGATTCAGGGATACACTACGAATCTGAAACTCATCCCTAAGAATAGAGCATACATAAGCTTGTACCCTGCGGGGGGCGCCATGGGCACAGCAGAGGATGCAGCTAGATTTCTTGCAGCCTTAATGCCGGTGGATCGTAGTAATTTATCAATTGCGAACAATGACACCTTAGACGAGATGCTGTCAACAAGTCTATATTACGATGGGACTTCAACTCCACGAATTGCACATGGCTTCTTTGAAGTGGAATACTGGGTGCCTGCACTGGAACACGCTGGAAGTACGGCGGGATTTTCAAGTAAATTTGTTTTTGACCCGGAGTCTAATTTTGGGTTAGTAGTCATGACAAACCAGTCAAATGAAATGGCTTATAACGTTGGTCTTGTCCAGAAGGTGTTTGGAAGTAGTTTCAGCACGAATTCAGTTGAATCTGAGAGTGGAGGATATTATCTGCCTGCGCGACGGGTCGTTTCCGGTTTTACGAAGGCATATTCGATGTTAAGTCTACAGAAATATACCACATTTGACCTTAGTAACTTTGCAAATGTTGTTGAGAGTAACGGTGCTGTTGAGAAGGCCTCCATCCCTTATAATGACTTTTTGCCCGTATCCAACTTAACGATAAACTTGATCAAAGCATCTTTTATTGCTCTTGCAATAGCGATCCTGCTCAGTTTGAGAGCGATAATTGGCTATTTTATTCGGTTATCCAAATACAAATTAAAAAACTGGGAAAGACCCGGTACAGGGTTTGATAAATATCATATTGTCATTAATATCGCCAGTCTGGCATTCATTTTGAATACGATCCTATTGTTCATGCGCGCCTTAGGCTTCTCCCCCTATTCTTCATTGCGCATACATCTCTTCTTGAACCTGGTTTATGTGATTCTAGCTGTGGTGTATCTTGTCTTGTTGTTCTACAAAGTGCTGAAAAGAAGCTATAGTAAAAAGCAAAAGGCGGTATACATCATGTCTGGCATGTCGGCTTTCCTATTTGCTGCTTTTATTATGGGATGGGATTTGTACTTTTAGAGCGGAATTATCGACGAGAACATGATCAGAAAGAGCATGAGATAGTAGAAAGGATAAAACTATGAATATTCAAGATCTCCCAATTGAGATAAAAGAACATATAGGGGAAGTCCAGAAAATCACTTTTCCTAAGCAAGGTCATACTTCTACTGTGGCTATACTGGATACGTTTGATCAAAAGTACATCATCAAGAAGACAGAAAACGATCTTTATAATGAATGGTTATCCGATGAATATAAGGTGCTCCAATACCTTTACCATACGGGACTACCTGTTCCAAAGGTATACTCATTTCATACTGGGGACACATCGAGATGGCTTTTGATGGATTACATTGATGGAATAAGTTTAAGAGAATTTCTCTCTAAGATGCCTGACCTCCAAAGTAAAGAAAAAGCGATTTTTAACTTTGGGCTTTGTTTAAAGAAAATACATGAATGCTCTTGTCCTGTTGAATTATTGAACAATGACAGTCCTTGGTTAGATACAATGCTTAATAAAGCAGAATATAATCTATCTCACTTTGCTGTAGACGGATCAGAAGAACTACTTCAACAGTTGAAAGAAGGAAGACCAAAACCAATAGAGAACACTTTCATTCATGGAGATTTTACTATTGATAATGTACTAGTTAATGATTGTAATATTGTTGGAGTTATTGACTGGGCAGGAGCAGCTTATGGCGATCCAAGATATGTTGTAGCGTTAGCCATTAGACCGAAACATAATACGTTTGATAATGAAAGAGATAGAGAAATCTTTTATAACGGGTATGGAAAGTTAAGAATAACGGATGAAGAATATAATTATTTTGAAGACGGGATATATAACTTCTTTTAGTCTGGCTATAAATTGTTCTTCAAACGTATATTAATCTCTATAGAAGGAGTCGAATCAATGAGCCCTCCAAAACATATCTTATCTGCCGCTGCAATCGTGATAAACGACAAAAATGAATTATTACTTATTAGAGGACCACGAAGAGGATGGGAAATGCCAGGCGGTCAAGTGGAAGAAGGAGAATCTCTAAGTCAAGCTGCGATCAGAGAAACGAAAGAGGAGTCCGGTATCGACATTGAAATCATCAAATTCTGTGGAATATTCCAAAATATCGAGAATTCAATATGTAACACATTATTTCTAGCCAAACCAATAGGAGGAGAATTAATCACATCATCGGAGAGCTTAGAGTCTGGTTTCTTTCCGATCGAAGAAGCCATTTTAAAAGTCGAATGGAAAAACTTCAGAGAAAGAATAGAGTACTGCTTAAAACCTGAGATGCAACCTTTTTGCATTGAGTTCAGTGATAAGAATAATATTTAAAAGTTCCCGGAAAGGAAGTTCAATCAATGAAACGAGTCGATGTAGATTACATATTTCAACGAAGGTAACAAGTAATGTTCTGAATGTAGTGTATAAAGGAGGCTATCAGATGAACAAGTACAGTGTTTATGAAACAAACAGTTTCTATTGGGATACAAAAGGGAATGACTTTTTGAGAGCAATCGTGCTTCCGCATTATGGAGCATTTATCTCAGAAGAAAAACACCAACTTTTTGGGGATGTCTCAGGATTAAAGATGTTAGAGGTGGGCTGTGGAAATGGTCAATCCTTGCAGTATCATGGGGATCGCAAAGCAGGTGAGCTATGGGGTATGGATATATCCCAGAAACAGATAGAAAAGACACAACAACACTTGAGAACATACGGAATTCTTGCAACATTGATATGTTCACCCATGGAAGAGGAATGTGGGATTCCTACTAATTATTTTGACGCTGTGTATTCGATTTATGCCATAGGTTGGACAACCGATCTTGAAGGTACTTTCAGCCGAATCGCTTCTTATTTAAAGAAAGATGGCATTTTTATTTTCAGCTGGTCTCATCCAATTCATAGAAGTGTCGTTGAAGAAAATGATAGATTTGTCTTCAATAAGCCATATTCTGATGAATCGTGGTATGCGGTATCTCCTGACTTTTGTCAAGGTGAATTAACCTTGGCTGATCGTCAACTATCAACCTATATCAATGCGTTAGCGAAAGCGGGATTTGTCATTGAACAGATGATAGAAGAATCCGATGAGGATATCATGCAATTACATGATAATAGCGATAGCCTCCTTAAAAGAGCGAAGATGTTACCTGTAACCTTTGTGATCAAAGCGAGAAAACGATGAATAAATGAAATGAATCGGAGAGTGGGCTATGTTTAAATATCAAATGGATACTGCTACCTATCTATCGCTATTATTTATGGCTTGAAAGCAGATCAATGGAGAACGTAATAAATCAAATTTTATTTTAACTAAGGAGCTAGTTATGAGGAAATTACCGCTTTTTATAGTGACAGGCGCAAGTGGAACAGGAAAAACAACGATCTCTTCGCTTGTTCGCAAGCAACTTCCCGAATTTGACGTCTTTGATATGGATATCATCGATAACGTGGATTGGCAGATTGCCAAAGAGAATTGGTTGAGGATTGCGTATAACATATCGCTAAGTGGACGAGGGACAGTTTTATGCGGAACGATGGTGCCGGAAAACATTGCATCGTCCGATTACATAGATCGATTTGATCGAATTCTATATATGAATTTGCATTGTGACGATGTTACTCGCGAGACGCGTTTAAGAGCTCGTGGGTGGGACAAGAATCTGATTGAAGATCACAAAAATTTTGCCAACTGGTTACTCCAAAATTCGAAAACTGCATTTGACCCGCCAATGCAAACAATTGATACGACAGAACTTGCAGCAGTGGGAGTAGCTGAACAAATTAAAGAATGGGTTTTAAAGAACTGGTGCGAGGAATGAACACCTAAAATAACCTCATAGTTAAATTGAGTGGGAGGAACAGAATGCTACCTTTTCAAGTGAATGAATCTATTGTATTAAAGCTGATCCAATCTCGAGATAGAGATGAGTTGTATGCGTTAATTGATGAGAACAGAAAGTACTTGAGAGCGTGGTTACTCTGGGTTGATAAAAGACAATCGCCCAGCGATTTAGATTCTGTAATAGAAGTATGGACACATAATTATGAAGAGCGAAACGGTTTTGATTCCGGAATATGGTTCAATGAACAATTGGTCGGGATGTTAGGATTGCATTATATTGATTGGAATAATCGAACAACGAGCATTGGATATTTTTTAGCTGAGTCAGCACAGGGCAAAGGAATCATCACCAAATCAATAGAACAATTGCTTAAATATCTCTTTAACGAGTTGAAGTTAAATCGTGTCATTATTCAATGTGCAGAAAACAACTTTAAAAGTAGAGCTATACCTGAGAAAATCGGATTTTCAAATGAGGGCATATCCAGAGAAGCTCAATGGGTTTACGATCATTATGAGAATATTGTGACGTATAGTCTGCTGTCTAGTGAATGGCATACTTAAACGGTAGAGTATATCATCTGATGAAGAGAAGGAGGTCACGTGTTGTTTCTCAATGTATTACTTTGGTTGATTATTCTCTGGGTGATCTCCCTTTATTTTAGTTTCCCTAAGAAAGATCGCATGTACACAGTCAATGTGCCAAGCACATATTACATTCAATCTTCAAATCGGTTGGATATTCAGAAAAACTACGAATGCGCTGCATTTTCAAGTGCGTTTGTCTTGAGACATTTCGGTTTGGAGTCCAACGGAACAAAGTTATATGAAACCTATCCTCGCAAATTACTGGATGGGACGGTATATCCCAAAGCGGTTGTTGTTTTTTTCAGGAAGCTAGGATATCAGGCAATGTACTTACGAGGAAATGTGAATACGTTGAAAAAACAGATCAGCCAGGGTGTACCTGTTATTTTATTTATTAGAGTACATCCCAAAGTACGTTATTTGCATTTTGTTCCCGTCGTTGGCTATGATGAAACACATTTTTACTTGGCAGAATCGTTAGACCACAAGATTAATTGTGATGAAGGATATTACAATCGAAAAATCAGTATAAGTGAACTCAACATGTTATGGAGGTCCTGGTTACCTTTTTCTCAAAACTCCTATATCGTTGTACACCCGATGCAGATGTAAGACGACTCTCTTTCAAGGGGTATGATATATTAGCTTTAAACGAACTAATCTGCTTTATTCGGAACGTCTGCGTGATTAAACCAAGCAACTCATGCCCAAATGGCATGAGTTTTTTTGTGAACAAATACCGTTACGTAAACCAGCTCGACTCAATTAATGGTTATGACCAATTTAGATCAACCGTAGGGACGGTGTGATTCAATTTTATTGTTTTTCCTGGGAATAAGCTGAGTTTTTCACTAAAATGGTTGTTCGTCCACGCACCTTTTCATCTACATACGTACGTTAAACTATGTCTGTAGGGAGGTGTCCACACGGTGAGTTATTCAGAAGTGAAGAAACGTATGAAGAGAAAAAAGGCAACATTACATCCGTGTAAAATTAAAAGAAAAGAACGCCGATTGAAAGTGGCCAAAAAGTTCGTTCAAGTAAAATGTCCGCCTCCAGAAGTGAATATATCTACACCTACTGTTGTTGGCCCAACAGGACCACAAGGTATACAAGGCGTACAGGGCGTACAGGGTATTCCAGGTAAACAAGGGGTTGAAGGGCCACCTGGAGCTCAAGGACCAGCGGGGGGGCCGCCTGGACCACAAGGACCTCAGGGACAGCCTGGTCCTGCTGGAGCGGTAGGCTCTCAAGGTCCGGTAGGTCCCGCTGGACCCATGGGAGCTCAGGGGATTCCAGGAGAAGCAGGTGCCGTAGGGCCACAAGGTCCGCAAGGTAATCCCGGACCTGCCGGAGCGATTGGACCTCAAGGTTTTCCTGGCCCCGCTGGAGCTGTTGGGCCGACGGGTGCGACAGGAGCAGCAGGTCCAGCAGGCCCAGCCGGTGCAGCAGGAGCGGTAGGTCCCGCTGGGGCAGTAGGTCCGGCAGGCCCAGCCGGTGCAGCAGGAGCGGTAGGTCCCGCTGGAGCAGTAGGTCCGGCAGGCCCAGCCGGTGCAGCAGGAGCGGTAGGTCCCGCTGGAGCAGTAGGTCCGGCAGGCCCAGCCGGTGCAACAGGAGCGGTAGGTCCTGCTGGAGCAGTAGGCCCGACAGGTGCGACAGGAGTAGCTGGTCCTGCTGGAGCCACGGGAGTTACAGGTGCCACAGGAGCAGCTGGAGGCGTACTGGGTTTTGCTGACTTTTTCGCGCTGATGCCACCTGATAATGCAGCAACGGTTGCTCCCGGTACGGATGTAAGCTTTCCTCAGGATGGGCCGACAAGTGGAACAACGATCGCACGCACGGGGCCAAGTTCATTTAATCTGGCAGCCATTGGTACGTATCAGATTTTGTTCCAGGTGAGCATCAATGAAGCTGGTCAATTAATCTTAACTAACAATGGGGCAGATTTGGCTCCTACTGTAGTTGGGCGAGCAACGGGAACGTCTCAGATTGTGGGTATGGCTTTAGTGCAGACAACCGTGATTAATTCTATTCTGACCGTACGGAACCCGGCTGGTAATGCTACAGCATTAACAATCACGCCACTTGCGGGCGGAACAAGACCTGTATCGGCACATCTTGTGATCACACAATTAGCATGAGTCCGTTAACAGCCTAGGCTAATTGTCCTCAGCTTTATTAAATATGCATCTACAATGGTAATATGGGTTTGCTTGAACTGAGATAACAGTGCTTTACCCGAAGCTGTTATCTCAGTTGGAGCGGATAATGGTACAGGAGTAACTACATATCGGATACCCTTTTTATTTTGTGAGGAATGGCAAAAACTTCACCACTAATTATTTTTTCAGTAGTTAATATGATAAAATATTGGAAAAACCTCAGAGGTGAGTACATGAGGAATGGACACTGGAGAAAAATAACATGGATTGTTGCGACATTATTATTAATCATGATCACGGCTTGCGGCAATAGCAAATTTAATCCAAACGAATTTTCAGAACAGGATCTGGCTGTGACGAAGACCGACAGTGAGGATAAGATTACGTATGGAATGAGTCAGGAAGAGGCGGAGAAAATCCTCGGTGAGGGAACATCTACTGGTGTGGGTCAATCCTATCAATACAATAACGGAATCACGATTGGGTATAGGGATGCCAAAGTCGTTAGTATCATCTTGAACAAGGACTCGAAAGGGTACTTTAAGACGGCTCGCGAGGCAGAGGCGGGGATGACACATCAAGAGATTCTCGACCTGTATGGCAAGGAACATGTTTTGGTCGAATCTGAACGTAATATCGATTATGCCTATCATATTCAGAAGGAAACATTCCTGGATGAGAAGTCGCTGCAAGCGGAAAAAGATGATCTGGCTATCTATCGTGCATCGTTTATGCTGACAAAAGAAGGACAGGTTAATCAGGTTATATTGTCGGATCAACGATTTGCAACAACCTTTAAATAAAACAGGGCTGCTAGTTAAGCAAGGTATTAGATAATGAAATAGTACTTATTTTCGGATAAAGCAACCCTTCGGTATTCTGCCGGAGGGTTTTCCCCTTCACACCGTTCGATTTCAATCCGGATAACAAGTTCCTTGTTTACGTGCATATACATTACTGGAGACGGGTCAAGACTCCGGCTGTCCTAAGTTGTATGAACGGAGGGAGAGACATGGGCATTGAATCATCCTGGATGTTTGATTTGTTTGGAACCGTCTTTCCGGTTGTATTTGTTCTGATTATAGGTATAGTCCTTCTGTCGATGGGAAAGGAGGTATGGAGGTGGGGACGCAACAACTCGGAGCCGCTATTGACCGTGCCTTCACGAATCACCAGCAGACGGATGAAGATGAGTCAGTCGCAATCTGAACCGGGCAGTACAGCACGAACGTTATACTACGTCACCTTTGAAGTAGAAAGTGGAGATCGGCTTGAATTCAAAGTCAATGGTGAAGAGTATGGTTTGTGCGCTGAGGGGGATGAAGGACGGCTCTCGTTCAAAGGAACGCGTTATGTAGGCTTCGAGCGATATAATCGCGTATATTCTGAACGCCTACGGGGTTAAACTGAGCAGCTTGCGCCAGAATGGCGTGAGCTTTTTTTGATTATTTGCTGGACAAGCGTTTCTTAATGGGCCTATCGTGTTTTTATATAAGAAGAGGCTTAATGAGGGTATGATCAAAGGATCATTACAATAGAGGAGGCAATCAATATGTCATATACAGATCAGGTCGTTGTTGTAACAGGGGCCGCTCAGGGAATAGGACGGAGTGTGGCTGAAGCATATGCAGTCGCGGGGGCCAAAGTTGTACTTGCTGACTACAAGGAGGCGGAGGGTGCAGCAGCCGCAGCTTCCATTCGTAATGAAGGTGGAGAAGCCATCTTTGTCCAATGTGATGTTCGGAGCGAACAGGATATTACGAATCTTTTTCGTACAACCGTGGAAGAATTCAAGCAAATCGATGTTCTGGTGAATAATGCAGGACTCGCCAAGTGGAAGTCACCCTACGAGCTGACGCTGGAAGAATGGGACGATGTACTCAATACCAATGTGAGAAGTTGCTTTTTGGCGAGTCGGGAAGCGGCCAAACATATGAAAAACAATGAACACGGGGGTGCCATTATCAACATGGCTTCTACCCGTGCGCTGATGTCTGAGCCGGATACCGAAGCTTATGCCGCATCCAAAGGAGCGATTGTAGCTCTGACGCATGCGCTGGCGGTCTCACTGGGCAAGGACCAAATTCGGGTCAATTGTATCAGTCCGGGATGGATTGAGACAGGTGACGTGGAGAAATTGAAAAAGGAGGACCATGAACAGCATCCCTCCGGTCGTGTGGGTGTTCCTTCGGATATCTCCCGTGCTTGTCTATATTTGTCTGATCCAAGCAATACCTTTGTCACAGGGACCAACCTCGTTATTGATGGAGGCATGACCCGAAAAATGATATATGAGGACTAGAACCGGGATTGAGCCGGGCGAGCCCTAAGCTGTCCCAACTTCAGAGCAATAAGCCCAAGTTAAGCACTTGGGCTTATTTGTTTTTGATAACTCGGTTGCTATAATTAATGTGATTTTACAACAGTAGAGGAATGGAGGGAGTATATGTTCGGGAAACAATCCCGGAAGGTATTTTGGCTGTTACTGCTGATCGGAGGGATGATAATGATAGGGAATGAGTCTCCTGCTGAAGCTGACGGCGCAGATATACGGGCGGCCTGGGTATGGCAGGCGCAGTCTGTTAGCAACGGAGATGAGCTGTTGGCCAATGCAGCTAAACATAAGATAAACAGGCTGTACGTGAATATAGACATGACGCTGTCCAAAGAGGTATACCAGACGTTTATAGCCAAAGCCAGCCGTGCGGGTATTACGGTTGAAGCACTGGGAGGCGATCCATCCTGGGCACTCAGTGGCCGTGAAGGCCCCATGCTCAGATTAGCGTCGTGGGTAAGTGATTACAATCAAGCTGTTGAGACTAACGAGCAATTTGATGCCATACATCTGGATATCAAACCCTATGTGTTACCGGCCTGGAAAGAAGATGCCAAGCCACTGGTACAATCATGGGTAGCCAATATGAATCTGTTATTTGAGCAAGTGAGACAGGATGGCGCAGTTGCAGTGAATATTGACCTGCCATTTTGGCTGGATTCCTATACCATCACAGGAAATAGAGTTTCTGAGGATGCAGATAACGAACCATTGTCACGTTGGTTCATTGAACGAGTGGAGCATGTCACTATACTCGCTTACCGTGATAACGCGCAAGGGAACAATGGTATCATACGTTTGATTGAACAGGAAATGAACTGGGCCGATGCCAGCAATGTGAGCGTCACGGTTGGGTTGAACACCAAGCCCATGCCTGGCGAGGAGTTCACGTCATTTGCCGGGAAAGGTGCAGCACAACTGGAAAGCGTTATTGAAGAAGTTGCCTCCGCATTCGGCGAGCATAGTTCCTACGCAGGTTCTGCTGTACATGACATCATATACTGGGGGCAACTGGAGCCGTCAGAACTGCCATCACCGGAGATTCCATCCAATCAGCCAGAGATTCGGGGAACGTATATCTGGGAGGCCTCTCAGGTGACGAATGACGGGGGAGAGCACATACTAGCGTTTGCTAGAGAGCAGAATATTAACTGGTTGTATGTGCGATTAGATCTGGATCAACCCTATTCCAGTTACCGCAGTTTTGTGAAACGGGCAAAAGCGCAGGGCATTGAGATCCATGCAATGGGTGGACACCCGATCTGGGGCAAGAAGGAGAATCGTCCACGTATTAAGCGCTTGATTGATTATGTGAAAAACTATAATGCTGAATCCGAGCCGGATGAACGATTTGAAGGCATCCATCTGGATATTGAGCCTTACACATTGCCGGAGTGGGAGAATAGTCGGGACACCCTGTTAACGGAATGGGCTGCCAACATTACATTTTTCCAGGAAGAAACAAAGAAGGACAGTGATCTCGAAACAAGCGCAGACCTTGCTGTATGGCTGGATAGCTTCGCGTTGCCAGGAAAAGATACATCTGTGACTGAATTTATGATCCGTACACTTGATCATGTATCGCTGATGGCTTTCCGTAACAACGCCGAAGGTTCCAATGGGATTGCTGCTGTTGTGAGTCAGGAGATGGAGATTGCGGATCGTTTGGGTAAAAGGTTGATGATTTCGGTAGAAATGAAGCAGAACCACGAAGGCCCTCATATTTCTTTTTATGAAAAAGGGGCAGAGGAGATGGAACTTCAGCTTGCCAAGCTTCCGGATCTGTTGGCCGAACATCAGGCTTACCAAGGCAACATTGTCCATGCCTATGATTATTGGATTGAAGCCAAGCCTTAAACAGGCGAGTATTATAAGAAACGAGTTGCTTCGGGACTTCACCTTGGGTGAGGTTCCGGGCTTTTTTTTATGGAAAAAAGATGGAATCGTGTCACCGAATGGGCTCCTGCACAATACGATGTACGGTGATGAACAGCTGAAACAAGGGAGGAAACAGACTATGGCTGTTATTAAAGCCAACTCAGAGGACGTCAAGCTGCTGGCTAGGCTCATGAGGGCAGAGGCTGAAGGTGACGGCGAACAGGGTATGTTGCTTGTGGGCAATGTAAGTGTGAACCGGGTGCTGGTGGATTGTCTGGACTTTAAGGATATTCGCGATATCAATCGTATGGTATTCCAGAATCCAGGAGGCTACGAGTCAACACAGAAGGGGTACTTTTACCAACGGGCAAGACAGTCCGAGATTCGTCTAGCACAACGGGTGATCAATGGAGAGCGCTTCTGGCCTGCCAGCAATTCATTGTGGTTCTTCCGACCTGTGGCCGAGTGTCCGGCAACGTGGTATGACCAGCAAAATACAGGACGTTTCAAAGCGCATTGTTTCTTCAGTCCTTCAGGCGAAGACTGTCCGGAAGTATATTAAATTTTGGGAGGAATCACTATGATTAATCAACCTTATCAACCAACGACTCAAACACTGGGTCAGCAAGCGAATTCTGTGTTGGGTCAACAAGCCAATTCTCAGGTTCAAGGTACGTCTTACAAAATTGGTAACGGAATGCCTGCCATGTCACCAATGCCAGGGATGGTATCACCAAGCTCCACAAGTGTACCCCCACTCGTATCCAGTGGAAGCCCAATGACACCAACCGGTGCAGTGATTACAACAACGGCTCCACAGTTCGAGCAATCATACATTGAGAATATTTTACGTCTGAATCTTGGTAAATTCGGTACATTCTATATGACTTACGAAGGCAACAAAGAATGGAACGCTCGTATTTTCCAAGGTATCATTGAAGCAGCGGGCCGTGACCATATTATCATAAGTGACCCGAAGACAGGAAGACGAATCATGCTGTTGATGGTCAACTTCGACTATGCTACATTTGATGAGCCGTTGTTGTATCAATATCCGGGCGTGGTAGGCAATTACCCGCAAGCTCCAAGCAGATAATCATTTTCACCTCATCATGTTGATTGATAACTGACATGTCACATGTCTAACACATACTGATTTACTTCGCTGTCCTGAATGTGGAGGTAATCCGCAGACAGGACAGCTTTTTACATAAACATATATATGAAGGTTACTATAGGTTTAGAGTTATACGTAACCTTTTGGTGATAACATGGCACTTATACATGAATAGAACAAGCAGCATGCTTATATGAAGGGAGTCCATAGCATTGAATTCATGGATTGAAGGAGCGATGAAGGGCGAAACCGAAGCTTACGCACAACTGATGTCTCAATATCGCGGGATGGCTCTTGCTGTTGCCTACAATCGTTTAGGAGATACATTTTGGGCTGAAGATGTCGTACAGGAGGCATTTACTGAAGCCTTTGGGAATCTGTCCAAGCTGGAAGCTCCTGAGGCTTTTCCCGGGTGGTTCAAGGTGATCGTGGAGAGGCAGTGTTATCGCTGGCTAAGACGCAAGCAACATACCATGATACCAGTTCAGGAGCTGGAGCATGTATTCCATGAAGAGGATCAGGGGCATAATCCGGAAAAACAAGCGGTGCAAAATGAAATGCATCGTACGCTTCGTGATTCCATTGCAATACTGCCATCATCGATGCGGATTGCTGTTGAACTGTTTTATTTGGAAGGATACTCGCTCAAGGAAATATCGGATTTCCTCGGGGTGAAGGTACCTGCATTAAAGAAAAGACTGTTCGATGCCCGATCCAAACTCAAGCGCTCTATGCCAGTAAGGGATCTGGTCTCTGTATTCAGTGACTTGTATGAAGGGGGAAAAGGATTGTTACACATTATGAATGGGGATCACGCTGCCAATCATTTAAGAGAGAGTGGAATTCAGGGAGACATCCTGGTATGGAGAGAGTTGTATACGTACGGCCCGGTAGCCAAAGAGATGGGATATACAAAGGAGCGGAAGAATCGTGCATCCGTGTTAGAGCAGCAGTTGGGCATTCCACAGGCGGAATACTTGAAGATTGAGGAACTTGAACACAAGTTGCATTCGTTTCAACAATACAAGGAAATTGTCTTATGGTTCGAATACGATCTCTATGATCAGACGATGTTATCGTATCTATTGCATTATTTCAAAGGACAAGCGCTCCAGAATACGAAACTGAATCTGCTGTGCATTGACTCGTATCCAGAGATTGAGCACTTTAGAGGACTGGGACAGCTTACCTCCACACAGATTGAACGTCTGTCCGGTAGTTGGCATGTGATTGAGAGAAACGAGTTACAAGCCGGTGCACAGTTCTGGGAAGCCTATACGTCGACTGATTTCCGGCATCATCTGGATTACTTGCAGGCAGACACTTCTGCGCTACCCTTTGCGGAAGCTGCCTTTAAGGCACATTTGTCCCGTCTGCCATCTGTATCGAATGGTCTGGGGCTCATTGAGCAGACAACACTGGAGACCATTAGAGCGGGTGTGGAGCATCCGTATCCATTATTTCGCGAGGTAGGGGACAAGCTGCATATTCTCGGGATGGGTGATCTTGAATACTGGGCCCATCTGAGGCGGATGACAGAAGGACCTCATGCCCTTCTTCAGATGAGCGATGCAACGACTTTCCCTAATTTCAAGCAGCATGATGGAAAATTCCGTGACGTAGTCCTGTCACTAACGGAACTCGGAATTCAGGTATTGAATGGAGAAGTCGATTGGGCACTGCTGAAGCAGGATGAATTCTGGATCGGCGGATTGCATAACGCAAGCGGGAAACAAGCCAAGTGGCGCTGGAACCCCGCTTCTGAGACGGTAGTGGAGATTGAGTCGACATCGTAATTAGCGGATAGAATTTAAGAAAATAACAGTATTGCAAAAAGAGAGTATCCAGTCATGCGGAAGCATAAGCGAGGATACTCTCTTTGGTTTGGTTAGATTATGTTTGTGAAATGTTAAAAAACAGCGTAATCGAGACTTTTGTTAAAGAAAAAAGGCGTTTGTGCCATTTCGTTGTCATAGGACACGGATTGACTGTGTAGTGTAGAATTATATAATAAAAGAAGCATATCTTTGTTACTCGACAGAACAAGGTGGAGGTGGAAGCATTGGGAAGTTGAAATTGCATATGAGCGGCAGAATGGCAAATATCCTACATTTTCGAAGGAGGTGGACCTATTTGCCGAAGAATGACGGCAAATAGGATGAAAATTTGAGTGACCCCTTACCGAGTATTTTAAATTTAGTAATCATTGGTTTACTTGTATTAATGAATGGTTTCTTTGTGTCGGCGGAATTTGCGATGGTGAAAGTTCGTGGAAGCCGGATTGAGGCTTTGGTGGAAACAGGCAACAAAAATGCCATCTATGCTTCCAATATCGTACGTAATCTGGATGCATATCTGTCAGCTTGCCAACTAGGTATAACTTTGGCTTCACTGGGACTCGGGTGGCTGGGAGAACCGGCAATTGCACATCTGTTAGAGCCCATGTTTACCGCATTTGGACTGGGACCAGTCTACGTTCATGGAATCTCTATTGCCATTGCATTTGTGATTATTACGATCTTGCACATTGTACTGGGAGAACTTGCTCCCAAAACGATGGCGATTCGAAAGTCTGAGACGATCACATTGTGGTCTGCGGCTTTGCTGACGTTCTTCTACAAGTTAATGTATCCATTCATATGGGCACTGAACGGTATGGCTAACGGCTTGTTGAGACTGTTCCGAATGGCACCAGCTTCGGAGATGGACTCGGCACATAGCGAAGATGAAATACGCATTCTGATGAAAGAAAGCAATAAGAGCGGTTTAATTGATAACACTGAATTAGCACTTGTTGATAATATATTTGATTTTACGGATACAACCGCCCGTGAAATTATGATTCCGCGGACGGAAATGATCTGTCTGAACGCCAATGAGTCCATGCTGGAAAATCTGGAGATTGCCAGTGAAAGTATGCGAACAAGGTATCCGGTATATAACGGAGACAAGGATCATATTATTGGCTTTATTCACATCAAGGATCTGATGCGATCCCAACTCACGGATACCATCTCCGTGATCCGGCCCATCCTGGCTGTGCCAGATACTACGCTGATCAGTGATCTGCTCAAGCGTATGCAGCGTAGCAAAACACAGATTGCGATTCTGATTGATGAATACGGCGGAACCTCCGGGCTTGTCACACTTGAAGATATCATGGAAGAGATCGTAGGCGAGATTCAGGATGAATTCGACCATGAGCGTCCTGTCATTGAGCAAGTGGATGAGATGGAATACTCCATTGATGGATTGATGCTGATTGAAGAAGTCAGCGAACGATTCGGACTGGAGATGGATCGTGCCGATTACGATACCATCGGGGGCTGGTTATACTCCAGAGTAGACGCTATTCCACCTGAGGTCGGTCAATCGGTTGAGTATGGGGGTTATGTATTTGTCATTCAAGAGACAGAGCATAAACGGATTTCCCGAGTAAATGTAATTAAGCTGGAACTATTGGTTGAAGAAGAAGGCGCGTAGCCAGATCGAAATTGTAACAGATGAAGCTGTATGGTGACGTAATGGTCATCGTACAGCTTCTTTGCATGTTCATGATTCTTTGGGTGCATGAATGACAATATCGGCATAACGGTTCTCCGTGACCAAGCTATTCTCGATAGAAATTCGCTTATAAGTGACGTAAACATTCTCTCCCGGAGCCAGATCATGCTGGATATTCAGCTTTTTTCGAGTGGATTGGGTTGTTGTCGGTGTCTTAATGGTGATGATGGCGTACATAGGCGTATCAACAAAAGTAACCTCGTGAGAATTGTAGTCCCCCACCTTAGTGGTGGATAACACGGGATTTTGCTTAAACTGGGTCAGGTGATCATTCACCATGCCAAGTGTTACGGGTAACACATAAAACAGAAGTACCAGAGGCAGAAGGCAGAAAGCAATCCCGAAAACTCGTAAAAATTTGACATGGTAAAGGGTTCGTCCGCTCTGCTTGAGGAAAAGAAAAGCAAGGATGGGGGACAGTACAAGTCCCCAGATCATAAAGGGCAATACATAGCGGTCAATCCCCATGCTTATCCAGCTTTCCCGAGCTGTAGCCAAGAAATATATTAAGGTCCCTGCGGTAAGCGCACTCACCAAGATAACAAGCCAACGTTTGAACGAGCCGGAAACTTCGATATGTAGTTCATTCGGATTGGAGCTGTGACGATGCCTTCTGGATTTGGATTGAAATTTACTCAAGTTTTACACCTCATTTGCAAATCTGGTTGGTTAATATGGTTTCGTGTATCCATTACCCAATACATACGGGCTGGAATAATTTAGGTTCCAACCATGCTAGAGATGCATGCTAGGATAAGAGACGCTGCCGACAGAAACATCGGAGCGTCTAATTTTTTTTGAAACCTGTCACCCGATCCGTCCGTTTATACCCTTACACAAAATCAAGTATGGAAGCGGAGGATGGATCAATATGCGGAAAATGAAAACGAAGAGTGCAGCATCTATACTGAAAATAACCCTTGTTGCCTTGTTAATGGTGCCTACAATCCTGGCTATACCTACGTCCGAACCAGCCGTTGCAAGCCCGATGATCAACGTGTCCTCTAGTGCCCTTACACCCCCACCGCCGCCGGAACCATCCATCCATTCGCTTGTTAACACTCGAGAACTTGGACATATCTATCAAGCGGTCGGTGCAGTCATTCCTGGGGGTGGACTATCGGCTATCGTCAATACCAAGACCATGACATATACAGCAATGAAGACACTTTCCGTAGATTATCGACTTGAGCGCTGGACAGGAACAGCATGGGTAACTTTTAAAACGAGTTCCAACAATGCAACGAATACAAACTTATTGAATGCCGCATCGGATTGGACCGTTATGCCAGGATATTATTATCGCGTTACCAGTATTCATACAGCGTATGATGGAAGTACCACGGAAACAAGCAAACATGTCTCTGGCACCGTATTATTCTGATCTTATCGACGGGTGCTGCCGGGAAACTTCTGCTCTTGAAAATCGTTGGCAATAGCAGTCATTTCTTCTTCCGAAAGGGTGCCAAACAGACTCATATTGTTGGAACCCATCATCCACTGAAAGGAGTTATAGGGTGGGCCGATATACATCAATGCTTCCGAGCCATCCGCAAGTTTTACGGTGCTCATATCACGAAGCATGGCCCCTTCAATTTTCTCCCCAGGCATGACATAGACATAATCAAACTGGATGATCTCATCCTCTATGCTCTTGCCTTCACTGGTATATTGAACTCTCATTTGTGTGGACTCATAATAATCGTCTGGATTCACAGGGTTTTCAGTATCAAGCACAAGTTCGAATTTGACCTTGTTGAATCTCTCGGGAATGGCATTGGATAACAGAAAGTCACCCATGAACCCTTCGCGTGCGATCTCTTCCGTAACAAGTACTGGACGAAACAGATGGCTCGATAACTCATACGAAGGTGTATTAAGAGCTTCTTCTTCTTGTACTTTAAGAATGTCGTCCAAGCTGGTTTCTGGTGGTGGAGGCGTTTTGGCCGTTGACGGATCAGCCCCCAGTCGGGTCGTACGATCCTCAATGATAATGGATTTCATGCCATTACCCCAATCCTTGATGGATTGTACAAAAGGGGATACCGCTTGCGTACCGGACGGCAGGCTGAAAATAACGGCCCCGATGGTCACGGACGCAGCTACGACAATTGAAAGTCGTAAGGTACGTATTCTTTTTTTACGTAAACCGATTCTGTTAATTTCCCTTTGTACCTTCTGCCAGGATTGCTGCATGGATTCGGTATGGGAGGCGGTAGGGGCAGAGACGGCCTGATGGAAAGCTTCATCAAAAGCCAGGTCAAACGCAGCGTCGAAATATTCGTCTTCCAGCTCTGAATCGAATTGCTCCACGTTTTTATCGGACTTGCCTTTGCTCAATACTCCCACCCCATTCCTTATGTAATTTCTTCTTGATACTGCCACGGGCTCTGAACAAGCGTTGCTTCACAATGTCTTCGGAGGTATCCAGCAGTTCGGCCATCTCTCGGTAGGAGAGACCTTTTTTCCACCGTAACTCCACCAATACACGATATTCCGGTTTGAGCTGTCTGAGATAATATTCAATGGACTCTTCCATCATCTGCGTTTCTACCATGCTTTCCACGGAAGCTGCCGTCTGATTCATCGTCTCCATATCTATAAAAACACTATCCGTATCCAATTGGTTACGGTTATTTTTATTTTTTCTCAGATAATTAATAGCTGTGTTCCGTGTGACGACCTTGAGCCAGGCTTTCAGTTTGACCTCGTCTTCAAAGATGGGTTTGTTTTTAATAATTTTGATAAAAGCTTCCTGAATAATATCTTCTGCTGCAGCACGCTCCTTGATGATATAAACGATAAGACCATGTACCATATTATAATATTCATAATACACTTCTTCTTGAAGTGCAGAGCCTAAATTATGGAAATCTGAGGCTAGTAATAACTGGAGCCGATTGGCCATGATGTTCTCCTTTCTGGTGAACAATCCACAAACATTGGTATCATTACATTTTACAACATAATATGGAAACGATACAATGGGATGTTGGTCAGGGAAAAACCAGATGAGAGAAGTGTGTATAACATGCGGTAAAGTTTGCTTAAGATTAATAAAAGGCCGTCTCGCCAACCATGAAAACATGGTTGCAAGACAGCCTTTTCGACTATTCAGAGAAAATACATTAAGGGAGATAACTCTCCGTAATCAGTTAGAATGCCCAGTCTCCCTTAAGGAAGATGGCTTCACGTTCGCCGTTTGCCGTGATACCGTAGATGTCCGTCTCGGGTGAGCCCATCATGAAGTCCACATGGGTGATGCTGGTGTTCATGCCACGGGCTGCAAGCTCTTCAGGAGACATCGATTTGCCACCTTCAATATTGAATGCATAGGAACTGCCAATCGCAAGATGGCAAGACGCATTTTCATCATATAATGTAGTGTAATACAGGATGCCACTCTCAGAGATCGGTGAATGGAAGGGAACCAAAGCGACTTCGCCGAGGTAATGAGATCCTTCATCCATGGAAATGAGTCTTTCCAGCGTATCCTGACCTTCTTCAGCATGAAAATCAATGATACGTCCGTTCTCAAATGTGAGCGAAAAATGATCAATGATACTGCCGCCATAGCTGAGTGGTTTGGTGCTGGACACTTTGCCATTAACGCCATGTTTGGCTGGAGCGGTGAATACTTCCTCTGTCGGGATATTCGCGACAAAAGGGGTGCCTTGCTCATTCACGCTACCTGCCTGCGCCCAGATATGACCTTCTGGAAGCTCGACAGTAAGATCCGTCCCTGGGGAGAGGAAATGTAATGCTTGATACTTCTTGTTGTTCAGGGCAACGGCTTTGGTCTCCAGTCGTTCAATATGCTGTTCCCAAGCCGCTACAGGGTCCTCCAGATCGGCTCTCACCGCAGCAAAAATGGCTTCCCACAACTGGCTAACCTGCTCAGCTGCCGGGAGATCCGGGAATACTTTGGCTGCCCAATCGGGCGAAGGACATGCCACACCCGTCCAGCTCATTTTATCCGCCTGTTGATACTGACGGTACTTGGCCATCGCCTGACCATATGTACGCTGATGGGTGGAAATCCGCTCCGGGTCAATACCTTTCATTAGGTCTGGGCTGGATGACAATACGGTCAGAAAGGCTGCATTATTGGCCGCCAGTTCTTCAAGCTCCGCTGCATGCCATTTCGGCGGCTCTTGGAAGGATTCCTCAGGGGCCATCTCAAACCGCAATCGATTAACGGTTTCATCTCCGTATTTTACAATGACCTGCTTGGCGCCAGCTTCATATCCCTTGCGGACCAGCAAACGTACGAATTCAGCGGTATCAATCATCGCACTGATAAGAAATACTTGCCCTGGTTGTACATTAGCACCTACTTTTACAGCAAGTTCAGCGTAACGATCCAGTTTTTGTTCAAAACTTAACATATGAGTTCCCTCCAATTGTTGAATTTTTGACCTGTTAACGCAGGAAAAGAGAGGAGTAATCTCCTCTCTCCTAAATCACATCAAACAGGATTAAAATGCCCAGTTTCCTTGCAGGAAGATCGGCTCTTCCGCACCTTCGGAGGTCACGCCGTGAATGTTCATTTCTCCGGATCCAATCATGAAGTCTACATGAGTGAGGCTGGAGTTCATGCCACGTTCAATCAGCTCTTCTTTGGACATCGTTTTACCACCTTCCAGACAGAAGGCATAGGCATTACCAATCGCCAAATGGTTGGAGGCATTTTCATCAAACAAGGTATTGTAGAACAAAATATTGGTATCGGAAATTGGGGACTGATGTGGAACGAGGGCTACTTCACCCAGATAGTGTGCACCTTCATCCATTTCGATCAGGTTTTTGAGTGCATCCTGTCCTTGTTCAGCGGTGTAATCTACGATTCGACCGTTCTCAAAAGTAAGGGAAAATCCGTCAATCAGGTTGCCACCGTAGCTCAGTGGTTTCGTGCTGCGCACTGTACCGTTAACACCCGTTTTCAGCGGAGCCGTGAATACTTCTTCGGTAGGCATATTGGCAATAAAGACATGTCCTTGCTCATTCACACTTCCACCGGATACCCAGATATGGCCTTCTGGAAGTTCGATGGTCAGATCTGTGCCTGGAGCTGTATAGTGAAGCTTCTTGTATTTCTTGTTGTTCAGCAGATCAGCGCGGGAATCCAGGTTTTGCAAATGGGTTTTCCATTCGGCAACAGCATCCTGTTCACCGATCCGTACTGTTTTGAAAATGACGTCCCACAGGCGATCCACTTGTTGTGCTTCTGGCAGATCCGGGAACACTTTAGCTGCCCATTCCGGAGAAGGGACGGCCACGATAGACCAGCTGAATTTGTCAGCCATCTGATAAGAACGATATTTTTCGAGCGCTTTGCCGCGCACTTTTTGGCTGGTAATAATGCGTTCCTGCGCTACACCGTTCAGCAGATCCGGATTTTCAGCGATGACGTGCAGAATAGCGGCACCTTCTTCAACGAGTTCAGTCATTTCAGCTGCAAACCATTTCGGTTCAATGGAGAAGGCTTCATCAGGTGCAAGATCGTAATGAAGACGTGTAACGGTTTCATCGCTCCAGTTTACTTTGACCAATTTCGCACCTTTACCGTAAGCTGCTTTGACAATCAGTCGTACAAAATGTGCTGCCGAGATTGGAGCGTTAACCACGAGTGTTTGCCCAGGATGGACATTGACACCGACTTGAACAGCCAGTTCAGCATATTGCTGCAGATTCGTTTCAAAAGTATTCATGCTATTTTTTCCTCCAATGTGATAATAATATCGTAGCTTGTTGGCTATTATAGTCCTCATTACAACTATGTAAGGACTCAGAATGGTTCCTTCATTGAATAAGGTATACGTTGCTACGTTATATATTGTACAATTAACCAATAATAATTACCAAACTAGGTTTACCAGAAATGTTGGAGACCGACTGTAGATGAAAGATTAAAGGAGAGAATGATTGTGAATATTGAAATTATAAGTGCTGAAATGCGCCGTGAAGGTGAAAAAGGATACGTGGGAAATACCGTTTACCGCACAGAAGGCGAAAAGTCAGTATATGAGATTACCTTCATGAGCAAGAACGGAAAAGACTGGGACTATAGCTTGCATTTCACGGAGCAATCCGGTGATGAAGAAGAGTTACTGCGTATGGACGAGTTGCTTGAAAATGATGACGATCTGTACAATCAATTGCTCGATGCTGCTTTGGAGGCATTTCCGGCTTAACTGGCCGAGATGTTCTTGTTCTATTGTGTTGTGTCGATGACTATACTAGACGGTGTATGCCCGAAACAGGGTGTATACCGTCTATTTTATTGGAAATGTTGAATAGATGATCCAGAAAAGGGAAGTCTACGAGATGAATGGAACCAGAGAGACAATCCGCCTAATGGGAGGTAACCGTGAATGGCATCTGACAATCTGATTACAGAAGGGTTAACGGGACTTGAAGAAGTCGCGCCCGATATTCTCAGTCTACGTACACTATTCGTTAATGTCGTGTTCATCGGAGAGCCAGGAAGCAGGAACTGGGTCCTCGTGGACACCGGAATGGCGAGGTTCACAGATCATATTGTTCAGGTTGCAACAGAACGATTTCAAGGTCCGCCGTCTGCGATCATATTGACGCATGGTCACTTCGACCATGTAGGAACCGTTATTGAGCTGGAACAATTCTGGGGTGTGCCAGTGTATGCTCATCCGCTTGAAATTCCGTATTTAACAGGATTAAAAGATTACCCGCCAGCGGACCCTTCTGTAGGTGGAGGTTTAATGTCCAGGTTGTCATTCGCATATCCCAATGAGGCGATCAATCTGGATGATCGGATATTCAGTCTACCCAAAGATCATTCCGTTCCAGGCGTATCAGGATGGGAGTGGGTGCACACGCCGGGTCATACGCCTGGACATGTGTCGCTCTTTCGAGAAGCAGACCGTTTGTTAATTGCGGGAGACGCGATCATCACAGTGAAGCAAGAGTCGCTGTGGAGTGTATTGCTTCAGGACAAACAGTTGCATGGCCCACCTTCCTATTTCACAACCGATTGGCAGGCTGCTCATCAATCTGTCCAGCATATAAGGCATCTGGAGCCGAAACTTGCGATTACCGGGCATGGGCATGCCTTGAGCGGAGATATGCTGAGTGAATCCTTGAAGCGGCTTGATCTGGACTTTGAAGAGAGCACTGTGCCGGATCATGGTAAATATGTGGATTAATTGAACCATCCTATGAAAGACAGCAGAGACAGCCGTAACGTATTGCAGCTGTCTTTTTCCTGTCTTTTTTGTCTTTCTATTATGAATTTGTTCTCTATCATAGATTGGTATTTTGTGCTCGGGCATGATATAGTCGAGCCGTATAATATAACCTTAGTATGCAGGAGGTACATATAACGATGACACAGCAAAATGCAGCATTTGAAGAACAATTTGGAGGGATACCGGCCGTTTGGCTTCGTTTCAATCAGTTTGAAGCGGCAGTTATTCCAAGCGTGGGTGCCAACCTCGTTGCTTTCCGTGATACAGAAAAGGGTTTCCGTTACTTGAGAGAGCCGAATCAGGATCAGATGGATGAGTTTATGGCAGCACCTGCGGTTTATGGAATTCCGATTCTTTCTCCACCGAACCGTTATGAGGATGGACGTTTCCCCTGGAATGGTAAAGTTTATCAGTTGCCTGTGAACGAACCGGCTACAGGTAACCATTTGCATGGATTTTTGCATGATGCCGAGTGGAAGGTCGAGGGATACGGTTCTGATCAGTTGGAGAGTTATGTGTTGCTTAGCCAGGACGTGAAAGAAGGGCATACATTCCATCAGTACCTGCCGTTTACGTTCACGGTGACACTTCGTTACTCTTTGAGTAGCCAAGGACTTCAGCAACAATTGATCGTCCGCAACAACGGGACTGAATATATGCCGAATTTGTTTGCATTCCACACGGCGATTGCTGTACCTTTTGCACCGGACAGTCAGGCCTCGGATTACACGGCCAAAGTTACGATTGGACAACGTCGTGAATTGAATGAGCGTTCTCTGCCAACCGGACAATTTCAACCGCTTACACCTGAGGAAGAACAATTGAAAAAAGACGGGGTTAGTCCGTTCTTTGCTGCCATGGATAATCATTACACTGCGGAGCCGCAGAATGGACGTAACTATATGGAACTTACGGATCACCGTACTGGAGACAAACTGGTATACGATGTGGGCACCTCTTACAAGCACTGGATGATCTGGAACAATAACATGGGTGGCGAATTCTTCTGTCCTGAACCACAGATGAACTTGGTTAACGCTCCTAATGTTGAAGGCATACCTGCAGAAGAAATCGGATTGATCGGTCTGGAACCAGGTGAACTATTCGAACAGAGCAGCCGATTGTATCCAATTGCGTCACAAAAATAATTCACCTCATTTTGCGCTACGCTTACAATTTTGTCGAAAAGGTGAAAACCTGCTCGCAAATCATGTATAATATGACGAGATACACAAGCTTTGTAGAGACCCAAACCATCTTTTTGGAGGAGGACAAGCAAGTGGAATACCGCATTGAGAGAGATACGTTAGGCGAAATGAAAGTACCAGCCGACAGGCTGTGGGGAGCTCAGACGCAGCGCAGTAAGGAAAACTTCCCGATTGGCAGTGAACATATGCCGATGGAAGTTATCCGTGCCCTTGCCATTTTGAAAAAAAGTGCTGCGGCCAGTAACCATAAATTAGGTAAATTATCTGCGGCTAAGTCCGATGCTATTGCTTATGCAGCAGACGAGATTATTGCAGGCCGAATTGATGACCATTTCCCATTGGTAGTGTGGCAGACTGGTAGCGGAACACAATCCAATATGAACGTGAACGAAGTGATTGCGAATCTGGGGAACCAACTGCTTGAGCAAAAGGGCAAGGAAGAGCGTCTGCATCCAAATGATGACGTGAATATGTCCCAGAGCTCCAACGATACATTCCCAACGGCTCTGCATGTCGCAGGTGTTTTGGCTGTTGAGGATCAACTCTTACCGGCCATTGCGGTATTAAAAGCCACTTTAGCAGACAAGTCGGAGGCATTCAAGGATATTATCAAGATCGGACGTACCCACCTCCAGGATGCAACACCAATTACACTTGGTCAGGAGATCAGTGGTTGGGAAGCCATGCTGGGCAAGAGTGAGCGCATGATCCGTGAAAGTGTACAGTATCTGAAGGAACTTGCGATTGGCGGTACAGCTGTAGGAACGGGCATTAATGCGCATCCGGACTTTGGGGACTTCACTGCCAAGGAGATTGGCAAACATACGGGGAAAGATTTTGTATCTGCACCAAACAAATTCCACGCACTTACAAGTCATGATGAAGTTGTGTATGCGCACGGTGCGGTTAAAGCGCTTGCAGCTGATTTGATGAAAATTGCCAATGATGTTCGCTGGTTAGCTAGTGGTCCTCGTAGTGGATTGGGCGAGATCCGTATTCCGGAGAATGAGCCAGGCAGCTCCATTATGCCGGGTAAAGTCAACCCAACTCAGAGCGAGGCCATTACTATGGTGGTTACGCAGGTCATGGGTAATGATGCAGCGATTGGTTTCGCGGCAAGTCAGGGTAATTTTGAACTGAATGTATTCAAACCGGTTATCATCTATAACTTCTTGCAATCCGTGCAACTCCTGGCGGACTCCATTATTGCGTTTAATGACAAGTGTGCTGTAGGCATCGAGCCTAACTTGGATCAGATTGAACATAATCTGAATAATTCACTCATGCTGGTTACAGCGCTTAATCCGCACATTGGTTATGAGAATGCAGCCAAAATTGCGAAGCTTGCGCATAAAGAAGGCTTGTCTTTGAAACAGGCGACGTTACAAACGGGCCTGCTTACCGAAGAGCAATTTGATCAATATGTCGATCCGGCCAAAATGATTGCTCCAAAGGCCTAAAATCAGCCCAAATGAGCAATATAGATCACTGAAGAGGACGACCTGCACAAGCAGGTCGTTTTTCTAATGCAAATCGATGAACTTAAAGCTTGTCAGGCTATACGTATACATATAAACTACATATGCACCAGTTTTAATTTAATTATTGGATTCGTATATATTTGGAGGTTTCCGCGTTGTCAAAAACGAGAAGATTCACGATACGCTCCAAAATTTTATTGGGCTATCTTGTGGTTGTGCTTTTGTTTGGAGCTGTTCTGCTAGTGCTTACAGCCCAAATTAATGTGTTACAGAAGGAAAATGATTTTATCTCCCATCATGATCTGGAAGTACATAATCTGACCAACGCGATTGAAAAAAATGTCTTGAACATGGAGACAGGACAGCGTGGATTCATGATTACAGGCAACGAAAGTTACCTGGAGCCTTATTCCCAAGGCATATCCCAGTGGAGTTCCAACTATGATCAGCTGAATGCTCTCATTAGTGATAACCCTTCACAGCAGCAGAGTCTGGAGAATATCAAAGCACATATTACACGCTGGATTGAAATCGCTGGGGAACCGTCTGTGAACTTAAAAAAGCAAGGTGATCAAGCCGAGGTTATTGCGTTCTTCCAATCTGACCCGGGTAAAACGGAAATTGATCTCTTGAGATCTCAGCTTACGACCTTCCGTAACACAGAAATTGCTCTGACGGAAGCAAGAGTAAGCGATCTTGCCAGAAGAAGTTCCACTCTACTGACGATTATGTATACGTTATGGGGAATAATTGCAGCATTATCGATCACCGCTGCGTTCGTAATTTCAGGCAATATTGTCAAAACGTTACGAGATGTTATGCAAACGATCAGCGATATTTCTAAAGGTGGAAACCTGAAGCAGCGAATTCAGGCGCGCACACATGATGAAGTGGGAGACCTGGGCCACGAAACCAACAAATTACTGGATGAAGTACAAGAACAGAATCGGGTCAAGGACCAGATCACAGGGATTGCCACACTCTTACAGAACCCAACCAATCTGGAGGGATTGTCCCGCTTGTTCCTGAATGAGCTAGCCATGTTGTTTGAAATTCCCTATAGCGTCTTATATTACTGGAAAGACAATCGACTGCTGCGCGTGGCTGCATATGCTGGGGATGGAGAGAAAGAACGTTCGCTCGGTAAAGTGTCGCTTGCCCCGGGTGAAGGGCTTGTGGGTCAAAGTGCTGTGGAGAAGCGAGTTCTACGCATGAATGATCTGCCGCAGAACTATATCCGAATCTCTTCGGGTCTCGGGTATACATCTGCCACATCACTTACTGTAGTACCGGTCTTGTTCGAAGGCAGAACGATTGCGGTAATCGAGCTTGCTTCAATGAAGCCATTGCAAGAGAATGATATGAAGCTGATGCAAGAACTGACGGATATTTTTGGTGTTTCACTACACTCGACCGTCACTCGCATGGAATTACAGCAATTATATGATGAGTCACAAGTTCTGAATGAAGAATTACAGGCACAATCGGAGAAACTTCAGGCTCAGACCGAAGAGATGTTGTCTCAGACGGAGGAACTGCAAATGCAGACCGAAGAGCTTCATATGCTTAATGATCGCCTGGAAATACAGAAGAATGCTGCAGAGACCTCAGCCAATGAACTCTCGGTTGTGGCTGATCAGTTACGAACAAGCTCGGGGTACAAATCCGAATTCTTGGCGAACATGTCCCATGAACTGCGGACACCGCTCAACAGCATGTTGATTTTATCCGAAATATTGTCTGAGAATAAAAACCAACACTTGAATAGTGAAGAACAGAACTATGCTACGGTCATTCACAAGTCGGGCAAGGACCTGCTGAATCTGATCAATGATATTCTGGATCTATCCAAGGTAGAGGCCGGGCAGATGGAAGTGGATTTCGATGATGTTTATCTAGGGAGTCTGCCTGAGGTCATGAATCAGTATTTCCTGAAAACAGCGGAGCAGAAAAAAATAGATTTCCGAATTCAACTCCAAAGTCCTTTGCCGGAAACAATCGTGACAGATGAGATGAGATTGCACCAAATTCTTCGAAATCTGCTCTCCAACGCATTCAAGTTCACCAGTGAGGGGGAAGTTGCCTTAACGATCTCCAGCATGAGTCTAACTCATCCGGTAGCCAAAGACCAAGAGACCGACGTGATTGCTTTCTCCGTCAGTGATACAGGGATTGGCATTGCGGATAACAAACTTCTACTGATCTTTGATGCATTCAAACAGGCGGATGGGGCTACGGCACGTAAATATGGTGGAACGGGACTTGGGCTGTCGATCTCTCAATCGCTTGCGACTCTGCTGGGGGGTTCAATCTCTGCAACAAGTCGCGAAGGACATGGCAGTGTGTTTACGCTATTCCTGCCACTGCGAAGAGATGAACCTGAGACTATGAATGCATCGCGATTGTTCCTGAATGAGGTGGCTACCACTACACCTGAGGTCAATAAGCTTCCTTCATTGACTTCCGAACAATCTGATGTTTTATTAACACCTCTGGAAGAAGCGTTGCTCAGCGGACGCCAAGTGCTTGTCGTTGATGATGATATTCGAAATGTATATGCGCTGGCTAACGCTCTTGAACAATACGGCATGAATGTTATTTCAGCGCAGAACGGATACGAGTGTCTAGAACTTTTGGAGCGCGGAGGAGTAACGCCTGATCTCATCATGATGGATATCATGATGCCGGAACTGGATGGTTATGAGACCACTCGCCAGATCCGTGAACGACTTGGCATGACCCAGCTTCCGATTATTGCGCTGACAGCCAAGGCGATGAAAGAGGATCGGGAGAAATGTATTGCAGCAGGTGCTTCGGATTATCTCAGCAAACCACTGAACATCAAAGAAGTATTATCCCGCATGAAATTATGGATGAATCACGAAACATTGGAGATCTGATCGTAGTTGAACTAAAAGTTATTTACACTGACACTACGATGACAGAACAACCCTCCAATCGCTGTTATCCCCAGATTTTTTCGATTCCCTTTTTCAAAGGGGAAAATCCGGGGATAAAGGCGAACGCTTCGCTTTTTCAGGTTTTTTCTGCCCTCTCCGTTATCGTGCAAATGGATTACTTCAACGTTATGTGGATCATAGTAACTTATAAAACCTATGCCGATTACAGGAAAGTGCGCTGTAATTAGGTCATAGGTTTTATTTTTTTGCCGTGTAAGCTTTATTTAGAAAATTGATGTTATAATACTTAACAACAAATAAAGGTTGAACGCATGAATATGGATTTAATTAGAAAAATAATGCGAAATTCAGTTTCGTTAACCAGAATGACATTATATTGTGTTATATATATGGGAGGTAGTGTCCATGCAACTTACGGTTAAAGAGGCTTTACAGGTATACCCGTTGTCAGAGGCCAAACTGGTTGCGGGTGGAGAAGGGACTTCACGGATGATGAAATCCGTTAATGTCATGGACGCTCCTGATATCGCGGATTGGATCAAATCCGGAGAAATGCTGTTCACCACCGCTTTTATTATGAAAGACAGTGAGACGGATGCGCTACGTTTGATGCGGCGCTTGAACGAACGTGGCTGCGCAGGACTGGGCATCAAGTTGGGACGTTTCTGGCAGTCCATTCCCCAAGGTATTGTTGAGGAAGCCGATCGACTTCGGTTGCCACTCCTTGAGCTCCCCTTTCAATTCACCTTCTCCGACCAGATGAATGCCTTGTTCAAGGCTGAGCATGAACGCAGTAACCGATTGTTGCATGAGGTCGTGCAGAAACAGAAGAAATTAATGCAGTTTGCACTGCAACAGCAGCCACATCGGAATGTGTTTGCCGAACTTGCCACGGTGCTGAACTATCCGCTTGCCGTCATTGGTTCACGTGGGCATGTGCTGTATGGTAGTGAAGGCATTGCAGGGGATGCTGTAACCCAAGGCTGGCCTTGGAAATCCGTCATGCACCGAGTGAAATGGAATCAGGGAAGTTGTCATCGCGTTCCGATCAAGCAAAATGATGAAGAGTACGGGTCGTTGCTTGTGTTTACGGATTCAGCCCTATCACTTCGAGCAGAAGAAGAGCTGTTCCTGCAGGCTGCCGATGTACTGGCTTTCTATATGGATATGACCTATCGTGAGCACATTAATCCGACCGTGCAGGATGAGATGCGCACACTGCTTACACAGTATTTGGATAACAAAATGACCGTTCAGGAATTGACCACTTTGAGTGAAAACAAAGGTGTACATCTGTTCCAGGGAACCTATCAGTGCGTGCTGATTACTCTTGAGCCGACTCTGTTTGCAGAGGGGAAGCTGCTTAAACAGATTCATCGTGAATTGCAGTACAATCCGCTGATGCAATTTACGGCCTCACAGCATTTTCAGATCGAGGATGGCATTCTGTCCATCTATACCTGTCCAACAGGGCGAGATTATGGAGAGGAGCTGTCAAGTTTTCTCTTGAGCCGGTTTGGTGATGTACTGGCAGCACAAGAAGCAAAAGGGGCACCGGCTCCGCGTTTCTGGATCAGCAAAATGAAACATGAGCCGAAGTCACTCCGTGAAGCATACCAGGAGTGTCTGGATACACGACAACTGGCTCGTCGCTTCGGCATGAAAGATCGTGCGCTGCAATTTGAAATGCTCGAATTTGCCTACGTGTTCCAACACGTACCGGATAACATCATGGAGAACTACTGCAATAAAGTACTTGAGCCGTTACTCGCTAGGGATGGTGATCCCAATCAGGTACTGATGAATACGCTGGAGTCCTTTATCGAGAATGACGGACTGATCAATGAAGCTGCCAAGCAGCTGTTTGTACATCGGAACACCGTTACCTATCGTATGGAGAAAGTCGGCAGTTTGCTGCAGATGGACTTTAAGAAGACAAATGATCTGCTTAAGTTGAAGTTGGTATTCACCTTCCGTAAGTTTGTTCGAGATAAAGCCGCTGCAAGACCACAAAATGTCCAACTATAGACTTACATTGTGCAACATGACAATGCTACCGGTCAGACCCCCAAGAACCGCATTCCCTAGATGGAGTGCGGTTTCTTTATGTTTGAGGATAATAAAAGCTGTCCTTGCCGTGCACGGCAAACAAATCGCTACTCTGATGTTATGTTATATTACAAAATTGCGTAAATATTGTTGTCGCGACATTGAACGACACTTAGAATGAAGAACAATAATCCACAACAGACCGGAGGTTCTAACATGAGCGACTTAATTAAACTTGTTAACAACTGGTCTATCACACAGTTTGTGCATACGTTTGGCGGGTTATTCGAGGAATCACCGTGGGTAGCTGAGCGTTCCGGACTTTCACGACCTTTCGATTCATTTGAACAGATGATGAAAGTAATGAAGAACGTGGTTCAGGCATCGGATGACCAGGTGAAGTTGCAGTTGCTTCGAAATCACCCGGATCTTGGAGCACGTATCAGCATGAGCAGCAACTCCATTCAGGAGCAGGCTGGTGCAGGACTTGATTCACTCTCACAAGAGCAATACAACGAACTTCAACAATTAAACAAAGCATATACAAGCCAATTTGGCTTTCCTTTCATATTGGCCGTTAAAGGCCATACCGCAAGCTCCATCCTCGAATCCATGCGGCAACGTCATCGCCGAGGCAGGGAAGAAGAATTCGAGACTGCATTGAAGGAAGTATTCAAGATAGCGGGCATTCGTTTGGAGCAGTGGCTCGCACAGATCGGTCATGAACATGAGTTCGTGAGCAAGCCAGCCGCAGTGCAGCAGCGGACCATGTATTACGGCAAAGGAGATGTGTGGATGTATCGTTCCTACGCCAAGCCGCTGACGGGCATACAGTCGATCCCGGAATCTCCGTTCATGGGACGCAGTAATATTCTGTTTGGATTGAACATTAAGCTCGCTGTGCAGGGCGATGAATTCTTGCCTTCTTTTGCAGAAGGGGATAATTCGCTGGTGGTCGCAACCGATTCGATGAAAAATTTCATTCTCAAACATGCAGCGGATTACACAGGAGCGACGGTGGAAGGATTTCTTGCGCTGGTAAGTCGGCGTTTTCTGGAGACGTATCCGCAGATGAGCAAGGTTCAGATGACAGCGGACCAGATTCCGTTTGAAGATATACCCATTGGATTAGAAGGAAGTTATCGACCGAGTGCCCTCGTATTTCGTTATTCACAGAATGATCGTGCGACTGCTGCCGTGGAAGCGGAACGAACAGGAGACTCGATTGAACTCAGCAACCATTTCAGTGGTGTAGCCGATCTGAGACTGATCAAGGTCAAAGGCAGTGAATTTGCCGGATTTATGCAGGATGAATATACCACTCTTCCAGAGACATGGGATCGACCGTTATTTATTTTCCTGAACATCAATTGGCGTTATGAAGATCCGAGAGATGGCATGGATGATCAGCGTGGACGGTATGTGGCGGCGGAACAGGTTAGGGACTTGGCAGCTGCGGTATTTCATGAGTGTCGATCCGCTTCCATTCAACATCTGATTTACCAGATTGGACGAAGGTTGTTAAGCCGATTTGAGCAACTGAGTGAGGTTTCATTTGAGTCCAATAATCGGACATGGGAGACAGTGCTGGAGGAAGTGAAAGAGGGAGAAGGAAAAGTATTTACCGAGCCGAGACCACCTTATGGATTCCAGGGTTTTTCGATGACAAGGGATGATCTGGGAACAGACGGCCGTGACTCCGGGAAAGCAGGTGACGTCTAATGTCGCTGTCTGATGGACGAATTACAACTCATGTGCTGGATACATCCAAAGGCGTGCCTGCTGCGGGTGTTCGGATCGAGCTGTATACCCTGAAGAGGGATGGAGAACAGGAAAGCAAGATAAAAGTGGCTGAGTCGGTGACCAATGCGGATGGGCGTTTGGATGCACCGTTGCTGGATGGAGGCAAGTTGGAGTCAGCCATATATGAGCTTCAATTCCATGTCGAGAGTTATTACGCACAGCGTTCGTTGGAGGAGCTGGGTCAGGCATTATGGACGATTGTTCCAATTCGTTTTGCGGTATCTGATGCCTCAAGCCATTACCATATTCCATTATTGATTGCTCCAGGAGGTTACAGTACATACCGGGGAAGCTGAACATGCACACATCCGGTTCTGATTCAGGGGAGGGTCATCCACATGACAACATTTGATACCATCATCCGGGGGGCCCGGGTGGTGCTGAGAGATCGGGTAGAACAACTGGATATTGGCATTACTGGTGAAAAAATAACGGAACTATCCACGCGGCTGACCGCTGGTGAAGCGACTTGCATCATAGAAGCTGAGGGGCTTACAGTGATGCCGGGTGTCGTGGACATTCATGTACACTTCAATGAACCCGGACTCGCCAGTTGGGAGGGATTCCGATCGGGTTCGGCAGCCCTTGCCGCAGGGGGAATCACGACCTATGTCGATATGCCGCTTAACGGCGTACCGCCAACCACAAGGCCGGAAGCATGGGAAATGAAAATGAAAGCAGCGGCAGACCAATCGTATGTTGATTATGCGTTCTGGGGAGGTTTGGTTCCCGGCAATCGTGGTGATCTTGCTCCACTGGCAGGGTTGGGTGCTGCCGGATTCAAGGCGTTTATGTCCGAGCCGGGTGGAGAAGGGGAAGATATCTTTGCCAGAGCCGATGACCACACGCTATTGGACGGAATGCATGAAATTGCAACATTAAAACGTGTGCTGGCACTTCATGCAGAGGACGAAGGCATGGTTGCCGAACTCGGTGCGAAAAGCATTGCTGAGGGAAAGACTGAACCGATGGATTATATCCGGTCCCGTCCTGTGGAAGCCGAAGTCGTCGCGGTTGCGCGCGCGTTGAGATACGGTGAACAGACTGGATGTGCGCTGCATTTTGTGCATATTAGTACCCGGGAAGCCCTGGATCTAATTGCAGACGCCAAACGGCGTGGGCAGGATGTGACTTCGGAGACATGCCCTCATTATCTGACGCTGACCGATCAGGATGTGATCCGATTGGGTGCTGTAGCGAAATGTGCTCCACCGCTTCGCAGCTCTTCCGAACAGGAGCAGTTATGGGATGCGCTGACTTCGGGATTGATTGATGTTATTGCCTCAGACCATTCTCCATGTCCGCCATCCATGAAACAATCTGATAACTTCTTCGAAATCTGGGGCGGTATATCCGGTGCGCAAAGCACATTGCTAATCATGCTGGAGGATGGACATCTTCGACGTAATATCGACCTCCCGTTGCTCGGAAGAGTGCTCTCCCTGCAGCCTGCCAGAAGGCTTGGTTTGGAGAACAAAGGAGAGATTGCGATTGGCAAGGATGCAGATCTGGTCCTGATTGACTGGGAAAAAAGCACAACCCTGAATACGGAGGATCTGCTCTATACGCATAAACAGAGCCCCTATGTGGGACGTACATTTAACTGTCAGATTGCAGACGTATTTTGCCGTGGGCAGCGTGTTTACAACTCGGAATCCGGATTATCTCCTGTGCCTGTCGGACAGCACATTGTAGCCTATTCCTCTAGTCCCATCGAAGCGGGAACGGAGGAGACGCCATGACGGAGTCTGGAGCATACCGGTCATCCGGTACAAATAACGCACCTCTTCCTTTGCCCAATGTAGAACAGGTGGAGCTGCAAGCCATGCTTGACTGGCTGTCGACATATGGTGCGGATGCACAGGGTGGCGTCACACGACTGTTGTATGACTCGGTTTGGTGTGAAGCACAAGGTGCCCTTGCAGCCAAAATGCAGGAGAAAGGGCTGTCTCCCGAATTTGACCAGTCTGGTAATCTGTATGGCACATTGAAGAGCGAAATTGATGAAAAAACAACTGGTGCAGAAGCATTACCGATTGTGACCGGTTCACATATTGATTCTGTCGTGTATGGCGGCAAATATGATGGTGCTTACGGTGTGGTGGCTGGTGTCCTTGCTTTGGAGTATTTGCAGAAGCATTTCGGAGCACCGAAGCGCACACTTCAAGTGGTATCGTTATGTGAGGAAGAGGGAAGCCGCTTCCCTTTTGCGTATTGGGGTTCACGCAGTATAACTGGAATAACGTCTCTGGAAGATGTAGAGCATCTGAAGGATCAAGACGGGATTACCTTTGCACAAGCGATTCGGGATGCAGGCTTTGGACCCGATAGTGCATATAGACCTGCCGCGAAAAATTACGGTGCCTTTATTGAGCTTCACATTGAGCAAGGTCAGGTTCTGGAACGTCTTGGACATTCGATTGGAGTTGTATCCGACATTGTAGGTCAGAAGCGGTTCAGTATCACCGTGAGCGGTGAAGCGAATCATGCGGGGACGACGCCGATGTCCTGGCGTAAGGACGCACTTGCCGGAGCAGCCGAGATGATTGCTGCGGTAAGGAGTATCGCATTGGATGCAGGCGAACCGCTCGTAGCCACGGTTGGGAGAATCACGGCCAATCCGGGTGTTGGGAATGTGGTTGCAGCCCGGGCGGTGTTCTCGCTGGATATCCGCCATATTCGGCAGGAAAGTATTGATCGCTGCTGGCAGGATATGCTCCAGGCATTTAGTCGTATCGCAGCTGAGCAGCAGCTTGGACTGGACTGGGAAGAACATCTGTCGGTGACGCCCATTCCCATGAATGCGCAGATGATCTCAGACATTCAGGATACCTGTGAGCAGGAGCAGTTGTCCTACTGGTTAATGCCAAGCGGCGCGGGACATGATTCGCAGATTTTTCAGCCGGCTTGTCCAACGGCAATGATCTTTGTGCCGAGTCAGGATGGTATCAGTCATAATCCACTTGAATATACAGCTGAAGCAGACCTGATGCACGGTTTTCGGGTTCTGGTCCGGCTACTCTATAAATACGGTTACGGGAGTTGAATGAAGATGTCCAACTATAAAGAGTTATCTCCGTCCTTGCGGACCATTATGACCCCGGGACCCGTTGAGGTTGATCCACGCGTACTTAGAGCATTATCTTTTCCGATCCTGGGGCAATTTGACCCGGAATTCACATCCTTGATGAACGAGACAATGGCGATGCTGCGAGAGTTGTATATGACAGATAACGAGTGGTGTTATCCAGTCGACGGTACATCCCGTTCAGGGATTGAAGCTGTTTTGGTCAGTCTGATCCAGCCTGGTGACAAAGTTCTCGTCCCGATCTACGGACGATTCGGACATCTGCTGGTTGAAATCTCGGAACGCTGCGGTGCCGAGGTCGTCTTCTTCGAAACGGAATGGGGAACGGTATTTGATCCGGAAGAGGTGATCAAGGCAATCCATACCCATAAACCGAGTCTGGTTGCGATGGTTCATGGTGAGACTTCCACCGGTCAGATGCAGCCCCTTGCCGAGATTGGCAAAGCCTGTCGCGACCTTGATATCTTACTCGTCGTGGATGCTGTGGCTACCATTGGTGGGACTCCGGTGGAGACGGATGCCTGGCATCTGGATGCGGTAATGGGTGGTACGCAGAAGTGCCTGTCCGTTCCTTCAGGGATGGCACCTCTCACGTACAACAGTCGTGTGGAACAGAAACTGATGAGCCGCAAAACAGTTGAACGCGGACTTCGAGATGCAACCAGTGCACGGGCAGAAGGCCGCACCATTGCCAGCAATTATTTTGACCTGAGCCAATTGCAGGATTACTGGAGTTCAGCACGGTTGAACCACCATACGGAGGCCACCTCCATGCTCTACGGTCTTCACGAAGGTTTGCGCATTCTGCTGCAAGAAGGATTGGAGGCCAGGTTCCAAAGACATCTGGTGAATGAACGTGCGTTGGTCGCGGGAATTCAGGGAATGGGACTGCAATTGTATGGGGATATGTCCAGTAAACTTCCGGTGGTCACTTGTATCACCATTCCGGAGGGGATTGATGGTGAGTCGGTGCGCAGCATGTTGCTGAACGATTTTGGCATTGAGATTGCCAGTTCATTTGGACCGTTGAAAGGGCAGATCTGGCGGATCGGTACAATGGGATTCAGCTGCCAACGCAAGAACGTACTTCATGTGCTGGGAGCACTGGAAGCTGTTCTATTACGTCATCGTCATGTACTACCTGCCGGTGAAGCAGTGCAGGCCGCATTGGATGTGTATGCAGGGAAGGAGGGTGCTTTATGTTAAACCAGATGCCAATCTCCAGAGAGGTCATGGTCACCTCTCCTCATTATCTGGCGAGTGCAGTGGGAAGCTCCATCCTCCAGCAGGGCGGGAATGCTTATGATGCCGCTGTTGCGGTCAGTGCAGCTCTGGGTGTGGTATATCCGCATATGACCGGACTTGGAGGGGATGCCTTCTTCCTGATTCATGACGGAGCCAGCGGTGAGATTACCGCCTATAACGGAAGTGGCCGCTCAGCCGCAGGCATTCATGCGGATACGTTCAAAGCGATGGGGATGAGTGCCATCCCTCAGCGCGGTGTGCTTAGTGCTATCACGGTTCCGGGAATGGTGGATGCATGGTGGGAAGTCTGGTCCCGGTATGGTAAGTTACCGTGGGAGCAGTTGCTTGAACCTGCCGCGCAGTATGCGGAAAAAGGATGCCCTATATCCCGGAATCTCCACCTATGGATGGAAAGGGATGAAGATTTCATTATGGGGCATACACCGCTGCGAGCGGTATTTGCGCCTTTGGGTACACTTTTGCAGGAAGGCGAGCTGCTGATCCAGCCTGATCTTGCTGCCTCCATTCGTCTGATTCAGATGGAAGGTCGAGATACTTTTTATACAGGAGAACTCGCGGATCGTCTGACTTCGGCTATTCGTGAGGATGGGGGCATGCTTGCACCAGCAGACTTTGCAGGGCATCGTGGCGAGTGGGTGAAACCGGTCAGCACGGAGTATCGTGGCTATGAAGTTCATCAGATGCCGCCCAACTCGCAGGGATTCTCGATGCTGATGATGTTAAATATGCTGGAACATACGGATCTGTCCTCTGTAGCACGTACCTCACCGGAATTCTATCATCTGATGGCGGAAGTGGTGAAAAAGGCGTTTCGTGATCGTGATCGTTATCTGACGGACCCGGATTTCAGGGACATTCCGCTGGATCTTCTGTTGTCCAAGGATTACGGAGACCAATTGTGGAATGAGATTCAGTCTGCTCCACCTGTGGCACAACCGTTTTTGTCTAAAACAATAGGTCAGGACACGGCGTATGCAGCGGTTGTTGATAGTGAAGGCAACGCCGTGTCATTCATCCAAAGCCTGTATTTTGACTTCGGTGCAGCCTATGTCCCAGGGGATACGGGAGTTATCATGCAGAACCGGGGGGCGTTTTTCTCCCTAGATCCGAGAGATGCCAATGTACTGGAACCAAACAAACGCTCATTCCATACCCTCATGCCGGGCCTTGTTACACGAGATGGCAAACCTTATATGCTCGTGGGTACACAGGGCGGAGAAGGCCAGCCGCAGACACAATTATCGGTGCTTACCGGAGTGCTTGATTATGGGCTCAACATTCAGGAAGCGATCAGCCTGCCGCGTTGGGTGTATGGACGTACCTGGGGCGAAGAAGGCGATACGATGCGTGTGGAGAACCGATATCATGACGACGTATGTGCAACCCTTGCCCAGTGGGGACATAACGTTGAAGCCAGAGCGCCGTGGGACGGGATAATGGGACAGTCGCAAGGCATTGTCATTCGTGAGGACGGCATGATTAGCGGTGCAGCAGACCCTAGAGGTGATGGAATGGCTATTGGATGGTAACAGACAGCGATCGGAAGATTAGTCTGTCATCGGAGTGCAAGTGTAAATATGTATGAGTTGTACTATATAGACAGACACAGATAGGGGAGATTGGCATGGGAACGATCCTGCTGAAAGGCGCACAGCTTGTGACGATGAATGCAGAAGAGGAAGTGTTTATCGGAGATCTGTTGATCGAGGATAACAAAATCAAGGAGATTGCAACGCACATTGACGTGCAAGCTGACCAATTCATTGATGCTCGTGGCAAAGTGCTGTTGCCAGGTTTCATCCAGACGCATATTCATCTGTGTCAGACCTTGTTCCGTGGACGTGCGGATGATCTGGAACTGATGGATTGGCTCCGTCAACGTATCTGGCCGCTGGAAGCAGCGCATGATGAGGAGTCCGTGTATTATTCGGCAATGCTCGGATTGGGCGAATTGATCTCCAGCGGAACCACAACCATTCTGGATATGGAGACGGTACATCACACAGACTCGGCGTTTCAGGCGATGGCACAGAGCGGCATTCGGGTCATCTCTGGCAAGGTGATGATGGATCATGGGGACGAGGTTCCGGAACCCTTGCGTGAGGATACAGCAACTTCGCTGCAACAGAGTGTGGATCTGCTGGAGAAGTGGAACGGGTTTGGCGGAGGTCGCATTCAGTATGCTTTCTGTCCACGCTTCGTTGTATCGTGTACCGAAGAATTGCTGGTAGAGGTGCGCGACCTGTCGAATAAATATCATGTCAAAGTCCATACCCATGCCTCCGAGAATCGTGGAGAGATCGAACTGGTAGAACACGAACGCGGAATGCGTAACATCGTATACCTCGATCATATCGGTCTGGCTACCCCAAGATTGGTGCTGGCCCACTGTGTATGGCTGAGTGAGGAAGAGAAAGAGATCATCCGCAAACGTGGTGTCAAAGTCACCCATTGTCCTGGATCAAATATGAAGCTTTCCTCCGGGGTAGCGGATATTCCGGATCTGCTGAATCGACAGATCGCCGTTGGGATTGGGGCAGATGGTGCCGCATGCAACAACAACCTGGATATGTTTCAGGAAATGCGCCTCACAGCGCTGATGCAGAAGATTCCTCATGGTCCAACCGTGATGGATGCCCGGACTGTATTGCGTATGGCTACCATGGGTGGTGCAGAGGTGCTCGGCATGTCGAAGGAAATCGGCAGTCTCGAAGTGGGCAAAAAGGCAGATATGCTGCTGCTGGATCTGGATGATTTCCACACGTACCCATCCTATGAGACGGATGTCTATTCCCGCGTAGTGTATTCCGCAACACGTAGCTGTGTGGATACCGTTATTATTGACGGAAGTATCGTGCTCAAGAATCGTAAGATTCAGACGATTGATCGTGGCATTGTGCTTCGTGAGTCGGATAAGAGTATTGCGAGATTGATGAAACGTATCTGATCGAAGGAAGCTTATGCAATTCCAGAAAGGATGGAGACCGATATGGAAATGCATGATTTGTGTGCAATCGCAGCCCGTGAAACGCGCTGTGTGCTCGCAACAGCGATCAAGGTAGAGGGTCATGCTTACCGTAAGCAGGGAGTCTCTATGCTGTTGACCGAGGATGGCAAAATGGTTGGCAGTATCAGCCCGGGATGCCTGGAGAGTGATCTTCAGGCCCGGGTGAGCCATGTGCTGGATACAATGCAGATGGAATTCGTGGAATACGACATGCGTCCCGAGGATGATCTGTCCTGGGGTGAGGCGATTGGCTGCGGCGGACTCGTTGTTGTGCTGCTTGAACCTGTGTGTGGTGAACTCCGAGATACGTTACAGAAGATGTATGAGTGTTTTCAATCCGGCGCTGCAACAGCGTTAACCCGAACGTTCCAAGATGATTATACGAGGGTTCAATATGGATGGAAACGGGTTGAGTCTATGGAAACGGGGCAAAAGTCAACTTTGCGTCCTTCGCTCGTCCCTCCTCATGATGTTGTGGCGAATCATAATCGATCGCCATTGCAGGTTGATGTGCAACACAGCAGTGGAAATACCAAGCATGAACATACAACATCAACACAACATTCTCCCGATAAACCTCGCCTTACGCTTGTGCCTGAAGTGGTAGCTGCTGCGTCAAACGGATCTCACTCTACCGATCTATCCGGTGATTCTCAACATATCTCTGATGCTGATACTGATGCTGTAAAAGTGATTAACAACACGGTCTTAACGAATCCCTGGGGCCTCCCGCAGCAACTTACTTCGCTGTACGCTCCTAAACCTCGCCTGATTATCGTCGGAGCCGGGAATGATGTTATTCCTGTTGCCAGACTCGCCGGGTCTGCAGGATTCCGTGTTGTAGTAGCCGATTGGCGAGAGTCCTTATGCACCTCGGAAAGGTTCCCTGAAGCTGAACTGGTAATTGGTTTCCCGTGTGAGATTATGCATTTGTTAAACGTGCACAACGGAGATTATTTGATTTTAATGAGTCACAATTATCCCCGCGAACGTGAACTGTTGGAGATGTTAGTGGACTGTGAGTACGCGTATCTTGGCATCATGGGTTCCAAAACACGAACAGCCCGTCTGCTGGATGGTTTACCACCGTTGAAATATGTGCATTCTCCTGTTGGATTGAGCATCGGAGCAGATGGGCCCGAACAGATCGCCATCAGCATTGCAGCGGAATTGATCGCATGTAAACAGAAGGTCTCTTCCTTGAGTTCTGAGGTTCAGAAGGGGAGCGTTGCACATGCGAATGACGGGCATAGTTCTGGCAGCAGGTAAGAGTCGTCGTCTTGGTCGGGATAAACTCGCGGTTGTCATGCCAGACGGGAGGTCCCTGGCTGGCTGGTCCCTGGAAGCTGCGCTGAATTCGGAGCTGGATCAAGTGATCTGTGTGGTCAAACCGGAAGATTCGTTGGCATGGATGCCTGTAAAATGGTTTGATTCTGCCGCGTATGCCTATCATCCTACAGCAAGACTTCGAATTGTGGTCTGTGCTGACTATGCCTGCGGCATGGCCAATTCTCTTCATTCTGGCGTGTTGTCGGCCATGGAGTACAAACCGGAGGGCATTCTCATGTTACTGGGCGATCAGCCTTTATTACAAGCACAGGATATCAATCGGGTGACCAGAGCACTGACTACCCACAACCTGTGTGACTATGTCGCAGCTACCGATGGTGAGGGAGGCAAGCCGCCTGTTGCTTTTCGCTCCCATATGTTCGGGCCTCTGTTGTCTCTACATGGAGATGAAGGGGCACGCAAGATCATGCGTAGCGCTAACTATTCAGGTGTACATGTACCACTGTCTGAAACTAGTTTCTGGGATGCGGATACAGAACCGGAATTGGAACGCATTCTGAATCATGTATATGAATCGCATCAGACAGACTAAATAAGAGGAGAAGATTATTAACTATGTATAATTTAATAACATGATCAGGTCAGCCAAGCAGTCTGGTTGGCCTGTTTGTCTTCTTTTAACATGTGCTGAATGAGAATCCGTGTTAGCTTTCGATAGATCATCATGCATCAAGCACAAATAGAACGCAGGTTTTATACATTTATCCAAAACGATGTGAAGGTAATTGACGTTGCTGCTGAACTCTCATATGATTTGAAGAATTATCTGGATCAGACGGTTGAATTTCCTGCCCAAGGAAGAGAGAGAAAGGGGGTGCAGCGATGGTAACACCGGCATACGGTTCTGGAGCCATGCCATCGGTATGGCAGCCTGAGAATCTGCAAGAACTGCAAACGTTGAGAAGTAGACTCAAGGGTATATGTTGTTTCACGGCAGGTGGAACATTGCTAAGAACCCAGTGGGAGGGCGGCTTGGTTCCAGCGCCTGAACACATGATTAGCCTGGCTCGTATTCCTGAAATGAACGGTGTATCTACTCGTGGAGATGAGATAGTCATTGGAGCAATGACCCGATTAAAGGAATGTGCTGCACAAGTGTTGCTGCATCAACTGCCGATCCTGCAAGAAGCGGTGAATGCAATTGCTGCTCCTTCCATTCGAAATGTGGCAACCATTGGCGGGAATATTGTATCCGGAGTAGGAGATACGTTGCCTGCTTTGCTTGTATATGATGCGGAGCTGCACTGGTTGACTGACAACGGAATAGAGATTCGCAGTGTGTCTTCCTGGCTTCAGGGTGGGCGGGATGGCAGCCGTAATCCAGGGGACGTATTAATCTCGATTCATATTCTGATGAGACCGTCCTCTATGCTCGATGTGGAAGGTGAGTACAGACCTGCTGCACGAGCAGTTTCCTTTTATCGCAAGCTGGGCCGACGGGAGACGTTCAGTGCATCGCTGGTGACGGTTGCGTTATACGGTGAGATTGATTCGGATAACCGCTGGACCAAGATTGCGATTGCGGCTGGCGGGGGCTCAGGTATGGCGATGCGACTTCTGGAGTCAGAACAACAGCTTCTTGGTAGCGAAGCTTCTGTCATGCAAGCCGGGACTCTTTCAGCTGCTGTGGCTGATGAGTTTACGACGTATGGCGATGCATTTGCAACAGAACAATATCGCAAACAGACCGCAGGCAATATGCTTGGTGCTGGGCTATGGGAGGCACTTCACGAATAAATGAATGGGATCAAGCAAAGGGGGAGAGGGATCATGCTGCTGAATCGGAAACAGAGCGGGAAACGCTGGCACCTGCGGCCAGATGGGGCGCCCAAAGTAACAGGCCAGCTTCAATATCTGACGGATATGACGCTACCTGACATGATTCATGGCAGAGTATTGCGAAGCGAATATCCTTATGCTCGCATATTGTCTGTAGATACTTCGGAAGCTGAGGCGTTGGAAGGTGTCTATGCGGTTTTGACCTCCAAAGATGTGCCTGGTCTGAATCGTTTTGGCATAGCGACCCCGGATCAGCCTGTGTTTTGCGAGGATATTGTACGTTATGTCGGTGACGCCATTGCAGCGGTTGCTGCGGATTCTCCGGAACGTGCGGCCCTTGCACTGGATGCGATCCGTGTAGTGTATGAGGAACTCACACCGCTGAATAGTACAGACGCTGCCTTGGCTCCCGGCGCACCAGAGCTGCATGAGCATGGTCCCGGGAATGTGCTGCATCGCACGGAGATCAAACGTGGAGACGCCGAGCAAGCTTTTGCCAATTGTGATCATATCGTGACAGAGACGTATTATACGCCTCGTCAGATGCATGCGTACATGGAGACAGAAGGTGGCCTGTTTGTCCCGGATGAAGAGGGACGGCTGAATGTATACGCGGCAACGCAGCATGGCTATAAAGACCGGATGCAGCTTGCGCGCATTATTGGCTATCCTGAAGAGGATATCCGGGTAGTATCTTCACCGATTGGTGGTTCATTTGGCGGAAAAGATGAACTAAACGTACAGCCTTATGGTGCATTGCTGGCCTTGAGATGCGGACGTCCTGTAAAAATGCATAATTCACGCAAAGAATCCGTACGTGCAGGGCTGAAACGACATCCGATGAAGATTGAAATGCAGACAGGCATGAGTCGAGAAGGCATCCTACAGGCGCATCGTGTCCGTATTACCGCAGATACCGGAGCGTACGCCACACTTGGTGCACCCGTACTGAACTTCTGTACCGAGCATTGCCTTGGACCCTACGCCATTCCAAATGTGGATGTGGAAGGTGTATCTGTATATACGAATAACGGGCTGTCAGGTGAGTTTCGCGGATTTGGCGGGAATCAGGCGATTTTTGCCATGGAAGGCCAGATGGATCGGCTTGCAGCAATCATGAACATGGACCCTTGGGAGTTCCGTAGACGTAATATGAGGGAAAAGAATGATCCTGGACCACTGAATCAACGTATTCTGGTTACGGATGGACTGTCCCAAGTATGGGAGGCATTGGATCGCTCCGAACTGTGGCAAAAACATCAGAGTCCCCCGGCAGATCCTGCTCTGCCACCGTGGATCAAACGCGGAGTCGGAGCAGCCATCGCCATGCATGGTGCGGGGCTAGGTTATGGCATTCCGGACCCTGCGGGAGGCCGCCTGTCCCTGAATAATGAAGGCAAGATTGAGGTGGCGTTCAGCTACGAGGAATTTGGTCAGGGGCTCATTGCAACGCTGGAAATTATGTTGTGTGATCTGTTCCAATGCAGTACGTCGGATCTCAGTATCATCATTGGAGACACGGATCGTGTGCCACACAGCGGATCAAGCACAGCTTCACGTTCAACAACGATGGCATGGATGGCTCTTCAACGCTTGCAGACTCCATTTCGTTCCCGTGTTCTCGCTACCGCGTCTGTAATGTCGGGCATTCCGACGGATGAACTGGTGACAGGACCCGGTGGTGTATGGCGCAAAGACCAGCTTCCTGCAGAAACTTCAGAAGTAGAAACACCAGAAAAGGCTGAAAGAACTAAAGTGGCTGAGATCGTTGCTGGAAGGACTGAAAGTACTCAAATTGCTGAAAGTTATTTAGGTGCATCTCAATACCTGGCGAAAGAGGGAGTTTCATCAGGTTTTGTGGTTTCGTATGCTGAACTTGCGACGCAGGGCGAAGCCGATGAATGGATTTTCGATACAAAGTTTGATTATCCAACTACGCCGGACAATGTGGTAGGCGGGCATTATTTATATACGTATGCGGCGGTAGCGGCAGAGGTGGAAGTGAACACCTTGACCGGCGAAACCAAGTTGCTCGATACACGCCATGTAGTTGCGGCAGGACCGGTTATCAACCCTATGGGCTATATCGGACAGATTGAGGGCGGTAGTGTCATGGCCCTTGGATTTACGTTGACTGAGGATGCGGTCATGCAGGACAGCCGTTATGTAACCACCAACCTCGACACGTATCTGATCCCAACCATTCAGGATATTCATACCAATCTGGAGGTTGAGGCAATTGAAGACTTGCCAGAAGGTGATGCGTTTGGTCCTAGGGGGATCGGTGAGATAGGCTCCGTTGCGCTTGCGCCAGCCATAACAGCTGCAATTCATCAGGCAACAGGCGTATGGGTTAACTCTCTTCCTGTACCGAGGGAACAACTGGTCAGACCTTTAAATGTACCTTTGCAGGAAGGAGTGAGCCCATCATGAGTAAGCCACTTGATAATCACTGGACAGCCGTGGTGAATGGCGAGCAGAAACATCTGGAGATTGCACAAACGACCCGACTTGTCGATGTGCTTCGGACTCATTTGCAGCTAACGGGTACCAAAGTATCCTGCGAAGTTGGTCGCTGCGGCGCATGTATGGTTCTGATGAATGGAGAGCCTGTGAATTCCTGTCTTGTCATGGCTTATCAATGTGAAGGCAGTGACATTATGACGATTGAAGGTCTGCACGGCGAGGAGAAAGGCACTCTGCATCCGATTCAACAGGCTTTTGTGGAGGAAGGTGGCTTTCAGTGCGGCTACTGTACTCCGGGCATGGTGATCTCAACCAAGGCATTACTGGATGCACATCCTGAGCCTTCTCAAGAACAGATTGAAACGGGATTATGTGGGAATTTGTGTCGTTGTACCGGCTACGGTGGCATTATTCGGGCGGTACGCAAGGCAGGGGAACGCTGTGTGGTAAAGGAAACATCTCCCGAGGAAACCGTTAGTTGAGCCGGGACGCAGGACGTAGACATAAAAAAATGTGAAATGAAGAAACGTTCTTTGAAAAAGCATCCGATCCAGGAATGCTTTTTTTGTTTTTGTAGGTTTTCTGCCAAGTACATTCATCTAACGTGAGATGAAGTTTAGGCCCGAAACTGGTTAGATAATGAACCGTTTTCGAATTGTCTTCAATATTGGTGGAAGGATGGACAAATGGCGTTCAAAGTACTGGTACAAAAGAATTTCAAACATTCTCATTCACCATATATTTACAAATATTGGTATGCATGCTATGTTTAAAATGAAAGCGCCATCATGAATGGGTTCATTGACATTTCATTATCATATTTCACTTGGGAAGGAAGATGGAATTGATGAAAAATTTGCTCAAAAAGGCAACCGCAATGATGCTGGCATTGGCCCTACTGCTTGGATTAATGACAGCGCCCGTTCATGCAGACACCCCACTGTTCACCATCGAAAGCGAAAATGCGCAGCTCACCCCGGATCTTCAAGTGGTTACTTCAATCTATGGACAACCCAAGCCCGGATTCTCGGGGGATGGATTTGTCTGGATGCAGAACTCTGGCACATTAACCTTCACAGTTACTGTCCCGGAAACCGGCATGTACGCGATCTCCACACGATATATGCAGGAGCTCAGTGCAGATGGCAGGTCACAAAATTTAAACGTGAATGGTGTTACCAAGGGGGCGTATATGCTACCTTACACGACTACGTGGTCGAATTTTGATTTTGGTTTTCATAAGTTGAATCAGGGTACCAACACGATTGAGCTAAAGGCTGGTTGGGGCTTCGCTTATTTTGATACCTTCACAGTGGATCATGCTGATCTGGATCCCCTGAATGTGCAGCCAATTCTCACTGATCCTGAAGCTACACCGGAAACTCAAATTTTGATGAATTATTTAACGGAGGTATACGGAAACAACATTATTTCTGGTCAGCAAGAAATCTACGGAGGAGGGAATGACGGAGATACAGAGCTTGAATTCGAGTGGATTCATGATCTTACCGGAAAGTATCCGGCTATCCGCGGTTTTGATTTGATGAACTATAATCCGTTGTATGGTTGGGAGGACGGTACAACCGATCGTATGATTGATTGGGTGAATAACCGTGAAGGTATTGCAACAGCTTCCTGGCATATCAATGTACCTCGTAATTTCAATACGTATGAGCTTGGGGAATTTGTGGATTGGAAAGAGGCTACCTACAAACCGACAGAAACGAATTTTAATACAGCGAATGCGGTAATTCCCGGTACCAAAGAGTATCAATACGTGATGATGACCATCGAGGATCTGGCAGAACAATTGCTGATTTTGCAAGATAACAACGTGCCGGTTCTGTTCCGTCCATATCATGAAGCAGAAGGCAACGGCGGGCTGAACGGGGAAGGTGCATGGTTCTGGTGGGCTTCGGCAGGCGCAGAAGTGTACAAAGAGCTATGGGATCTGCTGTATACCGAACTTACGGAGACGTATGGTTTGCATAATCTGATCTGGACCTACAACAGTTATGTATACAGTACTTCTCCTGCCTGGTATCCGGGCGATGATCAGGTAGATCTTGTCGGATATGATAAATACAATACGATTTACAACCGTTATGACGGTTTGTCTGGCGTACCGAATGAGGATGCGATTACCTCGATTTTCTATAAGCTTGTTGAGTTGACGAACGGTACGAAAATGGTAGCCATGACGGAGAATGACACAATCCCAAGCGTGAAGAATCTGACCGAAGAGAAATCAGGATGGCTGTACTTCTGCCCTTGGTATGGCGAGCATCTGATGAGTTCTGCGTTCAATTACCCGGCAACATTGAAAACGCTTTATCAAAGTGATTATGTCATTACGTTGGATGAGCTGCCAAATCTAAAGGTTAACAATCCCACCCCCAGTGCATCCATCACACCTGGAAACGTTGAATTTGACAAATACACACCCAATCAAAGCGATAAAACCGTAACCGTGAATGCAAACGGCAATACGCTAACTGCTCTCCGGGCAGGCAACAATGCGTTGACCGCAACGACAGACTATACCTTGAACGGAAGCACATTGCTGTTGAAAAAAGCTTATCTGGCAACCCTGCCAGTTGGCGAGCATTCGATTGTTCTGGATTTTAATCAAGGTCAGGACCCTGTGTTAAAAGTCAAAATTGTGGATTCAACACCGGGTACAAATGCTGTGATTTCTCCTGTGAATGCAACATTTGATAAAGCGACGACTCCGTCACAGGATATTAACGTATCTCTCACCCTAAATGGCCGTCAGCTTACAAGCATCACGAAGGGGAATGCTACGCTTATATCAGGTCAGAATTATACAGCGTCCAGCTCTGCTGTTGTTCTGAACCATTCCTACCTTGCTGCACTGCCGCTGGGCGAGAACGTATTGACCTTTCACTTTAATGGAGGCAATAACGCTGAACTTACAGTGAATGTAGTAGACAGCACGGTTACTGTACCTGCGGGGGATTTGACGATTCAAGCTTTTAACGGCAATACAAGTGCATCCGCCAACGGTGTCTCACCCAAGTTCAAGCTGGTCAACTCAGGCAATTCGGCTATTCCGCTAAGTGATGTAAAACTCCGGTATTACTATACCATTGACGGGGAGGAAGCTCAGAGTTTCTGGTCCGACTGGGCCAGTATGGGCAGCACAAATGTAACGAGCCAATTCGTTAAACTGGAGACTCCAGTTGCCGGAGCGGATCATTATCTTGAAGTGGGCTTTACAAGTGCAGCGGGATCACTGAATGCAGGCCAGAGCGCAGAGGTTCAAGCACGTTTTTCCAAGAACAATTGGACGAATTACACACAGACTGATGATTACTCGTTCAAGGCAACCGGTAGTCAGTTCGCAAGCCATGATAAGGTTACCGGGTATGTGAACGGTCAGCTGGTATGGGGAATTGAGCCGTAAAGTTAGATAGCACGTTTAATGGGCTGGATCAGGGGTTGAACCTCTGATCCAGCCTTTTTATGGTGTAGAAGGTGTACACCAATTAGACGGAATGTTCTTTTTCATTTTTAGTATGTGACGATATCCATGTCTGTTAATATGCGATCTATTATCCTTTTTGTATGGCCCATGATGAACTGAAGAAGTACACCTGCACAACATACGGTTATCAACGTTCCAAGCCCGATTGGCCCACCAAGCAGGAATGCGAGCATTAAAAATACAAAATAAATCAATGTTCTCGATATAAATAAAGGAGTTCGGGTGAGTTCATGCAGGATTAATGTTAAGCGGTCAATCGGAATGGGTGCGAAATTAGTCTGTAAATAGATTGCTGTGCCGATACTGATGATCACTAAACCAATGACAAAAGTTATCAATTTGGTGTACCAAACTTCGGGCGTAATCAAGAAATCAGATACATAAAGCCATATATCAATCCCCACACCAGTAATGAATGCGGTGACGAGTCCCAGAAACTCGGGTTTTTGCTGCTTCAACAGCGAATTACATCCGATTAACAGGAAAGCAAGGATGACTTCCCAGCTCCCTACACTTAGGCCTACATGTTGTGACAACCCTACCAGCAGTGCGTCAAACGGTGAAGTACCCAGTTCAGATTGAATGGTGAGGGAAATACCAAGCGTTAAGATTAGAATACCTGCGACAAAAAGAACATATTTCAATTCATTCAACCTCTTCTTTTATATTATGTTGCAAATACAACAAAATTGAGTTAAATTCAATGTAATACTTTTTTATTGCATTTGCAACAAATGATTAACATGATAAAGGAATGTGATTATAGATGAAGATTCGTATAGGGATATGTACCATCGAACAGGTGTGTGAACTACAGGAGATTAGTTATGAGACGTTTAATGAAACGTTTAAAGCGCAAAATTCACCCGAAAATATGAAAGCTTATCTGGAAAAGGCGTTTAATCGGGAGCAATTGGAAACGGAACTGTCCATTTCGGATTCACAATTTCTTTTTATTTATGTCAACAATCAAGTTGCTGGTTATATGAAGGTGAATATCAACGATGCTCAATCTGAGAAGATGGGGGAGGAGGAATCCCTTGAGATCGAGCGGGTATACATCAAAAAAGAGTTCCAAAAACATGGGCTTGGTAAGGTGTTGCTCCATAAAGCTATAGAGATGGCAGCTGAACATCACAAGACGAATATTTGGTTAGGCGTGTGGGAGAAAAATGAAAATGCCATCGCATTTTATGAAAAGATGGGGTTTGTTCAGACTGGAGCCCATGCCTTTGTTATGGGAGATGAGGAACAGATTGATTTGATAATGACCAAAACGATACTATAACTGGATCATCGACGGAAAAGCTTGGGAGAAAAATGCCATTAAGCAGAATTCTTTCGGGCTTTTTTATGTTTTGTCAAAACCATTGAATAATAAAATGAAGAAATAGATGAAGATTAATACATAATAAATATTATGTAAACTTATTATTTTCGATGACCTCCATAAGCTGCATCTATGGCTTTAACAAAAGTTAAAGGCCTGATTAATACATCATTGTCGTATAAATTAGCTCAATAATCGTGAAGGTAATAAGCTGATCCCAAGGATCATCCTTACAATTTATTAGTTTTTCTACGTTTGAACGGTCAGCCTAAAATCGTTTTCGTTCGGAATTTGTTAGATAGCAGCATGTTCTTAATAATCACGATATAAGTTGTATATACCTCATGTTATAAGAATTTTTTTGCGCATGAAACGGACGTGTTAATCCACCATGTTGAATTATTTAGTTTTAGAGCGGAAAATGGAAAATAAAATTAATATCCAAGTAAGAAATCAGGTGGATTGGACTCTTAAAACCAGCCCAAAAAAGGAGCGAAATCAACCAACATATTAATTGGATAAATAAGGTATGAATCCTTCGAAAGGCGCTACGACGCCGATTATAGATCAATTTCATATGGATTTGCGATGGATTTAGTACCGCTTTCACGTTATGCTTTTGGAAATTGGAAAGGAAGTGGGAAAAAATGGAACGCGAACTGGCGTTGGAAATTGTCAGAGTAACAGAATTGGCTGCGTTAGCTTCAGCACCCTGGATGGGACGAGGCGACAAGAACAGTGCAGATGAAGCGGCTACTTTGGCCATGCGCGCCATGTTCGATTCCGTGTCCATTCGCGGCACGGTGGTAATCGGTGAAGGAGAAATGGATGAAGCACCCATGTTGTACATCGGCGAGGAAGTGGGCAACGCTGAGGGCCCTGAGGTTGACGTGGCTGTAGACCCGCTCGAAGGTACAGAAATCGTGGCCAAAGGACTGAACAACGCTCTATCGGTTATTGCAGTGGCGGGAAAAGGTAACCTGCTCCACGCACCGGACATGTACATGGAGAAACTGGCGGTAGGGCCTGCGCTTGTAGGCAAGGTCAGCATTGAAGACCCGGTTGAAGTCACACTGGAGAAAGCCGCTGCCGCATTAAACAAAAACATCTCGGACCTCACTGTGATGATTCTGGATCGTGTACGACATGAAAGCACAATCAAGACGCTACGCAAGGTTGGCGTGAGAATTAAGTTCCTCAGTGACGGTGATGTTGCGGGTGCAATGGCACCTGCCTTCCCCGAGGCGGGCATTGATCTGTATGTCGGATCTGGAGGAGCGCCAGAAGGTGTGCTGGCTGCCGCAGCACTATCTTGTCTTGGGGGTGAGATTCAAGGTCGTCTGATGCCTGCCAACGCAGACGAATTCCAGCGCTGCTTGCAGATGGGAATTGACAATCCTTACAAAGTGTTAACGATGCAGGATATGATCGGCACGGAGGACGTCATTTTTGCCGCAACAGGTGTGACGCCAGGTGAGATCTTGGGAGGGGTCCGGTATCTTGCGGATGATCGTGCCGAGACGGATTCGATTGTTATGCGTGCCAAAACCAAAACAATTCGGTTTATTCGTTCCCAACACTTCCTGCCGAACAAAGAAGTACTGCACAAAGTAAGACAGCTGCAATCCACGCCAGAACCCTCGGATCGCATTCCGAGTCATGCGAAAACAAAGGAGCAGGCTGAGTTCAGCCAATCCTCCGTTGATCTTGGCGTTACAACGACGTTGTGAGCTGTACTCTCCAATTAATCGAACAAATAGGATCAACCGTAATTGTTGTAGTGTGTTTGATAAGTAACTTGAACCCCTAGGATTACAGGTGCTCGGATTCAATGAACGTACCATCTCTGGCATGATAATAATGAGGGCTTGGATTAACCCGAGCTCTCATTATTTTTTATGTTAAAAGCATTGACAACGGTTACATGGCATGAGAAAATGTACGCGCGTACATAAATATCGATTTTTAATTATTACATCATTTATAGGTGAGCTAGAAGGGGGTGAAATTCATGGCATCTCGTAAAGAAGTGGCTGATCTTGCGGGTGTTTCCGAGGCGACGGTCTCCCGGGTGCTGAATGGGGTAGGTCCTATTAAAGAAGAGACACGCCGCAAGGTTCTTGAAGCTTCCGAACAGCTAGGCTATGTGCCCAGCGCTCTTGCTCGCAGTTTTGCCAGAAGTAAAAGCGGGAATCTTGGCGTGGTATTACCTTATGTTCCGAAGGCGCATCTGTTCTCGGCGTATTTTTTCTCGGAAATGCTGAGTGGGATCGGGAGCAAAGCGAGAGATAATGGCATGGACCTGTTGGTTATGTTCCGGACACCGGGAGAAGTGATGAATTATACAGATCTGTTCCGGCGTCAGAAAGTGGACGCCTGCATTATCCTTGGTGCCAGAGATGATCCTGAAGAACTGGCTGCCATGCAGCAGCTTCATCAGGAAGGACACCCATTCTGTGTCATGAATCAGCACTTTGAGGGCCAATCGTTCACGGAAGTGGATGCGGATCATGTGGAAGGAAGCAGGCTTGCCATACGTCATCTTACGGATCAGGGGTATCGCAAAATCGCTTTTCTCAATGGTCCGGACAGCTATTCCAACAGCCAGGAGCGAATGGAAGGTGTCTGTCTTGGCCTGCAAGAAGCAGGTATGGAGCTGGACCCGAGTCTATTGCTTGAGGGGAATTATAGTAGACGAAGCGGCACTGAGGCGGCAGCGATTGTAGCAGATCGCCTACATGAGATTGATGCTGTATTTGCGGCCAATGACCGGATGGCAATTGGGGTCATGCATGGTTTGCGTGAGCGGGGAATAGGACCTGCGGATTTTCCGGCATTTGTGGGTTATGACGACTCCGATGCCGCCGAGATGGCGGTTCCGCCGCTGAGCAGCGTCAGGGTTCCATTTTTCGAGATGGGTGAACTTGCAGTATCGAAGCTTATGCATGGGTCTGTGGGTGACACACATAAAGCGAATAACTCTGTTGTAGCGGTAACCGAATCAGCGAGAGCGTTGTTGCCTACCGAACTGATCATCCGTGCTTCTTCTATCCGTCAATAGTTTATAGGTACACCTATAGAAAGACTTTTTATTATTCCAAAGGAGGAAATGACCATGTCAAATCGTCTTCGTGTCGGAATGGTTGGATACAAGTTTATGGGGAAGGCCCACAGTAATGCCTATCGCAGTCTGCCGATGTTTTTCCCGTCTGCTCCGCTGCAGCCTGAGATGTCTGTGATCTGTGGACGTAACGAGCAGGGAGTTCAAGAGGCGGCGAGCCAGTTCGGTTGGTCCGAAAGTGTAACGGATTGGCGCGAACTGGTGAAGCGGGATGATATCGATCTGATTGATATTAACGCGCCAAGTGATGCCCATAAGGAAATTGCGCTGGAAGCGGCTCGTCAAGGCAAACATCTGTTTTGTGAGAAGCCTCTGGCCCTGTCGCTTGCGGATTCGCGTGAGATGCTTCAGGCAGCAGAGGATGCTGGAGTCGCTCATATGGTCGGGTTCAACTACCGTTTCTCACCAGCGGTGCAGTTAGCGAAGGATCTGGTGGAGAGCGGACGACTGGGTAAGATCTATCATTTCCGTGCATTTTTCCTTCAGGACTGGATTATGGACCCTTCGTTCCCGCTGGTATGGCGTTTACAAAAAGAAGTGGCTGGCTCTGGTTCCCATGGGGATCTGGGCGCGCACTTAATCGATCTGGCTCGTTTCCTCGTTGGTGAATTCCAGGAAGTCATCGGCATGAGCGAAACATTTATCAAAGAACGACCACTTGCAGCCGAGATGACCGGACTAAGTGCCAAGGGCAGTTCGAATGCGGATGCACCGAAAGGAGAAGTGACCGTCGATGACGCGACGTTGTTCCTGGCACGATTCGCAGGAGGGGCGCTGGGCAGCTTCGAGGCTACACGTTTTGCAGCTGGGCATCGGAGTACGAACTCGTTTGAGATTAACGGCAGTCTCGGCAGTGTACGATTTGATTTTGAACGGATGAACGAACTGGAAGTGTATTTCACAAAGGATGAAGAGGACGTACAGGGATTCCGCCGTGTACTGGCAACCGATCCGGCACATAAATATGCCGAAGCCTGGTGGCCTGCCGGACATACAATTGGATTCGAGCACACGTTCACCCATGAAATGCTGGAGCTGGTGACAGCGATCTCTGAAGGACGCCAACCATCACCGAGTTTCCACGATGGGGTCGCTTGTCAGGCTGTACTGGAAGCGGTAGAACGTTCGGTAACAGAACGGCGTTGGGTGACGCTTGAAGAGATGTGAGCAAGCAAGACAGTGACGTCAGGAATAGGGTTGAACACAACTAAACTAGGCGAAAGCGAGTGAATAAACGATGAGTAAAGCACTGATTGTATGGGGCGGCTGGGATGGACATGAACCGGAGCAGGTAGCAGCGATTTTTGAACGTATTTTGAAGGAAGAGCAGTTTGAGGTTGAAGTCTCGAATACGTTGGAGTCTTATGCGGATGCAGAGAAGCTGATGGGTCTGGATTTGATCGTGCCTTTGTGGACAATGGGACAGATTGAGCAAGAACTCGTCAATAACGTATCAGCGGCTGTTCAGAGCGGTGTGGGCTTGGCTGGTATTCATGGCGGGATGTGTGATGCCTTCCGAAATAACGTAGACTGGCAGTTTATGACGGGTGGACAATGGGTTGCTCATCCAGGTAATGATGGTGTGGAGTACATGGTGAACATGAAGCGTGGCTCTAGCCCGTTATTGGACCATATTGAAGATTTTCAGGTGAAAAGTGAACAGTACTACCTGCACGTAGACCCGGCAGTGGAAGTGCTGGCAACCACTCGTTTTCCAGTGGTGACTGGTCCGCATGCGGCGAATGGCCCTGTAGATATGCCTGTTGTCTGGACGAAACGCTGGGGTGCAGGGCGGGTATTCTACAACTCACTGGGACACCATGCAGACATTGTAGACATGAAACCCGTGACTGAAATGATGCGCAGTGGATTCAAATGGACGGCAGCAGGCAAAGAGCTTGCCAAGAGTCGAGTAAGTGCATCAACAGAAGTGTACACAGGTATGGCGGACAACCAGAACTAATGAGATTGTAGTTTGATTGCAAACGTAACTTCAGTATTAACCATTCATCCTCAATGGATAAACCATTTCTGATCCACGGCGAAGGGAGCCCCAGGTATGAAAACAATGAAAGTAGGCATTATTGGCTGCGGTAAAATCAGCGGTATTTATATGGAAAACTGTCATCGGTTCGAGGTGCTGGAACTTGTTGCTGTTGCGGATCTCGACCGGAAACGTGCCGAGGAGCAGGCAGCAGCCTATAACGTTCCTAACGTATACAGCGTCGACGAAATCTTGGCTGATCCTGAGATTGAGCTGATCATCAACCTGACGATTCCTTCCGTTCATGCGGATGTATGCTTGCGGGCGCTTGAATCTGGCAAACATGTTTATGTAGAAAAACCGCTCGCGGTTACCCGTGAGGAAGGTCAGGCCGTGCTCGAAATGGCGAAGCGTAAAGGACTGCTCGTGGGCTGCGCGCCAGAGACGTTCTTTGGTTCAGGCATCCAGACTTCACTTCAATTGGTGGAGGAGGGAGTGATCGGCAAGCCGGTGGCGGCGACCGCATTTATGATGAGCCGTGGTCATGAGCACTGGCACCCCGATCCGGAGTTTTATTACGCGTCAGGCGGTGGGCCAATGTTTGACATGGGTCCATACTACCTCACGGCATTGATCCAACTGATGGGACCGATCAAGTCAATTGCAGGCATGACGGGTAAAGCCATGGAAGAGCGGACGATTACGAGTGAGAAAAAGAGAGGCCAGACGGTTCCCGTCGAAATTCCTACTCACGTTACGGGTCTGTTACAGTTTGAACAGGGAGCCATTGGCACACTGATTACAAGTTTTGATGTATTTGGCGGAAGTGCATTGCCACCGATTGAGATATATGGCACGGACGGTACATTGCAGGTACCTGATCCCAATACCTTCGGCGGTCCAGTTCGTTATCGCTTGCTGGGTGAACATGAATGGACGGAAGTTCCGCTTCTCCCAGGATATCAGGAAAATACACGCGGCATCGGTGTGGCAGATATGGCCTATGCAGCACATAGTGGACGTGCACACCGTGCGAGTGGGGAACTGGCATACCACGTACTTGAGGCCATGTGGGCATTCCACGATTCATCAGATGAACAGACGTTCTACCAGATGAAAAGCTCGTGTCAGCGCCCGGCTGCATTGCCGGTGGATCTGCCATTGTATACATTGGATAAATAAGATAGCCATTATGACTTATATCATGATAAACAGCCCCTTTTCCTTCGAACAAGGAAAGGGGTTGTTTTATATTAAATCAAAAAAATCTGGGAATAACAGCGATCGGAATGTTGTTCTGTCATCGGATTGTCCAGTGTAAATATTCTTTAATTTAACGTATATAGCCATTTAAGGCTCAAATCCCGCCTGACTGATCCAGATCTCATCCTCGGCAAAAACGTTTTTCATCCGCTGAACCACAGTCTGATACGCATCTGGATGATACCAATGCTCCATCCCCACTTGCTGATAGAGCGACTCCATGCCGAGTCGACGGGTTCGCTTGCCCTCGCTGCCATCACCCATGAAATAATCGTCAATGCATACACGCTGAACCAGAGGTCTCAAGATGGCTGCAAACTGTTCACTGCTGGGTAATACGGGAGCAATCGCAACCTGCGTGGGTATTCCGGCATTCCGCAACTGTTCCAATGCACGTAAACGGCCTGCAATCGGGGGAGCGGAAGGACTGAAATGCTTGCGCATATCGTCCAGATCCGTCTCCACCGTCATGCTGACCCGAACCCGGTCACCTAACTGCTGTAGCATATCTATATCTCGGGTAACGAGTGGACTGCGGGTCTGGACTAATACGAAATCTGGAGGATACTGTACCATCGTTTCAAGTAATGAACGCGTGATACACTCCTTGTATTCGGCGGGTTGATACGGGTCGGTACTGGATGACATGAACAGAGTGACTTTCCCTTTGGTCAGGGCACGTTGCAACTCTTTGGCGAATACTCGGGATGCCTCTTGTTTCACATCCACCCAGCTCCCCCAATCCTCTTTGCGAAATAAGGAGACAGGCATCTGTCTGACATAACAATAGGAACAACCGAAGGCGCAGCCTGTGTAAGGATTCAGCGTATGTGTATATCCATTAAGGAACCCTGTTCCCTTGTTGAGTAACGTTTTGGGTACTTTGTAAGTAAGATTCGTCTTCATAAGTTCTCATGCCTTTCGCGGTAGTGTGCAGGTGTGAGACCTGTGTGTTTGCGAAATACAGTAATAAAATAAGCTGAGTTAGGTATACCGACATGGCGTCCAACATCGGTAACGGTATGTCCGGTATGTTCAAGCAACTTCCGAGCTTCAGTGATTCTTTTTTCCTGAATATATTGAACCGGTGTGCGGCCTGTAATCCGCTTGAACACACGATGCAGATGATAAGGACTGCCATGACTTACAGTGGCAAGGACATCCAAGGTTAGAGGTTCGGCGTAATGATGTTCGATGTAATCCGTGATTCCGTATATCCACTCCTGATCAGGTACCCGCTCGCCTGTAGGTTTACAACGTTTGCAGGGTCTGAACTTTCGTACCAATGCTTCTTCAACATGTTGAAATATCAGCACATTTTCAGCTTTGGGTGCTCTGGACTTACAGGAAGGTCGGCAAAAGATACCCGTTGTCTGCACACCGTAAAAGAACGTTCCATCATAAGAATTATCGTTGTTGATGATGGCGTGCCAGTATTTTTCATCTATAGATTTGGGCAGTATGCGATCTTGATCTGGACTTTCCACGGTGATCACCTCATCTCTAATTATACCCTTGATTCGAAGGGATTGACGAAGTTTTAACTTAAAAAGCAAGATATCAATATTTGGGGATATGGCGCCTTCCTTCAAACTGAACGAAATATGAGCTACAATATACAAGATGGTATAAAGGTTTTGAACTTAGATGAAATTTATAGACGAAAGAGGTAGGTAAGCATGGTTCGTTTTGGCGTAGTGGGTACCAACTGGATTACAGAAAGGCTTCTTGAAGCCGCAGTACAGGTTGATGGATTCAAATTAACCGCCGTGTATTCAAGAACTGTAGATAAAGCTAATGTATTTGCAGATAAATATGATGTGGAACACCGATTCACCGATCTGGAAGAGTTGGCAGCAAGTGATGTGATTGATGCAGTCTACATCGCAACACCAAATACGGTTCATGCGGAGCAGGCTGAGCTTTTTCTGAGAAATGGTAAACATGTATTGTGCGAGAAACCTCTGGCTGCAAATAGCGCCGAAGTTCGGAGCATGATCGATACAGCACGAGAACACGAGGTTCTGCTCATGGAAGCGATGAAATCGACTCTTGTTCCCCAGTTCAAAATGGTGCAGAAGAACCTGCATAAAATCGGTCCTGTCCGCAAATACGTAGCAGGTTACTCTCAGTATTCTTCGCGTTATGACAAGTACAAAGAGGGGATTGTCCTGAACGCGTTCAAGCCTGAACTCGCTAATGGGGCGTTAATGGATCTCGGAGTGTATTGTCTCTATCCATTGATTACATTGTTCGGTGCACCTAAGCGGGTTCAATCCCAAGCGATGATGCTGGAATCTGGCGTGGATGGACAAGGCAGTGTGCTACTGGATTATGATGGGATGGATGCGGTTGTTACATACTCCAAAATTTCCAATTCTCATCTACCAAGCGAAATCATGGGTGAGCTGGGCAGCATTATTATTGACAAGATTGGTTCACCGGAACATGCAGAGATACGTTACAATGACGGTACAGTGGAGCAGCTCACAGTCGAACAAAACCATCCGGCGATGTATTATGAAGTGGAGGAGTTTGTGAATCTGGTTCATGAAGGCAAAAAGGAGTCTGACATGAACACGTATGAACGCTCCGATGTTACGATGCAGGTCATGGATCAGATTCGGAAGCAGATTGGGCTTGTGTTCCCTAACGATTGATTCAAGCGCAGGAAAGGAAGTTGAGACGAGATGAGCAGAGATGAGCTGAGCAAGAGTAGAGAGGGTCAGAAGAACAGCGGAGAAGATCAGCAGTCCAATGATTCTGGAGGTTTGGAACTGCCACAGATTGTTTTCATAGGAAGAACCTTTGAGGAATATATGAAGATGTTCAACCTGACCGTGGAGGATCTTACAGGCAAGTCCATTTTGGATTGTCCAGGTGGAGCATGTTCGTTTAGTAGCAAGGCGCGCAAGTTGGGTGCAGACCCCATGGCCGTGGATATGGCCTACAAATATGAGATCGACGAGCTTGAGGTAAAGGGATTTCAGGACATTGAGCATACGATGAAACAGATGGAATCGGTGCAAGGCATATATGTGTGGGATCAATTTGGATCAATCCAGGGGTTAAAGGAAGAACGAACTCGTGCCATCACAGATTGCATTGCAGATATGAGAATGTTTCCTGACCGTTATGTGGCGTCTATGCTCCCGGATCTACCCTTTACGGATGAACAATTCGATCTGACGTTATCTGCCCATTTCCTGTTTACGTATGCGGATCGATTGGATGTTGATTTTCATGTTGCAACCGTGATGGAGCTGCTGCGTGTGAGCAAACAAGAGGTTCGCATTTTTCCAACAGTGGATCTGTCTGGTGAACGTTACAAGCACATGGATGAATTAAAAGTAATACTCGAAGAGCGTGGGTGCATCGTATCCGAAGAACCAACTTCATATGAGTTTCAACGGAATGCTCACACCATTCTTCAAATTGTTAAACATAATCGAACAAGATAGGAGGTTTTTTGGATGAATAAAGTACTTATACTTGGGGGTACACGTTTTTTCGGTAAACGTCTGGTGGATCACTTGCTGTGGGAAGGGAAGTCACGGATCACAGTTGCAACTCGTGGTAAAACGGATGTTGACTTCGGACCCGAAGTCAACCGAATCAAGATGGATCGTGAAGACCCGGAATCTCTGGCCGAGGTTGCGCAGACAGACATGTGGGATGTTGTGTACGATAATATCTGTTATTCACCGGATGCAGCGAAAGCGGCATGTGACGCTTTTGCAGGGCGCACCAAAAGGTACGTTTTGACATCTACATTGTCTGTGTACGGTGATCCCAGACCTGGATTTAAGGAAACGGATTTTGACCCGTATACATATCCATTACAGTATGGGAGTGCGGAGGATTTTTCGTATGGAGAAGGCAAACGGCTTGCGGAGGCTGTATTTTTCCAGGAAGCGGATTTCCCGGTTGTGGCGATGCGCATTCCAATCGTACTCGGGATTGATGATTATACGAGAAGACTTCATTTTCATATTGAACATGTGCAAAAAGGAAAACCGATTGGCATGCCCAATCCGGATGCGGAGATTGGATTCATCAATTCCACCGAAGCGGCAAGATTTCTCGCGTGGCTTGGACATTCGTCCATTACCGGTCCGGTGAATGCAGCTTCCAAGGGTGCGATTACGCTGTCAGCCATGATACATCTAATCGAGACGGTCACGGGCATGCAGTCCCAGATCCTTAAGGAAACTGTGAAAGAAGACATGTCACCCTTCGGGATCGAGCAATCATGGACGATGGAGACGACCAAGGCAGAACAAGCAGGTTATACGTTCGAACCTCTGATGGACTGGTTCCCGGGACTCGTTCGTGAGGTCGCTCTTGCATTACAGTCGGAGCGGTAGAATATCGGCTCGGATGGAAGCATAATGAACTGAATGAACCTGACGAAACAACCGGTTCGGGACGAACAGGTCATCTAACGAATGAATATCAAACAGGGTGCAACCAGAGTGTAATCTCCGGTGCACCCTATTTATGTTGTGTATTTCTCGAATTTGAACGGGACTTAATCTAGATAAGTGGGACTAATCTTTTACACGATAATATTTAGTCAACTCTGGTGCTTTACTCTATTTTTGCTCACGTGGAGCAGCAGCCGAAGCCCGTATGCGCAGTTCTGATGGTAGAATAACGGTCTGGGCCTCGGAAGGGGCCTTGCCCTCAATTCGGTCAATCAGCATCTGTACCCCTCGAAATCCAAAATCATATGCGGGCTGTGCAGCTACGGTCAGAAAAGGGTCAAAGGCGGAAGCCAGATCCAGATCATCGAAACACACAACAGAGATGTCATTTGGTACACGCAGTCCTCGTTTGCGCAAAAGCCGAATGACCCCAATCGCCAGCATGTTGTTGGCGGCAAAAATGGCTGTTGGTTGATCCGGTTGAGAGAGTAGTCGATCCAGTCCTTCTTCATCGCCGAAATCCCGGTACCCGGTTCGAAGCACAAGCTCGGGATCGATATCAGCTCCGGCCTCACGTAAACCCGCTATATAACCTTCCTCCCGCAGTCTGGCGGTAGAAACCTCCGAAGAACCATTGACCAGTGCAATGCGCCGGTGCCCCAGTTGCACCAGATATCGGATCAGTTCAATCGCGCCTTCCCGGCTATCTCCTGCAATGATATCTGACGTAATGCCAGGTACGATGCGGTCCAGAAAGACAAACGGAATGTGACGTTCCTGCAGTTGTTTTAGATGAGGAAGAGAACGATCTCCCGCTGGGGCATAGAGTACACCATCCACACGAGTAGATAGAATCGCATCCACGTAATCCTTTTCCTTATTGTAATCCTCGTCACTATTGCCGAATAAAAGACGGTACCCACGAAGATGGGCTGCATCTTCAGCACCACGGGCCAGTGTTGTATAAAAAGGGTTGGTAATATCCGTAATAAGCAGGGAGAGCATCTGGGTTCGTTGAAGCACAAGGCTGCGTGCATTGGAGTTCGGTATGTAACCCAGTTCGTCGATCACCTGTTGCACACGTTCGCGTGTCGCGGAGCTTATGCGGCCTGTATGATTAATGACCTTGGAGACCGTCATGGCGGAGACGTTGGCTTTTTTGGCAATATCATAAATGGTAATCATTAGAATCTAACCTTTCCGCAACATAGTCTTACCATTCTATAGGATAATGCCAATTGACAGCAAGATAGGCTCATGCTATGTTAGGGTTACCGATAACCCTAAGGGTTCTGAACGTCTTTACTACATAGACCATTTCGTTGAATTCGCTCGTGCACGTTCCATTTTCTTGAAAAGAGGAACTACATACAAGGCTGATTAATGAAATGGTTTATTGGTATTTTTCCAAATATGTAAACGCATTCAAAATTAAGTAAGACTCTTGCTAATCTGTGTATGCAACTCTTGTGTGCCAATCGGGTATCGGTTGTATCTCCGTCATTATCTCATTCCAATCAACGCACATGGATCAGACAGAAGGTTTCTCGATTCAACCCAAATTCTATGAAACGAATTGAAGGAGGACATTCCAGTATGACACATCAGGATTATCGTTATAAGCAGGCATTTCCCAAGATTGGTATTCGTCCCACGATTGATGGAAGACGCAAGGGTGTTCGGGAGTCACTGGAAGAGCAAACGATGCGGATGGCTACGTCTGTTGCGGAACTGCTTGCAGCCGAACTGCGTTATCCTGACGGCTCCGCGTTAGAGTGTGTTGTGGCCGAGACCTGTATTGGCGGAGTAGCCGAAGCGGCCGCGGCAGCAGAACTGTTCAGCCGTTCGAACGTTGGTGTAACGATCACCGTGACACCGTGCTGGTGTTATGGTACGGAAACGATGGATATGTCACCGTCCACTCCAACAGCCATCTGGGGTTTTAATGGAACTGAACGTCCGGGTGCTGTATATCTGGCGGCAGTTCTCTCTGCCCATGCACAGAAGGGCATTCCTGCCTTTGGGATCTATGGAGAGGATGTTCAGGATGGAGGGGATACAACGATTCCCAATGACGTGCGTGAGAAATTGCTCCGGTTCAGCCGTGCGGGTCTTGCAGCCGCTACCTTGAAAGGGCAAGCGTATCTGTCCATTGGATCGGTATCCATGGGGATTGCAGGCTCGATTGTGAACGATTCATTTTTCCAGGAGTATCTGGGCATGCGCAACGAATATGTGGATATGAGCGAACTCACTCGTCGTATTGAAGAAGAAATCTACGATCCTGAGGAGTATAAGCTCGCGCTGGCCTGGGTGAAGGAGAATTGTAGCGAAGGTCCGGACAACAACGCTGCCCATCTGCAAACGGATCGTAAACGCAAAGAGTACGAATGGGAAACCGTTGTGAAAATGACCCAAATCGTGCGTGATTTGATGGCGGGTAATCCAAGATTGGCAGAACTTGGTTTTACAGAGGAATCGATGGGCCACCATGCAATTGTATCCGGCTTCCAGGGGCAACGGCAATGGACAGACCATTCACCTAACGGAGATTTTCTGGAGTCGATACTCAATTCTTCCTTTGACTGGAATGGCAAACGTGCGCCTTATCTCGTTGCAACGGAGAATGATAGTTTGAACGGTGTGTCCATGTTATTTGGTTCGTTACTCACGCATACGGCACAGATCTTCGCTGATGTGCGCACGTATTGGAGTCCGGATTCGGTACAGCGTGTAACAGGGCACCAGTTGGAAGGAAACGCGAAGGACGGTATTCTGCATCTGATTAACTCGGGTTCCGCGGCCCTGGATGGCACCGGACAACAGTCCAGAGATGGCAAGCCTGTGCTCAAGCCTTTCTGGGAAATTACAGATGAGGAAGTTCAGGATTGTCTAAAAGCAACATCGTGGAGACCGGCATCCGTAGAGTATTTCCGCGGGGGCGGCTATTCAGCGGATTTCTTGACCAAAGGCGGCATGCCTGTAACGATGACACGTCTGAATCTGGTCAAAGGACTGGGACCCGTACTGCAAATCGCTCAGGGTTATACAGTCGATCTGCCTGAAGATGTGCATGATACGCTGGATCGGCGGACAGACCCAACCTGGCCATCCACCTGGTTTGCACCTGTTCTAACCGGATCGGGAGCGTTTACTTCCGTATACGAGGTCATGAATCAATGGGGAGCGAACCATGGGTCCATCTCATACGGACATATTGGTGCAGATCTGATCACGCTCGCTTCCATGCTTCGCATTCCGGTAAATATGCATAATGTACCTGAAACGGAAATTTTCCGTCCGCGTGCATGGGGGTTGTTCGGCACAAGTGAGCCGGAGAGCGCAGACTACCGTGCTTGCAGTGTGTTTGGTCCATTGTATCGTTAAAATAAAGTTCCATTCCTGTCAAACGCCATGTTCCTTGTGAGATGAGGTAACATGGCTTTCTCTTGAAAGCTGTGCTGAGAACTCGAATACGGCTTATCGCGTAGAGTTAAGGAGGCTTGAAAGAATGGGCAATCAAGCAACACATGTGCTTGCTGCCGATTACGGCGCCGGTAGTGGACGCGTAGTCCGTGGTTCTTTTGATGGAAACAGACTCTCGTTACAGGAAGTGCATCGATTCAACAATGAACCCGTGCAGCTGGGGGACGGATTGTATTGGGATTTCTTGCGACTTTTTCATGAATTAAAACAAGGCATTGTGAAAGGGACGCAAGGCATCTCTCCATCGGTCCGTTCTATAGCTGTGGATACGTGGGGAGTGGACTATGGACTGGTGGATGGTGCAGGAAGGTTGTGCTCGAACCCACGTCACTATCGGGAAGCACGCAACGCACAGTGGATGGAAGAAGTTCTGCACATGGTGAAAGAAGAAGAACTGTATGCCATGTCCGGCGTTTTGCCGCAGCAGATCAATACAGCATTTCAACTGCTAGGCAGTGTACGAGAGCAGGCCGAAGGTTTGCGTCCGGATGTGCGCATGTTATTTATGCCGGATTTATTTCACTATTATCTATCTGGTCAGCAGGCTTGTGAGTATACGATTGCAAGTACCAGCGGGCTGTTGCATGCAGGCGAGGCGCGTTGGAATGAATATCTGATCGGGCGTCTCGGTATACCGGAAACATTATTTCCAAAGCTCGTTCAACCCGGTACCGTGCTGGGCAATTTAACAAATGAGTTGTGCGCCGAGTTACGGACTGAACCGATGCAGGTAGTCTCAGTGGGCTCACATGATACCGCATCTGCCTTGGCAGCGATTCCTGCGATGGATTCGGATTTTGCTTTTATCAGCTGTGGTACCTGGTCACTTATGGGGGTGGAGCGTGATACACCTGTATTGGATAACCGAAGTCGTACACTCGGATTCACCAATGAAGGGACGGTACGTGGGAAAGTACGCACCCTGAAAAATCGTTCAGGCCTGTGGCTGCTACAAGAATGCAAAAGGCAATGGGAGCGGGAGAATCAACTTTTTACACATGAAGAACTGATTCAGCTGGCTACCTTGGCAACGCCGCATCAAAGTTATGTATCGCCCGGAGATGGCGTGTATTTGGCGCCAGGGAATATGGTTGAACGCATACGCCAACAATGCAGCCTCACCGGACAGACTGTCCCCGAAACGACTGGAGCGATTGTGCGCTGCATTCTGGAAAGTCTTGCACTGGAATTCAGACAGACGCTGGATGAATTGCAGTTGATCACAGGTACAAGACCTCGTGTCATTCATATGGTTGGTGGCGGTGTGCACAATCCACTATTGTGCCAGTTTACAGCCAATGCAGCCGGTGTTCCGGTGGTGGCAGGCCCGGCAGAGGCGACTTCAGCCGGGAATTGCATGCTGCAATTCCTTGCACATGGAGAAGTGAGTAGCTTGGCCGAGATCCGGGAGGTCATGGCTGCTTCCTTTTCCCCCGAGACCTATGAACCTGAGGATACAGAGCTGTGGCAGGAAGCTTATGAAAACTACCAAAGTCTCAATCAAGTCAAAAGATAATGAACAGATTCTATGCAATGAGCATTGACGAAAATGTACAAAGAAAAGTACGAGGAGTGGTGAGGAACATGTCTGAACAGCAAATAAGGGAAGAGTTGACGAAGTATGCCCGCAGAGCAGTTGCCCAAGGGTTAGTGGTAGGACCCGGTGGGAATCTGAGCGCACGCTCTGGGGGAACGATGTTGTTGTCTCCGAGTGGATATGCACTTGAAGACCTGGAACCGGACGAGTGGATAGCTATTGATATCGAGACAGGGGCGACTAGTGCGGGATCAACACGTCCGTCTTCCGAAGTATTAATGCATCTGTACAGTTATCGTGTGAATCCTGATATCCAAGCCATTGTGCATACGCATCCGGCATATACGATCGCACTTAGTCTCGTTTTCGATGAATTGCCACACTTGTTCCCTGATCAGTCCGCCTTGGTAGGTGATATCGGATTTGTTCCATATGTTCTGCCAACGACGAAACTTCTTGCCGATGCAGTCTCAGCAAAGGTAGAAGAACATACGGCACTCATTCTTGTCAATCACGGATTAGTTACGACCGGTAAAAACCTCCGCGAAGCCTATTACCGCACTCAAGTGGTGGAAGAAAGCGCGAAGGTATATATGATCGCCAAGGCAGCCGGGGAACCCAAAGTGTTAACTGCTGAAGAATATAAGGAAATTCAATCCCTTGAAAGTGAAGCCTATCGTGTACAGTTGCTGCAACAACTCAAGTCTTAATCGGAGATTAATCATTCGTCAAAACATGACATGAAACTGGACAATCCACTATTTTTCTCGACAACTATTGCATAACCTGAAATACCGAGTATAATACTTGGTAAATGGAACGAAAAGGGGATGCAATAAACGATGAAAACACATGCTGAATTGAACTCACTTCTTGTTGACGATTATCTGGATCTCCTGAACATTGCGAAACAGCTAGGTGATGACGAATGGAAAGATGCTATTCTGCAAGCATTGAAGGAAGAAGTCGATGCGAATCATCATCTGGATTCTAAAGAGGTAAGACAGGATTTATGGATTCAATTTGAAGGCATTAATGAACAAATGCATGATCTGTTAATGCAACTGAAGCATGCCGACAGTCCTGAGGAGAAAGAGCAGATTATTGAAATGATCTGGGGATTGAAAGTAGACCGTCATGCAATCACACGTAAACTTGAAACCATGAGCCGTGCCAGTGCTGGACATCAATAAGCTCTAGGTTGATATACATTGAAAACCCGCGTGTTTCCTGGGATTATACCCTAGGTAGCACGCGGGTTTTGTTTATGTTTTGAGTGTTTACTACACTGCTGATGATGCCACTAGGCATCATTCGTAATCAAAAGCGGACTTTTTGAACTACTTCTCTTAAAACTGTTTTGCAAAAGTAGTTGCTTGCTCTATAGCTTGTTGCTTGATCTCATTCGCACGATCTTTATATTGATTGTGCCCCTCAACAAAAATGCCATCAAGCTTCGGCACGCCGAGGAAAGACATGATAATGCTTAAGTAACGATGACCGGATTCCATCTGGGCAGCGGGACCTTCGGAATAAATGCCACCGCGAGCCTGAATATGCAACGCTTTTTTGTCAGACAACAGTCCAACAGGACCTTGTTCGGTATAACGAAATGTTTTGCCAGCTACGCAGATCGAGTCCACATATGCCTTCAGAATAGGAGGGAACGAGAAGTTCCACATTGGAGTTACAAAAACATATTTATCTGCTGCGGCAAATTGATCCGACAGTTCATTCAAACGGCTTACTTTGGTCTGCTCTTCAGCAGTCAGATCACTGCCCGATTGCAGCTTGCCCCAACCACTGAAGACATCCGCATCAATATGCGGAATATCCGAACGATACAGATCGAGGTGAACAACCTCATCAGACGGGTGACTTTCACGATATGCATCAATAAATGCTTTGCCTGTAGCCATGCTGAAGGAGGTTTCATGATCATGAGGATGGGCAGTAATATACAATAAGGTAGACATGTAGTTCTTCCTCTCTGTGCGATTAATGGGGTGAAGCAATCTTGGCAATGACGAAGCGACCGCAGTAGTATGCATCGTTTCCCCCGTTTTATACGTCAGAAAAGGATATGAATGGATTGATCATGATACTGAGTTGGATGCTTTATGGTGACCAGATACTCAATCCATGTATAATATATAGGACGAGTATTTATTTTCCAAAGACAATAGGATGAGTGAGATGAGCGCACATGGGAATGGACCTGGAGAAGCAACGATTAAGCATTGAAGCAGCGAAATTGTATTATCAGTCCGATTATAGCCAGCAGGATATTGCCGCAAGATTGGGCGTGTCGCGTCCAACCGTATCAAGGTTACTTCAGTACGCCAAAGATCGTGGATACGTCCGGATTGAAATTATGGACCCGCTGGAGGATATCGACATCATTGCCGGAGAACTTAAGTCGAAATATGATCTGGATACGGCACTTGTGTGTTTTGCCCCGTTGAAGAGTGATGAGGAAATACAGAAGCATATCAGCAAACGAGCAGCGGATTATCTTCAAGAGACGGTTCAGGATGCAGATATCATCGGGGTGACCTGGGGAACAACCATGCATGCCGTAGCACGCCAGCTTCGTCCCAAGCAGGTCAAAGGTGTCGAAGTCGTGCAATTGAAGGGGGGCGTAAGCCACTCCCATGTCAATACGTATGCTGCTGAGATTGTTCATTTGTTCGCTGAGGCATTCCATACGGTACCAAGGTATCTGCCGCTGCCTGTTATTTTCGACAACATTGAAGTGAAAAACATGGTGGAAGCGGATCGGCATATCGGAAGAATCGTGGAACTTGGCAGACAGGCCAACATTGCTTTGTTTACCGTGGGTACTGTGAAAGAAGATGCATTATTGTTCAGGCTCGGTTACTTTAATGAAGAAGAGCAACAATTGCTGATGAACTCCGGCGCAGGTGACATTTGTTCACGTTTTTTCGACGCGGAAGGTCAGTTGATCAGTGAAGAGATTAACAGCAGAACCGTTGGAATTGATCTTGCCGAGTTGAGAAATAAGGAAAAATCAATTCTTGTTGCCGGAGGACAACGCAAAATTGAAGCCATTCACGCCGCGCTCAAAGGCCATTACGCAAATATTCTGGTCACGGACCAGTACACAGCGCAGGCATTACTTCGATATTAATTTCAAATGGATATGGATGACAACATCTGCCACGCAAAAAGGGCGGATGTTTTGCTTTTTTAGGCAGAAAATATAACGAAGAAGAAATATAAGTGTAACCGTGAACAAAAGTTCAAGTTGATTTTTACATATGTTCATGTTAGTGTAAGGGTATAGAAAATAACTAGTTCAGATAAGGGAGAGATTCAATTGACTACACCACAATTAGCTAAAATGATCGACCATACGTTGCTTCGTGCGGACGCAAAGCAAAGTGAAATGGCCAAGTTAACCGAAGAAGCGAAGCAATATCAGTTTGCTTCCGTATGTGTTAACCCAGGCTGGGTTGCTTATGCTGCTGAGCAGTTGCAGGGTTCTGGCGTAGATATCTGCACCGTTATTGGTTTCCCTCTGGGGGCATCTACATCGGAGACAAAAGCTTTCGAAACGAAAGATGCGATTGCTAAAGGTGCAACTGAAGTCGATATGGTCATCAACATCAGTGCTTTGAAAGATGGCAAAGATGATTTCGTTGAACAAGATATTCGTGCTGTTGTTGAAGCGGCTGCGGGTAAAGCTTTGGTGAAAGTTATTATTGAAACTTGTCTGTTGACGGATGAAGAGAAAGTACGTGCTTGTCAGGCAGCTGTGCGAGCTGGAGCTGATTTTGTTAAAACTTCTACAGGTTTCTCCACAGGTGGAGCAACGCCAGAAGATATCGCTTTGATGCGTCGTACGGTAGGTCCTGATGTTGGCGTTAAAGCTTCCGGTGGCGTACGTAGCCTGGAAGATATGCAGAAAATGATCGAAGCGGGTGCGACTCGGATCGGTGCAAGTTCTGGCGTTAAGATTATGCAGGGTGGTCAGTCTACATCTTCTTATTAAGCAAAAGCATCTTATCAAGAAAAAAGCTTAATAAATAAAAGTAATATTATATTCTCTGTACTTGGGCGTTCGACTCAGGTACAGGGAATACAACTTACACTTATATTTTAAATAACGGAACTAATTGTAAGCGCTTCATAAGTTTTCTGAAAGATTACTGATAAGAATGCTTAAGAGCCCTTTGAGCTGAATTTTCACATCCGGCTTAACTACCTTCAAAGGAGAAATCAAATGAAATTTCTAATTGCCATTATCGGCTTACTCGTTGTTTTTGGACTGGCTTATATCGCAAGCAACGGCAAAAAGCAGATTCGTTACCGGCCGCTGGCTATCATGATTGTTTTGCAAGTTATACTAGCTTATGCTCTGTTGAATACAGGAGTGGGTACTTTTTTAATTGGCGGTTTTGCGACCGTATTTAAAAGTTTACTCGACTATGCGAATGAAGGTATCGCATTTGTATTTGGGGGTTTGACTACCGTAGGTGCCGAAAGCGGGGGAACACCATTTTTCCTCAGCGTATTGATGCCAATCGTTGTCATCTCTGCACTCATTGGGATACTGCAGTATATCCGAATCTTACCTTTTGTTATAAAATATATTGGTCTGGTATTAAGCAAAATCAACGGAATGGGCAAACTGGAATCATATAACGCGGTTGCTTCGGCTGTATTGGGGCAATCTGAAGTGTTCATTTCTGTGAAAAAACAAATTGGGTTGTTGCCAAAACATCGGCTGTACACCTTGTGTGCTTCGGCGATGTCCACGGTATCGATGTCGATTGTTGGTGCTTATATGACCATGATCGAGCCGAAATATGTGGTTACAGCTCTTGTACTGAACCTGTTTGGCGGATTTATCATTGCTTCGATCGTTAACCCTTATCGGGTGACGGAAGAAGAAGATATATTGGAAGTGCAGGATGAAGAGAAACAATCGTTCTTCGAAATGCTTGGCGAGTACATCCTGGATGGATTCAAAGTTGCTATCATCGTAGCTGCGATGTTAATCGGTTTTGTTGCCTTGATTGCACTTGTTAACGGAATTTTCAGCGCGGTGCTTGGCATTTCGTTCCAGGAGCTACTTGGTTATGTGTTTGCACCATTTGCCTTCATCATGGGTGTTCCATGGAAAGAAGCGATTCAGGCAGGAAGTATTATGGCAACCAAAATGGTATCCAACGAATTCGTAGCTATGCTTAATTTGAAGGAGACTGCAATGTCTGCCAGAACAACGGGTATCGTATCTGTCTTCCTCGTGTCGTTCGCCAACTTCTCCTCCATCGGTATCATTGCTGGTGCGGTGAAGGGACTCCATGAGAAGCAAGGTAATGTGGTCGCCCGCTTCGGTCTGAAACTGCTTTACGGTGCTTCGCTTGTCAGCGTGCTGTCAGCGATCATTACTGGACTGTTCTTGTAAGCTGGATTATTTGGAAGGAGTGCTTAAGTTATGTCAACATTCAAAAGAGTACATCTGATTGTTATGGATTCTGTAGGGATCGGCGAAGCGCCGGATGCAGCAGAATTTGATGATTTTGATGTAGATACCTTTGGTCACATTGCACGTGAACGCGGGGGTTTGAAAATGCCTCACATGGCCAGTCTCGGACTGTCTAACATCAAAGAAATCGAGGGTGTCCCTGTAGCGGATGCACCTAAAGCGTATTACACCAAGATGCAGGAAGCATCCAGAGGCAAAGACACAATGACAGGTCACTGGGAGCTAATGGGTCTTTACATTGATACACCTTTCCGTGTGTTCGAGAATGGTTTTCCCGATGAGTTGATTCAGCGCATTGAAGAGAAAACGGGCCGCAAAGTAATTGGTAACAAACCGGCCAGCGGCACGGAAATTCTGGATGAGCTGGGTGCAGAGCATGTTGAAACTGGCGCGCTCATCGTGTACACATCTGCGGATTCGGTTCTGCAAATTGCAGCACATGAGGACGTTGTTCCACTGAAAGAACTGTATGAGATTTGTGAGTTCTGCCGTGAGATTACACTTGAAGATCCATACATGTTGGGCCGCATTATTGCACGTCCATTTGTAGGAGAAGCGGGTAACTGGAAACGTACTGCGAATCGTCATGATTATGCACTCAAACCTTTTGGTCGTACGGTTATGAATGAACTGCAAGATGGTGGATTTGATGTGATTGCTTTGGGCAAAATCGCAGATATCTATGATGGCGAAGGTGTAACCAAGGCTGTTCGTACCGTCTCTAACATGGATGGTATGGACAAGTTGTCTGAAACGATGGATGAAGAATTCACTGGACTCAGCTTCCTGAACCTGGTTGATTTTGATGCCCTGTACGGTCACCGTCGTGATCCGCAAGGTTATGCTCAGGCACTTGAAGACTATGATGCACGGCTGCCAGAGATTTTTGCCAAAATGACCAATGATGATCTGCTGCTGATCACAGCTGACCATGGTAACGATCCAACATACCGTGGTACAGACCATACACGTGAATATGTACCACTTCTTGCCTACTCACCGCGCTTCAGCGAGGGCAAAAAGCTTGATCTGCGCAGCACATTTGCTGACCTTGGCGCAACCGTAGCTGAGAACTTTGGAGTGAAAATGCCGGAATATGGTACCAGCTTCCTGAAGGATTTGAAATAAGTTAATTTTAGGTAACCGAAACTTTAGGGATTTAAGTTTTCTTTCAAAAATGGATGAGGGATGTCGGAGTAGTTGAGGCTGCTCCGGTTCCTGTCATCGTAATAGAGATAAACATATAACTGGAGGAGATTCATTCATGAGTACACATATTGGAGCAAAACCCGGAGATATCGCAGAAACGATCCTATTGCCAGGGGACCCTTTGCGCGCGAAGTATATTGCAGATACGTACCTTGAAGATGTTGTATGTTACAACGAGGTTCGTGGAATGCTCGGTTACACAGGTACATATCAAGGACACCGGATTTCGGTGCAAGGTTCAGGAATGGGTATTCCGTCCTTCGCAATCTATGCTAACGAATTGATCAGCGAATATGGCGTGAAAAACCTGATTCGTGTAGGTACTTGTGGCGGTATGCAGGAGCATGTACGTGTACGTGACGTTATCCTTGCACAAGCAGCATGTACAGACTCCAGCATGAACAAACACGTATTCGGTGGATATGACTTCTCGCCAATCGCTACCTTCTCCCTGCTGAAAGAAGCATATGACCGTGCAACAGCTAAAGGTATGAAGATTCACGTCGGTAACGTGTTCAGCTCCGATTCTTTCTACCGCGATGACCGTTCCGTTACCGAGAAGTTGATGAAACACGGCGTACTCGGCGTAGAGATGGAAACAACAGCACTGTACACCATCGCTGCCAAGTTTGGTGTTAACGCACTGACCATCCTGACGGTAAGTGACCACTTGCTGACAGGCGAAGAAACATCTGCCGAAGAGCGTCAAAAAACGTTCAATGACATGATGGTAGTTGCCCTGGACACAGCAATCACACTGTAATTGTTATTCATAATCATTTGATTTAACTTTTGTTTTAGCACGGAGTGAAGGACCCGGAATTGATTCTGAAGAAGCGTTAGCGTTCGCCTTTGTCTCCGAGTTTTCTCCATTGCAAATGGAATAAAAAAAAACTTGGAGACAACAGCGATCTAAGGAACGATCCGGAGCCGGAACGAATTAACATCAAATGTTGTATAAGATGACAACAGATGTTGTTGTATTTTATATTCATAATCATTTGATTTTAATCGAAACTTTTGTTTTAAGCACGGAGTGAAGGACCCGGAATCGATTCTGAAGAAGCGTTAGCGTTCGCCTTTGTCTCCGAGTTTTCTCCATTGCAAAATGGATCAAAAAAACTTGGAGACAACAGCGATCTAAAGAACGATCCGGAGCCGGAACGAATGGTGCACAAAGTGTTCTATACAATCAATACACACATAAGGAGAGATCATCATGAGAATGGTAGACATTATTGCCAAGAAACGCGACGGAAAAGAACTGACAACTGCTGAGATTGATTTTGTTGTTCAAGGATACACACAAGGAGAAATTCCGGACTATCAAGTCAGCGCTTGGGCGATGGCAGTATTTTTCAAAGATATGACAGACAAGGAACGCGCCGATCTGACTATGTCGATGGTGAATTCCGGTGAAACGATTGACCTGTCCGCTATCGAAGGCATCAAAGTAGACAAGCACTCCACAGGAGGAGTGGGCGATACAACAACACTGGTACTTGCTCCGCTTGTTGCTGCGCTGGATGTTCCTGTTGCCAAAATGTCCGGACGTGGACTTGGTCACACGGGTGGTACAACAGACAAGCTGGAATCCGTTGCTGGTTTCCACGTAGAGCTTGAAAAAGAAGAGTTCATTCGTCTCGTAAACGAACATAAGGTTGCAGTTATCGGACAAAGTGGTAACTTAACGCCTGCAGACAAAAAGCTCTATGCACTGCGTGACGTAACAGCTACCGTTAACTCCATTCCACTGATCGCCAGCTCCATCATGAGTAAGAAAATTGCAGCAGGTGCAGATGCAATCGTGTTGGATGTTAAAACGGGTGCTGGTGCATTCATGAAAACAACGGAAGATGCTAAAGAATTGGCACATGCCATGGTAAGCATCGGTAACAATGTTGGCCGTAAAACGATGGCTGTTATCTCCGATATGTCCCAACCACTGGGTCTGGCGATTGGTAACGCACTTGAAGTGAAAGAAGCCATCCTCACACTGCAAGGTAAAGGTCCAAAAGATCTGGAAGAACTGTGTCTGGCTCTTGGACGTCAGATGGTATTCCTTGCTGGCAAGGCAGATTCCTTGGAGCACGCTGAGGAGAAATTGAAAGAAGTGATCCAGAACGGTAAAGCACTGGAGAAATTCAAAGATTTCCTGGCAAACCAAGGCGGAGACGCTTCGGTTGTAGATCATCCAGATCGTTTGCCACAAGCACAATATCTGGTTGAAGTCCCAGCAGACAAAGACGGCTATGTTGCCGGAATCGTCGCTGACGAAATCGGAACGGCAGCAATGCTGCTTGGCGCAGGCCGTGCAACAAAAGAGTCTGAGATCGATCTCGCAGTTGGTCTGATGTTGAACAAAAAAGTCGGTGACCCAGTCAAAGCTGGTGAGTCCCTCGTAACGATCCATGCCAATCGTGAAGACGTAGCAGACGTCATCGCGAAGATCAAAGAAAACATTACGATTGCGGATCATGCCGATGCTCCTGTATTGGTTCATGATATCGTTACGGAATAATACAATCAGAGCAGACGAGATGTAATCTCATATCTGACTGAACATGAAAGCCCCAAAGCGATGTAATCCATCGTTTGGGGCTTTTTTTCCGTTGAGGAGCCAGTAGTTACTACTACTACTAGCAACTACTGGCTCTTTATTTTCTCATACGCCATCACCGAGTCCGCATTGGTGTAAATATAAGGCGTGGATGGCTCGGCTACAGGTGTCACCTTTCTGGCGCGAATTTCAATCGTATCCTCACCGTTCACCTGTGCAGAGCCAATGCTGCCATCAATTTGCACCCAGCTGTCTGTAGGGAAGCTATCCGCTTCTGGGATGTGAATCATTACGCCAAAGGGAGCCGCATCAGCAGGGCAACACATGACGAGAAACCGTCCCAGTGCAAAATGTGATTCATGATCCATGCTTTTGTCCCGATAAACGAACCCGGTTAAGGAGATATCTTTGCCTGCAAATTGTCGCTGGAACATATCGATCGTGCCGAGGGTTTCAGAGAAGATCTCGGGATAGACTCGGATAACCTGTTCTGCATACAACTTCTCCGCCAGTTCAGCGAATTCACGGCTATACTCGTCAGGGGGAATGAATTGTACTTTGGTGGCCGATGCAGGCTGAACGGTCGTTGATTGTTGTGTGAGATCTTGTACATTCAATTGCGTTGTCGGATCAGGCAAAGGTTCTTTGCGACGAATCTCGGGAGGGGCATAGGTGAGAGACATGCCTTTCTGACTGGCCATGGAGCTGCCGAGAGCCCGATCAGGTAACAGAAATCCCAGTAACAGGGGTATAGCAATCAGACCATACACCAACGAGCTGCGTAGGAACCCCGAAGGTGGTGGATGCTCACAATCGCAATGAACCTCGTTTCTACTGAACAGTCCATGCCAGGCCATGATAACAGCAATAAACAATAAGGGAACGGGGCAGCATAACAGCAGTTTTTGCATCGTGGGTGCCAGATAATAATGAAGCGAATCACTTGAATTCAAGTGAATAATGTACACTGCCACCCCGCCAATCCAGCCCGCACGGATCAGGTTATGCCATTGAATGATGTGTGATCTTGGAACGGGAGGTTTGGTCATCGTATAGACCGTGTGATTCATAACATCACCTCATTTCTATTAATCGTAAGGATGAAAGTTCATGGGATTAACTATTCAGGTCATGAAGTATGTTGCTCAACCTTTATACCAGCAGATTAATCAACCACGAGCCGGCGAAGACGAGCGTGATAATGGCTAGACTTAGACCAATAACAAATCGGGTACGGAAGGTCGAGAGTAGCATCAGGGTGCTTTTAAAATCCAGCATTGGACCAAGCACAAGGAAGGATACCAGCGGCCCCAGTGCAAACGTATGTGAGAACGCAGAAGCAACAAAAGCATCAGAAGTAGAGCAGAGAGACAGTACATAAGCAAATCCCATCATGAACACGTAAGAGGCAACAGGACCATTGCCAAGTGAGACCAGATCGCTGCGGCTAATGAATGTCTGGATGCAGGCTGTAATCAAGGCACCGATCACCAGATATTTGCTCATATCGACGAATTCGTCTCCGGCATGAATGAAGAAGCTACGCCAGTTTTTTACATGGTTATGATCATGTGCATTTGCGTGCGCGTGAGGTTGCGCCATTTTAAAACCAGGATGTGTCTTAACTTCTGTCACTGCGACTTTTGGCATCCGAAGGGGATTTCGACGAACAAACACATACACAAGCATGCCTATGGAAGCTGCTACAGCAAAGGCCAGTACCATTCGCGCAATGGTAATCTCAGGATGGGAAGGAAAGGCGAGCAAGGTTGCGGTAAATACGATGGGATTGACTACGGGACCACTCAAGATGAACGTCACTGCGATATAGGAAGGCATGCCTTTGTGCATCAACCTTCTCACTACCGGGATCATGCCACATTCACAAATGGGAAAAATAATACCGAGCAACCCTGCAACCAGCACACCGCCGATCGGATTCTTGGGCGTGAGTTTACGGACCATTTCTTCGGATACGAACCACTGCATGAGCGAGGACAATAACACACCCATGAGTAGAAAAGGTGCGGCTTCAAGAAAGATACCTATGAATACGGTTTTCATATTTTGCAAAGCTTCACTGTTCCATGCTTCCTTCAGGTCTGGAGCCATTGTGATCAACACGGGAACAAGAAATGCACAAGGGATCAGGAAGGACAGGAGCTTCAAATTGGCTGCCATTTTCATGAAACAGACCTCCACAACTAGGACTTTGCTAAAATATATGCTTGTACGTGCAGCAACATACATCATTCCTGTGTTCTAATCAACATTTTTACGATTAATCAAGATTCTTCATCCATATGTAGAACTGGCGTGAACTTGAATGTTCATTTTCCGGCGTGGAGTTGACAAAAGAAAAGCTATAGACTAATATCATTAAATAGTAATGATTACGATTAAATAAGAGGAGGCAACAACCATGAGAGTCATTGTAACTTTAGCCTGCACCGAGTGCGGGGACCGCAACTATACAACAACCAAGAACAAACGTAACCATCCAGAGCGTCTGGAGATGAAGAAGTACTCACCTCGTTTGAAGAAGATGACAATTCACCGGGAAACACGCTAAATTTTTTGTTCATTTTAAATCGTAATATTTACGAAAAGAGGGAGTGGCATGATACTATCTTCCATGCGTGATGTTGTATTCGGATATGGCAAAGAGCCGGTCATTGATCAACTGTCGCTAGATATCCATGTGGGAGAGTTCATAGGCATTACTGGCCCTAATGGTTCAGCCAAAACAACCCTGTTAAAGCTGCTGCTGGGGCTGTTGAAGCCCTGGAGCGGCACGATACATATGAGTCCACTGTTGAAACGTGGGAACACATCCAATATCGGTTATGTGCCCCAGCAGGTGGCATCGTTTAATAGTGGATTTCCCAGCACGGTGAACGAACTGGTCCGATCCGGATGTTATACCAGACTGGGACTTTTTCGCAGATTTACATCGGAACAGGATGCCATCGTTGAACGCAGTTTGCGTGAGGTCGGCATGTGGGAATATCGGAATACACGTGTTGGTGAGCTGTCCGGTGGACAGAAACAGCGGATCTGTATTGCCAGAGCCATGGCTGGGCAACCGCAGGTTCTGGTACTTGATGAGCCGACAACGGGAATGGACCGACGAAGCCGAGAGGGCTTCTACGATCTGATGCGCCATTATGCGGATGTTCATGGATTAACGATTATTATGGTTACTCACGGGCTGGAAGAAATGGGAGATCGATTGGACCGTACCATTACCCTGGAGCGGCAAGAAAGTGAGGAATGGCAGTGTTTGAGTACGAGTTCATGCAACGTGCTTTCTGGGCAGGTGGACTGATTGGGGTCGTAGCTCCGATCCTGGGTGTCTATCTGATGCTCAGAAGACAGGTTCTTATGGCAGACACGTTATCCCATGTCTCACTCGCAGGGGTAGCGCTAGGTTCGGTTATGAATCTTAATCCGGTCATCTGCGGGTTCGCCATTGCCATTATCGGTGCATTACTGGTTGAACAACTGCGTCGAAGTTACCGAACCTATAGCGAGGTTCCTGTTGCAATCATCATGACTTCGGGGTTGGCTCTTGCGGTGGTATTGATGAGTCTGAAAACGAATCTCTCCAAAACATTCAGCTCATACTTATTTGGATCAATTGTCGCGGTTAGCGATATGCAGTTGTGGATGATGGCAGGTGTATGTGTCACGGGATTGCTATTTTTCATCATTCTCCGAAGACCGCTCTATAGCTTTACGTTTGATGAAGAGACAGCTTCCATTGGGGGCGTTCAAGTGAAAGGATTATCGTTTGCATTTGCCATTCTGACAGGAATGACTGTAGCATCAGCCATGCCGATCGTCGGTGTGCTACTGGTGTCTGCTCTCATCGTATTGCCCGCTGCCTTGGCACTCCGAGTATCTCACAGTTTTACAGCAGCCATGATCGTCGCTGTAATCACGGGGGTAATCGGTATTCTTAGCGGACTGACAACATCTTACCATCTAAATACACCACCGGGAGGAACGATTGCGCTCATCCTGTTGGTCTTCCTATTGACTGGAATATCAGCGCAAAAGCTGATTGCACGATACAACCGCAAGCGTCACCGTAAAGAGAGAAATCAACAAGAACAACGAGCAACGATAGTTATCCATTCAAGGAGGAATACATCACATGAAATTCAGTAAAAAAACAGCGCTCGGACTTTTATTCAGTCTGACCCTTATCGTCGCAGGTTGCGGACAGAAATCCGCTTCCGATACCAGCACAGCTCCGACGGGCGCTCCCGTTCCAGCCGAGACGGAAACCACAAAATTAAACGTGCAGGTTAGTTTCTACCCCATGTATGAATTCACTAAAAATGTAGCAGGCGACCTAGCGGATGTACATACGCTCGTTCCAGCGGGTATGGAGCCTCATGATTGGGAGCCAACACCACAGGACATTGCCAGCATTGAGAAAGCGGATGTGCTTGTATACAACGGTGCCGGTATGGAATCATGGATGGATCAGGTCACCGGAAGCCTGAGTAACACTTCACTCATTCAGGTGGAAGCAAGTAAGGGCATCAACCTGCTTGAAGGTGGAGAGCATGATCACCATCATGAAGATTCAGAGGCAACAGAACATGAACACGATCATGACCATGCGAATGAAGCGACTACAGAAGAACAGGATCACGACCACGATCATGCAGATGAAGCGACTACAGAAGAACACGTCCACGATCATGACGCCGAGGCAGAAGCAGGACATGATCACGATCACGGGGGACTGGATCCCCACGTATGGCTGTCACCTGCATTGGCTGTCAAAGAAGTGCGCAATATTGAAGCAGGTTTGGCGCAGGCTGCCCCCGAACATGCTGAACAGTTCAAACAGAATGCAGATGCTTACATTGCTCAACTGGAGTCACTGGATCAGGACTTCAAGGTGGCTGTGACAGATAGCAAACGCAAGGATTTTATCACACAACATGCTGCATTTGGTTATCTGGCACAGGAATACGGATTGCAGCAGGTGCCTATCGCAGGATTGTCTCCTGAGCAGGAACCTTCGGCAGCGCAGATGGCATCTGTCATTGATTTTGCCAAAGAGCATCAGGTGAAGACGATTTTCTTCGAAACACTGGTTTCATCCAAAGTGTCCGAGACGATTGCAAGTGAAGTGGGAGCTACGACGGCTGTATTGAACCCGATTGAGGGACTTACCGAGGAAGAAATGTCGGCGGGAATGGACTACATTAGCGTGATGAAACAGAATCTGGAGGCACTGAAACTGGCGCTGAACGAATAATAAAAGATCAATTTGATGCCTGTCACCGAAAAAGGTACAATAATACAACATGCTGAGGAATGGAGTGCCATTCCTTTGCCTTTTTGCAAAGCAGAGAGCACAGGGATGTGCTCTCTCTTTGTTGAATAAGGGACCGGATCAAGGATAACAGGAGGACGCATTAGATGAATTTAAATGAGGAACATGAAGTGCTGTTAAGTGAACAGCCGGCCCATCTGTGGAGACGGCGTAAGCTGGAGCTGATGCACTGGACGGAACGTGATAAACATACGGTTTCCGCGAAGAAAACGGAGATATGGAATGGCGTTGAAGTGGATGCCGAGCTTGTGAACGCATTGTCCATACTTCAGAATACGGGCGTGAAGACTGAGTTTTCATGTGCAGGGGTGAGTCCGCTTGATGAACCTGTCGATCATTCCCTCTATGCGTATGTTACCCTTGTGCAAAGTGAAGTTGCGGATCATTTCGTGAACTACGCGCTCCGTCGGATGCGGAATCGACTGCTCGTTACGCTAGAGGCTGAAAAGGGCCGCTATGATCTATCTTCTTTTTTCATTGGACACAATCGGAGCTTCTGCTGGTGGATGGAGCACTGTGCATTACAGTTTGGAAGCCGAAACGAATCGAGCGAAAAAAGCGTAGTATAAAGGATAGGCTTGTTTACTTGAAGTTAAAGGAGGTATGGCACGATTGAATAAGTGGGTCAAAACGATACTTTTTCTACTAGGCTCCGTCTTTCTTACACGATTCATCCCATTTTCGTCCTTGTTCCGTAACCTGGATACGATGATTCACGAATTCGGTCATGCATTAATGACACTGGTATTGTCCGGTAAAGTGCTGCGCATTGAATTGTACGCTGATCATAGTGGTGTAACTTACTCTTCCATGCTGACGCCAGGCAGATCGATCCTGGTTTCTCTGGCGGGATATATCAGTGCATCACTGTTCGCCTGGCTGTTGTTCTACTTATACCGCAAAGGTTTGCACATGTGGGGACTTGGTATTATGACGGCTGTCGCTCTGGTGTCACTCCTGTTATATGTAAGAGGGGAGTTTGGCATGTTATGGCTGACCGGGTTCATCGCACTGAACGTTGTCATTATGATTTTTGGTGCCAAGATCGTGAAGTTCTATTATCTGTTACTGGCGTTTCTTACGCTGGAAGAGTCGGTCGTTAGTGCCGTATACGTTGGATTAATGTCCTGGACTCAGCCTTCACGAGCAGGGGATGCAGCGAATCTCGCTCAGCAGACATTCCTTCCGGCACTATTCTGGGGCACGTTGTTTGCTTTGATTGCACTGTGGTGTGCCAAGGGAGCACTCAGTCTCTTTTTCCGCAAAGAAGGCACTTCGCGTGCATCAAGAGCTCGCCGAGTAAGAAGAGCGTAACGGATAGTAAGTTATATAAACGCAAAGAAGGCACTTCCTTTCTTCATAAAAGGATAGTGCCTTTTGTAATTGAACTTACATCTGATATTAAAGTCTGATATTAAAGTCTGATATTAAAGATATTGAACCTAATCTCCAAGATTATCCCATAGGACATAAAAGTAATAAATCTCTTCCATAATCGCTTTATCATCCTCTGCCGCAACGCCGCCCTTGATCCGAGCAAGGGTGCCCAGAATATCATATATCGTTTCACGCTCCACACTGAACTGAATCCGGTCTACGACTCGTTCCCAAGCCTGCATTGCATATTCGATCTGTGACTTGGCTGCCGTCCACTGTTTGCTCTCCACGTGCTTTTCCAGTGTTTGCACCGATTCGAGCAAGCGATCTTCGGTACCAAAGGGCTTCTTGAGAAACGATCCGCTGGCCATGATCGCTACGAATAACAAGATCAAAAAGATCGGAAGTACATATAGCAACCAGAAACGTGTTTTCATTCAACCACCTCCCGCTATGTGAACATTTAGAATGGTCCTTCATAGTCACCCATATCCACTTTTTCGTTAAAACGATCATCGAAGAGATCAATGTACAATTTGTCATTGGGTAGAATGGCAGCAAATGCAATGTCCTGAATCGTCACTTTTTTCTTTTTCAGTTGTTCGGTAAGCCACTGGATATCTTTATGTCTCTCAGACAGGTTCTGTTTGATCAGAACACCATCAATGATCAGTTCGGTCATCAGCTTGCTTTTCGGGGGATGCATATGCATATCTTTGGCGGTAACAGGCTGATGCTCAGGTTTTAACACAACGGAGAGACTGCCATCGGGCTCCATGATTGCATAGTCGAGTGTAGTGATATCAAATACATCCTTTTGCCGCAACATGACGGTCAGTTCGTCAAATTTCACACGCATTTTATGCAGATTCTGTTCCAAAATTTTGCCGTTCTGAATCACTAGGGTAGGATCGGAATCCATCAATTTGGAGAGGGTGCGACTTTTCATCGTAATGAACTGAAAAATGATCGTGATCAGTGTGAAAATGGTTAAGGCCACAAAATGAATCCACGCTTTCGATGAGAGATCGGTTGCAAAAGTCCCTGCAATGGAACCAATTGTGATGCCGTTAATATAATCAAAATACGTCAAGTTACCCATCTGTTGTTTGCCCAGCACCCTTGTGTAGATGATCAGAGTCAGAAAGGCAATAATAGAGCGTACGGCAACAACCCATGTTTCTTCCATCATGTATGTATCACCTTCCTTTACTTCACTTTGCATAGTTACTATAACAAGCTTTTCCTACACTGGATGATCTTATGCTTGAACGCAAAAAACCGAAACCTGAGTAAGTATCCCAAGTTTCGGTTTCTATAAATTCTCTATATTAGTTGAACTGATTCATTTACACGTTAATCGTCATACACCAGAATAGGCCATAAATCCGCCATCTACCGGAATGACTGTGCCAGTAACAAAGCCGGATTGTCTTTCATCCGCAAGCCACATCAATGTGCCAAGCAGGTCTTCCGGTTTGCCAAAGCGGCGCATAGGAGTATGGGCAATGATTTTACTCGAACGTTCGGTAGGAGAACCGTCTGGTTGCAGTAATAGGTTACGGTTCTGTTCTGTTAGGAAGAATCCGGGTGCAATGGCGTTGACACGAATACCGGATTCAGCCAGATGCACAGCGAGCCACTGCGTGAAGTTGTTAATCGCTGCCTTGGCAGCACTGTACGCTGGAACTTTGGTCATGGGCGATGGGGCGCTCATGGAAGAAATATTGATGACAGTAGCGGGAACATCGCGCTCTATCATATGTCTCGCAAAGATCTGAGTGGGGATGAGAGAACCGACAAAATTCAGATCCATCACTTGACGAAATCCCTCTACACTTACATCGAAAAATGTAGTGACATCGCTCTTTTTCAGATCTTCCAATCTGAAAATTTCATTCGTGGTGTTGGCACTGGCGTTATTGCCACCCGCGCCATTAATAAGAATGTCGCATGGTCCAAGCTGTTCCAGCACAGCATCTGCTGCCGCTTGCACACTATCGGCCTGGGTTACGTCACAGGCAATAGCAATCGCTTTGCCACCGTCAGCTTCTATCGCAGCTACAACTTCCTGCCCCTTGGACACAGTGCGGTTCAGGATGGCTACACTTGCACCGTGCCGAGCCAGTTCTTCCGCCATGGAGCGGCATAATACTCCAGCACCTCCGGTGATTACAGCCGTTCTGCCTTCGAGACGAGATGAGCGTTCATATTGGTGTTCACTCATGCTTTTACCCTCCTTTGCAGGGAATCCCAGACGCCCCAGAGATACATGATCCCCAAAGCCCGGTCATAGAGTCCATAACCAGGTCGGCACTGTTCTCCCCAAAGGTGACGACCGTGGTCGGGTCTTGCATAACCTTCATAACCGATATCGTGATAAGCCTCAACAACCCCTGCAATATCAACACTGCCATCCTGACTGCGATGTGAGGTTTCGATAAAGTCGCCGTTTTCGTAGATTTTGACATTACGAATGTGGGCAAATGGAATCCGATCCTTGAACTCGTGTATCATCCCGATGATGTCATTATCAGCATTCGCTCCCAAAGAGCCACTGCATAATGTCACGCTGTTGTAAGGGCTATCATAAAGGTTCAGATATTTCCGAACATTCTCCTGACTTGTAATAATCTTTGGTAATCCAAAGATTGGCCATGGCGGGTCATCCGGATGGATGGCCATTCGAATCCCCAGCCGTTCGGCTGTAGGCATAATCTCTTGCAGGAAATAACGTGCGTGCTCCCACATATGATCCTCGGTTACATCCTTGTAGGCTTCGAACAGACCTGTTAAATACTGCAATCGTTCCGGTTCCCAACCTGGCATGGTGAGTGCGGAGTTTTCCGTAATGCGTCGAACGAGTTCTAGAGGTTCTATATCTGCGAGTTTACTGTGCTCATAGAAGAGGGCAGTTGAGCCATCCTCCATTTCCTTGTGCATATCCGTGCGAAGCCAGTCGAAGATCGGCATAAAGTTGTAACAGATGACCTTCACACCAACTTGAGCCAGTTTCTCCATCGTTTTAATATAATTTGCGATATATTTATCCCTTGATGGCAGGCCCAACTTGATATCCTCATGGATGTTCACACTCTCAACGACATCCAGATGTAACCCGGCCTTGTCAGCTGCTGTTTTGACAGCGAGTATTTTGTCCATCGGCCATTCCTCGCCAGCAGGAACATCGTGCAGTGCCCACACAATACCTTCAACACCCGGAATCTGCCGGATATGATCCAGCGTTACCGTATCATTGCCTTCGCCGAACCAGCGAAAAACCATTCTCATCACGTTCACCTCATCATGAATAGTAGGAAGAAAAATTCAGTCATTGAAAATAGGACGGATATGTATCCTGCAGGACAGCCAAATCGGTGACAGTTAAATGCAAGTGTTCCTGCATCAGTCGCTCTGCTGTGTCGGCATCATGCTGCTGAATGGCCTTGACCATAGACCGGTGCTGTTCAATCAGGTGATCCCACTGGTGGTCCGAGGACAGGCGTAACATGCGACTTCGATTCAAATGTACATTCATCTGCTGGATAACAGTCCAGGTGTTGCTTTTGTTGCAGCCTGCAAAAAGAGTGCTATGGAATTCCTCATCCAATTGAAACATTCGTTCATCATCCGGTTTGATCTTACATTCCTGTTGCCACGCAAGGTTCTGTTCAAGAGCTACCATCTGTTCGTTCGGAAAGTTCTCGCAGGCGAGCCTGATTACGGCTCGTTCGAGCTGTTCACGCATGAACCGAGCTTCCTCAACGAGGTCGACCTGAATCAGAGAGACGTATGTGCCACGCTGTGGGTACACTTCCAGCAGACCTTCCTGAGCAAGCCTTACAAAACTTTCTCGAACAGGTGTCCGGCTTACCTGGAACTCCAGCGAAATTTCCTTCTCAGAAATAGCTGTTCCCGGAGGCATATTCAAACTCAAAATGAGTTGTTTCAGCGTGAAGTAAACGACATCTCGCGTTGAGTAAGATTGCTTATTATTCATGGAAGACATATTGCTCGCAACAGGCAACAAACCGGCTTTGGATGATAACTTTGGGGTATATTCCACAACTTCAACTCCTTCAATGCCATACTACCATACTTGTATGGTAGTATGGAAGCGCTTTATCAGCATTATATTAATTTTAGTTGATGGTTCACTTGCAGTTCAAGTGAATAAAGAGTACAATTCAGTCATTAGGTTCGAATGTTTAAACCAACAGACATCAAACTGAGAAATATACGTAGAAATAATGAAGAAGAAATAGCATAGAGGTGAAACCATGGGACAAAAAGCAATTAGCGTTTTTCAAACCTGTATTCCGTTATTTCAGGTGTTAAGTGACAACCATCGTCAATCCATTTTGCTGACACTTACCGAGAAGGGCAGAATGACGGTGAATGAAATTACCGAACAATCCAGCCTATCCCGGCCAGCCATATCTCATCATCTCAAGCTGTTGTTAGAGAAGGGACTTATATCTGTGGAACAGAAGGGCACACAGCGCTATTATTCGGCTTCATTGAATGCATCGGTGGAACTGCTGAAGGAACTGGTAGCTGCTTTGGAAGAAGAGTGTCTGTAGATTAATAGTGATAAAATAAAACATGCTTTTGCATGTGCCTTATAGGTTCGTAAGTTTAAACGCTTGATCAATAATAAACAGAGGAGTATGTATATATGACAACGACTATACGGGAAGTAACCAGTCAGGAAGTTGAACAGATCTTGGAGCAGCAACGACAGTTCTTTCGTTCCGGGGCCACACGATCGGCAGAAGCTCGAATTGCACGTCTGACCCAACTCAAGCAGGCTATCCAAAAGTACGAATCCAGACTGACAGAAGCTCTCTATCAGGATTTGGGCAAAAGTGAGTTCGAATCCTACACAACCGAGATCGGATTCATGATGGATAGCATCACACACACCATTCGTAAAGTGAATAAATGGGTGAAACCCGTTAAAGTGAAAACGCAAATGGCGCTCCTGGGTTCGAAAAGTTATATCATACCCGAACCCTACGGGGCGGTTCTGATCATCGGACCTTTCAATTATCCATTTCAACTCTTGATCGAACCATTGGTAGGTGCTATTGCGGCAGGTAACACAGCCGTGCTCAAAGCGTCAGAGAATACACCTGCGGTGTCCGCTGTTGTACGTGAAATGATTGCGAGCGTGTTCGAACCGGCATATGTACAAGTGCTCGATGGTGCAAAAGATACAACAACAGCACTGATTAACGCGCCATTCGACTATATCTTTTTTACAGGCAGTGTACCGGTAGGCAAAATTGTGATGGAGGCAGCTGCCAAAAATCTCGTCCCCGTTACGTTAGAACTGGGAGGCAAAAGTCCGGTCATCGTTGATGAACAGGCGGATATCAAAGTAGCTGCGGAGCGCATTATATGGGGCAAACTGCTCAATACAGGACAGACCTGTATCGCACCCGATTATTTACTTGTGCATGAGCGCGTGAAGGGACCGTTAATTACAGAGATGAAGGCAGCGATTGTGTCCTTCTTTGGTTCGGATATCCAGCACAACAAGGACTACGGGCGAATCGTGAACAAAGGACATTTTAAACGTCTGACGACTCTGATCGAAAGAGATCAGGCCAAAGTGATATATGGAGGAGCTTCGGATGAGGAAGATCGCTTCATTGAACCTACACTGATTGATGCGGAGTCCTGGGATGCAGCAACGATGGAAGATGAGATTTTTGGACCGATCCTGCCGATCATTAGTTATCGTAACCTCGATGAAGCCATTGTAGGAATCGTAAAGCGGCCGAAACCGCTCGCCTTGTATCTGTTTACTTCCGACACCCGGGTTCAGGACAAAGTGCTGCGCGAAGTTTCTTTTGGAGGCGGCTGCATTAACGATACGATCACGCATGTAGCGAATCCGCGTCTGCCGTTTGGCGGTGTTGGTCATTCTGGTGTTGGCTCGTATCATGGGCAGTACAGCTTCGAAACCTTCTCTCATCTCAAAAGTGTACTGAAAAAAAGCACCAAGTTGAATCTGCCGATTCTATATCCACCATATGATAACAAGCTGAAGTTGATTAAGCGTTTGTTGAAATAAATAAGAAAGATGAACAGCCTGCTACTGAACCTCATTCCAGAGCAGGCTGTTCCTGTCGGTAACGGGAGGGTGACATGCCGGACCAGCGCTTGAATTGACGACTGAAATGGGCGATATCCTTATAACCAAGCATGACGGCAATATTCTGAACGGACAGCTTCGGATTGCCCAGTAGAAGCTTTGCTTCATGTAAAACCAACTGGGACAATACAGCACGTGGAGACTGACCAAACACCTGCTTGAACACACGATTACAGTGAGAAGAACTGATACCCAGCTCCGCTGCAATATCATCAATGCCATAGTGACCGTTGGACTCGTGTCCCTGTTTGAATTGCTGACTCATCAGGCCTTGCAATCGATTACGAATCTGGTGGGCGAGTTCGATCTTTTCGTGTCCGTCGGTAAACCATTGCGCTGCCTCTTGCGAGACTGCCTCCCATAGATGGCCAAATAGTTCAAATACCGCAGATTGCAGCTGCATACGTTGTACCATCGTATTTGCTACTTCATCATCCGCAGATGACATCAATTTGCGCAAAACAGGCTCGATCTGCTGCGTAACCGGGCTATCTGCACTGAATCGCACTTGTTTGATACGTGCCAGCAACGATAGGAATAACTGATCATCAATGTCAAAATGCATGCAAAAATACGTGAATCCCTTGCCGTTATGGCTCTGGCTGGAATGAATGCTTCCCGGAGGAATCAGGAGCAGTTCGCCAGCCTTTTGAATGTATAGGGTACCATTCACCATCATGCGTTGCTCGCCTTCCGTGACATAATTCAATTCATATTGAGGGTGCTCATGTGCCGGATAATCCCAGTCCACACCTACACTTCGTAAATGAATGGCGAACAGATTGACCGTTGTTTGCACATCTGGATAAAAAACTTCATGGACACTTTCTCCCAAAGTAGGAGGCAAGTACGTTGAAGACATGGAAGATCCCCCTTTATTTAGAGGTTGTTCAAAAAATGTGATTTTGAACACACACTTATATCAAATGGAACGGGTTTGTGTAACCGCTTTAATCTATTATAGTCTATCAGCTTGATTTGGGTAAATATCCGATTGATTTGATCATGGTCGGAGGTGGAACCACGTGTTAGGATGGGGCTAATGAAAAACGTATGCAACCATTCTGAGAGGGGTTATGATTCATGAGTACTTCCAAATCCATCTTTTATAATGCACATCATGCACCGATTGGTGCTTTTGCCAGTTTTACACTGGGATACAAAGGAGCCAAGGGCGGGCTGGGTCTGGAACTCGGCAAGCCGGCAGACCAGAATGTATATATTGGATTACAATCTCGCGATGGAGATAATTATCAGGCACTTCCTTTTTATGAAGCTTCCGAGGATGAGAGCAGCCGCTATGATGTAGAGAAGCTGGAGAATGGGGACCCGGCGTCGACAAACGCGACCAAAGCTCCACAACCTCTTATTACGGCTTTTCGCGATGAAGATATTACCCGTGAATTTACCTCAGGTACGGATACGTGGACTGCTGGAGATCTGACGTTCCGTATCTACTCGCCTGTACGTCCAGTACCTGATCCAACGAATGGTGATCGTGAAGAATTAATGGATGCGCTCGTACCAGCCGTATTGGTAGAGATGACGATCGACAACACGCAAGGTCAACAATCACGGAAAGCCTACTTTGGCTATCAGGGCAATGATCCGTACTCTGCGATGCGTCTGATTGGGGGACCTGAGGGTGGCTCTATCACAGGTGTGGGACAAGGTCGACTTACAGCAATTATGTCAGCAGATGACGGACTGTGGCCCGCACGCGGATTTACGCTGGAGAAACTGTTGCAGGAGAAACATCGGGAGAATCTGGCATTTGGACTTGGCTCAACCGCTGCACTACTGATGGAGGTGCCGGCTGGAGAGAAACGTACGTATCAATTCGCAGTATGTTTCTATCGCGGGGGCATTGTGACGACTGGAATGGACACAACGTATTGGTATACGCGGTACTTCTCCGATATTCAGGCAGCAGGAGAGTATGCACTACAACGTTTTAGTGAGTTGACCGCATCCTGTGGAGAGGTTGAACAACGCCTTGGATCGGCTGCTTTGACCGAAGATCAATCATTCATGCTTGCTCATTCCATTCATAGCTATTATGCCAGTACTCAATTGCTGGATGCCGATGGTGAGCCACTCTGGGTGGTGAACGAAGGGGAGTATCGGATGATGAACACACTTGATCTGACGGCTGATCAGTTGTACTTCGAGCTTGCCTTGAATCCATGGACGGTGCGTAATGAGCTGGAGTGGTTTGTGAAACGTTACAGTTATACGGATCAGGTTCGTTTCCCGGGGGAAGAGAAGTTATATCCGGGCGGAATCACCTTTACCCATGATATTGGTGTTGCCAATGTGTTCTCACGCCCTGGACACTCTGCATATGAGCTGGTTGGCATTGAAGACTGCTTCTCACAGATGAGCCACGAGGAACTGGTGAACTGGCTCTGCTGCGCGACAGTATACATTGAACAGACACAGGATCAAGCTTTTGTGAAAAACATGTTGCCTGTTATCCAGGATTGCTTCGAAAGCATGCTTAATCGTGACCATCCCGACGCTGAGCAGCGTAACGGTTTGATGGGTCTCGATAGCAGCCGTACCCAAGGTGGAGCGGAGATTACAACCTACGACAGCCTGGATGTGTCACTTGGACAGTCTCGCAATAATATCTATCTGGCGGGTAAATGTTGGGCGGTCTATGTTGCATTGGAGAAGCTGTTCGCAACTGAGAAGTTGGCAGATCTGTCCCATCAAGCAGGGCTTCAAGCGGATCGCTGCGCTGCCAGTATTGCTGCACAGTTGACAGATGGCGGCTACATTCCAGCTGTTATTGCAGAAAATAATGATTCTCGAATCATTCCGGCGATTGAAGGTTTGGTGTTCCCGTACTTTACAGGCTGTGAAGCAGCACTGGATGTCAATGGTCGCTTTGGACCTTATCTGAAAGCACTCCAAACTCATCTGAAGACGGTTCTTGTACCGGGAACATGTCTGTTCGAAGATGGGGGCTGGAAACTGTCCTCAACAAGCAATAACTCGTGGCTGAGCAAAATCTATTTGTCCCAGTTTATCGCTAGAGAACTGCTGGGTGTGGAATGGAATGAGACAGGCAAGGCAGCAGACGCGGCTCATGTCAACTGGCTGCTGCATCCGGAGGAATCCTACTGGTGCTGGAGTGACCAGATCCTGTCTGGTGTAGCGGTTGGCAGCAAGTACTATCCGCGTGGTGTAACGTCGATTCTATGGCTACTCGAAGGAAAAGGGAATCACCTTGGGCAGATCTATGCCAGCAAGGAGGCGGTACAATGAGCCAATCCGTCATTCAATCTGCCTTGTCAGGTCCACAGTACGATGCGTGGCTGGGGTATCACTCCGAATTGCCAGAAGCGAATGGACTTGCTCAAAAGACGGCTCCTGCGTGGAGCAAGCTGATATTGGTGGAAGAGAACCATGGAGTAATTACAACAGCTCTGACCGAACTTTCACGGGGACTGGAGAGGTTATATGGCGTGAAACCGTTGGTCAGTCATCTTTCTGATACTCAGGAAAGTGAACGGGACAGTCATGCTTCCGCTCCCGCAATACGAATCGGCACTTGGACAGGGAGCGATTCCGTGGCTGGGTTGTTCAGCGAGACAGAGCGTTCAACTGTTCAAGGGGAAGGGTATATCATTCGTGAGAACGAGACCGAAGGTTTACTGGTCATTGGATCAGAGACTCCCCAAGGTGTGCTGTATGGTGTATTCCATCTGCTTCGAGAGCTGACAATGGATCAAGGAAGAGCACATGAGGCGGATGACGCTGTGAAGAAGTGGAGCTTCATTACAGAGCAGCCAACCAATGCGCTACGGATGATTAATCAGTGGGATAACGTGGACGGCAGCATTGAGCGTGGGTACGCAGGAGACTCCATTTTCTATGATAACGGGGAATTCACGCTGGACTTGGGACGCATCCGGGATTACGCACGTTTGCTCGCTTCCACGGGCATCAATGCCATATCGATCAACAACGTCAATGTACACCGCCGTGAGAGTCTGTTTCTGACGGAACGTTACCTTAGTGATGTGGCGAAAGTTGCCGTAGAATTCAGAGCGTATGGTGTTCGATTGTTCCTGAGCGCCAACTACGCGAGTCCAATTGAGATTGGCGGATTGCGTACGGCTGACCCGCTGGATGCGAAGGTACGGGAATGGTGGAACATTCAAACGGCAAAGGTGTACGCAGCGATTCCGGATTTTGGCGGTTACCTGATCAAGGCAGACTCCGAGAATCGTCCGGGGCCGTTCACGTATAACCGTGATCATGCCGATGGTGCGAACATGCTGGCTGAAGCCCTTCGGCCATTCGGTGGATTGGTCATCTGGCGTTGCTTTGTCTATAACTGCAAGCAGGACTGGCGGGATCGTTCCACAGACCGTGCGCGGGCAGCCTATGACCATTTTACGCCGCTGGATGGGCGTTTTGCCGAAAATGTCATTTTGCAGATCAAAAACGGGCCGATGGACTTTCAGGTAAGAGAGGCGGTATCCCCGCTGTTCGGTGCCATGGAAAATACAAATCAGGTGATTGAATTTCAGATTACACAGGAGTATACCGGGCAACAACGTCATCTCTGTTATCTGGTTCCCCAATGGAAAGAAGTATTGGACTTTGACACATACGCCAAAGGCGAAGGTTCAGAGATCAAGCGAATCGCGGACGGTTCTCTGTATAAACGACCATACAGTGGCTTCGCCGCAGTATCCAATATTGGTGCAGATGCCTGTTGGACAGGACATCCACTCGCGCAGGCGAATCTATATGGATACGGAAGACTTGCGTGGAACCCGGAGCTGTCGGCGGAAGAAATTGCTGATGAGTGGGTGAGACTCACATTTGGACATGAAGACGAAGTTGTGCGGCAGGTTACGGGCATGCTTTTGACTTCACTAGATATCTATGAGAATTATACGGCGCCTCTCGGTGTGGGTTGGATGGTTAATCCGGAACATCATTACGGACCGAATGTAGATGGATACGAGTATTCCAAATGGGGAACGTATCACTTTGCCGATTGTCATGGCATTGGTGTAGATCGAACCGTGAAGAGCGGTACAGGATACACTTCACAGTATCACCCTGAGAATGCTGATCGTTATGAGTCCGTAGAGACCTGTCCGGATGAGCTGATCTTATTTTTCCATCATGTGCCATACACCCATGTTCTGCATTCGGGTAAAACGGTCATTCAGCATATTTATGATACACACTTTGAAGGTGTTGCGCAGGCGGAGGCGTTAGCCGAGACATGGAGAGGGTTAGAGGGCAAAATCGATCCGGTTATTTTCAGTAAAGTTGCTTCATTACAGGACAATCAGGCCGAACATGCGAAGGAATGGCGGGACATGATCAATACGTACTTCTATCGCAAGAGTGGCATTGCGGATGAACAGGGTCGAACTATCTATTGATTGGTGATGTGAAGAAAGAAGATACCTTGTTTTCTTTGATGTACAATAGACAGCATGGACATACATGAGGAGGAGAACCGTATGGGACAATATCAACTGCCCGAGACCATGAAGGCCGCTGTCATGACAGAGCCAGGACACATTATTATTGAGGAACAACCCGTCCCGCAACCGGCAGCGGATGAGGTGTTAATCCAGGTAATGGCTGTCGGGGTGTGTGGCTCGGATGTGCATTATTTTGAACATGGACGCATTGGCAGATTTGTGGTGGAGAAACCGATCATTCTGGGTCATGAGTGTGCGGGGATCATTGCTGCTGTTGGCTCGAACGTATCACGTCTCAAAACAGGGGATCGGGTTGCTATTGAGCCTGGGGTGACTTGCGGACGTTGCTCGGCATGTAAGGAAGGTCGTTATAACCTGTGTCCGGATGTACAATTTCTAGCGACCCCTCCGGTGGATGGGGCATTTGTACAATACATGGTGATGCGTGAAGATATGGTATTCCCGATCCCCGATCATTTGTCTTATGAGGAAGCAGCTATGAACGAGCCATTCTCTGTTGGTATTCACGCTGCACGCCGCAGCAAACTGGCTCCGGGTACAACCCTGGCGATTATGGGCATGGGTCCCGTTGGACTCATGGCCGTGGCTGCTGCCAAATCTTTCGGTGTAGAGAAGATCATAGTAACGGATCTGGAGGAAGTTAGGCTGGAAGCAGCTCGCCGCATGGGTGCCACGCATACCATTAATGTGCGGAATGAAGATGCGCTGGCTGTGATTCGCGAGTTAACAGGTGGCGTGGGTGTTGATACCGCATGGGAAACAGCGGGGAATCCAAAGGCGCTACAATCTGCTCTGTATTCACTTCGACGTGGAGGCAAACTTGCGATTGTGGGCCTGCCTGCACAGGACGAGATCGCACTCAATGTTCCCTTTATTGCGGACAATGAAGTTGATATCTATGGCATATTCCGTTATGCCAATACGTATCCGGCAGGAATTGAATTTCTGAGCTCCGGCCAGCATGACGTGATGTCCCTGATTACAGATCGTTATTCACTCGAAGAGTCACAGCAAGCGATGGAGCGCGCATTACACAATAAAAGCGGCAGTCTGAAGGTCATGGTATATCCGAACGGTATGTAAGAACAACCTTGAAGAGCCCTGTGGTATAGGGCTCTTTTTTTGTTTTTTTCGCAAAAAAGTATGGGTCAAGCTCCCATAACATGGTATAATTCATGAAGATTTTAATATATAAATGGATACACACCATATTGGTGAATAAGTACTTAGCGAAAGGAACTGAAGGTTGTGAGAGTACATGAATTTATGATACACGCTGATTTTCATCGGGATGATCTGATGTCGGTATCTTCTCAAGCGTCACGTTTTTCCTCGGATATTATTTTGTCGTATATGGAGTCTGAGCATGAGCATCGTGTAGATGTCAAAAGCCTGCTTGGAATGGCGTTACTACCCATTCGATATGGTAGTGTTGTCAGATTACAGACAAGAGGCAGGGATGAACTGGAGGCTTTGGAGTACATGTTGAATGTACTGGAGAAAGGGACGGCTTGACACCTGATTAGGTGCAAAATCACAGATATCATATTTTTTTTAGCTATTCCTCAAAACCTGCTGGTACTTTGTCCAAAAAAAGAGTATAATAAAATGTAGTTTGATTCTAAAGAAGTACCCATATTAAAGGAGTGTAAATAGATTATGCCAAAAGTTGACATCCATCCAAAGACACAACTCGTAATTTTTTACGATGCAAGTGCTGATTTCAAATTCCTGAGTTCTTCCACGAAGTTCTCTAACGAAACTATGGAATGGGAAGACGGTAACTCTTACCCAGTAATCCGTGTGGACACTAGTTCCGCATCCCACCCGTTCTTCACTGGTAAACAAAGAAACGTGGATATCGGTGGCCGTGTTGATAAATTTAACCGTAAATACAACATCAACAAATAAGTTTGTCCATACATTACAAGAAAACCTCGGGATTTATCCTGAGGTTTTTTTTGTGTACATTAAAAATTAATTAAACCAATTATTGCGCTTACAACACATTCGGATGTACACTAGGAAACGAGTACGAACATATTGGAGGAGGAAATAGAGATGAGCAGCATCACACATATGGTAACGTTTACACTTTACGCGGGTAAAGATACACCGGAGGCCGAAGCCTTTATGAAGGAAAGTTCGGATGCACTGGCTGTCATTCCTGGGGTAGAGCAATTTCAGGTTCTGAGACAGGTAAGTGAGAAAAATGAGTTTGACTACAGTTTCTCGATGGTCTTTGCAGATCAGGCTGCGTATGATGCATACAACAATCACCCGGTTCACCGTCAATATGTAGCAGAGCGTTGGGAAAAGGAAGTCAGTCGCTTCCAGGAAATTGATCTCATTCAACATCATAATTAATAGTCTCCACATATAGTAAAAAGTTGAACTACCATATACAGCATTGAACAATGCTGTATATCTCTCTGAATAATGCGTAATTGTGAGAGAATATAAACATATATACGAAATCGTTTTCGAAAAAATGAATTCAAGGAGGTTTCGCTGTTATGCAATTGGATCTCTCAGGAAAAACGGCTCTGGTTACAGGAGCAACAGGACAATTGGGGAGAGTCATCGCCCGCACGTTGGCAGCCTGTGGCGCCAATCTGGCTCTACATTACATAAATAATGATACCAAGGCTCGGGAGCTTCAAGGTGAGATTGAAGCACTCGGTCGTAAGGCTGTAATTGTACAGGGGGATATTACCAAGCAGGATACGGCATTGCGGATGCGTGATGAAATTCAGCCTGTCCTCGGCGGAGTGGATATTGTTGTTGCCAATGCGGTCATTCAATATGAATGGACAACGGTGTTGGAACAGTCTCCTGAAGATTACTTGAGCCAGTTCGAATCCTGTGTCATGCAGAGTGTCTATCTTGCCAAAGCTTTCATTCCACATATGCAAGATATCAGAGCCGGTCGGTTCATTGGCATCAATACGGAATGTGCAATGCAAAATTTCGCTCACCAATCGGCCTACACCGCTGGTAAGCGTGGAATGGACGGTGTATATCGCGTACTTGCCAAGGAGGTTGGCGAGTATCAGATTACCGTAAACCAGGTCGCGCCTGGATGGACAATTAGTGAACGTGATCGGTCCAGTGAGTCTGGACATGATGAGGCATATACGCGTACTGTGCCGCTGAAGCGCAGGGGTGAGGATCAGGAGATCGCCAATGCGGTAGCTTTTCTCGCTTCGGATCTGTCCTCATTTATCACAGGTGCCTATATCCCGGTAAGTGGCGGCAATGTAATGCCTGCTATCTAGTGTCTGATTTGGTTTGGGAGTTCACATGAAAATGAATAAACTGAGTGTAACCGCAATCCGTTTGTCATTCGACAAGCGGATTTTTTGCATTTTGCTAACGATGAAATAACGGTTCAAGGGGCGGTTTTTGTTTCATATATCCAGATATACATATGAGTTGGTTCGGTTTTCGGAAGATTGGGGTATAAGAATAGGTATATTATCCGAGTGGAAACATAATCAAAATGAGCAATTAAAGGAGACCCATCACTTATGAAAAAAACAGTCGCGGACGTTCTGGTTGAATCCTTATTGAATGCTGGCATCAAACGCATATATGGCATTGTTGGAGACTCCTTGAATGCGGTACTCGACTCCATTCGTCGTTCGGGCGAGATCGAATGGATTCATGTACGTCATGAAGAAGTAGCTGCATTTGCTGCTGGGGCGGACGCTCAGGTCAGTGGAAGTATCGCTGTCTGCGCAGGTAGCAGTGGTCCTGGTAATATGCATCTGATTAACGGTCTGTACGACTGTCATCGCAATCGTGTGCCTGTACTCGCCATCGCTGCACATATCCCAAGTGACGAGATTGGCAGTGAATATTTTCAGGCGACTCATCCGGAGTATCTGTTTCAGGAATGTAGTGATTATTGTGAAGTCATTACGACAGCAAAACAGATGCCGCGTTCTCTCACGATGGCCATTCAGACAGCAGTCGCACGTTCAGGTGTGTCTGTCGTTGTATTGCCGGGGGATGTAGCAGGACTTGAAGCAGCGGATCTGCCTGTGCCTGAGCATGTGTATCATGCGACCAATCCCGTGGTACATCCTTCTGAGACTGAACTCGTGAAACTGGCGGAGTATCTGAATCAAGGCAAAAAAATTACGTTATTGTGCGGTGCAGGCTGCGCGGGCGCTCGGGAACCCCTTATGCAGCTCTGTGATCGGTTGAAATCCCCCATGGTTATTGCGTTAAGAGGGAAGGAATATTTGGAGTATGACAACCCTTATTCCGTCGGCTTAACGGGTCTAATCGGGTATTCATCCGGTTATCATGCCATGATGGACTGTGATGTATTATTGATGCTCGGAACAGATTTCCCATATCGTCAATTCTATCCCGAAGATGCAAAAGTGCTTCAGGTCGACATTCAATCTTCCCATCTCGGTCGGCGTACGAAGCTGGATTATGGGGTATGCGGGGATGTAAAAGCGACCATTGAAAATTTGCTTCCATATCTAACAGAAGAACACAGTGACAAACATTTGCGTAAAAGTGTGGATCGTTATGTGAAAGTACGTAAAGAACTGGACGAGCTAGCCGTTGGAAAACCGGGTAAAAAGCCCATTCATCCGCAGTACCTGACCAAGGTCATTAGTGATGCCGCAGCAGAAAATGCCATCTTCACCTGTGATGTCGGTACTCCGACAGTATGGGCGGCCCGATATATCGAGATGAGCCGCAACCGCAGGCTGCTCGGTTCATTCAGTCACGGTACGATGGCAAATGCCTTGCCGCAAGCGATTGGTGCCCAGGTCGCTGATCCAGGCAGACAAGTCATCTCGTTGTCGGGTGATGGTGGTATCACGATGCTGATGGGTGATCTGTTGACATTGAAACAGCATAATCTGCCGATTAAAGTTGTGGTGTTTAATAATGGAGCACTTGGTTTTGTTGAGCTGGAGATGAAAGCTGCCGGATTCCTGGAATCGGGAACAGAGCTTGTCAATCCCAACTTTGCGATGGTTGCTCAGGCCATGGGCATGGAAGGTATTCGGGTTGAAGATCCGGGCGAACTGGAAGGAGCTGTACAGCGTGCACTTCAGCATGATGGTCCTGTACTGATCGATGTGGTCGTGAACCGTCAGGAATTGTCTTTGCCACCGAAGATTGATATCAAACAGGCGGAAGGATTCACCTTATGGATGATGAAAGCCGTGCTCAACGGACGCGGAGACGAGATTATTGAATTGGCCAAAACCAATTTGCTAAGATAGGCGTTACGATAAAGCGGATATGCACCGTTTGAAGTTGTAGAGATCCCGATTTTAAAAAGGATTGGTCATTTAAAAGAGGAGTACGCAGCAAGACATTATTGTTGCGTGCTTCTTGAATAGAATGCTGAAAATGTGACATATGATATAGTATGAATGCATATTATATGATTTGTTTTTATGTCGAAAGTCTATTAGAATAGGTAAAGTCAGGAAGGTATTATGCCATTTTTGACCTACATATTGCATCATTGCATGTACGGACGTTTCGAATCGTATTCATCGATCCAATCACAAGATGACACACACACATGGAGGAGATCAACATGAGTCACGCAGGAAAAGTAGCCATTATCACTGGAGCAGGAAGTGGATTGGGCCAAGCAGCAGCGCTAAAGCTGGCTGAAAAGGGCGCATCTATTGTTGTCGTGGATCTTGTCGAAGAGACAGGTCTTGAGACGGTTAAGCAGATTGAGAAGCTGGGAAGTAAAGCTATTTTTGTACAAGCAGATGTGAGTAAAGCACCTGAAGTTGAGAATTATGTGAAAAAAACAGTCGAAGAGTTCGGACGAATCGACATGTTCTTTAATAATGCAGGTATTGCGGGTCCTGGGATCAAGTTGATTGAACATACGATCGAACAGTTTGACCAGATTATTGATATTAACCTGAGAAGTGTATTCTACGGGTTGAAGTATGTGATTACGGAAATGCTCAAAACAGGTGGGGGTTCCATTCTGAACACGGCCTCCACAGCTGGTATTGTTGGTGTACCCGCGGTTGCGCCTTACGCAGCAACCAAACATGGCGTGGTGGGCTTAACCCGCACAGCTGCAATTGAATATGGCAAGGACAACATTCGTGTGAACGCGATTGCGCCAGGTACTATTGAGACACCGATGGTTGTTCAGTTTGGTAAAGATAACCCTGAAGTGTTCAAAGCAACGGTTGACAGCATTCCATCTGGACGCCTTGGCAGACCGGAAGAGATCGCGAACCTGGTTTCCTTCCTGCTTGGAGATGAAGCGCCATATATCAACGGTGCAGTATACCCGATCGATGGTGCAGTTACAGCCCAATAAGAGTTCAACTTATCGGCAATAGAATAGCCGTTAAAATGGTTAAAGAGAGGCCACTGTATGCATACAGTGCCTCTCTTTTTGGTTTGTTTTTTTTGTACTACGAATTCATATCATGCAACGTTGTGCGATGTATTGGTTTGTGTACTTTTGACGGGTGCTGAACGATACGAGCCTATAACAATGATGGCGGCAACAGCAACCCCGACAGCGCCAATCCAGGTGATGGATGACAATGAGATACTGCTTACCGCGATGCCACCAATACCTGCGCCGGCAGCCATCGCCAGTTGCATGACCGAACTATTCAGGCTTAGCATAATGCCAGAGGATTCCGGAGCCATGGTGACCAGGTTATATTGCTGAGTTGGACCCGAAGACCAGGCGGAAAAAGACCACAAAATCAGAACAAGGAAGACAGCGAGATGAGAGCTTGCTGTTATATTCAACAGGACCAGACTCACGATATGCAATGTCATGCCTGTGATCAGCGTTCGTTTGACACCCAATCGGTCAGCACTGAATCCTCCAACTTTTGAACCGATCAGACTTGCTATGCCAAATGCGAGTAAAGCTGAACTGAGTAGTGCTTCGCTCATTCCTGAAACGGATACAAGGTAAGGTGAAATGTACGTGTAGGCAATGGAATAACCACCTAACCAGAAAAAGGTCACCAGCAGTGCCAGTACAATTCGTGGCTGTTTGAGCAAAGACAGTTGTTTCTTCAGCGGAACAGGCGCTTCTGCTTTGGAAGGCGGAATGGCTGCCGCGATTACCAGCATGGCGAGAACGCCAAGAACGGCTATGCCGGCGAAAACAAGCTTCCAGTCCCAAGATGCAGCCACAAGCCTTCCGAGCGGAACGCCAACAATCAAAGAAGCCGTAAATCCAGTGATTACCGTGGCGATTGCACTAGCTTGTTTGCCCTCCGCTGCTATCTGGGAAGCGACCGTTAATGCCGTGACAACAACAACACCTGCGCCTAAAGCCATCAACACTCGTGCTGCGACGAACAGTCCATAACCCGGCAACAGGTAAGCAAGAACATTAGCCACAACGAATAGACCGAGGAAGTATAGCAACAGCTTGCGACGGTCCCAGCGCGAAGTCAGTGCAATAATGACAGGTGTACCGAGCGCATATACGAGTGAAAAAATCGTAATGAGCTGTCCGGCAGCGATTAAAGAGATATTCATCGTATCTGCAATACGATCCAAAATGCCGGCAATGACATATTCGGACGTTCCTACAAGGAAACTGACCAGGGCAAGAACATAGATTTTGAGCGTAGAAGACATGGAAACATAACCTCTTTCTGATAATTATTATATTTTTAGAAATATAGAAATAAAGACGATAGAACAAGACATGAATGCTCTGAATGTAACCGATATACGAACGGTGATATTACAACCTAGATAATGAATATTAGTATCAGCGTAAACTTAGGTGACCTAGTTCTACTAATAAATATTGTGCGTTGTTTCAATATTTCTAATTATATAGAAATATAACTCAAATTTTTTATTTATTTAGCAGATAGGGAACAAACTTTTGTGCGGTCTCAGTGTTCAGGCTGTAGTAGATATACGTACCTTTCTTCTGCGATGTAAGCAGGCCGCAATCGGATAGCTGTTTCAGGTGATGAGACAGAGTCGATAGGGCAACCGTAACAAGGCGGCTCTCCAGATCGGCGGGACACAGGTTGCTTTCGCTCGATAAAATCTGAATGATTTTGTAGCGTGTTTGTTCGCCCAGTGCTTTATGAATTTTGACGACTTGTTCAATCTCATTCGAGTTTGATTGCATAATGATCTGTCCTTTCGTCTTTATTTCTTATTTCTAGTAATATAGAAATACAGTAGCATATGTTGTTTGAAAAGTAAACTCTCGGACGAAGATTCCATACTTTCTACTGCGTCTGTATTAACAGCCGAAAGTCTGGAGTAACTTCTCCCGAGAGTTATGTGAGTTGTATATTACCGATCCAGGGAATCAACATAGTCTTTGGCTTCCTTCAACGAAAGACCTCTGGCTTCACGCAGTCGTTTGATCGCCATAATTTTTTTCCCTTGTTGTATAAGTGCAAGCAGCTCCAAATCCAGATCCGTTTGGGCTGGTTGGCTTGTATGGGAAGGAGGTGCTTCCTTCGGCGACAAGGTGTAATTGAAGTCGGATCGGACGCTGCCGGTTGAACCGTTCTCCAGACGCTCGACATCTCTTTTCAATTCATTTAATTGGCGTTGCAGGCTGGTGACTCTGACCAGTAACACAAAGATCAGAAGCAGCAAAACGATCCATACCAAGGTGTTCATTTCCATGATGTCATGTGCCTCGCTCTCATTTGGTCATATTTGGCCATTATTTAAGTTGAACCGGGATTTCCTTGACACCACGAACAATCATGCCAGGTCTCCATTCCAGTTCATTCACATCTGCCTGAAGCTGTATATTTGGAAAACGATTCAGAAGTGTGCTGACTGCAATCTCACCTTCCAGACGAGCAAGCGGTGCTCCCAAACAGAGATGAATGCCTTTGCCAAAAGCCAGGTGTGAACTTTTCTCGCGGGTAATGTCGAAGATATCAGCATCCTTAAACTGCTGTTCGTCCCGGTTGGCGGAATCAAGCGCAACGATGACAAGTTCACCTTGAGCAATATGTTGTCCACGGAATTCAATATCTTCCAGAGCCCAGCGGGATGTGCTGAACTCCACCGGTCCGTTATAGCGAAGCATCTCTTCAATGGCATTGTGAATAAGCTCGGGTTGCTTGATAAGAAGTTCGCGTTGCTCCGGATGCTCCAGCAGGGCGAGAATGCCGTTGCCGATGAGATTAACGGTTGTTTCATGACCGGCAATGATTAATAAAGAGACCACGCCAAGCAGTTCTCGTTCAGTTAACTGCTGCCCGGATTCTTCCGCAATGACGAGCTGACTGATCAGATCAGTGCCGGGATCTTGGCGAACTTTCGCGAACCATGCCGTAAGGTAATCTATAAACTCTCTGGAATGCTGCTCAAACAGCTCAGCGCTCTCGGCTGTGGAAGCATCGATTACCGTATTGGACCATATGCGGAATTGGTCACGATCCTGGGCAGGGACTCCCAGAATTTCACTAATGACAATGATGGGCAGCGGGAAGGCAAAGTCATCGATCAGATTCATTTTTTCCTGTGACGGGAGGTTGTCCAGCAGTTCATCAGCAATGTCCTGAATATGGCTCCGCATGTCTGCGACCAGTTTGGGTGTGAATGCTTTCTGCACCAGTCCGCGAAGACGTTTATGATCTGGCGGATCGGAGAACAACATATTATTCGAGAAAATGCTTTGATTGTCAGCACCGTAACGTCGGACCATGTCTTTGCTGAAGCGAGGATCTTTCAGAATCTGTACTGCATCCTCGTATCGAGTAATCATCCAGCCGAATTCTCCTTGAGGAAACATGACTCGGAAAACGGGCTCTTCTTTTCTTAACTTTTCATATACCTGGTAAGGGTTATGCGTGAATTCTTTCGTGAAAAACGCTGGCTTTGAGGACTCGTTGGGTTCATTCGGGTTCAAATGCAAAATCTCCTCTCATATTCCTGCATAATACCTGCACCTTCTATATATTCAATACACAAGCTTTTGAAACCTTGTTTTTTCTTCATATGGATGATAGAGCAGGAAAATAGAGGAAGATGGAAGAAGACATGAGTAGAGAGAATCGTTTATTATGCTTGGTAAAAATGAAAATGAGGTGAACGCTGACATGTCTTACGCACAACTTCCTTTGCATCACCACCAGATTCCGGCAAGTCGAATGGTTCTTGGCTGTATGCGGTTTGGAGGTGAATGGGATGGGCTCCCCATTACTTCAGATCTTGTCGTAGAAGGTCATCGAGCGGTAGAAGCAGCTATCGAAATAGGCATTTATCACTTTGACCTGGCGGATATTTACACACGTGGTAAGGCAGAGCATGTCTTGGGGAGAGTTTTATCCGAAACTCCCGGCTTGCGTGAACAGATCATTATACAGTCGAAGTGTGGTATTCGTCTTGTAGGTGATGATGAAGGACCGCAACGTTATGACACCTCAGGTGCACATATTCTGGCGAGTGTGGACGGTATCCTGGAACGGCTCGGGATCGATTATCTGGATATTTTGCTGTTACACCGTCCTGATCCGCTCGCCCATCCGCAAGAAATTGGAGACGCACTGGCTGAGCTGCATCATTCCGGTAAAGTGCGCCATTTTGGTGTGTCCAATATGGGGTCTGAACAGATTCGCCTTCTTCAGCTCCATAGTAAAGTACCTCTGATTGTGAATCAGTTGGAGATGAGTCTGGACAAAATCGGATTCGTAGAGGCCGGTGTGACAGTTAATCGGCCCCAAGCGAGAGACAACGTGTTTCCCTATGGCACGATGGAATATTGTCAGGCAGAGCATATTCAACTGCAAGCTTGGGGTCCCCTTGCTCAGGGGCGATTTACTGGCAGGGTAGTTGAGGGACAGCGCGCGGAGATTGAGCATACGGCTCAACTGGTTGATCGAATGGCCAAGGAGCGTGGGGTGACACCGGAGTCTATTGTACTGGCTTGGTTAATGAAGCATCCAGCAGGGATTCAACCTGTCATTGGTTCGATTCGACCAGAACGTATTCTGGCCTGTCGTGATGCAACGAATATTGAACTTACCCGTTATGAGTGGTACGAGCTGTATTCCGCCTCATGCGGGCGTAGAATGTAAGTAGGAACTTCTAAGAGATTGGTTGTTCCGATTAAAATTCATAGATGTTGGGTGAAATTTGAACATATAGAAGACACAGGCTGCTAATGGCCTGTGTTTTCTTTGTGATAATCGGCTTCATTTGGTTGAAACACTTTATCGAAAATGTAATGAATCCTGAGGTCATATGGCCTACAATGCGTTTACATGGGTAATAAGCATGCTGATTCGGATCCGAAACCAGTGTGTTGGCACGGTTGTAAGGATGGTTCACCTTCATATTTGCGCTAGAGGCTATGTCCATGGGCTTAGGGAGAGTGCTGATAAGAAGGACGTTTCAACCATTTTTATCGTTTTACGGGGTAGTTGCTGGAGTGCTGTGATAAAATGATAGGAATAAGAACATACGATCTGTTTATGTGAGAGGAGACACCTTGACGATGGAGATGCTTAAGCCACCCGCCGAGACATTATACGAGGTTGAATTACGCGCGCTGCGAGAGGAAGATCAGGGGAAACGCCCCCCGAACTGGCTGTTATCTCCCGCCTATGTGCGCGATTTTATTATAGGCAGGGATAAGCCTGCATTATTAAATGGAGAAGAGATCCCGATTACCCGCAAATTCTATGGCAATGACGTGTTAATTGAACGTGCAGTGGTTACTCTGGCAGGCAATCGAGGATTAATGCTCGTGGGAGAACCCGGCACAGCCAAGACCATGCTGAGCGAACTGCTAACCGCTGCAATCTCCGGAACCAGTCTGAATACGATTCAGGGTACGGCAGGCACGACGGAAGATATGATCAAGTATTCCTGGAATTACGCCATGTTGCTTGATAAAGGCCCTTCGGAAGCTGCGCTTGTGCCATCACCGTTATATAACGGAATGAAGAAAGGCATTCTTACCCGTTTTGAAGAGATTACACGTTGTCCCGCTGAAGCGCAGGATAGTCTGATCAGTATTCTCAGTGACAAGGTCATGAGCATTCCTGAACTGGATGGTGGTGTACTGTTTGCCCAACCTGGATTTAACGTCATTGCTACAGCCAATATTCGGGATAAAGGTGTTAACGAAATGAGTGGTGCATTGAAACGTCGGTTCAATTTTGAAACGATCAAGCCCATTCATAACGTAAAGATGGAAGCCAAAATCATTGAATCCCAGGCACGAAGCCTGTTATTACATAGTGGAATTGATATTGAAATTAACCCGGATGTGGTTGAATTGCTGGCTACAACATTTATGGAACTGCGCACCGGCATGACACGGGAAGGATACAAGCTCGATACCCCTCAAGCATCCATGAGTACGGCGGAAGCGGTGTCTGTCTATGTTCAGAGTGCAATGACTTCCTATTATTACGAAGATAAAGCTATTGCACTGGATCGGTTGGTACAGAACATGCTGGGGACCATTGCAAAGGAAAACGACAAGGATCTGTCCATTCTCAAAACCTATTTCTCCAAGGTCGTAAAAGAGCGTTCCAGAGAAGAGGGAATGTGGAAGGACTATTATGAGGAGAGAAAATGGATCGGTTAGCAGCAGTACTGGACCCTGATGTTGATCAGTTACAATCCTTGTTCGAATCCCAGGTATATAACCTGAGTAATCATACGGTCTATTATCCAATACGACACCATAGCCCTGCATGTTCATATCACTTGTTACGATTAATTGGGGAGTACAAGCCGGGTATCATTCTGATCGAAGGACCAGAGAGTGGTAATCCATTAATTTCGGTTCTGAGTGATGAGGCAACGGTACCTCCTGTCAGTCTGTACTATACCTATGAGAGTGAATTGGAGAGAGAAGCCTGCTATTATCCGATGCTTCGTTATTCGCCTGAATATGTAGCTTTGAAAGAAGCAAAACGGCTGGACATTCCGGCGAAGTTTATTGACTTGGACTATCAACACTTCTCCACTCGTGCACCCAAATCCGGCCAGACTGAACAAAAGGAGATCTCCATCCAGGACGAAACCTTGCTTGCGGGGTCTGACTTCATTTACCGGTTGTGTCAAAAAACAAACTGTCGCAGTTTTGATGAATTGTGGGAAAAGGTGTTTGAGATCGGTGGCCTGGAGAAATCTACTGAGGAATTCGTGCAGGATGTATTCACGTATTGTACTTTATCCCGAATGTGTTATTCCACGGAACGATTACAGTCTTCAGGTGATCTGGCAAGAGAATCACATATGAAACAACATATTAATCAAGCGGTGCAGGAACATGACCGTGTGCTTGTCATTACCGGTGGATTTCATACGTATGGACTGTTGATGTCAGAGCAACATGAATCCCAATTGGAACAGCCAGAAATGGATAAACAGCATGCAGACCAACGTTTGGATGGACGAGGTAAACCAGGTACGTCTCAACAAATTGCGGTGAATCCAGATGCGGTTCACCAACAAATGTACCCGATGGTCTACACCTTTGCTGAAGCGGATCGGCTCAATGGATATGCGAGCGGCATGCCTTATGTAAATTATTACGATCAGATCTGGAACCAGCTGCTTCGCAAAAAGAGTACACCATATAATCTAACGGCTCTGGACTTGTTATCCCGGCTGATGCGCCAATTACGGGACGGACACGAGCATGTATCAACGAGTGATGCAATTGAAGCGTACAGCATGATTCAAGGTCTTGCCGGGCTTCGGGGTAAAAGGGAAGGCGGCGTCTATGAGTTGATGGATGCAGCACTCTCTTCCTTTGTGAAGGGGGAGCTTACCTTGGCGACCGATAAACCGCTGCAAGAGCTGCAGCAGTTATTGACCGGAGACGTCATTGGAAGCGTGGCTCCCAATTCATTCAGTATTCCCATCGTGGAGGACTTCAAGGCGCGTTGTACAGAGTACAAACTGCAGATCCGCACAACAGGACAACACAAGAAAGTGCTGGATCTGTATGCAAAACCGGAGCATCGTCAGATAAGTCAATTGATTCAGTGCATCACCTATCTGGTTCCGGAATTCGCAAAACGGCAATCGGGGCCGGACTGGATCGCAGAGCGTGATATGAATCTTGTTCGCGAAACCTGGTTTTATATGTACTCCTCCCGTATTGAAGCCAGATTGATAGAAAACTCTCTCTATGGCGGAACGCTTGCTGGAGCGGCTACACGCAAAATGGAAGAACAAATGCAAGAAGTACCGGATCATCATAGCGGTGAACTTGCCCGACTCATGCTTCAAGCGCTACTTATCGGGCTTCAGGACACAGCGATGAAACTCTATGAACAGGTCCGCTCAGCGCTGAGAACGGATGGGAATTTTCTATCCCTATGTAATAGTCTGCATGTCTTGAACCGAATTCATCAACACCGCAGGTTGCTGGGATTATCTGACGAGCATCATCTCCCTGATCTGGTATCCGAAGCCTATAGGAACGCCGTGGACAAGTTGTTACAGCTCTCCAGAGCCAATCCGGATGAACATGAAGCCATAATTCAGGGATTGAAGCTGCTAGCCATGCTCGCGGAGTCATCAGAGGGGTCTTTTCAGGATGAGACATTCCGAATACATCTGAATGAGCTCCTGTCTGATCACCAGCTTCCGGCTCAGCTGGAGGGTGTGTGTGTGGCTATTTCCTCAGGGCTCGGTGACAGGCCCAGGGATGAGATTGTTGATCGTGCTCGCGGGTATATCCATGGTACACCGGATCAGACCCGTCAAACGGCACTTTTTTTACAGGGAGTATTCACTGTAGCACGTGACGCTTTTTTATATGAAGATCAGCTGTTGTCCGAGTTGAATTATCTGATTGAACAGCTGTCATACGACGACTTCATCAGTATGGTACCGGAATTAAGGCTGGCATTCACCTACTTTACACCCATGGAGACGGGCTTGATTGCCGAGCGGGTGGCGAGTCTGCATCAGGTTGAACCAGAGGAGATGTTGAGGCCTGCGGTAGATGAGCAGATGCTGATCCAGTCCAAAGCATGGGACGAAGCGCTTCGAAAGGAGTTTGCCGCATGGAAGTTAATATGAATGAAGTGCTTCGGAGAACGGACGAAACCAGAGAAATCAATGAAAGTTCCAATCCGGATGCAAGCAACCGAGGGGATCAACATTCTGCTGAAACCTTAAATCGATGGCGTCTGATTCTCGGTGAATCGGCGGAAGAAGGGTTGTGTAATACAGACCAATACACTTCTGCTGAATTTCAATATACGGAAATCGATGAGATTTTGGGGTATCTGTATAACCGTGAATACGGTGAAGAACAAGGTTACCGAAAAGAGGGAGGACGCGGTGCGTCTAATCTGACTGTACCAAAATGGCTGCACAAAGTCAGGGACCTATTCCCCAAACCAACGGTCGAAATATTGGAGAAACAGGCGCTTGATCGTTATGGGCTGACAGAATTGTTAACGGACAAAAAGCTGCTTGAATCCCTTGAACCCAACATGAATCTGCTCAAGAACATTATGCAGTTCAAAGGACGGATGAAAGGTGAGGTGTTAAAGAGCGCCAAGGAGATCGTGCGAACCGTGGTTGAAGAGCTACGCAGCAAGCTGGAATCTCAGACCCGAGCGAGTATCATGGGCAAGCGCAGTCGCTATACCTCGAGTTCAGTACGATCCTTGCGCAATCTGAATTTCAAGCGAACCATCACCAAGAATTTGAAGAATTACGATAAAAACAAGCGCAGGTTTGTGATTGATCGCCTGTATTTCGACGGGAATATCCAGCCCCATAACAAGTGGAATATCATCATTGGTGTGGACGAGAGTGGCAGTATGCTGGATTCAGTCATCTACAGTTCGGTGATGGCCAGCATCTTCTATCGCTTGAATGCGCTGCGCACCCAATTATTCATATTTGATACGCAGGTTGTTGATCTGAGCGACAGACTGGAAGACCCCGTAGACGTGCTCATGAATGTACAGCTCGGTGGGGGGACACATATTACGAAAGCGTTGCGTTATGGCGAGACGTTAATCGATAACCCAGGCAAAACCATCTTTATTCTGGTCAGTGATCTGGAGGAAGGGTACCCGATCGCACAAATGTACAAAGCCTGTAAAGATATCATCGATGCAGGATGCAAATTGCTGGTTCTCACCGCGCTCGATTTTAACGGGGATTCAGTCTATAACAAACATGCCGCACAGACATTAACCAATATGGGGGCACATGTAGCAGCAATTACGCCTAACGAACTCGCGGATTGGATTGGCGAGATCATCACTTAAATTCAAGGAGGAATGTGTAATGCTTACCGCAGACCGCGCAGTTGAAACTTTGGTGGAGAAATTCGCAGTAACCTGTTCAAACGAGTATTCATTGAAAACAGATCGAAGCTCCGAAATTATTGATTTTGTCTTGGGAACGACAGACAAGTTCCCGGATATGTTGGGAAATTCGAGTCATTATGTGTATCAAACGATTGATCTGCTCATGAAGCTTGCCAAAAAAGACGATGGAGATATCTTTTACCGTGCCGGGGCTATTGTGATATATCTGGAATCCAATTATTCCAAAAGAAATTCATGGAGAACGGATGCCTTTACTGTCTGTATGGGAAATGACTCCGAAGCCTACGGATTAAGCGGGAAGAGCAAAAGTGCTGATCGCATGGATGGATTGTTGTCCCGGTTGGAGAAGATCAAACAGTTTGCAGGCGAGAACGAAATTTTGACTGAATTAAAGAGTAAATTAAAGCGTGCCCAGTGGCTTTTTGATTCCAAAAAAGCGGACAGTCAAGGGGATTACCGGGATGTAATTAATGCATTAATGCTGCTGCAATTATATTCAAGACTCAGTGACACGGCTTCTCATCTTGCAGAGGTTCAATCTTCTGTTCAATCGTTACCAGTGTTGTTTCAACATGTAATGGCTAATGATCCAGATAAGTTGCGGGACGAGCTACATACGTTGATTGAACCTGTAGTGGTCAGTAATATTCAAGGAAAGCATAACGGATCTTCCCAAGAATTGAAGGATGATTTCCTCAAGGAGAAGCGTAGTCAGCTCATAGCTGAACTGTATCCCAATACGTCTTTCTCTTCAAAAGAGCAATGTTCAAACACAGTATTCCATCAAACTATGGTACTTGTGAGTGGTGCCTTGTTGTACCTGATTAACATTAGTGGAGGTAAACAACGGTTCCTTGATACAAATAGTGAGATTGGGCATGTTTTGCTTCACACAGTACATCAATTACATGAGATTTATCCACTTGAAGTTCGCCGTTACTTGCTGAGTATGGACCCTAGAGCCAAGAGTCCAAATGATCTGCTTGCTGGACTTGTGCCTCTGGATGAACCTTATCAGTTGGTTGAAATGTTGCGGGACGAGCTTAATTCGTACACGGTATCTTGGAACATGTTACAATCCGCGATCGCGAATCGTCCTGAACAAGCGATTCGAGCATACGAGATTATCAAACCGCCATTCCTCAAACTCTGCATTCAGAAATTCATGGAGGATCAAGGATTGACATTGCCTAATGCGGAGGGGTCACTGGAGCAAGCGGTATTTAACGCTCTTCGGCATCCTTTGGACGGGGGACGTCAAGGACTTGCGATTGCAAGATACTTAAGTGGGGAAAACACCCTTGAGGAATATTGGGAGGACCCGAATAGTCGAGGGTTGTTTAATCAACTGAATCGGGATAAGAAGCGTGTTCACAACCTCATTAGTATTAGTTTTCTGCCCTTGGAATCGGAGGCGATGCGCAGGTTCGCAATCCTGACCACTCATCCCGATTGGACACTGGATATTGTCTCGGACATGTACAATTCATACGCGTTTAGTGGAGAGCAACTGCTTCAACGTTATGGGCAAGATCCTGAGGTACAACGTGAGAAATTGCTAACCAGCCTGATCTCACTCAATGGCATGACCGACTATAGATACAAATCCATGCCGCATGACGAATACCGCCGAATCATTCAGCAAAATCTGGACTATGCACTGACACAGTACAAGAAACTGCCAACGGATACGCGCATTTTAATTCTGGAGATTACCTTTGAACAGCGTGATGAGTTATCGAAGAAAATATTGGCCGAAGCGATTCGTGCCGGATTGCAGGATTCGTCCAAAAAGGCCAACGGAGTGGCGTTAGCGGAATTCAACCGAATTCCTGATCAGGACTTGTATACGCTCGTATACCTCTCGGAGAAAAAAGTGGGAATCAAAGAGATGGCTCTGACCGCAATCCGCAGTCTGGAAAACAGCAAGGAGCTGTACGGTGAGCTTCTGAAGAAAGAGAAGTCCGATGAGTGGAAGAGCTTGATCCAAATTCTGCTGGATACCGCAGATCTGAGCCCGGAGTATGCTCATGCTGCGCTCGCTGATCAGGCGGATGCCAAAAAGTTGTCGAGACTGAGTTGGTTGTCCTTGAATGATCTCCCTTCACTGATACGTATTGAAGACAATCAGCCTTTAGATGATCGGATTAAACAGTATGCTTTGGTCCAATCATTGGATCACACGTCAGGACCCAATGAAAGACTGAATGAATTAAGGGATTACGTAAGTGAGGCATCGCTCGCTCGTTTTGCAAGTGAACTGCTTCAGGTCTGGATTCAGGAAGGTGCTCCTGCAAAAGAGAAATGGGTGATGTATGTATCAGCACTCTTTGGCGATATTCAGTTTGTGAATATTCTGGCTCCGCAAATTAAGGAATGGACAGAAAACAGTCGTGGCGCGATTGCAGCAGATGCTGTAAAAGTGCTCGCTTATCTGAAAGATCCATCCGCTCTTATGGCGATTGACAAGATCAAACGTGGCGTGAAGAACCGTCAGGTGAAAGGTGCAGCAGAAGAAGCATTGCAACTTGCAGCCGATAATATGGGACTTACCTCGGAACAACTGGAGGATCGGCTGGTCACCACACTTGGTTTTGATGAAAAAGGAACCATGCAGCTGAGTTACGGAGAGCGTTCCTTCCTGGTTAAGGTCAATGGAGACTTACAAGTCGTTGTCTTAAATGAAGAAACGGGCAAATCCGTGAAGAGTCTGCCTGCTCCTGCACAGAAAGATGATCCTGAATTGGCAGCGCAGTCCAAGGCACGTTTCACACAGCTGAAAAAAGATCTCAAATCCATGGTTAACATTCAGGCGCAGCGTCTGGAAGAGTCATTGTCCAAGCAACGTCTGTGGTCTGCCGATGAGTGGAAAGCATTGTTTGTACAAAATGTAATCATGCAAAAATTTGCTGTTGGTCTGATCTGGGGAACATATGAGGATGGCGCTCTGATCAGCACCTTCCGTTATATGGAGGACGGCACCTTCAATTCCGTGGATGAAGACGAGGTTGATCTGCCTTCAGGTGCGCAGGTGGGACTTATACACCCGCTGGAACTGGATCAGGCAACGCTTGAAGGTTGGACAACGCAGTTGGAGGATTACGAGATCAAGCAGCCATTCGAGCAATTGAATCGTGAGATTCACCAGCCGGAAGATGAGGATAAAACGAAGAATGAATACGATCATCTGCCCGAGTCTGATTTTTCACCAACGGCTTTCCCCAAAGCACTGGAGAAATATGGTTGGATCAAAGGACCGGCACAGGACGGCGGCTGGTATCATGAATTTTATAAAGAGTACGGAGATCTTGTTGCGGAATTGCAATTCAGTGGTACGAGCATCACGTATTACGAGGGATTGGATGACATTACCCTGGAATCCCTACATTTCTTCAAACCGAATAACAAGCAATATTATTACTATGGGGACAATAAACCCATTGCTCTAGGCAACGTTCCAGGTCGCGTGTTCAGTGAAACGATTTACGATATTCTGAGAGCAACGGGGCGTTGATGAAGTGAGTGGATTCAAGGAAAAATTCCGGACTTTTTCGAAGCTGTGTACGGAGGATTATTTGATTCGGTATGCCAACAAGGGGTTGTACAAAAGGTCTTTGAAAGAGTTGGACAACGGTGTAAGTGTAACGTACACATGGAATGAATCATCGGTGAGTTGTCAGCTCAGTGACGGGACACAATGTACGCTTGAGAATACACTGGATCATTGGGAATGCTCCTGCCCGGCCGATCATATCTGCAAGCATGTACTGATTGCCATACTATACGATCAACGGGAACATCCGTTAGAGGATTCAATGAATGCAGACGAGAAGCATGCGCTGGATAAGGACTCAGGGATATCGGATAATGATCCGTTGGACGTACCAAAAAACGTATCGGTAACAGAATCAGTAACAAACTTAGTATCAAATGTGGACGATCCAAGCGAAATTCCGCCTACGGTATCACGTGAGATCGAGTCTCGCTTCCGCTGGATGACGGAGTCTGACCTTACCATGTTAATTAAATCGTATAGTTCTTCCATGATTGAGGAAGTTGTTTTCCGACTGAGATACCCAGAGGAAATTAAGATCATTGAAGATTCACTTCTTACGGTTCATCTGACCACCCAGAATATCGAGGTGTCTTTTACTGAGGAACCGAAACTTGCAAAAGCACTATGTAAGGTGCAGCAGACAGCTGGGAAAATGGCCAAGCTTGAAGCTTTGTTACGGTACCGGAACCTAAAAGGCCTGGATGATAGGGATGCATTAAGTGGACGGGTGTACGAAGCCAAGTTCTCTTTGCAGACGGTGCAGGAATGTCGGGGTATGCTGGCAGGATTGTTGAAGACGGGACTGGCCCGTCTTCCTCAGTCTTATATGGCACAACTGGAGACTTTGGCAATTGCAGCTCATAGTGGCAACCTGCCTGACATAGAACGCAGTTTACGAGGGATTCAAGGGGAACTACAGTTGTTTTTCAACAGACATATACGTTTCTCCATGCAATCCATGTTGGATCGGGTAAGCAAGCTGTATCTTGCACTCCAGGTTCTTGAAGAAGAAAAGGTATCTGTCATTCAGCAGAGTCAGCTCATTGGCAGTTTTCGAAGTAAATACTTTACGGTTCCTTCACTTCACCTGTATGGACTGGGAGCTGATGCGTGGGAGACACGATCCGGTTTCCGTGGAATCACCTATTATTTCTATTGTTTCGATGATGAGGAAATCTACACCTATAGCGATGTACGTGCTGTATATTACGATGATCAGCAGTTCTCGTATACAGAGCATTATGGTGCATTCACACCATGGTTGCCTAATCTGACCTTTCGCCAGTTCGTGGGTGAAGAAGTTCAATTCCATTCAGTTAAAGTGAATGAAGAACGCCGGATCTCTTCCGGGGAAGGTGCCAAGCTTGTGATTTTGCCACGAACGTGTGTGGAAACGTTGAATATGGGCAAAACCATGCAAGATGTATCGTCTGTACTTCAAGAGGAATCGCGAACATTTGACTTATTTGCTGCTCCTAGAGAACGACTGGTTGTGATCAAAGTTGCTCGAGTTGTGGACCATAGCTTTGTCAAACAAACGCAGGATCTTGTCCTGACGGTTGAGAGTACCGAAGGAGAACGATTGGCACTCACTCTCCCGTATTCATCTGACTGGCAGGCGATGATCCAAAGACTGGAGTCAGGATATGGTTCCCAATCACTTGAACACTTCTATGCCTTTGTGCGTGTGGAACCAAATCGGATTAACCCAATCAGCTTCCTGAAGGGTCAAACGGTGCTCAGTCTGAAACTGGATATCGGTAATGGGAGGATGGGCAGACTTGGAAGAATATAATCAGTTTATGCAGAAAATTAGCGGCTGGTCAGAAGAGTTGCTCCTGCGTGGGTTATCCCAGTTTACGATCCGGGATATTGAGGTACTTGAGCAGCTCGCAGCGGAATCCTCGCGGTTGCAGATGAGTTTCCTGCATGAGTTGTTGAATCACCTCATCAAGGAAGGGCGTAGCGTGGCTCTTGGACAAGGTAATGAAGAGTTGTTGTTATTTCAGTATTGTCGTCTCACCCAATATGTGCAGCTCAGTGTGCAAGAAGAGGCGTAATATTGGTTAGTATTCCAAGCGAAGGCCTATGAAGCGATATGATGTAATAAATAACGATGTATTATAGAATATAAGAAGATTTGCAGCAGGCCACAAGGTCACTGCAAATCTTTTTTTATCGTGGAGTAAGCGAATCAATCTCATAACTCATTAAAAACGGATTTATGTAACTAGATACAGACAAATTGAATCGTTTTGATCTATATCTAGCCTTGATTGAAGCAGCCAAAGGTATTATGAAATTGATTTAAGTAAAAGTCATTTGCCAAACGAATATAGGTAGGTAGCACGGATCAATACAAACATTCGTGATATGAGCATGGAAGGGAGGGATACATAATCGTGGAAGAAGAACAAATACGGAAGGCAGTAGTGAATCGTGATCCTGAAGCCATGGAATGGGTGATGAACCACTATGCAGGTTTGTTATGGAAGATTGCTCATTCCATCCTACATCATGCATCGGCAGAAGAGATAGAAGAATGCGTAGCAGATACATTTTTTGCTTTTTGGCAGAATCCGGATGCATTCCAATCTGGGCGAAGTAGCCTGAAAAACTACCTTGCAACGATCACAAAACATAAAGCGATTGATCGCTACCGGAAACTCAATCGAAGATCTGAGCTTACATATGAAGAGGAGATTCATTCTGTGCAAACGGATGATTTGTTGGTTCAGATGGTCAGTAAGGAAACATATACGGAACTTAATCAAATGATTGAATCTTTTCCAGAACCGGAACGGGAGATTATGAAACGTCGGTTTTACGAAGGACAGAGACCCCATGAGATATCGGAAGCATTGTCCCTACACGTTAGACAAGTCCATAACAAGCTTTATCGCTCCAGGCAACGATTGAGGACATGGTGGATGAACAGGAAATAAAGGAGGCGATCCAATGCGAAAATCCGAAAAAGAATTTACTGAGCAGAACCTCTTTAATATTAAAAAGTTGTTCTATGATAAATTGGCGATGAATGAACCACCACCCGTTACGAAATCAGATTCAACATTGTATCCACCTGTATTATATCCATCCGCACAGACCAAGAAGTCCATGAATAGGAGAAGAAAGTATCGCAAAGCCATCTATATTCCTGTAACCGCTGCGTTATCGTTATGTCTTGTTACAGGTGCAGCTGCATCCATGGGCATCATTGACCTGCCTTCTATTCTTCATTTTCTAGGTGCAGATCGGATTGGCATTCTTCAGCCTGTTCACCAGGTTAGTGAAGATCAAGGGATTCGAATGGAGGTTATAGGTGCTGTCAGGGACGGAGATACAACGGAGATCTATGTTTCATTATCGGATCTGACGGGTCATCGCATTGACGATACACTGGATGTGTATGATTACAGGGTCACCGGAGGTAATGCAAACAACGCTCAGATTATTCATTATGATGAAGCTAATAACACGGCTATTGTTCGATTCCTCATTCAAGGAAAAGTCAGCAAAAATCGAATTACCGTTCAGATCAACACGTTGATGTCGGGTACATCTCGACAAGATGGTTACAACGTACAAGTGAACTGGGAGCAGTTGTTACAAGAAAAGCAAAACAATAACTATTATATCCTGGATCAAGATCGTATAAGTGGCTTGGGAGGTCAAACCGATATTCAATTGGAAACTGATCCTATTCCGGTATTGCATCAGGATGTAACGAATGTCCCCGTTGATGGTATTGATTGGATGCATATTTCTAATATGGGTTTTGTGGAGGGCAAGTTACACATTCAGATTAATCCGGATAATGAGATAGGCGAGTATAATCATGGATATTTCTACTTCACGGATGAGCAAGGTCAAACGCTCGATATTCCCCAATATTCCATTAGCTACGGGAGATACATGAAAAATGGAGTAGACATTGGTGGGGATTACATTGAGTATGTGTATGATCTGTCCTCTGTTGACGAATTAGATAAGCTGAGACTTCAAGGCAGCTTTACGAGTATTAGTGAAGTTGTGCGGGGAAATTGGAAAACTACTTTTAACTTGAGTCAAAATGCTTTGAGTAAAACAGGCAACGTTCAGCTTGATGCAAATGGAGGCTTACAGGCAAATGTTACTCTTTCCTCGGTTGGCGTCACGCTTACAGGTGAGGCGCTGAGCAAGATTCGCATGGAGGATCTGAATATTGAAGTACACCTGAAGGATGGTATAAAGTTGTCTGGCGCATCCGGTTTCCTCCAGCTGGATCAGGATCTCATTAAGTGGATATCCCCTAAGACCATTCCGGTGAACGATGTGAGCTACCTGCTAATCAATGGAGAGAAAGTGACTTTGTAAGAAGAATAATTAAACGGTGAATCAAAAATCGGGGGATAAGTGCAATCAGAAGGTTGTTCTGTCATCAGAGTGGTAAGTGTGAGTATTCTTTAGTTCAACTTATATAAAATGAATTACATGTCATATCCCGATTTATGACGCATACCATTAGGCGAATGCGGTCATAAGGGAGGAAACTGAGATGTCCATGAGCGAACCGCTGTTAACGCAAATTGTGAAACAACATATTCCGGCTGGTGCAACGGTCGTCACTATTGATAAACCTGTTCAACATCCAGCGATCTATGCGGCAGATCTTACCGGTGACGGTATGCCAGAGATTGCTGCAGTCTATCAGTTGAATGGTGAGCTGTATTTGCTCATTCTGAAATTTGTTCAAGGACATTGGATCAAGATGGCTCTAATTAAGGGATTGGGGTATGGGGTGACTTTAATGACTGCAGCCCCTGTAACTTCAACGGCAAGGAACAATCTCATTATCGGTTGGCGGATTGGTTCTATTTGGTCTAAGCTTGCCGTATATGAGTGGACGGAATCAGGGCTCAAAGATCTGGCGCCTGACGATCTATATTATAGCTATGCAGAGATTATAGATATGCCTGGTCCGCATGGTCGAGATGGGAAAGTGGAGATTGCACTCTGGATACATGACACAGGTGAAGCCTATCGTGTGGAGATTATACGATGGCAGAATGGGAAATGGGTTCCTGCACCGGACGTATATGCAACCTATTATCCCAAAGTGGTGCAATATTACGAGCAACTAACCCAACAATATCCTGATTATATCTTTTACTGGTATTACCTTGCGGATGCTCAGTACCATGCGGGCCAGTATCCGGCAGCACTCGCTTCCGTTCAGAAGGCACTCAGTTTCCCGGAAGCGTATCCTTCCAGAGAGGTACTACAGGAGCTGGAAAAGAAAATTAAGCAGGCGATGGTCCCTGTAAGCCATGCCCGGGTAACGACGTGGTTATATCCAATCTCCGTTCGAACTACGAGTGGGACGCATTGGGGGTATATGGATGCCCAAGGCCACATTCGGCTTGAGCCGGTACTGGATGACGCGCAAGAGTTTCAGCCCAATGGATTGGCTGTGGTTGTGAAGGATGGTCGTGCCGGCGTTATTAATCTTCAGGGGCAGTATGTCGTTCAACCTGTATACGATTCCATCAATTCCTTTTCCGAAGAACGGGCGATAACAATTGATTCTCAAGGATTTAAGATGATTAATGAACAAGGTACGGTCCTGACCAAACGGGCGTACCCGTATATCTCGAATATGAACGACGGTCGAGCATTATTTTACGATTCTAATCCTGGTCAGGCAGATGGATCGGTGAGTCGGTATGGTTATTTGGATGCGTCGGGCAATGAGGTGATACCTGCACAGTTTGCTTCTGCGAACGATTTTCAAGATGGCAAAGCGGTCGTGCAGATTAAGGACAATGAATATGCACTCATTAATCGCAATGGACATCGGCTCGCAACGTATCCATATGCCTATGTGGGACCACTAGGGGATGGACTGCTGGCTTTTCAAAAAGAAGTATCGGGCAAATATGGCTACATCGACGAACGGGGTAATATTCGCATTCAGCCCAAATTTTCATTGGCATTTCCTTTTAACGGCGGGCAAGCGATTGTTAATACAGCAGAGGACTACAAATCGATCTACGGTGTTATTAATACGCAAGGATCATTTATCATTCAATCTGCCTATAATGACATCCGTGAACTAGGCGAGCATCGTTATGCGCTGGGTCAAGCAATTAATCCGGAGCAGCCTTACATTGGCTCTGTATACGCGATTGCAGATACCCATGGCAGAAGACTTACGGAGTTCCTATATCGCGAAGTAGGCAATTACAAAAACGGCCTTGCTTCCGCATCGGATGGCAGACAAACCTATCTGCTGGATCTGAGTGGAAGACCTGCCGCTGGGTATCCCCATGTTGAAGGTTCGGGTACGCTGGAGGTCGTGGCACCAGATCTGATTAAGGCCTATGTAGACCAGCGCTTATCGTATGTGAACCGTGCCGGACAGATCATCTGGCGGCAAAATACAATCGTTCCACTTCAGCTGCCGTACCGTGTACGCGAAGAGAAGTACAAACCAAACAGGGACTATCTCGTATATTATCCGCAGGTGGAGGGATTAACGAACCAAGCGGAGCAGCTTGCGCTGAATGCCAAGTTGAAGCAACTCTCCCAGGTTAAACCGATCCCTGCAGATCAGCAGCTGGATTACACGTATACAGGTGATTTTGATATTACGTTTTATCAGCAGCAATTGCTGCAACTGCAACTCACAGGTTATAACTATCCGGCGGGTGCAGCGCATGGTATGCCTACAATGATCTATGCGATCATTAATCTGACGAATGGTCAGTTATATGAGCTGAAGGATTTATTTAAACCGAATAGTGACTACGTAAAAGTGTTAAGCCAGATTGTGGGGGATCAGATCAAAAATGATCCTCAATACTCGTATGTGTTTCCGGACACCTATATGGGGATTAGTGCGGATCAGCCGTTTTTTGTTACAGCGGATGCTCTGCATCTCTACTTCAACCCATATGATATCGCGCCCTATGCGGCAGGGTTTCCAACGTTTACAATTCCTTTTGTCCAGATCAAGGATATCATTAATACAGAAGGTTCGTTCTGGAAAGCTCTTCATAGTTGATTGAGGGTACAGCCAACATTTTAACGAAAATATACGCTAAGGACTTTAAGGCGCAAAGACAGCGGATTTTTCCTGCTTTAAGCAAATGTTCGCTAATACTTAGCGTATATAACAGTCAAAATGTTGGCGCTACCCCATATAGAACTACTATAAATCAATCATTCCATCCTTTACATACATCAATCCACTCAGAATAACTAGAGTATTTTTCTAATTGTTTTATTGTAAGTTCAATAGCACTATTGCTACTCCCGCAAGCTGGATAGATTGTCTCAAAACGTTTTAGAGATATGTCTAGATAAACAGAAACATCATTTTTAATAGCAAATGGACAAACACCTCCAATGGCATGACCAACCATATCAATGGCTTCATCAGGGGAAAGCATTTTTGCTTTTGTTTTGAAATACTCTTTGAATTTTTTGTTATCCACTTTTGCATCCCCGGCGGCAACTACTAAAACCGCTTGTCCATTCACCATAAAAGAAAGTGTTTTTGCGATTCTCTCTGGCTCACAACCTAATGCAGATGCAGCCAAATCCACGGTTGCACTAGATACTTCAAATTCTTTAACTTGAGAATCCATACCATATTGTTTAAAAAAATCTTTTACTTTTTCAATTGCCATAATCATCACACCTCATTTTAAAATATTTTCTAGAAGATCATAGATGAAACTTGCCTATGTTCTTGGGTGAAAAATCATGTTGTAAATGACACATGGTTCTTGATAGAGATTATTATAAGAATGAAAAACATTAGCACGAAAGCGGAGTGCTTGATTTTCTTTTAGAATAATTTTTTTTGTGTTGACTACCAGCTCTAACATACCTTGTACCACAAAAACATATTCTTCCACACCATCAAGGTGCCTTTCAGATGGATGGTGACATCCAGGATCAAATTCGATATAAAATATTTCAACGTTACGGGTAGGGTCAAAAGGAAAAACAGGAAATGCTCTCATTTTTCCATCATTTTCAATGATAGCGTCTTTGGACCGTGTATCAACCACATTGCACTCATCTTCTAGCTCTTCCAATAATAAAGATAAAGGAACTTTTAAGCCCACTGCGATTTTCCAAAGAGTTGTAATCGTTGGTGAAGACTGTCCTCTTTCAATCTGTCCAAGCATAGGCTTACTTACATCAGTAAGTTTAGAAACATCTTCAAGTGTAAGATTTCTCGTTGCTCGTATTTCTTTTAACCGTTCTCCAATAGTTAATACTGGCGATTGCATTACATCACTCCTTTTGTATGTTATAACATGTTAAAATATAATATAACATACTAACAGTTGAATTCAATAGGCGACAGTTAAATGATGTAAGTAACTCCTTCAGAACTCCCGTAATATTTATCCATACTAAATGGAAAATATTACGGGAGTTACAGATCAGAGAAGTCATATTTATCTATACAAGCAAAAAACGAAAACTTTCTCCGGCTTACGGATTCCATTCAGGCACGACTGAGTGAGAACCATGTTCGAGCCAAAAACGAAGCCGCCAGTCGGCTGCAGGAGTATCTGAGCGGTATTCGTGAGATTAAGGCCCACAATATGGGGGGCAAACGTTTTGAGCGGCTACGTCGTTCTTTTGACGAATTGAAATCAGCTTCCATTCGGTTGGAAGGCATTATGGGACCGATGATCATGGGCGCGATGTTGCTTGCACGATCAGGAATGACATGGATGATTCTGGTGGGCAGTTATTTGCTTGCAGGCGGTGAGTTGTCGTTACCGGTATTTCTGTTATTTTTTCTGGTAGGCACAAAGGTATTTGAACCGTTGACGGTTGTACTGATGAGTTATGGGGAGATGCGGTACTCCGCGTATAGTGCAAGACGCATTATGGATGTGCAGCAGGAGGCCCCGATGGCAGGAAAGGGAGATGTACAGCCTAATCAGGCGATTTCATTCGACCAAGTGACCTTTGGATATGATGCTCAGCAGCCGGTGTTGAAAGACTTGTCGTTTACGATTGAGCCGCATACCATTACTGCCCTGGTTGGCCCATCGGGTAGTGGTAAAAGTACAGTCACACGTCTCATTGCGCGCTTCTGGGATGTACAGCAAGGAACGATTCGCATTGGTGGTAGCCCCGTTGATCAGATGGACCCCGAGAAGCTGTTGCAGGATATCTCTGTGGTCTTCCAGGACGTGTATCTGTTCCAGGATACAATCGGCAACAACATTCGTGTAGGAAAGAAAGACGCTTCGCAATTCGAGATTGAGGAGGCAGCACGCAGAGCTTGTTGTCATGCGTTTATCTCCAGTCTGCCTCAAGGATACGATACGCTTGTTGGCGAGGGTGGATCGACGTTATCTGGTGGGGAGAAACAGCGTATTTCCATTGCACGTGCCTTGTTAAAAAATGCATCGATTGTATTGCTTGACGAAGCCACGGCTTCACTTGATCCGGAGAACGAAGCCGCGGTGCAGCAAGCGATTAATGAGTTGGTCGCGGACAAGACGGTTATTTTGATTGCACACCGATTAAAGACCATTCAGAATGCCGATCAGATTATTGTATTGGACCAAGGTCAGCTTGTAGAACAGGGAACGCATGCGCAAATGCTAGGTTACTCGGGCATCTACGCTCGTCTGTGGCAATTACAACAGGATGCTGAAGGCTGGCAGGTAAAAGTAAACGGATAATGTGACCGATGAGATAGATAAAGTAACTGAAGCAAATAAGCCTAATGTGGCTATTGAACTGACATAAAAGGAGAATGACAACGATGTTTAAACGAATTCCTGTATGGATTGCACTATGCTGTATGCTCACCTTGGCGGCCTGTGGAACGACCCAGACCACCAGTGAAGTCGATAACTCCTCAGAAGGAACGACACAAGCGACGACTAAAGTGATTACCAACCCGAATGGAGAAGAGATTACGATCCCTTTGAATCCAGAGCGCATTGTTGATCTATCCGGCTCTACAGAAGAGCTACTGATCATTGGGAAACACCTGTGGCCACGATGAGCGCGGATTACGGCAACCCGGAGGAAATCACACCAACCATTAAGGATCAGCTGAGTGCAGATACCGTTAATCTGGGCTGGTATGGTTTCCCGTTCAGTATTGAAGCTATAGCGGGTGCCAATCCGGATCTGATTATTCTGGGTAAGGATTTTAACACGGATCAGTATGAAACCTTATCCAAAATTGCGCCTACGATTGCATTGCCTTACTCATACTATGAGATGACTACTTGGCCCAATATGATGCGAAATCTGCAGAGTGGAAATAAAAACTGGCTTCGGCTGTACATGGTGAATCATTTGCCGTGGTCGAAACATACCCAAACAATCTGGTCATCTATTCGAATAAAGGTGCAGCCGAGATGTTGTACGTTGAATGGGGCCTGAAGCGCACAGAGGGTATCCCTGATCCAGAGGGCTGGGGAGGCAAAGAGATCGCCCTGGAGGCTTTAGTTACCATTAATCCGGATCGTCTGCTTTTGATGGAGAATAGTGAGAATAAGATGGTAGACAGTAAGGTGTGGAATAACATGAACGCCGTGAAGAATGGCAAGATCTATAAAATCTCTAATGTCGATAATTACAATTATTCGTACACAGCCATGGGAAGAATGGAGCTTATGGACCGTTTGGGTACGATGATTCTGGAAGGTCAGAAGTCGTCGTTGGATTAGAGTAATTCACGATGGATTAACTTTAACTTTGAACAGAACCTAACGGAGGCTTATGTGTGATTGTGTGATTTGTTCGAAATCATGTAACTTGAGTAGTTCTGGCTGCGTTTAGACATTGGGGTGATCTGATGTTGGTTAACGCGGTTCAACGTTACATGGTATTAGCATGTATATTTATTGGGATAAGCTTAACGGCTTATATCGTTCTTGAAAGGATTGAAGGATACCAAATTACAACGACAGAGTATTACGGCTTACGTAATGCAGGGGGGGAATATATATTCTTTCGCTCATCCTGGGATTCGGTCACTATTTAGTCGTTTTTTATGTTGTTATTCTTAGCCCGATCTCATGGCTTCTGCGGAAATATGTATGCTTACCTATGGTGAGAACTTTCATCTATATGATTGGGTTTGGATGGGGCGGGCTATGGGTTTTTGATCTCATGTACAATCCATATTTCGTGAATGGATACCATCTGAACCAAATGACATCGATATGGATCTTTGCCATTGCTGGTGTAGTGTATAGTCTCTTGGAGAATAAGATTTGGCGAAGAGGGCAGATGCAGAACGAACAGAAGGCTACTTAACAAATGTTGAGTAGCTTTCTTGGTTTACATAATTAATATGGTGTTTTCATTGGGGGACTCAGTTAGAAAGGATTATGTAAAAGTAATTAGTGTACATGAACAGCGGTTGAGTTAATTCGATAGTTTGTTATAAAATTCACAAGGGATGCGAGTAAAATGAATAGGAGTTTTATCGTAAATAGGTAAAATTTTCTGTTATACTATTTGAGTTGTGTACATAAAGTTAGATATTTTAATGAAGGGAGTTCATGAAAGAAATTAGCCGTTTAGTTTAATATTGTAGTTTGGAGGAAAGCATTTTGTATAAAGCAGGTTTTTGGATTAGATTAGGAGCAAGTATATTGGATAGTCTTATTATTTCAATTCCGTTAGTGATTATTGCAGGTGTGCTGACGGGTAACTTTGATGCGGATGAGCCGATTGCCAAACTAGTTAGTGCGTTATACTCAATTTTATTACCAGTTTACTGGTATGGTCGAACCATAGGCAAACGTATATGTGGAATTCGAATCCGCCAATACGATACACACGAACCGCCAAAAATTGGTACGATGCTGATGCGAGTTGTTGTGGCTGGACTTGTGTACGTATTAACTTTAGGTATCGGAGTTATTGTGAGTGCTTTTATGGTCGGTATACGTGAAGATCGACGTGCAATTCATGACTTTGTAGCAGGAACAGAAGTAGTTTGGGATTAATCGGATTAAAGTCAGGTAGAAGTAAAAAAAGGCTGCACAAGTGCAGCCTTTAAAAACATTAGTACTGTTTCACAAAACTCGTATTTTGTACATATGTAGACCGGATCTACAATTCACTCCATTGGCCAATGAATCCTCCCTTTAGATTAGAGCCAATTAGCTCACATTATCAATACTGCTCCATTATTTGATAATGTTGTAAATAGACCCTGGTATAAAACATAATTATCCTTAACATAAAAGCCGTCCCTAATTAAAGGACGGCCTTTATACCTGTTAAATATTAATCTAAATCAGATCCATTTGATGCAATCACCTTTTTATACCAAGAAAAGCTTTTCTTTTTTATCCTTCTTAAGCTTCCTTCACCGACATTATCTTTATCTACATAAATATATCCGTAACGTTTATTCATTTCTCCAGTAGATGCACTGATTAAGTCAATCGGGCCCCAACTTGTGTATCCTATTAAATCCACTCCATCTTGGATAGCCTTAGCAGCCTCAGATATATGCTCCCGCAAATAATTGATGCGGTAATCATCATTAATCATGTTGTCTACTTCCAAAATGTCTGCTGCACCCAGACCATTCTCCACAATAAACAACGGTTTCTGATAACGGTCATATAATAGATTTAGAGCAATTCTTAGACCAATCGGATCAATCTGCCAGCCCCATTCCGATGAAGGTAGATAAGGATTTTTGACACCACCAAACAGATTACCAGCTGTTGTTTCTTTTCCCTCCGGGTGTGCACTTACTGCACGGCTCATATAATAGCTAAAGCCAATATAATCAACAGGATGGCTTTTCAAAATAAGATCATCCCCTGATTCCATCTCAAGAACTACATTATTCTCTTTAAAAAATTGTGTTGCATATGAAGGATAACCTCCCCTTGCCTGCACATCACCAAACATTAGGATTTCCCGCTCTCCTTGCAGAGCAGCAAAAACATCCTCAGGAGCACTGGTCAAAGGATAAGCAGGAATATAAGCCAACATACACCCGATTTTGGCATCAGGAATAGCTTCATGACAGGCTTTAACAGCGAGAGCACTTGCTACGAATTGATGATGTGCAGCTTGATATTGGATCTGCTTCTTATTTTCCCCTTCCTGCACAATAATTCCACCACCTGTAAAGGGGTAATGAGCCAAAATATTGATTTCGTTAAAAGTCATCCAATACTTTACTTACCCTCTAAATCTATCAAATAGAACCCTTGCAAATCGTTCATAACATTCAATGGTCTTGCGGCTTCTCCAGCCTCCATATTTCTTAGCCAATCCTAATGGCATTTCATAATGGGAGATCGTAATGATAGGTTCAATATTGTATTTCAGTAATTCATCGATTAAGCGCTCATAGAAACGGAGGCCCTTTTCATTAGGAAACTCTTCATCTCCTTCAGGAAAAATACGTGTCCAAGCTATCGATGTCCGAAAACAGCGGAACCCCATTTCTGCAAACAATGCTATGTCTTAAGTACAGCGATCTCCTATACAAGACTTGTCCAAGAAATTAATGGAGTACTTGTCAAATCATTTTACGGAATCGATTACGTTGGATTCACTCGCTGCCGAATTTAATGTAAGTAAATATTATATTTCTCGTATCTTTTCCAATAAGATCAAAATAAATCTTCGAAACTATCTCTCCATGCTTAGGGTAGAGTATGCTTCCATGTTGATTCGTACAACCGATGCATCTTTAACGACGATAGGTGTGAATGCAGGTTTTGATAGCCAACGTACATTTAATCGTGTATTTCGAGCCATTTATGGAATGACACCGCGAGATTTTAAAAACAATGTCCACAACTATTTAAAATAATGGTTCCGCTTAAGGAAATATATTTGTGTTGCATTGAGTTGAGAATTTGATATTCCAGTTGCATGCTTGCACGGATAGAGCTCTAGTAGATCATGTAATTGTCCTAAACTTATTCATGAGTAAGATTTTTTAATCTCGATAGGACTTGTTTAGATGAAAAAGTATGAAAAATAGTAATTTTGCATTTTGAAAAGTTTAACGAGGATTATTAATCATCCTTTAAAATTAATCTTTCCGACACTATAAAAGGTAGTGCTTTTTTATATATTGTTCTGCTGAAAGAGAACTATTATTTTCCCAATCCATAGATGCTCCATAAATCCCCAAACTAAACATAGTTGAACCAATTTTCAAATCTCCGAACTCATGTTATGTTGTTGTTTTAATAATAGAGAATAGAATAATTCTCCCAATTCTTTTCTTATTTTCTGTTCAATTATTGAATTAAAGGGTTCCATGCTCTTTCTACATTGTGGGTGATATATTCTGTGTTTTTTGTATGAAACTCAGTTAATGTTAAAAAGATATTTAAAATAGTTTTCTTATTTAGCCTATTAAAATGATTCCAGTGTTTAACAATACTATCTAGTATTTCTTTTGTAATACCAGCATCTATTAAGTCATATTTATCTTGAAAATGAGAATAAAAGGTAGCGCGGTTAATGTTTGCTTCATCTGTGATATCCTTTATGGTAATATCTTTAAAACCTTTTTTTTGAGTTAATTTTGTAAAGGCATCCATTAATAATTTCCTAGTTCGTATAATACGCGGATCTACTTTTGTATTTTGCATAATTAATTCCACTCTCCTATGATAGAAAACAACAATATAATTTATTTGTTGTTTAAGCGATCATAATTTTTCTTTTCAAGAAGTTATCCGCAGTCGAAAGTTTATACGTCAATTTATTACTACACCAGTTGAAGAGGAAGTTCTTCGTGGAATTCTTAAAGATGCTCAGAATACCCCATCGAATTGTAATACACAGCCTTGGGATGTTCATATCGTTTCTGGCGCAAAGAAAGAGGAACTTAGTAAGGCTTTAATTGAAGCGTTTGAAAGAGGGCAATTTTCACTTGACTTTACATTTGATATGAATGAATTTTATGATCGGTATGATGAACGACAAAAAGAACAAGGACAAACATATTATGAGGCATTGGGTATAGCTCGCGAAGATCAAGAAGGTCGAAAAAAGAAGAGGTTCGACAATTGGTTTTTTTCAATGCGCCGCATGTTGCTTTCCTCTTCATGCCTTCCTTTGGAGATAATGTACGTGTCGCCTCTGATATTGGTATGTATTCTTGTTTGCTTGTCTCTGTTTAATTACCACCTCCAGCTAACTATGCATCTTTCTTATCTTCTTTCGGATCAATATGGTTAAGAAAAGGAGCCCAGGAAGAGCAATTTGAAAAACAGGCCAAATTTTCACTAAAGCGATATGGAGCCCGATCCATAAAAAATCGGTTAACCTTGGTGAGAGAAACGTTAGAGCATAAATAATTAGGCTTAGCAAGAGTAACGCGGGCTTATATCTAAAGGGGGTTATTGTTTGTAACCCAATGACGGCTCCAAACATAAAACCGGCCGTTTTTACCCCGATTCCAATAAATAGAATCATTGTAAACAAGACATCTGCTCGCTCAATAATCTTCGGAACCTCAATAAGTTGAGTAACTTCAAACAATGGATATGTGCTTGAAGCTGCGATCTCTGGGCCAAGAACAAGCACCGATAACTCATTCATTATGATTAGGAAGACGGCAGTGATCCCGTAGACAATCATTATAGAGCGCTTTAGCTTACTTTTATCTTTAATAAGCTTAAACAGCACGAGGAAAAGTACTGTCTGACCGAACGGGAATGATATAATTTCAGGAATGGCAGCTTCGACAACGGGAGCTAAGCCGTTCTCTAATACAGGGAATAAAAAATCCAGGTGAATCAGCCCCGTAAAAGGAACCAATATCAGGATAGCACCGTAGCCAAGTATCATCAAAAGCAGGAATATATGGCATAAAAGAAACCAGACCCTAGGCCCAAAGCGCACAACATCAGCGCATACAACTAATGCTATAAACGTAACGACTGCCGTAGGAGTTTGATTCAGCAATGTCAATGTACCGAGTTCGCCTATATCTCTGACACTCCTGGAGGCTTCATAAGTAAAGTAACCAATGAACAGCAGACCACCCAGGTTGCCAACCCACTTCCCCCAATAATGCCGGAGGAGTTCATATAAATCCCGCTGTGGGTCAAGTTTGTGAATGAACAGGTACAACATAAGCAATGCGAAGCCACCGAGCGCCCCGATCATCATACTCAACCAGGCGTCCTGCTTGGCTGTAGCACCTAATAGAAATAAAGTTGTGCTGCCGACTTGAAACAGGGAAAAGGCGATCACCAACCCGGATACACTGTTAACAGTTTTGCTCATTCATTATAAACCCTTTCTTTAAATATGGATTAGGTCTTACTACCAATATGCCTTTGCTGGAGTCCCGGACGCCGAATCCTTGCATCAACTTGAATATCCAGTTCCATCTTTTTAAACTCCTTGTCCCAATCTTTCTTCACTGTCCTCCAGTCCCTGGGGAATTTACGATGAATCTGGTCAGCAAATCCAACTGCATCCACACCAAGTTCCTGAAGTCTAGTCCATCCTTCATTGATCACTCTGGTTACTTCTTTGGATATCTCACCTTCCATATCTCTTATGGTATGCGTTTGGGAAATATCTTTCATGCATGTGGTCTCAATTAAAGTTCCATTAACTTTGACTTTTACTTGCATTTTATAATGATATCCGGTCTTTCTGGGCCGTAGCTTTACATCCGCCGAATTAACTCTAAAGGAAGAATACGATTCCCTGTCGGGCTGTTCGCTACATGGGAAAGAAATTTCGGTATTTTTAATCTTTTGAGAAAGGTAGGATACCCCCAAACCCTCTTCCTCATTAAGAAAACCCTTGAGCTTTCCATTTTGAAAAACGGCTAATTTAGTTAATCTAAGCTTTAGCGGAGTTGAAGTTTTTTTGAGCACATCCAAACTCTCTGCTTCCTTTTCATTCTTTTGGTCCTTCTCCCCCACCAAGCCAGCAACCGGTATGCCAATGGACCTAGAATCGGAGTTCATGCTTAATGCAAAATCAAAGACCCTCACCTTAGGGTAAACGGATAAAATATCACTCTCATTGTCAATCAAGTCATGCATTGCAGCGCCTTGAAGTTTTTCAGGTGGCATTATTTTTTTTAATATATCTGAAGCAAGACCCTCGGTTATAACCATAGTTACCAATTCCCTGGCTTCCGTATTGCGTAAATAGAAATCGACTAGATGATCTAGTCCCTTCTCTGCAGCTTTCTTTCCGATATATATAACACGGTTATGTGCTATGTAAATTCGTCTTGACGAATCCATAGTGCTGTACGACCAAGCCTGGTTAAACGTTTTTGCCTTGACAGAGAATACATAGGATGCGGGTTGGGAAGATCCACCTGATCCTCCGGTGCCACTAGTAATAGCTGAGGGAACAATAATTTGATAAGATACGATCCATTGGCCGTCATCCGTCGTGTCTACTCCCGTAGCCGCGCTTACCCACAACTCGTTAAGTTCGACTCGGTTCCAGCACCCTGTCAGACCAAATAACAAGACGACGATCATTATATACCTGATTGAACGAACCATATGATTCCTCCTTTACGCCATAGGGTCTCGGTCATGTTCGCCTGCCTGTTCAGCAAATGATTCCTGTCCCGTTGATTGCCTCATTAAATTGGAATCACCAATCATTACTGGTCGCTTCTTCATCTTCCACCAAGGTACACGCACTAACAAGTCTTTCATATTACTTTTATAAAAGGGTGCAAGCGGCAACATATAAGGTACACCGAACGAATCCAGAGACACTAATCGAACGAGTATGGGAATCAATCCAGCCAGTACACCATATAAACCAAACGTACCCGCCAGCAGCATGAGTGCAAACCGGAGCAAACGAATAGCACCCGCCATATTAATAGAGGGAAGCACAAAGTTACTGATGGCTGTGAAGGAAACCACGATTACCATAGCAGCGGATACTAAACCCGCCTGAACCGCAGCTTGTCCCAGAACCAATGCCCCAACGATGGAGATGGCCGGCCCGATTGCTCGGGGCATCCTAATTCCTGCTTCGCGGATAACCTCGAAGGTTAGTTCCATAAGTATTGCCTCAAGTAGCGCTGGCAATGGTGTATTCTCCCTCTGTGCAGCTAAGGTAATCAGAAGTGTAGTTGGTAGCATTTCCTGGTGAAATGTGGTTGTAGCAATAAATAACGACGGAAGAAGCAATGCAATGAAAAAGGATACCGTACGGATAAACCGAAGAAATGTTGCCAAGTCATAACGCTGATAGTAGTCTTCACTGGATGCAATAAACCGGAAAAAAGTTACGGGCGCAACCAACACGAATGGGGTCCCATCAACAAATATCGCTATTAGTCCTTCAAGTAAGCTGCCGGCAACGGCATCCGGCCGCTCCGTATTAAATATGGTGGGAAAACGAGACCAAACACCATCCTGGATGTACTCCTCAATATATCCACTTTCCAGAATACTATCGGTTTTAATAGAATCCAACCGTTTGGAAATTTCTCTCACAACATTCGGATCCGCAATTCCCTTAATATATGCCACCGACACTTTCGTCTGGGTATATTCTCCTATATTTCTAGAGTCAATGCTAAGATCAGTTGATTTGATCCTTCTCCGGAGGAGTGCTATGTTGGTGGAAATATCTTCAGTGAATCCCTCTTTAGGCCCCCTAATTACCGTCTGTGAAGTTGGCTCTTCTACAGCCCTCTTAGCCCCGCCGCTAATGGAGGCGGCATAAGCCTTTGAGTTACCTTCGACGATGAGTGCAACCTGACCATTAAGAGTTGCATTAATTAATTCTTCTTCGTTCTTAAGGCTGGTTATACTCCCAATAGGAGCGTAATCTAACAACCAAGTTTCGGCACTCTGATCTGGGATGGATCCATTCCGAATGGCTTCCGTGAGATCTTCCAAAAGCATCGTTAAAAGTTGATGATCAACCAGGCCTTCAATATAACTTGCAGCTAGCGCTTTATCTCCCTGTTCAGTATTCCAGCTACGGACAATGAAATCCGTACTATGACCCATTCTCTGTTTCAATACGGTCAAGTTATCATTGAGCGAACGACTCAATAGCTTAGGTGATTCAAGCGTATTTTTGCTACTGACTTGTTCAGAATCGTGAATATTCTTGTTGGATCTTGAATCCTGCTTAAACAGCCAATTTGTAACCTTTTGAATCACAGAACACATTCCCCTCTGAGTAGCGGTCAATTGGTAATATGCTTCCATCTGTTTATATATATACACATTGACCTACCCTGAGCAAGTTTTCAGTTTTTTTGTTATGTGCCTCTACTAGTCACGAAAACAGGTATGTTATTTCACATGTCAACCGTTAGGGGTGCATATCAGTGTGGCCATAGCCCCGTCAAGTAGACAATAAAAAATGAGAAATTCCATTAAGCGGCGACTTTTTTCCTGAATTCAATCGGGGAGAGGTCGTTGTTGTAAAACAAAATATACTCTGTAATTTGGTTCCTTGCTTGCTCCAGATTCTGAGGCTTCTCCAAATACAACTTCTCCGTCTTTAAGTGGGAGAAGAACGACTCAATACATGCATTGTCATAGCAGTTTCCACGCCGAGAATGGCTTCCTGTTAGCTTCTTCTCTTCAAGCAACTTGGCATAGCTCTGTGTTGTATACTGGAACCCCTGGTCCGAATGGAGCAAGGTAGGTCCACATTTCAGTTTCTTCACCGTGTCCATAACGAGATTTAAGTCATTTCGCTCGGAGAGTTCCCAAGCTACTACCTCGTTGTTGTATAGATCCATCACAACCGAAAGATAATTAAAATCATGCCCAATCCGGACATACGTAATATCCGTCACGAGCTTCTGCACAGGAGCTGCCGCCGAGAATTCCCGATTGAAAACATTACAGAATAGAACTGACGGTTTCCGGCCAGCAAATGGTCGTTTCTTGCTAATCACGGAACAAATCTGGAGTTCTCTCATTAAGCGGCGTACCTTTTTGTGATTCACCACAAGGCCTTCCTTTCCTAACGCGGTTCGCATACGTTTGTAGCCGAAATAAGAACGAAGCCGATGAATGCCTAAAATATGCGCTTTTAGATCCGCATCCCGATCTGCTCGTTTCTCTCGGAGGACAATATTCTTCTTCCATTTGTAGTAACCGTCACGGGAGATTTCAGCAATTTTACACAACCAAACCACAGGTGCCCACTTGCTTATTTCTCGAACGGACTGGCACCGGGCTTCGAAATCCAGCTTCCCTCTCCGTGCAAATTGGGATTGAGCTTTTTTAGATATTCTACCAGCGCTTTCAGATAAGCATTTTCTTCTTCTGCACTGCTAAAATGCTTCTTCGTCCAACGTCCTCGAAATCCTCAAAACTCTCTCCATTTTGGCTTTTCCGTACCCAAGTAATAATCTGGCTCTCACTCTTAATACCAAACTTCTCCATGATCCGACTGTATGTCCAACCTTCTTCCATCGCAAACGAACAGCCTCTTTCTTCGTTTCTTCACTATATTGATTAAAGGTTTGGCCTTTTTTAGCTGACATAGCAAAAATCCCCTCCGGCTTTCAGTGTTGAGTTCATTTTAACATGACCTCTTTTTTCACTGTCTACCTTGAGGGAATAATACCAAACGCAATTTTTATGTTACTTTTCTTTTGTCTCGCGACATGAATTCCAGCATGATAACTATTTAGATCCTTACCTAATCCGAAATGACACAATGTTCTTGTCCTTTTCGGCAAAGGAACCAAGTTCTTGTCCTCAGCTTGGGACAAGAACTTGGTTCCTTAAAACAAAAAAGCCGCTATAATAGCGACTTTGAATGGAACAATGTTCTTGTCCCGCGACACCACTAGCCGGAACCTGCCTGCTATTCGTAGCGAACCCCCACTTAATGAAAGTCGAGAAACGGTACAAGCAAAAATATACCCCCTAGAATTTCATCGGCTAAACTCAGGGGTTTTTCCAATGTCTATTCTAGGGGGTACACTTCATTTTCAAATGATGAAACTAAATTCTTCATCTTTTTCTTTTTTTTGTTTAGCGCGCTTCATGCATTCGTTGTAGTAGCTTCTCCCCTCCCATTTTATATGTAGCATCAATGTTTAATTGTCTATTCCATCAAATCTGTTACTGCCCCTCTGGAAGCGGAGGAAACTAATTTAGCATATTTGGCAAGTACACCGGATTTCACTTTCAGTGGCGGTTGTACCCAAGCTTGCGCTCGAGCGGCCAACTCTTCTTCTGGCACTTCAACCTTAATTTCCTGAATGTCGCTATCGATGGTGATAATATCTCCATTTTGGAGCAAAGAGATCGGTCCACCTACTTGTGCCTCAGGGGATACATGGCCGACTACAAATCCATGCGAGCCACCCGAGAACCTACCATCTGTTATGAGAGCAACTTTCCCACCGAGACCTTTTCCTACAATGAGTGCTGTAACGGAAAGCATCTCAGGCATACCTGGTCCACCCTTCGGTCCACAATAGCGTATGACCAATACGTCCCCTTCTTGAATTTCATCATTCATGATCGCTTCTGTCGCTTCATCTTCGCTATCGTACACCTTTGTCGGTCCGGAAAACTGTTGTATCTTCATGCCTGACATTTTGGCAACAGCGCCTTCAGGAGCTAGGTTTCCTCGAAGCACAACCAGTGGTCCATTTGGTTTAAGCGGATTATTGAGTGGACGTATAATCTCTTGATCATTCTGAAGTGGAGCAGCTTCCGCTAAATTCTCCGCCAACGTTTTACCAGTTACGGTGAGGCAATCCCCATGAAGTAATCCCTCAGCGAGCAATAGCTTCATTACCCCGGAAACACCACCAATATCATTCAAATCCTGCATGACATACTGACCACTTGGCTTCAGATCTGCCAAATGAGGAACACGCAAGCGAATTCGTTCAAAATCATCCAAGGTTAAATCCACTTCTACGGAGTGCGCAATAGCTAGCAGATGGAGAAATGCGTTGGTTGATCCCCCTAGAGCCATAACAACGGTGATCGCATTCTCAAATGCTTTCTTCGTCATAATGTCTCTTGGGTAGATTTCCTGTTCAAGAAGTGAGATGACCTGCTTACCGGCTGCTTCGCATTCCAATGCTTTATCCGCTGAGATAGCTGATGTCGAAGAAGAACCAGGCAAACACATACCCATTGCTTCTGCAGCTGCGGCCATCGTATTAGCGGTATACATCCCCCCACAAGCCCCTGGACCTGGACAAACACTGCATTCGACCTTATGCAATTGTTCGTCTGTTATTTTTCCATCTTGATATTGCCCAACGGCTTCAAAAGCTGAAACGATATCCACTTTTTTACCGTCGAGATTACCAGGTTGAATGGTTCCTCCATATACATAAACAGAAGGAATATTCATCCGTCCAATAGCCATCAAACATGCAGGCGTATTCTTGTCACATCCACCGATTGCAACAACGCCGTCAAAACGCTCGGCTCCGGTCACAATTTCAATCGAATCAGCTATAGCTTCCCGACTTGGTAGCGAGAACAACATCCCGCCATGCCCCATCGAGATCCCATCAGAAACGGTAATCGTATTAAAAATTAGTGGAGCACCGCCGTTATTACGTGCGCCCCGCTTAGCTTGCACCGCTAAATCATTGATGTGCATATTACACGGTGTTACTTCACTCCACGTACTTGCTATTCCGATCATTGGCTTTTTAAAATCCTCATCTTGAAATCCAACTGCACGCAGCATCGCTCTGTTCGGTACCCGGTTAGCACCTTCACTGATTACCTTGCTACGAATGCGAAGATCTTTTTTATTTTCCATGTTTCTTCCCTCATTTTAAAGTATTTCGTTCAGTTCCTGCATCGGTCGAATAAAATTTTGTTTCATTAAATTATGGGCATCGTTGCTATTTTTGCCTTCAAAAGCTTTAATAATCTGATCATGTTCTTCAACTGAAGCTAGTGTAGCCGTAATAGGTTGTTTTAAAAATACGTATTTAAATCGCCTAATGTGAATCTGAAGAGATGTATTAAATGTAGCTACATAAGGATTATCTGAGAGCTCCACAATATAATTATGAAATTGCTCATCCACCTCCATAGCCTGATAAACTTGTCCATTTTTAATAGAACTTGCGAATTCCAAATTTATGGATCTTAGTTTCTCGATCTGTTCTGGAACAATAGTTTGGGCGGTGATTTCAGCAGCTAAGGCCTGAAGAGCAGCCATCGTTGAATACATCTTAAAAATATCGTTTTTCTCAATATTCGTTACTTTTGTTTCTTTTCCTGGATGCATAGACACGAGGCCTTGAACTTCGAGTAACTGAAATGCCTCCCGAATCGGTGTCCGGCTGACTCCAAGCGATTCAGCCATTTCCGCATCAATAAGCTTTTCACCTGGTTGCAGTGTTCCATCAATAATCCATCGTTGAATCTGAGAAAAGGCTCTTTCTTTTGCGGACATACGGACTGGTAAGGAAAAATCTTTAGGTATTGGCATTGTTTTCATCCTCATTACAATTATTCTTATATGCAATATATCGCATACGCGATCGAGAAGCAATTATTATTTCATTTACGCGCTCAATTAAGTTTATCCAGATAACTATCTGTTTTTTATTGAGAGTCTGAGACAAAAAAGAGAACTATAATTTAAAAGTCTTTCTTTGAGAAATGTTACATAAGTAATATATTTTAATGTGAATGCTCTTATATAAAATTATTTGGTACGAATGAGGGCTTATGTACTTTTTACTTAAGTACACATCTAATCGGCAATCGGACGATGTTCTTGTCCCTCGACATGAGTTTGTAGTTTTAACTCTCACCCCTCCGTCGTATAATCTACCTAAAACGCCGAACTCATATTCCGAGTTCGGCGTTTTTAAAATTCAATGGACACAATTAATATGCCGGTTTGATCGACTCTCGCATCCTCCAGATTCATGAATTTATGCCCTTTGTCTAAATAATGGCTAATGAATACCTCAAAGAAGAATGAACCGTCAAAGCCGGCTTTCCAAAGGCTGTTGCATATTTCTCAACAAGTTTTTCTATAGAACGTTGTGTTAAACGTCTATTTTTAAAATGCTGTTCCACGTCCGCAGGCTTTTGAATGCCTTCCAGCCCTTAGTTTCGGGCTAGATGTTTTTGTTTGTCAGTAAAAAGTATTTTCGTATAACTTCCCCGTATGCGCATCAAGCACTTCGGGCGTCCGCTCGTGCTCGCTACCAATCATTCGATACACTAGTTCGTACGGGGCCTCTTCCGGCCGAGCATTGTGCATCCGTTCCCATTGCAGACGCAGCTTGGCCTGTGCCGTCCATCGGAGGATGGCTGTCTGGTAATCAAATGAAGGCACGGTCTCCAGCTTCTTTAACTGTTCTGGCCTTATGGAGGGGGACATCAAACTTTTGACCCTCCCATTAGAGCGGTCAACAGCTAGTTGATAGCATTCATCCCTGACAGATACGTCTTGAACATATACACCAAAGCGAATGATTTCCAAACGATCTTCGTCGTCGGTCTCTTCAGTTAGAAGCTTGAGATACGGCAACATTTCGGCTGCTAGTCCTCGGACATAGTCCATAGCTACTTCTATACATGCGTCTCGATCCCAGGTTAATGGAGCTAGTTGATCTGGCTTACCATGCGAAACAAAGTCAATCAGTTGTCCGGTTTGGCTGTCTACTCGCGCCTTGACCGCTCCCTCCATCTGATCAGCCCAATAGGCCTTCCAAGACCGGTCATTCTTGGCTGGACGCTCTTCATTCTGTTGCTTCCACACCATCAACTTGGTGTTCGAGCCAATATTGTCGTCTTGTACTAACTGAAATTGGTCGTTGTCTACGCCAATCCACTCTTCTAGGCTTCGTGTGGGCGGGAACTCACCTGGCCACTCGTCCAGAGTTCTTGGGTCAGAGGGGACAGCTTCTGCCCTATAGGCTGTCGGAACTTCCTCCTGTGATGATGCAGTATAGATTAGTCCTCTACTTCGGGGGGCGTAAACAAGATGGACCTGATCGTCACCATCCGTGTACACGGCTTTGTCCAATACGCAATATTCCACATGTAGCAAAAAATTCGCCTTCATACACGCCATCTGTTCCTCTTCTGGTGTGATCATGGTTGGGAGTGCTGGCCCTGGAACGGTTCCGTAGTACCTAAATCCGACCACGCGACCGCTGGGGTGAACCATAATCAGGCATCCCGTCTCAGGAAGCGGCAGCCCCATCGCCTTCTGCTGTCGTGTGTACCCAAACATCCCTTCCATCCACTCCATCTCACAATACGGAAAATCACGCAGTGCGCCGGGATAATGATCTTCCAGGAATTGCTCTGCCTGCTGTTTGAGCTCATCCTCAGATATCCGTGTCTCGTTGTCCAATGAGGCCCAGGAAATGGCATAGTCTAGCAAGTTGCCGTCCCTGGAGAGCGTGGCAGAAACGGCGTCATTACTCCCCGTTTTAACCCATAAGAATCCCGCTTCTCCCTTTCTTGTTCCCCTCATGGTGTTCTCTTGATAGTCATTGACGATCAAATCATAATCCGGTGAAACGGCAAACTGGTGCTCTGCCTGTTGTCTTAACTGCAGGCGTAATGTATCCAGGTCTCGTTCGAGAAAATCTTGAGCCATTTCGTTGCGCAAATGTTCCAGCCCCTTCCGTAATTGTGTTTTTACAGTACCTAATGGCATATCCAGGAGATGGGCGATTTGCTGCTGGGTCAGGTCCTTCTTATATTTTAAGAACAGGAGCTGACGCAGCTTCGGATTCAGACTGGCCAATGCACGCTCCAGATCCAGGGTTTGATCGATATCATTAACGACCAATGGCTCTTGCGCCTGTGGGTCTTCGCTCAGGTGAACACGCTTGGATTTCTCCAAATGATTGAGCGCCCGGTTCACCACAATTCTGGTAAGCCAGCTCTCAAACGCTTCGGCTTGCTGCAGCGTTTGCAGTGACTCATAAGCCTTAACCAGGGCATCCTGAACGATATCCTCCGCATCTTTGGACTCCCGTACATAATGGCGAGCCACTCGGTGCAGCTTATCCGTTCGATCCTTTATAAGAGAAACGAAGGCATCGTGATCTCCGTTTTGTGCGGCGTTGATTTGTTGCTGTGCATCGATCATTGTCGTTCACCTCCTGTTATATAGACAGCTAACTCGGGGGTTTGGATTTAATTAATGTAACATTATTCTGGAACTGACCGATCAAGTGACCACTCGCATGCGGCAAGCACGGGTGCCAAAGAGCACGTCACTCTTGGTGTGTTCCTGCTGAAGCTCCTTCATCCACTGAAGCAGTTCTTCCAGCCCGGTACGGGTATTGGAGAACTCACAGTCCTTTCCCCGTTCGATCCCCCGGTAGTCGATGGCGCGAGCGACATGGATTTCTTTCGCAATATCCTCATGGTTTCCACGCCCTTGAACGTACACCCAAATCATCAATCTTCCATTGTCCATCCACTAATTTGGCCTTAATGATATAAGCTAACGTACTAAGTGTCTATATCTTTGCCATTCTGCTCATGTATCCCCAATAGTAATGCTATCGTTTCCCGTTAGCTTAGTAATGATTTACTCTTTTATTTCATTTTCCTTTTGCAGAAGACTCTTGACCAGAAGAAAGGTGCATTTCCTATCAACACAATAGTAACCTCCCAGCCCGTTTTACCTTTCGAGAATAAATTGATTTAATGACAAAACCAACAACGCTGAAGTAAAAATATGTAAGTGTTTTTAGCAGACTTACTATTTTGACATTGTCGGTTTGGACTTAAAAAGTTGGAGGCGTCGACACGGCAATCACCAAGGTCTCACCTTTATATACATTCTTATAGCTATGCGGTGTCTTGGCATCGAAATATATACTATCCCCCTCTTCTAACGTATATCTATCATTCCCAAGCATGAACTCCAGGCAACCAGAATGGACATACACAAACTCCTCTCCTTCGCTGTGTCCTACGCCAACATCACCAGAAGTCGCACCTTCTTCAAGCACCCCCCAGATTGGTCCCATCTTATTTTTACTTCCCTCGCTAAGGGAATACCATGTAATACGTGAGCCTTCAGAATGTACCAACGGTTTACGTTCGTTTTTTCTCACAACGATGCTTTGTTCTTTCTCTCCAAATAGATCAGTAAAATTCACGTTTAACGCATTGGCAATCCTTTTTAGGACACTTATCGACGGATTCGCTTTGTTCCGTTCAATTTCGCTGAGAAAAGAGACTGAGATAGATCCTGCTTTTGCTACTTCTTTAAGAGTTAATTTCTGCTTTTTGCGGGTATTTCTAATGACCTCGCCTATAGAATTCATCTTTCATGTCTCCTTCACATTTGAATTTTTTTCGCTCTCAGCGAAATTTATAATTTGATAATAATTAAAATATCTAGCAATAGCAAGCTTTCTTATGGTGGTTCAATTTCGGTGTAAAAACGTTGATTTAAGAACATTATTGGATTAAGATTTTAACAAGGCTGATGTGCAAATACGTTCCCGGGACATGTACACATAATGCTTTTTAAATATAGAATTTCATTTCCAGCGAAATTTTGAAGGAGGGCGATGAGCTATATGACTAATCTACCTAAGATTTACACCGTAGGCGATACTACTGTTACCCGAGTCACCGAAATGGTAATCAGTGGTGTTCCGCCAGAAATTTATTTCCCAGGTACGTGGGACCCCTCTGTATTAGAAGAGAATCAACAATTCTTCCCTGAGGGCTTGCTTGACGAAAATTCGCAACTCATCGTGAGTATTGGCACCTGGGTCGTGAAGACACCCCATCATACGATTCTTATTGATACAGCTACAGGTAACGATAAAAACCTGCCACTAAATCCGGATCTTGCCAATCTGCAGCTACCTTATCTCGAGCGACTTCAAGAGGCAGGCGTTACTCCTGAAGAAGTCGATTACGTATTACTAACTCATTTGCATGTGGATCACGTCGGTTGGAATACAAAGCTAGTTGACGGCAAGTGGGTACCGACATTCCCCAATGCCAAGTACGTATTCCCTATTAAAGAACATGAGTATTACTCCAGCGAAGCGAGCCATAACAAAGAAAATGAAGCAAATTTCAATGTTTATGAAGAGAGTGTACTTCCTATCGTTGAGGCAGGCTTGACGGAAACTATCGGTCCAGAAGGCGGAAAGTTACTAGATATATTTACATTCATTCCGACTCCAGGTCACAGTATCGGACAAATGTCTATTCGTCTTTCATCGGGTGGTGAAGAAGCTTTGTTCGGCGCCGATATCATGCATCACCCATTCCAAGTTATGCGACCGGACTGGAATTCTATGTACTGTGAATTTGGCGATCAGGCCCGAATTTCACGCCGCTGGGTTTTGGAATATGTTGCCGATCGTCCAATTATCTATTTCAGTACGCACTTCCCAGAGAGTTCAGCGGGATACGTCACCCGAAGCGAAGACGGCTTCAACTGGCGCTTTATCTAATACTTTGAAGAGAGGCGAATAATATAATGTCTAACAACACATTCAACCAATCTATCTCCATCGTATCTGAGAACTTTAACATAGCTAGCGATACGCATGGTATTGAACTATCGGTCCTTAATAAACGTCCTGCATCTATGACTGTCTTCTCTAATGAGAAAACGATCGTCATGGTCCACGGTGCTACTTATCCAATTGGCAGCCTATATGATGTTGAGCTAGACGGTTTCACCTTCCTTGATTACCTCGCAAGTCACGGTTATGACGTCTATGCAGTAGATGTTCGTGGCTATGGTGGATCCACAAGACCCCCAGAAATGGAGCAACCTGCTGATCAGAATCCTCCGCTTGTCCGTACAGAAACCGGAGTTCGTGACTTTGGCTCGGCCGTAGACTTCGTCCTACAGCATCGAAATCTATCGAAAGTCAATGTACTTGGGATGTCTTGGGGCGGTACAGTGGCTGGGGCATATACAAGCCGCAATAATAACAAAGTGAACAAGTTAACCCTTATTGCTCCTCAGTGGCTGAGCAACAAACCAATCCCTATTGATACAGGCGGCCCGCTTGGCTCTTATCGCCTTGTGCCCGCAGCTACTACTAAAGAACGCTGGTTAAGTGCTGCTCCTGAAGGAAAACGTGACAGCTTGCTCCCTGAGGGTTGGTTTGAAAAATGGGTTGAAGCAACGCTGGCCTCCGATCCTAATAACAAGACCGTACACCCTGAGCATATTCGCGCTACCAACGGACCGATTCTAGACATACGTGAATATTGGACGGTTGGCAAAGCCTTCTATGAACCTAAAGATATCACCGTACCTGTACTCCTCATTCATGCGGAGTGGGATATCGATGTACCATTAGATTTGGCACAAAACTTCTTTACTTCCTTAACTGGAGCTGCTTATCGCCGTTGGGTGGAAATCGGAGAAGGTACTCATATGGTACTGCTCGAAAAAAATAGAGTTCAAGCGTTCCAAGCTGTTCAATCATTTCTAGACGAGAATTACACACCAGCGGGTCAATAACGACGCGATTAGCGGATTTTAATACAATCTCGCACCCGCAGCTTATTACTGCGGGTTCTTTACCAAGCAAACAAAAACGACAATCATTCTATATTCATTAAAGGAGGAAAATTCACCATGAATCATACTATGATTACATCGGCACAAGCGCCGGCGGCAATAGGCCCCTTATACTCAAGACATTGCTACCGGAAATGTTGGCTCCAGATCAACTGCGGAGCAGGTTACGTTGCCTCATGATGCTATGATCTCTAAGTTAAGAAGTCCTAATGCAGCGATTAGTGGAAAAAAAGGATATTTTCCCGACGGAACTTATGATTATGTAAAGAAGCTTTATATTTGGGCTCGTTACTATTCAACTCATTTTTGTATATCCGACACGTTGACCTTCCCTCTCTCAATTTATTCAACTAACATGCCCGTTAGCTTAATGAAATTAAAGAGGGCAAAATAACGATTACGCCTATTCTGCAATAGAAACATTTTCTTGTTTGTGCCTAACAATGACAAATCAGCACCAAGTACAATATCTGCATATGTTTCTCCTCCCTTAATCCAAAATCACATTCATCTTCCTCCCCTTTTCTTTGCTAAGTGCTTGTTAACGAACTTGTTTTATCTATTTCAAATGGGATTACAGTTCCAGTGGAAATACCTCCTAGCGTTGAAAGAACTTGTACCGACAAAATAAAAAAGCCGCTAAAATAGCGACTTTAAATGGATTATATCCACCCGGTGTGGTTATATACCTTATTCTGCTTGAACTCTATGTTCATGTGGGAAATTCAGTAATATCAATGTTCATATGTTCAGTAAGTTTAAATAAGATGTTTTAGAATGGGGTTATTTAACTAAGGTTCCCATTTTATTGAATGAGTTCCTTAGTCGGCTTAAGTCCTTCGACTTTCTCGCGGGTCTTTTGATTCGTCTACCGCTCCCTACTCCACAATACACGTTGACAATTTGCTTCAATGATTTTACGATGAATTAAAATTCATTCAATAAAGGAGCGTCCAAAGTGCCCCGTACACCCGAGCAATACGAGGCGATGCGCCTTGCAACCCGCACCAAAATTCAGACAGCGGCGATGCGGCTGTTTGTTCGTCAAGGATACGGCTCCACCAATGTGCAGCATATTGCCGATCAGGCTGGCATTAGCACCGGTCTGCTCTACCGCCATTACAAAACAAAGGATCAGCTATTCGAGGAACTGGTGCAGTTCGCCATGGCCGGACTTGAGACGCTGATCGCGAGATTTAAGACCAGTGATGAGCCTGCTGAGGAACTGGCACGGTTCGCGACCGAGGTGTATCTCGATCTGTCTTCTGGCGATGACTTGGGGCACCTCTTATTGCTGATGTCGCAATCCTTCTTCTCCACGGAGACGGACGGTCGGAAAGCGGTTCTCAAGCAGATTAATACCGATCTACTGCAAGCGACTGCCACGCTCATCGTTCAAGGACAACGGCAGGGCCAGCTCCGTGAAGGGAGCGCTTTTGAGATGGCACAATATTTCTTTTCCTCCATTCAGGGGCTGGCGATGATGAAGGTGATGCTGGAAGAAAAATTCACGATGCCGTCGAGATCGCTCTTGACCTTAGTATTCGAAAAGGAAGGTGAAACGTTATGAAGTACTCGGGCGCATTTGAGGTTGTCCGCGCAGACCACGCGGGTGTAGAGGTCAGAAACCAGATGTCGGAGATTTTCGCCGACGGCTTCTCGCAGTGGCTCACGTATTTCTCTAAAGACCGAGATGTCACCGCAAAGGCATTCGCCCATATGTTCGTGCTAGATCAATTTTATGTGGCTCTCGCTGGTGATCGGGTGGCGGCCTTCGGCGCATGCACGGACTGTCAGAGCTTCTCCCTAGAACTTCAGAGCGCACCACTCCGCAGGCATCTGGGTTGGTTCAAGGGTTCGATGGCCGCACTCATTCTGAAGAGGGAGTTCCAAAAGCCGTTTGTTGACCCGCCGGCCGAAACGGGATCGGTCGAGTTTATTGGTACTGCCTTATCCTTCCGCGGCCAAGGAGCGGCTTCGGCAGTTATTAAACATATGCTGGTTCATTTGCCGTACCGTAACTATCTCATAGAAGAGGTTGCCGATACCAATGTCCCGGCCATTCGATTGTATGAGAAGCTGGGGTTCACGGAGTACAAACGCAAGTCCCTATCCCCCAGGCAGGCCCGCATATCTGGTATCAATCACATGGTCTCGTTGTGTTTCGAGAAGGCCTAAACGCCACAACAAGCTTGAACAACTTGCGCCGACAACATTTATAAGATCTACGTATCTTTCAGATAAAAATTATATTTACTAGGTTCTTAAAATTATCCAACTATAAAATACCCGTGAATTCGTTCCCATTTGAATAATCGGAAAACACTTTTTCACGTAATCTTTGAATGTATGTATCAACTGTACGTTGATAATAAATTTGCTGGCGGGACGACTTCCACACTTCTCTGAGTAATTCTTCTCTAAAAACGCCTTTTCCTGATGCTTAACCAAAAAATAAAACAAATCATATGCAGCAATCCTTCATGGACAGCGTGCTTGTTTACATGGATCACTCCCATTCCTGCAATCTCCAGTGCTTCTACCTCTTGTCTTAAGCCATAGGCCAGTTGATATGCAACTTGTTCCCGTGAGATATCATCACGTACGAATGACCATTTCATAATAGTGATTGGACCTGTTAACATTCCTTTAACCGGGCGTTCAGTCAAGGATTGAGCATATACTGTCTCTTGCACAGTCGTGGCCTCATCAAATGCGCCGATAACTGGTGGATTCACACAACATGAACCATAAGACTGTGCCCAACCGCTTAGAGTAAAAGCAAACTCATCAAGCTTTTAACCAAAGAATTCAACCATGTCAGTTCTTTCAAATTCACCATGGACAAGGAGCTCAAATGCCGATATCCTGTTGTAGCTGTACCCAAGTGTCAATCTCTTTTTGAATGAAGTTGTTGTATTGCTCGTTCGACCACTCACCTTACGCTAGAATTGACGCGCCTCGAACGTTTTATTACGACGTGGCTTAAGTTCTGACACAAGTGCTATAACTCATTCACAAAGCTGGAATGCACGGATAAAGGGACGTTGTCATTGTGTATGACAACGTCCCTTTATCGAAAGAGATAATATTAACTATTATTTGCTTCATACATATTCTTCAGCATATTACGCATTTCAGGCTTGATTGAAATGTCCGGACGTCTCTCCATGGCCAGCTTTTCGGCTTCTTCAACCGTACTAGCTTCACCCAAATTCATCAAAAGAGCTGTGGCCACTGTACCCGTACGGTTCCGGCCACCAGCACAGTGAAAGAATACTTTTTTACCTTCCTGAACAGCTTCAGTCACGGCTTGAATGGCGGACTTGATGGATTCTTCCTGATCATTCCGATTTTCAACAATTGGATAATGATGTCGGTGTGCTGAATCAGGGAATCCTTCTTGTGCCTTACCATCATCTCGGAGATCAAATACCTCAGTTACACCTTGCTCCTTGATCGCACTTAGAGCAGCATCTGCTCCTCCAATATATACTTTACCTTTAACCAGTTCATGATAATTAGACATCGTTATTCTCCCCTTCTCTAGTTGTTCCTAACAGTAGCTTGGGCCACCGCTAACGACGAGTTCAAATCCAGTAGCATATGGAAAAGCCGGGAAAGAACTCTCCCGGCAGGTTTATATTATTTGCCGGTTTCAGCGAACGTTTTAATGCGCTCCCCAATCTGGTCACGAACCGTTTGGAATACAGCCCATTTCTCTTCATCTGTACCTTGCGCTTTGGCAGGATCATCGAATCCCCAGTGTTCCCGCTTGACATGTGGTGGTGTCATTGGACATTTATCGGCAGCATCCCCACACAACGTAACTACAAAATCAGCATTGTTCAACAACTCTGAATCAATGATATCGGAAGTTTGAGTAGAAATATCCAGGTCAACTTCGTTCATGGCTTCCACTGCTTTTGGATTCAGACCGTGTGCCTCAATTCCCGCACTATAAATGTTCCAGTCCTCACTTAGATATTTCTTAGCCCAGCCTTCGGCCATTTGGCTCCGGCAAGAGTTGCCTGTGCACAGGAAGTACAGTGTTTTTTTACTCATGTTCATCGTCTCCTCGTTGTTTGAATTATAGAATGCTTAACCACAGATATAGACCCACTAGCGTAATAAGCAGAGTCGGAACGGTGATAATGATACCTGTCTTGAAGTAAGTGCCCCATGAGATTTTGACGCCTTTCGTGCTAAGCACATGAAGCCAGAGCAGCGTCGCCAGTGAACCGATCGGGGTAATCTTGGGACCCAGGTCTGATCCAATAATATTGGCGTAAATGAGCGCCTCCCGAACCGTTCCTGTAGCCGTTGTTGCATCAATGGCAAGCGCATCAATTAGCACGGTAGGCATATTGTTCATCAAGGATGAAATGATTGCCGCGATAAAGCCCATACCTATCGTTGCAGCAAACAACCCTTGATCAGCCACAGCCTGAATGACCACGGCTAGGAGATCCGTTAAACCCACGTTACGTAGACCATAGACCACGACATACATGCCGATGGAGAAGAATACGATGGCCCACGGCGCTTCTTTGACAACCAATGTAGTCGGTACAGCAGAACTTCGGGAAGCCATGATCAGGAAGAATATTGCGACAACACCTGCTACAAGAGATACGGGAATACCGACGAATTCACTGGTGAAGTATCCAATGAGAAGAACCCCTAACACCACCCACGACAACCGAAACATTTTCATATCCTTAATGGCAGTTGCTGGTGGTTTCAATTCGCTCACATCAAAGCGTTTTGGAATACTTTTTCGGAAGAAGAGATACAGCACGCCGATACTTGCAACCAGTGAGAACAGATTCGGAACAAACATCCTTCCTGCGTATTCCATGAAGGTAATGCCAAAGAAGTCAGCAGATACGATGTTGACCAGGTTACTTACAACCAATGGCAAGGAAGTCGTATCGGCAATAAATCCGCTAGCAATAATAAACGGAAACACTTTTTTCTCATCGAAATTCAGTGCACGTACCATGGCTAGAACAATCGGTGTCAGAATCAGTGCGCCTCCGTCATTGGCAAAGAAGGCAGAAACCACAGCACCCAAGATCGAGACGTAAACAAACATCCGGACACCATTGCCGTGAGCAGCCTTGGCCATATGTAAGGCAGCCCACTCGAAAAATCCGATACGATCCAGAATTAACGAAATCAGAATGATCGCTACAAACGCAAGCGTGGCATTCCACACGATTTGCGTCACATCCCAGACGTCTTGGAGATTGACCACACCCACAAGTAAAGCAAGAATTGCTCCGCCGCAAGCAGACCAACCAATGGATAGGTTTTTAGGCTGCCAGATGACCAGGACTAGCGTAATTAAAAAGATAATACAGGCTAACAGCGTAGAAAACAAAACCCTCCCCCTCTTTCAGTTCCTTTAAATTTATATTTGTATATAACAATATACTTATATATTGATTAAAAATTAATTACACACGGATGTAAAGTTCTCTTTGTTCAAAGACTTAAGAATCGTTGCCGTGTCCGGCATCAGTTCCAAGACAGATTTAATATAGGGTGTATTCTCTACATTTAAAGAATAGTGTACCCATTGGCCACGTTTATTCTCTTTAACCAAGCCTTGATCCTTCAGCTTGCGCAAATGCTGACTAATTCCAGGTTGTGACATGTCTAAAATCTCTACAAATTCACACACGCACCATTCACGTTCTTTGAGGAGTGTAAGTATAGTAAGACGTGTTTTATCGCCCAGCAATTTAATCTTATCCGCTGCTTCTTGAATAGAATCCATATCACTTCCTCCTTCCGTCAATATAAGTGCATGCTTATATTATAATATAAAAAAATTGAAGTCAACGTTTAAATCGAATTAACCTTAAAAAGCGTTGGTTCAAATTAGAACCAACGCTTCGGGTGTTCGTAAACTCTCTTCCATTTTTAATTGGTACAAGAGGTACTGCAATCACCCTTTTCCTCAGCTACCACCTTCACTTGCTGGCGATTGACACTGCATACACCGGTCTCCGGTAGATCCAGCTCTACTTTTAAAGCGGCTTCTAGATCACCGACTAAAAAGGCCACCACGGATCGAACCTGTTCATATCCTGTAGCCATCAGGAAAGTAGGTGCACGTCCATAACTCTTCATACCTACAATATACAACCCTTGTTCCATATGACGAAGCTCTTTCTCACCATGTGGACGAACGGTGCCGCAGCTATGAACATTCGGATCAATTAATGGTGCCAGGGTTTCGACACTTTCGGTAATCTGGTCAATGCTAAGCCTCAACTCTCTTAAGAAGGTAAAGTCGGGTCTGCTACCTGTATTCACAATGATTTCATCCACTTGAGCTATTTCCTGAATAACACCACGTTGCTCTCCAATGATGGTGACTTGATCGCCTCTCTGCTGAAGTTCCTGAATATGAAATGGCGTTATCACGTTGACCTTTCCAGCATCAACGAGTTGATGAATTCGACTTCCTAGTTCACCTCTGGCTTCCAGTTGATCATTCGCTTCTCCACCATAAGCTTCCTCTACTTGATCTCTTCTCATCAACCAGGTCAGTTTTGTACCTGAATCCATTTCTTGCAGACTGGATAGATCAAGTAACGTATTCAAGGCCGAATGTCCACCTCCTACAACGGCAACATGTTTATTCTTGTAACGCTCCCGCGCTTCCCCTAGTACATCCGGAATGCCATAGAATATACGGTCATGAAGAGCTTTCTCTCCAGGAGTGAGTACACCACTAGAAAGTACAGGGTTAGCGTGTTCCCACGTTCCTGAAGCATCGATCACAGCTCTAGCCTCATACCGCTTGTTCTTCCCCTCCTCTTCAACATAGATCATAAAGGGTTGTTTCTCGCGGCCTACGGTTTTCATTTTATCTGTATTTTTGCGACTAATCCCCACAACACGTGTATTTAAATGAAGATCAGTTTGAATTTTCGGAAGTTTTGCGAGCGGAAGTAAATACAGATCACGCAGCTCATGTCCCGTCGGTAATTCGTCTGGAGATGGGGCAATCCACCCAATCTTCTTCAACAACCTCTCTGCTGCTTTATCTACGTTATACTGCCATGGCGAAAATAGACGAACATGGCCCCACTTGGAGATATTCTCACCTACTTTACTCCCCGCCTCAAAAATGATAAATGATTGGCCAGCTTCAATCAGATGTGCTGCTGCTGCCAGACCAATAGGCCCAGCACCAATGATGGCTACAGGTAAATGAGATAGCTCTCCTTGGTGTACAGGATCTTGAAGAGAGATCTGCTTTTCCATGAGCGTAGGTTCACAACAGGACTCGACTTGTTTAAATTCAATGTTTTTCATTTCAAATGACCTCCAGTAGTTAGTTGAATATATTTGCAAACTACAAGTATTAGAGCAATGTAACGGGGTAATACTGCTCATTACCCCACTGGCGTACAGCACATTTTCGATTTTAACATACTCTCATTAAGCAGTTTAACAGATTGCATAACGATTGCTTTTTCTGTATCGGTCATGAAAGAAAAAACTTCTTCCAGATGTGTATTCATCCGATGATCTATAGCTGTCGCAACAAACTTTCCCTCTACCGTCAATCTCAGAATGTATACTCTACGATCTTCAGGATGAGGTGTTTTTAAGACCAGGTTTTTCTTAATCAACGTCTGTATTTGACGACTAAAGGTTGTAATATCCATGGCTAGCGTTTCGGCAATTTGTTGCATGGATGGCTCATGTTGATGGTCAATTTCATATAGGATATGGCTTTGGATTAAAGATATTTCCTGCTCTCCAACCGTACAACAATTTTTATCCAGCAAGCCGAAGCGACGTACCATGATCTGTAATAACTCTCTGGGGTTTTGGTTATCCGGCAACATGATCACCTCTTGGTGTCTATTATAATCATATTATTTGTATATTGCAACTATCGTGCATTCTTCTGCTATTTCACATTGTTACGAATATGCTTAACGACATACTCAGCATCTGGTCCGACACCCCGAAGGGTCGCTGATGCAAAGGAGCGCTGTCCAGACAAGCCTACAAAATAAAGTCCGGGGATTGTCTTGCTAATCCCGTTCTGTTGCTGGGGTTCGCCTTGGCCATCTAGTCCATCTAATGCATCAATATAAGAAACATTAGAGCGATATCCTGTCGCGAAAATGACGGTTTGGACCTCTTCTCGTGTTCCATCAGACCAGATCACCCCACTGTCATAAAATGCGGTGAACATTTTCTTTTGTTTCGGGTTTCCCGCTTTAAGCCGCTCCTTATATCCCTCCAAATCTAGAACGGATGAACCGTTTGCAAATGACTTCCCAAATTTCCAAAACGAATCGATCCCCGTTAACTTAAACCAGAAGTGAATATCCTGGCCCAAGAGACGCTGCGGGATTAGTGCTACTGGTTCTCTCACAGCAAGTGTTGTTTCAGCTACTTCGGATAGTTCCATCGCAATCTGAACCGCGGAATTTCCTCTCCCTACAACAATGACCGATTGATTATGAAAAGGGGCCGGTGTTCGATACGTCGCGGAATGTAAGATTTCCCCCTCAAATTGTTCGTGATTTGGAATCGAAGGGGTATAGGGCCTACTAAACGATCCTGTTGCTGAAATCAGATTGCGAGCCAAGTATTTCTTTCCACTTGAAGTTGTTACTGTAAAAATGCCAGATTCTTTGGATACTTGATCTACACGGCTGTTATAAACTAAAGGCAAGTCAAAATGAGAAGCATAGTCCTTCAAGTATTGAATAACTTCATCACGTTGTGGGTATCGATCCCCTGGAGAATCTATCGAAAGCCCAGGCAGAGACGAGTACCGGGCCGGTGAGAATAACTTTAAATTATCGTAATACTGAGGCCAAGCTCCTCCTGCTTCTTCACCTGCCTCCAAAATTAAAAAAGACATCCATCTCTTTTTCAAATGATAACCGGAAGCAAGTCCTGACTGACCTCCACCAATAACAATGACATCCCAGATAGGTTTCATAACACATCTCCTTCAAATACAATTAGAGTGATTCATTCTTACAAGGTATGTACTCATTTAGTATAATTATTTATTTGCAAATTGCAAGTATTATCCTTTGGTGACTAGTTATCTCATCTCTAAAGCCACCCTGTAAGTGTTCATGTAGGCTTATGCCCATTATTGCAAATGTTGTATACCTTTATATAGGCGGATGCATAGAGTGTGAGTAGATATTTCACCAAAGAAGGAGAATGACTATGTACCCTAAATTATCAAATCGAAATCAATGGCATAATCCAGTGCCTAACATCCGGAATAACAACGGAGTGGGGATCTCCACTCCGTGCTATCATGGAAATGTGAACCTTAGTCACCCTGGTGGAAATATAGAAATAAAAGATTATGGACAACAACCACTTGTAATCAATATTGATCAAGCCACAAAGTATAATCAAAATTATCGTACGGCTCTATGGACAGGAAAGCATTTTCAAGTGACTCTGATGAGTATCCGTGTTGGCGAAGATATCGGTCTGGAAGTCCATCCGACAACCGATCAATTCATACGGATTGAAGAAGGTCAGGGACTTGTGCAAATGGGAGACGAGAAAGACAAATTGAATTTTCAAACGATGGCCTGTGAGGACTATGCCGTTATGGTGCCTGCTGGAAAATGGCACAATATCACCAACACAGGCAGTATACCACTTAAAGTGTACGTGATCTATGCGCCGCCTGAGCATCCTTATGGGACAGTGCATGAAACAAAAGCCATTGCCATGTCTTCTGAAAGTTAGTTGATCGTATTCTAATGTTAACCAATTTTAATACAAAAGCCTGATTTCTCTTCATTCGCCGTGGAGAAAAATCAGGCTATTTCTTAATTTAATTACTTATCGAGGTATCGATACAGGGTTGTTTTGCTAATACCTGTTTCTTCACGAATCTCAGCAAGACTGTACTCTTTACTTTCATACATTTGTATCGCCTTCATAACATTGCCATCTAATTTACGAGGACGACCTAACTTCGTCCCCTTTTCCCTCGCTTCATCCATTCCTTTTTTCGTGCTTTCACTAGTTAAATCTCCTTGGAAATCAAGTAAAGCCTTCACATGCTCCAGAAAAATACGACCAGAACTGTCCTGGGTATTCAAATTTTCATTCAGAGAATACAGATGAGCCTCTCGCTTTTGAAATTCCTTCAGCAGATCGACAAGATGTTTTGTAGAGTCAGCTAAGGAGAACAATCGAGTAACAACGACGACATCTCCTGCCTGGAGCTCGTTCATCATGGCATTTAGCTGCGTTCTTTGTTTTGCAGATGAATGTTCTTCCTTCAATATTCGATCGCAGGATTTCCGCTTTAAAATTTCGTGTTGATTTTGACAATTCGGGTCATCCTGTGAAGGTCTCATATAGCCAATAATCATGTTAAAACTCCTAACTGCAACTGACATTATAAAATTATAACACAAAATAAGAACCGAAATGGTTCCTTTTTGGAACTCTCTGTGATAAGATCAATATACTTCAACCGGATATGACTTTTAGTCGAGTAAGAGTCATAAAAAAAGATAAGGAGTGGAAGTACACGTGATTGAACGGATTAAGACAGATTGGTTCTCTAATATTCGAGGGGACATATTAGCAGGGATAGTAGTGGCATTGGCACTGATCCCCGAAGCCATTGCATTTTCTATTATTGCTGGTGTAGATCCCATGGTGGGTCTGTATGCATCGTTTTGTATTGCTGTCATCATCTCATTTATTGGCGGCCGGCCCGGGATGATTTCGGCTGCTACTGGAGCCATGGCCTTACTTATGGTTCCTTTGGTCAAGGAACATGGCGTTCAGTATTTACTGGCAGCCACCATTCTTACTGGGGTTATCCAATTGCTTTTTGGTGTATTCAAAATCGGGAAACTCATGAAATTCATCCCGAGGGCTGTCATGATCGGCTTTGTGAATGCTCTCGCTATTCTGATATTCATGGCACAAGTTCCCCATTTTGTAGGCATATCCACGCTGACCTACATCTTCGTTGGAGTTACCTTACTTATTGTATATGTTTTACCCCGATTCTTCAAAGCCATTCCAGCACCTCTTATTGCCATTGTGGTTTTAACCGCAGCTACCATTTGGGGTAACCTGGATTTGGGAACGGTTGGAGAGCTAGGTATTATCACACAATCTCTTCCCTCATTCTTTATTCCCGATATTCCTTTTAATATCGAAACATTGCAAATTATATTCCCTTATTCTATTTCACTGGCTATTGTCGGATTGGTCGAATCTCTCTTGACCGCTTCTATCGTGGATGATATGACGGGAACGAACAGTAACAAAAACAAAGAAGCTCGCGGACAAGGAATTGCCAACGTCATTACCGGTTTCTTCGGCGGAATGGCAGGCTGCGCCATGATTGGACAGTCTGTGATCAACGTCAAGTCTGGCGGACGAGGAAGGTTATCTACGCTCGTAGCTGGCGTATTCCTCATGTTCCTTATCCTTGTACTTGGCGGTGTCGTTGTTCAGATCCCTATGCCTGTACTCGCCGGGATTATGATCATGGTAGCCGTCGGAACGTTTGACTGGTCTTCCTTCTCTTATCTCCGTAAAGCCCCAAAAAGTGATGCACTTGTTATGCTAGTCACCGTTATTGTCGTTGTGGTAACAGATAACCTTGCACTAGGTGTCATTGTCGGTGTCATTCTCAGTGCCATCTTCTTTGCTTCTAAAATTTCAAAGGTGAGTGTGAAGCAGCTCTCAACGGAGAAAAACGTAAGATTTGATGTGACGGGTCAATTATTCTTTGCATCCGTGGAAGGATTTATTGAATCTTTTGACTTCGAGATTGCGGATTCGGAAATTGTCATTGATTTCTCGAATGCACACATTTGGGATGATTCAGGTGTAGGCGCTGTCGATAAAGTGGTCATAAGATATCGGGAGAATCATAATCGTGTCACGATTAAAGGACTGAATACGTCAAGTGAAAAACTCGTAAATAAGTTAGCGGTGTATCAAGATCCAAATGCACAATTAAAATCACATTAAGGTAGGAGAGATGAACATGTATCAACATATTCTACTTGCTGCAGATGGTTCTAATAATGCCATTCGGGCAGCGAAAGAAGCCGCTTATATTGCATCCTTAATCCCTGATGCTGAGGTCGAGATTCTGTTTGTTGTAGACCTATCCAAGGTCAAAGATGAAGTGCTCCATTCTCAGAATCATGAGGAAATTGAACTGAAACGTAAACAGAAACTTATGCCTGTTCAGCAAGAACTTACAGAGAAACATGTGAAATATCGAGTTACCTTCGTAAATGGAGATCCTGGTCCTACGATTGTTGATTACGCGAATAAGAACAGCGTTGATCTGCTTATTATCGGTAGCCGGGGACTGAACTCCTTACAGGAATTCGTACTTGGAAGTGTAAGTCATAAAGTCGTTAAGAGGGCTCATTGTCCAGTTATGATTGTGAAATAGATGATGGATATGAAGCATGGGGCCTCTGCAATTGCAGAGGTCTCTCTTCTTTTTCTAAAAGGAATTAGATTAGATCATTTAAACGTTGACTGGAGGAGAGGAAATCTTGGAACACTCCAAATTAAAGACTCAAAAACCACAAAAAACATCACGCTATCTTCCTCCTGCTGTACGTATTTTTGCGCTTGGAGGTCTCGGGGAAATTGGAAAGAACATGTATGGGATCGAATACAAAAATGAAATCATTTTGATTGACTCAGGTTTGAAATCCCCCGATGCTCATATGAACGGTGTAGATTACATTATTCCTGATATACGTTACTTGCTGGACAAGCCTCAACAGATTAAAGCTCTTTTCCTTACTCATGGACATGAAGATCATATTGGCACTATTCCTTATTTACTCAGACATCTCTCGTTTCCAATCTATGGCGGTGCACTAACGATCGGCTTGGTCAAAGCCAAGTTGGAAGAGCACAAGTTAACGAATTCAGTGGATTTTCATATCATTCAGGATCACGAACGCGTATCATTTCAGCAGCTTTCTGTTCATTTTTTCCGAACAATACACAGCATACCCGATGCCTTTGGTATTGTTGTAGATACGCCTTATGGTTCTATTGTGCACACAGGTGACTTCAAATTTGATATGACACCTGAAGGAAAGACAGCAGATCTTCATAAAATGATGCAGTTAGGTGAAAAAGGTGTGCTTGCTTTGCTGTCTGATAGTACCAACAGTGAACGCGAAGGTCAGTCTCTTTCAGAACATACAGTGGGTAAATCTGTTTTGGAATTAATCCAGCAATGTGAAGGTCGAGTTTTGTTTGCGACTTTTGCGTCAATGTCCACAGGTTACAACAAGTTATTCATGCTGCTTCGGAGTGTAATCGGAGAATTTTAATACTGGGCCACAGCATGGAAAAAATATTCTCCATTGGTCAAGAACTTGGACACCTTCATATACCACAAGGTATGCTAATGGATATGAAGGAAATCCACACCACTCCACATCATCAAGTCATCATTTTATGCACGGGTAGTCAAGGAGAGCCTAATGCAGCTTTAACCCGTATTGCAGCCGGCTCCCACCGTCACGTTCAAATATTCCCAGGAGATACGGTCGTCTTTTCTTCTTTTCCGATTCCTGGTAACGTCATTCAAGTCAATCGAAGCATAGATATGCTGATGCGTTCTGGAGCCGCTGTCCTCTACGGAGCGGAGTATGACATTCATACTTCCGGGCATGGATCACGGGAAGATTTAAAACTGATGATACGGACCATGCGCCCGAAATATTTCATACCGATCCATGGAGAATATCGAATGCTGGTAAGTCATCAAAAACTAGCTGAGCAAGTTGGAATACCCTCCAACAGAATCTATGTATTGGCTAAGGATGGTGTACTTATTGTCGCACTTGTCTTAAACAATGAGACATGCCAAATGATAGCAGGGCCTGACCTCATTAGCCGAGGGTTTGTCTATGTACGAGATGCTAATGAACTGATGAAAACAACAGAATCCCATTTGAAATCCGCACTATATGGACTAGAGCAGAAAAAAGAAGCCCGCTGTGAGATTTGGGAAAAGAAGATCTCAGAAGTACTCCAGAAACTTCTTTTACTCACAATTACAACGTACTCCTGTGATTTTCTCTTCCATTCATAGCGTTTCACATCCTACTCAAGTAAAGGAAGACTAAACAATGAGAATGATTCAAAAGTTAATTCATCCCGATACACCCGCCCTAAATGGACGAATGTTTGAACGAAAAGCAGCACGTGGCATTATTATGCGTGGTTCTGAGATTCTTCTACTCTATACACGTAGATATAATGACTACAGTTTTCCCGGAGGTGGTGTGGAAGCGGATGAGGACCTACTAAGTGGGCTAAGAAGAGAGATTGCCGAAGAAACCGGTGCTACCCAGATTGAGGTGACAAGCGAGTTCGGCTACATTGAAGAGTATCGTCCCCATTACAAACTCGAATATGATCTGATCCATATGTTATCTTATTACTATGTTTGTAACATTCATGAACAGCTTGGAGAAGCCAAACTCGAAGATTATGAAATGAACAATGGGATGTCTGCCGTCTGGATCGACATTCATCAGGCCATTATGCATAATCGGCAGGTAATATTGAATAAAGAGGCTTCTATGGGATTTTCCATTGAAAGAGAGACGATTGTTTTAGAGTTGATTGCATCTGAACTAATCTTTTAATTAGAACATAAAAAGCAATTTAATCAGTAAGGCACCCAACTATTGCATAAACAGGGACAAGATTTGGGTGCCCTATTATTCAACTAACCGCCCATTAGTTTAATGGAATAACGCTGTGAATTCTAGTTAGATATCCATCTAATCGACAATCGGACTATGTTCTTGTCCATTCCGGCAATCGGTACAAGTTCTTGTCCTTGGCTCGGGACAAGAACTTGTACCGATAAAATAAAAAAGCTGCTATAATAGCGACTTGAATGGGAACATGTTCTTGTCCCTCGACAATTCGGAATATAGCGAAGCGAGCGTATTTCTTCCGCACGTTGACTATTGATCCGCCCCCATTTTCCTTCATGAATGGCACAATCGTTTTTATGCCTACAAATTGACTCCATGCATTGATGTCTAAAGCTAAGTTCCAATATTCAACGGTTGTATCTTGTGCCACCAATTTTAAACAAGGAAGTATACAGTCCCAGAAGCTACGTCAACGTTCAAGAACCATAACCGACCATTCTTATCAAATCCAAAAGAGCAAGGAACTTCTCCTGCATAACCCACAAATGCAAATCAAAGAGATTGCCTATTTGGCCGGATTTGAAGACGCAAACTATTTTTGCACTGTATTTAAAAAACAAGAGTTGCTGGGTCTAAATCAATTTAGAAGAATTCATTCTTAAACAAAAGGTAAACTAAAAAAACGGATCGGTAAATGAACTGAGAACAGTTTATCTAATTTCCGTGGATTCTCCGTCTACTGCAAGATTGTTTACACTTGCGCAAGATCCAGCCTTTCAAAACAACATGACAATCAAAGGATATGTGCAATGGCACCCTCCCTATTGCTATTTGGGAGAGGGTATGTCGACGCCAACATGCCCGAATTACCTTGGCACTATAATATTTGGTAGGAACTTTAAGACGAAGAAGCGAACCCCTTGCGGGGGGTTCGCTTCTTCGTTTCTTTAAAATAACCACCACTAGCATTCTCAATACGACATACAATGCACGGATCTAACTGGTTCATTTAGAAGATCAAAGCTGCTTCATAGTCTCAAATAGCAATTAGTGATTACTTGCGCAACGAATGACTATTGGCGTTTATTGTCTGTCGTATCACGTAGGGGGACTACTTTCCACAATCAGGGACTATCGACGGTAACATCCGTTCCTTCTATGCTATGGCTATGTAAATCAATTCCAAATTGACTTCATTAGAAAGGATAAGATGACATGCAAAAAAAAATGAATGTCCACTCCCTTCCATACTCTACAACACGAGCACCAACGTTGTTCGGAAGGATCGTTAAGAATCGCTGGTTATATTTCATGCTTCTTCCTGGACTATTGTATTTTCTCCTCTTTAAATACTGGCCCATGTACGGAGTTCTAATCGCTTTTAAAGATTATCAACCATTCCTAGGTTTTTTGGACAGCCCCTTTGTAGGACTTAAGCACTTCGAACGTTTATTTAACGATCCCAATTTTGTTGTTCTATTCCGCAATACGCTTGTGCTTGCTTTCCTTAATATTTTGTTTTTCTTTCCGCTTCCCATTATCATTGCACTGATGTTGAACGAGCTGAGGCATCATGTATTCAAGCGAACCATTCAAACGTTGGTGTATATTCCCCATTTTATGTCTTGGGTCGTTGTCGTGGGAATTGCTTATATTTTTTTGACCACAGAAGGCGGTATCGTGAATGATATCCTGGCATACTTCGGTAGGGAAAAAATAAATTTTCTGGCCAGCAACGAGTGGTTCCGGACGATCGTTACGGCCGAAGTCATCTGGAAAGAAACAGGTTGGGGCACGATTATTTTTCTTGCTGCGTTGTCAGGCGTCGATCCACAATTGTACGAAGCGGCAAGGATGGATGGAGCGAATCGACTACGACAGTTATGGCATATTACATTGCCAGCAATTCGCAGCACCATCATCATCCTGTTGATCCTCCGTTTGGGGAACTTTTTGGATACGGGCTTTGAACAGATTTTCCTAATGCTTAACGCGATGAATCGCGAGGTTGGAGAAGTTTTCGATACGTATGTATACTCGGTCGGAATTAGCCAAGGTCAGTATAGTTTCAGTACAGCCGTCGGATTATTCAAATCGTTTATTGGTCTGATTCTTGTTGTGGTGGCCAATCATTTAGCCAAGAGGTTTGGTGAAGAAGGGATTTACTAAGGAAAGGAGGAATTACAGAATGAACATATCGCCAAGCCGCGGAAGCCGGATTTTCGATTGCTTGAACATAACGCTGTTGAGCATTTTCGCACTACTCACGGTTCTACCTTTTGTATATGTTATTGCCGGCTCCTTTGCCACTCAGAAAGAATTATTGCTTCGCGGGTTCATCGTATTTCCAACGGAGTTTTCATTGGACGCCTATAAGTATATATTTTCTACCCCCGCCCTTATCAAAAGTTTGTTGGTCACCATTTTCATTACGGTATTCGGTACGCTTATTAACATATTTTTAACATGCTTGATGGCCTATCCACTAGCCCGTAAAGACATGGACTTCCGCAAACCGATCCTGATGCTGATTGTATTCACAATGTTGTTCAGCGGCGGAATGATTCCAACATTTCTCGTGGTTAAACAACTGGGTATGATCAATACGTATTGGTCCTTGCTCATTCCTGGAGCGATCAGCGCATTTAATCTGATTATTATTCGCAATTTTTTTCAACAGCTTCCTGAAAGCTTGGAGGAATCTGCCAAAATCGATGGTTGCAATGATTTGAGCGTTTTTTTCAGAATTGTTCTCCCGCTCTCTATGCCGGCTATCGCCACATTTTCCTTGTTCTATGCCGTAGGTCACTGGAATACGTACTTTAGCGCCGTTCTCTATATCAACGATAACACCAAATGGCCAATCCAGGTTCTATTGAGGCAATTCGTTATTTTGGCATCGGGCGGAATCGGAGATTCCACTGCCATGGATGCGGACTATGTATCTCCACCGGAACAATCCATTAAAATGGCCGTCATCGTTGTTTCTACACTGCCCATATTGCTCGTGTATCCGTTTTTACAGAAGCATTTCGCCAAAGGGGTATTACTGGGATCAGTGAAAGGCTGAACACTTAACTTAAGCAATGAATTTACGATGAGGAGGATTTATTTATGAAGAAAAAGTATCGCAAGTCACTGTTTAGCACGATTGCATTGGTCGCTTCTTTCGCTTTGGTGATTACCGGTTGTGGAGGGAATGATGTCAGTTCTCCCCAGGGAGCTAGCACTGGGGATTCACAAGGAAAGCTATCTCTAACGATGATGATGCCAACATATAGCGCAGAGCAGATGAGTGGGAACAGCTCCATTCTTGCATTACTGGAGGAGAAAACGAATACGGATCTATCCGTGTCGTGGGTACCTTCTTCATCTTACACGGATAAGTTGAGCGCGACCGTTGCATCAGGCGAACTTCCTAAAACATTTGTTGCATTGGAACCCAAAGCGTCTTTTATCATTAATGCGGCCCGATCCGGCATGTTCTGGGAGTTGGGACCCTACCTTCAAAGCTATCCGAATCTTAGCAAGATGTCCGACATCGTATTAAGCAATGCATCAATTGACGACAAAATTTATGGCCTCTATCGTGAGCGGGATATCGCTCGCTTCGGTTTGATGATACGTCAAGATTGGTTAACCAACCTGGGATTACAATCACCGCAAAATGTGGATGAACTTTATACTGTTTTGAAAGCGTTTGCCACAGAAGATCCGGATCAAAACGGCAGACAGGATACCGTTGGACTCGCAGTCGGTATGCAAGGTAATAATATTGCCGGATTTAAAGATATGCTAGTTTATTTGGGAGGACCGAACGAATGGGAAGTGAAAGACGGCCAACTTATTCCTGCCCATATGACGGAGCCTTACATGGACACCCTGAAGTTCTATAAGAAACTATATGACGAAAAACTCATTAATCAAGATTTTGCGCTGGTCCAGGACGGTCGAACCGTAATGTATAAAGGTAAGGCGGGATTATGGATTGACAATATGGTAGACGGTAAAAATATCGAAGACAACATCAAAAAGGTTTCTCCTGATGCGGAAATTAATCTGATTAACCGAATCTCTGGCCCGAAGGGGGAAGCAACTCGAGCAGGTACTGGGTTCCTGGGGATGTACATGATTCCAAAAACGAGCGTAAAGACTGAAGATGAATTAAAACAGATTCTCGCCTACTTTGACAAGGTATCGGAGAAGGACATTCAGAATCTCTTGAAATACGGTGTTGAAGGGAAACAATATTCGATTGAGAACGGGAATTACCAGCTAAATTCCGATCCGAAGTTGCGGGCTGAGATGACGGACAGCAATCAATTCATGATTTTACAGGATCAAATCGAAAACTATGGTACCGAACTGGAGAAGCTTAGCACGGAACTGTTTGGAGATAATGCCACGTTTGCCATAAACAATCCTGCGGCTCCATTTATCTCGAATACCGCCATAGAGCTGGGTAATGAACTTAATAAAATCATTCAGGATGCAACGGTCAAATTTATCATGGGAAAAGCTTCAGAGGCAGACTGGGATCAAGCTGTTAATCAGTGGCTGCAAGGTGGCGGAAGCAAGATTATCGAAGAAATAAATGCCGAATACAACAAGTCTGCGACTAAATAAAAGGAAGCTCAACCGTGCATTTTGAAGAAAACACCCCAATGTAGGAGCGCTCTCAGCAGCGTAACCTGTGGGGTGTTTTCTGTATAAATTAAGATTGACCTCCATGTTGATCCCTGTATTTTCCAGGCGTGGTGCCTACTGTTTTACGAAAAGAGCGGATAAAATTCGCGGAGTTATTGTATTGCAGGCGTCCCGCAATTTCAGCAATCTTCATATTCGTATCTATCAACCACTTCCTGGCGATATCCATACGATACTGCGTGAGATATTCCCCGAAATTGACTCCCGTCTCCTGACGAAAAACACGGCTCACATAATGGGGGTGATAGTTAATCCGTGCAGAACAATTTTCTAGCGTCAGCTCTGAATCGAACTCTCGTTGAATGATGTCAATAATGGCTTCAGATATATGTTTGAACTGGGTTTCACGACGATTTTCGAGTTTTTCAGTATAAGGCTTCACAAATAATGTCCAAAACCAGTTCTCCATCTCACTGACATTACGAAGTTTGAACAATGACTGGATCAGTGATGATTCATCTCCTGCTATTCGATCCGACAGAATGGATAACTCTTGTCCGAATTTGAGAACATTGACCAGAAGTCGTAACAATGATAAATGGTAGTCCTGAAACGGTGTATTGGAAGCAAACAGTTCCGCGATGAAATTTTTCAGTTCCATTTCTGACTGCGCAAGGTTCCCTGCCCGGATGGAATCAAACAAGGCTTGCTCCTTGTCATGAGGAAAGATACTTAGATCATTCTGTTGGGGCTGCACATCTTCAATAAATAAAATCGACTCTTGCCCAAGCCCCACGCTGAATTTTAATGCCGTCATAGATTCCTGCATCGCTCGCCTGGTGTGGCTAAAAGTGTTGAACGGACGACTAATTCCAATACTCACTCGGATTCCAAGATATTGAGCAATGGCTTTTTGGATGTCCAAAGACAATGTGAACAGCTCCTGCTTCAACACTGAACCTTGTTCGGATGCCCCTATCAAAGTCACTTGAGAATCGCTTGTCACTACCGGCACAAGCCTATGCTCCCCTGGGACAAGTTCCCCGACCATGTTACTAATGGCAAACATGAGCAAATCCCGATTTTTCTCTTCATAGCGTGTATTCTGCAATGTATCGATTTGAACGGCAACCAGGCTCATGGACGGCCATGTACACTCCACACCATACAACTCTAATTTCTCCTCAAAATCTGTATGACTGATCTCGCCAGCGAGCAATTTATGCATAAAAAACTCTCTAAGCTGCGTCTGTTGGCCTCGAAGTTCGCTGAGGATCTGTGAATGATTGCGAATCAAGTTGTCCACGCGTTCTCCGATAATTTGCAGCTCGCTGGTAGCCTTCTCTTTTTCCTTAGGAGAAGCAACTGTTGCAAGGACAGCATATAAGGACTGAATGGGGCTGTACATTCTTTTTGATCCAATCCAGGCAATGATTAAAGTAATAATCAAAATAAGAAAACAAACGAGTAAGGTGATCCAGCCAATAATTCGGTTCTGTTCGTTCAATTGCTCGTTAGAAGCTACAGACACATAAATCCAGCCATTATAGGAAGATTTGCGATACGTGACAGTTACCTTTTGTCCTTCTACCTTGGACACATATTGCCCCATATTAGCCTGTGTCTCCATTAATGGTTGCAGATGAGGTTGCCCAGACATGTCGCTTCCCGGCAGTTCACCCCCGTCCGTACGATGAATCATATTCAAGTTGTGATTCATTATGAAAGCGTTTCCCAATTTTCTGTTTTGAATAGCCATACTTCGTTGTATCACATCGGTAGAAAGCGCAACACAGATGATGCCTTTCGGATTGACAGCGTTAAACGGAACTTTTTTCACGAAATATACCGTCTCCGAAGAATTTGGTATGTCATTCGGTCCTCTAGTCCAGAAAGAACCTACTTGCTCGCGAGAGAATATTTCCAATTGAGGAATGAAATTGGGAGAACTATATTCATTGACCCCTACGCTTGTAACAACCCACTTCTTGCTAAGACTGAATAAGTATATTTCCTTAATACCTAGCTCGTAGGTTTGAATGGTTGCGATCCCTTTATACAGCTCATGTACCATTTCAAAATCTTGATTTGTGATTGGTTTGGAGAAGGCCTTACTTACAATCGGTGATTGCAAAAATTGTGTTGCCGAGTTATCCACAGTCCGAAGGATTTGCTCCACGCCCATTTGAGTTTGTTGGAGAAGTACTTTGTTGCTCTCATTGACCTTTTCTTGTACATTCAAGGAGGAATTATAGTAGGAAAATGTGCCTAGCACAATTACAGGTAGCGTCCCTATGAGAATTGAGAATAGTAACAGCTTCCATAGGTAAGATGGGGAACGTAGTTTCATAGGGGCCTCCTCTATTCTCCATTATCTACAATATTATATTATTTCTTGATCACTATGCCTTAATCCTTTTATTACATAATTTTTCAATACAGCATTTCTCATATAATGCCCATGACTCTTTTTACTTTTAAAAAAACTTATCCACCTTGAGAGAATAGCATCTTGATTGGATGTTGCTCACTACAAAAAACCATCGATCTTTTCATCAAGATCGACGGTCTGAAATAAAGTTTACTTATCAGCAAGATACCCTAGATTGTATTGGTAAAGAGGACTGGAATTCACAGGAAGCATAAATGTAACATCAGGCAAACTGCCGTCTTGTTTTCTTGGTGCAGATAGTTGAGCCGTATCCAGGCTTACAAAATCTTTGGCCGTGATCTCCAACCCTCCATCGATCGTCCAAGAATTATTAGTCACATTCTCCGGTAAATTATTGTCATGAATAATTGTAGTGCCCATAAACGCGATATTATTATGTAAAACTTCTCTGTAACCGGGGATATTGGTTATGTCTGTTTGACTAGCGCGTTCTAGCATATCGAAATTGGCTCTACTATTTTGAAAGGCCGTATTATTGATCCAAGTAGCTGATTGTCCGGGCTGATGATTCGCATAAAAGCCATTAGCTCCATTATTCGCAGCTAAGGAATATTTTACAGTATGCACGGGTAAGGGGTCTGGAAAGCCGGTTGTTCTATATGCATAACCACCCACTTTGAAACCATTTTTGTCGCCGATACCGTTTTGATTACCTCTATGGTCAAACGACCAGCAATGGTCATATATTACGGTTCCTGTTGAACTGATACTGTCGAATCCATCATCGCTGTTATTCCATGCACGGGAGTTAATGAATGAAACATCTCCTCCATGCGCACCAAATCCGTCAATATTTCCAGCAGATAACGGTGTTGGCCCAATGTTGTTATATGCATCTGAATTCATAACGGTTCCGGTCCCATTAGCAGTATAGTAAAACCCTATGGCTTCATTATCATAAGCTGCCATATTCATGAAATCGGCTTGCCCCCGAATTCGAAAAGCTTCTGATTGCGCTTGATCCCCTACTTTAATACCAGTCACATCAAATCCTTTAAACGTGATGCCAGTTACTTTATCACCAATCAGAAAAGCAGCTACACGCAAATTAGTGGGTACATTTTCGAAATTAAACACAGGTCTTTCTCCAGGATAAGCCTCATAGGTAATCCCGCTCTTCGTCATATCATGTACATAATTATAATTGCTATCGGTTCTTGCAATTTCAAAATCGTCATACACTCCTCCACGAATATATACGATATCACCAGAAGAAGCTATTGACTGTGCCTTCATTATACTTTTAAATGGTTTGCTTGCTGTTCCTGAATTACTGTCACTACCCGTTGGGGCAACGTAATAAGTGGTTGGGCTGCCAGCTGCATATGCAGAAAAAGTCATAAACAAGGTTGCTAACATACAACCGATTACCAATAAAGTGGTCACTTTTTTCATTGAAAATTGCTCCTCACGCCAAATGAATTTTTGGTTACAGATTCTAATCTAGACATTTTTCATTAACCAAAGATGTAATGATCAATCCGTAATTAACCCCTCTCTCCAAATATGTTCAAAATTTTATCACTATTCTTATATCGTTTTTATTACAAAATTCTTACATAGGTAATATTTCCTAAATTTATCGTATTATTAGTAGGACATGACTTCTTAAGTTATTCCACCATCAGATACCACTCTAATGTAGCCGAAAATTCGACTAAATTCTTGTGCTTTAATAATTTTCAGCATAAAGAGAGCCGCTATATAATAGCGACCTTCAGTGGGAATGAGTTTGGATTTCCTGGTTGTAGAGAAATTCACAGTACTTTCTTGAAACAAATGGATACTGTCAATTCAATAGCTGCATTACTGCTTAATTATGTAGAGTTATCTCCACACAACAATCTCCTCTATACTTTGTCTGGTTTTTTGACGATGTGGATCCTCAGAACGATAGCCAAAAGCAACCAGACACGCTACGCCAAATTCATGTTTGTTCATAATTCCTTCATCATGGAATATGGAAGCCACTTTCTCCCGGTCAATACCTTCTACTGGACAGGAATCGATTCCGATTTGAGCTGCTGCTGTCATCATATTCCCCATTGCAATATAGCTTTGCTTGCATGCCCATTCATAAATAAGTTGTTCGTTATTTTCAAGCTCTATTTCCGTAAACATTCTGTACATGTTGGAAACAAATTTAACAACTTCTTCGGGCATATTCTGAACTTCTTTCATTAACTTAGTTACATATTCGGAATCAAATTTCAACTCGCTTTCTCTTCTAGCCAATATAAATAGCAAGTGGCTTGATGTAGGTAGCTGTCTTTGAGCACCTCCAGCAACCGGTTTTAACTTCTCACGCAGTTCCTGTTCTTGAACCACAACAAATCTCCACGGCTCTAGACCGAATGAACTGGGCGACAATCTTCCCGTCTCCAGAATGAAGTGGAAGTTTTCATCCGAAATCTTTTGATTAGTATCAAAAACTTTGCAGGCATGTCTAAATTGGTACGCGCTTAAAATCTCATTTTTTTTTATCTTCAATAATGCTCACTATTTAAGCCTCCCCAAGCTATGTTGTATATTCCTTGATAGATCAACGTTGATATATCAACAAATATACAACAAGAACGGATCAGTTGCAAGAGAAATAAGTTTATGTGTAATACAAAAAAAATACACCCATAGAATCGTGGATAAACCCAAGAAGGTTCCAAGAACTATTCTAAGAGTGTATTTTGATCAAGATCCAATCATTATGATTTAAGAATGATAATACTATCTTTACACCACTGGATTAAACTGGTGAAGTGATTCTTTCCATATTGATTTGTAATCATCCAATATTTGTAGTTATTATCCTTGTGCTCCATATTAAGAAGCCATTTTTCCAGTTCTTCAAATACTTTTAAACTCTCTTCAAGTTTACGTTGATATGCCTCTATGTGCATGATGATTTTCTCAGATGAAACATTATTGCCAAAAAAAACTCGTAATAATAACTCGTTTTTTTTGAGATCTACCACATAATCTGTTGGCTGAGATAGCCATTGAGACAATGTCTCTCTTCCCTGATCTGTTATTCTGTAAAGTTTTTTATCAGGTTTTCCGTCTTGACGAATCACTTCCAAATTAATATCAGAGTTGTCTAGTAGTTCCGCCAAACTGGGATATATTTGCCCATAATTCTCATTCCAAAAATAACTCGTGCTTTGTTCCATATGCTGTTTAATATCGTAACCGGTATGTGGTCCAAGGGCGAGAATGCCTAACACAGCAAACTTGGTGTTGGCTCTCCCCGGTCGATTTGCCATTTCAGTTTCCTCCTAAATCCAGTTAATGCACTTCTTCTAAATCAGATTATATTATATCTTATCCCAGGTGGTTTAGCATTATCACGTTATATATTATTATAATATATATTAATTAAATAACTTTGATTGACAAGGTTTTTGGAAGAGTTTATAGTTGATTTGCCGGCAAAATGTAAACATGTCTGACTCATTTTATTTTCTGAACACATTGAAGGAGTGTATCTTTGTGACAATTATTAATGTGAATTTCCCTACTGGACGGATTTCCGAGAAACAACGTGTTCTTCTGGCTGAAGCTCTAACTGATGCCGTATTAGTCCCTGAAGTTGGACAATTTTGTCCCCCTGCAAGAGAAGGCTTTCAAGTCCATTTCACAGAGCGTGCAAAAGATTACATGGCTATCGGAGGTAAGCTTTTGTCGGATCAGCCTGAGCGTGATGTCATTACGCTCAATGTGTTGGTAATGGATGGAGATTGGCCAAACGATGTGCGTAAAGAAGTCATTGAAAATATTCTACGTAGTCTCACCACTATTCTTGAGGTTCCGGAACCTTCTCCTAGCTGGTGGGTAAGTTTTCAAGTCATTGAAGATGGAAGCTGGGGTTCTAGTGGCGGTGTTCTTTCTATTTTAGATTTACTTAAATCAGGCGTGTTTACTGACGAGAAGATAAAAGCGATCCAAAAAAACATTTTAGGGTAGAAATTTGATGAATCATCATTTAAATACGATGAGGTTATTGGAAAGGATCAAATATTGAAACACTATTTATAATAAAAACACCGCCCATCTTATCATCAAGATGGCGGTGATTTTATTTAATATGAAAATTACTTTTCCTTCATTTGTTCAACATTCTTATTTAATTGACCTAATATTTTTCGAAGTAAAGTAAGCTCTGTATCACTAATATCAGTTAATAGTTCCTGTGCAAAATGTTCTTTTTCCTTTTGTGAAGTTTCAATTAATTCTCTTCCGTAATCAGTTAATTGAACTAAAATAATACGGTTATCCTCATCTTTTTTTCTTCTAGACACGATTTTATGGTCTTCAAGCTGTTTGAGATGTCTAGCGACGGCAGCCTTGTCAAGTGTCACTTTTTTTTGTAAGTCACCTTGACTGATTTCGGTTTCTTTATATATCAATGCGAGTATTTCAAAGCGAGATTGGCTAATGCTGATGTAGCTATCAAATGTAGTATTTATAGCGTTATTTACACGATACATCTCGTATAATAACGTGGACTCCTGTGACCAATCTTTACTCAAAACCATCACATCTTTCTTAATCATATTTATTGCTAACGGCTTGCAATGTATTGTCAATATACAACTTAAATTCTCATTTTACAAGCAATTAGGCTCTTTAGACACAACGTTTTGTTAAGTTAGAGGCTTCGCAAAAGTCAATTAAGTTATAGTTCTTCCATTGTATCATCCAAACCTAAAAGCCCTCTCTCCAGTGGAGAAGGGCTTTAAATTTGAAATTAGAACATCGATAAGTAAACTCAGTATACTGATAAAGTACCGTCGTAATTAATAACCTGTCCATTGTGATTTTCTTCATCCAGAACAAAGTTAACGATTAATTCCGCAGCTTGAACAGGTGTCTTCACATAATCTCCTGTCATACGCCCATTCAAATCTGTTGAAACCGCCCCTGGCATCACTGTGAAAATCTCTACAGGTATATTCTCTTTCTCAAAACTCATTCCCCAAGACTTTGTCATGACATTTAAAGGAGCCTTGGATGTTGTATAGGCAAATGCATTAAAGTAAGGTAACGGCTCAATTGGTATACTGATATTTTGAATCGTGCCTTTATTGGCAATCAATAGGGGAAGCAAGCCTTTTGAAAGTGCAAAAGGACCAATAAAGTTAACTTGATGAGTTGCTTGCAGATCCTCTACCGCAAACTCCCATCCAACTTTATGCATATCTCCTGGAATACCAGCATTGTTTACCAAAAGCGATAACTCTGGATGATTTTCAGTAATCGTTTTTACAGCATTATCAACACTGTGTAAGTCAGCAACGTCTAACAATACCAAATGTGCATCCCCAAATGCTTGGAGCGCAGTTACTGCCGTTTCTCCTCGTTCCTGATCGCGTGCCCCAACTAAAACACGAAACCCCGATTCTAACAACCGCTTTGCAATCTCATATCCAATACCTTTATTCGCACCAGTTACTAATGCTGTCTTAGTCATCTGTTATTCTCCTTTTCTAACGGGCAATCTTTAGTTCACTGCTCCGTAACGTTATTCCTTGTCTTCCATTTTCATAAGCGACTGATCACATTTCTCCTGATGTATTTCGTTGCTCTTAGCCCCCTTTCGCATAGATACCAAATTGAACAACTGTATATTCAGTTAGAAAAAACACAAAACTGTTGATATATCAACAGTTGATGTATCAACAGTTTAAGGTAGATTCTCTCGTATGGCAAGCTTTTTTTTTGCTAAGTAGTATGAGCTAAGCTGTTTAGATGTAAATCTAACCGATAATGACACAATGTTTTAGCCCTTTTCTGCAGTTCTTAATAGCTAATTTCTGTATCAATATTTCACTGTTTTAATACCTAGTTGCCTATGTGTTCCTCTAAGCGTGCCAGTTGTTCCATACACTTTGAATATTTTCGTGTATTATGGTCCTTAAAGAGGTTTTAAAGTGTATGTGCTCATTGATTAGGTATGGATCTAATCGGCAATCGGTAGAAGTTCTTGTACCGATAACATAAAAAAGCCGCTAAAATAGCGACTTCAATGGGACCATGTTCTTGTCCCTCGACACTAGTACCACATACTGTAACTAACCTGCCCGTTCGTATTATGAGATCAACCATATCTTTCTGGTTGATCCTTTTTGCATTAGCTTCGAGGATTAGAGTAGCCGGGTCGAACGTACCTGCCCGTGGGACTTTGATCCCGAGCGCTATAATGTTCACCCCTACTTGTCATGACCATGATTGAGGCTGGTTGGGACATAGATCCCGTATCACATGCGATGCTGTGGAGCGACAAGGAGTTTCATAGGGGCTGCCGGTAAATTTATTTCAAGGAGAGATAAAATGAACCCTGTTTTAGGACTAGACATATCTAAAGAAGAAAGCCATGGACAAGCTTTCTTCGATCGAGGAAAACCATACCGAGGGACCTTTCATTTTGAACATACAAGGGATGGTCTCAAGATATTACTTCAAACTATTCAGGACGTCGAACAAGCATCAGGACGTCGACCAATAATAATTCTGGAAGCAACCGGGCATTATCAAAGCCCCGTTGTTCAGTTCCTTGAGGAGCATCATTATTTATTCATCGTTATCAATCCGCTCATTTCTAATCGCCTTCGAAAAACCAATCTTCGTAAAGTGAAAACAGATGCTGCGGATGCCTATCTTCTGGGTGAACTTTACTATAGGGAGGATTTCGAACCATTCAAAAAAAGAGGTGTACAACTGCTTAATATGCGTTATCTGACGCGACAATACGAATCCTTTTCTAAGATGTGCGTGCAGACGAAACTGCAATTCCAAGCTGTTCTAGATCAGGTTTTCCCAGCGTACAAAGGTGTTTTCGGGGCCATGTATTCTAAAGTATCCCTTCGGTTCTTACATGAGTTTCCGACTTCATCCTCTGTTCTACAGGTCAGTGAAGAGACACTTAAAAATACAATCAGTGCTCTCCTGTCTTCAAAACGTGGTCGATCAGAGAGGTGGATTAACGAACGAGTCCAACGGTTACTCGATGCTGCAAAACAAAACCCATTTCAGCAAACGATGTATGCGAGCCACTTGATTAATCTTAAGATCTTGATCTGTCTTATTCTTCAGTACCAAGAGCATCTTGCTGCGTTGGAACAGACCATAGATGCCCTGGCTACAGAGATTGAAGAGTATGATTTAATCCAGTCGATTCCCGGTATTGGCCCTAAAATTGCTGCAACAATTTTATCGGAAATTGGAGAAGTCGACAGGTTTGATCATCCAAAGAAGCTGGTTGCCTTTGCAGGCATCGACCCAAGCGTTTTTGCTTCAGGTAAGTTTGCAGCGACTCGGAATCGAATCACCAAACGTGGTTCCAGGCAGCTTAGATATGCACTAGTTATGGCGGTGCAGTGTGGCCTAATCCGTTCTCGTAACACTCGGATGAAAGAGTTTTACGAACGCAAAAGAACTGAAGGAAAACCTCACAAAGTGGCTTTAGTGGCATGTGCGAATAAGCTGGTTCATTGGTTGTATGCCATTTTAAAAAGTAAGAAATCATTCCGTCCAGTATAGAAGAATTATAATGGAATAACCTTCCAATAAAACCCGAGTTGGAGGGTTGTTTGGCATGCCTAATAAACAATATAACACAGGTCTTCGAGTTGTTTTGCAGGAAATATTGACAAGCTATTAGCTGGTATAGCTTAATGAATTAACGAGGAAAAGAACCGTTTAGGTATATGCCTAATCGGTAATCGGACTATGTTCTTGTCCATTCCGGCAATCGGTACAAGTTCTTGTCCTTGGCTTGGGACAAGAACTTGTACCGATAAAATAAAAAAGTCGCTAAAATAGCAACTTCAAAGGGACCATGTTCTTGCCCCTCGACATATTTACATACTCAGTAACGGTATTAAGCTCAGCTGTTGAAGTACATGCAATATATAATGGAAATATTTCAATTTGTTCAGCTCTTCGATTGTTATATATGCATATGTCCTGGCCTTAGATTAATTATCAAACTTAGGGTTAAGGTGGTCTTCTTCTATCTTCGAACGAAGCCCTCTTCATTAGAATATACAGGTTAGTTGGCGTATACAAAGTACTATTAATTTCAGACAGTGTTTCAGTATGGAAAGTCGTTGATAATAACTCATTGAGTTTGGTTTTTGGTTCGTCATGGAGTGAAGAAGCGGTCGCTTCCTTGCGCAACAAGGTTGATACAACCAGGATTGTCCGGGAACAACATGATACAGTCGAATTTCTGTAATCGTTGAAAGAGCAGGACAACCCTACTCCAAAAGGGTGTCCTGCTCTTTTTTTATTTCGTATGTTATTCTAACCAGTTTTAATCAAAGCTTAGCTCTTCAGAAATTCGATCAACGCTGCATTAAATGCTTCAGGATGTGTCGCATTAAAGCCATGTGGTCCACCTTCTACAACAACAAGCCGGCTGCCAGGGATAGATTCATGTGTACGTTGTCCACTGACTTTAAGCGGCACAATGGCATCGGAATCGCCATGAATAACCAGGGTCGGAATATTGAATTTCTCCAGGTCCTGACGGAAATCGGTAAGAGCAAAGGCAGCAATGCAATCCAGGGTACCCTTAGGGGATGCCAGAGCAGCAATATCCCGGTTATATAGACGGAACGGCTCGCTCACAAGGTCTGTACGATCTCCTGCAGCGAAAAAGTTATTTGTAAATCCATCCAAGAAGGCTAGACGATCACCCTTAACCCCATTTTGGAATTCAGCAATCGTTGCATCGTCCAATCCTCCCTGTGGATTGTCCTCGGACTTATACAGGTAAGGAGGAACAGCGCCTGCAAATACAGCTTTGGAAACCCGTTCCGTTCCATATGTTCCGATATAGCGAGCTACTTCGCCGCCTCCCATGGAGAACCCAACCAGTGTAGCATCGCGCAGATCGAGGTGCAAAATCAATTTATGTAAATCAGATGCAAAAGTATCGTACTCATAACCATCCCAAGGTTGGGAAGACTGACCAAAACCACGACGATCATACGTGATAATACGGTAGCCCGCTTCAATCAGGATAGGTACTTGTTTCTCCCAGGATCTTCCACTCAAAGGCCAGCCATGAATAAGGATGATGGGTTTCCCCTCGCCATGATCTTCGTAATACAGTTCAATTGGTTGTGCATTCTCTTCGCCTACGTTTACTTTAGCCATGGAAAATCCCTCCGTTTAGTTATGATCGTTTAATTGTTACTATTCAAATGCTACATATGCAATCTACTATTGTCAATCGTACCCAAGAATTAAATAGAATCGTTCATTGTAAATCATTTTCTCCTGTTCTACACATAGTCTCATAGTAAAAATATTCTTTGTTCAGCAGAGATTTTCTCCAAGTTTGAGTAACACAACTGATCTATCAAAAAAGCAGCCCCGTCAGGAGCTGCCTCATGTTATGCCTTATTTTGTAATCCTATCTGTTTCCGCTAACTCGACACCCGGATAAGGATTGATCTTCTGGATCGTTCCGTCTTCGTTGTATTTCAGTTCGGAATATTTAACGCAGCGCTTGTGGTTGACGCCTTCCGACAGGGAGCTGTCGTGATAGAACAGATACCACTTATCTTCAACTTGTACAATGGAGTGGTGGGTTGTCCAGCCGATAACTGGAGAGAGAATCTCGCCCTTGAACGTGAATGGTCCCATCGGGTTCTTGCCGATCGCATATACGAGCTTATGCGTGGTTCCTGTGGAGTAGGACAGGTAGTAATAGTCGTTATATTTATGGATCCATGGGCCTTCAAAATATCTCCGTTCCTCATCCCCGGCCAGAATCGGATTCCCGTCTTCATCGACAATCGATATCTCTGCAGGCTTGCCATGGAAGGACAGCATGTCGTCACTAAGCAGTGCAACTTGCGGTCCAAGCGCTGGCTGGTCAGGACCCGGTCCTTCTGCATCTGGCATGAAGCTGCCGGTCTGCCATTTCTCCAGCTGTCCGCCCCAGAGTCCGCCGAAATAGATGTATGACTGATTGTCGTCATCCACCAGTACAGCTGGATCGATACTGAAGCTGCCTTCCATATAATTCGGCTGCGGCTTGAACGGGCCTGCCGGAGACTCTGATGTTGCCACACCCAGACGGAAGATGCCGTCATGGTCCCGTGCCGGGAAGAACAGGTAATAGGTATTGTTTTTATAAGCGGCATCCGGTGCCCAGAGCTGCTTGGAGGCCCACGGAATATCTCTCAGATGCAGCGCTTCGCCGTGATCGACCACAGGGGAATCGAAGTTGTTCATCGAGAGGACATGATAGTCTTCCATTTTATACTGGTCGCCGTTATCGTTGCTCGGCTCGTCATGATCGAGGTCATGGGAAGGATAGATGTAGATTTTGCCCTCGTAGACATGGGCGGACGGGTCCGCAGTGAAGATGTGGGTTACGAGCGGCTGGTGGGGCTTAGGTAGTTGTTGTTGATTCATAAGGCATCTCCTTTGGTATTGGATAATAGAATCCTTCATAATTAGGGCTGGTGTTCTCTGTACCGTTGCCCAAGGCGCGCAGCCCCAGGTAGACGCCGGTGAAGCAGCTGGCTGAGGCAAGCGAACAAGGGAGGCGCTTCATCGTCCAGCATGTAGGCATTCCCGCGCTCGGTTCAGAATAGCGCTCAAGTATCCAGCGATTACGGTAATTCATTGATTGCATCCTCAGAATTCAAAGCAAGCGTTTACAATCTCTAATGTTATTGTATAAGCCCCGCTTATTCTTTCCTATACACATAATAAAGATCTTTCCCCGAAAAAATGTACAATTCCCGCCTATTTGATTATATTGGAAATATACACCTATTGCTCGCGTTTTGCTTCTTGTTTTGTGTCGCCGCACAACAAGGCCAAGAAAAAAGGGCCGCTGGCGCAAATGATTGCGGGTGGCCTTTTGCTGTAATCGAATATGAGGGTGTGCAGAAAAGGAGGAAAGCGCGTATTAGCTTGAAAAATTAGACGTGTTCATTGTGCCTCTTCTGACCACGAATAGGTCGTTCCTGCCGTTCTTAGGTAAACATTTAGGATAGCGTCACCATACATACCTGTGGACGAAATGGAGAATCGCTCCGACGAATCGGTCTACACTGGAATTCTCTCCAGTTTCTTCCCTTTTTGCGAATCTTGATAATAGACTTGCGACTGTAAAGCTTTCGCCCATTTCCAGTGAATTTCCTTCCTCGGCAAAAAACTGGAATTGTAGTTAGATATCCCGTCTATAAGTCAACTTTTTGCCAAGTTTATCAAAAAGGAATCTTCGGGGATACCTATTTAGGTGGAGCATCCATGTTGGAGCCAAGCAAATCTTCTATCGTTACTATGGATTGGATTCAAGGGTAAGAAAGATTATTAATGTTGAACAAAAGTGCTCTCCGACTGAGATCGGCGAATGTTGCTTAGATAATCTGTACTCACTCTTTACTTTGTATTTGAGTTTGTTGTTTAGAACACTAACGAGATGTAATCATCTCTTCAGCTATTTTGACCAGATCCTCTTTACCTAGAGCGCTGTCAGTATTATTCGATATTTCGTACAACAAATGATTGTGATCGTCCCTCCATACAATTCGATGGTAAGTAACGTAATTAGTTTTCTTATCCCTGGCATCGGGACTTTTATTCAGAATTCCAGCAATTTCAGCAAACGATTTTTCTTCAAAAACGCGCAGAATCAATAGGTTCCGTTCAACTACATTTAGTTTCTCAAGCGCCCGGCTTAGTGGTTCGTTAAAGAGTTGGCTATCCAGCATTTCTGCAGGACTAATGGTAGATTGATCTTGAGCCATTAATCTGAAATTCCATTTCTGTTGCATTTTTTTTCGACGGATTATGTTTATGTAGTGATGATAGGCCAATTTGTAGAGCCAGGCGGAGAAAAAAACCTCAGGCTTAACGTAGTCCTGAATTTCGCCCGCTTGTACTCTTTTAATTCTGTATTCGGTTTCCTCATCCATGTTTAGAAAAATATTCTAACAACAAAATGGTAACTTAGGGAGTTCGCATCTGTGTGTTTTATAAAACAAAATTAAAGCTGATTTGAGTACACCTGATTTGTTTTGAAACCTCATCTTTTTAAATCTATCGCCTGTCTTTAATTGCGTTAACTTTAACGCTCATCCCCCTATCTTGTAAAAGGGATTTTTGGTGGCTTCAAGCATAGTTTACAGCAGAATGAGGCATTCGATCATGCTCCACATGTACTGTCTTAGAAATGACTATGTATTTCCTTAATAACAACCTGTTGATAGTGAAAAGGGAACCTCCTTTTTCCGGGAAATGCCTTTAATTTACTGTATACTCACACGAGTCTATGGTAGGTTTAGGCAAGCATTTGGCACGAATGTTATATTGTTTGTGTTGTCATTTAATACATAATAAAGATGTACGATTGATTCTATTCAGCCATGATTGTGAGCGTTTATTAGCTTCCCAAAGTGGATGTGAAGAATTCACCAGTAAAATGCAATTAGACGAGATAAAGCAAGGTCATGTATGGTGATTACACAACAACAAATTCTGAGGAGTAATTTTACACTATGATCAATCGATTCATCAGCTTATTTTCCATTCCTTCGTATGCTTTACTCTTTATGTGTATGGCATTACAGGGAATGGGCATTTCACTCAGTACCCCCTTTTTATCTATTTATTTCACGGAACAGCTTGGCGTATCTATTGGAATGTTTGGTCTTTATCTAGCTGTTACACTAATTGCAGGAATATGGATCAGTACGCTAATCGGGAGACGTTCTGACCTCGGCTTGAATCGGAAGAGCATTTATCTTTTCTCTACTCTCTCTAATGTCCTGGCCTTCAGTGGATACTTGTTCATTCAAGATTTTCCGATGTTGTTCATTTACATGACTGTGTTTACTGCCCTTGGTGCACTAGGGATGCCCCAGTTGTTCGCTATTTCCAGAGAAGCAGTGATAAAGAGTCATTTTACGGAGCGTGCGTTTGCTAATTCCACCTTGCGTTCTGCTTTCTCTCTCGGCTTTATTACAGGTCCTTTAATCGGCACTTTATTACTCACTGCTATTGGATTTAAGGGGATTTTTTTGGGGACGATCGGAGCTTTCCTGCTCGTAGCTCTGCTTGTTTTCCTGTTTCTCAAATCAAACACAGAAATGAAGAGCAGTAATGCTGAAGCGAATATAAAAAGTTTCCGACTGGCTCAAAACCGGGATATTCTAATTCCTTTTCTCATTATGATACTCATGTATACGGCTCATTGGATGAGCACCATAAACACGGCTCTCTTTATTACAAACAATCTTGGGGGAACGACAAGTCATGTCGGTTTAGTCAGCAGTATATGTGCTGCGCTGGAAATTCCCTTTATGATTGTACTCGGTCTACTTAGTGCAAAGTATAGTAACCGAATCTTGGTGTTTTGCGGGGCTATTTTTGGAGGAGCTTATTATTTCGTTATCCTTATCTCGAACGAGATGTGGCAAATGCTTGCAGCACAAATTTTGCTCGCTGTTTTTGTCGCGGTCATTTCTGCGATTGGAATTAGCTACATTCAGGACCTGCTGCCTAGTATGCCGGGATATGCTTCCACACTCTATTCTAATTCATCCACTATCGGCAGGCTGATTGGTAGTCTTGTTGGTGGTGGAGTAGCCAGCATTGTGGGTTACCGATACTCATTTATCTTTTGCTTTATACTTATCATTGTTGCTGTAATTATGCTTGTGGTAAGTGGACGACAGCCTGTAGATGAACCGCAAATCTCGACTTAACTACGCCAATTCAACGGGATAATTTAGATTTTTAAGTTTTTCCAGGTATGGGTAATTAACATTGGGCACGGCATCATGCTTGAAGCACTCCCTAAAAAGGAAACCGACCTTGGTCCTGCATGAAACAGGATCAAGGTCGGTTTCTTTAATTATAGCTGCAAGAAAATCTTACACAGAACCTGAGCAGCTTCTGCTCTGCTTGTCGTTCCAGCAGGACTCAAGGTGACATTGCTTCGCCCGTTTATGAAACCCATTTTAACCATTGCAGCCATGTCATCAACTGCGTACTCTGCTACATTTGCCGCATCTGTAAATCTCTTGAGATCCTCGGCTGTATGGGTCTGCTCGGTTTTGCCCACTGCTCGTAAAGCCCGCATGGTCAGCACAGCCAAATCTTGTCTAGCAATTTCCGTTTCCGGATAGAAGCTGCCGTTCGTGCCCAGGGCGATCCCGAGTGCTTTGGCGATTCCGATTTCCTCATAATAAAGGTCTGTTCGCTTCATATCACTGAAGGTGGTGTTGAACTCTGCTTTGAGATCCAGTGTCCTTACCAACCAAGCTAGATACTCACCTCTTGTGACCTTTTGCTCAGGACTAAAGCTTGTTGCTGATGTCCCGTCGATGAATCCTTTGGACGCCATTGTTTCAACTGCTGGTGCGTACCACGAATCCTTGATGACATCATTGAAGAACTTCTTCGTATAAACAACTGCATATTGACCTGTATTTGCCGCTGGAAAAACCATGGCTTGTAGAGCACTGTCGTATTTACCATTCAGTAGCTGAACAAATGTACTATTTGCAGCCATGTACGAAACTGTAAGGTATTTGGAATTGGCCAATTCTTCAACATCAGGAGTATAAGGCAGTCTGATTTCAACCGGTGCATTCAAGGTTGCCATTTCTTCTCCATCTAATTGGACAGCGAATGCAATAACAGGTCTGCTGGCTATCACTGATTTTACATCTGAATGAAGCTTTACAGTATCTAGCCGGCTCAGTGACAGTTCCACATTTTTGGCATCTGATACATACTTTAGCAAATTAGAAGGTACTGCAATGGTTCCAAATTCCGTGTTAATTTCGATCTTGATGTTGGCATGCGCTGCGGTTAGTGCAGCTGCAGGAAGCTCAACCGCATAGGAATGGGCTCCCTCTGCTTTCGGAATATCCACCATAATTGTTTTAATATTATTGCTATTCGCCTTTACATGCTCCAGAGCCTCATTAAGGTCTTCCTGCCGGATGGGTGCTCCTTTAGCTTTACCGGTTTTGGTATCCGTCTTTTAGTGCCACAATCTTAATCCAATTACCTTCGACTTTGATGTTTTCAGGAACCGGTGAAGGTGTGGTCACTGACACAGGTGCATCCATTGACGGCGGTGTTTCCGTAGGCTTCGGATTGATGACTGGATTGCTGATAACGACAGTAAGGGATTGGCTCGCATAATGAGTTGCCGTCTCTTTGAATCTCACTTCATAGATTCCGTTGCCAAGACCTGTAACCTCTGTGCCTGTGATCGCATTCCAGCTGCCAGCGTCCACTCCCAGTTGCCGGTATTCCATTACTGGACTTACACCAGTGATCTTACCATCCTTGGCTCCAGCTGCACTGACATTTACAGCCTTGACCTCTGCACTGGACGGCGGATTTTGCTCCTGCTTGGTTCCGTCAGGCACAACGATCAAGATAGCAGGACTTGGATTGCTCATATCCGTCCCGGCGTACCGGAGCTCGTAGCTGCCAGCTTCGAGGCCTTCAATGCTGGTTCCACTCACCGGCATGTAGCCCCCTTGATCCACCTTCCGGTACTCCATATCGACAGTCACATTTTCATTCTGCCATCATTCCCGCCTGCTGCTGTAGGCGGTCTAATGACGAGTCCTTCCGCTGTTGGTGCCTCTCTGTCTGCCTTGGTTTCATTGCGAATGTCCACGGTTACCGGCGGACTTGCCTTTAGGCTGTCTGTGGCTGCATACCGGATCTGATAGCTGCCAGGCTCCAGATCGTTGATACTTGAATCTGTAACAGGCGTGTAGTCTTCTTCGCCCAGCTTCCGGTATTCCATCGTATCATTCAAACCCTCAATTATGCCTTTTATGCCGGTATCCGAATTGGCGTGTGAGATTACCCACCCACTCGCATCGGGTGCAACCTGCTCCTGTGTCTGCGCTTCCGGAATAACGACTTCCTTATCCAGGCTGGCGCTCAGCGAACCGGTCTTCATATACCGGACATAATATTTACCGGCGGTGAGACCTGTGACCTCAATTCCTGCAATTGCAATATATTCTTCTTCGCCTTCCTTCCTATACTCCATTTCTGTTGTCACACCGATCAGTTTGCCGTCATCTCCATGGAGAACGGACGGTGCCACCCCGGCTGGTGTTACTGGAGCCTCGCGATCTTGAGTGGATCCGGCCTGGTGAACTTCCCATTCCCATAGGCCTACACCGTTATCGTCTGCCTGTGATTGCTTGGTCAGGGTTACTCGCACTGCCTTTACATTCAGCACCGAGTCAAACGTGTACGGATTGGAGGATTCCGCTGGAGTATGTTCAACCACTTTGATTCCCTCCGTAACCGTTCCCGCTGTTACCCATTCATCAGTTGCGCTATCCGCCGGGATGTAGGAATATACAATTTGGGTAGGCGGCTTGATTCCGCCGCCATCTGACCACAGCACCAGATTCGAACTCCGGACGGTGGCACCCTGCGGCCATTCATATTGCACCCACTCCTCTGCGCCCTCATGGCCCCAGGTTCCCCAATGCAAAATGTTATTGCCATCTTTCTTTCCGTCGTGTACTGCAGCCAGACTCTCCCAAGGAGAGGTATAGCTGGAAGAAGCATTTGCGAGGAAGGCCATATTGCCGTCTCTCGGACTGAGCAGGCGCAAATCCATCAACAGCTTCTCAAGCGCCAGGCTAACTTCTTCGTCTGTGGCATTCATATTCTTGATCACAGCAGATGCATCTGTCTTCGCCGCTTCGATTGGCGCAAGACCAGGATCTGCAAGGTTCGAAGTATTTAATGTATTTACATAGTTATAGACCTTAATCAGTTCTGACTTATCTACCGCTCCGGTATAGCCGTATACCTTCCATTCCAGAATACCGCTGCCATTAACGGAAGGCTTCATGTCCATACGAACACCTGTAATATATGCTGGCTCAAAGGTAGTCGTGTTGTATTTATTAAGTTCATTGCCCAATCCCTTTATGTCCCGCGGGGTGTACCATTTCCCATCTTCGCCGCGAAGCATAAGTTGCATATCCTTTGGACGAAAGTTCCCGCCGTTGTCTTGAAATACATATACATCCATGGATGAGGCCAGGAATGGCTGATCCCATTCATACGTCACCCATGCTGGATCTCCTTCTCTACCCCAGTTATGCCATGCACTGTTGGGGGCACCTCGGTTCGGAGAGAAATCTGCCGAGCTTTTAGGTTCAATGCCGTTATTCATCGCTTCCGGATAACCGTCGCCACCAGAGAAGCTAGCGGAAGCCTTGGCTGTCAGCGCCGCATTTTGCAGCTCAGTATTCACGACATGTACGGTAGCCCATACCTCCAACGCACTTCCATTGACCGTTCCTCTGGCTTCAAATTGGCCTACACTAGCATAGCTACTTGGATCAATAGCATCCCAAGTGATTTCCTGCTCTAGATACCCTTCCTCTGACAGAATATAGATTTGTCTAGGAAGTTCTGGTTCAATATCCTTCTTGGTGACCACGCTGAGTGCCCGGTAAACGTCAACGGTATCTTCCTTAATCTCTATCGTTATATCCTTGCTGGCCTTCTTATCTCCGTCTGCAGCACTGAAAGTAAACGTGTAGGTGCCTGCCATGCTTACACGCGCATAGGCCGCTGTTTTGTCACCATCCACAAAGGAAATGTCCGCTGAACCTTCAGGCTTTTGCTTGACGGCCCAAGTGTACTTCAACTGGGGTTCTTCTGCCTCGCTATGCACAGGGTCAGGAATGGCCTCCCCGGACAATACCACGATACTGTTATTTGCAACATCCTGAACCGCAGTTACGTGGCCAATTGCTGGAGGCTGTTTATCCGGCGGTGAAGCCAGTTCGAAGATTACCTGGCTGGAGCCAGTCAGTTGTCCATCACTTGCACTAAGCTTAACCTTATATGAGCCTGCTTTGGTACCCGTAGCCTGTGTAATGCTTGCTTTCGGATGAGTAAAGGTTAGCTTGGCGCCTTCTGGGGCACTGACCACTTCCCATTGGTAAGACAGAGTTCCTTCCGGCGCGCCATCATCGGTTACAATCCCATTCAGCATAAATGGAATCAACGCCTGTGGATGTTGTGTCGCCAGCTCTACAGTAATTTGCGGAGCTTCATTTTCACCGCCGGCTGACTTTTCAATGATCAATTCAGCACGCTGCACGCTACCCATCTGAAACATGGCAACGCCTTCATTGTTCTGAACATAAAACTGTCCGGCATCTGCACCATTCAGCTTCATGGTATAGTAGCCATTCTCCATCCCCACTCCATCGAACAAAATCCGTGAAGTATGCTCTTTCCCTGATGGATTCAGGAGCTGGAGAGTAAAACCCTTACCATCTTTTTGAATTTGCGCGCTTTCTACTTTATCGCTTTCCAGCTCCAAATAGATTTTCTCATCGATCAGATTGATCCGTTTGCCGAAACCGTCTTTCGGCGTAATATTGTAGCTATCTCCTTCGTCAGTTACCAGCGCTCCATAACCGAACAGCCCGAATATCGGATCTGTAACAATATCGGAGCTGATGCTAAGAAGGGAACCATAGAGGCCTTCTTCTGATTCGCCCGAAAAATCATTCCAGCCGTTACTCATGACGCGTGAGCCGCCATCGTATACGTCCTTCGTACCTGTGCCTCCTTTATACATCGAATATCTCCAAGACGTACCGCCAACTGAATTAGCCGAAATCTGTCCCATATTGACGGCATTGAAATTCGAAATCTTAGCGGCATAATTGCGCTGCTGTGCAATGGCCTTCTGCTCCACCGATCTGCCATCATTCTCATACCTTAGCCAGTCATCCATAATGTAACCTGCTAAAGAAGCAGTATATTGGAAATTCCACCAGCCTTCACCGCCGCGGAAAACGGGCACGGAATAATGGAACCAGGTAGGCTGAATCCCGCGCATAGCACGTGTTTTCCAATCGGCCATTTCCATACTTTTCTCAGCTGCACCTGTAAGCGCGTCTGCTGGATAGTACGTGCGCAGAGCCTTCGCTGCTGCATAAGCCCCTTCTTCGCCAGTATTGTCATATTCAAATTCCGATCCGTAAGGATAAGTGGCTCTGGTCATATTCCGTCCCTTGTCGAGGGCGAACTTCTTCTGCAGATTGGTTGACTCGTTCTGCATCCCCTCTTCCTTCAGTGCTTCAATCATATCCGGGATTTGCTGCTCGCCATAGAATCCGATGGCCCCGGTGGAAACGCGCTTATAGTAGATGTTATACGCTTTCTCCAGATAAAACTGAGGCGATTCCCGGTACTCGATCAAATTAGGATAAGCCTTCTGAATCCGATACATGTTGAAAAATCCGGTAGCTTCCATGATTTCGGAGAAGGTACGTGTATAAGGCTTATCTTTGTCGGTGTACGCTCCAGAGTCTTTCAGCCAGTTCGCAACGATATAGCTATCCTGAGTATTCTTCATATATCGTTCCCACATGAAGTCGATCAGGTATGATTCGATTGAGCGAATTTCATCAGGGTTGGGTGCCAGATAGTTCTTCATCGTCATGAAGTTGATGTTATCATGGCTCCAGTCATCTCCCCAATGGCTTGTGTTGAGATCCATGCCGCTTGAAAGATACCAGTCGAAATAGTTACCGTAAGTCGGACTTTCCGGGTTTTTATCCTGTGTTTTCTGGACCATGAAATCGGAATGGGCATCCGAGATTGCATCCAGCTCGGCTAGAACATTGAATTCATATTGAGTGAATTTATCCACCCATTCGTTACCGTCTTTCAGCTTATAATTGATACGCACGCTGTTATTGCCGATCGAATCAAACTGAAGCGAATAGATGTGATGCTGTTCACCATTTACGATCTTGGTCTCCACAAACTCAACCGACTCGTTGTAGCCAGGGTTCCCGTTAGACAGTCCACGTCCGGCCCGCGAGTTGTCAACCATTTCCTTTCTGCTCTTCCCAGGCTTGATATCCGGAATATGCGCTTCATCAAACGGATCATTCTCTGCCACATTTTGAATATCGATGGATTGTACATCAACGATATTGTCGTCATAGTGCAGGTCTAGCTTGACAGGCATATTGATTGCAGTCTGGAAGCCCGGCACCGCTACGGCATCAATCATGCCTGATTTATATAGGATGGACCGCAGATTGGCTTCACGGTCTTCCATCGAGGTCGAACTGTTATTTGGGCTTTGGGCACTTTCCTGCGGCGTATTGTCTCCTCCACGGACTGCTGAGAATTTGAACTTATACGTCTTGGACTCATCCGGTCCTAGGACGAGGCTGGAAGCATCAGTGAAGTATCCGCGTCCCGTTTTCTGGATTTCTTTGGAGTGAATATAGAGCACGTTCAGCCCTGGATACCAGCCGCCACTGTCTCCTGTCCAGTTTTTAAAGGTGTCTGCAGCACGTCGCTCTCCTGCTTCATGCATCCAATAATCCACATACTCGATTCGAGCGCCGCTCTCCGGCACCGGAGTGAAGAGCATGAAGTTCCCCTCACCACTGGTGCGGATGGCATAAGAATACCCACTGTCAGCACCTGCGAAATTATGCACCGTCACACGGTCATCATAGGTATCGGATAAGGTCTGGTATTTGTTGTTCCAAGGCATCGGTAAGCCAATATCCCCGAATTCGATATACTGATTGCTCTTGTTCTTCACCGTAATTTCCCAAAGCATTGAACCGTCATCGGTCTCCATATTAAAAACGGATTTCACATCGAAGCCCTTCATTACCCGCTGGTCTGTAGAATTCAGGTTCTGTCCAATATAGTTGACTTCTACCTTCTTGCCGTCTGCTGTTGCGGTCTTGTTCATATAGGGGTTATCCGGATTAATGGTCGAATATTGTGTAGATCCCCCGGCAGCCAATGTTTTATTGGTATCAACTTCTACAAAGCCGTCCCTGTTGTCAGGGAATTGTCCACTGTCACCAGCACGATAAGAGAAGATCATTTCACCCATCCACTGGTGCTCGGTACCATTCTGCGGTGATGTAGTGTTAGGCAAGACGAAATTGATCGGCTCTCCCTGTTTATTGGCAGGATTGTTGTTGATATAAAGCTCCTCAATCTGGCCTAAGTCGCCGACTTTGGCCGACAGGCTGGCATTGGAGATACCGGTCTTTGCTGCAGCCGTCGCGGCCGCAGGCAAAGCGCTAACCTGCAGCGGCAGACTTGAAAATGCCAGGAGCAGCGCGATCATGAGCGGCTTCCACTTCTTCGAAATCATTGTCATTATAACCTCCTGTATATATGTGATCATATTCATTAGGGGTTTAATTCTCTCAAACCGGTAAGTATAGTTTCTTCTACGAAACACCTTTGACCGATCCATCGAAAATGACGTTCATTCTTTCGTCTAAAGTAGAATCTCTAAGTCAATTGTTAAGATAATCGAATCCTATAAACGTTACTCCACTTGCGTGGAGCCTACATCCTGTAGCCATACAGGGGCAGGATAATAATTTCCATTGGAATCATCATCACAACCAGCACTAGAGTGAATATTAGGTTCTAAACTTGAATCCGTTGAAGGTTAAAACTGAATTTCGTAAGCGCTTTATTTTCTATGTTACTTGCTGTATCATAAAAAATGAATTCTCGATGCCAACATGAATTTTAAATATTTCAACCTGTTCGGAGGTGCCGGATTGGACTCGCCCATCCTTCATTTCATTACCCCGCCCATTCCCTATTTTATTGATTGCGGACGTGCTTGTTACGAAGCCGGTGAATATCACATTAGCCGCAGTGACATCGGTGTCTTTGATCTAATTGTTGTTACACGTGGTTCGCTCGCCATTAGCGAGAACGGGACAGAATGGCTTCTGAACCAGGGAGAAGCACTGATCCTTAAGCCGGATGGACATCATTACGGCAGCGCAGCCTGTAAGGCGGAAACGGAAATGATCTGGATTCATTTTCAAACCTTTGGTAGCTGGAGAGAGTCTGCCAACATGGACGAATGTCTCGCCAATCAAGCCGAACTAATCGAGACACATAAGGTGAGCGCATATCTGAACCACTGTGATGTCTGTTCCATCTTCATTCCCAAACATTTGCACATTGCAATCAAAGATATGGAACTGCTGGAGCATTTCTCTCAGCTTGATCAGGAGCCTCAGTCCCTGCGCAATTGGAAACGACAGGCGACCTTCCAGCAATTTATGCAGCATCTGGATCTTGGGCTGTCTTCACTGTCAGACGTTGCCGCAATCCGGATTGCCGAGAAAGTTGAACTATACATCCGTCACAATTACCCGCTACCGATCTCCAATCCGATGCTGCAAAAGGAACTTAACTACCATCCAAACTATCTCGCACGCAGCATGCTGAAAGTGTATGGCATGACACCCATGGAATATCTGCTGCATTACAGAATCGAACAGGCCAAAAAGCTGCTGCTGCAAACCGCCTGGTCCGTTGCTCGCATCGCCGAAGAGATCGGCTTTAATCATGTATCCTACTTCTCTTCCTGTTTCTCGAAAAAAGAGGGCATCTCTCCTTCCAACTTCCGCAGCAAGTTTACCAACTCAGATAAATAAACTGACTCAATCAGAACTGATGCCGTGAAAAAAGTGTCCGCTCATCAAAGATCGCGTTATCCTACAGCGCGTATTGTGGGTCTATCGGACGCTTTCCTTTTGCATACCTTTTTACAGCAGCACTAGTAGACTTCTTCTTATTCGCTTTCGCGAATCCAAACGCTCATTTCTCCTTCATCCCGATTGGCCCAAGTGAAGTAAGGAATGAACCGAAGCTCGGCAGGCTGTATATCCCAGTGAACATCACAGCGATACAGATGTATTCCCCAGTCTTCTTGGGATACGATTCTCTGCCCAATGGTTGTAAGAGCCGGAACCCCCAGAGGCATCTGTTCCCCGCTACCGATATGAAACTCGGCATCCCGGGGCAGCTGAATGCGATGCAATCCGCGGCCATTGTCGACTTCTTCGAGACAGTACATAAACGGTCCCCGCTGGATGGCTACTTTTCCGAAAGTGGTTTTGATGTGATCATGCCCTTTCATCCGCAGCAACTCCATAGGGAAGTGAAGTTTAATCTCATCACCGGCTTTCCACGAACGGGTCACTTTTATGTAACCGTATTCAAAAGTAAAACCATCCTGTTCGCTCTTCTCCCCATTAATCCACAGCTCGGGAATCTTGCACCAGTCCGGCTTTCTCAGAGCTATCGTAAACTGCATTCCCTCTGGGGAATCAGGCCGAACGATCAGCTTCACATCTCCAGTGGAGGTATAGTCAGAGTCCATGGTTAGGGCTGCTCTCCTACCCTCAAGTGTGAATTCCCCTTCCCCTCCGATGTACAATTGTACATACAACGTAGCCTGTTCCACAGCCGGGGTATATACATATTGATCCAATGAGGCAATTAATCGCGCAATGTTCGGCGGACAGCAAGCACAACCAAACCACCCTTGCCGGCGTGTTCGCACGTGGGCATAATTTGGATTTACACGTTGCATCTTCGGATCGACTTCAAGCGGATTCACATAGAAGAAACGTTGACCATCCAGAGACATTCCACTAATCACCGTGTTGTACAGGGCTCGCTCCATAACGTCTGCGTACCGGCTATCCTGCTCCATCTGCAGCATGCGCTTCGCCCAAAAGATCAGGCCAATTGAGGCACAGGTCTCTGCGTAGGCGGTATCTCCAGGCAGATCATAATCGCCTGTAAATGCTTCTTCTTTGGCTGATGAACCAATGCTTCCAGTAATGTACATTCGCTTGCTTACGATGTTGCTCCACAACCGTTCACAGGCTTCTTTCAGCGATGTATCCTCCGTGTGCGCAGCTACATCTGCCATAGCCGCGCACATGTAAACCAGTCGAACCGAATGGCCTTCTGCTGTCGACTGCTCCCTAATAGGCAGATGGGACTGCGAGTACGTGTGTCGGTGAACCATATCCAACTCGCCAAAATGTATGGTACGGCCTCTTTGCTCCCATTCCTCTACAAAAAAATGCGGACTCGCTCCCCGCTGATCCAGAAAATAACGGCTCAGTTCCAGATATTTCTCTTCTTTTGTCGTCTCATACAATTTGAAGAGTGCAAGTTCAATCTCCTGATGTCCATCATAACCTGGCAATTGTCCCGGTTTTGTACCAAACACGGTGCCTATATGATCCGCCAGGCGAATAACCACATCCAGCAGCGTGCGCTTGCCCGTGGCATGATAGTACGCCACACCAGCCTCGATCATATGTCCTGCGCAATAAAGTTCATGACACTCGGCGAGGTTCGTCCAGCGCGCCCCAGGTTCACGCAGGGTGAAGTACGTGTTCAAATAACCATCGGCTTGCTGTGCCCGAGCTATGGTCTCAATAACAGAATCCACGAGGACTTCAAGTTCCGGGTCGGGTTTCGCGGAGAGCAGGTACGAAGCTGCTTCAATCCATTTCGCAACATCGCTATCCTGAAAAACCATGCCATAATGAACGCCCTCTTCATCCCCAGCAGCTATGCGGAAATTCCGTATGGCCCGGCTTGGTTCAGCTCCTTCGATACGGTCATTGAGCGCTTCCCATTGATAAGGAACAACTACGTTGCGGACCAGTTCAATATAATGCGACCAGAATGGATCATTGATTTTATGGCTATAACCTGATGTCTGTGGATGGTGCGAGACGTCTGGCTTTGTCATGGGAACCTCTCCTTGTTCTTTTTGATAACCTTATTTTACAAATCATTACATCAGGCTGAAATCATCATTTCCAACTGAAATTTACATAATTACAACCTTGTACATATGCTAACCTTGTAACAAATCAGAAACTTACCTCTTACAGTTCGTCTCGCTGTAAGTGACTCAAAGCCCGTTTTTGTATCTTATCGAGTTGTTTGTCCCATAAGAAATTTGAAAACTGTGCAAAATTTATGCTGCCTGTTAAGATTTAAATTACATCTTTATTCTTTAGATGTACTTCTTAACGGTAATCGGACAATGTTCTTGTCCATTCCGGCAATCGATAGAAGTTCTTGTCCTTGGCATGGACTAAAACTCGTACCGATAACATAAAAAAAGCCGCCGATCCTATTGATCAGCGACTGTTTTTGTTTTTTTGATATGATTTTCCGGGATAACTGGAGCGGCAAGTTTTAAGGCAACTTACCACTACTTGTATTACGGTTCGACGTATTATCTGTTGAGCGAAGTCGAAGGCACCCAGTAGGGTACCTTCGATGTTCTAACTGTCTCTCTTTGGCAAGTTGGATAAACGAACTCAAATCCATCAATCAACCTTGTTGGGACACTCGTTCACTGTACAGAACGTGCAAGTGCTGCAACAGAGCCGCGGAAATCGGGTTTGCCGTCAGCCGTCCACAAAAGCTCCGTCACAAATGTATGGCGATTCGGATCGTACAGCGGATCTCCTATAATGTTCTTGTACGTTCTTGCGTGGAACACAAATAGCGTCTCTTCGCCGTCCTCTGACACCGTGAAAGAATTATGACCGGGACCATACATTGAGATACTCTCATCTGTAGAGAAAACCGCTGCTTGAGACTTGCGCCATGAGTTGGCATCGAGCAAATCAGCATCCGCATCGGCTTCAAGTAAGCCCATGCAATAATTGAAATCCGTGGCGCTAGCCGAGTAAGAGAGGAATACCCGATTACCCTTGCGAATAAATGCCGCGCCTTCGTTCACTTTATAACCAATGATTTCCCAGTCATATTCCGGCATCGAAATCATCGTTTGCGGCCCAGTCAACGTCCACGGATTGCTCATTTTAGATATATACAGATTAGAGTTACCTTCAATATTCGGATCCTTTTGTGCCCATACGTAATAACGGCTTCCATTATGCTCAAAGGTAGTGGCATCGAGGGCGAAGCTTTCCCACGCGGTACGAACCTGTCCTCGTTCCGTCCAACTGCCTTCGAGCGGATTGGCTTTTTCATTCTCTAGCACGTACATCCGATGGTCGAACAAGCCTTCATTCGTATCCGTCGTGTGTGCGGCAGCGAAATACACATACCATTTGTCATCAATAAAATGCAGTTCAGGTGCCCAAATATTGGCACTAAGGATACCCGTCTCGCGCTTTCTCCAAATCACTACAGGAGTTGATGTAACAAGCCCCTCAAGGTTCTGGGCTTTACGGATTTCAATCCGGTCATACTCCGGAACGGATGCTACGAAGTAATAATAACCGTCTGAATGTCGGTAAATAAAAGGATCCGCTTTCTGCTCAATCAATGGTTGTACGTCGTGTAACACTCTTTTTTGGACTTCCATCTTATCACCTGTTTCATCATAATATTACTACCCTTTAACAGCACCTGCAGTCATACCGTCTATGAAGTATTTCTGGAAAGCAATGAACAGTATAAAAATTGGAATGATGGAGAAGAAAGAGCCGACGATCAATAGATCATAGTTATTGCCATAGGGAGTTAATAACGTTTTCAAACCGATTGGAAGTGTATACTTACTCTGATCTCCTAACACCATGAATGGCCACAACAGATTATTCCAGCTATTCATACCATTCAGAATGGCCATTGCCGCAAAGGATGGCTTCATAATCGGCATAATTAGCCTGAAATAAATTGCATACTCGTTTGCCCCATCAACTCGCCCAGATTGAATAATCTCTTTGGGTATGCTTCTTAGATATTGCCTGAAGAAAAATATTGTCGCGGCATTGGCTATACCTGGCAAAATGATTGCCGAATAGCTATTCACCATTCCCAAATCATTAATTAGGCTATACAAAGGAACCAGCAGTATTTCAAAAGGCACCATCATAATGAGCAAAACACATATAAAGAGGAAGTTCTTGCCTTTAAAATCATATGCTGCAAAACCATAAGCAACAAATGCGCTTACAAAAAGTGTTAAAACCACTTGAACGATTGTTAAAATCATACTGTTCCAAAACCACACAAAATAATCATGTTCTCCAGTAAACAGATAGATAAAATTATTAAAACTCATGATTTCAAAATCCAAACTTAGGTTAAGACCATATCTAACTAATGATTCACCTGGTTTAAAGGAAGATAGGGCAACTGCATAGAATGGAATCATAATTAAAACGAATAGTATAACGAATAAACAAATAATTACTATTCTAGAGATGAAATCACTCCTCGTCTGACTTTTGCCCACTTTAATCCTCCTCCTTTTTGAACATTCCACTAAATTTCAACTGCGTTAAATTGATAACCATAGCAATGACTAACAGAATGATACCAACTGCAGCTGCGTAACCCAGCTTATTCTGCTCAATCCCTTGTCTGTACAGATATCCAACAATGGTTAAGCCAATATTTTTGGGTGAATTGTTACCGTTAAACATCATCAGGCTCTCGGTAAACATGGCTAAACCTGCATAAACACTAATTGTCGTAACATATACCGTGGTCGGCTTCAATAATGGCATTGTGATCGTTCTAAACTTCTGCCAAGCAGATGCCCCGTCAATTGAAGCAGCCTCATAATATTCATTGTCAATGCTCTTCAAACCGGAAAGATAGTAAAGCATATTAACACCTGTCCATCTCCAACATGCGAGGATTAACAGTGCTGCCATACTCCAATTTCCGTCTTTCAAAAATTTAATAGGTTCTATACCAAATAGACCCAGGAAACTATTCATTAATGAACCTTCCATTTCACCGAATGTAAGGCGGAAAATGGTACCCGCTACTGCGACAGAAGTCAATGCAGGGAGAAAGAAAGAAGATTTAAAAAACTCTCTTCCCTTCATTAACTTACTGTTGATCATAACGGCGAATAACATTGGGAAAGGAATTAACAGCACTAAGGTTCCTAACATGTACACAACGCTATTTTTAATAGATGTCAAAAACACTTTGTCCGTAAGTAATTTCGAATAATTCGCTTCACCAATCCATTTAGGATCCTGTCCCAACATCCGATCTTGAAAGCTCATTACGAATGAATTTACAAGCGGAAAAAACCAGAATATCAAAAATATAAGTATAAATGGAAGCACAAACACATAAGGCGCAACTTTTTGAGAGTATACAAATTTCTTTATCATATTCTCAATCTCCCTTGACTAAGGTTAAACCTGCCGACTACTATACCTGCCGACAGGTTTAACCAAATCATTTACGTATTATATTTATTTCAATTCTTGTTCAATGGCTGCTTGTGCTTCATCCAACGCTTCCTTCACGTCTTGACCATCTTCAAAGATCGCGTTCAAAGTTACCGTATTGAAGATATTGCCGATGGTCGGTGAAGCTTTAACGGACTTGATCGCTTGAATTTCGTCCTTGATTTCATTCAAAGTATCAAATGCATTTGTTTTAAAGTATTGGACGTATTCATTATCAGGGTTTTTCGTAACTGCATCATCTTTCCATACTTCCATGTTGATTGGGTCAAATCCAAGTGTATTCCAGATTTCAGTAGTAGCTTCTTTCGAAAGCTTAGCAAAGGCTACAAATTCTTTGGCCAATTGAACGTCTTTACCATTCTTAGTTACAACTGTGCCAGTACCGCCTAAGCCAACGGAACGAGGATTACCTTCTTCAAATACAGGCAATGGAGCTATTGCATACTTACCTTTAAGGTCTTTCATTTCGTTTACAAAGCGGGACATGTACCACTCAGGCATCAATGCACTTGCGTAGTTGCCTTTGTTGTATTCGCCTTTTGCTTCTTCTGTGTCGGGTTGTCCACCAGGGATCGTATGAATAACATTGTTCTTCTGCAGATCGACTAACATTTCATACGCTTTAATCATTTCAGGCGAGTTCACTTTTGGATTACCATTTTCATCTGTAAAATCAGCGTTTTGCTGAGCTAGTAGCAGCGATGCTTGCCACGTAGCTGATGTATCAGCAGTACCTAAGTACTTGCCAGTCTTTTCATAAACCTTGATACCTGCTTGTTTGTAATCTTCCCACGTTTTGATTGTCTTGTAGTCAACACCTGCTTGCTCGAGAATCTCAGTATTGTAGAAAGCAAGTGTCGCACCTACGTGATAATCGAATCCATAAACCTGTTCGGCTTTGGAATAAATCTCGACACGTGAAGGAACAACAACGTCTTTGTATGGTGCAAATACATCATTCAAAGATTCCAGTGGAACGTTGTCACCTTCCAAGAATTTAGGAAATTTACCAAGCTCAATATCCGCGATATCAGGAGCACCTTTTCCGCTTGTAACTGCCAATAAGAGCTTGTTGTGCATATCATCGTAAGGCATAACCGTTACATTCAACTTAATCTGTTTGTCTGGGTTCTGTTGGTTCCATAACCCCAGCATTTTATCCAAATGCTTGCCGTGCAAATCTACGAATGTCCAAAATGATAATTCTGTTGCATTCTCACCGGCATTAGCGCCTAATTGCTGCGTTTCCGTTTTTGAACCGGAAGGATTACCACATGCAGTAAAAACAAGTGACATAATAAGGAGTGTAACGATGGAGATTAAAGCACTGCGTTTTTTCATTTGTTCGTCATCCTCTCTTTTTTTGTTATGCATTTGAAAAGTCGGCTGACTAGTTAGTTCTGTTAATTTAAGCGGTTTCAATACACCTTGGCACCACCATCCTTAACATAATTCTAACCTTTCAAAGAAAAGACCCCTTCGCAACACTTTCTCAGATTCCATATTGTAAGCGCTTTACATGCCGTATTATAATATATATGAAATAAGCTTTATATAACCAATTGATTATAAAATCATAAAGTTTATGGGGAGATGCTACTCTTTGAAAAAGCTGGCGCTCTACAAACAAATTCGAGAAAATATTATTCAGAAAATTAAATCAGGACAGCTTCGACCCACAGACCGCATTCCTTCTGAGCAAGAACTAATGGACGAATTCAGAGTAAGTAAAATAACCGTCAAGAACGCCCTAACCTCACTAGCTGACGAAGGATTAATTATACGCGTACAAGGCAAAGGCTCATTCGTCTCTTCAAGTCTTGTTGTTTCTAGCATCCATTCTCCACCATCCCAAGGCAGCGCGTCCTCCATACCGCTCATCGGCTTCATCATTCCGACGATGAGAACCCGTGTCATTCAAAAGCTCGTTGACTACACAGAACAATTCCTGCAAGAAGCCGGCCTCAACATGGTACTTAGCATCACGCGAGAGTCCTCCTCTATCGAAACAAACGTCATCCGTACACTAACGGAACTCGGTGTGAAGGGGCTGATCGTTTTTCCGACGGAAGATGAGAAGTACAACGAATCATTACTGCGTCTGTCGCTCGACAAATTTCCGTGTGTGTTCATCGACCGCTATCTGCGCAACATTGAGACGTACACCATTACATCCGACAATTACGGCGGTGCGTATAAGGCTGTATCCCATTTGTTATCCAAGAGTCATCAGCAGATTGCGCTCATCTCACCTGAAAATGCCAATACAGCCGTCGAGGATCGCACGCTTGGCTTCGAGCAGGCATATACAGATCAAGGTATCTCGATTGACAAGAGCTTGTGGTGTCACATTCCTCTCGACATTCTACGCAGCGAGCAAGCATTGGACTATGTAAGCAACTTCTTGCAGAACCACAGTGGAATTTCAGCAGCCTTCTCCTTGACTGAAGAAACAGCACGCCTTACATCCGCCGCTATCAGTCTTCTGAACGAACACTCAAATATCGATTTACTATCTTTCGATAATCCACATCTTTCAGGCGTAGCTTATGTGCAGCAGGATGAACAGGAAATGGCACGAACAGCCGTCAAGCTGTTATGTGAACAGATGGAAGATATTTATTCTCCTAAGAACGCCGTCATCCCCGTGCAACTCATCTTCCCTTGACACGACAAGGTTGCAGCCAGGCGATAGATAAACTGGGCATATTGTTTGGTTTTACCGGCGATGTTGTTCATGGTTGTCTGCCTAGAAAAGTTAGTTCATGATACAAAAAAACATACTCAAGCAAAATATTCAATTCATTTAACTTTTATGTCGCTACAGGATTCCATCATAATACTATTTAGATAATTACCTAATCCGAAATGACACAATGTTTTTGTCCTCAGCTTGGGACAAGACATGGTTCCTAAAAACAAAAAAAGCCGCTATAATAGCGACTTCAATTGGACTATGTTTTTGTCCTTCGACATTTTGTCATTCCATCACATCATCAGCTGGTTCTTCCTTGGTTTTATTGAACTAACGTTTCTTCGTTAGCTTATTGGAAAACTGTACCTTGATTCACTTCTTAAGCTAGTTCAATCACGAGGTCGAGTTCTTTATTTGGAGCATCCAAAAATCTTTCCTGTCCGTGCGCCCAGCAGCAATACAACTCTAAGTCCTCACCTATTCTCATATTGCTGCGTATATATTTGAAAAGCTCTACTAAACCGGTTATATATAATCCTGCTGCATCCTCTTCCGTATTGTAGACCTCCATAAGTTTATCATCCTTAGCGGCAGGGTTCACATTCGTAACATAAGGAAGCTCATGGCTTGCACAATATAATAAAATAGTGTCACAGTATCAACCTCATCTCCGATCTAAAACTATTTTCCAAAGCTTTTAATACCAACTATTCTATCTAACTGCTCCATTAACCCCCAGTTATCTTAATTAAAAAAGGAGCAGCTACCAACGGCAAACTGCTCCTTGCTATTACTCAACTAACGTTTCCCGTTATAATCTCATCAACAATAGCTCGCTGATGCATTACCCAGCAAAAAACAATATTTTCATAAACGGTACACTTGATAAAATTATTCAAAAGGAAGCATATATTTTGCATAACCATCTCTTTGGTTTCCTCGGTCACTTGAAATGGACGCATGTCCCAGCACCAGTCCCCATCAAGAAATACGCTGTTGCTCAATTTATCCTTCATAATTTGGCAAGTTGTTGTTTTCCTACTCCCGTTGTACCGCCAATCAGAAAAATGTTTTTCATACCAAGCCCCTCTAAACTATAGTCTCCCGATAGTTCAATCTAGATTGATGTGAATCTTGTTCATTGCAAGCCAATCAAGAGTTTTAAACCGAAGATTTTCCCCAAAACGGTTGATGGGCTCAAAATATGTCTCACGCCTTCCGAACAGAGGGCGAGTAAAATACGTCAGCATGCATATGCTGAATTTTGTCCCAGTTACCGGGATTGGTCGTGTCTGGAGTGCGGTGCTCCAGAATGGCCTGATATAGGTCGGTTTTTTGTTCTAAATGGGCAACGTGCTGTTTGGCTTCTTCAAGCTGAACGAGCGCCGCTTCTTTATGCTCCATTATAAGTGCGAAGCGTTGCGGAATGGTCGAATCCCCTTCGAGACAGAGATCGATATACTTTTTAATGAATTCAATCGGCATCCCGGATTGCTTGAGGCATTTCACGCCATGCAGCCAGTTGATTGATTCGTCGTTGAACATCCGAATGTTGTTTTGATTACGCTGTACGCTAGGCACCAGGCCTTTATCCGTGTAAAAGCGCACGGCGTGCTGGGTGAGTCCCGTTATCTGGGCGGCTTCTTTGACCGTATACATGTCAATTCCTCCTTGGAAAATAAAGTTGTGAATACGACTTGACTTCGTGTAGCACGAAGGCTCTAAGCTTATTGTAATGCAATTCAGCCGTAAGTGGAATTACCGCTGCAGTGCCCGATTCCCGGGATACGCGCCGTTTGCTATCATACATTTAAATACTAGGAGGAGTTAAAATGCAAAACGTAACATTGAACAACGGAGTTAAAATGCCGATTATCGGCTTCGGAGTCTACCAGGTTCCCGATGCTGAAGAATGCGAGAACGCGGTATATGAAGCGCTGATGGCCGGTTACCGCCTGATCGACACCGCCGCCGGTTATCTGAACGAGGAAGCGGTCGGACGCGCGATCAAGCGCAGTGGCGTACCGCGTGAGGAACTGTTCATCACGACCAAGCTCTGGGTTCAAGATGCAGGATACGAGAGTGCCAAGCTGGCGTTTGCCAAATCCTTGAAGAAGTTACAGCTGGAATATCTCGATCTATACCTTATACACCAGCCGTTCGGCGATTACTATGGCGCTTGGCGTGCGATGGAAGATCTATACCGCGAAGGCAAGATCAGGGCGATCGGTGTCAGCAACTTCCTACCCGACCGTCTGATGGACCTCATCGTGCATAACGAAATCGTACCTGCAGTCAACCAGGTTGAAACGCACCCGTTCTACCAGCAGATCGAGAGTACCGCTTTTATGAAAGAGCAGGGAGTGCAGCACCAGTCGTGGGCGCCGTTCGCTGAAGGAAAGGGCAACATGTTCGACAACGAAGTGCTGGCCTCGATAGCAGAAAAACACAACCAGTCCGTCGCCCAGGTCGTGCTGCGCTGGCTTGTTCAGCGTGAAGTCGTTGTTATTCCAAAATCGGTGAGAAAAGAGCGGATCGTCGAAAACTTCGACATTTTCGATTTTGAGTTGAGCGCAGACGATATGCAACAGATTGCCACCCTCGATACACGGGAAAGTCTTTTCTTATCCTACCACGATCCGAAATTCGCCAAGATGCTGGGCACCTTGAAAGTCGATCTGTAAACCTTGATCGAACCGTAAACTCATCAGGATTGTACACTCATCTATTAAGAAAGGACAGGCCGCCGCTGTCCTTTTTTTTTGAATTACAAATTCTAAAAATAGCAAAACTGCAGCTAGTAGTGTAACGAAATCTATCTAAGCAGGTAACACACAGAAGCACCAAGATCTCCCGAACTATCTTGCCCGTTAGTTGAATAAAAGCAGCCGATTGGTCAGCTGCTTTGTTTGTTGTATGAGCTATCGTTTCCCGTTAGTTTAATGAATTAACGAGGAAAAGAACCGTTTAGTTTTAATGCCTAATCGGTAATCGGACTATGTTCTTGTCCCTCGACAAATCACTAAAATGAAGACAAATAATGAAATGATATGCAATTTTACTGATAATCTAAAAGTACATCCATCCACTATTCACATTGCGTTTATCATTGTCTTGAAGATGTACATAAAACCTATGAAAATTCCACGAACTCCCAAGTCGTAAAGTTCTCCCTTGACTACATTCAGATTGGGGTGCGTCATTTCAAGCTTTTGTGGATTGCGAGCATAAGCCGTTACGAAGTGTCCGCGCTCAAGCGCCTGACGGACGATTTCTCGTCTGGTTTTACCCGTACAGTCAAATACTGTGATGTTCTTGTTATCCACCTCCACATCTTTGCAAGGAAGCAGAAATTATCACAAATGTTAAAACAGAATGGTTTCGGGGGTAACACCCTTAGGATACTCTTCTTCCCATACGTTTTTCTCTACATAGGCCTGGTACCACATCTCGGCAATTACATCTGGATCATTAATTGCGCCAGTACCCGACTCCTTGATTAATAAACCTAAAGAGCGGTGGCCCACAAAAATCCCTTGAGCAGACAATGAAGTATGAAGATTAGCAACATAATTGCGTAACCCTGAAAGAGCAATACCGATATTCCCCATCATGGACACAGGGTACATGGCGGATAATCCTGAGGTAAAGAGCAAGGCTCCCTCTTTCCTGGCGAGCATATCAGGGAGAACAGCATTGACGACATGGATGGCACTAACCACATTCGCCTCAAATGCGTCCCTGGCGTTCTCCACCGTTAACTCCAATACAGAAGTCGGAGGATAATTGCCTGCTGTTGGACTGAATTCCAACACATCAATCGGACCATACTTTTCTTTCATGTTGGTCATAGCCTGTTGGTAGGAGTAATTTGTCTCTGGATTGTTGAACCGGAGAACTACAGGGTAGATAACTTTATCGAGCAACTTAGAGAAATTCACTATTCTAACATGGTTGAATTGCTGAAGGATACTTGATAATAAACCAAATTAAATGGTAAACGTATATAAATCATATCTGTATATGTTTCACCATATTTTGGATGTGGTCGTTTAAATAAATTCGCAGATTGATGTATAAATTCGGTTTGGTCGTTCCTCTCAGAAGAAAAGAACAGTGCACCTTTTGCAGAGAGACTTCAAGAAAAGAATCCCTGGTCTCGCTCTTCTGACGGGTATCACCTATTTACCTTATGGCCAGTCCAAGTTGTCCTCTCACCATCGTAAGCCATCTTTGAATGAGAGTAATCATTAAAAAGCAATTCGGATTAAATCCGAATTGCTTTTTCTAGCTGTCACTCTTCGATCGAATTCATAATAACTTTAAGCTTTGCGAAGCATTTGTCTATCGCTTAGCTGTGAAAGCATATCCTTCGTCATGGTCTTCAAGTCGTAGCGGGCATGAAATCCCCATTCTGTTTTCGCTGCCGTTGCATCAATAGAATGCGGCCAGCTATCGGCAATCGCCTGTCTCTTCGGATCAACGTCATAATCGAGGATAAAGCCGGGAAGCTCATCCCGAATCGCTGCAGCGATCGCCTCCGGGTCCACGCTCATTGCGGTGACATTAAATGAGTTTCGGTGTATCAACCGAAATGAATCCGCTTCCATTAGAACAATGATAGCGTTCAGGGCATCCGGCATATACATCATGTCCATGTTGGAGTCTTTGGCGATATAAGATGTGTATCGGCCGGCTGTCACGGCTGCGTAGTAAATTTCAACAGCATAATCCGTCGTCCCTCCGCCGGGAGGCGTCATATAAGATATCAAACCTGGGAATCGCAGCCCCCTAGTATCCAGGCCGTATTTGTGAAAATAATAATCACAAAGCAGTTCGCCGGACACTTTGTTCACGCCGTACATCGTATTGGGCCTCTGGATCGTATCCTGCGGGGTATTGTCTTTCGGAGTCAAAGGACCAAAAGATCCAATGGAGCTTGGAGTGAAAAATTGGCAGCCGAGCTCCCTGGATATTTCAAGTGCATTCATCAATCCGCCCATATTCAAATTCCAGGCAAGCAGGGGTTTCTCCTCTGCGGTAGCTGACAGCAGCGCAGCCAAATGAATGACGGTATCCACTTCGTATCGCTTAGCGATTTCGAACATCGCCTTAGCATTCGTCACGTCCAGCAGCTCGAATGGTCCGGATCGGGTAATTTCGTGGGATGATGACTTGAGATCCGTAGCAACGACGTGATCCTGACCATAAATTTCACGTAATTTAACAACTAACTCAGAGCCGATTTGGCCCAGTGCTCCGGTCACCAATATCTTTTTCATAAGACATTCCTCCCGAAATATACTCCCGTGAATGCAGCTAAATCCGCTTCATTTCCTTGCCAACTTTCTCATAAACGGAGATCACCTGTTCCAGCATCTCCTTGGTATGGGCAGCTGTCGGCATGTTGCGTATTCTTCCGGTTCCTTTCGGAACCGTCGGAAACACGATTGCCTTGGCGTAAACGCCTTCTTGATAAAGTCGTTTGCTGAACTGTTGGGTGGTTACTTCATCCCCAATGATACAAGGTGTGATCGGCGTTTCGCTTTGGCCTACATCATATCCAAGCCGGCTCAAGCCATTTTTCAAATCATTGCCGTTCTCCCACAGCTTCTCGATCAGCTCTTTGTCATTCATCAAAATGTCGACAGAAGCGTTGCAAGAAGCGATTGCAGCCGGAGGTAGCGATGTCGAGAACAGAAACGGACGGCTTCTCAGCTTCAACCATTCAATCAGTTGTTTTTTACCCGCCACATAACCGCCGACAACGCCAATCGCTTTGGAAAGAGTACCAATTTGAAAGTCAATGCGGTCGGACAATCCATAATGCTTCACGGTTCCCGCACCTGCTCCGAGAACGCCCGAACCGTGGGCATCATCCACATAAGTAATCAGATCGAATTCTTCTGCTATTTTCACGATTTCGGGCAGCTTTGCTATATCACCATCCATGGAGAAAACCCCGTCGGTGATGACCATAATTTTATGGTACTGACCGGATTCCTTGGCATCTTTCGCCTGCTGTCTTAAATCATTCATATCCGAATGCTTAAAGCGAATCACCTTGGCTCTCGACAGGCGGCAGCCATCAATAATCGAAGCGTGGTTCAGCTCATCTGATAAAATCGCATCATGCTGGTCCATTACCGCGGATATAGCAGCCATATTGCAGTTAAATCCCGATTGATACACGATAACGGCTTCCGTTTTTTTGAAACGGGCCAGTTTTTCTTCAAGCTCAATATGAAGATCCATCGTACCATTAATTGTTCTCACAGCCCCTGCGCCTGCCCCGTATGTCTGCGACGCCTTAACTGAAGCATCAATCAGCCGGTAATCTGTTGCCAGTCCCAAATAGTTATTGGAAGACAAATTGATTAGGGACTTTCCGTCGATACGAATAACGGGACCATTTGCACCCTGCAGCGTATCGATGACGTTATATAGACCTTTGGTCTTTAGATCTTCGATGTTCGAACTTAAAAATTGGTCCAATGCTTGACTTGACATTCCATTCCCTCCTCGATATACGCATGTCCTCGTACAGGAGACATAGTATTCTTCAAAAAAACCTTGTTATAAAAGGAAATAAACTAATTTCAATGTATCATCATTTTTATTTTTTGTACACATGTGGTGGACAAAAAATAAAAATATCCGCAAAAAAACATAGCGATTGCTTCCCCCATTCCCGGAAGCAATCGCTACTTAATCTTTGCTTATATCTTTTGCTGCTTGGTAGTTTGCGATACCATGCCGATTAGATACACGACAAATCGGTAATCGGTATAAGTTCTTGTCTTCGGCTCGGGACATGAACTTGTACCGATAAAATTAAAAAAAGCCGCTAAAATAGCGACTTCAATGGAAATATGTTCTTGTCCCTCGACACCCATCCGTAAGGTTTAGTTTACCTAAGCCAATTTTTCAAATACAGACCAAGGCGATTCATATTCATTAATCCATTTTTTTATCACCACTACCTGCGAAAGATATATAAATTTCTAATTGGTCTCAATATATGGATAAATGTGTCTATCTGTATCTATGTTTCTCATAATTATATTTTATATGGTATAATATTCCAAAAGTATGAAGATATTTCCGCTATGGAGTACTGGCCGATAACCCCCCATTTATTGAGCAGACACAATTATTTTGATGAGAAACTCTATTTCAACCTGTGAGGTGATTTGATGAACAAGATTTTAGCGATCTCGATTTTGGGAATGGGATTAACAGGTGCTGTTTTAATCATCTCAATTGCTCTGTTGTTTAACCCCTCAATAGGAAGTGTGTTGAAGATAGTTACTGCTGCTTCAACATTATCTTTTATTATATTTGCTGTTTCGGCTTTGATATTTCGTCGGCGATTAGATGATGAAAATAGAGAGTAATATATTTATACTTCCTCGATTTAGGACGAATGATTCCCAGTAGCAATCCTAACAATGTTTCTGCTTATCTTCAGAAAATAATGAAATATATCTCCTCCAACATGCATTCTCCCCCACAAGCACCCATGCCAGAAAATAGAATCTTCTGTTTTAAAATATATATAGGCAGTGGCTTTCTATACCTTGTTTTTCCATAACAGTCCAATATAGTTATACTTCCCCCCCATCTTCTTGTCAATAGGCTTATATAATGGACATAAACCGTTCTTCAAGTAGTTGAAGTATACCGTACCATTCTTCCCGTTCGATCCGTTGTTTCTCTGTGTAGAGCGTTTGAATGGTTCTACAAAGTCACTTCTACTAAGCTTACAGCATGTAAGATTGTCTACGGATTAGCCCTTTTTCGTGATTTAAATACTCATACGTATATACATAAAAAGGATCGTCAGCATTTCTGCAACGATCCCTGTTGTCAGTCCGCTAATTAAAATCAGTAGCTGATCAATTTGATGCCTTATTAAGTTTAATCTCGACAATAGATCGGTTTCTTTATAACGATCTCTCTTAAGCTTTTAGATTCTATAGGATAGCAGTGGATTTAATCTTGAGCTTCTTCGAACAACTCTCTGAGCATCCGATCCTTGTTATTTACAAACTCTTTCATAATCATATAATGGTCGGTTTCTTCCAAAACTTGGACTTCAATCCCATCCGGCTTTAGATTGTAAATAATCGAATCTGGATATGCCATAAGGATTGGGGAATGGGTCGCAATTATAAATTGAGAGTTTTGCAAAACAAGTTCATGGATTCGTGTCAGCATCGCCATTTGGCGAAGGGGAGACAGTGCAGCCTCAGGCTCATCCAGTATATATAATCCATTCTCCCCGAACCGATGAATGAAAGTGGAAAAGAACGACTCTCCGTGGGACTGCTCATGCAAGGACTTGCCACCGTACGATTCTATAATAGGGCGAGCAAATGAAGGTTGGCTGTCCAACTCATCGATCGTCGTGGCTAAATTATAATAACTTTCTGCCCGGAAAAAGAAGCCATCCTTCGGGCGTCGCAGACCTCTGATCAATTGTATATATTCATATAAGCTCGAGTGAGTAGCCTGGGTTGAAAAGGAAAAGTTGACCGTCCCACCCTCCGGGTTAAATCCCCATGCGACAGCAATGGACTCCATCAGTGTAGATTTGCCCATCCCATTTTCACCTACGATATAGGTTACCTTGGGGTGGAAATCAAGAGTATTTAGGTTTCGAATGACCACCAAATCAAAGGGGTAACAATTATAGGTGGGTACTTGTTGCCTCTTAAGCTGAATTTGTCGTAAATAGGGATGGTGTATATTAATATAGTTCACTCCCTTTTAAAACTTTGATCGTTATGCTTACCTATGTTGGGAAACGCTGACTCATGTTAGTCTCGCCTTTTAGTTTACTCCATCAAACAAATAATACCACATACCGAAACTAACCTGCCCGTTAGTTTAATGAAACAGATAAATGTTCTAATCGACATCGGTACCAGTTCTTAACCATTTCAAGAATGGTACTAAGTTCTTGACTTAGATCGGAAGAACCAATTCCTGATACAAAAATCAAACGAAGTCTTATATTAATGTGGGTTTTATCTCGCCATAGGAGTTCCATCATACTACTATTTAGATAACTACCTAATCTGAAATGACACAATGTACTTGTCCTTTTGGCAATGGAACCAAGTTCTTGTCCTCAGCTCGGGACACTGCCATTCTTATTCATATGAAAAGAAACCCGCAGAATCTACGGACCTAATTGTTTAATACATGATGTTCCCTCATAGTGTTTCAAATCACGAAAATACCCCACGATTACGGACCGCTCGATATGCACCAAGTACAACTACACCCGTAAACATTCACCTCTCTCCACTGCTTTGATCTAAACCTTAAATTGCTCTCGCATAATACATCCACAGTGCAAAAAATACGATTAAAACAAATAATAAGCAAGTTAGTAAGGTGTAGAATATCAAGGGATTAAAGAAACCGGCGATCACGGAGGCAATGCCCAGACCAACGAGAATGATTGCTGTGCTGAGTGTGCCGGCTCTCTGGAGTATCATCACACTCCGCTCGTCATTCTCCTCAATATACTGCTTCTTCAGCTCGGCTTCATTATTACTGGCTTTTATATACCTGACGAGGAAAAAAGCGACGGCCAATTCAACCCCGATAAAAGCGCCTGTGTGAAATCCCTTTATAAAACTAGGTAAATCGGGTAGTCCACCTCGGTAAAATATAAGTCCTACATAGATCAATAGTGTAGCAGCAGCTACCAGTGACAGTACGTTTTTGCGAGTTTTTACTTTAATCTTGTACTTGTCCATTTACATTTCCTCCACTTCGCTGAAATCAAAAACATCTTCAATGGCGAGTCCGAAAAAATTGGCAATTTTGTAAGCAAGAATAAGGGAAGCCGTATATTTTCCCCTTTCAAGAGAGGTGATGGTTTGCCGGGTAACACCAACAATTCGTCCCAGTTCTTCCTGTGACAGCTTATGCTGCTTACGCAGTTCTGCAATTTTTGTCTTCAAGTGATCACGTCCTTGCAATGTTTACTTTGCATTTTTAGCATAGTTCACTTTGCATTATGTGTCAAGTTCACTTTGCATTATTACTTACATCTGAATGCAAAACAAGCCAAGCCCCTCTTTGTAAAAGGAGGGCTTGGCTCGGTTGATTTTGTTTATATAAGATGCGAGAAGAGTTTACTTTAACAGAGCAAATGGTTGAAGCGCTTGGTGTTACCCCTATAGAAACGTATGTAGGCCGTGACTTAATGTTTGTATTGGAAAGTGAAAAAGCGGTTCAAACCGCTACACCTGATCTCTGGAACCATAGATGGTATACTCGTACACTATTTATTCGGGTCTCGGTGCCACTTATCATCTCCCATTATTCTATCAACAATATGATGAGCTTCCCAAGCAGCCGCCATCTCTAACCCTTCACATTCTTCGCGAGTAGAAGGTCTAATCTCTCCCAAATGATATATTTCATACCCTCCTGATATCCTATCAATGATACAGGCAGGTGGGGGCCACGCCTCTTCTTCATCCGGGAACGGACGATTCTCAACGACCAGCCAATCACCTGATTTCAGTACATCATCATATACACCCACGATAAATTGGTATTCCTCTTCTTGAGGTATCTCTTCTATCGTGTCACTTATCACATTATAGATTGCAATGCTGGCATCTTTAAGCCTTCTCCCAAAGGCAAACTTAGCGTTAGGCAGAGGTATAGCGTAGATATCACCCAATTTTATTCGTTTACGTCTCGTATTTTTCACGGTTTTCCAAACTCCTTTATTGAGGTTTTAAGTTAGTATTTTTCAAGTTCTGTCTTTAAATCCTCAATTAGTATATCGACTTCTAATACAGCAGAATCAGCATTATTTAAGAATATTGAAGGTTTAAAACCCTCTTTTTTTAAATTGGGTAGAAAATCGTCTATGAACTCGTACAAATCCATACTTTTACTTGAGTAAATTTCCCAACCATCAGTTGCACAGTATTCCGCGAATTCTTTCTTAGGCCAAAATGGAAGTAATTTATTACCTTTATCATCTTCAGTAACTGACCAACCATTCTCATAAAGCCCCCACACTTCTTCTGAATCTACTACTTTTTTGATGAAGTATTCATAACGAATATTTGCAGGGAGATTGATGACTGATTCAAATTCTTTCTGATTCATATTTCCTCCTAATGATGTTGTCCTTCGACAAGAGTTGCAGCCGATGAACTAAATTATCAAGTCTAAATATAAACGACCGACTCCCAGGTAGAAATATTGGGAATCGGTCGTAAGCCAATTTTAGAGTATGAGATTTCAGGTTCTTCGGTTTGCCCGGCATCTGTTCCATCTGATCTTCATTCTCCGTATCGGAAATTGCAAATTACTGTTCTTTATACACGCGTACATAATCCACTTGCATAGTCGCCGGGATATCGGAGGCGTTTGGGGTACGGCCACCGTCAAAGTTTCCGCCGATTGCCAAGTTCATAATAAGGTAGAACGGCTCATCAAAAGGTGCATTCGGATTATTCGGTGCAGCTGCGGAATACCACTGCTCGTTAGTGACTTTATAGAAAAACTTGCCATCCACATACCATTTAATGTTGTCCTCTTCCCAGACTACCGAGTACACATGATAATCATTGGCAAAAGTTTGCCCCGCCGGGAAGTGATAATCGCCGCCCGAATACTGGTTCCCAGGCCATTGTCCACCAAAGTGTATGGTACCGCTTACTGATCCAGGCAGACGGCCTCTCGCTTCCATAACATCAATTTCACCTGATGCAGCCCAAGTGCCGTATACCGAATCTTGTGGAAGCATCCACAGTGCTGGCCATACACCATCACCTGTAGGAAGCTTGGCACGAAGATCGACTCTGCCGTATTTCAAGGATAGTTTATCCTTGGTGTTAATCTTTCCTGAAGAATACTGCGCATACCGATTCGGATCCTGCGGGAAAGATTTGCTGTCGTTAATGGCTTTGATATTCAGCTTCCCGTCCTGTACATATACATTTTGAGTGCTGTTTGTGTAGTGCTGCAGTTCTGCATTTCCCCATCCCCAAGTACCGGGATCGTTATTGAGATAATATCCTGTTTCATAGTTCCATTTACTTGTATCTAGCGTAGTTCCGTTGAATTCATCCTGCCAAATGAGATTCATGCCCGCGATTGCCGGGTCGGTTGGTGTTCCGATGGAGATATCCTCTTGATCGGATACATCCGGACGCGGGGCATTTGGATTGCCGATGAAGGTATAGTTGACGAAGTTGTTGCCAATATTTCCACCAGTCTGTCCATTCAGCGGATATCCAATACGGATCTGCATATTTTCTTGGATTGGCTGGAACCAAAGACCATAGACATAATCGGCCCAATAACCCCACTGGTTGGCATCGGACATATTGTTATACCCATTACCGGAGTATACAAATTTGCTCTGGCTGGAGTTACTCAAATCAACCCATTGCCCATTGATGTTAATTTGGTATACAAAATTACCTAGTTCCTTGGCGATTGGCGCCCCTCCATCAATTTTCGGAAGCGGAACCCCGATGGACCCATTTGCATCTGCTGTAAAGGTTGTTCCTTCGTATGGCGTAATGACATATGAATTTCTTGTAGGTTCATTAAACGTAATCGTATAAACCAGATTAGCCGAAGAAGTCTTTGATTCCAATTTGACATTGATCGACTCCGTTACGTTAAACCAGTACCCACCGCCGCCATCCGTGAATTGGCCAAAATTTTGATCGTAGATCCAGCCGCTGGCTGCGTTATTGTCAATATCAATCCAGGTGCTGCTGTTTACAGGTTTGACATACACCTTCAAATCATCCGCAATAGCTTCATAAGTGACGGCAGGATTATTGTTGAACGTTGGATATGTAAAGCCTGCACCGCCTGTGAAACTTGCAGTGATTTGTGGACCTTGTGTCGGATTCATCGCTGTGATGGTTGTTTTGTTGATGTTTTGGAATACAAGTTGATACTCCAGCTTAACACCATTCGCTTTGGAGTACAGTTGAATCTCGGTTGTTGCGGAGAGGGTGAACCAATAGCCAGTGAAGCCGCCATCACTCCAGTGCCCCCAGTTTTGGTTATAGATATAACCGCCTGCCTGGTCGATATCAACCCAGTTGTTGCCCATTTTTACATTAACGCCCACATCACTGTGAACATCATTCCATGTCGCGGAGCCTCCATTGAACTTAGGCATAACAAATCCGTAGCTGGCCTTGCCAACCCCTGATTTTGAAATAACAGGCCCGTCTGCGGGTGAGAAGTACTCCATTGAGGTTACGGTAGTTCCGGCTGCCTGAACCTTTGAAGCTGGCAGTATGCCAACACTAGTCAGCATCACAATCACAAGCAACATACCGAGTACCTTTTTCATAAACCGTTTCTCCCTAAAGTGAGATGGATTCATAATTGCCCTCCTTTAATAGAATAATAACTTCTCCCAATCCATGCGCATTAAGGAAATCGCTTACATGAAGGGATATCTTTATTCTATCGAATAGGTTAATTCGCTGAAAAGGTACAATTGTTTTTGTGATATCCCATTTTTTTGGCTTTTGATTCAATCTGCCTTCTGCCGCATCATCTGTCGGTACTCTGTGGGTTGGATCTGCATCACAAGTCGGAACGCGCGTGTAAAGCTTTTGTAGCTTTCATAGCCTACCATAGCAGCCACTTCAACAATTTTATAATCGGTTTCGGCGAGAAGCCGCCGCGCTTTATCCAGACGCACATCTCGTAGGTACTCAGCAAAACCCTTACCAATATTCTTCTTAAACAGATTTGAGAAATAAGCATAATTAAGCGATACATGATTGGATACCATCGCAAGATCCAGCGGTTTGTGGTAACTCTCGTGAATATAACGAATGGCTTCATTTAGATCCTGCGAATGGCGATAGCTGCATTTATAGTCATAATAGAACTGATTCAGCCGAAGCAGCTGCTGTTGCAGTGCTTGTATATACTCACGCATCCCTTGATAATCAAAGAGATTACGCAATGATTCAAGGTCCAGCACTTCTTTCCCCATATAAGGGTGAATAACTCGTTCGTATTCCTCCATCATCTGAACGGTAGCGGCGCAGAGCTGTTGAGTATAGCGAATAGGATAACGTTGCAGCACCTTTTTGTGAAATATTGCAGAAATACCCTGAGTAATTGTTCCGCTGTTATCTGTTCCAACCGACTGGAACAGTTCATATAAGTCTTCATAGGGAAGTTGCCACTGCTGTTCCATATGCTCAATATGTGCTGGGAAGATACTGTACTGATCAGGAAACAGATAACTGTGGCGATAGAGCTCAAGCACTTGGGTATAGCTGTCTGGTAGTTCTTTTAACCCCTGAATCGGGTTAGTCATGGCCGTTATGGCATCGATCTTTCCTTCCTTGAGCGCTGCAGGCAAAACACTTGGATCTATGGATGCATCCACCGCAAGGATCAGGTATGGGCGATGTTGCAGGCAAATACAACCTTGTCTGCCAAACACACGATACGCAATGGCTTCCATGCTATGGGCGCTGCTGGCTCCGGGCTGGTTCATGCAAACTTCTTCCCGCAGTAGGGCTAGGCGATAATTACGCCATAACGCATAATGTTGTTCCTCAATCTGAAGAATCCATGCGTCATCACTTAACGCACCTTGCATAAACATTCTTAATTCTTTACGATCGGTCTCTTGGGCGAGACGGGATACACGCTGCATATTATGCGTAAGTGCCTGCCGTGTCTGGATCTCTTGCCACACATGCTCCAGGGAATGTTGCAGATCCTCTCGCTTCAAAGGTTTGAGCAGGTAGCCCTTTGCCCCAAGCCCGATCGCTTTTTGGGCATATGTAAAATCACTATAACCGCTGATAATGAGGTATTCCACATCCATGTATTCCTCTTTGGTTTGAGCCATGAGTGCCAACCCATCCATATCCGGCATCATAATATCGGTAATCACGATGTGAATGCAATGCTGCCGCAATAGGCCCAGCGCCTCAATCCCGCTCGCGGCACAGTATATGTTGTTCAGCTCCAGAGGAAATTGATGCAGCATGGCCTGCAGGCCATCACGAATGTGTTTTTGATCGTCCACAATCAGGATATTAATCATGCTCTACCACCCTCCAAGATTTACATTTTCCCAAGGCAAGCGTATCGTTACGCAGGTATATGCACCTTGCACACTATCAATCCAAAGACCGCAATTCTTGCCATAATGAAGCTGCAATCGCTTATTCACGTTTTCCAAACCAAGTCCGCTCCTGCTAGTCACCATCGGTGTATCCGATTCGCTCTGCAGTACTGCCTGAAGACGGTGTAACATCTCAGGCTCTAACCCCTCTCCGTCATCTCTTATGTTAATGAATAGCAGACTGTCATTCTCCACAGAAAAGGTAATCTCTATAGATACCCTGCCACCTGAAGGTGCCCCGTGATGAACGGCATTTTCAACGATGGGCTGCATACACATCTTGGGAATGGCGTAGCGAAGTATTTCCTGAGGAAGATCCGCGGTCATAACAATACTGCCGCCTTCCATAAAGTTGATAAATTCAATATAACTTTGGATATTGGCAAGCTCCTCACGAAAAGCAACGGTATCGCTACGCCACTGCATGCTGTAGCGTAGTTGGGAGCCCAACGACACCAATGAATTGGCTATAGCAGGCTGCCTCTGTACCTCTGCCACCATCCGGATCGATTCCAGGGCGTTATATAAAAAATGGGAGTTAATTTGCGAATGCAGGGAGTGCAACTGTGCGTTTTTGGCAATTAACTGCTTATCCACGACCTGTGTCATTAAACGTTTGACCTCATGTAACATTTTATTGTAGTTCACCGCCACCTCATCGATTTCATCTCCTCTTTCGTTCTCATCCAGGCCTGTATCAATCATTGCATCCAGCTCGCCTTTCCGTACCTGACGCATGGATATCAGTACGCTGTCCAACCGCCGGAAAATACGCCGCGTCGTTTGGGATACGAGTAGCATAATCAGCAGCAATACACATAATGTAATCGTTACCACAAATGCATACCAACTGCGCGGTCCCTTCATCAATGCCTGATGGGAAGCAATATCGACCACATAAGTGTTCAATGGAGGGATGTATCGATACAATACATAGTAACTCTGATCTCCCACCCTAACCTGAAGCGGGCTTTCCTGCGGCGATATATCCAGCTGGTGATGAATACTGCCAAGGATCTCCTTCAGCGCCTTCCCGTACTTCTCAGAAAACTCATGCTGAGGATTGTAAACATACTGGGGAGAATCGCTTGCGTTCATCAACACCGAAAAGAAGTCCCCCTTGCTCTCCTGGAGCAGGTCGCTGAAAAATATGCTGTGGGGAACTCGCACTTCCATAATACTAGGGCGTTTTTGTTCCTGCCCTTGAAGGCGAACCAGACGATAGTAGGATAAGGTGTGCTCACCATCCCTAAAAGAAAATAAGCGGTAAGCCGCGCCACCTTCATCCCGAAGCTTTACCCAATAATCCTGCGGCGAAAATTTCTTGTAATGATAGATTTCAGGCCAGATTTCATACAAGTTTGGGTTATCAACGTAAAAGCTAAGCTCACTGATCATCGCATTGCTTTGAATGATATTAAGCATTTGCTCAAACTGGTTTTGCTTAAACTTCACCAGACGCAGTCCATCCACAAGCATATTGGAATGAATAAAATCCACAAATGACTTTTGAGTAAGGGCTGTGTTGGAAGCGTTCTCAATTGTATCCATTCTTCTGCGCAATTGTTCATTCAGCCATGAAACGTGGCTGTTGCCCGTTGCCATAGCGTCCTTATATAGCTGGGTTTCTTGCATGCGGATATACACAAAGGAGATCAAAATAACAGGTATGGCAATCATCAGGCTAAATGCCAGAAACAGCTTTTGGGATATACGGGCATTGCGATAAAGCTTCCTCAATCTCGTTAGCAGGTATTTCATTCTGATGTATTCACCACCTTTGTTATACCATATATTACTAGTTAGCTGATCGTTAACAATGTAGTAGGGAATGGTTATCTGGCTATCTTGGCTTTCCTCAGTTCCAGTTCAGCCTGGCGATATTCCATCACCTGGTTAAAGCCGTAGTTCACACGACGGATCAGAAAATTTTCAAAAATTTTGTCAAAGGCAGCTTCATCCTTCGCTGTAATCAGTTCTGGCAGCACCTCTTCCCAATTCTGAGAAATACGTGACCAGGCTAACGCTATATCGGAATCCCCTACAGGATCGAGTCCCTTATAGATGCCGCTGTCCAGATCGGCGTGTTGGTTAGCGAACGCCTCCATTTGCTTAATGGACGGAGTATGCTCGGGTCTCCACGGGTTAACGAAAGCAGGGTTTCGCAGCATCCAGTAGGTATCCATAATGCCATATTCTTTTTCCAGCCGCTCCCGATCCGTGTCATACAACTGGACCATTGCCGCCGTCAGCTGCGGTATGCCGTTCTCCATCGTCCAAGTTTCACCTTCTTTGCCCAAAAATAAATCTCTTTGGCCTTCTTCGCTGGCCAGATAGGTCAAAAATCGGATGGCCCGTTCAGGGTTTTCCGTGGATCTGCTAATCATCGTAACCATCCAGCCATCCATGCTGCCGGGAAACAGTTTGGCGGATTCTCTCCTGCTGCTCCGGGGTCCATCTACAGCAATATAGTATGAACTCTGATTCGTAAGGACTTCCAATTTCGAATTGAGGTCCGATATGTCTGTCCATTCCCGAATCATCATAAAATATTGGGCTTGGTTGGTTTTTTCCTGCACCTGTGCACTGGAGTCGACCAGAAAATCAACATTAATCAGGCCCTGCTCGTAAGCGATACGAAATGTTTTCAGCCACTCAATATAATCCGGATCTGTCATTCGGTCGTATACTTTACCGTTCTGTTCATGGGGGATCGCAAGCAGATTTTGCAAATATTCAGTCATCCCATAGGATGCATTCCCCTGTGCCCAGAACGGACTGATTAGCTTGCCTTTATAAACAGAATATTGATTCTTCAGCAATTGCAATGCATGTAGAAAACCTTTCGGTGTGGTAAGGTCCGGTTTGCCCATCGACTCATACAGATCTTTACGTACGAGAAAGGTTTGGTTCGCTCCCGTCAAGCCGGTTGAACGCATCTGTTCGGGACTGTACGCATCATTGGGGATGACATAGGTATGGCCGTCTTCCTGCCGATACCATTGTAGAGCACCATCACCTGCTACCTTGTAAAAGTAAGGATCATACTTGTTGGCTAGCTCATCCAGGGCATAGATGAGATTACTCTCCCGAAGTTTGTTAACCGCACTCTCCCAGGAGCCGATGGTTATCAAATCCGGCAGACTACCGGTCGTCAACATCCGTGATAACATCTCGCTTGGTTCACCAGTTGATACGTCAAATTCGATATTGACCCCTGTTTTTTTGGTGACATATTTGGAAGTCATGCTCTCACCCCAAGTGTGCCCGTACCATTCGGCTCCAACGAACCACGTTAGATTCACGGGGGTGGTATCCAGCTTCCATGACGGTTCTTCCAGATTCAGATTAAGGCTCTGTATCTGCTCCGTGAAGTCAGCCTTTGTCGAAGTACCCATATCTTCCGATTGCTCTAACTCAGAGCAAGCAGTCAAGCCTGACAATAGACACATCATCAACAAGGCTAAAATAAAAGAACTTCGAAACATGAACACCTAAGCGCCTCCTTTCTATACTCGCCATCTCCAATCCCCATCTGCACCAGCATTCATACGAGTGGTGGTACAACCGATTTTACTACCCTTGGATTAAAATGGAAATGGTTTAGTGGTCGATTCGCAGATGATCCGCAACATTCCCCCTAACGAAACATAACTTGTAATAAATCAATGGAAGGGAGACCAATTCGTGTATTTAATCTGGATACTTATTGTCGGTGGGCTAATTGGCTGGTTAAGTGGAAATCTGATTGGACGGGACGTGCCGGGAGGCGTACTCGGCAATATCATTGCTGGCTTTGTTGGATCGTGGTTAGGGTATGAACTGTTGGGACCGAGGGGGCCGGTGGTGGGTGGATTTCATATCATACCCGCGATCGTTGGGTCGATCATTGCTCTCTTGATTTTCTATGCTCTGGCGCGCGGTGGAGCGTTCCGAAGACGTTAACAGGCGGAGACGACTTTACTAAGTAAACTTTATTTTGTGGTGATACAAGTTGATTACACTAAACTTTATTGCCCGGTAGTCGAATAAAGCCGCCGATCCTGTTGATCGGCGGCTTCCTTTGGTTTCTAATCGGGAATGGGAACATGATCTTGTCACGTGCCCTCAGGCACCTCTGCCTGCCCATCTTTTATATGCGTTCATTAATTCTGATCAGTAATTTCTTTAAGATGTGTTTCTCCTCATCATTAAGGGCTTGAACGATTTCATCTTCCACTTTTTGAAATGAGTTATTGAAGTCTTCAATCAAGTCAACCGCTTTTGGTAATACATAAATATTTTTTTGCCGTTCATTATTGGCCGGGATTTTACGTTCGATGAAACCTTTTTGCTCTAGACCTTGAAGCATGCTTGTAACGCTTGCCCCACGCAGATGAAACCGATCTGCAAGATCCTTTTGAATAATATGATTATCTTGATTCTCATAAATATAATCGATTACTTTTCCTTGTTGAGAACTTAATCCTAGCTCTTTTATACTCTCATCTGCTCTTTTCTTTAACTTAAGACCGATAATTTGAAACAAATCCATATAAGGCGTATCTTCTCGGGAATGCATGACCGTCCATCGTCCCCTCTGTAATTGTTAGGAATCTAATTGTAAGTAGCTAAAATATACAGTGATATCAGTAGGCTTGTCAAACAATTGTTAGGCTATTGACTGTTAGATATCTAATAGTTATACTGCGAAGTGTTCAGTCACAAACACATTAGGAGGATTTTTTATGATGGAGAAATTAAATCAAAATGCTGGGTTAGAAGAAATTACGGCGATTACAAATGTACGAATCTTTGATGGATATCAAATTATTGCTCCCAGACATATTGTCATTAAAGGGGTCTCCATTATTTCAGTGGGCGGAGACATCCCAAGCGATGCAACAATCATCGATGGAGAAAATGCGACATTAATACCTGGACTCATTGATGCACATGTTCATACCTCAATTGGCGGATTACGAGATGCCTTAAACTTTGGTGTTACAACAGAACTCGAAATGAACGGCGATTTTACTAAAAGAGGGCGCGAAATTCAGCTAAAAAATGTGGATGACATCGCAGACGTTCGATCTGCTGGGACAGCGATTACCGCTCCTGGTGGGCACCCAGATGAATTACTGCCTGATGGAGATGAAATACCTGAATTCGTATTAAAGGAACTAGAGAAGTTATCGGAGGAAGACCGGGAAGCAATGTTGGCCGCCTACGCTCACGATCACGACGAAATACCTCAAGTGACGACGGTTGAAGAAGCGATCAAACATGTGCATACCCAAGTGGAGAATGGATCTGACTATATTAAGATCATGATTGAAGAGGGAACGGTTATGGGTGCACCTGGCCTTCCTGTTCTAAGTGACGAAATTCTAAAAACAGCTGTTACTGAAGCCCACAAGTTCGATAAGTTGGTCATTGCCCACGTCTTGACGGCTCTTTCCTCAAAAGCAGCCATCGATTTTGGAGTCGACGGTTTGGGCCACTTGTTTATCGACAGACCCGAGTACACGTCCGAATTGGTTAAATGCATAGCTGATTCTGGAGCTTTTGTTACACCGTGCTTGGTGTTGAATTCATCGATTATTGGTAATCCGGCATCAGAATTGGCTAATGATCAACGAGTTCATTCCAAATTAAGTCCGGATTGGATCGATATCTTGAACTCAAGCTTCAATACGTACCCACAAGGCAATATGGAGAACAGCTTTAAAAATGTGATGGATCTTCACCGTGCCGGAGTTGATATTCTTGTAGGGACGGATGTCGCACCGGTTCCCGTTCCGAACCTTGGTGGCCTTGCTCATGGGGCCAGTGTTCACCACGAAATGCAGCTGCTGGTGAAGGCTGGGTTCACTCCGATCGAAGCTCTTCAGTCGGCTACTTCCAAACCGGCCCGTTGCTTTGGTCTACATGATCGTGGCCGGATTACCGAAGGTGCACGTGCTGATCTTATTCTCATAAATGGTGATCCGATCACTAATATTTCAGATACTTTGTCAATCAAATTCGTGTGGTCCAATGGTTCGCAAAAACTAGGCTAAAACTAGTAGTTTATATTTCCTAATTGTAAAATCACTAAGAAGAGGGAGTGCAAAATGCAGTCCCTCTTCATGCTACTTGAAAAGTTGGCACCTTTTTATTAGATAGGAACCAGAATGTAACTATTGGGTGTTAACAACAAAACAACCGTTTCAAGAACGGTTGTTTTGTAGTCATGAAAGATTAAACTAGTGTTCTAGTCCCGAATTTTAATGTCCGGATACTCGATTACTCTACTGCTCCAGTGGCGCCGATTCGAAGATCAACTTCCACGTCAAAATGTGCTCGGGATAGTTCTTTTCCCCAGTCGGCCTGCGCTTCCTTGTATACGGGATACTGATATGCCCTGGCGTAAAACCCATACCCGAAAGGATCGACATTATGTTTTGGCAATTTTTAAGATGAAATAGCATCTCAAGTGTTATTTCCATAATAATCGCCTCTACAAATGGTGGGAACGGAACTTGCCCTCGTGACTCACCAAGCGTCAATAGGAGCTTCAAAGGTATAATCTCAAAATGAAACGAAATGATGGCTATAAAAATTCCAGGCAAAAATGCACAATAAGGAATGACGAAACGGGCCATCGGGAACTTTAATCATCAACCGTCTGAAAAAAAGACATGAATGTAGCCGGTGCAACTAGAACACTTGGCGAACCATCGACTACAACCACACAACGGCCCAGCAGTATTTGAGAAGCAGCTTGTATCCGGTCTCTCTGTCGTAATCATTTGGGGAAGTAACGCAAGAGGTTGGTCCTCAATAAATTCAGTCAATTCTCCGGTGTTAATGATGGCATCCACGTCAATAGACTGAATCCGTTCTTCTAGCGCTTTAATGATGTCCGGCTGGGTCACATCTTCCAAATAAAGCAAAGATACTGGCGTTTGTCCCTGCTGTCCAACAATATACCGCTTCACCTTTAACTCTTTGTCCGCAATATAACGACGGATCATGGCAATATTGTGAGAACCTGTCTCTATAAATCCTTGATGAGCCCCTTTCAGTGAGGGCTCCTGCTGAGGATCCTCAATAGCGCGTTGCGGGAATCCTTTTGTATCCAATGCATATGCAGTACTTCTTCCTTCACTAAATAACACGCTGTAGCCGAGTATAATGGAAAGTTTGAGCTCTTCCCACTTGGAGTGAGGTTTTACATAACCCACTGTTGTAATGAAATCTCCGGAAGGATTTCCGGTTTCTAGTTGAAGCGGAGCAAGAAAATTTTGATTAAGCCGGGAGTATTCGTAAAGATTTCATCAATTCTACCCAAGGATTCGTTCAAACTTTTCCCAGTTTGCCGAAAGATCTGCTCGTATTTGTTGCCGCATCCATTCTATGTTCATTTGAGCAAATCAGTAATATCAACGTTCATATGTTCAGTAAGCATTAAGGTTACATCCACTTTCACTTTGCTCCACAATAGTGTCATTTTATGAATGTAACCCCTCACCGAATAATCTACCGTTAAACTCAGTTCAGATCTCACTTCATCTATAATTTTAATATGATGTTCCTTTAGCCTTTGTTTCGATTTGTACATTTCTAAAGCAATTTTCTTTTGGGTACCGTCCAGGTAGTCAACATACACAGACTTCATTTTGAAGTTTGAAGCGTATATTTTATGCTTATCTACCTCCAGAGCACCTAAAAGATAAGGGAGCTCCACCACCCTCTTCACGAGTGAAAGTTCCTCGAAAGTCTGTCGCACTTTACACGCCTCCTTCTTCAAGTTTTACAGCGACCAATTGATCAAAATCGACCCATTCAAATCCATTCTCCATTTCAATTTTGATTTTCTTTCCAAAGCTACTGACTGAAGTGACGATCCCGTGTATATACCGATTGCCTGACTCAGTAAATATTTCAAAGGTGGCTTGCAATGTATAATTGAGCGACATATCTATATTCTGAGTAATAATCTCCCACTCATCTTCATGGATCAGTGGTTTCGTTTGAACATGAATTTGAGTTCGATGCTGTATAATTCGTTCTTTATGTTGTGGAAGCATCATGCGGCTCGATTCCCATAATCCATTGGCCTCCAGTTTTTTGCTCATTTGTAATGCCCCCCGATTTTAGATGCTCGATCGATCGCTTGACCCGCAGCCGTAATGGAGCTCGCTCGTAGAATGGCAATGTCGCCAAATCGATCCTTAATGTCGTCCATCACCTGATCAATGGCCCGTTTCTGTTCTTGATCATCAAAAAAAGATAGTTGATATGTATCCGCGTTGGATAATTGAGACAGGGATACACCTACACGGCGCACAGGTTGCCCATCCCAGTGTTGATGAAAGATGCGTTTGGCTATCTTGCACACATCAACGGTTATGTTTGTAGGATCAGACAGTTTAACCTGCCTGTGAAAACCAGTGGGGTGGTCAAAATCCGCTGCAGACACACTTACGGAAACGACACTACCCATCAACCCCTTTTGTCGGGCTCTTCTGCATACTTCTGTGCAGATATCGAGAATAACCACTTCGATCTCCCAAGCCTCTGTGAAATCTCTAGGCAGGGTCATTCCGTTTCCGATATCTTTTTGTGTACTGTGCGTATTGACGGTTACAGGCGAATTATCGAGTCCATTTGCGACTCGCCAGATGACTTCTCCATTAACACCCCACTTACTTCTTAATTTGGAAAGAGGCGTATTCGCCAGGTCTCTAATGGTTCGGATGCCCATCTTCCACAGATGTTTTTCCATTCTTGAGCCTATTCCCCACATATCGCGGATGGGCTTATCTCCAATATGGAGGTGTAACTCCTCTTTCTTTAAGTGGAAAATACCCCCCTCTGCTTTTTTAGCAATCATATCGCAGCATAATTTACTGATGATTTTGTTTTCACCAATGCCAGCTCTTGCGTAAACGCCTGTTTCATTATAGATTTTGTCTTGAATTTGCTTGGCTAAATCGACTGGATCATTACCGAATAGATGCATAGACCCTGTAAAATCAGCGAATAATTCGTCTATACTGTACGGTTCGACCAGATCGGTGAACTCCTCAATAATGGACATGATTTGAGTGGATACTTCGATGTATTCTTGCATGTGTGGTCTCACAATGATCAGTTCAGGGCACTTCTGAAGAGACTGCCAGAGTGGTTCCGCGGTAGATACACCCTTCGCTTTGGCTAGTGGACAAGCAGCAAGGATAATGCCAGAACGTCTTGCTGGATCGCCAGCGACGGCGAGTGGTCTATTTTTGTATTGAGGCATTTTTGCCTTTTCGACTGAAGCATAAAAGCTCTGCATATCAATGAGCATAATGGTTCGTTGCTTAGTCAACACTGAAATCACTCCTATACTTTTAAGAACGTATGTTTGTATATTATAAACCGAACGCATGTTCTTTATGCAAGAGGTAAATATTTATATTCATCCGAGATAAGGTCATACTAGTATTAAAAACGATTACTTAAGACAAAAGAAAGACCCCCTGAGGGGTGATGTAAGGAGATTGAGTATATCCCAAACTTTGTGCCAAACATCTAACATTTGCACGGCTGACGAAGCATTTATCCGCAATATCATAACCGTACCGATAATATAAAAAAGTCGCTAAAATAGCGACTACAATGGGGCTGTATGGTTGTGGCTGAGCTTATCAGTTTACCTATTCAGGTAACAGTGCAAGTTTAGATTATTGTTAATGGTAAATCTCGCATACAATTTACTTCACATGCCAAGCGTGTACAAAGTGCTTACTTCAGATATGCCCGTTAGTTGAACATGAATTTAGATATGGCTCATCATTAATCAGTCTTAAATCCACTTATAAAGGGTCTGTTGCCCATAGGATTCCAATATGTATATTGTCCACTGCAACTATTCCCGTATCAAACGTATGCCAATGTGAGTTAGTTATCGTTACCTCTAGTTAAAAAACTTTCTATGAGAAGTTTGAAACTCCTCCTTCAACTAACCAGACGGTTAGTTCAACATCCTAGCATAAGTAGTCGTAAAAGATTAAATCAAAAATTAAGGTGAATAATCTAATGTCCTGATGGTACTATCTCTCCACCTCAAATGTACTTTTCATAAGTCTCATGTGTGCAGGATTGTCTAACGCGCTAGCGATTTGCATTGGCAATATTTACTCATTAAACTGTGTTCTCATCTTTGTGGATAAGCATTATAAAGACAAAGACAGGAGTTTTAATAGAAATGAACGTTCTCACCAAATCCATCATTGGTCTGCTTTGCGTGACGACATTGGTCCTCGTATGAGTCATTTATCACGGACTGCAGCCGCTACTTGTCATACCCCGCCAGCCAGAAGTAATTTTCGCTCAACCCGGATCAATTAGAACAAAATTCAGTGTTTGAGAACGTTCGCGAGGACATCCCTACCGTATCTCGATCAGATGAGAAACTTACATACCTCCGAAACTGAGAGTTTATAAATTATAGTTTACAGTTACAGTATGACGATTAAATAGAAAAGGGCTGCTAATCCAAAACGGTATAGAGCAAACCACTCCAATCGAAGTCGCTTGATCAGTCTAATAAACGTTACTACCGCAATCATAGCCACAAGAAAGGATGTCATAAAGCCAATTAACATTAGATAAAAATCGTCTAAACTAAGTAAATCGCGGCTATCATATAAGTCCAACAAGGTAGCACCAAACATAACAGGTACAGAAATAATGAACGTAAAATCTGCGGCAGCTTTTTGGCTAGTACCGAGCAAAAGGCCACCTGAAATCGTCGAACCCGATCTCGAAAAACCTGGCCACAAAGCTAGACATTGGAATAAGCCAATCCCAAAAGCTTGTTTGTAACTAATCATATCAATTGTATCAACGCTGGTAGTTCTCTTACTCTGTGCTGCGATGATCATTAACAAACCACCAGCAACTAAACCAATTAAGACAGATGTAGGGCCGAATAATTGACTTTTTATAGTGTCCTTTAGTAGAAGATATACGATTAATGCTGGTAACATAGCCAAAATCATATGTATTACGTTTAATCCTTTACTTTTTGAAAAATCCATTTTAATTAAGTTTGATCCAATCTCCATATACCTTTTCCAATAAAGAATTAGAACTGCCATCACTGCACCCAACTGTATAACAATTTTAAAGGTTATTGCCGCGTCTCCCTCAAAGTTAAGTAAATTGCCTGCTAAAATAAGATGTCCAGTAGACGATACGGGTAAGAATTCAGTTAAGCCTTCTATTATGCCAAGTATTATTGCTTTTATTACATCAGTCATTAGAAGATATCCCCTTTACGAAAATAAACTCGCTTAACAAGTTCAAGTATAAGAGTAAATGACTATATATTCCCATCGATTAGCATAACAATATTCATTTCAGTGTGACATTATTGTCACATCATTTAAATGATATGCAGATCATATCAATCATCACCTCCTATCTTCTCAAACATTAGAAAACACAAAAGAAGCCGCAAAATTGGCGGCTTCCAGTGGAACGATGTTCGTGTCCTTCGACAACTGGGTTCAGCAAATTCTAAAATTGTTCAACCATGACGGATGGCGGATACGGCATCGAACGATAATCCACCATTCCAATACACCCACTGATGCTGAAATTAAAAATTGTACTGTAATGTCCCTGTTCCTGTCCTGATCGAGATTGATTGAATCCAGATGCTCAATCAGACTTTTCCTGAACATGGTTTCCATTTGGTTTCGAAATATTATGCTTCCCTTGCTCTTCAGCATAATCGAGTAGAATAAAGCATGCTGCTCCAAATATTCAAAAGTGTTAAATAGTGCAGTTTTGGAAGGAAGGTGAACCAAGTCATCTCCAGACATACAATGTCGAAGCAACTGGTTAATCTCAGCTGCTATGCATTCCAATATTATTCTTCTTCATAAACAACGACGGTTTTACTTTCTTCTTCCCATTGCACGGTTGCATCCAATGCCTCACTTATGAAACGTACGGGTACATAAGTACTGCCTTTTGTGATAGTTGCTGGCGCATCCAAAGAGACGTTTTTGCCATTAACTGTTGCAGTCTTACTGTCAACCACAAGTTTAATGCTCACCCCATCCTTCATGACAATGATGGAGCGTTCTTCGGGATTCCATGCCACTTCGGCTTTCAAAGACTCAGCTATGGCGCGAAAAGGAACAAACGTGTTGCCCTTTTTGACAAAAGGTTCGGAGTCAGAAGCTTCCCCGTTCACATACAGCTTCACCCCATTCTTTTTACCCGCCTTTTCATTGAGTTTCCCCATTGTTTTGTACAGGTCCAGGTTTTTAAAATTGGCTTTAATGGCCTCTTCCTGCAAATACACCGCGTCAGTCACACTACCGTTTTTTTCGAGCATTTCTGCTGCAGTTTCCAACGCCTTGTCCTTTTCAAGGATGGCTTCAAGTTCTTTAATTTGTTCGTCCGTCAGCTCAGTCGCATATTTTGTAAGCAAAATATCGGCTAGTACAGCACCTGCCGGTTTATCTTCCACATGTTGAATAGCATTTAGCAAACCTTTGTATCCTTTGGAGCCTTTTTTCTTGGATTCGGTTGGATCGGTTGTATTGTTGGTTGTATTCTCTGTCTCCGATGTTGAGGAATCCTTAACTTTGTCATCTTCAGTGCTGACCGTTTCAGAAGACTCGACTTCCTCGGTCTGTTTCTCCTCAATTGGAGTTTCTTTGTCTTTGGGTGCTTTTGACGATACCTCTTTACCTGATTGTCCGGGGGGAGTGTTTCCCGGTTTGGCTGAGGTTGTGCCTGCGGCGGTGGCTAGCATTAGCGCCAGACTGGTTAGCAAGATGACTGTTTTTTTCATTGACGATTCCTCCTGAAGAAAAAATATATGCTCCTTCATTATCGGCAGAATAAATACTTCCTGATAGGAATTTTACGAATAATTCGCCTATCTCCTTTTCTTGAATACATTGTAGTGAAATCAAACCTGAAGGGCGGCATCAAATATGAATTTTGTTTATCATGAAGCGATTCTTTTTACTTCAAATGTTTGGGGTGGTTCGTACGACATTTGGCTTTATCAACCTTTAACAGGTCAGACCATTAAGCTAACCCAGGATCTTGGTGAGGCATTTACAATTCCATACTGGTCGCCAGATGTCCGGAACATCGCCTTTATCGGCAAGAAAAATATCGTGTATGTATTCAATCTAAACAGCAGGACATGGGCACAAATTGATCAAATTGACCCTTATACTTTACTGAGCTGGTCGCCGGATAGTCTATACTTGAGTTATGTAAAAAACGGACGGATTGTGATCTACAATATCAACTCCCATGCCAGCGGTTCAATCGTTCAACAAGGAGCCACCGATGTCCAGTGGTTTCCTTCAGGAGAGGCTCTCCTGTTTGCAGCTCCGGATGAAGCAGGCAATACCCAACTATATAAAATTAACCGAGATGGCATAAACAAACAGCAATTAACTCAAAATAATGGGCCCCTCCACAATGTCAGAATATCACCTAACGGAGAGTTTGTCCTATATACATCCCCGGGAGCCAGCATTTCGTTGATCACTACGGTGAACATGACAACAGGAGCAAGCTACCAACTTAATGGTGGCCCTCAGGCGAAAAACTATTTCCCTGAATGGTCCCCGGACTCTTCACTCATCGCATACAGTGCCACCGACTTTGTGGATAATCAATATGTTTCTTTAATCCAGACCGACAGCCGAGTTGGAGGGCAACAAAAAACATGGGCGGTCTCCACCTGCTTCTCTACCCCTTTAAGTTGGTCGCCGGATGGGAACCGAATCGCTTACTTATCAGGATGCAATAATCAAGAACAAGCAACCGAAATGTGGAGTATTGATATAAGAAACCCTAATAATCCGATCAAAATTGTTGAGGCAAGGTGGATTACAGCTCTTAGATGGTCCCCACGAGTGCATGATGTTCATCCGTATGGATTATATTTCAATCAGGTATACAAGATATCTTTCTATTATCCGCGAAGCTGGCACAAAGTTACCGAAGAACGATTCGAAGGAGCGGACGGATTTTTTCAGATATCCCCGATCTCTTCTGAGGAAGAAATTCACGAGGTATGCAGAGCGGAAGCTTTTCATATGTTGAAACCCTACGGGGCAAACCCCCGAATTTTCCCTGCTGTTATTCAAGCACAAGAAGCCTGTTTCATATTTCCTTCGGAAGACCAACCCGTGGAAATGAGAAATCAGGCGGCACTTATTGTAAAATATCCTGCTCCTGTTGTGATTCAAGGAATTACGTATTCATATTTCATCTTATGGGCTGATCAAAATCACTTGATTTCACTGGGAAAGACACTTACTTTTAACTATCAAAGTTAATACGTTGGATAAGTCTCCATAAATTATTTTTATTTGGGATATCTGTGTTTGAGAAATAGGTCTTTTGTTTTGAGGACTCAATGGAGTTGATTCAGGAGCTGTAACAAAAATAACTGTTGTTACTTTAGGACTGTAACTTCTTTCCAATAAGCGGAAAACTCTTTCGAATCAGTAACATACGATATTTCAGTATAATAGATTGGAGGAATGAAAATGGTTCGTACACTCGACGCTCGTACTTCTCTCGCATCCACAGGGATTACTCCGCTCAACATCCTACTTCCATCAAACACACCTACCCTGCTTGGGATCGTGGGACTCAACATTGTTAATCCAGGACCGCTCACCCGTACTCAGTTTAATGGGACCTATCGATTCTCAGTGGCCAGTTTATCTTCGTTGCCCTCTACTATTCGAATGGAAATCTTCAGGGGGGCCACTAATACAGGCCAACCTATTTATGTCGTTTCCCAGCCTATATTCACTTCCACCAACACTATACTCGCAAGTTTCGAAGGTTCAGATTACAATGTGCCTCCCCCTATAAATGGTCAACTTATTTATTCTGCGTACGCTACATTCACCTATAATCCAAGCTTCAGTGTTAACAACGTTCGCCTGGGACCCGAAAGTTTCAATGCTACAGTGTATTCCGATGATTAATAGCTATGAGTTAATTGAGGATCAACTTTTCTTTTTTGCTTTATTTAGCCCAACTGTAATCCTCTTCTGCCCGAACAATCTTGATTCTCCTGTTTGGCTTGTCAATTAATGTGACGGTACAAGTTCTTGTCCTTGGATCGGTATACGAACTTGTACCGATAAAACAAAAAAAAGCCGCTATAATAGCGACTCAACGGAAACATATTCTCGTTCCTGACATTCTTTTCACCACTAACCCTAATAAAATTAACCTTGATGGGGCATTTGCCTGATTACTACAAGAGGTACCACCAATATTCTAGCTTATTTAATTAACTTATTTACAGTGATCATCAATTCATCCAAAACTTTGTGATCGCCCTCTGAAATGCGTTCAATGACACAGCTTTTCATATGATGTTCCAAAAGCTGCTTTCCTACTCCATTCAACGCGGATTGAATAGAGGCAATTTGGTGTAATACGTCATCACAATACGTATCCTTCTCAATCATTCCTTTTACTCCACGGACTTGCCCTTCAATCCGATTCAAACGGCTAATTAACTTTCGCTTTGTACTCTCCGAATGATGACTTTTTCGCTCGTTTGAAGATGTATGGTCACATGAGGCGGCCTCAAGTATCTTATCATCCAAGTAGATCAACTCCTTTATTTACACATTACCATCCCCCCCTACCCTATGTAAAGGGAGCAAGAAGTTCCTACAACAATATATCAGTCAAAGGGCTATTTATATTAAGAATAACCCCAGTCGGAAGTGACCGGGGTCGTAAGAGTTACTTAACTAACTCACTGATTTCGTTGAGATTTTCGGCAAAGCCTACAAAGACCTTATCTCCAATGACAAGGGTTGGAACAACCTGTTTGCCAGTCAACTTCCAGACTTCCTCAGCGTACTTGGCATCTTCTTCACAATTGTAATCCGTATAGGGAAGTTCATGCTCTGTAAAGTAACGTTTAGCATAATTGCAATCGCTACAGGTTGGGATTGAATAAATCTGAATGGGTTCCGTCATGCACAATTACCCTCCCTTGTACTTCATTATATATTACGCTCCGATGTTGTATCCTTTTTTACGGATCGCTTCTTCAATTTCAGCGATTTGAACTTTAGAATCGTCAAATCGAACTTCTACTGTTCCCTGTTCAAAATTAACGTGGCCTTCAGCGCCAAGAGCGCTAATTGCACCTTCAATTTTAGATACACAAGAACGGGAAGACATACCTTGAATTTTTACAGTTGCTTCTTTCACTGTTTTCACCCCCTTTCAAGAGTCATAAACTTCAAGTTTTCCAGTGTCATTCGATTAACGAATTTGCTGAACTTTTCTTTGCCTTTTGCATGCATCTTATAATAATCAACAATTGCGGTAACGAAAGGAATAAGCTGATCCTCCGTTAATCCGGAATGTAGCAGCTTGGCGAAGGAGGGTTTAAGCCCCTTCGACTCGCCACCAACATAAACATCGAACTTATCCCGCATCTTTACGATCCCAATATCTTTAATCAACGGTTCACTAGTGCCTAAGGCGCATCCTGCATATCCAATCTTGAGTGGTGCAGACGTATGGATACCGGAAATGGCTTGATTTAAATTTTTGGCTGTTTCCATACCTGCTTCTTCTGCACCTCTACAAAAGTTGCAAGCGATCAGACTTTTGGTTACAAATCCTGCAGGGTTTATTTCAAGACCGTGATCCTCAAGTTTATTTTTGATCTGATCTCGTTGTTCAATCGATACTTCTGCGTAGAGTTGCTTAAAGGGTGTCATCTCCACTTTTGAATCTGGACCAATACTCTCGCCAATTTTAACTAGTTGCTCTGGAGTGAATAAGCTTCCACCAAGTTGGATTGCTGGACTAATCGCTATTTTAATTTTATCTCCCATGCTCATACCTCTCTACTCACTTTACATCCACGACGAAAGGTACTGTAAAGACTTCCCCATCATGTTGGAATTGGCCCCAGATTTTATAGATTCCGCTATGCGGGAAGGAGGTCATAAATTCCGCTTTTGGACCTGTTGCCTTTTCCTCTGTTGGATGAACATGCAGATATTGCTCTGCATCCTCAGAAAGGATAACAACATGACCTACAGCACCGAGGTATTGTTCCAGATTATTAATCCCTTCGTCCGTTTTCGCATCCATGATATTAAAGGTCAGTTTTACGTCTTCATTAGCCTTTGTGCTACTCAATGAAAGTTCGATTTTTTTACCATCCACTTCTTTTACAAGGTTGGGATCCGCTTGAACAGGCTCTTGGGCTTTTTCTGGACCCCCAACGTTCACCCATTCACTGGGTGTAGTACTCGCTCCACCTTTTGGAACAAAGTCGGCAAGGATTTTGTATTCTCCGCCAGATGGAAATGAAGTTTCAATCACAAACGTTCCATCGCCTTTAAAATCTGGATGAATGTGATTAAAGTAAGAAAGGTCTTTACTCACCACGATAAGGTGCATTCTTTTTTCGTGACCCATTTCAAATTCATTAACCGGATTACCATCGACGTCCTTGATTTGGATTGTCAGATGTGAATTTTCATTGGCCTTCACATCTGATGCAAAGGAGAACGAGGCTTTAAGGGTACTTGCTGTTGAATCAGCATGAGTCGCTGCATGATCATGACTCGCACCTTCAGTTTCAGAATTCATCTCAGTATGATTCATACCACCATGTCCATCTGTATGTGCACTTTCTTTAGGGGTTCCGCAAGCAGACAACACACCAAAAGCTAAAACACCGGTTAACATTAGCATGATTTTTTTACTCCTCATCATCATTATGTTCGCTCCTATTCTAGTACTTGACTAGTGACGTACTTTTACGCGTTGCAATCGCAGGGCGTTCAGAACGACGGATACCGAACTCAAGGCCATCGCTGCGCCTGCAACCCATGGTGCTAACAGACCGATAGCTGCAATAGGAATGCCTAAGGTGTTGTAACCAAGTGCCCAGAACAAGTTTTGCTTAATGTTGCGCATGGTCTTACGACTCATGTAGATAGCATCAGGAATACTGGATAGATCGCCGCGCATGAGTGTTACATCAGCCGCTTCCATCGCTACATCTGTCCCCGTGCCAATCGCCATACCAATATCTGCAGTTGCCAAAGCAGGTGCATCATTGATACCATCGCCAACCATGGCCACTTTTTTACCTTGAGATTGCAGTTTTTTCACTTCTTCCGCTTTTCCTTCAGGCAAGACCTCTGCACGAACGTGGTCAATACCTACTTGAGCAGCGATGGCTTTTGCCGTCCGTTCATTGTCACCTGTAATCATAATGACCTGAATGCCCATTTCTTTCAGACGGCTCACTGCAGCTTTCGAAGATTCTTTAATTGTGTCTGCTACAGCAACCATACCTGCATACTGGCCATCAATGGCAACCAGCATCGCAGTTTTGCCCGCTTCTTCCAAACCTGACATCGAATGATAAGCTGATTTTGCATCAATATTATACTTTTCCATCAGTCGACGTGTACCCACGAGCAGTTGTTTACCTTGAACCATTGCTTGGATTCCGAAACCCGGAAATGCTTCAAACGATTGAGTTCCTGGTAGTTCAATATTTCGTTCCTGGATGCCCACAACGATGGCTTCTGCAAGTGGATGCTCAGAATTTTTCTCTGCAGCTCCAACAAGTTTCAGGAATTCATTTTCATTGCCAAGAGCGACGACGTCAGTCAATTCAGGTTTACCTTTTGTAACAGTACCGGTTTTATCCAGAAGGATCGCATCAATTTTATGTGTCTGTTCCAGATGTTCCCCACCTTTGAACAACACCCCTAGTTCAGCCGAACGACCAGACCCCGCCATAATGGATGTTGGGGTTGCAAGTCCAAGTGCACAAGGACATGCGATAACAAGAATCGCAATTGCTTTTTCTAACGAACCTGCAAAATCGCCTGGTGTAACCCAGAAGTACCAAACCACGAAAGCAACTATTGCAATCCCTACAACGATCGGGACGAATATGCCCGAGATCACATCGGCTACCCGCTGAATTGGTGCTTTTGATCCCTGAGCTTCTTCAACAACCTTAATAATTTGTGCAAGAGCGGTTTCTTTACCTACTTTGGTTGCTTTGATCCGAAGAATACCGTTTTTATTAATCGTAGCTCCAATCACAGCATCACCGACTTTTTTCTCTACTGGAAGGCTTTCACCCGTAAGCATGGATTCATCTACAGATGAGATCCCTTCCAGCACCTCTCCATCTACAGGAACTTTATCTCCTGGGCGAATAAGGACAACATCTCCTACAATGACTTCATCCACTGGAATGGTAAGTTCTTTGCCATCCCGAACCACTAATGCCGTCTTCGCCTGCAGACTCATCAGTGATTTAATTGCCTCTGATGTTCGGCCTTTCGCAAGTGATTCAAACAATTTACCCATAAGAACCAATGTAATAAGGACCGCACTCGTCTCATAATAGAGGGATGGACCATGATGCATCCCGTCAGCCATACTTGACCATTGAATGGTTAAATACAAACTATAGAAGTAGGCTGCAGAGGTACCAAGTGATATCAACACATCCATGTTGGCACTCCTGTTTCGGAGAGCCTTATACGCACCTACATAGAACTGTCTACCAATATAAAATTGTACTGGTGTAGCCAGGATTAGTTGGAACCATGGATTTATAAACAAATCCGGTACATAGATCCACGAAGTGAACGAGAAGTGACCTACCATAGCCCACAACAGCGGCAAGGAAAGAATGGCCGAAATCAATAATTTCCGTTTTTGATTGCTCAGTTCTTTGGCGCGATGGTCACTTGCACCACCACTGGAACCGTCTGCCTTGATGATCGCTGTATAACCGAGTTTACTCACCTTGTCTTTCATGTCTTCGATGGAAACCTCACCAGGAGAAAATTCAACTCGAGCCGTTTCCATGGCGAAGTTTACTGAAGCGTTAGTCACGCCGGGCAGCTTATTCAGCCCTTTTTCAATTTTGTTCGCACATGCTGCACAGGTCATGCCTTCAAGATTGAACTGCGCAACCTCTGAAACGGAACCATATCCAAGTTTTTTGATTTTTTCCTCAAGTTCTTTCATTTCCACTTTCGTGGGATCATACGTTACACTTGCTTTTTCCAAAGCGAAGTTAACATTCGCTGATGTGACCCCGTCCATTTTGCCGAGGCCTTTTTCGATTTTGTTTGCACACGCTGCACAGGTCATACCTGTAATTTGTATACTCGACTGTTTGGTCTGAGCCGATGCTGTTGCCACAATAATTCACTCCCCTTATCGTCCATTACTTTTACGCTACTTCGTAGCCTTGTTCTTCAATAACTTCTTTAATTTGCTCCAAGGAGACTTGATTTTCATCATACGTCGCCTCAACCGAATCATCACTGAGGTTCACCTTGCCACTCACTCCAATTTCTTTCAGAGCACCTTCGATGGAGTTTACACAATGTTGGCAGCTCATACCTTGTACGCTCAATACAATGTTTTTCATCTTATTTCGTCCCTTCTTGTGGGTAATTTTTTGGTTTAGTTTGACCTAAACGATGGGCTGTACTCTCGAGGCCAGTTCCTCAGGTCTAGTCGACCTCTTGTTAAATACAATACCCCCCTACCCTATATTAGTCAACATCTTTTTATACCCCTCCACCCTATATGAACTATCTTTCCCGTTAGCTCAATGAATTTATGGAGAGAAGAACCGATTATCTGTATGCTGATCGGTAATCGGACCATGTTCATGTCCTTGACTTGGGAAAACTTGTACCGATAAAATAAAAAAGCCGCTAAAATAGCGACTTCAATGGGGTCATGATCTTGTCTCTCGATATAAAATTCCCTTTTTTATTGTTGGATGCTACTCCATCTGCTTACATCACATTGTCCATAATCATTATCACCCACAGCAACCATCGTACCATCCGATTTCAGTCCAATCGTATGGGCACACCCCGCCGAAACAGCTCGAATATCGTGCCAGCCACGTACGTCGCATTGGTGATGTTTATTCGAACCCACCGCAACCATTGTACCGTCAGACTTAAGACCAACAGTATGATAACTCCCCGCTGAAACTGCCACAATATCGCGCCAACCGCTTACGTTGCATTCACCATCATTATTTCTTCCCACAGCCACTACCGTGCCATCCGATTTGAGCCCAACCGTATGAAGATACCCCGCCGAAACAGCCAATATGTCGCTCCAGTCGTTTACGCTACATTGGTTATACTTATTGTTACCAACGGCTGTTACCGTTCCGTCTAATTTTAGACCAACTGTATGCCAGTCACCCGTCGTGACCGATACAATATTATGCCAGCTGCTCACGTTACATTCCCCTTCATTATTTCGCCCCACCGCAACCACAGTGCCATCTGATTTAATCCCAACCGTACGGCACCAACCTGCCGAAATGGTTACAATATCGCGCCATTCGCTTACATTACATTGGTCATGCTTATTCCAACCTATAGCAGTTACCGTACCATCAGATTTAAGACCAACGGTATGTGCATTACCGGTGTTCGCAGCCATATGAACATTACCAGCAGCAACTGCGACAATATGGCACCAATCGTTTACCTTACATTGACCGTATTTATGATCACCCACAGCTATTACTGTTCCGTCAGATTTAAGAGCAACGGTATGACGACGACCTGCCGCTATGGTACAGCTACGGAACCGTTTCGTCTCAAACACTGTTTCCTTCGGTGAATTGTAGTCCATATCTTCCTCCTCTCCACAAATTGAAGGCAAATTTACATTTCCTCTACGTTGTTAGATCGCACTGCTACAAAAGAAAGGCTCGTACAGGCTGGGTATTATTACTTCCCTGCCCAATACGAGCGTCTACGTCATATTGCACTCAAACGGTTGATCCAGGTGTGTATTTTTAGCAATCGTTTCATTTCATGTCGCGATAGTCTAATAGATCCTTCAAATTTGAGATTTTCTGTAACAGCTGTTCACCGACATTGGTTTCCCTCACCAGTTTCCGCGCCAGTTCTTTGTCCACCAATCTTTTTAGAGATAACACGTCCGTTCCGTTACATAAGACATCTTCTTTTGAGTTAAATTTCTTATGGGCGACAAGTTGCATGCCAAAGGAATTGTACAACAAGGTATATCCGGCAATGCCCGTTGTGGATTGATAGGCTTTGGAAAAACCGCCGTCAATCACGATCATTTTTCCGTTTGCTTTAACAGGGCTCTCTCCACTAATTTCTTTGACAGGTGTGTGGCCGTTAATGACATGTCCATGATCTGGATTCAAATCAAACTCCTGTAAGATTTTTCGACAGATCTCTTCATTTTCACGTAAATGGTAGTAAGGATTCTTTCTCTCCTTATGTGCTTCTTTATCTTGGATAAAATACCGTTCAAAAGTGGTCATTTCTCTCTTTCCAAAGAGCGAGGAGCATTCCCCTGTCCAGATGTACCATACCATATCCGTCGCCAGATCTTCTGTCTCTTCCGGATGCGCAAAGGCGTAACGTAAATAATCTTCAAAAACATCAAGCAATTGACGGCCCGCATATGTCTTGTCTTCAATCTGCAGTTCTTCCATATTTCCTTCTTCATCCAAAGGAATACAGCCGTGGATTAACAAATTCCCGTTGTATTTTAAATAAAGGCTACCCTTTTTCATGAGAAAATTCATATGTCTGGCCATCTTTTCGGAATGCTGAACGGAAAACAACAGCTTTTCCATCACCTGGCGTTCTTCCTCCAGCAATTGTTCAGGTTTCTGCGGATTAACGGTTGCGAAACAGGTGTTTTCCAGCATGTACGTTTTACCGCAGATATTGATTTCATTGTTGTCGTAATCAATCTGTTCCAGCAAAAGTCTTTCAGACATATTAAAGTATGGGCGTCTCTTGATAATCGGGATTTCAAGTTTAAACTGGATCATGGCAATGGCTTGGTGAATTTTGGTGATCTGCAGAATTTCCTGCTCCGATACATTATGGCCAGCCTGTAGCTTAGGTCTGAAGGACGGATTGTCTTTATAATATTTCTCCGCCAGGTTTAGCAGTGGGCGCAGATTGATTCCGTATACATCTTCAATGATGTCCAGATTATCGTATCTGGCGCAGATCCGAATAATATTCGCGAGGCAGACCAGGGAACCTGCGTAGGCTCCGATCCAAAGGACATCATGGTTCCCCCACTGTATGTCTACAGAATGGTAGTTGATCAGCGTATCCATAATTTTATCGGGGTACGGCCCCCGGTCATAGATATCTCCAACCACATGAAGATGGTCAACGACCAGACGCTGTGTCGTATAAGCAAGTCCGATAATGAGATTGTCCGCCTGGCCCAAGGATATTATTTGCCGATATATTTCCTCGTAATAAGGATTCTTATTGTTGGTCGAATCCGTCTTGTATAAAAGCTCTTCTACAATATATACATATTGCTCCGGCAGAGCTTTACGCAATTTTGAGCGTGTATACTTGGAAGACGCATAAGAAATAAGCTTAAGCATGTGTTCAATTGTTAGTCTATACCACTGGTTCAAAGCCTGTTTATTGCTCAGTTCCCCTATAACCAGCTGTATTTTTTCTTCCGGGTAATAAACTAACGCCGCAAAATCATTGATTTCTTGATCCGTCCAAACCTCCCGGAATAATTCTTTGATTTTCTCTTTGACAGTACCCGAACCGTTTCTTAGTACATGCTGAAAAGCGTGGAACTCCCCATGCAAATCACTGACAAAATGCTCGGTTCCCTTTGGGAGATTGGAGATCGCTTCAAGGTTGATGATCTCTGTTATGATTTTTTCTTCCGTATCATATTTCTCGGCCAATAAATCTAGAAACTGCTCATCCAAAACAGATGTCCCCCTTCAAGGAAGTATGGTGTTGTATAGCTGGGTCCAAAAGCTTTAGACCTATATAAAATTACACTTTATACTTGGCATTGATTATATGGTGATTATCAGCATTGCCTTCCCCATCATACTCCAGTTCATCATATATGAACAAATTTCATTGAATGGATTTGAATGAACAATGTCTGTAGTTATTTTAGGAATAAAAAAGCCGCTAATATAGCGACTTTCAATGAGAACATGTTCTTGTTTCTCGACATTTTTTTACTAACTGCTATTTTACACAATGAAAAATAAACGATCTATTCTCCAAATTTGCTTGTTTAAATTCCCAATCACCATATGTTTTAATTTTTGAAAAACCGATTTGTTTCAGCGACTCATCAAGTTCTTCTTGATTTCGAAACCTCAGCTGCATTTTTTCATGAACTAACACTTTTTCTGTTTTGGTATTTTTCACTATTTCATAGAAAGTGTAAATATCTCCCTCGAACCCTTCATATTCTGTATAAATTTCCAAAGGATCTCCGCTTAGTCTATCTTTAGCGAAGTCAGGAGTTTTGTCCTTCTCCCATTCTTCCCATACTTTTACCAAAGGGTTTCTTGTATCAAAAATAAAGTGACCCCCAATTTTTAGGGATCGGAATACGTCTGAGATCACTCGCTTCCAACTATCATCTGTAAGAAATACCTGTGCAACATTGGCTGTCATAATTACCGCATCATAGGTATTGGTTTGTAAATCTGCACTATCACCTATAATCCAATTCACATTTCCAGAATTATCTTTACTTCGCGCCATTTCAATCGCTTCTTCATTGGGATCTATAGCGGTAATTTTATAACCGTACTGAACAAGATGAGTAGTCCATCTTCCTGTTCCACAGCCCAGGTCAGCTATAGATTCAACTTGTAATCTCTTTAACAATGAAAGGAAAAATTCATCGTCTTTTCCCCAATGGTTAATCTGGTCATATACTAATGGAATCATAAATAATGTCTCCTCACTTTCAACAGCATTTTACTGTGCTCAACAGTCAGTTTGATGTCTCATACATAACCTATATGGTTTTATTCTCATTCTTTGATCCAAAAACTTCCCTGGTTGCTTCTATAAAAGATAACATGATTGGTGAAAGCCACTTGTCTTTATGCCACAACATCTGTGTATATACCTGCAAGTCCGGAATTTGCCATGGGAGGACAACAAGTTCTCCGCGTTCAACTTCAGATTCCACGACGATCTCAGGAAGAAAGGCAATACCGATGCCTGAAATTGCACATTGTTTAATGGCTTCCGCACTTTGAAACTCTAAATATGTAATGTTATCAATGCCCTCTTTCTCAAATGACCGATCAAACATCGTTCGATAGGGACAACCCTTCTCATTTGTCAGGAACACTTCTTCATGAAAATCTTCCAATTGCAGCACAGTTCGTTTGGCGAGTGGGTGATCTGGAGCAGCTAACAATCGGAAATGTTCTTCCAGCAAAGGCTCCACGGAAAGTCCACTCGAGCGAATGGGTTCATCCAACATATAAACCAAATCCGTGGTTCCCTCAAAGAGCGTTTGCTTGAGTTCTTGATTCGGAACTGAGCGGAAGATTAGACGAACTCCCGGATGCTGCGAACGAAACCGTTGGAAGACAGGTGGAAGCCGATAGGAACAAATAACCTCATTCGCACTTATCGTTAAGGTACCACTTAGTTTTTCATTATCATGGACAGCACTACGAGCTTCGTCCATTTTTTCAAGAACGCCTTGGGCGTGTGTTAAAAAGCGTTTACCCGCAGTTGTGAGTGCGAGTTGCTTACCCAACCGATCAAAGAGGCGAACACCTAGCTCGTCTTCCAATGCTTTGATTTGCATCGTGACGTTGGAAGGAACGTAGCTCAGCGCTTCTGCTGCCCGCGTGAAATTCAATGTTGTTGCAACGGTACAAAACGTATTCAGTTGACGAAATTCCATCCGATGATCCCACCTTCATCTTTCAATTTTATTGAATTCTATTATGAATTCTATTCACTTTTATTGAGAGTATCACAGCTCTATACTGAGTACAAGAGATCACAGGGAACATGTGGTTTTTCATTTTGAAGGGAGAGACTATACGATGGATTATGAAATTTTTAATTTGGGTGATGTCATCTTACAATCAGGAATGACGTTACCAAACGCTTATCTGGCTTATAAAACTTACGGGAAATTAAATGAACAGAAGGATAATGTTATTGTCTATCCAACGGCTTTTGGAGATCAGCATATTCAGAATGAATGGCTCATTGGCAGCGGGATGGCACTGGATCCAGAGAAATATTTTATTATCGTTCCCAATTTGCTGGGCAATGGACTCTCTTCTTCTCCCAGTAACACGCCTCCTCCATTCGATCAGGCTAACTTTCCACAGGTAACCATCTATGACAACGTTCGATTCCAGCACCAACTGCTGACCGAAAAATTCGGTATTCAAAAGATTGCTCTCGTCGTTGGGTGGTCGATGGGCGGCATTCAGGCATTTCAATGGGGGGCAAGTTACCCGGAGATGGTCGAACGAATCGCGCCTTTCGGAGGCATCGCCAAACCTTGGCCACACACATTTGTGGTTCTGGAAGGCGTGAAAGCTTCACTGCTCTCTGCAGTCGGTTTCGACTCAAGTAAATTAAACCAACTAAGTTCGACAGACATGCGTGCCGTTGGTCGGGTGTATGCAGGATGGGGACTATCACATGCATTTTATAGAGAAGAGCATTACCGTGAGATGGGATTTGACACATTGGAGGATTTTATAGCTGGTGTCTGGGAAAATAGCTTTATGAATATGGATCCGCATAATGTTCTGGCCATGTTATGGACAGGGCAACATGCAGATATCAGTGCAAACCCCTCTTATAACGGAGACTTTGATAAAGCACTTCAGAGCATAAAAGCTTATGCCTGTATCATGCCGGGAAGCACGGATCTCTTCTGCACAGCGGCCGATAATGAATACGAAGCTAAGCGTATACCTAATGCTGTCTTGAAACCAATTCAATCGATCTGGGGCCATTTTGCCGGTCGTGGAATCAACAGTGCCGATAATCAATTGATTGATGACAATCTAAAACACTTGTTGTCACTTAGCACTAATGAATAGATCGTCAATTGCATTGGATGTCTGTCAGGCCTAGCAAGTCCCTGTTCTGCTCTAATGCCAGTCTCATTTCTATGGCTTTCATCTTTAGTTCCACCGGATAACTCACTCTGGTTGCCATTACAAACACACCTCCAAGATGATATCCCTATCTTACGACAAGGTTTCATTTTCTTGAAGGTGTGTTTGATTAATACATATTCCTAATGATTATAACTACAATTAAGTAAGTACAGTCATCGCCTCTCTTGTGAATGGAACCAGATCATCAATACGTCCTTCTTGAATTTTCTTAACCCATTCAGGGTCGACTAGAAGAGCACGGCCTACAGCAACCAGATCAAACTCATCATTCTGAAGTCGTTGTACCAATCCCTCGATACCGACGTTACTTGCGCCTTTACCTTCTGTGAACAGACTTGTAAAGTCACCATCAAGACCAATCGATCCAACAGTGATTGTCGGTTTACCAGTCAGTTTTTTGGTCCAACCAGCAAAATTCAGATCAGACCCTTCGAATTCCGGCTCCCAGAAACGGCGTGTGGAACAGTGGAAGATATCGACTCCAGCTTGAACCAACGGTGCAAGAAGCTGCTCTAGTAATTCCGGTGTTTCAGCCAATTTAGCCTGATAATCATCTGTCTTCCACTGAGACAAACGCAGTACAATAGGGAATTCCGATCCCACTACTTTACGGCAAGCCTCAACCACTTCAACTGCAAAACGTGTGCGAGCCATCATATCTCCACCGTAACGATCTGTACGAGAGTTGGTTTTCTCATACAGGAATTGGTCGATCAGATAGCCGTGTGCTCCATGGATTTCAACACCATCGAACCCAACGCGTTTCGCTTCTGAGGCTGCTTTTGCGAATTCCTGAACGATTGTAGCAATCTCAGCTTCCGAATAATCATTAACATGACCTTTGGCTCCCATATGCCAGATCTGTGGAATAATTCGACCGCCAGCTTCATGTACTTCAGATACAACATGTGCCCAACCATTCATTGCAGCTTCGCCATAAAAGTGAGGCACATTGGCTTGATTGGATGCATCCGGATGATTAATTATTGTCCCTTCCGTCACAATAAGCCCGACTGCGTTCTCTGCTCTGCGGCGGTAATAGCCCGCAACATTCGAACCCGGGATACCGTCCGGAGAAAATTGACGCGTCATCGGCGCCATCACGATCCGATTGGATAACTTCAAGTGACCTAACTCTACAGGTTGGAACAATGCTTCTACGGATTGAGAATAATTCATAATAACCTCCACATATTTCGTATTATATAAATTGACCTAGGAGATGTTAAACAGCAACCAGCCTGGTTAACAGCTAGACGTTATTTCCAAATGAATCAATACACGATTTTTATCAAAAAGCCCCACCTCCTTCAAGGTTTCGTGGTGTATTAATCCGCCTTTAATTATTTTTGACTTCGTAGTCAAGAATTCCACAAAAAAAAGATCAAGACATGATCATGCCAAATGAAGTACGCAGAACCGTCTCGATCTGTTCACGGGATGAACCTGATTTCTCCATAACTCTCACACCAAGAATGGTGTTATTTAGATAAGATGCAAGCTCTATACTCGTATACCGGTTGGAAATTAACTGTTGATTCTGGCCACTACGTATGATCTTCTCTAATACCAGTTGAATCTCTTCTACCATGAGCTCAGCTTCGCGTGTGACCTGCTTGTCATCTGTTCCGAATTCGAGTGATGCATTCACAATTAGACACCCTTGGCAGCTAGTTTCATCGTCTAAAAGGGAATATCGTAAGGTATCCAGTTTATCAACGGGAGACGAATCCAGGGCTTCAATCTGTTTCAGTTTCGCTATAACCTGTTCACGGTAAAGTGCCAGCGCCTTCAGGAACAACGACCGCTTGTCTTTAAAAACACAGTACAAACTTTGCTTTTTGACTCCTGTAGTACGCGTAAGGTCCTCATAAGAAGTTGCTTTGAAGCCTTGATTCCAGAACACTTCCATAGACTGTTGTAATACACGATCGACATCAAATTCTCTTGGTCTGCTCATGGGATTAATGTATCAGTTATTGACCATACAGTCAAGAACTGATCATTTTACATCCTGTTTGAAAAATGTTTATGTTTTTATCGTTCGCATACCTAGCGTATATTCACAAAATTCATCTATCCTGCCCGTTATCTTCTTTAGCCTTTTGTCTATATCGAATTATGGAAAGAGGTAAATTAACTACTCCAAGAATAAAAGAAGAGCCAATAGATATCCATTGAGATATTGAAGGATAATTTGGTATTCCGTCTCCTAAAGGACCTATTTTGGGTTGGTTGCTATCCCACAAAACATATAAGAGGCCAACAGCAGGTAACAATATGCAAATTACACTTGCAACTATATGTAACACATACTTGTTCAATCCTACCCCTCCATTTATTGTATTCATGTCTTGAACTCTGTTTATATTATCACGTTATCTAAAACGGGAAATTACACTAACCTACTCCTTAGTTTAACAAAAAAATTTCTCCTTTAAGATATTTCCTAAAATAGTTTTCAATAACTGATGGAAAATTTGCCGCTATGGATTGTTGTTCATTTGGATTTAGAGAATGGAATGCAAAAGTCCTAATGATTGACCAAATAAAAAATGCTTCCAATAACTCGACATAATTCTCTTCCAGTTGATTTACTTTGCTATACGATGAAATAAATACTTTCCTATTATCAGATGAAAGATGCAAAAATGTTTCAGCCATATCAAATAAATAAAAGCCATAGCCACAATTCGAAAAATCTATAGGTTGAGGAGTATCGTCATAAAATACATAGTTACTCTCATGAAGGTCAGAATGAATAACTCCCCAGTTACTTGGCAAACGTTTATGATTTTGTATCACATTTGCTATTTTATGTGCTGACTCTTCCACATGAACAAACACTTCACTTGAGATAAGCTCTAAATTTACTAACCATTTTAATTGATTAAGTGATGAATATAAATGATCAGAATTGTATATTGGCCTATTAAAGCCTTCAGGTGCATTCCACTGCATAGAATGTCTATGTAGAGCCGCCATTAAGAGAGCTAAATTTTCAGTTTCATTACTTGTTGGCTCTCTTTGAAGTACGCTTCCATGAATCCAATGATGAATAGTCAGCATGATTGTATTTTCGCTAAAATCAGTTGAGATTTCTGTTACCAGATCACCTTGAAGATTTCTGACCGGTGCAGGTACGACGAGATTTGTATCTTTAACCAAAGCTTCAAGCCAAATAAGCTCTGATGCGATATTCCCTTTTGATTGAATGGAAATCGTTGAGATATGGATTTTGATAAGAAACTTTTGATGATCATCGTTGGTCTGAACTTGAAATGTAACATTATCACTCTTTCCGAGATACACAAGTTTTTCCCAATAGATTGGGTATTGCTGTAAAGCTTCTTTCGCCACCTTCGCATAATCTTCTTCAGAAAGCATAGTATCCACCCCAGTTAATGTGATTTTTACTTCACAATTTTACCAAGTGAACTTTATTTTATGGTGATAAAAGTTGATTATAACTAAACTTTACTGCCCGGTAGTCGAATAAAGCCACCGATCCTGTTGATCGGCGGTCTCCTTTGGTTTCATGGAACTATTGTTTCCCTTTAGTTCAATCGACCTTCTTCGTTTACGATACTGTCCTCCGTGTTGTCTGTAACAGCAAGTTTTAGAGCCATCCTATGAGGGATGACCCTTTCGCTTTGTTATACAATCGTATACTTAGGACAATCGTTACGTTTTCTTTACTGGTATCAGATCCTACCCTGTGTATGCCATGGCATCCCATTGTACCGATAAAATAAAAAAAGCCGCTAAATTAGCGACTTCAATAGGACTATGTTCTTGTCCTTCGACTAAATATTAGTCCAGAAGGCTGTAGATCTGAATGCTCTCTACCTTGGCATCCTTGATATGAAACGACATCACATCCACATAATTGGATGGCTCGTAACGGTAGTCATCTTCCTCATCAGGGGCTCCATCGCCAAGCAGTTTCCCCTCAGGGTAGGCATTTTTGAGTGTGTCCAGGCTGTCTCCTGCTTTAATGTTTCGTACTGTCGCGTACTTAGGATCTGTGATTTCGATATGAAAGATGGAGTCTTGTTTGCCCTCCGGTATACTGATTGTTTTAATCTTCAGACCAGGATACGTGTATACCTTTTCTGTAAAACCGATTAACGTATCCATGTTTGTTCCATCGTCGGCGCTGTACGTATGAGATTTCAGATTATCCGATTTGCCCAGCATCTGTTCCATCTGATCTTCATTCGCTGTATCCGAAATTGCAATGGTGTGCTCATTATAGACAAAAGCAAGCTCCTTCAGCACCACATTGCCTTCCTTCTCCATCGAACCTTCCTTAATAGCTTCAGTACCCTTTTCTTCCGAACTTTCGGAAGCAGGCGCATTAGCATTTGTTGCTCCTTCGCCTTTGCTCTGTTCATTCGCTGTGTTCTGTCCGGTTGCTGGAGATGTAGCATCACTGGACTGACAGCCCGTTAATGCCACCGTTAGTAGAGCACCTAGTATGATAAAACCTGCAGCTTTCTTGGTTAACTTCATCATGATCCCTCCATAAATGTGTGATTTGTTCTTATGAAGTGATTATAAATAAAACATTTGTTAGTCTTATAACAGAAATGTACCAATCTTGTAACGTTACCTATTTAGGCTTGGGTTTAGATGCAAGTCTACGCACGAGGCAAAACAATCGTAACGGTCGTTCCTTCCCCGATTTGACTTTCCATGTCGATATATCCATTAAACCGCTCTACAATCTCTTTGCAAATAGAAAGTCCAAGACCTGAACCGTTCGCTGTACTTGCATTTTTCGCCCGGTAAAAACGTTCCTGCACTCGCTCCAGCTCATCGCCCGCGATGCCTATGCCTTGATCACGTATCCGTATAACTACCTCACTTGGCGTATGTTCCAACTTCAATTCGATTAGCGATGGACTGCCTGAATATTTGATGGCATTGTCCACAAGGTTCGCGATCGCATGGGACATCAGCATTGGATTCACGTTGGCGTAAACTTTTGTCGTACCCTCATCATCTGGTTCTTCCTCCACTTGACTGATTCTGATCTCGATACCTTTATCCTTAGCCTTGGCTCCCATATTCATTGTGACTTCCTGAATAAGTTCATTCATTTCCGTTGTCTCGACTTCCAGTTCGTTAGAACCAGCCTTGTCGAATCGGGATAACAACAACAGTTCATTAATCAAGCGTGTCAGTCGATCCGATTCCTGCAGCAGATGAGCATAGATTTTTTGCAGCTCCTTGTTCTCGTTCTCCCCTTCAACCAAGTATTGAGAGAAACCACGAATGGCTGCCAAGGGTGTTTTTAACTCATGAGATACGTTGGAGACAAATTGTTTCTGGTATTGAATGTAATCATGAAGCTGCCGCCCCATGGAATCCAGCCCATCTGCCAGCATTCCTAGCTCATCCTTCCGGTTTAGATGAACTCTCCGAAACTCCTGTCTAGAGAAACTTTGCGCAGCGCCAAGCAACAGCTTAATCGGCTTGGTAGTGTTGCGGGCAATCCACAGACTGGATAACGTAATCAGTACAATAAATCCGCCTGCACCGACAAAAAGGATATAACGGATTTGATCCATAATCGCATAAAAGTACGAAATGTCCTCCACGAACTCATACACATAAGCGTTTTCGTAGAATTGATCCTGAATGGGCGTCGCAAAATAAAGCAGATGATCTTCCGTGACGGTGTAGGCATAACTGCCGTTCAGGGCTTTCTCAATATTTTTTTCGAAAATAAGAGGTTTGCCATCATTAATGATGATGCCATCCACAGCCAGGCCCAGCAACTGCTTGGAGCTGTCATAGATACGTACTTCCTTGCCCGAAGCTTTCAGCTTCTCCAAAGCAAGTCTGACAATTTCCTTGGTCTGGGGCTCTCCTGAGGATGACCTATGCTGTGATAACACCTCACGGAAGGACAACTCGGACAGATCCGCTTTCTCCATCATCTGTTTCTCAATGGTAATGAAGCTGTAGTAATCGATGGCTTTATTCACCGCAAAAATGATGATGCCAAAGGACAGCACGGAGAAAAATAAATAATTCAGCAGTAACCGGGTTGCATACTTCAGGCCTCGCCACCTCCAAGTTGATAGCCAAATCCATAAATCGTCCTGACATACTTCGGTTCGTCCGCGTTATCCTCCAACTTCTTCCGTAATCGCATGATGGTCATATCCACACTGCGACTGTCTCCCATAAAATCATATCCCCATCCGATCTGCAGCAGCTCATCCCGGGTAAAGATTTTGTCTGGCCTTTTGAGTAACGTTTCCAGAATTTTAAACTCTTTGGCCGTTAAAGACACGGGTACACCGTTTTTCAGCACCCTGCGGCTTTCCAGATCAAATGTCAGCTCTTCATGAATGATGCGTGTAGATTTCAATTCTGTTCCTTCACTTGATTCCTCCTTGCTCTCGTTTCTTCTCAGAATCACCTTGATCCGAGCGAGCAATTCACGATTGTCAAAGGGTTTGGTCATGTAATCTTCCGCCCCTAGCTCGAGTCCCAACACCTTGTCGATTACCTCGTTTTTGGCTGAGAGCATGATCACAGGAACGGCACGTTTCCCGGTGATTTCCTTGCATAGATCATATCCGGAGCAGTCAGGCAGCATCAGATCAAGTACCACTATATCGGGTTGAAAAGAGTCGAGCAGCTGCAAGCCCGTTTTGCCGTCCTCTGCGGTCTGCACATCGTAGTTTTCTCGCCTTAGCACCAGCTCAATTAAATCTCGAATTGCGATTTCATCATCAATGACTAGGATTTTCTTCAACTGTACACCCCTATCAAGCCTTGTTTTCACCAGCTTTAATCAACTATTAACCTATCTTAGCACAGGCGATTTAGATTCCTCCACCAGCAGGAAGATGAGGTATATTCAAACGAACCCAACATAACTTGTAATAACCCCGAAGAAAGGAGAACAATCCATGGATCTGCTCTGGGTGCTCATTGTTGGTGGACTTATTGGCTGGTTAAGCGGCAACTTGATTGGGCGGGACGTACCGGGCGGTGTACTTGGGAACATTATTGCGGGTTTTATCGGTTCTTGGTTAGGAACGGAATTGCTGGGACCAAGGGGGCCGGTGATTGGTGGATTTCATATTATTCCCGCCATCGTTGGCTCGATTATTGCCCTGCTCATCTTCTTTGCTCTGGCACGCGGCGGAGCCTTCCGAAGACGTTAACAAAGAGAGACGGGAACTATACCGTCGTTCATTAAGGATAAACACAAAAGGACCGAAAGCATTCATCGATGGAAGATGAACATTTACGGTCCTTTTTTATTTTTTGAACAAAATCGCAATCAGTATGATGGTTGATTTTCGTTTTAAACGGTACGAGGTCCATAAGCACTAAGAAAGACGCGTACTCCTTCAGTGATGATACGTTTGGTTTGTTCCTCTTCGAATGCCTCTGTTTTTCTAGGTTGATTAAATACCAATAAAAACGTTAATGCAGCGAAGTGCTTTGTAGCCATTTCAGGATCGGGCACATGGAGCAATCCGGTTTGTCCAAACTCTGTAAACCTCCTGATAATCCCCTTTTCAGTTGCGTTATCCAGCCTTTCAAAAAACGAGTCTGGCAGGTTGGCGGCTTCCACCATAACCAGACGGATCAAAGCCATGTAATCGGACGAACCGTTCGCAGAAGCTACGATTTGTTCGCAAAATAAGATGAGCGCCTGCTTCAGATCCTCGAATTCCAAGAGGTGATCTGAAATCCCTTGCTCAATCATGTCCAGAACCGCCAAACTGGATTCTTCAACAACGGCAAGCAGTAGATTCTGTTTGTCGCCATAATAATCATAAACTGTCCGTTTGGAAACTCCCGCTTTAGCTGCGACCGCATCGACGCTGGATCGATCAAACCCATCGGAAAGAAACAGGTCTCGTGCTGCCGCCATAATTTTAGCTCTTTTGTCTGAAGAACCTTTGCGTATTTTCTTGTTTTCCGTATGATCCATTCTTACGTTGCCCCCTTATAGGTATACCAGCAGAAATTGATTGGAGTTCTGTTCTGTTTACAAACTACACTGCACGGTGTAGTATAACAAATGTAGCATATCAAATCAATGAACAAGGAGGATTCTATTCATGAAAACCGTGCATTCTTTTGTTGATGTTCTCATTGTTGGGGCCGGACCAACAGGGCTTACACTTGCCTGTGACCTTGCCCGTCGAAACGTGGACCATCGTATTATTGAACGAAGCTCCTTATTTAACGTTGCTTCTCGCGCCAAAGCAATCCAGCCCCGCTCCCTTGAGGTTGTTGATGATTTGGAGGCCGTTCGTTACATTATGGACACAGGTGTTGTGGATTTGCCTGTTCGTTATTATACCGCAGATGGCAGGAGTGTGGACAAGCCGGCTATTACCGTTGCAGTCAGCCCCGAACTTGAAACACCCTATCGTGATCCGGTTTGGATTGCTCAATATGATGTGGAAAAAGCATTGCGCGACCGATATGCAGTGCTTGGCGGTCAAGTTGAGTTGGGCATGGAAGCCATAAGGCTTGTTCAGGATGAGGATGGTGTAACGATAACCGTGAATTCACCACAAGGAGAAGAGCAAATTCGCGCTCGTTATGTAGTCGGCGCTGACGGAGGCAAAAGCAATATCCGCAAATTTGTTCACTTACCGTTGGTTGGGGAAACACACGATCATGAGCGATGGTATCTTGGCGATGTACGATTGGAAGGGTTAGATCGTGACCGTATCCATATCTGGACTTCTTCGGAGGGGATGGTCGGGGTGACGCCGCTGCCAAAATCCGATATTTGGCAACTGCAGGCTACAATTCCGGAAGACATCGAAGAACCAGAGCAGCCGTCGCTAGAGGCGTATCAAGCCATGTTTGACCGTCGCGCCGGGGCCGGACGTGTTCGGCTCATGGATGCTTCCTGGCTGTCCATCTATCGGGTCAACGTTCGTATGGTCGAATGTTACCGCAACGGCCGGGTCTTCCTTGCCGGCGATGCTGCTCATGTTCATTCGCCGGCCGGTAGTCAAGGCATGAATACGGGGATGCAGGACGCGTACAATCTCGGCTGGAAGCTGGGGGCTGTGATGCGGGGAGCGGACACCGCCTTACTCGACACGTACGATGAGGAGCGCCGCCCTGTGGCTCAATCTGTTCTTGAGGACAGCACGAAGAAGATGGGAGTGGTCATAGGAACGGCGACTGAAGGCGGAGGGTTGTCCCAAACTTTGAGCACCATATCCGACGATCTGACGAGTGGGCTACTCATTTCCTATCGCTCAAGTTCGCTTACCCGTCATCCTGCTCGAACAAATGCTACCCGTTCATTTCCTGGGGATCGTGCTCCTAATGCTAGGGGCCTGCAAGGCACGGGATTTGCAGGAAGTCTCTTTGACCTATTGCGAGGCCCACACTGGACGCTTTTGGCTTTTGCAAACAGCATCGATCCTTCGCTAATGAACTTCACCAACAACGAACTCCATATGCATTGTATCCTGCCATCCAACATGGAGGGGGCGGCGGAAGGTTTAATAGACACAGCAGGTAATGCCTATCGAATTTACGATGTAACAAATAAAGAACTCATATTGATTCGTCCCGACGGTTACATTGCAATGCGTACCTCCATTGATGATACTTCATCGATTTCGAATTACTTGATTCCATATATTGGGCAAACTGATTTGGATAAGGCCAGCGGGAAATAAGCTAAATTCAAGAGAAAATCAAAGAAGGGCAACTTTTGTCACCAAAAGCGGCCCCCTTCTTTTCACTTCAATCCATTTTTTTAAATTTTGCCTCATGAATTACAATCTTCAATTTAGTTTGACATTCCGGCTATCCGGCTAGTTGTAAAAGATCTTCTAATGTCAATTTCCCAATAACCTCATACCCTTTTTGATCTCCCAGTGGTTTTAGAATTACGGTCTCCATACTCGCGAGTTCTCCTAATCCTATCCCAGGAGGAAAAGAGTGAGCTATAATTACTCTGTTAACATGAGTTGGAGGTATTTGTTCAATTTCATTTGTAAATGCTTGCAATGTACTATTTATTTTTTCAGTGCTCGGGTTTTGACCGAGATTATATATGTTTAACCAGAATTCATTTACTTTTATATGTTGTGTACCAAAAGCAATCTGAGCCGTTTGGAGGGTTCTACATAATGGACTTGCTTCTAAAGGTATTTGGACGGGAATGTTTAATTTACGGATAGCATCGCCATACTTATCAGCTTGTTCCTTTCCCAAAACACTTAAATTCCTCTGCGTAGTGCAATCTGTTAAACTAAAGTTTTGTTGATCTTCCCCTACAGTTGCATCTCCATGTCGGATATAAAGGATGTATCCGCCTTTTTGAAGATCTTTTATGAGAGAAGAACCGGTAATCTCTGCTCCCCAGGCACTAAAAGTTGTTCCAAGCAACAGAAAAAAACAGGGTATCAAAATGAATAATCGGTACATTTATCTTCCACCTTTTTTTCTTCTACGCTCCCCTTATTGCGATAATTTATACAACACTTCATCTACTCTACGTCAAGTTTCTAGATTCAAGGAAAAGGCTACTCTATACATATATACTGTTCCCGTTGTTATCCTATATAATTTCTGTTGTTTAGGTTTACGCAATGTTACAATCCAGACTACTGAAAAATCGTTCAACAAAAACATCACCATATAATTTCTTCATATGCGTTGTGTTAAAAATATATTGTTCCATAGGCCCAAGCCTGCGCAGACTCCGTACCAGTACTTTCCGATCATCTTCAGATAGATTAGGGTCATCGTCTATCTTCGTCAGAGCATTTTTCACACGTGCGGATACCTGTTCAACATACACATGGTTTTTGGATTTTGGCGGAATACATTGCGTCAGATCACAACTGACAAAACGAACACCGTCAAGGTTGCAGTTTTCAAAATTGGCGATTAGCTTTTGGTTGCCAATTCCCTCAAACGTATTATCCACTAGCTTGCCGGTAAAGGAACAATTGACGATATTCGCCGCTTGTAAAACCCGGTCATTGAATCTACATTTATAAAAAGTACAGTCGATAAACGTAGCATTCTCCAATGTCATCCCTCTCATATCGCAGGAGGAAAATTCGCATTTGTAAGATCGCAGGTATCAAATATAATATGTTGCAGGTTACAGCTCCAAAATATTGGTGAACCAACATTCGAGTTTATTATAGTCGTTCCGCTTATCGTTTCGTGTTCATACCTCACAATATCAGAAAATAATTCGTTGTTTACTGACTTACCAGACTCAAGTCTTCTCATCCCTATCACCCTATCATATCTAAAAAGGGAACGAATAAACCGACGGGTGTTTCATTACACGGCGGTTTGTTTTAAATTATCAACAGCTAGCTTTCCGAAATATTACAAGTCGGACTAGCACATACTAAGGAACAGTTGGCTGAAGCTTACATAATGGAGGTCTCATCATGGTATTTACAATCACAATTATCATCGTTGTACTGTTTGCAATATGGGGAGCCGTCGCTCCTGCTCAGCTGGCGGATGTGGCTAATGTTGCCTACAACTTCTCTATTCAGAATTTTGGCTGGTTTTATTTGCTAGCGACACTGTTCTTCCTGATCTTTGCTTTCTATCTGGCGTTCAGCCGATTTGGCGGTATTAGGCTGGGGGATGACGATGATGAGCCGGAATATTCTACGGTTTCCTGGCTGTCCATGCTGTTTAGCGCTGGTATGGGCATTGGGCTGGTTTTCTGGGGAGTTGCTGAACCGCTGTCCCACTATTTATCTGCACCGGAGGGCGCGGTACCCGAAACAACGCAAGCAGCAAGACTTTCAATGCGTTATTCCTTTTTCCACTGGGGGCTTCATCCTTGGGCTATCTATACCGTCATCGGCTTGGCGCTCGCTTACTTCCAGTTCCGGAAAGGCTACAAAGGACTGATCAGTTCCACCTTTATTCCGCTGATCGGTGAACGTCTTGCTGCAGGCTGGCTTGGTAAGATCATTGATATTCTTGCAGTCATTGCAACGATCTTCGGTGTTGCAACCTCTCTTGGATTGGGTGCGCTTCAGATCGGTGGGGGTCTGAATTACTTATTCGGTATTCCAAACTCGACGCTGTCCCAGATTGTCATTATCTCAATTGTAACCGTACTGTTTTTGATCTCGGCAACCTCTGGTCTGGATAAAGGTATTAAGATTCTGAGCAACACCAATCTCGTTATAGCTGTGCTATTGATGGTGTTTGTATTGGTGACTGGACCGACTTCTTTTATATTTGACACATTCACGACAACCTTGGGCAGTTACATGCAGAATATTATTAACATGAGTTTGAGACTGACACCGTTCTCCAAAGAAACCTGGATTGGAGCATGGACGTTATTTTACTGGGCATGGTGGATCGCATGGGCTCCCTTTGTCGGTACTTTTATCGCAAGGGTATCCCGAGGAAGAACCATAAAGGAGTTTGTAATTTACGTCATGGTTTTTCCAAGTCTGTTCGGATTTATCTGGTTCTCCGTCTTTGGCGGAACAGGACTTCACCTCGAATTGTTTAATGCCGCCCATTTGGCGGAGGCCGTCAAAGAAGATACAACAACCGCTTTATTCCTTACACTTGAGCAGCTGCCTTTGGGTACGATCATAGCATTCATCGCTACACTTCTGATCATGACCTTCTTTATTACGTCGGCTGATTCGGCTACCTTTGTGCTGGGTATGCTGTCTTCAGATGGCAAGCTGGACCCGAGTACGAGAGTGAAATTAACCTGGGGAATCATGCAGTCCGCCATCGCGGTAGTGCTACTGATCAGCGGGGGGTTGAACGGTCTACAGACGGCCTCCATTGTGGCCGCACTGCCGTTCGCTGTTGTTCTTATTGGTATGTGTTTCTCCCTGCTCAAGGCTCTGCAAGCTGAGGACAGAGAGCGCCGTCAGAAAGAAAAACGGCAGCGCCAAAAACTGAAACGACTGCTGGAAGAACAAGAACACTCGCTGAATGAAATTCCCGGCAGGTAATGTATACTTGATTTCTTTAGAGATGGTACCTGTCTTAAGGCAGGTACCTTTTATATCTTATTTCATGGTATTATCAATGGTCACCATAATTTTGTCACACATAGTTATCATCCTTTCCGTGGCAATTCGTAATCATTTCGACTACCTACAACACGATTACTTGCTGCTCCTATACCAACTATAAATAGTAACACGGAAACCCCAAGAAGAATGAAAAGTGGCAGGTGCCAACTATTTGTTGCATCATGCAGATATCCTATAAGGGCTGGACCGATTGCGGCAAGAAGATATCCGATCGATTGGGCCATGCCAGATAGTTCTGCTGCTTGATGCGCATTTTCAGTCCGTAACCCGAAAAACATCATGGCTAAACTAAAGGCGAAGCCTCCACCAATTCCGAGTATGACGATCCACAACAGAATGACATTAGAACTTCCGTAAAGAAGTCCGAGCGTCCCCGTCAAAAGTAAAATGGTTGTGATAACCACTAACAAACGTTGGTTAGACATACGCCCGGCAATAACAGGGATAATAAAGGTAAATGGAAGCATCGCTAACTGCATGATCGAGAGGTACCATCCAGATTGGTTAGAGTCAATTCCTTGCTGCTTTAAAATTTCAGGCAACCATGCGATCAATACATAGAAAACCATAGACTGTATACCCATGAACAAGGTTACTTGCCAAGCAAGCGGGGATCGCCAAACATTCACATCGTTGCTTACCATTTGTTGACTTGTCGTGGCTGTTTGCTTCGTTTGAGTTCTTAATTGGGGTAACCAACAGAGGATAGATACAAAGCTGAGAATCCCCCATATTCCCAATGCTCCCTGCCATTTTAGCCCTGCGTTCATGGCTAGCGGTACACTGATTCCCGATGCGATTGCTCCACATAAATTCATTGAAATGGAGTAAACTCCTGTCATGGAACCAATGTTATTTGGGAAATCCCTTTTGATTATACTTGGCAATAATACATTACATATGGCAATGGCGAATCCAAGAATCGCTGTTCCAATAAACAGATTAACTGCGCCAGATAAAGATCGTATTACAATACCAACAGTCAGAAAGATTAGGGCAATCAAAATGATACGCTCAACCCCATACCTCCGTCCTAATTTTGGTACAAGAGGTGATAACACAGCAAAGGCAAGCAAGGGTACCGTTGTGATCAGGCCTGCTAATGTATTTGAAATATGAACGTCATCCCTTATAAAACCTACTAAAGGACCAACTGAGGTTAAGGGAGTACGTAAATTAGCTGCAATAACAATAATGCCGAGAATGATCAGCGCTACAGAGGATGGCACGAATTTTTTATTTTGTTTATTCGGCATTCTTCATTTCTCCTTCCTGAATTCTTACGTCTTATATTTGCTTCTTGTTGGCTGAAAAACTTTACTATAACATCCGCGCGAATAATAAAAGTATATTATAATATACTTTTATAAACAATAATTATTTTATAATATACTAAAATTGATTAAAAAAATACAACTCTGAATTCCCGTCATGGAATTCGGAGTTGCATTTAATAAGTGGATTTTCGGCTTTTAGAAGCCATACTTTAAGGATATATGGAGCACTGTTTCGTTATTCGTATGATTGGTATAAGCGTGGGGATAATCTGCACGAAAACTGATCGTATCATATTGATTCAATGTGTACATCTCTCCATTGACTTGTAACTCAATGGAACCCGTCATTACTGTGGCAATTTCAGTTGTATTCACATGATGACCTTCAGGATAATACGAGCTATTTGGCTGTAAGTATGCCCGACACATTTCAATATCGTTGCTTTTAAAGACGGGTTCAATGATCCAATTTTTTTCATCATTAGAAAACCGCAGTCCCTCCCCTGCTCGATACAAACTAACGGGTTTCTCTGATGTGAACAAAGCCAATAGCGGTAAAGATATTCCTTTTGAAATTTTCCATATGATGGCCAAAGTTGGATTTGTTTCACCACGTTCGATATTCCCCAGAGTAAGTTTGCTTACACCCGTTAATTCTGATAAGTCGTCTAAGGTCATGTTTTTTTCTTTTCTATACTTTTTTAATGCACCGCCGATTTGTAATACAATTTGTTTTGACTCATCGATTTCATCCATTTGATATTCTCCTCAACAAAAAAACTATATAGCTAGTATATTGTTTATCGAGATTCTTTTCCATTCCGGTTCAATAGAACGTAATGAAATTTTCTTGATAAAATTGTATTAAAAGGATAGAATGACGAGCATCAACGGTTTTATTTGAAAAATGGTATAGCTTATGAAAGGTGGTTTAGCAATGAAGATTCTCATCGTTGGCTATTTTAGCGAGACCTCAAAATCCAATATTGCAGGGAGTTTTCCGCAAGACTGGAACGTTGTAATTGTTCCGCCCGGAAAAGAAATGCTGCATCATATTGAAGATTGCCAGGTAATCATTCCTGAACATATTAAAGTGGATCACAGCCTGCTTTCTAACGCAAAAAAATTAAAATTGGTACAGACGGGTGCAGGATTTGATAATGTGGATGTCCCTGCCTGTACACAGCGCGGCATTTGGGTGGCCAATGCTGCAGGAGTGAATGCACAGGCAGTGGCCGAGCACGTCATGGCACTGTTATTGTCTTATTATAAAAACATACCGTCTCTTGATACTTTCATGAAAAATAAGATGGATGAAAATCAATTGGACTATACAGGGAATGAGTTAAAGGGCAAAACGATTGGAATTATCGGTTTGGGTGCTATTGGAAAAAAAGTTGCTGCGTTTTGCAGGGTTTTTGATATGAATGTACTGGCGTATGCGAGAAATGCCACTGTACAATCGGACGATTTTGTGAAAAAGACGGATTTTGATACTCTTGTAAGCACATCGGACATAGTTAGTGTACATGTACCCTTGAATGAACAAACCAAACAGCTGATTAACAAAGCGACATTCAAAAAAATGAAAAATACCGCTCTTTTTATCAATACAGCCCGCGGCGGCATTGTCAATGAAAGAGACTTGATTGATGCATTAAAAAACGGGGATATTTCAGGCGCATGCCTCGATGTGTTTGAATCTGAACCGCTTCCTATTGATAGTGAACTCCGGAATCTGGGTAATGTGGTACTTACTCCCCATACAGCGGGAATGCCTGATGGTCGGAAATTTCATAAAACAAGATATGATTTCTTTATAAAGAATATAAAACGTGTAGAAAATGGTGAGGAGCCTGAAAGCAAGCTCAATCAGTTATGATGTTTTGGTGCAATAAAAATTGATCTCCACTCTACAGCAGTTCAAAATGAAGTTGAGTCTCAGGCAACTCCGTATTTCCTTTCCACTGATTTGCACCGTATCCCAATTCCAGAACCGCAGCAATGCGCTCGTTATTCAGTACACCAAACATTTCAGTACGGCTCGAATCGTACATCCAGTCATGCAAGGTACAGCGCACACCCAGACTTTGCTCATGAGCCAGCAAGCGGAAATTCTGAATTAGGCAGCAGACAGCTGCAAAGTCCTCTTCCCGCTTATATTGATCCGCCTCTTCTTTCACCAAGACCAGAAGATATGCAGGGGCAGGCTCCTGTAATCCCTGCATGAAGTCCCCATACCGGTTATCGGCAAAGATAAATCGCCACGGCTCTCGGAGTCCATCATTTGGCGCCCATACGGCATGATTAAGCAATTCAAGGATGAGGTCGTGCGATACCGGTTGTTCCAAAAACTCACTCGGACCGCCCATGACTCCTTCCAGATCTGACAATTTCATTTTATATCCTCCTCTTCTATGTAGACTGTCCTCGCAATACGGTCCATTTCTGCTCGGCTGGTGTTCTTTTCCGACTTCTTGGCGCTTTGTCGTAATATCCTATATGAAGAATACCAACAAATCTTTCATCCTCACGTAAGCCAATTCCATTGAAGAACGCTTCATGCTGAATCATGGACTCTGTATCCCATAACATTCCTAACCCTCGTTCCCAGCCCAACAGTTGGAAGCTCTGCATCACCCCGCTGGCAGCCGCATAATTGCGGTCATTGGTCAGACGATTCGGTCCTACAGTCGACATAACAATGACGTGGGCAGGAATATCGGTAAATCTCTTTTTAAAAACATCCAGAAGTTTCCCTGGAATCAACTTGCCGAGCTTGCTTTGTGACATCTGTTCCAGCATGCAGTCCACCAACCGTTTGCGAGCTTCTGGAGTTCCGGCATATACTACACGCCACGAGCCAGACTCAACAGATGGTTGAAGCCTTATAGCCTTACGCAGTAATGCTACAATTAACTCCTGGTCCACCGGCGTAGAGTTACATTTACGAATACTCCTGCGCTCCCTGATCAATTCCGCCAGACTCAAATGCTTCACTCTCCTTTGTTCTATCTGGATTCAATATTCATACTGCTGTCTTGAAGAAATTGATGGATTATTTTCAGCTCCGTTTCCGAGTATTTGTCGAGAGTACGATAGAAGCGCTCAGCCTCATGTATATGCAGACGTTCATGCAGTTCAAAGATTTTTTTGCCTTGCGGTGACAACCGGAAATAGCTCTCCTTTTTGTTGTCGTTCATTTTCGTACGTTTGACGAATCCTTCCTCGAGCAGTTTGTTTCCAATTTTGGTGATACTTGCTTTGGACAAATTCATCGCCTCAGCAATACCCGTGTTGTTAATAGGCTCATGCTTGCCTATGCAATCTATCATATGAACCGCGGTCAAATGCTGAGGGATTTTCTCGATGCTTTCTCGCTGGGCGATACTTAGGAAATGCTCGATTTCTGTATCCTTGTGGTTCTCATACACATGTAAAAAACGAATAAATTGGTCATAAAGCAACTGTTTTGTTCGATCTTTTGAGATCATTCTTTGATCGCTCCTTATTTACCTATAAACAAAAATATCATTTAAATAATAGGGTTTTTCTAAATAAACTCTTATATTTAGTTTACTAGTGAACAATATATCATGAATGATAATGCTTATCAACTATATTCTCTGGCATTGCAACATCACCCTACAATCCAGGACAGAGACCTGCCTTGAACGGATTATCTTTTATTGAGACTGCACTCTTCGTTGGAATCGCTACCAGCATGTGGACATGATCGGGCATCATATGACCTTCTAAAGCCGTAAAAATAAAATAAGGACGGATATACTCCGCCCTTATTTTTCGTTAGTCTCACGACACACACTCAAACATGCGTTCCTTTTCCTTCGTTTCACGCCTGATCGGCTGCCAAGAGGTGTTTTTGAATATTTAATATAGCTTTGGTAGCTTGTCCAATGTTATAGCATAGTCACAGTGATAGGCGCTGCGCAGCTCCTCATTTGTCGTAAACTTCTCCGTCCTACCAAAATCCTGAGACCATGTCATAAACCACAGCCACGGGATGCGCGAGGTGGACAAGCTTCTAATACTCGGAATCGGACCAATCTCCCCGATAGCAGCAAGTTTTGGAGTTCGTGTAACACCAACCAGTTCATCATATTCCTTCCGTAAATCAGTATGTTGGTGAGCTGGGGGATACATATCCCTGGAAATAATGTCAACCACGTCATCCCCAACGTAACCTTCGACCAACGGTGAGTTCCACACCCAAATTAAATTATTTAGATTATGGTAATGGGTATACCTCTCATACATGATACGGTACAATTGTTTTGCGATTTCCGGGCCTTGACTGCCCCACCAGAACCAAGTGCCTTCCGCTTCATGAAATGGTCTCCACAAGATCGGAATACGTTTGTCGCAAAATTCCCGGAGGATATTGGCCATATGGTCCATATCGGACAAGAGCGCTTCATATTCTTTGGTTCCTTCCGTAATCGCTTTACTTACGTTAAAATTTGTATGCTCCGAATAGAAGCTTTTATCCCGTCCGCCAAGCGGTGAAAACCAATGCCATGTGAACGTAAGCAAGCCTCTGTTGTTCTCCGTCCACTCCCAGGCTTTTTGCAGCGTATCCTGGTTTTCAGCGATTTCCAGCAAACACTCTTCGCCACTATCGTCATAATTAATGTTTGGAGAATACCCAAGAAGCTCGAATCCGCATAGTGCCGGCCGCTTCCCTGTTACTTGATAGATGTAGTTTAATTCCTCTTGCACCATGGTTTGGGTGTGCTGTCCCGTAATGATGCCACTCCCTTGAATCTCGTGGAAATAGTTGAGCACAGAACGTACTTCTTCCGATGCATTAGGATTGCAAGGTATCGATTTCATCGTATCCTGCCTTTCTGTCTATTCTCAATTGAATGCTTATTGACCGCTCCACAGTTTAACACGGTCTTTCACATATTGACCAAAAGCCTCTTCCATCTCTTCCACTCCAGCCTTTTCCAATTCAGCCATGTACTCATCCCAGACTTTATCAAAATTTTCCGGTTTGGCCATTACAGCTTCGGGAATTCGTTTCCATGTGATATCCTTCATTTTGGCCATTAATATTGTCGCCTGGCTATCGCTTGGCAAGGCAATATTGTAAACTGCCCCGGCTTTTCTTTCAGGAAACTCTTCTTCTTTCGGGAAAAGATCTCTCCAATGCTCGACTTTGTAAGCAGCCAAAGCATCTTTTTCGGGTGCACTGTAAGTCGCCGTTAAAAGGTCACTGTTCGTTTTCGTATAATAATTGCCTGTTGAGTCCTTAATTCCGTCACCATAATGAACCGATAGGTTCCAATACAGGCCGAGACCCGATTCCTTCATGTAAGCACTACCTTCTTTGTCCATCTTTTCTTGAACATCCTTCGGTACAGTTCTTTTTCCATTCTCTACAACGTAATCTTGTCCCTCGATCCCCCAGTTCATCAGAATCTGTCCTTCTTCAGAAGCCAGGTAATCCAAAAATTTAATCGCAGCTACAGGATCCTTGCATTCGCTGGAGATTGCAATACCGTATCCTCCGTCAAAACCAGCGGACCAGAAATTTGTATCCTTATAATCCTTAGACAACGTGACTGGATAATGACCGTAAGTCTGGTCAAATTTCCCAGATGCCTTCAATGCCTGTTGAGCATCTCCATAGTCCCATGCAGGATCGATTAGCCCAAGCACACGTCCAGATGAAACCTTGGATTTGAATTGATCCGTCTTTTGGACAAAACTTTCCTTATCCAATAAACCTATATCGTTCATATGGTTCAACCAACGGAAATATTCTCTTTCCTCTGAACGGCGGAAATGATAGGTTACATCAAAAGTTTCTTGATCCACATAGTATTCTCCATCATCCGGTGCACCTGTCGTAAAAAATCCCATGTTCGTCACCTGATACATATGCCAGTCATCCGCATTAATGGTTAGTCCGATATTTTTGTTGCCGTTATCATCTGTTGGGTGTTTAGCTATATAGTCTGTAAGGACCTTCTCATAGTCCTTTACCGTACGAATTTCAGGATAACCAGCTTCTTTTACAACACGATGTTGAAGTTGGAAGCCGCCGTCGGCTTTGAATTTACGTTCATCGATAGCAGACCAAGTCGGAATGGCATAGATGGCTTGATCCTCCAAGCTATATTTGGCACGAACAATCTTATCGCCAAGCATCTTTTTAATATTAGGGGCATGTTCTTCAATCAAGTCCGTCAGATCAAGAACTGCACCTACATCCACTAGCTTGCCAAGATCCGCCTTAGCAGCTATGAGATCGGGAACTTCACCGGTGGCAGCCATGATGGATACCTTTTGCACAGGGTCCCCCACCGCGAATTCAGCATCCAAAACGACACCTGTTTTCTCTGTGATGACTTTTCCTATACGGTCATTCATATTGTTCCAGTTAGGACTTCCATCTTCTGAAAAATAAGTAAGCTTGATAGGACTCGAGCCGTTTTCACTTGCTGATTCTCCGCCACCACTTCCACTGCAGGCTGCGAGTTGACTGAGCAACAGACCAGCTGAAAGTAGTGTTACTGCTGTTTTTCGGGTTCGCTTTCTCATAAAAACAACACTCCCCATGTCTCAGATAATTTAAGGATACAAAGTCATTTACGGTTAGAGTCTCATCAGCTTTTGACCGCACCTAGTGTCATGCCTTTTACAAAGTACTTTTGCAAGAATGGGTACACAATGAGAATAGGCACAGTTGCGATGATGGTAATCGCCATTTTGACAGCGTCAGGAGACACTTGTGACATCAATTGAGACATGTTTTCCCCACGTATATTGTTCGAGTTTGTGGTGGTACTCTGAAGCACTTTCATGAGCTCATACTGCAAGGTGGTCAGGGAGTCATTGGAACCATTATAAAGGTACGTATCAAACCAGGAATTCCATTGGCCGACAGCAAGGAACAAGGCTACGGTTGCAAGTGCAGGCTTGGTGAGCGGTAGTATGACACGCCAGTAAATGGTGAAATCGTTTGCCCCATCAAGCTTGGCCGATTCTTGCAGAGCATAAGGAATTCCATCAATGAACGAACGGATGATGAATATATTGAAGGCGCTTACGAGTCCTGGCAAAATATAAACTGCGAACGTATTGATCAGATCCAGATTCTTGATCAAGATAAAACTAGGAATCAAACCGCCCGATACATACATTGTGATCGCCAGAAATACGGAAACAAATCGTCTTCCCTGAAACTCTCTACGAGCAAGTGTATAAGCAACCATCGAACCGCTTACCAGACCTGCCAGGGTTCCTATTAGAGTTCGAAGCACCGATATTTTGAATCCCGTGATCAACCCCTCATAACTAAAGATGAGCTTATAATTTTCAAGAGTGAATTGTCTAGGGAAAATAGAAATACCGCCTCGAACAGTATCTACGGAATCGTTGAATGAAATGGCGAGCACATTCAAAAAGGGATATAGCGTCGCGATCGTAACGACTCCGATGAAAACATAAACAAAGGTGTCAAATATCAAGTCTTGGGGAGATTTTGCGCCTATCTTCGGTCGTTTGGGTGTGACGGAAGAAGTTGTCGGCTCGGATGCTTCCATGTCTGTTCCTCCTCCTTACATAATGCTTTCGTTAGCGAATTTTTTAAAGAGTCCATTCACGACGAACAGCAAAATCACGCTGATGACCGAGTTAAAGATACTAATAGCGGTACCGAAAGAATATCTCCCCATGGATAAACCGTAGTTCAACGCATACAGATCCAACACTTCGGAATAATCGCTAACCATGTGATTACCAAGCAAGAATTGCTTTTCAAATCCGATTCCTACGAGGTGGCCAATCGACATAATAAACAGTACGATGATTGTTGGCCTGATGCCAGGGAGTGTAATATGCCATATTTGTCTCATACGACTGGCGCCGTCTACCCTTGCGGCCTCATACAGTTCAGGACCAATCCCCGAAATGGCAGCCAAATAGATAATGGCGTTCCACCCTGTCTCCTTCCAAACATCGGCTCCGGTCACTATTCCCCAGAACAGTTGACCCTTGGCCATAAATTGTATCGGTTGGTCAATCAAATTCAGCCCCAAGAGCAAGTCGTTTATCGCGCCTCCGTCGGTTGACAGCATTTTGATGACGATCCCGGCGGCCACGACCCAAGACACGAAGTGAGGCAGGTAAGAAACAGTCTGTACGAAACGCTTCATAAACTGAACCCGTACCTCGTTTAGAACCACTGCGAACAATACAGGAAACACGAACCCAGCCACAAGTCCCATAAGGCTCATTGCCAGCGTATTTCTTAGCACCAAATAGAAATGCTCATCCTGAAACAGTGCTTGGAAATGATCGAATCCAACCCATTTTTGATCGAAAAAACCTTTGCCTGGTCTGTAGTTTTGAAATGCCATCGTCCATCCCCACAGAGGCAAATACTGAAATACAAACACCCAAATCACAAACGGAAATGACATCATGTACAGATATTTTTGATTCTTAAAGACTTTCCACTTTTGCGAATTTTTTTGTTTGCGTGTGCGGAACCTTCTCTCTTCTGTTATCGCTTTCATTTCATTCCCCCCTTTCCTCTCTCATCATAAAACGATTATTATATTGGCGACATATCGGAGATCTAGTAGGATTTCATTCAATAATCTATACTGTTTTCAGAAAAAACAATTTTGTTTTCATAAGTTGGTATAATAAAAATCCTCTGCATTAAACCAATGCAGAGAATTTTTATTATCGTCATATTTATTAAGTAGCGCTCAACTTGAACCATGCACTGGTATAATCTCCTGTAAGGGGAGGGATCATCAAGCCTGCTTGCATTAAACGATCCCCGCCGAAAGTTCCCATGTGTCCACTCTCTCCAGTCACTTCATAAGTATACGAATGATCCAATCCTTTGAGCTGAAGTACATCAGCAGCAGGAGTGGGCTTGGCTAAAACTCGAAAGTAAAATACAATAGCTTCGCATCGATTGTCCGAAACGAACATCCAGGATGTTTCATTGCCTTGAAAAGGACTCCGAAGTCTAAATAGATCACCCTGTTGTATGAGAGAACGATGTTCTTTGTACATGGCAACCTGTTCTTTCACCTGGATTTTTTCGGCATCCGTGAATTTGGTCAGATCAAGTTCATAGCCAAAGTTCCCCGACATCGCAACGTCACCTCTGAATTTAAGTGAGGTATCACGGTGGACTTGATGGTTCGGCACCGCGGAGACATGAGCTCCGATGGTACTGACGGGATATACCAAACTGGTCCCGTATTGTATTTTTAAGCGTTCCACGGCATCCGTGTTGTCACTTGTCCAAGTCTGCGGCATGTAGTACAGCATTCCGGGATCAAACCGACCTCCACCGCTGGAACAACTTTCGAATAAAATTTCCGGAAATGCAGTCGTCAGTTTATTCAAAAGTTCATAGAGCCCAAGCACGTACCGATGTGCAATCTCCTGTTGATTCTCGGGTAAAGCCGTTGCGGAACCAATTTCGGTCAACGCGCGGTTCATGTCCCATTTTACATAAGAAACAGGTACGTTGGTGAAGATTTCAGCCAGTGCATCATACAAATAATCACGGACTTCCGGCCGTGAAAGATCCAATACCAATTGCCAGCGGGCTTCCGTCCGGCGACGGCCTTCAACGTGCAGGCACCAGTCGGGGTGCTTCCGGTACAGATCACTGTCGGGTGAGATCATTTCAGGTTCAAACCACAATCCGAATTGCAAGCCTTGGCGTTCAATCCGCTCTGCCAAATCACGCAAGCCGTTAGGAAGCTTTCTCCGATCTTCAACCCAGTCTCCGAGCGAACTATTGTCGCTGTCACGTTTGCCAAACCAGCCGTCATCAAGCACCAACAGTTCAATCCCCAGTTGAGAGCCTGCCTCGGCAATCGCTTCAATCTTTTCTGCAGTGAAATTAAAATAAGTTGCCTCCCAATTGTTCACGAGAATCGGTCGCTCCTTGTCCCTATGCACGCCGCGGCATAAACGGTTCCGGTAGAGTCGATGATAGATTCGGGACATGCCTCCGATCCCTTCATTTGAATATACCAATACAGCCTCAGGAGTTTGGAAGGATTGGCCAGGAGGAAGCAGCCAACCAAAATCAAATGGATTCAGGCCAATGCCCAAACGAACGACACCAAAAGCATCCACTTCAGCTTCGGCATGAAAATTACCGCTATACACCAGATTTACTGCAAAAACCTCCCCATGATCCTCATCGGCTCCCGGGCTAACGACAGCCGCAAAAGGATTGTGCTGATGACTACTCATTCCACGTCTGCTCCCGAGACTAGTACCTCCGGGGCCCAGGGGCCTGCGTTGAAGATGCGCCTCACGTGCCCAATGACCCGCAAGGTATAACAATTCATAATGGCTCTTGCCATACAAATCAACATTGGCACTAAGCGCACGTAAAAGTTTGATCGTGCGTTGACCGTTGTTCTTAAAATGAACTGACCTGGTAATAGCTCCATCCCTGAAGATGCAATATTTCAGAAGAACGGTGATTCCTGCATACGCATCCTCCAGTTCCAGCTCCAAGGTATCTGCTTCATGGTCTGTTTCCGTATACACATACGGCAGACCATCAAGTGCTGGTTTACCAGCGCCGGTTGAGTACCCTTTGAAGCTTAGCTCTGTAATGCGGCTCCCGTCTTCAAGTAGAACTTGATAGGCAGGCGATCTGAAGTCACCTGTTCCATATTGCGGATATTCATGAGGCATGGAGCCTAGCTCCGTTTTTTCCAGACCTGGTACAAGTTTTTCAAGGTTTCCTTTCTCGGACAATCTTTGTCCCCAATATACCAGTAACGGATAGCCGTCTATGATTTGAATAACATAACTGGTTACGCGGGATTGCAGATGAAAAATATGCTGTGACTCGTTTATATAAATAGCCATTACATGATTCACTCCTGTTAAATTAGATTGTTTCTGTTCCATACTAAAATGTATCGCTTCTCAATTTAGGGACTTTCATACAATCCTTTGGGAAGTTCATCTAGCGTAAGAACGTTTTCATGATTGTATACCTTTTTCAAATATTCCTTTGTATTCGTTTTTCCGTCGCGTAGATAATCTCCAGTCCAGGTATTAAAAAAGCTCCAATGTGCGCCGTAAGTCTTCAGCAGATCAGGATCCGGAATAGGGCCGTTTTCTGCAAGCGCTACAAGCTTTTTGTGCTTGCCCAAAAACAAGAGTTCATCATACTTGGCAATGTTCGGGCTATGATCGCCCGCTGGATTGTAAACGTCGACACTCACAATGTCGACTATATCATCGCCCGGGTACCACTCCTCCTTCACAGAGTTCCAAACCCAAATGAGATTGTTTAACTGATGGTGATCGGTCAAACGTTGGTACATTAGTCTATATAATTTTTTGGCAGGTTCAGGACCTTTGGCTCCCCACCAAAACCAGCCGCCCTCTGCTTCGTGCAGTGGTCTCCAAAGTACGGGAATGTTATGATCCTGTAATCGCTTCAACTGAACAGCGATCGCATCAATGTCTCGAATTAAAAGCTTGTAATCTTCCGATCCCGGATGATTCAGGGCATATTCTACATCGAAGGTCGTGAACTCGGTATTAAAACCTCGCCACCATTCGTGGCCCGGTTCGTTGCCGCCTATTCCCTTCGGCGCATTCCAATGCCAGCTTAATGATACTATTCCTCCACGTTCATACCATTCAATCATCTTCTCCACCTCGTTTGAGGTGCTTCCATTTTCAACACGGGATGGAGAATAATCCATCAAATCACTGGAAACCAGCGCAGGGGATTTTCCTGTCTGCTTGTAGATCCACTTCGCATCTTCCAGTGTTTGCTGTCCTGAAATTATTTTCTTTCCATACTGACTGGTCATAAAATCTAAGAGTGCTTTCGTTTGCGGAGTTGCTTTGGAATTACTCAAGGTATGCATCTTTATTTGCTGTTTGGATATATTGGGATCTACACGTTTGAGCTTGATATACTCAATACCATAGTATCCCCACCCCCGTAAGATTTGGATGGAGTTGCTGCCTTGGTTCAGAAGCACTTTTGTCACCTTTTTTTCAGCGCGGACCTGCCCTGGGTTGGGAGCATTTAGCGTCAATTCACCAGCACCTGAACCATTCACTTGAATAGAGGTCGTTTTGTCCCCATTCCCTTCAGGAATGTAATATCCCAAGCTCAACTCATACAGGCCATCTTCCGGTGCTTCAACCTTGAACGCAGCGCTTCCTTTAGCTGAATTATCCTCTTCGAAAAAATAAGAAATGTAACCTTTGCCACCATATAACTTGTCCATTGTTTTGGCAGTTGTCCCGTCCCGTTTCTCAATCCCGTAGCCTTCTAGCTGAGCATCTTTAAATGTTACTATTAATGCTTGTGTTTGATTAGGTTCAACAACAAATCCGGGTACCGTAATGGCTGCTTCCACCCTGGAATGAGTGAAACTCGACATGATAATGCCCAAAAAGAAAAAGGCCGATCCTAACATTAAATAGGTTTTATTTGACGCTGCATACCTTATCATTGAACCTGATTTAGTCTTCATTTTATGCCTCCCCTCCGTTCATTACATTCCTGTTATCGCTTTCAATTGTGATGGTCCCTCCTTTCGTATCAACTATATTGGCTGAGGAGGCTCTCGGACATATCACAAATCTTAAATCATTTCATTCTAAAATCCTTTGTATTTTCAGAAAATACATTTCTTTTCATAAGGGAATTAAAAAACTCCCCTACTGTTCGTTACTTCCGTTAGTAGAGGAGCATGGTTTAAGGTTATTCTTTTTTTTGATAAAAAGAAGGCGACTCCCCTTCTAACTTCTTGAATTTGGTGTAGAAATAATTGACGTTTGAATATCCTACCCTTTCAGCAACTTCGTAAACCTTCATATCCTGAGCCAGTAATTCTTTCGCTTTCTGAATCCGTATCCGATCAAGATAGGCGTTGAAATATTCCCCTGTGTAACTTTTGAAGAGTTGGCCCAGATAGGAACTACTGTAGTTAAACAATATGGCAAGCATTTCTAATCTTAGGTTATCCCCATAGTGCCGATCTATATAATCCAGCAATCGCTTCATTTCATTGTCTTTACTATTGTAATCTGCGCATCGAGCGAGCCTCTCCATAACAACAGAAATACGGTCGACGAGATCCTGAATATATCGGGAATGATATACTTCAGCAAGGAATTGGGCCGGGTCTCCTGGATAATCGCTTAAAGACCAGACACGGGAATGAATTTTTCGAACTGTTTCATTAGCAAGATAGAAGAAACGGTCACGGATCTCCTTTTCATCAGCCTGATTAGCTACTTGTTGTAATGCTATTTCGTTCAAAAATGACGAGATTGCACTTGCATGCCCAACATCGACCAGATAATGCAACCTGAAAGCTTCTTCCTCTTTATTTGACATAGATAATACTGAAGAATGGACAGTTTCCTGTCGATAGCTTTCTGGTGTTTCCTCAGTGAGAAGCCTTCCTCTGTCATAGAAAAAACTACGCTCCAAAAGGGATTTTGCTGTTCTAAACGAATGAACAACTTCCTCAAGAGACCGCACGGGCTGCCCTACTGCTACGTCCATCTCAAATCGAAGCTCACCTGATAAGAGCTGGAGATTCTTGTGAAGCTCGGTCCATCCCAATTCGCTAACAGGAGAGTTACTTAGCAATAAAACAATGTATGGTGCAAAATATAAAACGAACCCTTGACGTTCCGAAGCGTAGGTTCTGCTGACTACATTTTTGAAATTCTGAATTTGTTCGCTTTCTTCTGGATCTGAACCTGAGAACCCGATTAAAACGACCTGATACGTAGTCCAGCTGATTTCAAATGAGTCTGACCACTTACTCAAAGTGGAATCCTCTGAAGCATGATTACCGGTTAGTAGAGAATAAAGTATCCATTCCGGTGTATTCGTTTTTTGTAACATATTTTTTTTCTGCACGTTTGAGAGCTGTTCATGAATCTTTCGAAATGATGCTGAAAGTTCTTCCTTGTTTACAGGTTTGAGTAGATATGCTTCAACACCGAATTGAAGAGCTTGCCGCGCGTACTCAAAATCGGCGTAACCACTGAGTATAATGACATGACTGATCCAGCCACGGTGACGGATCTGCTGAAGGAGTTCCAATCCGTCCATGCCTGGCATACGTATATCAACCAACAATACGTCGGGAATCGTTTCTTCGAATATTCGGAGAGCCTCATTTCCACCAGCTGCCGTTCCAATCACTTCAAATCCCAATTCCCTCCAAGGTATTAACGTTTGCAACCCCAAACGTAGTTTGGGTTCATCATCAACAATGATCACGGAGAACATCAGGTTCCCCTCCCTCCTTCGGAATACAAAATGTGATGCAGGTGCCTCTGCCCTCTTTGCTTTCAATTGAAAGCCTTGAACGTATACCGTAGGTAAGTTCTAATCGGTCGTTCACGTTACGTAGCCCAATACGATCCCCGGCTTCATCGGAGTTCATTAACTGTTTTTTTATCTCATTCATTTTCTTTGGAGGAATACCCGCACCATCATCATGGATTTCTACAAATAACGTCCCCTGATCGTTAACCTTCGTTCGAACAGTGATCAACGTTGGACCCTCTTTGCGATCCAACCCATGGAGTATCGAGTTCTCAACCAAAGGTTGAATGATAAGTGGGGGAATTTCAATGTGTTCGCTTGTTGGGTCGATTTCCATAATGTATTGAAGTCGGTCTTCGTACCGGAATTTTTGAAGTTCCAAGTAACACCGAACCATGTTTAACTCATCTGAAAGTGGGATCTGGCGACTTCCGACCTCTAAACTATTTCGGATCAACACGCTAAGCTGCCACACAGCTTGGGCCAAGCCCTCTTCCCCGCGAAGATGTGCTTCCATTCGAATGGACTCAAGTGTATTAAACAAAAAGTGGGGATTGACCTGGCTCGCTAACATCTTAAATTTAATATCATTTTGTTTTTGCAATAGTGTCTGTTTCTGCTGGTTACTTTCTTCCACTTCTAACATTAGTTCACTGATTCGATGAACCAGATCATTGAATTGTCTGGAGAGTTGGCCGATTTCATCTTTTCCATCGAGGTCAAGATAAGTATCCCAGGACACCGTACCTACTCGGGACATGTGCTTACTAAGTCGAAGCAGTCTTCTCGCAATAAATGATGCCGAAACATAAACAAGCAAAACTGCGATGATTAGACATCCACCTATAACAAATGTAGCCAAGCGAATGATAGCGTTTGCATCATGTAGAATTTCAGACACCGTAAAAACGGAAATGATACGTAGTCCGTTCCAACTATTCTGTGGAGTTATGTTTGCTATAACCACCTTCGAATTTTTCCCATCCATAACAGCTTCGTAGCTGCCCTCCGTTTGAGACAACATATTGCTCCCAGCATGCACAGAGGCAAGGTTTTTACCGTAAAGATTGGGCCGGTTGGCTGCCACGATATTATTGTTGTTGTCGACGATCATCGTTGAGAATGTCTCTTGCGATAGAATAGAATTTAGCAAATCAGAATTCACATTAATCACCAACACACTCTCATTTCTCAACTCATCAAGGTTAATTTTTCGCACCAGACTTAGATATTTTTTTTGATCACGCTCATCTTCAATATAGCCCCAACCTGCTAGCCCCTTTTGACTCAATGCGGATCTGTACCAATCGGATTGTTGCGTTCGGTCATCTGGCTGCATAAATTCCCAGTTATTGAGCATTGTCGGATTGGCCGTATATAACCGAATGGATTTTATCTCTTTATAAAGCCGCATATAATCCCGAATGCCTGTGTATTGACGATAGCTTTGAATGACTTCGTTATAACTTTCATAGTTGCGGCTTGCTATAGATTTCATTTGGTTATCATTGGAGAGTTGATAGGAAATATCTAAGGCTGCATTGATCACCTCCTCGGTCCTTTTCTGAACACGCTCTACGTCATTAGCTGCTTGTTCAGCGGCATTCAGGATCATGACTTCTTTCAGCTTGCTTGTTAGATAGATGCCACTTATTAAAAGTGGGAGTACGGCCACGGTTATAAAGATCAATGATAGCTTACTTTTAAGTCTGATGTCATTTAATATTCGGATAAAGCGCATAGCACGGGCCTCTTTCCTATATGTAGTTCCGATAATGATGGATGAAATTCACATATGATTAATATTGTACTATTTCCTTTTTACATAAAGCCAAATCTACTCTTCTCTTTTTGAATAGTCAATGAAACATTTTATATGGGATCGAGAGGGTCCGATTGGTTCGTAGTAGGTCAGAGTTATTTCATATCGAGTTTTTCTAACTAATAATAAACCAAGCAACCGATCATATGATCGGTTGCTTGGTGAGGGTAAGTCTATCAAGGCAATTATTTAAAATCTTGCATTTAATCATTGATGACTGCTTTTACAGTTCTAATCGCTTTAATTGGTGTAATTCCATATTGTTTTCTTTTAATGGTTTAAAGATTCTTTCATCCAGTGTATCATTCACCAGAACAACAGGAACTTTCTCGTCAATAACTGTTTCTATAAGTGGCCATGTGTAAGCTAAATCACGATTCACGATCAATGGAATTCCAAATGGCTTATTCGTTAAAGATTTGTTTTTTTGTATTTCAGTTCTCATTCTTTCCGCACTTCTTTCAGGTGAGCGAGTTGTATCAACCTGACCGGCATTTGGACCTAGAAATACTAATCCAACCGCATTGCTTATTGCTGCAACCAATTCGGCATTAGTAACCCAAGACATGGGTCCTTGTATAATTGGCTTTTTAATATCTAATATTTCACATACTCTGTTAGCCATTTTGATCTGTTTTCCTCTTGTTAAACGAATTTTTATATTATTACTTCGTGTATTTATTTTCTGGGTAAGGTAGACCTAAATTTCCCCGAAGTGTGTCGTCCTCATATTCCTTACGGAATATGCCTCTATCTTGCAAGATGGGAACAACCAATTGGATAAAGTCCTTAAATCCTGCAGGTTGATCTTGTCTAATCAGCAAGATATCCATGATGCCTTCTCGATACCAATGTTCGATTTGTTCGGCAACCTGCTCTGCCGATCCTATCATTCCAGGTTTCGGCATTCGATAACCTTTAGGCATCCATGATTCAATTTCCCTTAGCTTTTCCAGGGCTTCTTGTTCCGTTCTACCAACGATCGGGTTGTGAGAAGGCATCATCATCAGGTCATATGGTGAACGCCCTTGATTTTGAACTTTACGTTTAAGTTCATTAGTGAATGCCTTGAGATATTCCAAATCATGTCCTGGTGCCATGATGACTTCGGCATGCTGTGCAGCAATATCCATGAACTCCGGTGAAGTGCCCGCTTGAAAGACCACTGGTCTTCCTTGCCTCGATCGACTGATGTTTAAGGGACCCTCCACGGAAAAGTAATTCCCGGTATAATCTAGCGGATGCATTTTACGCGGGTCATAAAATACCCCACGTTCCTTATCACGTATAAAGGCATCATCTTCATACGAGTCCCAAAGTCCTTCAACAATCTCCAAAACTCTTTTTTCATGGGATAAAGATCTGCTTTCTTTCTTCCATAATTGAATGATCTCCTTTTCACGAGTTCAGTTACTTTCCTTGTAGAACACCTAATTCCTTAGCCAATAATTTATGCCCTTTCTTCCGACTCTCTTGATTTGGATAGAAGTCAGCAATCATGATTTCATCCACTAAACTTGCTTTCGCCATTTGTCTAAGTTGCTCCGCAACCTGTCCAACACTTCCAATGACAAAGCGATCCTTGTTACGTTCCCTAGCCAGCTCTTCATGAGGCGTGTATTTGTGACTTTTAGCTTCTTCCGGTGTAGGGAAAGTAAGATTTATTGTCCCTGTGCTCATCTGTGCCCACATTAATTCCGCTGGTCCTGCGATATATTTAGCCTCTTCTGCCGTCTCAGCTGTAATAACGATCATCGCTAACATACTTTGGGGCTCAGCTAAATAAGATGAAGGTTTAAAATTAGAACGGTAGGCTTTTAACATGGGAATAGCCCGTTGAGGTGCCAAATGAGCTGCAAATACAAATCCTAATCCTTTTTCCAAAGCAAATTGTAACCCACCCTCACTAGATCCCAGCATAAACATATCTGGAACCATTGAACGATCTCCGGGAGGATGGATGTGACTAAATGGGTGGTTTTCTTTAAAGTTACGGGCAAAGAAGGAAAGCAGAGTATCTAGTTGCTCTGGAAAATCATTAACCTCCATTAATGCCTGGGATCTTAATAATGCCCACATCGTTCTGGCATCCGTACCAGATGCTCGGCCAATCCCGAGGTCAACTCGCCCTGGATACAATCCTTCGAGAAGCGTAAAGTTCTCCATTACTTTCAAAGGACTATGATTAGGTAGCATAACGCCTCCCGAACCTACTCGAATTGTTCTAGTGTGAGCTGATCTGTTGAACCCCCACTGTTCTGCTAGTTGAACCATTTCCGTCATATTCTGAAGACTTTCCGTAGCTGTGGTTCCGTTATAGATATGAACAAATTCCAAAATCGAAAGCCTTAGCTCATTTGCTGTACTCATATTAATTGCTCCTTGCCATCTTAAGATTAGTTAGCTTGCTAAATAAATTTGAATGGTTTTGTTTGTTTTGGTTGTTGAGCCAATCTTAAGTGTAATCGTTTCGTTTGCAAAGAGGGCAATTTATATGAACATAGTACATCTTTTTGTACCTATAGATTAGGAGTGATTTGAATGAGGGTTTCCTTGCTTGCTCCAGATTTTGAGGCTTCTCCAAATACAACTTCTCCGTCTTTAAGTGGGAGAAGAACGACTCAATACATGCATTGTCATAGCAGTTCCCACGCCGAGAATGGCTTCCTCTTAACGGATTGCATCGTGTGTAAGCCCCGCGATATTATCCTTCTTTCCAACCAATTCCGTAATCTCTTGTCCCAACTTACGCTAATCCATACCTTTGCCCCATTTCTGAATTGGATATAAAAAAGACCAAAACGATACGCTTTCCTCTACTCACATAAGGAAAATGCAAAATCATTTTGGTCATGCCTGCTTTACCAGTAACAGCCAAACACTGCTAATATTCAATTCATTATTGATGTAAACGTTTACTCGACCCATAATATCTCACAATAAGTCAGTTAACAATCACTTTATTCGTCATTTTTCTACATTGGGTCCACATCCTGCAAATACAGGCTACAGCATGTTTCATGGAATATATCTTGATTATTTCGCTAATATCCATTTTTGTCGATCAAGTGATGGATTCAGTTCACTCAGGAAGAGTTCGGTCCCATCTTCCGATACTTCTAATGCCTTTTGATGATGAGCTGAAGTAATATGAACGGATCCGTCTTTGTTTTGGTGAAGGACCCAACGCTGGTTGTTATATCCTAAGTAATGATATAGCTGAAGTTTGTTTTGCCCTATATCCAGATCAAGCGTCTGACCGGCCGTAGTACGAATTGAATATGAACCTGCTTTGTCGCCTGTCGGAACAAATACCCACTTCTGGACGGAAGCCGCACTTGCATCCTGCAAGGCAACCGGCTCCCCGTTGACAAGGTTAGCTGTGAAAATGGATTTCTGCGTTGCGGCATTTACAAGGCTGGACTTGGTGAGGTTTGCATGTTCACCGTTACTCAAATTGACGTTCTGATAAGATGCGGAGCCGCCAAATACATGGAGTCCAAAGTGACCTTCTGCAAAAGTACCATCCATAATATCTAAGACTTTTTGACTGTCCACGTGAACTATAATATGCGGACCATTCGCTTCTATTTTCACCTTATACGTTTGACCTGGTTGAATGAAAGTTGGTACTTTTGCAAGAACCTGTCGTTCTTCAAATCCTCCGTTGATTTTATAGAACAGACGGATCGCCTTCATGTTAGGGTCTAGATTCAGATAGTATCCACTGCGACCATCTTCGCTGGCTCTGAACAAAATAGAACCTGCCCCTCCTGTTTCACCGAGCATCATGTCTGCTTCATACGTAAAATTCCCAGCCTTCTCTTTGGCAATATAATTCGCATCGCTCAAATATTTACCCCGAATCCCATGTTCACTAACTAACCATGAAGCAGCAGACAGATCTTTAGTCCATCCACTCAGGTTTGACCGGAACTCGCCACCTGAGACTTTAACGAGTACACTAGTGGAAGTTTTGCCATTCGGAGTAGATACGGTGACTGTGGACTCCCCTTCTTTTTTTGCCTTAATAACTGCGTGTGAATTGTCTACCAAGTCTATGGCTATTACGTCGTTATTACTGGAATTCCACTTCAGCGGTTGAACGCCTAAACCCGGACCATACTCGACCATCGCCTGCAGTGTATCCGACTCGCCTACCCCCAGTTCCCGAGCGCTCGTATCCATCTTTATTTGAGCTTTTGAAGGAATGTCCTCGTTCCAGACAGATTGGAGTTGATGCACTTTCAAGGAAACAACGTTTACATTCCCATCTTTCACGTAAAAACTCATCGTTCTACTAGCAGGATCCGGAAATATAACATCTGAAAAGACGACTTTGCCGTCGTTACCAAAGGCTTCAACAGAAGACTCATCCACAAGAATACGCATCTTGATCCGATTATTCTCCATTTGCGTAGGCGCTTCATGTTTCTTACTAAATAGGTTAGAAAAATCCGTTTCACCGGATGCAGTTCGGTCCACAAACATACGACTATCGCTTGCCCTATACCCCACGACCGTCTTCTGATTTGCACCCTCACGAATGTTAAAGCCAAACTCGGTCACTGTGCTGGCTTCGGGGATTTCAATTTCAGCTTCAATTTCGTAAGCACCTGAAATAATACCTTTTAGCAGATTCCCGGAAGAAGGACTCACCGACTTGTTGGAAGCAGAATACAAAGGTTTACGCAGTGATTCCAATTCTTTAATTGGACTTTGCACCATCCGAATTCCATCTTTGGTCGTTACCAATGATACTTCTCTCGGAATGGTTAGTTCACCTTTCCAATTGGACGTTGGGAAAGCGAACGGATAATCCCAATTCGTCATCCACGCCATCATCACTGTGCGATGATCAGGCATGTTAGCGAAAGACATGGAAGCGTAAAATTCTTTACCAAAATCTGTTCTTAGCACCTTACCCGCCGGATTATCGTTCACGAATTTACCATCAGCTGTTAAATGACCGATAAAATACTCGGCATCTGATCCACCTGTTTTGGGATTCGCTCCTGTACTGATCATCATAACCCACTTCTTCTGTGACGTTCCGTCTACCGGAAGCTGGAACAAATCAGGACATTCCCATACTCCTCCGCGGACGTAATCCCCATATCCCCAATTATCTGTCAATGTCCAGTCAAGTAAATTCGTTGACGTGTAGAAACGAATATGATCTCCTCCGGACACAACCATAACCCAGCGGTTATTTTCATCATCACGGATCACTTTCGGATCGCGGAAATCCCAATTCCCAGCTTCATTTCCGCTCTTACCTGGGTTCTCAATCACAATCGGGCGCTCCTTCGAATACGCCCAAGTACGACCTTGGTCTTTACTGTAAGCCAGACCTATACGCTGGTTCCCATTCGGGCTATCCGGATTAAAGGAAGTGTAGTATGCAATAAGGCCTTTGCCTCCTGAATCTCCGAATAAACCAGATGCATTTGTCATATCCGCAACAGCTGACCCAGACCAGACATGTCCGTGATCATTCCAGGGAAGTGCAATCGGAAGCCGTTTCCAGTTCAGCATATCTTTACTTACCGCATGTGCCCATGTTCCTCCATCCTGATGGAAGAGATGATATTCTCCTTCGAAGTAGACAAGTCCATTCGGATCACTCGCTGAACCACGTATAGGCGTGTAGTGATATTGTGGACGATATATCTCATTGTAATATTGGCTCTGTTCCGTCACATAAGTATCCTGGAAGTAAGCCGTCCCCTTTTTTACGGCGATTCCAGTACTTCCACTCCTGTAGGTTGTATCTTTCACGTCAATTGCAGCCGTAGTGTACCCGTCCAGGAAGACCTGAATTCGATCTCCCTTTGCCTTGATTTCCACATGATGTTTGGCTCCCATCTGACTCGGATAAGTACGTTGCGAACTTGCAATTACGGTTCCTTTTGTATTCGTCAAACTTACACGGACCCGATCTCCTTCCTTCGTAAGAGTAGCTTCATATCCTTCAGCTCCATCGCTTGAAGATCGAAATGCGAGAGCTGCAATAGAATCAGGACGAAGGGTAATACTCCCTTCATAGACCATATCAGTCGCATTTTTATTATAGATTTGCTGTGCTTTGCTCTCCTGTTCTACCGTCCCTCTTTTGCCGTTAATATCAGGCTGCCATTTTCCCTTGTTAGAAAGCACCGTCCCCAAATTACCTTTCAGATCGCTTACCACGATGTTTGAAAACAAGGCGGATCCATCCCATACATGGAGTCCAAGCTTTCCGCTTTGATACGAAATGTCTTGAACATCAATTAATGGTTTATATTGATTGCCCCAATATACTTTTAGCGAGGAACCCACTGCCTTCACTTTAAGATGATAGATTTGCCCCATTTCAACAGAAACTTTACGCTCCTCCTTTAATCTCCCATCTCCATTTCTTGCATCTCTTAACCGAATCAGGCCTGCGTCCGGAACGATTTGCAGCATATACGAGCTAAAGCCATCCTCATTAGAACGAAATAACAATGTTGCGTCTGCCTTCGTATCCCTGATCATGACATCAGCTTCATAGATAAAATCATCGGAAACTGTCTCTGAGATGGCCATTACATTTTCTTTAGGCTGTGAAGTCAGCAAGATTCCTTCTGAAGTATCCTCTAATCCCCCTTTTCCTTTCACTTGCCAGCCTATCAAATTGGTGTTTGATTTGGATGCGCTTTCAAAAATATCAAGCTCCTCCTTTGCCTGTTTCTTTGTTTCCTGATCAGCGAGTACAGCACTAGCCGCAATTGATTTAGATGTAAAAATCCCGTTTGAAGTCAGAGTTAATCCCGTTGCCATCAGAAGACATATTGCGAATTTAGATTTATCTTTCATTCCATACCCTCTTTTCTAATAATATTGTGAAGTTGGTTCAAATTTAATTGGTTTTGGACAACCAGTTCAGTTTGGTTGCCCAAAACCGCGCAGTAACCATTAAGGGGAATCAAGCCATTACTAAATTCTAAACCCTCTGATTTTCCCAAATGCTTACGAGATCATTGATTTGAAGCGACACGACCTTTAGTTCTCCGCCAATGGCATAGAGTTCCAGCCCTGTACTTCCCAAGTCGGGGAAAATCGTGTCTGAAATGATAGTTGTCCCATTGTTGCCAAAGATCTCTACACTTGACCAATCAACATAGATGCTCAACTGTATCCGTTTATGCTCTGGCTTCATGGGGGCCTTGTGTTTTGCAGCAAAATCGGGATGGAAATCAACAGCGTTCGACTTCGTTCGATCGGCAAACAACTCCTCATCCAAGACATTATATCCGATGACTGTCTCCTGGTTGGAAGAGGAAGACTTTCGCACCTTGAACCCAAATTCTATTGCATTACCAATTTCGAATTCCGCAATAATTTCCATCTTTGCAGCAGAAACAGCAGACAAAACGTTCATATCTGGTTTAATCGTAATGTCTTGTAGAGACAGAATTGATTTTCTAAGTTGATTTAACTCAGTTATGGGTGCTTGAATTAAGCGAAGTCCTTCCGAATACGTCCTGAGCTGAATCTCACGTGGGATGGACATATGACCACGCCATTCTTTAGAAGGAAGAGTGGAAGCATAACGCCAATTATTCATCCAGCCGACCCAAATCTTTCGCCCATCCTCATTCGGGATACCGTCCCAGGTCACGGCCGCGTAAAAGTCAGATCCGTAATCTATCCATTGGATTGCATCGAATGATTCCAATGTTTCATCTAGTGTAAAAACCTTACCATCAAAGTGACCAATAAAATACATCATGCCAGAACCGCCTGCGGGTGGTTCTGAATCGTTTGGATTTACGCCATTTCTATCTCCGACACTTAGTGTCAGAATCCATTTAGTGGTGTTAGGGTCTTCATCCACTTGGAGTTTAAAAACATCAGGACATTCAAAAATCCCACAATGAATGCCCGGAATATCAGAACCGAAACCGCTTGCAAAAGACCAATCCTTAAGATTCGAAGATGTGTAAAATTCTACACGGTCACTTACAGCAAGAACCATTACCCAGTTTGAAGATTCTTCATGCCAGAATACTTTTGGGTCTCGAAAGTCTAGCGTCTCCGTGGGGAATAAGACAGGGTTACCTTCATATTTTGTCCAGGTTCTACCTTTGTCCTTGCTGTAAGCGATGCTTTGAACCTGCGGTTTACCGGGTTGAGCGCTGTTATCGTTATTAGTATAAATTGCTACCAATCCTGATCCTGCTTCGTTGAAGAATCCACTGGTATTGTTCTTATCGACTACCGCACTTCCCGAAAAGATCGCGCCATCTTCCCCAGGCGAGATGGCTGGTGGAAGTTCATCCCAATGTATTAAATCATTACTTACTGCATGCCCCCAATGCATTCTGCCGAAGTCAGGCTGCGTATCATGGGGAGTATATTGGTAGAAAAGGTGATATTCTCCTTCGTAATAAACCATTCCGTTAGGATCGTTCATCCAATTTCCCTTAGGCGAATAATGTATTTGGGGTCTGTATTCATTTTTATAAATAAAGTTTTCTGGATCTTTGCTGATACTATTTTCACCTGATAGATGTACTTTTTTAATTTTATTCACGCTCCCTTAAGCTACTTAGAATCTAAAAGAAGAAATATGCATTCCTTATTAACAAAATAATCCACCTGTTTCCGTTTGTCAAAGTATTTTTGGGTAAATGAACACTATTTTTTATGTATATATCTGTTTTAGTTTACATTTGCACAATTTATGACTGATTATAGAAAACAACAATTATTTATTTAAGTTGATTTAATCATTTTTTTATTGCTTTAAACCTAATGGTTTACAAATGTAAAAATGGTTTACATCTAAACTTCTCTTTACTTGTTCAACAAAATATCGTTAGTATTAAACCCGATTTTACCGATAAAACAAAAAAAGCCGCTAAAATAGCGACTTCAATAGGAATATGTTCTTGTCTCTTGACATGTTCTAAATAAATTAACGGCTCGCTTATGCTTTAACAACTTCAACCTTTTTATCCCCTGCTGACTTCGCTACTTCTAACGTTGTGTTACCTTGGTTAATGACTATTACGCCAGTAGCCAGCATAGAAACGATTAAAGCTGCTCTGAGGGCTGTGGAAATTTTCTTCTTGATCATAACCATACCTCCGTTACTATTATGATGTAATAAGTGGCTCTAGATTATGACGAGCCGAGTGTGACTAGATATTACAATATTTAACTTATTTGTTGGGTAATCTACCTGGTGATTGTATTATAACGTACTGACAATGATTGTAAAAGGATTTTTTCCTTGTGTTCAAATACAATAAAGTATGATTGTTTTCTCAGAAGAATTTCTTTTCAAAACTAAAAAAAATGGCGGTCATTCTCCTTGATGTAAAGTATCTACATATTCAATAAATCTTTTCGCTGCAGGGGAAATATGATGATCATCTCTCCACTTTAATCCTATTTCCCAGTACCATCCTTCATCAATGATAGGGATCCAGACCAATTCATCTAACATCAAACCCAGTGTCTTAGGCAGTACTGATACACCTAGACCCGACTTTATAAAACCGGCTACAGTGATCAGGTCCTCCGCTTCATAAGCCGAAGCAAGAAAAAATCCGGTATGTTGGAACCGGGATAAAATCGTTGCTTTTAATCCACAGTTGTTTTTCAATCCAATAAATGGCTCGCCAGACAGCTCTGCCAAACTAAGAGCGCTACAATCTGCATAACGATGTTGAGCGGGAACAACAATGTATAAAGGAACATTTTGAATCGTCTTCCAGTGATGATTATCCAAAGTAGATTCCCTCGATGTAATCATAATATCCGAAAATCCTTGCTCCAGATGTGCATCAATATCTCCTAAGTTCCCTTGTGTCAATTCGAACCGAACTTTGGGATACTTCAATTGATAACTTCGAATTAGGCTAGGGATTAATTCAACACCGAGAATGTTTAGATAAGACAACGTAATCACACCAGTATCCGGGTTGGACCACTCTTCGATTTCCTTTAGGCCATTTTCAATATTTTGTAGAGCTCGACCAATCCATTTAGAGAACATTGTACCGTTTCGGTTCAGCTTTATGTTTCGTCCATTTCGCTCAAATAAAGGAGCTCCTATTTCATTTTCGAGCTTGGCAATGGCATGACTTAACGCTGGCTGAGTAATACCAAGTTTTTTGGAGGCTAAGGTCATATGTTCAAGCCGTGCAACGGTCATAAAGTACTCTAATTGTGTAAGTTCCATTAAAACTATCCCTCCATATATTAATATTATTCATCATTTTTATTATTATAATAAATTGGACGTTATGAAAGTGGCAAGTGTAATATTAGTTCTAGCTCCTCTCGAACAACTCATCCAGCTTTAGAGACAGAGCAATTTTAAATTAAATATTGACTACCATTACTAGGAGGAATAGTTATGCATAAACAATTTGAGTTTTCTGTATCGGAATTTGAAGGTAAAAAGGTGCTTGTAACCGGAGGAACAAAGGGAATGGGGCAAGCTGTTGTAAAAAGACTTGCAAACGGCGGAGCTACAGTCCTTACTACTGCCCGTTCCCTATCAACTGACTTACCAAATTCAGTAAAATTTGTGCAAGCAGATGTCGCCACACCTGAAGGGATAGAACAAATAATTACAGCAGTAAAAGAGCAACTTGGAGGTATCGATATTATTGTCCATTGCGTAGGTGGATCAACGACACCACCAGGAGGTGCACTTGTATTGAGTGATGAGGATTGGCTTCATACATTAAATTGGAATTTGCTCGCAGCAGTTCGACTTGATCGTGGCTTAATTCCACTTATGTTAAAAAATAAATCAGGTGTTATTCTTCATTTCACTTCCATCCAGAGACGTTTGCCTTTATATGAAACTACACTGGCTTATGCATCTGCCAAAGCCGCGCTGACTAACTATAGCAAGGGATTATCGAATGAATTTTCCCCTCAAGGAATTCGCATAAATACGTTGTCTCCCGGGTTTATTCAGACAGAAGCAGCTGACGCATTAATTGATCGGATCGCAACGGAAACCGGAAGTCGAGAAAGTGCGCTTGAACAACTTATGACTTCACTCGGAGGTATTCCAATTGGTCGGCCAGGATTTCCTGAAGAAGTCGCTGAGCTGGTCGCATTTCTGGTCTCGGACCGAGCAGCTTCTATTACAGGTAGTGAATATGTCATAGATGGAGGAACTATTCCTACCGTCTAATAACGAAATTAATAAAATGAATTAATAAAGGGAGAGTATAATATGGATCTCAATCATTTACCATCTGTAATTGGCAAATACATTACTGCATCGAACAAGCCAGACCCCGCAGTGTTTGTAGATTGTTTTTCAGAGAATGCCGTTGTGTTGGATGAAGGAAAAAAGCGAAATGGCAAACAGGCGATTCGGGAATGGAGTGATCAAAACCATTTTGCGGCGAATGTAACCTTAGAGCCAACAAAAGCAAAAAAAATAGGTGATGAAATTGTGTTAACATGCAAGCTGGATGGTACTTATGACAAGACTGGACTACCCGATCCACTATTATTGAATTATCATTTTGTTATTGTTGACGATAAGATCGTCAGACTTTCCATTGTTTAAAGGCATTTAAATGGCTTGTCCGCAACGAGCTGCACTCTTTGTACATGATTTGAACAAAATGCCCCCACAATGATGTATTTGATCCTGTGGGGGCATATTTAAATATTAGTTTCATTCAGATATGAGGATATCACTCACTATATTGGCATGTTTTGAATCACGGCTACCGTTCAACATTAATTAAAGGCTGTATTTTGATGTCGAAGTCAACATTAATTTTCATATTTTCCCAATATTTTAGCCATTGCTCTTCCGTTAGTTGTTTAGAAAACGGCTTAAGCGAATGTGTGCCAACTTCTAAGGGATCCACTTTCAACCGTTGCATGCTTTTTAATAATACTGACGTTTGTTCCTCAAGATATACCTCAATCTCATGAATGAAATGTTCCAATTCTTCCTCGTTTTGAATATTCTTATCTCCCTGATATTCCTCAATTCTTCCTTTCAGTACCACATGTAAAGACAAGGATGAATAGTCACTCGATAGTTTCATGCGAATATTGGATCGAACACGTCCTAAACTGATCGATAACTTTGGAATGGCCAAGACTTTTAAGAAATGATCGTTATCCAGAAGTTGAAAAATTTCATCGCTTATGTCTTGAGTGACCATTGCTTCTTTGTCATTTCGGAACATGGCCGTTCCAACGTAATTGAAATTGTTCTTATCCGCTTGAAAAACGGGAAGAATCGGATCCTTAAGAGGAGAATATAACTTCTTCATAAATTGATGAATATTGACAATGCTCATTTCACCCTGGTTATGCTTCTCGTAATGCCTTAGCATCCGATAAAGAAAATAATCTTGGTTTTCTTGCTTCGTCAATTGATTTATTATGTATTCATCAAAATCCCCTCTAACAACCACTAAATAGACACGCATTGAAATATCGGGATCTACCAATATCGTATTGATCAGCTTTTCAATACCTTCTTCTTTTGCCAGTTTCTCATTGATTAATAATATTCGCAGCTGCCCCTGTTTCAGTTCCCGATAATAAATTAAATTAAACTCCTTGCCTCCCTGCTTTATCAGATCAACTTCCTTGGAGAGAAATCGTTTTTTTTCTTCGATGAGTGGTGGTACTAAAGTGCTGATTTTAAACTTTCCCTCCGTCCCCTTGTCAACCGACCAGAAAACGACCGGAGCGATCTCTTCGATCAGATTGTTTTCGGCATATGGAGCAGAGCAGCCGGTTATCCACATAAGGCTTACAATCGCCAATAAACCATAATACTTGTATGGTATCATGCCTGCATACTCTCCTTTCGTTTAACCACAGTGAAAAGGATCGCAGGAACAAGCAAATAAATGAATGCTCCTAGCCAGATTTGAAGGTTCAGTAACATCGTTTGACCCGGAACCGTTTGCCATAACCATTGATCCATGATGATGATACTTATCAAAATGACGAACCAACTCGACAACAATCCAGTCAGTGTTGTACTTGAATTCATTTTTTTCATAAAAACTCTTGCAGCTCCATAAAAACACAACAACAGAATTGAAATGTCAAATACGTAATTAAACATATGGAAAGAGATAAGAATGTACTCGATTCGTTCTAAACCGCTCGTTTGAAGATAGCTCCCCATGTATGCTACCGGAAAGTTGATCTTGCTTAAGAAGTTGGAACCATAGAACAATACCGAAGCTATGAACAATAATGAATATTCCAAAATCGTCAGCATGTTGCCCATGACAAGATATTTGGTTATTTTTGTGTTGGAGCTTAGCCATGGAACAATAAAGGCCAAATACACTGGACCGGAAAATGCCGACCATATAAACAACAAACCCTGCCATGATTGCCCTGACCATTCGGTGGGGATTAGAGGATACAAATCGCGGTAATCTGAAATCGATGAAAAGAAAAAAGGAATAAACATGAGTAAGATCCACGCCCCGCATAGAAAGGCGATAACGACAAAACGCAATGTTTTCTCCATGCCATGTGAAGCCACAAATAAACTGATCGATAGAATAACGAGGATCAGCCACGTTTTATTCATTGATGGATAAATAAAACTATGGAGCATTTCAACGTAACCCAGAGTGATGATTGAAATTTTCAACAGTATTATCAAAAAACCAAGTATCGCGAAAATGTGAACCGCTCGTTTTCCAAAAAGCTGTACAAATCCTTGATAGCCTTTGGCTGCATAACTGGAAGCAAACCATCTGGACAGCATCATCAAATTAAGTTGAGACAGCAGCCCCAAGGCGACAATACCCCAAACCATATAGGAATGGACCAAATAAACGGGCATGATTAGAACAAAATAATGCATTTGCGTACGATTAACCAATAAAAGGAAATGGATACTGCCAAGGGTGGAGGTTTGCTTGAATAAGGATAGAGTCTTCATTTCTTCATCTTCTCCTGTCGCCATTTCTGTAATGTTTTTAGATTACTCGGACGCGTTTTCATCCAAATCAGAGGCCCGCGAATAAAGAGGTCAATCCAATCCTTCCCGTAAAAAGGAGAAAGAGGTGCCAGATAAGGTTGACCTAATGACGTTAGTGCATGGATATGCGCAAGAATCCCGATTAGCCCGACCACGATTCCTGGCAGCCCAAGAACCGATGCAAGGATAAGAAGAAACACTTGCAACAGAACCATGGATTTTGTCATTTGATAGTTGGGAACTAAAAAGAAAGCAATAGCGGATATACCCATCAAAACAATTAATACTTTACTTGCAAAGCCTGCTTCTACAGCCGCTTGTCCAATGACAATACCACCGATAACCCCTAAAGTTTGACTCGTTTTGGTCGGCATTCGCAAACTGGCTTCTTTGATGATTTCCAGCGTTACGATCATGAAAAGTCCTTCCACAAACGGAGTAAAAGGCAATTTGCTTCTCGATTCCAATAATACGAAAAGAATCGGCAGTGGAACCATTTGGTAATGAAATGTCGTTAACGCTACATAAAAAGGAATCATCGTCAAAGAAATAATAAAACTTCCATACCTCATTAAACGCAAGAAACTGGCGACTGGCCAACGCAGGAAGTAGTCTTCTGGCGATTGGAAGAGATGAAATAATGTAATGGGACAAATTAAAGCAAACGGTGAATTGGAGACCAATAAAGTCAGCTTACCTTCACCTAAGGCGTAGGCACAGGCATCCGGCCGATCCGTTTGTAGAAACTGCGGAAAGACTGTATGGTTATGATCTTCAATAAAAGCTGCAAGCTGTGCGGAGTCTAGAAACTGATCGAAATCCACACTTTCAATTTTCTTTCTTGCAATGGAAACAAATTCAGGATTAATGATTCCGTCTATGTACATTAACACAACCTTTGTTTTGCTTAGTGATCCGATAGTAAAGCTTTCTGTTTTTAATGTCGTTATAGGCAAACGTCTGCGCAGCATTGTAATGTTTTTATCGATTTGTTCGCTGAAGCTGTCTTTCGCTCCATATATGACCGTTTCCGTTTGGGAAGATTCAACTGCCCGACCAAGAGGATTCTCCAATTGTACACCTAGCCATTGATCGTTGACTGAATCGTGGAGAAGGATACATCCTTGCATTATTTTTTGCCCAGCATCTTCGAGCGATTTAACTTCCGAAACTTCGGAATTGATGATGCATGAAGAAAGCGAATTTCCGCCTGATTGATGAAGTGGCTGAATAATCGCCTCGTTTAAACGTTCTTGATCTATTAACGTTTTTATAAATATAAGATGGACTGAAGCACTCGTACCTATTTTGTGTTCAATGATTTCAGCGTCTTCCATATGGTTTAATAGTTGTTTTAAATCATCAAGCCATGTAGATTTTTGATGATTTTTCATTTGAGGCTCGTTTTTTTCAACCATGGTCTTCTCCTTTATCAAAGTAATCAAAACGGTCTAAGGTTAATATCTTGTCCTGTAATCGAAAAATCATACGACCGGCAATGTGTATACTAAGCCTCAACATGTTCGAGAATGAGATGGAAATCTGGATCAGGATTCTTTTTACTCGGTGAGAATGCATGTGATATTTTTTCAATGCATATGAAAAAACCTCAGCCGGGTTAAGTGAGCTGAGGTCAATAAATTAACGATTTATGCTTTTTTAGTTGCTACCACTGTTGGTTTGATTCCGTTGGCTTTCACATCAGGTGCTTCGAATACCCCTAATTGGGACTACTAGAGTCGCACCAAACTTCTTCATTTAATAACTTCAACCTTTTTATCCCCTGCTGACTTCGCAACCTCTAACGTTGTTTTACCTTCAATAGCGACTATCACGCCAGTAGCCAGCAAAGAAACGATTAAAGCTGCGCTGATGGTTTTCGAAATTGTCTTCTTGACCATAACCACACCTCCTAATAGTTACAATATTTAACTTTATTGGGTAATATGCCTGGTGGTTGTATTATAACGTACTGACAATGATTGTAAAAGAAGTTTTCCTTGTGTTCGAATAAATAAATTATCAGAATCGGAAAATAAATCAGATAGATTGTCTAGGCTCCCTTTGCCGCGGACTTAATACCAACTATATGTAAGGTCAGTGATTCATATAATGGGCATATAGTTGCTCGAAGGTTGTAAAACGTTTGACTTCTCTGCCGACCTTATTATATTCATCTAGATAGTCATCCATCACTTCAAGGAACTTCTCTTTCATAACTGGTAAATTGCTTGCATCAAAGTACTGCATAAGATCAAATTTCTGAGTTCCTTTCTCTACAGCCATTTCATCAAGATATCCATGTGCTCCAAAGGCGGAAAGAAAGACGTAGGGAGCATCGTTCGATATAACACTGTTCAATATTTTATTGCGGTAGTTGCACCACAATTCTTCGTATGTCCCCCTCAGATTATCAAAGGACGGAGCCGGTTTAACAATGAAGTTATCACACATCGTTCTATGCAACCTCGTAACACTGCTTAACATATTAAAAGATGCTATTCGGATATCTTCAATGGTATGAGCTTCAATGATTGACATGTATAAGGGTTCGAGATCATCCGGAACATAGCGAAACAAGCGTATCTCTTCCAAATATCGCTTAATCCCTCGTTTGATGCACGTGTTATTCATGCTGACCAAGGCATTAACTAGATTATACAAAACTTCACCAGATGCATAACGCACAGAACCGATATCTTCACCCAGCATCGTATTGCTGTATGCTTGCTTAGCCATATCGATCCATTGATTTGCGCGATTAAGACATGCTTCTCCTATCGGGTTAGCAAGTGCATCAAGCGCTTTTTGCCGGAAGTCGTTCAATTTCTCCAGATCCTCAGGTTTTGCATAGTAGAGTACTTTGAGGTCAGTTAGACTCGATACGTTGGGACTCTCCAAGGTGGATTGCTCTTGTATTCTTGAGTCCCATGGCGTGCAATAGATGTCATATCCAACGTCATCCAGGATAAAGCAATCGGATATGCCCCATCCCTTTTCTGTATTATTAATGATAATTAAATCAAGATCACTCTTCTCGTGAAAGTCCCCGGTGCTAAACGAACCAGTAAGCCCAATAATGGCGATATCGTCTAGAAAATCTCTTTTTACGCGTTCGATCACCATGTTAATGAGCAATTCATTTTTGTCCAGCAACATCTTTTTTATGTTTTCTTTCATTCATTACACCCCTTTCATGATCCGGCCGTCCTTCATCACAACAACCTTAGCTTGAGTCTATTGATTTAGAGGTGCGGTTACTATGTATAAGTTGATTTAAGTCATCTTTGAACAAAATCCGCTAAACCGTCGATAAGACGTGTTAGCGGATAGCATTAATTCTTTGTATAGACTATTTTCTTAATACTTTCACAGGACAAGAAATACCGATCCGCCAACTCCTCTATCCTGACTCCATTAAGGAATAAGGATTTAATTTCAGCGTTTCGAGCAAAGACCTTACTCTTGCTCTCTGTTTTCTCGCCCCATTTTAGATGCGTCTCTTTGGGTTTGGGGATATAAACCAATTCGCCTTGAACGTATTCTTGAATGATACGTAGCAATTCTTCCGGAAAAATAGACTCGGCTTTTGAATATTTCATGGGCCTCACTCCTTATTTAATAGATCAATAAGGTGCAAAGCCAGTTAGTAGAATATTACGATTCGTCGTTGGCAATGTGATTATTGCCAGGCTCTATGCAAAGCATTGCCATATCCTTCACTGGCTTTGCATAGAGCCGTGCATGTAAGAATCCTACACCGATTGTTTTCAATAGCCTCACCTCCATAGAAAATAGATCGCTGCTATTTGCTTATTATATCAGAGCTTGTTGTTCATTTGTTTAATGATGTCTTAGGGCAGATTGACTTACGCAATATATCAAAAGGTAGGAGCAGGTAATTCATCTATTTTCATACGTAGTAAACTATAGGGTTTTTGTCGCAGGTCTTTTCCGTAATGAAATCTGGCCTGCCTATGTAATTGGTTCACAATTACATATAAGTATTGATCGGGACCAATAGAAAAAGTATCCGGCCATAAAATTCTGGGGTCATGGGCGATGGTTTCCATGATTCCATTCGGTAATATCTTGCGAATACTATCGTTTTCATAATCTCCAGCATAAACGTTTCCTTTTGCGTCCGTGATCATGCCATCCGATGCACCCTTCTCTCCCCAATACTGCACAAGATCACTTAACTTGAAATCGGGTATTGCTCTGTCTCTTAACGATTCGGTTGAGATCGAATATAGCTGGCGACTGGTTAAGGGACAATAGAATAACATTTTGCCATCCGGGGAAATGGCTATACCATCAGAGGCCAATCGAAAGGGAGATGTCGAACCATCCGCGTTCCGATTCATCAAAATTTCACCTTCCACTTTCGGTACAAAATAGGGATCGGGTGAGGTTGAGCTTGCTCCATTCAACCGTCTATACGCATTTCCATTTTCTAAATTTACGACGATAATAGCGCCTGGACCATTGGAAGAAGAATCCGTAATATATGCGTAACCTGCGTTACCTACACGAAAGTCAAATCGGACATCATTCAGATATGTTGTTGGCAAGACTACATCTTCTGCAAATGTATATACTTTTCTTATTGTATTTGTTTCTAAATCTACCGCGACTAATTTTGCCCCACCTTTCATAGGCTCAGAAAAATTAGGTGCAGCCGTATCCAGTACCCATAAGGTTCCCCTTCCATCTGTAACAACACTTTGCACACTGATAAAGGACATCGTGAGATTCGAAGGATTGAACAAATTCGATTCTAAATTAGGATAAGGCTGCAGCTGACCCTCAACAATTTCAGCTACCGTAAATCTAACGTCATCTCCCCATTTCGGAAAGCAAATAAAGATACGCCCGGTTTCGGATACACTAACGCCTGTAGGCATAGGCCCATAAAAGGAATGAACGAGTTCCAACTTACCGAAATACTTTTCCATAGGTAACATAGGTTTTATGATGTCCTCCTTAACATATTTGAATAGATATTACCTATAATATGTTCCAGACTTTTTCTAATACCTGGCCCGTAATCGTCTTTTTCTACGTGTTTTTGAAAATGACCCAGACATATAAAAAAAACTTCGGCGCAAGCCGAAGCCTTTTGACGGTGATTCTCCCGTGTTTATGCGGACGACCCTACTTCAACATTAGCAAGTCTGACTCCACATGACCCGAAAAAGAAGAGATCAGCTGAGCCCATCTGTACCAAAACATTTATTGTTGGTCAGGCAGACGTAATGTATTTGCTGAAGTTTGCGCTTGATCTAAAAATTCCTCTGCTCGGGTTAATTGCTGCCTTGCTGTCTCCAACGCTTGTGAATTTGTTGCCACATCAGATTCACTTATCGAGCTTATTGCCTGATTTAAAGCCTTCTGCACCTCAGAAACCGCGTTAGATGCATGCTGTTCCAGCGTATTACCACTCGATTCAAGTGCACCTTCTGCCGGTTTTCTTGCATTTTTGGTGGCTAGATCAATTTTGTTTTTATTGGGCACAGCGAGTCCTCCTCCCTTTTGTAAACAACAATAAGTATCGGGTTAAGATTTTGTTTATATTCCTGCAAATGTATGGGAATATTCGGAGTTTCTATCTCTGGTAATCCATTTCAGTATAAGATCCGATTTGTTGGAAAATCTAACGTTGATGAAAAAGAAGGAGGTGATCAGTTTCTCCATGAACAACCCAAAACTAGCACCGCACGAATCAATGGAACTGCATGAAGCTTTAAACTTTAAAACGCTCTGCATCGCCAAGTCCAAACTGATGCAAGGTCTGGTCTTTGACCAAGAGCTAAAAGCTTTAATGCAAAAAGACGTCACTCAATCCATACAACAGATCTCCGAGCTGCAAGCCATTTACGCAAAAGCTCCTTTCCAAGCGCCTGTTCCGAGTAGTCCGACACCTATAACACATTAAGGGGAGCTCAAATGAATACCGATTATTTAGACCCGATTAACTCATTAAATATGCCGGAAATGGCAGATATGACTTTTGCCATGGACTTCCTTATTCGTGCCAAGGAAGGTGTGCGTAATTTGTCCATCGCTCTGACGGAAACGGCTTCTCCGGATGTAAGAGCCCTGCTGCACACTCAGCTTAAACAAGGGATTGCAATGCACCAGGAAATCTCGGAGCTAATGATTCGCAAAAAATGGTTCCATCCTTACGAACTAAATGAACAGTACCAACTCGACCAGCTTTCGGCGAACAACACGGTGATGATCGGGCAGATGAATCTGTTCCCGGGTGATACGTCGCGTAAAGGGATGTTTGATCGGACCCCAGACGAACATATTGGAGGACACCAAGCATGAAGGCGGTAACATATCAAGGGGTTAAAAATGTCGTGGTCAAAGAGGTGCCGGACGCGAAGATTGTGAAACCGGACGATATGATCGTAAAGATCACTAGTACCGCCATTTGCGGTTCTGATCTTCATCTGATTCACGGAATGATCCCAAACCTTCAGGAGAACTATGTCATCGGACATGAGCCGATGGGCATCGTTGAAGAAGTAGGTCCCGGCGTGACAAAAGTAAAAAAAGGCGATCGTGTGATCATTCCATTTAACATTGCATGCGGGGAATGCTTTTTTTGCAAAAATCAGCTGGAAAGCCAATGTGACAATTCCAACGAACACGGGGATATGGGCGCATATTTCGGCTACTCCGGAACGACTGGCGGATATCCTGGCGGGCAAGCCGAGTATTTACGGGTTCCGTTTGCTAATTTTACTCACTTTAAGATTCCTGAAAACTGCGAACAACCTGACGAAAAGCTAAGCCTGATCGCCGATGCCATGACCACGGCATTCTGGAGCGTAGATAACGCCGGCGTAAAAAATGGAGATACGGTCATTGTGCTCGGCTGCGGTCCGGTCGGACTTTTGGCCCAGAAATTCTGCTGGCTGAAAGGAGCTAAGCGGGTCATAGCCGTCGACTATGTGGATTACCGCTTGCAGCATGCGAAGCGAACGAACCATGTAGAAGTCGTAAACTTCGAACAGGATAAGAATATTGGGAACACGCTCAAGGAAATGACCAAAGGCGGCGCCGATGTCGTGATTGATGCAGTAGGAATGGACGGCAAGATGAGCGATCTTGAATATTTGGCAAGCGGTTTGAAACTGCAAGGTGGTACCATGAGTGCATTTATCATTGCATCTCAGGCTGTCCGCAAAGGCGGCACCATCCAGGTCACTGGGGTATACGGCGGACGTTATAACGGCTTCCCGCTCGGTGACATCATGCAGCGAAACGTGAATATCCGTTCCGGACAAGCTCCGGTCATTCACTACATGCCATATATGTACGAGTTGGTTACGTCTGGCAAAGTGGACCCTGGCGACATTGTTACACACGTAATTCCGCTCAGTGATGCCAAGCGTGGCTATGAAGTGTTTGATACCAAAACGGACAATTGTATTAAAGTTATTTTAAAGCCTTAAATATGGATAGATACATGGGAGGACAATTCGAATGAATTCCAAATACGCATTGCATGAGGTGCTCGAGGTACATGAAATTGCTGCGTTCAAGACGGTTTGCATGACTAAATCCAAGACCATGCAAGCTTTGGTAACCGACCCGGAGCTCAAGCAAATTTTGCAACAAGATGCGACATTATCACAACAGCAGCTTCAGGAGCTCGGTGGAGTGCTGACTAAAGCGACTGTATAGGAGATAACCAAATGAACCCAATATTAGAACATATGGCAGGCCTTCATACGCTAACGGATGACGTGATCGCAATGGATCTGTTGATAAACGCCAAGAGCGGAGTCAGAAATTACGCCATGGCTGTGACCGAATGTGCCACTCCCGAAATCAAGCAAATTTTGATGAAACAGCTCGATGAAGCCATTGACTCTCATGAAAAGATATCAAATTACATGGTACAGCATGGCTTATACCATCCCTACCATATTCCAGAGCAAATTCAGCTCGACCTGAAAAACATTCAAACGGCAATGAACATTCCGTCCTGACACCGTTTTTGATTTAAGCAGAGACTTCTGAGAACAAAATGTTCCTGTATTAAAAAATTCAACAATGAAAAAAAGACGGATATACTCCGCCTTTTTTTCAGCAACATCACGAAACAAACAAGCTTATACAAGCGTTCCTTTTCCTTCGTTTGTTTTGTTTTTAAGTTCATTCCGATGCGCCCCTAAGAATTATCTTTTCGCTTTACGGAAGTCACTTATTTTCCATCCTTAGACTGATTACCCTCTGCAGCTCCACGACCGCGACCTCCCATGCCTCCTCGAGCATTATTTTCACCCAGTTTGGACAGGTCAACCGAAGAAGCATCAATCAGTGAATCCGAATCCTCTTTTTGTTTCTCGGTCGTGGAAGGAATATCTCCGTCCAGTTGCCCTTGTATACTTTCTGCACGCAGCGAGCCGAGTTTGGTTAATTCTGCAACAGCGTCCTCGTACTTATCATACGTAATAAACGCTGTAGGGTCTTGCTTCACATATTCGGAGATCATGTTATTCAGGCTTTGCACTTTTTCTTCAAATTTTCCGTCTGCGAAGTATCCATCTACGATCTCCTGCAAATATTCATGATACTTGGCCTTATACTCCGGCACCTCAAGGAGCTTTCCTAAAATTGGACGTTCGTCCAGACTGACCCCTGATACCGGCGTATCAATCGCCAGATTCACGACATCGGAGGCAGAACCAGCTTGAAATCCACCGAAGGCCATGTTGTAGTCCCAGGGCAACATGCTGATCTGTCCATCGTTCTCATACAGATAATAGTTATGTCCCATGTTGGACGTGTAACTGTCCATATTGACAACGACCGTGTGGGCCGCAAAATATCTCAGAACTTCGTCCACATCCACATATTTCTCCAGTTCGGTACCTGTGCTCAAGTTTTTGAGCGATTCAATGACACGCTGATAATCTTCCTCTGTTGTTTTGGTCTCAGCATTGTCGAAGATGGCGGAGTAACTGGATGATTTGTCATCGGTATACACCAATGAAACACCATTGCCGCTTCCGTCCATACCACCTGGACCGCGGTTACCCTTCATACCTGCTTCTGGTAATGTGTCGGCACCATCTTCTTCTGTCCCGTTGTTCATATTCGGCGGACTTCCACCATCCGGTGGCGCTATATCTTCAGTAGGAGGCTGCATATTTCCATACCCTTGTGCAAAAGGATTGCCATCGGGCCCTCCCATTCCTCCTGCCCCCATGTTGTCATCATTGTTCGGTTTGTAAAGTTCACCCTCATCATTCTTGGCTCGGGCGAGATATCCGCTGTCAATGTCTTCAACAGCTAGGTACAAACCCCAAGTCTCTCCATTTACACTAATATTGGAGAATGCGAATAAAGGTGCCTCTACGCCAATATAACTCATGATGTCATAACTCAAGTATTCCTTCATATAACTATTGTCGCTAATCATGTTGTTCACAACGAGCTTGTCCAACCCCATCCAAGTTTGATCCTTAACGTATTCATCAAACTTGATTTTGAAACTATATCGATCCGTTGTATCATCGCTAGCGACTTGCCGAAGGCTGGAGTTACCCTTTGGACGAATTCCGACGTTTTCAATCGTTGTTCCGTTAATCGTAATATTAGATGAGATGTACTGCTCCTCATTTGCATTATCGAGCATTTCTTTCCATGCCGCTTCATCCACATCAATCGAAATGGACATAACCTCAGTTTTGTTGATTTGATCTGCATACCCTACTGTCTGCGCAGTATTCTCCGTTTTGCTCTGATTATCCGTATTCGTTTGTTCCTTCTCAGTCGAATTGTTGTCCGACTCTCCATTGCCTTGATTAGTCGAGCTGCATGCTGTCAGCATTGCAGTACATAACACCGCTACACCGATATATTTGGGCCATTTGTATATACTCATTGCCATCACCTCATGATTGTTGTTGTATCTTTTGATATGTAATCATCATAGATGGCAATTCTTAAATGAATCTGAATGAGTGGTGTCATATGGTACTCTCTAATTGAATGAACTACCAGTGAACTTAAGGCTCTAGCCTCCAAGACATCTCCCAAAAATCAAGCTCGAAGCGACTGCACATCACGAAAATATCTTTCATCCGTTGGTACGTTTCTTCGCTACAGCCTTCTAATAGCTTATCCGTTAACGTCACAAGGGATTGATTGATGCTGTTGTATTCAGAGGAAGCATATCCTGTGATCCACTCTCCATAAAAAGGATGATCAACTGCACCTGGCTTTTGGGAAAGAACTTGACCGATCTCTGCATAGCTCCACGAGCAGGCCAGAATGGATACCAGAACTTCTGCTATGCCGCCCGCATGGGAAACAGAGAGCATATAGTTAGTATAGGCTGCATTTTTCAGTGCAGGTTTCACCTGAAAAACATGATCCTCTGTAATTCCTAATCGTTCCATATAAGAACGATGAATTTTCATTTCACCATTCAGGATGTTATCTACGTTTTTACTAAAAAACTGCATCAATTTGGGGTCGTTTGACTTTACGATACCTAGTGCAAATACACGGGCATAATCGAACAGGTATAAGTAGTCTTGCAGCAAATAATAACGAAATTGTTCGACCGGTAAGGAACCATCTCCGATCCCTTTAACAAAGGGATGCTCAAGACATTCCTTCCACACAGGCTGTGCTGCCTGATATAACCGCTCTGAAATAGTCAACAGGTGTTCCTCCAATTCATAATGTATGTATTTAAAAACAAAAAAACGAAACATCCATAGGATGTTTCGCAGATAAATACACTAAAACAAGGGGGTTCGCATGAGCTACCCAAGTACAGCGTTTCATCGTTGCATCCCTACGTTGGCATGATCCAAATCAGGTAAGGTCGGTTTAACACCCTCTCAGCCAGTTAAGGCTCCCTCGCAAACGGTTGTATGTAGTTGATTACTTTCTTATCCACATAAAAGAAAAAATAACGTTCATTTAGTATATCAATGGCTGTTAAATATTGTCAAGGCAGATTTATCGCCCCTCCACAACTTCGGTGACGTATGTAAACGATGAAAACCAACATAACCCTGGTTGAGTTTTATCCATTGTTATGATGGTTTTCATTCTTGCTACTACTGCAAATGGTTTAATGACCGAGTTTGTTTTTTTCGACAAAAGTGAGTATTCCGTACTGGGAAGTGTTTCTCCAACTTTCATTGGTCGTATCATTCCATTTGGCTACGCTCTGCTTACCTCCGCCCTGGTTGTCGTTAATTTGAAGCTCGAAGCCGAGAACATTTCCTGTTTTGGGCGTCAATGATTGTAAATGAATTCTGGCTTCTACGAGATATCCTTTATTTGTTTTCTTCACAGCACTTACAAGGCGTCCGGATGAGGCCCCCCCTGCAAAGGTTCCCACATTCTCTGCACTGATTCTGAACTGGGCATCATCATATTGAAAATACGGTGTGCGCTGGTGATTCTCGTCCAGGAAAATCTCAACCGAATCCTGATCCCATGGGTTGATGTTATCTGTGATGATGTTTGGATCAGTGACGTCGATCAGCAGGTATAGATACTCACCTGACCACATTGCGCGAGCCACTGCCTCTGCACCTTCGCTCTGGTTCAACCGTTTTACTTCAAATGGTGCAGCCTTATTCCATGATGTGTCTTTCTTCCCATCAATCTGAACAATGCCTTGCATAGCTTGTGCAGATTTGGGCATAGGGGCAAGCTCAATCACGCCGTATTTGCTTGTATCTTGCTCCTGAGATTGTGTTCGATCATTCCAGTACAGTGGATTATAAGGTTGTGTCCCATTTGCACCGCCATCAGTCACACGGATATCCAAGCCAACTTCATATTCTGAACCGGCTTGGATACCACCCCATGGAATGGACAATTCAACCTGATATCCGGCTTTGGTCTCGCGTACACGATATGAACGCTGCTCTGCGCCCTCAGCTTTGCCCGACCGCTTAATGATTACATGTCGGTCATCTGCTTCATATGAGGTGGTCTTGCCATTATTGAGATCAACAAAGATATCTACTCTGTCATTCACGTCAGCCTTCGCATCCTGAACATCCACAAGGATATACAGGTTACTATGATCCCATAAGGTGCGGAAACTGGCTGATCCCGAAGAGTCACCCTTCAGTGGAGTAGACACCGCTTTGTTCCAGAGTGGATCTTGTGAATGTTTTTTGATATCCGGTTTACCCGAAAGTGAGACGGCTCTCTCTGTCAACACAGGCAAGCTGGATTCATCCACGAGCCCCCAGTATGCTTTTTTGGCCTTCAGGGCTGAATCAAACAGCATAGCCTGGTTGTTGTAAGACTTCTCATCTTGGAGTCCCCATAAGGTAACTGAAGAGATGTGATCTTTGTGTTTTTGGTATAAATCCAACAGTTCCTTATATCGATACGCCTGTTTTACCGCAACTTCATCCGACATCTCTTCACCAAATGGAATTCCGCTATCCACATCCAGTTCCGTGATCTGAATATCCAATCCAAGTTCGGCGAACATGCTGATCGTTTTTTCAATTTCCTTGATGGGCGGGGATTCCAGGTTATAGTGGGATTGCAAACCCACACCATCGATGAGCCCTTTCTCTTTCAGTCGTTTGACCAACTGATACATATGCTCTCTTTTCTCAGGGATTTCCGTGAAGTATTCGTTGTAATATAATTTGGCATTCGGATCTGTTGCACGAGCGAATTCATAGGTTTTCTCAATGTAATCCGGACCGATTAGTTCATAAAAGGGACTTTTACGTAAACCGTTGGCATCACCATTGCTATCCGCAATCGCCTCGTTTACCACATCCCAGGCATAGATCTTACCTTTGTATCGGGTCATGACGGTTTCAACGTAATCCTGAATCCGGGCAAGTAGTAATTCTCGACTCGCAGGGTTACCCTGAGGATCCTTGAACATCCACTCTGCTGCATCAATATGCCACAACAACGCATGTGCGCGTACGCCCATACCATGCTCCTCGGCGAACTGAACATATTGATCGGCTGCCTCGAACTCATAAACACCTTCGGAAGGAGACATGTACTTCGGTTTCATCTCATAGGTTGCGGTCAAGCTGTTAAAGTGTTTTGTGAGCAGTTGTCCATATGCGCCTTCCAACTGCCAGCGATACACCGCTGCACCAATGGGGAAATCATCTTGATACAGGTCTTCCAGAGACAGAATACCTTCTTCAATCTCCAGTTGCTCGGCCAGAGTAAATGATACATCATCCACATAGAACGATAACATATCTACGCTATCTTCAGAGATGTAGGGTGTTTCGATGAACAAATTCAATTCAGTGGGATCATCGCTATACTGAAATTTTCCGGTGATCTTGTGCCATGTATTCCATTCTGTTTTGGCAATTTTCACGCTACCGATCGGGTTCCAGTTTTCGGCAGTTGTTTTTTTATATGTGGTGAGCTGTAGTGTTTGATCTGTGGTGGGCTCCTGAGTAAGTCTTACATATGCCGTAATTTCGTACTCTTGGTTACGCTTAAGCAGATCCTTCATGGATAACATCGGTCCATGATAGGAACGCTCACGGTTGGAAACTAGCATACTGGACTGACCTTCGTGTGCTTCCTGTTGTGTCACTGTCAGCCTTTCACTACCGATCCGTGGAGTCCATCCCTGAAGTGTACCGTCTTCAAAGTTTGTGCTCAAATGACTTTCCTCCACTTCTGTAACTGCCTTGGATGCATGTGAGACATTCGAAAATGGAAGCATGGCAAGTACGAGCACAAGAACCAAGGCTCTAATATTCCATTGACGTAACCGTTTCATACAATTCCTCCTCTTGATTTGGTCTACGTATTTCTGAACGAATTAACATCCAGATAAATAGATTATAGTTCTCTGGATAGCGCTTACATATAACAAATTTCCAATAATTATAATAATAAGTTATCATTTGGTAATCTCATGTAGGTTTAGAAAGCTGGAGTTCGTTCGCATGGGATATCAAAAAAACGCTATATATTCGCAAAAATAAAAGACCGTTTCCCGATAAAATACGAGAAAACGGTCATCGTTAGAAAGTATCTTTTTTCTGTTCACTAACAGGCACGTAAACTTTGTTTTATAATCGTCCCTCGTCACCCTGTTCCTCCTGCACAATTCGTGCAATGTGAATCATCAAATATAATAATTCCTCGTTCGATATGGAGATGTCCAACATATTCTGCACGTAGGTTTTGATCATCTCCGCACACTTATATTCAAGCGGGTGCTCTTTCACCATGTGTTGAAATATAAAATCTTTCGCCGAATTGCCCAGACGTCCTTCTTGTAAACGCTGGATGAAGAATTGCAGATGTGTGACAAGTCTCACATAATGAATGGAATTTTTGTTCAATTGCATATCAAAGGTGTATTGTATCAGGTTAAAAATATCTTTTAACATCTTAACGGATTGCATTGTGCGCTCCATATTCTGCTCATGCGTTTGGGCATTCACGAAATGAAAAGCGATATTCCCTGCTTCTTCTTCCGGCAGTTCAACCCCCAGTTCTAGATTCAACATCTGAACGGCTTCAAGGCCTAGTTCGAATTCGACAGGATGAAACCTCTGGATCTCCCATAACATGCGATTCTGTAGTGCTACACCCTTTTTCCATCGTTCAATGGCAAATGACAAGTGATCCATAAGCGTAAAGAAGATTTGGTCGTCAAGAGACAACTTTTCTTTTGCATTGGTAATCAGTTTGTTTATGACATTCACATGTTTTTCCGGCATGTTTTCGATGGTTCGTACGTAAGCCTGGGCAGACGGATTATTTTGCAAAATGAATCGTTTTTGGATGTGTTCTTCATCCAGTCGCTCGCCTACTTTGCCTTTGAATGCCAACCCTTTTCCCATGACAATCATCTCTTGTCCCTGTTCATCTTTGGTCAGAAGCAAGCTGTTATTTAATATTTTGATTACTCTCATGTATTCATCACGATCCTTTATTCTTTCGTGACCGCCTGATCCGAATTTCCTATACATCTGCCATTCTGTTTAATGACCTCTTGATACCACGAGAAGCTTTTCTTCTTCAAACGCTTCAAGTCTTTCAGATCCTGTTCACCGCGGTTTACATAGATCATTCCATAACGTTTCCCATACCCCTGATGTGTGCTTACCACGTCAATAACGGACCAAGGGCAATAACCAATCACATCTACTCCATCCGTTAGAGCCAGTCTGATCTGTTCCAGATGTTTCTCGATAAAATCAATCCGGTACGTATCGTTAATGGTGTTATCTGCCTCAAGTACATCCGGGGCTCCAATACCATTTTCCGTAATTAGAATAGGGAGACCATATCGTTCACATACCTTACGCAATGTCAGCCTTAGGCCAACCGGGTCAATGACCCAGCCATATTTCGTTTTTTCCGTATAAGGATTCTCCGCCGCCCGGTATACTCCCTGCTCGCCAAGCATAATTTGCTGATCACCCGCACGAGCTGTAACATCCGACGCATCGCCCATACTGGCGGCAATGGTTGCCGTCGAGTAGTAGTTGATTGCTACCAGATCGGGGCGGCCAGACTGGATATCTTCCATGTCACCCTGCTCAATAACCGGCTCGATGCCGCGTTCCTGTAAATAACTCCAGAATAATGGATTATACCGTCCCCACACCGATAAGTCGAGAAAACCCCATCCACGAATCGTCTCCCAGTTATGAGCAGCGATTGCATCGGCTGGTCTGGAGGTTGCCTGGTACATGGAAGTCATGTTTAATGCAGGACCGATCTTGCCTTGCGGGAGCATATCATGAAGTAGTCGCATCGTTCTGCCTTGAGCTACAAATATGTGATGATTTTGCTGATACAGTTCCTTACTGGAAGGCAGACGTCCGCCTTTTGGTGTACCAATAGCACCGGGATGGAGAATCATCGTATTTTGCTCATTAATGGTCAACCAATATTTCACTTTATGCCCGTAATGCTCAAACAAGATACGCCCATACTCGACGAAGGCATCGATCGTCCCCCGGTTGTTCCATCCTCCGGTTTTCTCAAGCTCGTAGGGTAAGTCGAAATGGTACATGGTTACAATGGGTTCAATACCATGGAGCAGCAATTCGTCAATTAATTGGTGATAAAAATCGAGTCCCTTCTCATTAACAGCTCCTGTGCCTGCAGGCAAGATTCGAGTCCATGCAATTGAAAAACGATATGCTTTGAGGCCCAGCTCTGCAAAAAGCTTCACGTCTTCTCTGAATCGGTGATAGTGATCGCTCGCAACCGTGAAATCGGCGGTTCCAGCCGGATGATCACACATATCGATGACGGACAAGCCTTTGCCATCTTTGTTCCAGGCTCCCTCCACTTGATAGGCAGAGGTAGAACCTCCCCACAGAAAATCATTGGGGAATGGTTCGATGTGTTGATATAACATCTCAAACACTCCTTCATTTTAATGTTGATTAAGATATATGACGGACCATATTAAGCTTGTTACGAAAGGTGGATAATCGTCGCTCCAACCTCCACAGTACTCTGCTTCTCCAGCTTAATGTCCGGGAAACGATCCGAATTGGCGATAATGATCGGGGTTATGACTTCGTAGCCTTCTGCCTTGATGGCGTCGATATCAAAGCGGATCAACAAGTCCCCCCGTTTTACGCGATCCCCTACTTTAATGGAAGAGTCAAAGTGTCGCCCCTTCAGGTTTACGGTATCCACTCCAATATGAATGAGCACCTCTTCTCCATCGGGACCATTTAATTTCACCGCATGTTTGGAGTCCATGAAAGCCGTAACTTCACCTGCGATCGGAGCATACAGTTCTCCTTTGGCAGGAATGATTGCAGCGCCCTTACCCAGTAATCCCAAAGAGAAGACATCGTCTGGGACACGGTCCAGATGGACTAATTCCCCTTGCATCGGGCTGGCGATCGTAATTGGGCTTGATTCATTTTGGGTTGGTCCATTTGCATTTGTTGTTGCAGCAGACTTAGTGTCTGGGGTGTTGTCTTTAACAGACTGCCCGGAAAGTGTCTTGTCATCGTTAACGTTGGTATTGCCTTCTTCTTCTTCATCATCCACTGGATCCTCAAAACCAATGATCCATGTCAGAGCAAAAGTAACGATAAAAGCGATCAGACAAGTCACAATGGCATGAACGATGTTCATCGGATTGCTTCCAATGAAGGCAGGTAACGCGGCAAGCCCCGGAGAAACGAAGGCATAACGCACTAATCCGGTCAGACCAGCATATATCCCTGCTATACCACCACCAATCATTGCGGCAATTAAAGGTTTCTTCAGTTTCAGCGTTACGCCGTACAGGGATGGTTCCGTGATGCCCAATACAGCGGTGAAGCCAGAAGAAGCAGCGAGCTGTTTCAGTTTTTTGTTTTTTGTTTTTAAGGCTACAGCAAGCGTGGCCCCACCTTGAGCAATATTGGACGCGAGCATTCCCGGACCGTTGATCATTTCATATCCATTTTTGGTCAGTTGGCTGGTTGCAATCGGCGTCATGGCCCATGCGGTACCTGTCACGATCAGGAATGGTTGCAAAGTTCCCATTAACAAAGGAATCAGCCAACTGGCTCTGGCATTAATCGCTTCTGCACCCATCGCAACCAGATCATTCAAGTACGTTCCGAAAGGCCCAATCGCCACCAATGCAAGTGGTGCTGTAATCAATAGTACAATCATTGGTTTCGTGAAAAATTTGATCATGGAAGGCGATACCCGATCCGCGAAACGTTCAATATAGGACATGAGCCAAACAACGATAATAATCGGCAGCACGGAGCCCGCGTAATCGGTTAGTCGTACTGGAACACCGATGAAAAACACGTCTTTTCCTTCCGCCATCAGGGCGCTCCATCCCGGGTGTAACAACACGCCGGCAACTGTCATCGCCAGAATGGGACTTGTTTCAAATTTAATGGAAGCTCCATAAGCCAGCAGAATAGGCATGAAATAAAAAGCCGCGTCCGCAATGGTATTAAGGATATAGTAGTTTTGGCTTTCCGTCGTTACGAGGCCTGTCAGCACAAGTACGGCTAATATCGCTTTGATCATACCCGCGCCAATGATTGCCGGAATTACCGGAGTAAATGTTGTTGAGATCACGCTGATGAATCTGGAGATCCAGCTCTGTTTTTGCTTTGGTCCGTTATTTTTGCCAGAATCCGATTTGGATTCCGCACTTCGGGTAGCCGACCCCATCTGCTGAGTGATAACTCGGTAGACCTGCTGAACCTCATTGCCCACAACGACCTGATATTGTCCACCATTGTTCACAACGGTAATGACACCTGGAAGTGCTTTGAGTTTTTCTGTCTCCGCTTTGGAGATATCGTGCAGTTCGAATCGTAATCGGGTTGCGCAGTGCGTAAGCCGAGCGATATTATCCTTCTTCCCAACCAATTCCGTAATCTCTTGTCCCAATTTGCGATAATCCATACCTTTGCCCCATTTCTGAATTTGGATATAAAAAAAGACCAAAACGATATGCCTTCCCCTACTCACATAAGGAAAATGCAAAATCATTTTGGTCATGCCTGCTTTACCAGTAACAGCCAAACACTGCTAATATTCAATTCGCTTTTGATGTAAACGTTTACTGGATCATAATATCACACAATAAATTAGTTAGCAATCACTTTATTCGACATTTTTCTGCAAGTTAATTTGCTTGATTCGACTTGATCATTAGCGGCCTTCTATAGGCTTCCACCCATTCCCCTTCTCAATTGCCTACATACAATACATTAGACTAATGAACAGGAGTGATGTGATATGACATTTTTACCTCCTTTTGGACCTGGTGGAGGATTTGGCGGACCTGGGGGTCCCGGCGGACCCGGCGGACCCGGCGGATTTCCTGGCGGACCCGGCGGATTTCCTGGTCCGCCATCGTTCCCCGGGGGTGGAGGCGGCGGACCACAAGGCGTGCAGGCACCTACAGGGCCGCCACCATCATTCATTCCACAGCAGCCCGCTTCGTTATATGCGGTAGATCCAAGAGCCATATCCGGTTGTCTGTTTCGCTACACATATATTTGGCCGGATCGTGGTCCCGGCTTCTGGATGTACCCGGTATTTGTAGGTAGAAATTCGGTGGCTGGCTTCCGTTGGAATGGCTTCTTCTGGCTATACACCGGCATTGATCTGCAGCGAATCAGCTCGTTTAGCTGTTTCTAGAAGTAAATCCCCCTATATGTGGAGTAATCCACATACAGGGGGATTTAGATTATGGAATATTCACCTTGTCTAAAGCAACTTAATCAGCTTTTCCAGCTCATCAACCAGACTCTTTGCAAGTTCAAAATTAGTATCTTTCAAAGCCAATTCAATTTTCATCTCAACAGACTTTTTCTTTTGTTCATTTTCTAGATAGTTTTCATCAAAATGACTCGCATAAATCATCTGTCTAAATTCTTCTATACTCATTTTACTAATCGTTCTGTCCTCAATAATTAAAACATAATCCATACCATTTACAACCGAATAGAAATCATGAGAAATCATGATAATCGCACCTTTGTAGTCTTCAATGGCTTTCTCCAATGCGATTTGTGTATAGATATCCAAATGGCTTGTTGGTTCATCCAGGAGCAATACGTTGGCTTGACTGGCAGAAACTTTAGCCAATTGAAGCATGTTTTTTTCACCGCCAGATAACGATTCAATCTTTTGATCAAGGATTTCTCCTTCAAAGCCATAGTTTGGAAGATACGATCTAATTTCATCATACGTTTGAAACCCGGAATCTATGAATTCATTTAGGATGGTATTCGAATCCTTTAACATTTCGCCTTGAACCTGAGATAAATAAGCTACCTTAACATCAGGATTGATTTCAATGGAATCCTGATTGTTTTTAAAGATTTCTCGGAGTAAAGTCGTTTTCCCGGTACCGTTAGGACCGATCAGGGCTACTTTATCTGTTGATTTGATCTCAAAGTTCACATTTTCCAAAAGCAACTCGTCAAAGGAAACGCTATAGTTGTTGACGTTAACTACAACCGTATCTTCCATTTCCTTATCGATCCCAAAACGGATATTCGGCTGTTTGATATCGACAAAGGGTTCTTTTATTCGACGTGCTTCCAATCTCTCTTGAAACTTGACTCTGGCTTTTAACGCTCTGCCTCTCGAGGCTTCCGAATTATATGTGGCGATCTCTCTAAGATTGTCGATGATGTGATCGTATCTCTCAATTTCTTCAGCTTCAGCAACCGCAATTTCTTGCAGTTCGATCTTAGACTGAAGCAGTGAGAAGTTATAATCGATATATCGCCCGTCAAACTCCTGGAGCTCTGTGTTTTCTAGGTGTATGATTTTGTTGAAACAATGATTCAACAGATACCGGTTGTGTGTAACGACCAGCAACATACCCTTATGGGAGTTAATCAATTTTTTAAGCGCGTTCAGGTTTTCAAAGTCTAGAAATACATCGGGTTCGTCCATAATCATGAAGTCTGGACGATTCAGCATTTCCTTCATCACTTGAATAAGTTTGAATTCCCCGCCACTTATGGCGGATATACTAAGATCTTTGAGCTTCATGAGGTTGGCAAGGTTTAACTGTTTATTGATGTTTTTTTCGAAATTGTCCCCATCCATCGCTTCGAAGGCATCCAAAGCCAATTGAAGCTTTTCCATCAGGGAATCCATATCCGATGTGGTGGCCATCTCCGCATAAATCGCTGTAATTTCATCCTGTATCTTGATGAATTCTTCTGCGATATATTCAAAAACGGTCATTTCTTTTGTTTTGTCTACTTGCAAAAACTGACTCACATACCCGATTCTGCAATCGGGGTCTATCTCTAACTTGCCCTCGAACAAATATCGTTCCTGATCCATCAGGATATCGATCAATGTACTTTTTCCACTTCCGCTTGTTCCGATAAAAGCACAATGTTGTGCCTCTTCAAACGTAAATGAAATGTTTTTATATAGTTCCTTTTGTGGAAATGAGAAGGATAAGTTTTCAACTTTTATCATAGTGTTACCTTTCTTTACAACTAAATTGGTGGCTAGTATTGAATATATTGTCGAACACAGACTTTTAGAGTAACACTGTTTACCACCAAGTACAATCGATTTTTAGCCCTTACCCTCACTTTGAAATTTGAGTACGCTCTTTCCTAGTGATTAGAGGGATGGATTTTATGAATAAGTAATATTCCATCATACTGATCGCGAGGTATCATCTTTTCGTCTAAAACTCCCCATGCTTTGGCAATTCGAGGTGTGTACATCCATGGCAATATCTATGGATTATTATCATAACTTCTTTTGAATATTAAAATCTTCTACTTTGTTAATCATATGGGCTCTATAACGCTCTGTATATGTATACAAAAAAAATCGTCAGCATTTCTGCAACGATTCCTATTGTCAGCCTGCTAGTTGAAAACAGCAGCGGATCACTTTTTATTTACGAACTCTTCTCTTTTTTAATTTCTAACAAATGTTATGGAGTGAACGTATCTGTCATCCAATTGAAGAATCTTTCCTTTTCTTCATAGTGTGGGTAGTGAGCCGATTCTTCATAAGAAATAAATTCTTTCTTGTTAGCTTTAATTCCGTCAAAAAACTGCTTGGCAGCATGGGACGAAGTCATAAAGTCATAATCTCCCATAACAAAATAAAATGGCAGATCCAGCTTCTTAATTAAGGAAGGCAATGGACGACTCATCACTTCACCAATTAGAATTCCTTGTGAATAAGTCATTCCTTTATGATAACGTAAGACATCGAGCATGTTGTATTCACTGCTGAACGTCATTCCAAGGAAACTGTCATCAGGGTTATCCATCAATCTTGCAGCACCATTGTATCGTGCAACAATGTCTCTCGGTGTAAATGTCTGCCCTTGATTAATAGCTTCAGAAACCTGATTAAGTCTTGCTATGTCATCATCATTACCTGCAAGCTGAGCTTGTTTCATTACATAATTCCAACCGTCTATCTCACTCTGCTTGGTATCTCCTACCTGACCAATTCCGATGTAGGCTTCATATTTCTCCGGTGCTTTATGGGCAGCCAAAGAACCAATGTAAGTACCGAAGGAATGGCCGATCAGGATGACCTTTTCCTTGCCAAGGCGTTCAGAGATATAATCCGTGATGGCCAGTATATCATCAACCAACAAGTCCGTTGATAAATTGGAGTAATCCTCAAAAAAATGATAAGACTTGCCGCTTGCTCTTTGATCATAGTTCACGATGGTAAATCTGGATTCCAATACATCCTGATATTGCTTGGCGTGCGGAATTTCAGATGCGCTCGGCCCACCGTGTACATACAGAATGACCGGATTCTCTACATTTTGACCGCGAATCATGATTTCATGACCTGTTCCATTGATCTCTACTTGTTCCAGTACATTAATACTATTTTCCCCTTTTATTTTCGGAGTCCATGTTGGAAAGTAAAGAACCACCATTGAAAGTATTAAAACAGCAATACCGATCCCAAAAAATAATTTCTTCATTTTTTTCATCCGAATTACCCCTCTCTGCGCTTCAATCTTTCGAGTGATTGTTCCGCTTGTTATAAATTTAAACTTTAAAAGTCATATAGACATAGTGCGATTTAGTCATGAATTGACCTATGACATAAAAAATCGGCAACTCCAATGAGTTGCCGATTTTTTATGAACATCAGAAAACATTCTACCTGTTTATTCTTCCATCATTCCAGAATCTCTGGCTTTGCGAGTTGCCTCCCTCCTTCCTTTCACATCCAATTTGGAATAGATGGAAGAAATATAGTTTTTAACGGTCCCTTCACTAAGAAACAAAGCTTCAGCAATATCTTGATTACGCAAGCCAGATGCCAACTTGTGAAGCACTTCAATTTCACGTGCGCTCAATCCATACTCATTGCTCTTTGGAGCAGCAGATGGAAGTATATTTTTTATCATTTTGGCCGCCATTTCCTGAGAAATCAATGTACCTCCTGTATGAACCACACGTATTCCTGCAGCCAGCTCCTTGGGACGGATCGCTTTGAGTAGATACCCCTCTGCTCCATGGCTTAATGCCGTCAAAACATAATCCACTTCCTTATATGAGGTCAGCATGATGATCTTAATCGCCGGAAGCTGTTGCTTAATTCGTGACGTTGCAGCAACGCCATCCATGACGGGCATATTAATATCCATTAGCACGATATCAGGCTGAAATTGTTTACTGCCTTCAATGGCTTCTTCCCCATTTTTGGCTAATCCGATAATTTCAAAATCTTCTTCAAGAGACAGGACAATATGCAGACTTTCCAGAATAAGCTCTTGATCGTCGACAATTAATATTCTAATCTTCTGCATGTAACATCACTCCATTTAAAGGAATTTCGCATCTCACCTCGGTGAACGACGTGGCTCCAGATGAGGATGAGAGGGTAAGCTTACCTCCAATTTCCTGAATCCGTTGCTTCATCGTGGTCAAGCCAAAGCCGTATTCCAATTTGTCCAATGGCTTACCATTATTTCGAATAACAATATGTAAGACTTCCTCAACAAAGGAAAGCTCCAAATTCAGCTTAGACGCTTTTCCGTGTTTTAGCGCATTCGTAAACGATTCCTGAATCATGCGAAGAATAGCTTGTCGCGCTTTAAGAAGCATTGCATGTTCTGTCATAGGCAGATTCAATGTTACATTCGTTCCAGTGTGCTCTGCAAAGCTATCAGCAAGTACGCTAATCTGCTTAAAGAGGCTATTATCGTCTTCTCCCATTTCGTGAACAACATCTCTCATTTCGTCGAGATTCCTCTCGGCTAACGCTCTCAAGCGAATAAGTCTATCTTTCACCTCAGCAGGCTTATGATCCAATAGAGCAATGGCCGCATCCAGACTCATGATCAGAGAAATAAAGGAATGCCCAAGTGTATCATGGAGTTCCTTGGACATACGGCTGCGTTCTTCCATTAACGTTAATTTCTCAACCTGAGCGGCATAATGGCTCAACAACCTGTTCTGATGTGCAACTTCAACCGCCAAGGCATTTTTCTGACGATAAGCATTAGCTATGAAGCTTACCCATATACCAATAAAGCAAAATAACAAGTTGTCGAACCCCATACTCATGCTCTGGTTCAAGGTGTATCCTTGATTGAATAGGAAGACGAATGGTATCAAAAAAACAGTAGGGATAATCCAAAATGTCTTTCTGGTCAATAAGTAGCCCATGGTTAGGCTGGGAAGCAAGTAATCAGGCGAGGAGATAAATTCAGAATGGATAGTCATATTCACATAATATGAGCCACCAAGAATGACCTCGGTAATACAAAACCACAGATTGTTCAACCGCAGTTGTGGAAACCAAAATAAGATCGGGACAAGGAAGGCCGCCAAGAGCCAGATGATCTCCAATTGAACGTGAGCCGAGTCTCCGGGCACAGTCAGAATTAGAATGGCAAGCAACAAGTAATGATAAAAACGAAGCGAGAATATACTCCAGTCCATGAAAGCAATGATTTTTTTCATTCTAGCTCCTAGATAACGAGAATCATTGAACGATGACTGCTCTGATTCCACGAAAATATTTTTCCACTCCCTACTCACCAAGTTTTATCACTACCTAAGAGTAAATCTTAGATTATTTCGCAAGAAAAATACAGTTCTTTTCCAAGTGGTCATAATTCTTTACGGCTTAGCCATCTTGGGCATATGATCCACGAGAGTATATATACGACAACACTAAACGCGGCTATTACTCCGTACAATAAAAGTAGATTCTCTTCTATGTTCATATAGTAGCCTAGCAATGTTCTTAATCCTGCAATGGCAAGTGCAGTGACTACATAAGAAAGGATTATTCCGGCAATACTTTTTTCTCCATCGAGTTTTCTCATTGGTTCAATCCGATCAATCTTATTCTGTGGTTTCTTCATAAAACACTACTGACATACCGTTGTCAGTAGTGTTTTTGTATAGTTGGAGTAAGCAATTGTAAAGGAGTAGAAGTTAATGCGAAGTGTTTTTGGTCCAAAATGTATTACTTATTATAGGAAGGATGATATCTCGTGAATTTTGCTTCTGTGCGCATCATTACTGATGACGTGAATCGTCTCGTCGAGTTCTATGAGAAAATTACGGGTGTTTCAGCAGAACGCCCTGCACCTGTCTTTGCCGAACTTGTTATGCCATCGTGCACTCTAGCGATCGGCCACTCCCAGACGGTGCAACTGTTTGGCGCTGGTTCCGCTGTGGCGGCCAACAATCGTACTGTCATTATTGAGTTCCACGTCCACGATGTGGATGCCGAATACGAGCGCTTGAAGCCGTTTGTCGATGAGTGGGTAAAGGAACCTACCACAATGCCTTGGGGGAATCGTGCTGTGCTGTTACGCGATCCTGACGGTAATCTGGTTAACCTCTTCACGCCGGTGACCGAGGAAGCAATCCTACGGTTCAGTGGTAGGCTATAAGGGACAGTTGAAATGAGCTTACCAGAGGGAGGCATGCTTTCTAACGATCTCAATAAATGCTTCTACTTGAATGTTCAGATTATATCGACCGTTTCTGCAATGAGCATCCATGAGTATGTTTGTATATTGAACAGAATGTCTTAGAGAAATATTAAGCGCTCCACTGGCATAAAGCTGGTGGAGCCTTTTTGGGTTAATGGCAAGGTGTCCACATACTAACTGCCTTTAAATATACTATCCTATGCCACTATAGAACGTAGATTCAATGATAACGTTTCGTTTCTTGATGCAAAGAAACTTCTACATTCGGTTTGAGTGCACTGGTACCACAAATGAGCACATTCTCCTACGTATATGTATATACAAGTTTAGTGTTAGTCTTCATTTTCCTCTTCAATATTACGATAAATAGTATGGGGTTATACGAATAACCATAATTACTTTATTACATCCAAGGGGGAACCGTACGTGAGACAGACTCGCAAAAAAAAGATGGATTTAAGGTTCAAACTGTATTTGATTATTCTGGTTCCGCTACTGGCCATGGGCGGTCTAATCATATGGGCCACCATCGACTCCAGTGAAAATGCATCACTATTGACCATGCAGCATAACAATCAGCAGCTGGCTGTGAATACCGCCTCTCAACTAGGTCAGGAATCGGAATTAATTAAGACATTATCTTCTACTGCTTCAGAGGAGAGCAACGAATATAAAAGTCTTAGGGACGAACTCGTTAAAGTTAGGCTTCAATCGGGAGCCTTGTATGTTTATATGTATAACAAAACTTCGGACGGGTGGTTCTACACCGTAGATGGAGCGAACTGGGACGATACGGAATATAGCCCTTACGGGACTGCAATGGAATTTAATCCCCAGATTCAGGAACGCTTGTTACGCGGTGAAGTCGTCACAACAGGCATTGTAGATGATCCAACCTGGGGACAGCTATTGTCCTCCTTTACACCAATCAAGGATTCGCAAGGTACTGTTATTGGCTATCTGGGCATTGATATTTCTGCTGGAGCAGTGAATCAAGTCTCCGCGACATCCGTGAATAATGCTTATCGGACCATAATCCCGATTTTTGTGGTTGTACTGATTCTTTCTTTGGTCATGATGTTATTCGTAGTAAGAGGCATTCTCAGACAAGTACGCGATATTAAGTCAAGCCTCGAACAGGTTGCAGATGGGAATCTCAAAGTCGTATCCACACATATGACCAATGATCAACTCGGTGACATTAGTGATTTGATTAACATCATGGTTGCCCAATTGACGAACATTCTGATGGGAATACAGCAAGGATCAAATACGTTACAGCATTCATCAAAAGAAATTTCGGAAACCGCTCAGACGAACCAGCGTCAGAGCGAAGAACTTTCCAGAGCAATTGAGGAGATTGCCATGGGTTCAATGAAACAGGCTGAAGAGACAGAACACTCCGTCCAGCATTCAGAGAATCTCGGCAAAATAATGGATGAAGTAGGTTCATATGTGAAACAGTTTACTTATACTTCAGAGCAGCTATCTTCTGTCCAAGTACAAGTAACACGTGAACATGAGGTTCTGCTTGAGAAGGGCCGAGAGAATGCCAAGCGTGTTGGGCATCAACAGGATATTTCCAGGTCTCTGACGACTCAATCCGAACTCGCTTCCTCTATTAGCGGTCAAATTCACAACATTTTAAAACAAACTCAAATACTATCCCTGAATGCTTCAATTGAAGCAGCCCGAGCTGGAGAAGCGGGTAAAGGCTTTGCAGTCGTTGCAGGTGAAATGGGACAGCTCGCTCAACAATCCGAACGTTCGATCCAGGAGATTGATGAGATCCTGGGTTCATTTGTTCAAGAAATACATCGGATGGGCAGTCATTTTGATGCAAATATGGTAGCTGTTAAGGAACAGGAGAAACAGATCGCTGATTGTCTCCAAGCATTTAGACAGGTTAGCCGCTTATCGACCGAAGTGCATGAGTTGGCTCAGAGTTTAGACAGCCGGACGATGGATATGCACTCTATTCGTCAGGAGTTGGAACAGAACCTCAGTTATATTGCTTCCGCAACCGAGGAAACTTCAGCCATGGCCGAAGAAGTCACGGCTAGTGCTGTGGAACAGCAACGGTCGGCGAGCGAACTGTCGAACATCTCCGGGGAACTCGCCGGTCTTGCAGGCAACCTCAAATCATATTCCGATCAATTTCAGATCGAAGTCACTAAATAAGTTCCCAATCTCATTAAGGGTATTATTAGATGACAACTTAGAATCGCCGGAAACATAACTTTCTTGGAACGTTAATTTTTCGGAGGACTCAGGGTTATAATCAGCACATAGAATGACCGTGTTCTTGTTCTGTGTCACGTTGACTTATTAACGATTCCTCATTTATAATTCGGACATCAAGGGCTTGGCAGACATGGCTTACCATAGATGCTTGGGATATCGATCTGTAAACACACTCAAACTCAAAAGTGAAAGATGTGAATGCATTATGAATAATGAAAAATTATATTACGGTAAAGATATCGAGGTTATGTTTAATTCGGATGTCTGCATTCATTCCGGTATTTGCGTAAAGGGCCTCCCTGCTGTTTTTGATCTAAGCAAGCGTCCCTGGGTTGATCCTGATGGCGACACTTCGGATGCCATTGCCCGTCATATTGACACATGTCCAAGCGGAGCATTGACCTACAAGCTTTTGGAAGGTGAATATTCAACAAAGAAAGAGGATGAACATGCATAACGTAGAACATGAACCTGCCAATAAGAGATTTTTTATTCAAGATAACGATGATACCGCTGCGGTGATGACCTATGTAATCTCGAGTCCAGAGCTATACATCATTGATCACACTTTGGTGGAAAATGCTTACCGAGGACAAGGGCTTGGCGATGAACTTATCAAAGCTATGGTGGAATACGCGCGGGAAAACGGTATTAAAATTTTACCTTTATGCCCGTTTGCCAAGGGGCGTTTCGAACATATCTCCGAATACGCGGACGTTCTCCATCAATAAAACGAATATCTGAAGCGGATTTTCATGTGGTTACACAACAATAAAAGGCGTCTATATCATTTTCTGAATGATATAGACGCCTTTTGCCTTTTTACGTATCCTGCTTAAACGTTATCGCTTAATCCAACAATAGTTTCAAACGGTCGCAACACCAGTGGCAGCAAGCCATTTTCATAGTTGGTAAGCCAGATCTCTGAGAAGTTGAGCCCAAGCTCATCTTCCGCAAGCTCCACCATGTGTTCAGTAAGATTGATGACTACCAGCACCTGCTGGTCTGCCAGTGTACGGGTATATGCAAATACACTCGGATGATCCGGCATAAGAAGCTCATAGATACCATAGGTCAACGAATCGTGCTCTTTTCGCAACCGAATCATTTGTTTATAAAATTGAAGAATGGAACCTGGTTCCTGGAGTTGTTTCTCTACGTTAATATGGATGTAATTGTCATTCACTTTCAGCCATGGCGTACCACTGGTAAACCCTCCCTCTTTGGCCGAGGACCATTGCATCGGCGTTCTGGAGTTATCACGACTCGAAGCCCAGATGATGTTCATGATCTCCTCATGCGACATCCCCTCTTCACGTTTGATCTGATATAAATTTCGATCAGCGATATCGTTATAGTCCTCTATGGAAGGGAATGCCACGTTTGTCATGCCGATCTCTTGCCCCTGATATATGAAAGGTGTGCCTTGCATGAAAAAGTACATGGCTCCAAGTGCTGTGGCACTTTCATACCAATACTCCGTATCATTTCCCCAAGATGAAACTTTGCGAGGCTGATCATGATTTTCAATAAACAAAGCATTCCAGCCGACGCCTTCCAGTGATTTTTGCCACTTCGTCAAGACGTTTTTCAATTTGGGAACATCCAGTTGCCTGTCTGTGCTGTTTTTCCAGAGGTCCAGGTGTTCGAATTGAAAGACCATATTAAATTTCCCTCTGACTTCACAGATCCAATCCCGCAGATCTTCTTGGTCCTCTACCTTTACTCCATTTGCTTCCCCAACAGTCACGACGTCATATCTGGATAATGTGTTCTCTTTCATTTCTTGCAGATAACTCTGGATTCCCTTGACATTCATATGCTTTTCAAATGAAGAGACGTATTTGACGCCTTCTCTTATTGGCATGTCCAAGAGACCCTCTTCTTTGTGAATATGGCTGATTGCATCCACACGGAAACCATCAATCCCTTTATCCAGCCACCAATTCATCATTTCATATATGGATTTCCGAACCTCCTGATTTGCCCAATTCAAATCCGGTTGTTTTTTGGAGAACAGATGGAGATAGTACTGTCCGGAGACTTCATCATATTCCCAAGCAGAACCGCCAAAGATGCTCTCCCAGTTATTTGGTTCATCTCCATTCTTCCCATCTCTCCAGATGTACCAATCCCGTTTGGGGTTATCCAGCGAAGCTCTGGATTCAATAAACCACGGATGTTCGTCACTGGTATGATTGATCACCAAGTCCATGATGAGTTTCATGCCCCGGTGATGCACTTCATTCAGTAATTGATCAAAGTCCGCCATCGTGCCGAATTCATCCATAATGGAACAGTAATCGCTGATGTCATAACCATTATCGTCATTGGGTGACTTATACATCGGGCAGATCCATATCAGATCAATACCGAGATCTTGAATATAATCCAGTTTTGAGATGATCCCCCTAATGTCACCAACCCCATCTCCGTTGGAATCCATAAAACTTCTTGGATAGATTTGATAAGCTACTGCTTCTTTCCACCATACTCTTTTCATTGAATACAATCCTTCTTTCTTGAGAACTGAACATTATATAACGTATTATGCTTTAATCATGGATAAGGTACATTCTGGCTTCATATGGACGTAATTCGCTCTCCGGGAGTTCACCAGTATAGTTAGCTATCAAAAGCTGATAGGACCCTGTTAATTGCTCCTGAAGCGGAAGTTCGGTCGTATATCCTTGGAAATTGCATACCACAAGAATTGTAGTACCATTCAACGTGCGGGTATAAGCAAATACGTCTGGGTTCTCTGGAAAAATCAGCTCATAATCACCATATACGATGACTTCATGATCTTTTCTTAATTGGATTAACTTCCGGTAATAATGGAATATGGATTCGGGATTATTCAAACTTTCCTCGGCATGGATCTGCTTATAATTTGGATTCACCTTAATCCAAGGTTCGCCTTGTGTAAAACCCGCGTTATCGGAAGTATCCCATTGCATAGGTGTGCGTGCATTATCACGTCCCTTGGCGTAGATCGACTCCATCACGCTTTGTTCAGGATAACCTTTCCCCATTCTTTCCTTATAAAAGTTGAGCAATTCAATATCCCGGTAATCCTCGATCGAATATTGAACATTCGTCATACCCAACTCTTCACCTTGATATATGTAAGGCGTACCTTGCATGCCATGAAGAAGGGTCGCCAACATTTTAGCCGATTCAACTCTGAATTCTCCATCATTTCCCCAACGTGACACGATTCGAGGCAAGTCATGGTTGTTCCAGAACAGACTGTTCCAGGCATCACCCTTGAGCTCCGTTTGCCACTTGGACAGCACTTTTTTTAATGCCATCACATCCAAAGGTTTAAGATCCCACTTTCCTTTGCCTTCTTGTTCATCCAAACTGATGTGTTCAAATTGGAAGACCATTGAAAACTCACTACCGTCTGGATTGCTGTACAGTTTGGCGATTTCCGGAGTGGCACCCCATGTTTCTCCAACCGTTAGCAGGTCTTCTGCTTTTTGAAACGTCTCCTTGCTCAGTTCCCTGATATACTGATGCAGATTAGGCCCGTTTCCCGTAATCTTCAAATCCGGTTCTTTACCTATTAAGTCGATTACGTCAAGGCGAAAACCACCCACACCCTTGTCAATCCACCAATTGATCATGTTATATATCTCCTGCCGAACTTTGGGGTTTTCCCAGTTGAGATCGGGCTGTTTTACGGAAAAGAGATGCAAATAATATTGCCCGATCTCAGGCACCCACTCCCAGGCTGAACCACCAAAGGTGGAACCCAAGTCATTCGGGGGTGTGCCTTGAACACCATCTCTCCAGACGTAGTAGTCATGGTACGGATTGTCTTTGCCTTTTTTGGCTTCTTGAAACCAGGGGTGTTCATCCGAGGTATGGTTCAATACCAAGTCCATAATAATTCGAATGTCACGTTTCTTGGCTTCAAAAATTAACGTTTCCATATCTTCCAAAGACCCAAACATCGGATCGATGTCCTGATAATCTGAAATATCATATCCGTAATCATCTTGAGGAGACTTGCAAACGGGTGATAACCAGATCGCACCAATGCCGAGTTCCTGCAAATAATCCAATCGGGACACAATGCCCTCCAAGTCACCGATTCCATCACCGTTACGATCTTGAAAGCTGCGTGGATATATTTGATATACAACGGTTTCTTTCCACCATTTTTTATTTTCCATGTTCCATTCAACCTTTCTAAGGTTATTCTTTGACCGATCCTACAACAATGCCAGTCACAAAGTATTTTTGCAGCAAGGGATAAATCAGCAATAGCGGGATAACAGCAACTACGATTTTGGCTGCGTTCAGGTTTTTATTCGAAATTTCAGTCAGGTTGCTGAGTTCGCTGGAATTCGTGCCGGCTTGAAGCAAATCGGCAATATTCACATTAAGGGACTGAATATAGGTCATTAGCGGGTAATTGCTGACTTTGGTCATATAGATCAAACCGCTGAAGAAGTCATTCCATGTACCCACGATACTGAATAAGGCGACTGTCGCCAGCGCAGGAATGGACACAGGCACATACACTTTGAACAAGACCTGAATGGGATTCGCTCCATCGATGAACGCTGCTTCTTCAAGCGCTCTAGGTACAGCAGAGAAAAAATTCATCACAAGGATGACACTGAATATGGGGACAGCGCCTGGCAGAACCAGTGCCCATATCGTATTCAGCATGTCCAGGTTTTTGATCAGCAAGTAACTCGGAATCATGCCTCCGCTGAACAACATGGCAAAAATCATGATATTCATATAAATGTTTCTGCCTTTAAATTCCCTTTTTGATTTGGATAGCGGATAAGCCATCAAAATAATCAGAATCATGTTAAGCACAAGGGTAAGTGCGACACGTAGAACGGATATGCCAAAGGAGCGCCAGAACTGTGCATCATCAATAATTTTGGTATAAGCCGCTGTTGTGAAATTGACCGGAACGAGACCTACAGCATTCGCGGATACCGCCTCGCTGCTGCTGAATGAAATGGCGACGATATTCCATAACGGAAGAAGGCAGACCAATGCCAGCATGATAACGATGGCATAGATGACAACCCGGCCAATTCGATCTTTGAAGTTTGCAGAATAGGACACAGATTTGGCCTCCTTAGAATATTTTTCTGTCCGTATACTTTTTGGCCAACTGGTTGGCAGACAAGAGCAAGACAATACCGATTACGGACTTGAACAAACCAACAGCTGTACCGAAGCTATACTGTCGCCCAACGAGACCGATCCGATAGACATAGGTATCCAGAATGTCGCCTGACTCATAGACAACCGGGTTATACAGATTATAGACTTGGTCGAAACCGGCGCTCAAAATGTTGGTCAGACTCATTACGCCCATGAGCAGAATAATAGGCAGCATGCCTGGCAATGTAATATGCCATACTTTTCTCCACCAACTGGCTCCATCCATTCCTGCTGCTTCATACAGACCGGGATCAATCGACGTAATCGCAGCCAGATAGACGATGGAACTATAACCAAACTCTTTCCATACGTCTGTACCGATAATCAGTGGCTGGAACCAGGTGTTGCTGCCAAGGAAATTAATATTTTCGAGGCCAAAAAACGCCAACATTTGATTCACAATACCATCCAGACTGAACATGTTGACAACAACGGATGCCAGTACAACCCAGGATAGAAAGTGCGGCAGATAAACGATCGTCTGCACCGATTTTTTAACGTATTTGACACGAATTTCATTTAACAAAACGGAAAAAATGATGGCCATCATCGTTCCAAGCAAAATCTTGCCAATCGCTATCACCAACGTATTGCTGACGACCTGCGCGATATCCGGCAGCTTGAACATATACATAAAATGCTTCAGGCCAACAAATTCGGAGCCGAACATGCCCTTGGCCGGTATATAGTCCTGAAACGCCGTAATGATACCAACCATTGGAACATAGCTGAATACAAGCAAAAACAAAATACCCGGAAGCATCATCATATGGTACATGGCACCTGGGCTGAGCCGCCCTCTCGCTTTCAAATTCCCCTGTTTCATGGATGAACTCCTCTCGTTGAAGAAAGGCTGCGTATCGCAGCCCTGCCACTGTTCATGAATATTATTGTTTCGATGCGATTTCGTCTTCAATTTCCTGAATGACTTGATCACCACCCTGTTTCTTCCAGTTACTCACGAATGTATCGAAGTAATCGAGAGGTTCTGAACCCGTTACAATTTTGATGAACGATTCCTGTTCCAACTTCGTCAGATTGGCCCACGTCTGTTTCATGCTTGGTGTAGTGCCAGAGAAAGCAGGTGTCATCCATACAAATTTGTTTTCTTGTGTTAGTTTGTCGATCAGTCCAACTCCGTTGATCCGCGAATGATATTTTGACCAAGCAGTCACATCATCCGTATCCATGTCACTCAAATAGGTTTTGATGCTTCCGATATTGTTCTTCGATTCGGTTGTTCGAACCTCATCCAGGGTAATCTCTCCTTTAATCCCGCGAACTACATCAGAGTAGTCATCCAGCAGTGATGTAGCCGAATTGACTTCGATATTAAAAGGTCTCGTGGAACCGTCTACCCCAGTCTCCTGATACTTGGCAGCTTCCGGCATGGTTGTTGCAACATCTTTATCATTGGCCAGTTTATCGTAGAACAGGTTTACAATCTTAACGGCCAGTTCAGGGTGTTCATATCCTTTTCTCACCACAATAAACTGATTGGACGGGTTGGCATGCGCCACGTTGACCTTGCCGTTTGCATCCTCCAACGTATAAGCTGAGAATTTCGCATTTTTATCCATCTGCTTCGCACTGATCAGTCCCCAGTCAGGGATATGCCACGGTCCAAAGGCGATGCCGCTTTGCCCATTGGCGTAGAGTGCAGTAATATCATCAAACGTGCGGGTTCCAAATTGCGGATCCATGATGCCATTCTTGAACCAATCCGCCATGGTACCCAGCATTTTCTTCGTTTCTTCTGTTGTGGAACCGTACACGATTTTGCCGTCTTCACCATTCATCCAATATTGCGGGAAGGCTCCCTCGGTTGAGGCCACACCCAGCATCGTATAAGCAGAGCCATTATAATCTGTTGTATTCATCGTGTTCACAAATGGAATGCCTACCGGGTTTCCGGATTGGCCAGGATCTCTTTTCAGGAATTCCAGCGCTGTTTGCTCCACTTCATTCAGTGAAATGGCGCCATCTCCGTCTGCATCAAGTTGAATCCCCAGCAGATCCAGCCAATCTTGACGGACCCAAACCATCGTTGGTGCGGAATCCAGGGAAGTCGCCGGAAGGCCCATCAAACGTCCATCGATTGTTGCATTGTCTAATGCCCGTCCATCATAGGAATCGTACATCTGCTTAATGTTATCTGTGGCATATTGATCGTAAATGGACGTCAGATCCTCAATCAGGTCATTATCCACCAATTCTTTCAGTTCATCTTTGGAATCGACGCGCATCATGTCAGGCAATTCCCCGGATGCGATGGCGAGTGAAACTTGACGGCTATAATCTTCGCCATTGGCTTCAAATTGATCTGTAATCTTGGCGTTAAACGTGTCTTTGACCAGCCGGGTATACGCATTATTCTCATAGGTATCTCCAGCCGGCAGTTTCGGGTTGGCTGTGGTTACTCGTCCCATGGTTACTGTGATTTCGTCTTTATAGGCACTGAACGGATCTCCCGGCGTTACCTCATATTTGCCTGCTTCCTCTGCAGTAGGAGGATTGGAAGAGCTCCCACATGCCGCTAGGGCTGCAACCATCAAGGCAGACATGGACAGCACAGCGAGACGCTTCGTCAACCGGTTGCTTTTCATAGACCATTTTGTTCTCATCTAGTTCGATTCCCCTTTTTTCTGATGTTCAATATATTTGTTTGCGCTTTCATTATAAAATGAAGTGAAGGCTAATCGAGATAGGGATAACACGTCCGTTTGGATAGAGAAATGGTTACAGTTTTCAGTCCGTATTATGACGTATGGTTAACTTGTGATCATTTACCCTACCTACTGACCAACATTTGTCTATCTCCCCCTATTCTCGATCAAAAACAAAAGCCGGCAGCTCCTAAAACAGGAGACTGTCGGCTATTTATTTCCTCTACCTAGCTGCCGATATTCGCTTGGCAGAAGACCTGTCAGTTCACGGAAAATCCGGCTGAAGTATTTTTCATCCGTATAACCCACTCGCTCCGCAATCCAAAAAATCGTGTTATTTGTATTGAGCAAGTACTCTTTGGATTTCTCTACCCGGCTGAAGCGGGAGTACTCATTAAAGGTTTTCCCCATCAGATCTTTGAAACATTGACTGAAATAACTTCGGCTGATGTTGAGTTGTTGGGAGAGAGCTGAAGCTGTATATGCCTGTTCCAAATCCTGCTGCACGATCATCACCGCTTTTTTCACGGCATCGATAATTTCCTGTGAATACGAAGTCTGTTCATCTGCCTTTCGAATGCTTGCAGCAGTCTGTTTGATCCATTCTTCAACCTCGTACCAAGATTCGAAAGAATGGATCATCGAGATTTTTCCAAGCGTAGTTTGGGCAAATAGGTGGTTCCATTCCATCACGATCGAGTACAGCAATCCCATCAACTGACCTTTATGTAATCGTAAGGATATAAACTGGTCAATGAGTTGATTGTAGTAACTGTCATGGTGGGTCCATGGTGTCTGGAACCAACTTTGCTTAATCCGATCAAGGTCCTCATCCTGCGGTTCTTTTGAACCTGTGTCTTCCTCATTCATCGAAACGGCAATGACTTGGTTATTGGGGTTGTACGCATAGAATAAAGTCGTCTCTGTATAATTCCTAATCCAGTTTTTGATTTGCGACCATGTTCGCTCTTGTACATCAGACAAAACCAACAACGTACTATGGGGAACTTGATGCAGGCATTCCTTCAATTGCTGAAATAGTTGATCATCTTCGGACGGGGGTGTAGCCCACATGTAGCTATTCCGCTCAACCTCCCACCTTATCAGATCTTCATGCGCAGTTAACTCTTTTGGCCACTTCTGCTCTGATTTACGATCCTGTGAAACAAGTGCATACACATTTCGATAATGGACATTGATTTCATCCTGCGAAGGCATCTTTCTTGTCGTGTTTGTCAACCCGCTAATTCGGGTATGTATCCGTTGCAGAACATGTTCGAACTGCTCTTTCTCCAGCTGCACTTTGGCTATATAATCAATGGCTCCGAGTCTTAGCGCTTCCTGGATATAATCGAAATCCTGATGCAGTGTTAACACAACGATATGAAGTTCGGGATAGAGCTGCCTCGCAGCTCGCATCAGTTCAATCCCTGACATGACGGGCATCGCAAGATCCGTTAGCATCAGATCGACCGGTTGGGTTTTTAGGAAATCCAGTGCTTTCGCCCCGTTGCTGGCCTCTCCTACAACCTCCATGTTGAACTCGTTCCATGGCATCGCAGAGCTAATGCCTTTGCGTACCAACTTATCATCATCTACAATCAATACCTTAATCATGCCGAGATATCTTCTCCTTTAATAGGCAATACGAGCAGTATGCTTGTCCCTGTTCCCAATTCACTCTCAATCACCAGTTGTGCTTGGTCGCCGTACTGTGCCTTCAACATGCGGTGAACGTAATTGAGTCCGATGCCCATCCCTACTTTTTGTTGTTCAGCCTCACGATTGTTCAGCAGATTATGAATGGTTTCCTCCGTCATACCTGCACCATTATCTTGTATCATAATGTTCAACGTTGCAGTGCATGTCACTTCAATCTGAATAAAACCTTCGTCACTCAATCCATGATATAACGAATTTTCAACCAGTGGTTGCAGAATAAAGCGGGGCACAGGAATTTGAAGTACTTGTTCATCTGCCGTAATGCGGACGTCAAATTCAAAGTCATAGCGAATTTGCTGCAAAATCAGATACTGTCTTAACGCATCGATCTCCTCTTCCATGGTGGATACTTGCCCTAATTTGCCTAGATTGTAATAGAGCAGCTTGTTTAATGACTGCACCAGCTTGTCGATCTCCCCTTGTCCGTTCATGACCGCCAGCCAGTGCACCGTATCCAGCGTATTCATCAGAAAGTGCGGATTGATCTGATAGAGCAGTTTTTCCACTTCCAGGTCTGCACGAATCTTCTCTTTCTGCTGAACTTCCTTGAAGAGGTCACCAATCTGATGCTGCATATTCGAAAATTCACCCAACAGAAAATCAAATTCGGGAATCTGAGTGCGAGCTCGGCTCCCTTTTGTTTGTGGATTTTTGGACATCCCATTGATCTCCGAATGGAACAGACCGAGTGGTTTGTAGACCATCTTCCACAGCAACCAAGCGAGAAACACGGTAAAGCCGAGGAAAAATAAAGCGACCAGCAAAATTTGAAGCAACCACTGGTTTTTCTCCTGTTGATATTGAGACTGCGAAATGACCGATACGACACTCCAGTTCTGTGAGGAATCCTCTTTGAACCAGTGATACCCGCGGGATATTCCGTCCTTGGCAGGTTCGGCCGTTATGCTGGTGAAATTCTCCCCTACCTTCATGGCTTCCGGTATTTCGCTGTACACAATGTTGCCTTCACCATCCAGGATGAGATGAGATAATGCGCCGTTGTATTGATTGTAGCCCAGGATATCCTGTGTAAGGCGAAAACCTGATTCTACGTAAATGAACACGTCGTTTCTCCCGGAAAGTTGTACTTTTCGCATAGCAGACAGAACGAGTTGATCATCAAATCGGTTCTTACTCATATGGGGGCCATAGTACTTAATGCCATAGGTTTGGAAGAGCACAGGCAGAGACTCAGGAGAGAAACGATCCTTGATTGGAAAGTTTCCGAACTGCGTAGTACCTTCTTTTTGAAAGTAATACAGGGTCAATCCGATATTAGGGTTGGTGAAGGTGACAACACTTAACTCGTTCTTTAATTCGTCCCTGGCCTCAATCAGTTCGAAGATATCGGAGGACGGATTCAAGAATTCATCTAATCTTTTGCCTAAAGTACCCCTGTAAGATAATTGCTGCGTAACGTGATTCAGATTGGTGATGGAGTTCTCCAATGAGGATGTCACCTGCTGTAAATTGCTACGGATGCCATCATCGATCTTATTTGCGAAAATGGAGTCGATTGTATAATAAGAAATCGCAAATATACTAATAAAGGGGATAAACGCACTGAGAAAGAACAGTAAAAAGATTCTTTTTTTAAGTGTCATGGGAACCTCTTCTCCTTCTGAAAATAAAACAGCAAGCCTCCTGCGTATGGAAGCTTGCTCTGAATATACATTCAAGCGGACACGCTGTCTGTATCCTTTCCAAGTCCAATTTCCTTTCATCATTATAGATTGATATTCTAATAAGTCAAACGCTTTCATACTGTGCGTATATAAAAAGTGCTACTCCTCAAAATAATGAGAAATAGCACTTTTATATGTGTACCTTACTTCAGTTGTAATCACTTCTTGTTCATGGAATGCTCAAACATTTCAGTCTACTCTCGTACCGTCACATTTAATTTGTGTGATCTGGTTTCCCCTGAGGGATTGCGAAGTACCGCTTCATACTCGAAGATTCCAGGTGCCCTTCCAGAGATTGCGGTAACTGCAGACTGTGCACTAGGCGTATTGGATTGAAGCGATTGTGTGTCGATCAATACACCATTTTCGTAAAGTTCATATTCGGTTGCGTTTATTCCCCACCACAGATTCATGGTGACATTATAGTTGCCGTCACCGTCCCAGTTGTCATTCGACAGAACCGCTTGCCCTGGGGAAGCATCTGTGACGATGACTGTCAGTGGAACACTCATGGTTGAACCCAGTGCATTGATCAATTCTCCAGTATAGATATAGGTACCATTTTTCTGTCCAGTAATATCCACTTGAACAGACTGGGCGGACGGGGATTGATCGACCAGAGAAATTTCTTTAATCAATACACCATTCTCATACAGCTTGAACTGATTGCCGTTATTCCCCCACCACAGATTCATCGTGATTGTAAAGTCTCCGTCTTTGAGCCCTGTGTCGTAACCATTATTATCAGATAACACCGGAGTGCCAGGGGCTCCGTTTGCTAGTGGCGTTCCCTGATGGAGCCATTCCTCCCACTTAATCAGCACACTTGCCTGCTCATCCGTAAATACGGTTCCTCTAGCTGCTTGAACTTCATTACCGTAGGATGCAAGCAATTGACGCGCTTTTGCTCCTTCACGATTGTTTGCTGCCTGTTTGGCCTGCTGTAACGTGTTTATGAGTTGATCAGATAGAACACTAGCATTAGGATCGATCGATTCATCAGCAAAGGCGTTGGTCAGATTAATCAGGCTGTCGAATGTAGCAATAACGCCAAAATGATATTCTACCGTCTGTTCCCAGCCAGCCAGATCGGAGACCGTTGCCGTAACCTGGTTCAGGCCGGGTTCCAGTGTATACGCAGGAGTGTCGAGAAGCACACCCTCCGGTTCTTCCACTCCGGATACCGAATCGGAGGCTGTATATCCAATTTCCACATGCTGATCAATGGTGTACTCGGTTTGACCATGAATTTCAATGGTTGGAGGTACGAGATCAATGGATATGGACAAAGACTGTTCACTCTCTTTGTTACCGTCAACATCGACACTCCAGTAGGTGATGGTATGTGTACCTTCTTCAGTTAGAGTCAACTGTGTGCCACTCACCGTTTCACCACCATTGATTTGATAATAGGTCCCTTCGATTTCGGAATCTTCATCGGTTGCTGTGAAGGTTACTTGTGCCGGAGAAGTATACCAGCCGTTCTGCAATTCTCCTTCCACAGTTGCCGTAGTATGCGGCGCTTCCTGCTCCGGAGTTTCCCCTTCCAACGTAACCAAATCAGATAGCGGAATATTCAATTCCTTCACAAGGCGTGCCACGAGTTCAGATACCTTGATTGCACCGTTCATTTGCAAATGTGTATTGTCCTCGGTTGAGCCTACCCACATGAATATCGATTTGGTTCCTTCTGTGCCAAGCTCTTGGAAATGCTCCCAACTGGCTTGGTTCAGATCAATGATAAGCGTTTCCGTTTCCTGCGCCGTTTCTTTCATCGCCTGTACGTATTCCGGGAAGCTTTTGTTCAGCACTTCTCCGGTAAAATCACGACGATTCACTGGCGTGACCAGAACTGGAATCGCACCTCTCTGCAGAGCGCCGTTAATGTATTCTTTCAAATATACCTTGAACTGCTCGGGCGTGAGATAACGCTCTGGACGGGACGGCGTGGAATCATTATGAGACCACTGCATGAACAGATAATCGCCTTCTTGAATGTCGAGTAAAATATCGTTGAGATATCCACCGACCAGGAAGGTTTTGCTGCTCAAACCTCCAACTGCCCGGTTATCAATACTGACTTCATTTGGATCAAAAAATCCACCTAACGTTTCTCCCCAGCCCGCTTGCGGACGGTAGTTCTCCGCGTAATTGGCCACAGTGGAATCGCTGGCCAAATAAATAACAGGTTTATTGCTTGCACTGTGATCTGGCAGACGCTCCAGCTTCAGCGCATTGATCTTCGGTGCATTTCCGGTGAAATTGAAGTTAAAGACCCCATCGATCAGGGCAATGTCATACGTGATTTCTTTGAATTCGCCCTTGGCAATGCTTGTAAGCGGCAGCTTTGTCATCTGTTCTGCAACGACATTTGCGCTGGTCAATTCCTCCGCATCCCCGATGGTCATCGTTACCCGGTAATTGGCCGGTTCCATCTCCGCCAGGAAAGAGGTACCGTTTACTCGTGTGAAATCTTCCTTGAGCAAATCTCCGGTTTCCCGGTTCTCATCTTTGGTGAGTGCAGTATCGGCAAAACCGTATCCGTTGCCTTCAATGTACGCTCTTTTGGCATCTACCTTGATGTATCCGTCGGCTGCGCTGCCGGCACCAAAGTCAAATTTGTATTCGCTTATCTCTTCGCTCGGTTCACTTGTTAATGACTCCTTCGCAACAGTTAACATGTTAAACGCATGGTCAACTTGAGCCTGCGTGGCTTCCGTATTGAATATAGCTTCCGCAGCTGCCAAAGCCCGGTTCACCACGGCCTTCGATGCATCTGTATAATCCGACAGATTCAGTGCTTTGATCTCATCGTACAGAGCGATTAAGGCCGTCTGATCGCCGCCCTCCGAAGTGAGCTGTGTGCCTTCAATTCGCACGTTGTCGATCTGGGTAGTCCAGTTCAGCGTACCTCCACCGCCTTTTCTCGTTCCCAGGAATCGCATGGATCTGACGTTGTCCGCATATGCGCTGGAACTCAGCGAGATATCTGCAATCGTTTGGGTAACTGTCGGATCGGCCAGGTTCGTTAATGTCAGATCCAATGTTTTCTCGGCAAAATTAACGGTTGCATCCACATTGACCCACTGGTTCTTGGTAATATCTGTAGCCGTTCCCCCTTCGGGTATGGCTGTATCCCCTGTGCCATAGTCCGGATTATATGCACCGACAAAATAATGAATTTTGGTGCTTCCGGTTTTGGTATACAGCGTGAACAGGGCATTTTCGTTCGAATCCTGAATCGTGAGATGACCTTCTGATGGATAGGCACTCACATTACCGGATTGCCAGTCAAAGTTCACGTTCACCTGATCGCCGTTTACGGCATCAAACAGACGGAATACTTTGGCCCGATTGCCTGAACCTGACCCCGCGACGGACAGGACCTTATTTCCGGACTGTTCAACAACGGTCCCCGTCATGGTTCCTCCAATACCCGTGGCATTGACCATCGCATACTGGTAACCGGCAGCGTCGCCTTCAAAATCCTCCTCATATAGTTGGATTTCCGGCTCTGGCTCGGGTTCGGAAATATCCGGGTCGATGACCAGCGACGAAATGCTCAGCTCCATGTCTTTGACCGCACCAGCAACGAGTCCGGCAATTTTCTGTGCACCATAGCTGCTGAAATGCGTATTATCGTTGATCCCATTCGGGTATTTTGGATATTCACCCGGATTAGCATAGAGGAACACTTTCTCCGTAGCTGTATTACCAATTTTGTCGTAGTACGCAATGCTTAATTTGCTGAGATCAATAAGTGGCACATCTAGCTCCTCCGCCACTTCTTTGGCAGACTGCACGTATGCCGGGAAGCTGACATTGAATTCCTGAGTCACCGTATTAAAATCTCTGCGCCCAACCGGAGTGAGCAATACCGGTGTAGCGCCCCGCTGTTTGGCACCGTTTACATAACGAGCTAAGTAGATCTTATAGTCCTCCGGTGACGCGTAACGGTCCGGTATCCCTGCACTGGCGTCGTTATGACCAAAGGAAATGAAGAAGAAGTCCCCCGGCTTAATTCGCTGCAGGATGGTATCCAGACGACCGTCTACCATAAACGATTTGCTGCTTCGGCCGCCGATCGCATCGTTCACAATGACTGCCCCATTGGAGAAATAACGTCCGAACTGCTGGCCCCATCCCTCTTGAGGAGCCTGCATTTCACTGTACGATTGCATGGTTGAATCACCAGCCATATAGATCGTTGTTGCCGCACCAGCCGCTTTCTCTGCATACTTCTCGATGATGACATCTTGAATGTCTATGGCTGTCCCTGTGAAGAGAAGATCGAGCTGTCCATCCACTATTGCAACATCATAGGAATACTCCAACGGTGCTCCTGCTGTCACATTGGTTACGGCGAGCTTCTGAACGAATTCAGATTTGACTCCAACATTTGAGTCATTCGCATCATTGCCCAATCGCAGCGTCACCTTATAGTTCGCATTGGGCAGATCAACGGCAAATGTCGTGCCTGCCGCGGCCGAAACCTGGTTTGCCCCTACCGTAACACCACTTGTATCCTTGAAGCCGTATCCCGGATCTTGTGTGTAGAGCGTATCCTGTATGTTTGTACTTCCCGACGCAGTCTCTGTACCGAAATTAAAGCGGTAGACCGGCTCCAGCATTTCAGCTTCGCGAGTCAGCGCCAGATCGGCTTTAGGGAATGATGTAGCTTCCGCTCCAAGATAAAAGCCGGTATGAGGCGGCTGGTTGTAGGATACATTTTGCCAGGCTACGCCAAGTCGATACACAGGGTCCTGCATCAGCGTAGGGATGCGGTAGTCTGAAGGAATGGTCGTCGTGTAGAGACGATACTCCGAACTATCTTCGCTCCGCAGCAGAAGCTCCTCACGCCAGTCGCCCAGAATGTCCGCCTGGAGTGCCGGATTGCCTTTGGTATGGTTGTTCGTTAACGTACCGGTTGCCCGGAAGATCTCATTCAGCTTTTTGTTTTGGTAATCCCACTTATAGATGAGCGGAATTCCTTTGGCTGTGCTATTATCCCACTCATGGTCCAACAGCTCCCGCTGAAGATCTCCATCCCACCAGATGGCGAAATTGGCGGTTTTGGGCCCTTCGTCCACAGTGTAGATAGCCTCTCCGGCTGCTGAATAGGTATTGGTTACAGGTACACTTTGCCCATTGGTAACGGTCGTGGCCCATGATTCGTAACCCGGATAGTTCGGATCAATGTCCGCCGACATCCCGCGACCGGTGTCAAAACCTGTTTTCTCACCCCAGAGGATTTCACCTGTTGCCGCATCGCGCATCTCCAGCCCGTATGCCGCATCGGAATGCTCGTGCACACTTACGACCTGATAGCCCTCCCGGTTCGGATCGAGCTGGCCGGCGTGCATGGCGTCACCGTGGCCGAGTCCGGTGCTGTACATCAAGCTGCCGTCATCGTCAATGGCTAAGGCGCCAAACATAATTTCGTCCTTGCCGTCCTTGTCGACATCCAGCACACTTAGATTGTGGTTGCCCTGTGATTGATATTGTGATCCTGCTTCATTCGTGTCGAACGTCCAGCGCTTGACGAGTTCCCCGCCAACATAATCATAAGCAACAAGCACTGTGCGGGTATAATAACCCCGGCTCATCACGACACTTGGCTTCGTACCGTCCAGATAAGCGATGCCGCCAAGGAAACGGTCTACACGGTTGCCATAGCCGTCACCCCAGTCACTGACGTTGCCTCTTGGCGGATCATAATTCACAGTGGATACAGCCGCGCCAGTCTCACCGTTAAACAGCGTGAGATATTCTGGACCTGAAAGTATGTATCCGCCGTCGTTGCGATAATCCTTCGTGCCGTCACCAATGACCGTGTCTTGGCCGTCCTTTGTGCCGTCCGCCGTCTTGACAACAACCTCAGCCTTTCCATTGCCATCGAGATCATACACCATTAATTGCGTATAGTGCGCTCCGGCGCGGATGTTGACTCCCAGGTCAATCCTCCACAGCTTTGTGCCATCCAGTTTGATGGCATCGATATAGACATTCCCCGTATAACCCGCCTGCGAATTGTCCTTGGAATTGCTTGGACTCCACAGGAAGACAATTTCATACTCGCCATCCCCGTCCAAGTCAGCTACGGAAGCATCTCCTGCATAATAGGAGTATGTTCCGCCGTCCTTAGTTCGGCCATCGGCCGGTTTATCGAGCGGAATAGGGAGATAATCGTTATGCCAGACCGATACAACCTCCGGCTGCATCTGCTCTTTGCCTGCAATAACGGTGGAGATCTGATATTGCGAGCTGTCGAAACCAGTGGTGTCTACATAGTTCGTCACATCACTTATGGGCGATGCGTTCACTTTGGTTCCGTTTTTGTATATGTTGAAAGCGATATCATCTGGATCGTTGTTTAAATACCTCCAGCTTAAAAAAACGCCGTTGTCTACAAGAACCGCAACCAACCCCCGGTTAAGATACTCTCCTTGGCGACCCGGCAGACTGCTTGATGACTCTGCACGTATCGGCGCCGGAGGAACAGCCAGTGAAATAACCATAAGGAGTGCTAAAAAAGAGACAAACATCGATTTCTGGATGGAAACAGTTCTTCGGATCATTCGATTAACTCCCCCTTATCTAAAAATTCATTTTTAGAATCATCAGTTCGACCCTGCCCAGATTGTTGTCATTTGAACACAATTTATAGCCACCTCCTTTATATGTTACCGCTTACATTTATCTTACAGGTCTAAAAAAAGACAGACAATCTAAAAAATGTGACGTATTATATAAGATAATTGACTTTTTTAGGAAGGAGATGAAACGATGGTTCATACGGTCTCTTATGCTTTTCGTAATGACGATACATCAATCATGACACTGGACTCTATTGGATGGCAGATCGTTTCTAGCGAGGAATATCGTTGTCCAAGTGATGATAGACCGGACCCGGGACACGTCGTTTTTCAATACACGCTTAATGGTCAGGGTTATCTGGATATTGAAAATCAAACGATTCCTTTACCAAAGGGACATGCCCTACTTGTTAAAATCTCTGGAGAACATTGCTATTACTATAAACAAGAGAACAACGAACCATGGGAATTTATATGGATCAACATTCGCGGGGATGAAGCTAACCGAATCTGGGATATGATGCATGATAATGAGGGACATGTCATTCGACGAAACGCGGACTCTCCCTTGATTCAAGAGTTATGGCAAATTATCCATTTGATTCATCAAGAGAAAGTTACGGACAAGTATCGCTTGTCCATGCAAGTCTATCGGTGGTTGCTTATCCTGGTACAGACGAGTCGGGATGCGGAGAAGGATATCGGTGCCCTATCCATAACAACGATTGAGAAATGCAAAAAGTTCATCCGAGAGAATTATGCATCTCCATTAACGTTGGATCTTCTAGCCAGCCATTGCGATATCAATAAACACTACTTGTGCAGATTGTTTCAGAAATCGGAGAAAACATCACCGCTAGCCTATCTGAAAGACAGACGCATTGAGGTTGCAGTTCGACTACTCCGTACAACGGAACTTCCGATTTCCCAAATTGGTCAACAATGCGGTTTTGAGAGTCCCAGCTATTTCGGCAAAGTTTTCCGGCAATATATGTCCATGTCGCCCAAAGAATACCGCTTGAATAAGTTAGAGTTTCCTTATGAGGCCATCTATTATGAGTAGCTAAACTTGCTGTTTGCTAGTTGTCCTTGGCTTGGGAACAGCTCTTATACCAATATAATAAAAAAAGCCGCTAGAATAGCGACTTTTAATGGAACTATGTTCTTTGTGTGCTTCGATGATTGCTGCACTTATTGAGCGGTGTATCCTCCGTCTATGATCAGACTATTTCCTGTCATATATGAAGAATCGTCACTAGCTAGGAACAGAACGGCTTTCGCCATCTCTTCTGCTTGACCCAGACGTTTCATTGGTGTTGCCGCAGAAAGTGCTTGTTTGCTCTCTTCCGGGATAATCGGTGTATCGATGAAGCCAGGGCAAAGGGAGTTCACCCGAATATTCTGCTCAGCATACTCCAGCGCGAGCGAACGCGTCAGGTTCACAACGCCACCTTTAGCTGCATTGTAGGCTGCCGAACCAGGTGAACCAACCCATCCGTACATGGAAGCCGTGTTGACGATTGTACCTCCATCAATTTTGAGCATTTCGCGAATCGATTCACGTGCAACCAAGAATACGCCGTCCAGATCAACATTGACCGTATTGCGCCATTCGGCATAATCAAGCTCATGTGTCGGATGAACACGCCCGATTCCCGCATTGTTGAACACGATATCCACTTGACCAAATGTTTCTACGGTTTGTTTGAAAATCTCAGAAACCTCTTCTTCACTTGTTATGTTTGCTTTAATAAAGAGAGCCTCTGCTTTAAGCGCTTTCAGTTCCTGCTCAAACGCCTTGCCTTTTTCTTCATTCAGATCCACTAAGACCACTTTAGCTCCTTCGGAAACGAATAAGCGAGCTGTCGCTGCACCAATCCCGGATGCTCCTCCTGTGATGACTGCAACTTTATCTTGAAGTTTGCCCATGAATAAATCCCCCAGTATAATATTTTGAATAGCGCCTATATAAATAGTGCTATATGATGTTTACAAAACTAATTCTATGCTTAAAATTGTAACAATCCAATCATTAAGATGTGACCAAGTGTCTACCTCGTAGACACTTTATAAAACTATGTCTATATTTATAGGAGTTTTTTTGAATGAATAATGAACTTACTGTGACATCTCAACATCGTAATCGAACCAAGGAGCACCTAAAAACCGCTCTGATTCAGCTCATTAAGAAAAAAGGATTCCATGGTGTTTCTGTCAAAGACATCGTTGATCAGGCGGGTTATAATCGCAGCACGTTTTATTTACACTACCAGGATAAATATATTCTCGCCGAAGAGTTGTTGACTATGACACTCGAAGGATTGAGGGGCGCAGTAGGCAAACCCTATTGGCACGGTCAAAAGGTTTCAACCAACAAGCTGGATGCCGAATCTTTTCAAATCGTGGATTATATCTACGAGCACCGTGACTTCTTCGAACTGATTCAATACGATGATACGTTACCCGGTCTACATACAGGCTTTCCACAAACCATACTCAAAATCTATCAGGAGCAATTTGTCTTTGAGACGATCAACAACTCCCCAGTTAATATGGATTATTTCAAATACTATACCGCCTACGGTTTTTTTGGACTGTTGAACAATTGGATATTAAGTGGATATCATGAATCACGCGAGGCATTTATCAAAAACGTAATTGAACTCACCAAAACGCATATTCACTCTTTTCATTATGTCGGTGACAAGTTTGAGGCGTGATCTCGAGTAAGTTGATTTGAACATCACGATGAATGATATGTCTGCCTTAGATAACAGGCCTGTAGCGATGGAGCAGATGCTCCTGATTACTCAGGGACATGCCCAGAATCTCTTCGATTTTATGCTACGCTGATACAAAGCATTGATATGAATATGAAGTGCTGCCGCAGCTTGGACTGCATAACCTCCACACGCCATATACGTCATCAGTGTTTCTTCTAACCCACCGGTCTGCCCTTTGCAGGCCGAAGTGAATACTTCTGCCATAAACGCATTCAAATCCTCAGCCGGTTGCCGGATAAACAACCGGTTAATACCGATATCCGTATATCGGATCGTCCCCTGTTCTCTTCTTGTCTTCTGGTATGCAAGCGCCTTGTCCGCTTCCTGGTATCCCGTCCACTCCTCAAACTCCAGCAGTCCCACCACGATGGAGGTTGAAGGAACGATTCCGATCTCCCCAGACTTCTGCCAATAATCCTCTGTAAAATCCACAAAGGCATGGTTACTCTTGCCTTGACCATTAACGCGTCGATCGCAGGGTCATACCTCCACAACACACCTAAGCACTCATAAGGGATAACCGTAAGCAGCCGTTCGGATGAGGTAGTGCAGGACATGCTGGAGGTTGGATCAGCCATGCCTGAATCTCTTCGCGAAACAGCAGCCGGCGGCCTCGCCCAGACACCAACAGGACGCAAAATCACAAGGAATTTACAGCATAAATAAAAACGGACCTGTCATTTATACGAGAGGAATGCAACCTCAAGATAAAAGCATGCCTAATAATAAAAGAGACCATGACACCAGCTGGACAATGTTTTCTAGCGGCCAAATAATTAATATTTCAGGGTTGCAGAGTGCTTTTTAATGCCTGTTTTATTAAATAAAGCAACTTCAAAATCAGATACCCATATAATTTTACCTAGATGTTTAGCATAGGCAAGTTCATCTGGTTGTTCTGATATGATCTTCTCTAAAAATATTTGCGTACCATCTCGTTGTAAAATAGTTAGGAATATATCCATGCTTTCTACATTATGATGGCAAATGACTTTAGCATAGTACTTCTTATTAGGGCTCTTCACATCCTTTTTCCAAGTCCATTCATTTACATAATCTAACTCCTCGATTTGCAAAGCTATCTCCCTAAATGGATCAACCTCCCAATTATTACGTAGAGCAAGTTTCTCTATGCCTTCCATTAGCAGGCGAAGCGTAGTCTTTTTTTTCTCCAGCTCATTTTTTGCGCTAAAGTCATTCAAACTAAATTGGATCGGTACCGAGCACACACCAGAATCGTTAACAATCCGTTCATCCGAAATGTTTTCTACACATTCTATTAGGACTTTCCAACAATCTTTCGTTTTGTATTTCCCCAACAGACGTTCATACATCGCTGTAATACAGCGAGTTTCCAAGCTAAAAGAGCGTCTTTGCCATTTCCAATTCAATGCATAATCTAATTTTGTTGCTTCGTTGCGATCGCAATTTTGCTCTTTCATTATAGATTCAATATTTTCATCATCTACAATATACGGTAAATCTAAATTGAATTCTTTTAGATACATCATCTGATCCTCTCCATGGTTTATAAATAAAAAATCTAAAAGGCATTTAGCCAATCAAGGCCTCATCCTCAGTCAGTTCATCATTAATTTCTATCCAAACTCGAAGCCCAATTTTTGAAGCAATTAAGCATCTCTTCTAAATTTTTTGCTCCCCCTGCACTCTGAAACACTCCATCTCTCACGATACAGTAGAACCAATCTTGTTCATTTCTCTCTTTTTCAATCGAATCAAATGGCACATCTTCTAAATATGTATCCGTCAAATCGATTTCGACAGACCAACCAGGATTATCCACCGTATCAATTCGCACACCGTATGAATGCTCCCAATCGCCGTCACAATTTTCATAATACCAGCTTTGAATCCATTTTAGGCTATCCATCGTCGTGACCTCTTTTTTTTGTTTTTTCGACTCTAGGAACTTATTCTTTAAAAGAATCCTCAAGCCATGTTTCATACTTTTCTCGTATGAATTACCTTTTAGTAATAATTTGCTTTTTTTATGTAGGGTATACTTAAAAGCAAGGGGAAAACTTTATTTCAAATCAAGGAGGTTATTATGAAAAAAATAATATTGTTTATCTTCATTAGTATGACTATACTTGCGGGCTGTTCTAACAAGGATGAGAAAGAGAATTATCCAGTTTTCGAGGGCACTGTAGTATTTAAAACAGATGAAAATGACAAGTACAAATTTCTTGTACTACAAAATATAAGTAAGGAAGATCTGGAGAATGGAAATCTTGAGGATTTTATAGAACTAGCACAAGACCAGGAAGCTTCGTATTATTTGGTCGATAGAGAAACATATGAAACAATTGAAACAGGCCAAAGAGTAAGAATCACTGCTGGCTTTGACCAACTAGAACCCTCGCCACCCATTAGAACGGTTGTGAGTATTAAAAAAATAGGCTGAGATCTTTCTATTGCCAAACGATAAAAAGTCCTTATCGTTTCAAGTGAACGTAAGGACTTTTTATCATTTTGGGTTCAAAAGTTCGGAGTTAAATTTCGCGCGGTTAAATCCGACGGGCCTCTATTTCCATCATTGTCCCAACCATATCAACTGATTTATGGAAGATGTGCCTTTATAAAATTAAAATCCGCTGATGATTTTTAATTTCACATGGATAAATATGTGATTTGGTCCTCTTTGGATTGTCCCCTGCTCCTTCCAAAAAGACCGTCACATGTTTTCCAATACACCAGCTGCATGCTTTGTTTCTTTATACATAAAGTAATCAAAATCGGCATGTTTTCGGGTTCCGCCAAGATCCTGCACACAAAGACCGATATAGGTTCCCGTAAACCGGATATACTCCGGAGATTCATCGGACAGATGTGTGATATCAATCCACCCGCCTGCTGTATTCCAGGATGAATCACTATTTAACGCATAACAAAAGCGGGCGCGATCTTGATCTACCACAGCCTTTAAACGGAGCGTGCTCACCGACTCTAGCGGAATATCCTCAAGCAGTTCGTCGTATACCCCGTATTTGGACTGAATAATCCCCAGGCAGAGCCCTCTCTCTTCATGATAAGTTACACGTAAGTAGAGATAGTCCTGGGTATCGTAGTACAAAATCAATCCGGCCATTTGCTGGGGATGGTCCGGCGCAAATTCCAGACACGTTTCGGCTTCACACTCCAAGGCCTGAAGTCTCCGTGCGATCATGCTTTGCCTGTGCGTTGAACTCATCGACTCCATGCCGTGCAAGCGCAAGTAACCAGGGCGTTCCGTCAAGCTGAGCCAAGTCGAATCGGGTGGAATGCGAAGTGTATTCCAATCCTGCCGAAGCTCAAATTGATCAAAGTGATCCATTTCAGCAATCGGTTCAAATGGATGTGACGGGATCTTCGGTGCAGACACCTGAACCTCCGGATATCGGTCACCGCTCGCAAGTCTCAGCCAGCCGTCCTCGCTCCACGTACACGGCTGAAGTGCGGTCTCACGTCCAAGAATGCAATATTTGTGATGAACGGGTCGTCCAACCAGATGAGCCATGTACCATTCGCCGGTATGCGTTTCGACTAGACTGCCGTGGCCTGCCTTTTGCAGAGCTAAATCCGGTCTGCCGTATGAAGTGAGGATCGGATTGGCAGGATCAACCTCGTAAGGGCCTTGTAACGTACGTGAACGTGCTACGGTAACAACATGCTCATAACCGGTTCCACCTTCAGCCGTAATGAGATAATAATAGCCCTTGTGTTTGTACAGATGTGGTGCTTCGGTCAGTCCTAATGCTGTTCCCTTAAATATGTTCACCGCAGGGCCAACCAGCTTTTGCTCCTGAACCGAATATTCCTGAAGAACGATGCCTGAAAACCGGTTGTTGCCCTTACGGTGATCCCAGATCATATTGACCAGCCATTTGCGTCCGTCTTCATCATGAAACAGGGAAGGATCAAAACCGCTGCTGTTCAGATACACCGGATCGGACCAAGGGCCCTCGATATCCGTTGCTGTCACAAGGTAATTGTGGGTATCTTTAAAAGCGCCTACCCGGCTTTTGACATCGGTGTAAATCAGGTAAAACACACCGTTGTCGTAACTAAGACAGGGTGCCCATACGCCTCCGGAATTAATGTTGCCCTCCATATTCAACTGCGTTACACGAGTCAGCGGAGAAGCAATTGGCCGCCAATGAACCAGATCCCGGGAATGGTGAATCCGTACACCAGGGAACCATTCAAAGGTGGAAGTAGCGATATAATAATCCTCCGCTGCTCGGCATATGGACGGATCGGGATGGAAACCGGGAAGGATGGGATTGGTGATCATTTTCTGGATCTTATTCATGGAAGAAACCTCCGGTATGAAAGTAATGATCTGTACAACACAGATACACAAAAGATGGATATCAGTACCAGCCCAACGCTTTTTTGCCGGCTTCCAGGGCGGTCACGATCCGCTCGACATCATATACATTCCCTCTCCAAGTCCCACCGCTGACCGATTGCAATGCAGCCCAGAGCTTTGTATCATCCGGCAAAGCTTCATCAGGCCTCATATCCGGATGGAAGGACCTTTGTGCCAATATGAGAGCACCTTCTTCCGGCGAAAACGCCAGCTCTCCTTCTCCGACAAAGTTAATGCTGCCCTCCAGCGTGTTACGATCAACCGCAATGTCAATCAGGTCTCCGTTCCGCAGTTTGCCAATCGGTCCGCCTGCCAGCGCTTCGGGCCCAACATGACCAATACACGCTCCGGTGGAAACACCGGAGAACCTGGCATCCGTAATCAGTGACACGTATTTGCCAAAAGGCAAATGTTTAAGCGCAGATGTAAGCTGGTACGTCTCCTCCATCCCGGTTCCTGACGGACCTCTCCCGAGAAGCACAACAACGTCGCCAGCCAGAATACCTCCGGTCTTAATCGCATGGATTGCCTCACGTTCGGTGGTAAACACCTTTGCTCTGCCACGATGACGGTATACGCCATGCTCATCCAGCACAGCGGGATCAATAGAGGTGGATTTGATGACAGAACCTTCTGGAGCGATATTTCCGGTGGGAAATGTTACAGTCGAAGAGATTCCAAGCCGCTGAGCGTGTTCTACACTCATGATGACACTGTCCGGATCAATGCCGTCCTGCTCTTTTAACTGCTTCCGCATGAGATGACGGCGTTCCGACGATTCCCACCAGTCCAGTACCTGACCCAATGAAGTACCTGTAACCGTTGGTACAGACTCATCCAACAGACCAAGCTGTCTGAGGTGGAGCATGACCTCCGGTACACCTCCGGCCTGAAAGACACGTATGGTCGGATAAAAGATCGGTCCGTTTGGCAGGGCACTAACCAGCCTTGGAACATTTTTGTTAACCTGTATCCAGTCCTGTACCGTGGGTACGGTTAAACCGGCGGCATGGGCAATCGCTGGTATGTGAAGAAGCAGATTGGTCGATCCGCCAAACGCGGCATGAACGGTCATCGCATTGCGAATGGATGCATCGGTGACAATGTCTGCCATCCTCATCCCCTGTGACTCCATATGGATGAGTGCACGTGACGATTGGCGTGCCATTTCAAACCAGATGGGCTGCCCGGAAGGTGCAAGCGCGGCATGTGGCACTGTCATACCCAGTGCCTCTGCTACAACCTGGGCCGTAGCCGCGGTACCTAGAAACTGACAGCCTCCTCCCGGTGTAGCACAAGCTCGACATCCTAAATCGGACGCCATTTCCAGAGAAAGTTCCCCGTTGACGTACCGTGCACCGATGGTCTGAATTTTACCGGCATCCTCTCCATCGGTAGGCGGAAGTGTGACGCCACCGGGAACGATTACACCAGGCAATTGCGGCATGCCGGCAAGTGCGAGCATCATCGCTGGAAGACCTTTGTCACAAGTGGCGACACCAAGCACGCCTTTACGAGTTGGCAGCGAGCGAATCAGTCTGCGAAATACCATAGCGGCATCGTTCCGGTACGGAAGCGAGTCAAACATGCCGGTCGTCCCCTGTGATCTGCCGTCACACGGATCGCTGACATATCCGGCAAACGGGATTCCTCCACGGCTTGACAGTTCTTCTGCGGCAGCTTTCATCAGCAGGCCGACCTCCCAATGGCCGGTATGGTAACCGAGTGCTGCCGGGCTGCCGTCCTCATTGCGTATGCCACCTTGTGTACTTAAGATCAAAAATTGTTTTCCGTTCAAATCCCCGGGCTTCCAGCCCATTCCAACATTCTGGGACATGCCAAACAAGTCGCCGCTTGGAGCATTCCGCAGCAAATCATCCGTTAGAGGCAGACGTCCTGCAGCCCCTGGAGCATGGGCTATGATATCGAAGCAGTTGGATGCGGTCTCTCCCATAATCGACGTAATCTGTTCGTACATGGTAGCCTCCCACAGTTTATGACTTTACAAAGACCGTTTTGATGGCCGTGAAAAACTCGATAGCCGCTTGCCCCTGTTCTCTGGAATGTGAACTTGACATCTTCATTCCGCCGAACGGAGCCTGCAGCTCTACGCCGGCCGTTTCTGCATTAATTCTGACGAGTCCTGCATCCATGTTCCGGATGAAAGACAACATGGCTCCGACGTTCTGTGTATAGATGGAAGCACTCAAGCCATAATCGCTATCATTAGCCGCTTCGATCGCTTCCTCCAGGGAATCTACCGCAATCAAGGCCAGGACCGGGCCAAAGATTTCTTCCCGGGCGATGGACATATGGGATTCGACCCCTTCAAATACGGTAGGCTGCACATAGAATCCCTCTTCCAGTCCCGGACCGTCCCCTCTTTTTCCGCCAGCGAGCAGAACAGCACCTTCATCCTGGCCTTTTTGAATATAACTCAGCACGGTATTGAGCTGTCCTTCGCTTGCACATGGACCCATCCAGCTTCCAGAAGACATGCCGTCACCCAGCCGGATTTCCTGGATTTGCGATAGCAGCTTTTCTTTGAAGGCATCGTATACTTTTCGTTCAATAATGACCTTGCTGGTGGCCGTACATTTTTGCCCAGTCGATTTCAACCCACCGCTGATCGTGGCTTCCACAGCCAAATCCAGGTCAGCGTCAGCCGCGATAATAATCGGGTTTTTCCCACCCATTTCAAGTTGATACTTGGCCCCACGTGCCAGTGCTGCGCCGCCGACCCGTTTGCCCACTTCATTGGAGCCTGTGAACGTTATTCCGCCCACATCCGGATGCTCAGCAAGTGCAGATCCAATCACTGATCCTCTGCCGCATACCAGATTAAGCACGCCTGCCGGAATGCCCGCCTCTTCGAAACACTCCATTACTTTAGCTGCGGTGACTGCAGTTTCCTGAGCTGGCTTCAACACAACCGTATTGCCGTAGATCAAGGCCGGAGCCGTTTTCCAGATCGGAATGGCAACCGGGAAATTCCAAGGAGCAATAACTCCTACAACGCCAAGGGGTACGCGGGTCGTAAACATCAGCGCTTCGCTATCCGTTGATGGAATGACATCACCGGTTTTTCGCATGCCTTCTCCGGCGTAATACCTTAAGATCGCGACACCGCGCAGTGTCTCTCCTTTGGCTTCTGGGAGTGTTTTGCCCATTTCCCTGGTCATTGCCTCTGCAACTTCATCGGCCCGGCGTTCCAGCACATTGGCTGCTTGAAATAGATAGTTGCCGCGTTCCGCACCCGATAACCTCCGCCATTCTTTTGCTGCTTGCTTCGCCGCTGCGACAGCCCGATTCAGATCCTCTACGCCGGAGGTGGGTACGTAACCAACTACCTCCTTCCGATTCGCCGGATTGATGCTCGGTTCGGTTTCCCCGGATGTCGCCTTTACCCATTCTCCGTTAATGTAATTGCTGTATGTCTGCTCTACCTGAAATGTGGTCATCGCATTCATCCTCCTTGTACATTAGTTTGAAATGACTGGATTAATAAGTGTCCCGATATCGCTAATGGATATTTCAATGCGGTCCCCGGGTGCAAGTGTAAAATCATTAGGTGGCACGATGCTAGTGCCTGTCAATAACACCGTACCGTCAAACAGATCGTTATCTCTGGCCAGAAAAGAAACCAGTTCATCGAGTTTTCGGTTTAACTCACTTGTGCTTGCCTCGCTTTTTACAACGATTTCATTTTCGCGATATATTTCGCAGACGATGCTGAACGCATATGGATTCTGCACCGTTTCCGCTAGACGAATGGATGGACCTATCGAGCAGGAATTGCGCCACATTTTTGCTTGCGGCAGATACAGCGGGTTTTCCCCTTCAATATCGCGGCAGCTCATGTCATTGCCAACGATGTATCCCACAATGCTGCCATCCGCGGCAAGCACCAACCCCAGCTCAGGCTCCGGGATCTGCCAATTGGAATCGCTGCGAAGTGTGACAGCCTCCTTGGGCCCGACGGTGCGGGCTGCTGTAGATTTAAAAAAGATCTCCGGTCTTTCGGCATCATAAACTTTATCGTAAAAGGTTTTTGCATCCAGCTTGCCTTCGGTTGCTTCATAATTTCGCGCTTCGCGGCTGCGTTGATAAGTTACACCCGCCGCCCATACTTCCGGAGCTTCCAATGGAGTGATCAGATGCAAGGAAGTCCAATCGTCAGTTAACTTGTTCAATGGTTTAAGAGCGCTTTCAACAAGTTGAACTGGAGAAATTCCCTGCTTTCTTGCTTGATAGATCAAAGTCATAAAATCTGCTTGTGGCAAACGATACGCTTGTTCATCATCCGTAACGGCTGCCAGCCACTTCTGTTGTCCGTCCAGAAATCGAATAATTCTCATTCAAGCTTGCCTCCATTTTTCCCCATCGGGTTGATAATACTACCATAGCACCGGCTATGGTTCATGACGATGTTCTAATCACTCCGACGATTTACCCTTTTCACGCATTTTTTTTCTGTTAAGATGAGGTTATATCCGTTGAACTGAAAATAATTTACGAGGACACTCCGATGACAGGATGTTGGAATATAGAATCGTACAAGGGGGTTGGTTTGCTGTGACCAAGCTTTCGGATGCTGTGTATTTAGGTCGTCTACCCGATGTTCGCATGTCTTTTCAATTATTGGGGCTGCATGCAAGAAAAGTTGATTCCAGATGGACTTATCCGTCTCATGAACATTCCATGTATGAAGTTCACTGGATGATGGACGGGCAGATGAACATGGTTGTCAACGGGCAGTCTTATCGTCAGTCGGTTGGCGACCTTCTGTTCATCCGGCCGGGTATGACCCACTCTTGCACCGGAGCCGGACCGGAGGGGTTCACTTATTTTTCCGTGCATTTCAGCATACACGATACATCCTTTTGCAGAGAACTTAACCGTTGCAAAGACATCTATTATCCGGCAAATTCGAATTTGGCTCTGGGGCTCTCCCCTTCCCTGTCTACCTTGTATGGTCTGGCCACAGAGCATTTGTCTAGCTCGCTAACTTCCTCCAAACAAATGAAGGTACATGCCGCCGTGTTTGAACTGCTCGGTTCCCTGGTCGGCCAGTTATCTCAAAATGCATCCATTACCTTATCTAGAAAAGAAGCCATCGCTCATCAAATTGCCGAGCACATTGAGGATTCGGTAAGATATATCCATCTTCATGGGGAAATACAGGAAAGCGAGCGAACCTGGATCCAGGATATTGCCAAGTCGCTGAACATTAGCCCGTCACAGGTCAATCGAATTTTTCGCCAGGTATACGGTAGAGCCCCACGCAAGTTTTTATCCGAAACCCTTTTGAACGAAGCCCAGCGGCTGTTAAAGCAAACAGACCTGAACATTGATCATATTGCGATGATGCTGGGGTATAAGACCAATGCGCATTTCAGCCGCCAGTTCAAGCGGTGGACAGGCATCGCGCCAAGTGAATTTCGCAGCCATTCCCAGTAGACTGCGGTAGCCGATCATCCTGATGGTTCATACCGCTGAGCTTTTATTTCTATAAAAGGTAATAATGTTGGGCTGGTCCATGGCGTCTAGCATATTACCGTCAAGATTTACCGCGGCGACGAAGTTGTTGTAAAAGATTTTTTAATTTCGAACAAAAAAGCCGCCAAGTTGGCGGCTATTTCTGCGACTATTTTGTTATTACTTGGCACAGCAATGTTGATGATTCTCCCCGCCCTTTAGAGTCGTGCGAAGGTGATGTAATCGACTTGGACAGGCTCCGCCGATTCGGTTCGAAGTGCCCGGTTAATCTGTCCCCGGTGATACTGCCCATGTAAGATGACTTGCGAGAGAATGTCCCGGATGGAAGTTCGGAACGGAACCCCGCTCTGGTTTGCATAATCAATGATCTCATCCAATTTGAATTCCTCGAGCCCGTCCATATAGACGCGATATTGCTCGATGTTTTCTTCGAACATCTCCCGGATCGCCGTCAAGTCTTCCGTTTCTTCCCACAATGAATATTGTGCGCTACCCTTGCCTTGCAATCGGGACAGCCATACGCGTTCCGCAACCGCAACATGTCGAACCAGCTTCAGAAGCTCCTTGTTCTCTGTCTTTGACTCCTCGAGCGCGTCTAAAATACGTTCGTCTGCCCAGTACAGATGGTCCATCATGCGCTTGATCGTATTCATTTCGCTTTCCCCCTTATCGTCTCACTGTCACTACACGACTTGTCATCATGCTCCGATAGACTTTAGAGTTTGAAGCCTCAGTTTCCGTCATTTGAACTCGGAATAAGGAATAATAAACTCTGGCATTCCTTCAGCGTAGGAAGTATATTCATATTCTGTGAAATAGATAACGATACCATCATGGCTCAGGTAATAATCTCGATCAGCTTCGATCGTCTTAAATGGAATGGACAACTCCAATCCGCGATGATTGATGTGATCTGTGATTTGGCTGTTAATGATAGAGACATAATCGGCGTTACCTGCTGCTTCCTTCAACGAAATCGGATCACCTGTTACGAGATCGAACGTGTAAGGAATCCTCGTCGTCATTCCGTGCGCTCCCCCCATATAAAGATCATAATCCACATATAGGCTCAATTTTCCATTCTCGTTATACATAACTGTAAATCTGCCATCGAGGCTCGGTTGCCGAATTTCAGCCTTTGGATTTTTGATTAGTAATTGATTATTCGCTTTTACGACTGTATCCATTTCCTTCGATCCCGCCGCAATGTGCTTGTCGGTCTCCTGCTTCAAAAAGGCGTTGATCTTGTCCTGTACTTTCTCTCTTGCATAGCCCTTAATTACCGGATAGTAGACGAGCAATGATTTGCCATCTCCGTCGGCACCGATCTCTTCCGCTTGAACCTGCAAGTCATTTTCCTTAATCGATTGAATACCGACCTGCTTTGTATTATTCTGATATGAAATTACATAGCCCATCCGCTCCAGTAGGAAGCGAAGTGGCAAATAAGTTGTATTGTCCTGGAGAATGACTTGAGGTCCAAAGACCGGTTGTCCGTTCAATTGAATAGTATTGTTAGAGAGATTAATTTTAAGCGATCGTCCATTTCCCGACACTTCAACGAGTTGTTTAGTCTTATTGAAATTGGTGGTTAACCCTAGGGCTGTATTTAGGTTCCTAAGAGCAATATAGGTCGATCCGTTTTTATTAATCGTACCAATGTTTGATTTCTTTCCTTCAATGCTGAACGGTTGTGCGGTAACTTTATATTTGGAAACGGAAGCTGCAGCGGCTACCGGTTGGCCTTCGGACATGATGTATGCCAGGGGCGATGCCAGTAATGCTGTCATAATTGCACTTACAATTAACTTATTTCTCTTCTTGTTTCTATTCATTTTTTTTCTTACATCCTTTCTGGATTCAAGTTCATTGCCTTCTAGCTTTTAAACGCAGTTTTTAACTAAAAGGTTTCAAATCAACATGGGACGTGATTGTCAGTACTGTGATATTCTTAATGTTACGAGGAAGAACAGTGAAACTGCAGGAGGTTAGACATCCATGAAATCCAAACGAGCAATAATCGATCGAAGAAACGCCGAGCGTCGGGTTCGCCGGGAACAGAAAATCAATCCACCCGGTCCTTTCTTCAAGCTGTTCGACTGGATGTGGAAGATTATATTTATCTTGTTCCTGTCATCTCTTTCTGTTGTTGCCTTCTGCCATTGGTTTTTGCGCTCGGGTTCTGGTCCGGGAGGATCAAATCTCATCGCTTTCACTGCTGAACGAATGGCTACTTTAATGCTTTTTATAATGCTGGCTACTGCCTGCATAGTCGGTATACGAGCTATGATTAAATCTAAAGACAACTCATCGAGCAGAGATTCCAAACATCCGAACGGAAAACGTCTGATCATAATGAAAATCGTTGTTTTTCTGTTTTTTGTAATCGTTATGGTCATTTCAATCATTATCTGCTGGGCGCAGCTGAAAGTTTTATTGAAGATTGGAAAACGATTGTTATTGTCTTTAGGTTGATCGGGATGGCCCTTTATTTTAACAGGATTATCAGCGAATAAACAGTTTCATCAAATTTATATAAATTGGGTTGATCATGTAGCCATTCGGGCTTATGGAATATCTCTTACCTGTGTCCAACCGTCGTATATGTTCCTATATCGAGATACGTTACGTTCAGCTTCCGGAGTCCAGCCTGTAAAAGTTGAGAGTCCCTTCTTTACGCACACTTATAATTTGCGATTCTTTTAATATTTTGATGATGGGATACGGTCGGACGGGATAAGTGTGTTTTCATCCTGATCTCGCCTACGCGCATGCCGGTTTTTTGCGGTGCTTCGCGGCTTTAATTGTTGTTTGCCCACGTGTTTAAGGTGCTTACATATGCTGTAGACCCCAGTCTTGTAATCTATATGGAGAACTTCTTGAATCCGGGTCTCATCCATAATGGGATGCTTTTCTACCCAGTGCCAGCGGATAAACCGATCCCATGGATCAGCTCCGAGGATGCAGCACAATATCATGTTTATGCGTTAAACCATCCTGAGATGGCAGTATTTTTCAGGGAATGTACGACTTGTACATTCCCTCTTTCTAATTAGGACTTCAACGCCAGATAGATGTTTACTTAACCAGTCCACCTACCTATTCACCAGTAACCATAGGGTTTTCAGTCCTACTGCTCATCCTTCTGAATAGAAGTATGGCAAGAAGTAAAGCAATTCCTACAGCTCCAAAACCCAACCAATTCAAATACATGACAGATGTACGACTGATTACAATCCCACCTAATCCAGATCCCAGTGCAAAACCAAATTGGATAAACGACGTATTTACGCTAAGGGCAATGTCCGGATTACGAGGGGCCAGTGTAACCAGATATAGTTGCTGGGCCGGAGATATACTCCACGTTGCTAACATAAAAATCATTATAACCAAGATTAACATGATAAGATTAACTCCAGCTAGAGCAAACAAAAGAAGAGTTACGCCTTGTAACAGAAGGCCTAGACAAATTGTAAACTTTGATCCCTTTGCATCTGCCAATTGTCCGCCCACTTTTGATCCGACAAAGCTGCAAATTCCCGCGAGAAACAGAACACCGCTTATCTCGGTCATGGAAAGAGAAGACGTAGCTTGTAAGAAAGGCGTAATATACGTGAACAGTGTTGAATAACCGCCGATATACAATAATGTAATAAGCAAGGCAGTCAGAATGAGCGGATTTTTCAAAATGGAGAGCTGCATTCTGAGTGTGATCTTTTCTTCCTCTTTGATTGCCGGAACCTTTTTGTAGATAATAAGTAATGGAAGAACACTTAACAATCCAATGAATACAAATAGAACTCTCCATCCAAACATTTCACTAAAAAATGTGCCCAATGGGACACCGAGTACTAGCGAACTGCTTAGCCCCATCAAAATGATGCCGATGGCATTGCCCCTTTTTTCCTTTTCAACCAGTCGTGTCGATACGGCCATCGCTACTACGGTAGCCACTCCTCCGCTAGCCCCTTGAATAATTCGCACCCATAGTAAAGTTTCATAAGAAAGGTCAACAAGCATAAGTCCGTTGCTGGCAATAAACACGCTGAGGGCGGCCAACAGCAACTTCTTGCGATCCATATTTATTGTAATTGCAATGAGAATCGGAGCGATAACGGCCGCTGCCAGAGCGAATACAGTCACCAGTAAACCCACTTCGGAAGTAGATACGCTCAAGTCGGAGGCGATCATTTTTATGACTCCTGTAATAATGTATTCAAGGGTTCCGATCAGAAAAACAGCCAATGCCAAGATATATATAATCCATTTATTTTTCACTTTAATCCACTCCGTCTTCTACAGTTATCTATTTAGTATGGGGATTTGTATTTCTATCAATTGTGCATCTTGTTCTTGAGATAAGGGTAAGTACAGTTCCCTACCAGACTCGTTTTCCTTGATCTGATAGTTATTCTTCTCAATCCATGTAGCTAGATGAACACAGGCTTTACAGGCAAAGGTGGCGTTGGAACGATAAGCTATGGTGGCCATCATGGGCTCAGCAGGAAGAGTCCGCAGTTGAAATGGGTCGGGAGCTGATCGCAGCTCACAGGTTAAGAAATAACCTATTTCAAACTCGAACGCTTCCTCTTGTCCTGCGATTTCTTTCCACAAAACAACCTGTGGTCCATGGATCAGTTGGCGCATTCCTTTTGTTAATGACTGATCAAACTGACGAAATAAACTCGGGATCTCCTCTTCCCTCCCGCACCCTGTCTGAAAAAGAAACTGCCGAGCACCTTCCTCTTTGATTCGGATTTCTTGCCCGGTTTCAATGTGCCCCTCTTCCTCTAGAAGCTGCATGCGTTCCTCAATTCGGACGAGTTTGGCTTGTTCCGTATCGATAATCTGCTGAATTTCGCTTCTTTTTAGCTTAAACATGCCTTGAATATTCTCCAATGTAATATGTTCCTGTAACAGCTGTGTGATTTGTGGCAATGTGAACCCCAATTCTTTATAAATGAAGATTCGGTTGAGCTCGAGAAGCTGATCTGCGGAATAGTAACGGTAACCCGTATCGTGATCTACCTTTCTCGGCTTAAGTATGCCAATCTGGTCATAATAACGCAGTGTTTTTAATGAGACCCTGCTTAGTCTGGAAAACGCACTGATTTTGAACAACATATCATCTCCAATCTTTTAACATAATGCGAGTATATAGTTTCCCGTATAGGGGAAAGTCGAGGGTGTATATGCTTCTCATTTGCCTAGCTAAAATCAAATACCGTCCTTGTCATCACTCTATGTTGGTGTTATGGGTAAGTCAAAGAACCGTTTCTGAATGAAACGTTCAATTTTTTTGAACAAAAAAATGCCACTCATCGTGGCATCCTTTCGCTACTCATTCAATTATCCTGCTTAGCATTTATAATTTTTTTTAAATAAACAGATTATGATTGGCTTGTGATGCTTGTCCAAGATAGTAACCGACACCACCAATTTTAACTTGGTCTATTAATTCTTCACGCTGAATTCCCATTAAATCCATGGACATTTGGCAGGCAACGATCTCTACTCCTTGTGCAATTGCGCTCTCAATCATTTCTTCCAATGAAGGCACATGATGTTTTTTCATCAAACCACGGATCATCTTCGGGCCTGCTCCGAGCATATTCATTTTGGACATGCCAAGCTTCTGGCTGCCGCGAGGTAACATCATATCAAACATACGGCCGATCATGGTTTTGGATAACTTCTGCGGCTGCTGCTTACGAATAATGCTCAATCCCCAAAATGTGAAAAATAGAGTTACTTTCCGTCCACTGGCTGCTGCCCCATTTGCAATAATGAGTGAAGCGATCGCTTTATCCAGATCGCCACTGAAGACTACCATTGTGCTGGCAGGATCGCTGACGGGAGAATCCGATACGGGTTGTGCTGTATTTTTAGCAATGACAGACTCAATCGTACCGCCTTTCAGTCTTTTCAACTGCAAGATTGTGGAACCCGACATCGTGGCCCATGCTTTGACATCTTCATAAAAGCCTGGATCGGAAGCTTTCACACGAAGGGTTTCTCCGTTTGAAAGTTGATCCATTTTCTGCTTAACCTGAATCAGGGGACCAGGACAACTTAATCCGCATACGTTCAACTCATGATCAATACGTTGCAGCTGTGCTGAGTCAGTGGGAATAGACTCCTTTTCTTTCGCGTCTATCACAGGATCATGCTGCTCTTGTGTTGTAGCAGTAAATGGAGCAGGCTTAAACTGGGCTTGACGGTATGTTTTATAACCACCACTCAGGTTTTTTACGCTAAAACCATGCTGACGCAAAATTTGCGAAGCTGTATAACCACGTAAGCCGACTTGACAGTATAGCCAGATTTCTTTAGATGGGTCTAATTCATCTAAGCGTTGACGAAGCTCATCAACTGGAATAGAGAGTGAATCTGGAATATGACCATTTTGATGCTCGATTTCACTGCGAACATCCAGAAGTATCGACTGCCCCGGCTGACGATCAGCCAGTTGATTATAGGTGAACGTCTGAACACGTCCGGTGATCATATTCTCTGCTGCATATCCAGCCATATTCACGGGATCTTTGGCAGAAGAATAAGGTGGCGCGTAACTCAGTTCAAGCTCTGTCAAATCCCGTACATGTCCTCCAAAATGAATGGCTACAGCAATGTCATCAATTCGTTTATCCACTCCATCATAACCAACTGCTTGTGCGCCCAAAATTTTACCTTCCGGAGTAAACAGCAGTTTAAGAGTAATCGCGCTTGAACCCGGATAATACGATGCATGAGAAGCAGGGTGTACAATAACGGTTTGATATTCCACGCCGAGACGTTGCAGTGTTTTTTCATTACTGCCTGTCGTGGCTGCGGTCATTCCAAAGACTTTGATAATGGATGTACCTTGTGTTCCTTTATAGGTAGAAGGAAGCCCTGCGATACGGTCGGCAACAATACGGCCTTGTTTGTTGGCAGGTCCGGCAAGTGGTATCGTTGCCTTCGTACCATGAATGGTTTCCGTTACTTCGATCGCATCCCCAACAGCATAGATATGTGGCACGCTGCTTTCTAAAGCTTCATTTACGATAATATGTCCACGTGCACCCAGCGAAACGCCGCTATCTTTCAAAAAATAGGTGTCTGGCGTTACGCCTATCGCAAGAATAACCATGTCTGCTGTCAACACATGACCATCCGCAAGTTCAACCCCTATGCCCTGCTCCAGGGAATGAAATCCCTGAACACGTTTGGAAAACAGCAGGTTCACACCATGATTCTCCATTTCCTGTGCCAATGCGGCTGCTAACTCGGTATCATAGGGTGTGAGTACTTGTGCGTTCCCCTCAATCAGCGTTACATCCAGACCAGCTTCCTTTAAATTCTCAGCCATTTCCACGCCAATAAATCCACCGCCTATGACAATCGAAGTCTTGTTGTTAGAAGAACTTACCTGTTCTTTGATCCGATCAATATCTGGAATACTTCGTACGGTATAAATTAGTGGATTGTCCTTGCCCGGAAGATCAGGAATGATCGGTTTTGCACCTGGTGACAATATCAACTCGTCATAGCTTTCTTCATATGCACCGCGCTCCTGGGACTGTATCTTAACCACTCGCTTCTGCGAATCGATAGCTACGACCTCACTTCTTGTACGAACATCGATACGAAAGCGATCTGCCATCCCTTTTGGCGTTTGCACCAGCAGACGCTCTCGATCTTCGATTGATCCACCTATATAATAAGGTAAGCCACAATTGGCAAATGAGATATAGGGTCCTTTCTCAAAGATAATAATCTCGGCATGTTCATCCAGACGGCGAAGACGTGCAGCTGCAGATGCACCTCCAGCTACACCGCCAACAATCAGTACTTTTTTGCTCATGATTCACAATCATCCTTTTCAAATAAAGTTTTAATAATCTGTTCAACCCGTTTGTCGGCAAGCACATAGTTTACTTCAAGACCATTCCGCTCCGTCGCAACAATACCAGCACTACGAAGTTTCTGGAGGTGTTGAGAGACTGTTGATTGGGGAAGATCCAGACATTCCTGCATATAAGAAACATTACATTTTTTTTTCATCATCAGTCCCCGCACTATGCATAAACGAATGGGGTGAGATAAAGCTTTCAGCAGATTAGCAGGTTCATCGAACTGTTTAATGTTATTGCTGTCAAAAGCGGGAGTGTTCAAAAGTATTCCTCCTAAATCGTTATATCGTAATAATACGATTTATTGATTCTCATGTCAAATGTATTCTCGAGTGAATGCGTTCAATAAGTTCATACCCGCTCAACCCTTCGGCTTTGACTTGATTCAGGTGGATGATAAAAATGCCTGCCAAAACCGCTAAAAGCGATATTTGACAGGCAACCATGCTGTATCAGGCATTTATTAAATAGCGATTCAATTGAACGGCTTATGTTAGAGTATGATAGGCTTCATCAGTCCGTCCTTACCAAAAAGAAGCGGGTCCATACATATTTCGCGGTGATACCCCTTTCCAGAGGAGAATCTGGACAGTGGTGTTACAAAACGGTGATAGGCAATCTGGTATTGACCCGTTTCGGAATCAATAAATATACAGTGATGACCTGTGCCCAGCATGCCCCTCTCCACATTTTTGCTCAGGATTGGGTATCGATAGGTGATTGGACCATATAGCTGCTCTGCCGTACCGTAATTCACATGATAGTCTTCGCTGCCTGTGTCATCACAGGACCACGTAAAGTGGTATAGTCCACCCTGCTTCAACACGGTTACCGCCTCACGAAAATCATGCAAGCCCGCCAGATTGCTCATTGTGTCCTCTACGACACTTATCATGTCTTCACCAAGCTCCACAATGGCAGCATATCCATTACCAAATAGCAGATACGTTCTTCCATCCTCTTCGACATAGATGGAGGGATCAATGGCCTGACCCATGGTGATGCCCAGACGTTTCAACTGCTCCATTGTGATTAAAGGCTGTGACTCAGCCAGGAATGGACCAATCGGTGTATCTGCTACAGCAACGCCAATGGCACTCTCGCCGTTCAGCATTTTGCCACAGAAATAAAAATAGAACTTTCCGTTTCGGCTGGCAATTGCCGGTGCCCAGGCATTACCGGTTGCCCAAGTGACATCCTCTGTTCCCAGATCAAGGATGACACCTTCGTCTTGCCAATGCTTCAGGTCTGAAGAAGAAAACACCTTGAATTGTGTCCCTGACCACCCCTCGAAGCCATCTGTTGTTGGATACATATAGTAACGATCCCCAAACTGTGCGATATCAGGATCGGCATATTGTCCGGGGAGCACTTGATGACCATCCCCGAAAGCCGCGAGAAGCCGGCTGCACTCCTCAGCTGTGATTGGCAGGACACTTCCATGCCGCTTTTGAGTCGTTCCCATATCGAATTCACCATCAGGGACGATTCGGAATTCTCCACTTCTTAGATCTGTAGTCAGCAGAGGAAGATACCCCTTGCCTTCAGCAAATCGATCAACAATCAGGCACCATTCCTCCCGGTCATTGAATTTAAAGATTTGAGGTCCCTCCACACCTGCCACAGCCTCCAGTACCGGGGCTTGAAGCGTAACAAACGCCCCTTTGTCGAGAGAGTCTCCTTTTTCTACCCGTATGTTTTTGGTTGTTTCATCCTTGGAGTATCGATAATAAGAGCCATCCGCTGGAAGAATCGTTGTATCAATAATATGATTATCCCGCTCAATGTATTTTTCCGATGCGGAGAACGTACGAAAGTCTTTTGTGCGAGCGCTGTATATTTTTTGCTTTCGTTCTTGCTCCTGAGGTTCCTGCGTCGCTGAAGCCCAGAATACAAGAAACTCATCTGCCATTTCATCATACACAGCTTCTGGTGCCCAGACACATCCAGCGCCCTCAACACCTAGTGTAACGTTCCATGCGGATGACCAGTTTACGAGATCGCTGGATTCCCATACAATTACGTCACGGCTCCCGGCATTAACGGCTTGAGACCATCCTTTGCCGCTTGCGATGCGTAGATCCGTAGCAATCATATAAAATTTATTATCCTTGACTGAACGAACCAGAAATGGGTCCCGTACCCCCTTTTCTCCAAGGTCGGAAAACAGCACAGGCGAGCCGCCATTAAGGTCCTTCCAGTGAAGACCATCCTCGCTATAGGAGAAATAAACCTGCTCTCCGTCTGGTTGTTCGCCAATAAAATGTACAAAGAGATACCCATCATAAGTTGGAGTTGTTTTGGTCAATGGTAAAGAGCCTCCTGAAAGTGAAATTGATTTTATACTAACAGTAAATATAAAAATGAAAGCGTTCTACATATGTTGTATCTTACTTCAAAAACAGTAGAATGAGTATATTTTTATAATCTCGTATGTTGCAGATCATGTGAATCTTTCGGCGGAAACATTTGCCCTGATTGGGATGTTTGACTTGCTCCTTATGCAAAGAATTAACGCATCACCTTTATTTTACCTCAGGTATACAAAATTCTTGGTTTTCATTTACAAATAAATGCTAACCTTCTTAGTGATGAACAAATGAATATAGATTCATGCATTCATTTTTGTTTTTGAGATATTACGAGGAGGAATCATTGTGAAATTATCCAAAAGAGTATTACCAGCGGTAGCGCTGACTCTGGCTGTATCGGCTTCCACTCTCTTGTCCGCCGGACAAGCAAGTGCCGTTCAAGCTGTAAGTGTAGAGAAAAAACAAATCAAGAACATCATCTTCCTCATTGGGGATGGCATGGGGACCTCTTATACTTCCGCCTACCGTTATATGAAAGATGATCCTTCGACGAAGGGCATGGACAAAACCGTATTCGACCCTTATCTGGTTGGAGCACAAATGACCTATCCTGATGATGATAAACAAAATGTGACGGATTCCGCTTCCGCAGCAACGGCCATGTCGGCAGGTGTAAAAACCTACAATGCGGCCATTGCGGTTGACCCTGAGCAGAAGGAAGTCAAAACCGTACTTGAGCAGGCAAAAGAAAACGGCAAGTCCACCGGACTCGTGGCTACGTCGGAGATCACTCATGCCACACCAGCTGCATTTGGTGCCCATGATATCAGTCGGAAAAATATGGATGCTATTGCGGACGATTATTATGATGAGTTGATTAATGGCAAGCATAAGGTGGATGTACTTCTGGGTGGAGGGAAATCCAATTTTGTACGCGAGGGTCGTGACCTGACGAAGGAGTTTCAGAAGGCCGGATACAGCTATGTCACGGATCGTTCCTCTCTCCTTGCTGATAAGAATCAACAAGTGCTTGGACTGTTTGCGGACGGAGGTCTGGACAAGTTGATTGATCGTACTGCTGCAACTCCATCATTGGCTGAGATGACCAATACAGCGATTGATCGTCTCAGTTCTAACGACAAAGGATTCTTTCTAATGGTCGAAGGCAGCCAGATCGACTGGGCAGGACATGATAATGATATCGTTGGCGCGATGAGTGAAATGGATGATTTCGCAGCTGCATTTCAGGCAGCTATTGATTTTGCCAAAAAAGACGGTGAAACACTTGTCGTAGCTACTGCTGACCACTCCACAGGCGGACTTACGCTTGGAAAAGACGGAGAATACAACTTCTTCGTAGACCCGATCAAAGCTGCACTGCGGACCCCAGACTTCATGGCAGCACAAATAGCAAAAGGTGCTTCAGTTGAAGAAACACTGAAAAGTTATCTGAAACTGGAGTTGAAACCGGAAGAGATTCAATCGGTGAAAGAAGCAGCCCAAAGTGCGGATGTAACAAAGATTGATAATGCCATTGAAGCAATTATTGATAACCGTTCATTTGCGGGCTGGACAACAGGTGGACATACAGGTGAAGATGTTCCGGTCTATGCCTACGGCCCGGCAAGTCATCGCTTCGCCGGTTTGATCGACAACATAGATAATGCCAAGATCATATTTGATATTCTCAGCAAGCACCAGTAATACGATAATAATTCAATAGTTTAGGATCATCCCTTCTCTTCTTTCATCCGAAGAGAAGGTTTTTTTTCATTTCTGAGGGTGTCACTCGACATCAATGGGATGTTTGATTTGATCCTCATAATAATCCATATAGATCCTGCCGTCGCTTCCTTTTACCGCATAGAATACGTCGCTTATATTTTTACTTTGTGATTCAAGCTGTTGCACCAGTTCCTTATCAGATATGCCGTTTAGTTCGAGATTCTTGCTTAACATCTCCCCGTCCATAATTAACTCCACAGGCATGTGTTCAGGATTGGACTCTGCCTTCTTATGAACATCCTCAACCGTAGCCGTTCTATACTTGGCTTTTTTCATGACCGAAACTTGTCCATTCACTTCGAGTAAGGCGTACTCCACTTCCTCCATGTTGAAAATATCTTTCTGTCTTAGAATTTAGTTTAAGGAATCCAATGTCAGTTTATTTTTGGCGAGATTATTTTCAAGAATTTTGCCGCCTTCAATTAATACGGTAGGGGAGCCTTCGGCCAGTAAGCGAATTTTTCTGCTTTTCAGATTTAATTTGGATAACAGATAAGAGGTTCCAGTAAAAACAATTAGAGAAATAATCAGATGTGTGACTTCTATTTTTTCGTTAAAAGCTAGATTGGCAGCTATGGCTCCCATGATGACTGCGGTGACAAATTCATGGAAATTCATATCAGACAACGTTTGTTTCCCCAATATGCGCGCAATACCCAATAGAAGCAAGAAGGCAAAGATACTTCGGATGAAGATGATAAGATGTTCGTACAATACAAGCACCCTTTCACTCGTTAGATAATTATGGAACTCTTCTGAGTATTCACCCAATCATCCTTAAATATGTTGCCTTATGTATAACAAATGAAACAAAACAACATGATCCGTTATAATTAGAAAAATGATATAAAAATGAAAGCGGTTGATAAACCATGAAGCATTACATGAAGCAGATGCTTGTCACTAATCTGGACCGTACACTGCCGATCTATTTGGAACAAACCGGTTATAACGAATGGCAAGAAGAATTTGATAGACCTGACGGCTATCATTGTTACCACTGGCTGCAAACGACAGGCGGTGAAGGGCACTTTGAATGTGCGGGGAACACGATGACACTTGGGCCTAATCAGGGAATTCTATTGCCACCTCATGTTCCGCACCGTTATTACACATCGTCACATCCCTGGTCTACTTGGTACATCACATTTAGTGGTGATTTAGCCCCAACGATCATCTCTTCCCTGGGATTGGCCACATCCAAGGTCATTCGTTGGGAAGGCGATTCCAGGCTATCCAGAATTCATAACACTACCAGCCGATTGGCGAGGCAGCAGTCCGAATTCAGCGGAATGAACAGCTCCACGTTTGTGTATCGATTTCTAATGGATCTGAAACGTTACGGACAAGTGGACAACCAACGCTCTTATTCCCAACAATCCTCGCGACTGGCACCCTTGATTCGATTCATGGAGGAGCATTTTCATGATGCCTCAATCGGCTTGGCTGATCTGTCGGAATATGCAGGCTTAAGCTCACAGCGGCTTAATTACTTGTTTCGTATGACGACTGGAATGAGCCCTTATCAATATCTGATCCAACTGCGAATCCAGAAAGCCAAGGAACACTTAATGAACAACAAACATATGACCATCAAAACCGTTGCTTCTCTCGTGGGATTTCTGGATGTGAGCCATTTTGTCTCTACCTTCCGAAAGTTTGAGAATATTACGCCCCAACGTTTTCGTGAACTCCATTAATCAGAATCAGTTTCATTTTATTATATGAACTTCATTTTTTATTATATATATTATCCGATCATCAGCTATTAAAATGATTTGTATATTTAATATTATTATATGGCGGTGATCAGGATGTTATATGCAGGCGCTAACTACCACCCCCACGACTGGCCGCGCGAACGCTGGCAGCACGATATCGACTTGATGCGTGAAGCTTCGTTTACAATCGTTCGACTCGGCCATTTATGCTGGGACAGCTTCGAGCCATCGGAAGGAAACTACACCTTTGCATGGTTTGACGAAGTCATGACCTTGTTTCACCAAGCCGGTATTCAGGTCGTTCTGGATATTGCAACCCGTCCGGCTCCGACTTGGCTGCACAGAAAGTATCCCGAAATTTCTTTGAGTGCTCCGAGCGGCCTTCGTATGGAAGCGCAAACAAGATATATGGAGGATGTCGGTCATCCAACCTTTCAAGAATACGCTTATGATTTTGCCAGAAAACTCGTCATGCGCTACCGGCATCATCCGGCCCTTTATGCTTTCGGATTATGCAACGAGTTGGGCTCCGGTGCTCCATCCTATTCCAATGCGGCCCGGGACCGATTCGAGGTCTGGCTTCGTAATAAGTATGCAACGGTCGAGCAGCTTAATGAAGCTTGGACTGCACAGCGCTGGTCCCGTAAACTGAACAGCTTCAGTGATGTGGTCCTCCCGATTTCGGGACAGGTCAAAGGTGCACCAGAACGCCTTCTGGATATGGCACGTTTTTACTCCGATGAGACGTTGGCTTATATGCAAGGATTAAGCGACATCGTGAGGGAATTAGCTCCAGACGTCAGAGAAACAACGAACCACTGGTCGGAAAATCCGGGCTACGGTTTCGATTATCTGAAGCAGTACCGGGAAATGATCGACTTGCCGGGCATTGGCTTCTATCCCGGGACCAATCCCGAAGATAAACAAGCGCTAACTGCTGCGTGTTTCTTCATGGACCATCGTATCGGTGAGTTGGATCGGCCGATCTGGTGTCTGGAATTCCAGACTGGGGACTTTGGCGGCTACGCTTCTCCACCGGGTGCGATGCGAATGTACGCGTACCTGTCTCTGATTCACAGAGCGCAGGCCGTCTGTGCCTGGACCTGGCGCACAATGCTGGGCGGCGAAGAGCAATATGTGTTTGGTCTTGTGGATCATGATGGTATACCCGGCTGGAAATATGATGAATTTGCACGGATTGCACAGGAATTCAAACGGCTGCAGGATCTGGATATGCCAAGAAAAACAAACCCGGATATTGCGATCGCGTACTCCTTTGAGACGCTAAAGGTTATGGCTGGCAATCCAAGTTATTACAAGACCGATTATACCGGGCAGGTTTTGCAAGCATACAGCGCTCTGGAACAATCCAATCTGGATTGCAACATCGTCAATCTGCGCAGCCTTCATCAAAACTACAAGGTGATTATCGTACCCGGACACGCGATCATGGATGAAGAATCGGCTGCAACACTACGGGCTTTTGTTGAACAAGGGGGTACCGTTATCATGACGGCTTATTCTGCCAAAGTCACTGCGAACAATCGGGTGTTTGATACTACCCTACCAGGAGGCTTGAGTGATGTATTTGGCATCCGCTGTGGTGCATTTGTTCGAACACGCAGCCATACCCCTTGGGAGAATGCCGGAGGTTTGGAAAAAACCGAGCTTGGCCTGGAGCGTGAGAAGCCGGTCATCGTCATGGATTCGGAAAACATTCAGCCTGATATCGATTATTATGAGATCCTTGAGCCGCGTACCGCGAGCGTCATCGCCAGTTTTTCAAATACACGTGAGTCTTCCCCGGCGGTCACCTGCAATAAATACGGACAGGGTCAGGCGATCTATGTGGCCTTGCCTGCCAATACAACGTTTTTGAGTGCGCTTCTGCATCGTCTGTATCCAACGCTTGGCATAGTCAAAGGTCCCGCCACACCATCTGGTGTCGTGGCTCGTCATCTGGACAACACAAATACCCTCTATGTCAACACAACAGGCAAGTTGCAGACGGTGCCCCTTCAAGAAACAGCAATGGGTATGCTGTCAGGCCAGACCATAACCTCTGAGTTGAAGCTTGAGCCCTATGATGCTGAAATCATTCAATTCATTTCAAATTAAAGGAGATGTTACTCATGAGCCACTCCATTCAGACTCTAGCCAATATCACCCCATCCGACCGTCAATTGGCCTGGCAGGAGCTCGAATTTTATTCATTTATTCATTTTGGAATAAATACATTTACAGATAAGGAATGGGGATTCGGTGACGAATCACCTGCCCTCTTCAACCCTACCGACTTTGATGCCACGCAATGGGTAGAGGTGTGCAAATCTGCAGGAATAAAGGGTCTCATCCTAACCTGTAAACATCACGATGGTTTCTGTCTCTGGCCAAGCGCATATACGGAACATACGGTTAAGAGCAGTCCGTGGCGCGAAGGCAATGGCGATATGGTAAAGGAAGTCGCTGAGGCTTGCAGGCTGGGTGGTCTGGCATTTGGCGTATATCTATCCCCGTGGGATCGTCATGACCATCGATACGGAACCTCCGAATACAATGAATATTTCAAGCTGCAGTTGCGTGAACTGTTGACCTCCTATGGCGACATCTTCTGTGTATGGTTCGATGGTGCCTGCGGTGAAGGACCGAACGGATTGAAACAAGTGTATGATTGGGATGGCTACTATAAAGTCATTCGGGAACTGCAGCCAGGTGCCGTTATATCCGTATGTGGTCCGGATGTGCGCTGGTGTGGAAATGAAGCAGGACATACACGGGATTCGGAGTGGAGTGTTGTTCCGGAGGAACTCAGGGATTGCGAGAAGATTCAGGAGGCTTCGCAGCATGTGGATGATGGACAGTTTGCCAAACTTGCTAACTCTCGCGACGAAAATCTGGGCAGCCGTGATGCTGTAGCTGGAAAACAGGTTACTTGGTTCCCTGCCGAAGTTAATACTTCGATTCGGCCGGGCTGGTTCTACCACGCTGCTGAGGATGACCAGGTCAGAAGTCTTGAGAAACTTCTGGATATTTATTATAAGTCTGTTGGTGGTAATGCTACGTTTCTGTTAAATCTGCCTCCAGACCAACGCGGCAGAATTCATGAGAATGATGCCAAACGGATGCAAGAACTTGGCGATCGACTTCGTGCTACGTTCCACCATAACCTGGCCTTCGGAGGACACGCCACTGCATCAGAATCGCTTGATGAGAAACATGATGCCACGCATGTGCTGGACGGGGACAAAACGACGTATTGGTGCCCCATGGAAGGAACCGAACACGCTGCCATTGAGCTTGATTTATTGGAAGAGCATACGTTTGATACGATCCTGCTTCAGGAGCATATCCGGTCTGGACAGCGCATTGAGAAACTTCACATCGAATATCTTGATGGCGAGATATGGCGTGATCTGTGCGACTGTACCATCGTTGGATACAAACGGATTTGCCGCTTTCTCCCTATCCGAGCAAGAAGGCTCCGTTTGATTATTGAAGAATCCAGATGGTGTCCGACATTATCTGCTGTTGAAGTTTACTTAAGTCCTCAAGATGTGAATAAATAATAAAAAGGTCGCTTATCCTTGTTGGATAAGCGGCCTTTTTGACGTTCGGACTCACACATGCCTGTTCCGAAATTGCTAATATGCATTATATCCCATGGAGTTGGTTACCTTATACAACAACACTTGCATTGAAGGGAGAGAAATCCGATAAATGCAGTTAATGATTGGTTATTGTGAGCTATAGAAGTAACAAGCTTTGGAGGAGAAAAGCATGTTAGGAAACATTCTGCTCGGTATGGTCATTCCCATTATATTGGGTGTATGGATTCTGCGTCGGAACTTTACAATCCTTATTCTATATTATCCACTTGGTGTGGCTATTTCAGCATTCATCAACAATATCGGGTTTAATTACTTCTGGAATATTCTTCCAAACACTCGTAATCAATCCTTGGCTGCTCTTCCAATGGATCTTGGAATCTATCCGATCGCCGGCTGTCTGATGATGTATACGATTTTAGAAAAAGGTGCCAAGCCATGGTTGGCGATCCTCATTGCATCATTGTCGCTGACATTAATCGAATGGGTTGCCAAAATGATGGGACATGTCATTTATTTTAATGGATGGAACATTCTTTGGACCTTTTTGTCATACCTCCTGCCATTTGTTCTTGCTTATGGTTATAGTAAAATATTGAGGTATATCAAGTGAAGTTTCACTGAAGCTTTCGACTAATAAGGTGGGACAGATGATATGGGTTAACGCTGATGGGCATACGTGCATATCTTAACTCATATTCGTCTTGGAGGGATTCGTAATGTATGTGGCATATCCTTATGGTTACAGGTACACTTTTACTCCGGTATGGGCAACATCATCAGCCGAAGCACTTGAATTAATCAAAACGGCTGTGCAAGGAGAACGAAACGATGAGATGTTCTATGATTCTCTGATTCAGTTGTCACCCGATGCCAATCAGGCAGCCATCATCACGAGCATCCGTAATGATGAACGTGGACATAATCAAATGTTCCGCCAAATGTACAAGGATCTGATAGGTCAGGAGGTTTCGGGCGTAAGCAGTGAGCCTGTTGAGACGGTCACCTCTTATCTTGCCGGATTGCAAAAGGCGTTTCAGGGTGAATTGGCCGCCGTGGAAAAGTATAGAAAAATATGGTTTGGTCTCCCGTATGGCATATATAAAGATACGGTGTGGGGAATCATCCTGGATGAACAGAAACATGCGGATAAATATAACAATCTGATTACCTACAATTTGCCGAGATAGTCATGCATGGGATATATAACGCGCGGATTCTTTTAAAAGTGAAAAATTGAAATCAGCAAAAACCAGTGAATGAGTTACACTTCACTGGTTTTTGCTTTGCCGAGCCTCTCTTTTATAATCCTGAGTCTTCCAAAATATCAGGTTCCACGTGAACGTGAACGGTGTAAACGTCATGCTCCTCCATCAACTCATTCTCCACATCTGTACAGATATCGTGTGCTTGTTGAAGATCCAGCTCTGCATCAACTGTTATGACAACGTCTACTACAACGTTATTGCCATAGTTCCGCGCTCTCACGTCTTTAACCGTCTCTACGCTGTCAATTCCGGCAATCGTTTTTTTGTACTCCTGAATCAGTTCAACATCAAAACCGTCCGTCAGATGATGTGTGGCTTCCTTGAAAATGTCCCAAGCGGTCTTGCAGATCAGGAAACCTACGATGACAGCCGTTACAGGGTCCAGCCATGGGAGGCCGAACTGGGAACCCACGATCCCAATGACCGTACCGGTGCTCACCCAGGCATCGGAAATGTTATCACGAGCTGCAGCCATGACCGCCTGACTTTTAATACGGGAAGCAAGTCTCTTGTTATAGCGATAGACCAGATACATGACAACCGCGCAGAAAATGCCTGTGTACGCAGCGATGATATCCGGAGATTCATGTGTCCCCTGAAACACAGAACCAATGGCTTCAAACAGTACTTGTAAACCTACTGCCATCATAATGAAAGAAGCAACTAGTGACGCAACGGTCTCTGCTCTCCAGTGACCATATGTATGATCTGTGTCGGCTGGGCGTTGGGCAAGTTTCAAACCGATCAGTACAGCTATTGAGGCCACAATATCGGTGGCATTGTTTAATCCATCCGCCTTGAGCGCTTCTGATCCGGCCATATTGCCAACGATCAGTTTTAATACGGTCAAACATATGTAGGCGATAATGCTGATGATAGCTCCGCGCTCCCCCAGCTTTAGATTATCGTATTTAAGTTGATCCACATGATATCCTCCTGCAATCTTCAAATCTAGCACGTGTATGATGGTATCATTGATGATTTGTGTGGGTCTAGAGAAACGTTTTGAGTGTGACGAAACATAATCTGAAAGCGGCAATTTTTTTACGAGCATCCAAAAAAGTTGGTTTTGGCAAACTTAAGTGATTTATGGGTGGTAAGAGGACGTTGGCCGACTGCCTTCTCTTGTAACCACACTTTCTTGCACTTAGACAAAAAGAGCCGAATGGATTGTTTTGATCCACTCGGCTCTTAGCGTTATTTTACAATAATTTGTATAATATCACTTACCCTTGTTCCACTTCCATTCATAATTCACTGCCATTATTCAGAAAGTGTCGGTTCACCTTGCGCCTCATTTGCAGGCAGTTCCGAATCTTCGGAATGACGTTCGAACATAACTGCATCAACCCTCGTATAGATCATATCCGCAGGAAGCGTTGGCGGGTCTACCGTTGTAGGCGTAACCCTGGTTAACCGGACATATTCACTGCCGTCACCCGTAAAATCGAACGTTCCCAGATTAACCCAACCCGATGAGCCGACCGTTGCATCCATATAGATGACCTCGGTACCCGTTTTATGCTTCACTTCCACTTTGACATTATTATCGTTTCCCGTCGTATGGACAAGTTTATAAATCGAGACCGTATATTTCCCCTCTGGAAACTCGCCTTTCCACGTCGCTGATGATCCTTGAACTGTTGAATAGCGGGATTTAACCCCAATTTTGTATCCAGCTAAATTGCTTTGGCTCCAAGACCCTTCTGTCGTGTATAACCCTGTTGTATTTGTACTGTCCACGATAACCGTTAGGTCCCTGATCGTTAAGGTCAAAGGAGGCGTGGTTAAGGTCACTCCGTCAATCGTGACAGTAGCCCATACCTCAATGTGATCCGTGTTCCCATCGAGATTAAGAAGGGTCAACAACCCACTGTTATTCACTTCGGTCAGATCTGTACGATCGACGAAATACTGCACATCAGCCTGTGTAAGATCACCGACCAAACCGTTATCCAAATAACCGGTTACGCTCAGTTGCGCGGTTTGAGTCATCTGCAGCTCGTTCCGATCAGACATGATCACAGCAGACTCCAATTGCGGTATCCGGTTTGGGTCCACCCACATGACTGCATCAGCAACGACTCTGGACTTGTTGGCCTTATTGGTTAGTTCCACGTACCCGCTATCACCTGCAGCAAAAGGATAATCCCCAAGGTGCACCCAAGTACCATTCGCCGTTGTCTCATCAACAGTAACCGTTTCGGAGCCCCCGCTATAATAAACGGTAAACGAGGCATTTGTTGCCCAATTTTCACTCGTTGCGGTGATTTGCGGAATCTTGTAATACACACTGTAAGTGACACTTTCCGGCAGCTCAGGCCGCCATCTCATTTTGCTTGTTGCTGTGCCAGCCGTAGATTTGGCATACACATAGTTATCATAATAATAATCGTTAGCCGTCGTATCCCTTATCCAGACACCTTCTGTCTCCGCCTCCGTATTATCCACAATGATAGATGAAGTATCCTGCCCATCATCGGGTTGAACTGGAGTTTCCGATACCTGATCCGGCAGATAGAGTGTCCGCTTGCGGGTCTGTTTCCCCTCCGATTCCACATAATAAGTGAAGGTCTGGGATAAGTCATTCACCCGTATCGACCATTCCATTGGGTATATCGTATCTGGCACGGTTGTGTACGTGGCCCCGCCATCCAGGGAATAATGGATTGTCGCTGGTTTCGTTGTTTTGGCCTGCACATAAGCATCATAAACCGTTTCGTCAGGCTTAACGATCAGCATGCCTTTAACCGCATCAATTGGACTGTGGGTATCAAAGAAATAACTTGCATCCGATGTATCTGCCGTTCTGACCTGATGCAGCGGTACATCAATATCGAGTCCCTCTACAATGATCGCGGTGATGCCCTTGCCTGAAACCGTGGCTTGAATGATTCCACCACTCATAACCGTTTGCTCTGGTGAACCATTGTCACGGATGATCGTTACGGTGTAATCTTGTGCCGGGTTGAATCCAATGATTTGTTCATTTAATTCAATTGGAGTCTGAACTTCTTCTGAAGATGCGTTGCTTAACCCGATGTAGAATTTATCGCCGCTCTCACCCGTTATCCAATTCAATTGAGGATGATTGGTCTTAATAATCCCCTTGGGCATCCAAAGCCAAACGTCGGAATTACCATAAAATTGACCTGGTTTATTCCCATAGAGGTGATATTTGAACCATAAAAAATTTGTTTCAAAAACAGAAGGAAATGTAATACTCCCGTTTGATTTCAAGGATTGTTCGCTAATCAAATAATCCATCGTTTGTCCAAGCTGCCCCGGGATATGGTGATAATAGATGGATGTAGCCCCACTTGGGCCTTTCAGAGGAAAGTCCGGTTCAAGTTGGCTAACAGCGAAGCCTTTATAGTAATAACCTGGATAACTGGAATATCGTCCAATAACCGCATTATGAGCAATATCCTGAAGCAGCTTATCCCCTGTATAGAGCGACAATCTCAGCATGAATGGAGCTTCCTGAGCATTCATCCGATAATAGCCGGTTGTACTTCCTGCTTCAAACGTCAATCCGCTTGGTGAAACAAGCCAACGCTCCGCTTGAACCCCTCCGGCGATATCTTCTGGAAGCTTCAGTCTAGGATATTGAAATTTACCACTTTCCGGCCAATGGAACGACTCCGCGTAATTATATGTCTCCGGCTGAGGAATCGTAACGTTACCTTCAGGGACGGGGCGAGCAACAAACATGGTTGCATACCGTTTGGCTTCCTTATAAGCGGCATTCAAGTATTTGGGATCCTGCGTTTCCTCATATAGCTCCAAGATCTCCATCCACAGCTTGCTATAGTAATAAATGAACTCATTTTTACTCACATCGACGGATGCAGGCGTATCGATATGTTGCGTGATATAACTGTCGGCTGCATCCTTTGCAGCTTGCAAATACTGCGCATCTCCCGTCATCCGATACATCATCAGAGGTTGAATAACAGGCCCCCGGTCTTTCTGGTCAGGATCACGTACGAGGTATTCTTCCTGTGCCAGCGCCCCAATGCCTGCCGAAGTGGCCATCATCTGATTGACAGCGGCTACACTTGAAACATCAAACGGCAGGGTAGCCATTTTCCATAACGATGGCACACCATATACTTTTTTCTGCGTTGGTGACCAACCGATACCATTTCGCGATACGCCATACTGGACGGATGGCAGTGCTCTCGTATCATATAACTGGTCATCCCCAGTTAAATAATAAGCTCCCAAAAGAACTGCATTCGAGCTTGTTCGAACGCTATCCTCGTTTTCGATATCAATAAAACCCTTGGCGCGACTCCACCACCCGCTGGGTGACGGGACATAGTTAACAGTGTCGTCCCCTTGCGGCTCAATCTTGAGCAAATCGATCATATTAAACATCGCGTCAGTAAGCGATTGATCTGACACATTTTTCCGATATGCCGAATATTCGTACTCATTCCGAAGAATATCCGTGTAGGACTCATACAGATTACTTTTTTGCGCGATTAACCCCATATGAAATTGATAGGTGTTTTCTGCGGTCATTTGCGAATATGCCCCTAATTGAGGCGCATACAGGATTGGCTGCACGTTGCCTTCATTGTTGACCAGGCTCATGCCCAGCCGTTGTTTCGTAACGCCTCCCGTCGGCTCAAATTCAACCGGTAACTCTTCCGAAGGTACAAATACCCCATATGTCAACGGATTCCCTGAATCATCATTCTTCTCAATCAGGCTCATCGGAGCGCTCAGCTCTCTCAAGCTTGTGGATTCCACTGTACCTACCATTTTGGCATGTGACCTGAATCCATTTAACACTTCATTGATGCCCGAGACTGCCTCTGTTGTGAAGGACTGATATCCAATCACATAATTTCCGTCGCGGCGAGGCGTAAAGGCAAAAGAAACATCTGGTTTATCCCCTGCCATGGACCAGTTCACTTCAAAATCGTAATCACTGCCATGCGTAGAATCGGTTAATACCGCCGTCTGGCCGTCAGGAAACGTGATCCCGTCGAATGTAATCCAGCGTTTGTTCATCGTATCATAATAATTGGTTCGGCTCCCCGCATTCCCATCCAATAAAACCCATTGTTCCTCAAGTCTTTCCGATTCATTATTGATTGGCATCCAGTTTCCCGTGTTCGTGTTCTTGTAGAACATGTCACGCACGATGGTTTTACCTTCATCCCATACTGCCTCATAGAAGGTTGCCTTGTAATTAGCATTTTCGATGCTACCTTTCTCTGTGTAACTGAGATTCGCTAAGGTACGGCTTCTTAGTGGGGGGAGCGGTGGTGCTTGTTGACGGATATTCCCCTCGAACTTGACTGCATCAGCCCGCGTAATAATTGTACCCGTAGAAGGCTGCGTTCGAGTCAGCCTGACAAATTCGCTATCATCACCACTAAACTCATACTCCCCCAGATCCACCCATCCGACCGATGGACCTGACGAAGGTCTAAGATCCATAAACTTAACATCCGTTATCCCGTTATGAACAATCTCAATCTTCACATTACTGTCAGCTTTATCCGCCCAATCCAGCTTATAGAACGATATTCTCGCCGTCCCTGCTTCCAGGCGTGGATTCCATGTGATGCTTCTATTTACGGCGTCTGTAAATTTGGAACTGGAATTATTGTATCCCTTCACTCCTGCGCTTGTGGTCCAATAAGGAGCGGAGAACCCGTTACTGACGTTGCCTGAATCAACAGTGACGACATGATCAATTGTGAGGCTTCCATCATCAATAATGATCGTCTTATGTGGCTCTTTCTGCCCTATATTCCCTTCAAACTTGACCGCATCAGCACGTGTAAGGATTGTGTTTGTGGTGCCGGTAGACCGGGTCAATTGAACAAATTCTTCACCAACTCCGGAAAAATAGTACTCTCCCAAATCAACCCATCCCGCTGGTGCGCCAGATGAGGGTCTTAAATCCATAAAGACTACATCCGTTGTTCCATTATGAACAATTTCGATTTTTACATTGCTATCAGCCTTATCCGCCCAATCCAGCTTATAGAACGAAATTTTCGCTGTTCCTGCTTCCAGGCGCGGATTCCATGTTATCGTTCTGCCTGCTGTACTCGTATATTTGGTGCTGGAAAGATCATACCCCTTCACTCCTGTGCTTGTGGTCCAATTTGGAGCCGAATATCCATTGTTCTCGTTACCCGCATCAGGTGTCACAACATCATTGATCTTAATGCTACCGTCATCGATAATAATGGTCTGATAAGGTAAGGTCTCCGCGTATGCGGTCCTTATTCCGATCAGGCTGAAAGGAACTACGATCGTCAACATGAAAACGATGAAGAAAAACAGCTTCCTTTTGACCATACAATTCACAGCCTCTCCTCGTAATGATAACGCTTCCAAATAATGAGTTGCCTTCTGCCTAGTCCCACTCTGTCGTTTTTATCTTAGCATGTTACATTACCGTGAAATTTCTTTCATTTTAAGAATTTCTTATACGATTTTAAGTAAAAAAAGAAACCTACATCCTAATTGATTGCTCAGTTGCAGTCAGATAGAATATAGGTCTTCCAAGTGTTCCGAGTGATCCAGTAAATTATAATGGCGGCTGAACCAATAACAACTTTCCAAGGTGAATGACCGTTTGATCATACCAAGCTGGATGCTGTCGAACATGTTCCATACTTCGTTCATTGCCACTAGCCTCAAACACGGCCGCTTTGTCAGTTTTCTCGTGATCGATCTCGAAGCGAACTGTATGTTTCCCATTGGGTAGCTCCGGCAAGAAAACATATTGATTTCGATTATGATCGTTGTAGGGCGTGAATCGATCAATAAGGAAGGGTTCCCCTCCATCCACCGACACCTTCAATCGGCCAGAATCCGGCCCCCCGATATCAAATAAGCCGATGTGGGTTCCCTCAAACTCCACTGTGACCGTCTCTCCGGGATCAACTGCTCGCCATAAACCGGGGAACAACCAATCATACTGGCTTACTAAGGCAAAATCATCGGGAGTCATGTAAGACCATCCTGCCGAAAAATGACTAAAACGATCCAGTGGCAGCATGTTTGCATACTCCCAAGGATTGGCCGGGACCAAAGTGTCCTGCGGCAAGTGATGTTCGACCTTTCCCACGTGATCTCCAAGTTCACTCATTTTCTCAAACGACCGGGTGATGGTATCTGTGTAGATCTGATGTCCTTCGGGAATCGTGGGATGGATCGAATCATGCGTGAAAATAACGGCTCCGGGGATGGACACGTCTGCCCTTGAAGTGAAAATAAGCTTTCCATCCGAAACCAATTGACTGACCGCTACGCCCAGATGAATCGAAGGAATGCCGTAATAGTCGGCGACTTCCTCCTGCATAAGAGCGCCCTTCTGGTATTCGCCGGATTGAAATGAAGTCAAATCCCGCTCCTTGATCGTATATACAAACAGGATATCGATAAACCGGCTGCGCTTGCGAATCTGTCGGACAATGCCTTCGATCCGCGCCTTGGATTCGGGAACTCCGCCATCGTTACCAACAAATTCAACAAATACGAGATCAGGCTGATGACTCAGTACATCTGTCTCCAAACGGGCACAGCCGAGGTCCGATCCTGTCCCATCAATGCCTGCGTTCACAGCGCGGATATCGGCATGGGGATATTGCCCTCGCAGCCAATCCGCCGTCATGACCCTGTATCCTTTCGAACGTGTATTACTACCGCCAAAATAAACGATGGTCACGGGTTCCCCATTTTCCAACTTCTGAATCACATTAGGTAGCCCTCTTCGTGGGAAAAATTCTTTCATCTCGACTTCACCCGCCCTCACTTAGTGTTTTTAGGAGCAAAAAATTTTACAGCAAACACTTCATAATAAGGCGAACCATACGTTGCACAAAAATCAAACCGGATTTGGATTACACCTTGTGCATGCACCTGATGTTTGTTCAACGAAAGATAATTCCCGCGGACTTTAATTTCACTCTCGGTTCCGTCCTCTAACGTTAGGGTCACATCATAATCTTGGATCAGTGGCTCGATTGGATCGTCGAAATGCTCCAAATTAAGCTGCGAATTGAAAACAAGATGGATTTCATCCAGATTTTTGGGGCTTCCAAAACCAAATTCCAACCATTCCTGTCCTTCTGTACGTTCAGAAATCCAGCCGTTCGGCAGACCATAAGGTCTAGAGAAGCCGTTGAGGACATTCGCAGGGTTATACATATCCTGGGATGGAATCAGATCCTTGAAGCAAATGCTCTTATTAAGCTTCTTTAGCCTGGATGGCTCTTCCGGTCTATAAAGGAAGCTCAGCGCTCCAGTCATTCTCTCTTCATTGCTGTGTACAGTAAGGCCCGCCGTACCTTCCAATACGATGTAGATTTTGTCGTCTGCTGGCTTCTTGCAGCTGAGGTCCAGTGTAATCCAGTCATCCTGACCTGCTGAAATCACTAGGTTGTAGCCTTTCAGCTCGCTGGTGGGAATATAGTTTTCCTTTCGATCCCCGCCAAACAGCTTCACATGTAACGTTTCCGAATGCTCGGAACTATTTTTGATTTTGATCTGCACGCTTTCTGCCATGGATGTCTTAATCGGCAAGACCAAACATAACGCTTTTTCCAAGGAGATCTCTTCGGTTGGATGAAGTTGTTCATAGCTTCGCTGAGACGAGGCACGTATCGTTAATCCGTCAGCAAAATAAGGGTCTAACGGCTCTTGGATGCCTACAATCGTCTGCCCGTCTCGAAGCAGTTGTGCTTGAAGCTCGCCCATATGGGCATTGACGATAGCCGCGGGGTCTGTCTCGTATTTTGAGCATAACGCAGCAGCTGTTCCTACCGCCTGCCCCATACAACCACAGGTTGCCATTACCCTTGTAGATCCAAAAGCGACATGGGTAGCGCTTATATTGCGGCCAGCGAACATAAGATTAGGAATATTACGTGAAAACAAGCTGCGGAAAGGGATATTGTATAATCCCGGCACAAAATTCCACGCTGTAGCCGGTCCGTCATCGTAGATGCCTTTATTTGCATGCAGATCCATATACCAGCCTCCGACGGATACCGCATCTTCGAAATGAGTCTTTTTCGTAAGATCGTTCTGAGACAGCATGTGCTCCCCTATAAAACGTCTCGATTCCCGTTTTCCCGGAATGGGGCATACATAATCCAGGATGAGATTATCTACATCATCAAACTCACCGCTATTTTTGATATAATCCCATATCCCGTACACCAATTTCCGTAGTTCCAATGCAATGTCTTCATTATTCTTGATAATATCCATATGTCCGCCGTATTCCAGCCACCACAATCCGCCAAGTCCGTTAATTTTCCTTGGAAAAGACCGATGGTTTAATCCTTTTCTGATACTATCAAAAAACTCCAGCTTCGTAATATCATACGCAAAGCCAGGCCTTTTGTAAGGAACGGAATAGTTTACGTCACGGGCTTGAAACAGAATCGTATCGCCCATCGTGTAATGATCCGCCACTTCTGGAGCGAGCTCCTCCTGGTATTCATGCTTCGCCTCTCTTCCCCATCGGAAGTGAGCACCTGCTTGGTATCCAACAATTCCATCACCGGAGCAATCAATATAGGTTGGGCTTTCAAAACGAAATTTTCTCTCGGAAGCCAATTGAAGGCCCTCCACCCATTGGATTCTGCCGTTCTCCATGCCCGTTTCATGCACACATGTATTCAGAAATAGAGAAATGTTGGGCTCATCATAAACCATGTCCAATAACACCGTATCCGAAAGCGAAAGCATAAGTTTTTTGTTATATAACGGATTATAATGAAAGATCTTCAGTTTGAGTTCTTCCACCAACCCGCCTTCGCGAGCATAATAGGATGGACTGTTTCCGAGATATGCCGACCCGTTGATATGAACTCTGACCTCGCTGCTCGCATTTCCCCCAAGAACCGGCCGATCATTGATAAGTGAAACCTGCAGCCCTTGGCGTGCGGCAGCAATGGCAGCACAGATCCCGGCAATTCCTCCGCCTATGACGGTTACATCTGCTTTCATAAGTTCCATTTTGATAACCTCCATGATTAGATGCTCCTATCATGGTAATGGTTTTGCCCCCTTTTTTTTTACAGGATTTCGCGAAAAAATCATACATTTTTTGCATCCTTATTAGGATTTCTACCGTGTCATTTTTATCCGATATTGCTTAGGTGTATCCCCCGTATATTCTTTAAAAAGTTTGCAAAAGTACCCTTCATTGACGATACCTACTTCCTCGCACAATTCCAACAAAGAATAATCCTTCACATTTAACAGCTCGAGAGCGAGGTTGATTTTTTTACGATTGATGTAACTGATCACGCCTTCGTTCATTGTTTTTTTGAATAAGCTGCTAAAATATGATGGCGCTAGATTCACTTCCTCCGCAATTGCTTCCAGCGTTAAGCGCTGTTTCAGGTTTTTCTCTATATAATGCATAGCACTCATGATTTCTGCACGATGTAACAGTTGGCCCGCGTGCACGTATTCGAATGTGAAGTCACCAATATAGGCGAGCTGCTCCTGAAAAGCCATAAATTCCATGGGGAAGTCTGGAACTTCCGTGGCCATCTTATTCCCCGATTTAAATTTCACGGTAATGTCTCTGTACAAGTCTCTAATCATTGGCGTCATGATGGACTTGTGGATTTTATGGTCCGTAACAAATTGCGACAGATCGGCAAGTGCATTGTCCAGCTCTTCCCTGGAAATCTTCGTCTTCAGCCGTATAAGAAAATCAGTCAGCTTCTGCTGAAAATCTGCTTTTTTGTCATTATGGTATTGGAACCGATGCATCGGTGTCTTTACGACTTTCTCGGTATGATAATAGAAATCCTCACTCACATTTGTAGCTTCCGTGTACGCCTGTTTGATCGATTCCCAGCCTCGGTGTGGACCTCCAAAAGCGATAGATACCCTTTGATTCAAATATTGATGCAAATGAGAGATGATCTGCCCTCCCAAGGATAGGCAAGCGTATTCCGTTTCCATATCACTGCGGTTATTTTCCCAGGATAAAAAGCCAATAAAACGATTATCAGACAGATCCGCAGCTACACCGCTGCCACCACTCATCACCGTTTCTTCGATGATATTTGTAATCGCATATTTCAAGATGTTTTGATCTGCGGCCGCGTATTCGTTTCGGAAACTTTCATACGTATTCATCTCAACGATGAAGCAGCAATAGTTGGCTTGAAAGAAATGAAACTGCATGCGATTGGCAAAATCCGATGCCCGATGAGAAGGAATTTCACCTCGGATCAGTTCGTTAAAAAATTGCTTACGGACTCTATATTTATTTTCAAGTACGGATACGTTTAACGAATGAAATTCCGCTTCTTTTTTCTCAAACTCATTTAAAATTCCAGCTGCCTTATCCAACGCTCGATTTAGATCGGCTTCCCTTAGCGGAACCTTTACAATGTACTCCAATACGTTGGCTTGAATGGCTCGCTGGGCGTATTCGAAGGATGAATAAGCGGTCAGAAGTATGTACTGGGTATGGGGGAGCTCCGGCTTGAGCTGCTCAATCATGGAGATTCCGTCCATTCGCGGCATGACAATATCGGATATGACGATATCCGGCTTAAGTTTGATGATCTCCTCGATCCCATTCAGCCCATTATTCGCTTTTCCTACCAGAACAAATCGTCTATCCCTATGAGAGAGCTCACTGAAAAACAATTCCAATCGTTGAATGATCAGGTCTTCATCGTCAACAATGAAGCAGGTATACTCTTTCCCCATTATGCATCTCCTTTTTGCAATTCTGCCGGGAATAATGCGCGTATGCGGGTTATTTCCTTAGGTATGCTGATGATCTCTAGTCCGAATTGATCTCCGTAGTGAAGTCTTATTCGACCATGAATATTATTCATTCCGATCCTTTTTCTTTTTACTTCCTCTTCACTCGGTTCTGAGATTAAAATATGCTTTAATTTGTCGGCCGGAATTCCCTCACCTTGGTCAACAACTTCTATGATCACGATACCGTCTTCCCTGTACGCATGAATCGTAATAGGTCCCTCAATCTCGCCTCCGTTATAACCATGGAAGATACTATTCTCCACAAGGGGCTGCAACAACATTCGGAAAACCGGAAAATCCATTAACCCTGCTTCGATATTTTCAATCAAATTGAAGTTTCGGTTATACCGAATGTTCTGGATCTCGATATAGTCCGCTACATTGCGTAATTCCTGGCGTAGGGAAACCTTCTCAGAAGCATCGTCTATCCCGTATTCCAATAAAGAAATGAGCGACCCGATTACCACATCGACTTTCTCTATTTGTCCGAGACGTATCACATTGCTGATCGAACCAAGCGTGTTATACAGAAAATGTGGGTTTATTTGAGACTGTAACACCTGAATTTCCAGCTTCCGCTCAAGTTCATTATGAAGCTCGGCTCGGCGAATAAGTTCAACAATCTGCTGAAGCATACGATCGAATGCCCGTGAAAGATCGCCAAACTCATCGTTTCGATTAATTGTTATAGTCGTTGTGAGGATGCCTTGTTCCACCTGCTTCATTTTTGTTTTGAGCGTATAAAGTGGTTTTCTTATATATTTGGCAACCAAAAAAGAAATGAACAAACTTAAAATAAAACCTGCAGCGAGAAGCTCGAGGTAATAGGTTTCCAATCTGGACAACGCCGCTTTTAAGCGTGATTCATCGTTGATCGAGATGATGGTCCAGTTGAATTTCTCCGTTGGTTTTTTCAAAAGGGAGACCGGAGTATAATCCTTGGTATACAGTTGAAGGTTTGTTTCTGCTGTATCCAGAATTTCTTCCGCTGACGTCTCTCCGATCGAAAAAGAATGATCTTGAATATTCAGAGGTCCTTTATTTTCAGAAAATCCGGCAATGATCTTACCTGACGCAGTGATCAGAGCGAGATTCATTTGTTCCTGTTTATTAATCTTAAACAAGGTTTCTTCAATGGCATTTAGATCCAAATCAACCGCAATGGCCATAGGAAACGGAGCACCGTTCAGATATCGAACCATCGTAACGGTCCAGCCGGAATACTTCGATTTGTAAGGTTCACTAACAAAGGTAGTCCTTCTATTCTTGTCAGCCGCATCAAATAAAGGTGCTCTTTCAGATAAAGGTTCATCAAATATTCGAGTAGGTGTACTTCCACCCAGAATGGATAAATCGCTTTTGATCAAATAAATATTACTGACATAGATACTGTTGAGTTCATACAGCTCCCTTAATTGCTTTTTAATCACTTCGGTATTGTTAATGTTGGCTTTCACTGATGTTTCAACTGAGAAGAGAATCGTCTGGAAGGAGGAAAAATTAACGGTAAAATACTGGTCAACCTTGTCTAGTATTTGATTGGTGTAAAAAATGTCATTGGTTCTTATTTCCTTTTGCACATAGCGATAAGACAATTGGCTTATCAAGATGATGCAGCCTAATACAAAGGCAAATACGATAAAAAATAATTTTAAAGGCAAGCTGATTCTTCTTCGCATTCATCATCTTCCTTTTAGTTCCGTTTTAAACTAAGAATAGCATATGCTAATAAAGAGAGGGGCTACGAATAGCCACTCTCTCTTCGTTTATTTTACTTGATTAGGCCGGCTTCTTTAAATTGCTGGATTGCGGTTTCCTTATATTTCTGCATGTCAAACTTGGTATCCAGCGTCTGTAGGAAATTGTCCCAGTTGGAAAGAGGCTCTTTACCTGTCATAAATTTAACCAAGCTTTCATTAATGAAACGTGTGCGGTCAGCATCCAAGGTATCGCTGGGGTCAGGGGTCAATAAATTTCCGGGCAGCGTTGGCCCCACATATTGCTGATTGTCCTTGAAAGCTTCCGCTGTCTTCGGATTCTGGAAGCTGAAGTACTCTGCATCATCACCACGGCGTGGCATTCTATAATGATCAACCCACAGGTATTTTTCTTTCATTTCCTTTGATAACTCGGAGGTTTTATTTTTGATCTTGCCCTCTACGACATCCCAATGGATGCCTTTGATTCCGTATGCAAAGTTCGGATAGGCTTCTTCATCCGTAAAGAGATAATTTAGCATGGACAAGATCCGAATGATTTTGTCCTCGTCCGCTTTTGCGGATATGGCCCATGAATTACCCTGGAATGATTTTCTCTCTACAATTTGATCACCGTAAGGACCTTTCATCGGAGGAATAACGATCCATTCCGGCACCTCTCCACTAATTTCTTTCATTTTCTGTTGATAATCCGGCTCCAGTCTGCGAGCATCTCTGATCATGAAGCCAACTCTACCCTTAAACATCTTTTGGTCCAACAGATCAGGCGAATTCATCGTCACCCAGTCCGGGTCAACCACCTTGGCTGCCATCATTTTATTAATGTAAGCAAGCGCCTCTTTCATTTTGGGATCGATAAACAGAAATACCGGTTCATTATCTTTTATCTCAACGGCCGAAGGAGGATTGACGCCAAACATCCACATCAAGCTATCAAAGCCGTAGGTTTGCAGATTGCCTTCTTTATTCATACCACCGATGAATCCGTACGTATCGTTTTTACCATTTCCGTCCGGATCTTTCTCTGTAAAGGCTTTCATAACTTCGAACAGCTCATCAGGTGTCGTTGGTACCTCCATATTCAGCTTTTTCAGCCAATCATTACGGATGAAGAAGCTTCGACTGATACCGTTTACATTATCATAGCCCGGAACTCCAATGGTCTTCCCTTGATAGGACATCGCCTCCCACGAGTCGGTGCCAAACCGTTTCTGTAGTTCAGGGAATTGGTCCATATACGGTGTCAAATCCGCAAGAACACCTTGGTCGTAATATTGCGCAAGATCAGCACGGCTCTTTAAAAAGATCAGGTCTGGAATATCCCCGCCTGCAATGAGTGTATTCAGTTTGGTTGTTGCTTGACCCGCTTGAGGAATCATCATATCCAAGTCGATGTTCATCTCTTCTTCCAACATTTGGCGTTGAATATCTTCTTCACGTGGAGGTACCGGAGCAGCAGCATTAAAAGTGCCTTGGTTAAACATTGAGATTTTCATTTTGGTTGCAAACTGGCCAGACTGGCCTTGCGAATTACCCGAAGTTGTCGATGTAATTTCTTCATTTCCCCCACACCCTGACAATAGCGTTCCAAGTCCTAAGATTGCCGACAGAATAACAAATGAAATCTTTTTACGCTGCATATTGACCTCTCCTTTGCTTGTATATTATCACGGTTTCCCCGTAATAAGTTAGGTTGGAACACTTTTTAACCTTTAACGGATCCCAGGAGTACACCTTTGGTAAAATGCTTTTGCAAAAATGGATAAACGATCAATATCGGGACTGTAGTTACAACAACTGTAGCCATCTGCACAGCGAACGTACTGACAGCCCCGGAATTGGCGAGCGAATCAGCGCTTTGAGTTGCAACGTTAAGCAGGATGTTGCGCAAAATAACTTGAAGTGGCATGTAGTTGGAATCATTGATATATACAATGGCATCAAAATAACTGTTCCAATGCCCGACTGCGTAAAATAAAGAAATGGTGGAAAGGACAGGTAAGGACAGGGGTAAAATGATCCTCCATAACGTCTGAAGTTCACTGGCACCGTCTACCCTCGCTGATTCCTCGATTTCACCAGGTAATTGCTCAAAAAAGCCTTTGATAATTACCAGATTAAATGCACTAATGAGATTTGGAATAATCAATACCCACGGACTATTTAACAATCCCAAGGAACGAATTAATAGATAAGTCGGAATTAACCCCCCACTGAACATCATGGTAAACACAATGAAGAGTAAAAACGGACTTCTTCCGGGTAAATATTTTTTGGATAACGGGTATGCCGCGATTACTGTAAAAAATACATTTAACGCAGTCCCTACAATCGTTCGGAACAACGTAATTTTATACGCCTGCCAGATCCCATGAGAAATGAATACTTCTTTATAGGCCAGAAAGGTAAAGGACTCTGGTATAATCACAATCCCTCTTCTTAATACTTCCGATTCTGGTGTTACGGAAACAGCAACCACATATAGGAAGGGCAGCACGCACAGTAGGGATAAAAAAATAAGAATTACATAAACGACGGTTTGCCAGACTTTTTCCCCGATTGTCATATGGATCATTCTAAAGACCACCTCACCAGATTTGACCATCGAATTTTTTGGCGAGCTTATTCGCTGCCAACACTAAAGCAAATCCGATGACAGCTTTAAACAATCCTACAGCAGTAGCCAAGCCAATCTTAAGACGCTCCAACCCTTCCCGGTATACCCATGTGTCGATAATATCGATCTTCTCCTGGTTAAAGGTGTTGGCAAACATGAATATTTGGTCAAAACCCGCATCCAGGATATGGCTTAATTTAAGAATCAGCATCAGAATAATGACTCCTCGAATACCAGGTAACGTGATGTGCCAGAGCTGTCTCCATTTGGATGCACCATCCATTCGAGCCGCTTCATACAAGCTTGGATCGATTCCTGCCAAGGCGGCAAGGTACAAAATCGCCCCCCATCCAATATCCTTCCATACTTCAGATAAGATGATCAGCATTCTGCCCCAGGCAGGCTCGGTCAGAAACGAGATGGGTTCAACACCAAAATCCTTCAAAATCATGTTAAAGAGACCATCGCCTGGGGCTAGTAAGGCTACCATAATTCCATACACGATGACCCATGATAGAAAATGAGGCAAATAAGTGATGGTCTGTACGATTTTCTTAAACCATTGGCTATACACTTCATTGAGGAGTAAAGCAAGTACGATGGGCGCGGAGAAACCGAACAATAGCTTATAAAGCGATATAACAATCGTATTTTTCATGATGTCCCAGAAATAAACGCCGTTCATAAAATCCGTAAAATTTTTGAATCCCACCCATGGGCTATCCCATAGACCCAGAGCCAGGTTGTAGTTTTTGAAAGCAATCATGATTCCCGCCATAGGAATGTATTTGAATACCGCAAAGTAAATTAAAGCTGGTAATAAGAGAGCATACATCACTTTGTGCTTTTGTATCGTCCTTATCCATGTCTTTCGCTTTTTGGAGATGGGAATGGCGTCCGCTGCCAATTTTGCTTGCATTTCATCACCTCGTCTTTGTTTGTATTTGTATAATAGCACCCGCCTATCGGATAAATTTCTGATATATCAAGAATTTCTTATAAGATTTTAAGGAAGTGTACCAGGGTTCGTTCAAACAGCTAATCCCGGCAGGTGAGACAAGAACTTGTTCTACTAAAATAAAAAAAAAGCCGCTAAGATAGCGACTTTCAATGCCGTATTTATACTTCTCCCCAAAAAATCTCAGTTTCATAATCGAATTCAACAATTATTGTTCATCGATCGTCACGCTCCCATCACTATTTTGACATCCTATATACTGGCTTCAGTAACAGCTTCAAAATCTTACTGCCCCAAAAAGCAAACACCGTCGTTCCGGTCCATGAACTGCGCTTATCTTGGCTGTATTGATCGTTGATCATATAAGTCCGAGTCGAAATAGGACTCTTCAGACCGAACTGTTCCCATTTCTCGGGATCATTCGAACCTCCGAGTTTTCTAAGCATATTCGCCGATTCATGATCAATTTTAGCCGGAATTTGCTCGAATGCTTGGGTGATTTGCGTATGAAACTCGTCGATTGGGTTGCGACTGGTAATGCTCTCGAGATGAATACTTTCACGGATGTAAGAAACGAATGCCAGATGGTCAGCCCAGAACTCGTCGATATAAAAAAGCCGTACACGCTGCTCCGATGGACTCATCAGTCTCTCAGATTTCAAAATTCCGAGCCGTTCTTCATATAGAATTCGCCTCTGATCCTCCACCATATCCGAATAACAGTTCAATTCCCGCTGAATATCGAAGTTTTGACCTATAATAACGCGCTGGATATGCTCGATTTTGTTGTGGAGCGCCGGATCATCAAGAACCTCGTCCTGATTTGGAGCGCGAAACAGTTTATGAATGCCAAAGCGCAGCATCAACTCTTCCTCCAGGCTAATATAAAATACGGAAGATCCAGGGTCACCTTGGCGGCCGCAACGTCCGCGCAGCTGGTCATCAATCCGCATACTTTCGTTCACATATGTACCTATCACGTATAATCCGCCCAGTTTGGCAACCACTTCTGCCTGAGAGGGATTACCACCGCCGAGACGAATGTCGACGCCGCGCCCTGCCATATTCGTAGATACCGTTACCGCGCCTATTTCTCCCGCTTTAGCGATGATTTCGGCTTCTTTTGCATCGTTTTTGGCATTCAGAACCTGGCAAGGTACGCCAGCAGCGGCAAGCGCCTCCGCCAGCATATCAGATTCCTCGACGCTTGACGTACCAATAAGAATGGGGCGTCCCATCCTATGGACGGAAGAGATTTCTTGTACAAGCGCCTTATATTTGGCTTCTTTATGGGTGTAAATTCGGTGCTTGTGGTCGATCCGTATGTTGGGCTGGTTTGGAGGAATTTGCACAACCTGTAACGCATAGATATCCTCAAATTCCATTGCTGAAGCGTGTGCCGTAGCCGTCATTCCGCAAATTCCCGAGTACAGGCTAATAAAGTGCTGAATCGTGATCATACCGAGAATTCTCCCGCCGGCCATCCACTGCAACCCTTCTTTTGCCACCAGCGCAGCTTGCAGCCCGTCCGGCAAATACCTGTTCTCGGCCACACGTCCGGTGTGTTCTTCGATTAGCTCGATTCCACCGTCCCGGACGATGTAATCGACGTCTTTCTTTAATAACGATTCCACATGCAGCGCACAATTCAATGAAGTTAACCAATGACTGTTATGGCTATCGTACAAATTGCCACATCCCAGCAGCGACTCCGCTTTCGCAGCACCCGCTTCATTCAAGTAAACGTTCCGCTGGAACTCGTCAAAATCGTAATGCTCTGCTGGCTGCAGCTGCCGGGCGACTTCTGCGAAAAGAACACCATCACTTTTGGAAGCACTCGAATCGCCACTAATGACTAATGGCACCCGCGCTTCATCAAGAAGCAATGAATCTGCTTCGTCGACGATGACGTAATGGAAAGGACGGTGTACGGTATCCGCTTCATTAAATGCGATTGTGTCGCGCAAATAATCAAACCCTGCTTCTTTAGCCGTAACATAGGTTATGTCCTTGGCGTAAGCTTCCCGTTTCTCGAACAGGCTCATGCCCGCTTGAACCGAGCTTACCGTTAACCCGAGGAAACGGTAGATCGGGCCCATCCACGCTGCATCTCGATTTGCCAAGTAGTCGTTAAAAGTAAGTACATGAACGCCTTTGCCTGTCAACGCGTTGAGATATACAGGCATAACAGCAGAGAGTGTTTTTCCTTCACCGGTATGCTGCTCAATCAAAAATCTCTCGTGCAGAGCGATAGCAGCCATAATCTGGACATCGTAAGGCTGTAATCCGAGTGTTCTCTTCGCAGCCTCGCAGACTAGAGCATAAGCATCAACAAGCAGATCATCCAAAGGCTTACCTGATCTTGCTTCTTCTTGCAGCCGAAGGGATTCCGCTTGCAGGCGCTGATCGTCCCAAGTTTCCAAATTCCGTTTCCTTATAAGCTCCACTCTGTCTCGATAATCCTTCAACAAACGCCGGTTATCTCGCTCTTTGAATTCACGTATCAACTTGACGACTACATTCATCGGAATTGTATTCCTCCTTAGTAGAAATAAGTTATGAAAAGAAAAGACTCCATACGGAGTCTTTTCTGTCGATGATTAACGCGCCACTCAAACTATTCGTTGTAAGAGACAAGAGAGAAAGCAACATTACTTCTCTGATGGGAGCGGTGTAAAGAGCAGATTGACCGGCAGGTTGCTTCCTGGCGCGGCAGAGAATAGAATCGTTACGCTCTCTCCAGTTAACCCGGTGCGGTAAAGAACGCTTTGTTCACTTGAATTGGCAACCGCAACGTTACCTTCGGCAATCGATACCAACTGATTGTTCACCAGAGCTACTCCGGAGTACTTCCCTCCACGAGGGTTAAAGGAGATAAGCGTACGCGGTGCAACATTGGTCAGCGTGATTTTGTACAATACACCGAAATTACCCGCATTGGATGCGTCTGTGTAAGCCATCGGATCTGTTCCTGCCAGATTGGGATCGCTTGAATTGTCACCAAGTGGCAGACGGGCAGGTTTGATTCCCACGTGCTCATCGTACTTTATAATGCGAGTCGCATTCGGGTACGTACCACGGTTGTGCACTCCGTCACGATCAAGCACGGGAAGCAATGGCAAGGCTTCAAACGGATCTTTATTTTCTTCCACCAGAATAACGTTATAGTCTAAGGAATAATCACTATATGCATCTGAATAGAGAGAGATGACTTGTCCTTCTTTCATCGGCGTTTTATTAAGTTCGGTCAAAATGAGTTTGCTTTCCCCAGGTTGAAGGTACTCTTTCTTTTGATCCGCTCCAGTCTGAATCGACTTGAACCATTTATCAATAGACAATTTCCCAGCTACGGTAGCATATGGTGTAGGTCCGGCAAAGCCCATATTCTGTTGTTCAAATACAGCCGGATTTGGATTGTTATTAGTTGCAATCACATACATTTTTACTCTTTTGCCTGTATTGTTCACGTGGTGAATCATGAAACGGGTCTGCCCCGAAGATGATTCTTTATATACAATGCCTTCTGTATTCACAGTTTCCGGGCTGTTGCTGCGGATCAGCAAACTTGGCTCATCCATGTACGTATATGGCACTTTTTCCATGGTAGTCACTTCGCCGCCGTTAAAGGTGAATTTCTGTCCTACCGGCGTGAAGAGTAAATTGAAGTCGGTAAAAGAATATAAGGTCTCATTCGTTATGGTAATGACTTTGGAGTACGTGTTCGTAGCGCCATGATTGTCAGTTACCGTAAGAGTCACCGTTTTTGGACCCGGTTCAAAGAACGCAAGTGAATTGTTCTCCCACGCCGCTTTAACAATATTATTTTCATCATCTGTACTTTGGTCTGTGTATGTTATTTTTTCGCCCATTTTATACTCTTCTTTATCCGTGGCGAACATGGCTACAGGGGGAAGATTAGGAGCCAAAACTTCAATCGTAGTTGAATAGGGATCACTCCATTGTCCGTTGGAATCCTGTACTTGATATGAAATCGTATATGTACCTGCTTGATCATATGAATCCTGGCGACCAGTCCAGCGTTCGTCAACGATATCCATTCCATTAGGTGAACTGGAAGAAGTCACGTATTCCACTTGATCACCCGCAAAGATTTCCTTTTGGGAAATAGTAAAGCTTGCAACAGGTTTTGTATTAAGATTCAGCACTACCGTCTTGGCCGACTGATTCACTTTATAGGTGATGTTCAGAGCTTGAGTAATGGAAGTTAAAGGTACCATGAATGTACTTTTTTGCTGATACGCAGGGCCCTTCATTGTTCTGGTCTCACCATTTACGGTATAGTCCTTGCTGTTCGTCTTGAATCGGAGTTCATCCTCACCACTAATTATGATGGTTTCCTTGGTTTTATTATCATATTTGACGCCGTATCCCACTCGGTCTACCAGCGCACGGATTGCAACATAGGATACACCATTTTTTACAGCCATTGGCTGGCCAGCAAGATATGTTTTTCCATCCTGCTCCATTTTGTTGCTATTCATGTACAACGTCAGATTTCCACCTGCTGCTACAGGAGACGTTCCATCAATGGATGGTTGCTCTATTTGAGCAGGTGTAGCTGGCGTTTCCTCCTCAGGTGCTTCCTCTTGAGCCACAGGTTTCGTACCCGTTTCGTTTGCAGGGGTCTCTCCCCCATCCAATGCAGGTTTCTCGCTATCTGTTTTAGGTGTTGCCTCAGTGCCGGTTGAGGTTTGAGTGTCCTTGGCTTCAGTGGGCGGAGTATTGATAGATTTGTTATTGCTCTCCGTCTTCACTTCACGCTCTGCAATCGGCTGTTCTTGCTTTAACACCTCAACTGATTCTACATTGGCTGTGTTTACTGACGCGGTGTCACCTTGCGGTGCTGATTGCGCACTCACAGAACCGACTGCAAATGCTTGAAAAACGGCTAAAGCGGTAAAAATGGATAATTTCTTCTTCATATTCATGCGTTGTCTTTGGCTCCTTCTACTCTCTAGTAATTTATAACCCCTCATAAAGTCATAATATTAGACGCTAGATTTAGGAAAAAGTTTCTAATTCAATTGTAAATTATGGATTCAGTGCAGTTATTTTTTCAATGTTTGGTTATAAGTTCTTTGAATAAGAAGTGCCTATTGAATAATAGTCTTGATTTTGCACAAGATAATCCATGTCGCATTTGATGAAGAGGTGGATCAATGACCCCAACCAAACAGGCATTCTCTGAATTAAAAATGAATATTACTTATGTAGAGCAGTCCCTCTACTGTACTGACGATTTGAAACAACAACAGCTTCTACTTAATGGTGTACAGAGTGTGCTTCTCTATATCGATTCACTTGTAGATCTGGAGATCATTCAAACACATGTCTTAACAGCACTGAATAGCCAAAATCATTCGGAAATCTACCCATCGTTCACCACGTTAGAAAGTCGAAAAGATACGGATCTGCAACGTGGAGTAGACTCACTTATTCAAGGGAAATGTCTTTACATAGTCGACGGGCACCCAGAGTTTTACATTCTTTCTACCGAGAAAATGTATGTCCGTAGCACAACCGAACCGGAAAACGAAGGTGTTATTCGAGGGCCGCACAATGGATTCGTAGAGCAGCTTTCCGTTAATTTGAATCTAATCCGTAGACAAATTATCAGTCCATCCTTAATCGTTCGATATTTTAACGTCGGCGAGAAGACACATACCAAAATTGCAGTTGTATATCTTCAGGACTTGGCCAATCCGGAGTTGGTGAACGAAGTAAAAGAGCGAATTGCATCCATATCTTCAGATATGGTGCTCGCTTCAGGCTTTATTGAAGAGTTTATAGAGGATAACCCCTTTTCTCTGTTTCCCCAGCAGCTCAGTACAGAAAGACCTGACCGGGTTGTTGCCAATTTGATGGAGGGACGCGTCGCCATACTTGCCGAAGGAAGTCCTTCAGCTCTTATCGCTCCAGTGACGTTTTTTGCTTTTTACCAAAGTCCGGATGATTATAATGGTCGCTGGATTGTCAGTTCTTTTTTACGGTTAATTCGCATGATGAGTTTTATCATTGCTTTTACATTACCTGCTGTTTATATTGCTACGATCTCCTTTCACTCCGCTATTTTACCGATCGAGCTGGCACACACAATCAAGAAATCATTGCAGAACATCCCCTTTCCTGCACTTGTAGAGGCAATGTTGCTTGAACTGATCTTTGAAGTATTAAGAGAAGCCGGGGTCCGACTTCCCAGCCGAGTGGGCCAGACCATCGGCATCGTTGGCGGTTTGGTTATTGGTGATGCTATCGTTCGAGCTGGGCTTGTATCCTATACGATGATTATTGTGGTATCACTAACTGCTATCTCATCGTTTTTGGTGCCTTCGCATGAGATGAGTTCAGCAGTACGTATTCTCCGCTTTCCAATGATGATTGGGGCGGCGCTTTTTGGATATATCGGCATTGCATTTGGTCTGGTTATTTTAACCATTCACCTCTGTAAGCTGGAAAACTTCGGATCGCCTTATTTTGCTCCAGTCGCTCCTTTCCGATTAGCTGACATGAAGGATGTATGGATCCGATTTCCCATCTGGGCGCTTCGCGGACGTCCTCATGATGCCCGCCCGCAGCGGCTGAATCAGCAGAAGTTCTCTAGGAGTTGGAAAAAACGTGAATAAGGAAACGACGATCACACGGGGACAATTGTTCTTACTTATTATAAAATTTGAAATCGGTGTAGATATTTTATCCCTCCCTTATCGGATACACCTTCTGTCCAACGGTGGGGGATGGATTTCTGTTTTCCTTGGAGGTATACTGATTCAACTTGTCATACTGTTATGCTGGCTATTGATGCGAAGATTCCCGAGTTCGTCCATATATCACATTGTAACGCTTATAACGGGTAAATGGATTGGCAAGTTGCTGATCATTGCCTACGTTGGATATTTCCTGTTAATGGGCACTTCTGTTCTGGTGAATGCCTACAGTGTGATTAATCGCTGGATGCTGCAGGATACGCCACGGTGGGCTATATTTGCCCTCTTTTTATTCAGCAGTATTTATTTGGTTCGGCAAAAATTACGAATCATTGCCCGGGTGCTTGTACTCATCTCCTTTTTGGTTTTGCCCATGATGGTGTTGATCAGTTATGGACTCAAGGAAATCAATCTGTTATATCTTTTACCTATGACGGAAGCAGGGTGGCCCAATATCATTAGTGGATCAACCGAAACATTAATGGCTATGTTCGGCTTCGAGTTTTTTCTCGTTGTGTTTCCCATGGTTGAAGGTAACAGCGGTGGCAAACTTAAGTCCGTTGCTTCTGCAAGTGCTGTAGTTGTGTTGTTGTATGCATTTACCGTGTTTATTTGTTCAACGGCTTTCAGTCCCCAGCAGGTTGACTTAATGCCTGAACCTGTCATTTATTTGCTCCGTTCTATCCCACTCGGGACAATGGATCGGGCCGATTTTCTGTTCCTCCCCATCTGGTTAATATCAATTTTTGGGGCCATTTGTGGCTACTACTATACGGCATCCTATGGTATAAGTTATCTCTTCAAACAAAAACACCATAAAAAAGCCGTCCCTTATGTCGTTCTTGCTTCTTGCGTAATTGCCTATCTGCCACAACAGAAGGAAAACCTTGAGTTGATTAGTACGATAGCCAACAGATCGGCATACTTTTTTCTCATGATCCTGCCTCTGCTACTGTTGGTTCTATCTTATATAATGAAACGAAAAGAGAAGATGATATGAGTAAACGAGGAAAACTCCTTGTCCTGCTGATCCTGCTCATGGTGATGACGGGATGCTGGGATCAGGATAGTTTAAAAGATGCAAGACTGGCTAATGCTTCGGCGTTTGACATCACATCAGAGGGTGAAATTAAACAGACGCTTGAAATTGTTGATGATTCTGAGAGTCAACAAGGGGGCAGCGGTAATGAAGTCCACTCTGGCACCGGGAGATCCGTCCGTCAAAGTACGGATAGAATTCGCGCTAAAGTGACTGGTGATATCCGTTTCTTCAAATATGGGATGATCTTATACGGCAACAAACTCGCACAAAATGATATCTACCCATACCTGGACGTCTTATATCGGGAACCCGATTACCCGACCTCACATGTGAAAATTGCGATTGTGGATGGCGATGCAGGAGATTTGTTACACCAAAAAAAAGTTGGCAGCATATTGATTGGTGATTTTATTACGAAAAAAATTAAGAGTCTGGAGGAATTATGTATTTTTCCTGAAATGACGTTAGAGACCCTTCTCCCTCCCATGCTGGATCCGGGACAGGATTTTACGCTGCCTTACCTTTATAAGGATGGAGAGGAGATTGATGCTCGGGGAATCGCTCTGTTTCATGGGCAAAGGTTCAGTGGCAGTCTCAATACCGAACAGGCTCCTCTATACATTATTATGAGTGGGAAATGGAATAAAGCGGCGCGTTTTGTCAAAAAGGTTCACCCAGGGCCTTCCAACAACCTACGCAACTATGTCACTTATGAAGCGAATATCGCACAAATTAAGCGCAAACTGGCGGTAAAGGTTGCAAATGATAGCCAAATTGATGTGAATCTCCATATCGAACTTCCAGTAACGATCGTTGAGTATGCAATGAATCATCTTCAGGAAAAAGATACGATTGAACGTCTGAACCGCAAGTTATCCGATGACATGACTCAGGACGCAGAAAAAATTATCAAGACACTTCAGCAAAGCGGGTGTGATTCCTTCGGAATTGGCAGACATTTAATTGCACATTACCCGGACGTGTGGAAAAACCTAAACTGGAATAAACAATATGCCCAAGTTCGTTTTCACCCGGAAGTGAAGGTTACCATAGTCGGCAGCGGTGTTTTAAATTAACAGTATGGTGTCGTGCAATTGGGAAAGCTCTCTTCCATTTGGAAGAGAGCTTTCTCCTTCATATTCAACTCAAAAGTTTTCAGATTTCCACGTCTTATCCATTCCTTACAACAGGAATCCACATTTCACCATATACCAAACCGTTTTTCTCTCCCATTTCAACCGTTGTATTTGGACCGCCAACATAGGAATAATCCTTTTCTACGGGGAGGGCTTGACCAAAGGCAATGCCAGTAAGCATATTACTAAGCGCATCAGCCGTCTCTGCTTCGCCTTTCACAACAAGGTATTCGCCCTTGGGAAATTGGATTACTCTCGTTGCTTCTGGCAGAGATTCTTCTGTCATGACCCCAGCATAATGCATCATCTTGTTATTCACTGCTTCGTTTACGGCGAAAATATATTCATTTGTTGCCAGGGACTTTAGTTTGTCTAGGCTTCCATCTTCTTTCACCGTAGACCAAAAATTCCGCTTTCTCCTTGTTGATGCCAGCATAATCTGTGTAGTCGCTCTTAAGATCTGTTCCAATACCTAGTACGATGAAGCTTTCTTTCTCTTCAAAATGATAATTACTCATGGTTTACACCGTCCTCTTTAAATTTTCAATTGATTTGTGTTTTCACTTGATGAGTTTATAATAACCTTAAATCATGTCAGAATATGATACTGTTTAGGGGGCCCAATGAAAAAAGTTGAACGGATTAATGTCATTACGCGGTATATCAATAACCGTGCCCACTTTACTATCTCTGAAATCATGCGAGAATTTAATATTTCTCGTTCGACAGCCATTCGAGATATCAAAGAAATTGAAGCCATGGGAATGCCACTTGTCGCTGAAGTTGGGCGGGACGGGGGTTATTTTGTCATGAACAACTCCCTCCTGCCCACGGTCCGGTTTACCGATAATGAAATCAAAGCGTTATTCATAGCCTTTATGGCGACAAGAAATCAACAGCTTCCTTATCTGAAGAGTCGTCAATCTTTGGCTGAAAAGTTATTGGGCCTTATCTCAGAAAATCAGCAAGATGACCTTGTGCATTTGAATCAAATATTGCTTTTTGAAGGGACCAACCCCCATAATCCAGACTTGCTTGATCTATCAGACCTGCCTCACCCTACCTTGGAAAAACTCATCCAAATTCTGCTTATAGAACGTTATTTGTTAGTTACTGTCCAAGAAGAGAAGAAAACAAAGTCCTATCCCATCGTTCTCTTGCACCTTCATCATCAAAAAGGCCATTGGATCATTGAAGGTTTTGACCTGGCGGAAGAAAAGAGACGAATCGTATCAGTTGACAACCTCATCCATGTCGAAGCATATCCCACGAAAAAAAGACTGAGTACAAAAAAGATTGTAGAACAACTCAAACGAAATACACAGGAAGAAGTTATTAACCTTGTCCTGGAACTTGGTCCAAAGGCGATTGCGCAATTCAAAAAATACCATCCTTTAAAGTTTTCAATTGCCTATACAAATCCATACCAAACGACAGCCCTCCTAAAGGCATTTGTGAATGTTCATAACTCAGAAGAGTTAACCGAAATCACCAATTGGTTGCTTTTTCTAGGAGAAGATATCAAGGTGAAGGAGATTCCGAAAGAAGCCCTGAATGCTGTACAAGAGAGATTAAGCTTATATCAAATGAAGCAGTGAGCAGCCCCCTCCTCCCCAGTCTCTCCATTATCTAACAATTCTTACCTGAATTCAGGCTGAGCGTTCAGTAAGAAAAACTAAAAAAAGCCGCTACTTGAGCGACTTGTGATGGAATCATGTTCATGTCTCACGCCAATGCTTGGCGAGCTGTTCCTTCTATACTAAAAGTCAGCATTAGACTGGGCATGATTAGGTGTATGCTGCGGGACGTTTTTAACGAGTAGGAAATAAGTAACAATCGCAATGATACTGGTCATTAATAAAGTGAGTCCTAACGGGACGGCAGTGTCCTCACCAGCGATGCCGACCAGAGGAGCAACCAGTGCACCCAGAAGAAAAGGAACAACGCCGAGCAGTGCTGCTGCACTTCCGGCCATCTTGGCTTGACTCTCCATGGCAAGCGGGAATGCCGCTGTAGACGTAATGCCGATCGAGCATACGAAGAAGAACAATGGAATCACCAACGCGAAAAGTGGACCATGAGCCAGGGTTACGACCAAAGCAGCAACACTTGCTATTATAGCAAGCCATAGTCCCGATAATAGCAGCGTCTGCTCAGGGATACGTTTGGCCAATCGACCCACGATTTGAGATCCGATGATCAAGCTGATGCCGTTCGAAGCAAACAATATAGCAAATACCGTGGGTGTAACTCCATATATATTTTGGTAAATAAATGGTGTTCCCGCCACATAAGCAAAGACCCCTGCCGTCATGATTCCCTGTGCCAGCATGTAACCAACAAACTTGCGGTCACGCAGAAGCATTCTGTAATTTCCCAATTGCTGTTTGAAGTCAGGAACCATACGTCTTTCCACGGGGTGTGTTTCTTTTAAGCTCCACTTTGTCATGATTAATAAGAAAATCCCCAAGAATGAAAGGCAGATAAACACGCCAATCCAGGTTGTAAATGAAAGAACCCCACTTCCCGCGATGGGTGCTGCCAAAGGCCCCAAATTCCCTACAAGCAATAGCAATGAGAAAAATTTAGTGAGTTCATGTCCACTGTATAGATCTCTAGCTATCGCACGGGAAATGACAATGCCAGCCGAAGCCGCAAATCCTTGCGTGAAACGAAACAAAATTAATAGTCCGATATTCGGAGCAAAAGCACATGCCAAGGAACATATAATGTAGGCTGCCATACAGATCAACAATGGTCTTCGTCTACCGTAAGCGTCACTCAAAGGTCCCATAACGAGTTGTCCTACACCCAGTCCTAATAAACAAGCAGTAAGGCTAAATTGTACAAGTGATGCAGTTGTATTCATATTTTGTGCAATCTCCGGAAAAGCCGGTAAATACATATCAATCGTAAATGGACCTAATGTAGAAAATAAACCTAGTAGTACTGCAAGTCCAAAAACATTCCAATTCGTGCTCTTCGCCATAATAAATAAAATCTCCAATTCCTTATATAATTTGCAAGCCTAATCGGAGTATAAGACATAGAGTTAACTGTAGGTCAAGTCTTGAGACCATTAAAACCAAAAAAAGCCGCTTATTAAGCGACTTTGAATGGAAAACCATTAAATGGTGTAACTTCCCCGGCCTGAACCTATACGACTCATGATCATTTCGGCAGCTCGCTTGTAACCGCCAGCCTGCCTTAAAGATTCACCAATGAGGTAAGCCTGCCGTCTATAAAGTGAATTGTGTAGTACTTCTGTTAATGCTTCTCTCAAATCAGTTGCATTGAGATTATGTTTATTTAAAGTAATACCCGCGCCCAATTCCTGTACCCGATCGGCGACAAGAGGCTGATCCGATGTTAATGGAATCATCACCATCGGAACGTTGTAATATAACGCCTCACTTGTGCTGTTCATTCCAGCATGTGTAATAAAAACATCCGTATGCTGCAGCATGTCCAACTGGGCAATGTATGGCTTGACGATAAAATTAGGAGGTACTTGATCAGCCAGCGGCGTCATGTCCGTGTACTTTCCTGAAGATAAAACAACATTCACGGGTAGATCCCCTAATGCTTCAAAGCAAAGCTGATAGAAATCCAAATTTTTATTTAAAATCGTACCCATAGCAATGTACACGGTTTGCGGGTACCGTTCACGAAGCAACTCAAACGAGAAGGTCGGAGCATCTTGACGTGTAATGATCGAAGGACCCGTGAAAATAAAACGATCATCCAGCTTTTCTGCCTGCGGCTGAAAATAACGGCTGGTGTACACAAGCTTTAACTGACCTGCATGTGCCGGAATTTCTTCGATGGCTGGAATACTCACTTGAAACTCTTCGGCTAACTCCGTTGTGATCTTCATCGTAGCCTCATAAAGCTCCTTCGTCTCCGTCTCATTCAGAACTGAGCTAGACCCGAGAGGCTCCACAAAAGCAAAGGACGCAATCGAGCACACCGCAGGAATTCCCAGTTTTTTTGCAAGAATAGTCCCTCCCCATCCCATCAGGGAATCAAAGATCATATAATCAAACTTTTGATCCTCTACCACCTGCAGTACATTGGGGATGATCCTCCGGACAATACTTACCATCATATAAATGAACTGATAAGAATGCTTGTATTCCTGGGGTTTCAACACCGGATCATGAGAGAAGGCATCTTGTGGAAACGGATAGGTAATGATCTGGGCACCGGTTTGTTCAATTCGGGAACGGTACTCCTCCGTGCACACATAGATGACTTCCTCACCATTGTCTATCAACTGAGTAACTAATCCTAACGATGGATTCACATGTCCTTCAGCTGGAGTAATGACTACTAATACACGTGCCATCTTAACTACCTCCCAATGCAATTAGTCCCCCCGTTCTTCGTGATGTATTTAGCGACGCGGCCGTCATCCGTTACATGGAAATGTTATCCTTCACCTGGCTGATTGGATGATGTTCTTGATGAACGAGTTTGGTAATTCGTAGTGATGCCAAGAAACTTAACAAGACCCATAGTAATTGCAGTGTTAACACGATCAAAACGCCTGTCGATATGCCCCATTGTAAAGTTTCGGACAAGGCAATCAGAGCGCCACCAACGCCAATGCTTACTCCCATATAAAAGGAATCCACAAATTGCAGATTCGCGGACATTTCTCCTTCTTTTCTGGGCAAGGCATGTTGTAAAGCAATGGCAGCAGTAGTAGGGTTGGCCAATCCAACACCGAATCCTGTAATCATTTGCGAGAGAAGGATGAGTATAATCCCATCGTCCGTCATAATAAGAGCCAGGATCACAAGTACAGTTCCAGCGATCATAATCCCAATGCCCGTCATGACTCTGCCCTTTCGGGCACGACCTTGATCTCGTGCATCAAGCTTGGCTTGCAACCACGCTGCGGCGGACCAGCTCAGAGAACCTGCTGCTACAATGAGGCCAGCAAGATCAGCTGATAACCCCTTCACTTCGGTTAGTGCCAAGATCACGAAACTTTCCGTTGTAAAATAACAAGCAACATATAGCCCTCTCGAAACCAAAGTAGCAGGCAATCCTTTTTTTACCGAGAAAGTGCCCACAGGCAGCAATTTACGCATTGGTGGGATCATGACGACTAATCCACCCAAAGTGAGTACTATACCTTTCCAATCGGTTATCATACCAAGTCCTGTGAGTAACAGCCCCGTTCCAACGGCAAGCAGAATTGCATACATAATCTTTGAGTCGGTTGCTCGCGCTGGACCTGTCAGATCTTGCTGAAGCTGCAAATTACGAAAAGAACGGAATGTGAGACTGAGCGCTATTCCAATCAAGGGTAAAACGATCCAGAAAACATATCGCCACGAGATGTAGGAAGCAATAAGGCCTGCTGCATAAGGTCCGATTAAGGTAGGCAGGACAAATGCCATCGAGAATGCGGCCAGGATTTGAGTACGAAGTGTATCTGGATAATGTAACGTCACACAGGTATAAATGCATGTGATCAGGGCCCCCGCTCCAAAACCTTGAAGGGCTCTTCCGGCAATAAGCATATGCATATCGAAAGAGATAGCAGAGACCACAGTTCCTAACACAAAAACACTAAAAGATATCAGCATGGATGTAAAAACACCGCGCTTGTCAATCTGCTGACCCATAACCAAAGTTCCAATAAGCTGAGATAACAAAAATGCGCTGAAGATCCAACCGTATAAATGAATGCCCTCTAAACTTTGTGCCATTTTCGCAGCAATCGTTGTGATAGCCAGTCCTTCAAAAGCTACGGTTGCCAGAACCAGCATAATGCCAATTGTAGCCGCCCTGTACTGAGCATCAAAAATCCCAATCTGATTGTTATTTGTCTTCCACACCTCCGTAAGTTGATAGTTATTATGGAAAATTAAACCTTTTAACTTCCTGAATATACATGAAGAGTTATACTTTGTAAAGTTAAATGTTTAAAAAGTAAGATTATGGTCTAGAATAGGGTTCCCATGTTCAATAGGAGATTTTGCTTGAAAATATGCCATTTTCATTACAGTCAATTTGGAGAAGTTCATCTTCCAGGATCCAGGCATCTGTTTTTTCAACAAAGAAATGAGATCATTGCTCTGCACTCCTTCCTTCATTAATCACATTTTTTCACTTCGCCACGATAATTGGCCATTCTGAAACTGGCCCCGCATCCACACGAAACTTTGGCATTTGGATTATTTATGGTGAATCCGCCTAACATTCCGCTCTCTTCATAGTCAATCTCAAGACCATCAATATATGGAATACTGTTTGCGTGAACCAATATCTTAAATTGCTTTTTATTTAACACAATGTCTTCTTCTGCCTGTTGTTCATCCACGATAAGGGTATAAGATAATCCACTGCATCCCCCTTCATCAACGCTTACTCTAAGAAAGGCATTTTGGATATCCGCACTTGATAAGATCTCAACGATTTTGTCCGATGCTGTATCACTGACCTCAATGATCATTTTTATTCCTCCCGGTGGTGTCATTTTGAAATTTGGTATCCCAGTCCATTAGACAGGGTATGAATGTTGCAAGAGCAGCTCCTTTTGGCGTAAGTTCATAAATAATTTGTGTGGGGCGTGTCCGTATTGTTTTTTTGACCAAATGATCATGTTGAAGACCCTTTAAACGTCTGGAGAGGATCATTTCGGAAATGGAAGGAATGTTATCGAATATTTCACCGAATCTCTTCGGGCCTTGAGACAGAGCACATAAAATATGGATCGTCCATTTCGTTCCGATGATGCGATAAGCTGTAAATAGTTTATTCGGATCTTCAGTGAACAATGGTCTGTACACCCACTTTCTTATTCATCCGCGTGGTGAGATCCGAGTGCTGGCAATGATACTCGTGACGATCAACAAGAGATGGAAACCCATGGCTACAATTAAGCCGGATTGAAGTGACATACCACCAGCCTGACACACTACAAGAATGGAACCACCAATGCCGATCACTACGCCAGGTGTAAAAGAATCTGCAAATTGCAGATTTGCTGAGGTTTGGCCCACGCCTTCCTCCCCCGTTTGGGAAAATGCGACAACACCGCTAATCGGATGCGCCAATCCAATACCAACTCCTGCAATGATCTGACCAAGAACTGCGATGGTAACGGTCACAACAGGTACCCAAAATACGATGGCAATCCCTATCGCAAGCAGCAATACCCCAAGAATGATTCTCATATGACGTCCACTACCCTGATCTGCCGCATCCCACCGTCCTTGCAGATACGCAATGATACACCAACTTAATGCAGCACTCGCGACAATTAATCCAGCCTGAGAAGGTGTAATCCCTTTCACGTCGATTAGAGCTAATACCAGGAAATTCTGTGTGCTGGTATAGGCAGCGAAGAACAACCCACGTGTTGCCAGAATTGCTGGCATACCTCTTCGCAACGTAAGTGTTCCCTTCGGTAGCAATTTACGGAGCGGAAATAACATCAATACGAAGCCAATTATGACTAAAACAAATCCCATAATGCTCGGAAGCCTACTTAGACCAACCAGGAAAATCCCTGTACCCAACGTTAAGAGTAACGCCATCCAAGTGGATGAAGATCCGCTATCCACTCTCGTCTTCTGCACTTTCAATTTCCTAAAGGCAGGTAAACTAAGCAATGCTGAAACCACTAGCACGGGTAAGATCCCCCAGAAAACAAAACGCCAGGACCACTGATCTGCGATAACTCCTGCTACATATGGACCGAGCATGGACGGAAGAACATAGGCAGTACCAAATGCTCCAAGAATTTTGGCACGCAACTCATCCGGGTAACTTAACGATATAGCTGTATACACACAAGTCATCATAGCTCCGGCACCCAAACCCTGCAGGGCCCGTGATCCTATCATGGTATACATGTCGCCTGCGGTTGCGGCAGCGATCAGCCCTACGATAAACAACAGAAGTGCAAAAGTGAACGGTGCTGCAGGTCCTCTTTTATCAATGATTCGACCGACGACCAGCGTTCCGATAATCTGCGCAAGCAGATACGTACTGAATATCCACCCGAACAGGCTAAGACCGTTCAAGTCTCCAGCAATTGAAGGAGCAATGGTGGTGACGGATAAACCTTCGAATCCAACGGCCATCACTGACAAAATGATTCCTATGGACAATGCAAAATAACGCGGGCTGAAAATACTTTGATGATTAGACGACATGAAATGTGACCTCCAAGAAAATTGTTATGTATACATCGTATCCGGATACTTAGTAAACATTTTTGTTTATAATGTCTAAGCTACAGTTCGGCTTTGACTTTGTCAACATTTTTGTTTAAAATGTAGTTATTCATGTAGATTCAGTAGCGTCACAAGGAGGTGCACCATGAGCGGAAATCAAACTAAAAAGGATGTCTCTACCAGTACCCGGAGAGCAATTATTAATCTGTTAAAAGAGCGCGGGGGAATGGATGTTGTCACTCTCTCCTCTCAGTTTTCGTTATCTGGAATGGCTATTCGTCAACATCTGAATGCGCTAAAAGGAGAAGGATTGGTTACCACTGTGGAAGAGGCCCGTCCCATGGGTCGTCCCACCAAGTTATGGATATTAACTCCCGCGGCTAATCGTTTTTTCCCAAGTGGATATTCGGATTTATCCGTCAGCCTCATCAATTCGATGAAAGAAGCTTTTGGTCATGAAGGGCTGGACAAGCTGCTGGATGTTCGAAATAAAAATATGCAAGAACAATATCTTCAGCATCTTGGCGATTCATCAGGAGTCAGAGAGAGATTGGAGAAATTGGCCGAAATTCGTACAAATGAAGGTTATATGGCCGAGGTTAAGGAGCAGGATGATGGCATTCTCCTATTCATTGAGAAGCATTGCCCCATCTGTGAAGCGGCCGCGGTATGTACCGGGTTATGCAAGAATGAGTTACATTTATTCAAAACAGTTCTAGGCGATAATGTTCATATTGAACGGGGAGAATACATTCTAGCCGGAGGAAGAAACTGCGTATACACCGTTAGGCAAAATAAGTCATGACCAAAAGAGCAACCTCATTGGAGATTGCTCTTTTGGTTTGGGTTTTGAACTGATTAGAACGATTCGGATTTCTCTAAATCATCCTTCATTATATTAGTTATTTCTAACTCTTACATAATCGTATGTACCCGATTATGTAATTTTGAATTGAGGTAGAGTATAGTAAGAGTGTCGATAATATACTCTAGGAGGCTACTACCATGTCACAAAAAATCTGGATGAACCTGCCGGTGAAAGATGTTGTGAAATCCACTACCTTTTTCAATGAGATTGGATTCCATGGGGAGAATGTCGGTAACGAGAGAGCCCAGCTTGTCATAGGCTCAACAACGATTCTCCTGTTTCCGGACGCAACATTTGAGAAATTTACAGGTGCCAAAACCGCAGATACTTCCCATAGCGCAGAAGTGATATTTTCCATTGGTGCTGACAGCAGAGAAGAAGTTGATGCTTTTATTGAAAAAGTCGAGTTAGCTGGAGGAACCATCTTTGGCAAGCCGGGTGAAATAGACGACTGGATGTATGGCGCGGGATTTGCCGACCTGGACGGTCACCGCTGGAACCTGTTGTACATGGATGAGAGCAAAATGCCGAAACGGTAATGTATAACGCCTATCACCACGTCCGCCTCTTATCCTTCAACATTTGAACCCTTCAATCGGCCAGTCATGGAGATTCTAAAGTAGTTCGTTACGATACTAAATATTAGAAATACGATTCCCCCAACTACTATATATTGTGTACTTATTCCAGTTACGATTAGTCCACATACACTAGCACCAAGTGTTGTTCCCAGGTTGGAAGAGGTTAGAAAGATCCCATTTGACAATTCGGGTGCCTCTGGTGCTGCAGATACCACCCAATATTGAGTGATATTGCCCCCAATGCCTCCTAAGATCCCCCAAAGGAAAATAAGGAGGGCTGTTGGCACACTGAATTGTCCGAAGGTGAACAACAAGATGTATACTGTTATTAATGCAATGGGATACATCTTGATTGTTCTTAAAGGGAAATTAGCGAGCAGTTTCCCTGCTATCATGTTTCCAACCATATTGGCCAAGCCATATAGAAATAACAACACACTGACGGTGTTCCAGTCATATCTTGTCACGGTTTTCAGAAACTCGGCAAGGTAACTATAGACCCCAAATACAGCTCCGTTCATGAAAATCACGCCAGCAATGGATAGCCACATCACGGATCTTCTCAATACATACAGATGAGTACCTATAGAGATTCTTTTCGTAACTGGCATGGAGGGCACAAAAAGAAGTGTTGCTACAAATGCGATGATCGTTACGGCGGCAAAGAACAACATCGCATAGAACAACGATGTACTGGTAGCAATCAAGCTCGAAAGGGGGACTCCGAGTACCATGCCTGCCGACACGCCTACAAATACTTTAGCCACTGCCTTCGGCGCCTCTTCCTTGGGGACTGACGCCGCTGCCACCGTAAATGCCAATGAGCAATATACCGGATGGAAAAAAGCCGGAACGACACGTGCAATGACCAATACCGTAAAGTTTGATGTGATGGCGGAGACCAGGCTGCCCAAAATAAAAATGCCAAGTACAAACAACATGACATGCTTCCGGTTCATGCCCGAAAATAATAAGGGTAAAATCGGACCAGATACAGCAACCGCAAGCGCAAAAAGACTCACGATCAAACCAGCGGTTGAGATACTGACCTGGTAATGTTCTGCAATCAAAGGCAAGATTCCGATTACGCCCATCTCCGTATTTAAAATACTGAATACACCAAAGGTCAGAATGAATACAAGCAGGTGATTTCGTTTAGTTGTCATATGCCATGGATTTAGAGAGATCCCGGTAAGCATTGATCTCTGTCTGAAGGTTGGCAATTTTCTGCTCTGCAATGTCTATCGCGTCCGCTCCTGCAATAAAACGTCTCGGCGGTTGGACCTCGTTTGTAATCTTGAGGAGGGCATTGGCAAGTTTTTTTGGATCTCCAGCCTGTTGCCCGTTCTGATTCTTGAAGAATTTCATATGACCAGCTCTCTGGTCATCATAATCTTCAATCGAGGACTTAGCGAAAGTTGATGATGCGTCCGTAAGAAATTCTGTTCGGAAAAATCCGGGATTGACTATAGTCGTATGAATACCGAAAGGAACTACCTCAGGAGCCAGTGCCTCCATCCATCCCTCAAGCGCAAATTTCGCAGCACTGTATGCCGAATTAAACTCAAATCCTGAAAGGCCAGCGCCCGAAGAGATCGAGATCACATGTCCTGAACGCTGGTTGCGCATAACAGGTAATATGGCCCGGGTAACGTGCATGGAACCAACCACCGCTACCTGAAGCTGATGTTCAATCTGGTCCGGGGTCAGTTCCTCAAAATACCCTCCACAGAAATGTGCCGCATTATTTACAAGTACATCGATTTCCCCGAACCGTTCAATTGCCGCCTTAACTGCGGAATGTGCATCTGCAGGCTCGCAAACATCTAATGAGACAACCATTACATTCTCGGACTCACCGATCGCACGAACCACTGCATCAGGATTCCGGCCCGTAGCCACAACCTTGTGTCCAGCAGTTAAAGCAGCCTTCGCAATAGTCGTGCCCATACCTCGACTAGCGCCAGTGATAAACCATACCTTTGTCTTGTCCATATCATTCATTCCCTTCAATTTCTTCTCCAGTTGCCTTGCTTTTTAGTTTAGCGTTTATACACCACATAGCAAATACTCATATCTTATAACAAGTTATGCTTGAAAGGCATTTCTGTAAGGTTTATTGTAGAATATAAAGGATAAAGGAGGAGTTAAAATGGAGATTAGAGTATTGCGTTATTTTCTTACGGTCGCCAGAGAAGGAAGTATTACACGCGCTGCTGATTTCTTGCATGTTACGCAGCCCACCTTGTCCAGACAATTGAAAGACCTTGAACAAGAGTTGGGAAAGAAATTATTTATTCGCAGTAGTTACCGAATTATTCTCACAGATGAAGGTATGCTTTTAAGAAATAGAGCTGAAGAAATTGTGGGTATGGTCGATAAATTAGAGGCAGAATTTGAATCCATGGAAGAAACCATAAGTGGTGATATTTATATTGGCGGTGGAGAAACGGAAGCCATGAAACAGATTGCAAGAGTGGCAAAAGACGTGCAGAACAAATATCCCAATATACGCTATCACCTATACAGCGGCAACGAAGATGATGTAACTGAGCGGCTCGACAAGGGACTCCTTGACTTCGGTATTCTAATCCAGCCAGCAGATGTTTCCAAATATAACTATATCAATTTCTCAGACAAGGATGTTTGGGGAGTGGTTATGAGAAAAGGAAGCCCACTCGCCTCCAAAGATACGATTCGATCCACAGACTTATTGCATGTTCCACTGATCTGTTCAAGACAGTCAATGAAGCAGACATTTTCGAAAAATGAGTTTGCGGATTGGTTTGGTGAAGATTTTGACAAATTAAACGTCGTTACTACATACAATCTTGCATATAATGCTGCCATTATGGTTGAAGAAGGTATTGGTTATGCATTAACACTTGATAAAATAGTGAATACATCCAGTGAAAGCGATCTTTGTTTCAGACCCCTGGAGCCAAGACTTGAATCTGGTTTAAATATCGTTTGGAAAAAACATCAGGTCTTTTCGACTGCTGCGGATTTGTTTTTAAAAGAAATTCAGGCAAAATTTTAGACTGATAAAGGGATTAACGTGAGTACAAGAAGAAACCCATCGGAGTTTAATTCTCGGTGGGTTTCTTTATCGCTTGTTCGATCCCGAGCAAAATAAGCTTCAAGCCAAACTCAAAAGCTCCGTCGGTTCCCATAACCTCAAACAGACCATTCTTATACATCCTACTGAAGAGTCCAGCTTCCTTCTCACTCATAGAGTCCAGAAGATGGATCATCTCTTCACCCTCAAGTGCTTCCTTGTCCTTAAGGGCAGCAGATATATTACGCTGATGCTGATAATCGTCCAGTACGAAATAGAATACATAATTGACAAGTGTAAGAACGGCCTGTAATTTCTGCTCTTGCTCTAGTGGCGTTGATTCCATGCAGAGCAACATGCGGTTGGTAAAGCGGATCATGTCCGGCTCGTGAGGCAGCGTCATCATCATGAGCTGTGTGGAGCACGGGTACCGGCTGAGTACACTTCGCACCGTCACCGCAAGCCCCTCCATCTGCTCCTTCCAGTCCCCTTCAGTGTGAAACTCGTCCAGAATAATTTTCGATATCTGGTTAGCCAGACGCTGGTAGAGCGTCTGCTTGCTCTTAAAGTACCAGTATAGAGATGGAGCCTGAATCCCTAGCTTGTCTGCCAAGCGTCTCATGCTGAATTTCTCGATTCCCTCTTCTCCGAGAAGCTCCCATGAAATTTCCAAAATCTTATCTTCCGAAATCTGAGGCTGTTGTTTTTTCATCGCTATCCGCCCTTTTATCTAACAGTGTAAGTTTATGCTTTACAGGTTCATACGTTCATGATAACATCTAACACTGTAAGGTTCAATCTAACAGTGTTAGATTGAACCAAAATTAACGAAGAAGGTAGTGACCCACATGGATACAGAAAACCTCCATTACTTTGAAAAAGCACCGATTGCCAAAGCCGTAGCTCACTTTGCTGTCCCAATGATGCTAGGCACGTCAATGAGTGTTATTTACTCCATCTTGAATGCATATTTCCTTGGCACACTGGGTAATACGGCAATGTTAACTGCACTTGCACTAACTTTACCTTTATTCGCGGTCATCATGGCCCTTGGTAATTTAATTGGTATAGGCAGCGGTACATTCATCTCTCGTTTGCTGGGAGAGAAAAAAGTCGATGATCTGAAACATGTATCTTCATTCGCCTTTTACAGTAGTTTAGTTCTCGGAATTATTGTGATGGCCGTTGGCCTCCCGCTGATCGAACCAATCGTTCATGGGCTGGGGGCAACGCCAGAGTCCTTCGGATTTACGAAAGAGTATGTCACGATTATGCTTATTGGTTCACCCTTCGTCATCTTATTCTTCACACTGGAGAATATCGTGCGCTCAGAAGGTTCAGCAATCACATCGATGACCGGTATGATTCTCAGTGTGGTTATAAATATTATCCTCGATGCGTTATTCATTTTTGTCTTCCATTGGGGTGTGATCGGCGTTGCATCTGCTACCGTCATCTCTAACTTGGTTGCGAGTGCATTTTACGCTTACCATATGAGTTATAAGAGTCCATTCTTAACCGTCTCCTTGAAATGGTTCAAGGTGACCAAGGACATCCTGAGCAATGTATTGAAAATTGGTGTTCCCGTCTTTGTTATGAGTGTCTTCTTGGGTGCAATGTCGCTTATTCTTAATCTTTTTCTTGTTGAATATGGAGATCAGGCTGTTGCGGGGTATGGAATCTCATCACGATTATTGCAATTTCCTGAGTTTATTCTAATGGGCTTGTGCGAGGGAGTTGTGCCGTTGATTGCCTTCTCATTCACAGCGAACAAATTACGCATGAAACAAACGATTGGATTCACGATCAAATCTATTTTGGCGTTAGCCGTCCTGTTTGGGGTTGTCGTCTATCTGATCTCTGACCACTTGATTGGTTTATTTACGACTGATCCGCAATTAATTGAAATGGGTAGCTACATTCTTCATGTAACCTTTTTATCCTTGTTCATTACAGGAATGACTTCTTTGTTTATGGGGATCTTCCAAGCAACAGCCCAAGGAACCGCCGCGTTTGTAATGTCCATAATTCAAGGGATTACACTAATTCCTGTGTTGTATATCGCTAATCAGATGAACGGCTTTCATGGAGTGATCTGGTCACTTGTTATTGCTGATGCCGTCGCGTTCCTAGTTGGGGCCATCATGTTATATGCTTTGCGGACCAAATTGCAGCCGGATCTGGAACTTTTGGTACAGTAGTTACCCAAAAAAACGAAAGAAGGCAGGATGAGGGTATTCCCCTCAATCCTGCTTTCAATTATTGCAACACCGCAGTTTATTAATCAATCATCCTATTGGATTTGTTTCATGTAAGATTTGAATTCCTCGGCGATTTCTTTGTATTTCGTATGATGCAGATAATGTGAACCTTCCATTGGTATCATTTTGCCCTGTGCGGATTGTTTCACTTGCTCCTCATGCAGCGGAATCCACTGCGGGTTTTTCTCGTTATTGGAAAGAACAAAGAGAAGCACTGGCAGATCACGAGGATACGTGAGTTTTTCTCCATTTTTGAAATTGGAACCCAGGTGTTTAAGCTCATCTACTAATGTTGGATTTGTCGAGACTTGATTCGAAATCAACTTCATCTGTTCTTTGGTATGTTCATCATAGGCAAGTGATGCATATGAATCACCACTCACTTTATTGAGTACTCTCATTAAGCCTGATTTTTGAAGGAATTTCATTAGGTTCAAAGGTAATTTAACATCCATGCCAGGTTGATTCGGAACACTGCTATCGATCCCGACAAAAGCAGAAACTTCATCCGGATACGTGTTCACATAAGTCGCTGCGTACAGTCCCGTGATGGAATGCCCCATCAGAATATAACGATCTATACCGAGCTGCTGTACAGCTTCATGAATTTCACTAACAATATTCTCGGTGGTTCTCTCCGTTTCGGTTTGGTCACTTAACCCATAACCGAAAGGCTCAATCGCCACAACTTTGTAATCAGAAGTTAATTCATCGATTAACAATTTGAAATCAAGTACTGGTGATGGTGTTCCTTGTCCGGGAAGTAGCACGATGGTTTGTTCGCCGCTACCTTGAATGGATACATTCATATTCTTTCCATCAACATTGACATATTGGCCGTACGATTCGATTTTCTTTTTCTCTGCCCCATTACTTATCGTATGAACGACAAACGTGATGCCCATGAACAGCACCAGCGCGCCGACAATACCACCTATTATTTTCAACCATAAATTCCGTTTTTTACGGCCCTTAGTCCCCGTTGTTGTTGCTTCCACTGTTTTTTCCAAATCCATCTTCTCCTGTCCATTATATCTGTAGAGCCGCTCTTGCGACATAGGTCTAGTGTAACCATCGAAGATGTCCCCTTCGTGACGGGAATATGAACGGAGTATGAACAGGCAAAAAAAGAGAGCTGCTTGTTAGGGCAGTTCTCCTGTTGATTAGACAGTTTCTTAGTGTCCAGGAACACAAGCTGAATGAAGAACAATACCGCAAAAATGTAGAAGATTGGATGAACATCTTTACCTTTTCCACGAAGCAGCTTAAGTACCGGATAAAAGATGAAACCTACGCCGATGCCTGTTGCAATACTGTGTGTCAATGGAGTAAGGATGATAATCAGGAAGGCAGGAAATGCTTCTTCGAGATCATCCCATTTGATTTTGCTGATGACGTTAATCATAAAGTATCCAACAATGATCAGTGCTGGAGAAGTGATCGCCGGAATGCTTGATATTACACTTACGATCGGTGTAAAGAACAAGGTCAGCGCAAGCAGCACACTTACCGTTACCGCTGTCAGTCCCGTTCTACCTCCTGCGGCTACCCCTGTGCTGGACTCGATATAAGCTGATGTTGGGCTTGTTCCGAGCAAAGCGCCACTGGTTGTTCCTACGGCATCTGCCAATAATGCGCCACGCGAGCGTGGAAATTTACCATCCTTAAGTAATCCTGCTTGTTCAGCAACGCCGAGCATTGTGCCTGTCGTATCAAACAGCGTGATCAGCAGGAACGTAAATATGATCGTATACAAACCATTCGAGAATACACCTGCCAGATCCAGTTGCAAAGCCGTTGAAGTAAGACCTTGCGGCATGGATACAATCGATTCCGGCATTTGGAATAGTCCCATGATCCAGGCAAGTATCGCTGTTACCACCATTCCGATGAACAGATAACCTTTCACATTATAAGCCATCAGCATAACGGTAATAATCAATCCGATAATAGTCAGATAAGCCATTGGCTCAGCCAAGTTTCCGATCGTAATCAAATTCGATTCAGAATCGGCAATAATCCCGGCATTTTGCAGACCTACCGTTGTAATAAACAATCCGATCCCTGCGGTAATGGCATGTTTTAAGCTAGCAGGAATTGCATCAAGCAACATGTAACGGAATGAAGTCAGTGATAAAATAATAAACAAAATCCCTGCTATAAATACGGCTCCCAGTGCAACCTGCCAAGACACGCCATATCCGGCAACTACGCTATAGGCAAAGAATGCATTCAGGCCCATACCCGGTGCGATGACGATTGGATAATTGGACCATATTCCCATAATCAGAGTTCCCACAATACTTGCCAGTACCGTTGCTATGAATACACCGTTAAAGTCCATGCCTGTGCTGCTGAGGATTCCTGGGTTTACGATAACTATGTATACCATTGTGAAGAATGTTGTAACCCCTGCGATAATTTCTGTGGGGATGCTCGTGCCTCGTTCTTTAAGTTTGAACCATTTGTCCATGGTAAAGCCAGCCTCCAACTTTCAAATTATACTCCAAAGCTAAAAACAAAAAATCCTAATCTTCATATAGGATTGTAATATTGTCGCTCCTATATTCGTTGTTAGGATTTAAAGATTCAACAGCTAAGCTCTAAACAAAACATAAAGATACTCATATCTGTTTTCAACCTGAAGTCCATTTCGTATTCTAATTAAAATGACATGCAATGTCAATGAATTAACGATTTGTTCACAGTTATTTACGAACTATACAGACCTTATATCTTGTGTTCATTCGTTTTTAGAATAGAGTATATAGATGTATGACTCAATGTCTGCAATGTATGAAGAAAGACTGCCAGCAATATTCACTGACAGTCTCGTGGTTAATTCGTAGTAGGTTTCTCTTCATATTCGCTGGATAATTCTTTAAGCGATTTGATTTTGCCATGGGGATGCTGTTCTTGCTTACGTGACTTCCAGGCAGCTTCTTTGCGTTTCTTCTGGTCAGCCATACAAGATATCCTCCTCTGGAAACTGAGATGTATACTACTTCTTTATGATGTCATTTCTGGACAACTTTATTCTGCATGCATTTAGAGAATTCAGAAGTTAATTGGCAGGACCCAGATTAATCAAGCTGACCTTGGATAATGAGACGGTTGTGTTGCCATCTTGCTCACCATCAATGTTACCCAGATCAAATGAAATTCGAGTATTCGCATAGCTGTCTTCTGTTGCATCAAATGTAAACGTGAACTCCTGTTCTTCTGGAGTCAAATCAACTCGTGTCCCAAAGAAACCATGCCATTCATAGTTGGCAGCTGCATCAACCCATCCAATCCCCAAACCCAATTTTCTGGACTTCTCCGCTTTGGCTTTAAACGTTAATTTATATTTAAAATCTTGCTGTATGCCGAATCCTTCATTGATGACTTGGCGATCCCATGGATGCTGGCCTGCATGACCAATCTTGGCTTGAAGCTGTTGATTGCTAACTTGCATCTCAAGGTCCGCTGCATTACCATCCGCGTGGGTAAACCAACCTTCCTTACCTTTGGAGAAGTCTCCATTGGGAATAAGGTTAACATGAGCTGGCTGACCTCCTTGATCTGCATTCGGATTAACTTCATATAACTGGACGTTATTGATGTGAATCGAGTGTTCACTTGTAGAGAGCGGATATCCTATTCCAAATGCTAGCATAGCTGCCGAATCGGAGCTATCCCCCATAGTGAAGGTGTAAGTATACGACTTTTGATCCGTAGTTAATTCCACTTCTTCTTCAAAATACTTCACAAAATCCCCTGTATTCTGAGAAAGAACCGCTTGCATGGATTTAGGACTTGAAGCAAATGCCTCGAAGGTAAGTCGGTACGTTTTGTTTGCATCAAGTTTGATCTGACCTTGTTGTAACAAAGCATCCCACCAATGTTCACTTGTACCAGGCAATTTAATCGTTAATCCTGCGCCCTCGTCATGTGAGGCTGTCAGATCATTAGGAATTAGCTCCCAATGATTCAGATCAGCTGTTAGCTCACTGTTCTGAATTTTGTTTTGTGAAATATCCACCCAACGTGTATTATAATCTGCTCCTTCAAAATTCACATAATAGGGTTTGCCTGCTGTCAAGTTGACCCCTGGGAAATACACCGTTTGATATGCTTGCCATCCACCCGTGTCTCCGAGACTCAGGTCTGATTGTGCAACGGTTGTACCGTGTTCATCCTGAATGCTGAACTGAACCTTGGAATCACTTTTTCCACTGGCCATTCGGGCAGACAGAACATATACTCCGTCGTGAGCTACATCGATTTTATATTGCAGCAGATCTCCCTGATCCATGTAACTGACATGTTTTCCTCCTTCTACGGAGTCCTCCAGTTGTAAGCCCTGCATCATCCAGGCTTCGGTTGCCGGTACATGTGCGTAGCCATTCACTGACAGAGGTTTGCCGCGTTTCGTCAGACGAACATTGTCCACATATACCTTACCTTCAGAACTGCCAAATAACAGTCTTAGCTCGGATTGTGCGATTGATGCTCCATCTCCAATGATGATTTCTCCGGTGAATGTTTTCATTTCTTGGTTCAAGGAGAGGTTTTGTCCTTGATGAACCTGTACCGTATGCCCATTACTGCTGACAACATCAATATCGATGCTTCGCGTTGTATCTGCCTTGGCATCTAAGGAGAAACCATACGTTGTATTCGCTTCCAGTTTCAAATCCGGTTGGTTTACCGAAACTTGCTGTGGGTCACCATTCGTTTGAGTAACATCAACAACCAGTTGACGCTCCATAATTGGGAATTTCGAAAAGTTATTTACACTTATATTGGCTGCCGCACTGTCCTGAATGCTGCTTGACCAGAATCCCAGACGCTCCTTGCCTTGATCGAATGTGCCATTGTAAATAAAGTTGCCATCAGGTAGCACGTTTCGTTCGACAGTTAACGGATCAGCTTCACCCACCTCGATCAGTCTGACATTGGCAAACCAAACGGTTGTATCATCCAGCCCCAGATTAAATTCGAATCTGGCATTGTTATCCGATCCATCCCGCATATTAAAGGTATAATCATAGGTTTGCCAATCTGTCGTGAGTGCAAAGGTGTTATCACCCGAATAATTCGTCCAGCTTTTTTCAAATTGGTTCAGTTTGGACATGATTGTACGGTTAGCAGATGCTTTCGCATCAAATTGTATCTTGTACTTTTTATTTTTCTTGATGTACATCGGCATCTGAGTGAGTTGAACCGAGTAGTTTTCAGTACCCGATGCATCAATGGTAACTTCTGCTGCTTTCCCTTTCTGCTCATCCGTTATAACTTTGACACTGCCAGCTCCATCAGCATTTGTGATGAATTTCCACTGAAGAGGCGCTCCATTGTCTGTAGACCCTTCCGAAAAACGATCATTGTAGATTTGATTGCCATCGGCTTGTGGTTCCCGCTGTTGCGCAGGCTCGATGGGATTTGTTGTTACATCAGGCCATGTGTCTAGATTTTTGTAAGAATATACTCGCACAAAATCAATATTCATCTTTTCGGAAGTAAAGTTGCTTTCAGGTGAGCCTGGCCAGTCTCCTCCAACTGCCAGATTCAGAATCAGATAGAATGGACGATCAAATGGTGCAGGGAACGTATAATACTCGGGCTGGCCCGCGGCCTTCGTTTGCCAGTTGGTCACTTCATGATGCAGCTTTCCATCCACATAGAAACGAATCATACCCGGCAACCATTCCACCTGGAAATCATGATAATCGTCAGCGAAAGTTTCTCCCTTCGGAAGGGTAAGGCTTCCCTGATCATGTCCATGGGAACCGTCAGGCTTCACACTGTCATAATGCAATGTACTATATACCTTGTTATTACTCTCTTTGCCACCAATTAGCTCCATAATATCGATTTCTCCAGAGGCAGGCCATCCACCATAATGCGCTTCATCTGTTGGCATCATCCATATGGCAGGCCACATGCCTTTTTCGATCGGAAGATTCGCACGTACAACTACTTTACCGTAGGTCCAGTCGCCTTTTCCCATGGAGATCAGTTTGCCAGAGCTGTAATCCTTACCATTTTTCGGACCCTTTTTTGCTTCAATTTGCAACACGCTTCGATTCTGATCTTTCGTAATGCGAGTGTTATCCGGGCTGTAATATTGCATTTCATTGTTATAAACGAGTCCTGTATCCTGCACGGTCCATTTGGAAGAATCAATCGAAGGTCCGTTAAACTCATCATTCCAGACCAGCTCCCATTGCTCATGCGGAATCGTTGTTGCAGGAACCGGTTTTTCGCCCGCCGGATTGCTTGGTGTTGATGGTGATTGTCCATCTGGAGAAGATGGTGTGGGTGTGATTGTCACATTGGTTGGACCACCAGGCTGCGATGAAACAGGTTGTTGGGCTTCACCCACCATGGATGTGCGCAATCCTTGTTTTACTTTCTCTCCGTTGATCACAACATCATCGGCATCTACACTCAATTTTTGGATCGTACCTTTGGTATCTATTCGAGACTGACTCGCTTCTGCATGGATATTCATGGAATCAATCAGGCTGTTTGAAGAGATCTCCAGAATGGATCTCTGCATTACATGCATCTCCTGAATGTTGCTTTCTTCCGTAATGGCTACTCTGACGGGCTCCCCACGTTTGTCAACGACTACTCGCTTCAGCTTGGAGTTGTTAATGTTGATGGAATGACTGCCTCCGCCTTTAATGATGACACTTCCTGTAACAGTTACGCCCTGAAGAACAACAGATCCCTCGCCTATGCCTTCTGCCAGCAGCAGATTTCCATTAACAATCATATTTTTCAACGTGATATCCGTTGATTTAATAATCAAGTTGCCATCTACCCGAGACTCATATGTTCCAGGAGTGCTTTTTACATCTGCAATCATCGCCGACAACATTGTTGCCGTCTCTGCTCGTGTAATCGGGGATTTGGGATTTAATTTACCCTGGAAACCTTTAAGAATATTTTCGTTCACCATATAGGTAAGCGCTTTCTTTGCGTAACTGGATATATCATCTGCATCCTGAAATTTCAATTGTTCACTATCTTCATTTGTAACCGTTGAAAGTTGAAAAGCTCGATCTACCATAACCGCTGCATCTTGGCGTGTAATCGGTTGTTGCGGTGACAGATGCTCACGGTCTGTCCCTTCGATGATACCAGAACCATTCGCTCGTACCATGACGTCATAGTACCAGTCGTCTGAAGTCATATCCACATATGAGCCAGTCGCCGCATTACCGGTGAAACCAAAGGCCCGATCCAGAATCATGACGAATTCAGCTCGGCTAATGACCTGACTGGGCTTGAATGTACCGTCTGTATAACCTTTCAATAAATTCAAGTCTTGCAACCTTGTAACTGCAGATTGTGACCAATGCCCGGTCAGGTCTGTATAGGGAACAGAGAAGTGCAGGCTTTTCGCCTGCACATTTCCCACCTCCGCTTGACCCTGTACACTTTCTGCTCCAGCAGTTGCTGGATAAACGAGAGAAGCCATTAAACTCCATGCCACCATACATGCCAGTCCTTTTCTCATCCTTCTTCCTCCCTCAGCTCAGTTATCCTTGCATTTGCATAGCCTATTCCTTGACTGCTCCAATAACGATCCCCTTAACGAAGAAACGTTGTAAAAACGGGTATACCATCAGGATCGGAAGCGCGCCGATAAAGATCTGTGCTGCGCGTACGGTTCGCTGCGAGATATTCTCCAACATGGAAGGATCGACGTTGATTTTGCTGAGATCTTGCTGAACGATAATGGTCTGTAATAGAGAAGCAAGTGGATAATTTTTAATATCAGACATATAGATCATGCCGTCGAACCAGGAGTTCCACTGATACACCATCGTAAATAAGGACAAGGTTGCGATAGCTGGAAGTGAAAGCGGTACGTAGACCAGAATCAACGTTTTGATATGACCTGCTCCATCCAAATAAGCTGCTTCCTCAAGTTCTTTGGGCAGACCGCGGAAGAAGTTCATCATGAGAATAACGTTCCACACGGACAGTGCGCCAGGCAGAATAAGTGCCCAGATTGTATTCATCAAGCCAAGCTTTTGGATCAGAATGTAACTTGGAATCAAACCGCCGCTGAACAAAATGGTAAATACGAAAAACCACGTATATAAGGAGCGACCTTTAAAACTGATATCTTCCTTCGACAACGGAAATGCGGTTAAGAGCATGATGACCATACCAATGATCGTCGCAATTACAGTCCGTTTAAGTGATACGATCAAGGAGTTGATGAAGTTTGAATTCCCGAATGTTTTCACATAGGCGTCGGTTGTGAACCCGATGGGCCAGAAGGTAACCAGGTTTGATGATGCTGGCGCCATACTGCTGAATGAAACAGCCAATATATGAATAATTGGTAAAATGCAGAGTATCGATAATATCCCAAGAAAAGTATAGTTAGCGATGCTGAATATGCGGTATCCTTTTGTTTTATAATACAAGCCCTTTTCTCCTCTCTAGAAAACTCGATAATTAGCTAGTTTGTAAGCCATTCTGTAAGATATAACAATTAAAATGGTAGCAACCACAGATTTGAACAATCCTACTGCTGTGGCAAAACTCATCTTCCCGTTCAGAATCCCGAGTCGATATACAAAGGTGTCAATGATGTCGCCTTTGTCATACACAAGCGGATTGTACAAGTTGAATACCTGATCAAAACCGGCGTTCAGGATATTGCCGATAGAGAGTGTCATCAGTACGATTGTAATCGGCATTAATGCCGGAATCGTAATGTGCAGCGTCTGTTTAAATCGGTTGGCCCCATCCACCTCGGCAGCCTCGTAGAGTGCAGGATTAATTCCTGAGAGAGAAGCCAGAAATACGATCGTACCAAAACCAAATTCTTTCCACACATCACTGAGGATCAGCGTTACTCGGAACCATGTACCGTCTCCCAGGAAGAAGATCGGTTCTCCTCCAAAGGCTTCGACAAGCTGGTTAACCATGCCACCCTGAGGAGACAGGATATCGAGCAGAATACCACCGAGAATAACCCATGATAGGAAATGCGGTAGATACACAAGCGTTTGACTTACTCTTTTGAATGCCGTCAAGCGTACTTCATTGAGCAAAATGGCAAACAGGAATGGAGCGAACAGTCCTGCGATGATTTTGAAAAATGCAATGACCAGCGTGTTCCAGATCACCTGACCTACGTCCGGATATAAGAATAAGTATCGAAAATTGTCCCAACCCACCCATTTGGATTCAGAAAATCCCAAGTATGGTTTGAAATCCTGAAAAGCAATTACAATGCCACCCATCGGTATGTACTGAAACACCAGTGCCAGCAATACAGCTGGAATGAGCATCATATGCAAGGTCCAGTTCCGTTGCATATTCCAGCGCTGTTTAACCCTGGTGGAGCGCCGTTTATGCGGCGTTTCTAACGTATGTTCCTTCACTCCTGCATCCCCCATGTTCTAAATTTTGTATTTTACAAGTCATCGTGAACTTGTATATTAAAATTATAGCAATGGAAATTTGTGATCTATATCCTAATATTGCAACAACGATATCAATATTTTAATAAGATTAAGGAGGTTGGACTTTGTTCACACGCTTGAATGTCTTTACCAAAATTACACTGTTGTTTGTGATGCTGCTTATTCTGGTGCTGTTTCTCTATACATACTCGAACCGGGAAAGCGTGCGTGTTATCGAACACGAGATTCAGAACAATACGATGAATCATCTCTCAACATTTGCTGATTCAGTAGAATCCAACATTTACCAACTGTCATTGTATGGGATGTCTATTGGGCAAGATTCGAGTATTCAGGAATATCAACGTCCCGACTACAAGGACATTCCCTATGAACGTGTGAAAGTTGGAAGCGCCATTCTGGAAAAGATGAATCTGTACAACGCAGCAAGCAAATGGCATTCGACCATCACACTATACTTCCCAAGGATGCAAAAAGTGATATCAACGGATTATTATGCTTACATTCCGTACAGGGATGATGAATTTAAGGAGCCTCTCTCGCAGTCCTGGACCTATGCCGACAATCAGTTTATCTGGTACACTACCGATCCAACGACAGCGATGGCGAGACCTGGCAAAGCCAGATTGATTACCAAAATCAGTTTTCCAGTTCATCACTTAACTGCACTTCTTAATCAAAACAAGTTAAATAATAAAGGTGATCCGTTCATGTTCCATCCCGTTTATGGATTAATCAGCAATAGTTCTGGAAAGGAAACCTTGAACGCGATCCTGCCTTCTCTGAAAGGAGCAAAACTGCAAGCCAGCGGTGGATTCAGTACCACGTTGAACAAAACGGAATATTACGTCTCTTACATTCAATCCAAGAGCCTCGGCTGGTATTATGTTGACTATGTGCCTATGCAGCAAATTTTGAAACCGATTACGAGCAGCCGGAATCTCTTTTACGCTTCAATTGCCGTTCTGATCGTGATGAGCGTTGTTGTATTATATACACTCTACCGAAGTGTGCAGCTTCCGCTCTTACAGTTGGTGAAAGGGACAAATCGCTTGTCCACCGGGGACTTTTCCGTTCGGCTTCATCATTCTGCACGCAATGAGTTCAGCTTGTTATTTGCACGTTTCAACATCATGGCACAACGAATTCAGGAATTAATCGAGAATGTATATGAGGAGAAATTAAGAAGTCGGGAAGCCACGCTCAAACAGTTGCAGTCGCAGATTAATCCACATTTTCTATATAACTGTCTGTTCTATATCAAGAACATGGCCCGAATGAAAAATGAGAAGGCCGTGGTAGCCATGGCACTGAATCTGGGGGAGTATTACCGATACATAACCAGGTCCGAAAAGGATCAAGCCACGCTTCGTGAAGAGCTGACAATGGTCAAAAATTATTTGGAAATCCAGTCACTTCGTCTGGAACGAATGCATTTTACAATCGACGTGCCCCATGATATTTTAGATAAAACAGTTCCCAGACTAACCCTCCAGCCTATTATTGAGAACGCTATTATTCATGGTCTGGAGCCCAAATCGGTAGATGGTGAGATTAAAATCTATGCGGACTGCGAGGATGATGTGTACACGATTATCGTGGAGGACAGCGGGCTTGGCATGTCTGAGAAACAGCTTGATCATCTGAGAGATAATCTTCTTAACCCGCTGGATGAGAATATGGGATGTGGTACATGGAATGTCCATCAGCGTTTATCTTTTCTGTACGGTGAAGGATCTGGACTATTCTATGACCATTCTTCAATGGGTGGGATTAAAGTTAACATCACATGGCACGACAATACAGACAAGTAGGTGAAAGACCCATGCTGGAAATATTACTAGTGGACGATGAACGTTCTGTCGTGGAAACGCTGGCAGAGACCATTCCGTGGGAAAGCTGCGGGATCGGTACAGTTCATGAAGCCTTATCCGGTGCAGTAGCGCTGGAAATTATGGACAATCACGACATTGACATTGTAATTACGGATATACGTATGCCCGAAATGTCAGGCATTGCACTGATTACAGTGATTCATGAAAAGTGGCCGCATGTGCAGACGATTCTGTTATCAGGTCACGCGGACTTTGAATATGCGAAACAGGCCATTGCGCAGGAAAGCTTTGATTACTTGCTGAAACCCGTTAGTGATGAAGATCTGATCGAATCCGTGCAACGTCTTGTTCATCGAATTAAAGAAAAGTGGGAAACCGCAGCATCTCATCAAAGAGCCTTACACGCGTTTCAGGATCATCTGCCATTGCTTCAATCCACGATGCTGCATGAGTTGCTGACTGGAAAAGTCTATGATCAGAAGACGCTGGCAGACAAGCTTGATCTGCTGGAGCTTCCCTACTCCGTAGGAGAGGATCTCGGCATGCTGATTATTCGTATGGAGAAACATCTATCCGATATGGCGCACGGCGACCTGGCCCTAATGGAATATGCAATATGTAACATCATAAGTGAAGTGATGCATAATCATTTTCATATCTGGCATACACGTGACGTGCACGATTACATTGTTGTTCTGGTGAGCATGAAGCATCCACCAACGATGAGTTACAGCAGGAGCGAGACGCCTCAGACATTGCTTGAGCAGTATGCTGCCCAGATTCAAACCAATGTTCAGTTATACCTGAAAGGTGCAATCTCCATTTCCGTCTCCAGTTGGGGCAAGTTTCCCCATGAAATTGGAGAACTCTATGAGCGAACAGTTATGTCCATGCGTAAACGAATGGGTCAGGTGCAAGGTTTGTTTGTCACCGCTTCCGATGAAACGGATGCCAATCCTCTACATACGATTAGGTCGCTGTATCAGCCACCAACGTTGATTAGCCTGCTCGAAGCTGGTCGCTTTGAGGATGTGGAACAGAAAATCGAGCACATATTTGAGGAACTGTTGCATTCCAATGAACATCATGATATTGCCGAGTCAACCTTCGAGGTGTATTTTGCTATTGCGGGTGCATTTGCGTACATCATTCATAAAAATGGCAAACAAATCTCTTCTTTAATTCCAGCAGAGTCCTATCGTTACTTTCAAGCTCCCAGTTACTCCACAGCGCAGCAGCTACAGGACTGGTCCGTGCGTACACTTCATTACATACGAGATGATGCTGAACAAGAGCTTAGAGACAATCACAGCACTATTGTGCGCAGCGTCAAAAGTTTCGTCGACCTTCATCTAGCTGGAGATGTATCGCTGCCTGCAATTGCCGACCATGTGCATCTGCATCCAGTGTACTTGTCCAAGGTATACAAAGCGGAGACAGGTGAAGCACTTACTGCCTATGTGTACCGATTAAGAATGGAGAAAGCAGCCTATCATTTGCGAACATCAACCGCCAAAGTGTTTGAGATTGCAGAACTTGTCGGTTACAACAATACCGCATATTTCATTCGAGTTTTCAAGAAATTTTATGATCTTACACCGCAGGAATATCGGGAAAATCTGCCGGTTTAAGAGAGTACTCAGGCCAGACTTGACGTTCTAGTAATCTCTCCGGTTTCCCCTTCTATATCGAATACAAAAAGGCATTGCCGGAGATCTCTCCTGCAATGCCTTTTTGGTGCTTATGTGGCCGGGATGAATCAATTCAGCCAGCCCTGCGTCATCCTACTTTCCGCTTTTCACGGAATCATACCACTCGTTAACTTCTTTTGTAATCTGATCTCCACCTGAAGACTTCCACTTCTCAACAAATGAGTCGAACGCATCAACAGAGGTTTTGCCATATACAATTTGAGAGAAGGTGTCTTTCTCCATCTTTGTCAAAATGTCATTGTTCATCTGCATTGTCATTGAAGGTGCACCGGTAAACATCTGATTGAACACGATATCTTTTTGATCCAAAACAATCTTGGCTGCATCAAGCATAGGTACTGGTACACCTGATTTGATTTTTTTCTCAAACGGTGTAGTTGCTTCTTCACCGCTTGCCAGCTTGGCAAGTGTTGTCATACTTAGATTGGGAATACGCGCTCCATCAAAAGTCAAAGTGTACTTCTCGGGAGCATAACCACCCGTAAGACTTGCATCAGTTGATGGTTTCCCATCTACCATAACCCAATCGTATCCTTCCGCAAATCCATGCTCAAACTCATCGCCCTCTTTAGGATTCGCATAGTGATCAAAGAGATAGTTCTGATAGGTGAAAAAGGCTTCCGGATTTTTCATGTCTTTGTTAATTAGAACTACGCCATTTCCGTTTGACGTACCATGTCTTCCTGCTTGACCATTTGGACCGGAAGGAATTGGATACGCTTTATATTCAGCCTCAGGATTGTTTTTCTTCACATCCTCCAGCGGCCAGGATGGCATCCAGTGAGGACCGACCACAATACCTGCTTTTCCAGCAGTAAATTCTTCAGCTGCTTTTGTCTCGTCATACACGCCAGCTTCTTCCGGGATATACCCTTTGCTCATCCAGCTCTGTAATTTGGCCAAAGCCTGTTTGGCACCAGGTGTAACGGAACCGTATTCAAGTTTTCCATCTGCCGTCAGATTCCATTGGTTTGGCATTGTACCATAAGCGCCAAATACCCACCCAGCTTCAGACATCCATGTGTTCAGCCAGTTTTTGAAGCCAATGGTGAGTCCGTAAGTATCCTGCTTCCCATTGCCATCCGGATCTTGATTCGTAAACGTTTCCATAATGACTTCAAGATCATCTATAGTTTTAGGTGCTTCCAGATTGAACTTCTTCATCCAGTCTTCACGGATCCACATGACAGGATCACCATTATAGGAATAGTCCAGAATCGGAATACCGATCTTTTTGCCATCTTGCATGTAAGGATACCATACGGAAGGATCTTCGTTTACGGCTGCTTTCCATGTGTCGCTGGCATATTTGTCAAACAATTCGCCCGCATCGACAAATTTTCCGGACTCAATCAATTCACGCACCAGATTGAATTCGCCGCGATACGAAATAATGTCTGGCATGTCCGCATTGGAAGCCAGTGACAGGCGCAGTTTCGTTTCAAATGCATTATTGGTAGAAGGAGATATCCACTGGTTTTTCAACTCAATCCCGAGTTTCTCCTTGGCCCATTTGGTATGGACGTTGTTATCCTGATCCTCGCCTGGCTTAAACTTCACGTCTGGACCCCATGGTCGTAAATACGTAATGGACACTGGTGGATCATACTTCCCATTTTTGAGCTCCAACGTTGTCGCTGGTGTACTCGATTCTGTTTTCTTGTCGCTACCGCTGCTGCACCCACTCAAGGCTGCAGATAGGGCCAATACACCGATCATGACCAAACTGCCTACTCGTCTCTTTTTACTTGTGTCCAACTTCGTTCCCCCAGTCTATGTAATGTTGCTTACAGGTTAATCATAATGAATGTTTGATATTTATGCCCATACTAATATTGCAACATTTATTGCATTAATTTAGGATATTGGATATTGAATACATATATTAAATAAATACAATTCCAGAATATAGAAAAAAGCAGCCGCTAACGGCTGCTTCAGTCTGCTTAATTACTCGTATATTTGACCCAATCGTACTCTGCATAGAGCGGATTGGCACCGTTATAAGGGCCGAGCCAGCTATCTACACCCGTTCCATTCCAGAGGTTCATCATGATTTTTCCGGGAGTTTTAGGAATATTGTTGGTTGCCGTATGTTTCAATACACCATCAACATACCATTTGATATGTCCCGGCTGCCAGTCAAATGCGTACGTATGGAAACCTTGGGATGCATCAAAACCTAGATTGATAATCTTCTCATGATTACCAACCCCATTGGTATAATAATTAAACTGCACTTTGGTTGTGTCTTTTCCTAAAAATTCGATATCAATCTCATCCCATTGGGTGCCATGTGCAGGGCCTGTGTATGTGAAAAATGAGGAAACTACACCTGTGTTCTTGGCAGGTTTCATACTGACTTCATACAAGCCGTACCCATACGTATTCGTGGAACGGTACTCTCCGCAATCAAACTTGTTCTGTGCAGAGCTGGTCAAACCAAGCTTAAGCTTGCCGTCACTTGTAAAATTAACATTGTTAGCCCTCCACGTACAGTTAAACATGCTCCCATTGGAATACCCATCTGCTTTTTGCCACGTACTTGCGTTAAAATAGGTTAGAGGTTCCCAGAACACATAACCCGCGAAAGCGCTTACCGAAAAAAATAAAGAGATGACACCAGTTACCGCCAAAGTATACCAAGACTTCCTCTTCATCATACACCTCCATGAATGATTCCAACATGTACAATCAGCACATTAATAGATAGCGCTTACATGGTTGGTATTTCCATTTTATCCGGAAGTATAGTGGTACACTATAGCAAACTTTAAAGCAGAGATATTCAATTTTTAAGATCCTCGTATCTGATTATGACAGGCTAAGACTATGCCACTTTGATAAACGTAAGATTGATTTAGACAGATTGTAATATGAAGTGCGACACCTACTGGAAATAAAAAAATGGCTCATAGCCTGATTCGTGTAGAATGAAAGTTACCACACAAGCATTCACACAAGGAGAATCAGTCCATGAGTTATTCACATCTTAGCATAATCGAACGCAGCAAGCTAGAAATCCTCCACAGCCAAGGCCAAAGTTCGAGAGCCATTGCAAAAGAACTGGGGAGGCATCCGTCGACGATTTGTCGTGAGTTAGATCGTGTTGCTGCATCGCAACCCTATCAGGCAGAACACGCTCAAAACGCTTATGAGGAGCGTCGTAAGGCTTCTGTCTCCCTAGGTAAATGGTCAGAAGCCTTGGCTGCTTCCTTGGAGAAGAAGCTTCAGGCGACGTGGTCTCCAGAACAAATCACTGAACGTTTCCGCATGGAAGGCCTGCCAACCGTCACCTTCAAAACCATCTATCGCTGGATCTACACGGGGCGCTTGGTTCAAGGCGTATTACAGATTCTTCGGCACAAAGGGAAGCGTCAAAAACCCGCAGAAACTCGTGGTAAATTTGCCATTGGTCGATCCATTTCGGATCGTCCCAAAGAGGTACGTTCCCGTGAAACGTTTGGGCACTGGGAACTGGATACCGTCGTATCGGGCCGTGGGAAAAGTAAAGGCTGCGTGGCCACGTTGATTGAACGTAAAACACGCCTATATACCGCTGTTCTCATGCCCGACCGTACCGCGTTGTCGATGGAGATTGCACTCGGTGTAGCCATCTCACAGTACCCTACAGGGACCTTTCTCACAGCCACGGCTGACCGAGGAAAGGAGTTTGCATGTTATGCCAGTTTGGAAACCACGCATAACCTACACGTTTTTTTTGCTGATCCGTATTCCTCTTGGCAACGCGGTTCCAACGAGAATGCGAATGGCTTACTACGAGAGTTCCACCCCAAAGGTACAGATTTCGCTCAAGTGGAGGATGAAGAACTCGCACACTCACTCGATCTAATGAATCACAGACCACGAAAATGCTTGGGTTGGAAGACGGCTCACGAATCTTTCACAGAGGAACTGTCGCACTTGGTTTGACAATCCGTCTTTAATAAAACGCCTGCCCTTCAACTTAGAAGGAATTAGGCGCTTCATGAATAGCATTTTTACATGGATCTCAACATTTTGTTAAATTTATTTACCCTGAATCATTTCTATTCCGCTCCAGCCCGTACCAACATTTCTTCAATTTCCTTAAAGCCTTTATTCTTCGCATGACTGAGCGGTGATACCCCATCACGATCCGGTATGTTCACGTCTGCTCCATGATCAATGAGTAATTGTATCGTCTCCTGCTGTTGAGCATTGCCATCGTTAAGAATGATCGCTTCGAGTAGTGCTGTCCATCCCAATTGATTCACATGGTCCACATCCACCGAAGTTTGAGTGAGTAGTTCTTGCACTACATCCACATATCCATGCTCCGAAGCTGGAATAAGTGCTGTCCCTCCATATCGATTCGTTATCGCTGGGTCCGCTCCCGCCTCGATTGTCAGCTTCAAAATATCCAAGTATCCTTCAGCGCCAGCATACAGAAACGGGGTATTCTTCATATCGTCTTGTATATTCACATCTGCCCCCGCTTCAATTAATACGTTAGCCGATGTTAGATCATTATTGTAGGTTGCAATCATTGTAGCCGTTCGTCCACTCTGATCTTGAGCATTGATATTGGCGCCCGCTTGAATCATTTGTTCGATGCGTTCAGTATCGCTGTCCTCTACTGCCTTGAACAGCTGTTCATCTGCTGAAGTCATAGCCTTTTCCTCCACGTTGGAGTCGTTTCTCATTTCAGGCACGCAGCCTTGAACGATCAACATACTGCTTATCAGGACAACGATGATCAGCGATTTACTCATACTGCCTCCTTTACTCCAGTGTCAAGGTGACCGAAGAAGCGATACTCCAATCCCCAACTGGGTTTATTGTATACGTAGTACCCGGGGTCAACTTCCCATCATTCGTAAGGTCGAATACACCCGTCGCACCTTTTCGACTTGAATATTTATAAGTGGCCGTCAGAACATCCCCGCTAGGTGAAGTTAACGTTACACTTCGACCAGAGAACAGTTCATCCCCAGGGTCCTGGTCAAGCGTAACTTCAATGGAGGTTTCGCTGACTGCTTGAGCACTTGCAACCTCCAGCGCATCAAACGATTTCGCAGTGAATGAAGCATTTTCGATGTTGGCCCAATCCGAAGAAACCGTATAAGTGACACCTGATTTCAGCGTTTGTCCTTCAGGCAAACGGAACTTCGGTTCTTGTTTACCATCTGTGGATTGTGTAAACGGAACGTATCTGGCAACGATAGGCTCGCCACCTTCTGGCGTAATTACAACTTGTCTTGCTTGCATGGAAGAGATGATTTGAACCGTTTTTCCTCCTGCTTGCTCTTGATCATTAAGCACAAATGCATTAGCTCCTCGACCACCGCTGTAAGCCGAAATGATGTAACCGTAATCCACTATACCGTTCTCTTGCAATGCTTCAATCTCGAATGTATCATTCGTTACTTGACTAGCCGTTGTCATGTTTATTTTCGTGCCAATGCCTTCAAAGGAACCAGCGTCTTGGCCTTTGTAAGTCAGGTTGTACACTTCACCAGCATCTTGTACGGACGTTGGAACGATGTAAGTCGCGATTGACCCTGTTTTTAAACGGGGCATATTGGTTAACGTCAACCCGCCACTAAACGCAAAGTCCGTTTGTGCCTTGGCAAAAGCCTCATCCGCCGCTGTCAGCGGCTTGTCGAACGTGACAATTAACGTAATGGCGTTCAGCGATCGAACGCTCTCAATTTGAGCTTGCTCCGAAGGAATAGCTTGGTATGCGGTTTGCAACAACACTGCTGTTTCGCCACGCGTTGCTGAACCGTTCTCGGAGTAGAACTCGCTCATCCAATGGTGAACGGACTTTACATCACGTTGCATCGCTTTGGATACGACCTGTTCGAGTTCAGCATCCGACACTTGAGTTTGCGGATTGAATTGTCCATCATTTGTTTGCATGATGCCGAGTTCAACAAGCTTTGAAGCATATGGTGCATACCATGCATTGGAATTGACATCTGTTAGTTCTACGGTTTCTCCCGTCTTGCTCTCCAAATTAAACGTTTTGAAAACCAATGAAGCTAACTCCGCACGGGTAATCGCTCTATGTTCACCCATGGATTGATCTGCATATCCGTTCATGATTCCCAAGCTATTCAGATCCTTGATAGCAGTTTCAATCTGTTGTTGGGTAAGCTGTGCGGTTGTTGCTGCAATGTTAGTAACGTATGTAGCTGCATGTACTTGATTCGCAGTTAGCGGGAATACTGCTGTACCTAATGCAGTTATGGTTAAAAAAGTAGCGATTTTGCGGGTTGTAGAATTCATAGTTGAATTCCTCCTCTATAGGTTGTAGTTGCCTGTATCTATAGAATAGAGGACAAAAAGAAACTCCCAAGGACAAAGTTATTAACAAAATATAAACTGGCTCTAAATTTTCACGAAACTTATGCAGTAAACCGGTAGCCTGCGCCCCAGACGGTCTCAATATACTCCGGATTTTTGGGGTCTGTCTCCAGCTTCCCACGCAGTTTGCGAATATGGACGGTTACCGTTGCAATGTCTCCGGTGGAATCCATGCCCCAGATCCGCTCGAACAGATCAGATTTGCTGAATACACGATTGGGATGACTCGCAAGAAATACAAGTAACTCGAATTCCTTGGTTGTAATCGCCACCTCTTCTCCATTAACAAAAACGCGGCGTGATCCTTTGTCAATGTGAAGCCCTCGAATGTGGATTTCATCCTGCTTAGCTGGTTTGTTTTTGCCAAGTAGTCTCTCATATCGGGTCAAATGAGCCTTTGCTCGTGCAACCAATTCACTTGGGCTGAACGGTTTTGTAATAAAGTCATCCACTCCCAGATTAAATGTCCTGATCTTATCGATTTCTTCCTTTTTCGCGGAAACGACAAGGATGGGGACCTCTTTTACCTCGCGAATGCGCCTGCAACATTCGAAGCCGTCCAGTCCCGGAAGCATCAGATCAACAATGATCAGATTATAGTCCCCTTCCAATGCCTGCTTCAGACCTTCATCTCCAGTATGGCAGAGATCCACGGAAAATCCGTTGAGCTCAAAATAATCCCGTTCCAGTTCCGCAATCGTTGTTTCATCTTCAATGATCAAAATGTTTGCCATTACTTATTAATCCCTCTTTTAATTCAGCCGTTTCAGTTTGATATATATACTCGTGCCATCATTGGGCTGGCTTTCAGCCCAGATGAAGCCCCCATGTCCATCAATGATTTGGCGGGCAATTGCCAGTCCAAGTCCACTTCCGCCCGTTGAGGAATTGCGGGATTGTTCTGCACGATAGAAGCGTTCAAATATATAAGGCAGTGCCTCTTCAGGTATTCCCCTGCCATTATCTTTAAAGCCCATCGTAATCCATTTCTCATCCGCTTGAAGTGTAATCTCGAATCGTTTATGTTCATTTTCCATGTATTTGAGTGCGTTATCCACCACATTAACAACGGTACGTTTTAACTTCTCCGGATCCACAGCAGCCATGGCTTGACCAGACACCTGGTTATTCCACTCTAAGGCAACGCCTTTGTCCTCCAGATCATATCTCAGCTCTTCAATGCTATCTTCAAGGAAATCAGCGAGATCAACTGTTTTGAACAGGAAAGGTTCTTGGTTCAAGTCGAGCTTAGAATACAAAAACAGTTCATCCACCAGCTTATCCATGCTAACTGCTTTGGAATGAATGATATTAACGTAACTCTCCATTTTCTCCGGAGTATTAGCCACGCCGTCACGGATACCCTCAATGTACCCTTTGATATTAGTAATCGGCGTACGGAGATCATGCGAAATGTTGGAGATGAGCTCTTTGCGATTCACTTCGTCCTGCTCTCGTAATGCATAGGAGAGCTGTAATTGATTCCGCATGCTCTCAAACGCTTCGCTGAGTTGACCAACCTCGTCATTGGAGTTTAGCTGAAGTTTAAAGGATAGATTGCCATCCTTAATATGTTCGGCTGAACTTCGTAGTTGATTCAAGGGTTTAATGAAGCTGCGCGTGATCCAGCGGAACAAGAGTAGATTTGCAATGATGAGGACACCAATAAGCAGAAATGACATCACAGGCAGCAACTTGCGAGTAAGCTCCGCAAAGGGGCTTCTCTCACGAATGACAAAGATACTCCCCCGTTCCCCATCCGAATATTGAAAATCAAATTTTGCATACGCGTAAAATCGCTCACCAATATTGAAGGTGCTCCGAATCTGATAATTGTTAAGATCATAGGCAGGCAGTGCTTGCTTCAGTTCTGGCTGGTTGAAAGTCAGCGATTCGAAGATCTGGCTATTCTCCCGTCTGACGTAGAGCCCCGACTTCTCGGCTCGAAGCTTCATGTCATATTCACGCAGCAAAACCTTGTTCTGCAGGTCGTCCGGGTCATTTTTGGCCAGAAACTTCATCTCTTGAAAGATCGATTCTCCCTGTTCAGTCAGGGGGTTGACCTGATAATGTACCTTGTAGATATCACGGAAACTTTGTAGATCCCCTGTAGCCGCAATCGTATACAGACTTGCCGTAAGCAGGATGAACAGTAGACTTATAACAAGCATGCCCGTGAAGGACAGCAGCATTTTTATTCGAATTGACATGGGTTCCCCTTCTCAAACAAGCCATTGGATTAGTTAGTGCACATGTTAACACAAGATGGATTCTATTGCCCATATGTAAAAAAGAGCTTTCTTTTTCATTATATATGTTGACAGTGATAATCGTTATCAATAATGTTGGAGTAAGGTGCACAACGATTTATCTCAGAATCACCGGTAAACATGATTGAAATGAGGTAGTAATGTGAAAGTAGACGTTAATCAGTTAGCAGCACATTTTGCACATATTCCTTTTCAAGTAGAAGGAGTATATCGATATGCTAGAAATCCAGGGGTTCCCCAGGCTGATTATACCGATTCTTTTCCTGGATTTGTATTTCCTCTTACAGGAAAAATACAATTTCAATTTGATGGTACGCCCTATATCTTTTCACCAGGAAAAGTTGTACATGGGGGCGCGAAAATGAAACTGGATCAAACCGTGTTTCATAGAACGGACTGGGAATACATCCTCGTTTTATACCGGATATGTAGTTCGGACCTCGAAGAGACAAGCTTTTCCCATCAGCATTTTGAATTATCAACAGGTCAGTCTCCACGTCTGATCGAATTAATCACGCGTCTTTGGCATGTGTATAACCAGTGTGGAGGTATTTCAAAGTTTCAGACCGAGATGCTGTTTCGCGATGTACTGAATGAGACCTTAATATGTGTTGATCATAGGCAGAATAGTTGTGAATCAGATGTTTTATTCGAACGGGTCTCTACCTATATACAAGAATACTATGATCAAAGTCTGACTGTCGCATCGCTTGCAGAACAAAATAATGTTAATCGAAATCGACTTTCCTATGTGTTTAGAAGACATGCAGGTATGGGTCCAGCAGAATATGTATTGAAATATCGTATAAACATGGCACAGCAAATGTTATTGGCAAGTGATGTATCTGTACAACAGATTGCTGAGAGCGTTGGCATTGCTGACCCCTTTTATTTTAGCAGAGTGTTTAAGAAACAATGTGGTATCTCTCCTACGGAGTATCGTCTGAAGTTCATCAATAATCCATCCTGATTTCAATAGGCATCCATGTTATACCAAAGCTTTATCAGTATACTGAACATATAGGATTAATACACAGGAGGAATGACGATGCACTATCAAGCTATTCAATTGAATGAGGAATTTTCGAAATTAAACGATCTTTGGTCTCCGAAACTCATTGGTGAAATGAATGACTATCAATTTAAGATCGTTAAGATTGCTGGAGATTTTGAGTGGCATGTTCATGAGGAGACTGATAAGTTATTTTTTGTGCTCGAAGGAGAAATGGTAATTGATTTTCGTGATGGACAAGTGAAGATTTCCAAGGGTGAGATGTATATTGTGCCTAAAGGAGTCGAGATCAAGCCTTCCGCTGAAAAGGAATGTCATATCATGTTAATGGAGCCTGGAGGCGAAGTAAACATTGGCGGGACTAAGACTGAATAAGCGTCAGTTATTGGTACCAGGATGTCAATTTGCAATATCAGAGAGCCGATAACCGCGTAATAGGGGTTATCGGCTCTGCGTCTGTACGGCTAGCTCTTTGACATGCATTTATCAACAGTCTCTCGGTTATGTCACTTGTTGCTGGTCTTCCTGATCAATTCCACACCATCGTATGCCAGGCTTTCCACACTTGCTGCCTTCTGCAGTATGTAATGATCAAAAAAGTTCTTCGCATAGTCTGTAATAAGATTTCGCATCTCCATAGCATCCCGTTCGCCTCTGTGTTCCTCATTAACACTGGTAAACACGATGTCACAGTAATCCAAATGTGCAACACGATCAACTGAGTAATAATAGGTTTCCATGCTATTGTTAGCGCCAATAATCGCATTCATATTATAGTTAGGTTCACAAAACAGTAACAAGAAGGGTTTCTTAAGATCGCTGTCAAGAAGTCCAAACGCACCACTATCTAAGCCAATCCCGCAGGCGAACCGGTCGTCATCCCGGCAAACCATCGCCGTGGTAGGCCCTCCATAAGAATGTCCGACTATACCCATGCCGACGTCAAGCAACAGTCTGCCCTTAAAGATGGAATTCAGCTCTCCCGAGTCCAGTTTGTAAAGATAATCGGCTACATACCTTACATCTTCTGCCTGTGATTCACTATACTCTGTTAACTTGGAAAGGATCGGCAGTGCAAGCACCTTACGGCACATCTCAATGGCAGTTTCATCGTCAGGCTGCATCTCCATCTTACCAGCCAACGCCAGCATCTCCGGATTTTCACCAAAGCCTGTAATGACATCCGAAAAGTCCCTTGACACATTAAACAGGCGTCCATCTTTACGTTTATACATCGTGCTATTCTGATGGCCGATGCTTACCACAACATACCCCATGCTTGCCAAGTCTGTACAGAGCACTGTACCCCATTCTGGAGAACCGCCCCCGCCGCAAACATAGAATAACACTGGATAGCGCTTTTGCTTCCCGGAGAGAGCAAGGTCGTCATAACACTGGGTCTTGATATCTATAGAGAAAACATCCTTCAACGCAGTGACAAGTGGCTGCTCATTAAACATCTCGTAGACTTCAGGAAACATGTACGTTGATGTAGTCTTACCTTCGCTACTGTCGGACGGATAATACACAAAAGCGGTCAGTTCTCTTTTGGAGTCATCTGATGCCGCGTACTCAAAATCCATCTGGGTTCGACCGACAGTATAGGCGCCAATTGGTTCTGGAAATACGTCATAGGTTTTCATTTTCTTTCCCCCTTGAGATCGCTAACCACTTCAGAATATTTATGATCTTCAAGCAGCCCATGGCCCATAAATTCAGCAAAGTATTTGCTGATCTTATGTTGCAGCTTAGAGTCCTTAATATCGAATTCCCTAAAAAACAAGATTAAATTAAGCTGCATTGACTCAAACATAAAAGAAATCAGGTCGTCGTCAACATCCGGTCGGAGATATCCATCAACCCTCATTCGGCGTAAAATGTCCTTGATCATGGGGAATGACTCGCCCTTTAACACATTCACGTATACTTTCAGCAAAATGTCCTCAGGAATATATGAAAATGTTTTAGTCAGTTTGATTTCCAACTCATTCAGTGGCTCGGTCATCATGCCATTAACGTTACCAAATAAGCCAGTAAGGAAATAGCTGTAAAGGGAATCTTCATTACTGTTATTAAAATATGCAGCTCTTTTCTGGGTCACATTACGTATTAAGTGACAATAAAGGTCATCTTTGTCTTCAAAATACCGATAAAATGTTCCGGGATGCATGGACAAACTATCCAAAACCATCTTCATAGTTATATCCTCGTAAAGATTATCAACAAAAAGATGCATAGCGCTATTCGATATTTCCTCACGCCTTGTTTCGTCTAAACGAAAGAAAGTATTTTTTGGCATAGATTACTCCTTAATTTGAAGTGTGAACTGATTCACACTATATCGATAATATATTCACAAGTCAAGTCGTATTAAAATAGAGTGTTCACTCCATTCTCGCTATCATTCAGGCTGACCCGGAACAGCTTGAAACAAGAATTTGGTCCCTGATAACAAAAAAAGCCGCTAAAATAGCGACTTTTAATGGTACTATGTTTTTGTTCTTAGCTTCATTACAACCCGAGATCATCAGCGAGTCCTTCAACACCTGTGAAGATGGAATCCCCGTAACCCCAGAAGTTATTGAAATCAATAATGTAGATTTTTTTGTTTTTAACTGCGTTAATGTTTTGTACCTGTTTGTTGGCAAGCAGCTTTTCAATCGTCTGCTCAGGATCAATACCACCTGCATACCTCGAAATAATCATTGCATCCGGATTAATCTCGATTAACTTCTCCAGGCTGAGTGTGCCAGTTTCATTAATCAGCATATTATGCATATTGATTAATGACATTGCATTTTCAATAAACGTATCACCATTTCCGTTGTAGATTCCAATGGTTCCATCACCATTATCCGAAAATGATGCATAGTTGATCGTTTCAGCGCTAGCTCGGGCCGACAAGGCATTCTCACGTGCTTTAAGCGTCTCAATATATGCCGCTGCATTAGCTTGTACGTTGAATATCTCACCTAATTCAGTAATATCCTGATACAGACTATCTAACGATGCATCAGGAACACTGGTGCTTTGTACATACGTTTTAATCCCCATATCATTCAAGCTGCTTACTGTACCAACACCCCAGTCCGCATCCTCAAACAATCCACCACGCCCTACAACCAGGTCAGGCGTAGCGCCTATTGTCACTTCCTTACCTACATAGCCTTCAGCAAGCACAGGAACTTGTTTAAATTCGTCAGCAATATCTTCAGGTACACTACCAAACAACGCAGCTACACCTACAAGTTTGTCTGTCAAACCAAGGCGAATCATCAGCTCGGCTGCACCTTGGGTATTGGCAACTACTCGTTCAGGTGCTTTGTCAAACGTTTGATCCTTCTTCACCCATGTGCCGTTCTCTGTTGTATAATTTGAAACGGTTATCGGGTAAGTTGTTTCAGCAGGTGCTGAAGCGTCTGCTTCGGTTTGTTTCCCATTTGTTGCTGCATTCGTGGCGCTGCTCTCCGCAGCTTGCTGTGAGCTGCCATTTGCATCTTTGCTTCCACCATTGTTGCTTGAACACGCTGCGAGCACCAGAATCATTGCAGTAATTAAGCAAAGAAACATCCCTTTTTTAACGGATACCAACATGTAAGTAATCTCTCCCTTTTAATTCTCTCTTGTCTTTTAGACCCATATGTAAATTAACTATTGTCAGTATACAGTAAATGTCGAAGGGTGTAAATGAGAACAATAATCAATATCATTCATCTGATGGATAAAAATAAACCAAGTTCATGTCCTTTGTTTAGGATCGAACTTGGTTCCTCTTTTACTTAACTATTTATTACGTGCCTGGTTAACCTTGGCGATAAGTTCATTAATAATTTCATCAGGTGAACGTTCATTCATCCATTGTTGACCGAACATTTGGAATACTTTGATCATCGGGAAATCTGCCCAGAATCCCACAAACTCCTCGTTTAGATATACCTTGTCCGTAACGTGCTCGTTCATTTCATTCAGGCAATGCTCCAATTCCTTTTTCGCTACAGGATCACTCATCCACTCACTGAGCAGACTGAATTTGTGGAACGTGATTTCTTCCTTACCAAAGTCACAATGCAAACGTTCCGTAATTCGGATATCTTTGGACGAGCTGCCAAGTGAAATTTGGAAAAAACCGGTCTCAGCCACCCAACGGTTATACTTGGTGTTGTAGTATGAGAAATCTCTCTCTTCCAGTTCAAAAGTAACCTTGCGTTTTTCACCCGGCTCCAGTTCAACTTTGGCAAAAGCTTTCAATTCTTTCTCTGGTCGGGTCCATGTGCACTCTTCATCGTGAACATACAATTGAACAACTTCTTTCCCCTTGCGCTTTCCGGTATTTTTCAATTGGAAGGACACCGTAACACCGGTATGGGTCTGTTCCACTTCCAGATCCGTATAGGAAAACGATGTATAAGACAATCCGTGTCCAAACGGGAATTGAGGTGCCAGTTCTTTCCGGTCATAATACCGATAACCCACGAACAGGCCTTCGCGATAATACAGCTTGCCGTTCTCTCCGCGAATTCGCATATGTGAAGGGTTGTCCGACAGTTTGACAGGGAATGTCTCAGACAGTTTGCCCGAAGGATTTGTCTGTCCGAATAATACACCTGCAATCACTTTACCCATGCCCTGACCCGACAACCAGGAATGAATCACACCAGGTACATGCTGTACCCATGGACGCATCGCCAGTGCGGAACCGCTGCTCGTTACGACAATACACTTGGGTTGAACTGCGGCCACCGCGAGAATCAATTTCACTTGATGCTCGGGAAGATCAATGCCTTGCAAATCATGCATCTCCGATTCCGCATATTCCGGTTGGCCAACAAACAGTACAGCAACATCGGAATTCATGGCTAATGAGACGCTTTCCTTAATTAGCTCATCATTGATGGAGTCATCCTCCGGGTACCCTTCTGCATAATTCATAGTCATGGCATCGCCAGCCAGATTTTTTATCTCATCCCATGGAATATCGACATTTGTAGGCGTTACCTTGGCACTGCCTGCTCCCTGAATTCTCGGTTTTTTGGCAAACCGTCCGATCACGGCAATCGACGAAATGGACTCCTGCCCTAGCGGGAGAATCGCGTTCTCATTTTTCAGAAGCACAATACTCTCGGCCGCCGCTTTACGTGCAAGTGCATGATAGTCCGAATCTGGAGAAGAATCTATGTCTTTCTTGCCCGTTACCCGCTCAACCAGCTTCAAAATGCGGCCCACACTGCGATCCAACTGTTCTTCGGATAGGCTTCCGTTCTGAACCGCTTCAATGATCGCTTTGGCATTGTAATTGGCGGGACCCGGCATCTCCAGATCAAGCCCAGCCTTCAGACCGCGTATGCGATCATTGACAGCCGTCCAGTCGGATAGAACAACACCTTCATAACCCCACTCTTCTCTCAAAATGTCATGCAGCAAATGTTCGTTCTCACTTGTATATGTTCCATTCAATAAGTTATAAGAACACATAACCGTCCAAGGGTCGGATTTCTTAATAATTCGTTCAAAGGCGCTCAGGTAAATCTCGCGAAGCGTTCGCTCGTCGATTTCCGAACTGGTTACCATCTTCTCAAACTCCTGGTTGTTTCCTGCAAAGTGTTTGACAGAAGCGCCCACGCCTTCGCTTTGGATCCCATTTATAAACGCTGCCCCGAGTTCTCCCGTCAAGTATGGGTCTTCCGAGTAGTATTCGAAGTTTCTTCCGCCAAGCGGCGTTCTTTTCATATTGACACCCGGTCCAAGCAGCAGCTCAACGTCCATGGTTTTTGATTCACGTCCCAGTGCCACACCAACTTCATATAACAATTCCGTATTCCACGAAGAACCGATGGCTGAACCCGTAGGGTAACAGGTTGCGGGTACATTTTCCGTTGTAATCCCCATTTCTTCATCGCTGTTTGTTTTACGGATGCCGTTTGTCCCATCGTACATATGAACTGGCGGAATGTTTAACCGCTCAATTCCTTTTGTCATCCACATATTCAATCCTGCGCAGAGTGAAGCTTTCTCGGCCAGCGTTAGTGTCGACAACAATTCATTGATTGATTTATCCATAGTACTCACCCTTCTGATATCAATTTTGTTCCTGTTCTTTCTTCAGTTCCTGTGCATCATACAGTTTGAAAAACGGGAACCAGACAATAAATACAATCACCAGGACGACTGCCAGCAAGATAAGCCCATTGAGTCCGGACATAATATAGGTGGACAGGCCGATCGGTGTGTACCATAGCTGGAAGATCTGGCTCGGAATCCGCACCCAACCCCAGTCGAGAGCCAAATACACAATCACTGGCGTGATAAGTGAGTTAATCCACATCGGCACCATGAGTAACGGATTAAAGGCAATCGGTGCTCCGTACACGACAGGTTCATTAATGTTGAACAAGGACGGGATAATAGTCGCCTTGCCGACAGATTTCAGTTTTTTCGAACGTGCCATCAGGAACCAAACAACTAACGGCAAGGTCGCACCCATACCGCCAATACCCAGCCATCCGGAGAAAAAGGTTTCAAATGTGTTGATATTGACTGGATCTTGTCCTGCTGCCACAAGAGCTGCATTTTCTTCGATTGCAGGTATCCAGATCGCGTACCAGATCGGTGTCATGACCCACGGGCTTACGCCGAAAGAATACAGTACAACACCAATGAAATTGAACAATAAAAATCCGGTTATACTTTGCCCTACGGCATTGATCGGCTCAAATACGTTTACGATCAGTCCAAAAATATCAAAATGAAGCTGATATACAAGCAACCATCCTGTTGTTAATACCAGGGCGATCGGGACGAGAAAATCGAACCAGTCCATAATGAATTCGGGAAGTGAAGACCCCTTTTTGAAGAACGAAAATTTGTTACACATGATCATTACAAGAGCGACAAATACACCTACCAAGAGTGCTGTAATCATCCCCGAGGGTCCAAATCGTTCAAGGATGAACTGAATGGTACCGTCTTCGTTTACCGTCGGGTTAAGCAGCATGACGAACAGAGATATCCCCGTCATTCCCGCCAGCAACTTGATTTTGTGTCGTTCTCTTTTTTCCATCACGACATAAGGCGTCAGAAAAGCAATAAACAAACCAAGCAAACCAAAACTGAATGTCGTGATAGGTGTCAGGTCCGGCATTCCCGGAATGAAATCCTGCAAAATCGAAATCAATGTAATAATCGAACCGATGAAAATCATCGGAATGGCGACCATGATGGCTTCTTGAATCGAAGAAACCCAAATATTGTTCGTAAACGCCTCCAATCTTGGCGCAAACGAATCTGTCATCCATTTCATGAAACGCTTCATCCAAAACTCCCCCTGTCTTCCTCTATGCTGCCACAACCATAGTATATCGATTTGTGTTAACGCTTTCTTGTTGGAACTTGCCGCATCATGGTTCGTTTTTTGCCCAATCCATCGCTATAGTTCTAGCTTGCCAGCCTGAACAAGAAATAAACAACAAAAAACATCCCTTCAAACTGAAAGGATGTCTTAAAAGCACTTTTTTTTAATATTGTCTATCCAAAATGAGCAGCATTACCCCATGCGGTGGAAGCAAAATCTCTTTGCGCCAACTTTCATCTCTTACCATCTCTGTCCCCATCACGGGTCCACTCCTGCCGTTTAGATAGGCAATTTCTTCTTCCGTCAAGGAATAGGGCGATCCCATGCGGGTCCACTCATCAAATACCGATCCATGCTCCCGATCCAGTTGATAACTGGTGCATTTATAAGGGCCCTCGAGATTGCTCAGGGTAAGTTCATAAGCTTTGCTACCTTTTTCCTCAAATACGTCATAGCGGGTTGAGCTGGATAATTCCGACCAATCTCCACTTGTAAACAGCTGGTCTACGTGAACATAGTGATAGAACAAAAATTGCATGCTTCCATCCCTTTTTCGGGTTCCGACATAACCGTCTCCCTTGACCATCAGCTCATCCCCAAGCTTTTGCATAAGCTCAAATGCATAATAGCTGGGTTTCTTCAGCCCATCGCGGTTAATCAGGCCAAAACCTCCGTAGAAAGGAGAAGCGGGAACGATGCTTTCTTCGAATACATCGGTAAAGGACCAGAAAGCCATCGCTTTCACGTCACCGAGTGTGTTCATGGTGTGGTAAATGACAAACGGAGCCATAAACATGGTATCATGCAGCAAGTTCCGGTCATACAGCGAAAAGTTCCACTCGGTGACATGAAGTTCAACATGACCGTACGAAGACGTATTCATTTTTTGCCGCATAAGCTCAATACTTTCTTTATAAAAAGAAGGCGGCATGATCTGGGTTAAACGATCGTCTTCAACTTTTAGCTTGGGATACTCCGAATAGATGTGAAACGAATAAAAGTCGAGAGCCACTTCCCGCTTGCGGCAATAGGACAAAAATTCCTCAGCCCAGGTATCGTTCCAGAGAGACCCGTAACCCATAGCTGGGCCCCCCACCTTCAGTTCCGGCAAAATCGATTTGATGGCATGAACGGTCGATTCGTAAAACGCAAAGTATTCTTCCTTGCTTCCTGCCCAACAAACACCCGCCAGGTCAGGCTCGTTCCATACTTCGAAATACCACTGCCTCACTTCTTCCGCTCCATAGCGATTCAAACAATGGCGAACAAATTCGCCAACAAGCGCCTGCCACTTGGCAGGGTCGGATGGCGGGCTAATATTCCCCCTCCACCAAAAAAGCGTTTCTTTGGATCTCGCCAACTGGCTCGGCATAAAACTTAATTCCACAAATGGCCGAACGCCCTGATCCAGCAGGAAATCATACAACTTGTCCACATATGACCAGTTATAGAGGGGAGTGCCCTGCTGTTTCTCGCTGTACACCATCATCTCATCATTAAAGATGCCGTGAAATCGAATATATTGAAAAGGCACTTTTCCTTTCAGCGCGGAGAGCTGCTTCCGCCAATCTTCACGCAAACCTTCAATGGCTCTACCTGCCGTCATGGTCATATTCCAGTGCTTTTCATAGACAGACGACGTCTGATCCGCACGAATTTCAATATAAGTTTGGTCTGACAGATGTACAGACGGTATAGGAAGCCTGTCTTGATTAGCGTCAACCTTAACATCCAGATATCGATACAGTAAACCAATCGCATTCAACGTTTCCATCTCGTAATAATCTCCGCTTGAAGACTCCTCATACGTTTTGGGTTTGCGGTTCACATTCAACTGATGGAGTTCCGGTGTACGCGAAGCTTCCCGATAGGAACCAGGCGTACAGCCGTACTTTTCCTTGAAATACTTGTTAAACAGCTTCACATTGGCAAATCCGCAATCCAGCGCGATCTCCGAAATATTTTTATCGTTGGCTGCCAGCTGAGCCTGAGCCTTCTCCAAGCGAATGAGCGTCAAATACTTTTGAAAAGGTATCCCGATTTTGTCGGTGAAGAAGTGGGAGAAATAATGCAAACTTAAATGTTCGGAATCCGCCATATCCTGCAGTGTAATCTTCTCATTGTAGTGTAAATCAATATATGTGAGGACCCTGTTCAGTCTTTTATAGTCATAATCCCTGCTACCGTCTTCCAATGCGGAATTCGTACCACTGGAAAAATACCTCTGCAGGCATCCGCATAACATCTGTAATCTGCCCATTGTGAAATTTTGATAACCCGGCGTTTTTTTGTTGATCTCCCATACCATCTGCGCAAGATATTGTTTAATACTTTGCAGGCGAGGAGCGTTTTGTTCCACGTTCATAGCAGAGTTACAGGAGATAAATGCATTATTGTTCATCAACTCGGGACCGAACTGCAATGTTAATAACACATTGTCCTGATTGGTTCGTTCGATCTTGTGGACGGACATACTGTTAACCACGATCACATCATCTTCATGCAGTGTATATTGCTGCTGGTCCAGATACATGATGATTGAACCGTGGAGAACATATACAACTTCCACTTCCTTGTGCCAATGAAAATCAATATGTTTTACCGAGTTCACGAAGAGTTTCATAGGCAGATCGTCCTGATGTTGAATAAACTCATATAGATAGCGAATTGTCTGCACCTTCCTTCATACGGATTATTATAGGCACAGCATTTTGAAGATATCAACAAACCACACATTAATAACAAAAAGCCGATCAATTAAGGTTCAATTGATCGGCTCTTCTATATAAATGTTCAAACTACCTATTCAACTTGATGCACTGCTATCTTACCAACCGCGGTTGGACATGCGCTCTTCTGGAGCCAATTTGGAAATTTCGATCCCTTTCATCGGGGCGCCCAAGTTTTTGGATACTTCGGCAATCAGTTTGTAATCTGTGTAATGTGTTGTAGCTTCAACGATTGCACGAGCGAATTTCTCAGGGCTATCGGATTTGAAGATACCTGATCCTACAAACACACCGTCTGCTCCCAGGTGCATCATTAATGCTGCGTCCGCCGGAGTAGCTACACCGCCTGCTGCAAAGTTAACGACAGGAAGTTTACCATTTTCATGAACTTCGCGCAGCAACTCATAAGCTACACCCAGATTTTTTGCTTCAGCATACAGCTCGTCTTTGGACATGTTTTGCACTTTACGTAGCTGGCTGTTAATTAGACGCATATGACGAACTGCCTCAACAATGTTGCCCGTTCCAGGTTCACCTTTTGTACGAATCATCGATGCACCCTCACCAATACGGCGAAGAGCTTCTCCCAAATCTTTGGCTCCACATACAAATGGTACAGTAAACTCATGTTTATCGATATGGAACACTTCGTCTGCAGGAGTAAGAACTTCACTTTCATCGAGATAGTCCACACCTAGGGATTCAAGCACTTTGGCTTCTATGTAATGACCGATACGTGCTTTAGCCATAACTGGAATAGAAACAACCTTCATAACCTCTTCAACGATGGTTGGATCTGCCATACGAGCTACACCGCCAGCTGCGCGAATATCGGAAGGTACCCGTTCAAGAGCCATAACAGCTGTTGCCCCTGCCGCCTCAGCGATTTTTGCTTGCTCTGCATTCATAACGTCCATGATGACGCCACCTTTTTGCATTTCAGCCATTCCTCTTTTTACACGATCTGTACCTGTTTGCATGATTGTAGTCCTCCTAATTAACTTTTGGGTGATTTTCAATAAAGGCATCGCTCTAATCTATGATTTAGTATAGAATGAGAATGGTCATATAAAAAGATCCAATATTTTTGGTTTTTATTGTACCACTTCAATATAACTTCTGGAGGTCCTATGCAATTTCATGTAGCTTACAGTTCATATTTGAACCGAAAATATACCAAGATGAAGGCTCTCTATCATGCCATTCGTGATGCAATTCATGAAGGTAATCTTATACATGGCGAGAAGTTACCCTCTACAAGAGAGTTAGCTGCGACGTATCACATTTCCAGAGGAACCGTGAATCAGGTCTATGATACGTTGACTGCGCAAGGTTACATTCATTCAGAGCATGGAAGAGGAACCTTTGTTGCTTACCAGTTGGATTTGAACAATAATGCGTCCACCGAGAAAGCTTGTACGCATCACTTATCCGCCTGGGGGAATCGTATTCAGCAGTTTGAACAGCCGTCGATTCAAAGAAATGCACCAGCCAATGCTCATACACATGATTCCAGAATGAATAGCGACGAAGTGATCGACTTTAGCAAATATCAACCTGATTTCTCCAAGTTTCCTTACGATGAATGGAATAATCGATTGTATGCAGAGATAAGGCAGCGTGAGCATCACCTGAAAACAACCTCTGCCATGAGTTCAACCGGGGATCCAAAATTGAGAGAAGCCATTGCTGCCTATCTTCGGAGGATGCGGGGCATTCAAGTTGATCCGGATCATATTGCAGTAACTGCAGGCTCCATGCAAGCTATAGCACTACTCACTCAATTACTTGCAGATCCTGGGGATTATGTAGTGACAGAAAGTCCTTGTTATGTCGGGATTTCTAAAGCTATATTGGCTGCGGGTGCAAAGTTGATTGAAGCCAATCTCGATGGTCAGGGCGTTGTGCCCCAAGACTGGGAAGCACGTATGTTGTTTGTCACGCCGTCACGACAATTTCCTACTGGTGAAATGCTCAGCCTGGAACGCAGACAAACCCTGCTGGACTGGGCACAGCGAAATGATGCCATGATTGTCGAGGATGATTATGATAGTGAATTCCGATATCGCGGAATGCATGTTGAACCGCTGAAAACACTCGATAAAGCAGGTCGCGTAATCTACCTGGGCAGCTTTACAAAAACATTACCTTTAGAAGTACGACTTGGGTATGTGGTTCTTCCCCCTACCTTGGCAGACACCTTTAGAAAGGCGCAGGCATTATACGAGCCAAGACCCGTCAACCTGATCGAACAACGGGCATTGGCTGCATTTATGACAAGCGGTCAATATGAGCGTCATCTGCGCAGGATGAATCGATTATACAGTCGTAAATTCCATCTGTTACTCAAACTGTTGAACAAGCAACTCTCTACATGGTTTGATTGGGTGGAGAATGAAGCGGGCCTTCATGTGTTTGGCTGGTGGCGAGGTAATGTGACCACTTATGAGGTCTTCCGGGAATCGGCAAGGTCACAAGGTGTGATATACTCAGAAGTCAGCAGTTCAACGTCTGTTGGTACGAAGTATGGTATCTATTTATCTTTTGCACATTTGTCAGAAGAACAATTACAGGAAGGCGTTTCCAGATTAAAAAATGCCGTCACAACCCCATCGTGAGGTAATTCGTCTCCAAATTGTAGTACAAGAAGCTCATTATTCGGAAGAGGGGCGATCGTTATGAATTGGTTAAATGAACTTTATAAAATAAATAAGCGGGAACCGGACAAAGAAATCGAACGTTCTTTGGTTAACGCGATCTTCCGAATATATGACCGGTTCCCCCGAATCGGCCTTAGAGAGCGGATCGGACAGCAAGAAATGTCTCTTGATATCGCCGATGCTTATATCCATGGGCATAACGCCATGATTGAAGCTGGTGTCGGAATCGGTAAGTCTTTTGCATACCTGATCCCAAGTCTGCTCACGAATCAAATGTCTCAGAAACCAGTCATTATAGCGACATCCTCCATTCAGCTCTCGGAACAGATACATAAAGATTTAAGGATTATTGGTAGTCGGTTGGGATTCTCAACGGTTCGTTCCGTGGTGGGAAAAGGCATGGGGCAGTATGCCTGCCGAAGTAGAGCAGCGGAATGGATCAGTCTTGATGATGCTAACTCCTCCGTATCTACCCTTGCACAGCGCATATTAGATTATGAAATTGATGAAAGAGCCGATATTAAAGCTGGAGTTAGTGATGCCGTATGGTCCCACGTTTCCGTGAATGATTGCAAATTTGAACGTTGTCATCACAAAAATGCATGTTTGTTTTACGATATGAGAGCGAAATTAAATGCAAAGGCTCACGAGATTGATTTTATTATCGTGAACCAGGACTTGCTCATACGGGATTTGATGAAGAAAAAAGAAGGAACCAAGAGCATCATCTCGGAACAGCCTGCTCTGATCGTTATTGATGAAGCGCATAATCTGGAAGCAAAAGTTCGAGATGCCAGAACACTTGAGTTCACTTATCGGGGAATCTGCCGCATTCTGGATACCACGGTGCAGCTTCTCACGAAGCAGTCCGGCGATAAAAGTCACTTCTCACAATCCAAGTTCATCAAAAACTGCGCTGAGCGCATCTTCAAACAGGTAAACGCGGATCTGCTCCACCATGCTAAACAGGATAACGACCGAATCAAAGTGTCGGAGATCAAAGGAATACCGTTGAACCAGGTCTCAAACGATTTAAAAGATCTCAGCCTACGCCTTTCCATTTTGACCTCACGACACGAGCGGGAGATCGATGACGCTTTTGAAGCCATCAACGGGCTTATTACCCTCATTCGTGTCTTATCTGAAATGGAGGACAACTATCTTTTATGGGCAAGTAGTCCCCTTGGAGTACCCACGATCAGCATCTGTCCCAAAGATATAAGCCAATTTCTGAAATACGCTTTATTTAATGGTAAGGTACCTGTAATCCTAACATCAGCAACGCTGTGCCAAGGCGGGGATACGCTGGAGGAACAATATTCTTATATGACGCACTCCCTCGGTTATAAGGGAGATTTCCTAGAGCGCCAACCCTCCCCTTTTGATTACACCAACCATGCCATGATGTACATTTCGAACAAAGTTCCCTATTACCACCATGACCAGCGCGAAAACTATCTTGAAGCAGCCTACAATGAAGTGATTCAACTCTGTAATCTAACTCAGGGAAGAACAATCGTCCTTTTTTCAGCAAAAGAGGACATGAAGTACATTCACAAAAAGTTGATCTCAAGGGCTAATGAATACACATGGGCAGTCCATGTTCAAAAAGAAGGATCTTCCCAGGACAGTGTCATCGCCGATTTCAGGAAAAGCAAAGGTGTACTCCTGGGTACCGGTGTATTCTGGGAAGGTGTGAATATCGAGGGGTCTGACCTGTCACAGGTCATTATTTTCCGGCTGCCCTTCCCTGTTCCATCGGATCCTGTTTATGAATATAAGGCATCTGTAGCAGAGAATCCGTTCATGGAGGTGTTTGTACCGGATATGCTCCTTCGGTTACGGCAAGGAACGGGACGCTTGATTCGTAGTGAAACAGACCTTGGCATACTCAGCATACTTGACTCCCGTCTCAGCAAAGCAGCAAAAAAAAGTTACCGAGAACAGGTGCTGAATACGCTGCCGTTCAAAAAAGTGACGGAGGATTTTGCGGTTTTGGAGAAGTTTGTCCAAAATAAAAGGATACGAGGTACGGATTAGAAGTGGTACACCCAAACGCTATAAACTGTTCCAATTACATGAAACGGCCCTTCCACCTATCAAGCGGAAGGGCCAATTTCAATGCTGGAAGTAAGATTTATGCTACAATATATTCCAGATCTACGAATCCCAAAGGAGGTAGTACCATGGTTGAAAGACCAACTACAGAGGAATATGCAGTCTATTATGAAAGATACATCCAGCTTGTTCCTGAAGGGAACATCATTGAGATGTTGGAGCAGCAGGCCAACATCGTACAAAATTTGCTTTCTTCATTAACAGAAGAGCAAGCAAATTATCGTTACGCCGAAGGCAAATGGAGCGTGAAGGAGGTCATCGGACACCTTTTGGATAATGAACGCATCATGAGCAGCCGATTGCTTCGCATCGCCAGAGGTGACCAAGCGAATCATCCCGGCTACGATCAGGACGTGCTTATGCAGACCCATCCCTTCGATGCGTATACCCTGGCCGATTTGAGCGAAGAATATGCCGTCACACGCCGGTCAACCATCCTTATGTTTCGTCGTCTCACCCCGGAAGCTTGGCTCTGTAGAGGGATCGTCAGTGATAATCCTGCTTCAGCTCGATCGATTGCATTTGTTATGGCTGGGCATGAGCTCCACCACTTATCAGTACTTCGCGATCGCTATTCGTTAGATTTGGAATTATAAAATTCATTCAAAAAGACTTTGAACCTGCATTCGCTGTAGGATCAAAGTCTTTTTGAATGAGTCGTTTTATCGTTCAAATTATCGTTCAAAATGAATCAGATGTGCGTCCTCTCGCAAAGATAACGTTGAATAATGATTCAGAATCGGAATGTCCCCATTGAACTCAATGGGCAGAACCACATAGCTGGATTGGAAGTAGTCCGATCCGTTCCAGCGATCCGAAAAGTAGAGGTACTCCTCTTCTGTTCGTTTTAGCACAAATGCTGGTTGCGTTTGATACGTCGTTTCATCGCCAAAATCGCTGAGCATCCCCCATGGTCCATCCATCGTATCAGCCATCGCGTATTTCCCTTGATTGGGAGCCCAACCCGTGCAAAATGAGGTTAGCATATAATACTTCCCTTTTCGTTTGAAGACAGCTGGCGCCTCCCGATACTCCCCCTGCCACAGCTTTCCGACAAGACTTTCGACATTAAGGTAATCCTCCTGCAGACGATAAATGTGTAGGTCCGCATTGTCTCTGGCAGCCGAAATAAAATAAGCCGTCCCGTCATCGTCCTGAAAGAGCGTGCAGTCACGCGACATATACCCGTAGGGATTAAAGCTGCCATGATACACGAAATGACTATCCGGAGAATCCGATGTGGCAATGGCGCATGTGGCATCGTTGTAATTGTTACCATTCTCATAGTGGACCCAGAGTACAAACTTTTTTGTCACCGCGTTGAAAAGTACTTTAGGCCGTTCGAGATTTACCTTTCCACCTTTGTCATTCACTAATGCCAGATTCGTCCGAACTCGAATGGGGGCAGCTGGCGTAGATGTCGTCAGGATATGATTCCGAAACTCCCAGTTGAATAGATCTTTGGAACGGTAACAACTCACATAAATATCGTCTCTCCGATCTTCGCCATACCAGTAATAATAGTCGTCATGGAATAACATATGTCCACCATGAGCATGGATTGGATTACCGCTTGAATCATTCCAGATACCACCATTGGTTAATTGATTATTCACACCGTTACCTCTCTTCTTTTAGGAACATCGTTAATTGGTCTCCGATCCAAATACCTTCACTTCCCAAAGTCTTGGCGTGTACCAATTGTTAGGGTTGTTATGAAGTGCCACATTTTGCATATTAATTCGTACATATCTGGCAGCAGTGTTTGATAAAGTATCTGATGTGAAACCGTAAGATGTATTATTGGTTCGATCCAATGCCACGGTCCAGTTCACATTATCCGTACTGGTCTCTATTTTATATTTGTAATAACCTTCGGAGCCTTTTTGCATCCACCAGGAGATTTGCACATTATTTAACTGTTGAACGGAGCCGAGATCGACCTTCCACCAATGTGGCCAGGAACTGCCTGTGCCGATCCATTCGGTTTGATAGTTACCATCATTAGCAAAACTTGCCGGGTTCGTTCCGGTAGCCGTTTGGGCTGTTGCAGGTTTGCCTTGCGACAGCAGTTTTCCATTCTGAACGGGAATGACAATATCATTGTTTGTGTTGTACAGGACTTGATCAAAATAATCATAAAATGCGTAACCATCGGAGAACCAAACGGGAAGCAAACGTTCCTCCGTTGTTCCATTTTGCGTGCCTGCCCAGCCGAACATCCAGCGATATGCAACCATAACCACGTTGTTGCCCGTATCTGGCTTCACACGCATGACGGAACCCGACTGCGCCGAGAAGGTTGACGTGTTGCCAATCGTCCGTAATTCAGACCAATCGCCGTCTATGCTTGTTGCTGAAGAATACAAGGGTATGCTCGGATACCAACCTGCCGCTTGGGAAGAGAACAAGTAATAAATGCCATCTTTTTTGATCATTTTGGGCAGTTCCCTGTGTTGATTTTGGTAAATAACTGAAACTTGATGATCCACATCCAGCCAATCGGAGGTCAATTTATACAAAATCGTGTCCGAATTATTATTGGCCGTAGAGATAAGATACGCCGAATCATCGTCATCTTTGAAAATGGAGATATCCCGGGATTGGTTCCCTTCCGGCCGAAAGCTTTTGTGAAATGTAAAGTCTTCTCCAGGCGTGGCTGAAGCCACCGATACTCTGGCAAGTGTGTAGTCTGTACTGTTTTCATAGTGAGCCCAAAAAACAAACTTGTTTGTTGGCGCATGGTAGAGGATATTGATCCCCTCAAATTTAGAATTCGCCAGATCGGGATGATCCGTGTAGGAAAGGACCACTTTATCATTACCGTAGGTGATATCATCCGTTGATGTCTGTTGAATCATTTCACCAAAACCGCCTGATGATTTTTGTGCGAAATTGAATCTGTAGTAGGTATCCCCCACTTTTAGTTCATTCGGAAGCATAAGCGTTGATTGCGTTGTGTTATCAAAAGTGGTGAGGTTCTCTGGAAGGCTGAAAGGGATATATTCTGTCGAGACAGCGGAGGTAATTAAGGAAGTTCCGGCATATGCCTTCACTTGGTATCTGTACGTGCTACCTATGTTGAGGTCATAATCGTCCGTCGTTGTACCGGTTAGGGTCTGTAATAACGTATAGGGCGAATTGTTCTCGGATCTGTACAACTCGTATTTTGTAGCTCCCGTTACAGGTGCCCAATGGATTTTGGCGTTGGATACTTCGGATTCGTTCTTCAATACAAACAGTGTTGCAGCGATCTTGGTCTCTTCACCAGCAGCAGCGTGAATAGTTTGAGCTGAGGACGTTACATGAACTGTTAACAACATCAATGCAATGAAGATAGCCATCCACGATTTACCTTTGATCATGTCTCATCATCTCCTTTTTTAGAAGACCAACCTTCCTGTTGCCGGAAGGCTGGTTCAGGTGAAACTAGACTTTATTTCAAATTCATCAATGTCATGACATCCGTCTCGCTGGCTTGGTTGTACCATTCGTTAACTTCTTCGATCACGGTGTCTCCGCCTTTTTCATGCCACTGTTTCACAAAGGTATCAAATGCTTCAAGCGGCTCATTGCCATATATGATTTTGGTAAACGTCTCTTGTTCCATGGTGGTCAACTGTTCCCATACATTTTGCATCGTTGGCGTTGGTGGACCGTTAAACTCATTTGGGAGCAAAACATCTCTGTTTTCATACGAAATCCGGTATCCGTCCTGCGTCGTTTGATCCTTCGAGGCGCTCTGAATGAGGACACCCGTGTCGGCTTTAACTCCATTCGCCAGATCGTAGTAGGATTGGCCGGGACCATCAACACTCGGTGTATTTTTGGTAAATGCCATTTTCCCAACGCCTTGCACGGCCTCTAATGGCGTATTAAATTTCGTTGGATCAAAAGTGACTTTATCGTTAACGATATCGTAATCGTATCCTTGAGCGTAGCCGTATTTGAACTCCCCTGTGCTGAACGCTGCGTCGTACATTTTATCGTAGTACAGGAAGAAGGCTTCCATGTTCTGAAAATCCTTGTTAAACATGAATACACCATCGTTCAACTGGGCGGATTGGTAGGTCTTATCACCGTTCACACCTTGAATGGTCGGGTAAGCACTAATTTTCGCACCATCCACATTTTTCTCCACATCTTTCACACTGTCGTACAGCCAAGGACGACCAATGATGATACCAGCTTTCCCCTCCGTAAAATCGGATAATGCATCCCATGCCCCTTGGGTGGCCAATTCTTTGTTCAAGTACCCTTTTGCATACCAATCGCGTAACTTGGCCAATGCCTCTTTGTTGCCAGGAGCCACAGATCCATAGGTGAGTTTGCCGTTGTCGTTATGCCATTGTCTTGGAAGGTGCTTGCCCGTGTATGCGCTGAAAATCATAACCGGGTCGCTAACCCAGCCCGTATTGTAGGAATCTTTACCCGAAAATGTAAAGCCATATGTGTCTTTCTTGCCGTTCCCGTCCGGGTCCTCATTGGTGAACGCCGCGATGACTTGCTCAAACTCTTCAATCGTTGTTGGCGCTTTCAAATTCAATTTGTCCAACCAGTCCTGGCGGATCAACATGACTTCGCCTTCCGTCAGATTGGGCGCGATTGCCATCCCGTAAACCTTACCTTCTCTAACCACTGGATTGAAGGTTGTTGGGTATTGTTTGTATATGTCTTTAATCCGGTCAGGCATGTAGGTTGAGATGTCTTCTGTAATCTCCTTGACCTGTCCCGAATCGATCAGATCATTGACCAGCATGGTGTCATAGACGGGCAGAACATCTGGTAGTTTCTCTGAACCCGTCAGTGCCAGCCGCAGCTTGGTATTATATTGTGAAGCATCACCTCCCAGCAGGGTGGTTTGTATTTTGATACCCAGATTTTGTTCGCCCCAGCGGGTCAATACATTGTCATTCAACGTCTCACCGTTGATGTACTTTCCAGCATTTTCATCCTGTTGTTTGGCGATGGTGATCGTAAACGGTGGATCATATTTTCCGTCCTTAAGCACCGATGCCGGTGCGGTCTCGGAAGCACTCTCCCCTTTGCTACAACCAGCCACAAGAATAGCCGACAGCATAACCATACTTACCATTTTCCATAAATGAGTTCTTTTCTTCATGGAAACATGCCCCCTTTACTCAAGCTCAATTTGTTTTTCGTCATCCTAACTATTCTTTGACGGCTCCTAGTACAATTCCCTTCACGAAATAACGTTGTAAAAAAGGATAGACCAAAATGATCGGGAGCGTGCTTACAAAAATTTGCGCTGCCTTGATGCTTTGTTCCGACATTGCGGCAACCTCGGACTGGCTCATTGCCATATTCTGCATATTGCTCTGCACAACAACGGTCTGTAGGAACGAAGCCAGCGGATACTTACTTGCATCCGACATGTACAAAATCCCGTCAAACCAGGAGTTCCAGTGCCCTACCATAATGAACAAGGAAACTGTCGCTATGCCAGGCAGAGATAATGGTAAATAGATTTTGCTGAGAATTACGAAAAAGGACGCTCCATCAATAAATGCTGCTTCTTCCAAGGCTTTGGGAATCGTTTTGAAAAAATTGACGAGAAGAATCAAATTATAAGCACCGAAAGCACCCGGTAACACAAGAGCCCAGATGGTATCCTTTAATCCAAGGGCTGTGATCAATATGTAAGAAGGTATCAATCCCCCCGAGAAGAGCATGGTAAAGATGAAAAACCACATGAGCACGTTGCGTCCCCGGAATTCCTTGGACAAGGCATATCCTGCACAGATAAGAATAAACATGCTGATGGTTGTACCCAATACGGTTCGAGTGATGGATGTCAGCATGGCACCGTTGAAATTGGAATTGTTGAATGTTTTGATATAGGCATCCACATTGAACCCGACCGGCCAAAATGAAACCATATTACCGCTAATGGCCGCTTTACTGCTTAGCGATTGCGCGAGCAGATGAAGCAGTGGAAGAAAACACGCCAGACCCGCCAGTATCATGAACGCGTAATTAAAATAGGAGAATACTCTATAGCCTGTAGTCTTATGGTACATGATCCCTCTCCCTCCTTGTTAGAATATTTTGTAATTGGCGTATTTATAGGCCAGCCTGTAAGAGACAACAATCAAGATCAAGCTAATCCCCGATTTGAACAGTCCTACAGCGGTCCCGAAGCCGTATTGCCCGTTTAACAAGGATGAACGGTAGACATAGGTGTCAATGATATCTCCCGTACTGTAGACTAGCGGATTGTACAGATTGAAGACTTGATCAAAACCCGCGTCCAGAATATTCCCCAGACTCAGCGTAGAAATGACGATGATCATGGGCAACATGCTAGGCAAGGTGACGTACCGAATCTGCTGCCGGCGTGTGGCACCATCGATCTCAGCCGCTTCGTAATAGGAAGGATTAATTCCCGCAATGGTCGCCAGATAAACAATCATGCCGAAGCCAAAACTCTTCCACACATCGCTGATCACAACCGTGAATCGAAACAGATCAGGATCACCCAAGAAGTAAATGGGATCGTTCCCGAAAATCTGGGTCAAGATGTGGTTGATTCCTCCGTCTAATCCGAGAATATCAATCATCAACCCTGCGACCGTAACCCAAGATAAGAAATGTGGCAGATACACCAGTGTCTGTACACTTTTCTTAATGCCCATATTTCGGATCTCACTCAGCAGGATAGCCATGACGATCGGAACGATAATACCAACGATAATTTTAGAAACGGCGATAATTAACGTATTAACGATCGCTTGTGTGGCTTCTTTGTACTGGAAAATTCGTTCGAAATTATCTAACCCGATCCACCGTGAACCTGTGATGCCCAGCCATGGTTTGTAGTCCTGGAATGCCATGAGCAAACCTACCATCGGGCCATAAGAAAAGATGCAAACAAACACAAATGCGGGAATACACAGTACGTACAAAGGCCAGCTTTTCTTAATTTCCTTTTTGAATAAATTTCGCTGGGGAATCTTTGGTTTTGTTTTTTTTGCAGATCGGACGGGCACAATCTCGTTAATGTTGCATACCTCCTCTATGTTGGCTCTTCGAATGTAATCCTCGCAATTAAGCTTAACAAAAGCGCTTTCACTCCAAAATGCCAAAATTTCAAGATCATCACCTCATCCTGAATCAATTTTAAAACGCTTTCATTTATAGCAGATGCTGCCCTTCCGCTTTTCGAAGGTTTGGCTTATATTAAAGTTAATCCGATCTGGATTTTAAACTTCTGCGTTTGGCGATATGAAAGGAAACATATATGATCCGAAAAATGTATATGAAGCGATTTATCTATTTCTTTGTTTTTTTTCTGCTGCTGACGTTAAGTTTGTTTTTCGTGATGAACCGATTAAGCTCCAAGACACTTGAAGAAAATCTGATTGGCGCTTCCAAAAACCAGCTTGATTATGTGAAAGGCATTCTGGACGGGATTATATACGAGGCTAACATGTACGGAGTTCAATATGCGGCAGACAGTGATGTCCGATTTTATCAGAGGCATGTTATCGAGCTGAACAATTACGATTCCCAAATGAAGAAAAACGAAATCGTTGATCGCTTGCGGCAAACGCTCCTATCCAGTCGATCGATTGAATCGATCGGCATTTACTGGAAGTATGAAGAAACGTTTCTGTCCACCAACAGTACGCCGGAGGCGAGACTTCCGTTCAAGGATGTTCATGAGCGGGGATGGCAAATTGTCGGCAATAGCTTGTATTACTTTGCCCTCTACCCTTACATCCAAAAATCCGGACAAAACGAACCGACTCAGTACGTCGTTGGTGTAAAGCTGAATACCGATTATTTGAAAAATCTGCTGAAAAAGGCTGTGAACAACGACAGCTCAAACGCTTTTTTTTGGTTTAATTCCAATCAGTTATGGAGTGAGAAAGAAGTCGACAGCGATCTATTGAAAGCGGTTACTGATATGCTTTCTCCACAGCCGGAGATCACTTTGAAATATGATTATCACACCAAGTCGGACGATTACTATGTTCTTTCCCGATATATTGAATCAATCGACGCCTACCTGATTACATATACACAGACGAATGATTTTCTGCAACCGATTGACCGCAATCGCAAGGTTTTTTTTGCCAGTATTTTAGCCGTTTTTACGCTTGGGTTGGTTGTGATCTTTACGTTTTACCGGAACTATTACCGTAATATTCGTTTGTTGGAGCGGAAGTTTTCACAGGTCGAACAAGGCAATCACAATACACGTATTACCGAAAATACGGATAGAGAGTTCTACAGCCTGTTCAGAAGTTTTAATCATATGGTTACTGAGATCCAGGATTTGTTTGTATCCTTGAAGACTGAAACGGAACTAAGACGAAGTGCGGAACTTCAACAACTCCAAGCTCAGATCAATCCTCATTTTTTGTACAACAGTTTATTTTTCATTATGTCGGTGGCTCAGTTTTCACCTGATTCTGTCATGCGCATGAGCAAACATCTAGCTGAATATTATCGTTATTTAACCAAATTGGACCGGCATGAAGTCACGCTGGAAAGTGAGCTTCAGTTTGCGGAACATTTCCTGATCATTATGGCTCTAAGCAAAAAAATGGAGTACAGCATTGATCTGCCGTCGGAATTGTCCTCCCTTCCCCTCATGCCGCTAATCATCCAGCCAGTGGTTGAAAATGCGATTCAACATGGAATTGAAGGACAACAAGGTGCCCATCGGGTCTCGATTGATGTAAAACAGACGGAGGCTGCAATAACGATTAAGGTCTCCGATGACGGCAAAGGTCTTTCACTGGATGATATTCGTAGCCTGGAGGCTCGGCTTGAGAGTGATACCCCGCCTGAAGGAATTAAAGGCGTAGGGCTCTGGAATGTAAATCAACGTCTGAAAAATACATACGGTGAACGTAGCGGGTTACATTTTACTACTAATGATTGGGGCGGCTTGTCCGTCCTGCTGCTCATCAGCATTCCCGTGGTGAAAGGAGATAGCTAATGCGATTATTAATTGTGGATGATGGACATTATGTTGTTGAATATATGAAGCACTTGCTCGATTGGAACACCTTTGGCATTGATCAGATCGAGACGATGACCAATTCGATTGAAGCCCGAGACATGTTGACTCAAAACCACATCGATATTCTGATCACTGACATCCGAATGCCTGAGGTTTCTGGTATTGATCTGCTTCAACATATCCACCAACATAACTTGCCAACCAAAGTGATCATCCTTTCCGGCTACTCCGAGTTCGAATATGCGCAACAAGGAATCCGTTTAGGTGCGCTCGACTACTTGCTCAAACCTGTCGACAAAGATGATGTGGAGAAAGCTATGTCTAAAGCCATCAACAATATTACAAAGACACGGCCCGTTCAATCTGTTGCATGGGAGAACTTCGATGGATTGGAGTATCTGCTTTCGCTTATTGGTCATAACGAGACATTAAGGAAGCAATATGATGCTTATACTGAATTTTTAGGGCGTCGGCGTATGTGCTGCTTCAAGCTGGAGGGGTTTACACAGGAACATGAGGATGCTATAAAACATGCTGTCGGAGACAAACTGGATCGTCTCATTTGGACTGCGGGCACGCGACTGTTCGCTCTTGTTCCGGAAGAAGCTGCTGGGGAACTAACTATTGAACTGGAGCAATCGGTTGTATCCCCTCCCTTTACATTGACCGATCGCAACGTGACCCGGCAGATGTTCTACAGGTTTTTCCTTAATGAGGACGTACGCGCGGACGACTTTGTTGGCTTATTGGGCTATTCTCCATCATGTGGTGATTGGGAGTCGGCGGGAAATATCATTAAAAAATATGATCAAATCCATCTCCATAAGCAAAAAATAATCTTTCTCATGGAGACCATTCTATATGTATATCTGACGGACAAGGATCAGGATGACTCTGTGACCGTGGATTGGATATTCAACCAGTTACGCTATCCTGATGAACTATCCTCAACTCTCATGGATCGGGTCAGTCGGATTAGAAACAACAAACAGATGTCCATCCAAACCATCGTTAACAAAGTACAAACGTATATCGAAGACCATCTGTCACATGGTCTTAGCCTGGATGAACTGGGGAAAGTTGCACATCTCCATCCCGTCTACTTTTCCAAACTGTTTAAACAGGAGACGGGCCAAAATGTGTCAAACTACATTTCCAGGAAGCGGTTAGAGAAAGCTTCTCAACTGCTTCAGGATTCGGAACTCCGTGTAGCCGATATAGCTCAGATGGTTGGCTACCGAAAAAATCAATATTTTATCCAGTTGTTCAAAGTGGAATATGGAGTTACGCCCTACCAGTACCGCAGAAATATGATCCATCAATGACTTCGGTTGAATATGTTACATAATGGATATGTCCAATGCAGTACCGAAAAAGCCCAACTTCCACTCTTCAGTTTAAAGAGTGAGTAGGGTCTTTTTGGTGCAATTAATATATAAGAAACTTTAATGAATGATGTAGCGATTTTTGTTTTATTTGTTTAAGACGCTGTGGAGGTGAGTGAATATTCGTTTAATCTTGGGTTAGGTCGATCATCTTATCAAAGCAATATGAATCTCTGTCATAGCCGTTATGCTCATAAAAAGCATGGGCGTTGGTTCGCTTCATTCCACTACATAAAATTATACTTGATATTCCCCGTTCTTTAGCATAATTTTCAGTCTGTCTTAGTAGTTTTGTACCTATCCCTCTATGTTGCAGATCCCTTTTAACAGCAAGAGCTTGAATATGTAGATAACCAATTGGAACCCCTACGGATAATGCCTGTACAATAGTTACAAAACCGACCACATTATTTTCTATCAATGCGACAAATGTTTTGTAATTCCCGGCCTTATTCATCTCTTCCATAGTCACTCGGAAGTTTGCATCATTAACATTACGAATTTCAAGTACATCATTCCATAAAGAAACAACTTCAGCATAATCATCTGATATAATTTCTCGAATTTTAATATCCATAACTAACCCCCTCAAGATAAAAAATGCAGGCGTGCCCGTAAACTTAAATCCTAAATTGAACTGAATGCAAACATGATTTCAGATTCACAAACCAGTTCATTGTTTACTGTGGCGAAACCTTTCCCTTTGACGATCTGTCCCTTGATACGAGTTACCTCGAATGTAAGTAGAAGTTGGTCTCCAGGTTTTACTTGGCGTTTGAATCGACAATTATCAATACCAGTCAATAAACCTATTTCATGATTATTACTCCCTCTTTTAGACATAACGATACCACCGACTTGTGCCAGCGCTTCAACAATCGCGACTCCAGGCATTACCGGATGGCCGGGAAAATGACCAATGAAATAAGGCTCATTGATTGTCACATTTTTACTTCCGACAGCTTTCTTGCCCTCATCAATTTCCAAGATTTTATCCACCAAAAGAAATGGATACCTATGAGGAATTACCTCTTTTATTCTTTCAATATCAAACATGGATTGCCTCCTCTTTAGCTCAAAGTGTCTCAAGCAAATTTTGGGTATATTTAATATTAGTGACCTAGTAACTAGATCCCTTTCCCAGAGGGCCCTACATCTAGGTAAAGGCTCCCCACTATAGAGGCTCTGTTAATTCTTTAAATCACACGCTCACCGCACTCTCCCACTTTACCAACAACGAATTTTCACCATCACTTTTGATACGGTTCTCCGCGCTGTCTGTAACGGCAAGCTATAGGGCCATCCTTTGTGGGGATGACCCTGTATTATAATCTAAATTTTTTCAGTTGTCTTCTTCGTTAACGCCTGAATTTCGCTCATATAAAAGCGTTATTTTTTCTTCACGGGTATCCAGATCTCACCTGAAACATTCCCATGTCGTGCCATTCCATAATACATTTCGAAAGTAGGGCCCTCAACCTGTTCGTATTCAGATGTTGGAAACCACTCAGAATAGATTCGTTGCCATAACTTTTGCATATCACACTGCGGCTCCGGAAAAACCGCCCACGTTAATGCTGGGACAGCAAATTTTGTGAATCTCTCCGGAATTTCAAGCCCCTTAGGTACATGATAACAGATCATGTATTTGAAAGATTCTTTCGTGTGATCATAAAGGGCGGCATGTAACATGGTATCACCAAAACGCCCCAGTAAGTCATTCATATGATCAACGCTGCCATCATCATCACATTTTATACGGAATTGAGGTACTTCAGCGAACGCTGTTTTCTGGTCTGCATTTATAATTCCATATACTCCAAACATCTCAAAAGAATCTCTTTGCTCAATACGGTAATTCATTTCGACATCCCCTTTTATTGAAATATGAAAGGACATTCGAGGATAGGCTTTTAGCGAAACGCCTGTATCGCGAGCAGATGTAGGCATAATACCATGAAGATTCTTAAAGGCCCGTGCAAACGCCTCCGGCGAATCATATCCATATTTCATGGCTACATCAATAACCTTTGAGCCTGTTGTCTGCAGTTCGAATGCCGCCAATGTCAACCGTCGACGTCGAATGTACTCCGATAACGTTACGCCAGTAATAAATGGAAACATCCTTTGAAAATGATAGGTAGAGCAACAGGCTCTCTGTGCTATTTCATCATATGAAATAGTGTCCGCTAGATTTGTTTCGATATATTCCATGGCACTATTCATCCTGACCAACCAATCCATCGTACTCCCTCCCTTCAAGGTAATTTTATGGGAAATAAATAATGAATACCTTGCAATTTCTGCACGAAAAAGTCAGTAAAAAACTTGCCGTTATTTATAATACGGCTCACAGGTCATCACTGGAGTAATCAAGAACAGAGTAGACATGAGCGAATCATCTGGAAGTACGACGATGGGACTTGTTTTCCCGGCGTATCTTAATCGGACGCTAGCGCAATCCATATTGCGAAGTATATCGATAAAAAACTTTCCATTTAGTGATACCACAAATTCTTCCCCACCCATCTCTAATAGTGGAATTTCATTCTGAATATCTCCAACATCGGCTGTTTTGGACAATAGTTTTAATGTGTCTGCATTAGCTACTAATCTAATCACTTGTTCTCTAGCCATCACAGTTACACATTCAACTGCTTTCAACAAACATGCTGTATCAACTGCGATTTCACACATATACGATTGAGGAATTACATTTATTATGGATGGGAACGTTCCTTCAATAAGAGCCGACTCCACTTTCAGTCCATTTGTCGTGAAATTAACTCGATTGTTAATCACTTCAATTTCAGTCGTTTCATCTGCTTTGTTTAACATTTTCGACAATTCATAGAGATTTTTCGCTGGAATAATAACGTTCACACTGTTGATGGCAGCATCTTCTAAATTTAAAGCTCGGTATGCAAGCCGCACTCCATCTGTAGCAATTAAGTTAAGACAATCATTACTGCATTCCAAAGAAACTCCTGTTAATATGGGGCTGGTCTCGGACGTTGATGCTACGATTGCTAGCTGTTTAATAGTCGAACGAAGTAAGGAAGTATTAATGCGTAGTTTAGTAGAAGGGAACGCCTTTCCATCATCAATGGAAGGGAATTCTGTAGGGTCCATGCCGCATAAACGTAATTGAGAATGACCGGATACAATCGAAAGAATCATTGGCTCTTTAATTTCAAGTATAACTTTGTCATCATTAAATTTACGAATAATATCGTGAAAATAACGCGATGGTATAACGATAGCCCCTGTTCTTTTTACAGTCAGAGAAACATCATCTTGAACAATTATAGACTGTATCGTCAAACTTGTATTACTTGCCGTAAAAGTAACGCCATCTGCACCTGCTTGAATATGTATTCCTTGAAGAATAGGTATTGGACTATTCGCTGCTACTGCCTTTATCACATATTGTATGGCATTCATAAGAGAATCTTTTGTTATCTCTACCAGCAAAGACCTCACCTACCTCGAATAAAAAAATTATTTTGTATAGAAGGACTCAATGATGTTACGTATAGCCTTCGAACGAGAAAGTTTATGCTCTGTGCAATGGTTTTCGATTTCCCCCCACATGTCCTCTGTAAGAGTTAAAGATATTTTTTTAGTCACACCTATACTCTTTCTCCCGGAACCTTCTCGCAGGCCACCTCTCGAAAAGACAAAACCTAACTGGCCTTCTTTATTAGAGACACCAACTTTAATGTTATTGTTGTTCAATATAATAACACTCCCAAATTTTGATTTAGGTAACCTCATTCAAACGGATCTCTTCTCATCTTATCATGTCTCTACATGGATTTACAATATTTTAAAAGCGATTGCTGTTACGCCCTATCAGTACCGGAGAAATATGATTCATCAATGAGAGCGAGTAAATAACTTCATCAAATTGATATAAAACGGGTTGACCATGTAGCCATTCGGACTTACTGAATATCTCTTACCCGTATCCAATCGTCGTATTTGTTCCATTTCCTTCTCATTCAACTCAAAGTCGAATATTTCGTTATTCTCTTTTATCCTTTGAGGATTCGATGATTTGGGGATGACAATAATTCCGCGTTGCAGATGCCAGCGCAAAATGACTTGCGCAACCGACTTCTGATGGCAAAGGGCAATTGCTGCTAGCTCCGGATGCTCCAACAGGGCTTTGCTTCCCTGTCCCAACGGTCCCCAAGCCTCATGTAGAATCCGATGCCGAACCATATAATCATGCAATTCATGTTGCGGAAATTCCGGATGGGTCTCGATCTGATTTACCATCGGCGAAATCCGGGAATGTTTCTTCAGATGCTCCAGATGCCGGATCTCGAAATTGGCTACACCTATAACTTTGATTTTACCTGCGTCGTATAAGTCTTCCATCGCCTTCCAGGCATTCACGTATTGAGGACCGGCAAAATGAATTAAATACATATCGAGATATGTCACGTTCAGCTTCTGGCAAGTCTGCTCGAACGCCTTTTTAGTCGCACTGTACCCCAGATCTGTCGTCCATACCTTGGAGGTAATGAAGAACTCCTCCCTGGGAATGCTGCTGTTTTGGATGACCCGCCCTAACACCGCTTCATTACCGTAAATTTTGGCCGTATCGAAATGGCGATAACCATTTCGAATAGCCTCCTCGACAGTCCTCTCGAAGGTTCCCCCGTCTTTGATCTTATATAGGCCGAACCCGAGTTGAGGAATGTCCACTCCGTTTACCGCTGCGACTGTCTGATTCATTCGCAACTCCCCCTCCCCGTTTTTCCTATTTGTTGTTCCGATGCTTGATCTTCGCATTGCGCTAGCAACTTTTCTATTTGGTTCACCAGATTTTTCAACAATTTCAACTTGCTACCGGAGTCAAGGCTATAATAGTTGAAAGTTCCTTCTTTACGAACACTTATAATCTGTGATTCTTTCAATATTTTCAGATGGTGTGATACGGTCGGTCGGGAAAGGTGAGTCTTCATCCTGATCTCTCCTACGCGCATGCCGGGTTTTTGCGGCCCTTGAATCAAGGCTATGAGGATGGCTTGCCGGGTTTCGTCTCCGATCGCATTCAATACCTTCTGATTGTTCTTAAATTCGATAGCAATCGTGGTCGCAAGTTCCTGATCCAGGTAAAGCATCCCCTTCCATTTAGAATGTGTAATACTTTTGTAGATACAGCCTATCACAATCTCGGATTCGGCTGTACATCGGGAAAGAAATTCAAGAACCTATTTTTCCCATGTCTTAAGAATACATTAGCAAAAGAAGAAGCCACCCCTGACGAATGGAGTGGCTTCTATTAATGGTTGTTATTTTTTTTAAAAGGCGTGAAAATTCCAATCAGTTGTTGAAGTAATGAGACTGTTTAAGGTCGGGAATCAGTGCAGGTTGCACTGGCCGCCATCCCATAAGTTCCTGAGTTGCAACGCTTGATCTCGGGATATCGAGCGCTACGAGTGTGCTGAGAAACCCAAAATGGGCATCTGCCTCTTCGCGTGAAATGCTGACTACAGGTACGTTCAGCTGCTCACCAATAGCACTCGCGATGTCGCAAAATGGCACTCCTTCATCTGCGACCCCATCTAGTCGTGAACCAGCTGGTGCCTTTTCTAACGCCAGGCAATATAGATGCGCGGCGTCAAGGCGATGTACAGCAGGCCAACGGTTGCTCCCTCCTTTCACATAGGCGGAGAAGCCTTTAGTCTTGGCAATATTGATGAGGCTTGGTACAAAGCCTGTATCACCCTCACCGTGTACCGACGGACAAAGCTCTACAATCGATGTAAGTACTCCGCGCTCTGCCAGCGCTAACACCATGTTGTCCGTTGCCACTCCATTTACATGCGTGGTAATTACGAACGGCTTACCAGATCCTTCAAGTGCCGCCCCCATCGCTTCTACGGCATGCAGATCTGTTGTGAGTGCTCCAGCGAAGTTCGAGAAGTCGTGATGGAATGCCAGATGAATGACGCCATCCGCAGCAGCTGCACCACTACGGAGGCTGTCAAGATCGTTGATGTCACCGCGGTGTACTTCGGCCCCGGACTCTTCTAGTTTCGCAGCACTACTGTCTGAACGCACGAGACCGACGACCTGATGTCCCCTTTCAATAAGTTCGCGGGTGACAGCGGAACCGATGTAGCCTGTTGCTCCTGTTACGAAAACGCGCATCATGAAATCCTCCTTAAGTTGCTCACCCTTATTATATAACTGTGATCACCAAGCAATGGGTCCATCCTCATCTGAGAATGTTCCTGTTGGACCGTCCGCTCCAATCAACGCAAGCCGAACTGCTTCACGAGCCCCTTGTTCGACACTACGAGTACCAGCAAAATTATTAAGCGCAGTCGATGTGAAGCCTGGACATGCAGCATTGACCTTGATGTTTGTTGATTCAAGCGCAAATGCAAATGCAAGTGTCACCGCATGAACAGCCGATTTTGATGCCGAATAGGCACCAAACATCGCACGATGCGAGTTTTCCGGAATAGAGTTCCAGCTAAGGGAGCCGCCGGTACTGCCTATGTTGACGATACGTGCTGCCGGGGCCTCCCGCAAAAGTGGCAACATCGCCTGCGTGACAGCAATAACACCAAAAACATTAGTCTCATAAACTGTACGAATATCTTCAAGCGAAGCAACGGTCAAAAGACCACTCGCTGCGCCACCGTTCGGAAACGGTTCACCCGATCTGCCTGCGTGCGAGATCCCCGCATTGTTCACGAGTACATCGAGACGACCAAATTCGTTCCGAATACGTTCTGCAGCAGCAGCGATGGAGTTTTCATCTGTAACGTCGAGCTGGAGAGCGTGTGCATTTGAACCGATGCTTTTTGAGGCAGTTTCTCCATTCTCGAGGCTGCGAGATCCAACGAGCACGGTGAATCCTTGTTCCGTGAGATCCTTAGAAATTTGAAGGCCGATACCTTTATTAGCCCCGGTGACCAGAGCGACAGGTTTATTTTGCATAGTTAAAAACTCCTTTTTTTGTGATTGGTAGGTCCATATGAACTGAGTTGACATGTCAACCTTGGATCAAATTTAGCACATTGAAGTTGACACGTCAACCATGTTATTATGCTCCTATGGATAAAAATGAACTTAACGAAGAAGAAATGCGAATATGGCATATGTGGAAAGGTTCCTTTCAGACCATCTTCGGTCGCATCGTCAAAGATATGGCCGATCACTCAGGATTGTCAGAGGGTGATTTTGGAGTATTGGACCGATTAGTTCTTTTTGGGGATGGTAGCCTTCGCCAACAGGAATTAGCCGACTCTATGGACTGGGATAAAAGTCGGTTATCTCATCATCTGAAGCGTATGGAACAACGTGGACTCGTGATGAAGAAACCATTAGACCACGATCGTGGAGTACAAGTCAGTATCACTTCTTCTGGAAAATCAATGTTAGATGATGCCCGTCCCTTCCTCTCCAAGGCAATACGCAAACATTTTTTCGAACAATTAACCGAACAAGATATCGAGTTGATTACTAAACTGGCGGAAAGGACAAACTCAAGCTCTTAGCGTCTTATTTAGCCGCCATCTCAACCACGTTTGTTAAAGGCCAGCTTCTAACAAACGTGGTTTCGGTTTGTCAACCAACGTAGAAGGTAAATGAAAAATACGTGTCACTTTGTGAGGATTTAAGTTTTGTTCTCAACATCTAACATGCCATTACCTGGTCACAAATCGAGATGATGGCCTCTACCTTGTAAACAATTAAAATCGTGCTATCCTTATGATGAGGTGGATCAAATGGCAAATATTCAAGAGATTGCACGTCTTGCAGGCGTTTCTACAGCAACCGTTTCAAGGGTAATTAATCGACATCCTTATGTAAGCGATTTAACAAGAGAAAAAGTCTTGAACATCATTGAGCAATTTGATTATGTCCCTAATTCGAATGCAAAGTCCTTAAAAAACGGCGCGACAAAAGTCATTGAATCTGCTCTTGATCCACCCGATCATGAAGCACCCCGCACTCTCTGAACTGTATCGGACTTACACCGAACTTGTTTTTGAATACCTTGGCTTTGAACCAGAATCCGCTCAGCGGTCTTTCCATTCTCCGCTTCCATGATGTGAAAAGGAAAGCCATAGTGAGCAATTAAGTTCTTAATTCCTTCTCTTTGAACACACTCATCGTCATTAACAAGAACGTTAAACATCATGACATCTCCTTTACGAGTGAAAGTAAGAGGATATAGAGATTGGGGAAATCTTCGTTATTCATGGTATGCCAGTTACAACGTAGTATATCATAGAATAAAGAAAGGGCTTTCATTTATCATAATCATTTCAAAATCATTGTTTTCAAACCAAAAAAGCCGCCAGTTAAGCGACTTCTTCAGCGTGACGATGCATGTGTTTCGACATCTGACATTATGTTAGTATGCGCAAATTGTCTCTTTTGTTTAAGAAACGATGATTTCTTTTTCCATAATAAAATCGTCCATCACAAATCCATTGCCAATATCAGCAACTTGCTTTGTTCTACACATAATTGCTCCAGAAAAGCAAGCGCTTGGCTGGCGTAGCCCTGTCCCCTGTGTTCCTTCACTTATATACTCTGGAAACATCACAGCTTCATAGGAACCGTAGCGCAGATAAATGGCCTTCTCCCCTTGATAATCACCTTCCCAGAATGCGCTTGCTGCACTGATAGTATTTGTGTTTACACGCTTTTCCCCCTTATTCGTCAACGGATGATGGGTTATGACCATCAATAATGGCACGAATCTGTTCGATCGGCATTTTCGGCTGCCTGTCATATGTCAGCAACCCGTTGATTTCCTGCTCCACATCCGTCAACTGTGTATAACAAAAGCCTTCCACCACAGGAGAATCCAGCAGTGGTTGTATCACGGCATGCAGTCTCTCCGCAAAGTCTTTATCATTCTCTGCTCCGGAATAACCCCAGCCTTCCCAATCGCTCTTCTTGTACCCGATTCCACCAAATTCAGTAATCAATATCGGTTGGCCATCATAACGGTGCCCTCCTACGCTTAAATGACGACTACCTGGAAGGCCGTTGACCGCATTTTCCCTGGATCGATACCGTTCTTTGAGAACCTCCTTTCGCCATTCGTAATCATGGATATTGTACAAATCGGTCTGAACCATCTCCCAACCATCATTGGAAATGACCGGTCGGGTTGGATCAATCGACTTGGTCAAATAATACATGGATAAGGCATGATACTGCTGTTCCTTGCTGGTCAAAATGTTTGGTACACCCCAACTTTCATTAAGAGGTACCCAGACCACGATACATGGATGATTGTAGTCCCGATTTATTGCCTCCTGCCACTCTCTTGTCATTCGGGAGACATATTCCTGCGAGAATTCATAGGCATTAGCCATTTCTCCCCAAACCATCAGACCCAGTTTGTCACACCAGTATAAATACCTTGGATCTTCAATCTTTTGATGTTTTCTAGCGCCGTTAAATCCCAGTTCTTTCGCCAGTTCTACATCCCTACGGATTGCTTCGTCATTCGGCGGTGTGAGATTGCCATCTGGGAAATATCCCTGATCCAGAACCAATTTCATAAAGTAAGGACGATTGTTCAGAAACAGCCTACCTTGTTCAATCGAAATTTTCCGCATGCCAAAGTAGCTGTCGACTTCATCGGTCGGCATACCGTCTAACAGTAAGGTGAAGTGGATATCATACAGATTAGGATGCTCCGGTGACCAAAGCCTTCCAAGTCCGTGCTCGTTAAAGGTATGAAGTCCAATGGTGCGACTCTGTTCCTTGGCACTGATCCGGTACTCATCGGCAGATAGCTCCTCCCCCTGGTAGGAAATCTGTACACGCAGTCTGACATCCAGCGCATCCAGTGACCCATGGACATAAGAAGTAACATTTATTTGGTTCCGGTCAATATCCGGGGGCATGCGCACTTTCTGCAAGTGGATTGAGTCCATAGCCTCTAACCATACCGATTGCCATATGCCAGTCGTACGAGTGTAAAATATTTGTGCGGATTGCTCCTGCCAGAATTGCTTCCCGCGGGGTAACGTCACATCCTTGCTGTAATCCAGCGCCTGTACCGTTAATACATTGGTTCCCTCTTGCAAAACATCTGTAATATCGGCATGAAAAGGGGTGTGTCCCCCTTCATGCTGAACCACAAGCTGTCCATTGACCCAGACAGAGGCTTCATAGTCCACGGCTCCGAAATGCAACAGCAGACGTTTGCCTATAAACCCATCCGGAATTTCAAATGTGCGTTTATACCAGACGTTGTCGTGGAAATCCGGATCTCCAATACCGCTAAGCTGACTTTGAAAGGCAAACGGAACCTGAATGCGACGACTGAACGTTTGGGTACCTTCGCTCCATTTTTCTGAACGTCCACGATGATCGTCATCAAACTCGAATTCCCATTGCCCATTCAGACTCATCCAGTTTTGTCGCACAAATTGCGGTCGTGGATAATCTTCTCGTAACATTGTGATCTACACTCCTGTTCCCCATGAATCTGTAATGTATACTGAGGCTTCATGCCAGATTGATTTTGCGGATGACTTCCAGCGGCACTTTCGGCTGACGATCTTCCGTCAACAGACCATTAATCTCCTGCTGCACGTCCGTGACCTGTGTGTAACAATATCCCGAAATGTAGGGAACTGCTTTGATCGCTTCGGTGATGGAACGAAACCGTTCGATAAAGGCTTCAACCGAGTCCACCTGATTGCCATAACCCCAGCCTTTATCCGATTGGAAAGCAATTCCGCCGAATTCACTGATGATAATGGGTTGTCCTTTATAGTGGTAACCTTCGGCAAAAGCAAACTTCCATCGATTGGAAGCGGTGTTGTTATTTACGATCATGTCCTTATCCTGATACCGTTCCGAAAAAGCTTCTCCTGACTCCACATAATCATGGAGTGTCAAAATATCTGATACCGTATGCTCCCATCCGTCGTTGGTAATAACCGGGCGATAGGGATCGATGGCCTTGGTCAGATGATAGATGGATTGCGTAAACTGCTGCTGTCTCACCTCGTGGGCTATCGTAGGTATTCCCCACGATTCATTAAACGGAACCCAGGTAATGATGCTGGGATGATTGTATTGCTGTGGTACAATTTCCAGCCATTCTTTGGTGAAACGGCTAACAGCCTCATCATTGAACTCAAAGGTCGCTGCCATTTCCGACCAGACCAGCATGCCTTTTACATCACACCAATATAAAAAGCGTGGGTCTTCCAATTTCATGTGTTTACGGATTCCGTTATATCCCATCTCGGCAATTTTATCGATATCATCAATCAGTGCTTCCACTGAAGGCGGGGTCAAATGGCTCTCCGTCCAATAGCCCTGATCCAGAATCAGTCTTTGGTACAATGGAGCATTATTCAGCAGAATCTGTCCATTTTCAATGGATATTTTTCGCATGCCGAAATAGGAATGAACCCGATCGATTTCCTTCTCATCTTCGTACATCACAAACTCGATATCGTATAGGTTCGGTGAAGCCGGAGACCACAACGACTGTTTCCATGGCCCACCCGCTTCATGTTTGACACTGGCTTCCACGGTCATCCAAGGTCGATCTGGAAACAGACTGATGGTTTGCACATGCTGCCCCTTCAGCTCAATCCTTGTTTCCAAACGCAAGTTGTTTTTGCCTTCTATTCCATTTAATTGAAAGTCCAAACGAATCATATGACGATCGATATCCGGTGTCATCTTGACCATTTCAACCCTTGCTTCACTTACATGCTCCAGCCAAACACTTTTCCATATGCCGGTGCTTTGCACATAAAAGCATTCAAAATTTTCATCCACCCAGCGTTGTTTCCCCCGTGGCTGCATCGCGCTCTGACTGTCTTCTACTTCAAGAACAATATTGTTCTCCGAACCGTAAGTGATATAAGGTGTAATGTCGAAGGAAAATGCAACATATCCCCCCTCATGTTCACCCGCAACCGTTCCGTTCACCCAGCATTTGGCGCGATAATCTACACCCTGAAAATTCAAAATGGTTCTCTTCCCTTTGACCTCCTGAGGGATGATGACTTGCTTGCGGTACCAAACTAGCGGATGAAACGTCTCAATCCCGATTCCGCTCGCCTCTGTTTCATAGGTAAAGGGAACTTTAATTTGGAGTCCTTCCGGAAATTGAGCTTGATCATACCAATGCTCGCTTTCGCCCACCTGATTGTCATCAAAACTAAAGTCCCATTCTCCATTTAAATCCAGCCAGTCCTTACGTACAAATTGTGGTCTTGGATAATCTTTATTGTAAAATTTAGTCGTCATTTCGTTTCTCCCATCTCTTTGAGCTACATTGGGCTCGCTGGCCTCAAATAGCTGCTTTGTTTTTATGAAATTCGTACTTGCTCACATTATCCCTTAATTCCGGACATGCTGATTCCCTTGACAATCTGCTTCTCGAAAATGATGAACAGAATAATAATAGGCACTGAAGCCACAGCATTGATCACCATAGGTTTTACATAATCCTCAGAATATTGACCCATCAGCGTAGGAATACCCATTGGCAATGTAAATAAATTATCATCGGTTATGGACAGGAACGGCCACAGGAAATTGTTCCAGGAACCGATAAACGTCAGAATGGCCATGGAAGCCATTGCCGGACGGGTGAGTGGTAACATAATGCTGGTGAATATCCTCCAAAAGCCACCACCGTCAATCTGTACACTCTCCAACAGATCATTGGGAACACCGTCAAAAAAACTTTTGAGTACGATGACAGCTACGGGCGAAGCAAGAGCCGGAATGATGAGTCCGCTGTATGAATTCAGCAAATGAAGATCTTTCGCCACCTGATAGAGTGGAATAATGGTAGCTTCCCCTGGAATCAACAGCCCTCCAAGGATGAAAAAGAAAACAATGGTACGATAGCGAAACGGTACCTTGGATAGTGCAAACCCTGCCATTGCTGCAAAAATGACAGTGAGTACCGTTACAATCACTGCCACGAACAAACTGTTGGCAATCCATTGAGACAATTTGGTCGTCGTTAGAATCTCTTCGTAAACGGCTAAAGAATAGGGAGGTTTGAACCAGTCCAGAACTGTAATGATCTTCATGCCTTCTTCCTTAATCGAGACGACAAGCATCCACACCAGCGGAGTCGCAAACATTACAGCCATCAATGCAGAACCCGTACGAAACAGCCACTTCATCAGCTATCCGCTCCCTTCCGGTTGTTAATCCAGTATTGAAGCACCGATAACACCAGTAGAATGACGAATAAAATATAGGACATCGTCGCGGCATAACCGAGATTGTTATTCTTGAATCCGGTCTGATAGATTAGCTGGATAATCGGGCGTGTCTGATCCAGCGGGCCTCCGCCCGTAATAACATAGATCTGCATGAAGACCTTGTATGAAGCGATAATTTGCAGCATCGTAATCGTTTTGGTGAGTGGTGACAGATATGGCAGGGTAATTCTCCAAAATATTTGCGAATCACTCGCTCCATCTAACCGTGCAGCCTCATAGATCTCATCCGGTATATCCTGTAGTGCTGACAGATACAGAATGAAGTTAAAACCCACCGTCCACCACAGGGTAACAACCGTAATGACGATCCAGGCCAGGCTTGTTTCGGTCAGCCAGAAAATCTCGGCGTTTTGAGGCAATAGGCCAATGAGGTGTAATACGGAATTGACGAACCCCGTATAAGGCTGGAATACGAACAATCCCAGATAAGCTGCCACAGCAACCGAGAGCACACTTGGGATGAAAAAAATAATCCGGTAAAACTTTTGCAAAACCGATTTTCGATTCGCAATCAGAGCCAGTACAATGGCGAGGATAATCATGGTCGGAGTACTTAGAAAAACAAAGAAGGTCGAGTGCCATATCGCTTCCCAAACTTCACGATCCTGAAGTACCTTGCGGAAGTTATCCAGGCCGACAAAATCCATTTTTTTTATTAGCGTCCATTTGTAAAAGGTCATTTCAATGCCTTTGATCATGGGCCATATCGTAAACAATACATAGACAATCAAGAATGGAAGCAGAAATACAAGTGCCTGCATCTCCGCCCTCATTTTTTTGAATTTCATACCCGTCTCCCCTTTGATTGACACGCAAACTCGCCATAATGCTTACCCCTGCGAAAACTTGCGTGTCCCGTCTTCCTTCTATTCACTCAGTATTTTCTGAATGCCTGCCTCCATGTTGTTCATGGCATCAGCCGGTGTCATTTTGTTGACCCATACTTCATTCAAAAATTTAAAGGCGACTTCTTCACGGATTTGGGCAGTTTTGGTTGATTGTTTGCTGAATTTAACGACACTTGCCACCTCGGAGTAATCGCTGCGATAAGGCATATCCTTAAATTCCTGTTTTTCTAGAACGGATGGTTTGGAAGGAATATGGCCAGCTTTTGCCCATATTTGGCCATTGTCTGCAACCCAATCGGCGAATATCATGGCCGCTTTACGTTTGGCTTCGTCTTCATCCTGAGTCAAAGGCAGAACAATCGTGTGGGAGTCTCCCCATGTTGCTTCCTGATCGTAAAATTTGGGTATCGGCATAGCACCAAATTCAAAATCTTTGGTGGATTCCCAGGTTCCTGTTGTCCAGACACCCGTCATGATTATTGCGGCAGTTCCACTTTGGAAATTTTTATAGAAATCCGGATCATTTTTCTTGATATAACCTTCGGTATATAACTTCTGGATGTAATCGGCTGCCTGGATCCCTTTTTCTTTATCAATAGCCGCGGATTTCAGATCATCCGATACTACATCATTGCCACCCAGTTGCGTATACAACGACCACCATAGACGGAAAGGATCATCATTGTTATTAGACAGTGCAAACGGAGTAGCCTTAGCTGGCAACTTTTCTTTTAGTGTCTTAAGGAAACTTACAAAACCATCAGCCGATTGCTCCAACACCGGTTTTCCATCTTCGCCGAGCAGACCTGCTTCTTTAAGTAACTTTTTGTTGTAGAACATGATAAATGCATGTGTATCAATGGGCACTGCATAGTGCTGATCGTCTACTGTAACCGCATTCAAAAGATTTTGATTGTAGGAATTCCAATCTACACCTGCAGCTGTAGCGGGTGTATCGAGTTCAGTGACTACCCCCTGATCAATCAGATCGGGCAGCCTGGAGGAATGGGATATGCCAATGTCCGGTCCGTTGCCGTTTCCAACCGCGGTGACAAGTTTGGTATAATACTCGCCCCAAGCAAGCTTGGTATTTTTCACTTCAATGTCCGGGTGGGTTTTGTTGAATTCGTCAACCAACGTCTGCATGTTCGCACCGTCACCACCATCGAATAGCGTCCAGAAAGACAATGTCACTTTTCCATCACCGGAGTCTTCTTCTCCAGTGCCGTTCCCGCTTCCACTACATGCGCTTAGAACCATCGATAGTGAGAAAAGTAATGTGAGTGCCAACAGACCCATTCTTCTTTTCATGCGAATATCCCCTTTGTTCTTGTTTTGTAGATACAAACGGTATTATTGATTTGTTACAATATTATTGTATCTATACAGAGATTATATTGGCTCATCTCACTAATGTCAACGCTTTCAAGTTATAATTATGTAACTAATAAGTAAAAAAGAAGCTTTAGTTACGGATATCATGTAACTAAAGCTTCTTTTTTACGATTTTTCCGGATTTATTGCATAATTCACTGTCATTTTAATGTTCTGATCATAATCTCCAAATTGCCGCCCAAATAGGTTTACCCCGCCTTGATAAACGGCATCTGGCTTAATGCCCACACGCACTCTCAACTTATGGATGTTTTGCAGATTAAGTTGATTCAATGTTACAGGAGAGATCTTCTCCATATCCAGAGTCGTCTTTTCCCTGTCCACGCGCCATGTCTTCAACAATCCATACTGTGTAGACCATTCGTGCCACCAAGCTGGGTTCAACTTCCCTCTTCGATCCCCAAAATCTCCGGGACACGTCCAGGTCCCAATATCGAGCCCATTAATCCAAATGGAGATATCCGAAGGCCAGTTGTGATCGTAATTGGGCGCTTCGGAACAGATTTCCATGGACAGTTCAAGCGATTCAATCCGAGCCCCTGTCGGGATCTCAAGTGGCATTAAATACTCTACATAACCCTTGCGGAACCACATAATTTGGGCACCAATATGTTTGGGGTGAAAAAAGCTGGCAGGCTCGTCTTCTCTTATAATCATCCCATCGGCACTCGCCATGCCGCAAGTAGGAGATACTTCGCAATCACTATAATGACCAATAGGCATATCTACCTCATATACCTGTACATCCCCTTTGGGTAGGGCCTTCTCCGTATTCAGCGCAAGATGAATATCATCATAATTGCGGCTGCATACCTTCATAGCTCCGCGAGAGGCGGGCAGCAGTTCTGTATTAATTAACCGTGCTGCCTCCAGTACCTTGATGTTGCTTGCTACAGTAGACACGGGAAGTTTGAGAGCTTCAGCGATTTCTACAATATTAAGATTCTTCGAAGTCAGAAGGCGGAGAATATCAACTCGGGAGCGTGTGGATAAGGCATGAGTCACTGTCACAAGCTTATCCGGATCATCAAAACTAAGCTCAAGCATTACAATTCCCACCTCATTTTATGAGTATATTACAATAATTTTACTGGTATGCCCCAAAAGAGTCAATATTACTGTATTAAATTATTTATTTTGTATTAAATAGAGTTATTGTATGCACGAATTCGGAAGGATCCATTCCATAACGACAAAACCCCGCCAAGGTCCGCGAGGGCCTGACAGGGTTCTGATCGTATTATATAAACATCTAGTTCACAGGTTTGATATCAAAAAAGTCCAGTTCTCCATAACCTTCGCCCTTGGAAAAGCGAATTTTGTTCACACCGGCATTCAGCTGCACTCGGGCAGTAGACAGTCCCCAGTTCTCCCACCCTTTGTTGGTGATATGAAAAGGACTCGCTGTGCCTCCATTCACACTCAGCAGCAGATTGGACCAGTTGCCACCAGCCGTACCATTCGCCGTTCTTGCCAGCAAAATATATTGTCCAGCGGAAGCTGCATTCACATTAAATTCTACATAGCTGTCGACTGTATCGATATGTCCTGCTTTCATTCCTCCCGAACCGGAAGGACTTTGAGAAGCGTATGCAATCCCGCCGAACGTACCCTCTTCACCTTCGTATCGAACCACTGACTTTTCTCCCGAAGGCAAGGCAATTGGAGCATTGGGATTCACCGGTGTCCCCAAATTTGGAGTATTATCGGCATTCCATGTGAATTTTTGCAACCGGATCTCCCGATTCCAACCGGAATTATTGACCTTTGCTGTATGGTACATGATCCAGTCCTCTGTTCCATCAGGAGACTTGGTAAAGGAATGATGGCCCGGACCATATAGTCCGTTTCCGGATTGGAAGATGGGCTGATTGCGCTTGCTCCAGGATGCTGGACTCAGCAAATTGCTGGAGGTGCTGGCGGTAATAAGCCCAAGACAGTAGTCATTGGTCCAACTGCCACTTGCCGAGTACACAAGGCTGATTACCCCATTTCGAACGATCACTTGCGGACCTTCGTTCACGTTCGGGGAATGATTCGTTTCCCAGGCGTAGGTTGGTCTTGCAATTTCCACACGATTCGAATCGATGGTCCAGGGATTGCTCATATGGGCAATGTACAGGTTCTGCCGAACATTCGTGTCTCCTTCCCATCCTGACCAGATGAAGTAAAGCTGTCCGTTGGACTGCAACACCGTACCATCAATGGCCCACTTGTTTGTCGGGTCCTTGATTTGACCTTTATATTGCCAGGTTCCCTGGGTCGGATCGGCGGATGTGTTTTCCATAACGTACATGCGATGATTGACGTTGTCTCCGTCATCCTTGGCATAGTAGATGTACCATGCGCCGTTGATATAGTGAAGTTCAGGAGCCCAGATGCCGCAGCAGCCTGTATTAACCACTGTGATTGGTGCTGCATCAATGGTTGTTAATTGAGCAGACTTCCAGATCGTGACGTTGCCACCCGTCGTTTTCGTGAAATAATAGAATCCGTCTGTATGCTTATACACCCATGGATCTGCTCCGTCCTGCATGACGACATTATAGAAGTTATTCTGCGTGGTTGCAGCATGTGATATCTGCCCCATGGGAAAAATGAGAAATGCACATAAGGCCAACAGCAATTTGTTCCTGTAATTCATGATTTTCATCTCCAATCACACTCCCTATCGGATTATGAATCATGTACGTACCAAAGTGATATGCTCAATCTTCTATGGCAGCCTTTCGGGAATTGATTCGGTGAATCGTTTCCGGATTGAACTTTGGACGTCTGTCATAGGTATATAGTCCATTCACTTCCTGTTCCACATCATATAATTGGGTGTAACAAAAACCGAACATCATGGGATGATCCAGCAGAACGTTGGTTAAGCCCTCATACCGGGTAATGAACGCCTCTTCCGATTGGGGTCTGTCGCCATAGCCCCAGGACTTCTCATCCTGCTGATCCGGATTCCACCAGATTCCACCGTACTCACTGATAAAATAAGGCTGCCCTCCATACGTCTGCCGCTCCGGAAACGTATTAAACACTTCTCCACCATTTTTCATCGGTTCATATCTGGCCCGGAACGTTTCGGGATTCTGATCATAATCATGCAAGTCGAAGATATCTGTCACGACATGAAAGTTACCGCTGGTATCGATGACAGGACGTGTCGGGTCCAGACGTTTGGTCATCTCATAGACAATGCGCAGCACATCGTTATCCTGGCAGGTTCCACCGCGATCCCACGTTTCATTGAAAGGACACCAGCCGATCAGTGAGGGATGATTAAAATCACGTTCCATTCCTTCCACCCATTCCGGCAGAAAACGCGCAAGGCTTTCGGTTGTTGTGATATCCAGTCCCCAGTTAGCATGTTCTCCCCATACCAGATAGCCGAGTTTGTCAGCCCAGTACAGGAAACGTGGCTCAAACATCTTTTCATGTAATCTTGCCCCATTGAAGCCAAGCTCCATTGAGATTTCGATGTCCTTGCGCAGATCCTCATCGCTCGGTGCCGTATAGATACCTTCCGGATAAAAGCCCTGATCCAACACCAGCCGCTGAAAAACGGACTTCTCATTGATGCGAAACGCCATGCCATCCAGTCTTACCGACCGTAAGCCGAAATACGATGTTACCGTATCGCTTGCCCGTGACTTCCCTTGGATCTTGAGCTCCAGATCATACAGTTTGGCATGCCCCGGCTCCCATAAATGAATCTCTGACAATGGGACAGTAAGCTTCACGGAAGGCCCTTGGATAACAGCTGTTGTAGATCCAACATCTCTCCCTTCGAAGCGGGAAGATGCAGATAGTTCAGCTCCAGCAGCGTTACCACAAATCTTCACTTCGAGGTGGGCACAGGCATTATCCGGGTCAGCCACCACTTTCATATCGGAAAGATATACATCTGGCACGCTTTCCAACCACACCGTTTGCCAGATACCGGTAGTACGGGTGTAATCACAGCCATGCGAGTGGAATCTTTCGCTTTGTTTGCCTCTCGGCTGGCGTCCCGAACGTACGTCGTCTTCCGCATAGACCGTTACAATATTGGTGCCTGATGAAACATGGGAGGTGATATCAAAATGAAATGGCGCGTATCCTCCCCGATGTTTGCCAACAGATGTTCCGTTCACCCAGACTTCGGCTTCATAATCAACTGCACCAAAATGAAGCAAAATGCGGCCATTCATCCAGATATCCGGTATGGTGAATTCCCGCTTATACCATACGGCTGCCATAAAATCGGTATATTGCACGTCAGACAGCTTGCTCTCTGGACAGAACGGAACGGTGATTGTTCCGGAGAACGGATGTCCGGTCTGTTCATACCCGCGCTCTTTCCCGCTTTTCCCATGATCGATTTCGAATTGCCAGGAACCATTCAGATTGGCCCAAGCCTCTCGAACAAACTGAGGCCGGGGATATTCCGGACGAGGAATGACTAACATGCTGCGACTCTGTTCTTTCATTGGTAAATCGCTCCTTTTACCCTTTTATTGAACCAACATAGACACCTTTTACAAAATACTTTTGCAAGAAAGGATAGACCATCAGGATCGGAATAGTGGATACGACTATCGTGCAGTATTTGACCAGTTCCCGATAAGCCGTTGCACTGCCTGCACTGTCGATGACGACGCCGCCTGCACTCCCCATGGTTGTGGCACTTGAGTCATTAGCGACGAGGATCTCTTTCATCAGAAGTTGCACGGAAATTTGTACCTGTCCTGCAGCAGAACCATGGCGTTAAACCATGAGTTCCAGTTACCAACCAGATAGTACAGGAAAATGACAGCCAGGGTGGCTTTGGATAGCGGCAAGATCACATACATCAATATCCGCGCCTGACTCGCACCATCAATCGTTGCTGCCTCTTCCAATTCCAATGGGATTGCCTGAAAGCCGGTTCGCAAAATGATAATATTCCAGGTACTGAGCGCCGTAGGCAAAATCATGGCCCACAGATTATTGAACAGACCGATATCTTTCATCAATAAGAACCAGGGGATCAGACCACCTCCGAAGAACATCGTAATTGTGATGATAATCATGATCGCATTTTTAAAATACAAATCACGTCTGGACAGAACAAAGGCTCCCATAATGGTCATGACCATATTAACGAAAGTACCCCAGTCCCACATAAATCAACGTGTTTCTATACCCCACCAAAAGGCTGTTATCCTTAAAAATCAGCTTGTAGCCATCCAAAGTAAATCCCAATGGTCTAAGCAGAAGTCCTTTGTGAGCCACCAGTCGGGCCGGATCGCTGAAAGAAGCAAACACAATATGCAGAATGGGGTACAGACAGGCCAGCGTCAGCGGGGTCAGCAACATATAATTGAAGATGTCGAACATTCGGTTGCCCATCGTTTTGCGATATTTCATCTGTCTTCACTCCCTCCTACCACAGGCTGACCTCAGAGTTACGCTTGGCAATTCTATTCGTTGCCCAGAGTAAAGCGAAATTGATGATGGCGCTCAACAGTCCGACAGCCGTGGAATAGCTCAGACTCGCTTCTCTTAACCCTCTTCGATACACATAAGATGCAATGACATCGGCGGTATCATAGGTTAGAGGATTATATAGAAGGATAATTTTCTCGTAACCGGATGCCATCAGTCCGCCAATTAGGGATACGCTGAATAATCGTTTGGAATGGTTTCATCGTACAGATCTCCCAAATAAGTGTCGTTTAACGTACGGTTTACCTCATCAGCCTGCGCTTGAGTAGGAGTTTTGTTACCACGGATATTCTGGCTTATATCCATGAATGTGACCTTGTTTCTCTCTTTTGAAACCTCTTTTCCTGAGTTCCGGCCTCTCCGGCTTCATTTTGGTTGCTGCATGCTGCAGTCCAAAACACCACCAAAAGACGCCTACTTAACTTGTAATTTTCTATATTTTAATCAAAGTATAATTACACAATAACTGTAAGTTAACGCTTACAATTTATTTTATTGTAATAAATAATTCAGATCACGCTGGTTAAATAATATCTATTTTATTCAAGAGCAATTGGAACTTTATTAATTACAAATTTATTGTAACTATAGGCATACCTGTGCATCATCTCGCCGTCTTCTTTTTCACTCGCCGGATGGAACCTGCAGCGCTTTATTATCACTGAAAGGTACACCAAAGTCAGGGGTTCCGTCCAGATTCCAACCAAATTTTTGAACTCGCGTTGCCCTTAAGACCGTGTCAGCACCAGGATTCGGGAGCGCATGGTATACAATCCAGTCCTCCTCACCATCAGGTGACGTAGTAAAGCTGTTGTGTCCTGTGGCATATACGCCATTCTCCAGACTTTTCCGAAAAACAGGTTCTGCAGACTTGGTCCACGAAGATGCTAGCATCGGATCATCCCGTTCATTCATGGTCAACATGCCAAGTGCGTAATCTTCCGACCAGGTTGTACTCCCCGAGTATACTAGAAAAATGCGTCCATTCCGGTGTAGCGTAACGGGTCCTTCATTAATCGCCATTCCGCCCTGCTTCTCCCAGATAAAGGTCGGCGCCGTGAGCAAAACATGTTCACCTGTCAGGGAATGTGGGTCTGACATCCTCATAATATAAATTGCTGATCCATAGTCCGGAAAATGACCATATCCAGCATACAAAAAAAAGAGTCGCCCCCCAAGCATCAGCACAGTACCGTCCAAACCGGGAACAGGAGTATGTAGAGCCCCCTTCCATACCCATTCACCCTCCATCGGATTTGGACTTTCATTTTCCAGCACGCAAATCCGCCTTGAATCGTCCCCTCCACCATCATTAGCGGTATAGTATATGTACCATTTTTCATTCAAAAAATGAATTTCCGGTGCCCACAAATGATGACTGTAAGGCCCTCCAGGCTCCGGTGTCCAGACGATTTTACGAGTTCCCGCATCAATTTCCGATAAACGGGATGATTGAATTAGTTCAAGCTTATCGGACCGTGTACGCATAAAATAATAATAGCCATCCGGTCTATATACCCATGGGTCAGCTGATTGCAAGGCCACCGGGTTATAGAAAATGGTCTTGTTTGTCATTTCTTCATTCTCCCTTCATATCGATCTAATTTCTATTATCTGGCAGGTTTTGATTACAAACAATTATGAAAACGCTTTAATTTTATATTCAAAAAAGACAACCTTCAAGCGGTTTCGTCGGTCGAAAAAAACCGTCCGTAGACGGTTTGCTTGTTGAAGCTCTAATGTTTGTTTTGGATTCGCCACTCCAGCGGAGTAAGCCCAACGGATTTAACAAAGAAATCATAAAACCTGCTAGACGAGGTAAATCCCACTTCTGAAGATATCATCTCGACAGCCTTGTTGGTGTGCTGTAACAGCCGCTTTGCTTCCATTAGACGAAGATTGATGATGTACTGCTTCGGGGAGACACCCACGGTTTCCGTAAATTTCTTTCGCAGATTGCTTGCGGACAGAAAGTATCGAGACGCCAACTCACTGACCGTAATTGGAGTGTAATATGCTGAATGAATCTCTTTCAGTACTTCCTGAATTATGCCTTGACCGGTTGGGTCGTTAACAATATGAGGAACTTCTAGCGAGCAATTCCGCTGGAACAGTAGAAGTGTAGTCTCCATCGCTAGACGTATCAAATGACTGGAGTCAGTGCTCTGCTTGTTGCCCGGCCGCCACTCCTTCTCCAATTCGGATAAACTGATATCTGCCCAGCGAAAACTGTCTTTATCGAGATGGGCAAGTTGAATGCGATTCCTCTGTTGATCCTGCCCATTGAAGAGATATCGACAATGCACCGGCAGGTGATCATGATAATAATGCACAGAAATGCCCTGCCATGGCTCAGTACACACAAAACCGTGATAAAGCCCTGGCGGGATCATAATGAGGTCACCCGCAATCACTTTGACATTCTGTTCTGGTGAACTGTAATACCCTTCTCCATCCAGTATAAGTGTCAGTTCATCATAAGCATGTGAATGAGATTTGAATAAACCTTCCCCCTGCTCCAAATGAAAGCAATTCGGTTTGAAACGCTCGATACTCACAATAAATGATGTACCGTTATTTGGCATATCTCGCATCCTTATCACCTGCATTCATCGTATACCTTACCTGCATAATAATGTTCTGTTCATGATCACCGAACTCATTGCCAAACAGGTTGATGCCTCCTTGATGCTTGGCATCCGGATGAATTCCAATACGTAATCTTAACTTGGGTTTATCTCCGAGGTTAAGATCTGACAGGGACACATCAGAAATTTTCTCCTTGTCCAGCATGGTCTTGTTGTTATCCACACGCCATTTTTTTGAGAAGACCGTATTGTGTGGAACCATCAGGCCACCATGCCGGATTCAATTTACCACGGCGATCGCCCAAATCTCCGGGACTTGTCCACGCCCCGATCTCAATGCCATTAACCCAAATGGAAATATCCGAGGGCCAGTCATTGTTATAGGTTGCTACTTCAGAACAGATTTCCATGGACAATTCCAAAGCTTCAATCGTTGCATCTGTTGGAATATCCATCGGAAGCAAATATTCCAGGTATCCCTTTGCCAGCCAGATAATCTGAGCATCAATATGCTTGGGATGATAAAAACTGGCCGGGTCGTCTTCCTTCAGAATCATGTTCTCTGTGCTCGCCATACCACATGTTGGCGCAACCTCACAGTCACTGTAATGCCCTATCGGCATCTGAACTTCATAGATATTCGAATCGCGTGTGGAAAGTGAGGAAACCAGATCCAGAACAATATGAATATCATCATAATTACGGCTGCAAACCTTCATCGCTCCACGGGAAGCCGGGAGCATTTCCGTATGTATTAAATTGGCCGCCTCCAGCACTCTAATATGATTTGCTACCGTTGACACAGGCAGCTCCAGCGATTCGGCAATTTCGATGATGTTTAATTTGTTGGCATGTAAAAGCTGAAGAATGTCAATCCGGGAACGAGTCGACAGGGCATGGGTTACAGTTACCAGTTTTTCCGGGTCATTAAAGCTAAGTTCGAGCACGGTTTGGTTCTCCTTTGGACAATAGAAATTAAAGTCAATTCTACTGAATAACCGACACAAACACAATTAAACCCTTTATCAGCCCGCATCCCTCCCAACGCATAAATATCTTTAAATTATATCTAATTGGTTATAAGAATCCGTGCGTCCCTTTGTTATACTCCAATATAGAAAGCGTTCAGATTTTGAATTCAGGAGGTGTATTTCTCTCTATTTTGAAATGTATTTTATTAAAAAGCCATTTAATAATGAAGGAGTTGCAATATGAAAAAATGGAGAATTCTGTTTTTAAGTGCAGCCTTATGCTTTCTGATGCCGACCAATATTTATGCGTACAATAATCCGCTTAATTTATCAGACTCTTGGCATTGGTCGAATAGCGATTTTTATGGTGAGGGTGACCCGTATATCTTGAAGTTCAACGGGACCTACTACCTGTATGTCAGCACAGTAGATGACTCGATAGGTGTGAAAGTGTGGTCTTCCACAAACCTGGTGGACTGGACCTATCGCGGTATATGTACGACGGAAGCAGTGACCAAGGCGGCGTATGCTCCCGAAGTTGTTTATTGGAACGGTCAATTCTATATGTATACCTCCCCAGGAGGTGGTGGTCACTATGTACTTTCCAGTCCCAGCCCCACCGGCCCATTCACGCTTCAAACAGGCAATTTGGGTATGGGCATTGACGGTAATGTCTTCATCGATGATGACGGCAAATGGTACTTCTACTCCACCGGAGCAAATACAATCGAGGCGCGTCCGATGACAAGCCCGACCACATTTGGTGCTCCTATCACAACCGGATTATCCATGGCTGGATGGACAGAAGGATCAACCACTTTTAAACGAGACGGAAAATACTACATGACGTACACCGGTAACCACGTATGGAGTACTGCGTACCGTGTCGATTATGCTACGGGAAGCAGTCCTACGGTTGGATTCAAGCCGACGGCGGATCTGAATCCGGTACTTATCAATACCGAAGGCACCAATGTCGGACTTGGCCACAACTCGATCATCAAAGGGCCTGACCTTGATTCAGATTATATCGTTTATCATAGTCATGCTTCTGATGGGAATATAACCTACCCTGGCCGCAAGATGAATATGGATCGGATCGTTTGGAATGGAGAGAAGCTTCTCGTTCAGGGCCCCACAATCGCATCGCAACCAAATCCGGAATTGCCGGTTTTTGAGGATCGCTTTAACCGAACATCGATCGGCAACAATTGGACGAATGTTGGTGGCGGCACATGGGGGATTTATAACCAAGAGCTCATGTGGCAAGATACCATAGGTTCTGCATCAACGTACCGGCAGATCACAGCAGTCAATAGCGCCAGCGATTATACGGCCGAGTTTAACCTAAAACAGATGAAACAAGGCACCACTGAGAATCCAGTATATGGTGCTGTCTTCTCCTATACCAACGAGAACTCGTATGGCGTGGCGGTACTGAATCGCAATAAAAATCGTTTGGAGACGAATTACGTTGTAGAAGGCGTGAGCCAGGGCTGGCAATATGCATCGCTTCCAGCAGGGTACGACTACTCCAAGTGGCATCAGATCCGAGTAGAGAAGGCTGGTTCATCCTTTACTGTTTATGTGGACGGGATGAAGAAGCAGACTCGAACAATTCATGGACTCAACGGCGGTAAGATCGGTTACACGACTACGGATGCACACGCTGATTTTGGCTATACGGCATTCAGTAATAAAGTGAAGGGTAGCAGTGCCTGGAACATGTATAAGCCTTTACCCGGCAAGATTGAGGCCGTTCATTATATGGATGGAATTGAGGGCACTGCTTATCATGATCTTACACCAGCTAATATTGGAGGTGCCTATCGTAAGGACGCAGTTGATATTCGCAACTCAGCGGCTGAAGGCAAAAATGTTGTTGGCTGGAATCAGACTGGCGAATGGCTTAAATACCGCGTCAATGTAGCTGAGACCGGATACTATGATTTGGATGTTCGACTAGCCACGACGTTTAACGATGCAAGCTTCCGGGTATGGGACGGGGCAACCGATCTGACAGGCATCATAAGTGCACCTAATTCAGGTGATTGGGAAAAATGGACAACGGCCAGCAAGAAGGGATTGTATTTAACTGCTGGCAACCATGAATTACGGTTTGAGTTTGTGCAAGGAGAATTTGATTTCAGCGATATGACTTTTACGCGTGGTGAGGCAGTGGCAGACATGGTGGATGATTTTAATGATGGCAATGATAATGGCTGGACTCGATTCGAGGGAAACTGGTCCGTTATTGGCGGTGAGCTCGATTCTGCAGGCAACGGCGTATTCGGAAAGACCACTATAGGCAAAGAGTCTTGGGCTGACTATACGGTTGAATCGGACATTAAACTTATTGATACTAGTGGGGATGCTGGCATTCTGTTTCGGGTCAACAACCCTTCGAATGGTAAAGTACTTGCGAACAATCCGGATTATGTACAAGCATACTATGCATTCATCAAGCCAGATGGTGTCTACCTGGGCAAAATGAACTACGGCTACGAACAACTCGCTTCAGTCCCCCTTTCAATTGCTTCAGGTATCTGGCAGCATATGAAGGTAGTTACATCCGGCACGACAATTAGAGTGTACGTTGAGGATATGAACACACCAAAGATTACGTACAAAGACAATAGCATGAATCCGTTCACACATGGCAAAGTCGGCCTGCGAACCATGAACAATCACACGCGGTTCGACAATTTCCGTATAACACCATAATAAAAAGAAGTGATCCGGCATAACTGCTGCTGGATCACTTCTTTTTATTTTATTATTGTTATGATGATGGAATCCATTCCATTGGCACAAAGAGATTTTTGGGGGTTCGTATGCCGTGATGTATCTGATCCAATAGCAAGGTGACAGCCTGTATACCAATCATCTTCTCATCTTGCTGAACATAGGCAATACCATCGATCCCGGGATCATCGAACGTGACGATCGCTATGTGTTTTGCCTTCTCCCTGCCAATAGTACGGATTAACGAATAATGAGCTAAACGGGCTAGTTCAACATCAACAGCCACCAACGCTGTAAATCGACCATAATATTGACTTATCCAATTGTCCAAGATCTGTTCTCTATGCTGAATCGATTCAATAAAAATTTCATAAGGCAACGTAAGACGAATAATATGCTCTGGTGATATATGTGCTTTCGCAGCCGCTTTTTCAAAACCTGCAATTCGTTCGATAACGACGCTGTGTGCCTTGGGTGGGGTAACTAAAGCAAACTTTCGAAACCCTTGCTTAACCAAATTAGTTACCGCTTTGTATGCCCCTTCTATATTATTCGAGCAGACGCTTACGTTTGGTTTGTCCGTATAATAACGGTCAATTAATACATAAGGGAATCCTAGTTCTGTAGCTCTGTCAACCGTTTGTCGTTCATGTTCACTCCCAATGGAAAACAGCACTAACCCTACAACTTTCAATTCATAAAGCTCATCAATAGCTAGGAGTTCTTTTACTGAACTGCCTCTCGATACACGAATAACCAACGTATATCCGTTTTCATTGACAGCGTTCTCAATTGCATCGAGCAGACGCTGCTCCACTTTGGTACGCATTGACGGGATGATTATGCCTATCATTTCTTTTGCTTTTGGAGGTAACGGGATGTGATGAGCCGCAAGGCTCTCGTCTGTTTTTTGGTATGTCTCAATGGGTATGCGTAGTTTGAACGAGGCTTGGCCAGCAACGAACGTCCCTTTTCCTTTTATGCGAACGACCACACCCTCTTCTGCTAGCCCCGCCATAGCATTTTTGGTCGTTATTAAGCTGACGTGGAATTGTTCAGCCAGTTCTTTTTCCGAAGGAATTCGGTCTCCTGAACGCAGATTTCCGAGCCTAATTTGATGTTTTATTGCATGTTGAATTTGTTTGTATAATGGTATGTTCTTCATGACAATCACCATGTTTAATATACTATGTGTGCTACTCCTAGGACAACTAATTTCGTCAAGTGAAGGCTGCTGATAATACACCTACGATCCAAGGTAATACGTAGACCTTTTAATAAAAAGTTACACATGTTCTCCATAAGAAATCGACTGAAACAATGGACCATATATACAACCTGATCTCCACGCATTAATCTATTTCCCTGAGTGCAAATCTTCTATTTCTTGAGAAAGTCTTTTAGTCTGTGGCTTCATATAACTTTGAGCTATTTGCAAAATATCTGATTGCCCACCTAGATCATACAATATTGTAGTAGATAACACTTGTACAATATAAAGGTCCGATTGAATTGCCATCCATTCAAAAAAATTGAAAAACTTCTCAATTAGTTCTGTGTCATCATTTTCACGAAGCAATCCTTCAACATAAGTAGCCACTTCATCACCAAAAAACACATGTCCCAGAAACTCTTGATTTAAATCCAGATGTTCGATGTAACAATCGTAGAATTCAGGGAAAAGTCTTAGGAACTGATTGATTAAAATGTCACTATCCATGCTCCAGCCTCCTATCTACTATTTCAGGCCACTTTTAACTCAGAACTTAATATATGTATCATCTGCAGACCAATTTTCGATTGGTCTACTGTTCTTTTCGTTTGAAAAACATCTTGCCAACCATAAGTCCCATAGCCGATGAACAGATCAGATATCCAAAGAACAAGAAAAGTAAATAAACACCATGAAGATCTGGAGGAATCTGTTTCAAACCTTCAAACCAAGCAAAACGAAAAGGATAAAAGATGACTATCCAAATGATCAGCAAGAAAAGAAGAAAATTAATTATTTTTAGCACAATAATGATCCTTTCAAGCTTGAGTGGAAACAGTTGAATGTATATGCTTCATCTTTCATTTCGCATTACCTTACCACTGCCCGCACTATAATAGTTAGCTTATGTATTAGGGTTGATATGTTTAATCTATAAATAATTACTAATTATAACAGGAAACATTAGGAAGATGATCGTTACGGCAAAAAGAAGCCCTTTCTTTTGGTAGAACGAGCTTCTTTTTGCGTTTCACGATAGCACTTTATGCTTACTCGACACCAGGCGCGTTTTCATGCGTAGTTAAGTTCGATCTTTTCTTCTTTCTTGGCTGCCCTTTCCAGGACAGATATGTCCAAATCCGCAGCAGGTACTCGACCGGCCCATTGCTAAATTTCTTAAGATATAGGGGACTCATCCACAATTGAATGCCATAGACAGCAAGCGCAATAATCGCTCCGATGAACACGCCAGCACTTCCAAACAGTCCCAGGCCATATCCATAGAAAATTGTCGTACAGATTACGCTCTGCATCAGGTAATTCGTCAACGAGAGACGGCCGACCGCCTCGAACCTGTCCATCAGGCTGAAACGGCGGTTTCCCGCATACAACAGCGCAAATGCATAAATGTATCCGAGTGCAAGCAACGCTCCTCCAAGCGCCCCCCCGATTCCGATTCCGAGCCAACCTTCCGCACCCAATTGTGGCGCCAATACACCGTATGCTTTGAGTATCAAACCTACCGGAATCAATAACGATGCCCGGCGAAGATACATAGCTTGCATCGTTTGGGGATCGCTAAACGTGCCTATTCTGGCAGCGCGCATGCCGAGCAGGAACATCGGCACCGTCATGAGTGGTGCTAACATCAGAGCTATCAGGGCAAATGACAGCTCCAAATCCCCGCCGAATGGATCGCCGTTATTACTGAAATTCCTGATTTCCGCGTATGTGCCGTTGCCGTATACATCCTGACTTTGAATGATGTAGTTCTCCATATGAATGGACTCAATCGCCAGCGGGTTCATCGGATTAGATGCCGGGAGACCAAGTATGCCCGCTCCCATGAATAGCAGTACCGCCCATATGAGCAGCGTTATAGGCTTCCGATTAAGGAACATGAGCAGGAAGAAACCGAGTACGCCATAAAATGCCAGGATATCCCCTTCCCACAGATAGATGATGTGCAGTAATCCGATTCCAAACAGTAGTAGAAAACGGCGTGCCAGATGACACTTTGGTCGTAAATCTCGTGATTTTAGACTCTCCGAGAGTTTAACCATTCCAAAGCCAAACATAAATGCAAAAATCGGCATAAAACTGCCCACCACAGTGATCAGCAGGAATGAGAGGAAAGCCTGATCTGCTCCGCCAATCCCGAACAGTTGGGGTTTGCTCTGGCCATACATTCCATATTGGAAAGCCAGCATATTCGCCAGCACAATACCGACCAGACTGAATCCACGCAGTCCATCAATGACTTGAACGCGCTTTTTTGATATGCTCAATCAATCACCTCTGTCTATAACATAAAGATCAGATCTAAATATACGTTAAATCCTTCCATAATTTCAACATAAATTAATAAGTGAACATTTAAATTATGATTTACTTTGACGTACCAATACAACAAAAACAAAAAAGTCGCTAAATTTAGCGACTTTCAGTTTGAACACCCTAAAGAGTGACAATAATTGGACCATTTTTAGTAAGAATAATGGTATGTTCTATTTGAGCTACATAGCTATTTTTAGTAACAAAGGTCCAGCCATCTCCAGTTTGAACTACTTCTTCTTCTGAAGTTGAAATAAATGGCTCGAAAGCGATAACCATACCTTCTTTTAACAATTCATCATCCGATGGATCATTATAATTGTAGATGTGGTCAGGTGCTTCGTGTATTCCACGTCCAACACCATGTCCTGTAAGGTTTTTAATAACCGTTAATTCATGTTGTCTGGCAGTTTGGAATACGGCTTTTCCGATTCCGCTTTTTTTGGAGCCCGGTTTTGCTTTTTTAAGACCTGCTTCAAATGCCAGTTTAACAACGTCGCATATTTTCGTTAACACTTCTGCACCTTCGCCTACGACAAACGAGATTCCAGTATCTGCAAAATAACTGTTCTTGGAGCCAGACACATCAATATTGACGATGTCCCCTTCTTGAATAACCCGATCTCCCGGAATACCATGTGCCACTTCTTCATTAACACTAATACAAGTAAATCCCGGGAAATTATATTCACTTTTTGGAGCAGAAACTGCGCCAGCTTTCTCAAAAAGCTCTCCTGCCAAATCATCAAGTTCTTTAGTGGTTATCCCTGGGATGGTTCTTTGAACCAATTCATCTCTAATAGAAGCTACAATTTTGCCAATTTCCTTCAAGCCATGAAAATCTTCTTCTGTTCTTGCGATCATTTTTTCTTACCTCACTATCTTTTATCATTAATTGATTACATAAGTATTTTTTTAATCGAACATTAGATTATCATATCCAAAGCAGCAAAGCTTCGCAACTTTTTTATGTGGAGGTGCCGCCCAGAGTCGAATACAGCTTGAGTGATTTAGGTAATACGCCGAGGCCCATCATTAGTGTGATGGAAACATGGGGAATAGATTATAAGAAGCTCAATGAGGATACTTCGACCGATACAGACGAATAGGATTACGGATAGTAGAAAACGAGCGCACCCATGTTCAGGGTGCGCTCGTTTTCTTGGTGGTTCCTTTTGTGGAATTGTAAAAGTGCATCCTTACTTCCTCTTTAATAGCGTAGCCACACGCTCATCTCACCAGCCAGCCGATTACCCCACAGATAATAGGGAATGGCCTTGAAACGTACAGCCTTTGTCTGCTTAATATAAGAACGGTACGGCTTCTCATCTGACCATAAATCGCTGTCGTCAGTCACGAGACCGTCCCCTTCTACCACGACACAACCACCTAGCAGATCTGGATCAGCATACTCTGTTAATTGTGGCTCCGTAGCCAATGCGATCGAAGTGAGTTGAGCTCCGTTGTCTGCTTCTTCGATGCAATAAACAAGCGGGCCGCGTTGAATGGCTACCTTGCCTGCATCTGCCCGAATTAAAGGATGTGCGGCAACTAACTTCGGCTCGATCGGAAGCAGCCACTCCACTGTATTACCATCTGACCAGCTGCGTTTTATTTTCGCGTAACCGTTCTCAACATGAATATCTTGCTGTTCACCATTTACTTTCAAGGTGGGCTGTCCGTTTTGGAACCAATCGGGTATACGCAGCGCAAGCTCGAACTCCGCACATTCGCTGTCTTTGGGGAGCTGAACCGTGAATTCAACACGACCGTTCCAGGGAAGCTTGGAGCGTTGATGCAATATTATTGTGGTGTCGGCAAGTTCGAACGAGGCTTTACTTCCAATATACAAATGGGTATAGATCGTTCTGCCATCCTCAGACACGTCGTAAATATAATCGTCTAACGAACCTAGCAACCGTGCAACATTTGGAGGACAACAGGAGCAACCAAACCATTTCTGTCGGACGGGCTTTACGTGATGTTTATCTGGATTTTTGAGACTGGCTTCTGGCCAAACTTCAAGTGGATTGACATAGAAGAAGTGTTTGCCATCCATAGACATGCTGCCCAGCACATTGTTGTACAGCGCTCTCTCCAACACATCCGCATATTCGCTCTTAACTTCCAATTGAAGCATGCGACGTGCCCAGAAAATCAAGCCAATCGAGGCACAGGTCTCCGCGTAAACGGAATCATTCGGAAGATCGTAGTCAAACGTAAAAGCTTCCCCGAGATGTGTTGAACCAATGCCCCCGGTAATATACATTTGTTTGCCTGTTGTGTTCAACCAGAGTCGTTCACACGCCTCCTTCAGCCCCTCGTCACCTGTTAGTCTCGCAAGATCAGCCATCGCCGTGTACATGTAAACTGCCCGAACGGAGTGTCCAACAGCTACCTTTTGCTCACGAACAGGAAGATGAGATTGATAGACCTCAAGATTAGGCGCTCCCTGGGACCAGATGTTTGTCCGGCTTCCGCGTTCCCATTCCTCAATGAAATAATTGGGCTGCTTCCCCCGTTCATCTATAAAGTATCGGCTAAGGTTCAAATAACGCTCTTCTCCCGTAACACCGTATAGCTTAACCAGAGCCAATTCAATCTCCTGATGACCGCAGTAAGCCCTTATCTGTCCCGGTTTGGTTCCGAACATACGATCAATCAGATCAGCGAATCGGCAAGAGATGTCTAGCAATTTATGCTTGCCTGTCGCCTGATAATAAGCAACCGCTGCTTCAATTAAATGGCCTGCACAATACAGCTCATGAGCTTCATAAAGATTGGTCCATTGCTTCCCAGGTTCTTGGATCGTGAAGTAGGTATTCAGATAACCATCGTCATGTTGGGCTTGGCCGATCAATTCGATAGATTCATCGGCGATCTTCTCTAACCTCTGATCTGGATGATGACGGAGCGAATAAGCAACGGCCTCCAACCACTTGTAGAGATCACTGTCCTGAAATACCCATCCACCAAACTCTCCTTGCTCCAAGCCAGCAGCAATACGGAAATTTCGAATAGCATGACTAGGCTCAGCGTCCTCTACCCTATCGTTCAGAGCTTCCCATTGATAGGGAATAACCGTTTCTCGTACAAGATTGGTATACGCATTCCAAAATTGGTCTTGAATTTGGATCTCGTTTTGTCCCATTAAACACACCCCAAAAGTATAAAATTTGACTCTTTCCAAAGTCGAGTATATGCTTTTTCTTAAAGTGAGAATAGGAATGGAATGATCTTTTTTCTATACAAAATGATACTAAAAAATGAGGACAATACATTGAATGAAGAATTAATTGTTGCGTTACAAACCCCACCTCTTCCATATTACTGGGAATCTGGCCGTTCAACGTTCCGTGTAGGCGACCGTCATCCTAATCGAAGAAATTTCGGCCTGTTTGATGTACTGTTCGTGGTTAATGGAGAACTACATATCGGTGAGAACGGGACGGAATGGACACTTGGCATAGGTGATGCACTGGTATTACTACCTGAAGGTGAGCATTACTCATTCAGACCCTGCGAACAGGAAACAACGTTTTACTGGGTTCATTTTGAGCATGGGAACTGGCATCAGAGTCCCTTAATAGAAGAATCGGAAGCGGTAATTCCGTTATCGCCATTCGATAAGCCAAAATCAATACGAATACCTAAGAAATCCACGGTACTAAGTCCCCAGCTCGCATTTGATCTAATGCAACAGCTTTTGGAACTGCCGGTAGGTGATTCCTTCTGGGAGAAGCAACAATTGCTGTTCCGTTTTCTGGCTATACTTGAGAATGGCATCTCCGATATGGCCAAAACGCCTGCTTCACGGCTTGCCGAGAAAGTAGCTGTTTTCATCCAGCAACACTACCAAGAAGAGATCACCAATGAAACACTCTCGTCGGTACTACACTTCCACCCTAGCTATATCGTTCGCTGTATGAAAATGAAATACGGTGTCACACCGGTTCATTACTTATTACAATTCAGGATAGAGCGAGCCAAGCAGCTTCTAGTCTCCACGGAATGGTCAATAGATCGTATAGCTGCTGAAGTAGGTTTTCAATATTCCCCTTACTTTTCTACCTGCTTCAAGCGAAGTGTTGGAATATCTCCTCTCCAGTTTCGCAAGAAATATCTGCATTAGTTGAACTCAGAGGGAAGTTGTAAATTGAAAAACTAAACGACCGTACCCCGGAAGAACACCGGGAAATGGTCGCAGTTTTATTTCTTTTCTTTTTTTGTACTGTCTAGTCCATGTTCCCTGTCTTTTAGCGTTGATTTACCCGCTCTTTTTGCATAATCTGATCCTACAGCCGAGCGATATTCTCCTTTTTTCCAACCCATTCCGTAATCTCTTCTCCCAACTTTCGATAATCCATACCATTGCCCCATTTCTGAATTTGGAAATAAAAAAGACCAAAACGATCTGCCTTCCCATACTCACATAAGGAAAATGCAAAATCATTTTGGTCATGCCTGCTTTACCAGTAACAGTCAAACACTGCTAATATTCAATTCGTTATCGATGTAAACGTTTAGCGAATCATAATATCACACAATAAAATAGTTAGCAATCACTTTATTCGTCATCTTTGTGTATGTTTCTTAACAGCAGGCATAATGATTGTTGCTAGTAGTTCAATGTTCTTTTTAATCTGATCTATACTGACGCCACCTGCATCGATCTCGGCTAAGAAGCGTTGTTGCCCATACATCTCGTATTGATACAACATTTTTTCAATAATTTGTTGAGGAGAGCCCACCATGAGTGCATCTCGATAATCGGTAGCAGCCAAGAATTGTTGCTCAGGGTAACCACTACCTCTTAATTGAACCGTAGCGTTATTTATATGTGGGTAGTATTCGCGTAAGGCTGTTTGGCTATCTTCAGCTACGTACATGAGACTCGTTGTGGAGATGGGTAATCTTGCAGGATCAAAGCCTGCACTTCGTGCAGCTTCACGGTAACGATCAACAGCAGTTTTAAATGCTGTTGACGGTCCACCAAGTGTCGTTAACATCATGGGTACCCCTGCTAAACCTGCTTTAATCGCACTTGCCGGTGGTCCTCCTACTGCACGCCATATCGGCATTTTCCCATGTAATGGTTGGGGGATGATTTCGGCATGATGTAGTGGTGCCCGGAACTCCCCTTGCCATGTAACACGCTCTTCTTCGTTAATCTTCAGCAGTAATGCCAATTTCTCTTCAAATAGTTCTTCATAGTTACTCACATCAAAACCTAATAATTCATATGCACCTAGACGTGAGCCACGTCCTGCTACAATTTCCGCACGTCCATTTGAAATCAGATCCAACGTTGCAAAGTCTTCATATACTCGAACCGGGTCAGATGTACTCAGGACTGTTGCCGAGCTGGCGATTTTAATGGTTTTGGTTGCTTGGGCAATTGCTCCAAGGATCACGGTATGTGCTTGGGTTGCAAATAACGGCTGATGACTCTCCCCTACTGCGAATACATCAAGTCTTGCTTCTTCAGCCAGTTTGGCAGTTTCGATTAATTCGTTAATCCGTTGCTGTGCAGAGATGCGATGGCCTGTGAGAGGATTGCTTAAATGATCTCCAATGGAATAGAGACCGATCTCCATACCTTTTTCATGTTGAATACGATATTGTTCCATCTTAGTCTGTCCTTCCATATGAGTTCCATGGAGGCCTAGAAACCAAAAGTTGGTTTCATCTCAATTCATTCGTTGATCTTACTGGCACCTAGTCCAAGTTTCTTGAGAAGATCGGTTAACTGTACTTTTTCTTCATTGGTAATAGAAGATAGATTTTTGGATATCACCTCAACGTGTTGAGGAAAGATCTCTTTAAATACATTTTGGCCTTGATCCGTAATGACTACAATTGAAGATCGACGGTCTGTTGGACTTGGTTCTCGCTTTACTAATTCTTTCTTCTCAAGCTTATCCACTACATATGTGATGCTCCCACTAGGGATCGAAAATTTCTCACTTATACTTTGGACCGTGTGTGGTCCTTTATTGTAGAGGAGTTCCAGCACCATAAAGTTCTCATTACTAATGCCGTATCGTTCTATATCTTTTACAACGTCATCAAAAACAGTTTTACTAGCCTTTACCCACACACGAAAAAGCCGTAAATCTATCTGACTTTGTTCATCTCCTTGAAACATGTACAGGACCTCCTATTAGATACCTTCAAAAAATTCGTAATGGTTATCTTGGTTTGCTGTATAAAGGATAATCAACTTCAGTCGGAACTTCAATAAGCAAGATTCTAAGGTCTTGATCAATAGCTTGTATGGCTACTTTCTCCTCTTCCTCTGATTGAATGATAATAAAATCCTTATGTGAGAAATGAGTTGTTTCAATTGTATCTGATAAAAGAGTTCCGTCTCCTCTAATGGCTAAACTAGCCAATGTACGACCCAAGGAAAGGCTATGAGTATATACTGTTCCCTTAGGAATAAGTACATCCCACATTTTAGCATCAGTCACTGTCTGCATAGGAGAATTGTTTCCTAAAAGTGTTTTAATTTTAACGTCATCTATATCCACTAACGAAAACTGATTAGAATCGAATTGCGAATAAATAGGTGTACGTTTAACGGCTTGGCTTAGATGTGGTTCAAACCAAATTTGAAAGGCTTCAGTCGGTTCCTTTAACGCCTCAGCATGTTGCACACCAGAGCCTGTTTGCATGAGCTGAGCTCCTCCTTCTTGCACAACACTTTCCGTACCCAGTGTATCCCGATGATATCCCTTACCATTGATCACATAAGTGATGATTTCGAAGCCTTGATGCGGATGGAATCCGATCTCTGCTGGTTCCTGAGAATGAGCCCAAGCCCAGTAAAATAGGGGGCCTACTCGAGTAATGATGGAGCCTTCTCCGGAAAAACCGATTGGTTTTTGTTCTTTGATTTTACCACCATCGAACTGACCACTCGCTTGATCTTTGGGTTTAATAATTTGGATTCCCATTATACTCACTCCTTAGTTTAACGGACCATTCACACAAACAAAGATCCGTAATTGATTAGAAATACGACCAACCCTAGAATTAATAAAATGATCGGCATAAGCATTTGTTTCAATTGATCCTTTATTTTAATGTGGGTCATGATCGCACCGATCATCGTTACCACGATGAGCAAACCACCCCATGCAGCTAAACCCTCATTCCAAATACCTGCAATAACAAAACCTGCTGCAATGACTTCGATCAATCCTGTAAACACTCGAAACGCTCCAGGATATCCATAGTGCTTAAATCCTTCTACCATCTGCTTGGACCCGAACTTCATAAACCCAAACATAAGAAAACCTAACCCTAAAATCACTTGCAAAACAATGGATAGAACACTCATAAATTCAATCTCCTCTTTACCCTACTATTATTAATCCTAATGTTAGGATAAATGTATCCTAACATTAGGCTATATGAGTGTCAACAAAATTCTATGGAAACTAAAAACCTCCTTTCCTAAGGAAAGAAGGTTTTTAGTTTCGTTAAGATAAATTAATTCATTCTACTGGGGCTATTCTAAACTCCACTCTTCATCCGCTAACATTTTCGACCCACTCAGCAACTCTTCGACTACTTTCTTCTTCCGATAAATCTTCAATCCGGGTAAGAATAGACCAGCGTACGTTAAAAGGGTCTAGTATACTTCCGAATCGATCACCAGACGCAAAGTTAAAATCCCTAAAGAATAACATGCATGATCTTGATCTGAGGGCAAGCCAATTGATATGCAGGGTTCGCAGCCCCCAGCTGCAAAAAACCATTTCCAAAATCCAATTCCGCATGAACGATTATTATATTACCATTTCCGTCTGGATGCTCAGTGATATCCTTCACCCTTGCATTGAAAACATCTTTGTAGAACTCTATTGCTTCAGAAGGGTCTTTCACTGTTATAAATGGAGTAATCGATGTAACGCTTTTTGGCGTACCGTTCTTTGTATATTTTCCTGATACTGCCTTGTGTTTTGTCTGTTTACTCATATGTCTACTTCGCCTGCCTTCTCAGTAAACCGAGATTGTCAACATTATAAAACAACTTCACTGACATCTACTGTCAGTGAAGTTGTTAAAGTTGATAGTATTCCATTAACTCGGATACAACAGCAACAAGTCTGTCCTTCAAGCACTGTGGTTCGATGACTTGAATGGATTTCCCATAGGATAGGAGAAAATAGGGGACGTATGTATGAATTGATTTTTCATCAAATAAAAAGATAGCTTGATTGGAAGTCCGCTCTTTCAGATAATGTCCCATAAACCAATGCAGCCCCAAGTCATCAATTGCCTCTATTCGGCCTTCGATAACCAAGGAAATTAACCCCTCTTTCCCCCCTACATCAGGTAACAAATTTTGCATAAATAATTCACGGGCTGAAAAAGTTTCCGAACGCTTAAAGCGGAGCGGAGTAAGCTTGATTCGCAGAATACGATCTGCCCGAAAGCTGCGGAATTCATTTCTCAAGTGGCAAAACGCAATGGTATACCATTTATTATTCCAGTAAACCATGCCATACGGGTCTATTACTCTATTCTTGGGTTGTTCATCACGGCTTCTGCGATAATCAATTTCGACAGAGCAATCATTAGCCACGGCTTGCTCCAATTCCGCCAAGATCGGCTGAACGGATGGATCTCCCATGCGGTTGATAACGTTAAACCCGGCTAAATGACGACGAAGTGTGTTTTCCTGATCCTGATTTGAATACATTCTCAATTTGGATGTTGCATTGTCCAATGCCTCACTCAAAGGGTATCCAGCTTCTTTTGCAAACACAGCAGCTTGGAGAAGTGCCTTTTTTTCTTCAATATCAAATAACAAAGGTGCTTTGATATGCTGATTCAGCAAGCTATACCCGCCGTTGTGACCTGTATCGGAAATGATCGGTACTCCACTGGCACATAATGCATCAATATATCGATATACGGTTCTTATATTGATCTCTAACTTTTCGGACATCTGTTTTGCAGTTACTTTGGTGCCTGAATTCAGCATCCATAGAATGGCTAACATATTATCGTTCTTTGGCATAACCTACATCCTCATCTTCAATTCATTATTGGATATCTCTACATTATATCAGTACAGCTTATTTTACATAAAACAACTGCGTTGGGCGATACTACCTAGAAATATATTCTCCGGTTTGGAGCGAAGGCCAATGAAGCAATCCACATCTAATATTAATACCTCCGAGGTCATTATTGTAGTTATCAATTCAATACTCGGAGCTGGAATTCTAACACTGCCTCGCACGATTAGTAAAGCAGTAGGAACACCAGATGTATGGATTTCTGTCATTTTATCAGGAGTAATTGTAACCACAATCAGCATTCTCCTTGTAACCTTGTGTCGTAGATTCCCCGGTAAAACGGTGTTCGAATTTATACCCGAAATCACAGGTCAATGGATTGCTTATCTATTTGGACTTTTAATTATCGTGTATTTTGTTGTTCTTTGTTCATTCGAAGTTAGAGTGATGGCCGAAATTACAAGTATGTATATCCTTGAGCGCACGCCTACTTGGGTCACCATTATGGTCAGTTTGTGGATTGGTATTTATATGTTAACGGGTGGTCTTAAGGTCATCATCCGGGTCTTTTCAATCGTGTTGCCCGTTACGCTTGCGTTATTAGCGCTGGTTTTCCTTTTAAGCAGCAACATGTTTGAACTTAACAACCTAAGACCACTTCTGGGCGATGGATTCATGCCTGTGTTGAAGGGTCTTAAACCTTCGTGTCTCTCCTATTCTGGATATGAAGTGTTACTCATCATCACAGCTTACATGGTGGACGTGAAAGCGAGTAATAAAGCTGCTATATACAGCATACTTAGTTGTACGATCATATATTTGGTCACGATTGTTACCGTTGTAGGAAATTTATCTTTGCCAGGAATTCAAACACGAATGTGGCCAACGTTCGACATGGTTCGGAGTTTTGAAATTGAGGGATTTCTTTTTGAGCGTTATGAATCACTGTTCATTGTGTTTTGGCTGATGCAGATCTTTGCAACCTATGCTTTTAAACACTATTTTGCGGCAATAGGGGTCCGAGATTTGTTTCGTCTCAAAAATATTACGAGCATACAATTCGCGATGTTGCCAGTCTTGTATGTAATTGCTTACTTGCCTAAAAACCTGGAGGAAACGTTAGCTTTGGGTGATTTTCTCGGAAACATGTCCATTTTCTTATTTGGCTTGTTACCACTGCTACTGCTGATCATTAGTTTTGTTCGTAAAAAAGGCGGGAAGCAGGCTTCTAGTGAAGCCCTTAAGGCAAGTTAAATGTTTGGTTCTTATTGTATGTAGACAGTACAAAAAAGCAAAAAAGCCGCAAAATAGCGACTTTAATGGGAGTATATTTTCTTCATTATTTATTGAAAGTAACCTTTTCTGTACCGCCTTCAAAAATGATGGATGTGTCCCGCGGCTTCGATTCCGCAATTTTACGGCCGCCTCTGTAGGAATAAAGTACGCCGGCTTGTTTGCGAACAGCCTCATATTCGTTCTCTGCTTCAAGTACGATGAAGTTAGCAGGTTTACCTTCTTCAATACCGTATACATCCTCTATGTGTAACGTTCTTGCACTGTTTTTCGTAATGAGGTCGATCGAATTCACGATCTGGTCGTAACCAAGCAACTGCGAAGCATGAATCCCCATATGCAGCACTTGCAGCATGTTGCCTGTGCCGAGCGGATACCACGGATCGAAGATGTCATCGTGACCAAAGCACACATTCAGACCTGCTTCCTGCAACTCTTTGACACGCGTTAGCCCTCTTCTTTTTGGATACGTGTCGAAGCGTCCTTGCAGGTGAATGTTAACCAGCGGATTGGAGACAAAGTTCAGATCAGCCATCTTCAACAAACGGAACAACTTGTACGTATAAGCGTCATTATATGACCCCATCGCGGTTGTGTGGCTTGCCGTTGTGCGTGAACCCAGTCCACGTTCGTAGGCTTCCTTGGCAACAACTTCAACAAAACGGGATTGCTCGTCATCGATCTCATCGCAATGGATATCAATCAGACGATCGTATTTTTCAGCCAGATCAAACGCAACTTTCATTGAATCAACACCGTATTCCCGTGTGAATTCGAAGTGTGGAATGCCGCCGACCACGTCAACGCCCATTTTCAGTGACTCTTCCAGCAATTCTGCCCCGTTTGGATAAGAGTGAATGCCTTCCTGTGGAAAAGCAACAAGCTGAATGTCCATATATGGAGCCATTTCTTCTTTTACTTCAAGCATCGCTTTAACAGCAATCAAGCTTGGATCGGTAACGTCCACATGGGTCCGTACATGCTGGATACCTTGTGCCAATTGCCACTTCAGTGCCGTTTTGGAACGTGTTTTGACATCTTCATGTGTCAAGAAAGCCTTGCGCTCTGACCACCGTTGGATGCCTTCGAACAGCGTTCCGCTTAGATTCCATTCCGGCTCGCCTGCAGTGAGCGTTGTATCGAGATGAATATGCGGCTCAATAAACGGTGGCAGCACAAGCGATCCGTTAACATCCAGGATCTCTTCATTCTCGGTCACTTCCAGCGATTGTGTAATTCGTTCAAACTTTCCGTTCTTCACAACGATATTCCATAGTCCTTCTTTACCCCGCAATTTTGCGTTCTGTATAATCATTTATTTTCCCCATTTCTTTGGTTTCTTTCGCAGGAACAATCAGCATCAAGACGATATAGGCCACTGCTGTACCAAGCAGTGCGTTCAATGGTGTTACGCCAGGAGCCAGTTGAGCGAATGCAACGCCGATGGCCCAAGCCACCATCGCTACCCAGTTTACATTTTTGAATGACATGTCGGCAAATGGCTTATAGTTTCTACGTTTCACAATGAAGTAATCTGCGATAATAATAGCCCCGATGGACGGTATCGCCGCGCCCAGTACGTTCAGGAAACTGACGAAGTTGTTGTACATCCACATGGCAAATACGGTACCCACGATGCCGTTTACGATGACGAAGAATTTCTTTGAGATTTTGGTGATGTTCGCAAAACCAAGACCCGAAGCGTACAGTGCATTATCATTCGTTGTCCAGATATTCAGGCCCAGAACAATAATTGCCGGGATCATTAACCCTTGCAGGAACATGACCTCCGAGATATCGGCCAGGTTATAGGCCATCGCACCAACTGCACCGAACAGAAACATGAGTGAGTTACCCAGGAAGAACGCAATCACTGTTGCGGTAACCGCCTGTTTGGATGTCCGAGAAAACCGGGCAAAATCGGGTGTCAGTGTTCCTCCACTTATGAATGATCCGATACAGATCGTCAATGCCGCCGCCGCGGTAAGCGACTGAGTCGGCGTGTAATCAAGCAACCCTTGCAGACCTCCCAGTGAACCTGCACCTTCGAACATGGAGTAACCACCGAGAATGGCAATCGCAGGAACTGCGATATATCCGAGGATGACGAGTGACTTCATGCCAAAGATGGCTGATGCTGTCATGGCAAGTCCGAACACGACAATCAACAGGTACACGTTCCAGTCCATGGCTTTGGCGACCGGAATCGCGAACATGGCTACGCCTACTCCGAACCATCCGACTTGTGTGAAGCCTAACAGGAACGAAGGTAGATACGACCCTTTTGCGCCGAACGCATATTTAGCGAGCAAATGTGTGGACAGTCCCGTTTTGGCGGCGATATGTGCCAGTGCCCCTGTATAGATACCGAGCACCAGATTGCCTGCAAGTACGATCCCAATGAACTCCATGAACGTCAAGCTCACGCCCAATGTCCCTCCTGCCAGCATGCTTGCAGAGAAGAAAGTAAAACCGAGCATGACGGATAACGTCTTCCAAAATTGGTTTCTTTGTGCTTTTGGCACGGCTTGCCATGAAAATTCTTGATCTTGTTTGCTCATCAGAATACCCCCAACATAAAGTGTATCCGATACCAAAAAAAGCAGAAAAAAAAGGCTACTCGTCAAGTTATACACTGACAAGTAGCCTCTTTTTGCATCATAATCCGCGCGAAGACACAGAGCATCCTATTACGGGATATGCCCTGATTCTCGCGTGATTATGAAATCCGCTGCCCTTGCCAGCCTCTCTGGACTGAATTAAAGGTACCAGTATTCAATTACATTCTATTATTTTGGAAATACATGCAGTTGTCAATGTCATTATTATCCAACGGTTATTAATTCCTTATACAGTAAGCTATTTTTTTGATCATTCCTCCTTAACCAGTGGCTGGAACAAGCAAATAAATAATGTCGAGTTTACGATATGTGTCCAACAACCTCTGGTAATACTCTTTCGTATTCCTTATATAAAACATACCGATTAACACCTCTGGAAGAGTTAAGTGCTTCATGCGCGTGCTGAATAGCGGTATCACGGTTTTCTGCTTTGAGTTCAATACCCGCGAGCAATGTTGATCGCATCCACTGTTTTTTAATGGATTGAAGTCTCTCACGCGCATCTTCACTTTTCCCGTCTTCCAAGAGTAGAATGGTTTCGTAATATGTACGGTAGTCCGATAAGCCGATATGAGGTACAGCTTGCCGAATGGCAAACATATCCTTGCGATATAATCCGTAAGCTGCCTTGAACTGTGCTTGTGTTGTTCTTCGCTTATATTTCTGCATAATTTGCTCCATAACTAGTTCTACCTCATCATCAAGTCTGTTTGCAAGGACATAAATAATGTATGTCCCAGGTGTATTTTGCTGCTTGGATAAAAAGGACTCTAAACGATCTATACGCTTATCAAATACTAAAGGATAAAAAACATGTTTAATAAATGCGACAAGAATGGTAACGACTACAACCCCCACAATCAGAAATAGAGAATATTCGTTTATTTGCATAAACAAGACAAACATCAATACAACCAAATAAAACCCGAATTCCCACCAAGAGTACCTCATAATGAATCTCCTTCTAATAGAAAAATAACCAGCAAGTCTATATTATATCAAATTTAATTCCCCTTTTTGTATAATGTTAGGAAATAAAAATCACAAAGAACAGTCTAATCATCCTAAAATCAGGTCCGATTAGATTTACTGATACAACAAAAAAGCCGCTATATTTATTAGCGACTTTCAGTTGAAATAATTGAATTTATTATTGTGCACTTAATAGTTCTTCAAAAGCTTTTATATTCGTATCAAAATCAGGAACGGTTTGCGTTTCTTCAGCAGATTTGACCAGTTTTACAACTAAATCATTATAAGGTGTCGCAATTCCTGTACCCTCTGCTCTGCTTGAAACAACCCCGTTAATATAATCAATCTCCGTTTTGCGGTTTTTCTCCAGATCTTGAAGCATGCTTGCTTTGAGCAGTCTGGAGGGCTCCATCACGTAACGTAATGTTTTCACCCGTTCAGGAATATCTTCCTTGCTGTTCAGTTCGAGTGAAGCGATGTCGAATCCATTCATTTTAACCAAGGTAACCCCATTGGCGCGAGCAACTTTAATTGTCTCGTCCGCAATATGGGCTGCACTCACAATACCGGCTTCATGATCAATAATGTCCCCATATTCACCATTCAATGCAGCCGATAAACCACTGAAGGCATTGTTGATCAGCAATTTGGACCATTTGGTTCCAACCAGGTTATCGGAAATATGTGTTCCACCCACAAGGTCCAACACCGATTTCACGTGTTGAATTCGTTCGGTGATTTCACCATTTAATTCGCCTATTTGAAAAGCATACTGCTTAAATTGAGTGTACTCAGTGGTCAGGCTTGACACACCCGGTTCAATGAACGTAGCGCCGAATTCAACGGAGCCAGCAATAACACGTTTTTCACCCACGATGGACGCCACTTTTTCTTCGGGAATCCCGTTCTGCAAGGAACACACCATACTGTCTTCATTCAAGAATGGAATTAATTCCTGAAGGATGGAATCGTTGTAGAGTTGTTTGGTTAAAAGTAACACGAGGTCATATTGTCCTGATTTTTGATCAGGAGTAATTGCTTTTACTTTTGCCTGAAACTCTGTGGTACCCGTCACTTTAGCACCCGTCTGATTTAAAGCATTTACATGTTCTTGATATGCATCAATTAACTCAACGTCAAGTCCGCCATCCGCAAGGTATGCACCTACGATAGTTCCCAAAGATCCTGCTCCTACAATTGCAATTCTCATTTTAATTTCCTCCTTATTTTTCTTCCAGATAGTTATATACAGGTTGTGCAGCGTTTAAGGTTAGGTTGGTAAGGATATGAGAAGCGGACACCACTTCCAACACAGGCAGATCTGCAAGAGGTGCCAACGCATGTTCGAACAGTTGAAGTCGGGCAGGTCCTGTCCAAGCTTCCTTCACTTCGATGTCCGTAATTTGAGTACGGATCAGATCACATATTCTTAAATTCCCGGTATAGTCCGTAGCAATCTTAATCATAAAATTAGGTCGGCATATTTCACGTTTGGCCAACTCTTTATCCATCTCCACATGTTTATATCCCATCGTTGCCGTGGCTACACGCAGCGTTCCATAATCTAGTGTGCCAACTAGTGTATCTGAATCGGTATACAACTTGGGTGTGCCCAACTTTTTCGGATAGGCGGTGAGCTCTCGACCACTCGCAATTGCGGGGAAGTTGTCTACGTACATCGAATGCACATAATCGCCTTCCTCCCCATTGAATTGCACAGGGATAACTTGTCCAGCTTCGGTATAAGCACCCAGTCCAGAAACATCCGGCATCCACATCACTTCGAATTTAACCAGTGGTTCCGTAATATCTAGTGGTTCTGGTACGGCCGCCCGCAACGCTTTTTCATCGGTTCTGTAAATAATATTCAAGTATTCACGATTCACAAATCTGTACGGTGGCATCGGGTATGCCGGAGCCGTTAGGGGTGTATTCAGATTTTTAGCTATGTTATTCACATCGATTTTCATCAAAGACACCTACCTTATAAATTTAGTTGAATTTTGTTATTTAAAATTTGATCTGTATCTCATAAAAAAATTCTACATCAATATTTCAATTTAATATAATACATAATAAGTACTATATATATTTATCAGAATAAATAAGGAGTGCAGATAAATGGAATTGCTTCAGCTCAAATATTTTCAGACTGTTGCCTATACTGAACACATCTCCAAGGCAGCTGCGCAATTGAATATTGCTCAACCTTCCCTGAGCTTGACGATTAAAAGACTTGAGGATGAACTGGGTACTCCTCTATTTCATAGGAGAGGACGAAACATTCAATTGAATTCCTCAGGTGAAATTTTATTGAAACATGTGAACAGGATTTTTATTGAAATTGAAAATGCAGAGATGGAGATTAAAACGGAGGAACAGCAAATATCCAATACAATCAGGATCTCAATTACGAATACCCGATTTCTCACTGGCCTCATTAGTGACTACATCAACGGTTCCCCCGAAACCAAGCTTCATCAGGGTATTGGAACCCGCAGTGAAATTATTACAGGTTTGAAGAAAGGCGACATGCATTTGGGGATTACGGGGCATCCGATTCAGGATGAGGAGATTGAGAGTGTTGTTCTTGTTGAGGAGGACATTGTTCTGGTTGTGCCCACGAATCATGCATACGGCGGAGAGACAAGCATTTCATTAAGTGTTGTTGCAAATGAGCCCTTTATTTCCCTTGCAGATAATAAAGAGTACAGCCGATTTACCACCATGCTCTGTGAAAAAGCAGGTTTCCTGCCCAATCATGCATTTGAGGTCGATTCTCATACCCTGCTCGAAATTATTAGACTTAACCAGGGTGTTGCGTTGCTTCCGATCTCCGTATGTAGAACACTGGGGTTAAGTTATGTAAAAATTGCTGATGATTCCGCGATATATCCAATTAGCCTCTCCTGGGTCAAACAAAAATGGTTATCTCCTGCTGTTGGAGAATTTCGTGATTTTATTACTTCGTACTATGAAGACCATGCTGGATTGTTTAAAGTGGAGTAGGAAGTCTGGATAAATGATAAAAAACAAAGACCAACGTTAGTCCTTTGAAGGAGCCAACGTGGTCTTTATCTTTATCATTATCTTATTCTTAGCTATACTGCAGTCTGTCCTTGTACCAAACGTCAGGAATCATCTTACGCTCCAATTCCAACAATTCATGGATGATCTTGTCCGCGTCACTGATGGAACTCACGAGCGGGTCAGTGAGCATCGCCCTTCTCAGCTTCTCGTAGCTCTGTTCCAGAACAGCTTCAACCGTAAGCTCATGCGTATCCAGTACAAGTTCTTGCATACCTCTAATTCCACGTGGCATCTCGCCTACATGGAGTGGCTTCACTCCATCCATATCTACATCGCACAGGAGTTCCAGGAACGAATCGTTATTCATATTGGTTACCGCGCCTTGATTGAGCGTATTGATGAAGAACTTTTTGCCCAAGTTCCCCACCATATTCTCAATGATGTCGGTCGCATGATCCGGTCCGAAGGTGCTCATGTAATCGGCAATCGGGATGTTTCCTGTAAGGAAGTCATCGACCTGCTGCCACATCTCATCGTGGCGCTGATACCTGTCCTCTGTCTCCCAGATTGATAACGGCGGAATAGTGTCCGAAGTTTTGCCAAGACCCTGCCAATACCGCACGTATTCCTTCGTATGCGCTGTGCAAGTGGGAATGATTCCGAAAATATCATACAGTTCGTAGGTAATCGCATCGTTATACAGAGCTTTTGCGCCGCGATCGCCGCCGTTATTCTCCTCACCTGCCATCTTGCGCATGGCTTCTGCGATTGTGGACATCACATTTTTTCCATCATACTCTGCTTTGAGCAGCCAAGTGAAATGATTGACACCAGCGATGCGAAAATCGAATTTCTGGTCTATTTCTGCGGTGAACTGGCTTGTATTTTTGATGATTCCGGCTCGTACGGCATAATAGGCTTTCTTATGCGGCATATGATGACTATCGCACAGCGCAAATGATTTGAGATTGGGTGCATAACGATGTAGAGCGATACCGTGCACGGTGGACGGATTAATATAATTGATCACCCACGCATCCGGACACAACTCCTCAATGTCTTTGGCGCATTCCATAATAACCGGTAGCTCCCGCATCGCGCGAAAGATTCCTCCAGGGCCAATCGTATCGCCGGAACACATGCGAATCCCATACTTTAGAGAAACCTGGCAGTCGATGCCCCGATATTTCACCGATTCTTCCGCAAAGCTGAGCACAACGAAGTCGGCTCCCGGAAGTACCTGTCTGCGGTCCACTGAACCCTCAATCTTTAGGGATACGTTGTTCTCCTTGGCGACCATTTCCGCTAGTGTTACCATTTTCGAGAGCCGTTCCTCGTCCGTATCCACCAAAGCCAACGTTCCCTGATTCAAATATGGGGAGTGAACCATCTGCCAGATGGACTGACGACCAAAAAACAGGCTGCCCGCCCCAATAACGACTACCTTTGGATGCTGTGTACTTGTAGCATTCATCAATAACCCCTCCTCGTAACGATATAAGTTCATTATAGGTGAGTGGGCTGGAATCGGAATGTGTGATAGTTTTCAATGCATGTCATATAGTACGATGATTAACAAGAAGAAAAACCTTTGTTATGATAGTAAAATATAAAGGATGTCATAAAGTAGAGAGGAATGGTTTGGATTAGATGCATGCAGGAACTGTGAATATGAGTATAATCGATGAACTTTCGGAGTATATCACACTTCGCATGAGCTCTTATTTGGAACAAACGCACGACAGCACTTGGACGGAACACAAGTCTCATTCCGATTATGATCTGTGGTTCATTACAGCAGGCTCCGTGCAGATTACCATCGATGGAATCGAGCATAAGGCAGAACCGGGTGACGTGGTGTTTTTTTATCCGGATATGCCCTACACTGCTTCCACGACAGGAGAGTTGTGCCGATTCATATACATGCATTTTGATTTCAGCATCGCTGAGCAAAAGCGAATTCTCGGCGAGTTTCAACTCCCTGGCATTGTATCTGGCAATCTGATTCAAGAGGAATCAACGCTGTTCACTTCGTCCTATCGAAGGTTCAAGCAGAGTAGCGGTGCTTCCGGAAGTCCACTTTACTTGAAAGCCTCTCTGCTTCTCGTCATCGCCAAAATTTTTGAATTATACAGGCAAGGCCTGTATCATGGTGTGTTTCTGAAAGACCGAAAACTGAGGAAAATCGAAGGAAGTTTGGAGGTTCTTCAGAATGTGTTTCCCTACGTGGATGCGAATCTCCATCGTGCCATCCGAGTTAATGAGCTTGCAGACATTGCCGGCGTCTCAGAGAAATATTTTATTTCTTTGTTCAAGAAAATTCTGGGTATTACACCGGGGCAGTACATCAATCAGATCAAAATGAACCGGGCCAGAGACTATCTGTACGAGAAAAAATATACGATCCAGCAAATTGCCGGATTTCTGGGCTATCCCGATCCCTTTACGTTCTCCAAAGCATTCAAAAAATTCTACAACGTGCCTCCTTCCAAATTTGAATAACATGCCGCAGACAAACAAAGAGGCACCCGGTCGATCCGGCTGCCTCCACACTCGATGAATCCTTGGTTATTCATGGCTTAGTTTACGTAAAGGTCCCTTCAGCGTCCCTCATACTCAAAAGGAGCTTCAGTGGAATACATCTCATGGAAAAATCCTTTATACGGTATATCCTCTTCCAGACATTTAATGAGATACAACAGTTCTTCGTTAGCTTCCGGTTCTTCGCCAGCACGCTGCATTTCCTCAAATTGACCTAGAATATTCTCCAAGAGAGTGACTTGAATAAATAAAGGCAGCTTCTCCAGCATCGAATCTTCGATCTTGGTTTCGGAAGTATATCCAGCGAGGGCGGTTTGGAAATAGTCATCCATGAACTGTTTGCGTTTATCCGCATCCGGCTCAAATTGAATCCAGCCGACGCCGTGTGTCCATAGATCTGCCAGATCATACATATACCAACCGAAGCATGAATTATCAAAATCATACACGGTGATCTGACCGGTATCAAAATCGATCGAGTAATTCCCGTCATTATAATCGAAATGAATCATGCCGAATATCTCTTGGTTTGTATCCAAACCTTGTAAGGTATTCAGAAGCTCAACCATCTTCTCCTTAAGCAGAGGGAATGATTCAGGTACCAGGTTATCGATATATTCACCGCTGTAATTGTCAATCAAATGATGCCGGCGATGCACGGGAGTGTACCCTTTCGATAATTGATGCATTCTGCCCAGAACTTTTCCGCTATTATAATAGTATTCGCTAAGTGGGACCCCTTCACGGTACTGATAATGGTTTTCTACCAGCAACTTCCCTGTGGCCTTCACAAACATACAGATAAAGAACGTATGCTCATCATAAGTGATCTCTTCTAACAAATAACCCTTTTTCGAGCTCACTACATTCGAGACACTTGCACCGTGCTCAAACAGATACCGGACATACTCCAGTTCGGCAATGTAATCTTCCCGCTTTCTGTCAGGCAAAAAAGACACCCGTAGAATTAGCGATTCACGCCCCTCTTGCTCGCAAGTGTAAACGACATTACGTCCACCCTCATGAGGCGGAATAAGCTGAATATTGTAACCCTCCAGATGAAACAGCTGGGGTACTAGCGTCAGTACATGTGTATTGCTGATGTTAACAGCTTCGTTAAAATTAATAATAATCTCCTCCAGTAAACATTGTTTAGACGGTTTCCCGCACTGCAATGTCCACAAAAGGAATCCCTGTAACGCAAATATCCTTCTGTGAACCTAAAGCAAAATCACCTTGTTAGACATTGAATTCACTCCTCTTGTTTGAATATCACAAGTTTACATAATTATTCCTGATTTGACTAGGGCGTGTCTTCAAACTCAAGCAAGCCACACCATAATGGATGCCAAGGCCAAAAAAGACTTGAACGTGCACGCTAATTTATCATAACGAGTGGCTAAACGACGATAATTCTTTACTTTATTAAAGAAGCATTCCACCAAATGGCGCTCTTTGTAGACATCCCGATCATATTTTAGGGTCGTTCGGCGATTTTTCTTTCCGGGAATAACCGGTATGGCCTGTTGTTCCTTCAAAAAGGCCCGAATGGCATTCGTATCATACGCTCGATCGGCTAGGACTTGCTTCCGGGTCAGTATCATGCTTTTAAGGATGTTGAAACCTTGGACGGAGTCATGCGCTTCACCTCCAGTCAAGTCGAAGCGCAGTGGATTTCCTAACGCGTCAACTACCGCATGAATTTTCGTGCTTAATCCACCCCGGGAACGTCCGATCGCTTGCTTGCTTTGCCCCCTTTTGCGCCTGATCCATGCTGGTGAACCCGCACAATCGTGGCGTCAATCATCACGCTTTCCTCGTCAGAATCTAGGGAAACATGCTTTAACACTTCATCCCAAATGCCCGCTTTCTGCCAACGCCGAAAGCGGGTGTAGACGGATTTCCAATTGGGGAAATGGTCTGGCAGATCACGCCAAGGGGCACCTGAACGAGCTACCCATAGCATCGCGTTTAACATGATTCGATTGTCCACTGCGGGACGTCCTCCTTGTGGTTTTCGTTCAGGTGGAAACAAATCTTGAATTAGCCGCCATTGTCTCTCGTGAATTTCGTATCGTGTATTCATTTAAAATAATTAACCCATCTATTACCATTTAATCAGTTTGAAGACATGCCCTAGTGCTGAAAACTGTCTTACTGAGTCTTATCTATTTTGAGATGAGACATAGCAACAAAGTACAAGACGGTATTCATAGAGTTTTGTATAATGCAGATTAAAGCATAATCCCAATAAATCGCCTTTTTCAAAGAAGCTTAGTTAACACTAAGCTTCTTTTCTCTGTCCTTAAAGGTATACAAAAAAAAGGATCGTCAGCATATCTGCAACGATCCAAGAATGGTGGCTAGCTATTTAAGATTTTAGAACTACCTACCGAAACTTAAGATTCCTTTTCCGGAATCAGCTAAAATTACAAACTTTCCATTAGTTTTGTGTTTGTATTTATGTGCGCGAGTTGCGCCAAAACTTTCAGTTTCATTATAATCATTGGGGTTTGCTATAGCATCTTCTCTAGTAGTACCAGCATCTAATAAATATGCATATAAATTTCTTGCACCTACTTCACCCTTATGCTTATCAAAGTGGTGATCTAGAGACTTCCTACGATCGACAAATGAACCTTTATGCCAATTTAGAGAAGCCAATTGTGCTTCTGAATACTCCAATCGGGCATTACCTGTTAAATTCCTCGTGCCGCTACCGTCAATAACTTTTATTTTAACATCGTAGACCATTGTCGTTTTAGTCATAGGTACGTTCCAAACAAATGTTTTTCCAACTACTGCAGGTACTTTTCCTGATTTAGGAGCTAAAGCGCCATAATCAGTTGCGGTACCACTCACTGTTACATTATCCAATGCATCTACACCAATATTCCCAACGAACACTCCCAAGCTACTGTAAGAAGGAGATACTGTAATCGGTATTCCATTGGGAGCTCGAAGGCTTCCATTTTGTTCATATGTAACTGTTGGTGCATAGGGATCATTAGTATTAGAAGCAAGATCCTCTGCAAATACAGATGTGCTGATGGAAAATAACAATATAAGCGCCAAAAGAGAACTAATAATTTTTTTATTCATTCATAGAACACTTCTTAATTTTAGATTACACTCCGCATATAGTGAAGCAAGGGTAGTTCTTGAAGCAGACAATTGCCCATTCATCAATTTCTGTTAATAGTTGTTTCATTGATATAGAATCAGATGACAGTACAATTTGTTTGATATTTTCCCAATCGTTTTTTCTAACTTCTGTGGGACCGTAATAGTTAAAATCCACTAAAGTAGTGGTCAATACTTCAACAAACCCTGTTTCACCTATTACTTCTTCTGTCATGTAAATTGAACTTTCTAGCCAATGTGTTCTATTTAGTTGCCCTTGCATAAATTCAAAGACATCGTGTCCTGTAAGTTCATTTTTTTTTAAAATTAACATTTATATCCTCCATACTAAGCTCTTTTAGCGATAATATAGCATGGTACATAATTAGAACAAAAATCACGAGGTAGTGAATTCTCGCTTATAACATGGCATCAGTCCTTTCAATATACTTTAGAATTTGATAAATGAAATTTATTGTTTAAATTACAAAAAAAACAATAATAACTATTTATCTAAGATTATTCTATTATATATTGGTTTTATGTGTATTTATTTTCTTTTTGAGTGAAACTTTTCTAGATAAAAACAAGCTAATGATGTAGAGGGAGTTCACTGGGTATCATTAGCTTGTTTGACTTATTTTCATATTTTCATAAAGCGTGGGATTGTCTTTAACCTCCGTAAAGGTATACAAAAAAGGATCGTTAGCATTTCTGCAACGATCCCTATTGTCATCGTTAGTTGTAAACCGCAGTTGATCACGTTGATTCTTTTTTTCATTAAGCTAACGTTTCCGTTAGCTTAATGAAAAGACAACTGACTAGTAGCTGGCTGCCGCAATTAGCTGCTCACCAGATTAGCTTGTACAATAACATCGCCCGCCGGGGGTGAATCGGCGGGATAACCCTTTACCACAGAAGGTAGACTCAATGTCTACCTTAATATGATATGCATCAATTCAATATCTGTACAAAACAAACTAAAAAAAGGCCCTACTGGTATGAAGCTTCTAGGGAACTAAGAAATATCACATGTGCAAATCGGTCGGAAACAAAAAGTCCATCATAGTTCTCAGGACCTACACGAACTGTACCCAGCAAGTTGAGCTGACAAATGCAGTATAGGTTAACTTGCTGGGTAATTTTGGTGGATCGAAAATCAACTTCTGAGAATGTGATGATTGGAGGTGCAGCATGCTCAACCCGAATGTGGATGTTGCTGAGTATATAAAACCGGATCTGTGGCCAAAGTCCCTCTTACTATGGTAATTGTAGTACCAACCAGAGTCAGCGGTAACTGTACAGCAACAGTTCCTTTCAATCGCAGTCTAGGGTTAGCCCCTGCACCTGCTATTTGCAGACCGAACTTCAATGCTCTTAAATCTGTTATAGATAATTACCATATTGAGGAAGAACTTAGCGAATACTCTCATAAACTATGATCAGAACATATTGGAGGTGTATTCTATATGACTCTATTTCTTGCTGCACGATCAAGTCAAAATGCAAGCTATGGAGGGTCTATATCAGTCACTCTCCCAGCTTCTATCCCTACAGCAGTGGGGGATATTGGTCTTAATACGGCGGGAAGCACAGGCGCTATTCGAGTCATACTAAATGAGATTGCCGAGTTACAATTTGAGCTCAATCCCCCGAAAGTCGATGGCGCGGGCCACATGGGTTTCTTTAGCAGTGTCTGCGCCTACGACAAGGGTCTTGTCGGAAATTCGTGTAATCCGTTGATTCTGTTTCTTCGATTGCTTATACTTCATGATAGAGGCCTCCTGTGCTGGAATTGTTCTTTGGACGGAACGTTTCTCAGTATACAGTTGGTGCTTTTTTCAATCAAACCTCAATTTAATTCATTACAGGAATGGCTCCTTACCTGTCTTTACTTTCTTCTCCGTAGCATCAACGCGGCTGACATTCATGTCATTAGAATCTTCCGGATCATATAAATGTCCATTCACTCTGTATTGGTTGCTTCCCATATCGTAAAGTTCATCTACCTGAACATATAAGACTTTTTCTCCATCTGCACCATCAAAGACGTACCCTTTTCCATTGTATTTCAGATTGAGTACAGAGCGATGATTTTTGAATGTGATATTGAAATACTTTAATATGGAGCTTTCCACAGATGATTTAGATATATAGAGCTTTCCGTTCAATGAACTTATTCTGGAGTTGAAATTGTTGATGTAGTTATGCCATAACCCGAAGCGAATGAGATCGGGATTACTTACTTTCTTCGCATCAAATTTGTAAAGTTGTAGTTCAGTGAAGTTGCTAAGAACCCCCCCTAATTTCTTGGACTCCTCAGATGAAAGATCCACCTTCTTATTTAACTTAAATGTTCCCTTAGGAAAAGAGTAATCCGATGTTTCTTTTCCGGACCAAGTCACGGTAATGCTTTCCTTTTTCACGCTTATCGTCATTTTCCCATTGTTATAATCGTCCTTATATGTAAAGCTCGCGGTTCCTTTTGAATTAAACGTAGCCTTTCCAGTGATGAAACTGCTCCGGTCTTTCCCCTTCGCATTAAAAAATACTTTTTCTGCTGTCATTGGTGGTAAGTTTGTAACCAAGTAATAAATCGAGCTATATTTCAGTAGCTCAATGGTTATTCATAACGATTACTTGTCTTTCGCTATGGGATTCATTTGAAGCCTTTTTGTAACTGTACCTGCCTCAGACCCTATCTCAGTTGAAGCGTAGTAGAACGCCGACTATCATAGAATTGCTCGTCGAAAAAACACTCACTACATCCTTTCAAACCCCAACATTTAAAAGAATTAATGCTCAAGGCTTGTTAACCAATTTCATGAACCTTACGATGAGGTTTAAATAACCGCTTGACTTAATCGGTTTAATAAAAAAACTATCTGAATATACAATTAAGTTGCTCCAATTTAGCAGATTGCTCAAATTCAATGTTTGTACATTTCGACGAAATTGATAAGCAAATTCAGCTGATCTACATTATCAATGCCCCACTTCTGAATATCACCCTTCGATTCATTGTTTGTTAAATAATTGAATGCTGGAGATAATTCCTGATGTCCATTATCAATGACATCAAACAGATATGGAATAGCTGGAGCGCCTAAAGCCTTTAATTGATCATTTTTTTTAGTATCACTGATTGGTTCATCAGCAATCCTCTGTACCTTGTTGGGGATTTCTTTTAGATAGGCCTTATATGTTGTTAGAAATTCTTTTCTGGAGTGCCAATCCATCTCTTTTTTTAAATCCACTTTTGATATGCGTTCAAGAGCTAAGGCATAGATATACTCAATGAAGATATCTTGATCTGAATGCTCTAAAAACCGTATCAGTTCAGGCAACGCAGCGACTCCCAAAGCTACAATCGCTTCAAAATCTTTATTAATTATTAAATCTTCATGCAGACCAGAAGAAACGATGGATTCCCAGGATGCTGGATGGTCCATAGATTGTTGAATATTCTTGGCCCTTGAATGAATTTGTTCATCAATATTGACTTGGCCCATAGAACAAGACGTCAACAAACTGACAATAACTGTTGTAGCTATAACAACAGTTATCCAGCGGACTGTCTTTAAAAAGAACACAACATTCCCCATAATTACGTCCTCCCCAATAATTAACTTTGCTTTTCAGCCTATCTCTATTTATTTACATCTGCTTACTGCGTGGGTCATTAGTAATTGCTTGTAGACGCTCCATAATATATAATGAACGCGCACTTCGATCTTCTCCAACAATATTTTTAGCTCCATACTCATCCACAATTCGACCATCGCGGAATAGAACAACGCGATCACCATATGTAGCAACATACGGATCGTGAGTAACGATGAGCATTGATTGGCCAAGCTTTTCTCGCATACTGAGAAGCAAATCTAGTATGTCTGCTGAATTACGAGAGTCCAGATTGCCTGTTGGCTCATCTGCAAGCAGTATAGCTGGTTTATTAATTAATGCACGCGCAATAGCAACGCGCTGTTGCTGCCCTCCAGATAACTCCGTTGGACGGTGCTTACTTCGTTCTGACAATCCTACTAGATGCAACATTTCCTCTGTTAGGGCATTAATTTTCTTCTTGGGTTGTCCTGCCAGAATGAGCGGTAATGCTACGTTCTCTTCTGCTGTTAAGGCGCTAATTAGATTGAAGAATTGGAACACGAATCCAATCATATCTCTCCGATAATGGGAGACTTCTGGTTCGCGATAGAAGTTCTGCCATTCTCCATCCTTAACCTTGATCTTACCTTCAGTAGGCGGTTCAAGCCCTCCTAGGAGTTGTAACAGCGTTGTCTTACCTGATCCGCTTGGTCCCATTAACATGACAATCTCTCCTGCTGACATATCTAAGTCTACATGGTCTAGCGCGACGACTTGATTGTCGTCTTGCCCATAAACTTTTGCAAGATTTCTTACAGCTAATATTGAATTTCCCACGAGTACTCCCCCCCCATTGTATCTTTTTCATCGATATCAATGTCTAACCAACAACATCATAAACGCTATCTTCTTGATACCACTCTGCCTGTGCCTGAAACATCGCTTTATATTCACCATCTAATCGGATCAATTCATCATGATTTCCTTGCTCAACCAATACACCGTTTTTCAATACAAGGATACGATCTGCCAGACGTGCCGGACCTAAGCGATGAGAGACCATAAATGCAGTTCTACCGCATGCTAAATTTTGAAAAGTTCGAAATATCTCCAGTTCTGCTAAAGGATCTAGTGCTGATGTGGGTTCATCAAGAACCAATATTTCAGCATTTCTAATAGCAGCACGTGCAATCGCTATGCGTTGCCACTGTCCTCCTGATAATTCAACTCCACCAGTAAACTCCGATCCCAGACGCGTACCCATTCCTTCGGACAAGCGATGAACCATCTCGGTTAACCCTACTGCTGTCAGTGCATCTAACGTCTCATCTTGACTTAAATGTTTATGCATTGCTCCAAAAGCAACATTATCATGGACAGAATAATTATATTGTACGAACTGTTGAAAAACTGCCGATACATGTTTCAGGTAACTGTCATTACTGAAACTTTGCAATGGTTCTTGGTCAATATAAATATTTCCTTGTGATGGCGAATATAAGCCGAGTAAACAGTTCATGAGTGTTGTCTTACCTGCACCATTTTCTCCAACAATAGCGATTGTTTCACCGCGTTTAATCGTAAAAGAAACATCCGATAGTACCTTATGTTCTGTGTTCGGATAAGTAAAATGTAATCCGCTCACACTTAGTTGTTTATAGTCCTTCGGGAACTCTAATTCGCCCGCTGTTTTAGGAATCTCAGGAAGAGCTAAATATTGATAAATATGATTAATGAATGAGCTCATTTCCAACACTTGACCTAGATTCGCACCAATACTTCCCATTGTTCCTTGCACAATTAAAACTGCACTCATTAACGCCACATAATCTCCGAGTGTTAACACGTTCTTATTGATTTGCATCACAAGCATAATGGCTACGGCTAATGCAGATAATTGCAATATGAGTACACCTACAATGCGTCCTTTCCCTTCTTTAGCGTACTGTTTCAAGACTTTATTTCGAACATTAATAAATAAATTCGCCCAACGTTCGATTAAAAAATCCCCTAACTGGAATACTCGAATTTCTTTTGCCCCTTGTTTGGACAGCATAAGTTTAAACGTGTAGTCAATTTCCCTTCCTTGTTGAGTCGTCACCACCGCTAAACGATACCGTCTTTTCTTGGCTATTAGTAAAATGATAATACCAGGAAGGGTAGAGCCAATGAGCAACAGAGGCAGACTCCAATGAACAATACTTAACATCACTACTACTGTAATTAACGAAACAACGTTACTTAATGAAGTAAAGGCACTGCGAATAACCTCTGCCCCGCTTCGGCTTAATGCTTGTGACACCATACTTAATTCATCATAAAATCGAGCATCTTCATAATAGTAATAAGGAATATTTATTGACTTGTGTAAGACGCTACGTTTAAGGTGAAAGTTCGTATCTTCCTTTGCAATATTAAACAAATATTCACTTGTCTCCGACAAAATACTATTAATAATATTTAGTACGTATATCGAAGCAACGAGTACTAATATTGGCAATAAATTTGCAGCATATGCAGTAGATGTACTAATGGCATCTATTGATACCTTCTGTAACCAAATTTGCATTGCAGGTATTGTTGAAATTAACATCAATAGTAGTACCCAGCATGTTACTCCCACAGGTCGTACTTGCCACATGACACTGGTAATTTTCCATAAGTTATACAAAGAGGTTCTTAGACCCACCTTGTTAAGATCAGTTTTTGACTTCATAATGGCTACGCCCCGATACAATTTTGGTCTCTTGTTTTACAAGTTGATCTAAGAAGTGTTCAACTTTCTCCTTGTTAACTGACTGGCGTGCTACTATGACCCCTTGTTCATTTATTACATAAGCAAATGGAAAGCGGTGTACACGCCATTTCTTTATGATTTCAATTTGTGAGGCTACTCTAACAGCTGGCAACACTCGTCCTGCTAAAGTCCACATCATTTCCGACTGCTCTACATCGTTATCCATAATTATCAATCTAATTGACATGTGGGAATATGTCTTTGCTATCCTAGGTACAATCGCCATCATTTCACGGCAAAATGTGCATCCATAATCAACAACTAACAAAACAGTATGACGCTTTTCTGTTGCTTCATAGATAGTAGAAAACGGCTGCAGCTCATCATTAGTAAGTGAATAAACAGGTACTGGAGGGATAGACAACCCAGGTAATAAACCTTCTTCTGAAAATTCTCGATGTGATAACCTCCATAATCGGAAAAACAACATGAATAAAATAGCAATTCCTAGCCAAATCGCTAACATTGATTGCTGCCAAATTGGCATAAAGTATCCTCCTTCCATTCCATCTTCACAGTAGTATCCACCTCACTAAGCTTCTGCTACTTGGTTGGCCTCTCAAATGAATACACAGTTGTACATATACTAATAACTAGTAACAACAGCGCAGGTAACAATATCAATGTAAAAAATTGTTGAACAGAGATAGCATTCAATAGAGACAACGATGGTTGAGTTGACCAGATAATAATTGGTATAGCATATATAAGATAGATACTATTCTGCACAAGACCTGCCTTACCCAGCCTTGTACTCATCCATTTTCCATGACAACCACAAGTCATATCTATCTTTCGAACTAATGCATACGAATGCAACCCAATAAAGCCGACAAATAGCAAACTACCTACAATCGCTGCTAATCGAGCTAGAAATCCAAATAGCACCAAGCTACCCGTTACAAGTTCTGTACAGACGAGTAAAACAGCAATCAATTTATTTAACTTATTAGGAGTTAACCTTAGTAAGTTCATAATATCCAGCAGACTTCCTAGCGATAATAGTTTCAACATCGCAGATAACAGCAACATCAAGCCAAGTGCAATTTGCATAATAAGTGCTAAATAATCCATACAAGCTACCTCCGACTACTCGACCTTTAATTCCTCAGTAATAGAATTCAGTCCAATCTGTCTAGCATATAAGAACGAAATAAGAAGCGAAATAACGCCAACAACGATAATAGGCAAAGCAATAGTATACCACCTGATCGTCCATCCATTGAATTCATCCGTTCCAGTAAATAATCCAACGATAATCCAACCTCCGGATATAATTCCTATAACAATGGATGTAACTGCATACAATAAGCCTTGTACGATAATCACAGATCTAAGCTTCGCTGTGGTTAACCGAATTGCTCGAAGTATGGCGTACTCCCTACGTTGTGAATGAAATGTTGCACCAAGTGTATTCATTATGCCCACAATACCCACAATTACAAATATCACCATTACTGTCCATAAAATAGTATATTGCTCTCTGGATTGTTCTGCAATTCGTAATAACTCTGAATCTAGATCAGTAACCTTAATCAACGGATCATCTTTTAGTAATTCCTGTAACAAAATCCTTACACTTGTAATATCACTACCTTCGCTAACTTGCACATAAATCTTTTTGGGCGAAATCCCTTTAGAATTATTTTTGTTATCGCCTTCAATCCATGATCCCTTTGGATTGTTAATATCTAACAAAACCAGTGTTTCTTCTGTAAGAAAAGTTAGCTCTGTCACTCCGCTTACGGGCAATTCATATTGTTCCAACCTTTCACCTAGTTTAGTTCTTTGCAAAGACACCTTATCACCTAAGCCTATTCCCATATGCCCAGCATACTCTGGTTGTATGACTATCCCCGATGGTAGTTCTTTATAATCGATTTTTAGTAAACCCATTTGCTGCATCAGCTTTAAATCGGTCAGTGCAATTCCTAACCACTGATAACCATACGTATCATATAATGGTGTACCTTTTTTATAATATTCTGGTGAACTGCTGTTCTGCTTTAACCAGTTTGGATCCGCTCGCTCATAATTCATATCCCCAAGAAGCACAGCATGGAAAGATCCCACGGGCAGCGCATTACTAACGCCTTTCACTTGACGCACTTGTTTTACTATGTTAGAAGACATTACATCACGTTTCTTCTCAATCACGATAGGTGTAATATGCTCACGCCTAACTTGTTCTACATTTGCACGGTTGAAATTTTCAATAAAAGTTGGAATGGCAATGAATGCAGTTACGATACTAGCTAGTAACATAACGATGAACGAATTTTGCCTACGTAACGCTACGAATTGCTTCACTGCATAAAAAGCCTCAGCAATTACGAACTTACGAAAGAACCAACCACTACAGTGAGAGACGATAGGTATCAAATAACCTGTACCAACGATACATCCTCCAGCTGCTAATAGTCCTCCTATAAGTGTAAAGAGCAACCGTACATCGCTACCAATAATGCCTAGTCCGGATAGAACTAAAATTAAACATCCGATAACGAATAGAATTCCTGCACACCAGGCATTTAATCTACTTAATCCCTGTTGTTCGCTATGCCGAACAGCAACAAGTGGAGCAGCAGCTGCAGCAGCATTTACTGCAACTCTCATAACAGACAATGTCAAAACTAACCATCCGACAACAGCGATGGTAGTGATTAATTTAGGGTTTATTTCTACATTATCCACGGTAAACCCCATCATCGAGTCAATAAATTTTGTTGAAACACTACAGAATAAAACACCTATACCAACACCGAGCGCAATACCTAACACATTTATCACTGCCGCTTCCATCATAACCATTTTATAGATAACCCTACGACTAGCGCCAACCATCCGAAATGTGGATAATTCCCGTATTCGTCCAAGCAACATCAGTTTAAAGCTACTAGACAAGAACAATATACTGACTAGTATCAGTATACCTCCTAATCCGATAGTCATAATTCTAAACATCATACGTTGCTTTATCACACCATTGTCCTGTGACTGAAGAGATATATCCATATCAGGATCAATTTCTAATCGAATCGTTTCCTCAACAGCCTTATCAGATATTCCGTCTTTTACATCAAGGTATACGGTATTGGCGACTTCTCCTAATGAATATGCTTCGCGTATGGCATCTATATTGAGAATCACTGCTGAACCTGATTCATACTCAGGAATAATCTCAGTGACAGTCTTTTCAAGAACGATGTCATTATTCATGGAGAACTCCTTCGAGTCTCCCTGCTTTACTCCCCATTTTTTGGCTACCTCTTCAGTAATCACCATGTCATCAGGTTCCAAAGTTGTGGTGAAACCATAAAAATTCCGAGTTAATGAATTAGGTTCAATTGCAACATAGTTGATAGCGTCATTGTTTCGATCTTGGTAATTATACCTATTTGTTGCAAGTTCTGGAAATATAATAGCTATACCTGAATCAATGACACCATCTAGATTTCTTAATTTGTAAATCTCATCTTTATCGAGGAATTTCTTTTCTTTCGCACCATTTGTCGGACTGTATCCAACCATTAAATCAAACGTACCATATTTCTTATCTATAGTCTTTTGAACAGAACGCTCCATAGAAACGTACAAAGAACTTACAACGATAATTAGGCCGAAACTAATACCAATACCGATACAAGTCAGAATGAGTCGCTGTTTCTTAGCAAATAACATTCTCATCGTAATCCCAAAAATAGAGCGTTTCATCACTGACCTCCAATATAATCATACTTGCTAGAGTTTTGGCTTATTTCTTAGTTGACTAAAACAATTTAAAGAAAACGAAATCGTTTCTCCTTTTCAAGTGATAAAGGATGTCCCTGACAAACCCTACTAATACCCAACAGTGCGAGGAAAAGAAAAGGTAATTGTTTATTTCAAGGATTTCATTTACCTAACTCTGGTGCGGCTATGCCTTGGATTAAGAACCAGATCCCAATTGTCATTATTTGTTACCGTATACTAGCTTCCTTACTGACTTAATAATCAATTCGAATTGATTCTCTAAAAAATGTTACTCACCATATTAACATCTGTAACGCTACACTGAACTATGTCTAGCACTTCGCTCATTATTTAATCAATCTCAGACTTTACAATTAAAATGAAGCCTAGCAGCGTATCATCTCGTACGCGAGTTGTATTGATCAGTATCATTAATGTATCAGCTGCTCAAAGCGGGTGGAAAAGCTCATATGCTTAAACGCAATAAAACTACAACTAACCTAGTCATCTTTTTTATACGTTAAATTGTTTTCCTCTTAAGCTGAAAACTTTTAGCCTACAACAAGTATCCATGTAATTATTAACTGCACAATACACAACACAAAATTCCCCCATACATGTCGAATTGAGATTACGCTTGGCGCATTCATCTTAAAACAACCGCAACCATAAGGGAAACTTCTCCCTTTATTCGCAAACATCAAAATAAAAAAAACAAACTGTAAGGCGGCCCCTAAAACGAAACCATAAATCCGTGTCCAAGGTAATAAAATCCAGACTGCTGTCAATAGTTCAATTATAATCAGTAATGGTGCCAATTTTGTTGCTATAGCTAGTGGCATGTGATAGGCGCCTAATTGATATTCACTTACGATGTAACTGAAAGTATATGGTGTTCGTAATTTTTGCACAGAGCTTTTGTAGTATAAAGCAGCTAAAACGACCGAAACCAACCATATCAGAATACTGATAATCACGATGCTATCACACCCAACTTATTCGATATAAAATGTTGAATAGCAGTAATATCCTGATCAATATGCATTTGATAAATAAACATTTGTTCTTTGTATTGATCATACGTATTGACTGCTAAGATACAAGGGTACTTTTCAATTTTTAACATTTGAGCAATCTCCATTCGCTCAGTAAAGATAATCTGTCCGTCAAATATCAATAATTCCAATCCCTGTTCTTTAATTAGTTGTTGTAAAGGTTCTATCCACTTGGCACACTGAGGATAACCAACCACGTCTAGGCAAAAAATAAACCCCCGAAATCCTGTTTTCAACTTATTTTGAATAATTTCTGCTGACGGTAAATCCATCAGATATCGATGATGTCTCCTTATCTTAAGTATTAGAACAAAATATAACAGAACAGAACACACACCCGTTATTACAATTAAAATTGCTACTGGCACCTGCTCATCTCCTATTACTTGAATTTTAATGCACTAGATCTATTTTGAGTTGCTCCTCCAGTTTAGCTAACCACAACTCAAGTGTGAGCAAAACCCACATATCTTCTCGCACTACCATTCCATGTCGAAATTTATACAATGTTTGTAACCATTCTTCATGGGGCAATATATTCAATATTCGTATCCTTCCTTTAGATGCTACATGAATGACTTTGTTCCATACTTGTTTCAATCCCTCATGTGTAAGTGGGAGGTGTCCCGTTTTATTCTTACGATCAATAATTTGCTTAGGTAGATACTTCCCCATTGATTTCCGTAATAAGGGCTTTGTCATATCACTTTGAAATCTCACTTCTCCTGGCACACGGAATAAAAACTCGACTAAATCGCGATCAAGAAATGGGTGCTGCATTGTGACGCCATACTTTGCAGCCAGCACTCGGTCCATGAACAAGTGAGCCGTAGTGCCTTTAAACTGCTGGTAGTACTCTTGTTGATTGTATGATGGAATTTGCTTAAGTTCTTTTATGAACTGGCTATGTTTATTACTACGCAGTTCTTTAGCCCATCCGCTGCCTATTAAAGGCCCTATACCATAATGAACCAGTAGCTTTGGAGTTGAGAGTCTGAATCTACCAGCTAACTCTGATGCTTTTTTAAACGCAAAGGATATTCTTCCTTTTTTTAACATATCAGCTAAAACCGGAAATGAACCTGTTAACAGATGATCACTTCCGTAACCAGTAAAAATTTGCTTGGCTCCAGTATCAGAAGCACAACGAATAAGTGCTCCTGTAAAACTTGCAGAGGCTGCTGTGACAGTCGGTTCATATGTCCACAAATATCCATTTGGAAATTGGTTGAAAGTCCCGTAATCATCACAAACTTCAAAGGAAATATCATCTCGACTATTATAATAGTCAAGTACAGCATAAATATATTCACGCTCATCGCACTCGTGCCAGCGGTCAAAAACTCCACTGACTGGAATTGTATTTACCGTTGGCATCTCCGTTCTGGCAATGCCATACAGTAATGTTGAATCAAGACCACCGCTCATCATAACCGCATGTTTAACCGGAGGAAGCATTCTGCGTTTCACAGCATTCACCATTAACTCTCGAAAATGTGATTGATAATCCTCAGTATTGCGATATTGCAATTGATCACATCGATCATATAAATTCCAGTATTTATGTATATTCACCATACCAACGCTTATCTCCAACCAAGATGCACTTGATAAGCGGTACACGTCTTTATAGGGTGTATTTAATTCATCCATATGGCCATTATATAAATAGAAATCCATCAAATATTCAGTATTTACATTTTCAAGAGAAAAGACATCCTTCAATAGACAGAGATCACTTGATATCCATAAGGTATTTTGTTGTCTTGTCCAGAATAACGTGCGCATTCCTGTATGATCTCGTACAGCAATTGCCTTGCGTTCACGTTCATCCCAAATAACAAAACTGAACTCACCTACGAAATCGTTGACTATACTAATACCATTCAATTGTATAAGTTCTAAAGCGAGCTCCAAATCATTGAATATTTCCGTTCTGCTTGTATGTAAATCTTTGAGTCGCGTTAGTAGAACATCTCTATTATCTAAACGAATATCACCTATGATGGTCTGATGACGGCGAATTGTATACATGTGCTGTGGCATAATAGTCGAGGTCGACTCTATGATTAGTGCACACATTGCTGATTCATGCTGCAGCTTAGAACAAATTCCGTTATAAGGAGTGCGTATCGTTTCTACAAGAGAATGTTCATTAAAAGGGGATATAGGAGCCCCATCCAAATTAATAGCAACAACAAACCACTTCATCTATAGTGCTCCTTCTTCCGTTGAAAGGATAATTTGAAATTGATCAGTATACTGAGAATCTTCATTGATATTTTGACCGTTAAGCACTAACCATGCATGAGCACTGAATGGCATTTTTCGAACGCCAACAACTAACTCTACAGGCAAATGAAATTTTTTTCGCAAATATTGATAGCCGAGAAAAGAACGATGCATACATTGAGCTGAACGTGGGTAAACCGTGCAAATATAATCAATGCTCTCCAACATTTTATTGATATCTTCTATGTAATTGTTTCCCCTTGTTTTTTGTGAATTGACTTTATCTAGTGAATACAGCTGCATATATCTTTGAAACAATTTTTCGAATCCGAATAGCTGTAAACTTAGATCAATTCTAAATAGTGAGATGTAAAGTTTAGCGAGTTCTAACTTACTCACGATAATTACCTCATTTCTTCTTAATGAGTTTATTTCGTTTCAGTTCAGCGATAAAATTCTCTATATCTATATATAGTTGTTGTCTAGAAACATCTGCATATTTGTGCTGCATTAGTGTGAGAATAGCATTAACATTTAGACCAGATTCGATTCCCATCCAAATATCAGAACCTATCTCATCTATGCCGTAAAATAGGCCACGTTTGGTATCAAATAGTACCTTCTCTCCATCTTCATCTACTGTTCTAACGTGTGGATTAATCTTCACTGTTTTCTCCCACCCCGAAATTATTAAATTCAATAATAAGTTGACACATGCAAGTTAATCAAACTTGCATGTGTCAATCAAACTACCTGAATCTTACGGCAAAATGTAAACAGAAGTAAGCAGTTTTACTTCGTATAAAAATGGTTCGATAACTCATTGTGAGCGATTATGTATGAGGGAATTACCCTTGCCAACGATCCAGATCGTACTCAGGCAACCGGCTCCTCTTAGCAACCCTTTGTAAATACCTGGGTTGATGTACGCACACAAAATTTAAGGAATGAATTGTTGAACTACCGAGATTAAATCCACGATAATCCTTCGGTACTAAACATTAACAGTTATCATGATTAGCACACGTATCCGGCGGATCTTTAATTGCGCAAACAGTTTCATAATTACAGTTAGCTCGGTCCACGCAATTTCTCTGGATATACTCATAAAAGCCTGTTTTATCCACTGTAAAGTTCTCTATCCCCCAATTACAGTCACCCTGAATTAGGTCCTTGGATTTACCGAACTTTACTAACTTAGGTGTTGCATAAGTCTGATTAATCAACAGCATTACCTCCTAATAGAATTTTGTAGTTGTTTTACAAATATATACAACTAATCTCTTAATTTATCATTATATTACACTATTTTCAATATATTCTCTGATTTTTTTTTCATATGACGGATTGTCAAGCCAAGTGCGACAGTTCCTCTGAGAAAGATTCGTGAGCGGTTCTCACCCCAAGCATTTTCGTGGTCTGTGATTGATCAAGCTCAGAGCGGTCTCCAAGGCTTCATCTGTGATTTGTGCGAAATCTGTTCCCTTGGGGAAAAACTCTCGCAAGAAACCATTGGCATTCTCATTCGAGCCCCGTTGCCAGGAGGAATACGGATCTGCAAAATACACTTGTAGGCCGTGAGTGACTTCCAGGCTGGCGTAACAGCGAGCTATGATACGAATGCCATTCGGACCTTTTTGAAGGAACAACAAGCCATACCGGTGATTCCCGGAAAGAAAATCGCCGAGTAACCCTAAAATATGATCGGGATGTTACAAAGAGCGCCATTTGGTGGAATGCTTCTTTATTAAAGTAAAGAATTATCGTCGTTTAGCGACTCGTTTTGATAAATTAGCGTGTACGTTCAAGTCTTTTTTGGCCCTGGCATCCATTATGGTGTGGCTTGCTTAAGTTTGAAGACACGCCCTAGTGTAAAATAAAGAACCGCCCATACGGGCGGCGTGTAAGAATTTTGTATAATTACAGGATTTCTCCGTTCGTTTCAATAACTTGTTTGTACCAGTAGAAGGAGTCCTTGCGAGTTCTTTCAAGCGAACCATTGCCGGCATTGTCTTGATCTACATAAATGAAACCATAACGTTTGCCCATTTCAGAAGTGGAGCAGCTAATGATATCGATAGGTCCCCAGCTAGTGAAACCCATCAATTCAACGCCGTCAGCGACAGCTTCTTTCATCTGTTCGATGTGGCTGCGCAAGTAATTGATGCGATAAGGGTCATGCACTGCCCCGTCCTCTTCCGGTGTGTCGATAGCACCCAGCCCGTTTTCAACGATGAAGAGCGGTATCCGGTAGCGGTCATACAATCGGTTCAGCGCGACGCGAAGACCAATCGGATCGATAGGCCATCCCCATTCGCTAGCTTTCAGATGAGGGTTTTTGATCTGACTTACCAGCATACCTGAGTTGCTGTTGTCATTCGGGTCATACTTTCCGATATACGTCATGTAATAACTGAAAGCAATAAAGTCCACGGTATTATCCCGGATAATGGCATCGTCGTTAGGAGCTTTAACCAGTTCAATGCCGTTTTCCTCAAAATATCTTTGCATATAGGATGGGTATTCGCCCCGTGCCTGTACCTCTGGGTAGAACAGGTTCATCTGATCTTCCTTCAGCGTCTGCAGAACGTCCTCCGGTTTACTAGAAGCAGCATACGTTTCCAGACGGCAGATCATGCAGCCAATCTGAGCATTTGGCATTTTCTCTTTTCCGCTTTTGACAGCCAGTGCACTAGCTACAAACTGATGATGCGTTGCCTGATAAGCCACTTGCTCCGGGTTTCCCTTTATTTTATCTTCCAGAATGCCGCCGCCAGTATACAGACTTGTCAGCATCATATTCATTTCATTGAAGGTAATCCAGTATTTCACTTTGTCTTTGTAACGGTCAAACAGCGTATTGGCAAATTTCAGATACAGATCGATCATCTCGCGGCTTTCCCAGCCGTTGTATTTGCGGGTTAACTCAACGGGCATCTCGTAGTGAGAGATCGTTACGAGCGGCTCAATGCCGTATTTCAAGAGTTCGTCGAGCACGTTATCATAGAAGGCAAGACCAGCTTCATTGGGAACTGCTTCTTCTCCTGTTGGGAAGATCCGTGTCCACGCGATCGAAAGACGAAACACTTTGAAACCCATCTCTGCAAACAAGGCAATGTCTTCTTTGTAGCGATGATAGAAATCCACGCCGTTGCGTTTCGGGAAATATACGTTGGTGTTACCGCTCAGATATTCTTCTAATTGAATAGAATCCACGTCGAAGGTGAAATCCTTGCCATTGCGCTCCTCATGTGGAACGAATGGAGCCATGTCTGAGGTAGAGAGTCCTTTGCCGTCTACGTCATATGCACCTTCCAGCTGATTGGCAGCGGTAGCTCCGCCCCATAAAAATCCTTCAGGAAATAAGTGTTTATTTGTTTTTGTCATGTTGTTTCTCTCCTTTTGTTGTATATGGTATTTATGAAGCTGTTAACGAACGGTGAGGAGAAGCAATTCATTCATTGGAATCACCCCCTTCACCTGAATAGGTACTACATCGAGGTAATCCGGCGTATTGGTTACGATGACTGGTGTCACAAGGTCAATACCCGCACCCTGAATGCCATCCATATCAAATTCCAGAAGCAAGTCACCCTTCTTCACTTCTTGTCCTGCAACAACCTTCACGTCAAAAAATTTCCCTTTGAGCGACACACTGTTTAGTCCAACATGAATGAGAATGTCGATTCCACTGGAAGAGGTCAGCATAATCGCATGTTTACTTTTGGCAACCAACGTGACGGTTCCGTCAAAAGGAGCTGTAACACGTCCATCCTGCGGACGAATGGCAATACCTTTCCCGGTCAATTCCTCGGCAAACGTTTGATCCGGAAGCTCTGCGAGCGGCACCAATTCACCAGTGAGCGGGCTGAACACCTCCCCTTTTTTATCCTCAATGGAATGTACAGTGACAGGTGCCACCGTTTCTTGAGAAAAGGCAGTGGTTGTATCCTGTTCCTGTTCGGTTAATGTTTGTGCTGAGTCGGACATGGCAGAATTGTGTGCATTTGGCTCATCCCACTTGAGCAGCAAAGTCACCACGAAGGAAACGCTAAAGCTGATGCCAATTCCGATTAATGCATACCAGAAATTGGACATGCCACCATTCGGGCCAATGTATAACGGAAGTGACAGCAATCCTGGTACAGCAAAACCGAAGCATTTCAGACCCACTGCGGTAATAAAGCCGCCCCCTGCTGCTCCACCGATGAGTGAAGCGTAAAATGGTTTTTTCAGCTTCAAGGTGACACCGTACAGTGCAGGTTCAGTAATACCAAGCAAGGCGGAGATGCCACTGGATAAAGCAATGGATCTCATTCTTTTATCTTTCGTCTTGAGGAAAACAGCTGTGACTGCACCAGCCTGGCTCATATTAGTTATCAGGTTGATCGGCAGCAAAAGTACGTCATATCCGAGTTTGCTCAGATTCTGCAAGGTGCCTGGGAAGAACGCATAATGCATTCCCGTCATAACAATCAGAGGCATGAAGCCGCCAAGAATAATGCCGGTTAACGGACCCGAATGGGCAAAGAGCCAAGAAGTGCCCATTTCCAGATAGATGCCCATGTAATTCCCTAGGGGGCCAATCGCAATTAATAGAATCGGCACCGTGATGACTAGCACAATCATCGAGGTAAAGATGACTTTGACCGGACCGGGAATAAAACGATCCACCCAGCGATGTACATAACTCAGAAGCCACACACCCAGAATAATGGGAATAACGGACTGGGTGTAATTCACAATGGACACGGGCAGCGAGAGAAAACGAATCGGTTCAAGCTGGTTTGCCAGATAAGCGTTCAGAATCGTAGGATACAATAAAGTACCTGCAAGCGTCAGGGCGATATATTCATTCACTTTGAACTTTCGGGCTGATGATAGAGCCAGAAGGAAAGGCAAGAAATAAAAGGCCGCATTTGCGATGGAAGACAGAACTTGATACTCACCGCTGTTCTCCTGTATCGCTCCAAGTGTAACGAGCAGTGCCAGAATCCCCTTTAACATCCCGGTACCCACGATGGCAGGCAGAATCGGAGTGAAAATGCCGGAGATCGTATCCAAAACAGCATTAATCCCTTTAGAGCGTGGTGCGTCTGTTTCGGGCTTCGATATGCCATTCTGCTTCATCTGATCCTCGATCTGCTCATATACGGCTGCAACCTGGTTACCAATAACCACCTGAAACTGATCGTTCTGAAACTGTGCGCCGAGCACGCCATCAAGTGCTTTAATCTGTTCCAGTTGAACTTTGTTTTGCTCTCGAACGTTGAAACGAAGCCGTGTGATGCAGTGCCAGGCTTGGCTAATATTCTCTTGCCCTCCTGTTAACTGAATAATTTCTTTGGACAACTCCCGATGATTCATGTTGCTTCCTCCTTTTTTGGCGAAAAAAAAACCAAATGTAATACCGGCCCGCCGCAGATGCGGAGTCGGAAACATTTGGTGGTGCCTGATCGAATCAGTAACACTCCATATTCAATTCATATTGATGATGGTATAACTTCAAACAGGTTGTATGGAGATCAATCCGTATCGGTACGGGATGTCACTCTCTCGATGTGGATCATGAGATATACCATCTCATCGGGAGTAATCATGAATCCGCGTTGCTGCTCCATCGCCTTCTTTATTTTGAGTGCGCATTGGAAGCTGACAGGATATCGCTCCGACAATACATCATATAGAAATTGCTGATCTTTGAACGAGAGCACTTCCCGGTTCAACTGACGAACAATGAAGTATCTCAGATGGGTGATGAACCTGGAAAAATCAGCAGATTCCTGATTCAGTGTCATCCTAAAATGTTCTGTCATGATACCTAAAATGTCGTTAATCATCTGTGTAATTTTAATCGTTTGGTTCATACTGCCCGAGTCGAATTGTGAGTTCACGAAATGAAGGGCAATAGAGCTTGATTCACCAGATGGCAGTGAGACTAGAAAAGCATCATTGATTTTTTGAACTGCCCATTCTCCGGCACGGTATTCGGCAGGATATAGATGGCGAATGTCCCAATGAAGCGGATTTTGCACATCCACACCTTTTTTGAAACGATCCAGCGCAAAATGAATATGGTCCGCAAGTGTTAACAGGATCGAGTCATTCAGCTTTTTTCCGATCATTGTCTTGCCTTCTTCAATAATCTGATCCGTAATGTCGATGACTTGCAGTGGGATATCACTGAGAAATTGTTCAACTCGCTGATATTTATCATTCGAGCCAATTCGGAACATTTTCTGGATCTGGCTCTGCTCAATCGGCTGTCCTTTTACTTTTTTGAAGCCAACACCCGTTCCGATGACAATGACTTCGCAACCTTCGGCGTCTTCGGCCAGTGCAATGTTGTTATTTAACGATTTTTTAAACCTCATGATGCAATCACCCCCAGTATGCAAAAAGCACCACCAATGTCCAATTCACAAGTAATAAACAAACTTGTGGAATCCAGACTTTGGTGGTGCCTGATCGAATCAGTGACACTCCTTATATAGCTGTATCTTATATCAGCTATGTAATCGTTGTCAATACCATTACTCTGGAATTGTTCTGCAGGTGGTTCATCGTGGAACTTTCCCTCTATAAACTGACATCAAAACGAAAATCCTATTCGTCTGGAGTTATATTTTCCTGAGCATCATAATAATATCGAATCAAAATATCCTGATCGTAGTTGCCGAACCCTTTCCCGAACAACGTAAGTCCGCCTCGGCCAGCTACTCCCTCTTCCGGCTTCAATCCAAAGGTCCAATAGGTGGATGCACCCAGATTCAGGTCTTTAACGCACACGTCCGAGATGCGCTGACCATCAATAAACGTGCCCTCCCCGTTAATACGCAGCATTTTCAATACACCATACTGGTTGACATCCAGCTTCCACCATTGTGGCGTATGTTTACCTTTCCGATCCCCGAAATCGCCAGGGCTTGTCCAAGTACCGAGATCACTGCCGTTAAGGGTAAAGCGAATATCAGACGGCCAGTTTTCGTTCACCTTTGGCGCTTCCGAGCTTAGTTCAAGGGAAATTTCAATCTCTCGAAGATGCTGATCATTATACAGATAATTGGGAATCTTATATTCAAGAAAACCTCGTGCCATCCAAAGGATTCCCGCGTTCACCCGATCCGGGTCCATAAAACAGGCAGGTGTGTCGTACTGTCCAATCATCTGCGTAGTTGTCGCAATCCCGCAGGTCGGCCATGCTTCATAATCTGTATATTGACCTACCGGTATGGATATTTCATGGTAAGGAGCGTCAACAGGTTCTGGTGACAGGTTAATAGTCATGAACTCTCGTACGATAAAACAGTACTTATAGGTTCCGCCGTTCTCCCGTTTCATTCGGCTGCCGACAATTCCGGCTTTTTGCAGCTTGCTGACATGTGTACTTACAATAGCTTTGCTCAGAAAAAGCTCTTGGGCAAGCGCATTGATATGCATTTCCCTGTTTTGTAGCAGCAGGCGCACAATGTTTAAACGGGCTTCACTTGCCAGTGCCTCGTAAATTAGCAATGAAGCTGCATCTGTCCCAAGCATCATGATGTTCACTTCCTTTTTGAGTGAAATCGATCTATTTCAATTTCAGGATTCGTTATTTTGCGAACTCATCAAAATGAACTTGCTCAATATATAAGCATTATGATACATATTAGATAACAAATCAATGATTTGATTTTGCTTTTAAGCGAATTCAACACCACAGTTAATTCTTTCAAAAATATGAATTCATCCAATGGAGGTACATACCATGCTTACATCCAAAATGCTTATCGATAAAGACTTTCAGATTGCTGAAGTAGATCCGCGTGTCTATGGTTCATTTATAGAACATCTGGGACGGGCCGTATACGGCGGTATTTATGATCCAGGTCATCCTACTGCAGATGCTCAAGGTTTCCGTCAGGATGCCATTGAAGCGATTAAAGCTTTGAACGTACCCATCGTTCGTTACCCAGGTGGCAATTTCGTATCCGGTTACAACTGGGAAGACGGTGTGGGCCCGGTAGCGGAGCGCAAACGCAGACTTGAACTCGCTTGGTGGACGATTGAAACGAATGCAGTTGGAACAAACGAATTTACAGATTGGGCCAAACTCGTTGGAACCGAAGTGATGATGGCTGTAAATCTGGGTACTCGCGGCATTGATGCGGCCAGAAACCTGATCGAATACTGTAACCACCCATCTGGCACATATTGGAGTGATCTACGGGTCTCTCACGGTTACAAGGACCCGCATAAATTCAAAACCTGGTGTCTAGGCAACGAAATGGACGGCCCTTGGCAGATTGGTGCAATGACTGCATATGAATATGGGCGTATTGCCAATGAGACCGCTAAAGCGATGAAATGGGTAGACCCGGATATCGAGCTTGTGGCTTGCGGCAGTTCCAGCCGTGACATGAGTACATTTGCAGATTGGGAAGCAACCGTGCTGGATCTCACCTATGAAAATGTGGACTACCTGTCCCTGCATCAGTATTACAACAACAATAAAGACAACACGTATGACTTCCTGGCGACATCGCTGGATCTGGATCAATTTATTGATAGTGTGGCTTCAATCTGTGATTTTGTACAAGCCAAGAAACGCAGCAAAAAGAAATTAATGCTGTCTCTGGATGAATGGAATGTCTGGAAATCTATTGGCACAAGCCGCATGGAAGAACGCTGGCAGATTGCGCCTCCAGAGTTTGAAGATGTGTATACACATGAAGATGCACTGGCTGTGGGCTGTTATCTGATTACCATACTCAAGCACGCCGACCGTGTAAAAATGGCTTGCCTTGCTCAGTTGATTAACACCATTGCACCAATCATGACGGAAAATAACGGAGCGATCTGGTTCCAGACGACCTATTTCCCGTTCATGCATGCATCCAACTTCGGTCGTGGTACGGTGTTGCGATCCATCACCTCTTCACCTAAATATGATTCCAAAGACTTCACAGATGTGCCTTATCTCGAAGCAATCAGTGTGCATGATGAAGAAAACGGCACGATCACAATCTTTGCGGTGAACAGACATCTGGATGAGCAGTTGGAACTCAACGTAGACCTGCGCTCCTTCGGAGAAACGACATTCGTGGAACATATCGTATTGGAGAACAACGATCTGAAAGCAACCAATACGAAAGAAAACCCGCGCAACGTTGTTCCTCACAACGGCGGATATACAACGGTTGACCAGGGTAAAGTGCAAGCTGTACTGAATAAGGCGTCGTGGAACGTCATTCGTCTGAAAACTAAACAAGCTTAATAGTAGATGAATAGAGTTTTCTTCTACTCTGTAAGATCAACATTGTTTTCACACCCCGTACAGAGAAGTTGTACGGGGTGTATTTAGGTTATTTGTTTTCTCTCTTCGTTTCTTTCTCGTATACAGCATAAGCAAATAAGCCACCCTCCGTTTGCCGTACGGAGAGCAGCTTGCAGTTAAGCATCTAGCGGAGAATATAAGGAACAGAATCGATCAGAAAGAGATCAAATCACCCAACACACTAGCAATACTTCCTTCCCAAATGAAAAGAAGGTTGTGTTCTATTTCACGATTTTCATTTCAAGTATTATCCTCGTTGTGCTTCCTCTTCACCTTCGGCTTCTGCCGCAGCCTGGCTTGCTGGAGTCATCAGCCCTTGAACCGCCCCCATAAATGGCTGAATCTGCTTAATCATGCCATACCCCATTTTGACCACAGGTGTAAACCGCTGGATCATGCCAAACAACCGCATACCACCGCCTAACATACCTCCAATTGAGCCTGCACCACCAGCTCCGCCGAAGCCACCTAACAACGAGCCTAGCATAGGCATGAAAGAGGATACCTGAGCTGGCCGAGACGTTGAACGAGACATCGACCGAGATCGCACCTGCGACTTACAAGTGCTGTTCACCCGTTTACGGTTCCGAGAGGAAGCTGTTTTTCTCTTCACCCCTGCTTTAGGTTTGGTTTTGCGAGCACTGCCTTCAGATGAGGTTGCTGTGATTGCAGCCTGAGTAAGCTTTCCGCCCCCGGTCAGCACTACGCCTTCGCTGTTAACGCCAGAGATGTACCCGACGTACGTTTCGCCATTATGAAGAGTCACGCAGACTGGGCGATCCTTGAGCCGTTTCATCCGGACGTGTATTTCATTGGTTTTAGCCATGGAATTCACCTCACTTGACTTGATCTACTTCAGTCTACGCAATGGGTGGACGACTTGCCTGTGCGATAGTACATCCGTGTGCCGAAATTGAAAAATGACCAGCGCTTTATTGGATAAAGTAAAATCGTTTGAGGGGTCTAACTCTTCCGGTAAGCAACCTTGTGAAAAGCATTGATATAACGAAACAGTGCCTCACCATCATCAGGCACATGCGTACTTCTATCCAATGGCAGCATCATTGCCTGATATGGTTCTGGCACCATTCTATATTGATGGACATAGGAGGTCAGGATGAACCCGTTGCGATGCCAGAACTGAATGCGTTCCTGATGAGCCCCCGTTGTCCCGGACTCCGCCTCGATAAGGATCCCTTTGATCTCATGTTCCCTTAACGCCCAGGCTCTGAGCTGCTCCAGCATCCAGGTTCCTATGCCCAACCCGCGCAGCTTCTGATCAACTGCGAGGTAGTCAATGATCAGAATGCGGTCCACAGCCTTCCCCTCTAGTCCAGTAACAGCCATCGCAACCACTTTTCCCTGATGCACGCCCGTGTGTAAATAACCAACCCCTCGGTCCAGCATACTGCGCAGAATCACTTTTGTCTTCGCACCGCTTTGAAAGGCCTCATGATAGATCCGCTCCATCCGTGCCCACATTGCTTCATCCCACTCCTCTATAGTAGTAAACACTAATTCCAGCATCTCGTTCACCTCCAGAACTTTATTATACCTTCTAATTCGAATCGATATAAAATCGGTGCTTAATCTGTTCTCTTTATAACGCCAATTTGGTCAGGAATTGTTCAATCTCGTCCATATACCCAGCGGTGGTAATACTTCTTGGAGCAAACAGGAATCTCAGCTCCATTCTCCATTCCGAGCCTGCAATGGATGTAGGAAGCATCGAATGCTCTGTGTTTTGGAAAATCTTCTCGTGAAGCAAATACGACGGCTTGACTTCCTGACGATATGCACGCTCGGTATCCTTGATATCGACATTGACGTCATCTTCTCCAAGCAATAGCAGGACTGGTGTTTTGAAATTGTGCAAATCCTCCGTTGCATCCACTGTGAAGTTTTTACTAACAAAGTTCCAACGATCCTTGTTCAACTGCTCCTCACCTTGACGTGCAAGCCTAATGTATTCCTCATAAGAACCATGACGTTTTAACACATCATTGATCTTGTTATCGTAATCCACCTGTGCTTGTATCTCAGCCGCCGAAAATCCATCCTTGGCCATTTGACTCCTTGTGTTGTATTCCCCCTGTCTCAGCCAATTGATCGCTGGAGAAACGAGAATACTAAATGCGAGATTTTCCTTGCCTGCAAGCTTGGGAATGACCCACCCCGCCTGACTCGCTCCCCATACACCAATTTTGGAACCATCAATCATCGGCTGCTCTTTCGCCCAAGCGATAGCTTGCTCGGCTTCAACTACGCGATCATCGATGCTTTGATTCAGCCAGTTGCCTTCGGAACCACCTATGCCGCGTTTGTCCAGCGACAACGAAGCGTATCCTATGGAAGCAAGGCGCTCCCACAATAGCTTATATCCATCACTATGTGTCGAATCAATCGGACCATCACCATGGATGAAAAGCACGAGTCCCAGCTTGCCTGATTCGTTCTCAGGCAGAGACAGTGTACCTGTCAGTTTGCCTTGTGGGGTTTGAATTTCGATGTGTTGTTCGACCATACTATAGTCCTGTTGCACGATAATGTACGTTCCTGTACTAACAATTAATAAAATGAAGACGAGTAGTGAAATCCAGATTCCTTTACGTTGAAGCATGATTGTCTCCATTGTGGGTCATATAATTCCATTGTTGTTCACCGAGAAGCATACCGGTCATCCAGCTTTTTGTACTGTTTTGTGTGTGAAACTGCAGACGTTCGTACATCTGAATGGCTTTCAGGTTGTGACTTGCCACATGCAGACTGAGATACGACATCTGCGGGGATTGCAGCATGTATTGCTGCGCCCAGGCGAGTAATTGTCTGCCGATTCCCTTGCGCTGATGTTGTGGATGCACAACGATATCCTCGATGTAACATTCCTGCGTCACAGGTTCGTGTTTCAGCAAATGAATTCCCGTTAACAGCAGAAGGCGTCTCCAAGCGCCGATGTGATTGCAAGCGTCCCACACCTGGGAACCCTTCACCTTTCCAGAGATCTGTTCTTGAGAGCCTGGTTTCCACTTCAACGACATCGTGCCCACAATGACATCGTCTTCTCGTGCGACCATGCGCAGATTACCAGTATCTTGGGGAACATCATGCAGCATCTGCTCAAAGGCTGTAGCCAGATCTGACAAGGACATTGCAGTGGATCTCTGGAATTTATGTCCAAATCCATAAGCCATCAGTTCGCTGGCTATTTTGTAACGATCAGGCTGGAGGTGTTCAATCTGAACGAGATGTGTCATAAGGAAACCTCCTGTTCTGTTATAATCTGTGACAGTAATTCATAATGAAGCTTGTCGGGTGTGAACAACGATAAATACGATTTTTCCACCATGAGAAGCGGTCCCTGACAGACATACCCCACCTCTTCGGCGTTAGCGTAAAAATGCTGAATGTGAGCAGTCAGTTGTTCTTCATTTTCCACAAATAGATGACAGGACAGGTACGTACCCGCTGGCAGCATCAGATGATGCATTCCTTCCTGAGTGGGAGTGTACATGCCTACAATACCGCATGAATCGTACAAATAATGGAGATCTGCTTCAAACAGATTGGTGATCTTGCCTTTGTGCTGTACAAGTGTCTGCGCATTCAGCGTGGCAGTAGCCTCCATCTCAAACCATAGCGATAGCGGCGTATCTTCGCGCTGAATGATGTTATATGCTGCCTCCATCGGATCGGCAAGATGTGCTTTTTCCTCCAATAACTTCTCCATAAAATGCTTGGTCTCCTGAAGTTTCTTAATCTCGGCTTCGGTATCGGTCAGTGCCTGATGAAAGAGTCGTGTGATCTCTTCGGGAGTCAGACGTGTAAGACATTCTTTGATCACTTGAACGGACAGCCCCATCTTACGTAGCAATAAAATATGGGCAAGCCTGTATACTTCATCTATGCCATACATCCGGTACTGATTATCACCTGTGTAAGCCGGATGCAACACTCCCTTTTCCTCAAAATAACGAATTTGATGTACCGATACGTGCATCAGCTGGGCCAATTCGCTAATTGTAATTTCAGCATTCACTGTCATCTCCACCTTCGCTGTTCTTCCTGTACATAGCATAAACCTAAGGTCAGACCCAAGGTCAAGCCTCGTTTTCAATTCAAATCAGTTTTTTTCGCAGATGTACAAAATAGAAAATCATATCGCTGCCTGCCAGAAATCTCATGATAAGCTAGTATATAGCGATGGAAAGAACACCACTCATTTATTACTCAATGATACACAAAACGGGCAAGCCACATATGTGACCTGCCCGTTAGATTCACTCCATCTAACCTGCGAATATTTAAAATCATACCGGATCGAGGCTCATCTCAATATATAACTCATTCAAAATATGACCCATACGATATGTGTGCTCTGCCAATTCAGATTTCACATATGATTCAATATCAGTCTTTTCGACATTGTACATGATTTCCATTTCTCTAGAAAAAAGAAGGTGTCCCTTATTGATTTTCTGCTCCAACGAGTCTATCTGTTTGGGTTTCAGATCACCACCAAGCACCTGCTGAAGTGCTTGCACATATGTTTCAAGAGAACGCGCTCCGACAATTTCCATCCCTTGGTTCTCTTCATTCACAATGATAATTGATGGAAAACCTCTCACTCCCAAACTAGCGACACGCTCAAAGTCTTCCTCTAATAACTCTTGTGCAGATTGCTGTGCAGCCGCTTCAACCACTTCTTTTCCATTCAAGCCTAGTTGATTGACGATATCCATCAGCACATCATCTTCTCCAATATTTCGATTAAATGCAAACACGGCTTCACGCGCACGTCTTAAGAAGTCCTGCTCTTTACCAGGGTGTGTACTCTGAATGACCTTAAATACGCGAGATGGCGGATAGGAAGAAAGTATTGGATTATCATGCCATAAGGAACCGTCGATGGGCATGCGTGAATGCTCACCTACTTCCTTCCAATGCGCTGCAACGTCCGAAGGTTTCTGAATCCCGTTAGCGCTATCCGAGAAACCATTCCAGTTAGCCAGTAGCCCACCCATTTTGATTTGCAGCGTAAAATAATGGCCGTATACCTCAACAAACCGCTCTGCACACTTTGTTCAACGACAAAAAGGCTATTTCACTGGACCATCATGTCCTTTGAAATAGCCTTTCATTTATAGATACAAGACGGCCGCTTGTTTACGACGTGTACACATCTAACTATTCAGGTCGTCATCTTCCTCATTTCCTAAATACATAACCGTTTTTTCTCCCTCAACCAATCTAATGATCTGCTTTCGTAATTTTGAAGGAAATAAAGGTTGTTCATTTATATTTTTAATTTCGAGCCACACATATTCCACCTGGTTTTCGTCATTAGGCAGAATAGAACTGTCATTGTCCACCAAACCTATGTACTCGCATAAAAAAACAAAATCTACACGATGAAGAGCTTCACCGTATACCCCTTCAATGACAAATTCCAGTGATAACGGTTCTACATCTATTCCGATTTCTTCCGCAACTTCACGCTTCACAGCATCCGTCAGGGTTTCACCTGCATTCTGGCTCCCACCAGGCAGGATGTAGATGACTTCATCATTATCATCCTGCTTCATTGCAAGCATTCTCCCGTCTTTAATGATCAATGCTTTTGCAGAATTTCTAATCTTTCTCTCCATTGCTAATCCCCCATATATATATCTGTATCATGTTGTTGAAGGTTGATTCCATTTAACATCACGATCTCCATGAAGAATATTTTAACACATACATCTAAACAAATTCTGAACAATCAAATCAACTCACTCTTGGCGACATCCATGAAAGCAGCCATAGACGGAGAGATCCATTTTTCCCGATGCCAGAGCATTTGCGCAGAAAAGGATACATCTGATAAATCCCACGGCAGTGCAACCACTTCCCCTTCGCTCAACTCTTTCTTCAAAGCCATTTCAGGTAATAAAGCGATCCCTAGACCAGCCACAACACATTGTTTAATGGCTTCTACACTATGAAACTCCAGCTCTGTCAGAGCATCCACACCTTTCTTCGTTATGGATTGGTCAAAATGAGTGCGATACGAACAGTTCTTTTCGGTCAGTAAAAAATGCTGTTTGTGGAAGTCATCAGCAACTAACGCGGAACGCGATGCTAACAGATGATCGGGAGAAACCACCATTTGAAAGGTCTCATCCTTTAAAAACTCTGAATGAAGGTCTTTGGAATTCATAGGCTCATCCAATACAAAAACGACATCGGCATGCCCTTCTCTCAGACTCGATTTAAGCTCTTGCCCAGACAAGGGGCGGAACAATAACCGCACACCAGGATAGTCCGCTCGGAAGCGTTTGAACAAGGCTGGAAGAAGATATGCACACAGCACTTCGTCTGCTCCGATCACAACCGTTCCCGCCAATTCTCCGTGCTGACTGGATATGCACTTCGCTTCCTCTACATCGTTTAATATTTTAGTGGCGTATGGAAGAAACTGTTGGCCAGCATCCGTTAACACGACCTTTTTTCCTAGTCGATCCAGCAATTTCACACCGAGCTCTTCTTCCAGCGATTTGATTTGCATGGTTATGGTAGACGGTACATAGCTCAATAATTCAGCAGTTTGACTAAAGCTGCAGGTCGATGCAAGTGTCCAAAATGTTTTTAGCTGCCGTATTTCCATGATTCAGGCACCTCCTCTGTTCAAAATAAATGAATGATACGTTCGATAACGTTTCGTTGAAATGATAATAGACGTATTGTAGAGTGAAATCAAGTTATTACTATTTGATAAGGAGAATCCATCTATGAACGATTACGAAACATATAACCTTGGAGATACATTACTTCATTCGGGACAACAGCTCCCTCAAGCCTTTATAGCTTACAAGACCTATGGAAACTTAAATGCAGCAAAGGACAATGTTATTGTTGTCCCAACATGGTTTGCTGGAATTCACACAGATAATGAATGGTTAATTGGAACAGACAAAGCACTGGACCCCAGTCGTTATTTTATCGTGGTGCCCAATATGTTGGGTAACGGATTATCGTCCTCTCCAAGTAATACCCCTGCCCCATATGATAAGGACAACTTCCCTCACATCTCCATGTATGACAATGTGCGTGCCCAACATCAACTCATCACTCAAAAATTCGGTATCTCCAAAATCAAACTTGTTGTGGGCTGGTCTCTGGGAGCCATGCAGGTATATCAATGGGGAACCAGTTATCCTGAGATGGTCGAGCGTATTGCCCCCTTTGGCGGAACGGCAAAGAGCAGACCCCATACACAGTTGGTATTCGGAGCAATGATCGCGGCGCTACAGGCAGATTCAGTTTATAAAAATGGTAGATATGAATGCCCTCCGGTTGCCGGTCTCGCAGCGATGGGAAGAGCTTATGCTCCATGGGGGTTCTCGCAGGCGTACTATTTGGAGAAATTGTATCAATCTGAGGGTTACGACTCCTTGCAATCTTATGTAGAAGATTACTGGGATCAGGTATTTCTTCCCTTCGATGCTAACGACTTGATTACCATGCTGCGTACAGGAATCTATGGAGACATTAGCGATAATCCCGTAGATGACGGCAACTTCGAACAGGCGTTAAGCAAGATCACCTCTCCTGCACTCGTTATGCCAGGATCAAGTGACTTGTTCTTCACACCAGAAGACAGTGCGTATGATGTTCAACATATGCCAAACGCGGTGTATCAACCTATACAGTCCAAGTGGGGACACTGCTTTGGAATCGGAGCAAACAAAGAGGATTCAATCGTTATCGATCATCATCTAAAGCAATTTTTGGAGACATGAGTAAAAAAAGAAGGAGTACAAAGTAAAAAAAGTGCACAAAGCTCATTTATCTTTTCTCCGCTACAACTCAAAAGTAAAAAAAGATACGGGTTCTCGTCAATAACCTTTATATCACATTCCCCCTTTCTCGTTTAGAATATTTTCAAGAAAGCGCTATTGAAATACGACTGATAAGGGGGAAAAGAAATGAACAAGAAAACGAAAGCTCTAGTCTTGTCTGTGTGCATGTCAACCTTATTACTCGCAGCCTGTAGCAATGGAAACGGTGCTGATAAAGGTTCAACGACGGACACGGATTCCAACGAGGCTGGAACGACAACCATTCATACCGTAACATCAGAATACTCCTCTGCAAAATATCCAAAGGGCGACGATATCACCAACAATGTTTGGATTAAGCGCTACAAAGAGAAGTTTAATATCGATGTCAAAACAGACTGGGTCAGCGATGAGTACGATACAAAACTTAATTTGGCTATCGCATCGAACGATCTTCCTGACGTATTCAGAGTTAATCCATCACAACTGAGACAGTTAGTCGAAGCAGATATGGTCATGGACCTTTCCGAGGTCTTTGATCAACACGCTTCAGATCGTCTCAAAGGTTACATGGAAGCAGATGCGGACAGTTACGAATCTGGAAAAAAAGACGGTAAGCTGTACGGGATACCACAGATGCATTGGGGATTAATAGAACAACCAGACTTCATGTGGATCCGGAACGACTGGAAAGAAGAATTGGGAGTCCAGGATCCGAAGTCTGTGGAAGACATCAAAAATATCGCACTCAAATTCATGGAAAAGCACGGTGGTTATGGTATTGCGGTAGACCAATCATTGGATTACCTCAACCTGCTTGCTATTGCATGGAATGCACATCCGGATATGTGGATGGAGGATAACAGTGGAAAACTAGTCTACGGCTCCGTGCAGCCTGAGATGAAAAATGCGCTGGCTGAGTGGTCAGAATGGTACAAGCGAGGCATCATTGATCCGGAATTTGCAATCAAAGACTTTAATGCGATGAACGCGGACATTGTAGCCGGCAAAGTGGGCATGCAACCTTATTACCAGTGGTGGGGTTATAATCCGGGTGTCGATACAGTATCCAATCTGGGTAAGGACGCTATCTTCTACCCTTATATCATCCCTACCGTTGATGGGAAAGAAGCCAAACAATCCATCTTTTTCGCCAACAACAATTATATCGTCATGAAAAAAGGATTTAAGAGCCCTGAAGAAGTGATCAAAATTTTGAATGACTATGCTTATATTGTGGATGAAGGCAATGGCAAGGAATCCACAGAAACGTTATCCGCCTTGCTGGATAATGATATTGCCCATGTGGTTGGAGCGTTCCGTGTACTTAATCCAAATTCCGATTACGAGCAATTTGAGGCGGTCTCCGCTGCCCTTCAATCCGAGGATACCAGTGGACTCACGACTTCGGGTATGTGGCAAAAATATAATAACAGTGTGGAATTCATAGAGAATGCAACCCCAGGAGCAGTTGGTGATTATTTGCAACAAGGGGCTCCAAAGAATGCGTATGGTCTTGCCAAGAAAGTACTGGACAGCGAGAACTACACAAAGACGGCCTTGTGGGGTGTAACGCCAGAAATACTTTCAAGCTACGGCACAACCTTGGATGATATCCTGACCGAAGGTTTCACCAAGATCATTATGGGTAGCGAAAGTATTGATTATTTCGATGTTATTGTCCAGAATTGGCGTGCAGCCGGGGGCGATGACGCAACTCAGGCAGTTAATGAAGCCTACGGGAAGAAATAATCTCGTTAGTCACTAAGAGGGGATGAGGGTCATCTCTCCCCTTTATTTGATAGCGATTACATTTGGCGTACAAGGAACGGAGGAATATGAATGTTGAGAAAATGGAAGCAGCAGAGTCCTTACCATCTCATGTTGATTCCAAGCCTGGTCTTGGTCTTCATCTTTTGTTACATCCCTTTCTACGGACTTATTATTGCGTTTCAGAAGTACAATCCGGGCCTCGGATTCAACTCGCCATGGGTAGGATGGGATAATTTTACCCACATATTTAATCAGCCGAACTTCGTAAGAACGATCTGGAATACATTGTACATGTCTGTATTTAAGATTATCGGTGGTATAATCGTGCCCGTAATTTTTGCATTATTGCTTAACGAGGTACTACACAGTGGAATCAAACGTACATTTCAAACCCTTGTCTACATTCCGAACTTCCTCTCTTGGGTCATTATGGCCGGCATCATGCTGGATATCCTTAGCTCTGACGGCATTATCAATACATTTCTAAGTGTATTTGGTATTGCACCGATCTCCTTTCTTGGCACACCCTCTATTTTTCCTTGGACGATGATTGTGAGTGACATATGGAAAGGTTTCGGGTTTGGAACGGTTGTTTATTTGGCAGCTCTGACCAGTATTGATCCGGGACTTTACGAAGCCGCGGTGATCGACGGAGCGAAACGGTGGAAGCAAACCATCTACATTACGTTGCCTCTTCTCATGCCAACCATTGTTTTAATGACTGTACTGTCACTTGGAAACGTACTTAATGCTGGCTTTGACCAGATCTATAATCTCTACTCCCCTGTTGTCTATCAGACCGGTGATATTATTGACACCTATGTATATCGGTTGGGAATCCAACAGGCACAGTATTCGATTGGTACCGCTGTCGGGTTATTCAAATCGATCATTTCCAGTGTTCTCGTTGCTGTGTCGTACATCCTGGCTTACAGAGTGGCTGGTTATCGTATCTTCTAAGAAGGAGGAACTCACTTTATGATCTATGATAAAAGTATGAGCAGACGTGTATTTCTTATTATAAACTACACCATATTGCTTCTAATCTCTCTCCTATGTATCCTGCCGTTTATCAACCTGCTGGCTGTTTCATTCAGCAGCAGCGCGGCTGTATCTGCGGGGAGTGTTACGTTCTGGCCTGTGGAATTTACGACAAAAGCCTATGAATTTGCATTAACGGGAGGATCATTTTTCTCCTCTCTCTGGGTAGCCATTCAACGAACCGTTATCGGAACGGTGGTGAATCTGGTTCTGATCGTACTCACCGCTTATCCCCTCTCCAAATCCAAACAAAAATTGATGGGGCGTAATATCTATATGGGATTTTTCATAATAACCATGTTATTCAGTGGAGGTCTAATTCCAACCTATCTCGTGGTCGTCAAAATGGGACTGATCGATTCCATATGGTCTCTGATCCTGCCTGGGGCCCTCCCCGTATTCAGTATGATTATCCTCATGAATTTCATTCGGGGGCTGCCCGAGGAGATTGAAGAATCAGCCATTATCGATGGTGCTGGGCCTGTACAGGTATTGCTTCGTATTCTACTCCCACTTCTCAAGCCCGCTCTCGCTACGGTTGGTTTGTTCAGTATCGTTGCCCACTGGAATTCGTGGTTCGATGGCATTATCTATATGAACAATCCAGCCAATTATCCATTACAAAGTTACTTGCAGACCCTTCTGCAAAGTTTTGAGCAAATCATGCTGAAATCGGGGTCAGATTATACACAGCTGTTGTCCATGATGAACGCCAGAACGGGGCGTGCCGCTCAGATGTTCCTGGGTGCCATTCCGATTTTGCTTGTGTATCCGTTCCTACAGAAATATTTCACCAAAGGTTTGGTGTTAGGAAGCGTCAAGGGGTAAACCAAAGGGCTTGCAGTTCATACTGCAAGCCCTTTGGTTCTATCTAAACTCTGAAATGGCAGGCAGCAGAATGGAGAAAATGGTACCTTCACCTATTTTACTCTCCACCTGTATTCCGTAGGGTTTCCCAAAATGAAGCTGAATTCGCCGCTGCACATTATGCAATCCAATTCCATTCGTTCCCGTACGTGCACCGGACTTCTCTTCCAATAGATTCTGCATCGTTTGATGATCCATCCCAACGCCATTATCGCAGACCTCGATCACAACTTCATCCAGCTGTGATTGAATCCGAATAGTGATGATTCCGTCTTCTTCCAATTCGGCTAGACCATGGAAAATCGCATTCTCCACAATCGGCTGCAGGATCATTTTGGGCATGCGATAATTCAGCAGTCTATCCTCAACCTCATATCTCATCTGAATACAACCATAGTACCTGACATTCTGAATCGTTACGTAATTCGTTATATTATCGAGTTCTTCACGAATGGTTACGAGAGTTCCATCAGATTTTGTTGCATAGCGGAGCATCGAGATTAGTGCATCCGTCATTTCCACGATTTTATCAGCCTGCTGCATCGAGGCAATCCATTTCACCGACCCAAGGGTGTTATACAGAAAATGAGGCTTGATCTGGTCATGGAGCGCACGCATCTCGGCCTTGGCTTTCTCTATTTCTTCCTGCTGCATCCGTTCGACCAACCGTTTCAATTCGTGTGACATTCTGTTGAATCGAATGGATAAATGGCCAATCTCATCTCTGGAGACAATGGGTACAACTTGTTCAAACTGACCTTTCTCGACTAGAGCTATATTCCGTAGCAGTTTTTTAATGGGAGTTGTGATCACGTGAGATAAAAATATGGATATGACGGCAGCAAAAAGAACAATGACTATGGCAAGTGTCACCAGATTACGGCCCAATATTTTGCCATCAGCAGTCAGTTCATCCAAAGGCATATATAAGTAAGTTGTCCATTTTTGCTGACTAAGGGGACTGGTCACCACGACATTTAGTGATTCAGGCGGACGAACGTTGTCCCGGAACAGTGTCCCGATTAATCGTTCGTTCACGTTATATACGATCTTGTCATCCTCATCAACGATCATGAATCTGGAGCGCAGCCCTTCCTGCAAGTTGCGGTTGACGATTTCAATGAATTTGATATCAATGCTGACAACGATAACGCCAAGCAGTTTCCCACTAGTCACATCATGAATTTTGCGAGCGTGTGACACTGCCAGTATTTTATTCTCCAATTGCTCGTCAATTCGTGTTGTGAGGGTAATGGTTCGATCCTTATCATGCATGAACTTTTTAAACCACAGTTCGTTTGCTACTTTGAAGTTTGGATCAATGGGTTGATGTGGACTGACAAAAAGGTCTTGCCCCCCGTTCATATTGTAGAGGTAGATGGAGAATACGCGATCTTTCATCATGATATAATTCATCAGAATATTGTATGCGGCAATCTCATGTTGTTCATCACCCTCTCGCAGGAAATCCTGGATCGGAAAACTCCCTTCATGAGTCGCAGACAGATTGTCACTAAGGCCATTGCTGGCGAGCAGCGAAATTTTCTCAATCTCCTTGAGGAACTCGTCAATGCGAATATTCGTCTGTTTGGCCAGATCGTTTAGCAACGTTGTATAGTTCTGTGCCAACAACCGCTCTGAGGAGTAATACGAATTGATTGTCATCACCAATACCGGAAGGATAATGACCGTCATACAGATCACCATAATTTTGTACTTGATTCGGAAGGGCCGAACATGCTTCATATGCTGCACCTCTATTCACCGATTACATTCATCCCTGCTGTAATTCTCGATATTCCTCAGGAGTGACACCTACCGATTTTTTGAAAATCTTACTGAAGTACGTGTAATTATGGTAGCCCACCTTTTCTGCGATTTCATACACTCTCATTCCTCTGCTCAATAGATACGCCTTCGCATGTTCAATTCGAACTCGGGTCAAGTACGTGATAAAGTTCTCTCCTCGTTCCTGTTTGAACACGCGGCTGAGATACGACGGATTCACACTGATTTGGCTAGCGATACTTTGCAATGAGATATCTTCCGCATAATACTTGTCGATCAATTCAGTAGCGAGATCGGTGTAAGTGCTTTCCTGTTTAATTTGGGAATCAGTTTGGAAGTAATACGCAATATGAGCAAGCATATCTTGGTGGATATCCTCCCAATACTCCCCCTTGAGAACGATTTCATAGGGCGACTTTTCTGTTAAAGAAGGGGCACCTCTTTCCGAAGCGCGGGATAGATGGGAATGTATCGTTTCCATTACCATGATATATTGCTTGCGAATGCTATTCTCATCTGCTCGCAGCTGTTCCAGATTGGATCGGATTCCTTCCAGGAACTCTTCCGCCTTTTGGTTGTCTTTGCTTACCCACAACTTCAACAAATCTCGTTCTTGTTGCGGGCTTAAAGCCCCCTTAACTTCATGTCGATCTGGGGATTGAACCATATCATCGTAATACAACACCTGGTTGCTTCCTGTGAAGAAACCCTGTCGTAGAGCCGTTTCTGCCTCTTGGCAGGCCTTCCTGATGTGAAGGAAACCGGAAGTCATTCTACTTACCCCAGCCGTGAGCGATAGATTCATAAAATCCTTGATTGAAGACAGCAATTTATTACATAGTTTATTCAAGTCGGCGTGTACAGATTGGCTCTCAGGAAGTACATTGACGATCACCCAATATTCTGAGGAACTTTCAACAAAAATCTCCTTCTCCCATTTCGAAGGAATGATCTCTTCCATAATATTAAGAATCGAAAATCGGAGCAGCTTTTCCCCTTTCTCTACATATTTCCGCTTTGCATCCTCGTAATAGTTCACGATGAACTTCATGACAACCAACTGGTCCGAACGTATACGAAAATGTAGTTCTTCCGCTTTGGTGATGATATCCTCCTCACTAATGAATCCGCTTACAATATCTTGGAAGAAACTATCCTTTAGATATCTTAGGCTCTTGGAATAGTCCTGTGTCATAGAGGGTGTATTGGTTGGGTGAACATGTTCACTTTGCAGTTTCTGTCCAACCGTGCTCAGTAGGTCAATAAGGGAGGATTCGGTGATCTCACTTTTAATCAAGTAATCTGAAGCACCAAGTTTTAGCGCCTCTTTCACATAATGAAATTCGTCAAAATTACTCAGGATGACATACTTACAGGTTTTCAGTACGCAGGAGGCCTCTTGTATAAGCTGTAGCCCATCCATAATTGGCATCTTAATATCTGTAATAATTAGATCAGGCATCACTTCAAGCGCAAGGCTTAAGGCCTCTTTTCCATTTCCCGCCTCTCCAACAACATAGAAATTGTACTCTTCCCAATTCAGCATGGAACGAATTCCAACCCGCATGAGCAATTCATCATCTACGATCATCAGTTTATACATGATATCCCCCAACATGAACCATTTTTAGATATTTTACCATTAAACGAACTCTTGCAAAGATGTCTAGCGAACCTTATTACATTGCGGGTATCATAAATTACACTTCTACAGAACGTATGTTCCTGTTATAATGAGATTATCGTATTTGGTGTAGCATAACATGCCAGCCTGGAAAGGATACATATCATGAATTTATACAAGTTTGAATTAACAGTGAACGGATATCTATTACGCGTGCATTTCAGTGCATCTGAAGAAAGTGGATTGAAATGGTGCAAACGAGTTGCTTCTGAATTCCAGAATAACGTTGCCAATCTGGAGATCAAGGTTGATATACATAAAAAGCAGAAACAAAAGCATGCACGGGAATATCACGGAAAACCATATCTGTATGATAGGACACTACGGAAAAAGCCGCTTGCAAAGAAAAATAAAACGGCTGAATCATCTGCTGTTATGTGATGCTAAATTAACATTGCTGCTTAACGAGTCTTCTCAATAGAAAGACAAAAAGACTAAAGAACGACTAATTGATGATAACATCAGTAACGTTCTTTAGTCTTTTATGAAGTACTAACGACACCTTGAGTAGACTGAAATTCTTTTCACGCCCCGACGTCTCCAATCATTTGTCGTTCAATTTGTTTCATTTCATAAAAATAGCCTTTTTGCTCCATCAGCTCGGAGAAAGAACCCGATTCCACAATCTTGCCTTGGTCCATGACCACAATCCGATCCATCTCTTCCAATCCCGTCAGCCGATGACAGATCAGGAGAAGTGTATCTTCGGCAGCTTGTGCAAGAAGATGCTGGAGCACACGTTGCTCTGTGACGTAATCCAGCGAAGAAGTTGGTTCGTCCAGAAGCCATAATCGTCCTTTGCGCAGCATGGCTCGTGCCAGAGCCAGCCGCTGTCTCTCGCCATCCGACAGGTTCTCCCCTTTTTCATACACCAAATCACTCAACAACTTATTCGGCAGTTGGACTTTATCCAGCACAGCCGACAATTGTTCATCTGAATGTCCTTCTCCATTCAGCAACAGGTTGTCCCGGATGGTTCCCCTGAAGAAATGACTTTGCTGCAACACAACATTCGCCCTTTGCCAAATGCTCTCTTCATTCAGTTCCTTCACCGGAACATCGTTTAATCGTATGTCGCCAGACGTTGGTGCACGCAGCTTGAGTAACAGATCGATAATCGTTGACTTTCCTGACCCGCTCGGCCCAACAATCGCTGTTTTGGAGCCTGCTGCAAGTTGTAGGGATAGCTCCCTCAGCGCCGGTCTCCATTCCCCTTCATATTGGAAGTTAACACTGGATAGTTCAATCGAAACCGCCTGATCGGCTGAAACTTCACCGCTTGGCTGAACAGGTTGCACATCAGAGGTCGGCACTGTTTCCGCCAGTCGCTGAGCAGCATGTTCACTATCCTGCTTATATAGAGGTAATATAGCCATTGCGGCAGCTTCTTCGAATACGGTCTGCGTGGCCAGGATCAGCATGGCGAGGAATACACCGGCAAACGCTCCATTCACAATTAAGAAGGCACTGAGTGCTAACACACCCCATGTAACAAGATACGTCACAAAAACGTGCATGGATTGCCCGCGCAACAGGTGCGAAGCGGCTTGTTTCTGTTCCGTTGCCAATGCAGCGGAAGCCTGCTGAAGCTGTTGCTCACGCTGTTCCAATTGGCCGTACACTTTCAAATCCCTGAAACCATACAACACTTCGGTTACTTCCGTGGAGAGTACAGCCCGTTGCTGACGAACACGTCCATGTATTTTTCGCTGACCCAACAAGACAATACCCGGTACAACAAATGCCGTGATCAGCATGCCTAGTACTAACAAACACGCAATCCAGATTGAAAAGGCTGAAGTGAACAGCATGGTAGCCAAAAATACCATAACAACCATGATGGGTGGATACGCGACCCGCAAAAAGTAATTTTGCAAGCTTTCCACATCACCTACAATCCGTGCAAGCAGATCCCCGCTTCGGTTTTTGTTCAATATACCTGGCGTTACCGGGATCAGTTTGGCAAAAAAGGACGTCCGCAAGCGGCTCAGCATGGAGAATGTCGCCCTGTGGGAATACAAGCGTTCTCCGTAACGACTTGCCGCTCGAAGGAAACCGAGCAGTTTGACCATGGAAGTGAGTACAATTAAGGTATACAGCGGTGGCGCAAATACCGTTTGCGATATCATGTAGCCGCTCGCGGAAAAGAGAGCTACCCCTGCTATGCCGGCGATAAATCCGCCCAATATCGAAAGCAAAATATCATTGCGCTCCTGAATCATCGCCTTTGACAGAATCGTCAGCTCATTCATGCTATTCCTCCTTTCCGTTGAAAATCCACCATCTCCGTATACTGAGGCAGGCGCGCCAGAAGCGCTTCATGATTTCCCGAATCCACCAATACCCCATCCTCCATGAACAAAATGTTGTCCGCATGTTGAATTGTGTATAATCGGTGAGCTACCGTAATCATCGTCGCCGTTTTACCCAACGCTGCAATGGATCGTTGCAGTACCCGCTCGGTGTGCAGATCCAGTCCAACGGTGGGTTCGTCGAATAAAATAACAGCTGGTCGCTTCAGAAAAGCACGTGCCAAAGCAAGTCTTTGCTTTTCCCCGCCAGACAGCCCCCGGCCACCTTCACCAACAAACGTATCCAAGCCCTGCTCCAATTGAGCAACAACGCCAGCAAGCCCTGCTTCCTCTGCCGCCTGCTCAATTTCAGCTCTGGAGACGTTCCGACCCGCGCCAATCGCGATATTTTCGGCAAATGTACCTGCAAAAATATACGGATGCTGTGTAATATAGCTAACACGTTCAAACCATGCAGCCTCATCATGTTGCGAAAGCTGGCTTCCGTTAACCAGAACCGCTCCCGAATCTGGTTTCAGCAAACCGGCAATGAGATGAAGCAGCGTGGTTTTACCTGATCCACTTTTGCCTACAATCGCGATCTGTTCTCCTGGTCCAATCGAGATCTGTCCTGTCTCAAGTCCAAAGGAATCAGGTGTGTACTGGAATCGGACATCATTCAGTTCAATGGTTGGTGGCATTGATATCAACTCGGCGAGAGGGGCGTGTACCCCAGTCTGCTGCACGATCTGATCATTAGTATCACTGGTATGTGTGGCCTTCTCAACATTCTCATGCTCGCTTGGCATGCTCTTGATACTTGTTTCCTCAAGCATTTGTTCCACCTTGCGAATCGCCCCCATACTGGTTCGACCGCTGTGAAAAGCAGTTCCCGTATTCTTCAACAGACTGTAAAACTCAGGGACGAGTAACAACACAAGAAAGGCTGTATGGAAGCTCATCGATTTGAACACGAGTAACTGGATAGCCAGTTCAAGCGCGACGATACCAATGCTTAACATCACGATCGATTCCAGCATAAACGTATTTGTAAATGCAATCTTCAAAATGCCCATGGTGGCATCACGATACCCCAGACTGCTGCGTTCAATCTCCTGTTGCTGACGTTTAGCCCGTCCGAATATTTTTAACGTAACCAGCCCTTGAAGCGAATCCAGGAATGTACCGGAAAACTCGGCAAGTTGCGCGTATTTCTCTTCTGATTTGTTCTTTGTCTGGAGCCCAACCAGGATCATGAACAGCGGGATAAACGGTGCCGTAAACAGCATAATCCAGCCTGTGTTGGCGTGCTGCGTAAACGTAACAACCAGAATCAGAATCGGGATCATCGCAGCTTCCATCATTCGAGGCATATATTGACTGAAATAACTGTCAGCCTCATCCACAGCATCCAAAGCAACGCTGACCTTTCCTCCCGTCTGCCCACGAAGGGTTGAAGGCATGGAAGCGCGGGTCAGATTTTGCAACACAGATGCTCGCATATTCGTCTTGGCACGGGCTGCCATATGCAAGCCCACTTTCCCATTACCATACGACAACAGTGAGCGTACAGCCATAACAACCAGTAATAGGCCAAGCAACAGGATCACTGATGAAAAGGAAGCTTTCTCAACAAAGATTCGCTGGACTGCTTCAGCCACCAAGGTGGCCTGGCTTATAATAGCTACACCAAGGGCTAGCGAAATGATCGCAAGGAGAAGTCTGTTTTTTCGTTGTAAAGACATTTGCTGCGAGATCAGATTGGATTTGGCTCTCCTCTTCATTGAACGCTCCTCCTTTATTTTTTCCCTTTCACATAATCCGCATCAAATAGGAACAGTTTGAAGACCAGAATCAGAGAAGGAATTAACAGACACAGACCACCGATAAACACTACGACGAGTGCAAAGCCCATTGCAGGTGATGTGGCGCTGCTCTGAATCGTGATGTATGGATCAAGAATGTAAGGATATTGCCCAATCCCGTAAGCGAAAAAGGCTGTGAAAAATTGCAGCATGATACATATAAAAGCTAAACCGTAACGGCGTCCGTTATATAACAGCCACATGGCGATCATGAAAAACGCAACGGAAAGCGCCAGTAGCCACCATAAATCCATCATGTTTTGAAAATGACGCTCATTGTGTTGACCCAAATATATAAATGCAGTCAGCGCGAGAATAATGGTCGGTGTGCTCCAGAACAAAGCATAGTTCCGCATCAGTTTCAATGCCGAATGATCCTCTGCCCGAGAAGCGTAAAATGTGAGAAATGACCCGCTAATGAACAATACGGATACAATTGCCAGTCCAACGATGCTCCATGATAACGGATTGGTAAATAACGCCCAGTAATCTAGGGAAACGGTATCTGCCTGCTTCAAAATAAAGCCACCTTCAGACAATGTTAGTGCCACAGACAATGACGCTGGAATAAGCAACCCGGTAGCCCCGTATAAAAACAGATATACGATGTTATTTTTGGATCCATAGTTCTCAAAGGCGTAGAATGAACCACGAATAGCAAGTAAAATGACGGCAATACTTCCCGGAACAAGCAGCGCAGAGCCATAATAGTAAGCGGTATCCGGAAAAAATCCAACGATGCCAATATAGAAAAAGACAAAAAATACATTGGTGATCTCCCAAACCGGTGATAGATAACGGGAGATCAGACGATTAATCAGGTGATCCTGCTTTGTCAGGCGTGCATAAAAGGCGAAAAAACCTGCTCCAAAATCAATGGAAGCTACAATCAGATAGCCGTATAAGAACAGCCAGAGTACAGATATACCAATCAATTCATAACTCATCAGGCCTGATCCCCTTTCTTGGCTGATTGTTCATGCTTCTCTTTCAACCATTTCTCCATCTCAAGCTCAGCAGGATTATTATTGAACAGACGTCTCAATACGAGAACACAGATGACGCCGAGCACGATGTATAGAAGCAAGAACACGAAAAATAAAATTCTTACACTCGGTGAAGAAGTAGTGGCCTCTTCCACTCGCATATAACCTCGGATGATCCATGGCTGCCGCCCGATCTCTGCATAGAACCAGCCCATCTCAACGGCCAGAAAAGCGAGCGGTGCACTGAGTGCAACCATACGAAGCATCCACTTGTTAAACTGATTACGTTTCTTCCAAAACACAAACAGGAAATACAGAGATGAGATCGCAAGCAGAGCGAATCCGATTCCAGCCATTAGATCAAACAAATAATGCACAAGTAAGGGCGGGTGTTCATCTGGTGGAAATTCGTTCAGCCCGGTTACCTCGGCGTTAAAGTCTCCAAAGGCAAGGAAACTGAGCACCTTCGGCAAATGTAGTGCGCCTATAATTTCATGTTCAGCATTCAGCCATCCCAAAAAAATCAAATCCGCTCCGCTTTCCGTCTCGAAATGCCACTCGGCAGCTGCGAGCTTCTCCGGCTGATGCTCAGCCAAAAACTTGGCAGATACATCTCCAGCTAAGGAATTTAATAAACTGAATACCAGCACAACGGCCATCATGAGGTTCAGGCCTTTTTTGTGGTAGGCGGACACTCCTTTTCTCAACATCGCAAAGGCTGCTATTCCTGCTAACAGGGCAGCTCCTGTCAGATAAGCCGAGCTTAATACATGGAACACTTTGGAGAACGTCGCCGTATTCAGCATCGCTTGCACGGGGTTCACTGCCATGAATTGACCTGCTTCCATGACAAAACCTTCAGGCTGGTTCATGAATCCGTTCACTGTTGTAATAAAAACAGCAGACATGCCTGCCCCGGCGACAATTGGGATGGTCAGCAACCAGTGGATATACGGATTTTTGAACCGATCCCACGTATACAAGTAAATTCCCAGGAAGATGGCTTCAAAAAAGAATGCGAATACTTCCATAAATAGTGGCAGTGCAATGACATTCCCGGCCAGCTTCATAAAATTCGGCCATACCAGGGCCAACTGTAGTGATATCGCTGTACCTGTCACAACACCAACCGCCACAGAAATGACAAACCCTCTGGACCACCTCTTTGCCATAAGTATGTAATGGTGATCCTTCTTCCGAATGCCGATGAACTCTGCAATAGCAATCATCAAAGGTACGCCGACACCAAGCGTTGCAAAAATAACGTGGAACCCGAGCGTCAAACCAGTCACTAGCCTGCTCCATAAAACCGTATCAATAGCCATTCTTTGTGTTGCCTCCTTTCAAACTCTGTTCAATTTAGAAACATTCAATATCAGATTTGGCCAAGCTCAATGCAGAGTTGCGAAAAATTTCACAAAGTTAGGTATGACGATATCTTGCCACACCTATAATGCGTTTACTCCTGTAGGCCCCCGATAATAAGAAGCATTGGGTGCCTATTAAAATCTGATATTGATGCACTTAATGTACCAACCAAGCCTATTAATCAAAATTATTATATCTTTATTTTTACCTAATTCAATCAAAGACACGGCTTCTACCCTAAACGTTCAAGAAAGGATCAACTCTTTCTGACAACTTGGTGAAAATCAAAAAATACACCCAATGGAGCTATTGATTCATTGGGTGTAAACGTGTTATTGCAAGGCAGATTCTCTATTTTACTTGCTTCCTTGCTCCGGACTCACCAAACCTGCCTCGCGACGTATGCTCATGATGATCAGTGATGCAGCTAATACCGTAAGGATGATTCCAAGCATCTGAAATCCTGTCACATTGAATGTATCCCCCATAACAATTCCAATCAATAACGACGATAAAATGGTCCCCAAGTAGCGTGATGTATTAAAAATACCCGATGCCACTCCAATCATTTCTTTCGGTGTGCTTTTAAACAGTGCTGCTTGCATGCCGACCGCGTTTAGGCCGTTACTTATTCCAAATAAAGCTAAAGCAACAATGATTATGAAGATTGGAGAAGTTTCATTCATAACAACGATTAATATAGAGCCAAATGTCATTAAAGAAGCGGATACGATCAGAGCTGGCCGTGATCCTGATCTGTCAATCCAGCGCCCTGCAATCGGAGCAATAATGACTGAACATAACCCCAAAGCTAGCATACTCATTCCTGTATGAACTTCATTGAGATGTCGTATCTGCTTCAAATACGTAGGAACTCCAAAAAATAGTGCGTAAAACAGGATATTTACCAGCATGTATTGCACATTCACCCAAGTCATCTCGGGATATGTGGCAAAGGTTCGCAAAGGGATGAAAGGCGTGGCCGCTTTTAATTCATGTCGAATGAACATAACGAGTGCGATTAACCCGATCGCTCCTGTCAGCAGATGCCATGTTGAAATATCTCCTGTGGAATTTACTGAACGTAAACCGATGAGCAGAGTTACCAAGGCTACCGTAAACATCAGGATGCCTGGTGCGTCAATTAACGCAAGCCATTTCCGAATGGATATGTCACCAGAGATAGACGGGGATTGCTCGTCCTTCGGGATTGTTTTCCAGGCGAACCAAAAACTTGCCATGACAAACGGAATATTAACGATGAATATGCTATGCCAGTCCCACCAATGAATCAATACTCCACCAATAAAGGGCCCGATCGCAGCCGCTCCAGAAAGGAATATAGCCAAGGTGGACAAGGCGGAGGCTTGCTTGTCAGTCACGTTAATTCTGACAATCGCCATTCCGACGGCCACCATCATGCTTGTGCCAATCGATTGAATGATCCGGAATACGATGAGCCACGAAAAACTGGGAGACCACGGAGCTAGCATGGACGATACAAAAACAATAATAAGACCCATGAGGAAGATCTTCCTGCGGCCAAACAAATCACTACACTTGCCCATGACGGGTTGAGCGACAGCACTGGCAATGTAAAATGATAAAATAATCCACGAGACGGCTGTAAAATTAAGTTGATACACTTGTTGTAACCTGGAGATTGCCACAGAAATCATGGAGGAATTCAACGGATTCAACATAATTCCGAGTCCAACAGCTAACATCAATCCTTTATTTCGAACGTTCATGGGTGCATCACTCCTTCTTCTGCTGTCATCTTACTTGAAAACATTCATTTATTCCAACGCATTATATGTTATGATTTGATGAACTAGAAGGAATGAAGGAATGGTGCAAATGGAACTTCTTCAACTAAAATATTTCCTGACGGTGGCCCGATGCGAACATGTTACGGAAGCTGCGGGAAAGCTGCATGTCACGCAATCCTCCCTGAGCAAAACGATACAACGATTAGAGGACGACCTCGGAGTCCCTTTATTTGATCGAATCGGGAGAAAGCTGCGATTAAACGACTTTGGAAGAACATTTCTTCAGCGAACTGAAAAAGCCTTATTTGAATTGGAACAAGGAAAGCGGGAAATCGCTGACCTCTCCAACCCGGATCAGGGTACACTGCAATTGGCGGTGACTACGGCAAGTACTTTGCCAGGTATACTACGGGAATTCCGGAAAAACAAACCGGACATTCAATTTCATGTGCAAATGGTTTCGTTAGAAAACATGTCCAGACTTCTACATCGGGGCGAGGTGGACTTTTGTCTCTCCTCCCCTCCGATTCATGGTGACGATATCGAATGTCAGATCCTATATGACGATCCGATTGTAGTCGCTGTTCCTATGGGTCATCGATATGCAGATCGAAGCAGCATTCAATTAACCGAGCTTAAGGACGAGCGGTTTGTTGGGGTGAAGCAAGGGTATGGGGTTCGTGATATGGTAGATTCCGTATGTCAATCCGTTGGTTTTGTACCGAAGTATGTATATGAAGGTGATGAGCCTGCAAGATTAACAGCCCTTGTTGAAGCGGAGATCGGTCTCACGTTTATACCTAGCACAGCCAGAAACCCGCATGAGTGCATTAGATATCTTCAGGTAGAGGAGCACAGACTCGTTCGGGAAATCGCTCTACTTTCGCACAAAAACAGGTATATTTCAAAAGCCGCTTTAGAGTTTCGCAGCGTGGTTATGGACTACTTCAGTTCTATGCCATGAGCATACATTCAATACAGAGGAGTGCATTCGAACATCTGAAATTCCACCGCATAGAAGCTCATATCAATGTGGATAACACCCCTTCCATGAAACTAGCAGAGAGTGTTGGTATGGAATTTGAATGTCTACGTAAAGGGTTTATACACGAAAATAATGAATGGACCGATCACTTGGTGTATTACAAAAATTCTAATTAATCTAACCCCACCAATAATCAAAAGAGCGAACAAAGCACTTGCGTGCCATGTTCGCTCTTCTTCATGAAACCATATTACTGTCTTCACCTTACTCGCCCAAGCTGTTCCAGAATGATTGAAATGCGCCTTTCTCCACTTCCAGGAATGCCGGAACATTACCGTAACGAACCAGACCTTCACCAAACAGAACCAGTGGGACCTGCGTTTTGTCTTCCAGCGTGAGATAGATGATCTTGCGATTTTCCTTGCCGTAGAGATTCTCTTCCAATTCCGGGCTCGTTGCAATCGGTTTGGCAGCAGATAACGCCGAGATGAAACTTTCCAACGATTCACCCATTGCTAACGGCTGAAACTGCTGCAATCCGTTATTCCAGCTGTCAAACGTTTCCCATTGCGCAGAAGTGATGTTGCCTTCGAGATGAAGCTTGCCGATCAGGTCGGCACCCGTACCAATGGTGATTCCGTTGTTCTTGTCAAATAGTTGAGCATACACCTGACCATCGATCTCGGTGTAAGACATGATGCGGAAGTCCTTATCGTAGCCATTAACCGCATAGATGTCAGCTTCGCCAATGTTGGAAGCAAGTTCAGTGTATTTATCCTGGCCGCTCAGCTCATCAATGCCGCCAGTGGTGGTCCCCAGTTTATCCCCCCGCAGGCTGAGCGCATTGGTGCCTTCAAGCAATGTTGGGGACTGTGTATAGACATTTCCTCCATACACGACCAATTGCACCATATCAGCCATCGCGCCTTTGCCCTGTGAATCCGGCAATTCCATCTTCGGAATCACGATCGGATCGAACGATGCGCCTGGAGTCACCTCTACCACCTGTGGAGTTGGTGCGGCTGGTCCATTGAATTGTTGCCATACACTCGGCGCAGCCAAGCCAATGCTGGCAGCGATAACGACACTTGCTGCAATGTATAATGGTTTACGTTGACGTTTTGGTCCCTGATGTTGCGTGTTTAAGGATTGCTCTACCCGTTTCTTCATTTGTTCGTTTGCTTTCATATGATCCACCGCTTTCTTATAGTTTTGTTTGAATTGTTCTTCGTTCATTACAGTTCCTCTCCTTCCAGCTCCAGTTTTAACAGCTGTCTGCCTCGTTTTAATCTCATTTTCACTGCTGATTCGCTAATCTCCAGGATCTCGCTGATTTCTCGGATCGGATAATCTTCGTAATAATACAGATGAACCACCGATCTATACTTGACGGGCAGTGACAGCACAAGTTCGATCAGCGCGTGATCTTCAGGGTTGTCTGTTGTAAGGGGATCGACTCCCTCCAGCTTAACCTCCCGTTTACGCCAGCCTCTGCCTAATAAGGATTTGCAATGATTGGTGATGACCCGAATCAACCATGCTTTTTGATGCTCCGCATCGTTGAATGTAGGTGCTTTTTCTATTAGTTTGATGAAGGTATCCTGAGTGGCTTCCTCCGCGTCTTCTCGTCTGCCGAGGTGCACCATGGCAATCCGGAACAGCGTATCCGCGTATGTCTCATAGACTTTCATCACATGATCGCCCAGCTGGGGCACTGATCGCTGCATGGTTGTATGCCCTCCTTTATACCTCTAACACTCTTACGGACGGCATTTGGTCACATTTTGTTTTAAGATTTTTTATTGGTCCATTTCATTCAAAATGCAAAAAAAAGAAAGCAACTCCATGGAGAGGAGTTGCTTTCTTCATCCAACCAATTAGAAATTCTTCTGTAAAATCTCGATATTGTCTTCCAAACTGCTGTCCAAGCTTACGCCTACCTTCTGCAGTTTGTTTTCGTAATATGTCTTCACATCTTCCCATTTATAGTACGGATAGGTCTTTGTTTCAATCGGGAAGGCAATCTCTTCTTCATTTCTAAGCATTTTTACGAGAATATCCTTACCATTGGAATACAGAATCCATTGGATATTTGCCCCCATCGGTGAGATAACCGAGCCATTCCAGTTTTGGGTCACGTCCTGCGGTTTATCAATACTCACATTAGCTCCGGCGATATCCAGGAATGAAGATAATGGAATGATGGTTTCTGCGTGAGCAAAACGAAATATACCAGCCGTGTCTTTCTGCTGAATGGACTGTTCGGTAGACACGATCAACTCTTTGACCAGAGGTGCAATGATATTCTGCGGCAGATCTGTTGACGTTAAAGATGGACCTTTTTCATAAAAGTCATTGATATTATCAACGCTCTCGTACCAACTTAACTGATTGGTTGTAAAATACCGCCCGAATTCGAAGTCACCTTCTCCTTTTATATTTGAAGAAATGATGTACAGTTCGTATAAATTAGAAGCAGCCTCAGTAGGGTTGCTAAGCTTCACTTTTCCCTTCTCATCCTTCAGCTCGAAATCTCCAGAATTCAATCTCTCATAAAAGTCTTCAGAGAAAAATTGCAAAAGGACCTCTTTTGCATAACGCGTTCCAGTCCTCTGTGTGACATAATCCTCGTATAATTCAACCCAGTCTCCATCTTCTACGTACTCGTTATACTTCGTAGCCAGGTCGTAGGGCCGTAGATAGGGGTCTTTCCCTTCTTCAAAGGCTGAAGCCAGAATGTCTACCTTGTTATCTCCCAAGCTTTCCTCTAAGCCGTCAATAAACTGATCTCTGCTCTGGGGCGTTCGATCTTTGAAGGTCGCTTGAGCGATTACTTTTTTATCTGATGTAAATAGTTCTCTGAAATTCTGCCCCACTCTGGTTCCTATTCCTTTCAGTTCTTCTCCACCCGTAGTGGATAACAATCCATAATGGTCTTTTTCAACCTTCATCAGATTGCCAATTTCCTTCATCAGCTCTTTGCCCAGATTAGTGATCTGCCCATCCTTCTCAGCGATGTCAAGCAGTTCAAAGAGGGTCTTGTCGTACTTGGAACTGGATAGATGTCTGGAACCGTGTCTCCCTATGTAGTTAATAAATACGGGTTCATATCCATTAGGAGCTTTTGTATAACTTGTAGCCTTAAAAGGATATGGCGTTTTGGTACCGCGGTATCCCTGCTCATCGTTCATTTTTGCTCCAACAAATACCGATTGGGTGTTGTTATCCCAGTCTACCTCTTGTCCCAGGGCCTCCCCAACAGCTCTTGCCGGTACATAAGTAACTCCATTGTAGAGAAACGACTCTCCTTCCACCCTTTGTCCGTTCACGACCACATTAGCCGATTGTTCAGAAACTTCGATCATGCGTTTGGAGCCTGCACCATATACGTCAAACACACTTACAGACGTTAACATGGCGAGTGATGCTACTGAAATCCCGATTTTTTTGATCATCATATTGAATCGTTTTCTCCCTTGATATGCTCGTATTAGTTTTATTTTCGCTCATCATACTATAGGTGAGAAGTGTCTGCGCAGTATCCATCCTATGTTAATTGATTGTAAAAGAATACATATAAAAATTGACGTAAAGTCTCATACGACAAAAAGAGCCGCTTATTTAGCGACTCTGAATCAGCATAACAGGCTATCTTGCTCCGAGACACATGAACAAAATAGTTATCGCATGTCTCGCATTATCATGGCGCCCTGTATATTTTTATATCTATCCCTGACTCCGTCGGATGACCTTCTCCAACAAGTGTCTCACGGTTCAAGAAGGATAAGGCTTTGCTGTCTGTAATCATCTTGGGGGAAGTACGAAATAAAGCAGTTTTCAGCGTTGTATCGATGATTCCGTTATTTTCGATATAAATTTTGCATGTATGCCCTGTGTAGTCCTTGCCTTGGAGCATGTATCTTGCCGATAGAGTATGCGGACCACCATTCTTCCCGATGATCTGCGTATCCACTCCTCCACCCAGCACGATTCCTTCAAAGTACTTTCCGGTTACGCTGCCTGTAAAAGTAATCATGACAACCGAATCATCTTCGCTATTCTGTAAATCAAATGATTTCTCAATGTTCACATGTACCGTAAACACTTCCTCTAAATTCACGTGTTCGCACCTCCATATGAATTCAATTATAACTCTACTCACTAAAAAAAGATTTACATATTTCCTTCAAATCATTTAAAATGGTTTACACAATGTAAAGGTTAACAAGTTGTAAATGAAGGGATTAATGACGTACATGAGTACATTACCAAAATCAGTTCGCTTTCCACTGTTCATTCTGATGTTAAATCTGTTTATCGCTTTATTGGGCCAAGGGATGATTATCCCCATATTGCCGGAGTATTTGAAGCTTTTTCATGCGGGAGGCACAGTAGCAGGATTTTTAGTTGCAGCCTTCGGTGCCGCTCAATTCTTCTTTTCCCCTCTCGGGGGACAACTGTCTGATCGATTTGGACGCAAAAAGTTGATCATCGCAGGTATGTTTCTGTCAGTCATTTCAGATATCATCTTTGCGCTGTCGACGTCATTGCCGTTCCTCTATGTCGCACGGTTTATCGGTGGAATCAGTCTTGGTTTAATGGTTCCTGCCAACCTCGCATATGTCGCCGATATTACAACGCCAGAGACACGTGCAAAAGGCATGGGCTATTTCGGTGCAGCTATGAACTTGGGGATGGTTCTGGGACCTGGTCTGGGCGGTATCATTGCCGAGATGGGCATTCGCATGCCCTATTTCTTCGCAGCGGGTCTGGGACTGATTGCGGCCCTGATGACACTGCTATTGCCTGAGACACTTCCCCCGGAGAAAAGAACGGTCTCCATCCGTCTTCAAAAAGGAGATCACTTGGGCAAGAAAATCTGGAGTTCTTTTAAAGTCCCCTATTTCAAATATTTGATAGTGTTGCTTGTCATGACCTTTGGCCTCATGAGTTATGAGACGGTATTTGCTCTTTTTGCAGAGCAAAAATACGGATTCGACGCTGCAACAATCTCCATCATTATTACCTTGGGCGCGATTATCGGTATCGTTGTGCAGATCTGGCTTTTGGATTGGTTCGTACAGAGAATCGGTGAAGTTAAGTTGATCCGTCTCTCCTTAATAGTCACACCCATAGCTTTATTGTTAATGTTAATTAAGGTCAACCTTGTGTTTCTGTTGTTCGCTTCTGCGTTATTCTTTGCCTTTAATTCGTTTTTGCGGCCTTCGGTCAGCACGTTAATATCCAAGAATGCAGGAGATCGGCAAGGTTATGCATCCGGTCTGAATACTACATTTTCCAGTCTCGGAACGGTGATTGGCCCGCTGATCGCAGGACTATTGTTTGACAAAAACATAAACTTCCCGTATATTTTTGGTGCAATTATGCTGCTTGCTTCTCTCGGACTGACCTTGAACGCATTTCGTTCGAAGAAAGGACAACTGTATACAAGTGAATGAAAACTGGCATCAACAATTGGGAAATAAACATCGTGACGATTTGATTGCAGCAGGTAAGGAGCTTTTTTTGAAATATGGATTGCTCCAGGTGAAGATTAAGGATGTATGTACGAAAGCTGAACTTAGTAGAGTGACCTTTTATAAACATTTTCAGTCTATGGATGAGCTTCTTCTAGCCATTCAGATGCAACTGATCGAACATTTAACAAATGAGATTAGTCGTACATCAACGAAGGACATGAACGGGCGAGAACAACTCAAGGTCATGTTGAATGCATGGGTTGTGTTTGCCCAGGATCATCCAGACTACATCCGGTTTATTCAATTATTTGATATCAACTATGAGATGTATGATTTTAGTCCTGAATTAAGAGAAAAGTATGATAAGTTCAACCAGCACGGGAAAGAAAAACATTTCCTGATGGGCGCTTTATCCCAAGGCGTTGTTGACGGCAGTATTAAGAATCCGTCCCCTCCTCTCGATCTGGCTCAGTTTATCTTCACAACGATGATGGGCATGCTCCAGCGCATGGTAACTATTCGTGCTGCTCATGATAATTCATTGGATATGCGAATGACGGAGCAATTTGTGAAGATGCTGCTCCATTTTGTTTGTAGTGAAGAAATACCCGAGTGATGGCATGGTAGATAGATCGATAAAACAAAAGTTTGAAATAAAAAACGGATTCCGTATATTGGAATCCGTTTTTTTCTTCATTAAATAAACGTTAATCCGTTAGCACGGGCAACTGTCCTCCAGCTTTTAGTTGACCAAGCAATACTTTGATCCCGGCAGACGTATTGGGCTCCTGCTTTCCATACACAGCAAGCCCTGAGCGCACGTTCTGTAAATAGATCATCTCGTAAGGGTTACCGAGTGAGAACAGCGTGTATCGCTGATTACTCTTGTTCATCGCATTAATCAAGGTTTGATAATCACCCCAACCGAACTGGCTGGCCACATTGCGGAACTGGTAAGAAGCAAGAATGACATAATTGGCTTTGCTAATCGCCTGAAGTGTTTCATTCATGTTGCCTTGTCCAACAAGTGATATTTCAGTTTTTAACGACAGATTATTAGCCGCTTGCAACAGCTGCTTCTCAAGCTGTTTCGCCTGTTCCTGCTCAGCTGCGACAATAACAACCCGGTCGCCTTGCTTCATTGGATCAGGAAGCACACCTTCGCGACTGCTGAGTACAGTGACCGCCCGCTCTGCGATTGTCTGCTCCACTGCTCGGTGCGCCTTCGATCCGATGATACCGTTAAGCTGAGTTAGCTTTTGCGCAAGAGTTTGACTGCGTTCAAATAAACCATATTTCGCTTTCATCTCCAAGATTCGTTTCACAGATGCATGTATGGTTTCATCCTTGATCGTTCCATTGTTGACTGCTTTCACCAGCGTTTGATGGGCCGCTGCTGAATCTTTTGGCATAAGGATGATATCAACACCTGCGGAAACGGCGCGTTCCACCGATTGATTCTCCCCAAAATGCTCCGCAATTGCATTCATGGTAAAGGCATCCGACACGATGAGACCTTCGTATCCCAGCTCTCCGCGAAGAAGTCCTGTCAGTACCTTTTTCGATAAGGTGGCAGGAATCGGCACACGTTCACCGTCCTTGAGGGAAGTGACATGCTCGTTGTCTATGGCAGGGAAAGCAATATGCGCGGTCATAATCATCTCTACACCATCTTTGATTGAAGCCCGAAACGGTTTTAATTCTACCGCATCAAGCCGTTCTCGGTTATGGGCAAGCACAGGCATACCAAGATGGGAATCTACCGTTGTATCTCCATGTCCCGGAAAATGCTTAACTGCCGCCATCACCCCTGATTGCTGTAGCCCTTTTATCGTTGCCAGACCAAGCCGTGTCACCATATCCGCATCCGAGCCAAACGACCGTATACCAATGATGGGGTTATCGGGATTGCTGTTGATGTCCAGTACTGGCGCAAAATTGATCTGCAGCCCCAGTGCCTTCAGCTCCTCCCCTGTCAGCTGACCGGCTGCTTTGGCTAGCGTTGCATCTCCGGTTGCGCCAAGCGCCATCTGTCCGGGAAGGTTCGTGCCTCCTGGTATCCGCTTAATAACGCCTCCTTCTTGGTCGATGCTAAGAAATAGAGGAATGTCACCTGCTTCTCTTTGGATATCATTTGTGAACGTTGTAAGCTGCGTCGCGTCTACAATATTTTTGTCAAAGAGAATAAGTCCGCCCAAGTCCTGATCATGGATCGTGCGCTTCAGTCCTTCATTCACGGTCGTTGTTGCTTTACCATTCCATTGCCTAATGTCGGGCATAAGCATCTGACCAACTTGCTCGCTTACCGTCATATAGGATATCAATTTATCCCAATCTTGTGTCCGAATGGCCGCTTCACGTTCGAAGCGAATTACTCTCGCCATAAATACGGCATATTCAGCGCGCGTGACAGCTTGATTCGGACGGAAGGTGGCATCTGAATAACCGCCGACCAAGCCGTTTGAACTCATAATAAGAATAGGTGCTGCTGCCCAATGCTTGTCCGTATCAGTCCATTTTGCAGGATTCTTATCTTCCTCTAGTGAATAAGCCCGTGTAAGGAAGGCCGCAGTCTCTGCGCGGCTAAGTGGTGCGTCCGGACGGAAGGTTCCGTTAGGAAAACCACTCGCAAGTCCATTTTTAGCAGCTATCATGATTTCTCGATGGAAAGGGTGTGTAGTTGGAACATCCGAATAGGTTGTGCCTTCCACTGCTCTTTGAAGCTGATCTGGATAAAGCTCGCGCACCATAAAAGTGACAGCTTGTGCCCTTGTCACAAGTGCCTCTGGCTTAAAGATCCCATTGCCATATCCGGCTACTGTTCCCCGTTTCGCCATATACGTGATGCCATCCTCTGCCCACTTGGAATACTTTAGATCAACAAACGTTTCTTCCGCAGCTGCCGTTCCCACCCCAATAAGCATAGAGCCAAGAACGGCACCAATCATCGTCATCCATTTTACATGCATTGGTTTCACTCCTGTTGTATTCTATGGATGAATAGACGTTACTACGGTACAGTTTGTTGCGTTTTCATACTTCTATAAAATTATTCAGGTCATGACTAACCCTTCACGCCACCAATCGTCATACCCTGTACAAAGTATTTCTGTAAGAACGGATACACCATCAGAATAGGAACACTTGCAATAATGGTCATGGTCGCTCGAATCGAGGTTGGTGTGACCGCCGTTGCATTGCTCTCGGCAGACTGATAAGCATCACTTGCTGATGAAGTCGCTGAGGTCGTTGAAGTTTGCAGAATCTTCATCAACTCGTATTGCAGCGTGCTCAATTCTTTATTGGAAGAGTTGTACAGGAATACATCGAACCAGGAATTCCATTGTCCCACAGCTACAAAGAGTGATACGGTTGCCATTGCGGGAATCGTTAGCGGCAGGACAACGCGGATAAATGTCGTGAACTCCCCTGCCCCGTCAATACGGGCTGACTCCAGAATGCCTTCAGGAAGACCTTCAATAAATGAACGGATGACAATCATATTGAAGACTCCAATTACACCCGGAATGATATATACCCAGAAGGAACCAATCAATCCAAGGTCTCGAATTAGCAGATAACCGGGGATCAACCCCCCGCTAAAGTACATGGTGAAGACAAAAAACATCGTAACAAACTTGCGAAGCACAAATTCCTGACGACTAACCGTATACGCGAGCATGGCTGTACAGAAGACGGACACCACGGTTCCAATGACCGTACGCAGCGCCGAGATCAGAGTTGCGTGATAAATATCAGATTCGCCAAAAATGTATTTGTAGTTGTCCAGTGTCCATACACGAGGCCATAGATATATTCCACCCCGAATGGCATCGTTTGCATTATTGAAGGATACGGCAATCATATTAACAAAGGGATAGATCGTCACAATCATCAGACATATCATGAAGATGATGTTAATGGTGTCAAACGCTCGATCCCCGGTGCTGCTATTACGCAAGCGGGATGTGTTTCCTTTACGCATGGCATAGGCCTCCTTTTAGAATAGTCTGCTCTCTCCCATTTTTTTCGCTATATAGTTCGCTGAGAAAAGGAAGATGAAGCTGACCACAGTTTTGAATATGCCAGCTGCTGTACCTAAGGAAAAGTTCCCCATCCCTAATCCATATTTCAGGACAAAGATGTCCAGATTCTCCGAATAGTCCATATTCATCCCGTTACCCAGCAGATATTGTGGTTCGAATCCGGATTCAAGAATACTTCCCATGTTCATGATCAACAAGATTACAATAACCGGTTTCAAGCCGGGCAGGGTGATATATAACATCCGTTTGAAGCGACTGGCTCCATCAATCTCGGCAGCCTCATATTGCGCCGGATCAATTGCCGTAATCGCTGCCAGATAGATAATGGTGTTCCAACCGACATCTTTCCAAACCTCAGTTGCCCCCAGAATACCCCAGAAGTATTCACCTTTCCCCATCCATAGTACCGGACTGTCAATCAGGTGAAGCTTCATCAGCAGCAGATTGATAATTCCGTCTGGTGACAGGACTGTTAATACAATGCTGGAAGCAACAACCCACGAGATAAAGTGAGGCAGATAACTGACGGTTTGCACAAAACGTTTAAATATGACATTTTTCAGCTCATTCAGCAAAAGGGCCAGTGTAATTGCTGTCACAAATCCCAACACCAGTTTGATGGAACTCATAACGAGTGTGTTTCGCAGCACCCGGTAGAAGGTATTGTCCTCAAACAAGATACTAAAATGATGCCAGCCGACCCACTGCTGATCGGAGAAGGACCTCGCCGGTTTGAAATTCTGAAAAGCCATGGTCCATCCCCATAACGGCAGGTACTTGAAGATAAAAGCCCAGATGACAAAAGGAATACACATCCAGGCAAGCGTTCGTTGCTGCACAAGTCGCTTAAAGAACGAGTGTGCTCTGGTTCCCTTCGGACTCGAGGCTGGAGGCATCGAGTTAAGGGAGACATTAGGTTTCTCCACGATGAACCTGCTCCTTTCCTGTGCTGTTATTCATGCGAGGAGAAGCCGGAGTTTATGCTCTTTCGTCTTCTCCTGCGCATGTAACAGTTTGTTTTAAAGTGTTCGTATTACCATTTTCCTGCTACACGATCCTTCACAACTTTGGTAATGGTCGCTTCATAACCAGCTTTGTCCAATTTGTTCAATTCAGCCATGTAGGCATCCCACAGCTTATCAAAATTCGATGGTGCTCCCAAGATCATTTCCGGTAAGTATTTACGTTGCAGATCATCTGATTTGGTGGTGAAGATCTGTTCAGGTGATCCTTGCTCAAGGGCGATGGACCATGCGGGGAACCATGGCCGCTCTTCCGGTTTGTTAAATAATTCACTAAAGGTTTGGATACCGTAGGCTTCAAGGAACTTGTTGTCTCCCTCGGTGTAAGATGCAGCGGCTACTTCTGGCTGGTTGCCAGGGCTATAAGCATTACCATCGGTAAGTGTAGATTCACCGCCATATCGCGGCCAGTCTGATCCGAAGTAGGTGAACCCGAATTTACGGCTCAGCTCCAGATCATCATGGGCTTTGCGTTGATCCTCATTTGCAAAATAGAACCTGCCCTTATCATCCACACTGTACGTCTCGTCCTTGATTCCCCATTGCACCAGAACCTGATTCTCTTCCTTCAGCAAATTATCGAAATATTTAATGATACGGACAGGGTCTTTGGCATTCACCGAGATACCTGTTGCATAGTTGTTGACGAAGCCGGGAGGATCAACATACTGATCCTTAATTCCTTCATCAAACACAATCGGAAGTGGTGCATAACGTTTCTCATCAATGCCTGCCGAGAGCAGGTTTTTCGACGCGTCTCCAACCTGCCAGCCATAATTGAAGTATCCTAACACACGACCCGAAGTCAGCTTGGCCAAATACTGGTCTTTGTTCATCGTAAAGGATTCCGGATCAAGCATGCCTTGAGCATTGATCTCATTTAACTTCTGAATCCATTTTTTCTGGGCATCTGTTCCGGCGACGACTTTTGCCTCATGGGTAGTCATGTCCACCATAACACTGCCATCGTTCGGATAACCGGCAAGATGCATCGCTGGATTTTGCAGTGTGAAGAAGTTATTAGCCACACCCGCAAGTGACACAAATCCGATGGTCTCTGCACCGTCGACAGTTGGATGTTTTTCCTTATAATCCTGGATCAGATCAAAATATTCATCCAGTGTAGTGATCTTGGGATAATCAAACTCCTTGAGCACAGAGCGTTGAATCCAGAAAGCTCCTCCGCCCACATTTGGACTACCTGAATACTCACCCTGATTAGCTGTATAAGGCAGTGCATAGATTTTTCCGTCTTCGGCATTTTTCATTTTATCGAAGTATGGTCCATACACTCTTTTGATATTAGGGCCGTATTCCTCAATCAGATCATCCAGCGGAATATAGGCCCCGGCATCCAGTAACTTGGACATCTCACCACTGGAGCTAATGACATCAGGATAGTCTCCACTGGCAATCATGACACCGGCTTTGGTAGCACTATCACCTACCAGATATTCCATCTTCCAGTCCACACCCGTCTGCTCTTGCAACGCTTTACCGATGGTTGTTTCGCTTGCCAGAACATCCTTCTTGCCTGGAGAGAACATGTAATACGAGAACGTGACTGGACTGTTCTCATCATCACCTGTGGCTGAAGGTGATGATGACGAGTTGTTCTGACTGCACCCAGCCAGCAAAACTGTAAGTAATACAGCTAAACCCGCTGTTCTAAATTTTGGTTTTAACATATGAATATTCCCCCGTTCCGTGTTTTCTCTTATGGATTACACTCACCATTTGCCAGCTACACGATCCTTAACTGCCTGTGTTATCGTAGCTTCGTATGTTTTCTTGTCGAGTTGATTCAATTGACTCATATATTCATTCCATGTGTTCTCGAAAGTGGAAGGTGAATCCATAATCATTTTGGGTAAATATTTCTTCTGGAGGTCTTCTGCCTTGGTGATAAAAATCTGTTCAGGAGAGCCCTGCTCCAGTGCAATGGACCAAGCAGGAGACCAAGGACGCTCATCCGGCGTGCTGAATAATTCTGTGAATGTCTCCACACCATATTTCTCTAACAAAAGCTTATCTCCGTCGGTGTAACTAAAGGTAGCCACTTCTGGTTGATTGCCCGGCCCATAGGCGTTGCCATCCTCCAGCACGGAGTTATTCCCGTAACGAGGCCAGCTGTAATTAAAATAGTCAAAGCCGAATTTACGACTTAATTCCGGATCTTCGTGTGCTTTGCGTTGGTCATCATTTTCAAAGTAAAAGCGGCCCTCATCATTCACACTATACGTCTCGTTCTCAACACCCCATTGAACCAGAATCTGGTTTTCTTCCTTAAGCAAATTATCAAAATATTTAATAATTCGCACCGGATCTTTGGCATTTACGGTAATTCCGACACCGTAGTTGTTCACAAAACCTGGCGGGTCCACATACTGGTCTTTGACACTTTCATCAAATACGATCGGTAGAGATACGTATCGTTTATCGTCAATACCAGCCTTCTTGAGATTGTTCGTTGCGTCTCCAACTTGCCAGGAGTAACTGAAATATCCCAGCACTCGACCGGACGTCAACTTGGCGAGATACTGATCCTGGTTCATTGTGAAGGATTCAGGATCAAACATCCCCTGTGCATTAACCTCGCTCAGCTTCTGAATCCAGTGTTTCTGATAATCAGATCCGGCTACCAGTTTGGCTTCATGACTCTGCATATCCACCATCACACTGCCATCGTTTGGATAACCTGCCAGATGCATAGCCGGATTTAGCAGGGTGAAGAAGCTGCCCGATTCACCCGCAAGTGTGGCGAAGCCGATGGTTTCTTTCCCATCGATCTGCGGATGCTTTTGCTTGTATTGTTCAATCAAGTCAAAATATTCGTCCAGTGTTTTGATCTTGGGGTAGTTAAATTCTTTTAACACAGCACGTTGAATATAAAAGCCGGTCTGGAAGTTAGGCTCTGACACATAACCGATGTTGGCAGTGTATGGCAAGAAGTATATCTTTCCATCCTCCTGTCTGAATTTGTCCATATAAGGCCCGTATACCCGCTTGATGTTAGGCCCGTATTGATCGATCAGTTCATCCAGCGGGATAAAAGATCCTGCATCCATCAATTTGGCCATTTCACCACTAGAGTCGATGATGTCGGGGTAATCCCCACTCGCAATCATTACACCTGCCTTGGTTGCACCATCACCGACCAGATATTCCATCTTCCAGTCAACGCCTGTTTGTTCCTGTAGCTTCTTGCCAATGGTCGTGCTGCTTGCCAGAATGTCCTTCTTGCCACCCCCAAAAGTGAAATATTTAAAGGTGACCGGGGTGTTGTCATTACTGTCAGGATAAGAGGCTTCCGGGCTGGCTTTATTACACCCTGCCAGCGTTACAGCCAGTAAAATGGCCAGACCTGTTATAATGTTTCTTTTTCTAAACATGTAGCAAATGCCCCCTTAAAGTATTGTTTGTGTCTTTAAGCCTTCTCAATATATCAAGATAGCGCTTTCAAAGTTACCCATGAAAGTGTACCTCCTACTTTGAAAAGTATATCCCTCGTATTTAGTCGCCTGGCATGGCTGATGGATCAAGTGGAAGCTTAATTTGGATACGCATACCTTCTCCTTCCCATGTCTGGATGTCGAATGTAAAGTGATTTTTATAACAAAGTTTTAAACGACTATACGCATTTTTCATGCCAACATGCTCTCCCATATCGGTGTTCTGATCCAGGTAACTTAACAACTCTTCCAACTTTGCTTGTGACATCCCTATACCGTTATCCGTTAGTCTGATATGCAGCTGGTCATTTTCCATTGAAACGAAGAGTTGAATGATACCTACACCCGGAGATGACTCAATTCCATGAATACTTGCATTTTCAACAAAGGGAAGGATAACCATCTTGGGGATTCGGTACATCAGTACCGCAGGATCTGCCTCAATGGTATATTGGAGTTTTTCTCCAAAGCGGTATTTCTGAATTTGCAAAAAACTCTCGATGAGTTCCAATTCTTCTTGTACTGTCACATCATTCTGATTCCAACTAATCGACTTGCGAAACATCTTGGCCATGTTATGCACGATTTTGGCTGTCTCTTTTTCGCCTTTGATGAGGCTCCGCATACGTACCGACTCCAGCGTATTAAACAAAAAATGCGGGTTGATCTGACTATGGAGCGCATGAAGTTGTGCTTGCTGCTGCTTTAACTCCAGGTCTTTCTTTTGGATGTCGGCGAGATATACTTCATGAATCAGGTTATGGATCGTCTCGGTCATTCGATTAAATTCCATCGTAAGTTGACCTATTTCATCTCTTGCATCTTCAGGCGGAATCGTCTGGAAATTCTGTGTTTTTACTTTTTTCATATGTTTTAGAATGCGCACCAACCTGACATGGATAGTTCTGGACATCGCCGCGATGATAATAGAAGGCAGGACAAAATTAATGCAAGCCAGCCATACGACGAAGGAACGGGACTTCCGCACCTCCTTCAACACAATTTCTTCATCCATCACCCCTTGCAGGGACCACCCTTCCAGATAGTTAATGCCTGTATACGTAAGTTCAAAGGGAATCATTTTGTTCGGAAACTGGATCTCACTGTAACGTTTCCCTATCTGAGCTTCTTCTGCTGTAGGATCATTTGAAAATTGGATGTGTCCCCCCGGATCAAGAAGATACACTTTTCCATCAAATCCGCTGTTGTGAAAATACTGCTTGATCATATCCATATTCAGGTCAATTTTAAGTAACTGCTCTCTCCCCCCAGTGTCCAGATTGTCGAGCCTTTGAACCAGACTTAACATCTGATCTGATGAGATCAGTGCCGGATAAGGGGCGGAGTATGCCTGAAATTGAACGTACCAGTCCGAGTTGCGGACATCATCAGTTAAACGATCAATATAACCGGAAGATAAAATGGTAGAGTTATCGGTATACACTTGATACCAGCGAATTCCCTGATTCATTTGACCGGAGAATTGCCCTTTTAGATAGGAATTATAAGCGTCAATGTACTCAAAATGACTTTGAAATGAACGGGAGATGGTGTCATTGAATACAGGGTCAGTATATAACGAATAAGAGAGGCCGACGCCCTGATCAATGGTTACCCGCAGGTCGTTCCTCAGATTGTTCAAAGCCATGCCGGCATCACGAGTTTTCTGACTACGAATATTGGCGGATGTGACATTGTAGAACACCACATTGGTGACAACGATGGGAATAAACACGGACAGGACATACATCAGCAATAGCTTATCTCGAAGCTTCATGTAGTTCAGGTTCCATCTTGGCATTGTGCACCTCGCTGCTCATTTCCCATAAGGAGATTGCGATATTCTGTAGGCGATAACTTAACAAGTTTCTCAAACTGGGTTACAAAATAATCCGCGTTTTGAAATCCTACGCGTGCAGCAACCTCGTACATTCTCAGATCCGTCTGGCGCAATAACTTCTTCGCCTCATGAATACGCAGGTTCAACAGATAGTCATTGAAATATTGATTGTAGCTTTTGCGGAATAATCGCCCAAGATAAACGGGATTCATGTAGAAGAGTGCAGCAATGCTTTTGAGATTGATGTTCTCGGTATAATTTGCATCAATATATCGTTTGATCTTGCTGATATCCCCTTTGGATCGCTCCAACCGCAGATGAGAGACATATTCCTCGGCCTCCTCCAGCGCGATGAGAAATGTATTCTGCAATAGTCGTAAATTCCAACCTTCATGACTTTGTTGTGCCAGCTCCTTCAGCTGCTGCAACCCTTCATCATTACCACCCATTTCGTTGACCACAGAGAGAATACCCGTTATATAACGCAATAGAGAACCAGATACAGCCTGAGGAGAAAATCGATTCACATGAAACAATTTGAATCTCTCTTCTACAATCTTGTGGTACGCAGGCCTATTCCCCTCTTCCAGGCTCAAAATTAAGTGATCCACCTCGTCCTGGTATACATTGAAAACAAACAGCGGTTTGTCCTTGATCTCCGTATAACGCACGACACCGCCAGTTTCAGCATATTTATGCTTGGCTGCTTCTTCAGCCGCCTTAAGGGATTGTGGGACATCGCCAATTTCTTTGACGAGTGTTCCTGCGTAAAGGCCGATGTCCAGGTTAAACCTTTTGCTCATTGTTATATGAATACTATGCAGTTTATCCTGTAACGCTGAGCCCCCTTGATGATGATCAGGCCACAACAGTAATAATGCAAACGTGCCGCGTTGTTGCTCACTGATGAACATTTTGCATAAATTACTCTCCAGAGAATGTACTGCTTCACGTAGCTGTTCAATCGTAATTTTAATTTCATCTAGTCCGGTCTGAAGTTCAATCAAATTCATGAGCAGACTGGAGTTACGATTGATCCCGAGCATCTCGGCATATCGATGTTCATCTTCCTTCTGTATATGGCCTTTGATCATATCCTCCAGCATGATGTTACTGGCCTGTCCCTCAGCCAAAAGAATATGTTTTCTTTTATTGCAAATCAGATTAGCCGACTTCTGCAACGTTGCCATCAGTTCTTCATCATCAATAGGCTTCAGGATATAGTCATGAACGCCGTACCGGATTGCCTGCTGTGCATATTTGAAGTCATGATAACCACTGATGATAATGAACACAGGTTCCAGAAGTGGCATTTTCTCTACGGCACGGATCAGTTCCAGCCCATCCAGTATTGGCATACGGATATCTGTAATAATCACGTCTGGTTTCAGGCATTCAATCAGATTTAATGCCTCTGCACCGTTCTCTGCCTCTCCGATAATCTCCATGTTAAGATCCATCCAATTTATGAGTTCATACAGCCCTTTTCGTACATACATCTCGTCATCTACCAGCAATACTTTTAACATCTGTGTGTCCCCTTTCCTCCAACGAAAATAAACCGCCGGTAGCATGTCTCCCTATCGGCGGAATGAATCTAATATGGTGACTGTTGTAGTTATTGCAAAATACATTCACTCATGTCGTGCATAATCCCAATAGTCACCAACGAGGCCTTCGATGATCGATCCACTAGCCCATGGCATCAAGCAAAACCAGGTGCTGGCTGGCGTACCATCCTCATATTTTTCAGTGACCAGTCCTTCCGAATGACAGAAGCGTTCAGACATCCATCCTTTTTTGCCATAGCCGAATTCTTGATCATAACGATTATAGGTCTGACAACCCCACCCGATAGTATCCATCATACGTTGGCGAACATAATTGTCTTCCCGTTGTCCAACATAATACAAGAGCTCATCCACTAGATTGCTGGACATGGGGTGAATATGCGGATTAGCTACTGAAGTAACACTTCCCCCGGAACTGGACCAGCCTAATGTACTGAGCGGCGGAATCTTAATAGGTGAGTTGTAACAAAATTTGAAGCTGAATTCATAACTGATTGCATCTCTCATGTGATCTAGATACAGCTCGTCACCGGTCAACGCATGCAGAAACCGAACAGCTTTGATGTAAGCCAGGATGCCTTCCGAATCAACTGCCTTGTCCGCATCCAGCGGAGCGCCGTAACATTCCATTTGTTGGACATAGGTGTTGTAATAATGGGCTTCACTGCGTCTGAGCTCATCCAGAGAAGATTCATCATGGGTTAACCAGCAGTAATACGCCTTGGCAGCAAGACACCAGACCCCACTAAAGGCATCATATTCAAGACCAGCTCCTGTCCGCTCTGACAAAATGGTGGGATATTCTCCATCCGTATTCTTCGTGCACTCCAGACGATCGAGTATTGGTTTGACGTAAGCAAGCCAATCATCGTGTCTCACATTTCGAATGCGCTTCTCATAATCGTAGCTTTTCAGAATGTAGAACATCGCTTGAGCTACAAGGTATGAGGAATGTCCTGGGGTACGCATGCCGTCAAACCACCAGCCTTTAACACTCCATATCCCATCCTGATAAGCGTCATACGGAAGTCCGGATTCGGGATTCATGGCATTCTCGATAATATTGGTAATACAGGATAACGCCTGCTGTCGCATGGGCTCATTATTCAGGCGCAGTGCGGCCATAAGCATTGGTGCAGCGATGGTCATACCATTGGTCCAACTGATTGAGATAATTTTGTTGTATCGGTAGCCACCGGTTTCAGCAGCATCTTCATATACAAATGTAGAATAATGATGATCCTCCGGAAGCCAGGCATACTCATAGATGGCATTGGACAAATCCGTTACCGTTGTCTGAATGTCACTTCCTTCTCTTGGTTTTTCGTGATACCTCCTATAGATTGTTTCCAGTGCTGGATTGATGCCCAGTTCTGATTCAGACTGGTAGTTATATAGTTCAAGTGTGAGCCCAACCGATTCACCTGCCGCAAGTTCAAAACAGTTTTCTCCAAGGGCAGCTCGCTCATGGACAAGTCTGGATTTGATAAATAGCAACGGTGCATTCTCATATCCCAACGTATATCCGACCGTACCCTTTTCAATAGAACATGTGAATCCACCATACTGCACAAACGTTCCTTCCATTCCTGGATACCATTGCTGCTTCTGGCTTCCTGTATTGATCCAGTAGGGACTTGCGCTTAGACCAACAATCCGACCTTCATCATAGATAAGTGCAGCCGGATGAGACAGACGATCACTTCGGACCATCCACCAGGGTGATGAAGGGCGAGAAGGACTGCCCTCCCTTAGTCTGGGGAACTCATTTGGGACATTCTGTGGTGCTTCGCCCCGGTTGCGGCCATACATAAATGCAGGCAAAAAAAACCTCGGATTCTGTTTGTCCAACGGCATTTCCACATGAATAACCCCTGCCCAGGGATTCTGGCCCTTGTTGTAAATCTGAATGTCGGCTTGCCATGGGTCTTCTGCACTGCCGTTCCCGCTTTTTACTTTTACGTCAGCCTTGAGAGCATGCTTGTCCAATGCTGTGTACTCTACGGTGTCCTGCACTCTACTTCGTGCCGTGAAAATCAGATCCATCTTTTCCTCCAATCGCGTTGTACACACCTGAGTGGAAACGCTTGCAATTATGTATCCATCATGCTAGGATGGTTACATTTTATAGGTTCACGTCTGCAATTTCATTGCACAAACGGCTATATTTATTGCGCGAAACGACAAGGAGGCCATATATCCGATATGAATGAGACTTCAGAATACCTGTTTGATCCAATCCAGAATGAACTGTTGTACCTTCATCGCACCACCACGTATAATATGGGAACGTTTTATCATCGACATAATGCATATGAACTTTACATATTTCTTCGTGGCAATGTAAACTTCTATATTGAGAACCGTTGTTACCATTTGCAACGTGGCGATCTGCTCGTTCTTAGCCCGGAGGAGATGCACCGTTCCTTTGCCTTGGACAAAAACGAATATGAGAGAATTACCATAAATCTGAAAAAGTCATATCTGAACCGTTTGTCTACTTCAAGCACCAACTTATCCGCATGTTTCGACTACCGTCCCAAGGGTAAGGGTAATATCGTACATCTTGAAGTGGAAGAGCTTCAACGAGTGCTGCAATTAGCTGGCGAGCTTGAACAGTGTCTCTCATCAAGTGACTATGGAGCGGATATTCTGGGGAATATTTTGATTACACAGTTACTCCTTCTAACAAATCTAACTTTTCAAAATACGGATTTTGTTGCAACAGATATTATGCCTGAATTAGTTCGAAACACGATGGATTACATTGAATGTAATCTGACGAGGCAACTGACCCTCGAACAATTGTCAGAGGCTATGTTCACGAATAGGAGTTATATTAGTCGGCAATTCAAAAAGCATACCGGACTCACGATTCGAGCATATATTCTTAGTCGCCGTATAGAGCTGTCGAAATCTTATTTAATGGAAGGGTTGAGTATTACAGAGGCCTGTTATCAATCCGGTTTTGGAGATTATGCCAATTTTATTCGCAGCTTCACCAAGCAGGTCGGCACTTCACCTGGTAAATTTGTTAAATATGGAAGTCTTCTTTAAACATTGCATTGAGCAAAAAGACGCCAACTTTTGCCTATATCTTATTTCAGCAAAAAAAAGAGCGAATTCACCCGGCAATTTTATCAGCCGGTATTCGCTCAGGTAATCGGTAAGTTCTTATTATTTATTCCATTTATCCCCTTTTAATTCAATCATGGCATTGGGGCCAGGGAAGGTTAATTCTATCTTTTGGTCCAGATAGGATAGGGTTACTCTTGATTCTGCAATAGAACGAATTCTGGTATTTAACAGACGACCATTTTCCCATTCCAGATCTATTTCAAATCCGCCCCGAGCCCGAATACCACGAATATATCCTTTTGGCCACGCTGCCGGCAAAGCAGGTAACAATCTGATTACTTCGTTATGGCTCTGGAGAAGCATCTCTGCTATACCTGCAGTACCTCCAAAGTTCCCATCAATTTGAAATGGAGGATGGTCACAAAACAGATTGGGTAATGTGGAGGAACGTAGAAGTTCCACGATGTTATCGTGTGCAAGTTCCGACTCCTCTAATCGTGCCCACATGTTGAGAATCCACGCCCGGCTCCATCCTGTGTGTCCACCACCGTGTTCCAGTCTTCTGTCGAGTGTTACACGAGCTGCCTTGGCCAGGTCAGGCGTTGCTTGCAACGTAATTTGCGTTCCAGGATGCAAAGCGAATAAATGGGAAATATGTCTGTGACCCGGTTCCAATTCATCATAATCGTTACTCCACTCTTGGATCTGGCCATGTTTGCCAATGGAGGTCTCCGGTATTTTGGTTAAAGCACTACGGAGTAATTCTCCAAATTCCTGATCCTCTTGCAATATTCGGGTACTTTCAATGCAACGCGTGAAGAGTTCTCTAATAATCTGATTGTCCATTGAAGCACCAAAACATAAAGCCCCCGACTCTCCATTATCTAATATATAGCGATTTTCCGGTGAGGACGAAGGACATATCACCCAATTGCCGGAAGGATCCTCTGTAAGATAATCCAGAATAAACATAGCCGCATCTTTCATCGTGGAGTAAACTTTTTTGAGAAATTGAACATCCTTATTGTATTCGTAGTGGTCCCATAGATGTAATGAAAGCCACGCTCCTCCCATAGTCCAAAACGTCGATGTCATGCATACATCCTGCGGAGCAGCGTCTGCCCAGATATCCGAATTGTGATGAGCAACGAACCCCTTGCATCCATACATGGTTCTAGCGGTTTCCTTTCCCCGGACTTGCAGTCGATCTATAAAATCAAACAATGGAATGTGACATTCAGACAGATTGCAGCTTTCTGCAGGCCAATAGTTCATCTGTGTATTAATATTAATCGTATATTTGCTATCCCATACAGGAAGCATGTCTTTATTCCATATCCCTTGAAGGTTTGCCGGTAAAGAACCTGGACGGCTGCTTGAGATAAGCAGATAGCGACCAAATTGAAAGTATAGACTCAGCAGTTCCGGATCATGCTTACCAGCTCTAAGCCGCTCAAGGCGCTGATCGATTGGAAGTTCGGAACATATCACATCTTTATGTTCATCTTCGAGATGTATATCCATCCGCTTGAATAAGGATTGATAGTCCGAGACATGATCGGTGAGCAGTTCGCTATATGGTTTTGCGAAAGCAGCTTCAATTCTTTTGAGGCACTCCACTTCGAGTTGTTCCTTGGGTACTCGGAAATCCGTGCAAGCCGTGATTAGAATTGTTGCTGAATTACCATCCTTCAGAGAAAGCTGACCGCTTGAATAATGAACCTGCCCCCCTTCAGATATAAGGCGAATCGCACAACAAAATCGAATTCCTTCCTCTCCCCCACTTCTTCCTCGGATGATCAAGTCATTCGTTCCACGCTTCTCGATCCGGTCCAGATAGGATTGGAAACCAACAGGATGCTTAAGAATATCTGAATAGGATGTTGATTCCAGAACGGTTCCCCTGCCAAAAACAGTGGAGAAAGATAACTTTCCAGGCACGCTAGATTTGAGATGAACAACGAGCACTTGATCCGGGTAGCTAGCAAAATAATCTCGGCTGTAAATGGATTGATTTGCGGTATAATTCACGTTTACCTTGCCATGTTCCAGATCGAGATGTCTTTGATATTCATTTGGTTCATGTTCACTGTGATCCATAGCGATATAGAAGTCCCCTAGTGGCTCATAATGCCTTTGCCCGTCAGGAACACCTACCAGAGTATCTGCTGCGAGTTCTTCTGCTTCCCTAATCTTACCTTCAAAAATCAGGTTTCTGATCTGAGATAAAGATTCAAGTGCTTGTGGATTATTCCGCTCCATCGGACCACCATACCACAGACTATCTTCATTAAGCTGAATTCTCTCGATCTGTGTTTTTCCAAAAATCATGCCACCAAGAGTTCCATTTCCGATAGGTAATGCCTCTTCCCATGTTCCAGCTGGTTGATTAAACCAGATATTTTTGGTCTTCACGTTAAAACCTCCAGCGAATTATAATCCCCACATTTTTCATGTTTAGTGTGTTCCGTTTGTATGTTCTTTCAGTGTACTGTAATCACTTCAACATCGAAATGAACAAAATTAACTTGAATTATCACAATCTTATCCCAGCATTAGAGATGCAATCGTGAATTCCGAAACGGACAGTACAAATTCTTTGTTCTGGACAAGGATGCATATCTATTGGCAGTAAAAAAAGCCGCTATAATAGCGGCTCTGCTTCGTTCATTTCATTTAGCTTACATGAAGCTTGGCATAAGTTATAAAATATTTCGCTCCATTTGTTGCATGAATTGCCTCAATATCAGCCGATCTTCCGAAGAAATGGATTGAAGTAGTTTCTCTTGCTGCTCTCTCCATTTATACTCAACCGGTTTTTCTAATTCTTTGCCCTTATCGGTTAGAAAGATACGCATGATCCTTGCATCCTGTACATCACGTTTGCGATATATAAAACCGTTCTGCTCCAGTGATTTGACCATGTTTGTAACCGTTGGTGGTTCGCATTTCATATGTTCACTTAGTTGCATCTGTGTTACCCCATCACCCAACCACAGCCGATACAACAAATTATCTTGTCCTACATAGAGATTAAGTTCCCGAAGAGATTCACTATAGTTTCGACGCATTTGGGAGGAAATTCGATCTAAGGACTGTCGAATATCACAATCTACTGCATCTGTCATGAACAATCCCCCCCTAACATCCGAATTATATTTAGCAGACTAAATGTATCATGGGGATATATAGGTGTCAATTCTCCTTAGTGTCGTCTTTAAGGGCCTTTTCCTATCCAATTTTTACAACAAAGATTGGTTGGTCCTTATTTTTTGGCAAACCCTTGCTTGTTCAAATAGCTCATCATTTGCGGTTGAATACTTCTCTCGAGGTGATCCTGTATATGGTCACTCCATCCTTTTACTTTTTTTACGGTGAAAGGAGCTCTCGTCGGACGATTTTCATAATACTTCAGCATGGTCTCATCATAGATTGCTAATTTCTCTTGATCCATTGGTTGGTATTGATTATCAAGCAATACCATGGATTGAGGGAGCCGAGGTTTCAGTTCCGGCTTATCTCCAGCTGGATTACCGATACATAATCCCACCAGAGGGATAACATATTTCGGTAAATTCAATACGTCAGATAGTTCGCTAATATTTGCTCTGACCCCACCAATGAACACTCCGCCAAGTCCCAGCGATTCAGCCGCGGTTAACGCATTTTGTGCCATCAGGCCGGCATCGAAAGAACCAATCAACAGAAATTCAATATATTCAATATCCACATCCGGAGCGATTTCATGATTTCGGTTGAAATCTGCACAGAAGACCCAGAATTCGGCCGCTTCTTCAATATAGGGTTGATCGACACACAGATGTCTGACTTTTTTTCGAAGTACCGGATCTGTGATGCGAATAATGGATACCGCCTGCAGAAGACTGAACGATGAAGTTTGATTCGCTGCCTGAAATATTGCTTCTATTTGATCATCAGTTAGGGGTTGAGATGTGTAAGAACGAAACGATGTATGATTATGAAGCAATTCGAGTGTGTTATTCATTAAGAACCTCTCCTTTATTCGTTGATTCCATGTTCCTGCAATCCGTATCCGTAAGGAACGCCCATATTCTCGCCTAGTGTTTTTCCTTCATATTCCTTATGGAACAAACCGCTTTCCCGAAATCATCTGTAGTGCCAGTTGCATCACTTTTATCCTCAACCATCTTCTCCTTCGTTCTGGAAAGGCACAGATATGTGTGCCCTTACTATAAGCGCGAATATATTTAGCATGCTAAGTATATGGATGGATCAGATTTTTTTCCGTTTAGGGAGGGTTATAGATATTGACGTTCACCGGTCTGGGCTGATCTCTCGACGGCATCCAGTAACTGATGTAGTTTCACCGCATCCTCGAAAGTAGGTGCTAAGGTAGTGCCTTCTTGAATATCTTTGGCAAACTTGCGATAAGCCTGAGCCATGTTTAGAACAAATCCGGAGTCGTTATATAGAGAATGTGGAGCCGAGAAATAGACATCGGGAATGGTTAGTTCACGAAGCTCGTTGTCCGTAGATCCTGCACCGCGTAATTGGTGTGATCCGAATTGAATGGATGCAGGAGCGCTCAGCACAATTGTGCCGTTGTCTCCGAAGATTTCAAGTGTGAGTCCTGTCTGATGTTTAACTCCACCTTGAATATGGACACTGGCTGCTGCACCATTAGTCAATTTTCCTGTAATCATGATCTGATCATCCGTCGTTTTCTTGATGACTTTCTGAATATCAACCAATTCAACTTCTGGAAACTGTTGAGCTGTGGTTGCAGACAATTCTGTAAAGTCCCCAAGCATGAAAGTGAAGGCATCCAGATTATGGCCCCCTACAATGGTCAGCAAGTTCCCCCCAACTTTCCGGTCATACAAGTACGCAGTCGACTTGTCACCAACGCCACCCATGCCATCTATAGCGATCTTCAGGTTGGCAGATAACACTTTGCCGACATAACCGTCTGCCAATAAATCTTTTACGTATTGAACGGCCGGGGCTTGTCTAGCCTGTAATCCAATCGCATTTGGCAGTTGTGCGGACGCTATCCATTCCTGCATTTCAAGCGCTTCCTCTGTATTAGAACCCAGTGGCCATTCACAATAGATTGGTTTGCCAGCAGGAGCGATGGCTTTGACTGCATTATAATGTTCCTTGACGTTAATACTGACAACAACCATATCCACATCAGGGTGCTGAGCCAACTCCTCCATATTATCAAAGCCATGATCTGCCCGGAAAGCTTCTGCGCTTTTCTTTGCACTTACCATATTACTTGTCCCAACCGCTGTAAGCTCGAATTCATCCAAATGCTGAATAGCTGGAATATGTGTACCACTCGCCCACCCGTTATTAATGGATGCTCCTATGATACCTGTACGAATTTTTTTACTCATTGTTAAACATCTCCCTTGTTAATATTTACAGTATGATTGAATATTGATTTGTCTCCAGCCCTTATAAGTCACTCATTTCTATGATATATTTTATTTAGCTTGCTAACTATTCAATCGAGATACATTATTATTCTTTCACATTTTAGGTAAACTAAAATTGTTTTGGTGTTGACACCATCATAGGTGTATTTGTTTTGTTTGCAAAGAGGGCAATTTAAATGAACATAGTACATCTTTTTGTACCTTTGGACCAGGAGTGATATGAATGAGAGTTTGCAATGAAGGATTTGAACAAGAGTTTATAGATGGAAAAAGTGATATGTACGCCATAGCTTTTACTCAGAATGTCCTTTCTGGGCGTTGGAAATATTTCATCTTATGGTACCTAAAAGACGAAACACGGCGATATACGGATATCAAAAAATTCCTTGGCGATCTGTCCCAAGGCTCCCTCACAAAGCAGCTTAAAGAGTTGGAAAATGATGGTGTTATTCAACGTGATGTATATCCGGAAGTTCCTCCGCGAGTTGAGTATTCCTTAACAGACATGGGAATGAAGTTACTACCGATCCTTGAAAAGATGGAGGACTTCGGCAAAGAATACGGCTAAGCAACTTAAACTAGGCTTCCATATTACTTATCTTTGTTAAAGGGGGGATGATATGTTTTTCTTCTTTTTCTTTCTGTTGCTTGGAATGATTGGTTTATTCTTTGGGGTTAGAGCACTGAGACGACCTAACTCGTGGCCTTTTAATCGTACGAAGGATGAACTTCATGAATACGATATGATAGGTATCAAGTTTAGAGGCGTTTTTCTCCTTGCTTTTGGTACTGTTCTGACTATCGCCTCTTTCCGACTTCTCCTTATAGACAAATAAAGTTGCTATAATAGCAACTTTATTTAAAGACATTTTTAGATTTCTTAAACATTTTCAGGTTCATAGATTCCGTAACCATTCTTGCCATTTTTTTTAATCTTGTACATGGCTCCATCCGCATGTCTCAGAAGTTCGGAAGGCTCCTGTCCATGCTTGGGAAATAGGCTGATACCAATACTCATCGAAAGGTTGATATAGTTTCCAGCAATTTTGAAATGGGTACTAAATGCAGCTTCCAATCTTTTGGCAATGACTTCAGCATCATGATCATCTTTCAGATGGCTTAAAATGATGAATTCGTCCCCGCCAAGCCGAGCTACCGTGTCCGCACTTGGAATTGTTTCGCTTAATCGCTTTGCCATTTCCAGCAACACTTGATCGCCAACATGGTGTCCATATGTATCATTCACTTGTTTAAACCCATCAGCATCCACAAACATGACAGCTAGTTTGCTATGGTTTCTTTTGGCATTACTGATAGCCCAGGCAAGAAGGTCATTATAAGCAAGACGATTAGGCAGACCTGTAAGTGGATCATGCAAAGACAAATGCTTGCTGATTTTTTCGGAGATTTTGATTTTGGCGTACTCCGTCTCCAGTTCTTTGATCAGATTTTTAAGTTTATATACCCTGGTATTGGTGTGTGTCATGTCAGTAATCTGAATGAGGGCATAACTCCGATCTTCATGATAGAGCGGTTCAACATGCATATTTTGTCTGAAAAATTGTTCATCCTCTCCTTCATTAGGAAGAATGAAGGCCTTATGTAACGCGCTTGAGCAAAATCTGCTCTGTCCATGATACAGCGCATTTTGCAAAATATTTAGATACATATTTGATTTAAACCGTGGGCAGACCTCGAGCAGATTCAAGCCTACTACCTCTTCTACATTCTTGCCAGTAAAGCGCTCCAACCAGGCATTCCACACAACAACTTTCAAATGCCTGTCCACGATCATAATTCCCATATGGGCTTTGTTTAAAGCTTGTGAAATAAGATTATCCATTGTCCGCCTCCAACAAAGCGTCCATTTTGGCCAGCAGGCTTGATATGGAGTTCATACTTAATGCTATGACAATGATCCCTGTCACATCCGTATCGGCAAGTAAAAACGAGGTATGTAAAACCAGGACATAGACTTCATTCTGAAGCAATATTTGTTGATCGGAATTGGTGACATAGATCAGTTCAATATCAGGCAGGACGTATTCCAGTTTGATCTCCAGGAAATTACCGAATTCTCCAATAATGGCATTAAGTAAGACATTGCTAACTTCCTTCAAAACGTCCAAATCCGTATCCATCAGGTTCGGATCGTTCGGTATAACGCTCTCACCCAGTTCTCCAAGACAGATGTTTGCCAATACTTTAGCCTGCTCAACAGGAAACATCAGAAATGCTTTTCCCTGAAATTCGTATCCAAACTGTAAGGATGACCTAAACAGGTGACCTTCACTGAAGAAAATGTTGTATCTTCGATCTCCAGGATCAACATCGGATATGGAGATTAGTTCCACTTCCGGAATATTCAAAACGATACGCTTGTCTACAATCTCTGACAACATGTTAGCCGCTTGTCCCACGTAAACGTTTACTAGTTCAGTAAGCAAATCCTTCTGTAAATCATTCAGCATGATAGGCCGCCTGAATCAGTTGAATCATGGTCGTTGCCTTCTCTGCGGTTAACGGTTTATTCAAAAAACCAGAAATGCCTAACATTTCAACTTCATCTCTAGTTGTCTTCTGAATATCTGCAGATAAGATAATAATTTTGACATTGCTATCCGTTTCTCGAATCATACGAAGCATTTCTTGTCCGTTCAAACCAGGCATCAGCAGGTCGGTGGTTATAAAATCAGGTTGAAATTCCTTAAATAGGTTGTATCCTTGCTCTCCATTGTTAGCAATCTGAATCTCGCATGCTGGAATATGATCAACAATCAGCTTTGTAAGCAATTTTTGTACGAAAATGGAGTCTTCTACAATTAATACTTTCATTTTCTCTTCAGTCTCCTTGATAAAATGGTAAGAGCTCGGGATGGTTAGGCGCTGTGGACAGTTCTTGATATAGGGCTTACGCGCGCAGTGGCACCCTGAAAAGAGACTGACTGGTGAATCAAGTAAATATAAATTATAGTAACTTTAATTTAATTGTCAACAACATTATTGAATAAATTAGATTCGTGTGCAATTGACATACTACGGCCCATCGTTAAAAAAACATAAAAAAACGGTCACTAGGTGACCGTTTTTGATCGGTTATCTGGAACTGCATTAAGTTTACTCTTTTACCCCTCCAAGCTGCAAGCCATGAACGAAATACTTCTGCAAAAATGGATATACGACTAAGATGGGTAATGCGGCAACAATCGTAATCGCTGCCCGAATAGATACAGGTGTGACCATGTTACGCGCAGCGCCAAGATCTGCGCCATTGGCAACGGCTGCACTGCTGTTGGAATTCATAGAAGATGATAATAGCTTCATCAACTCATATTGCAGCGTGCTCAGGTTTTGTTTGGAAGATGCATACAGAAACGTATCAAACCAAGAATTCCATTGACCGACTGCAATAAACAGTGCAACAGTAGCGAGAACCGGTTGGCACAGCGGTAGAATAATGGAAATGAATGTTCTGAAATCTCCAGCACCATCAATTTTGGCGGATTCGATTAATCCCTCCGGTAGTGTCTGGATATAGGTTCGAATAACAATCATATTAAAGGCACTGATCAGCCCAGGAATAATGTACACCAGGAAGTTGTTTAACAAATGCAAATCTTTCATTAGGAAGTAAGTTGGAATAAGTCCTGCACTAAAATACATCGTAAGAACAACTGTAATGGTAATGGGCTTTCGTAATATATAATCTTTTCGGCTTAGTGTGTAAGCCAGCATGGAGGTTAAGAATAGACTTAAAACTGTCCCCAAAACCGTTCTCGCCACAGATATACCAAAGGCGCTGAAGATGGTCCCTCCTGCAAATACTGCTCTGTAGTTTTGATCTGTCCATACCCGAGGCCATAGATAAATCCCACCTCGGATGGTGTCATTACCGGCATTGAATGATACGGCGAGTGTATTCACAAACGGATACAGGGTAACAATCGCGATTGCGATCATTAGTATACCATTTAACGTATGGAAGACAATCGGTTCAAGCCGAGATTTATTGATTCCCATCTCTAGTCCCCCTTATATTAATCGGTCTTCCCCGAGCCGTTTGGAAATTGAATTCGCCGCAAAGATCAGCGTAATACTTACTACTGTTTTGAAGATACCTGCCGCAGTAGCCAAAGAATAATTCCCGATCTGTAGTCCGTATTTCAGGACAAATATATCTATCGTCTGTGACCAGTCGACAACCACACCATTACCTAACAGATACTGAACCTCGAATCCAGCTTCCAAAATCCAGCCCATATTCATGATCAGCAAAATGATAACAATGGATTTGATTCCGGGTAAGGTCACATACAGCATTTTCTTATATCGGTTCGCACCATCAATCTCTGCCGCTTCATAGAGGGAAGGATCGATAGACGTGATGGCCGCCAAATAAATAATGGCATTCCAGCCAACTTCTTTCCATACATGGGATGCGCCTACAATGCCCCAGAAGTATTCCGGAACGCTAAGCCACATGATAGGTTCTTGAATGATATGCAGCTTCATGAGCACCACATTCACAATCCCACCATCAACAGATAGTGAACTTGCAACGATACCTGTCACAATAATCCATGAGAGAAAGTGAGGTAAATACGAAATTGTTTGAATGGTTCGTTTATAAAACTTATGTTTGATCTCATTAAGTAAAATGGCAAATATAATGGCTGTCGCAAATCCGAGCACCATATTGATGACGCTCATCGCAATGGTATTACGAAGCACGTTAAGAAATGCATCGTCTGTTAGCAAAAACTTAAAGTGTTTGAGCCCGACCCATTCCTGCTGCGTGAAACTCTTCGCAGGACTGTAATTCTGAAAGGCCATAACCCAGCCCCAAATGGGATAATACGAGAATACAAGAATGTACGCAACGATGGGCAATGACATGAACATGAGTTGTCTTTGTCCGCGCAATCGTTTTAACAGTGGTGCTTTTGGAACGACTGTACGGGTGGTTTGCTCTGGTATGGCTCCAGGCGTGTTCGCCATCTTTCACTCCTCCTATTGGCTTGCAGCGACTTTAACATGATGTCTCGGAAGGCACTCGCCTGAGTAATCCTTTGGTTGATACCTTCCGAGAGAATCATTGCCGCATTTTTTTATTTAACAGACCAGTTCTCGATTCTCCATTTCAGTTGTTCATTAATCCGGTCTTCATAGGATTTGACATCGATTTTCTTGTAAGCGTCTACATATTCAGTCCAAATGTTATCGAATTCATCCGGTTTTGACATGATCGCTTTAGGCAAGAATTTCAATGAAGTGTCTGTCATTTGTTTGTTCGCTACCGCAGCATCAGAGCCTTCTTTCAGATCGACCTGCCATGCTGGATAGTACACTGGATTCTCTGGTGCAGGAGAGAAGAAGTCACTCCACGTTTTGAAGCCATATGCATCCAGAAGTTCTTTATCTTCCGGTTTGAGGTTGTCATAGAATTCCTCAGGTTGATTGATCGCTCCAATTGCATTGCCATCTTCAAATGTTCCTTCGAGCTTCGGTGCAGCAGCGTAGAAACCTTCTGCTTTGTTAATCAATCTCCATGCCGGATCATCCTGCTCTTTCCGTTGCTCTGGTGTACGATAGAATCTTCCCTCTTCATTCACCTGATAGTCTACACCCTCTTCACCCCATGACAAGAGTTTCTGGTACTTCTCGTCCATAAGCTTATCGAGGAATTTGATGAGTGCGACAGGGTCTTCGGCATCTTTACTGATACCAAAACCATTGTTCAAGTTAATGACCGGACGATCCAGATAATGATCTGTGATACTTGTATCATAGACAAGCGGGAAGCCTACGTATGTCTGGCCAATTTTCCCCTGTGCGACAAGTGGATCTTCGCCGGCTTGGAAATTCCAGTGCTGGTCGAACATACTAAGCACACGTCCCGAAGAAATTTTGGCCAGATATTGATCATAGTTCTGAACAAAGGCTTCTTTATCCAGCAATCCCTCATTGTACAAATTGTTTAGTTCTTTATAATACCGTTTGGAGATATCTTTGTCGGCAAAAACGGTTGCCACTCCACTATCATCTACGACTACGCCCCCGTCATTAGGGTGACCCGTAAGATGTTCAGGTGGGTTAAGCAAAGGGAACGTCCGCCAGTCTGAAGCCAATGTAGTGAAACCAATCGTTGGTTGACCATCAATCGTTGGATTCTTGGCTGCATAATCACGGATCAACTTAGTGAAATCATCCAACGTTTTAGGAGTCGGGTACCCGGCATCCTTCAGTATGGACTTTTGAATCCAGAATGCAGGACCAGAATAATAGTTACTAATGAACTCCCCTGTATACACTCCATAGTTAGGCAACCAGTAAATATGTCCGTCACTGGAATCTTTCATCCGGTTCCAGTCTTTACCGAAATGTTTCTTCAGATTGGGTGCATGCTCTTCAATGAGATCTTCGAGCGGGATAACCGCACCGGCTGAGACCAATTTGGTATCTGCTGTGATCAAGTCCGGGAAATCGCCACCGGCAATCATAACGCCGAGCTTCTGTTGAAGATCACCTACTAGAAACTCCATCTCAAGATTAACGCCGAGTTCATCCTGGATCTTCTTGTAGATTCGGTTATCTTTAGCTGGCGCCTGATTTGGCGTTCCGATAAAGGCCGTGATGTTCAGTACCTCTTTCCCATCCTTTGTAGTCACTTTCTCATTGTCACCGCTGCATCCTGCAAGTGCCAAACTCAAAGCCAGAACGAGTGATACGGAACCCCAAAGCTTCTTTTTCTTAAGTCCCCCCATGTACTTGCCCTCCTTGGAAGTGGTATGTCTTACTGTTTTTAGTATGAAGAAATGTATGCGGTTACAAAATATATACATTTAAGGTCTACCCCCCTGTAATTGTAGGTCTTATTCAGGAGGGGTTCTTCTTTTTCAAGGATCAATTCGCATACTTTTGCCTGTATTCTACTGGTTTCATTGCTGTTCGTTTTTCGAAGTGTCTGAGAAAATGCTGGTAACTGCGGTACCCAACTTGCTCCGCAATCGCACTTGATGTTTGATTCGTCTGCTGGAGCAGACGCTTCGCTTCTTCCATTCTTAGATCATGTACTACCTCAATTACACCCTTACCATACTTTCGCAAAAAGGATTGCCCTAAATGGACAGGATTCACGTAGAATCGTTCTGCGAGCTCCTGGATCGTAAATGTCTCTCTGTAATGCATCTGCACATATTCAGCAACCGTCGCCTGGATGCCACCCAATTGCCTCTCCCGGAAAATTGCCAGTTCTGACTTGCATTGCAAACAGAACTGTTCCAGATTGTTAGCAACCTCTTCTATATTTCGATGGCCCTTCTCCAGAATTCCGCTCGCAAATTCATTCATTAGAGAATTAGGTTCTCCTCCTAATTCTCTACACAGGGACAGTCCGCGGAATATAATATGGGTAGAGAAAATATGTACAATCTCTGGCGCAGCCTTCATCTGTACAAACAGTTCAAAAGCACTCCAAATCGCAGACGAGAGTTCCTCCACAGAACCGTTTTCAAGCAGATCGCAAATGTGGTCCACCTCTGACAGCGTTTCCGGATCAAACTGCCAATTCTCCAGCTGAATATCTTCGGCAAACAAAAGACGCTCTTGATTAAAAAACAAATAACGCCCAACTTCCTGAGCGGAGCGGAAGGATTCAGATAAATGCTCCAGTTTGTTGACCGTTAATCCAACCGCGATATGAATATCTTCGCAGCCGTTATGTTGCATGTTGTTCATCAAACGCTGGGTAAAAGCTTTAATTGCTTCAAATGTCTCATTTCTATTATTCGTTTCCTCCCCCCATACAAGTCCCAATGAGTCTCTTGTTCTGTCTATCACATAACAGCAGGTTGTTTCTTCAGCCGTTTGTTCGGCTACTGAACAGGCTTCCTGAATATCTCCCTGAAAGGCTATCCGCAGGTAAGCCCAATGTGACTTGTTTAAACGAGGAAGGATATCTGACATCTCCTGCTCCGATATATTTTGCTTATCCTTAATCAGTGCAGACAAAAACGCTTTGATCCTTTGCTCGTTTCCATGTTCCCTTATACGCTCCTGGTTTTCACGTTCCTGCAATTGCATACGGAGACGGACCAACATATCCTCTGCTTCTGTACTGTCAACCGGTTTGGTTAAATAGTTGGAGACACCTAGTCGAATAGCTTGTCTGGCATAATTAAAGTCACTGTATCCACTCGTGATGACAAACAGCACAGACTCATGTTCCAATCGCCGTGCTTCTTCTACAAGTTCCAGCCCATTCATCACAGGCATACGGATGTCTGTCACCACGAGATCAGGCTGATCTTGTTCCATCATCCGAATGGCTTCCTCACCGTTGGCGCACACGCCTCTGATTTCAAAACCATACTTTTCCCAGTTGATCAGAAGCTGTAACCCTTCAATGGCATACGGTTCATCATCGACTAACAGTACTTTGTACATGAGAGTTTACCTCCTATTTCCTCTGTTCCAGCTTGGAGATCGGTATACGGTACCCTGCAATGGTTTCCTTTCCAGGTACACTGCTTAGATCAAATATCGCATTTCCTTCATAAAAGAGTTCCAACCTTCGGTAGACATTACGGAGTCCTACATGCTCGCCGTTCCGGGGTCTTTCAGAACGAATATCTCGCAGTAGCTCGGTTAGTCTCCCTGCATCCATACCGATTCCATTATCGATCACCTGAATAACCAGTTCGGAAGCGTTTCGTCTCGCCGTTATCTTGATCTCTCTTCCATTTTTTCGCGCCTGCAAGCCGTGTTTGCAGGCATTTTCGACGAGCGGTTGAATACTCATGCGGGGAATGAGCAACGAAGCAGCATCAGGATCAACCTCGAAGGTATAATCAAAAAGCTCCCCGAAGCGAAACTTCTCAATCTGGAGATAAAGATTCGTAAATTCCAGCTCTTCTTGCAAAGGAATCAGATTGTCAGAATGACTGAGCAACTGTCTCATCAGTTTGGACAGACTTTTAATAATCTCAATTACTTCCGTATATCCATTCTTCGTACTAACGACCAGCAAGGCATTCAATGTGTTAAATAAAAAATGGGGATTCATCTGACTCTGGAGCATGGACAATTCAGTCCTCACTTGATCAAGCTCCAGATCTTTTTGACGGATTTCCAGTTTATATACGTCATTAATCAACGTATGAATTTTACCAATCATGATGTTAAATGTACGAATAAGCCCGCCAATTTCGTCGCGGCCTTCGTGAATTTCAATCAGATCGAATCGTTCGTTACGAACCTTCTCCATATGTCTGGATAACTTGCGAATCCGATAGTGGTAGGAACGCAAAATAATATAGATCAATACAGAGGGGACCACGATACTTAATGCGAGCAACCCCAGAATTGACTTAAAGGCTTCTTGCAGCAGATGGTCAAGGTGACGTGTATCGGCAACTCCAATCAATTTCCAACCCTTTAGGTAGGCTAGATTCCCCAACGATTTTTCGAGCGTGTAAGCAGAACTGCCAGATTCCTTGAGTATTGATTCATTATCAAGGGGGGATAAGTCGGTTTCGCTGAATTCTCCACTTGAAACGACAGTTCGATTGTTGCTGTCCACCAGACGCAGCTGAAGACTGTCTGATTCACGATTTAAAATGCTATACACCCGGCTAAGTTCCAGATCAATCTTGGAATACTTGTTGTAATTGGCATAGGAAGTATAGGTATCCATTTTGCCAATCACACTGATTCTTCTTCCCGCGTTAAATCCGGATGGCTCAATATAATCAACGACAAGAATGCCTCCACTGGTGGATTTCAGCTGTTTCAATCCAGGGAGTACATTCTTGTCTTTCATTACAATATAATGACTGCCCGTCTGAATGGTATCGTTATCCGTATAGATACGCACCTCCAGAATATTCGCTGACATGTACCGTGTTAATTTATCTCGCAGGAATGCATGGTAGACGTTGTAATAATCCACGGGGGAGTGATAGGTCCGATCCAGTGCCTCATAGAGCGAATCATCTGCTGCAATAATTCGGCTCAGGGCAACGCTCTCATCAATCATACCTAGCAGTTCCCCCGCAGCCCTGTCGATGGATTTACGCAAATTTTCCTGTTCTCTAATTTTGATATCCGCAGAAGTCCGTTGATAAAAGAAGATATTAATCGTTATTACAGGAAGGAGAATACTAAGTACATAAATAAGCAGAAATTTGGATCGGAGAGGAATATCATTAACCTTACGGAACATCCAGAATTTATGACGCATATGATCACCCTTGGTTTTTGTTTTTATAGACTGACGGAAGCTCCCCTGTATGCGCTCTGAACTTTTGGGTGAAATATTCAGCATCATGATATCCTAGCCTGAATGCAATGTCAGTGATCTTCATATTGGTACGTCGCAGGAGTTTACGGGCCTCCTCAACACGAAGCTGGTGCACATAGTCACTGAAACTGACCCCCATCTCCCGCTTGAACTGTTGACCCAGGTAGGCAGAATTCACGTGAATTCGATTAGCTACATCTTGTAATTTAATTTTACTTCGATAGTGTTGCTTCAATTCATTCACTGCTTCTGAAACCAGCACTCCCGTACCCGTCTTTTGCTTCAATTCAGACTGGGAAAGTTGCTTGGACAGTCGAGCACACAAGTCTTGCAATGTGCCGGAAGACCAGCTCGCAGCCGCATGCCATTCTTTTTCACATAGTATTTCTCTGCAACCCTCTCTTTTCCCATATTTTCGTAGCAACTCCCCATGGATATATCGAATGACATGATGTATCCATTCCAACGATACCTCTGCTTTCTCACTCTTCTCTAGCAGTGCACTCACTGCAATATCGATGGAATACGTGTTTTCTGCTTCAATCAACGCCAAGATCTCTTTGGAGATGTTCATCATTTGCTCTAAATTATATTCTTCGCTTATTCGATATTCATTAAGATGATTGTCATAGGCTTCATCTGTCACCATGACTCCATTTTGCTGTTTTTGCTCATTTCTGCGTTTGTCCAGAGGTTCAATCATTTCCATAAGGATTTGATGAATTTCCTCGGGAACAAGAGGTTTAAGCACATACTGATCAACCTGATACCGTATGGCTTGCTTCGCGTAATTAAAATCGGAGTATCCTGTAACGATAACGATTTTAGAGGTATAGGCGAGATCTTCTCGCAAGGTGTGAATCAAACCAAGACCATCCATAACAGGCATTTGAATATCAGTGACGACAAGATCCGGTTCAACCGAGTTGAATAGAGCAAGTGCTTCCTCCCCATCCGTTGCCGTTCCGCAGAGTTCGTATCCACAAGTTCGCCAGTCAATCATTGTTCTCCATCCTTCTAGCATAAACGGCTCATCATCCGCGACAATGACCTTGTACATTAGCTCACCTCTCTTTTATCCTTGATCAGCTGCATGTATTTTATCTATATCTATAGGTAGATTCCAGTTGTTCTAAAAACGCTAAACAGCAGAACAACAGCAGGATTGTTGTCTGCTCGCACAACTTGTGGAACAAAATTTCCACCAGACCGTACTATAAGAACGCTCCGATTATAACGAAGCGCCGGGATGACAATTCAAGTGTAACGCTTACATTTTGGTACAACAACCTGATAAACTATAGGTTTTCACCCGACAAATTATAGGTCGAATTCAGAAGTAATCTATTGTCAGGACAAAGATTTTTCATTCTCCACGTACAATACGGAATCCTTGATCGGGACCAAACCCATTCGCATCAAATTTGCCTCGAAATGATATTTCATTGTTATTGACACCGCCCATCCAGCCTCCGCCTTTTACAACTCGCCAAGTTTGATTGGGTCCCTCCGAATCACTGTACCACTCCCAGCACCATTCTCTCACATTCCCGGACATATCATAGATGCCTAACTCATTTGCCTTCTGAGTTCCGACTTTTTTGGTTTGATTACGGTTGTTCTCAATAGTGGGCCAGCTCCAGTCACCCGTCAGAATGTTGTCGCCGGCATTTACCCAGTACCAAGCAACTTCATCAGGATTATTACTTCCGCTGTATGTGTAATTTAAACTCTTTTGACCTCCGCTTGCAGCGTATTCCCATTCTGCCTCTGTGGGTAAACGGTAACCGTTGGCGTCCTCGTTGATCGTTACATTCCATTTTATATTGTCGTTTTCATTGTGATTATTCGTGTCCTGGTTGTCCTTGTCTATATTGTAATAAGGTTTCAGGTTTTCTTTTATACTTTTTTGATTACAGTATTCCACTGCGTCATACCAGCTGACCATTTCAACAGGCAGGTCATCTCCCTTGAAGCCAGAAGGGTTTTCCCCCATAACCTCCATCCATTCTTTTTGAGTCACTTCGTATTTACCAATATAGAAGGAATCCAGCGTTTCATTTTTCTCAATCTGACTCGGCTTACTGCTCTTGAAGGCTCCCCCTTCGACGAATACCAAGCCATCGTTTAATTTGGTATTACTTGCTGAACAAGCACTTAGACTAACAACTATAGCGATTAAGGTTAACCATACCAGCTTCCTCATTCAATTATTCTCCTTTACTAAGCTTAAATCCGGCAACGTCGAGGTCCGTTAGTTTGGAGAATGACGTTACCCAACGCTACCGGAAAATTGAATTCAAATACAGGTGCAGAAGTTGAACTGCATTACATCATTTTTACCAAACCGTCACGTTTGCGCTTCCGCTGCTTTGATAACCTTCCGTTGCCATCACCTGATAGGACCAGCTGTTGCCTAAGTACATCCCTTTGCTCGCCCATGCATTCACATGATTGCTGAACGTAATGGTAGAATTAACTCCGATTGGTCTCTTGGACTGTCTAACACTCCAATACTGAGGGAAAGTCTGAGTACCATCAATCGAAGGTGCATTGTATCTCATCGTTGTATAGATGTCATATGTGCCACCATCACTAGTCATTGAGCCCTTATATGTTCCGGTCGGACGATACGTTCCCCAGCTATCCACCACGTAATATTCGATTAGAGCGTTTCTAGTCCAACCATAGAAGGTGAGATAGCCGTTACCTGAAGGAGAGAATACGCCGGCATTGTAATTGACCACTCGATTAGGTGTACCGTATGTCCACCCTTTCCCGACAACAAAGTTCCCGGTATTTTGCCAATTCACGCTGTAATTCCCGCCCGATCCGTTCACGGCGTTGACCGTTCCTCCACCATCTGTCCAATTTTGCCAATAATCTGTTGCTGCGCTCGATGTTGCTGCGAAGACACCAAAACTCATGGAAGCTGCAAGAACAACGGTCATTAATTTTTTGCCGAATTTGAACATGGATAATACCTCCTGATATTTTAATAGATTTGGTTGATGTTACAATCCGATATGAATGTTCTTCAGCAAATTCACTTGAAAAGACGTTGCGAAAACAGATACAGATCGTTCTTCCATACGGGCCAATCATGTCCTCCACATTCCTCATGCCAAATGTGAGGTACTCCGTGTTGCGCCAAATATTGGTGAACCCCAAGACTAATCTCTATAAGATTGTCCTGTTCACCGCAAGAGATCCATAACAGCGAGAGTAATGAAGGCGCTTTCGAAAGTTCGGGCACAAGTAACTCCGGACTTCTGGTGTTTGGGGCTGCGGAGAAAGCACCGATCCATGCAAAATGATCTAGATTACTTAATCCGATATTTAAGGATTGACCTCCGCCCATGGATAAACCAGCAATCGCCCTTTTATCCCGGCTTTTATGCAAAGGGTAGTTCGACTCCATGTAAGGTATCAAATCGTTGAGCAGATCGGATTCAAACCGTTTAAACGCTTTGATTTTCTCAGGTTCAAACAAGTCTCCTTCGGCTCGGTCATTCGACATTGCACGACCGTTGGGGAAAACAATAACCATCGGCTCAAGCAAGTTATCGTTGTACAGATTATCGAGAATAATTTGTGGAGAACCATGAGTATGCCATTCGGTTTCGTCTCCACCAATACCATGCAACAGAAAAAGTACAGGATACATCGTTGTCGAAGAAAATTCTGGTGGGGTGTACACCATCGCTTTACGGGAATTGCCAACCGTGGTGGAAGGATACTCTACCGTCTCCATGACTCCACGTGGTATATTCTCCCGATACTGGTCATATCCCGTTACTGCTGGTGAGATCAATTCCATTCTCTTTTCCTCCGAACATATGAGTGACTATCAGTCTTCAGTTAATCCACATAGCCAAAACCCAGAATGGTGAAGCATTTATGTTCATGACCTTCCGCCATTTCGATCTCGATGGAGTGCTCCCCCACATGCTCTTCGTTAAGCAGAAGTGTGGCATGGCAATGGGTCCAGTTAATTTGACGCGGATCGACTTTTTGGACGATTACCCCATCTACCTTGATATGTGCGGTTCCGAATTCGTCGTTACCAGAATCCTTGAAGACCAGAATGAGGCGTTTGCACTGCAAACTTATCCGAAAGCTGCCCTGATCCTCTTTTCCCTCACCTGTACGCATCCAGTTGTTGGGGAACTGAGGTGTACCATAGTCATGAGCATCCATCTCAGCCATCTGCAGATCCGTGTCCGTTTTACAAAAAGAGCCTGTATCGATTCGGGCAATGTGATTGCCGTTTTTCCGATCCAACAGCTTCACATTAACAAATTCATTTCCAATTAGCGGAGCTTTTTCAATATCATGATCTTTCTCATCCCACTCAGAACGATTTGTCACGTCGAACAAATACTCCAAACAATCGGCCATAATTCGATGCCCTATGTTAGTTGGATGATATATATCATGGAAAAATTGCTTTTTGGAAATAACGTTGCCTTCATCTTTTGTCTTGTTGAACTGATCTACGACAGCATCTTTCACACTTACCATTGGCAGATCATAATGCCAGCCTACCGGAGCGAGACGATCCTGTAGATTCCAGTCATTTTCAAATACACTGAATAACAAGATGACCGCTGGCTTGTTATCGGCAGTGAGTGCTTTGAGTACCAGACTCTCGTAACATTTACCTTGGGTTTCATCATCTGCGTCATTGACTGCAAATTCGATTATGACAATATCCGGCTGAACGGCACCTCCCCTCAGCACATCACGATCATAACGTACAATCCCCAGTTCTGAAGGAGTTCCACCCACACCTGCTTTAATCAGATGAATCGGGCTATCTTTTGAAAGCGCAAACATAAACTTGAACGACTCATACGACCGATAAGCGTAACTTTGGAGATGAATAGGTACTGCACCAGCACCATGGGTAATGGAGCCTCCAATATAAGCGATAACGACAGGTTCGCCGTTTTTTGCCTTCTCAATGGCTCGTTTTAATCTGACATTATTCCCTTTGTTCAGAAGAGATCGGCCAATCATGTCGCGATATCCATGTGATTCAAAGTCAATTGCGGGCTTGACTGCCGACGCTGTCACTCCAACTGGATCGCGCGGTGCAGTGAATTCCGTGTGTTCACCTGCATCTCCTGAATCCTGGAGCATAAATCACCATCACATCCTTCCGTTAGATTCTTATCATCCTCAAACAACATTTAAAGGATCACAGCTTGTATTATTAATTAGATCAGATGTGATCCTTCTCCCAAAGTGTATCGCTTACATAATTTTACAACAACCTGACAAAGTATAGGATTTCAACCACTATATCATTTTAAGTTGAGTACAATGACATGCAGATCAGAACACCTATAATTTTTCGTGTAAACGCTTTAATTTGTATACTATTTCCATGTTATAATTTTGAAAAACCGCATTGATGAAGGAGGATTCTCATGAATATCACGGGTCAAGGCGCGTGGGATACGGGTACATATACAAATCTGTTTTTGAAGCTAGGCTACGATGAGAATGAGATTACGAACAGATTGGAAGAAACATGGAACGAGCTGTTTTATGGCGATGACAATACTCGAATATATTACCCTATGGGTGAGGACAAGGGTTATTTGCTGGACACCGGTAATCTCGATGTTCGCTCCGAGGGCATGTCCTATGGCATGATGATGGCTGTTCAGATGGACAAAAAGGAAGAATTTGATCGACTCTGGAATTTCTCACACACGTTTATGCAACATAAAGCGGGACGTTATAAAGATTATTTTGCCTGGCATTGCAAGCCTGACGGAACCCGACTCTCTCAAGGTCCTGCTCCTGATGGTGAGGAGTTTTTTGCCATGGCGCTTTTTTTTGCCTCCAACCGCTGGAGCGATGGCGCTGAACCTTATGATTACAAGGCACAAGCCCGCAAGATCCTCCGTGCATGTATACATCAGGGCGAAGACGGCGAAGGCGATCCCATGTGGGATCCGGAAACAAAACTGATCAAATTCATACCAGAAACACCGTTTAGTGACCCATCCTACCATCTGCCTCATTTTTATGAACTTTTCGCGAAATATGCGGATGAAGAAGATCAGAGCTTCTGGAAAGAAGCAGCGGACGCTAGTCGGGCTTACCTTCATACAGCCTGCCATCCCGTAACCGGACTATCACCTGAATATGCAAACTATGACGGCTCTCCGGCTCCAATACAGCCGCATGGTGATTTCAGACATTTTTACAGTGATGCTTACCGTGTTGCTGCGAATATAGCAATGGACTGGGAATGGTTCCGCAAGGATCACTGGCAGATCGAACAATCCAATCGGATTCAGTCCTTCTTCAGTGATATTGAAATGTCCGATTATCGTCGTTATACCATAGATGGAGAACCTTTTGATGAGCCTTCACTTCATCCTGTAGGTTTGCTGGCTACCAATGCCATGGCTTCACTGGCTGCGGACGGTCCACATGCTGACTCATTCGTTCGCAAGTTCTGGAACACACCTCTGCGTCAGGGAGAGCGACGTTATTACGACAATTGCCTGTATTTTTTCAGCATGCTGGCTCTAAGCGGAAGATATCGCATGTACTAAACCAAGGGAATGTGCACGAACCGTTGTACCTGTCCTGTGGACGTTTAGCTTGCAGGACAGGTGCAAACATAACATGAATCAACGATCCCCCCTTAAACATGGTATGATTAACCCCATACAACTCAACGTATGTAATTTCATGGCAAACACCTGTGACGGACAGATGTTGAACGATGGTTGAAACCATATTCAGCGATTGAAGATGGCGTTACAGGTTAGGCAGGAAGGGGCTGTTCATGCGTTCATTTTATTTACCCGATTTATCGGAATTCACCTTTTTTTGTTTTCCTCATTCGGTTGGAAATTACACCAAACCTGATCAGCATCACATCAACAGAATGGAAGGTGTTCAGGATTTCAGCTTGCATTACATTGCCGAAGGCAGCGGATATGTCGAGTTACATCATAAGAAATACGAATTAAGTAAAGGTAATGTGTTTCTTCATATTCCAAACGACCCAATGCGTTATTATCAGTCCAACGATGATCCGTGGAATATTTACTGGATTCAGTTCTACGGAAATGCACTCTCTGCTTTTTTACTGGAGAACGGACATTATCAATCCTCTGTCTGGACACAAAGCCATGCTTCGCTAATCGAGTCCTCGTTTGAACATTTGCTTGATGAGATTGAGCAATTTAATTTTTTGCGTCCATCTCGCATCTCAGCACTGAATTACAGTGTACTTATTGATTTCATAAGTCATGCCATTCCCCTCTCTGCTTACCGGAACCTTAACAATTTTGAGAAGATTACGGCGTTGCTGCCCGAAATGCAGAAAAAAGCCCATCTTCCGTTTGAACTTGCCATCTGGTCGGATAAGCTGGGATTAACCCCTCATTATTTTTGCAGTCTGTTCAAAAAAGCTACCAAAATGACTCCCGTATCTTATATCACTAAATGTCGGATACAGAGGAGCAAACAACTGTTATTAAGCCATCCTTCCATGCCGATTAAAGAAGTTGCCATGCAATGCGGATATCCGGGGAACAGCTACTTTAACAAAAAATTTATGGAGTCTGAGGGCAAAACACCTGCAGAATTTCGTCGCCTTCATCTGAAGGCGTAACACCGATCAAGCACACAATGTAACCTATATTGCTGATTCTTAACGCCCTTATATTCCTTCCTTCCTGCTCCATTAAACTCAACAGGAGCACGAAAAGGAATATCCTGAGATCTCCTTTTCATACTCCCAATTAAGAGTTACTTCAAAGTCACTTTGACAACTTCCATTCATCGTATGCATCTTGATATACTTGTAAATACTTTTCGAGTTGTAATCCCTTATACCCCGCAATATAACTGTCCCATTCCTTCGTTATATCCTTGTTACCTGTAATAAACTGTGCCATATTAGAATCCACGTAATCCATCAGCGTGCGTTCGATTTGAGAGATGGTCAACGCATCTTCCGGTTTGAAATTGACATTGCTTGGATATACCACATCCAGATCCGCAAATGGCTCGTATTCTTTGGCTGCCAGCCAGAATCGATACTCCCTTGGCCCATCGCCTTCAGCGAGCGGATCTTCAGGAGCTACAAAGGATTCGCGGATGGAATTGAGCATTTGCATTGTGCCAAGCTGCCACCATGTATCGGCTAGGGCCACACTTCCATCTGTCTTCGAATCAGATAACAAGACGTCATATTGGGCCGGCTGACCATTGTAATCCATCTGGCCACTCTCAGCTTTTTTCCAGCCGTCTCCTTCAAAACCATAAGTGGTCAGGATGGTGCCCTCTTCGCTGTACAAGTAATCGGCCAGTCGGATGGCCGCAATTTTTTCTTCCTCTGTCGCTTTATTTGTAATGACGAAGTCACTCTGACCGATTCCCGCAGAATAACCGGAGAGCTGCACGCCATGTGGTCCTTTGAGGGGTGGCAGTACCGCATAATCCTTGTTGCGCGGATACTTGACCCCGCCGGTAACAATGGCATAACCCACAACGCCCACTGCGGCATCCGGCTTATTGGCAAGCTGCTTCACAGCATCTGCATTTTGGGTAAAGGCCCCCTTGTCAATAAGTCCTTCCTGATACAAGCGACGAAGATATTCCAGACCTTCTCTCCACTCCGGTTGTGCTGCTGAATAGATGACCACGCCATCCTTCACACTTAGATATTTACTGGCATCGTTATAGATAAATGCATTCATCAGAAAAGCGTCAACACCACCGCCCCACTCGTCCGGAGTTGTTGTATATGGCACTTCATCAGCTTTTCCATTACCGTTTGGATCTTTTTCCTTGAACGCTTTCAGCACCTCATAGAACTCGTCCGTTGTTGTGGGCATACTGAGGCCTAGTTGGTCGAGCCAGACGGTATTGATCCACACTCTCTGATTGTAGGTACAATGAAGACATTCATTAATTTTGGGAATAGCGTAAATGTTGCCATCCGGCGCAGTAGCCGCTTCTTTAACACCTTCAACCTCGTCGATTGCTTTTTGAATGTTTGGTGCATATTGTTTGATAAGATCGTTGAGCGGAATAAAGGCTCCCATCTTTCCGTACTTGATCTGATCAGCCTTGCTCATTCCTGCATCCAGAATGACTGCCGGGTAGTCTCCACTCGCGAGAACAAGCTGTTTTTTATCATTATAGGCACCGCCGGGTGTCGTTTGCCAAGCAAACTGGATCTTGAGTTTTTCTTCGATGTATTTCGAGAATCGATTGATTTGCAGCTTTTCAATAGCTTCGCCTTGTGGTGCCAATACACTCAGACGAACCGCTCCGTCCTTGGTTACCGCTTCTGCAGAAGAATCCTTGTCTTTATTGTCACTGCATGCGGAGAGCACCATGGTCATAACCAGCGTCAAACACAATAATAGACGTCCTGATCTTTTCAACTACAATTCCCCCTTGTAATAAATCAAGCTCATATTTGGTTAGTCGCTACCCCTTCAGAGAGCCAATCATGACCCCTTTAACAAAATGTTTCTGTACAAAAGGATATATAACAAGCACGGGTACACTCGCGATCACAATAAGTGAATATTGCAGCAAATCCTTTAATCCCTGTTGAACAGCCTGAGCGCTGATATTAACGTACATATCCGAGTTATCTGCATTCAAGATAAGCAGGTTACGAAGGAAGATTTGTAATGGAAATTTTGTATAATCACTTAAATAAATCAGTGCATTGAAATACGTATTCCAATGCCCAACCGCATACATAAGCGCCAGTACGGCAAGAACCGGCTTTGATAACGGCAATACCACCCGCCATATAAAGGCTAAATCGCTGCATCCGTCAATCTGTGCGGCCTCGGCCAGATCATCCGGGATGGTGGATTGAAAAAATGTCCGGGCGATAATGACCTGAAACACAGCGAATGCCCCCGGAAGAATCATGGACCAGCGTGTGTCGAGCAGCCCAAGGGATTTCACAAGCAGATAGTTGGGGATCAGTCCTCCGTCAAAAAACATCGTCACAACAAGCAAAAGCATGATGATGTTGCGCCCATAGAACGACCTTCTAGCCAATGGATATGCGATCATCACCGTAAACGACACATTTAGCACTGTCCCCGCCATGGTATAGAACAGGGAATTACCAAATCCGATCCAGATGTCTTTATTTTGGAATGCGGCCTGATATCCAATCCAGCTGAATTCGACTGGCCAAAGCCACACCCTTCCGGAAGAAACTGCTGACGGAGAGCTAAAGGAAGCGCTTAAAATATGAAGCAAGGGAAACAAAATGATAAACAGAATGAACGCTAAAAACAGATAAATGATACTCATGAACAATCGATCGGTAGCAGATTCTCGTATGGCGACGCTTTTCATCATTTTCCTCCCTACCATAAGCTATTGGATGAGACCTTTTTAGATATCAGGTTCACCAGCACGAGCAGTGCAAAGTTTACAACGGAATTAAACAGGCCGATGGCAGCGGAAAAGCTGAAATCGGAGTTCAGCAATCCGACTTTATAGACATAAGTTGAGATGACTTCAGATGCATTTTGGTTCAACGGGTTCTGCATCAGATATATTTTTTCGAAGCCTACACTCATAGTTGAGCCCACACTCAAGATCAACAGAATGGACATCACGGGGACCAAGCTGGGAATATCAATGTTTATCATCCGTTGCAGTCGTGTTGCCCCGTCCACCCTGGCGGCCTCGTACAACTCGGGGTTTACACCAGACAAGGCTGCAATGTAGATGATGGCGTTGTACCCCATGAATTGCCACGCATCCGAAAATACATAGATTGTCTTGAACATGCTGGCGCTGCCCATGAAGTCAATCGGTTCCATCCCGAATAATCTGAACAGATTGCTGACAAGTCCGACATTGGGTGACAGATTGACGATCAGGATGGATACGATGATTACCGTTGAAATGAAATAGGGTGCGTAAGTGACCATTTGTACTGTTTTTTTGAAAAAGCCGTTCCGGATCTCGTTTAATGCCAGCGCAAGCAAGATGGGTAACGGGAAGTTGACGAGCAGACCATATAACGAAATTACTAGCGTATTTCGAAAATACTGCCAGAAGAATGGTGCCTGAAACAGTTGTTCAAAATACTTGAGACCTGCCCATGGACTTCCCCATATTCCCTGTACGACATTATAATCCTTAAAAGCAATCAGCACGCCAAACATCGGAACGTATTTGAACATGAGAATGTACAACATAGGCAGCAAAACTAACAGATAAAACTGCCAGTGTCTGCCCATTTTGCGGGCAATGCCGCTTGGTGACTTTTCGGATAACACAGGCTCTTGCCGAGGTGAAACGGTGAAGGATGATTTGCTGTCCATTGTCACGCTCCTTTGCATGTAATGGTGCCATCTTAAACAGACAATGCATCCTCGAACAATATACATCTTTCACAGATGCAACCTATTTCCTCAAAAGACCTGTATCAACTGAAGCGGGAGTTATAGCATGTGAACCAATCTTTTTCTCCATACAAACATTATTCGTCTTTGACCCACTGTGCATCTAACAAGGATTTATCGCTCAACATTACCTCATCTCAATTCGATTTAGCGCCCATTTACGATATTCTCCGGGTGAAGTATTTACATGTTTTTTGAACGCCCGGCCAAAAGAAATCACATTGGCGTATCCCACTTCCTCTGCAACCTCATTCACGGACAACGTCGTTTGTTCCAGTAATTGCTTTGCACGCTTGATTCGAACATCAATTAGATAATCGACAAACTTGTTGCCCGTCATTTCCTTAAACAATTTGCTGATGGATTTGGGACTAAGCTGGAATTGCTGCGCCAGATAATCGAGGGAGAGCTCAGGATTGCCATACTCCCGTTCAATGCATTTGCGAATCTCAAAAATCCGTTCCGAATGTGTTCGTTTCTCCTGAAAAATACGAATCTGCTCTGTCAGCTGCTCCAGCGGTTGACGTACATTCGCCTCAAGCTGCTGGAACGTCTCGGAAGAGGACAACGCATCCTGCAAGGAGGGTTCGACCTCTGCTGCCCACAGTTCTTGAAATTCTTTGGGAAGTCTGCTTATTTCCCGCTCTATGGAATAGATCATATACCCGACCAGACTTACAATATTATCCCGGTCCAGAATATCCTGCTCAATCTGCTGCATAATCGTATTGTATTGCTGTCCCCAGTCAGACTTCGCTGTACGCAGGGATTGTGCCATGGCATGAACCAGTTGGAAATAGTCAAACGCTCCTGCCTTTTTATCCTGATCTACGTTGGAAAACAGAATGACCTGGTTGCCACCCAAAACCATCTTGTATTTCAACGCTTGCAGCGCTTGGCGATAAGAATCAGGAATATGCGTATACGTATTGGCGATGCTTCCCACACCAACACTGATTCTGAGATTCATGTTTTGCTCAATCCACGTCCGTGTATCCTCGAACATCTGAAGCAGATGTGGGTCAACTCCCTGTTCATCCTCCAATTGCAGCATGGCTCCCAGAACATCACCCGAAATCCATCCCGCCCATATCGTATAACCGTGTTGTTCAGCCGTTTCCTGAATGACGCTCAGAATGGCGAACTTCAGTAAATATTGATCCCGAGGCAAGTAATACTGTACAAAACGAGCATAATCATCCATTTCTACGACACAGATGACCTGTTTTTGGTTTAGATCATTCAATTGAAATCCGTTTTGCTGTGAGTCCCATTGGCTTGGATTCTCAGGATATTGGCCATCCAGCAATTGCTGGAGCAGATATGTTTTCTTCAATTGTTCATCTTCACGATTTTGCTGCTGGTAAATGCGATTCTGTGCCAGAAAAAGATTCAGTGCTGATTCAATGAATGCAAACTCGTCTTTAAGCCCCTGATGATCCTGCGAGACAGGACTATCCTTAAACTGCGGAAAACTGTTGATCCTGGAGATGATCTGTTCAATAGGCTTATAGCTTTTTCGCGTAATGTAAAAAAACCAGCCAACCCCGACGATAATCATGACGATGCCTATCACAAACCAGACGTTATACAGGACATTGGTAGCGTTTACAAAAATACCGTTTAATGGTCCGCTCACATACGTCCACCCGGTTAATGCTGAGGTTTTCTGCGTAACAACAGACAGATCGTCATGCTCCGCCCCGGCCAAGTCGAGAATATCCTGCCCTGCCCCATCCAGAATTCGGGTATAGCTGATCTGCTGTTCATAGATTCCGTTGACAAGTTCGGTCATTTTGCCGGGGGACAGGTTAACAACAAGCAGCCCTTCCCCGTTAAGGAGAACGGGACTTCTGAGCACTAGACTGACAACCTGGCGATAACCTACAATGGAAAAGGGTTCAAACTTCCTGAGTTCCGTCCAGTGATTCCCCGACTTTGTTAACTGTGAGTGGATAAATGGAGCATCTGAAAAATCCTCCAACGTTGTGATGGTTGCGTCACTAATGACAACCGGATGATGCGTTCGAACAACATAGATCGAATCCACTAGCGGATGATCCTGCTTGAACTGTCTCATGAACTCGGCTATCTGAATGTGCAGGTAGTCGTTGTCCGTTTGGCTGGCATTCCAAAATAAGAAAAGCTCATTATTGTGCAGCAATTCGGAAAGCAGTTCTTGCTCCATCGTTTTCAGTGAAGAATCAACCAGATTCATGGCCTGAACAAGCAAGCTTTCATTCGCCATGATCGCTTCCTTACGACTCTGACTGCTCAGCAATTGGTAGTATAAGAAAAACATAAAGGTAACTACAATGAAAAAGACAGGAATGTAGGATAACAGCTGTCGATAATAAAAGATCTTCCTCTTCATGCACGTCTCCCCTCCAGACAATGAAATGATGTTCATATGATATCTGACCGGGAAAACAGGTTCAATCACAGAATTTTAAGAAGGATGCAATGATATTACGATTTAATTTATGTAAATAAAAAAACATTCCCAGCTCGCAAGTACTAACTGCGAACCGGGAACGTTTCGGTGTGCAAATACAGAGAGTAACTTTTCCCGCTCTGTATTCCATGCTTCTTTAGGATCTGGATGCCTCTTCATAATTATTGGTTGTCTGGTTCTCGTAAGCCGCGCTGCCGGTCTCGGCTATGGAGAACGGCTGGACAGCAGAAGCATCATTATGCAAATCCAGGTAGACAGTGTATCTTTCTTCCTCCACCCGAAACAGCGGAATGAAGTTTAATACTTCTCCTTGCTCACTTTCTGCGGTGAATACCAGTTGTTCCTGGGGAAGTCTGACGATCTTCTCATGCAGATTACCTGCCGTTATTCCCTTCACTCTTCTGTACTCACCCAGCTGTGCAAGCAGAATACTGCCATACATTACTGCGGCCATGCTGTCCGAACCTTGTAGTGGAACCAGATGTAACTTGGCATCAATTCCAATCTCAATGATATCCCAATCATGAAATTCTCGCTCCAGGACAATGTATCCGTTCTTATATTGTAAATTTGCCGTCTTGGAGTTGATTGTAACCGCTGTGACAGACTTCGCCTTCAGGTACAAGGCCAATGTCACTGGTCTGACCGTCTTGATGACCAGGCTGGAAGCAAGGTTATCGGGAAATGTGCTGCGCTGCTCAATCCGGGTATACTCGCTCCACTCAAGGGTTGACGAGATGAATGCATTCAACAGCAGTTTGTTTCCGCTTCTGAACCAGATGTTTTTCTGCAGTTCACTCATCGCCTCGATGCCGGAACCCGTACAGCACCAGAAGGAATCATAGGTGCTGCTGAAGGTTTTAGTTACACCGTTTCCCATTGGCTGGTGGTATTGTGACAGCCCTGTTTGGCTGCTCGCACTGTTCAGAATCGCGTTATATTTCAATGATTCCATATGATCCAGGTATTCAACCGCATCGGACCATGAAAGCAATCGCTCCAACATGCGTTCTGTGTTGTGAGCACAGCAGCTCTCACTCTCTCCACCTGTTAGCGCATCTTCCATTCTTCCGAAGCCGCCCCAATGTTCCGATTTTTCGGAAACCTCGCCTTGAACAGGAAATGAAGCCTTTGAACTGTTATTGCCATTGGCAAATGTTCTTCCCTTCAAACATTCGTAAAAATGTACAGCCGCCTTTCTGTACTGCTTCTCACCCGTAATCTCGTGACGGTGCATTGCCGCTATAATCATGGGAAGATGGGTGTTGGCATGCAAATCTGCAAGCACATCCTGACTGTTAACGAGGGGGCCTATAAAATAGTCTCTGTCGAACAGATGTGCAAGCTCCAGTATTTTCACATCCCCGGTAAGTTCATGGAGTGAGTAAAGCGCATCGCCCATTCCCCCGAACTCATTTGCCGGATTCAGCTTTGTACAGCGGAGAATGCCATCGATTTGCCACAAAGAGAGCCTCGCAAACCGCCCAGATATATAATGGGCCAGTTTCACTCCAAGCGTTAGCGCCTTCACATTGCCCAGATATATATGGCAGTCGATGAGTCCCTGCATTATTTTATGCAGGGTGTAGTACGGTGCCCATACCTTTCGGTTCTGTTCGATTTCCAACAGGTCAAGCTGATCTTCCCCAAATGCGCTTAGATAGCCGTCCGAACGTGCACAGGATTCCAGAATATCCACGATCTCGTTGGCTTTTGCCGTGAGTGCCCGATGCTGATTGGCAAAAGCCAACTTGGCACATGCCGATAGAAAATGTCCTGTAAAATGTCCTCTAAGGCTGCAATTTTCGGCTTCCCAGCCATTCAACGGTTCTGCGCACGATGGCATTCCGGCATTTAGCCTGAACGTGTGTACTAGCCGTTCCAAGTTGAATGACATCAAATAGGTTTGCACAAGCTGCTGGCGATGAGCAAAATCTCCATTCGTCAACCTGACTTCATTCAGGCTAAAGTTGGTAAACAAAGGGCACCTCGTTTCAACTAGATATCTGAACGCATAACCTTGTACCTTCAGATCCTTTAATTATTTGGAAACAGAAGAAGTATCATAGGAAGCCTGCATAATCTCCAGATATCGATTAATGTTCAGTCCCTCCAGGCCTTTCACATATTCATCCCAATCCTTATCCAGACTTTTGGCGCCAGTAATAAATTGCAGGGCGTTCTGATCGATGTAATCCTTGAGATTGGTCTGCATCATGCTGGCTTCATCAGCTTGGGACGGATCTACCCACAATGCCCAATGAGGGAAAATCTCTTTTGGTTCCTTGCCTTCCATTAACAATGTCGCCTCATAGAGACGTCGCTCACCACCATCATTGGCATAGATGTCTGTCCCCTGTACTTCGGAGTCCCGATATGCCTGATAATGATTGTACTGACTCAATGCAGCCCAACTGTCATTACGAGGTTCTTCTCCAGGAGGAAGCGGAATGGCTTTATATAACGGCTCAATCTGATCATTGAGCGCCACTTCTCCTTCTTGTGGTTTGCGCCAGCTTACGCCCTCTTCTCCCAGATATGATGCCATGGTTCCTTCCTGGGTATAGATATAATCCAGCAGCTTTATGGCCGCGATCTGCGTTGCCTCACTGGCTTTGTTTGTCAGTACAAAGGACGCTCCGGGATCAATTGGATAGTTGTACGTAGCATAAGCAGCATGGGGTCCCTTCAATGGAGGGATGGGATTGTAATCATTTCCGTAAGGTGAACCTTCCGCAGTCGTTACGAATAACGATGGATGCATCGCTGCTCCCGCACCAAGAAGCTGTGCATCAGCGTTATCGCCAATTTTTTTGAAGGCCCCGACGTTTTGGGTAAATGCCCCTGGATCAATCAACCCTTCATCGTACAGGGATTTAATATAGGCAAGCCCTTCTTTCCACTCCGGTTTGTTCACTACGGTCTCCACTTTCCCCTGATTGACAATGAGATAATTCCGATCGTCGTCATAGATAAAGCCGTTCATCAAGTACGGAATAATGTGCACACCGAAATTTTCAGTCGAACCGCTTAGCGGTACTTCGTCGGCTTTACCGTTCCCGTTCGGGTCTTTCGTTTTAAATGCCCGAAGCATTTCCTTAAATTCTTCTGTCGTCGTGGGTTCGGTCAGGCCCAGTTGTTCCATCCATTTGGTGTTGACCCACATCTTGTTCGGGTATGAACAGTGAAAACATTCATTCAGACCCGTCAGACCATAGATATTTCCGTCGGGAGCAGTGTTCATGGCCCGATAATAGTCATTGCTTTCAAGCACTTTTTTAATATTGGGAGCATGCTCCTCAATCAGATCATTCAGCGGCAAAATAACCCCCTGCTGACCAAACTTCAACAAGTCTGTCTGGGAGAAACGATCTACCCAAGGGATGAGTAGATACAAGTCCGGATAATCACCAGAAGCCAGGGAAATCTGTCTTTTCTCCGCTGCACCGTCGAATGGAACCGTGGTCCAGTTAAACTGAATATCAAACTTCTCTTCCATTTTCTTCGTGAATTTGTTAGTGGACAGGTTGGTATCCGAACCCTGGTGAGCAAACACATTAATGGCTGTCTTGCCTGATGGATCGCTGCCTTCCCCGTTCCCCTTATCAGAACTTGAACATCCGGCAAGTACCAACGAGGTAAACAGCATACAGGCAAGAATGATGAATCCCGCTTTTTTCAATATAATCCTCTCCTTCATGAATAATAGAAAAAATGAACTTATCCTTTGACTGAGCCAATCAACATACCTTGCACGAAATACCTTTGAACAAATGGATAAATGATTAACACCGGCAAGCTGGCCATCACAATTAACGAGTACTTCATGAGTTCAGCCATCTGCTGCTGTTTGATCATTTCCGATGCATCCATGTTCCCCGTACTGCTGTTCAGAATAAGAATACTGCGCAATATCAGCTGTAGCGGATAGAGCGACTGTGATTTCAGGTAGATGAGGGCGTCAAAGTATGCATTCCACTGACCGACAGCGTACATAAGTGACAACACGGCGATAATCGGTTTGGCGAGTGGCAGGATAATACTGAAGATAAACCGGATGTCACTGCAGCCATCGATGTCTGCTGCTTCGGACAATTCTTCCGGTATCGAATTCTGAAAAAAAGTACGGGCAATGATGACTTGCCATACCCAAACGGCATTGGGAATCAGCAACGCCCAGCGGGTATCAATCAGTCCCATGGTTTTGACCACCAGATAGGTAGGGATCAAACCGCCCGAGAACAGCATGGTGAAGGTAATAAACATCATTAACGAGCTGCGACCAACAAACGTTTTTTTGGATAATGGATAAGCAATCATAATAGTCAGTGCCACGCTGATGAAGGTGCCGCAGGCTGTATAGAAAAGGGAATTGGCATAACCAGTAAGGACTTGATCATTCCGCAATACAGACTTGTAACCGTCAAACGTCAGGTCAATGGGCCACAACCAGACTTTTCCCGAGGAGACAGCAGCAGGGCTACTGAGCGATGAACTCACAATATATATCAAGGGATACAGCACGGCAATCAGCACCACAGTCAGCATGAAGTAAACAACCGTTATAAATACGCGGTCTCCCCAGGATTCACGGATCGTACTACTGCTCTTGATCCGCGGACGACCTGCATTTGTCTGTGTGTTAGGCATGGGTTGGTTCTCCTCCTTTCGCTCCCGTTACCATAAGCTTGTATTGGACAGTCGCTTGGCAACCGCGTTTACGATTAATAGCAGAATCAGGTTAATCACCGAGTTGAACAGGCCGACCGCAGTAGCGAAGCTGTAATTGGCATTCAGCAATCCTATTTTATAGACATACGTGGAGATGATCTCCGAAGCAGACAGGTTGAGCGGATTTTGCAGCAAATATATTTTTTCGAAGCCAACAGCCATGATATTCCCTACACTCAGGATCAGAATGATGACGGCTGCCGGAAGTAGTCCAGGCAGATCAACATTGATGATTTTCTGTATTCGGTTGGCTCCGTCCACTTTGGCGGCTTCATACAGGGATGGATCAACACCTGCCAGAGCAGCCAGATATATCACAGCGGAGTACCCCATTCCCTGCCACACATCGGAGAATACGTAGATGGATCGAAACAGTCCAGGCTCACCGAGAAAATTCACTGCTTCGAAACCAAGGGCGCCTGCAATCGTGTTGACAATACCCAGCCTAGGAGACAGAAAGAGCATAATGATGGAGACCATAACAACGGTAGAGATGAAATATGGAGCATACGTCACCATTTGTACTGTTTTTTTGAATCGTATGTTTTTGATTTCGTTCAGTGCCAGCGCCAGTAATATAGGAATCGGGAAACCAACGATCAGGCTGTAAAACGAAATGTAGAGCGTGTTCTTGATCAGCGTGACAAACGCCGGATTTTTGAAAAGTAATTCGAAATACTTGGTTCCGGCCCACGGACTGCCCCAGATCCCCTTGATGACGTTGTAATCTTTAAAAGCCAGGACTGCATTCACCATGGGTACATACTTGAAAATAATAAAGTAAGCAATCGGTGGCAGGATCAGCAGATACAGCTGCCAATGTCGCCTCCAGCTTCTGGATAATGCTTGCTTCAAGGCAAACGGTTTACTTAGTTTCTCCACGGACTTTGATTCACTGGTCATTGTGGTTCTCAGAATCATCCCCCCCATTCTTGGCTCCAAATCGTGCTGAACTTCAGCTCAACTTGGTAGCGCTTACTTTTTGAGTAATCATAAGATTGCGCTGGGGATGCGTAAAGGTACAGTTACGCTGAGAAAGTACAAATAGCGAATATAGTTCCCGAGAAACAGCCTACATTAACCGCTATGAACGTCCATTTTCCGAAATACACTCGGAGAAATGCCGCGTACCCGCTTGAAAGCTCGGCGGAATGAATGTGCACTATTATACCCGGTGGCCTCCGCTATCTCGTCAATAGTCTGACCGGTAGAGTGCAACAAGTTCGAGGCAGCATCGATGCGTACCCGTTCTACATAATCGGAAAGATTCTCTCCTGTATGTTCTTTGAACAGTTGAGATATAAACTTCTCGGACTTGCTCATGTGCTCGGCAATCCGATAGATCGTCAAGTTTGCATCCCCATAATGTTGTTGGATAAAATAAATCATTTCGCTTACAGTATCCGCATGTGCTCCTGCTCTTCTTCTCTGGAAGTCACCGCAGATGTCTTCTGTTAACTGTTTGAATTTTGCCTGCAGCGAAGTAATCGTTTCTGTCATCTGAATGGATGTCACCCGAGATTTATATTCCTCCAGCAGGGAGGCATCCAGCTTGAATTTGGGTTCGTCCAGCTTCAGAAAAGTCCCCTTCAGCTCCATGATGAACTGCTGTGTCATCTCGTAGGACAGTTCCCGCTCCTCTAAATTACGAAGAAACAATTGCTCCAGAATGCGTATCGCCTCTTCAGGCTCACCGACTTTGATCGTGTTCAGCAAGCGCTGTTCAGACTCAATCGGATAATAGTACAATTCATTTTCCTTCATCGTATCTTCAAATCTCACCAGATGATCTGTTCCCATATGAATGGCATAATCCAGAGCTTGTTTGGCTTCGTCAAAGGAGCGACCCGCATCATTCCAGACCTCGTAAGCTGCACCTGTGCCAATTGTTGTGGATATCCGATGCTCCCGGTAGATCACTTCCATCAAGGTGTTCAGCTCTTTTTCACATCTCCCTATAGCTTCATTCAGTGAGTTCTCATCCAATGGACAGGCAAAAGCGATCTGGTCTGTTCCCCAATCCGTGATCAGCAGCTGCGCATTCCATTCTGTAAGTACTTGTTTGATAAGCAGCCTTGCCACACCCAGTTCATGGATAGTTTCTTCACTGTCCGGATTGGCATATCCGTTTACCTTCACTAAGCCTGCCAAGCCCTTGCTGCTATGAAGAGAAATGTGCGCCTGGGATGAGATAACCTCCAACTCAAGTGAGGTATAGACTTCTCCGGTTAACAAACGTTTGATAAAACCATCTCTCAATAACGGAATCTGCTCATTCATGGCGTTTTTAAGTGAGTCATTATTAGCAATGAGATTGTTAATATGGCTTGCCAAAAAATCATATTCATTGCCCCGTCTGCCTGGAGAATCGGTGATTTGTTCCCGAAAAGAGGCCAACAATCTGTATACGGGTGCACTATTACGATAGGCCAGAAACAGCCCGAATAACAGTCCCAAGGCAATGGTTGCCAAAGTAAAGACCAGCGTGACTTGTTTGATTTGGTCCGCTTTTGTCATGAGTGCTTTCTCCGGAATCCCTGCCATGTAATTCCATCCATTTTGACTGGACTGTATCGATATCAGCAGCCGACCATCACTTCCAGGCTGTACATTCTGCACGTTCAGCTCCGTTTCCCCAGTGTTACCTTCTCTCCGATGATTCTGTGCCATTTGCTCAGCCTCGCCCTGTTCAATGCCAAGGGAGAAAATGATCTGCCCTTCCGCATCGGTGACGAGAGTCCAGCCGCCATATTGATCCACAATATGTTGAGTAAGGCTGGCCATCTGATCCTGATCAATCATGACACCAATCGTCGCTTGCGGTTTGTTGAAGCTGTTCAAAGGCAGAGATTGCAGAAACGTAATGGCGGGAACGTCTGCAAGCACAGTGCCCAGTATTTCACGTTTATAGTTTCGAAGCGGTATGATTTCATTAAAGTGTGGTTGTTTGAGAATTTGGTCATGCCATTGTTCAAACGACATACCGTCCAGTTGATTGGCAGCATAATAATGCTCTGGACGATAATACACAGTTCTTGGTGTGATGATGGCATTGTAGTTCGGAATGTGAATGAAGAAATGAGACAAGTAATCATTGGTACTGCTGTACATGGAGAGGCTCCGCTGCATGCGGTTCATACCGTAGACATTGTGGAGATCATGCGGCTTTGGGCCAGCAATTAAATTTTGCAAATCGGGATTGACGGCAAGTTGTCTGGTAAAAGCTTCGACTTGAAGAAGATTTCGCTCAATGATCTCTTTGCCAAGACTCAGCGACTTCAAACTGTTCTCAATGGAGCTGGAACGGGCTGCTTCAATGGAAGCTCGGTAAGAAGCATATCCCGCAATTTGAGGAATCATTAGAATGACAAGATACGAAATGAGGAATCGGCGGAACACGGGTGAAAATTTGGACCATAGGAGCTGCATATGTACCCTCCCTTTTTTTATCAAGCGCTTACATTTCTCTGTGATAAGGTAGCTGTTCAATGATACACCGGGCATTTCTTCCTGGTGAAGGTACAACTTCTTCCTTATGGTACATTTACATACTGCAGCGTACAATGCTTGCATGAAAATAATTGTCACTCTGCGGGTTGACGCACAAATATAGTTGTATTTTACCTTCGCATGGTCTCATTCCCAAAGTATTAAAAATAAACGCAAAAAACCTCCCCAAGACATGGAATGACTTGGGGAGGTTTTTTGTTTAACATTGTCCTTATTAATTGCTCACGGCAACAAATTTCCATTGTTGGTTTGTAGCACCTGTGTAGGTGTTCTGCTGTAGCTTGGCTCCATCCGAAGTGGAAGCGTTTGCCACTTCAATCGCTTTATTGCTGTTCACGTTAATGATACTCCAGTACCCGTTACCAAGATCGTTGACCTTAAAATGCTGAGCAGTTGTGTTCAGATTGCTCATGAGTTGAACCGCTTCCCCATTGGTGAGGGTCCCGTTGCGAATATCGATGACTTTGTCCGGTGAGTTCACACTTGTCAGTGTATAGTTGCCGCTGCCGATCGAGGTCAGAACCCACTTCTGAGGGTTACCGCCCAGATCGCTCCACTGCTGGAGCTGAAGATTATTTTCATTTTGACCACCAGGAACATCAACAACTTTGTTGGAATGCCGGGCTACGATTTTATAAGTTGCACCGGATACAAGACCCGTTGTCGGTCCGCCGCCTTGTCCACTGCCCGGGTAAGTCTGAGCACGTTCATGGTACCAGTTGAACAGGAATCGTCCCATGGCACTCCGTGAAGCATCTCCATCCCATTTCAGTCCAGCCGTTGGGTCGGCAAAGGAGCTTCGTGGTCCTTCACTTAGAATGAATCCGTTCATATGAGCTGCAATGCTGACATTGCCTGCTGCGTTGAAAATCGTTTTGGTATTGGTGCCAAACCCTTCATTGCTACCATTAAACAAGTTCCAATAGGCCGAATCGCCAGGTTTGTTTTTGAACCAGGTTACCTCGGTAATATTAATCGGATATTTGTCAGCAGCTGCCTTCACGTTGGTATTCCACTGGTCTTGCAGGATAGAGAAGTTGTCATATGCGCCATAACCAGGGTACCAGTGAACCGCATATCCATAGTTATTGAGCGGATCAGTCAATGGATGGCTTGCCGTCAAGCTGTAAAATTGGTTGTATCCCAGACCTGCCGCCCAGATGACGTTGTCCGCACCTTTGCTACGAATTGTTGAAATCATGGAATTTTGGAAATTACGCAAGTCATTCCAGTGATCCACAAAGTCATTTTCCCCGTTGTATCCACCCCAATGTCCATTGGCATAGGATTTCACCGGTTCGTTGATCAGTTCGAAGTGAACGTTGTCTGCACTTTTGATCTCCGGGCGTGAAGCGAGATAACCCCAGATTTCGTTGAATTTTTGCAGGTTGGCAGGTGTTGTTGCCTGATCATCCTTCAGTGTGAAGTCCAGTCCCAGGACAACATAGACACCTTTTGTTTTGGCATATTGAATGTACGGAATAATTACATTTTGCGTAACGGTCTGCACACCGGCAAAGTTATATGTACCAGCAGCCACATCTCCCATGTCCTGACGATCAATGAACAGACGCACCTGATTCATATTCCAGCCATGATTGCTTCCGTACTTCGCGCTGGTGTCAGCAAAAGTATCGGTAATGTCTTTCAGATAAGCCAGTGTAGCTGCATGACGGTTATTGCCGTGCAGATTGAGATAATAATTGCTGTCCTGATAAGTCCAGTAGGCACCTGAGGGTTGATGCCAACCGTTCAGTAGCACAGGTTGGTTGTTGCTGTTCACCAGGTTTTTGCCGTTTACGTGCAGCTTGCCCATCGGCATGCCCACCCATGCTTCGGCACGGCTGCCTCCCCATGGAGCAATTGTGATCAATAAAGCCAGAATGAGTACAAGTTTACAAGATGTCATGAACTTCTTCACTTTAATTCCTCCTGATCTGATATATTGCCTTGCAATAATGCGAGGTAAGTTCCGTCAGAGTATCTCTGATCAAACAGATCGCTCAGGGTCGGCGCCCGCTCCCGCAACCCGTTCCACATCAGCAGGGGGATCCTGCGCAGGGAAGGATCGCGGTTCTGCTGTGAGCAGACGTTCATGAGATCGTTACATGCCCCCTTTTCACAGATGGAATGTTGCATGAAGTTCCTCCTCCCTCTTCCAGTCTGATCCCACTCCAAACGTACAGAAGAACTTAACTTAACCGACGATTCCCGTACGCTCTACACTCTCTACGAAATATCGTTGCACAAACAAATAGATGATGATCAAAGGCAGAATGGCAAGAAGAATTCCTGTATCCTGGATCATGCTCAAATAGAACGGATCGGCCTGGGAAGCTGCACCGTCAGTAACCTGCTGAGCCAGATTATACGGAAGGGACGATAACTGAGTCGACATGACTTTACTTGAAGTCAGATAAGTCGTCGTATAAAAGCTGTCGTTCCACTGCCATACGAAGGAAAACAGCATGACTGTTACCATGGACGGAATGGCATTGGGCAGCATGATTCTTGAAAATGTTCGTCCGATGCCCGCGCCGTCCACATAGGCCGCCTCCTCCACTTCCTTCGGAATACCTCTGAAGAATTGCCGGAAGATAAAGATGTACAAACCGGCCTTAAGTGAATTGGCCGTAATCGCCGTCAGAATAAACGGCCAATAGGTATTAAGCAAATTAACAGGTTTGCCGGCTATAAGCGTCATAAGCCCCATGAGATCAAAGCTTTTCAGATTCAGGTATACCGGAATGAGAATGGTCGTTGGCGGTACAAGAATCGTCAGAATTACACCAGCAAACAGCCAGTTGCTTCCCCTGAATTTCAGTCTGGCGAATCCGTATCCTGCAAGTGCACAGGATGCTGTAGTCAGCAGTGTAGTCGTTGCAGACAGGGCAAACGTATTAAACAGCGTTGCCCAGTAATCCATTACGCGTATCGCCTCTTTGAAATTGTCGATGGAGAAGTTCTGTGGAATCCACACCACCACTGCCGAATACAGATCACCTTTAGCTTTGATGGATGTGGAAACCTTCTGAAATATGGGAAACAGGATAACGAAGGAAAGCCCGGTAATCAGAACGAATCGGATCATGGCCCACAGCCAGCCTTTCCAATGCTCCAGCGATAATAATCGTGATGTTGTCACGTGGGACACCCTCCTTTCTAATCTTGATAGAAGACTCGCTTCGAGAAAATGATGTTTACGATAACCAGAATGATGGCAATGGCCAGAAAGTAGACCCATGCCATGGCAGAACTTAATCCAAAGTCAAATTTGACGAAGCCGGTATCCCGGATCAGTTCCGTCATGGCGTTATTGGCAAACGAATCAATGATTGTATAGATCGCATTGACAAAAATAAGCGGGCTGACCATTGGGAACGTAATTTTCCAAAAGGCTTCATAACCCGTTGCCCCTTCCATCTTCGAAGCCTCATACAGTTGAGGGGAAATCGTCTGGATCCCTGCCAAAAAGATCAAAATCTGTACACCGGATTGACTGACGATCTGATAGATCCGATCTACGGCGCTGCTCAGATACGTAACGATCCAATCGCTCACTCCGGCGTTAACCATCAGATTTTCGAGTTCAAATGTCCCGAGTGAGCTTCCACCTGTGCTACTCTGATTAACCGCTTCAATCAGGCTGGTGCTCTCCAGTGTCATAATCACTCCCGATGCCAGAATAACGGGCAGGAAAAAGATCGACCGCGCTACAGCCCGGCCCCTGAACTTCTGATTCAGGATGACGGCAAGGAACAGACTGAATATAACGATAAGCGGTACGTTGATGAGCACGTCTGTGATCGCCTCAATTAACGCACGGTTAAAGCTTGTATTGACGGTCAGCGCCTGAATATAATTGGCAACACCGTTGAACTGAATTGCTATGCCTTCCGCGTTAGCCTGAATTGTACTCATGCTGTATCGCAGAGAGGCTAACAGCGGAATGAAGAAAAACAACACAAAACCAATGAGCCAGGGAAGCACGTAGATTACGCCCCACATGGCTTTCTGCTGAGCATACGTACGACTTCCCCATTTCCATTTCAGGAGCGTCTTCAGAGCTGCTCACCACCAGTCACATAGCTTTGGGCTTCCACTGTATCGTTGTCAACTTCTACAGGGAAGTCGTTATAATTGACGATTACGAACCCGCCACCTTCATATGTTGTCCGGAAGACGCCCTCCTCCAGGGATTCATGAGATATCATGGAACGTCCGGCAAACGGCTGGTTCACCTGGTTCACCTCGCTGTAGATCTCGGCGGCCAGATCGATCCATTGTTCATAATTCGCCGCGTAGAGATCATCATAATCCGTTTCTTTCACAACATGGTTTGGCGCATTGAACCATGCAAAGTAAGGACTGGCTCCATATTCAATCAGCTTCAGCACATATTGCCTTGCATTGGTATATGTGGAGAGATTGTATGGCGTCCCCGTATAACCGATGCTGCCGTGTACAACGAGCTGATAGAACGGAATCTCTTCATCCTCCAGCTTGAAACGGCTGCTGGTCATCGGTGCATCTGTCAGATCAGTTACATACGGCAGGGCATAAGCGTTCCCGCCTTCAGCAACAAGCGAGCCAGACTGCTGCCCGATCTGTTCAAGTGCCTTCTTTACGGAGCCAAGCGCTTGTGTTCGGTCCACCAGCTTTTTCGGATTCATATCGCTGTTTAACTGAGCTGCCAGATCATTCAGGCTTAGTGACAGTCCATCCTTTTGAAGGGACCTCAGCTCATCTAACATGTCTGCCGTCACGTCCTCCAGCATGTTGGGCGAAAGCACATAGGATGGTGAACGATCCCGGTCCCGCCGCTGGATGGCCTGGTTCATCGGATACAAGACCGCCGGTTCCTGAGTTAATGTGCGTGAAGCTTCTTTGGACGGTTTAAACCCTTTTTTGGATTGCACATTCAGCAGAGCGATATCGGGATAGAAGCCGATGCCCGCTTCTTGTGTGTATGTGCTGAAATCCCGCAATCCCTTTTTCCCGCCTACCGCGCCATCTACTTGGATGGAATCCGGCAGTCGATGATGAAGTCCGCCGTTAAGCCATCCCGCATAGCGCACCTGAATATTGGATACCTTCTTCTCCGTTAAGGCGGAGAGAATGTTTTTGGCTTCATCAAATGTGGTCAAAGCCTCCGTTGAATCATACGGTATGCCCAGCATATGCTGCCTTGTTGTCATGCCACCGAACAGTTGCAGATAAAAGGGAACGTTACTCTGCTCCTTGCTGGCGTTTAACTCGGGAAGTCCGCCGTTTTGCATCAGATAATCCCGATAGAGAGTTGCAAGCCCTGAGTACGAGGCTTTATCCGCCCCCACAAAAGCATATCGAACGACGAAGTCGGACACAGTCGGTTTCTTCTGGAATTTCGGAAGTGTACGAACCATATCACTTGCCTGAAGCGTCACATCGCTCTTGTTCACTACATAGAAGCTTGGATATACGTTGTTGTAACTGTTCAGTTTGCCGCTGATATCGGCATTCACAACTGCAACGGCATCCCCTTCTTCAATAATGCCCAGGAAAGCCCCCTCTTTCCGAATCAGTCCAAATACCGGCAACCTGGCTCTGGCTTCATTCGAACTTGCTTCCCGCAGTTTCATGGTCATATCCGGTCCGTATATATCTTGTTGGTAGGCAGGATACTGCAGCTTGCCATTGTTAAAATGGATCAGCGCTCCCGAACCGTCCGGCACCAGTATGGAGCCCTCTTCTTTTGTACCCCCAGCCCCGAAATAATCCATTACAGATATGTTGTTGATCGGATATTCCTCCGGAAAATGAATGCCTGAGGACGGAACACGTACAAGCAGATCCTCTCCATCCAACTCATATTCCATCGTAAGCATAAACAGCCGTGGTCCACTTCGTTCCTCTTCAATGCCAAACTCGGCATGATCCTGAGCCAGATCCTCCGATGTGTAACCGGCTGTGTCAAAAGCCTTCAAGGCCCGGGACAATTGCAATCCTTGCATCGCCTTATCAATCCGGACGTAAGCGCCTTCATCCTTGTCTTCCGCATAGCCGACCTTCAAGGCCCGTTGCCCGGCCTTGTCTAGCTGTGCAAGCAGCTTTTGTTCAAATCGCTCCTTGCTGATCTTCATCGGCAAGTCTTCTATGGATCGCTCAGTGCTTCCAAACTGGTAGTGGACCCGCACGCCGCTTGGCAGCACCTCGTAGCTTATCTGCTTGTGTGCAACACTATCCGTGAAGGAATTCACGGTGCTACTCTGTCCGAGGCTGTTGAAGAAGCTGAGCTTCGTTTGTGATGACAAAAGGTCTTTGTTTATCCCAGCTGCAACCCCATCCTGCTCACGATCTGCAGGATTGCTGCGCCAGATCTGGCCGCTCTGCGTGTGAATCACTGCAATCTCGGCAGTCTCTTCGTTGATGAACAACTGCAGCGCAGCATTCTGCGCAATGCCTACCATGCCGGGAAGGCGAACATCGCTGAACGATGATTTCAGTTTCTCTCCGGGAGGCAGGGAGGGAAAGTCCGTCGGATCTGCGGCCGTCACTGTCTCGTGAGCGAGCGGTGTTGGCGAGAATTGACAACCGCCAAGAAGCAGACTGCCCGCGAGCAGCATTCCTGTTATTTTTTTGGCTACGGTATAATTCATAACAATTTCCTCCTCCCTTAGCCCCGAAGCACTAATTCCTGATAGATGGTTACGACAAACGATACAATCTGCTGTACAAGACTGAAGAATAACAGGCACAGAAATGCCATAAACGCCATCGCCACAAGTGTCAGCAGCATCGTGAGCACCGTTTTGGCTGGTGTGTACTGATGAACCGTCATATTCCCCACAAATAACAGATATACCGTCCATACAACGGCGAGTGCATTGGAGAAATAATAAAAGGCAGTTTCCTGCGCAGAGATCACAAGACTCAGCCAGATCCATGGAAAATGAATGAGTAACAACGGTACCAGTGCAAAACACGTTGACATGAATATTTCGGAGAACTTGCCTTCCCCGTCCATCAATGTGGTTAACGACCAGTTAGCCACACACCAAAACAGTACCGGTATAATGACATATAACATTTCGAGCAGACTGTTCAGGTACTTTGGATTACTGAGATTAATAAGAAAACCGCTGTACTGGGCATGCAAAATTTTGGTGATGACCAGAAGCACCAGGATCATGAAAGCAATCAGCAGTGAGTTTCTCTGGTTCCGTTCATATTTCAATTCCCAGTATCCGTCAAACGGATGGAAAATCAGATGCAGCGGGTACTGGTATAGTTGCTTACTTGATGCCTGCATTCGTAGTCCTCCTTTTCTGCCTGCGAACGATGATGACGGTGACAATCGCAGCGACAGCCAGGAATATACCGGACATCATCCATGAAAAATGCTCACGCATCAGCTCTTTGCGGTACAAAAGAAAAGCTTTGGAATACCCTTTGGGCTCCATGCTGCGCTTGAAATATTTCGCAGACTCGGCGTATTCCTTCTGACGAAGCAATGCTTTGCCAATTCCCGCATACGCATATTCCAAGTTAGCGTTCATCTCGGCAGCTTGGGCAAACAGCACCGAAGATTGATCTTCATCACCGTTATAGTAGCTGCGCACCGCTTCGTGGAGTGTACGTCCGTATTCAGTTGTTTGAAAGACGGTGATTTCACCCAGCGCTTTATCCAGAACTAACATCCGGTCTCCCGCACGTTCCAGGGCAACAGGTGTATTAAATTGGCCCAGCCGGTTCCCGATGCCCCCATAAATATGGAGCAGATATCCGTCTCCATTGTAGGTAAAGATTCGGCCCTTGCTGGAATCCAGTACGGAATACATGTCACTGTCACCCACATCCACATCAATCAGGCGGGATGGCCCTGCTTCCTGGGTATACAGCAAATCCCCCTGCGGAGTCTGATAGCCTTCTCTGCGCAAAATGTCTGTACCCTGGGCATTCAGCTTCTTGACCGGATCTTTGCCGCGATCCCCGCTAGTGGCGTAGATGAAGCCCTCTTCATCCATATCCAGATTGGTAAATTCCGTTGGAGTGAACATCACCATCTGGCTCCGCTGCTCCCGTGTTGCAAACCGTTTCCACAGATACTCCACCGGGTCCACCTGAACTCTGTTCGCTCCAATGAAGGAAGAGAATGTACCGTCGGCGCTGAACTCCATGAATCCATCAAATACGCCTTCGGCCATGACGTAGATACGCTCCCCTTTGTCCATAACAACGCGCATCGGTTTAAACTGGAAGTCTGCTTTTAGCAGATCCGATTTTGGTTCAGACACGATCTTGACCAGCTTCCCTTGTTCATCCAGATGCACCACCCGGTGATTATCCGAATCAGCGACTAGCAGATGGCCTTTTTCCGTGACGTACAGTCCTTGTGGATTTTTAAAATGATCTTCCTTGCCTTCCTGCTCAAATGAATCAATCATCCGTACCAGCTTGAAGTTGCGATCCATCTCAATGATGCGGCCATTGCCCGAGTCGAGCACAAAGACGTGCTGATTGGCTGTAACATGCATGTCACTTGGCTCTTTCATAGGAGTTATGTTCAGCTTCTTGCCGGTGATAATGGTTGTTGCCTCATATGCCGCCGGTGATGGAACTGCGTCACCCCAGAAGGAATAATGATACGCATCCGTTTTACCGTCTGCACTCACGTAGGGCGCCTCTTGAACGAACAACAGGAGGCAGATCATGCCCATGATGATCGATTTACGTTTTTTCCATGTGCTTCTCCGCACCTCGCTGCCTCCTTTCTACTCTTTCATGCCCGAAGTGGCCATCGTCTGCATAACACTGCTCTGAGAGATGATAAACAGAGTGATCGGTACGATCATCAGCAGCAAGGCAACAGCCGCACCTACACCGGCTCTTGCAATCCCTCCCTGCACAATCTGACTGAGCGCATAATGCAGCGTTTTGAGATTTTCACTGTAAATGAAGCTCCCGCCATCCGTTCCCCATAACGCTGGAAACTGCAGGATCATGAGCGTGAGCCACGCCGGCTTCACATTGGGCATCACGATGCTCCAGAATATCCGGTATTCATTGGCTCCATCGATTTTGGCTGCCTCCAGCAAAGCATCGGGAATCTGCTCCATGAACTGTTTCATCAGGAAAAGTCCCAACGAGAACGCAAGTGATGGCACAATAATGGACGCATGAGTGTTAATCCAGCCAAGCCAGGACATGACCATGTAGTTCGGAATCGCCGTAACATGCGGCGAGAACATCAGGGACAGAATGACAATGGTGAACAACACTTTGGAACCCGGAAAACGATATTTCGCCAGCGGATAAGCCGCTGCAGATGCAAGCAGGATATGCCCGGCTGTGCCAAGTATCGTAATGAGCAATGTGTTGGCAATATAGCGGGATAACGGCACCCACGAATTGCCCATGAGGTTGATCAGATCGGCAAAATTCTCCGTTGTCGGATTGTTCACCCAGAAGCGCGGCGGGAAAATAAACAGCTCATCCAGCGGCTTGAATGCATTGTTGACAGCATAAATGAGCGGAAGCACCATAAAGGAGCCAAACACGCCCAGCAATGCAAATAACATCAGGCTGACGGTAAATGACCGATTAAGCCTTTTTGGCATGCCAAACACGGCACGTACTTTGCTGGTCATCGTCATTCACCTATCTTTCTAAGCATTTTTTGCGTGAAAACGTTTGTACCGAGCATCAGGGCAAACAGGACCGTTGCAATGGCCGAGGCATACCCCATCTCGAAACGAATGGTTCCGAAGTCCATCAGATGCGTGACAACTGTGTGTGCCGCATAGTTTACGCTCGGGAAACCTGCCAGTGCGATGGAGATCTCAGCTACGGCGAAGGAAGCGGTAATCTGCATTACCGCACCAAACATCAGCTGCGGTCTCATCGAAGGCAAGGTGATGTACCAGAGCTCCTGCCAGCGGTTTTTGATCCCGTCTACGGTTCCTGCTTCAACCAGAGAACGATCAATGGTTTGCAGTCCTGCAATAAAGGCCAGGAAGCTGGTTCCCAGGCTCAGCCACAGCTGTACAATAATGACGATTGCCAGTACATACTTCTCGTCTGCGAGCCATTGGATCGGTTCCAGTACGACGCCAAGGCGCATCAAGAAGCCGTTCATATACCCGTAGCTGTCACCCGAGAAGATGATCAGCCAGATGAAAAAGACGTTGCCCGATATGGAAGGGGCATAGAAAACCAGCGTCATGACCGCCCGAATTTTAGGAGACAGCTCATTGATGATCCACGCAAACAAAAAGCAGGCAATATAACTGAGAGGACCTGTAATTACGGCAAAAAGCAGCGTGTTTTTGAGCGCGATCAGAAATACGTCATCGTTCAGGAAAAGCCGGGAATAGTTCTGCCAGCCGACAAATCGCGGCAGCTCCAGCATATTGAAATGAAAAAAGCTGAGCCCGAGTGAAATGCCGACCGGAATGACAGTAAACATGAAAAAAATCAGCATAAACGGTGCCATCAATACATAATAATGCCTGCTAAGATACAGATCCCGCTTCAATAGGGACCACCAGCCGACCTGGCGGGTATGGACGGCAGGAGCGGCGGCTGTCTTGGTAGTTTTAGCTTGCAACCGTTACCCTCCCTTTCCTCTATTTCAGATTAAATTCCTTGCGTTTCAACTCTATTTCATCATCAATGTACAATACATAGTCCGATAAGGCTTCACGCGGATTTTCATTAGCATTGACCACCTTGCGGAAGGCGTTGTCCAGATGTCGTCCCGTGAAATAACCTCCAGGAAGCTGCGGGATTCCCTGTACCCATTCCCATTGTTTCTCGAGATTTTGATAATCCTTCACAGGCCAAGGCAATTGCTTCAAGGCTTCGATATTGGCCGTCGGGTAACGGGCAGCCGCTCCCATAAGACCTTCCATTTCTCTCCCGTATTCAATCTGGGTCTGATCATCAGTCCACCACTTCATGAACTTCCACGCCGCTTCCTTGTTGTCGGCATTTTCGAGCATCATCACCGCGCTCGTAGCGCTGGCCACTTCATGCCGTATGGACCCATCCGGAAGCTGTGTACCCGGAACAATCGTAAAGTCCCAAAGATTGCGGATTTCCGGAGCCATAACCGTCAACATGTTATACGTGGTGTAATCAGCAATCCCGATCGGCATTTCCCCGGTACGGAAGCGGTTCGGAAAGTCGGCTTTGAGCGGAAACTTGTAATTGGTATAAAATTGCGTCCAGCGTTTGAACGCGTCCATTGAAATCTCCGAATCCAGCGCACTTTTCTTCTGGTCTTCGGTGTAGAACGTTCCGTCATTCTGATATAACAACATGGCAAAGGTTGAATTCGGAACCAGGTTGGCATTGTTCAGCGTATCCTCAATCGGCAGATAAAACTCCATGTTATGCTTCTGCAGCACGGCGATGGCGTTATATACGTCTTGCCACGTTTTTGGCGGTTCGAGGCCCAGTTCATTCAGAATATCTTTGCGGTAAAAGAGCATTGGAAAATGCTGCTGCTCCGGAAGGGCATATACCCCGTCATTGTAGCGGTATGGCGTCAATCCGCTTTCACGGAACCTGCCCGAAATTTCCTCGAAATCAGGGAACTGGCTTAGATCCGCCGTTGCATTCCTCATCGCATAGTTCACCGGAATGTCTTCGCCCATCTGCATGGCAACATCCGGTCCTTCCCCCGAGAGTGTTGCGGGCAGCAAAATATTAGGCGGAACGAGACGTAACTGCACGGACACATCCGTATCCGGGGTAAACGAATCGTCGATCATACCTTTCAGTACTTGGGCCTGATCTCGTCCGGTCGTGATCCATACAGTGATGGCATCCTTCTTTTGTTCCACGTTGCCAATGCTGTCGTAATCTTCGGTATACGAGGCAACATATGCGCCCAGTTCGTGCTTCACCTGCTGGACGGTGCTCGCTTCCGCTTTTGGCAGCGATTCACCCGGCGGAGAAACGACAAGGTAATCCAACGTAATCGGCTGTTCACGTACCGATAGAATCCATGTGCCGAGACCACCTACGTTAATTTTGAACGTATCCAGCCGTTTGGGAACCGTCTCTGGTCTGGCCGCCATATCTTCAAGCTGTAATACCATGGCGTGCAGTACGGCCACTTTGTCACTTTGCTCACCCGTGGCCTTTTCCAGGTAATCTGCAACGGAGCGCAAGATGTCAGCTTGTCGTTCAAACACCTCCGTCATCTCTGGAATACGCCGTTCCAGCTGGTAATCCCGCAGTGGGTCTGGACTGTTGGAGGTAATCATTAATATTTTGCGATACATCTCATTCAGTTCCAGCACGCTGGATTCCACGGTCCGCAGCAGCGGAGCGATGTCGCCAAGTGTAACCGTCATTCGGATCCGGTGTTTTCCTTTTTCAAGATGAAACTGATATGGCTGATCCTCTCCCGAACCCAACACCTGTGTTTGCCAGGCCGGGCTGTAGTTAAATCGAATGCGTTTCATTTCCTTAAACGGAACTTCACCGTTAATCGTCAGACTGCGGGTGGCATAGATGCCACGCAATTGATCCTGTTTCACCTTAAGCGCCAGTTGATACAGTCCGTCTTCAGGCACATCAATTTCCCATTCTATCCATTCCCCCGGCAGCTTCCAGTTAATGCCCCCGATGGCGTTCATCCGAATTTTCGATACATTATAAGGCTCCAGTGAAGGGCTTGATCGGTCCGAGATTGGTGCCAGTGTAGGGGATGACTTGCTGACAGCTTCCTCCCCTTGTACTTTCAACATAACAGGAGCCGATTGTTTCAAGCCGAGTGAGGCATAGGTCTGCTCCAGCTCTGCATAGGAAGGAACTTCGCTTTCTTGATATAGCTCAATATAATCGATCGCCATGCTTTCTCTTAATGAAGTGAGCGATAACTTCTGACTGCCTTTTTCAAAATAAAACTGAAACGGTTCCTCGAAGTACCCTGCGCTGTCCTTGAAGGAAGTCAGCTGCCATTCGGGCTGTTCCACTTGTCTGGGTCTAAGCTCGTTGCCACGATCGTCCTGCCGGACGTTGTCCTCGCGATTCCCCCATACCCTGTCAAACAGAAGAATATCGGCCCCTCTGAACGGGACCTTACCGTTAAGCTCAAGCCTGCGTTCGATCCCGGAGCTTTTACCTTCTACGGGATAATAGTGAATGCGAATGTTGTACAAACCGCTCACTTGAACAGGAACATCCCAGCGAATGGTTCCAGTTTCCGGCGTAATTACGGCATTTCCGTCTAATCCGGCGTACCCTTGCACAACCTCAAATTCCCCATCCTCTGCCTGAACATAAGATTCGCCTTCGATGCGTACAATTTCATCCGGTTTGGCCGTATTGTCATGAGCAGTCAGATAATGCTCATAACTGAATGAATCCTCGGTTCCCGATACCGCCTCAAAGTCCTCAAGCGCATGTACCGTTCCCGGATTACGATCCCGCGATGGATATAGTGTCCATATGGAGAGCACCAAGGCCAGGACAAGCACCAGGATTAGTCCCTTTTTCTTACGTGACCGCATGTTTGAATGTATCCCCTTTCCTGTAAGCGTTGAGAGAACTGAACGATTGACTAACCCGGACAGACCGCACTTTCACTGGTGCGTTCTGCCCGTGTAACGTGATACTTATTTGTAAACCTCATCAATCGCAGCCTGGAAAGGAGCCTTGTATTTCTCGATCAGCGTGGATACGGATACCCCTTCTTTGAGTTCCCCATCAAAATCCCAGAACGGCAAGGACGGGAATGTGTTATGGTCGAGAACCAACATACCTTCCGCCACCTCTCTGGCGTTGTTGATATCTGCTTCATCGGTCAGATGTGTCTCCAGTGTGGATTGTCCCGGATACTCATAGATCGAATCGATCTCGTTAATTTTCTCCCAGATGTACATCAGTTGTTCCGGGTTCTCTACCGCTTTTGGAATTGTTATCGCTTGGTAACGTGACTCACCGGAGTGATACGCTGTTGCACTTGGACCTTTTGGAAACGGTACAAAACCAATATCATAATCCTGCATATCCGTCATAATACCTTCGACTTCGTACATGGCACCTGAATACATCAAGGTGTTACCTTGACGGAAGAACGTGGATGGCTCTGTCCAATCGCCGCCCTCAGAAGCTCTGCCGACCTTCTCGGTAGCCAGTTTGGACAGGAAGTTCAACGCTTCTTTTGTTTTTGGATCTTCCAGGTTCTGCTTATCCTCTTTGGTCAGAGAAGCCTCGTTGGAATACAGAATCGGTTCCAGCAAGCCCGTTTGAGCGAGTCCCCAAGTGTCCAGCTTGCCATCATTGTTTCGATCCTTGTTCGCTTGCTTGGCAACGCTGATGAACGTATCCCAGTTCCATTCATCGGCATCCACATACTCTTGAAGTGGCTTCAAGCCGAGCTCTTGCATGAGCGTGCGATTATAGAAAATCCCGTTGATAAACGAGGACTGGTCCTCGGTAAAGCCGTAACCTTTGCCTTCATACTGCATGTATTCCTTGGTTGTTTTCTGGTTGAAAACCTTGTCGTTTTTAATATAATCATCCACCGGCCATAACAGATCCTGTTTGGTCAATGCCGGAATGGCATAGTTTTTGCCCAGTCTCACAAGATCGCCAAGCGGTTCACCGGCCATCAGGGAAGCAACTACTTTTTCCTGATATTCACCGAAATCGATGGAAACGTATTCAATATTAAAGTTGTGTTTTTTCTTCAGCGCTTCGAGATTCTCAAGGCGTTGAATGTTGTCTGGGTTATTCCCCTGTATTTCCATGTCCCACCAAGCAACAACCTTGATGGTTCTGCCGCCCATGTCAAAATCCATTTCTGGCGTGGAGTTTTCATTCTTTGGCTCGGTTTCCGCGGGTTTTTGTTCCTCCTGTGGTGTTTTTTCCGGCTCGGGTTGAGCGGTAGGTGCAGAACTGCATGCAGCAATCACCAACAAGACCGCAAATACCAGGCTCAGTAGCATGAACTTGTGTTTTCTCATCGTCTTCCCCCCTGATTGTCGTTTGCTATCACAGTGTATCGTTCAAATGAAAGCGCAAACAACCTGCCAGAATACAGATGTTTACCCGGGCTGAATATAGATTCGCGTAATTTTGTGCGAGCAAAGTGCATTATAGGTTTTAATTGGTAAAGAAATGCACTGTCTACAAAAATATGCACATTGTATGCGCTTTCTTTTATTACCATAATGAAATTAAGTCAAATTTTAGTTAATCTAGCGCATTACAATTCAGCAGAAGGTGAGGTATTGCTTCATGTATGATATTTTACTTGTGGATTTCAGCCGTCGTTTGTGCGGAGAGTTGCAACAGATGTTGCTACGGAGCAAAGCTCAATATACTATCGCAAATTGTGTGTTCTCATCGGCCGAGGCTTTGACCGCATTGTCAGAACGAGACTTTTCCCTTGTTATGGTACATACAGAGAGGTTTGATACCGCGGGGCTCTGGTTATGCAATGACATTCGAAAAAAAAGTCAGATACCCATCCTCCTTATGGGTGGAAGAGATCACTTCAGGTTTGTACGCAAAGCCTTGACGTATCAGGTAAATGATTATCTCCCGTATCCTGTTAGTCCCTCTTCTTTACTTAACAGTCTACATGCACTTAGATCTCACCTTGAAACCGACCCGGCACACAAAACGTCGTCGTTCTTCAAAACACCCGTTCAAATGAACGGTAAGCCCATGCACTCCAGTCATGTCATTCGTATCGTGAAGGCGTATGTACGGGATCATCTGAGTGATGAAATCACGCTGAAGAAGATCTCTGACATGCTTCATTTTAACTGTGCGTACCTTGGACAGAAGTTCAAGCTGGAAGAGAAGATGTCTTTCAATGATTATATGCTCCAGCAACGTATGGAAAAGGCACAGCAGTTGTTGTCTTCCACCAATCTGCGAATATATGAGATTGCTATTGAGGTAGGTTATAAGGATATTGACTGGTTCTATAAAAAGTTCAAAGCGTATGCCGGATCGAGTCCCAATGCTTATAGAAGACAAAAAATCCACACGGCCTAAAGGTGGATTGCCCAATCGGTTTGTTTATCAATTAGATAATAACCACAAAAAAACGCAGGATGTATTCTTCTTCCTGCGTTTTTTTGTGGTTGTTTGGGTTTGGTCAATTCCAAAGGATTCACCATTAACGTACCAAAAGGGATTCCCGGTATTCTTGGGGAGTCATTCCCGTTATTTTCTTAAAAAGTCGGGTAAACGAATGTGCAGCCTCGTACCCCACTTGAAGTGCGACCTCACGTACCATAAGATTTGTGTTCTGAAGCAATTCTTTGGCTTTCCGTATTCGGCAGTCGTCAATGAACTCTGACACGTTTATTCCCATTTCCTGCTTAAAGAATCGCGACAGATAGGATGGATTAAAGTGATGAAGTTCTGCCAATCTCACCAGAGAGAGATCTTTCTCCAGATTCTCCTTAACGTAACTGCATAAGGAATGAATGACAACGTTAGCGCGTTCCTGTTCATTTGATCTTTTGTACCGGACTAATTCATCGGCAGCACGATATAAAAATTGTACTGCATCCTTCATGCAAGTATACTCCCCTAAATGCAGCAAACTTCGTTGATCCGGGATCTTCTGTTGAAGACCCCAACGATTGATCGTTGAATGCAATAATAAGGCCAGATTGTAGTATGTCTCCATGGCACGTTCCATCGTAATATCCTGTTGCAGTAATTCGCCCGTTAGCTCCTCAAAACTATCGTAAAATGGCTGAATTCGTCCCGTTTCCAAATATCCCGACATCATCTCGATCCGGTTTGAGATCCGCATGGATTCTTTGGGTACATCCGATGAAAGATCATTACGATGATCCGTGAGTACCATGGATACGCCATCCCCAATTTTCATCCATTGGAGTAATCTCAGACGTTCATATTGTTTGGTTAGCTCAGACCAATTACAGCTTCGACCACCTAATGAAAAAGCAATGGATACGCCAAGTGATGCCATGCAAGCTTCCTGTACCAATTCAAGTGTGCCTTCCAGGAATCGTACAAGTTTATCATTGGTCATCTCTTCCTCCTGCTTCGGCTGAAGCAGCCAGATCGTATCCCCGTAATGGTCTGTTACACTTGCGCACACTGTACGTTCATTCATTAGAGATGAGCCAATAATGCGAACAGATTCCTGAACTTGTGTCAGGTCCGAACCTTTTTCAGGCGGATGATTGAACCGACCCAGTATGAGATAAACAGGTGAGTTAATTTGTAAACTTATATCTCTTTTGAATAATTCGTCCTGCATATCCCTAGTAGAAGCCATAACCGCTGTACAATCTTGAAGCAGCTTACGCAAATACTCTTTTTGTTGAATCAGTGCAAGCTGCGAGTTGACTTTATGAGAATGTTCCAACAACTCAAGCATGCTGTGACTTCGCCGAATCTCTTCCATCACATCTTCGACAACAGACATCACCTTGTCATAGCCTTCCGTTTTGAGCAAGTAACGCACATTGGCCATCTGAAAAGCTTGGTAGGCATAATCAAAATCGCTATGTCCTGTCAGAAAAATGACGCGACAATTCGGCCAACTGGCTTGAATCCGCTCTGTCAATTCCAAGCCACTCATACCCGGCATGCGGATGTCCGTTAGAACAATATCAATTCTTGAACGTTGCATCCAGGACAATGCTTCTGTTGCAGAGTAGGCCTTACATACATCAAGCTGATCAGGTATGTGTCTGGCGAACGTTTCATAGAGACTATCTGTGATAATCTCCTCGTCATCTACAATCAAAAGTCGATACATTCGTTCTCTCCCTCTTTCCACTGGATTCGAATTGTGACTTTTAATCCTTGCAGTTCACTTCTGGATAGGAAAAGGCCACTTCCTTCGCCATACGTCAGCACCAGACGTCGATGAATATTGATTAAACCCGTCATTTCATCCGTACTTCCGTCCTTATGCAACCGTTGTTGAAGAGCTTGAATATGTTGCTCTTCCAACTCATTTCCATTATCCTCTACGGTAATCTCGGCATATGAACCTTCCATATGAAACCCGATAATTAGAAGACCAGAGTCGGTATTCTTTTCAAGGCTGTGTTCATATGCATTCTCAATAATGGGTTGAATAATGAGCCTGGGAACGTGAATATGTTCCATCTCAGCAGGCAGTGACCCAAAATCGACCTTGATTCGTCTGGAGAATCGTAATTGTTGAATCTCTGTATAGATTCGTGAATGCTCAACTTCCACTTTCAACTTCACATGATCTGTTTCATTCCGGGTAATGAACCTGAAATACTCTCCAAGCATGTTAGTGAATTGCTCAATACGTTCGGTTTCTCCTGTCCTTGCCAGTGAATTCAGAATAAAGAAGCTATTGTACAGAAAATGAGGATTAATCTGCGATTGAAGCTGTTTCAACTCGGCCCGCTGCATCATCAGTGTTTTCTTGAAATCACGGTCGATCAGGGATTGAAGATTTTCAATCATTAGATTGAAACGCGTGTAGAGGAAGCCAAATTCATCCTTTCGGTTATGCGCAATGGGGACATCAAGCATGCCTCCCTCCATTTTTTTGAATCTTTTCACCAACAACAGTAACGGGATATGAATTAACTTGTAACTTGAATAGAGATACGCCGTGATGGCAACAAATGATGTAATCGCAAACAGCCAAGCCCAATGATAGAACTTGCTAAGTGGCTTGGTAACAATTGCCTCGGGTAGATATGTAGCTACGGATAAGCCCAGGGAGTCCATATGCAACTGACTAACATGGTACATGGTGTCCCCCACCTTCATTCGAAAGCCATCAAGTGTACCCTTTACACTGTGCTCACGGTAATTCGTGAGAATAACACTAGCTTGATGTTTATCTGTGATGGCATGCCCCGTTTTGTCCTCAATCAGAAACGTTGAACTCTCCGGGTACAAATTAAGCCGTGTGAGTTCATTCTGAAAATGGTATGTATCCAGCTCCACTTGAATGACAAAAAGCGGGGGTTCTCCTCTCGTGCCTGTCAGCCTGACGGCACTTAAGTTCAAGGCGTCCTCTTTCACAGTGAAACGTGTACCTTTTCCTTGCATGCCTGAACTAAAATATAGATAAGAACTTTTATCGAAATCATCGATGCCTTGGATCGCGGATATACTCTTGCCAACAGAAGGGATATGTACATGAACGTTTTTGATATAAGCAGTGCTATTCTTGAATGAAGCGAGTCGTTCTGTCAGGTAATTTAATGTATCACGCCGCTCAACCTGATCCATCATGTCCCAGAGAATCGCCAGACGATTGAGTTTTCGATCCTCAACGATATCAAACTGCTGTAATTCCATCCATTCTATCTCTCTGTTCAATTCCACCACATATTGGTTTAACCGTCTTTCCGTTGACAACGATATCTCCTGGCTTGCATTGTCATAACTCCAATGATACAGATACACGCCAAGAAGAATAAGAGGAAGCACAAATACCAGATAGGTGATTATTAATCGCGCAAATATACTGTTAAACCATGATTTAGCAGGGATCTTGATCAATACCTTCACCTCCAATGCCAAAGGCTGAGTGGGTTCCTTGTAAGAATAAAGTGAACATTAGTGCTCCTTTGGCTTGCTGGTGCGAAACCACGCGTTAACCTCCGATGTGATCTGATCTCCCCCCAGCTTGCGCCAGTTCTCAACGAATTGATCAAACTCATCTATCGACCTGCCTAGAATAATGTTCATATAGGCTTCAAGCTGAAGATCCCGAAGAATAATTTGTCGATCAACCATCGTGTCCGTAATTCCGCCCGTGAATTGATCATAGAGAAGTTGGCCGTTCTTCTCATAAGAATCAGCAATGCTAAAAGCACCCGAAGGCCCATAGGTTTGTTTCCAGCCCCAGCCGCTCTCTACATCTTCCAATTCATAGGCCACAATGCGTTTGTGAATGGCGAGAGCTTCATTCTGCAGAGCCGAGAAGTCTCCTGTACTTCTGGCATCCCGAATTTGTTTGTAAGCATCTATATTTTTATTACCAGGAAAAGGAGTTACCGGTGAAAGCATCCACACAGCTCGGGAGTCGTCATTGTAGTATGTTTCATACTGTGCCTGATCCCCCCAGTTGATGTCCAGATGCAGATTCATGAGCTTTACAACAACTTCCGGATTAGAGAAGCCCTTTTTTACAGCAAAGTATTGCCCCGTGTTGGAACGTAGCGGTACGAACAGGCTCCGATCCGACTTGGCAACAATGGGATATGCCTGCCATTCTACATCTATATCTGTATCTTTATCACGGGTGCTCTGAAGCATAAAGGATGTCCACTGTTCGCCGTAAAGCATCCCTATTTTTCCATCTTGAACTAGACGAAACGCCTTGTTTCCACTTTTATAACCAAAATCCGGATCAAGTTGGCCTTCACGATACAACGTTTGCAGTACTTTCAGAGCCTCCCGAACTTCAGGCTGAATACCTCCATAAGTGAGGTTTCCTTCTGCATCTTTAACCCATATATTAGGGTAGGCCCCATAGCCGGACATCACCCCTGCAGCTCCCATAACTGGATCCCATAGATGGTTCGTTAGCGCAAGTCCGTACGTATCATGCTCTCCGTTCCCGTCGGGGTCTCCCTCTGTAAACGCTTTCGAAACCTGGAGAAGCTCTTCCATCGTTTTAGGCGGCCGTAGCCCCAGTTGCTCCAACCAATCGGTTCTAATCCACAGGTACTGCGCTGTCTCAATGGAGGAAGATGATTCGGGAATAGCCATGAGTTTGCCATCAATGGTTGCCGCATCAAATGCACCTCTTCCCTCCGCCTCCAATATACTCTTTGTAAGTGGGGAAGCGTGCTCTTGGTACACATGGGTTAAATCTTCGATCATTCCAGCGTTGCTCAGTTGTCTAAGTTGATATGGATTAACTTTCACCACATCTGGAAAACGTCCTGCAGCAAGTGATACACCCAACTTCTGATTGTATACATCTCCCTTAGCAGTCCAGTCATAGTGAATTTGAATACCTAGCTCTTTCTCGTACAAACGAGTCCAGCGATTATCCAGTATCGTCTCACCAGATAACTGACTAATCATACGCTCAAGGTCATCTCCAGTTTCCCTGACAAAAGAGACAACGATGGGAGGAGAATACCTCTCAAACGTAGCGGGAAGTTGAATCTGCTGCCCATCTTGCTGCGGATGATGTTGTTTGGTATTACCTTCGGTATGACCTGCTGGTATGGATACAGCAAGGAACAGAATGAAGGTCCATCTTGTTATGTCCAGACATCTCTTATACATGACGACATGCCCCCAGTTCGGTTTGAACAACTCTCTTCTCTCTGTCAACTTTGAATCCATATCATTGTACAACAACTTGTACTCATTGAATACGAAAAGCCGCCGTTGGGCGGCTTTTACGTATTTTCATTGTTTCTCATCAGGATTAATCACACGATATTCAAAATTCGAAAAATCAGCTGTTCCTCCAGCTATTTCCGTTGAATATACAAACAATCCCGTTCGGCAACCCATAAAATGATCCAGTTTATATATCATTTTGTGGACAATCCCTATATCTCTCCATTCAACCCCATCGAAATAGGCAAAAGAGCACTCATCCAGATTGTTCTCAAAATTTCCGAATGCTTTTAGTTTAACTATTGGATCTGATACCGGGATACGTTCATGTTCAGTGGCTGGCTTCTGGTCGATCAGATTGCCAAATATGGTGGAATCTTCACTATCTCTGGCATGCATGACCAAGTAAAACTTGCTATCCTGCTTCGTGAGAGCGATCATACCGTACGAACCGATCAAAAAGCACAACCCGGCATAATCCCCATCATTCAGACGACTGCCGTCAAGCGTAACTATTGCTTCGCAAGCGGGCCCCATTGAACGCTGGGTTAGTGTGTTGACCGCAAACGTCAGATTTGGGCTGATCTGTCCCGTTCGAACACGATACACTCCCGGTTTCTCTGTAACGGACCAAAGTTCATGATTAGGTGTATGATTCCATTGCCAAAAATCACGGAGGCGGATGTTTCCATCTTCCTCGGGTTCATAATTGAAACTGTCGCTACCCACTAACGGGTTATAACGGTGCTCTGGTCTCGTGCTCGGGATATCAATCTGCTTCGGCGCTTTGTTTGCAAAGATTGGTTTACCTTGATCAAAGTGTAGCGGAACCAAAACAGGAACCCGGCCAACAGCCCCATGATCCTGAAACAGCATTGCATACCAGTCTCCATCCGGCGTATCCACGATACCGCCCTGAGCAACTCCTGAATTGAAATAATCCATATCGTCATTGAATACTTCTCCACCAGTGAAGACATCTTCCAGAGAGTCTGCCATATAAAACGCCTGTGTTCTACGTCCGGAAGCTTTCGTGATATGAATCAGGAACACAATATATTTACCATTGATCTTGTAAAAATGTGCTCCTTCATAACCAAGGTGATGAGACTGCTCGTCTTTTACAATCAAGCGATGTACTCCACCAGGTTTGGGCCCGGACAGATTAGAGCTTAATTCGGTCAGATAGATCTCGGTATTACCGTATACGAGATAGGCTCGTTCATCATCATCAAAAAATAAGGAGCAATCATGGTAAAACCCTTCCACGATCTGCTTCTTCCACACTCCCGAGATGGAGGTCGACGTATACAAGTATGTCTTACGGGTATCATTCGCAACAAAGATCACATAGAACATCCCTTGATGATAACGGAGTGATGCAGCCCACATGCCTTTACTATAAACGTGATGACCATCCACCAGCCGTTGGGCAGGTGTATCGTCCAATGTGTCGTATACATATGTGGCTACTTCCCAATGGATCAGGTCATATGAACGCAGGATGACACATCCCGGCATCATATGCATGGTTGTACTGACCATATAATATGTGTCTTCTACACGAATAACGTCAAGATCCGGGTAATCGGCCCAAATAATCGGATTCGGATACATACTTTAATTACACCTCATTTTTTCTGTTAAACTTCCATTCTCTCAAAAGGATGATTGAGCTGTCTGTTGAACTTTTAAGCTTAATATACAAGTCTTGCACACCTTTCGCACCCGTAACATTAGTTGTTAGTTCCATCCATTGAAGAGATTCTGTCGCAGGCGGAACAATGATTTCACCAATTAACGGTCCGTCTGCACGTTCAAGTCGAAGTTCCAACGTACCTTCGGTTGCTTGATTCGCAATCGTGGCTGTGAAATTTGTGGGTCCTTCACTTTCAAAGTCGACCTTGGATATAGCTATCCAGCTGTCATTTTGCAGCTTAGCGGAAATCATATTCGCATCAGATGCAGACATCTCACCAGAGTCAGGATATTGCTCTGTTGATACTCCGCTACTCCATCCAATCGTCGATCCGCTTACCCGCCCATAGGGATCAAAGCACTTGATTTGATCTACGCCCTGATAATCGGCATGTACCTTCTTGATCTTACCCGTGGCCTCATCATGCTCGACTCGATTCAGATGTGTTGAACGGTAACCTTCGGGGATATTCATCGCTTGGCATAATGTCTGGGCATGATAGGCAATGTACCACTGATCGGCCAGTTGGAATATAGCATGATGGTTATTGCCGCCAACATCAAAAAAGTGGCCCGGATTCTGGAGCAACGTTCCCTGATATGTCCATGGCCCCATTGGCTGAACACTGGTCATATATGCAATCTCACCAGGTGGTGGGCTGCCCTCTGGCCGATCACCCTCAACAAAATTGGAACAATACGTAAAGTAGTAACTATTATTATATTTATGTATCCCTGAATCTTCAAACATATAAGGCGCCTGAATAACCTTCGCTTTGCCAACAACGCTGATCATATCATCTCCCAATCGCATAACTCTTGCCGTATCCGGTCTTTCTGCTTTCCCCTGTGGAATACCACCACCGAAATATATATAGGCCTGATGATCATCATCTACAATGACAGCCGGATCGAATAGCCAGGTTACTTCCTCCACTCCCGGCGTCTCTCTTGTAATAAGTGCCTTTCCTATAGGGTCTACCCATGGACCTACAGGTGTTGGTGCAGACAATACACCAATTCCACTGGCATTGTTGGCGAAATAAAGAAAGAAACAGTCCTTGCCATCCAAGATTCGATGAGCAGCTGCCGGGGCCCATGATTGCGAAGCCCATGTTGCTGCGCCTTGAGGTCCAGCCACTCTGATCTCTCCATGATCGGTCCAGTTGATTAAATCATCAGAAGAAATGACCGTAATCCGGTTGATTGAACTGTAGCTGTTTTTCTGAGCAATACCGTCCTTATCATATTCCAGCTTATCACTAGTCATATATAAGTAGACTCGATTGTTAAATACCAAAGCATAGGGATCGGCTCCAAATTTGTGGGCCACCAGAGGGTTACCGTTGGGACGAAGCTTGCCAATCTCCCCTGGAATACTCTCCAGATTGGCAGCTTGATCTTGCTTTTGCTCACCAGCTTGTGGTGTAGAATGATAATTCATCAAAAGAATCCCCCTATAATCGTTTTTAGTTGTGTCTTTTCACAAGAAAGCGTTTGCAATACAAAAGGTATCATGATAGGATGATTACATTTTAAGGTAAGCTGAGTACAATTTCATTGCGTTAACCGCTCTATTTATTGCGTGAAATGACGGGAGGTACTTCATGAGTGGATCCTCTGAGTGTTTTTATGATCCCATCCAGCCTGAGCTCTTATATCTGCACAGCGTAACGACGTATAAGCTGGAAACGATCTATCATCGCCATAATGCATACGAGATCTACCTGTTTCTTCGTGGCAACGTTCACTTTTATGTAGAAAATCGATGTTACCATGTGCAGCCTGGTGATCTGCTTGTGATGTCACCCGAGGAGATGCACCGCGCCTTTATTCTGGATGAATCTGAGTATGAGCGAATTACAATCAACCTCAAAAAAACATATCTATTTCAACTTTCCACACCATCAACCAATCTATCGTCATGTTTTGATCATCGCCCCAAAGGAACAGGCAACATCGTACATTTAGACGACGATAACTTGAAGCAGATGCTGCAATGTACAAACGAACTGGAAGGATTGCTTGCTTCCGATGCTTATGGCACCGATATCAAAATAAATGCTGCCGTAGCCCAATTGTTGGTCATGATTAATGTCTGGTTTCATAACAATTCCTTTGTTCCCAATGACATTATGCCTGAACTGGTTCGTGAAACCATGGATTATATTGAAACACATCTAAATCAAGACATTACGCTTCGCAAACTTGCCGAAGTGTTCTACATGAACAGTACTTATATCAGCCGCCAGTTCAAGAAGCATACTGGATTGACGATCCGTTCCTACATTTTGGGTCGTCGTATTGAACGGGCAAAATATCACCTGTCTGAAGGAATGAGTATTACGGATGCATGCTTTCAATCGGGCTTTAGTGACTATGCCAATTTTATTCGCAGTTTTACCAAAATGGTCGGCATCTCCCCCGGTAAATATATCAAACAAAGACGTGATGTGATTGAAGCTTTGCCAAAATAATGATGAGCTCATTCAATGTAAACTAAAAAACATCAAACCATCCTGCATGGCTCGATGTTTTTTAGTTTTGGATATACTTCCGATCTGCAAACAATTCATTGTTGTGATTATATCCGCAAGTTAATTGATCTCTTTCCCCGTCCACAATCGAACGCGATCTTTAATCCACTCCGTATACTGCTGTTCCATGGCTACTGCACCTGCATTGTCAAGTTCGGTAATCATATTGTCGTATATGCCTTCAAAGGCACTCGGAGAGGATGTAATCGCTTCAGCGATCCGTTTCTGAATAATATCCTGCGTTTTCTGATACACAACGTTATAATCCCCGCTATCCGAAGGAATCGGCATATTGTAAGCCGCGCCCCACTCTTTTACCGGAAACTCCTCTTCGGAAGGGAACAAGTCCTTCCATGTAGTGATGCCATAACCTTTCAAAGCTTCTTTCTCCTCATCAGAATAACTTTGCTGAATCTGTTCAGGATAATTCGTTGTATAGTAGTTATCCGTTGAATCTTTGACACCATCCCCGTAGTGAGCACCAAAAATGTAATACAAGCCTACTCCGGTTTCTTTGGTGAATGTGTTATTGTCTTTGTTTTTACGTTCCTGTACATCGGCCGGGATGGTGCGAACACCGTCTTCCACGTTATATTGCTCGCCTTCAACGCCCCAGTTTCTCAATACTTGCCCTTCTTCTGAAGACATCCAATCCAAAAATTTAATAGCCCGGACAGGATCTTCACAATCTACCGTTATACCAATGCCATAACCATCAAAGCCGATATTTTGGAAATCCTTACGCTGAAAACTGTCATCTAGCGTTACTGGATAGAATCCGTAGGTCATATCATCTTTTCCTGCACTTTTCAAAGCATTTTCCGCATCACTGAATCCCCAGCTTGGATCAAGCAAGGATAACACGCGACCACTGGCGATTTTGGACTTATACTGGTCATCCTTCTGAACAAAACTGTCCTTGTCCAGCAAGCCTTCATTGTACATCTTGTTCAACCACCGGAAATATTCCTTCTCCTCGGGACGTTTGTAATGCAGAACGGCTTCGTAGGTGTCCGGATTGATGAAATATTCACCATCTCCAGGTCCTCCAGTAGACATAACAGCGGGATCAGTAACAGTGATCATTCGCCGCCATCCATCTGCACTAAGCGTCAGCGGAATTGTGGGTTGGCCATCATCTGTGGTCGGATGTTTCTCGTAATATTCACGTAGCACATTTTCGAAATCGTTTAAGGTTTTGATCTCAGGATACCCGAGTTCCTTGACTACACGATGTTGAATGGCGGTACCATTCGTGGCATCGAAGCTGACCTGATCGATCGCACCATTTGTCGGAATCCAATAGATTGAAGGATCGTCATTACTGTATTTCAACCGATTGAATTGCTCACCGTAGATCTTTTTCAAATTGGGTGCGTGTTCTTCGATCAGATCCGTCAAATCAATCATTGCACCGGCATCAACGAGTCTGGTCAAGTTACCTTTGGGGAAGATTAAATCCGGATAATCGCCACTGGCAGCCATCAGGGAAATACGGTCGTTTCCGCCTCCGCTCGAAATATCGAATTCAGCATCAATGCTTACACCGGTTTCTTCCGTAATTTTTTTTCCTACCGCATCCTGCATTTTGTTCCAGTTGGGACTTGCATCTGCGCCGAAGAAGGTAAATGTGATCGGGCTGTTGGGGTCACTCGTATTTGATTCGGAATTCTCTCCAGCGTTTCCGCAACCGGCGGAAACTAGCACAACACTTGTTACGAGACAAGCTCCTAGCATTTTTGAAATGGCTCTCATTATTTTTCTGCCCCCTAAATGGTGTTAGTTGTAATAACCAATCCAGACATTACGATGGTTCACTTTGAAATAGTATACGCTTACATATTCAACTGTTAGTAAACGACTACAATCCTGCCTACCCTATTCCATGTTTAAAGTATAAGGAAGTCTAATAACCCCAACCTTGATTATTAAGCCATGAAAATAGCATGATCTAGACATGAGTTTCAGTAAAAATGTGAAGAACAAAAAAAGCGATGGTTGCCCATCGCCTTATAAAGCCAAACCTGCATTTCAATAATATAATTCCAACGTAAATCCTAGGATCTCCCCTTCCACATCACGCAACAATTCCATGAGTTGGTCAGCGTAATCTCCAAGAATCTCTTTGCTTTTCTCAAAACCAATCCATTGAACAGTAAGCGGCATGCTTACAGCCCCAGTTAAGACATCCCATAGTGCGTCCAAATTGCCTCCATAACTCTCGTCTAACTCAAGCTGGTTCTGCAAAATTTGATGAAGCTCTTCCTTGCTGTGAAAGTCGTTTCCGTTAATCTGAATGATGCTCATATCATTTCCTCCGTTTATTTTATCTGTTCAAATGACTTGTAATGATCTGTCGTCTGGTAGATTAGACCGTCATTCGAGTACAAAATTCGGTCGCTTCCGCGCCGTCCTCCTGAGTAATTTATATCGGCTTCGTACCAGATCCGGCCTTTTTTGTTGGGGAGCAATCCTTCCCGGTTCCTGAACACGTCGCCACCGATGCTTTTGCCTGGAGCGACTTCTCGCAGGTTACCTTCGCTTGGTTCCCATCCCAGATCTCTTGCCTCTTTCTTGGTAATGTAATTTGGTGGGAGTTCATTGTGCTCCGATATATAGTCGGCAACCTCATCAAATCCCATATCCTCCGAAACTTGAGGTGATCCGAGATCAAGCAAAGACTCTGACGTACAGCCTGAGAACAATAATGCAGCGAGGATGATCACTAATGTGTAAGCGAATTTTCTGAAAACCATAATCTTTTCTCCTTTTGATGTTCTTGCTCTTGCTGTCTTCCGTTTTGCTACTATTACGATGACAATGCTTCTAATGTTAACGATATGTGGTAATTAAAGCAATTATATAAACCAATCATTGAGACAAATCCAATCGGTAAAAGCAGCTAAGCCTGCTCTGCTCCATTGATGCATATGCTTATCATTCAACAAAAAAAGCCGCTAAAATAGCGACTTTAATCGTACCACGATCATTACCATTCAATACATTCATTTAGTACATTATTTTAATTTCCCCATCCAGTTCTCTAGGGCTATAGCTACCTCTTCCAACTGCTTTTCTTCTGTAATTGCAGGTTGATTATCTCCTTTTTGCATGCCATATGAGCCAAATTGACCGTGATTTCCACCCTCAATACTCACATATGTCGTGTCTTCCGGAAGATTTGCTTTGGAGTTCTCCCAGTCTTCCCAGTTAAGCACTCCGTCATCCGAGCCTGTAATCTGTAAGATAGACAAGTCAGTATTCTTCACGCTCCCCCCTTCATCTGCATAAGAAGCCAAGAAAAAGACGCCTTCCAACTTCTCATTGTGCTCCGCAGCATACCGTGATGCAAATGACCCTCCCAACGAATGGCCACCAATAACAAACGATTCGTCAGGATGTTCCTCGATAAAGGAATCAGCTTTGTTCTGACCGAAAATCGCCAAGTTTATTGGCATGTTTGCGATGTATACCCGGTGACCTTGTTCTGCCATTTCTCTGGCAAGTGGAGAATAACTTTCAGGTTTGACCAGACCGCCCGGATAAAAAATAATATTCGGTTTGGTTATCTCTGTACCCACGGGTTCAAATCGGTAACCGTCCTTAATCTTAGTGACATTAACCTGAGCATCACTTGTCATCGCCGCTTCAGATCGCTCAGAGGGACTATACGTAACTGAATTGAGATATACAAAAACTCCAGCTGCGATGATAACGATGGACAAGATGGTCCACATGATTATTTTTTTCCATTTGTTAGTACGTTGTGCTGTTTTCAACCTTAAAACCACCTTAGTATGAGGATAATGATATGTCTTTTTTAACTCTCCATAATTATACTTACCGGTAAGTATAATTACAAGATGATTTTGCTTACTATCGTTATTTGTCATAAAATATTCATGGAGGGAAGTCCAATGACAGAAAAATCACCCAAACGATTGCCTGGAAGACCCAAACATGGCAACGACGATATCTCAATTCAGCAAACCATTATTCAAACTGCTTCACAGTTATTCATGGAGTATGGCTACGAAACGGTCACGCTTCAGCAAATTGGCAAAACATGTAGCGTATCAAAACCAACCATTTATTATCATTTCACCAGCAAACCAGAGCTGTTTAAGGTTGCCTTTACAACGATGTTACAGAATGTGAGCCGGTTAACCTCGCATATCCTTGATCAAGCCGAGAATCTGGAGTCGGGGCTTGTTCGTCTGGCAGAGGCCAGACTGGGTAATCCACATGCGGAGATTGAAACCATGCTCAGAGAAGCTGAACCTTTTCTTGAACCAGCTCAAATTCAGGATATACGCAACGCCGAGCATCAGATTCACGAAGTGTTAGCCTACCATTTCCAACGGGCAATGGATGAAAACAGACTTCGAACGGACGATCCGTTTTTCCTGGCAGAGACCTTCTCGACATTGATGTTAATGGGTAATCGGGAAGATAACCTGCATAAATATGGTTCCAACTTTTCGCTAGGCCAGAAGCTAGTAGATATTTTCATTCGCGGAGCGCAGTAAAAATTCAGGGCACAAGGAGAGCTGATATGAATATCCCTAGAGGAACCTATGGGTTTCGATTTGCGGAAGACAAGGAGCTCCAACTGTGTGTACTGTATGCGGCTGGATGTGATTCAATAACCGATCCTTCTTATCATTGGGATGGACTCGAACGTTCGGACGGGCCTCTCCTGTTATTCCAATATACAATCTCGGGTGAAGGTGTGTTTGAGTCGAATAATCGCATTCATCATGTTACCGCAGGACAAGCTTTTTTGACCGAAATTCCGGGAGCTCATCGCTATTACTACCATTCAGCATCAAAAGAACCTTGGGAGTTTCTGTTCCTGCTGTTCAGGCCCACTCTTATTCTGCCCCATTGGCGAAAGTTCCTTCGGGAAGCTGGAGAAGTCCCCTATTTACCCGCTGATTGTACACCCATTCGACTGTTGCGGATGATCGTGACAGATGCGGCAGCAGGCAGAATCACTGATCCTCTGATCGCATCATCCAGCGTATATCAGTTCATGACAGAGTTGACTCGATTACAGAAAACAACATTGCGCAACAGGGAGAATTGGTCTGAAAACATTCAAATAGCCGTTGAATACATAGAAAACAACTACTCCAAAATGATCAGTATCGATCACCTTGCGGAGCATGTTTCCCTTTCCAAATATCACTTTATACGTCGCTTTTCCTCCAGTACAGGTTTGACCCCAGGTGCTTATTTGACTCGTGTACGTACAGAGAAAGCAATGGAACTGCTGCGCGGAACTTCTCTTAGCATTGAAGTCATCGCCGAGCAAGTCGGGTATTCCAGCGGAAGTTATTTTATCAAAGCCTTTCGCAGCATAACAGGCGTTACGCCAGGTGAATTTCGTAGTGGCGGAGAAAGCCTTGTGTACCGTAAATTGTTCTTCGACTAACCGCAATATTTTGCTATTCGACACTCAACATTACTGTAGATATTAATAAAATCCTTTATTATGATGAATTGAGCGAGAGCAATAATTAATCCATAAAGGAGCATTCCCATGAATCATACACTTGCAGCATCAACTCCACCGCTTGGCTGGAACAGCTGGGATTGTTACGGCGCAGCCGTTACGGAAGACGAAATTCGTGGCAACGCCGAGTACATGGCAGAACATCTTAAAGACTTCGGCTGGAGCTACATTACGGTCGACATTCAATGGTACGAGCCTTTGGCCAATTCTTCGCAATATCGTCCGTTCGTTCCACTTATCATGGATCAATATTCGCGGCTTATGCCTGCCGAGAATCGCTTTCCCTCCGCTGCAGGTGGACAGGGATTTAGGCCATTAGCCGACTACGTTCATAGTCTTGGGCTGCAATTTGGCATTCACATCATGCGCGGTATTCCACGTCAAGCTGCACATGCGGCTACTCCGATTCTGGGAACAACCACCACTGCGCGTGATATTGCTCATCCGAACTCCATCTGTCCGTGGAACACAGATATGTATGGTGTTGATAGCTCAAAAGAAGGTGCACAAGCCTACTACGATTCGCTTTTTGAACTGTATGCACAATGGGGCGTTGACTTGGTGAAGGTTGACGATATTGCTGCTTCAAGGCTCTATGACACCCATCAGCCTGAGATCGAAATGATATCCAAATCGATTGAGCGCTCCGGTCGGCCCATGGTACTAAGTCTCTCTCCTGGCCCTGCCCCGGTGGAATACTCAGAATTCTTGGCTGATCATGCCAACATGTGGCGTGTCACCGACGATTTCTGGGACCTTTGGCCGTTGTTATTGGATATGTTCGACCGCTGCCGGACGTGGCAGGGCGTTCCCCAAGCAGGCTGCTGGCCAGACTGTGATATGTTGCCTTTGGGTCATATCGGTATCCGTTCTGTAGATGGTGGTGGAGCAGATCGCTGGACTCGGTTCACGCCTGACGAGCAGTTGACGATGATGTCGCTGTGGAGCATCTTCCGTTCCCCGCTCATCTTTGGTGGTGAACTGCGAGATAACGATGACTGGACACTATCCCTGTTGACCAATCGCGAGGTTCTGCGAATGCATCGTGAGAGTTACGGAGCCAGAGAAGCCTTACGCAAAGAAGATCTTATTGTATGGACTGCCCAGCATACGGATGGTTCCTCTTACGTCGCTGTGTTTAACATCGGTGAGAATGCTCTACCTGTGAATCTGTCCATTGATGAGGTCGGACTGTCCGGCATTACCAAAGGTACTGAATTGTGGAGCCGAGAAGCAGCTGAATTTACAGAGAACTCCTTAGTTACTACTGTACCTGCGCACGGCGTGCGTCTCTATCGGTTTTCCTAAGCTTGCAAAAGAAAAAGAGAGGTCTGTCGTTCATTAGACAGACCTCTCACATTTCATGATTATCGTTAAGATGCACTCGAAGGATGAACAGTTTTGGACTTACGCCCAAATTGCAGCATATATAGCATGGTCATCGCAATAACAAACAAAGCGAGCACAATAAAAATATTACTGTACACAAAAACTGTCTTATCTTGAATCAAAGGGTTCAGTTGAAGCGTGCTTTTTCCCCCGTCAAGCACCTTTCCTAGGGCAGCAGTAGACACAGACACTGCAATGAAGTTAAACATGGATAGCAACCCCATCCCGATTCCAACTTGCTCTTTGGGAAGCGTCTGAGCAATGGTATTTGAGATCGCAATCTGCAGATAAGACTGACCCAGAACACCAAAAACAAGAAAAAAAGAAATCAAGACAGGTGTAGCACCTACTACTAATGATAGGCTTATGAAACCAACAACAAGTAGTGAAGATGCCGTATACAGTAAAAAAGGATTCCCTTTTTCATCCGCAAGCCTTCCACCTTTGCGTCCGAGGAGTGCAGCTACGAGCGCAGAAGGTAGCATAATGACACCTGTCAATGCTGGGGATAGACCATGTACTTCCGAGAGCAATTGTGGCGTAGTAAATGGAATAGCAGGACTGATAGCGACCAGAAGGAATCCAATTCCCATTCCAGCTGAATATGCCTTGTTTTGAAATACGGCCGGTTTCACAAACGGCACTTCCGCATAACGAATACGCATGATGAACAGTATTAATAAGACCATTCCTGTTAATAGAAACCATGCATTAGATTGGGTTAATGAGAGCAACAGTGTAGCAACTGTTCCTGCTAATAACGCTCCACCCAAATAATCCATTTTTTCACTGCCGCCTTTTTCTTCATCTAGGTATTTTCGATAAAAAGGAAGCGTAGCAAGAGAAAGTAATGGGATTACAAAAAGAAATTCCCAACTCAAAGCGCTCGATACAAATCCGGCCACGATCGGAGCAAGGGCATTTCCAAGAGCTATACCAATGGCAGAGGTACCCAAGGCTTGCCCGCGTTTCTCCGGTGCGAAGTATCGAACGGGAATAATCATGGCCAATGCAGGTATGACCGCTGCACCAGCAGCCTGTACGATCCGTGCGATAATAACCATCCAATACTCTGTTGCCACAATCCCCAGAAGAGAGCCTGCTGCCAATATCCAAAGACCAAACGAAATTAGAACCTTCATGCTGTATTTATCGCTAAGTCTCCCGTAAGTCACTGTACCAATCGCATATACAACTAAATAACCTGTAACGATCCAGCTCGCTTGAGAAGCAGTAAGTTGGAACTCTTCACCAATCACAGGTAATACAACATTAAACATCATTCCATTCATGACTGATATAATCAGTGTGAAAACAAGAACACGGAGTAATAACGCTTCTTTATTGGTGTTCATCATACTCTCCTCAATTCTTTTGAATATATTTAGTCTGTCAGTACTTACTGACATTTAAAAGTTTAAAAAAACTAGGGAGTTAACGCCCTAGTAAACGTCCATACACTCTCTGTAATGATACCTTCCAATGAGAGCCCTGGAAAAAGTACATCTTCTTCAAGATTATTTATGAATACGCCATAATTCAATGACATGAATGAAAAAGCTTGCAGTTCAGGATTGATTTTAACCAACTTTCCTTTATCATACATGATATTAAAGTAATTGGTTAGAATATCCAAAAGTTGTTGAGGATGCTTTACCGTTCTCTCTCTATAACCGGGTAGATGCTCTACTTCCTTCAGACTAATCATAAACAATTTTCGATTACGGTTCATGATGTTATGATATGTCTTGCTGATCAGCAACAAATCTGTATACAGATCCCATACGAGTTTTTCATTGAAGATCCTTGTCATCTCTTCTGCATAATGATATTGGTCAAAGGCAGTCTCTAACAAGTTTTGTTTGGTTCCAAAGAGACGAAACAAGGTTTTCTCACTTAGTCCGGCTGTTGTGGCTATTTCCTGTGTCGTCACACTTTTATAGCCTTTTTTTGAAATTAAATCGATAGCCGTCAACATTAATTTTTCTTTACTGCTAAGATTGCTGCTAATGGACATGTCTATATATCTCCTCCCTGGATGTCAGTAATCACTGTCATGGATGAAATAATAACTAATGAGCTTGTTGTTGTCAAGGTATATTTCCAATAATACTTGAACGCACAAAAAAAGCCGCTAACTTAGCGACCTCGAAGGAAATATGATCTTATAATTTTGATATCGAATGACAAGCTACCTTCATGATGCCCTTCTATTCATAAATCTATTTTCTTGATGGAGATGACGGCTTTTCCTTTCACACGACCTTCTCCAATATCTTGAATGGCCTGAGCTGCTTCATTTAATGCGTACTCGCGGTGAACAATCGGCAAGACATGGCCTGATTCAACAAGTTCTCTCCATACCTCTTGATCCTCATGATTCGGTTTATGGATGAGAAGCATTATTTTCTTATGTTCAAATTTGGCAATGAACGGTGCACATATCAGATTGAGAAGAATGTGCGGCATTGGACCTCCGATCATCACGTACCTGCCTCCGCTAACTAGTGCACGTTTCAAAGCCAAAACCGAATGCTTCCCGATGACATCCAGAATCAGGTCGTATTGTACACCTACTGCAGTGAAATTCGCTTTCCTATAATCCAACACATAGTCAGCTCCCACAGCATGCAACATGTCGAGCTTTTCAGCACTGTCAACGCCAGTCACCTCAGCCCCAAGCAATTTGGCATATTGGATGGCAAATGTCCCGACTCCACCACCTGCGCCATTAATCAGAACACGCTGTCCCTTTTGCAGCTCTCCCCGATCACGTAAACCTTGCAAAGCCAGAACGGCTGCCTGAGGAATAGCTGCCGCTTGCACATAGTTGATACCGGCGGGTTTGGGTGTCAAGGCCTTCTCAGCTGCACATACATATTCCGCGAATCCACCCCACCCGCAACCGGAAAGATCTCCGAACACCTCGTCTCCTGGTTTGAACCGTGTAGCAGAAGCTCCAACGGCGATTACGCGCCCTGCCACATCTGCGCCAAGAATTCGATAACGAGGCTGCCTTGCCGCGCCGATACGGTTAACGAGTGGTTTCCCGCGCAATAGATCCCAATCCCATGAATTTACCGAAGTGGCATAGACCTCAATTAACACTTCGTGATCTTTAGGCACAGGAATGGGCACCTTTTCCAATCGAAGTACGTCTGGGGTTCCGTAAGTATCATACACCATAGCATTCATTGAGTTGATCTGCTCTCCGGGTAATCCTGCTTGATTCGTTTCTTCTTCCATGATCATTCTCCATTCGATAGACATATGTGTATCCATGGTCAATTACGCATACCCAGTCTTCCCGTCAAAACAATGATACGTAAACCATTTTCAGTGGTTTCAATCAAAATAAGCAGAATGTTGGAATACTTAAATTGCGAGATCATCCATGGCTTGTACGGCCAGATGAAATGCTTTAATCCTTCTTTCTAGAAGAGTCTTTTGTGGGCTACCTTCTTTGGAATTGGCATACATGCTCTCTAGAGATGGGAACAATCCCATCAAGACAAGACGAGCTTCTGCGATATCTTCCTCCGTGTAGGGATGAGATTTCTGATTCCATACCTTTTCCAACAGTGCTAGGCCGATGTATAAAGCTTGGAGACGTTTCTGTAACAATGTTGTGTTATTCCTTTTCTGAGTCATATTCACTAAGGCATTTTCCGATTTGCGGATGGTTGATTGAAAGGCTTTAATGGATTGCAGTTGATCTTCTTGTGACACGTTTTCCATGGAGTATAGACCTCACTTTCTTGGCTTAGTTATAATCCGTCTTTCTATTAAATCACCTCATAAATATAACAAAAAAAGCCGCTTAAATAGCGACTTTCAATGTGTTCATTCTCGATTCAGTTCTAGAGTACCTTCTCCAAAAAGCTGATCGTCCGTTCATTCTTCGGATTTCCAAATATCTCTTCAGGAGTGCCCTGCTCGACAATATAACCACCGTCCATGAAGATCACACGATCAGCTACTTCACGAGCAAAACCCATCTCATGGGTAACAATCATCATCGTCATGCCTTCGCTCGCGAGGTCCTTCATAACACTGAGGACTTCTCCTACCATCTCAGGGTCAAGCGCCGACGTCGGTTCATCAAATAACATAACATCCGGATTCATAGCAAGCGCACGAGCGATAGCAACCCGTTGTTTTTGTCCACCTGACAGTTGCGTTGGATAGCTGTCTGCTTTGTCAGACAGACCCACACGGTCAAGTAATTGGAGTGCTGTATCACGCGCCTTCTGTGCATTTAATATCCCGAGTTCTCTAGGTGCAAACATGATGTTTTTAAGTACACTAAAATGAGGGAACAAGTTAAAATGTTGAAATACCATACCAATATTTTCACGAGCTTTGTTCAAATTGGTTTTAGGGTCATTCAGATCCTGATCATCCACGATCACTCGGCCTGCCGTGATGGCATCTAATTGGTTGATGCAGCGCAAGAAAGTACTTTTTCCCGAACCGGAAGGTCCGATGACACAGACGACTTCTCCTTCGTTGACCGCCACATCAATTCCCTTGAGGACCTGATTCGAGCCGAAACTTTTCTTCAAACCTTCAACTTTTATTTTAGCCACGACGAACCTTCACCTCCAGATAATCAGCAATTTTGGTCAATGTGATGATAACAATCAGATACATAACCGCAACCGTTAACCAAATGTCAAAAGAGGAGAACGTTCTTGCAATAACAATTTTACCCGATTGTGTCAACTCTACGAGCCCAATAACGGACAAGATTGACGTATCCTTCAACGTGATAACCATCTGGTTAATGAAAGAAGGAATCATAACACGTACCGCCTGCGGAATAACGATCTTTATCATCGCTTTGCGATAAGGCAGGCCCAATGAACGGGCAGCTTCCATTTGACCACGATCAATCGATTGAATCCCGCCTCGGATAATCTCGGTTACGTACGCCCCTGCATTCAGACTAAGTGTCAGAATGGCCGCCAGGAACAATGGCATCGTGAAGCCCATCGCCTGTGGAATCCCGAAATAGATAAAGAATGCCAGGACAATCAGCGGAATACCGCGGAAGATATCCACAAATACGGTGGCAACACCACGAAGGAATTTGTTCTGTCCCACCTTCATGAATCCGAAAATCAGACCGATGATAAATGCGAAAAACAGGGACACAATCGTGTATAAAAGTGTGTTTCCCAGACCTTTAAAAAGTGCAGGAAGAGATTTCTGAATTAGCTCCCAGCGACCTTGATTAGCAACAGTCAGAGCGTTCTCACCCAGATATGTCTCGGTAATGCGCTTATATTCACCGTTAGCTTTGATATTGGCGAGACCTGTATTAAACATCTCCAGAAGCTCTTGGTTTTTCCCCTTGCTTACTGCAAAACCGTAAGGAGCGCCTTCTTCTTTGTCGGTAACAATTTTCAAACCGTTGTTCTGATTAACTCCATAGGCCAGTACAGGATAATCTTCAAAACAGGCTACGGAATTACCGGTTTTTACATCTTCATACATTTGGTATGACTCATCAAACGGAACGATCGTAAATCCATACTCTGAAGCGATGGACTCTGCAAAACTAAACCCTTCTGTTCCGGTTTTCACGGCTACCTTCTGTCCACGAAGGTCTTCATAACTCTTAATTGTGTCATTGTTGGCACTAACACCCATAACGACACCTGATTCAAAATAAGTATCAGAAAAATCAAATTTTGCTTTTCGCTCATCCGTAATACTCATCCCTGCGATCACACCATCGACTTGATTCGCCTCAAGTGCCTGTACAGCTGCGTTAAATCCCAGGGATTTGATTTGATACTTGAAATTTTGATCTTTGGCGATGGCATCCAGCAAATCCATGTCGATACCAACAAAATCACCATTCTCATCTTCATATTCGAATGGAGCAAATGTGACATCAGTTCCGATAACATAGGTTTTACCGGAATCGGACGCTGCAGCAGCGTTCCCTACCCATCCTGATAGACCGCTCACCAGGAGCAGCATCAGTGAAAGTATAAAAAATGAGATCTTCGTTGTTTTCATGTGTCCTCCCCGTCTCGGTATTGTCCGAATAATCATTATTTTCTTTGGAATCGGTATTACGGTTATGCTTTTTGTCGATCTTCTGCCCATTTGATTGTTATTATTTACTGTATTTTAACAATCAATGCTTTGCCTTTCCACTTGCAACATTTTCCTCCATCATTTTTTCCAATCAGTAAAAGTCCTTTTAATACTTACCCTCCAGGTAAGCTTTGCGAAACCCAGTATTACATCGTGAATCTAAAAAAAGGTACATTTACTTTAAAACGTATTATTTAAAATTTAAAACTCAAAAAAAGCCGCGTTATCCGCGACTTTCTGTTGTACAGTTTTTTATCATCTATTAATTTTCTCTGGTTGTCAATACAATCTCGAACTTCGAGCCAGCTTCACCCGCGAACACAATGGTTCCATTCTCAGGCAATACAATTTCGTTTTGTCCACTGACCACCGTATGATTCATGCCTACGCCTGCTTGGTCGTATACAGCAAATGCGCTGTTTGAAGACATCTTGACCGTCATTTCTTTACCTGCAGCTGATGCTGGAATCGAATACCATGTGGCATGACCATTCGCTTGAATGGTTGTCTTTGATTGTCTTCCCGTATAGATCGGTTTTATAATTTCTTGAGCAGCATAAACGTTGCCTCCAGCTGTAACGTATTCCACGCCATTTTCCTCATAGAAATTAAACTCCATCGTGTCACGGCCTGCTAATCCAGGAATTTGCAATTGGTTCACAGCTTGGTTAGCTCCAACGATTTTATTCGTGTAGACATAACCCGGTAGCTCATTAAAAGTATGAATGGGAATCATCGGCATCGCTGCGTTGTACAGTGTTGATGTGTATTTTTCATTAACCAACACGTAGGCTTTGCCTTCCCGTTTCTGCCATGCGGCCTTTGCTTCTTCCGACAATTCATTGGTTTCAAGCTTTTCTGCCTTATATTCAGAGGAAGCAACTTGCCCAAGCCCAGGAACAGACTGATACGAGCGAGACCACAAATATGTGTTCCCGTTGACTTCCTGAACGAATTTCAGCTTTTCCGTAGCCGCATCATTAACAAATGAGCCATCAGCGGTGTACGTATAGGTCTGATCAGGACTGTTAGGAGACGACAGATTAGATAGCGTTAATTGCCCATCATCTGTTACGTCCATCTTCATTAACATGTTTGCCCCACCCGCGTACATGCCTGTGTGCTGTGTAAGCTCCTTCGGCATGGTTGCTTTCACCGGTGCATCATGTGACTTCTCCGGTTTACGCTCTGGAATGATATTCTTCTCCTCAAGCGCACTAAGCAACAGCTCAGTTGCCAGCAATTGATCCGTTGAGCTATGACCACCCGAAGAGGTTACGGCAGCAGCCATATTATACTCCGGTAACACAATCAAGGAGGAATGATAGGTTATTGTATTGCCACCTTTGCTTACTGCCTGGATGCCGTAATCATTAAAAGGAAACAGGTCCACGCTGTCCCAGCCCAGGCCGTAACCAATGGACGAATCGCCTTCTTCTGGCCACATGCCTCTCTTGTATTCTTCTTGCTCCATGGCCTCTACGGATTCCTCCGAAAGAACACCTTCAACCTCATCTGTAAAGATTTTCGAGAACCGAACCAGATCTTCAGCGGTGGAATAGATGCCTCCCGAGGCAATCATATTTGTTGTCTCTAATGGAAGTTTCTCCTCATCCGAAGGGGCATATGTTGCTGCCATCTGGCTAAAGTCCACAATATCCTGCGGTGTTTTGGTATGCTCCATACCAAGGGGTTCAGTTATGTACCGGTGCATGAAAGTTGTGAAGTCCATGCCGCTGACCCGCTCAACCAGAATTTCAGCCAATGTAAAACCGTCATTACTATACACCGAGTATGTGCCAGGATCGGCCTTCAGATGTTGCGTCGCCAATTGTTCCAGTAACGTATCATGTGCATAGGTATCATTATCTCCAAACAGTATTGCACTGTTACTTGACGTTCCTAGAAGTCCGGATGAATGATTCAGTAACATGCGTGGTGTAATCTGTTGGTAACGCTTGTCTTTCATTTCAAAGTCTGGAATATACTTCACGACAGGCTCATCAAGATCGATCTTGCCTTGGTCAACGAGCTTCATTACGGCGGTTGTGAGCACCATTTTGCTGGTTGATCCAATGCCATACATGGTATCTGAAGAAAGCGGGATGTTGTTTTTCAGATCATTTTTGCCTGCCTGACCGGAGATCACAATCTCGCTCTCATCCATCAGTGCGTACTGCACACTTGTCGTAGCGTATGATTCAGTGAGTACCTTGGCCTTTGCGCTTACTGCCTTTTTAGTTAGATCATACGTAGGGCTACTACCGTTACTGGTAGCGGGTGTGGCCATGGCCGACATTGGGGACATCATTGCAAACACCAAAGTTATGGCGGCGATAGACGTTCGTTTCTTTCGTGTCAATCTCATCTTCTCCTGTCTAGTCTATGGATTAGGAATCTCTGGGTTATTACTCCCGTAGTGTAACCGAAGAAGATGAACTGTCTGTGGCTTGAATATGAATCGAGTATGAACCAAGCAGGATCAACCCAAATAGGTTGGACACACAGTAAAAATCGCTGTAGTCCAGCTTTATTTTGTTTGCAAATTAAACTTTTGCTATAATGGTATATCAATCAATGGAGTGCCAATAACATGACTAAATACATAAATAAATGCAATCCATAATTCAGGATGAGTAATGGAGTGAAACAATGCTAAAAGTTAATCGGAATGACCATCGCCCGATCTGGCAGCAACTTTTGGATCAAGCGATTCATAATATCACAACCGGGAAATGGCAACCAGGCGAATTGCTGCTTCCATCACGCGAACTTGCTCAATTAATTGGTGTTTCACGGTCAACCATACAGATTGTGTACGAGGAATTATTCAGTCGAGGGTATACGGTAACTTCCCGTCGGGCCGGGACAAGGGTTAGTGATTGGACCTATGCACCTCGTTCATCAGAAGGCGTCACGATGCAAGGGCCTACCCCCCCCGAACTGCCTGCACTGAACGAATCGATTGGTCATCTGCATAGTTGGTTTGGCAATAGGGACAATCGCAAAATAGAAATTGATTTTAATCCCCACGAGCCTTATCTGGATGAAAGTTTCACAAAAGCCTGGAGGCAATCTTTTTTACAAGCTTCCACTGAACCCAATCTGGATATATGGACTTATGGCGATGCCAGAGGGTTACTGGCATTAAGAGAACAGATTCAGCGTTATTTGTCACTTGAACGAGGCATTCATATCGATGTTGATCAAATCTTGTTAACCTCAGGTGCACAACATAGCATTGATTTAATTGCCCAAGCACTCTTAAGTGAGGGAGACACAGTTTCCGTAGAAGATCCCGGCTTTCCTGCTGCATGGATGGCGATGAAATACCGCCGGATGCAAGTCGATCCCGTTCCAGTCGATGAGTATGGATTAAGTGTAGATCATATTCACCCACAGACGAAACTCGTATTTGTCACACCTTCTCATCAATGCGCCGTTGGTGTTATTATGTCGGAGCCACGCAGGCAACAATTGATGCACTTGGCAGCTCATCATCGATATTGGATTGTTGAGGATGACTACGATAGCGAATTTAGGTACCGTGGAGATCCGCTTCCAACTATATTTAGTCAGCAACCTCAGAATACGCTTTATATGATGAGTTTTTCTAAAATGGTTGCACCTGGCATTCGACTATCCGCTATCATCGGCCCCAAAATAGCCATTGATCGCCTTACTCAAGTTCATGAATTAACCTATCGTCATCTGCCGATTATGGAACAATTAACGCTAACTCATTTTATTGAGCGTGGTCATTTTATGCGCCATATGAGAAGAGTTCGGAACATATATCGACGCAGACACGAAGTCATGACCAAAGCCATTGTTGCTTCTGGGCTAGGCTCACGATTTACATTAAGTGGTGTGGAAACGGGATTACATATGCTTCTAGAATCTGAAACGTCATTTGACGAAGAAGCGCTGACAAATGCTGCCCTTGATCAAGGTGTACGCGTGTATCCGCTTAGTAGATATTGCTTGGAGAGTCATCGAAAAGGATGGATATTAGGTTTTGCGAAAGTGGATGAGGAGCAGATTGAGGAAGGCATACATCGGCTTGCAAAGATTGTATTATGATGGAGAACATGCTCTCCAATCGGATTCGAAAGGATGTTTTTTGTAATGAACATTTTAGTGTTAGGAGCCACCGGACGGGTTGGAAGTCATTTCGTCTCTAATGCCCTACGTTCCAATCATCATGTAACTGCACTGGTTAGAAGCCCGGAAAAGGTACAAATCAACGATGACAATTTCGTTCTACATCAAGGAAACGCTTTAGTCAAAGAGGATATTCATTACGCCATACAGGGTGTGGATCTCGTTGTTAGTTCCTTAAGTACCGATGGAACAACTACATTATCGCAATCCATGGGACATATTGTTGAGGTTATGGCTCAGGAGCGTATCAAAAGAATCATTACCATTGGTACAGCAGGAATATTGGAAAGTCGAACGGATCCTGGCTTGCTTCGTTTTCAATCCCCTGAGTCCAAACGTAAGTCCACGCGAGCAGCTGAAGAGCATCTGGAGATGTACAACATTCTGAAGGCTTCAGAGTTAGAATGGACCATCGTGTGTCCTACCTACTTATTTGATGGAGAATCTCTTGGTAAGTACCGGGTTGAGCGCGACTATTTGCCTGACGGTGGAACTTCTATATCTGTAATCGATACTGCGGAGTTTGCTTATCAGCAATTAATGTCTGATGAGTATGTACAATCTCGTGTAGGTATAGCCTACTAGGGCCGTCTTAGTTTCAATATAAACAAGCACATTACGAGCCTGCAATTGTTATCCATCAGGAACAATTGCAGGCTCTATTTGTGTCTGCTGTGAGCTATTTAAGCCCTTCATATAGAGGAAATTGCGAAGTGATTTCACGGACACTACCTAATATTTGATTTTTCACATTCGAGTTCTTTGGATTTTTAAAAGCAAGCCCTATCAACTGAGCAATTTCTTTCATTTCCCTGGCTCCAAGCCCTCTTGAAGTCATAGCCGGAGTTCCAAAACGAATACCGCTTGTAACCAAAGGACTTGCCGTATCGTGAGGAATTGCATTTTTATTCGCCGTAATCCCTACTTCATCCAGTAAAGCTTCGGCTTCTTTGCCTGTAAGGCCCATAGTTCGTAAGTCAACCAACACGATATGATTATCTGTTCCTCCCGATACAAGGGTAAGTCCTTCATTCATTAAAGTTTCTGCCAATACGTTGGCGTTATTCAGAACACCTTCAATATATGTTGTGAACTCGGTTTGCAATGCCTCGCCTAATGCCACCGCTTTCCCCGCGATAACGTGCATGAATGGCCCGCCCTGAGTCCCCGGGAATACAGCTTTGTCAATCGCCTTTGCCCAGGACTCCCGGCAAAAAATGGCTCCCCCTCGTGGTCCTCGTAAGGTCTTGTGTGTGGTGGTTGAAACAAAATGGGCAAGTGGTACCGGGTTAGGATGCAAACCTGCCGCAACAATTCCTGCTATATGCGCCATATCTACAAAGAAAAGAGCTCCCACTTCGGCGGCAATCTGGGCAAATAATTCAAACTCAATGGTCCGCGGGTATGCACTTCCACCTGCAACAATCATGCGTGGACGATACTTATAAGCAAGTTTACGTACTTCGTCAAAGTCAATGCGGCCCGTCTGTGCATCGACACCATATGAAACAAAATTGTAAAACCTACCTGAAAAATTAACAGTACTTCCGTGTGTTAGATGACCACCCTGGGATAGATTCATGCCAAGTATTGTGTCCCCAATCTCAACCGAGGCAAAATATACTGCCATGTTGGCCTGAGAACCGGAGTGAGGCTGCACATTCGCATGTTCAGCGCCAAAAAGTGCTTTAAGGCGGCTATTTGCTATCTCTTCGACTGTATCGACATGCTCACACCCGCCATAATATCTTCTGCCCGGATACCCTTCCGCATATTTATTGGTCAATACCGAACCTGTTGCTTCCATCACAGCTTGACTTACAAAATTCTCTGATGCAATCAGTTCTATCTTATCCCGCTGCCTTCCAAGCTCTTGCTGGACAGCCATTCCTATTACTTTATCTTGCTTCTCCAAATGTTTCATGAACATCTTCCTCTCAATATTACGGTTATTTATTCGTTCCAAGTTGTTTTTTGGGAAATTTACTATTCATCAGTAGATGTGCCATCATTCCTGCAAACAGTCCCCAAAATGCACCACCCACACCAAGCAAAGTCACATTCGCTGCTGTCGCCAAAAACGTAATCAATGCAGTTTCACGTCCCTTAGGGTCCGTTAATGCATTGGCAAGACTGCCACCGATGGTTCCAAGTAAGGCCAATCCCGCTAATGTTGCAATAAAAGTAGCAGGAAGAATCAAAAACAGAGCAGCCAATGTTACGCCAAAAATGCCGATAAAAATATAAAAAACACCACAAGCAATACCTGCAATATACCGCTTCGTTGAATCCTCATGTGCATCTTTCCCTGTACAAATCGCTGCTGTAATAGCTGCCACATTAAAAGCATGTGATCCGAATGGGGCTGCAAGAAGCGAACCCAAACCTGTTACAGCTAGAATAGGATTGGCACTTGTCTTGAATCCATCATTACGCAGAACAAGCATTCCGGGCATATACTGCCCTGTCAAGGTAATAATGAACAGCGGTAGCGCAACGCCAAGTAAAGCATTTAACGAAAATGCTGGAACAACAAATACAGGCGATGCTACAGCCAATTGGATCGTACTGAAGTCTGTTTTCCCCATGCATATCAAATAAATCAAGCCGATTGCCAATATGCCAACAATGGCGTAACGGGAAGTAAACCTTCTTAGCACGATATAGCCTGCAAACAGTACAATCACAAGCAAAGAATCTACCTTCGCCCCTCCAAAGGCCGAAATACCAAACTGTAGTAAAATACCGGCTAACAATCCGGAAGCGATGCCTGGGGGAATAAGTCGAACGAAACGTTCAAACATGCCTGACAAACCTAAAATAATAAATCCGACTGCTGAAATCATGTAAGCGCCAATAGCTTCTGGATAAGGGGTTACCGCTAATGCTGAAACGAGAAACGCCACACCCGGTGTAGACCAGGCTGTAATAATCGGTTCCTTATATCGATAACTGAGCCAAATTCCTGTTACTCCTACCCCAATCGAGATGGACCAAATCCAGGAAGCGGTCATTTCCGGACTTAAACCAGCGACTTTTGCAGCTTGAAAAACAAGGATAAACGTTCCCCCGTAATTAACAATTACGGATATTAAAGCGGCGATCACCGGCGATATCAAATCACGGCCACGTAACGAAGGGGATGCTGTCTTCATATTTAACACTACCTCTCACTTAATCATCGATGCGTGTGTTTTCATTCCAGTAATACTCGTCCGGTAAGTAGCGTTGACCAAATACACTTGTCCCTACACGTATCATTGTAGCTCCTTCTTCAATGGCGACCTGGAAGTCACCAGACATACCCATCGATAAAATATCCATTTCTACGCGTGGAATATTTTTCTCTTTAATCTGTGAACGGATCTGGTTTAACAATCGAAAACAATGTCGCGTTTCTTCGTTCGTCGCATTCAGTTTTCCAATCGTCATTAAACCTTTCACGTTCAATGTCTCGAATTGAGTTAACTGTTCTACAAGCTCAACGGCTGTTTCTGGAGAGGCACCAAATTTACTTTCTTCGTAGGACGTGTTAATTTGCACAAGAATGTCTAAGGTCTTATTCTCTTTGAGAAGCTGGTTATGTAACGCTTGACCCAGTTTCAGACGATCTACGGAATGAATGAGAGTAACATATTTAACAACCTCCTTTACTTTATTTGTTTGCAGATGTCCGATAAAATGCCATTCCACCTGCTTGCTTTGTTCCATGAGTGGGAATTTGTCTCGGAGTTCTTGAGCTTTGTTTTCTCCAAAGAGGACCTCACCTGCTTGAATAGCTATTTGTAATTTCTCAAGCGGTACCGTTTTGGTCGCGAGCAACAACTTGATGTCCTCTATGTTGCGACCTGAAGCCTGGCAGGCCAATGCCATTTGCTGTCTTACAGCTTGAAGATTTTCTTCTACTAGATGTTTCATGTCAGCCACCTTCTTTCTATTCCGAACAGGAATGTATCAATGAGATTAGCTCCTCCTTATGTTGTGAAGACTGTGTAGAACGTCATGCTAGTATAGCAACGCATGGATTGGATATACATATCCAAAAATGCTCTTTTGGAGCAGTCCAAAATGACAAAGTGGACATTAATTCAATTGGGGCACCTTTAATATGCTTTTAAAAGTCAATAATCTGATTGATGTGATGCTCGCACGCTTCTTCCAAAATGAAAAAAGCCGCTAATTTAGCGGCTTGGTTTAGTCCTATGTTCATGTCCAAGAAGATACATGTTTTATGATGTATTTACTCATTCACATTTTCCTTCGTTACCAGCTTCAATTCAGCGGGAATCGATGACTCCACCTGCTTGCCACTGAGCACATCCAGAGCTGCTTGCAGCGCCAGTTGGCCAATCAGTATAGGCTGCTGAGCGACTGTTGCCGTCAATTTCCCATCCTGAATGGATTTGATTGCATCATCATTACCATCGAATCCGATGACCGGAATGTCTTTACCTGAGCTTTGAATCGCTTCAATCGCACCAAGTGCCATCTCATCATTATGAGCAAATACTGCCTGCACGTCAGGATTACCCTGAAGCAGATTCTCCATGACATTTAATCCTTTGGACCGATCGAAATCAGCAGATTGTTTGGAAACCACATCAAGTTGCTTGTCAGCCACTTCATGGAAACCTTTACCCCGTTCTCTTGTTGCGGAAGCACCAGGCACACCCTCAAGTTCAATGACTTTTGCTCCCTCACCCAGTTGTTCCACAAAATATTCAGCTGCCATGCGTCCACCTTTAACGTTATCAGATGCCACTAGTGCCGCCACTTCGCCTTTATCTGCGGAGCGATCCAGCGTGATTACAGGAATGCCCACACTATTAGCGGATTGAACCGCTGTGGAGATCGCTGCAGAGTCCGCAGGGTTAATTAGCAGTGCACTAACGCCTTGCTGAATGAGATCATCCACATCATTGGTTTGTTTGGCCGAATCGTTCTGCGCATCCACCACGATGACCTGTATTCCCTGTTTTTTGGCTTCGGCCATTACCCCGTCCTTCAGTGATACAAAGAATGGATTGTTCAGTGTAGATATCGACAAACCTATTTTCTTCTGTCCGTTACTTTTGTTTGGGTTAGGTTTCGCCCATTCCGGTGGCTCCAGAGAGCACCCGGCCAGAACGATGATCATCAGCATACTTATGAGTGTTACAGTCCACTTTTTCATATTCGCTTCTCTCCTTATGCTGTTTTCTTGCGGTCCAGCAGGACAGCAATGGCAATGACGATACCTTTTACAACCATTTGATAAAATGAGTTTACTTCAAGCAAGTTCAATCCATTATTCAACACGCCGATAATCAGAACACCGATCAGTGTACCAACGATGCGTCCGCGTCCTCCAGCAAGACTTGTACCACCCAGTACAACTGCTGCGATCGCATCCAGCTCGTAGGATGTACCTGCCGTTGGCTGCGCTGAATTCAAACGTGATGTCAGAATTGCACCTGCCAGAGCAGCGAGCATACCTGTTAGGGAGTAAATCATAATTTTCACGCGATTCACTTTGATACCCGAGATAATGGAAGCTTTCTCATTACCACCGATGGCGTACGTTTTGCGGCCAAAAGCCGTTTTATGCAAAACAATCCACAGAATCATGAAGGTAATCAGCATCGTAATTGCAGGTACCGGAATGCCCAGCAGGTAACCGCGGCCAAACAGTTGGAACAACAGATTATCGCCGAGGCCTGTAATTGGATTACCATTGGTGTACACCAATGTTAGTCCCCTGAATATCGTCATGGTAGCGAGTGTAGCGATAAACGGAGCCATTTTGCCTTTGGTAATCATCAGTCCGTTCACCATACCCATGACACCACCGAGTGCTACACCAATAATGATGGACAAGATCGGATCCAGGCCGGACAACATCATGTTTGCTACAAAAGCACTGGATAAAGCCAGGATCGATCCAACTGACAGATCAATTCCACCCGTCAGAATAACAAACGTCATACCAAAGGCTATCAGCGCATTAATCGAGACTTGACGCAATAAATTCAAGATATTAAGTGGTTCCAAGAAACTTGGATTCAACACCGATACGATGAGAATAAGAATGATTAAGCCAAGTAGCGGTCCCAATTTTTGTATCACGTTTGAGAAACGGAATCCGCTTTTAGCCGTTTTGTTTTCCTGCATTGTTGTCATATCACTGTCCCCCTGTGGCCAATGTCATAATGTGTTCTTGTGTTGCTACTTCCCTTGCAACCTCGCCACTGATGTGTCCCTCATGCACAACCGCGATCCGGTCACTCATGCCAAGCACTTCAGGTAGCTCCGACGATACCATGATGATTGCAACGCCGCGGTCAGTCAGTTCATTCATCAATTCATAGATTTCGCGCTTCGCCCCGACATCCACTCCGCGGGTAGGTTCATCCAGGATAAGCACGCTTGGTCCGATACCAACCCATTTCGCAATAACCACCTTCTGCTGGTTACCCCCGGATAGATTCCTTGCCGCCGTCTCGGAGGATTGCGTTTTGATCTGTAGACGTTTGATCAGTGTATCTACGAAGTCTTGTTCTTTGGAAGCTGAGATGAAACCTTTGCTTGAGAAACTGAACAGATTTGGCAACGCCATATTCTCGCGAATGGAGAAGTCTAATACCAGCCCCTCATCCTTGCGGTCTTCTGTAATAAACCCGATTCCATGTTTCACTGCATCTGCCGGTTTACGAATGTTCGCTTTTTTGCCGCGGATGAAGATTTCACCGCTATCCAACGTATCCAAACCAAAGATGGTTCTCATGATCTCTGTTCGTCCAGAACCCATGAGTCCTGAGAAGCCGAGTATTTCCCCCGCTCTCACCGTGAAGTTAATATTCTCGAATAGACCTTTGCTGCTTGCATTTCTTACTTCGAGGACAACTTCACCATACGAAGGATTCCGGACAGGATAACGCTCGGTAAGTTCACGACCTACCATTTTCCGCACCACTTCATCAAAGCTTGTCTGCGGAATAGCTTGCGTGTCCACCGTTCTTCCGTCACGCATGATGGTAATCCGGTCACAGATCGTGAATATCTCCTCCATTCGGTGAGAGATATACACGATGGATACGCCTTCCTTCTTCAGCGAACTGATTACACCAAACAGCTTCTGGATCTCACGCTCCGTAAGTGCTGCTGTTGGCTCGTCCATAATGATGACCTTGGCATCTGTCATTAGCGCTTTGGCAATCTCGATCATCTGTTGCTGCCCGACAGAGCACTCTCCCGCAGGGCGTTCCAGTGGTATGTCTACGGAAAGCTTGGCGAACTGTTCTTTGGCAAGCGCTTTCATTTGTCTTGTATTAAGCAATCCGAACGATGATGTCAGTTCCTTACCAATGAAGAGATTATCCAGCACCGTCATTTCAGGCCATACATTCAGCTCCTGATGTATGAATGTGATACCCAGTTTCTCGGCTTCCTTTGGACTTGCAAAATAGTTTTCTTCTCCGTCGATCATGATGGTCCCTTGGTCTCTCTGATGGAGACCAATCAGAATATTCATCAGTGTGGATTTCCCGGCTCCATTCTCCCCCATCAGGGCATGAACTTCACCATCCTTTAGTTCAAAATCCACTCCGCTCAGCACCTGATTCGTTCCAAACGCTTTATGAATGTCTTGCATCTGAATGTGCATTACGCAACCTCCTTTTAACCGAAATGGACTCCCGATTGTAAAATGCAATTAGCATAGGGTGTGGCTTCACCTGTACGGATGACTGCTTTCACCTGCCGTGTTAATGCTTTGAATTGCTCGTGGCTGACCGAAGCATCGATTGCTTCTACCCCAAATTTCTCTGTGATGAATTGCATGGCTACGGGATTGCCTTCGCGAATCTCTTCAGCCACAATGACTTTCTCAATGACCATATCTTCAGTGATCGCTTCCACCACTTCGCGAAAACTTGGTGTTCCCAGTTTGAGAGCCAGATCGATTTTGACTACCCCGTCCGGTACCGGCAGACCTGCATCCGCAATCGCAATCATGTCCGTATGGCCCAAGTCAGACAAAATCTTGGAAATGTGACTATTCAACATGCCATTTCTTTTCATTACAAGCTCTCCTCTACTTCATCACGCGTCGGCATGCCGCCCTGCGCTCCGAACTTGGTGACGGACAACGATGCAGCCCGATTGGCGAAGCGTATACTCTCTTGCAAGGCCTTCCCTTCTGCCAAAGCAACTGCAAATGCAGCGTTGAACGTATCCCCTGCCCCAGTAGTATCGACAGCCTCAACTTTATAAGTTGGGACTAAAATTTCCTCAGTGCCATCAAAGTAACGTACACCTTTACTGCCCTCCGTGATGAACAACTTGTTAGGATACTGACGTAATGCCTGTGCCGGACTCATGCCCTGAAACAAAATCTCGGCTTCATGCTCGTTCGGCGTGATATATGCGGCATTGTCGATCACTTCTTGCGGCAATGTTCTCGCCGGAGCGGGATTAAGCAACAGCGGTGTTCCGAATTCTGCACATAATATACTCACATGCACAACCGTTTCCTCCGGAATTTCCTGCTGAATTAGTACGATATCTGCATCGCGGATCACTTCAGCTGCTTCATCGACATATGCAGGAGTGACTTCCCGGTTCGCCGCTTCAACCACTATAATACTATTATCACCTTCTGCCAGAATGATATGAGCCGTTCCGCTTTCTGAATGTGTAACCGGTTTCACATTTTGCGTATTTACAGCATTTGCTCTAAAGTTCTCTAAAATATCTTTGCCAAAAGCATCGTCGCCTACCCGGCCGATCATCGCAACCTCGGCACCCAGTCGTGCAGCGGCAACAGCCTGATTGGCTCCTTTGCCACCAGGAACCGTTTTGAAGCTATCGCCAAGAACGGTTTCCCCCGCTCCCGGCCGTCTTGACGAAGTAACAACCAGATCCATCGAACTGCTTCCTATTACACATATTTTAGCCATCTGATCTCACCTTTCTCGTAGTGCCCCGTTCGATGAAACTTACGGGTAACTGTATGTTTTTGTTCTCTATTGCAGCTTGTTCCACAAGCTGGATAAGTAATCCCGCCGCTTCCCTTCCCATCTCGTATGCTGGCTGATGGATGGTGGACAATGCCGGCGATAACAGCCTGCTCATCGGAATGTCATCGAAACCAATCACTTGTACGTCATCAGGAACCTTTCTTCCGATTCGTGATGCCTCATGCAGTACGGCCATGGCTGCGATGTCGTTGCTGGCAATGACCCCGTCTGTGTCCGCATACTTTCTGAATAATTCTTCAGCCCATACACCTGCCTCGTTAATTGAAAATGAGGTCGTCTGGATTACCTTGTAGTCTAACCCAGCATCACGGATGATTTCAATCGCTCCTTCAAAGCGATCTTGAGCGGGTCTGATCTGTGACGGTCCCTGCATAACTGTGATCCGGCGACTGCCGCGTTTGATGATCTCCCTTGCAGCTAGTCTTCCACCTTCCCTGCCGTCCGCATACACGGATGGACGATCGAGTGATGTTCTGTCCAGAAACACAACGGGAATCTTCAGGTTTTCATATATTGAAGAATGAGGGTAGTTCGTTGAAGAGATCACACCGACCACGTTGTTCTGGATAAACGTCTGGATGTAATCCTGCTCCTTCCGTTCATCCTCATCACTATTTCCAAATATCAGTCTATAATCCTGCTCTTGCATCCTGTCCTCTACGCCGCGGGCCAACTGCGGGAAATAAGGGTTGGCGATATCCGGCAACAACAGGCCAATCAGTTTGGACTTGCGCTTATATAATGAGCGGGCCACTTCATTCGGCGAAAAGTTAAGCGCCTTCACAGCATCTTCTACTTTCTTGCGTGTGTCCGCATGAACATAACCTCTATCGTTAATGACCCTGGATACGGTGGCAACAGATACGCCAGCCAGTTGAGCTACATCTTTAATTGTTGTCATAAGTTGCTCTCCTCTATGTGTAACCGGTTACAGACATTAAATTATCATATTCTTTTCTGTTTGACAAGCGTTTTCAATCTGGAAATTTCTCCAAGTATACATGAATGTGCAGTGCTATCCATCTGTATCATGGTTTTCACCTGTCAGGGAGATCGATACTTCATAGACGTAAAGAGGCCATCACTCGATTAAAACTCAGAGTGATGGCACCCAGATCAACATAAGAATCAGCAATCTCGCTGACCTTAAATAGCCTTTAATTTAACAAATTAGGAGTAACATTTTCGAATAAATCAATTCATAGCGTTTATTTTACAACTTCCCGTAAACTTCATCTGTCACTGGTTCCAACCATTCCGGTGTACCCGCAGTGATCGCAATGTGCTGTAGAAAGGAATATATAACAACGGCCCCTCATGAACCGTTCCTTCTTTATAATCTTACCAATTGAAGAGCGGTTCATTAATTTTCATTACAAAACATTGGCGATATGTGATATGGTCAGGGAGGATATTAATAGATTCATACATACATATGTGCATGAAATGTGAGGAGAAGATCGAAAGTGATAGAGAGAAATACCCTTGAGAAACCGAGTAAATTTAGTGATCCCATTTTTGTCATGCTTGTGGCAAGCCTGTGTTGCTTGTTATGGGGAAGTGCGTACCCATCCATCAAACTTGGATATATCGCATTTAACATTCTGCCGGAAGATATTGCTTCCAAGTATGTATTTGCAGGATATCGATTTACACTGGCGGGCTTGCTTCTCTTGCTCCTGTCTCGTATCGTTAGAAAAGAGAAGCTTCAATTGTCCAGACCTCAGTGGACAGGCCTCATCATGTTAGGTATATTACAAACCGGTTTGCAATATATGTTTTTCTACGTTGGCGTAGCCAATACGACGGGTGTCAAAGGCTCCATTATGAACGCAACGACGACCTTTTTCAGTGTTGTTCTGGCCCATTTCATCTATAAAAATGACAAATTAAGCAGAAATAAAATCGTTGGCTGCTTGCTCGGATTTGTTGGTGTAATCATCGTAAACTTCCATACGGATCTGCTAGCTTTTTCCTTTTCATTCACAGGTGAAGGGTTCGTGATTATAGCAGCACTTGTTTTTTCCGTTACAGCCCTCTATGCAAAACGTCTCACCGCTACGATCGATGTTCTGATCATAACAGGGGTCAGCCTGTTCGTTGGGGGACTGGTACTTACGCTGTTAGGTCTATCACTCGGCGGTCGGGTTACTCATTTCACCTTGGAATCCACCAGTAACTTGATCTACCTGGCCTTACTGTCATCCGTCGCATTTTGTCTATGGAATATGCTTCTCAAGTACAACAAGGTCGGAAGAGTGTCTGTTTATAACTTTCTAATCCCTGTGTTTGGAGCTTTATTATCAGCATTATTCCTGGGGGAAACGATTCTGGAACTGAAGAATCTGGCTGCATTGTTGTTTGTATCGGTCGGTATTTATTTAGTCAATCGTGTACGTTCTGTGCAAAGCTCTAATAACACTCCAATAAAATAGACTACCCGTCCACTTCCGTGGATAACAAAAAAAGCCGCTAATCAGCGGCTTTTCGTGTAAATTCGTATACGATATACTTTTGATTCTTACTGTGTTATACCTTAATATATACTCGTAAAGTCAATCAAGTCCTCTTCTTCCTCATAGTTGAATACAATGGCGTGATTACCTAATTGGTATACCATCTCATAACCACCAACGACTTCATTGTAGTATTCTGAGGAAGGTTTCCCCATCCATTTTTTCACATTCCATGGTGAAAGATTTTGCTTTTCATTGTACAAATCAAAAACGGCAATACGTGATTTGTTGGTAAGCTCGTGCATGTATGAATCAAACCCGACGCCGAATTTAGAATAATAATAGAACGCTCCCCATTCCTCGTTTGAACGAGAGGTTGGTTTCCCAAGTTTTTTCTGCGCATTTTGAAGCGTCATGCCAATCTTGATGTCCGTCCGACCTGGCAATACCCCCTTTAAAGCGGCTTCCTTCAGGCTTTTCAGGTAAGCGCGATCACCAACACCAGAGTTCGGCCAAGCTTTTGAACGGAGGTTACGCGTATCTTCCAACCGCAATTCCGATTTGTTCACATTCAACTTAAACGTATTAACTCCATAGACAAATTGAAGGTTGTTGTAATTTTTGAACTGTACTCGGGCACCTGAAAGAGTACGGATTCCATCATCTCTGCTTGCAGAGTAGGAATCGTCGATTTTTTCCCCTTATTATCGACATATGTTACACGGCGCAATTCCCCGGAACGAACAATATACGTTTTCACCTCATTAAAATTAGAAGTTCCCCAATCGGTGATCATCAGCATGTCTGGTGTACTAGCCTCTTTGCTTTTCACAACGAAGTTCCAGGTTTGAGGCAAAATAATCGTATTCAGATCCAGTTTTGCCGCCTGAACAGTTCCGTATGCTGCACCTTTTTTCAACAAGGCTGCACGATAAGTGCCTGAATAACTCTTGTCGCCTTTTTTATTGTTGGTCCAACCATTTTCTTCGGTTAGTGTGCTCTTCTGTTCATCATAAGCAAAAATATAAACGGTGTAAGCCGTTTGCTTGGCATCACGAAGCGTAAATGAAAGCCGACTCATACTTTCGAGCTGCTTGGCTGAGATTTGCTCTCCTTTGGCAGCAGCATTGGGTGGTAGCAGAAGTAATGCGCTCAGAACATAGGCAATTAAAGTTAATAGGGCCAGAGAAGCCCATTTTGCATTGTGTTTAGGGTGTATCATGATTGAATCTCCTTTGAGTAAAAAAATAAAAATCTAGTAGCGCTTTTCTAATTCTAAACCGTGCACAATCTCAACAATCAAACTTGCTAGCGTGTAACCTTGATCAAACTATGTAATGAATATAGGTTCAGTTCAATAAGCATATGCCTCCTACTAGTACTATTTTCCTAAGAATGATATCATACCCTTTCTAATAAAGAAATAACAATCTAAAGAATAGATTTCGACTCATGTAACATAAAAAAGCCGCTATTTAGCGGCTCTTTAACTTCGAATACGATATCATTTACAGACAGGAGTAAACCACATTACGTAAGCGTCGTTGAACGTATGGTTCCTGACTATTCAGCAGGTGCTGTGCATACATAACTGTAAGCTCTGAATCCGGATCCATAATAGCCATACAACCAGCAGCGCCGCTCCATCCAAATTCGCCAATTGGACTCAGTGAGCCGCTTCCTGCTTTGGAGATATGTGTGCGAACACCCAGTCCATAGCCGTATCCATACATATGATCCCACGAATAATCAGCACGAGTCATCTCGTTCAGGTGATCCGTTCGCATCAGTTCTACTGAAGCTTGTGACAGAATGCGCACACCTTCAGGACTCGTACCATGCCCAGTAAGCGCGTTCAGAAAACGTGCATAATCGCTAACGGTTGATAACAACCCTGCACCGCCGCTTTCCAGCTCCGTACCCACACGGAATCCATTGCCGTCCAAACGTACAGCCTTTTCAAGCTCATCATTGTAAGCATACTGTGGAATCAGGCGCTTCTGCTGCTCATCGTTCAGATTGAATGCTGTGTCGTTCATGCCAAGTGGTCCGGTGATTTCGTCCCGTAGATACGTACCAAAGCGTTTGCCACTTACCACTTCCACCAAGGCTCCCAGCACATCATGACACATGCTGTAATTCCAGTGTGTCCCTGGTTCAAACAGCAACGGTTCCTTGGCAAGCGCTCTCGCGAAATCACGTGTTGGCAATGTTCCATCGGTGCTTTTTACAGCTTCTTGAATGCTTGGACAACCAACGTCATACGAGAACCCGGCAGTCATGGTGAACAAATCACGTACTGTAATGGCTCTTGTCGCCTTTTCCAGTCGGATCTCCCCGTTCGGCATCGTTTTCTTTACCGTCATCTCAGCATACTCTGGCAGATAATCAGACAAGGGATCACTTAACAGCATTGCCCCTTTCTCCACCAGTTGCAGCCCTGCCACGCAGGTCATAATTTTGGTCATGGAGTATAGATTGAAGATCGCTCCATCACCGACAGGTGTTTTCTCTTCCAGATTGGCGTATCCATTACGATAATGGAAAACGGTATCATTTCGATGCATCACCAGCACCTCTGCCCACGGTATACGCCAGGATGTAATGCGGTCGATAAATGAAGCAAGCGGTTTAAAATCCATTTTTTCCCGTCCTTCTATGTAAGATCGTTTATCATTTTGCGATGTGGTCCATATTCAATTCCACAATCGACATATTATTAATATACGACCTTTTCCAACGATTGACCACCATATATATACTCTCCTATGCGCAATTACAATACATATTCTTAGTTTATCACACTGCTGCGCACGAATAAGCCGATCCCGGAAAGGATCGGCTTATGTTGTAACGTTTTAGGCTTCGCCGCGTCTGTTCTCAACCGATTTCATACGGTTTTGATCATCTGATACCCGGTCAACACTGAACTCTTGACCAGCTTCAACCTCACCATGACCTGAAATATTCCGCGAAAAATTAGTGAACTGTCTTTTTTGCTCATCCAGCTCGTGTTTTTGCTTCAAAAGCTCTTGCGGGTCTTGTTTTGTCACTATGCTAACCTCCCATACATGAAATCATGCATTGTATTCGCACTATAGAAGTTTTCCATAAGAGAGCTGTACTTATGCATGAATATAGATGAGATGGATATAGTTCCGTTGTTAGTGTAGCTAATTTATACAGTTAAGAGACTAGTCTCAATCCCACAATACTGACGATGATCCCACTAACGATAGCCAATTTCTTAGCATTTTTGGGCTCTTTGAATACATACATTCCTAATAGTACACTGCCCGATGCCCCAATACCTGTCCAGATTCCATAACCAATGCTGATTGGTATCTCTCTCAAAGACAGGGAAAGAAAAATAAAACTTAATCACAAAAACAGAGCGAACGTAAATGTATGTTTCAATTTGGTGAATCCATCTGAAAGTTTCAGAAATATTACACCGCCAACTTCAAATAAACCAGCCAAGATCAAGAAAAACCAACTCATATCTATACACCTGCCTTTTGTTTAGGTTCATTGGATACAAATTTCAGACCGATGATGCAACTGATTAATATCATGACCAACACGATTTTAATTGCACTTACGGGGTCCCCCAAAAAAATCATTCCCACAATTACGGTTCCAAATGAACCAAGACCGGTAAACACCGCATAAGCGGTTGATACAGGAAGTATTTTAGTGGATTTTGCAAAGAAGTAGAAGCTGCCAATCATTAAAATAACCGTGGGGATTACGATCTCGATTTTCGAAAAACCATCGGAGAATGACAAACCTAATGCCCAACCTATCTCTAAGATTCCTCCAAGAATAAGAAATAACCACGCCATAAAACATTCTCCTCTTCTGCATTCATGTTGTTGTTTTGTGATCAACACTTAATTTAAAATAATGATAGTTATTTGTATCATTTGATATATTAATAAACCATCTTTATTTTATTTGCAAATTTAAATATTCGTATTAAATTAACAAGGAAATCCGCCTTTTAAAACTCCAAGTTAAGCTGTGAACAAACAAAAAGCCAACCAGAAGTTCCTGGTTGACTAACACGTTTAAGTTCATTTTGTTTTTCGTATGACAGATTGTAATATGAAGTGCGACACCTACTGGAAATAAAAAAATGGCTCATAGCCTGATTCGTGTAGAATGAAAGTTACCACACAAGCATTCACACAAGGAGAATCAGTCCATGAGTTATTCACATCTTAGCATAATCGAACGCAGCAAGCTAGAAATCCTCCACAGCCAAGGCCAAAGTTCGAGAGCCATTGCAAAAGAACTGGGGAGGCATCCGTCGACGATTTGTCGTGAGTTAGATCGTGTTGCTGCATCGCAACCCTATCAGGCAGAACACGCTCAAAACGCTTATGAGGAGCGTCGTAAGGCTTCTGTCTCCCTAGGTAAATGGTCAGAAGCCTTGGCTGCTTCCTTGGAGAAGAAGCTTCAGGCGACGTGGTCTCCAGAACAAATCACTGAACGTTTCCGCATGGAAGGCCTGCCAACCGTCACCTTCAAAACCATCTATCGCTGGATCTACACGGGGCGCTTGGTTCAAGGCGTATTACAGATTCTTCGGCACAAAGGGAAGCGTCAAAAACCCGCAGAAACTCGTGGTAAATTTGCCATTGGTCGATCCATTTCGGATCGTCCCAAAGAGGTACGTTCCCGTGAAACGTTTGGGCACTGGGAACTGGATACCGTCGTATCGGGCCGTGGGAAAAGTAAAGGCTGCGTGGCCACGTTGATTGAACGTAAAACACGCCTATATACCGCTGTTCTCATGCCCGACCGTACCGCGTTGTCGATGGAGATTGCACTCGGTGTAGCCATCTCACAGTACCCTACAGGGACCTTTCTCACAGCCACGGCTGACCGAGGAAAGGAGTTTGCATGTTATGCCAGTTTGGAAACCACGCATAACCTACACGTTTTTTTTGCTGATCCGTATTCCTCTTGGCAACGCGGTTCCAACGAGAATGCGAATGGCTTACTACGAGAGTTCCACCCCAAAGGTACAGATTTCGCTCAAGTGGAGGATGAAGAACTCGCACACTCACTCGATCTAATGAATCACAGACCACGAAAATGCTTGGGTTGGAAGACGGCTCACGAATCTTTCACAGAGGAACTGTCGCACTTGGTTTGACAATCCGTCGTATCAATGAATATCTTTCTTTTTGAAATTGCCGCCTCTTACTTCAGCTACATCGTATACAACTACAAAGGCAGTTGGGTCAATTTCGTGAATGATATCTTTAATTTTACTCTCTTCCATCCGGTTAATAACACAAGTAATTTCCTTGAATTGCTCATTCGAGTAGCCACCGTAAGCCTCGGTATACGTTGCTCCACGGCCTAAGCGATCCCGAATGGTTTCAACCATAATCTCAGGTTGATTCGTAATAATTTTAAACGTTTTGGAGCCGCTCAAGCCCTCTTCAACAATATGTATTACTTTAGAAGCAATGAAATACGCAAGTCCTGACAAGATTGCGCCTTGCAGGCCAAACACGGTAGAAACGACAATAAAGACAAACATGTTGAGGAACAGAATGAGATCACTGGTTCCAAAAGGTACTTTTCGCGAAAGGAGTACTGCCAGCATATCTATGCCATCCAATGCCCCGCCATTACGTAATGCAAGTCCCATACCAAAACCGATGATAATCCCGCCGACAACGGTAACGAGCAAGGTATCACCTTCAATGATGGTTGGTACATGGTGCATCAGACTGGTGCTGATAGCGAGTGAAGCAATACCGATGATCGAATATAACGCAAAGCTTTTTCCGATTTGCTTGTACCCGAGCCACACAAATGGAATGTTAATAATCCCGATGAGCATCCCCAGTGGTAATCCGAACAACTGTGATCCTACGATACTCAGACCTGTGACACCACCATCTGAGACATTATTCGGGATCAATATGGCTTCGAGACCATATGCCGTTATAAATCCCCCAATGATAATCAATAATACTTTGGAGAGGATTTTTAACTTGTTTGACTTTTGTTTTCTGATTTGATGCATTGCATTTCCCCCTTGATGAACAACCGATAAAAAATAGTCTATAATAAAAATCACTGTTTTGGCAATAGAACGTCATTGATGTGTGTTACATCATTGTCCGATGAATGTTCGATACGACGAAATTTTATGCTCAAGCATCTCATCTGCTGTGTTAAGTATGTGCATCTGTTTTTGAATCGACTCTTTATGCTCCTCCAGCAGCTTCAAACGATCCGCCGCCGTATGCTCCCCTTCCTGAAACAAGGATGCATACTTCTTAATGGTAGCAATGGGCATCTGAGTCTCTTTTAATTTAATTACAAATTGCAGCCATTTCAGGTGTGACTCGTTATATCGCCTGTCTCCACTCGCATCTCGGAGAGGGGTTACAATCTGTTCCTTCTCATAATAACGTAACGTATGTGCACTGATATGGAGTAATTCTGCCACTTCACCAATGGTATGCATGGTTAACCTCCCCTCCATTTTCCCGCTTGACTTAGAGTAAGCTCTAATCAGTATAATCAACTCGTGGTCATATCACAATAAAAAATGAAATCAGATCCAGGAGGAATTCCCATGAAATACACAGTGATTACCGGTGCCAGTTCGGGCATTGGATATGAAGCGGCTTTAGCTTTTGCAGCCCGCGGCAAAAATATGATCCTGGCAGCACGCAGAACCGATGAATTGGACAAATTAAAAGCAAAAGTAGCTGAAATCAATCCTGATCTGGATGTTGTCATTCGTACAGTGGATCTGTCCATTGCCGCTAATGTGCATGAATTCTATGAGAGTCTTCAGGCTTACTCCATTGAGACGTGGATTAACAATGCAGGATTCGGGAATTTTGCTTCCGTTGGCGAACAACACCTACCCAAGATTGAGCAGATGCTTCATCTTAATATAGAAGCTCTTACGATTCTTTCTTCCCTGTATGTACGTGATTATGCAAACGTTGATGGCACACAGATCATTAATATTTCATCTGGTGGAGGATATACGATTGTAGCCGATGCAGTAACCTACTGTGCAACCAAGTTCTATGTAAGTGCCTTTACGGAAGGACTTGCGCAAGAGTTGAAAGGCAAGAACGCAGCAATGCAAGCCAAAGTTCTCGCCCCGGCTGCAACGGAGACGGAATTTGCGAAACATTCCTTTAATGTAGATGAGTTTGAATATGAGGGCAGAGTTCCTAAATTCCATACGGCGGAACAAATGGCTGGTTTTCTGTTGGAGTTGTATGACAGTGAGAGTGTAGTCGGCATTGTGGATGGGTTGACGTATGACTTTGAACTAAGAGAACCGATCTTTCCATATGCTGCGAGAGCAGCCTCAAAACCACAAAATTAACCCGAAAACTGAAGTCGAAGCTAAGTCGGCTCATTACCGGTAAACATTAATCTAACCTCACTGATAAACATCATTAAATCTAATCGCTAAACATCAGTTAACGTTAAAAAGGGAACCTGTCTCCAGGTTCCCTTCATTGTATTAATATTCTATGCTTACTATATAATGAAGTATTATGCCAACCTCATTTTGAAATCCTGATATCCGAATTCACGAACAACTTCGCAATCGCCGTCTTTTCTTTTAACAGCAATCGCTGGAAGCGGCATGCCGTTGAACGTGTTGGTTTTCACCATGGAGTAAATCGCCATGTCCTCGAATACCAGACGGTCGCCTTCTTGTAGAGGCTGATCAAATGAATAATCCCCAATCACGTCACCAGACAGACAGGTTTGTCCACCTAGGCGATACAGATGGGCTTTCTCGCCCACTTCTCCCGAACCGATCAGCGGCGGACGATAAGGCATTTCCAGCACATCCGGCATATGGCATGTAGCTGAAGTATCCAGAATGGCGATGTCCATGCCATTTTTATGGAAATCCAGCACAGAAGTCACCAGATAACCCGCGTTCAGCGCAACAGCTTCTCCCGGCTCCAGATATACTTCCAGGCCATAGTCGTTCTGCATACGTTTGATGCATGCTTCCAGTCTTGGAATATCATAATCTTCACGTGTGATATGGTGTCCACCACCGAAGTTGATCCATTCCATTTGTGGCAGCCATTGTCCGAACTTCTCAACAACTGCGTTCAGCGTAGTCTCCAGATCGTCGGAATTTTGCTGACACAGCGTGTGGAAGTGTAATCCGGAGACACCTTCCAACATGTTTGCATCGAAATCCTCAAGTTTCGCGCCAAAACGCGAACCTGGAGAACACGGATCGTAGATCTCGTGTCCTTCTTGGGTAGAGCATTCTGGATTGACGCGCAAGCCGACCTTACGGCCAGCTTGAAGCGCCTTATCCTTGAATTTTGCAAGCTGTGAAAATGAGTTGAAAATAATGTGGTCGCAGATGGAGAGAATCTCGTCGATCTCTTCTGCGCGGTATGCTGGAGCAAAGACATGATTCTCTTTGCCCATTTCCTCATGGCCCAGACGCGCTTCATACAAACCGCTCGCCGTTGCACCACTCAGGTATTCTCCAATCAGCGGATACATCGCAGTCATGGAGAATGCTTTTTGAGCAAGCACGATTTTGGCACCTGTACGCTGCATAACACCGTTCAGGATTTTCAGGTTTCTCTCGATAAGCGCCTCGTCAACAACAAAACATGGTGTCGGTAATTGCTCGAACCGCATTTTAACGAACTAGCTCCGATTCTTTAACTTCTTCTGGCAGCTCATCAACGAGTACCGGGTTGAAGTCTTCTACCCATGGGAGGCCCCATTTGTTCAACTCTTCCATGAATGGATCCGGGTTGAACTCTTCTACATTGTATACGCCTGGTTTGTTCCATTTGCCTGTCATGACCATTGCTGCACCGATCATAGCTGGAACGCCTGTTGTGTAAGAGATCGCTTGGGAACCCACTTCTTTGTAACACTCTTGGTGATCACAGATATTGTATACATAATATGTTTTGTCTTGACCGTCTTTTTTACCTTTGAAGATACAACCGATGTTTGTTTTACCGACAGTACGTGGTCCAAGGGATGCTGGATCAGGCAGTACTGCTTTCAGGAATTGCAATGGAATAATTTGTTTACCTTCATATTCAATAGGCTCGATTGAAGTCATGCCTACATTTTCAAGAGCTTTCAAGTGAGTCAGGTAGCTTTGACCAAATGTCATGAAGAAACGGATACGTTTCAGACCTGGCATGTTTTTTGCCAAAGATTCCAATTCCTCATGGTACAACAGGTACATGTCTTTCTCGCCAACTTCTTTGAAGTCGTAGACACGTTTGATTTCCATTGGCTTCGTTTCGATCCATTCACCATTCTCCCAGTATCTTCCGTTCGCAGATACTTCGCGAATGTTGATCTCAGGGTTGAAGTTGGTTGCGAACGGATAGCCATGGTCGCCGCCATTGCAGTCCAGAATATCGATGTACTCAATTTCGTCAAAGTAGTGCTTCAGGGCATAAGCGGAGAATACGCCAGTTACGCCTGGGTCAAATCCACTACCGAGCAATGCAGTGATGCCTGCTTGTTCAAAACGCTCTTTGTAATCCCATTGCCAGCTGTATTCAAACTTCGCTGTATCATGTGGCTCATAGTTAGCTGTGTCCATGTAATTTGTTTTCGTTGCAAGGCAAGCATCCATGATAGTCAGATCTTGATACGGCAAAGCAAGGTTCATAACGATATCCGGTTTAACTTCGTTGATCAAAGCGATCAGTTCGTCAACATTGTCAGCATCAACTTGTGCTGTTGTAATTTTTGTTTTTCCGCCGTCCAGCTTGGCTTTGAGTTCATCACATTTGGATTTTGTACGACTCGCGATGCAGATTTCCTCAAAAACTTCGCTGTTTTGAACGCATTTGTGTACTGCCACGGAAGCAACGCCGCCGGCGCCGATGATTAGTGCTTTTCCCATTTTACATTCTCCTATCCCAATATGTATTTTTTTAAATTGGTTTAATTTGTTTGATACAGTAACGACAACAAGACAACAAAAAAAGCAAGGTGAAAAATGCCCGCAATCGCGCATCATCACACTTGCTTATCGATATACATCATAAAAAAGACGTGAAGTCTCCATGACCAAAAAAGTTCACAAGAACTCCTTTTGCGGAAAGCTCCTTCATGTATATCAATATTGGATCAGAGTCTATATAGCAAATAATTCGCCTTTACCACTCTTATTGACCGTTTCACAAGTTGATGTGCAATTGCACTGGTTGTAAAGTAACCAACTTATAAAATTTGAGCTTTGAACTCAATCAATAAAGCAACGTAAGTTGCCAATCGGCGTTTGACCCGGCTGTCCGTATGGCCTTAACTTCCTGGTGAAGTGGTCAAAATTATCTGCTGGAAAGCTCTAATTCATATTGATAAATTAACTTCCCAAAATCACAGGTCTTACACTATCAGACGTTGAAAAAAAAATCAAGCAATAATTAAAAATTATTTTTTTGTCCGAACGAGAACTAAGAAAGAAATTGATATCCTTCGAATACTTTCAAGCCTCCTGCGCTCAGTAATCCCCCCACTACTTCAGGTTTTTGAGGACTTTTCTCATATACTTCTTCACACGCGATCATACTGTTGCTGCCAGCAATTTCCACTAACTGATCATGGGCCGAATGGTTCGTTTCCTTCTTTGCGAGCTTGCAAATCAATCTCAATGGCTTTATGCATGATAGTTCATCTTTATTCATAAAGTTTACCTCCGCAACAAAATTTATGTACTCAATTTTATGTTTTTGCATTAGCATGTTCACTCCATTGGAATGCTTCTTGTTCATACCGTTCTATCATCATTATAAATAAAGAGTATGACGACAATTCGTCATACTCCAGTGAGACACACTAAATTTATCTATTAAATTTTACTGGTAATGATGCCAATCCCTCAGATAATAGTGAGTAGTGCCAATGAATCTCTTCCGGAGGAACACTAAGCTGAAGACCAGGAAGTCGACTTAATAGCGTAGTAAACGCTACGTCTCCCTCCACACGGGCAAGTGGAGCACCAAGACACATATGAATACCATGGCCAAATGCCAAATGCCGTTTTATTTTGCGCTCAAGATCCAGTTCTTCAGGTTGGTCAAACTGTAACTCGTCCCGATTCGCTGATTTCAAGAGAGGAATCACAACATCTCCTTTTTTAATCTGTTGTCCATCCAGTTCCGTGTCCTGCGTTGCATATCGAGGACCTGACGAAGTCGCGGGGCCGTTATATCGTAACAACTCCTCCACCGCAGAAGGAACCAGATTCAAATCTTGTTTAAGTTGTTCCAGTTGTTCGGGATGTGTCAGAAGTAGATAAGAGCCGGTCGCAATCAGATTCGACGTTGTCTCATGTCCAGCAAATATTAATAACGTGATCATGGATATTAATTCATCTTCATTCAGTCGATCCCCCTCCTCCTCGATCACAATTAATTGACTGATGAGGTCATCGGAAGGTTCCACTCGTTTGTTCGCCACAAGCTGAGCCGTGTATTCTGCGAATGATCGCAAATGCTGCGCTACTTCAGGGTCTTGTTTACCGAAACCGAGACCTTTCGCAATGGCTTCAGACCATACATGGATCTGAGGTCGGTCTTCCTGAGGTACACCGAGCATTTCGGATATGACGTTAATTGGGAAAGGGTAGGCATAGTCTTTTACAAGATCCATCTCTCCTTTTCCTTCAAATTGATCAATTAATTCATCAGCAATTTCCTGGACACGCGGACGCAGGCTTTCCATATATCTTGGAGTGAATGCTTTGGACACCAGGCTACGCAGTCTTCGGTGATCCGGTTCATCAACAAAGAGCATCGACTTTCCGGTAAAAAAGGTCTGGGGTTCTGATGAACCAAGATCGTCTGAGAGATTCTTTCGAATATCATTGCCATTATCGATAGAGTTCATATCTACCGTAAATCGAGAGTGGTCTTTCAACACTTCCATGGCGACGTCCATCCGAGTTATAATCCAGGTTTGCTCTGTTCCACCCATTGGATTGGGAACAGGAACAACGGAGCCTCTGGATCGCATCTGTTTAAACATGGCAAATTGATCTTTAACATTTTCTTCACTAAACAAATTGAATTCTGATTTTTCCGATGTTTGGTTATTATTCATTGAAATCTTCCTTTCATAGTGAAGTTATTGAAATCTATGGAAATATATGTTCATTTCGATTATATACTACTCGTATAATTAATTTCAAATTCCGTAGTTTAAACTGCACCATTCAACTGTTATAACAACAATTAATTAATATACTAATAGTATATTAATAATAACTACAAGCATAAAAAAGAAAAAAAAGAGGTCGGCTTTGGGGCCAACCTCCAAATTAATTATGGTGCTTCACAAGTTCCAAATACCACCAACAGGCTTCGGTTAGTCTATTGGCTTTGGAGTGAAACGCACTTGATTTGTACTCTTTGTGAAATGCTTGAAGGACAACTTCGATTACAGGAATATTTAAATCCTCTTTATCCTGTAATAACGCCAAAAGTCCCTTGGAAAGTTGCTTTAATGATGTAGATTCCTTGGATTTTTGAACAATCTTGTTGAACTCATCCAATTCCTCCAACAGCTTGTCGATATCGAGACCATGATCACGGTTACGCTCATCGGCATTCAGAAAATAAAGAGACTGAACGTCAAAAATATGTTCATTTCTTTGGTGCATTGTTCTTAATATCACTTCAATGTAGGTCAATACTTTTGGAACAACTTCGCTCCAAACCGGTTTTTTCGTATTTAGACTTCTCGAGGTGTTGGCAATCTGATGCAGTATGCCATAGCACAATATTGCACCTTCGTTGGCATATAAGCTGATGTCTTTTCCGAACACCTGAATCAAGCGTGTAGACAGCCAGTTTAGATGTACTTTAGCCAATTTCGCTGAGTTGATCTCTCCGGCGTAAAAACCAGTCCAATACAATTCCCACACTCGTTCTTTGTCAGGTCCAGACATGGGAATGACAATCTGATCAACAAGCAGGGCATAATCCGATGTATAGTGATTTTGTTCAAGCTCTTTACGAATGAAAACATCCTCTTGCATACGCTGATCAATAATCGAATATAAACAGTCTTCTTTGGAACTGAAGAATTTGTAGAATGTGCCTTTGGATACACCCGATTGATCCAAGATCATCTGGATTGTTGTATTTGCATAGCTATGCTCTAAAAATAGTGCAAGTGCTGTTTCCAATAAACTTTGTTTACGACTACTCATATCTCGTTATCGCCCCAAGTTTTTCTATTGATTTTAACATTCATTCCTCAGGAGTTGAAGCATTGATTCGCAGTATAGCTGTCATATAAAAATAATTGCACAATGAGTAAATTTGCACAATGAGCAACTTGTTGTTATGATAAACCTCACAAAGTGCATATTCAGTAAGTGTGCTCTTCTTAAAAGAATTAAACCATAGTCATTGGTGTTGGAGGTGAACGCATAAGCGGAGAATAATGATTAAACGAAACTTGCGACATTTGAAAAAAGAAGCGACTGAAAAAGCACTTGCTGGCACTGCATTTGAACTGACTCTTGAACACGGACTCGATGGTTTTACGGTCGAAGATATCGTGCATCAAGTGGGTTGTTCGCGTAGAACATTTGCAAACTATTTCACATGTAAAGAAGAAGCCGTAGCAAGAGGCGCCATATCCGTTCAGAATACAACCGAACTCGAAGAGTTACTTACCGAATTGCCCGACAATGCCTCTTTGCTTGACGTACTGTATAACCTGATCAAGATGCAGCTTACAACAGAACTCTTAGGAAGGCTTCATCAACTAGTATCACTATCTCAGACCTATCCCGTGTTAGAACCACATTATCTCGGAGCCATGCACCGGATGCAGACGCAGGCACAAGATACCTTATTAGACTTATCTAACGGGAAATATGACGAGATCTATACTTATCTTCTGATTAACGCACTATATGGATCGATACTGCCATTAATTGATGGAAGACTCAATGTGTTACTGCCCGGACAAGTCATTACTGAAGATACCAATCCCGGTGCTTTAACCTTCGATCAATTTTTGGAAATTACGTTTAATCATTTGCGGGCAGGATTCGAACATGCCAACCATCCACATTCATCATAGAGGAGTGTAAAATAGAGAAATGTCTACATTATTATACAGAGTGGGGAAAACCGCTTTTAGCAAACCTGCAACCTTCATCATTGGCTGGGTTTTAATTCTGGGAATTGTCATCTCCATGATCAGCATCAATGGTATTCACATCAGTTCTGAAATGAAGATTGAAGGCACAGAGTCACAGAAGGTTCTGGATCAATTGGCAAAAGAACTGCCAGCCGCCTCCGGCGGTCAAGGAAGTGTTGTGTTCAAGGCACCTGACAACGAGCGTTTGGATACGCCTGAAAATATGGCTGCCATGATGAAAGGTGTTAATGAAGTTTACGGACTAGACAAAGTCATTAACCCTGCAGACTATGCAGCTGAAGCGAGCAACTCAGGTGCTTCCGCTGAGATGGCTCAGAATGCTCAGGCTACCGATACGGCACAATCCGCAACAACCACGCCTCCTCCCTATGGACCTTTGATGGTGGATGGTGTTCCTGTACCTGGTATGCTGATCTCTTCGGACGGCAGCATTGCACTGTTCCAGTTCCAATTTACAATTGAGCAGTCTGCCATAACACAGGATGTATTTGATTCCGTTATTCAATCTGTTATGACGGTAGAGCAAGGAACCAACATTACGGTCTTGCCAGGGGAAACGCTCAAAACGGTATCGATTGGGGTCGGCTCGGCTGAGATTGTTGGATTGGTGATTGCTGTCATTGTATTGCTGATCACCCTTGGCTCCGTTGTTGCAGCAGGTCTGCCTCTGATCACCGCACTCCTCGGAGTTGCTATTGGAGTTGGTGGTGCGTTCTCGATCTCCAAATTCATTGAAATGCCTAGTGTCACTTCCGTTCTGGCTCTTATGGTTGGATTGGCTGTTGGAATCGATTACGCTCTCTTCATTGTCAATCGCCAACGTCGAATGATCATTGATCAAGGCTTGAGCGCAAAAGAAGCAACGGCCAGAGCCATTGGTACATCGGGCAGCGCAGTATTTTTTGCCGGATTAACCGTCATTATTGCACTGTGCGGTATGCTTGTCATTGGTCTCACATTCTTGTCTACGATGGCTTTGGTCGCAGCTGCCACCGTACTTATCAACGTATTCGTTGCTTTAACCCTGTTGCCAGCTTTACTCGGATTGGTAGGAGAACGCATCTGTTCCGCCAAAGCTCGTGAGAAAAGCACGAAACATTCTAAAGTCACTAACCACGGAGTCGCGGACAGATGGGTGAAATTCGTTATCAAGAATCGTTGGGCTTCCATTATCGCCATCATCGTCATTCTTGGTTTTGCCGCGACGCCGATCACCAAAATGGAAATGGGTATCCCCGGAGCTTCCTCAGCGAATCTGGATACAACTGCAAGACAAAGTTATGATGCCATCTCAGAAGGCTTCGGAGAAGGATTCAACGGACCACTTATTCTGGTCGCAGAGCCTAATCAGTCTTCCGCAAAAGTTACACCGGAACTCTTGGGCGGTCTGGTGATGGAACTCCAAGGTCAGAATAACGTTGCACAAGTCACACCGCTTGGGATGACAGAAGATTTGGCCATCTTTAGTCTCATTCCAAAAACGGGTCCTAACGATGCGCTCACTAAAACACTGGTCACTGATCTGCGCTCGGCTGATTCCGGCATCGCACAGACCTATGATGTGAAGCTTGGGGTTACTGGACTTACAGCGGTTAACATCGATATGTCCGCCAAACTGGCGCAGGTGTTCCCTATTTATGTAGGCATTATCATCCTGCTCTCGCTGATCATCCTGTTACTTGTATTCCGTTCAATCATCGTTCCCATCAAAGCAACAATTGGCTTCCTGCTTAGTATCTTGGCTACATTCGGGATCACGACTGCTGTATTCCAATGGGGCTGGCTGCATTCGCTCTTTGGTTTTGATACGGGCGGCCCGTTGCTGAGCTTTATGCCAATCATCGTGACAGGTATCCTGTACGGCCTCGCGATGGACTATCAAGTCTTCCTTGTTAGCTCCATGCGTGAATCCTATGTTCATGGTCATCGCGGAACTGAATCCGTCGTTCATGGGTACAATCAGGTTAGTCGCGTGGTTGTTGCGGCAGCAGTGATTATGGTCTCTGTATTTGCAGGCTTTATCTTCACCGATGATGTCATGATCAAGCAGATTGGTTTCACTTTGGCGGTAGGCATTCTGATTGATGCTTTTATCATCCGCATGGGCTTGGTCCCTGCCATCATGGCTATTTTCGGAGACAAAGCTTGGGCACTTCCAAAATGGCTGGATCGCATTCTGCCAAACCTGGATGTTGAAGGCGAGAAGCTGATTGCTTCCCTGAATGCTGAAGAGCATGCCAACACGAAGTCTGGATCAAAATAATCCTGCCAAACGAATGGTAATACCATGATTACTATTACGACTATATTCACCAATACAAAGATCTCCTCTGTTTTTATAAACAGGAGGTCTTTTTTCTTTTTCACATTTTATGCGGTGATGTCTTCAATATGGATAGTATATCGTGGGGATTTAGCAGCATTAACAAACGCTGCAAATAACTTCTGACTGTAGTCATCTACTTTATAGCTGTACTCTGGATGCCACTGTACAGCCAAAACAAATGAACGGTTTGGCATGACCACAGATTCGACGAGTCCATCTTCAGCCACTGCCACGGCAGTTAGCTTATCCGATAACATTTTGATTCCCTGATGGTGGTAGCTGTTCACTTTTATCGTATCGGTTTGCAAAATATCGTAAAGGATATTATTTTTCTCAATATGTACATCATGTACAAGATTCGTATACGGCGGACTTTGCTTGTGATTAACGATCTTGTTCCCATGAAGTTGAAGGCTAGTTGGAATGTCTTGATATAACGTTCCACCCAACATAACGTTAAATAGCTGCAGTCCACGGCATATGCCAAAGACGGGCTTATCAAGCTCAATTACCTCTTGTAATAATATCGACTCCATCATATCGCGTTCAATACATAACTCTCCACAGGTAACCTCTGCATGCTCATGATACAGCTCAGGATTGAGATCATGTCCCCCGGTGAACAGGAACCCATCGAACTGATTAGCCAGCGTTGCTATGATCTCGGTATCTGTTGTCAAAGGCAGCATAATTGGAATCCCACCTGCTCCTTCTATGGCGTTCATATATTCAGGAAGCATCCAGTAACTTTTTTTGTCCGTATCATACAAAGGCAGTACACCGATCATAGGCTTTTTCATGGCTTTACCTCCCAGCTTTTCATTCATTTTATCAGATCTCTTCATATATAAATTCACTGAATTATTGCATTTTCCTACCTTTACAATCTGCGCCCGTTACATCCGGAATGCTGGAAAACTAAAAAAACAAACAAAGCCGCATAACAGCGACTTTGTTTGTAGTTCCAATCCCATATATATATATTCATTCATTCGTTTAGTTTAAACAGCATCTCATCTAAGCTGCTTTTACAGTGGTTACTTCGTCTGAATTCACTTGGATGGAACGCTGGCATATCAGGGTAATGACATAAGCCAGCAAGGCAAGCATCACAGCAACTGGAGGAGCCCACTGGACACCACCCATATTAACAGCAATTCCTCCAACGCCGGAGCCTAACGCTATACCCACATTGGCCGCCACAGGCAGGAGTGTAGATGCAAATGCTTTGGACCCTGGCGAGATCGATCCTGACACATCAAACAAATATAACTGGGAAGCCGCACTCATAGAGGATGACAGACATCCAATCAGGAACAGGAATACCAAGCCGATCCACAGATTGGATACGGCAAAACTCATGCCCAGGAAGAGGATCGCCTGGATTACGAAAAGCCGCTTGAGCTTGGGCAGGAAGTCACCCTTGGCTATTTTGGCACCAATCCAGTTACTCAGGATGCTGCAGGCCCCATAGATCAGGAGTACGGCACTAATCCATTTCACTGGCACACCCATCGTCTCACTGAGGAGTGGCGTAATGTACGTAAAAACGACGAAAATACAGCTGTTTCCCAATACAGGGATCAGACAGGCCAGCAATATCCGTGGTTTCACAAAGAGAGACATCTGATCACTGAATGAACCTGCAATCGTTGTTGTTTGGCGTGGCAGAATACGGAACATAAACACCAGCGGCACAACACCTATGCATGCTGTAACAACAAACGTCATGGACCAGCTCAGATGTTGTCCGATAAATGTACCGAGCGGAACACCTAGCACATTTGCGATTGAAAACCCGCCCAAAATCCAGGCGATAGCTTCTCCTCTTCGCTCCCGGTTCACTGCGTCGCTTACGATCGAGATCGAAAGCGATATCGTAAGTCCACAAGCAACAGCCGAAACAATACGAATGGCCATCAACGAAGAGAACGTTGTTGAGAACACGGTCAATAAATTTAATGCTAACACGATTGCAAATCCAATCAATATGGAACTTCTTCTGGATATTTTGGCCAAGAAGGCTACGGCAAATGGTGTACCGACTGCGTATGCAATCGCAAAACCGGAGACAAGCATCCCCGCTGCAGCAAGAGATACTTTCATGTAACTTTCAATTTCCTTCAACACACCCACGATGACATACTCGGTTGTTCCCAGTACAAAACTAACGAGCGTAAGCGTTAAAATAAGTAGGTTCTCTCTATTTCTAGTCATAAATCAATACTCACTAATCCTTTCTATTGTTGCAAGCGCTTCAATTCTTTTGACGATCCGTAATCATGTATTTTCTGCTTTCCCATCCCTTCACTTTCGATATATAGTTACATTTTGGATAGTGAAATTGTACTGTCAGATACGCCATGGCGACAATCAAGGTTGTTGTGGTTTTATTGCAAAACATTATATATGTTGTCATTTCAACACAGACTTTCATTACTAATTCTGAAGGGAAGACATAGATGAATACACACCATGAATTCGGCCAACTGCATCCAAATCGAGATTGCACCATTATTTATGTAGGAAAACTGGCCGACAATCCGCATTGGAGCTTTCCGACGCATAAACATGACGATCTGCATGAGATTATCTACGTAACTGAAGGCAAAGGATTGTTCACCATTGACGGCACCAAACATTGGGCTCAAAAAGGGGACATGCTCATTTATAACAAAGGTACTCTTCACGAGGAGAAGTCCAATCCTGAATTCCCGTTATCCACCTTTTATTGCGGCTTTCGTTTTACAGAAGGCACCCAGACCCTTGAGGATTGGGTCATTCCTCCCTCTAACAATCCGATCATTCGAGCAAACCGATATTCCGATGAGCTCCATTCGTTAATGCAGACTCTCTTCAATGAATTTTCAATCCGGGAACCTGGATACGAGTTGATCTCTGGGCATGTCCTGAAAGCAATACTTCTGATCATCGATCGGCAGTCCCGTCAACAGCTTCCTAGTGGGGAGATCGTTGGGAGTAATACCCTTGCTGAGAGCATTAAAGACTATTTGGATACCAACTATCGGCAAAATATTAAACTCAAAGAATTGGCAGATCAATTTCATATCGATTTTTATTACTTAATTCATATGTACAAAAATCACTATGGTACTTCTCCTTATCATTACCTGATCCAACGAAGAATGGGTGAAGCCACCCGATTATTAGTCTCAACCAACAAAAAAATATGGGAAATTGCCAAACTGGTCGGGTACGATAACCCCAATTATTTTACGATTTTATTTACCAAAACGGTTGGTGAATCACCTCGAAGTTTCCGGAAAAAGAATCAAAAGGATATGTTCGGGGATGAGGTGTCACATTCTTACTAATTTCACCAATCTCTCTAAACCCAAAAAGGCGCTCCAATTTGGGGAGCGCCTTGGCTATTTACGTTTTCTTATACACTTACATACATCTACTCTAGAGTTTAAACCGACGAACCAGTTCTTGCATATTCTCAGCTGTTTTGGATAGCTATGATTGGGTCTTTATACCAGACATCTGTTGTTTATAATCCGTAGGACTTAGCCCCGTATACTCTTTGAACACCTTCGAGAAATAGTGCTGGTCGCTAAATGACAACAAATCGGATACTTCCTTAAACTTCATGTCGGGTTGACTTTCCATCAGTCTGACTGCCTCCTCAATGCGAAGCCGGGTGTAATACTGAACAAACGTAATTTGCGTTGCATTTTTGATCACTCTGCTGACATACGACGGGCTAACGTGAAACTTCAAGGCAATATCGTTGATAGATAATTGAGAGTATTTATTTAGTTTTACGTAATCGTCGATCTGTTCGAACAGGATCGCCTTGCTTTTTCGAACGTGGGATTGCAGCATATCGAAGCACTGTTCCGTCCATTCCGTCAGTTCTCGGCAAAAATCGGCATAAGACTGTGCTTGGGCAAACTGTCTTGACCGAAGCTCCAGACCCAATCTCATGCCCGACCCCTGTTGCTCGTACAGATGAGCAAACGTGTCTACGATCAATCCGATAAACCGCTCCACCTCGGTCGTATGTACATTTTCCTCTGCCCATCGATTCAGCAATTCGGATAACTTAAGAGCAAACCGTTCTTTCTGCCGAGCCTGTATCATCTGTACAAAAGCAGATTCCTGCACCGGATCCAGACAGCCTGTCTCGGATCTGGCCATCGACACCGGATTCCCGGTATCCAACACTATTCCTTGTTTCAACCGCTGCTGCTCAGACAAAATGGACGACATGCGGTGATAGAGCTCCGGCAGATTACCAGACTCAGCGAATAGAAGTTGTCCTCCAATGATCGCATCGATGTCATGCGCAAGCAAATGCCGTCGCAACGATTCAAGACATTCATGTACAGAAGAATACACCTCAACTGCACTCTTGTTAACAAAAGCGACAAATTGATATGGGGTTTGACTAGTGTAAACACGACAAGGATGGAATGCAAAAAAATTCTGCACTATACCCTCAAGTTCCACCTGCACCCATCGTTCATTCCCTGCGCTAAAAGGCTGTTTGCTCATAATGATCATCATCTGGCTGAATAAAGGCGGAAACGCCTCCCTTTGTTTCGGCGTAGTCTCACATTGGGGATGAATGATTTCCTGCAAATCCAGCAGTTCCTTGGACATCTTTTGATCAAGTTGGTCAATTACCCGACCCATGACTTCTTCAAGCGCCTCTCGCTCGACAGGTTTTAACAAATAGTCAAACACTTGCAGGTTCAATGCTTTTCTTGTGTATTCAAAATCGCTGTAACCGCTAATCAAGATGACCTTCAGATCTGGGTTGGCAATTTTGGCTTGCTCAATCAGGGACAGCCCATCCATTTTCGGCATTCGTATATCTGTCAACAGCAGATCAATCGGTGACTGCTTGATCGCTGCCAAGGCTTCCTCTCCATTGGTTGCCGTAGCTGTTACACGAATCGGGAAGCTCAGCGTCTCCAAGAGCATTTTAATATTACGTAATATCGGTTTGCTATCCTCAACGATCATAACGTTATACATCGTCTGTCTCTCCTCGCTAGTAAAAATCCTTTGTCAGTGAGCCGATGATTTGAATCGTTGCTCCATGTTGCTCTTCCGCATGATTGTTAAATATATTAATAAAGAGCCGGTTGTTATACATTAGTTTGAGTCGATTGACACTATTGATAATCCCCATGTTACCAAGGGCTGTTCCACGATTGGCAGTCTGGTTCATACCGGAACCCGATGCCTGAATATTGGCTAAAATCTCCTGGATCTTATCCGGTGGAAAGCCCTCACCGTTATCTTTGATCTCCAAAGCCCATAATCCGTTATATTGCTTCACGGTAATCTGGATACGCCAAGGCGGCGCGGTGTTGGCAAAGGCATGTTCAATGCAGTTTTCCACAAATGGCTGAATGACCAAGCGAGGCAACCGGATTTCGTTCGCCAGCTCGTCTGCACGGATGTCCCACTCCAGATCCTCTTCGTACTTTTGTTGTACAAGGGACAGATAATGTCTCGTATGTTGAAGCTCCTCAGCCAAAGTCACATGCGCGTAGGGTGAAGAGACAATATAACGCAGACTGTCCGAAAGATGTTTGCACATATCCGATACAACTTTGGTCTTCCCCTCTTGGGCGGCAATACTGATCAGGTATAGAACATTATGAATAAAATGAGGTGCAATCTGGGCTTGCAGCGCCGAATTACGCGCCTTTACTTCTTCATGAAGCGCTGATTTTTCTCGGTCAATTGACTGCTGCAGTCTCTCCATCAGATCCTGAAAGGCTTCATTCAACAATAAGAGATCGTTATTTTTCGGCGTTTCATCCACTTTCAGATTCATATTGCTGTAGTTCATGCGCCAGATCTGACCGCGCAGCTTGCGGATAGGCAGCAGCAGGTTACGTGTCGACAGGAAGATATACACAAATGAAACCAGCATCAGTGCCGTAATCAGCAGTATGGACATCGTCTGAACCGAATGGATCGAGCCAAGAACAGATTTTTTGGGCGTTATGATATACGTGATCCAACCTGTACTGGGTGAAGTGGAGTGCGTGATATAATTGTCATTTTTGTCCACATCCAGTCCCTCGTCTGATGCAGGCTTTGTCCAATTGGCAAATGTCACACCTGCTTCCGAGCCCGTCATCTGCTCCCCTTGTGTATTCAGAATATAGACATCACCAGCGGTAATGCCCTCCGTTAGGTTCTGTATATAGGCCTGTTCCATCTGGATGCTAAGGTAACCGTACACCTTGCCGTTCTGATCATTGATCGTGCGCACAAAGGAGATCGTATCATCTTGACGCAGCAGAACAAAACCACTTTCCGTCCAATCTCGTCCGATCTGACTACTCTCCATCATGGTGTTCAGGATTGCGGGAGGATTGCCCGAACCCAGATATGATGTCAGGAGAACCCCGTGATTGTCATAGATGGACATGTCCTTGATATTCATACTCGGCCCGATGGCCTGAAACATGATATCTTTGATGATCCGAATCTGTTTCAGCCTTTCATAATTACTATGCGCTGAGGAGCTCTTGTCCATGGCTGCAAATATATTTTTGCTGGATAATATTCGCTGTGACATCTGGTTCTGTTGTTCTACGTAGAGATCAACTTGCTCTCTTACCTTCGTAGCTGTAACGAGCGTATCCTGCTCTGTTTTCAGTTTGAGCGGGCGGACAACGATCACATTGACATACACGATAAAACAGCCCAGCACGAACAAAAGTAGAGCCAGAAATGTCAAAAACACCTTTGTCTGCAAACTGAATTGAGTTGCCTTATGTATGAGCTTTGCCATTCTCAGAGTTACCCTCCTGTTCTGACATGATGTGAAATCCCTTAGATTTATGTCCTACTGTATCACGGTACTCCATGAAATGATAGCGATTTCAAGTTCAGGATTTTACACATCAACGTTCAAGCACAGACATGTACCGAGGCGATAAAAGAATCTATAATCAAATTTGTGAACGGATTCATCAAACGTTTTAGAGGGGGATTTGCATTGAAAACAATAAAAAGAAAAAAAGCGCTTTCTATTATTCTGGCCAGTTTATTATCGGTTTCGTTAACGGCTTGTGGATCAGGAGATACGGATTCCGGCACAGCTGCTGGTGGGGACAGCAAGAGTGGCAAAGTCACATTGGAGCTGGCCATCTCTAAAAGTTCTCAGGACTCTGCTTTCATCCAGCAGGACATTCTTGATTCATTCGAAAAACAAACGAATATTCGCGTGAATTTGCAGCTGATTCCAGCGGAACAAACAACGACGGTATTGCAAACCAAACTGGCTGTAGATGAAACACCTGACATTATTCAATATAATCTGGCGAGCGCAGTCACGGACCTGAACCTTGAACGTAACTTCGAGATTCTGGATAACGAACCTTGGGCGAGCAGAATCGTGAACAAAGACGTCCTCTCTTCTGGTGGTCACCTCTACAGCTTCCATGTTAGCCAAGATACGGGGATGCAAGGGGTCGTGTATAACAAACAAATCTTTGAAGAACTCGGGTTGTCGATCCCAACCAACTACGAAGAATTTCTGGTGCTCTGTGAAAAAATCAAAGCAAGTGGCATTACTCCCGTATTCATGCCTTACAAAGATGCCTGGGCTGCCAACATCTGGCCTGCTGCAGCTTTTGCCGATTTTGTAGCCAAAAATGAACCGACTTTTTTTGATGAGCTGAACAGCAATAAGAAAAAATGGTCTGATATCCCGGAATTCAAAACATTCCTGGAACAACAATATGAAATTTACACCAAAGGTTACACCAACACCGATGTGCTTAGCGACAGCTATGACATGGCCGTAGGTAAATTCCTGAACAAGGAAGTTGCCATGATGTTTATGGGCGATTGGTTAATTGAAGGCGTGGCCGAGCAAGATCCAAATATGGAACTGGGCGTATTCCCGATTCCATCGTCGGATCATGCCAGTCTAGGTGCAAGTCCACTGGGCGGACAACTGTTCATTCCGAAGAAATCCAAACATCTGGAAGAAGCCAAACAGTTCCTGGACTATATCGCTTCCAAGGATGTCGCACAACAGATCGTGGATTCCAAAGGATACGTATCCAATTTCAGTGACGTGACTACACCGGAACTGCCAGCCTACAAACAGGATATTGTAGACAATTATATTACGCCGAAGAAAACTGTGCTGACAACGGATGCATACATGCTGGTTGATCGCAGCGAACTGTACCGATTGTTGCAGGATCAATTCGCAGGCGGATTGTCACCGGAAGAAGTACTGAAATCCTGGGATGAGAAGTTCAGTCAGTTGATGCAGGATAAAGGTGTAGAAGGTTTCTAAAGAATGAAATATAAGGCAGCATAACAGGATCGACCGTTATGCTGCCTGGCTATAACGGAGTGTGAGACATGAAAAGGACTAAAAATCTGTACTCGTATTACATGATATTTCCCGCACTGATTATCTACTCCATCTTTTTTGTTGTTCCTGCTCTCGCCGCTTTCTATTATTCATTCACGGATTGGCGGTTGGATCGGCTGGAGCTGAAGTTCATCGGGTGGGATAATTTCAAGAAAATTTTCTCAGATAAAACACTAATTCTGGCGCTGAAAAACACGGCGATATTTGCAATCGTCACCGTCGTTGGCAAAAATGTCATCGGCCTATTGCTGGCCGTAGGACTTAACATGCGATTAAGAACAAAGAACCTGCTGCGTGCGATCTTTTACTCCCCTTCCATTCTCAGCATCCTAGTGATCAGTATTTTGTTCACTCCGATGTTGCGTACCGAAGGTACAATCAACAATTTGTTGGAATCTGTAGGATTACATTCGTTAAGCCAAGCTTGGCTGACCAACCCATCGATTGTGATCTGGACGATTGCCATCGTCTCGATCTGGCAGAGTGCCGGGTTCCAGATGGCCATCTATCTGGCGGGCCTGCAGTCCATTTCTCAAGAGTATTATGAAGCGGCCAAGATTGATGGCGCAAGTTCGTGGAGAAGTTTTTTCAAAATCACACTACCACTCTTGCTGCCCGCGATTAACATTAACTTGATGTTGACCTTGATCGGTGGACTCAAAGTATTCTCCGAAGTATATGTCATGACCGGTGGTGGCCCTGGTAACGCTTCCCAGGTCGTAGGTACGATCATTCTGCGATCTTTCGGCGAAGGCAACTGGGGACTTGGTACGGCGGTCAACACCCTTCTCTTCGTGGTCGTTACCATTATCGCTATACCGCTATTGATCTTCATGCGGCGTAAGGAGGTTACGGAATAACATGGGCTATACACGCAAACTCGCCATCCGCAACTATATCGTGGAAGGTTTCCTGATTCTGGCCTCTCTTATCGTTCTGTTGCCACTTGTCATTCTGATCTTTGGATCATTCAAAACCAGCGCCGAGGTGCTTAGCTTCTCCCTGAGTTTTCCGGAAACATGGCAGTTCTCGAACTATGTTCGTGTCTTCCAGGAAGGCGGACTGTCGCGAGCGTTCTTCAACAGCATTTTGATTACTGGCGTATCTTCCATCATTAATATCGTCGCTTCTTCGGCAGCGGCATTCATTCTGGCACGTCGGGAAACCAAACTATCCGGCACGATCTACATGTATTTCTTCATGGGATTGATTGCGCCAATGTCGATTATTACAACCATACGGGTTGTACAGGGATTGGGATTCTACGGTAGCATCACTAGTGTCATCCTGATCTATGCCGCGTTAAATACAGCCTTCAGTGTATTCTTGTATAGTGGATTCATTAAAACCATTCCACGAGCACTGGACGAAGTGGCATTTCTGGAAGGGGCAAGTGTGTTCGGCGTGTTCTTCCGCATCGTCACACCGCTCATCCTGCCCGTTAACGCAACGGTAGCCATCATGGTGTTTATGTCCGTCTGGAATGACATCACAATTCCGGTGTACTTCCTGACAGACAGCTCCACCTGGACGATGCCACTATCAATCTACAATTTCTACGGCAAATATAGCCGGGACTGGAACCTGATCTTCGCCAATCTCGTGCTTACTTCCCTGCCTGTATTCATCCTGTATCTATTCGGGCAAAAATATATTGTCAGCGGCCTTACTGCCGGTGCAGTTAAAGGTTAAAACTCATATTCTCACCGTTCTTGAAGGAATGGAATTGGAGAATTCATGACAGACTTAACCCCCACCATATCTGGTGGGGGTTGCTTTATTTATAGCGAGAAAATGTATCTACTCCTCTCTATTTTTGAAACAATTGCGGGTAAAGGGCAGCAACACCACCAGCAAGACCCTGTTGTACATTCCGACTAGTATCATCAGCAATAATCTCGTAGAGATCCGCTTCGATGGAATCTATTGCAATTTTGGCAATATCCGTTGGGCTTGTTTTTGGTGCGTCGATACCTGCCGTCATATCCGTATCCATGAACGCCACGTGCAATCCGGCAACGCTAACGTTCTTAGGGGCTAATTCCAGACGTAATGCATTCGTAATTCCCCACTGAGCGGATTTTGCAGCTGAATATGCACCTGAGTTACCAAGGCTGAGCCAAGATAGAACAGACAGGATATTCAGTATCGAACCGCCCCCATTCCTCTCGATCACCGGTGCAAACGCACGAATCATTGAAAGCGTACCGAATACATGTGTATTGAACTCCAAGTGAATATCGTTCAGCTCACCTGTGAGCAGAGAAGCACCCGTAGCGGAACCAGCATTATTGATTAGAAGGGTTACATCACTAGCTACCTCAGCTGCAGCCATGACAGATTGTGGATCCGTAATATCGAGTTGCAGTGGAATAGCCCCCGGCAGATCAATGGATTCAGGGTTTCGGGCGCCAGCATACACTTTGGTTCCCCTCGCCAGCAATTCAAGAGCAAGTTCCTTGCCCAACCCTCGATTAGCCCCACTTATAATAGCTACTTGCTTGGAAATATTCATTTATTATTACTCCCTCTCATTGAGAATATATTCATTTTTGAGCTGTTATGAGAATGATCATTCTCATAACTCCCAATAACAATCTATCACATCAGGAACGATCAGTAAAGAATAACTTTTATGATTCATTTCTTTATAAAAAAGAAGATGCCCGATAACCTTTGAAAAAAGGCTCCGCGCATTTTCTTTGTCCTTCATTTAAAATGGATTTACATATGGATTATGATTTTATGTCATATAGATTCGCAGGTAACGCCTGCACAAACGGTGACCACTCACTCGTTGTGTATAGATGAAGTCGGTGCATGGCTCGTGTGCATGCCGTATACAGAAGCTTGCGATCATATTCCTGGCTGTAAGCAACGGGTGAAGCATCATAGACCAGGACAGCATCGAACTCAACGCCTTTGGCGAGGTACACAGGAATAACCATGATTCCTTTTTCGAAAATCTGTGTGTCCTTTGTTATGAGCTGTAACCCTTCGCCGCCTTGACTTCGTAACCTTTCATAGGCGTCACGGCTTTCAGCCGCAGTCTTTGTAATCACAGCGATGGAATCAAACCCCTCCGCCTTAAGCACGGCGATGTCTGCGAGAATCTGCGCACCACGCAGCTTATCATCCTCCAATCTTGTTAAAAGAGGCTTCTGATCTCCCCTTTCAAAGGGTCTGATCTCTTCTCCCCCTGGTAGCATGCATTTCGTGAATTCAACAATCTCTCTGGTTGAACGATAACTGCGTACCAGCCGGATCAATGTAGTTTCGCCTGCTCCGTAAAGGTGAACCAGCGGCGAGTTGGATGCTGCCAAATCCGTAGCCTGCATAAAGATCGCTTGCCCGAAATCCCCCAGCACCGTCATGCGGGCACGAGGAAACAGTTTCTTCAGATATTCGTATTGAAACGCCGAATAATCCTGACCTTCATCGACAAAGACATAACGAATCTCTGTGTTCGTCCGTACGCCTTCGATCATCTCTTTTACATATAAATATGGAGTAGCATCCTCATGAAACAGCTTGTTCTGAAGGATCATGGCCTTGGTCTGTTTACAAATCTCAGGCCAGTGCTGTGGGGGGATTGCCCCATTCGTTTGTTCCCGATAAGCGGCTTCATCTACAAATAGTTGTTCGTATATCCCTTTCACATCCACGAACTGGAATTTCCGCACGCCCTTTCTTAACGGTTTAAACATGTCTTTCACCAGTTTCTGACGAAGCAACTCCTCTTCCCGCACTCCAAAGTTAAAGGCACCCTCATCTTGCTCTGCGCTGTTATTACCGTTATCTCGTGCTGCGTATTTTTCCGCCACATCGAACACAGGCTTTTCTTTGTGCAGCATGCGGAAAACTTCCACATACTCATCCGTGTCCAGATAATTCAATTCCTCCTGAACCCAGTCTGCTTCCCGTTCCAGACGTTCCAGCGAAACAAGTTCTCTCAGCAACCATTCCTGCAAAAGAAGAATACGGTTGGACAAGGTAAGATTTTGATCCAAACTGTAAAATTGAGTCTTAATTCGGTCCGCAGTGATGAATTCACGTCCCCGAAATTGAATCCCGTTAAACCGCATCCCCTCTCTTCCTAACCACTTACCGTAGTTTTGGAGCACTTGCAGGAATGTCTCGGAAGCTTTGTACTTGATCGCCTCCAGACGAGCTTCATATCCCGGATCATTCTGAGCTATCAGCACATATTCAATTTGATCAAAGGCATCCTCTGGTCGTATGGAGGAATCCAGCCAATAATTCAGATATTCCTGGAAAGTTGTCTGCTGCATGTTCTCTTCGCCAAGTTCCGGAAGCACGGTGGAAATATAACTGGTAAACATCGGATTCGGCGAGAAAAGTACAATTTGATCTGCTTTAACGGTCTGGCGGTGTTTATACAGTAAGTAGGCCACTCGCTGTAACGCAGCGGACGTCTTGCCACTGCCCGCTGCCCCTTGAACGATAAGCATTCGGCTTCGGTCATCACGGATAATGGCATTTTGTTCCTTCTGGATTGTTGCTACAATGCTCTTCATTTGTGAGTCTGCACCCTTGGCGAGCACTTGCTGCAACAATTCGTCACCAATCGTCTCAGTTGAATCAAACATGCTATGAAGCTGCCCATGTTGGATCTGGAATTGTCGTTTGAGCTCCATCTTGCCCTCGATTCGTCCTGAAGGTGTGTCATAACTTGCTGGCCCGGGAGAGTGATCATAGTACAGACTCGCAATTGGCGTACGCCAGTCATAGATTAGAAAATTCAATCCATCTTCATCCATGAAGGATGATACGCCGATGTAGATCTGTTCAGTCAATGTCATGCCTTTTTCCTTATAGTCGAAACGGCCAAAATACGGCGTTGGAAGCAGTCTCTTTGTATTTTTCCATTGTTGTGTTAACAGCTTGTGCCCGCGCTCCCTCTCGGCCAACACCCTGGACTGCTGATTAATGGTATAGAATGCATCTTCAAAATCCGTGTACGACCCCGTATTAATCGTCACTTCTTCCCAGAACCGTTTACGAATTTCGGCAGCCTGTTCATGCAGACCGGCAACCTTCGGTTCTAACTCGTCGAGTCGTGCCTGAAGCTTGTTCCTCACCTGCACTAGTCTTTCCTCTTCCAACTTCCATTCCACTGTTTTATCCATGAATGAGTCCACTCCCTTTTCCATTTATTAGGACCAAAAAAAGAGCATTGACAAATCGGAATGTCGGATGTAAAATTAAATTAGGAGAAATAATGATTCACCCTTTACATTCAATATAAATGTCAATTGCGCTATAGATTATATCATGGCTTTTTTTAACGTTCAATGCTTTTTTCTGTTCTGTCTGAATTGAAAAATAATTCATATTAACTAGATGTCTCTTGAGCTACACTGGGGGCATCTTTTTTTGTGTCCTTGGCATAGTTCATCCCCTGAATGCAGTAAGCTATACACCCCTTTATAAATTCGATAAAATGAACGAAACATGAAGCATAAGTTGATGCTTTTGGGAGGATACATAAACATGAATATAGAACCTCTGGAGGACCGTTGTCCTGTTGAGTTTGCAGTCAATATGATTGGTGGGAAATGGAAGCTATTAATTATAAATCGGCTCATCCGCCATTCAACAATTCGATTCAATGAATTGCAGAAAATGCTTGACCCCATTACGCATCGCACGTTAACCAGGCAATTACGAGAACTTGAAGAAGCTGGTTTGATAAACCGTGTTACCCACCCTGTAGTTCCGCCTAAAGTCGAATATTCCCTTACAGAAAAAGGACAAAGCCTGACTTCGATCTTGTTTCAGCTAGGTGATTGGGGATCGAAACATATGTAAAACGCCTTCCCATAGTATCTCAAGGGATACTTTATATCATTAATGTGCGTACTTACGCTCCTATTCTAAATCCGTTATGCTGAGGTCAATGCTGAGTGTTAACTCATCCATTCCAATGACATATTGAAAGGAAGTTATTGACCACTATGACACAGAATGATCGATTTTTAGTATATGGAGCATCGGGCTCCCAAGGCGGCGCTGTCGCTCAATTACTCGTTCAACACGGTTGTGAGGTTCGCACGATTACTCGAAATGAGGCAACAGCCAAAACACTAAAGGAACAAAACATTGAAGCTTTCATCGGGGATCTATCAGATGTAGAACAGCTCCATACGGCGCATGAAGGTGTAAGTAAAGTATTCCTGAACCTGCCGGTGGAGTTCAATTCCGATAAGATCAGACAATATACCAAAAATGCAATTGATGCTGCTATACAGGCAAACGTTAAATTGATTGTAGTTAACACGGGTACCTATGTTCCTGACCCTATCACCCATTCCAAAGGAATTGAATTGAAACGTGAAGTTATCCATGAATTGCAGCAAAGTGGTCTTCCATATATCATTGTGGAACCCATTGTATACTTGGAAAACTTCCTGATTCCCGGAATACTGAACAATGGCGTTTTGGCCTACCCGGTACCAGCAGACAAGCCGATCTCCTGGATTAGCTTAAACGATGCAGCTCAATTCCACTATTATGCCTTGACTCATTCGGAATTGGCAGGAAGCATTATCCCAGCACCCGGATTAGAAGCCCTGACAGGTGCACAATTAGCGGAACAATTCAGTGCTGTATTAGGTGAAAAGATCAGCTTCATGTCTCTACCTTTTGATCATTTTGAAGCAGCGATTCAGCCTTTGTTGGGAAGTGAGACAGCAGCAGGTCTGAAAGGATTGTACCAATGGATTGATGGGCATACAGATCTTCTTCCACGGTATCAAGAGTTGGATGATAACATCAAAGCCAATCTTAAATTAACCCAAATAAGCGATTGGATTCATCAAACAATGATTAAATAATATTTTATGAACAAGCCATTTGAATCTCCAACCAGAGAAACAAATGGCTTGTTCTTTTTATATGAGAACTTTAATGGACTCGACTGATTCAGATTCAGAGATTGTGATAGGAATAGGCAAAACTTTGATAGAAATGTGGTACAGGTTGGTTCATTCGATATGACATAATAATGTGTATATAGATCACCGTACAGGTGGAAATAATAAACATTAGAAAGGATTTGAACATGATATGGAATATACGAAACTTGGTAACACAGGCTTGGACGTATCTCGCTTTTGCCTAGGTTGTATGGGATTTGGGGACGCCAGTAAATGGGTTCATGAATGGGTACTGAATGAAGAAAATTCTCGCCCGGTGATCAAAAAAGCGTTGGATCTAGGCATTAATTTCTTCGATACAGCGAATATATACTCTTTGGGTACAAGTGAGGAATATCTTGGTCGGGCGTTAAAAGATTACGCAAATCGGGATGAAGTTGTCATTGCTACCAAAGTACACGGACAAATGCATCAAGGGCCCAACGGTTCTGGCCTTTCCAGAAAAGCCATCCTGAGTGAGATTGATAAAAGCCTGAAACGATTGGAAACGGATTATGTAGATCTGTATATCATCCATCGTTGGGACTACAATACGCCTATTGAAGAAACCATGGAAGCCTTACATGATGTGGTGAAGTCCGGTAAAGTGAGATATATTGGGGCTTCAGCCATGTTCGCTTGGCAGTTCCAAAAAGCATTACATGTAGCAGAGAAACATGGTTGGACCAAGTTTGTCTCCATGCAGAACCACTTGAACCTCATCTATCGTGAAGAGGAACGAGAAATGTTGCCTTTATGCAAGGAAGAGAAGATTGGTGTGACTCCCTACAGTCCTCTTGCTTCAGGCAGGTTAACCCGTGACTGGTCCGTATCAACACTTCGATCCGAGACAGACAAAATTCAGAAATCCAAGTACAATGCGACAAGTGATGCGGATCGGCTTGTTGTTAAACGAGTTGCATCCATTGCAGAAAAATACGGTGTCCCTCGTACACACATTGCACTTGCGTGGTTGCTACAAAAAGATACTGTAGCGGCACCAATTATCGGTGCCACCAAAATATCGCATCTGGAAGATGCGGTAGATGCTCTTTCTGTTAAGTTGACCTCAGAAGACGTCTCATTCCTTGAAGAGCCCTATGTACCTCACCCTGTTGTAGGTGCTCAATAATCGTTTTTGCTTAAACTATAGAAGACCTCCTCTTTCCGTATCCGAAAGTTGGGGGTCTTCTTTTTATATCGCGATTTATTTGCGCCAGAATGTTGAACATTCTGCCTTGTCCTTTATATTGAACTCAATCATTCTTTCAAGTAACGAAAAATCTATCTCCTGTTTCCACTTCATTCGCACCAACTCTTTGGTGTGATCATACCCCGCCTGAGTGATCTCTTCCGAAAAACGATTAATTCCTGCCTTCTCGGGAGCAACAGCCAAATGTTGCTTGGATACACTAAAGCCAATGATGAAGGTCTCATGGTCGGTAAACATCGGTTGGTTCCAGGCTATTTTTTGTTTTAAATTCGGGAATTTTTCAGTGACCCAGTTCAAAACTTCTTCTGTTCGTGCCTGGTGTTCCGGGTTATCGATGCGTGCTATAAATTCTGCAAAGGTCTCCATTAGTTTCCCCCTATAACAAGAAATCTACTACTTATATTGTCCAATTCATCTTATTCTATCATGAATATCAAATTCAATACCCCTTATCTGTTGTTTCAATGCAAAAAGAATCTGTAACAACAAAATTCTCTTTAATAGGCCGATATCTATGATCATAGAGTAGTCCTTACCCGCAAAGACTTTAGATGTTTTCCTTTATCCAAGAACGCAACTGATCCGCATAGAATGCACGTTCAAACCTTCAATTAACAAAACAGAAAAGCAGCTGACCTTGGCGGCCAGCTGCTTTCTTCTATCTTTAAACTATCAATATTACACAGTTCACACTTACATGGTGCTGATATCAATAACAAATCGATATTTCACGTCGGAAGCTAATACACGTTTGTAAGCTTCGTCAATCTGGTCTGCGGAGATGACCTCAATATTAGGCGCAATATCATGTTCTGCACAGAAATCGAGCATTTCCTGCGTCTCACGAATGCCACCAATCATGGAACCTGCGAATGAACGGCGATGACCAATGAGAGAGAATACATTAACAGCTAATGGCTCTGCAGGAGCACCCACGTTCACGAGAGTACCATCCAGCGTGAGCAGTGAGAAATAAGCGTTAATATCAATATTCGCACTTACTGTGTTAATCATCAGATCAAAAGTCCCTGCAAGTTTTTCGAACGTTTCCGGTTCGCTTGTTGCGTAGTAGTGATCTGCACCAAATTGCAGTCCATCTTCTTTTTTACTCAAGGACTGGGAGAGAACCGTTACTTCGGCACCCATCGCATGTGCAATTTTAACAGCCATATGACCTAGGCCACCCATACCTACAACGGCAACCTTCTTACCTGGGCCAGCTCCCCAGTGATGCAGTGGTGAATATGTCGTAATACCGGCACAGAGCAAAGGTGCAGCAGCATCAAGTCCAATGTTATCAGGGATGCGAACAATGAAATCCTCTACAACAACAATGTGAGTTGAATATCCGCCTTGCGTAGGCTCACCGTATTTGTCTACCCCAGCATAAGTGGGGATATTTCCTTTGAGACAGTATTGCTCTTCACCTTTGCGGCAGTTATCACATTCACCACAAGAGTCAACCATACATCCGACCCCTACTCGGTCACCGACCTTGTATTTGGAAACTCCGGTTCCTACATCGGTCACAATTCCGGCAATTTCGTGTCCAGGAACGAGTGGATAATTCACAGGGCCCCATTCACCGTGGGCAGTATGGATGTCAGAATGGCAGATACCTGCATATTTAATCTCGATTAATACATCATTGGTATCCAGATCACGTCGTTTAATTTCAGCACTTCTGAATTGTTGGTCTGGTCCGTCAACGGCTCTGGCTTTAGCTATAATCAATGGGATAACCTCCTCGTAATTTAAAGTTCAAAATAATCTTACCCCCTCTAGTTAACTCTAGGTCAAATGTTTATCTTATTTTTTTATCTCCAACGTACTTTGACATCCAGTAATCCAACATGTTAAAATTCACTCGGATCAATCCTAGAGTTAACTCGAAGTCTACCCCAAGTAGAAAGGAATTCATTCTATATGACCTATTCAATCGGTGAAGTTGCCAGAAAATTAGACCTTACGGTATATACATTGCGTTACTACGACAAAGAAGGACTCATGCCTTTTGTGGAACGTACCACGAGCGGAACACGTTTGTTCAAAGACTCCGACATTGACTTTCTAAAGATCATCCAATGTCTGAAGCTGACCGGCATGCCTATTAAAGACATTAAAGACTTTATTGAATGGTGCTCTGAAGGGGACTCCACGCTGAAGCAAAGATATGACATGTTTACAGAGCGAAAAGCTATTGTGGAAGCACAAATGGAGGAACTAAGAAGAACCATGGAAGTTATTGAGCACAAATGCTCATATTATGAAACTGCCTTGGAAGCAGGGACCGAAGAGATTCACAAAATTAAACCGATGGAAAATGCCATCACCAATTGATGGTTCATGCTTTATTTTCTAAGATAGCGCACAAAAAAGTAGCTTGAAGTCCTCTAACGGATTTCAAGCTACTTTTTGTGATATGTCTCTACTCATCTTTTCTTCAAAAGTTTCATCGATACATGGATAATACGATTTAATTTTTCTTTATCCATCGAGGTTCTTGCCATGGCTCTGATGCCGACAGAAATATTGTGCAGGTACTCTGCCATTTCCTTCGCATCATGATCAGAAGAGAATTCTCCCTCCCGCTGCCCCCATTGAATAATTTGCTCGAACATTCGCTCAGCTTCGTTAAACGATTCAAGAGATCGGTTGTCCACTTCCTGATCACGTGCGCCTAGCTCCACGGCCGAGTTCACGATCAAACAACCCGATGGTGTCTCCTCTGCTTCACTGATCATAACATCGAAAATTTTATCCAGTGCTTCCACTGCCGTCTTGGATGCCTTGATTTCTGCAAGTAATGTGGTGCTGACCTTACCTCTGTAACGATCCATTGCCTGCAAAAACAGCGAATGTTTGTCATCAAATGTATCATATATACTTCTGCGATGAATTCCCATATGCTCAACCAGGTCACTCATCGACGTCTTCTCGTAACCTTGTTCCCAGAAGATCTTCATTGCTTTATCCAATACTTCGTTCACTTCAAACTCTTTACTTCTAGCCATTCGACTTCCCTCCCAAAATCAATCTAACACATCGGGAACGATCAGTAAATAAAAGATGCAAATGCCTCTTTTCATTCTCATCTGATCATGTATTAGCTGAACCGTAAGTGTATATCTTCTGTACTTGTTGTATATCATGACCTGTGTAATTGTGAATATGCAACCAGCAATCAGAATGTCTTATCCATTCACATCAAATGTTTGCCTATTCCTATCCGTTTTCTACCGCCTTCGGTCAATATACGATAGAATGTGATTATTATGTTGTGAGGGAAAAAGGAGAACTTTGCATGTCTGATCAAATACACGAACAACAGAACGAATTAACCACATTCATTGACCGTTATTCTGACAAGGATGGGGTGCACCTGACGGCGATCCCTTCATTATTTCTAATCCGTGAATCGGTCGTTACTGAACCTATATTTAGAGTGAATGAACCATCCTTCTGCATTATCTTGCAGGGTGAGAAGGAGGTACTGCTGGGACAGGATCGTTTCCGGTATGGTCCAGGAAGTTATATCGTGGCAACCGTTGACTTGCCGGTTAGTGGACAAGTGATTCAAGCCTCGTCTGAGGCCCCCTATCTGGCCCTGAAACTTGAATTCACATCCAGTGAGATTCTGGAGGTATTGAACCATTCCGATTTCCCAGCAAGACCGCGGAAAACAACGAGACGTGCGATGTTTGTCAGCCAAGCTGAGCCGTCTCTGCTGGATGCGGTTGTCAGGTTAGCCCGTTTGTTGGAGAATCATTCGGAAGATATCCCACTACTCGCTCCTTTGTTCAAAAAGGAAATTCTCTATAAAGTTCTGAAAGGTCCACATGGGATTGCTCTGGAACAAGCTGCCATGGAGGGCAGCCATACCTATCGCATCAGAGACGTTATTGAATATATTATGAAACATTCTGATCAGAATTTTCGGGTTGAGGAATTGGCGGATTTGGCAAATATGAGTACTGCCTCACTGCACAGACATTTTAAAGAAGTGACTGCCATGAGCCCGATTCAGTTTCAAAAACAACTTAGGCTGCAAGAAGCTCGCCGCTTGTTATTATCCAAGTCCACCGATGCAGCAGATGTAGCATTTCAGGTAGGTTATGAGAGCCCTTCCCAATTCAGTCGTGAATATTCCCGCATGTTCGGTTTTCCGCCCAGAGAAGATATTAAACGCTTGAGAGGCAGAGCCGATGAAACGACTACCATCTCTTGACTGGTTACTGGCTAATATCGTTCCTTTACCTTGTCTAGTTTAATCCCAAAAAGGACTCCTTCTGTTTTGTCAGTCGGAGTCCTTCCCTATGCAAGGATTAATGAAGATCATTAAATCGTTAACGTGAAGTCTTTAATACATTAAAAACCAGTCGTATATTGTTTTGGAACGTCCGTTGTCTTGCGCAAAGCAGACGCAGCTTCCAAAGCCCAGTAAGGATTTCTTAACAGCCCTCTTCCGACTGCAACGAGATCGGCTTCTTCATTTCCGATAACTGCATTCGCCAATTTCGGATCGTCCAGTCTTCCAACAGCAATCACGGGCACTTCAAGAGCTTCTTTGATTGCTTTAGCGAGAGGTACTTGATAAGCTGCGTGAGTTCCTGGTCTGCCCGATGCACCAATAGGTCCCTCGCCACCAGATGAGATATCAAATACGTCAACGCCTGCCTCTTTATAAGCTTTGGCAAACTCGGAACTTTCGTTAATGCCATAGCCACCCTCGACGTATTCCTTAGCTGAAATACGCATCATCAGGGGCATGGCTTTTGGCATCTCTGCCTTTGCAGCCTGAATGATCTCCCGTCCGAATAACGTTAAATCTTGACCATATTCGTCTTCTCGCTTGTTTGTTTGTGAAGAATGGAACTGATGAATCAGATATCCATGTGCGCCATGAAGCTCAATCGCATCAAAACCAGCTTTCACAGCACGCGCTACTGCACTCCGGAATTTTTCAACCATTCCTTTTACTTCGTCCGTTGTAAGCGCTCGAGGTTGCTTGGAATTCTCATCAAAGGCGATCGCCGATGGAGCTACTGGAACCTCGGCATCTTCTGCTTTGCGGCCCGCATGAGCGATTTGGATAGCGACCTTGGCACCATAACTGTGACATGCATCTACGATTCGTTTCAAAGCCGGGATCTGTTCATCTGACCATAACCCAAGATCATAATCTGAGATCCGGCCATCCGGCTCCACATCTGTCATTTCAATGATAATGAGACCTGTGCCTCCCACGGCACGACTAACGTAGTGCATATAATGCCAATCTGTTGCAATACCATCTTTTTGCTCAACTGAATATTGGCACATTGGTGCCATTACGACACGGTTTTTAAGCTCCAGGCTTTTAAAAGAATATGGACTAAACAAATCTGTCATCAAAATAAAACTCCCCTTTTCATGAAATAAAAATGCATGCGCAAGCATCAAAAAAGTGCCTTCGCTTAATAATTCCGTATGATTAAGAACACGCATTTATCTTTTAGTTCATTTACTTCATCACATAAAGACATTCAAACCCATGCTTTCGCAAAATACGAACAGCCTTTTTGGATTTAAGCATACCAGGTGACATTATAATTACGTTATCTTCTCGAAGAAGGTATTTTTCCCATGTGAAAGCAAGGCGCCCCAATGAGATATTAATCGTATCCGGAGTAGGATTAGCCATATAATCCGTCGCATCTCGAATATCGATCACTTTATATTGCCGAAAATCACGCTCTTGTCTGAGAAATACTTGATAATCTATATATTCAAGATTGCGCAGTGGCCAAAATTGACGTACAACAATGAAGATACCTAAAATGAAGGTCAAAAGCATCAACATAATCATTGTATAGCCCTCTCTTAACTCATCTGATATCGTCGAAAATTTTGTTTCGGATCAAAGTCTACTCAGTGCCTCCTTTATACATGATTCACCGCATCTATATTGAATTCATGCGCATGCATTTAATTTAAAGGATATATTAAGGAGTGTCAAGTCTTCTTATAGGGTAAATGACTACATTACCCTATATTCACCCTGGCCTTAGAACAATTCTTTAGTGAGGTTCTCTAATCGAGTCTCAAATCCATCCTGTTCCAATTCAGTTTGCAAGACCTGATTAAACGTTTGAAGTGCTTTCTTGTATTTATTCTCTCCAAGCTCCGTAATACGAGTGTAAATGCCACGCCGGTCATCTTCACATGCATGTCTTTCCAGCGCCCCACAGTCTTTGGCTTCCATCCTAACGACGAGCCTAGAAGTAGCACTTTGGCTCAACCCCACCAGTTCTTGAAGTTGTTGTAGGCGTAATTCCTTACCCTCCGCATTATATATGAAATTTAACACATAAAATTCCTTCAAGGATAAGTCATATTGTTGAAGCAGAGCTTGTTCCAGCTTCTCGTTCAGATGGGTATGAATGTTAGAGAAAGCCAACCAAACATCCAAACGTTCACTCTTTTGCTGCAATCTAGATCACCCCACTTGATATTTAATGTCCACCAGCTGTTATCCTATTGTATCAAGCTTAATTACATTGGTCAAAATCCATCCAGGATCAACGTATATACATTCTAAGCTCATAAGAAGAGCATTTCCCCGTCTTGTAACGACGTTTGGAAATGCTCCAGTAATACCATTTATGCAGTCTAATCTTACTTCGCGGTAAGCAGGCTATCGGAAATAAATTGCAGCTGACCTTCCAACGTTAACGGATCGTTGTACGAGTCTGAAGTTGGGTCAAGCTGGAACACATGATTTGCCTTCACCGCAGGCAAGTTCTTCCACAATGTATTGTCATATACGATCTTGGGATCAGTTGTATCTCCCGACCACGGGCTGGTAAAGATGATATCACCTGCATACTCCGGTAATAGTTCCATGGAGATTGAAGCCCATCCAGTCCCACTGTCAATCGCTTCAGCTTGGGCCTTGGCTGGTGCCTTGAGACCAAACTCCCCGTAAATAATTTCACCGCCTCGACCATAGTTATGACCAAATACAAATAATCCTTTGGCGTACGGATTCAGTATGGAAACGGTGCGATCGCCTACAGCTTCCTGAACCTTGGGCTTCAGTTCGTTGATCTTCGCTTCCCAGTTAGCATTCCAAGCTTTAGCTGCGTCTTCTCTATTGGTGAGCTTACCCATTTCAAGCATTAGATCCTTGAAATCACGCTTTCCAAATGTAATCTGTACGACAGGTGCAATCTGCTCCAGCTTGTCGATGCCTTCTGTTCCAGTGTACACAATAAATAAGTCGGGTTTTAAACTGATTAGTTTTTCTGGTGTAGGCTCTTCACCCAGATCACTGGTACCCGCTGCTGCAAGTTGATCCTTGATATATTTGTTGTTCATCGCTCCTGATAAAGCGCCGACTACCGGTGCATCCAGGGCTACAAAGTAGCCTGTCGAAAATGAGGTCAAATCAATAATGCGCTTAGGATTCTTCGGTACCTGTACTTCGCCTGCATCCGATTGATATGTAACGAGCTCTTCTTCAGTAGTGGCACTGGTTTCAGCGGAAGACGCTGCATTCGAGTCCGTCTTGGTTTCTGTATCTGCAGCTGCATTGGTGCTGTCCGCGGTTGTACTATTGGTCTTGGCAGACTGTCCACATGCACTCAGTACTAGTAGCAAGATGAGTGCCATCATGAACCATATTGGTGTTCTCTGTTTCAGCAAAATAAACCCACCTCTTCATTGATATTGATAATCGTTATCAACGATAACATGCTCTGAATGTTTTTACAAGACAAGTTTATTTCACTCACTCTATGAATTCTAACTTGCAAGTCACCACGTTAAACAGCTATCATCAATAGAGTAAATAATAATACAAATAAAGGAACACATTGGAAAGCCAATGAAACGTATTCAAGGAGGAAAACATGGAAGAGATTATATTGTGGATAAAGTATTTGTTTTTAGGTATTGTCCAGGGTGCGACGGAGCCAATCCCCGTCTCCTCAAGCGGTCATCTGATCATCGCTCAGAAACTCATGGGCATCAAGCAGAATGGATTGTCATTTGAGATTTTAACGAACACGGCATCACTCATCGCTATTATTTTTATATACCGGGAAGATATCAAAAAGTTGATCATTGGTGCACTAGGTTACCTACGTACTCGTAAAGAAGAATATCGAGCAGACTTCATGTTTTGCTTATACATAATTATTGGTACGATCCCTGCTGCTGTCGTTGCAGTCCTGTTCAAGGACCGGATTGAAGAAATTTTCTCGTCCGTATATACCGTTTCCATCGCGCTATTGATCACCGGGGTTGCCTTATGGCTGATTCGTAATCTCCGTGGTCGCAAGCAAGACGGTGATCTGTCTACGAAAGATGCATTGTTGGTAGGTCTGGCTCAGGCAGTCGCTCTTATTCCGGGCATTAGCCGCTCAGGTGCAACTGTAATTGCGTCCATCGCTGTCGGCATGAAACAGGAAACAGCTTTGAAGTTCTCCTTCATGTTGTACATTCCCATAAGTATTGGTGGACTCATTATGGGGGTATCCGACATCGCCAATGATCCGAATCGGTCACAACTGGCTATCCCTTATCTGATCGCATTCATCACGACGCTCTTCGTCACGTATTTCTCCATGAGATGGTTTATGGGCATTATGGCCAAAGGCAACCTGAAATACTTTTCGTATTACTGTTTTGCCGCAGGTACTTTGTTGCTGATTTTCTTATAAAAAAAGTCCACACACCAAAAGGAACAACCAGCGATGGTTGTTCCTTTGTTGTATAGTGGCAGAGCCATAATGACCTATAGCAAGAGCTAAACGGTCAGGCGCGTAGCCTTGTTGTTTCTGTTAACCAGCTCTGTAGCCACGAACATGACACTGAACAGAATCAGCAGGATTAGGGGTATCATTGACATTCCCCATTGGCTGGCTATAAGCCCCATACCCAACGGGATGAGTGTTGAACCTGTATAGGCACTGGCCATTTCAAGTCCAATTACACTTGGAGATGCCTTCTCACCGAAGCGTTCCGGTGTCGCATGAACAATGCTCGGATAGATCGGTGCTCCGCCCAATCCCACGATAAATAAAGCCCCTGCGGCAATCCAATAAGGAATCGGCATAACCAGGATAACCAGTCCGACGCATCCAACGATTCCACCATACCTGATGAGATTTTTACTGGATACATGAGTCGAAAGAAAACCTGAGATTACGCGTCCCAAGATAATGCCAATGAAAAATAGGGAGGATAGTGCTGCGGCAGTACCTGGAGAAACTCCTTTGCTAACAATGAAGAAAGAAGCCATCCACAGACCGGCAGCAGTTTCGGAACCATTGTAACAGAGCATCGCAAGCATCGACATTTTCACGCCGGGGATACGTATGGCCTCACGGTTGCTTACGCGTTTCTTCTCATCACCTGAACCCTCTACTCTTCCCTTCTCAAAAGTCCTCCATAGAGACAAAGTTGATAATAAGACCACCACGATCCCAAGCAAAATCAACCCCACAGTAACGTATCCTGCACGCCAGTTGTTTGCTTGATTCAGCCAATATGCCATAACGAGTGGGCCTGTCACTGCGCCAATTCCCCAGAAACAATGCAACCAGTTCATATGCTTGGCTTTGAAATGCAATGCTACATAATTACTTAGTGCCGCATCCACCGAACCTGCACCGAGACCGAGAGGGATCGCCAGAATCAGTAAAAACACAAAATTCTCAGAGAATGAGAATCCCAATAGCGCGATCGTTGTTGAGAGGATACTGAACAATGTGACTTTACCCGTTCCGAACCGGTGTAACAATCGGCTGGCAGACAGACTTGACACTACCGTACTAAATGAAATGATTAGAGATATATAACCAGCCATTTCTGTTGTCGCATGTATATCGTGTTTCATAACGGACCAGGCACTGCCAAGTAAAGCATCAGGTAATCCCAGCCCTATAAATGCGAGATAAATAATGATTAACAATAACGTGACCATCTGGGTGTACTCTCCTCAGTTTGTTTGAATTCTGATTTGCATTGAACCACCCATATAATAATATTGATATTTCTATTGATGATCTTCCTCAATATTGACTTAATATATCAGGATCCTGATATATTCTGGCGACTTATAACCTATATCACTGGTTCAAAATAGGAATTTCTCCAAGCAAATGCTTCAATTTAATGGCATCCCACGGCATATGCTCAGTTATTCCTAATCCAACTACATCTGTTTCTTCAGACAGTTCTTTGATCAGATGTAGCAAGTGAGGTATTTGCATGGTTCCCGCTGGTGAAAACACATAAGGTTCCCCTGGTTTGGCGAATAACAGTGAACGGAACATGTTGGGATCAAGCACATCCAGATCAAGGTGAATTGCCAGATGTTTGATACCAGTCACTTTAATCCACTTCTTAATCGAATCCATGTCATGGGTTAATTCTTCAGTTCCAGCCGTTCGGATACCCAATCTTTGAATCACTTCGGTTTCCTGTTCCGTGAGGGTTGTCAACCCGGCCATGAAGACATGTTCAGGCTTCAAAGGGACACTCACATGTTTGGCAAACTCCGGATCTCCTTCCCCAAGAAGGTTCCCGAGCGGTAAAGTATGACCGTTGTCATAACCTTCGTATCTAACCAAATCACCGTGAGCATCAATCCATATCAAACCAAGTTCTCCGCCATATCGTTCATTTAAATAAGCAAACGGGGCTTGTTCAACCAAACAGTCACCACCAAACATGACAATGCGATCAGGCTGGTGAGCTTGAATAATATGCTGGGCAGCCAGCAATTGCTGAAGTAGCTGTGTTCTGCCTTTTATCCCGTTCTCGCTTACCAGAGGTGTTCCATCATAAGCCTCAACAGGAACATGAATGAGAGGTTGATTATTGTCAGGTGCGAGCCAAGCAAGCAGTTCCGCTCCAAAAGAGTAGTTCGGATTATCTCCACCTTGCCATTGTGGCATAAGCAGACGTATTGTTTTTTGAGTCATCGTATATCTCCTTTACATCAAGGTAAGGTTAGTATAAACTGAGCCCAAACAAATAAATAGTACGGTCTTTTATGATAGGTACTACCCGAAAGGATAGTGTAAATGATGAGTATGGCTGAGTACCACGGTAAAGTTAAAAACATTCAAGATACCCCTTTTGGATATACGTTGTCTGTCATTGGTGGCAAATGGAAAATGGTGATTATGTATCTCCTGGCAGAAAACCAGCCCGTCCGCTTTAATGAACTGAAAAGACAGATTGGTGCGATTACGTATAAAACGCTGAGTTCACAGCTCAAAGAATTGGAAGCAGATGGTATGGTGGAGCGGAAAGAATATCCCCAAGTCCCTCCTAAGGTCGAGTACCGTCTGACAGCGAAAGCTGAAACGTTATTGCCCATTTTGGAAGGCCTATGTGAATGGGGTGTCCAACATCAAGTCCCTTCGATCAATAATAGCGCAACGGATTGAACGCTTTTGGCTATATTTTCAATTGAAATAATTGAAGTAAATGAAGTATGTTAAAATGCAAAAAGTCGCCAATCGGCGACTTTTTTACTTTTATCTTGTGTTCCTCTGTCGGTTCAGCATAATAAAAGCTGTGATCCGTAGAATTATACTTTTTCGTGTACCAGATCTTTCTGGTAGGCCAACACTCTGTCCCAATTTCCACTAAAAACAGGAATTCGATAATACCCTACACGCTCATACAGCGCTGCAGCTTCTGGTTGCAAGGGACCTGTTTGCAGTTTCAGATTGGTATAACCAAGTTCGTTCGCAAGACGCTCTGCCTCGGCCAATATAGCTTGGGCAATCCCCTTACGGCGGTAACCACTGCGTGTATACATGCGTTTAACTTCTACAGATGTTTCATCAAGGGGTCTAAGTGCTCCGCAACCAACCGGATACCCGTCGATCCTGGCAACGATAAAAGCCGCACGTGGCACCTCAACGTCTGACAGTTGAAATCCCGCAGTTCCATCACCGCCATATAACAACCCGAGTTCTTCGCTCAGTTCCTTGATCAGTAACAGCGAATCTTCGCTTCGGATATCTTCAGCTGCTGCATGCACGATATGTGTCATCCCACATACCCCCTTTATCTTATTGGACTTATTGGTTTAAATGATATATCTAAATTATCATTCCCAACAGCAAGCGTCAATTCCCTCATTCATTGAATATTTCTATAAGTACCCGAACGTATCTTATTGCCGTCTTTATTCGTTTACATAAGAAATATAACGAGCAACGATGTATATGAATTTCAATTCTCGGAGGTCTGGTATTATGGAAATTTCAAAGGGAATAGCAATGCTTCAGCTTGATTTTGAGGGGAATATAATTCATCCTGTTCTGATATGGGATGAAGAAATGGCTGTGTTAATAGATACCGGTTTCCCTGGACAATATGACGATTTATGTATCGAACTCGAAAAGGTAGGTGTGCCGATCAGCCAACTTAAAGCAGTGATTTTGACACATCAGGATGTGGACCATATCGGGTGTCTTCCCGAGATTTTGAAAGAGTGTGGCTCACAAGTCAAGATATATGCACATAAGTTGGATAAGCCATATATTGAGGGACAGCTCCCTCTTCTCAAAGATGGTTACCTTGAGCATTCTCCAATGGGCAAAGTAGATGAAACGGTGACTGATGGTCAGGAACTGCCGTTTTGCGATGGGATTCGCGTTATTCATACACCTGGTCATACACCAGGTCATATCAGTCTATATTTGAAGCAAAGCAAGACGCTCATCGCCGGTGATTCAATGTACAGTGTAGACGGCAGGCTTGGAGGCATTCATGAACCAACTACGCTGGATACAGAGACAGCTCGATACTCTTTGAAAAAGTATATCGAACTCGACATTACATCTGTGATTTGTTATCACGGTGGACGAAGTCATGGGAATGTAAATGAACAGATTTCAGAACTTACTCAAGGATTATAAATATTAAAATTGCTGATCCGCGATTGGTTACCGTCTAAACCCAATAACCATTCTTAGTCTTAGCATAGTCTTCCTATTGCTTGGCATATTGCAAAATGGCTGTAGCCGCACGAATTCGCAGCTCTTCTTCTTCACTGTGTAACGCTTCTCTCAGCACCTGGAGAGCTGTTTGAATCGTGGCTTCATCTACCCCTGTTGAGAGAGAGTTGGTTGCTTCGGCTGTTACACTGACTGCAAGACCTCGATCCAGCTGTGCTTGTGATATGGGATACTCAAACTTCGCAAGGATGGCTGAATCAATTTGCAGTGCCTGCACTTTGTCATTCAGCTCAGCAAGAGGAATACGACCCAACCATGTAACTCCCCGACGGTGACAGATCAAGTCGTTTTCTGTGCCAATGGAATCGTCGTAATAATAATCCCCGATATCCCCAACATACGTCCATTCATCATCGCTAATTATTACATAATCTCCATCCTGCATGAGGTTAGCAAACATATGTAGTGTTGCGAGTGTGCTCGCCAATTCTGGTTCATCCAAGCTATAGTGTTGAACCAACTGTTCCTTCCATAGCTCCGGGGGCGTTTGCTCCAGATCCCCTGTACCGGACCAAGCAATACCAATATAATTGTCTTCCAGAAATGATGCTACTCTGTTGACTCCGTGCACGGTGGACTGGATGTGATACAGATTCATGCGTACCGCCTTCCTTTCTTTTAATCATTCGTATGAACATAGTTAACCATTGTAACATTAGTGGGGTCTATTTCAAACGTAATGATCTCTTCAAGTTCTATACTTCATACCAAACATTCTTTTTGATATAGCCCTAGGCTATAACTAGGTATAATTTAATGGAATTACATTATAACTCCGAATCTGTGATAAATTTTGTGTAACATAAAAGCAGAGGGGTTTTAAACAATGACAAAAAGTAGTGTATTGGGATATCCGCGTATTGGTGCTGATCGGGAATGGAAGAAAGCGTTGGAAGCGTTCTGGGCAGGCAAGCTGGAGGAAAATGAATTCCACGCACGTTTGCAGGAGATCCGTATAGATCATTTGCGCAAGCAACAAGCGAAAGGCATCGACATCATTCCGGTTAATGACTTTAGCTATTATGATCATATCCTGGATACGGCCGTGATGTTTGGCATTATTCCTAAACGTTTTGCTTATGATGGTGGCTCTGTTCCGTTGTCCGTATATTATGGCATCGCTCGGGGAACAAAAGATGCCGCAGCAAGTGAAATGACAAAATGGTTTAACACCAACTATCACTACATAGTACCTGAACTGGACGGGGCTTCCCCAACTCTGACGGAAAACAAACCGCTTCTCGCTTATCGTGAAGCAAAAGAAAAACTCGGCATTGAAGGCAAACCGGTTATTGTTGGACCGTTAACCTTCCTGAAGCTCTCCAAAGGTTATGATAAATCCGAGACAGACGCTTGGCTGGATCGCTTGCTGCCACTTTACACTCAATTGCTTCAAGAACTTGCAAGCGAAGGCGTTCAGTGGGTGCAGGTAGACGAACCTATCCTGGTAACCAAATTAAGCGATGAAGACGTACAGCGTCTGAATAAAATATATAAAACATTTGCCACAGCCGTTCCAGGCCTGAATATCATGCTGCAAACGTACTTTGAATCTGTCGAAAACTACAACGATATTGTTGCACTGCCAGTTCAAGGTGTAGGACTTGATTTTGTACACGGACTCTCTGGTAACACACAATCTATTCGGACATCCGGTTTCCCGGCAGACAAAGTGCTCGGAGCAGGTATTATTGATGGACGTGGGATCTGGAAAGCTTCCCTTCAAACAAAACTGAATTTGCTGAATGAATTAACTGAGTTCGTGACGCCTGAACGTATCATCGTGCAATCATCTTGCAGCCTGCTGCATGTGCCAGTTACGACAGACCGTGAGGCAAAACTTACATCTGAACTGAAAAATGCTCTTGCATTTGCAGATGAAAAGCTGGATGAGATTGTTCTTTTGACTACAGCCTTATCTTCACCAAGTGCAGAGATTACCGCTAAAATAGAAGAAGCAGAGCTCCCTCTTCAAGCGCTTCAGCAATCCGAAGATCGGAACCGTACCGCTGTACAGAAAGCCGTTGCTTCCATCAGTGTTCAACAGCCAGAGCGCTCCCGTCCTTTTGCAGAACGTCATGAAGCCCAACAGGCCAAATGGCAATTGCCACTCTTCCCGACAACAACGATTGGTAGTTTCCCGCAATCTGCTGAAGTCAGAAAAGCACGTCAGTTGTGGCGCAAAGGTGAGTTGAACAACGAACAGTATGCTGCCTTCATCCGGGAGCAGATTGATATCTGGATTAAGATTCAGGAAGAGATCGGAATTGACGTACTGGTGCATGGTGAGTTTGAGCGTACCGACATGGTTGAATTCTTTGGCGAGAAACTGGCCGGTTTTGCCTTTACACAGTTTGGCTGGGTACAATCATATGGTTCACGTTGCGTGAAGCCACCTATTATCTTCGGCGATGTTGCGTTTACGGGTGAAATGACGGTGGAAGAAACGAAATATGCCCAATCGCAGACTGAGCGTCCTGTCAAAGGCATGCTGACTGGCCCGATTACCATCATGAACTGGTCATTCGTACGCGAAGACATTGCTCGTGAGCAGATTGCCTATCAATTAGCGTATGCGTTGAGACAGGAAGTCGAAGCACTTGAACAGGCAGGCATTGGTATGATCCAGGTTGACGAGCCGGCTGTTCGTGAAGGGCTTCCACTGAAAGAAAATGAACAAGCGGATTACCTGGCTTGGGCAGTCAAAGCGTTCCGTATCTCCACGTGCACGGTGCATGAAACGACGCAAATCCATACGCATATGTGTTATTGCGAATTCCATGACATGATTGATTCCATTGAAGCTATGGATGCAGATGTTATCTCCATTGAGACATCCCGTAGTCACGGTGAACTGATTCATAGTTTTGAAGAAAATACGTATGAGCTTGGTATCGGTCTTGGCGTATATGATATTCATAGTCCACGTGTTCCAAGTGTGGATGAAATGAGCAGCATGATTGAACGCGCTCTGCGTGTTCTTGATCCGAAGTTGTTCTGGATTAACCCGGACTGCGGATTAAAAACCCGTGGACAGGAAGAAACGGTAGCTTCCCTGCGTAACATGGTTGACGCAACCAGAATCGCTCGTACCAATCACGCTTCAGCTGCTGTATTGTAATCGGCTGCAAAGCAGCATAACTTCAAAAGTAAAGCCGGACACCCCTTCTTTAAATGGGTGTCCGGCTTTTTATGCTTTTATTGTTGTGGTTACTTTTAACGTACATTCATTTCACTTGTAACATGGCGATCTCTGGCGTTCCTGCCCCTTTTCTCACCACCATCCAACGCTTACGACTAGATACTCTCTTCCAGCCATTGCTGCAATGGTGTATCTTCGGTCAGTTCGCCGAGCAGTATATGACGGAACTCTCCATCCTTATCAATAACCATCGTTGCCGGTAAACCTGTAATACGATACATGCCTGATATGTTGCCCGTCACATCAATAATCACTGGAAAATCAAACGCCTGTTTATCCATAAACTCACGGATCGTGCCCTTCGATTCCCCCACGTTAACAAACAGGGTTTCCACATCGTTCTGATAGTCCTGAGCAATCTGGTGAACGAGCGGCATCTCCCTTACACAAGGTGTGCACCATGAAGCCCAAAAGTTAATCATGACGGCTTTGCCCTGATAATCGGACAGGCTGACTTGTTCCCCTGCTGAATTAACCGCTGTGAACTCAGGGGCTTTTGCACCTGCTTCAATAGCGTTGCCTCGCTGAGATTCGGGTGTCGATACATTTTCGAAAATGGCCCATGTACCTGCGAGCAATGCAACTACACCAATCAAAATTGTAAGTGTACGTCTGCTTTTAAAACTCTTTTTCTGCAATAAACTCACCTTCACTTTAAACCAAGACTTTGATGAAATGCTGCATGGAGCGAACCGAATTGATCACAAAAGTCGTGAGTCGAGCCCTCTCCAACATTACGTCCATGGTTCATGAATATCACCTGATCCGCAATGTCGTCTGCAATCTCCAACTGATGGGTCGAGAACACGACCATGTGACCATCCTGTTTGATGCCCTTGAGCAGCTGAGTTAATTCCTGCATCCAAAATGGGTCCAATCCATTTGTTGGCTCATCCATGATGAGCAGTGGAGGTTTGGACAGTACAGCTTGGGCAAATAACACACGTTGGCGCATGCCTTTGGAGAAGGTCGTAACCCGTTTGTTCTTTTGATCCTCCAACCCTACCATGGTCAGTACTTCCTGTACTCTCTCCTTGGGAACTTTCCTTAGAGAAGCCCAGAACAGAAGTACTTCCTCTGCGGTCAGTCCCTGATTAAATTGATAATCGTCCGGCATATATCCAATCTGCTGCGAATAACGCTTGCGCTCCTTTAACCATCGCACATTGTTCACCACAGCCTCACCGGAGGTAGGCCGGAGAATTCCCGCGATCATACGCAGCACCGTGCTCTTCCCTGCGCCATTCCCTCCACAGAGGGCAAGCACTTGGCCTGAAGTTATGCGAAAGGAGATATCCTGAACAATGGGTTGCTTTTTAATGGATTTGCACAATTCCATCACTTCGAGTCCCACTTTATCCATGAGAACGCCCCCTCTCCCAGATTGCATATACCACTACGACAGAGAAGGCAATCCAGAACAAGCATATCCCGATGAAAATCCAACTGCCACTGGGTTGCTGCACCCACTCCACCCATCGATAATATTCTGGTCCCAAAATGGAGCCGCCCCCCAGTTTGATCACGACATACAAGCGCACCAGCTCGGCCGGATTGATGAGCGTGAACATAACCAGCAGCGGTTTCACCCACAGATAAGGCATCAGTCCCAGCACAGAGAGCAATAAGGTCGGCCACCCAATGACTGCGAAAAACCATACGGTCACGGAGATCGTCAACGCCTGCCACCGATTACGCGACAACGAACCGATAAAGAGAGCCAGTGTCAGGAATAACAACACCAGTCCACAGGAAAATGCCAGAAAGAGAAGATATGTCATGACATCCAGTGGATTCCCAATCACTCCGCTAATGACCCCCATCAGGCCGTATCCAAACGCAACAATGGTGATTAAAACAATCGAGAGCCCGAGATACTTGCCCACAATAAAAGACATCGTGCCGATGGGATACGTGGACAGCAGCTGCCAGCTACCATCTTCTTTTTCGGATGTTAATGAGAAGGAACCGAGGAATAGCGTCATTAATGGCAAAAGGTAGAGAATGAGATTCAACATGGAACCTGTGGTGCCTGAATATCCTTCAACCAGATTCTGCGAATTCAGAAGTAACAAGCTTAAGCTAAAGGTACAAAAAAGGATCAGAAACGAATACGCCCAAGGATTGCGAAATCCCATTTTCACTTCTCGTCTTGCAATCTGTATCATATCTGACATCATTGATCACCATTTTCTATTGTCATACTTAGTGGCCTGACTCTTCTTTCTTCTCACCTTCCTGGTGCATCTCATTACTGTCTCCTTCATCATCATGTCCGTGCTCACCATGCCCATGTTCACCCATCATGTCCATACTCTCTGTGTTCTGCTTCCAGTCATGAGAAGCAAGATCCTCAGCGGTCATAATGGTTCCCACACCTTGCTCTGCAATGAAAGCTTCAGCCGAGGGCTTGTCCTTAAAGTTAAGAATGCCATAGGCCATAGGCGTGCGTAATGAAGCGTCGTATACATACGTGGCTTTGCTGTATTCAATCCATTCCTTGTCATTATAATCACGTACATAGTCCATGCCGATGTTATCTGTGCCATTTTCTGTTTTCCACTGGTTCATGCAGCCGATATCATCGAACTTGTAATTTTGGCCGTCTTTCGTAGTGAGCTGTGTTGCATATGCATCGTCCTTCACCTGCATTTTACAGATCGCACAGATATCCACGTCTTCATTGATCGGCAATGCCGCGTATTTTGTTCCGCAAGCGCTTAACAGCACCATGCCAAACATAAGTACCATAACCATGGACCATCTTCTGTTCAAACTTTTGTTCATTTTCGTAATACCCCCATATAGATGATTAGAAAAGTTGCCATACCCAACAGAATTAACCCGAACAACCACACCACATTGGAATCTGTAGCACTTTCTACTGACATGTGCAGATCAGATTCCGTATCCATGCTCATTCGTGGCGATTTGTCGGTAGTCCATTGTTCTCTGCCTTCTGTAAACAACTCACTCAGAAAGACCATACCCGGTGATTGGAAAAAGAGCTGATACGCTGAATTTCGACTGACCAGTTGCTCATAAAAAGGATTGATGGCATAGGATATTTCACTGATCCCATCCCGATTTAGATCGAGCCCCTGAAAGGAGTCCCAGTAGTTCTCCATCAGAACATTATTCGAGCTATCCAGCGCCGAAGCTTCAATGACATTAGACACCAATTGGTTACGTGTAAACTCATTAGTTTCTGCCAGAACAAGTTGTATGCCAACAAAATTCCTAAGCACCGCATTGTCATGTATCTCATTGCCTGAGGATTCTGCAATATTCATGCCAACACGATTACCCTCCACAACATTGTTGTGAACAGAGGATTGATGTACGTCATACAATAGAATCCCTTGGGAGTGAACATTGGTACTCTGTTTGCGAAAAGAATTGCCCGATATGACCGTATTCTTGACGCCCATAATCATGGCACCTGTCATGTTCTCCTCTCCGGTATTGTCCATGACAGAAGAGCCGTCAATGTACATACAGTGGATGCCGTACCTTGTATGTAACAGCCTGTTATTTTGCACAGTAGACTTGCGACTGTTCTCCAGATAGATTCCATCCCTCATGCCGGTAATCTCATTGGCTTCAATGTAGCTATCATGGGAGTTGTACAGATCAATGCCATTGCCCTTCTGGCCACTGGAAGCAGAATCAGACCCGGCCCACGTAATGTTGTTCCGCTGAATCGTTGCCTGACTCGAATTCCGGATGATCATCCCATACCCCTGGGTCTGAATATGCAGATCTGTGATTTCATTGTTTTCCCCTTCAACCTGAATCGCTGCAGTCTGTTCATTCGTATCATGTTCAATTGTAAAACCGCTCAGTTTCACCCCATCCGAGCGAATCATTATCGTAGAGGTGGCTTCCGCATTAACAACTATGACCGTAGGATCACCCTGAATGGTGATGTTTTTGTCAATCGTCACGGGTCCAGAATAACGACCTGATGCAAGTTTAATGACTTCTCCAGGTGTAGAACGGTCAATCATAGGCTGAAGGGGAATGAGCTCACGATGTCCGGAGGAGGCCATGATTGCACCGTGCGGAAGAGATAGTAGGAGCATCATCATTCCGATTAGAAAAATTACACCCGTAACCCTTCTTTTGTTGCAAATGTCGAACTCATCTAGTTCTGTCCAAGGATTACCCATGAATCTTCACGCACAATTCTGGCTTCTTGTTACAGTTGCTTATTGCTGTGGCAATACATTCAACGAGTCTTGCGTTAATCCCATGTATACGTTGGTTGTACACACCATCCCTCCATTCCACTTAAAATCAACTCTCCATGTTCCTCATCCATTGAAGCAACGTAATAAATGGAGCGTTATCACAATCCTGATCACAGTGTACTTAAAATGATATTTATTCCATATAGCTCAATTAGGCTATAGACGCTACATTTTTGTGTCGATATTGTGATGTAAATCAAAAAAGCCGCCATATTGGCGACTTCCTGATTGAGAGTGTATTTTAATCATTAATTTCCTTCTTCCCTCTTACCCAGAATTCCGTAAAGAAACAGCTTGCCCAAGTCTTTTCGCACATTTACATTAAGTTTTTCTGCAAAAGATGGTTCGCTCAACATGGTCATGATCCCATTCATAAAAATCATGATGGCTTCTGCCGATACGCCTCCTTTTATTTTCCCCTCGGCTTTGCCTTGTTCGATCAGCTTCATAAGCTCAGGGATGACAACGTTTCTGGCATAATCCTCAATATGCTCTTTGAATGCTGGATCTTCGAACATAAAATTCTTAATGCCCTCACTATTCAACGTCTCTTGATTGTTTACGGATACCTCATACATTTTACTCATCTTATCTTCAAAAGGAATATCGGAGTTCATTACAAGACTGAATTCCTTTCCCGATTCCTCAATTTGATGGTAAAAAATCTCCTTGGCCAATTCTTCTTTGCTTCCAAAAAAGTTATATATGGATGCAGGAGAAACACCAGCATGTTGCGCGATCTCCCTTACACCGATTTCTTTAAAATTTCGAGTCATGATCATATCGATTAGTGATTGCAGGATTTGTTTTTTTTTCTGTTCTCTGCGTTTTTCGAAGCCATTCATGGAATCTACCGTCCTATCCTCCGCGAATTATGTAACAAGATATCTCTATGTTATATTCTTATTGACATCTATTCAAGCTAGTAATATTATGTAACTGGAAAGAGTATTGTTACATAATTATCCGTGGAGGTTGAGGTCAATGATCAAGGTCCACTCTTTAACCAAGATCTATTCAAACGGTAAGGGAATTAGGGATGTGAGTTTTGACGTTGAAGAAGGAGAGGTCTTTGGGTTTCTTGGGCCCAATGGAGCCGGAAAAACAACTACTCTACGTCATCTGATGGGATTTGTGAATCCCTCCAGCGGGATGTCTAGTATCAACGGCTTAGACTGCAGAAAGGAAGCAGCACAAATACAGAAGAATTTGGGTTATGTGCCTGGTGAGATCGCATTTTACGATAACATGACAGGCATGCATTTTCTGGAATTTATTGATGATTTAAGAGGACGTAAGGACAAATCGCTCCGCGATCAATTAATCAACCGATTCGAGTTGGATTCGGGTCAGAAGATCCGCAAAATGTCCAAGGGGATGAAACAAAAAGTAGGGTTGATCGCCGCTTTTATGCACGACCCTGCGGTACTTATCCTTGATGAACCTACAAGCGGGTTGGATCCGCTGATGCAGAGAAGATTTGTCGAATTGATTATTGAGGAAAAAAACCGGGGCAAAACGATACTCATGTCTTCCCATCTCTTTGATGAAGTCGATCACACTTGTGAACGTGTGGGCATCATACGAGAAGGGTCAATCGTAACCGTGGAGAACATAAACTCGCTAAAAACGACACTGCCGAAGAGCGTTGTAGTCGCTCTGGCGCATGCGGAGGATATGAAGGTCCTTCAAAATAACGCCCTCCTTTATACTGAATTGGGTCCCTTACGTGTGGAGATTAAGATTACGGATGGATATGACCAAGTGCTCAGGGTACTCTCCCAATGTAAGGTTATTGATATGGAGTGCCCTCCCCAAACGCTTGAGCAAATTTTCATGGACTTTTATGGGAAGGAGCAAATTTAATATGTCTTGGGCATTATTTAAAGCAAACATGCGGGCCAATCGGTTCATTTGGTTTCTTATTGTAACCATTTATTCTTTTTACTCCATTATGCTGATAGGTATGTTCGATCCGGATAGCGTCGATGCACTAAAAGAAATGTTGAACATGCTTCCTCCAGAGCTCATCAATGCTATGGGAATGAACGTTGGAACCACTTTGCTCACCTTTCTTTCCGGAACACTTTACAGTCTTCTTCTCTATTTGTTCCCCATGATTGTTTCCATCATTACGAACCACCGAATAATGGCCGCTCATGTTGATAAAGGAAGTATGTCCTATCTGCTTTCAACGTCCAACTCAAGAAAACGCATTGCTGTTACCCAAGCGGTTTACAGTCTGGTTTCAATAACAGCGATCTTTTGCTGGATTACGGTACTAACTCTTGTTGTATCATCTATCATGTTTCCGGGGCTTATGGATATTAACAATTTCATTTGGCTTAATCTTTACGCCCTTCTGATGTATTACGCCATTAATGGCATCTGTTTTTTTGCATCTTGTTTGGCAAATGAAAGCAAGTATAGCCTTGGATTCGGGGCCGGTGTTCCTGTAGCGTTTGTACTACTGCAAATGCTGGGCGATTCAGGAGAAACATTGAGCTGGATTAGCAATATGTCATTATATTCCTTGTTCGATCCAGTGCGATTGTTCGCAGGTGACAGCTACACGTATGTGGGAATGGCTGTGTTCGCAGGACTTGCAGCACTTCTGTATGCTGCAGGAATTATTATTTTTGATAGAAAAGATTTGCCTATTTAATCCGGATATAGTTTGATCTACTCCCGCAAAGGGCCGCAATGATGGATTAACGTAAACGGGACGAAGCAGGATAAACCTCTGCTTCGTCCCGTTTGAACGTGTGCGACTTCCGGTGAATCATTTATTCAAATGGATAGGTCCAAAATGTTTCTCTGCCAAAACGTTTCTTGATTTCTTCATTATTCAGCTCACGATTTCCTACAAGCTCTGCTGCTTGGAATTGTGAACGGTGGGCACGAATCGACGCCATTTTCCGATCCAAAAATTCGGATACGTCAACGAATACATCCGGTTTGCCAATGTACTGTTCCTGATTATTAGCGAACGCAACGCAGTGAACCATCGGACGTTCATCCACAGGAAGTTTAGCGATTGTACGTATAACAGCGGCTCCCGTTGCATCATGATCGGGATGAACACTGTACCCTGGATAGAACGTAATGACCAGCGTGGGGTTCAACTCATTAAGTAGCGACATAATGGTATCTTCCAATAACTTTGGGTCTTCGAACTCCAGCATTTTATCGTGGAAACCCAGCATTCTCAGGTCCTGAATACCAATCGCTTCAGAAGCTTCGATGAGTTCCTTTTTACGGATGGCAGGCAACGTCACTCGGTTGGCAAATGGAGGAATCCCCATATTGCGCCCCATCTCGCCAAGTGTTAGACAAGCATAGGTTACATGGGCACCGGCATCTATGTATTTGGCTAACGTTCCCGATACAGAGAAAGCTTCATCATCTGGATGTGGATATACCACCAAGATGCGCTCATGCTCGTTGTGTGTAGTATTCATGGTTATTCAATCCTCCGCTTTCATCAGAACATCTCTCGGCTTAATTGTAACGCCACAACTAGTTTACCTTGGCTGTCGTGACCGGCGAGAATCAGTCTTTCTTGTTCCTGCTCATCAATATGTGTAAGTCCTTCGGCGTAAAGCCATCCCTGCGTTGTTTTCAGACCAACACGGTATGGGCCTGTACCTGAAATAGAACCCTGCGTATATCGTATGGCCGCATTGGTAATGAATGCCGATGCTGGATGTTTTGTACTGTCCATGTGTTGTGCGTAAGCACCTGACGTGAGTTCTAGATGTACGTATAAGTCCTGATCAGCAAGATTATTGATCCGGAGCTGAATATCTTGAGGTTTAATCGGTTGCATAGCGGCCTCCTTGTCTAATGTAATTGTACGAATTTCATTTTAACATAACCAGAAGAGAATATACATGGAGTGACCCTGTCGCCTCTCATAGAGCGTTCTCATGATGATTCAAGTTTAATAACAAGAACAGATTTGCGCGTTTTTTTCTCTTTTTATTCATGGATCATATCTATATTATGAAGTGTAGGCAAAAACGACCGTGATGAAGAACCTTGAATTGTAAATGAATCTTGCTCCAACATGTTTGGAAAGGAGTTTAACTCGACTTGAAATCTCTAATACAGCTACTTCATTTCGGCTATCATCAGGCGATGAGCTGCATATTTCCTGTAGCGATCTTTGGAACATTGGCTCTCTCAAGCGTAATTCCGATTCCTTTCCTTCATCGATATGATGCCATTCTGCTCGTATTACTTGCTGTGCAGTACCTGATGTATCGAAGCGGCTTGGAAACCCGGGATGAAATCAAGGTCATCTGTGTATTTCACATTATTGGACTGGTGCTGGAAATTTATAAAGTATGGATGGGATCTTGGTCTTACCCTGAGCCAGCTTACACCAAAATCCTGGGTGTCCCTCTTTATAGTGGATTCATGTATGCAAGTGTAGCCAGTTTTATGTGTCAGGTGTGGCGAAGACTTCGAATGGACATGACCGGATGGCCTGGTTTTGCACCTTCCATGTTGCTGGGAGCAGCCATCTATATTAACTTTTTCACTCATCATTTTATGCCCGATTTTCGCTGGTGGCTGACGGCGCTTGTATTCATTGTCTTCTGGAAAACCTGGATTATTTACCGGGTACGAGCAACGACCTATCGAATGCCCTTATCGCTTGCTTTTATCATTGTTGGTTTCTTCATTTGGACTGCAGAGAACATCGCTACATTCTTCAATGCCTGGAAATATCCTGATCAGCATGATGCCTGGCAACTGGTTAGCTTTAGCAAAATTAGTTCGTGGTTCCTGCTCGTCATCATCAGTGTCATCATCGTTGCGCAGCTTAAATATGTGAAGGCCAATCGAAACGCAGGTGATTCAAAGTCCAGTTAATTATTCATTCTCTAACCGTAAAACAGCAGCAATCTTAGACTCGTACCTAAAGTCTTCGAATGCCGCTGTTTTTTTGCTGTGTTAATGCATTTCTCACCTAAATGGTAATTCTGTATACGTCTTATGCATCAAATACTGCTGTCTGCTCCAACACTAGTTCCCCTCCAGCTTCTATTTCAAGCTCATAGATGCCATTCTCATCCAGTTCACATAGGCAGGCAGTTCTGCTGAGCATCTCGCATCCTTTCACCCATTCAGGAATATGAAGCTTCGTATTGATCCGCCGGTCCGCGACAAGTTCTGCCCGGAAGAAGCCCGTGCTCCGATTCCATGTACAGGACAGACTACCTCCATGAATACGCCAGCCGTGTATGGAACCTCGTACCCAGCGTTCTGGCAAAGCCGGCAGCAGCTTGATCCATTGTTCTGACACATAGAGCAGCATTTCCTGTACTGCATTAACCCAGCCCATATTGGCATCCAGCTGAATCGGAGCTGCGGGCATGGACATACATATTCCCATATTGCGCCAGTCGTTATGCAAGGTATACCCATTACTCAGTACACAGGAGCGCGCAAGAATATCGAGACTTTCCAGCGCCCGCTCACCATTGCCAAGTCGAGCATATATGGACGACATATGTGCAAGAGACCAGCCACTCTGAGCACCAAGCCTTCGCTGATCAACTGCTGTCTCGAACGCCTGAAACAGTTCTGGTTGTTCCTCATGGGTGACCTCCTGTCCTGGAAATACAGGATACAGGTGTGAAAGATGACGATGATCACGTCGATCTTCAAACGCAGGATGCAGCCATTCTTTCACAGCTCCCTCCATATTAATTAGATAATCTGGCATATGCTCCAGCATGGCTTCCCAGCACGGAATCTTAGTCGTATGCACTCCAGTTAGTCGACTGGCTGCAATGACATGCTGTAACAGTTCTTTAATAATAGCAATGTCCATGGTGGCGTTAATGGCTGTAGGCATAGGGTGGGCCAGTGGCTGTCCATGCTTAGGCATAAAATTCTTAGGTGTATTCTCTGGCGAAACAGAAGGGTATATCTTATATTTGCCGTCTTCACCCAGCACCAGAAAATCTTCATAGAACTGAAGGGCCTCCTTCATGAAGGGCAAGGCTTCCTCCAGCAGAAACTGCTTATCCCCAGTGAACTGATAATGTGCATAATAATGTCTGGCGATCCATCCTGCTGCTCCCGTCCAATTCATGATTACCGGAACAATCTGGTTAGGCACGCCAATACCCGGTGTTGTTCCAGCGGGAATGTAAATCCCTCGGCAGCCATATAACTTGTGGGCATTGTCCCGAAAGTCATTCATTAATCCGTTGTAATAGCGGAACAACGAACGATTCAGATTGGATAAACCGCCTACGTCAGTGTGCCAATACATCATTTGCACATTCTCATTCGCCATATTGTGGCCCCAGATCAAGCGATAATCTCCACCCCACAAGCCGTATAATCCAAATGGCAATCCGCAATGTTCAGAGGTTCCACTGATAAATAGATATCGACCATAGGCCCACATTTTGCGCACGAACCCTGTAGGTGCTTCACCTTCATAGGCTTCCAGAAGCAAGTCTTCATTATAGCGCCCGTCATCCGTTTCATCATCCAGATCAAGATCAGCGGACCGAAACAACGGTTGATGCAGTGAGATATGCCGATCCAGCAACGTATTGTAGTCGCTCTCAAGCGATGCAAGTTCCTGCTTCAACCGTGTCCATTCCTGCGCTAGTCTGCCCGTAGCAAACATTTTAACAAGCACAAGCACTTTTCCAGAGGTATGGAAATGAAGTTTCCTACTAAGCATGTCTTCGTTAGTTTCGCTCTCCTTTTGTTGATCATGACTCGCACCAGGTATTTCGTTCAATTGGATCAGTCTCAGCACCGCTCCGTAGTCCTGTCCATCGTCATTTTGTCCGCCATAGCACAGGTAGTCTCCACTATGATCCCGATCGATTCTTATCGTTATGGACGACTTTAGTACGTTGAACTCATCGTCTTCTCTCACCCGGTCGCCCTGCGGGAATTGCAGGCCTATCGTCCCCGACAGCAATGAATGTTCAGCCGCACCTGTTCCCTGCGCACTTGCTCCATCTTTCACTCTATGAGTCTCGATCTCATAGACAATACAATCGTCTGCACGCGAGACGAAAAGACTTCTTGTATAGTTGTGACTTCCGTCCTGCCAGCGCACCTGAACTTCCCCTGTGTCCATATCCAGTTCCCGCCGATATTTGCGAAAAGCGTTATTACACGTCATGCCCACCGTCATGGTAGCCAGTGGATATCGGGAGGAAAGCCTGGACGCGTAACCTTCTGCTTGCAGTGTACGGGTCAGATGCCAGCTTGCCTCCAAATATCGTTCCTCATCCATTAACTTACGGGTTTCTGATAAGGTATGACTGACATCGGGCAGTTCATCTTTGCGCCCCCAATGCCATAATTCACTGTGCTGCAAGAGCACAGTTTCCGCCTGAATTCCGCCTTGCACTGAAGCACCAAGTTTTCCATTTCCGGAAGGTAGCGCTTCTCGCCACATCCCTTGCCACCAAGAAGAGGGATATTTCATCAACAACTTGTTCCTGTCCGGCCGTATACCTGTAGTGTCTGTCTGGTCCTTGTGTTGGTTCACGCTTCTTCCGCCCCAAGTCTCTCCATCTCAATACTGGCTAGCAAGAACGGGGCTACGCCCATCTGCACATCGCTAACGACCTGTTCACTGATGTAATATTCATAAGAACCGTCCCGATACTTCTTCCCACCGAGTCCGGCACCATGACAGATGTGGTGCAAGTGCACCCCTTTTTCATCTTCAGTGACTAACCGCTTCAATATTCCTGCATAGGCCTGATCAACGACTTCACGGTCCAGTTCAGCCAGATAATGTAACCGCAGGCCTTTTGCGAGTGCATAGGTCAGCATACAGGAAGCAGAGGCTTCCAGATAATTGCCCGCTCTTCCGTTCTGATCCATCACTTGGTACCAGAGTCCACTATCATGATCCTGAACATGAGCAATCGCGTATGCCATTCGTTCAAATATGCCCATAATCTGTCCGCGCTGTGGGTGATCCACGGGAAAGTGCTCCAGTGCATCTACAACGGCCATTGCATACCATCCCATGGCCCGGCCCCAAACATGAACCGATCGACCAGTATCTTGAGCGCACCAGCGTTGTTCCCTGCTCTCATCCCAGGCATGGTGGAGTAGGCCATTACGCGGATTACGGGTCTTTCGCTCGATCAACAAAATCTGTCGTGCCACTTCATCGAAGCTCTCGGGATGATCGAAGGTGCTCGCATATTCCGCCAAAAAGGGTGAAGACATATAAATACCATCCAACCACATCTGAAACGGATATATTTTCTTATGCCAGAATCCACCTTCACTTGTCCGTGGCTGTCCTTTAAGCTGGTCAACCAGGTGCTGAATTGCCTTAGCATATTTGTCATTGTCTGAGCTCTTCCACTGGCTGAACAGATTTTTGCCTTCATTGATCATGTCCAGGTTGTAATCATTCAACCGATAGGTCCGAATGGTACCGTCATTCTCGATGAGGTCATCCATGTGACGCTGGACAAGTTCCGCATAGCGAGATTCTTGATTCCATTCGGCGGCGCGTTCCAGTGCCATCAGCGTCATCCCGCCAACGTAGCCCCATTTGCCTGCAATCTTGGGATGATTGCCATTCTGGCATTCGGAAAGCAAGGTATCTGCTATTTTGACAGACATTCTGCGTTCCTGTGTCACTGCCTTTGTCGAAGTTCCAACCATATCGAAATCCTCCTTCTGATGACTATGCCATCTGTATCGTTCAATCGAGGTTTAACGTTCTGATGATTACATCAATGGATGAAGACCTTCCCACTTCACAGTCCAGCTCCCATCCCGTGGAAATCCCGGATTCGCTTGTTCTCCTGCCCCTGTCCAGCCCGCGGCCATCATGGCGACAGCGGTTAGGAGACCACCGTTCCCGGGAAGATATGCCCACAACCCTGCTCTCTGATAGTTGTGTCCATTAGGCAAATACGTGTTCTTCGTGGCATCCATCATCAGGAAATCCACTGCAAGCTCTGGTTCATTCAATCTGGCTGCGGTCATCGCGCACATCGGAAAATCCCAACCCCAGGCGGATTCCCAGTCCCAGTATTCTTTGACCTTGAGCAACGTATTTCTCATGATCTCCGGATCGATTAATGAACCTGGCAATAGTCCAAGTGCTCCAACCATCGAGGGATGATCATGGTTTTTAACGTTGTAAGTGTCCGGACAATTCTCGTGTGCGAGATAAACTCCGTTCTCATATCGAGGTTTAGCCATGTGCGAAGCCACTCTTCGCCAGTCTGGATTGGCTGGATGATTCAAACGCTCTGCCCACAGGATGGCTATCTCCAAACCGAATTTCCAGTACTCCAGTTCATAGGGCGGATTCAAACTATCGCTCATCGCGTGATTCTCCTGCGCAGGGATAAGCGGCGGACCTAGCACATATGCTTGCCTTTTCCCATCCCAATGGGCATAGGACACCATAAATTCAGCCGCTTCAAATACGATATCCTTATACCTTGTTAACATAGCAGGGTCAGGCCGGGACAGATAACACATCTCAGCTAGTGCCATGGGATGTGGTTGCTGCCAGATCAATCCCGGAGCTACCGGCGACGGAGTCTGATGCCCGTTATAACCCACCATTTTGGGCCATCGCGCGCCGACATAACCTTGAGAGCGTGCCAGTTCGCGTGCTTCTGGCAGGATGGTCAGATACCAGTCCATACTCTTGCACAACAGATCGGTCCGATTCCAGAGTGGAAAATGCGCCGCATGCCACCAATGCATCTCCAGATGCATTTTGCCGAACCAGCTGTTATACATATATCCGGTCTCTTGTGGTGGCATGGACCCACCACTGTGCACCGCACTCAGGAACTGGGATAGGACCACTCTGCGCTCCAGTTCAGCGGCACGCGGATCCGAACTGCCTTCAAAATCAATCACTCCGCCATCATTCCAGAACTGCTTCCAGTGGACCGAGCTTGATCGCAACACTGTATCTGCTGGCAAGGTTTCCGGCTTATGTGCAGCAAAAGATACACTGCACGACCAGATGTCCAAGTCTGGTACGGCCTTGGGAGATAGTGTGAATTCGTGAGTTCCCGTCTGTTCAAGTTGCCCTGCATCCCAGATCCATTCCAATGCATACTCATCCTCATCCAGCACACGTTTCAATGATGCGGAAGTCGAATTGACCGATGTCAGCACAGTACTATGTCTGTCATGTTGCTTCCAGTCGGGGAAGACTGATTTTGACCAGCTCCGGTGTGTCATATCGGGCGATGGAAATACAACAAACAGTTGCAGACGCTGCTCACGGATTAATTCAGATTGAACACGAATGGCGATACAATCGAGCCGTGGGTCACAGGCTGTCTCTACACGCACTTCTTCCCCCTGCACGGTAAATTCACTGTGCAGAATTCCGGTCCATAGATTCAATTCCTGACGTACCGGGACGACATGGGTGACGTCCGTCTCCTGACCATCTTCTCCTAGCAAACGAAATGAAATGCGTCCAAGCTGAAGTCGATGCGGGTTCTGCCTAAGCCAGTGATAAGCTTCTTCCTTGTCTTCGGGCTTCATAGGGTATGGCACTTTGCGGCCATATGTCTCAAATGCCTGATAGACAATATCCTCATCTCCGAATACATGATGACCGCCCGTATAATGCCAACCCCAGTTGGATTGTGTACCAAGAGGTATTTCATACAGATCTGGATACGTCTGAAGTCCCGTAAAATCAGCACTGAATGCAAATTCTCCATTACCTACAGATAAAGGCGATCTCGGCTCAATCTGCGTTAATACCGGATGATTCCTGGTGACGACCGATTGTCGATCCATCAATGGCTCTGCCTCCTTGTCATTCTATGGGTTCAAGTATGGGTCAAGATTCCCGTAGTACACCCCTGCGGCTTCGCATTATCTCCCTGTACTTGCCCGGTGTAATGTCCTTGTATTTTCGATACACACGAATAAAGCTGTTCTCATGCTGATAACCCACCATCGTTGCGATCTCGGAAATTCTGTAATCCGTATCCAGCAATAGTTCACAGGCACGTTCCATCCGAAGCTTAGTGAAATATCCGTGGATGGTATCGCCCATTTCCTGCTTGAACAACTGGCTTGCCAAACTGCTTCCGATCCCGGCATGCTCGGCAATCTCCTGAATGCTTACCGGGTCTTCCAGGTGGTTGTTCATAAATGCAATCATCTGTTGACACAGTATGAAATCCTTGCTGAGCATAAGACTACCGAACCAATCAGCCAAACCTTCGATCTGGCTTCGCAGCACTTCACAGACAGCATCCAGATGCATGGTCCGCATATCCACCATTTCGAATCCACAGCCTTCTGTCTCGCGCTTCAGGCGAATACGTTCAAGTGTAGCTGCAACAGCTTCAAGAAAGGCCAGCGCTGATGAAGGATTCCATTGCTCGTGGATCAATTGACCAACTATCTTGTCAAAAGTCCTCAGGGCTTCTTCACCCCTGCCTGCTTCGACGGTCTCCGTCAGTTGAGTCATGAATTCAAGTTCTTCCAGTGTGTTCTCGGTCGGTTGCAGACCCGAGATCTCTTCAAACGAAATAACTCTTTCATATCCCAGGTAGAATCTGTAATCCAGCGCACTTTCCGCCTCATGCATGGCTCGCTGAAGTCGCATGAATCCGTCGTGCCCCCCGCTTACGCCGCTCGACACCTGAAACTTGAGCAAGCGAGGAATCATGCCAATCGTCTCTCGTATTGCTGTCGCTACGCTCTTGCTACCGCCAGAATGAATCGGTTGCAGCATCACGAGCATCCGGTCTCTGCCCAGATCGGCTGATAACACCCGCCATTGTCCAGACAACAGTTCAGCTATGATATTACCAATGGCAAATTTCAGCAGGGAGTGATCTGACTTCGTAAAGCGCTCACACCAGGCCTTATAATTATCAATCGACAACATGGCAATAGAGAGTGGCTCATCGCTCCAATCCTTGAAATAACGGCACCATTTCTCGCTAATTTCCCGACTTCCTGTCATATGTCCGTTATAAATATCCGTCAGAAATTTGGATGAAGCTTCCGGAAGGGTCTGCCTGAGATTGATGGCCTGCTGAGCATGATCCGTTAGCAATTGCCCCGTTATTTTCTCCAGATCAATCTGCTCCGGATGGATTCTCTCCTGGTCGTAACCGCTGAGCAGTTGTCTCATGCGTCTTACCGGTCTAAAAGCAGCTGCATTGTAAACTGTGATCGTAACCGCTCCTGCTACAAGAGCCAACAAAGATACGATAAAAACAATATTGCGGATCTTCTGTGCATTAGCCAGGAGACTGTCTTGTGATATCACGGACAGATAACGCCATCCGGTGTACGGTGAAATGGTCTGTGAAGCCAGTAAAAGCTTACCTTCATGTTTAAACTCACCAAGCTTTTCACCATCCAATTGAGTGAGTACATGACTGACCGCTTCCTCTCCGACGGCATAATTGCCGAGATCATATAAAGGCTGGTTGTTGGTGTCGAGGATGAACCGATGGCTGTCAAGGTCGGAGACGGATGAGAGCAGCATGTGCTCGAACATCTTCTCTGTCTTGAAATTAACTGCGATAATCCCTTTCAACTCGCCAGCGATCATTATTTTTCGGTAAAGTGTAATTTGCGGCATGGACGCACCAGAAGATGTGGAAATCTCACGTTGTTTGACCAGCATGGGACGCTCTTCAAGTTCATCGGCAATGCTAACCCAATCCGAATCCGGGAAATTAACCTTGCTGGAGCTGTAGCCTTGTGGGAAGGCAACAATGCTCTCCCGATTCATATCAAGGATGTAAGCGCTCTTAATAAAGGACGTACTACTGATTAAGGTTTCCAAAAATTGTACCAGTTCCGTAATATTGCGGTATGATCCCTGTACTTCATTGGTGAGAAAACGGTATACATTACTGTTCAGTGCAATTTTCACCGCAATCTGATCACTTTCCCGGATCACTTCATCAATATCATTCATGCTGATTCGCAGCATCTGGTGTTGCGGCTCACTTAATTCCTGCTGTAACACCGATTTGGAAGAATAATATGTCGTCATCCCCACCGCAATAATAATCATGAAGACAACAACAGTCAGAATCAGCAGCAGCCGGGTCTGGGTATTGGTGACATTGAATTTTAGCCACTTTAAGAAGGAAAGGGTCACAATTATCCCACCTCATATGCAATATACCGATATTATACCGTTCCCATATGCCCAATACGACCCGGTCCAACAGCCTATTTTCTCCCTCTAAAAAGATGATTTCTCCAATTTTTCCGGTGTTCCGACCCTTTCCGCAGCGAAAACCGGCGTGTTTGTCTGCCATTCTTGCATGGCAATAGTTTCAAGCCCAGCAAGAAGTACAATGCCGATCCCATGGGTATCATTCAGATTCCAACCCAGTTCATGCTTGTAATAATGATTCGTGAAGGAGTAGCTGGAGCCACGACATACACCGTATACATTGCCTCTTTTATCAATTGTGCGCTCCGAAAGCCCCTTCCACCCTTGATACGCCGCTTGTGCATAGGGTTTCGGATCTAAAAGCCAGCCCATTCGCACCCCCCTGGCATACGCATAGATGAACATGGAGGTACAGGATGTTTCCTCATACGATTCCGGGTCCGTTAATACCTGATGCCACAGTCCGTTTCTGCCCTGCAATGCCAAGTACCCTTCACACAATTCCCTGTAGAACTGAATGAGAACTGTATAGGATGGATGCTCTTGAGGAAGGGCCGTCAGCAGCTCCGATATGGAGAACAGCACCCAGCCGTTGCCTCGGCCCCACGGGGTTCGTGTTGGCTCACCTCGCTCCACATCGAATACATGGGACATGATTTGACGCTCTGGAATATACAGATACTTTTTATACAAAAGAACCTGTCTTGCCGCTTCATACAGCAGCTTATCGTCACCCGACCATTCGGCGTATCTACACAGGAACGGGATGCTCATATACAGATCATCACACCACATCGTGTTATCCATTGATCTGGAGACACCAATCTTGCGGTATAAAGTGCCATCTTCCAGACGGGACTGTTGATGCAAAATATAGTCAGCGATATGAGCTGCCGTCTCTGAAACGCCGTCCAACTTGCGCTCCTGATCAGCAAGCAGCATGGTGGCGCCGAAAGATCCACAGTCGTCCAGGCTGTCGATATGGGAGAGCTGATTATTCAGCCCAGCTGCACCATAACGCTCTCTGTCCCATAAGGAGTAGCTGAAACGTGCAGAGGCAAATTCAATGTGATTCAGCACGTAATCTCGAATATCCGATCGTTGACCTGCTTTGCCGAGCTGAAGCAATCCGTATAATGTGACGCCCAGGGGGTAGTTCCATCGGCCGAACCATTCATTTTCCAGAAATGGACGTACCTCTCCGTCTGGCAACTCTGTTCGCCAGTATACGTCTTCACCTGTTCCGCTACGAGCAGTCCGCTTCATCTTCTGGCAGGAAGCCAGATCAATCTCCTGTTCCACTTGAAAAGGACCCAGGAACAGCCACTTGCCTTTGTGCCCTTTCACATCCAGTGCGGGCGTCAACATCTCATCTGTAGTTGCATCCATACGGAATCCCCAATCCCGGTCTCCACATACACAGTTCGCTGTCAGATCTTGCACGACAGCAGACAATGGCAGTTCGAAGCGAAAGCGTCCGGCCTGCTCTTGATGGAATACCACCGTACCCTCCACCGAGAATTCAATCGGGCTGTAAGCCTCACCAGAGATTAGCACAATCTCCTTGCCACATTTCGTACCACTTATCTTCGTCCATGCATATGCAGACATGCCGCTGGTCAGTCCATACATCCGTGCCAACTGTCCATAAGGCGATGCCTTCTCGGGGTCTTCCTCCCGAGGCAACCAGTTAACGCCAGTAGCCTTCTCTCGCATGGGGCCAGAAGGAATTTCCGACAACGGAAAATCCAACGGCTCACTGTAGAGCCAGCCTTCTTCCCCATCTCGTTCGAGCGACGGCACAATGAAGTGAAGGGGTTTGTTCTTCCGGGAGCCAGTGCCGAACTGCCCACCTATCCCATTTTCGCCTGATTTGAATTCAAGAACGAAATGATTCCAGCCTCTGACCAGCCCACATTTTAGTTTCAGAACAGGTATAGCTGGATATTCCTCTTCAGGTGCAGAACCATAGACTACCATCCCATTATGGTATACTCTCAGCGGCCCGAAGCAGGTGATATGAAAAATAAATTCCTGATCACTGTCACTCCACAGTTTGGCCCATGCATAGACCTGTTGTCCTCTCTGCATGTCGGGGAATAGATCCTCCAATGGAAAGTCATAGCGGTGATCATCCGACTTGCGCACAAGTCCTGGCCTACTCACTCTGTAGACCGGGGGATGCGGAGGATTGGCTCCAATATACCTTCCCGCAATGCTCATCAGGGCGTGCATAACGTCTTCACCACTGTGATAAGCCATGCTCTCCTCCGGTTCAAAATACACAGGTCTGCTCATGTCACTTCTCCCTCCCTTTGTGCGTGGGCACTCTGCTGTTCCAACCCCCCAGCACTTCGTCTATGGAAATAGGCCGATGCTCTTCTACAGATCGCCACACTGCTTCTCCAGCCGCAACGGAATAAGCGCCGTCTTCAGCGCCAGACAGAATTCGGTAAGGGCGTCTCTTATCTTCGCCGAGGAAAATATCCTCCAGCAGCAGTGGATCTCCTCCTCCATGTCCACCTTCACGATGAACAACATGGATCGTTTCTTTTGAACCAAAGAGCGGAAAGTAATCGATCGTCTGGACGGGTGTGGGAAAAGGCGTCCGGGCCGGCATGTGATACTCCAATGTTTCTAGCCTGCCCTTCGTGCCATTCACGGCCAACCGGTACCCTTCGTATGGAAGGGAGAAATTAACTGAATAACTCATCAGCGCGCCGCCGCTATATTTCACGGTTGCGGCATACGTGTCTTCAATCTCAATGCTGGAATCGAAGATACACTGGTCGGGACGGTATGAAGTGTACGGAAACTCCTGCAGGCTTGCTGTACCGAGCTGGTTCAGATGATCATCCGGTACCCGAATCTGACGACTGCGGGACGTCCAGCGGGAATAATAGGCGCAATCTTCTGAGACATGGCATGTACGGCAATGTCTTCCGTCCTCCTGTGCCGGATTCCATTCGCCTTCAGCCCCGTAATAGTTCAGTGCTCCATAGGCAAAAACTTCAACTGGCTTTTGATTGATCCACCACTGGACCAGATCAAAGTGGTGAGTGCTTTTATGAACCGACAGACCGCCCGAGAATGCCCGTTCACGGTTCCACCGTTTAAAATAACTGGAGCCGTGATGGGTATCGATATACCAGTTAAGATCGATAGAAGTGACGCGACCGAGTTTCCCCTCCTGAATCAATTCCTTGATGCGCATGTGGATCGGCATATACCGATAATTGAACGTTACGATGACGTTGCCCTTACTCCTTGCTTCCGCTTCAAGAATGCGTCTGGCATCAGCGCCAGTAGTCGTCATTGGCTTTTCGGTGATAACATCGAGATCCCGCTCTAACGCGGCAACAATATAGTGGGCATGAGTATCGTCCCTGCCAGCCACGATGATGCAGTCAGGCCGAGTCTCATTGACCATGACCCCAAAATCCGAAGTGCCATATACCGCTACTTCTGTGTGCTCAGGAAAACGGGCGCGATAGACTTCAAACCGTGCAGGATCGCTATCCAGCAGGGCGACAACCTCTGAATTATGAGAGAACAGCTCATGAATTGGTTTTGCAAATTGTCCCAATGCTCTGCCGCTGACCCCGCATAGGGCATATCTCTTTTTCATTTTCTCACCTTCTCATACCATTCCTGTACACGCTGGGTGACCACTTCGCCCCCGGAAGCATTCCATTTCTTCACATATTCATCATAAGCCTCGATCGGCAGCTCGCCGATGACAATCTTGGTCAATACCTCTTGAAACAACTTGTGAGACTGGATATCAGGAAAACCTTCATACACAGAGGCTGGCAGACCGTCACCGGCAATTTGCCGCGCATCAGCAGTGCTGACTTCGAACATGTCTTTGACCATTTGCTGCTGATCTTCCGGATATGTCTCTTCAATTCGTTTATTCATGTCTTCTGCTGTAGTGAGATTCTTCATACCCAAGGCAAGCGGTTTGTTGTCAGCAGGTGGAAGAATGACTTTGCGTCCATCCTTGACTTCATGCTGCTCACCTTCAAGACCAAAGCGACCAAACTCATCATTTTCAGGATTATAGAAGAAGTCCAGCAGTTTCAGCGCATTTGGCGCATTATCCTGTTTGGTGGCTGGGATCATCCATTCCGGTTCACCCATGCTCTTCTGGGTGACAAAAGCTTCAAATCCTTCGGCTTTGGGCAACGGCATTGCTGCAATGTAGGCATCTGGAGCCTGGGTCAGCATCGCATTGTACCGATCTCGCACATTTGCAGGCAAATGGTACCAGCTGCCTACGAGGTTATTATTGATTTTGGCCTGCCACACTTCCCCTTTGTTCAGGAAGGTTTCATTGTCCAGCAGTTTTTCCACATATAACATGCGAATGAACTTGATTGCTTCCCGCATATTGTCGGTAGTTCCTGCGTACTGGATCTTTCCATCGTATTCATCCCATTCGGGATACCCTTCCCACATCGCTACCCCGTACATCGCAAACAAATGGTCCATCCATCTGCCGAATTCCCTGCCGCTTGTTGGCAGTTCATCCGGTTTGCCGTTGCCATTCGGGTCCTTGTCACGAAAGGCTGTGAGCAGCTCCACATAATCATCAGTGGTCTTTGGCATCTCCATGCCCACCTTATCCACCCAATCCTGACGAATTAACGGTGCGCGTTCAGGCACAAGGAATACCTTGGGCACATAATAGATTTTGCCATCAGGGGAAGCAGAGCGAACGATATCCCAAGCTTCCTGAGGAATACTCTCCCACACATGCGGTGCATATTCAGGCAGCAGTTCATCCAGTGGTAACGCGCCTCCCTGCTGAATCAGTGTCTGCTCAATACCTCCGATCGGACGCAGGATATCTGGCAGTTCATCGGAGGCAATCATCAGGTTTAAGTATTCGGATGGCTCCGAACCGGGTGGCGTTGTAATGAGTTCATACTGGACTCCCGTCTGTTCGGCGATGTATTTCACATGCGGATTATCCGCAGTTGGCAAGCTGCCAACGCCCATATGGCTTTTGAATACTTTGACTTTTGCAGCTCCACCACTGCCTTCGCCGTTACCAACGTCATTTCCGGAATTTGTAGTCGCTGAGCCACAACCAGCGACCAACAGCATGGCTAGACTGAGCATTAGCGGCATTATCTTGCGGGTCAGTTGTTTTCTCATGAAATCATCCCCCTGAACATGGTTTATTCTTTCAGTGATCCGAGCAATGAACCTTTCACAAAATACTTCTGTAAATAAGGATACACCAAAATAATGGGAACGCTTGCAAAAAGTATCGTCGCTGCCTTTAACGTGGTTGTATTGAAGTTGTAATCCCCAAGAAACATATTTACCTGGGCCAGTTCCTCCGGGCTGGTTAAATACGCTCGCAGCTTCATCTGCAAAGGCCAGAGCCCTGGATCACGTAGAAAAAGCACCGCCCGCTGGAACGTGTTCCAGTATCCCACCGCATAGAACAGACTGACCGTAGCCAGAACCGGCTTGGATAACGGTAAATAAATCTGAAACAGAATCCGGAAGTCATGACAACCGTCGATTCGGGCCGTGTCATCAAGTTCTTTGGGCAAGCTCATGAAAAAGGTACGCAGAATGACCATATTAAATGTGCCAATTACACCAGGAATAATCAGGGACCAGATGGAATTCATCATGCCCAGCTCCCTCACCGTCAGGAAGAACGGGATCATCGGTGCATTGAAAATCATCGTAATAACGATGCCCAGCATGACTTGTTTCCGAATCATGAATTCTCTGCGCGATAACGGAAAAGCGGTCAACACTGAAAATAACATACTAAGCGCAGTACCTACTACCGTAATGAATACGGTTACACCAAACGATTGCCATAAGCCCGAGCTTTGTAGAATGTGTTTCCATGACGCGAAAGTAAAGCCGACGGGCCACAAAAATACTTCTTTGGAGTCTGCGGCAACCGGCGAACTCAGGGAAACCGCAAGCAGATGTAGCAAAGGAAGGAGCATTGTAAAGGCCGCAAGCGTCAGGAAAATGTAGTTGGCGGTTTGGAACAGCTTTTCTCCAATCGTCTGCTTGATCATTACCACAACCCCTCTCCTGATTTTCTCGCAAGCCGATTGAAGACCCAGAGCAGAATGAAGCCAATCACCGACTGAAATAGACCAATCGCTGTTGTTACGCTATATTGCCCTTGCAGGACACCAGAGCGGTATACATACGTTTCAATGATATCCCCTACCGAGTAGGTCATCGGTGTCAGCAGGTTGTAGATCTGATCAAAGCCAAGTTCCAGGAAATTGCCGATATTCAGTAGGAACAGGGTTAAGATCGTCGGGAACAACGCAGGCAATGTAATGTAGATCGTCTGTTTCCAGCGATTTGCTCCGTCCATCACTGCCGCTTCATATTGCGTGGGGTCAATGCCACTTACCGCAGCGAGGTATATAATCGTTCCCCAACCTACCTCTTTCCAGATGGAGGACAGGACGACAATAGGTCGAAAATATTGCTCCTGTTGCATATACAGGATCGGCTCGAACCCGAACCATCCACGGACAGCGTTTACAAAACCACCCGAGGCTAGCACCTCAAACACGATCCCCCCGACAACAACCCAGGAGAGAAAATGAGGCAGATAAAACAGACTCTGCAAAAAGCGTTTGGCAAGCATTTTTCTCACTTCGTTGAACAATAGCGCTAGCAGGATGGGAGCAGGAAATCCGATCACCAGTTTGTATAAGGCAATCAGAGCTGTATTCCGAAGCACATGATAGAAATCCTGATACGTAAAAATAAACTTGAAGTTATCCAGGCCAACCCATGGGCTGCTCCATATGCCCTTCATAATCTGAAAGTTCTGAAATGCGATCACGCTTCCGCCCAGTGGAATGTACTTGAAAATAATATAGAACAAAATGCCGGGCAGGATCATGACATACAACATCCAGTGTTTTCGAATGTTACGCAGATAACTTGGTTTGACGGGTTTGTTGACTGTAACCCCGGGTTGCAACGTTGATGTTTCCGACAGCTCAGCCATACGATTGCGGGCCCCCTTTGACAGAATGATGGTGAATGACGAGCAGGCTCCTCTGTTCACATGTTAAGGGAGAGCGGGGTCAGCAACAATCGTTCATTCAGCCATAGCATGAGCCAATCGCTTGCGCGACGCGGGTTTGCAGGATCGGTTCATTCGCTGGCGGAATGGTTGGTACTACATTGGCAACAAAAAAAGGCCGCCATAGGCGACCTCTGAAGCGATTATGGTGTTGTTTACTTTTCACATTATGTCCTTAATAGTCCCTATCTCATTTCCTCAGAGTTAACGATCCGCTGTCATTGGCATCTTTAATTTGTTCATGTGTAATGAGTTTCCCTTCTTCGTTAAATCCCTTAATTATATATGGGATAGCCGCTGACGGAGGAAGGAAAACATACCAGATTAGATGTCCATGACTCACCTCAACCAGTTTCGCTTCGGTCTCAATCACTTTTCCATCTTCCTCAGTCTCTACATATAAACGTTTAATGGATGAATCTTTAATATTACCAAATAACATCGGAAACGGTGCCGATACTTTTTCTAATTTCGGTATGCTCATATAATTCAACGCAAACTTGGATTCAACTGATTCATTAATGGAATATCCTCCACCCCATACCCATTTCCATCCGAAAATGTTCTTGCGGGTATACTCCATCTGAAGATTACTGTTGTTTTCCCGACCCTTTTTTTGTGTAAACAAAATCATGCCCCCGTCCACAGCCTCCTGATGAATGAATTGGGAGGTATAAAACTCACCTCTAAATTCTTGAACGGCCCCTTGAGGACTGTTCGCTATAGGAATATGTATAGGTTCACTTAATCCCCAAACCTTGGATATCCGTTGATCGGCTAGGCCGCCAGCACGTTCATTCATATACATATATGCCAAGATTGACAGGGGCGATAGTAAAATTACCATTGCAGTGATTAGCAGTATTCTCCTGTTACGCTTGAACATCTCCATGTACACTCCTTATGATAACGATGAAATATTAAATACAATCCCTCTGATATTACCATAATTAGCTTGTTTGAGTATAATTCGTACAATCAAAAAAGGCCGCCATTGGCGACCTTTCAAGTCATTCATCGAAGCTATTCTCCCAGAAAGATTACTTCAGTTTCCAATTCAACTTGGAACGTATCATATACTTTCTTCTGAATAAATTGGATCAGATCCATATAATCCTGGGCAGTAGCGTGATCCACATTTACAATAAAACCTGCATGTTTCATGGAGATTTCAGCACCTCCGATGCGAGTGCCCTGCAAGTTGCAATCCTGAATCAGTTTACCGGCAAAATGTCCTTCGGGTCGTTTAAATACACTTCCACAAGAGGGAAACTCAAGCGGCTGCTTGGATTCTCTCAGGAACGTTAATTCCTTCATTTTGCTCGCAATATCTTCCTTGTTTCCTTTTTTGAGCCCGAATTCGGCCTCCAGTATGATATAGTGATCCATTTTGAAGAGACTATTTCGATAACCAAATTTCATCTCTTCTCGCGGGATCTCCAACACTGCGCCGTCTTTGGTGATCACAGTTGCACGTTCAACAACATCGGCGATCTGACCGCCATAAGCACCGGCATTCATGTAAAGTGCGCCCCCCGTGCTGCCGGGAATACCGCAAGCAAACTCCAAACCGGTCAAGCTATGCTCCAAAGCAAGTCTGGAGACATCAATGATATCAACGCCGCTTTGCGCAATCATGCTGTCCTCGCTCACTTTAATTTGATCGAAGTGGCTAAGAGAAATCGTTACTCCCCGGATGCCCCCGTCTTTAATAATGACGTTTGAGCCTTTCCCAATAACCGTCAGAGGTAACTGATGTAAGTTGGCAATTTCCACGATTTTAGTGATTTCGTCTATCGTTGTTGGATGGATGAGAATATCTGCGTTGCCACCTATTTTAATAAACGTGTGATTTTTTAGCGGTTCATTGAATTTCACTTTTTCCAAAGGTATCTGATGCTCAAAAATATTCATGATTTTCTCTCCCTGAATTCATAAAGAAATGATTGCACCATCGCGAAAATGAGATGCTCCTTCTTTATTATATGCTAAATAGGAGATTTTGTTTGAAATTATGTTGTTTTCATTATAATTAGTCGCATTCTCTTTAGATTTTGAACTTTTCCGTGATCTCCTGAATGGAAGCAAGCTGTTGCTCTGTTGCCGCGACTACATGATTATGAGAGTTCCATGTCTGTTTGAGTCAGCTTGGCCGATAGCTCCCATAAACGCATAGCTTGCTCAGGGTCGATGGCATACGGCTTGACCCCGTAGAAACCTCCATCCTCTGGAGCCATTTCACTGATGTCACAATCCTCACAGTAGACACCGCCTTTTCCCTCAAGCTGAGGTGAAGTTGCTGCCCAGACTTGCGTCGCTGCCCCCTGCTCAGGAGTTTTGAACGCAGGATTGGCCACTTGTCCAGATTCATCAATCCAGCCCAGAGCAATCATCTCCTCTTGTGGCATATGACGCTGTAGTGGTGTCATAATTCCGCCTGGATGAACGGAGAAAGCCCGTACTCCGTGCTTTGCACCTCGACGATCCAGCTCAACGCTGAATAAAATCGTTGCTGTTTTGGACTGTCCATAGGCAGGGAATTTCTCATAGCCCTGCTCAAGTTGGATGTCATCCCAACGAATTGCCGAGAAATGATGTCCAGCTGAAGCCAACGAAACCACGCGCGCGCCTTCCTGACTTGCGAGTGCAGGCCATAATTGATTAGTCAGGGCAAAATGGCCCAGATGATTGGTTGCAAATTGAGCTTCCCAGCCAGGACCTACCCGCGTCTCCGGACAAGCCATGATGCCCGCATTAAGAATCAGCATGTCGATGTTCCGATCACTCGCCAGAAACCGCTCGGCAAAAGCACGAACGCTGGATAAATCAGCGAGGTCCAATGCATCTATTTCAACACCTTCCAGACCAGAAAGTGCTTCCTTCGCAACCGCTGGACGACGCGCAGTCACCACTACACGTGCTCCCGCGTTAACAAGCGCACGTGTCGTCTCCAAACCGAGGCCGGAATATCCACCCGTTACAATAGCAAGCTGTCCTGACAAGTCCAGATCTCTCAATACATCTTCCGCTGTACTGTTATGATTGAAGCCAGAGCCCATTTTATGTTGTAAAGTTCGAGTATTATTTACCTGTGTCATTCTCTTCATCTCCTTTGGGATCGTTGCTGATGCTAGTCTACACCTTAGAGTGTGCTCTAAGTCAAATGGAAGTGAATATTTCATCTCGCAACTTCTCCGTGCAATCTGCAAAAGTAAAAAAGCCGCCAGTTGGCGACTTTCGTTGAAGAGATTATGATCATCTAGTTACGAATCACCCTGAACGGTGGATAACGAAACAAGGACCGGGCTGGCGAAATCAGAGGCCTCTTCGCCTTTTGGATTATGAAGACGGAATAAAAATGCGTCCCCTTCTTCTGATTTCCAGACCATATAATCACTAATGCCTTCTTCACCTGAGGCCTGAAGATAGAGCTCGGCATAACCAAGCGGGTGTTCTACCAGTTCTCCACTATAATCGGATACCTTACCGACTTTTTGTAATTCTTCTTTACCGGCTGTCTCCAATTCTGCAAGATTATAATCCGAAGGCAGTGGTTCAATATCTACATAATAGTCAGCGTTACTAGTCAGTGACAGACGGCCTTGAGCAGCATCAAATGTGAATTTCTCGAATACGTACAAGGAAAATTCTCCTCCTTGATGTAAGGTCGCCTCTAGTGATTGATTGCCGTCTGCGGTCAACATTTCAAAACTTTCGGTCTGTGGACGCGTTGTTTCATTCGCTTCTTCTGTTCCACCTACTGGCATTGATGGCTCAGGGATAGCCGAAGGTTCATTACTACCAGAGCAAGCTGCAAGTGTTAGAACTATAACGATTAACGAGATACTCATCAAAATAGAACGTGGTTGAAACATCAGGTTCATTCCTCCCTGTCTATATTCTGCGCTTACATGTTATTACCCATGGCAGAGACTCGGAACCCATAGGTCAAACCTATGAGTTTATCCATAATCAGTATTTCCCTTGATCCCTTCCAGTTTGTAAAATATGGAGAAAACCTCAAGGAGTGATGAGCACATGGAATTCTCAGTAAAGCAGCTGTTTGATAAGGTAGCCCAAGATTATGATGTGCAGCGAAAGCAGCTTATCCCTTGTTTTGATGATTTTTATGGAATGGCTCTGGATCTAATGGAAAGCCCGCTCGATTCTCCACGTATTCTTGATCTGGGTGCAGGAACGGGACTGCTCTCCGGATTGGTCCTGCAAAAGTATCCCAACGCGCGATTAACCCTGATCGATATTAGTGATCAAATGCTCGAAGGAGCACGTCGAAGATTTGCTGATGCAAACCAAGTACAGTATGTGATCGGGGATTACTCCAAGTACGATTTCACCGGTTCCTACGATATGATTATTTCCTCCCTGTCTATTCACCATCTGACCCACGCTGACAAGAAAAAGGTGTTTGACGCTGTACACAAGCTGTTAGAACCAGGCGGATGCTTCATCAACGCAGATCAGGTTCAGGGAAGAACCCCCGATACGGACACCTATTACCGCCAGCGCTGGTTAGAAGCGATTCATCAAAGTGGTTTGTCTGAGGAAGCCATCTCGGCTTCAATAGAAAGACGCAAGGTGGATATCAATGCCACGCTGGAGGATCAATTGATGTGGTTGGAGGAGGCGGGGTTTCGTGTGGCAGATTGCATGTACAAATACTTGGACTTTGCAGTGTTTTATGCGCAAAAATAAAAAAAGACCGGATTATTAGCAAGCTATGCCGTGATCCGGTCTTCACACATAATTTTTATTCTAAATCACTTATTTCAGCGACGCTGGCAGCTTAACGCCGAGAAGTTTACCTTCGGCTTGGATGATGATCATTCCGTTTGTCTTCAATGTCGTGTTATGCAGATCTCCCCCGGTAGCGACTCGAAAAGCTGACTGACCCGTCATCATGTTGAGGGCAAGCAGGGTGCCGTTACGTTGCGCTCGATACATTCCTTTACCGTAAACATCGATCTGAGAAATGGGAGCATCCCCATGCCATTGAACCTCTTGACCGTTAGCCAACTTGATGCCTGTGAGTTCACTGGTGTCGAGGTTCTTGTATATCAGTCGTTCCTGTACAATGCCAAGCAACGCCATCTTGTCCCCGTAAGGTCGCTGAAAAGTTCGAAGGGGCGCTGTTCCCGACTTAGTCAAATTCAACGGATACTCCGCTATCTTGTCTCCCTGTTCAATGTACAGTTTGTCTTTATGAACAAGTATACCTCCTCGACCATTCGTATACGGTGGGTCTCCCGGCATTGTCCACGTATACTCCTGACTTCCTTTTAACACACCGGTCTTCAGGTTGTATGCGTTGATCTTCCATTCGCGTTCAGGTGACGAATCATATTCCTCCAGCATTGGAGAATAGGTGTCCACCGAATACACAAGACCGTCTTTGATCTGAAGAGCTCGCCCCTGACCAAAATGATCCCATAGCTTTTTGCCCGTTTTCTTGTCATATGCATTAAGCTGAATGGATGTAAGTGCCCCTTGGACAAAAAAGGTTCTCAGCACCACACCATTAGACTCTTCGAGATATTCGGTGCCATGACCTTCACCCAGCGGTTCATCCGCCTCCCAACGCAGTTTGCCTGACTTGATATCCAGTGCAAACGTTGTACTTCCTTTAATCACGTAGAGGGTATCCACCGTTGGAATCAGAGCTTCCGTACGGTTATACGTATCAATCCAGGTGGATGTGCCTGACTGCCATTTTGCTTTGCCTGTCTTCGCATTCAAGGCATAAGGCTTATGATCACTGGTCAGTCCGTAGAGAATCCCACTTTGATAGGTAATATAAGGAGTCAGTTCTTTGCCGTAATTCCACAACCGTTTACCTGTTGTCGCATCAAGTGCAATCAGCTTTGATCCAGCAAACGTGAATACTTTTCCTTCTTCTGCGATGGCATTAACTCCAACATACGTCTCGTTCATATTCAGATAGTTATCTACTTTCGCTGTCCAAGAAGGTTTCAGTTCAGGTACAGTGATTCGTTGATACGAATACCAGTTACGGATGGATACATCCGATGCTTCAGCATGTGCCTGCGATGGCAACACGCCGATAACGCCGTGAACCATCAGCATTCCGGCAGTAATGCCTGCAATGATGGGTCTTCCTGCTCTTTTTTTCCATTGCATAGTCGTTTGACGTTTATGTCTATTGATCATAGGTAGTGATTCCTCCTGTTAAAAATGAGCCTGATATATAACTACATAAATATAACGAGTAGTGAAGCCGAATTGTTACCAGATTGTTAAATTATTCTAAAAATGAAATCAAAAAAGCCGCCTTACGGCGACTTCCTGAATACGACATGATTTATGTGACGAGTTACAAATGTGATTTTGTAACGCAGTCCCTGCTTTACTTTACTTTAATTCAATCTGGAATACATCACCGGCATCCCCACCAAAAACGATAAAACCACTTTTCGGGAGCTTCGTCGATTCCTGATTGGTTGCTACAGAGAAGTCAACCATTTCCCCTTTATCATTATACACTGCATAACCTCCGGTCTTCGGAGAATCCACCGTGATGGATTTGTTACCCGATCGGGCATCGATCGCATACCATCGGGCCTGACCGTTAGCCGGAATGGTTGTCACTCCTTTTTTCCCACCAAAGATTGGCGTAAGGGCATCCTCTGCAATGAATTCCTGTCCATCCTGCATCAAAATCTCGGCGCCATTCTTCGTGTAAAATTTCAGATCAAACGCGTCTCTTCCGTTCATGACTGGAATCTCAGCAACATTCTCTGCGTTGTTCGCATCCTTAATTTGCGTGCCATTAGCATAGCCATTTTTGGCATCAACGGAAAGGTTCTTGATCAGCATCGATGGAAACAGATAAAAGATCGATGTTATTTTTTCATCCAACGCGTAATATTTCGAGCCGTCACGAGCTGTCCATTTCTCTTTTGTTGCTACATCCAGTGCATTATGTTCCAACTTTTGATAATCATACGTGTTCATCACCGTTTGACCTAAACCGGGTAACGTAATCATGCCCTGAACTTTAACATACACCTTGTCATTACGTTCCTTCACAAAGCTAGCTTTTACACTGCCATCCGCACTTGTAAAATGTTCGTCGCCTGTGTACACATATTTCTGCTCTGGAATAATTCCACCCAGCAAGGCAGGCAGTTGCATCTCACCATCATTGATCTTTATGTCCAATGTCTCTCCTACCGTACCATAGAGACCGGAGTACGCGCTTAATTCTGTTGGCATCTTCACTTTGACAGGTGGTGAGAATTTCTGATCAGGCTGAACATCGTCGATGATGCCCTGATCCTCCAGAACGTCCAGTAGCACTTTGCTGGCAAACATCTGATTGTAGACGGAAGATCCGCCAGATGATAGAACCGCCATCGAAATATCATGTTCCGGTATGGTGATTAACACGGCATGATATAACATGGTGTCTCCGCCCTTGGCAAGTGCAGTAATCCCATAATCGCTGAACGGTGCAAGGTCAACCGCGTCCCAGCCCAAGCCATAATTGATCGTATTTTGTTCATCCGATACCCATATGCCATTACGATATTCATGAGATTGCATGGCTTTCACAGCAGATTCGGACAGAATATCCGGTCTGTTCCCCATTAAAACCTCTCCGAATTGGCTCAATTCTTCTGCGGTAGAGTACACTCCGCCGGTGCCGATAATGTTAGCATTTTCGGTAGGCATCTTCATCTCAAGTGTAGGCCAATAGGTTTCGGATAACTGCGCTCTGTCAAAGGAATCTAGTGGTGTCTTCGTTGATTCCAACTTCAACGGCTCGCTGATATACTTGGCGATATATTCGCTGTAGCTTAAACCACTCACCCGTTCAACCAGGATTTCAAGCAATTGAAAACCGTCATTGGCGTAGACGGAGTATGCGCCAGGTTTGGATTTCAGTTTTTCGGACTGAAGTTTGAGCAATAACTCATCATGATTGCGGGTGTCGTTATCGTCAAACAACATGCTGTTTCCATAATGTGTACCGTAAAGACCGGATGAATGATTCATCAACATGCGTGGTGTGATTTGAGTATAGCGCGCATCTGCCATTTTAAAGTCCTTGATATACGAAGTAAGCGGCTCATCCAGATCTACTTTACCGGAATCGACCAGCTTCATAGCGGCTGCTGTAACAACCATTTTGCTAACCGAACCTATGCCATACATGCTATCCTTGTCTATTGGCTTCTGTGATGCCTTATCGTGCAGTCCTACACTATCTGATAAAATATATTCTCCTTCATCCATGATCGCATATTGCACACTGGTGACACCGTAGGTTTGCACCATCTCCTTGGCGATCTGCTCCGCCCGTGCCTCAATCGTTGCACTGTTATTCACCTCTGCGCTGACAGATGTCAGCGGCGTAATTACAAGCACCGCTGTACATAAAAGACTAATTAATTTCTTCATCCTATGTCCTCCCTCAAATGTTCTTATGAATGAATTCATCATATCCGGGAAGAGACTGTTCGAACGCAAACGGACCCTGAATGGAAAAAAACAACCCCTGAATGGTAGATTCAGGGGTTGTCGGTGTGGAACGGAAGCACGACCATGTTGTTAAATTTCCGATGCTGATGCTCAATACTCATATGTCCACCATATTTCTCGCACATTCTCGATATATTGGTTAGACCGATCCCATGGTACTCCGGATTGGGCTTGTCACTTTTCAAGTCAACGATCGGTTGCTCCACATGATTCATAATCTGGATGACAAGTGCAGATGATGTGGAGTGAATGGCAATAAGGATATATCGATCCTCGGCCTGTCTAACCTTCTTGGAGGCTTCAATTCCGTTATCGAGCATGTTACCCAGCACCACACACAGATCGTACCGATCAATCTGCACATGTTGCGAGTGAAGCTGGATTTTGGTGTCGATTTTGATCCCGTTTGCCTGCCCCATAGCAAGCGTATTTGTAACGAGAGCATCAATGACCAGATTGCCGGAGTTCACCCGTTGGTACGCACCTTCAATGGTATTTAATGTAGACTTGATATGGTCACCTGCCGCCGCCAGTTCGTTACGTTGGATACATTCATCAATATACAGAAACTGCTGGTTAATATCATGGATGATGGATTTAATGTTTTTGAAACTGTGAACGGTCTTCTCATAGTTGGCATCCTGATGATCCATCTGACGCTGTAACTGGGCATTTGCATGCGCAAGCTGTACCTTTTCCACCATATTGTCGAATACATAGACTATGAACACATTGAGAAAAAGAGAGCCCAGTACAGAAAAGACGTAAAATATGTTCTTTTCACTGTATATGGAGGCCACATTGATCTGATAGATCGTAATGATCGGTACGATGAGAAACAACAAATAATACCGATAATGAACGGCAAAACTTCTACGTTTGGCGACGAGACGGACAACTTGAATGACAACGAACATGATGCTGCAACCAAGCAGCATCACTTTGGAGAGAATCCAGTGGTCTTCTCCGTTGAACTGATCCATTGAACTGTAATCCGCGGATTCCAGAACACCGAGAATATATACAGCGATGGCATTTGCCATAGTAATCAGAACCGCATACAGGATGGTAAAAACAAGCTTGATTTTGAACTCCACTTCATAGGACTGTGCCAGACTGAAGATTAATAACAGAGCAACAGCAGTAGAAGCGATATCTGAGAAAGAAGAGACCAAATAAAAATAACCCAACATGACAAATACCAAGAAATAGATCGCTCTACGCGGCTTCCGGCTGGACTTGCCCAACACAGAATCAAAATAAAAATTCGCCTGAAATGCCATAAGCAAGGTCACGAAGATGATGGAAAAGATCATATAGGTATCCATATCATTGAATCCTCATAATCATGTATTTGGTATAGGCATCTTTGACTTCCTTGACTTTGGAGCGACCTATGGGCAGTTCCGTTCCATTCAACATGACGACTTGGGTGCCGGAAAACTTCTTAACATGCATCAGGTTGATGATAATCGAGCGATGAATCTGCAAGAAACCATGATCTTTCAAACCGGTAGCGTAGCTGGATAAAATACCTTTGGTCTCATGTACATTTTCCTGAGTCACAAAATTCAACTTGTTCTTGATCGTTAAACTTTTGACCACCTCAATCCAGAGAATATCATCATATTTCAGCAGCAGTTCATCATAGTCTGATTTGATTAGTACATACTTTTTGTCCAATGCCTGAAAATATTGACACAGCTTAATCATCTTTTCCTCGAAAACTTGCGGCTGGATTGGCTTGATCAGATATTGAAAGGTGATGACATCAAAGCTCTCCACCATATATTCCGGGTAACTGGTCAGAAACATAATCTGTAGATCCAGAAACTTCATGTTCCTGATCTCTTTAGCGGTCTGAATCCCGTTCATTCCGCCCATCTCCACATCCAAGATAAGAATATTGAATGTGTCCCCAACCTCTCTGTAGTGCGAGAGCAGTTGTTCACCAGATGTGAATAGGCTAATTTGAAAATCAGAATTGGTTTTTAGAGATAAGGAGACCAGCATCGTTTTCACACGTTCTCGTTGCTGCTCCTCATCATCACAGATTGCAATATTGAACATGGGGGAACATCCGCCTTTCATCGACATCGACTCTGAATTTCACTCTCGAATATACTATTTTAGCATAGGTTTCGGAGTCAAATTGGGATGAAATGCATTATTCCGACCCTAAAACGCAGATCAACAAAAAAAGTCGCCACATTGGCGACTCTTGAGCTTGAAACCTTCTCCAGCCATTCCTATGAAAAGTCCGGTCTGTTATTTTGTTTTTTTGGGCACAGCATGACGGTAATATCGTATTACCTTGCGATACATCGTCTTGTCCTTTAATTGATTGAATATATATGGATCAGGTTTGACATTCACTTCAATAATCCAGGGTTTCAGACTGTGGTCAAGGCCGATATCTACACCGATTTGCATTAGATACGGATACTTTTTTTTCATATGACGAGCTATGCGCAGGCTAAGTTCATTCATCTCTTGAACCAGTTCATTTCTGCGTTTGGTGGATGCATGTGATTTTAGCAGCTTGTGAATATCCATCGGTGTACCACCACTATGATAATTGGTTACGATTTTCTTTGGATGACCCAGTCGGCCGATGATTCCGGTAGCTTCCCAATGTTTGGTCGGGCTTAGCTGTATCATGACACGGATGTCAAAACGTCTGTTATTGTGCTTAAGCAGATGGATTCCTCTCTGAATCAGATAACTTCTTTTATGCACCAGACGAGTCAGACTGTTATAAAACGATTCAAAGCTGTCAAACGTCAGGCGTTTTTGCTCTATTTGATAGACAAAATGTTGATGACTTTCCATCTCGGCCTTAATAACACCCATCCCGAAAGTACCTCTCTCGGGTTTGACATAGACCATTCCATATTTGCTGATCATGGATTTCAGATTCGTCTTGTTATATTTCTGTGTGTCGGGGATAAACGGTTTAATTAATTCATTATTAATGATCAATTTTGTTTTTAACCACTTGCTTCTTAACGGCTGCAACTTATCAACTCCCATGTCGTAAACTCTCCCTTCAGCAACCGCATCAAAGCCTGCTGTTTGATCAAGATCCTGCAAGCATTATATGTAATACCGATAAATGAACCCTCAACATAAGCCCCTATTGGTAAAAATGTATATTTGCACATGCCCTGACCAAAACACTTTTGCACACATACCATATAATGAGTCATCACGATTTGTGCAAGGAGTTGAGAAGATGTCCGTCCAGCCTGGAATCCGGTTGAATAATGCGCCTAAGATTGATGTTCTTATACCCGCGATCGAGAAAGATTTGGCTACCCTTCCCCTCGTCATCGATAACATTCGCCGTTATGTAAAACATCCCATTGGAAGCATATATATTGTTTCTCCGGTCAGCACCAAAATCAGAAAACTTTGTTCCCTTAAAAACTGCATTTTTGTTAATGAGCGATCCGTCCTGCCTATAACCAAAAACGACATACACTACCAGTCCTCCCGATGGAATCGGTCAGGCTGGTTATATCAGCAGTTGCTCAAAATGAACGGAGATTCCATTGTGAAGGCAAAGTACTTTCTAGTCATGGATGCAGATACCGTACTGATTAAACCTCATTCATTTCTTGTAGAAGGCAAAACAGTATTTTACTGCCGTGACTGGAGCCAGCCGGAATATTTCAATACCTACCGCAAGTTGTTAGGCATGAAAGCTCCGCGCCCCCGCTCTTTTGTCACCCATTATATGCTGTTCGACAAATCGAAACTCGCTGCCTTAAAACAGAAAATTGAAGCGGTTCATAAGCTGCCATGGTACAAAGCGATCATCTCTAATATCAATAAGAAGAAACAGTTTGGTTTCTCCGAGTATGAAACGTATGCCAATTTTATGTATACAAAGAACCCAGGCAGCATGGTCCTTAGAAGTTCCAAGAATAAAAGTCTGAATATGAACGCTTCTTCGTTAAAAGAGCAACAAATCCGCAATCTTGCTCTTAAATATCGTTCTCTTTCCTTTCATAAACGGAAAATCTATAGTAAAGCTCCCTGAGCTTAAGGAGGAAGCCCATGCATATCGTACTGCTGTGCGGCGGCTCTGGCAAAAGGCTCTGGCCGTTATCCAATGAGCTTCGCTCCAAGCTGTTCATAGATATACTTCCATCACCCGCTGGAGGTAGGGAATCCATGATCAGCAGAGTATGCCGCCAGCTTGACAGTTCATGCCTAACGGATTCAACACTCATTATTTCACATCAGGATCAGGCTAATATTACGGCACGACATACTCAAGGCAAAATACCAGTCATTGGGGAACCTTATAAACGAGGCACTTTTACTGCGGCGGCCTTAGCGACCTTATATCTGCAATCCTTCCGAATGGCCAAAGATGACGATGTGATCTGTATCGCGCCAGCTGATGTGTTCGCAGGTGAAGATTTTTTCAGCAATTTCCAATTACTGCCGGACATATTGAAACATTCTCAAGCCGATATCGCTTTAATTGGGACAAGGCCTACACATGCTTCAGAACAGTATGGATACATCCTGCCGGGTGGGCAAGAACGTAATGCTTATGCGCCCATAACACAATTCATAGAAAAACCCGAAGCCACCATTGCTGAAACGCTGCTACAACGTGGGGCACTATGGAACTGCGGTGTGTACGCATTCACCGTCGCGTTTATGATATCCCATATTAAAAAAATGGGGCTTCCGGTTCATTATGATCAATTGTCGTCCCTGTATGAATCGTTGCCTGAACGCAGTTTTGACAAGCATGTTGCAGAAAAGGTACAGCGGGCCGTAGTCCTGCCATATAAGGGAGTATGGCAAGATATCGGAAGCTGGGATACGCTGTGCGAGCAGTTAGATACCCATGTAATCGGACTCGGTGGAATCTCGGGTTCTTCCTCCGATTCCTATATTATTAACGAGCTTCCCTACCCCATCCAAGTCATTGGCGTGCCAGGTATTATCGCTGCCGCAAGTCCGGATGGCATTCTCATTGCCAACAAAAATAATTCAAATGAAATTAAAGCGCAATTGGGTAACTTGCCATTAAAACCGATGTATGGTGAAGCAACCTGGGGCAGTTATCGTGTCATAGAAGGTTCGTTAGACAATGAGAATACAACTGTAACCACATTAAACATAACGGTTCTACCGGGCAAACATATCGGGTTGAACTGGCATAGAACTGGGTGTAGAGCATGGACCGTGCTTGCAGGCAGTGGGCAAGTGCTTGTCAACGGAAAGGTCATGCAAGTGAGTAGGGGCAATCAGTTCGCAATTACCAAGGAGAGTCTCTTTTCTATTCTGGCTGAAACCAGGATGGTGATCCTTGAGGTCCGGATCGGAGTAACAGAGGAGAAAGACAACATACTTTTTGAAGAAGAAGATTGGAATGTAATCCTAAAAAGTGCAGGTTCATTTAACGCTTAATGGGAGAATGAACCGATTCAATCTGCATGTCTTATAGCCCCTTCCATACGCGGAAGGGGCTCATTGGCATAATTAAGGGAAACCTGACACTTCTTCTCCCTATATCTTAGTTAAACAACTTACGAAGTTCCTCTACTTCCAGACGTGCAACTGGCTGGTAAGCGGAACTTTGTACATAACGCTGGAAGCTGTATAACAACTGTCTGCCCTCCAATGTAGTCATCAGACGCTCCAGATTCAGCGCTCCCATCAGCACTCTCCCCTTCCGGACCCGACACTCCATCAACAGGCCGAGCTTGTGGTTTCGCTCAAAATTATCAATGGTCTGCACGATCGGATTCAAGTCTTTATCCAACTCATCCAAGATGATCGATGACGACTCTGACACGATGCTCCACCACGGATAAGTTGAATGCTCCTCTGTGACAAAATGTTCGAAGGCCGGATGATCCTGTTGAATTAACAAGCCCATTGTGCCCACAGGAACTTCTCTTTTCATATTCTCCGAGATGGATCGGAACATAGGGTAAGACCAGAAATCGGTGCTATAGAAACCTTGGATCGCGTGTTGAATCTGATCAGGATTCGGGAATAGTAAAATATCCTCGCCCTGCTCAAGCAACGCCAACGCCTGTTCCGAGAGTTCGGTAAATAGATTCAAACCGCTCAGGTCCACTTCCTCCTGACTCGGGTAGATCCACAGGTCGTAAGACTTACGGATATCCGTACCCGGAATGGACAGTCTAAGCTCCACTTTGGTCATATTGGAGACTTCAGGAATGCGAATGCTGAGATCCGCGACATTCACATAATGTTCTCCATGGGTCGCTGGCAGGTCTGCTTTCCCTTCCAATAGGAAGCTTCCTTCGATCTGCTCGCTTTGAATTTCCCACTTCAATTGAAGTCCATCCAATGCTTGTCTCCGAAAGTAACTTAGTTCAATGCGTGCTTCGAACAATTCACCCGCTTGATAATTATATTTGGGGAATCTCGCGAGCAGCACAGCGTCGGAACAAAACGTTCTCCACTCCTCAGGTGTAATCATGCCTTTGGAATCCATGAATGCGTCCAGTACACCCACCAGCGCTGTTCCCTGACCACTGAAATCCTGGAGATCCAGCAGCTGGAACCCGGCTAGTTGCTGCGAACGAAAAGCAGCTTCCAGTTCTTCCTTGTAACATGCGACCGCGAGTTTACCAGAGGCTCTGAAGTATGCTTCCGCCAGATGTCCCAGTCCTTTGGCATTCAGACGCTCTCGAAACACTTCGAAATTCTTGGCTTTGAGAGAACCCGTATACTTGTTGATCTCCTCGAAATTAGGAAACGTGGCGTACTGTCCAATTTCATGCGAGATGATGGGTACGTGTGAGACAAGTTGGTCACTTCCAGCTTCGGCCTGCACTGTTTTGGAACCTGTCCCATACTGAATCTGAATCTCTTTGTCCCCAGTCTGACCAGAAGGGTCAGCATCGCTGCCTTGCTCAGGTACAATGTTTGAATCGTAATCTTTCAATGTATTTGGCAGGTCGGTCTGCACGTGACCAAGCGGAGCATCACACATCGCATATGAACCTCTGAACAAGCGTTCTTTGGAGAAACGAACCCCGCAGAAGAATTCACTTTCCTCCAGAATGTCCGGCACAAACTGAAAGTTATTCGAACCTTCGGTGTATAGACGACGATGATCATATGCTTTGTATGCCTTCAGGATCGAATTCAATCTGTCCTTGCTTCCCCATAGTTCATTCCCCATGGACATCATGACAAACGAAGGATGATTACCAAAAGCACGCAGCATCGCAAATCCTTCGCTAATCAAGTAATCCTGCTCGGCTTGATTATGCCCATCCGAAGATTCATCCGTAATGGTTCCCCAGAACGGAAGCTCAGGTTCCATGTAGATGCCGAGCAGATCCGCTGCAATAAAAGCAGCCTCCGGAGGACAACAGGTATGGAAACGGTAGTGATTGATACCGTAGGACTTGGAGATAGCAAGAATACGAACCCATTCATCCACATCTGTTGGCGCGTATCCCGTGAGCGGAAAGATCAGCCCGTCATGTTTGCCTCGAAGAAACGTTTTGCGACCATTAATGGTGAATTTGTCTCCAGCAGCCCGGAATTCCCGTAATCCCGTCCATACTTCGGTGGAATCCAGCACTTCGCCGTCCTGATCTTGCAGATGAATATGAAGTTGGTACAGATTAGGTTCATCATCACTCCATAACATCGCATCTTCGCCAATCTTGTACGTCAGCTGGATTTCCTGCGAATCCGGGGCGAAAATCTGTTCCTCGGTCGTATACACCGGATCTGCACTGACTGCAACAGCCGAAACCACGATTCGTACTTCTTGCAGGTCACCAATAAGTGCTGCCTTGATCTCGAAAGATCGAGTCGCAAGATCGGGATAGACCTGAACATTACCCAGGAAAACACGCTCGAAAAATTGAAGTTCCAATTTCCCGGTGATGCCGTTCCAATTCGTCTGCGTGTCTTCGGATGTAAGGTGACCACCTTTGGTTGGATAATTGGTATTGTCCACTCGAATGGTAATTGTATGAGTCCCAGCGGTTAGCCCTGACTCAATCTCGTAACGGTGAGGTGTGTTCAGACTGTTTTGCGTTCCCCATTCCACCCCATCAATCCAGACTGTGGTAACTCTTGTTCGTTCCAGATGCAAGAAGCAACGTTTGCCAGCCAAGTGTTCGGGAATTTCAATCTCTCGTGAAAACCAGGCATAACCCTCAAATAAGTACTCATCTGTCAGCGCACCGATTAACACATTCTCGTTTTTCTTGCCCTTGGCCGCATGAGATGTAGTATTGGGCAATGTAATAACGTCTGAGAAATTCAGACCACGTTCCACCTTGTGTTCATCGAGTTGGAGTTTCCATATACCTTCCAAATCTATTGCAGCTATCATGATAGTGTCCCCTTTTAGATTCATATAATCGATAAAAGTAATCGCTTCCAATGAACAGAAATCGTTTTCGATAAATCATACCTGTATTATAAACTCGATTGACGCCCCTCGCATAGATCATTTACAAATAAAAAAGTCGCCAATACTGGCGACACTTTATGGATACATATCCTGTATCCTGAACAATTTTAAAATATGGTGGGAACCATGCCCCCGTCCATCCGGATGGGAGAGCCTCTGAAGGCTGAAGCATATGGGCTACATACAAATGCAGCGAGTCTGCCTATTTCACTTGGCTTGATGAATCGCTGTAATTCGGACTGTGGCAGATTACTCTTCATAAAGTCTTTCTCTTTTTCCTCGAAAGTCAACGTCTCATCAGGATATATGCCCTCAATGATTTTTTGTACGTTTTCGGACAGTGTTGGACCTGGCAGGATCGTATTGATCGTAACCTCGCTCCCTGCTGTCAGTTTGGACAAACTTTTGGATAATGACAGCAGCATTGACTTGGTCATGCAATACTGAGGCATCTGGCCTGAAGGCATAAGGGCTTCTTCACTTGCGATGAAAATAATACGCCCGCCATTGTTCTTCACCATTTTAGGTAAATAAAATTGAGACAAGCCATTGGCAGCCAACACATTAGTACGGAAATATTTCTCCCACACTTCATCATTTATGTCTTCATAACTCATGATTTCATATATCCCCATGTTATTGATTAATATATCAACTTCAGGAAATTTCTCGAATAAAGCTTGGCGTTGCGCCAGATCCACAAGATCAGCGGTAGCCTTTTGCGGAGAGGTCTCCGGAAAAGTGGACTTGATTTCACGAACGGTTCGTTCCACCTCTTCATCATTACGTCCATTGATCAGAACATTTACCCCTTCTCGGGCGAGTTCTATAGCAATCGCTTTACCGATCCCTTTTGTTGATCCTGTAACTAAGGCTGTTTTCTCTTTTAGTCCCATATCCATCCTGCATTTCTCCTTCTTGATTACAACTATCCGGCAGCACCGGATAGATATAATATTACGCAGTCTGAAGAGTCTAGTAACTAGCACTTTACGCCAGAGTTATTGCCTTACACGCCAATTGGAAGGTGTATCCCCTTCCCAGGTCTTGAACGCACGATAGAACGAATTCTGATCTTCATATCCAACCAGAAATGCCACTTCTTTGATATCGAGCGAAGGATCTGCAAGGTACGCTAGGGCCTGCTCACGTCTGGCCTCCGTTAATAATTGCTTGAAGTTTGTGTTCTCCTCCGTCAGTCGCCGCTGCAAAGTACGATCACTCATGCGAAGCTCTTTGGCAACTGTCTGGATGTCAGGGCGCTTTCCTGTGAGGCTGCGTTTCATAATCCATTTGACCACTTCAGTAACGGAACGATTGCTCTCTTGTTCGTCCAGCGACCGATCCAGAGCCGGGGTCAGAATCTCCAGTAACTCCTCGTTATACGATAGAAATGGAAGACTCAGATCTTTCCGTTCTAGCGTCAGCCGATTATAGTTCGAATTTGTATCAACTCGGCAGCCGAAGTAAGCCTCAAGGGTGGCTACCTCACCCATCGGTTGGGAGAACTCAACCCGTTTTGCAGTCAAAGGCTGTCCTGTGCCCCTCCGTCCAAGTTCGATCAGAAATGCCAGCGTAATACCCACCAGTAATGGTGGGCCTTGTTGTTCCTTATGTAACCATTCGAGTTCAATGAACCATTCCTCCCCTGCTTCGGTAATCTGTAAACTCTCGGGAGGACACATTTGCTTGTAACGCACCATGCGATTCAACGCATCACGATAATCACGAGCATGGTACATCGCCAAAACAGGCGGAGGATACTTCGATATTTCATATCCGGTTGCAAGTTTGATGATGCCCTCGGCGGTGTTCCTATTTAGATCAGAGTAGGCCTGCCAGATTGCGAAGTATTGAGATTGGGTCACTACAGGTTGATTTATTGTCTCAAGAGATAGTTGTGCTGTACGAGCGATGTCATCAGCACCAATCCCTAATTGATGTAATCCAGCCCAAAAGCCTGGATGAACTTTAATTCGATCATTCGGTTGAGGTTGCATGTATACAGACTCCTTTAACTTGTTCCTTTTTTATTCTGATTTCTAATTATAGAATGGATGTGCCTATTTTTGAAACTTACCTCAGCGAGCCATTTCCGTGTAATACGAAAACACGACTGCGCATAAATGGCCAGTCGTGTTCAAGTTCATCATTTTGTAACTATGAAAGAATGCACATTTTGTATGTTCAGCTACTCATTCAATGCAGTTTTGATCAGGGCATTCACCCGTGAATTAAACAGCAGACCAATATGGGATACGAGGGAAACCGAAACGTTGTTCGCCCCGTTCAACCGGGAAAGTGCCGGGGACACAATCGTGTCACTGGTGGAATAGATCGAAGTCACCTTTATTCCACTCGGAGCTGTCGTTGTGGTCAATCGATTAGCCCCGCCAAGGGTAATCAACTTGTCCACTTTGGAAGCGCCTCCACGGTTAAGTATGTAATAGAGACTATTAGCTCCACCCATGCTATGAGCTATAATATTGACTTTTGTATGACCCGTTTGGCGTAGAACATCATCTACGAATCGACTAATTGCTGCGGAGTTCAACAGCTGGTTTCCTTGTTTGCTAGGAAGGTCAATCGCGAATAATTCGTCTCTTGTCCACCCTTGGCTACGCAAATAACTCTCAATTGCTGTAAAATTGCTATCTGAACCGGTCAATCCATGCACCAATACAATGGGTGTACGTGCCGTAGCTGCAAAAGCCTTTGAACTCGATCCTATTCCAGTTACCGATAAGGCAAGGATCATGCTCATGAATACAACAAGTATTAATTTGGTCTTTTTCACTTCATTCACTCTCCTGTAAAATGTTTTATATTCCATATATTACAATCTAACATATGGAATATAAATGAACCTTTAGTCTCATTTTTACAGGAATGTCTAAAGTAGACTACACCTAACATCATTGCATTTTATTAAACTCTAGTTCTCTACTTCTTATCCTTCAACGATATCTGCACGTAGATCCGTTGCAATCTCAATCATTTTGGGTACAATAGCTTCGTTCGAAATAGCTACATACAGATCTCCCATGTACAAACGAAAAGCTATCTGTGCACCCTCAAGGTCCCACTTAAAAAAGTCCCCCTCGATGGTCATAGTGCTCTCAGCTCCTACAATGTTAAGAACCGGTGAATAGGTAAAATCGGGTTGGGATTCGAAGTAGAGTTTGCACTCTTCCAGCGAGATGGATTGTTCGGCATTACTATCTTGCATGGATCGGGTAATTCGAAAACGTTGATTCATTGATTTGCCTCCAAAACTTTATTAATATATACATGTTGCACAGCATTATATTTTCTCATTTCCGTCTTCCACTGTCAAAACCATACATGCTCTATTCTTACAATTCATATATACTGAATACAGTGCACAACGAATTTCTACAATCAGGAGGAGTCAAATCAGTATGTTAAAAACAGAATTCATTGATGTACTATCCATTGTCTCACATAAATTATATGATTCGGCTGCTAATGTCATGGACACGGCAAGCAGGTTAATTCCTGCAAACACGTTCTGTATTGCCCAGTTGGATCATCTATCCACCAAAGTTCTGAACGTATATAATCGTGACAAACTAATTCTGGGTGAGGGGCTGGTCGTTGATAACGCCGAGTCATACTGTGCACTTGTGACTGAACATTCCGAAGGCCCGTTAGTAATCAATAATAATCTGACTCATCCATTAACCAGACATATGGACGCAACCGAATTCGTAGGTGGATGTTCATTTGTCGGTGTGCCCATACATAATGAGAACGGAGAAATTTACGGCTCCCTTTGCTCATTTGATCAGGATTTCTATTCCTATCAACAAAAGGACGTGGATTTACTCCTCTCCTTGTCTTCATTTTTCACGAGTCTTCTTGAGATGGAAACAACTCTGCAACAGTTAAAACAGGCGGAAGAAACCGCTGCAAAAGTACTTGAAGAAAAGAAAAATTTGCTGGCCGTTCTCAGCCACGAAATCAGGACGCCAATGAATGGTGTTCTTGCCATGGCCAATCTGTTGCAATCGACCAGGCTGAATGAGGATCAATCGTTATATGTTAATGTCATTGAGTCAAGCGGCACCAGCCTTCTGTCGATGATGGATCAAATTCTGGACTATTCCAAAGCAGAAGCTGGTGCGATCTCTCTGGAGATCAAGCCCTATAGTATTACTGAAACAGTTGATCATGTATTACAATTATTCTCTTCTGAAGCACAGAAAAAAGGAATTCGTTTGTATGCAGAGTACAATATTAATGATCATCTGATGCTTATGCTTATGGGCGATCAGCACAAAGTTCGTCAGATTTTAATCAATCTCGTTGGGAATGCACTTAAATTTACGGAGAAAGGTGAAGTATGCATCTCTACTGAGGTATCTGCTGATACAAAAGGTTCTCTCCATGCATCCTACGAAATAAAGGATACGGGCATCGGCATCCCACAGGATCGTCAGGATTTATTGTTCAAATCCTATTCCCAGATTCATGGTAATTCAGGAAAGTATGGCGGTGCAGGGTTGGGCCTGTCCATCTGTAAACAACTCGCCGAATTAATGGGTGGCATTGTATGGCTTAAAGAGTCCAGTCCTATGGGCAGTCGGTTTGTCTTTAATATTTCCAGTGCTTCACCCAACGTCCATACGAATATCTGAATGATGAATATATTATTCTATCTGAAACAGATAGGAGGTATATACGTTGACTCAATTTCTGGATGCAAGATCATCGCAAAATGCTGCGTTGTTTAATTCCATTTCCATACCGATTCCAGTGATTAATACGCCTCAACTATTTGCACAGATTGGTCTGCAAACGGTTGGAGCTGGAGCCAATCCACGAGTTTCATTAAAAGGAACCATTACGGTGCGACTACCGCTTGCACTCTTTCAAGTCAGAATTACCATTGTTAGAGGCACCGTTGCTACTGATCCGATCGTTTACTCTGCTAACTTCACGTATGGTTTAAGTGGTCTCCTTAACCCCGAAGTTATCATGTTCTCTGCCAACGACTATAATCCACCGATCTCTGCTCAAATAACGTACACTGCATTTATCAGTACCAACCTGCTCGGAACGGTGCGGGTCGGCCCTGAGAGTTTCGACGGATTTATCGTTTCGGATTAGAATGAATACGTCCACCCCCATACCTCTAATCGGTTTCCCGTAGGTTAGAGGTATGGGGTTGTTTTTACGATTAACACAACTATTTTTAGAGAGAGCTATTAATCAGAGACCACAAATCCATCAAAATTCTCGGGGCCAACACGAATTGTTCCCAGCAAGTTGGAGCTTACAAAAGCAGTGTAAGTTAATTGTGGTAAAATCGGTGGATTGAAATCATTTCCAGAGAATGTAATTACTTGTGGTGCCAATACACTTAAACCAAATGTGGACGTTGCGGAGTAAATAACCGGGTCCGTTGACAAGGTACCTCTTACAACGGTAATCGTTATGTCCACAAGAGCTAAAGGTAATTGTACAGAAACCGTCCCTTTAAATTGAACTCTGGGATTGGCTCCCGCTCCGGCAGTTTGCAGACCGATTTGGCCAAAGAGCTGTGGGGTGTTCAGGAATAATATTGGAATAGCTATTGAGTTGGCCAAACTGGCATTTTGTGATGTTCTTGCATCTAGAAATGTGCTCATCAATCTACCTCCTAATGTTGGGATAGGATAGTATATTCGTAGCGTACTATTGTGTTTGGACTTCTTACCACAAGCTCAACAGAGTTTAATTTAATTTCACTATGGTCGGAAGAATCTATTAAACAGCTATATAGTATATATGACTATATTCCAGACTCTTATATTGGAACGATATGAAAATTTTGTTATGATACATATGCTAGATTACTAGATATGGTTATAAAAAATGATTCTATTATTACGTACAAAGTTGGAGGAGACATACGATGCTTATTAAACGTGTAGGAAAAATCGCCACGGTTACTGTAATTGCTCTCTCTATCCTTGGTAGTACTCCCAATATCGGTGGAGCCTATGCTGCCCCGGCCATTTCAGTACACTTGGATGATGTTCCCCTGAAGTTTGATGCAGCTCCACGAGTTGATAAAGGTGTCACTTACGTTCCGTTTCGGACGGTCGGGGAAGCCCTTGGTATTGATATTACCTGGAACAGCAAATCACAGACTGTAAAAGCAACAAACACTGTGAAAGGACAAACTACCGAGGTACTATTACAAGTTGGTAGCACCACAGCGACCGTAAATGGAAAAAAAGTTACACTCGCAGCAGCACCCGTTCAGCGGGAGGGCCGCGTACTTATCCCACTAAGTTCGTTCAGTAACCAATTCGGTGTACAAGTAAGCTGGAATCAGGCAACCAAGACGGTCTCCCTTGTCTCGCCACAACGCGAGATGCACTTGAGAGCCTTCTATGCGTTGCAATCCTTTCAAGAAAAGGACCTTATTACTTCCATGAATTCCGTAGCCTTTGGCTGGAGCCGCATTGATCGTGAAGGTCAGTTCACGCTCCAAGGGGATGAATACCGTCTCCCTGCTGCTGCGGGTGATATTACACCGCAGTCCATCGTTGCTGACGCAGCAGATCAGAAGATCCAACCACAGCTCATGGTGTATGCATTGGACGGAAACGGCGAACTGACCAAAGTTCTGAGCGACAGCAGCCTGCGGCAGAAATCGATTGAAGGTATAACTGCTGCTGTAGCAGAGCATGGTTTTGGCGGAGTTGTTCTGGATTTTGAAGGACTGGGCTTCAAACTGGATGCGGTAGAACAACAGAAGCTGCTCAATGCTTACGTGAAACAATTAAAGAGTTCCTTACCTCAGGACACAGCTTTATCTCTGGCGGTACCGCCGCTAAATAGTGCATATAAAGGTTATGATTACAAAACACTTGCCTCTATTGCAGATGATCTTATCATTATGGCCTATCAGTATAATCCGGTTGGCACCAAATCTCAGGTACCTGAGCCAAATAGTCTTGTAGATCAGGCGATCCAATTAGCCATACAGGCCGGTGTCCCAAAGAACAAACTTCTGCTTGGTATCAGTCTGAGCAGTGAAACGCCGTCCTCTGTTGATGATAAGCTCGGTCTCGCCAAACGTTATAACCTCAAAGGAGCCGCGTTCTGGCGTCTGGGTCTGTTCCGTTCCTACAATACGAAAATGGAAGATGCCGTGAATGCTTCTGTGATCAAAGAATAAACATTCTGACTGGATACAACTTAAATAAAAAGAAGGACCGCGCCTCTGGTACGCAGAGACTTGGTCCTTCTTTCTCCATCATCTTACTTCATAAATTTATCCACACTTCCAAATATAAGCTTCACAAACTGGGTAGGACCAGGCAAACGGGGCTGAAAGAGAAGAATGATCCCAATTACTGCCGCCACTGCAGTAATTCCCGCGCTCACTATTCTGGCTCGCTTCTCTTTGCTACTCTTCCACTCTCCATACACTATCGCAGTCGCCAGCATCAAAATCCCAAGGATTGAGCCTAGTTTCATGCAATCACCTCTATTCTCAGGCTTGTAACCGGAGCCAATTGTGTTCAACTTTCGTCCTCATCAGGTATCCCCTGTGGTCCTGTTGATTTTCCGGTACGTTCTACGTGTGCATCTACTTTGACTTCCACGTCCAATTCAGGATAGATGCTTTCCCAGTTCTTCTCCTGCGACTTCCATTGATGCGGATAATATCTGCGGAATTCAACTGCGAATTTGAAGAAATCGGAGCGCAGCTCCTTCTGCGACATCTCTAGAGCATCATGAGCCAAAGATGTGAGCTTAGCCGACCATTCCTGTTCCAGTTTAGTTAATACTGCGGGATCCGTCAGATTGGCATCCGTCGTATTTAACACCACTTCTCCCCTGGTTTGGATGTCGACCTTCATACTCCACTGTTGGTTTACAATTCGCGGTTTCAAGGAGGTTTTATTTTCAATGAGTCTTATCGAGAAAGAACCCTTTAACGGCTTAATCTCAACAGGCATAATAATGTTGTTCAGTTCTTTTGCAAGTAGTAATACACCTACGCTTAGTGGTTCTTTGATCGTCTTGACATAACGATCCTTCTTATACATACTCAGACCTTTCACATATGGCGTAGTTGTCAGTTTATCCTGATCGGGCTCCGGGGGTAAGATTAACATGCGAGACAAAATGGCGGAACTGCTCGGACCTTCAATAGATTTAGCCAGTTCAAGGGCAGTAACACGTGTACCTAACTTCAGATTGGCCATCTCACGCAGCGACTCAGCAGAACTTCGCTCCAGTGGATCAAGCAATGCAAGGATATCTTTCGAAGCCTTTTCGCTGGAAAAAACATATGCATGCTCCCTGAACTGAGGGTAACGCAGGAAAAAATCGATATACTCGCGGATACCGCGTTTGCCGGCTTGCTCACTAATGATGATAACTTCGCAGTGGCCCCAGAACATATTCCGGGGAACTTTACGTTGTAACCGATTCAATGCCTCGGCAATTGTACTTCCTTCCGCTGTTCGAATCATTGTAACCCCGCTTGGACTGCCTCCACTCCCACTGCTATCTCCTGCACTCGCCTTCCGCGGAATGAAAATCTGTGAAGTCAATTGTACTTTACCATCTTCATAATCTATCCCTGTAGCCAGCACGATAGCCAAATCGTTAATCTCGATACGATCCCAGCATCCACTTAAAAGCACACAACACAATATTGGCATTAGTAGTACTCTATATATTCGCAAGTGCTCCTCCCCCATCAATCAGGTGTTCGCTCGATTCTTCCGAAAATGTGCCCACCCTTTCTTCAGCCATGCGACACCGTAGATCATAGCTGGAAGGATTAATAAAATGCTGATCGTATACAAGTTGGCTGAAGCGCTAACCAAACTGGAAATACCGGATCCACCGGACACAACCCAGTAAGCAAATACCATGCACAGGAACGAAAGTGGACCAACCACAGGTTTGTAGTCCCGCAAACCAAACCATTCTGCGGTTGATGTAGCAAAGATATATAGAAAGACGGAAATTTTAACAAAAATACCGAAAATCCAGATGGCAATAATAAGGGATTCGATATGCTGCAGAAAGTCCGCAATAGTTATGTATCTTGCTGCGATCATAACAGGAAATACAAATGTATCCGTCAAATCACCAATTAAAAACAGGCAAAACAGATTGGTAACTGTCATTGCAGTTGTCGTAAATACAAGGGAACCCAGCATGACCCGGGTTATTCGTTTTTTTTCATTCACATAAGGTAATAGAAAAGCCAACACAATATATTCACTAAACCATGCAGCAGGTGCAGCAGCCCCCGTAATAATGGGAATTGGACCTTTCTCCATGAAAGGAAACAGCTCGGCAGGATTCAGTTCACCAATCAATAATATAAAGATCAAAGCCAGCAGCACGATCAGCAGGGTAACAAACACCTGAGAGGTTCGTCCGACAACTTCAATTCCGAGTCTGACATTAATCGCACATACAACAACCATCGTACCCATCACAACAAACAAAGGTGTACGCGGAAGTGCATTATTGACAATGAATTCACCGTATTCCCGAATAATCAAGCCCGTCAGGTGGGGCAAAAAAGCGATATAGATCAGACCGAATAACTTGCCCGGAATCCGACCGACGATCAATACACTGGATTGAATGAGCGTTTTTCCTGGGTAGAGACGATCAAGTCCAACGGAAATACCAATAGCAGCCAATCCAACGATAGAACCTATAATCGGAGTCATCCACATGTCATGTCCTGCATAATGCATTGTAATTCCAGGCACAGACAGGATAGCCGTCGCGAGAATGGCGGGAAAGACCATAAATGCCAATTGAGTAACCGAAATTTTCCCTTTGTCCGTCAACATATGTAATCCCGCTCCCTTGTTTGCTCGAAATGTAGATTGTTCTAGTGTGGTTTGTTCCTTGGGGATGGACGCCACCATACATCCTTAAGTTCCTTAGCCATCGTAGGTGCTACCGGTGAGAGATAAGGTGTTCCAAATGAACGAAGACTGCTTAGATGAATGACAACCAAGATGACTCCCAGCATGACACCCGTGAGGCCCAGCGTTCCTGCAAGAAACATCATGGGAAAACGTAGCAGACGGGTCGCTATGCTGGCAGCATAGCGAGGGATCATGAAAGAAGCGATACCAGTAATCGCGACAATGATAATCATGGGGGCTGAGACAATTCCGGCACTCGTCGCCGCTTGCCCAATAATTAAGGCTCCCACGATACTGACCGCTGATCCGACCTGCTTTGGCAATCGGACGCCAGCCTCACGCAGTGCTTCAAAGGCAATTTCCATAATGAGCGCCTCCACCAGTGCGGGAAAAGGGATCTCTTCTCTCGCCCGAGCAATACTGAGAAGCAATACGGTAGGAATCATCTCCTGATGAAACGTAGTAATCGCTACATAAGCCGATGGAAGCAGCATCGATAAAACAAAAAAAATGTATCGCAGCCAGCGTACAAAAACACTCATGAACACATTTTGATAATAATCTTCAGGGGATTGTAACATGGAAAAAATGGTTACTGGCGCGATAAGGGTAAACGGCGTTCCGTCAACGAGAATAGCAAACCGACCTTCCAGCAAGTTGGAAGCAACGACATCCGGACGCTCCGTCGCAATCATCTGTGGAAATGGTGAATATCGCTCATCGACAATCCCTTCTTCAATGTATTGACTCTCCAGTACGTCTTGGAGCTTTAAATTGGCAAGTCGTGTCTGCACTTCCTTAACAAGTTTGGGGTCAATAATCCCCTCCATGTATACAAGTGAAATACTTGTGTTTGTACGTTCTCCCATGTTACGTGTATGAATCTTCAATGCAGGTGTCTTGAGGCGTTTGCGCAGTAAAGACATATTCATGGTCAACGACTCTGTGAAACCATCCCGTGCACCACGCACGGTCGATTCAGCTAACGGTTCCTCCGTTGAACGATTTGCAGCCTGGTATAGAGGATATGTAGTTCCGCCTATTGAACCGTCCAGCAGTAACAGAGCTTCTCCTTCTAATATGGCCTGTACTGCCTGAGTAGTCGTTTCAACATGCTTAACTGAAGCTAGAGGAACTTGCGCAGCTTCGATCCCTGTTTCCTGAAGGGGCGTTAGTACCTGGCGTTCCAGCCGCTCCGTATCGCATACACCAACACAATATACGCATAATGCTGATGTAAGACACGCGGTTTGGAATGTATGAAATACAACGTCCGAGCAACCCGCAAAAACGGAGCGTAACATTTCTTGATCAATAACAAGTTGTCCGGTTAATGGCAGGTCCTGTTGTGTTATCGCTGATGTGTCCATGACGCCTCCCCTTTCCGTAAACACTCCGTCCAGATATTCTCAGTTAAAGGTATCCTTTACTTATCAGATGGGATATATACGCAAAATATAGAATGCCAAAAAAGCCGCCCTCATGAGCGACTCTGATGATATAGAACGCTATTCATTTCTGCCGAATCCGTTGACCTTTCTCTTTGCAATTCCCTATTTTCGGTTGATCACTATCCTTTCACAGCACCTAAAGCAACACTCCCAATAATCTGTTTGGAAAATATAGAGAATACAATAATAATAGGCAGGATTGAGATCGCTACCCCCAAATACAAGAGCCCATAATCCATCCCGTAGTACCCCTGCACTAGCGCAACCAATACTGGAAGCGGATATTTATCCAGGGAGAAAAACAGCACAAGCGGTGTCAGGAAATTATTCCATGATCCGATAAACGTGAATATGCCAAGGGCGGCGATTGCCGGCCCCAGAATAGGCAGTACAATCTGATTGAACGTCCGGAACTCACCGGCACTGTCCACCCGTGCAGATTCAATAATCTCATCCGGAATGCTGCTCTCCATGAACTGTTTGATAAAAAATACATTAAACGCGTTAGCCGCAGCAGGCAAAATAATTGCGGCATAACTATCCAGCAGTCCCATCATGCTGAATAGTCGATATACGCCAATCAAAGCCAGTTGACCCGGTACCATCATGGTTGCTAACAGAAACAGGAACAACCCGTTTCGTCCTTTGAATTTAAATTTGGCAAATCCATACGCAGTTAAGGCCCCAATATACAGAGACAACACGGTCGATGTTCCGGCAATAAATATGCTGTTGGCAAACCCACGCCATATGTTGATTTTGGATACCATGTTCATATAGTTATCAATCAAGAATGATCCGGGAAGAAAGGTGAACGTTGAAGCAATCGTTGCATTGTTATGTGTGGAATAGATAAGCATCAGATAAAATGGAATAATGCATAGCACGGCAAGACCTGTCAGCAACACATAGATGATGATTTTGCCTGCCGTCAGCCCCCTTGTGGTGGCATATTGCTGAATCGCCGCATTTGGTTGTTCAACTGATTTTGCAGTTTGCATAAGAACTCCCCTCCCTATGAACGGCTCTTCCGCTTGGTCATGATGAAGGATGCAACGGACAACAATATGATGATAATAAACAGGCAAAATGCGATGGCAGCCCCGTAACCAAATCGTGTGCTCTGAAATGCTACATTATAGAGATACATAATGCTGGTCATGGCTGCTCGGTCAGGACCGCCATTGCCGTTGGTTAGTGTAAATGGCTGATCGAAAATCTGGATGCCACCAATAATGGATGTAATCATCTGAAACAGAATAATTGGACGGAGCATCGGCACGATAATATGAATGAAAATATGTTTCTTTTTCGCGCCATCCATCTGGGCAGCCTCCAGCAGAGAAGGGTCAATGCCCTGAAGACCAGCTAGGTAGATAACCATGGAATAGCCGAAGTATTGAAAAAACAAAATGGATGATACAATCAGACGCATAAACCAGGGGTCATTTTTCCAGTTAATTGGATCCTGTATTATGCCGGTCTGCACCAAAAAATGATTCAGTCCGCCAGACTGCCAGTCAAAAATCAGGCTGACAAGCAATCCAAGTGATGCCGCCGTAACGATGTTGGGAAAAAAATATACGGCTCTGAAAAAGTCCCGTCCTTTGAGCAGCTTATCATTCAAGATAAAAGCCAACACAAGTGAGATTGTGAGCTGTGGAACTACAGATACGCCCCAGATGAATAACGTATTAAACAAGGTTTTGTAGAACAACGGATCTTGTAATACGGCAACGTAGTTACCGATCCCTACAAAATCAGGTGTCGTGATCCCATCAAAGTTGGTGAAACTGATGTAGAGGGAATATAAAATGGGATACAGCCCAAAAGTGGTGAAAATAATAAAAAACGGAGCAATGAAGTAGTAGCCGTAATGGTCCTTGCGAATCGTTTTGGCAAACATGTTCTATCCCCCCAGTTATCATCGGATGTGTATATTCATTCGCTTACTAATCCACTTCCAGCTCCGGAAATCTCAAGGTAACATCACGTTTGATTCGCTTTACGACTTCATCTTTGGTCTGAATGTCCTTATTGAGATATAACTGGAGTACAATCTTGTAGATATCATTGTTAATCGTGGCATCATATTTGGTGCGTTCGTATACAGGTACCCGTTTTGCAGCCTCCGAGAAAAACTCGAAATGCTTTTGTCCTCCCAAATAAGACGATGAGAGAGACGGGGCAAGTTCATCATTCACAACCATGTTGCTGGTGAAATAATCCTGTTCTTTCGCTAACTCGGACAGAAAATCGTGGTCAAAATTATAGAACTCAATAAACTTCCAGGCCAAATCCTTTTTCTCACTTTTACTGTACATCGCGATATAGGTTCCACCTGAACTAAAGGCTGACGGTCCCTGGGCTAAGCCCCACATGCCTTCGGTATCCGGAGCGTTCGCCTTGAACGTATATTGCAAACCCCAGGTTGCCCCGGGATAGAACATGACCTCTCCTTTTTGCATGGATGCAGCGTAACCTGCACTTCCATCTTCATACTCGGCAAGTACATTCCGCTCACGTGCTTCACGTACAAGATCGAGCACTTCCAAGTAAGTTGGATCGATGACAAGTTTGCCGTCCTTCACCCAAGGTATACCATCATATGAATTCGATATTGCGTTCCAATTCGCCAATGCATGTACTTTATTCCCGCTAAGTTGCTGCACCTTCTCTCCAATCTCGAAGATCTTCTCCCATGTATCGATCTGTGAACCCACCTGCTCAGGATCATCGGTGCCCAGATATTTCTTCGCCAAATCCCGGCGATAGTAGATGCCCCCTGGTGTTCCCTGATAACCTATCGCTCTGACATTTCCCTCACTGTCCTGTTCATTGGCCTGAACAAAAGCATATTGTTCCTGGATAAGTTCATTGGCGTTATACGGCGAAGCTGATAAATTCTCCAGATATGGAACGTCAATCAGCTCTCGAATATTCGCATTTTCAATCATAAATACATCTGGAGCCTTCGAGGTTGTCTGTAGCGCAGATTTCAGCTTGGTGATATAGAAATTACCGGGGATGTTGACAAAGTTCACTTTGATGTCAGGATATTTCTGTTCAAATTTCTCGATGGCATACCCTGCTTCATCCGTAAAACTCCACACAGTAATCTCCTGTTGCTTGGTTTGACTCGATGAACTGAACTGACAACCAGCTAACAAGATCGCTGCACATACAAATACAATAGTTGGCTTAAACCACTTCTTCATAGGCCCCCTCCTTCAAAAAGGAAACGCTTACAATTTATTAGAGTATATTGATTTTGGAGAGGGCTTTCTCCACAAATATTGTGCATTACCCTCCATATTTTGTCATATTCGTACGATGTTTCTTACGAAATTCGGAGGGTGTGCATTCATTATATTTTTTGAATAGACGATTATAGGAGTTAACATTGTTAAATCCATGTCCGATCGCAATCTCCAGAATCGTATCCTGACGGAACAATAAAGCCCACTCGGACTTGATAATTCGAAAATGATTCAAGTATTCCATCAGTGTTACTCCCTTGATCTCTTTGAACAGCTTGCAGACATGGAACTTGCTGAATTTAATATGTTCCGCCACCTGTTCCAGCTTAATGGGCTCAGCATAGTGCTCCTCCAGGTATTCACAGACCGACTCAAGGAATTCAAATTTTTTGGAGGAAGTACATACCCATCCTGAAGATGAAGATTCATCAGTGGTAACCGGTACTTTGGTACGCAATAAAAGTATGATGAGATCATACAATCTGGATACCATTAGCCATCGGTATCCCGGCTTCTGATTTTTCTTCTCGGTAATGATGTCATCTATATATTGAGTCAGATTGCTCTGACTTCCCGTATTCGAGGGAATAACTGTTGTTTTGTTGAAAAGCTGTCCGAGATCCTGAATTTCGGCTTCGGTCGTGAAACTCCCCGTTAACAATTCGAGTCGGAACAAGATAATGGTCAAATGTTCGGTCCCCGGCAAAAAGCAGTGCACATCCCCTGGTTTGATCAGCAGCACATCCCCTTTTTCCAACTCACACACGTGGTCGTTCACACCAATTCTGGCGCTCTTACCATTGACGAGAACCAGCTCAACCTCATCATGCCAGTGTGCAGCATAATTGAACTGATTTCCTGTATGAATTACCCGAATGGGAAAACCTTCTTGCATATGGCCTGTCTCCAAAAAAGTGGGTACGCCCATCGTATCACCCTCCATTTATTCCCAATGCAAATAACTCCTCGTCTTTATATTATGCATAAATGTCTACTCTCCTTTCTTTTTAAGCATTTAAAATTTCTATAGAATGGAAAAAAACTCCTCAACTCAGGTTGAGGAGCCGAACAGAATCACGTTCCACGCATTGGATGTCCAGTGTATATAACGTCTCTACGATCTCTCCGTTCAGCAGTCGGAAGAGAACATGACCTGCAAGCTGGCCTGCATCCCTCTTCGGCTGACGAAATGTGGTTAGAGGTGGATTCATGTACTGAGATGCAGGTATATTGTCAAAACCAATTACGGATAACTGCTCAGGTATTGAGATATCATGCTCCCTGAAGGCTTCCAAGCCGCCGATCGCCATTTCATCATTGGCAAAAAATACAGCGGATGGCAACTCTCCTTCAAGCAGTTTCTTGGCTGCATTGTAGCCATCTTGCTTCATGTATTGTCCGCCAATTTTCCATTCGGGGTTCTCTTCAATGCCTGCCTCCTTCAAGGCTTTCAAATAACCTCGATAACGATGGAGATTACATTCCGATTGTGACGGGCCACTAATATAAGCTATTGTCCGATGCCCTTTATCGATCAGATAACGGGTAGCCAAGTAACCGCCTTGCGTATCACTCATCAAAACCTTTACAATATGTTGAGCATCCAGATCCCGATCCATGACAACAATCGGAAACCCTGCTTCAGATGCTTCAATCAGCAATTGATCTTGAATATTCTGAGCGATAACAATAGCTCCGTCAATTCTTCTTTCACGAATGTAACGATGGGCTGTCGACTTCTCTCCACCCAACGAACTACATACAATCATATCGTATCCATGACTCATGACGACCGTTTCTATTCCGTTCACCAAATCCGAGAAATACGGGCTGGACATGTCATGGACAATAATACCAATGGTATGTGTACTATTTCGTTTTAATTCCGATGCAGGACCATGCCTAACGTAATTGAGTTGACTCGCTGCTTCAAGTACTCGGAATCTTGTTGGCTCACTTACATTCCCTTTATCGTTGAGTACGCAAGATACGGTGGAACTGGCTACACCAGCCATCTTGGCTACATCTTTAATCGTTGTCATCATATATACTCCTCAAAGACAGTTTCATCTGTTTAATCCATTATGGCGTAACACAGCAATATACATGGGATAGTTCACTAGCATTTTAACACGTCAGTTCGGTCATGTCTCTTAGCAAAACATCAACTACGAAAAAACATATTAAAGAAACCGAGGTGCCTTCATGAGATTTAGTGAATATGTAATAGGTCAGCGCTACGAAACCACATCCTTGGCATTATCCAAGAGTGATATTATTGAGTTTGCCACAATCTATGATCCACAGTACATGCATTTGGATGAGGAAAAGGCTAAGCAAGGCCGCTTCGGCAGTTTAATTGCTTCTGGCATGCAAACGATGAATATCTCCTTTAAATTATGGATTGAGGTCGGGGTCTATGGAGAGCATGTCGTGGCGGGCACCGGAATGAACAACATTCAATTCCTGAAACCGGTCTTTCCGGATGATGAACTTCATGTCATTGCAGAAGTTATTGGACTGTCTCCCAGACGCAAAGGAAATGGGATTGTTACGGTGCTGCTGAGTACTTTCAATCAGAAGAATCAAAAGGTATTTCAGGCAGAATTAAGTGCATTAATCGATAATTAAGACTGAGAAAAAGCCCAAAAAGCCGCCAATTGGCGGCTTTTCGTAGATATATCACATTGAAGCATTTTTAAGCGTTATACCCTTTCAATACCTGCCCCAAAATCTCTACGCCCTTGACAATCTGTTCGTCTGACGGAGTTGAGAAATTAAGTCTGATGGCATTACAAGGGTCTTGCTCGTTCACCAGGAATGCATTTCCCGGTACAACCGCAACCCCTTGAGCTGCCGCTGTCTTGGCATAATCAAGCATTGGCACATGTGCTGGCAGATCACACCAGAGGAACAGTCCACCATCCGGTTGGGTATAGGTAATGGACTCACCCATATGCTCTTGCAGCTTGTCCATCATCAATGTTGCTTTTCTCCGATAGACCTCACGAATGCTGTTAATGTGCCCCGCGTAGTCATACTCTGTCATGAACTTGTACGCCAGGATCTGTGGAAGCATGGCCGTATGTACGTCTTCTCCCTGTTTCGCGACAACCATTTTCTCCACGACTTCGTGTGGCGCTTGTACAAAACCAACGCGCAGTCCAGCCGACAAAATTTTGGAGAATGATCCAACATAGATGACCAGACCCTCATCATCCATAGACTTGATGGTTGGCACATCATCCCCATTGAATCGAAGTTCTCCGTACGGGTTATCTTCCAAAATCATAACGCCATACTTCTTAGCCAGCTCATATATGGCTTTACGTTTCGCAAGACTCGTTGTTACACCAGTCGGATTCTGAAAACTCGGGATCACATAGATCATTTTTACATTAGGCTCCGTTTGCAGTGCCTGTTCCAGCTTCTCAATATCCATACCGTCCATCTCCATCGGAACACCGGCAAGCTTCGCACCGGATGCCCGGAAGGAGTTCAGAGAACCAATAAAGCTCGGACTCTCACAGATGATTGTATCCCCTTCATTACAAAATACTTTACAGGCCAGTTCAATCCCCTGCTGCGCTCCAGATACAATGAACAATTGATCGGATGGTTTACCGGTATCAAAACCTGTCTTCAAATGTTGAGTCAATGCTTCCCTGAGGGGAACATATCCTTCCGTTATCCCATATTGCAGAGCTGTGACCGGGTCATGCTCCAGAATGGATTGAGTGAATGTGCGAATCGCCTCGATAGGAAAGGTTTCCGGCGCAGGATTTCCCGCGGAGAATGGAATCACATTTTGCCCCGAAGAAGCCTTCAGAATCTCACGAATAATGGATGGTTGCAGTGCTGCGATACGATTGGAAAATGAATAGTTCATCTTAAATAGTGCCTCCCGACATTTCATCTGAATTAACTCTCTATCATTACATTAGATTCTATTATACGAGCATTTCCCGAATTTCCAAACTGTCTCCACCAAATTAATGTTTGTACACCAGAAAAGAGGCCGCCGTCAGCAACCTCTTTCGCATAAATATTGAGCAAACTTTCAGCCTGTTAGCGCGCTGCATTCATCTCGGATAACCGCGTGGCCTTCACAACATAAGCGGCTAAACCGGGGATCATCCGGGCCAGACCAGGATAGAATTTATTGGTTTTGGCAAAAGCCAGCTTTTGAATTCTTCTTGCGCGTCTGAGCAATTGGGTGAATTCTCGGCTTGCTTCCAGCGTGTAATTACTCTGCCAATCGGCATGTTCAATATCGCCTTGCAGGTACTTGTCAGTCCACCTTGCACACAGGAGTGAGGAGCGAAGGGCAATGGACATTCCGTCTCCACATAAGGGCGGTATCATCAGCATGGCATCCCCGATATGCGGATATTGAGACCACGGCTCAGGAACGTTGGACAGATGCAGCGGCGCAATTGACACTTGCGTTCCATCTACAGGCTTTCCTTGAGCTAAACAGGCCGCCAAACTCACGTTTGTCAGCGATGCCGCCTGTAAAATATCGTTTACAGACTTGCCACTTCCCTGGACGGTATCCAGTGTCAACAATGCGGCAACATTCACAATGCCATCCTCAATCGGAGAAATTCCCACGTAACCACCCTCGCAAAAATATAACTCTACCCGTGCGGGAATCTCTATCCCGCTGAAGTGGGACTTAACGCCAACATATACGGTTTGGTCCCGCAGATCAGGTGAGGAAGCCATCCCGCGCGGCTTTTTGGTCCCATGTGCTCCGATAACAGCTTTGGCTCTGTAACTGATCCGCTCATCTCCCTGTTTCACCTGAACCTCATAACTGGCATCCTCAAACTGCTCGATGCTCGTTATGGTCGCTTTGGTCACAATCTGGGCTCCGGCCTCCAGAGCCTTCTGATGCAAAATCTGGTCCAGCTCATATCGACTTATGCCATATGCGAATCCCGGCAGCGGTGCTTCGATCACTCCGCCTTGTGGCATAACGATTTTGGCATGATCCATGGTGCTGGGTTTCTTCGACTGGTCCAGAAGGTGAATGTCCAGAACTTCTAACATCTCCTTGGTTTCGGGTGACATGAACTCACCGCAGGTTTTGTGCCGCGGGAACTCCTGGCGATCCAGCAAAAGGGTCCGATGTCCTTTCCCTGCCAGTTGCATTGCACATGTACTGCCGGCAATTCCGGCTCCGATGACAATCACATCTATCGATTTCGACACGTAAGATCACCTGCCTTTCGTGGGAATAACAACAGAGTAACGGAATAATGGCTTCCATTCATAGGTCATCGTATCATGATTGAGCCGTTGTTTAAGTTCCTTCCAATCCCTCCCTGTAAAACCTTTGGCTACGGAAAGAGGCCCATCATGACGAATGTACCGATTGCGCGAGATCATCCGTGTAGTAATCCAAACCGCCTTATAGGATACGGGATGGCGGTGAATATCATTAATAACAACACCGTATCTGGATGCTCGCAGCATATGAGAAACCATATCAACCAGTTGATCTCCGTCAAAATGATGTACAAACTGGGAGCCCGTCACGATATCTGCTGAAGCATCCGGCAGTTGTGTAAGATCGGCACGTTGTACCTGGACTCGGGGTTCGTGACGGAATAGTTGTCTCGCTTCCTCACACGCCTCTTCCGTCAGATCAACCAGCGTAATCTCCAGCTGAACACCCTGACGATCCGCCCATTGCAATAGTTTCTGGTTCACATCTCCTGAACCTGCGCCCACATCCAGCAGGGTCAGCTTATTCGGCTTACCGACGGAGTTCCATAACTTCTCTACACCAGCCAGAGTTGGGCCAGGTGCTGCAAATATTTTGTTAAGACGTCTCAGATGTCTAAGCGCTTCACGCAGCTCCTCCCCTCCCAGAGAGAAGTCATCCATCAGTTCATCTTCCTTGGCCCGAATGGACAATGTTCTAAAAAAGGACATGATCGTGCTCCTCCATCACTGAAGATAATGAGGGTACATAAGTGAATTGCATCAACTCTGCGGTGAGTCCCGGTCCAAATGCCATGGCTACACCATCTGTGGAAGATTGACCCTGTACCTTCATGTCCTCACGCATCGCGTTCAGTACAAACAGAATGGTATTGGAGGATAAGTTACCAAACATTCTGAGGACATCCCTGCTATACTTTGTTTGCTCGTCTCTAAGCTCCATTACATTCTGCACAGAGTCCACAATCCCACGTCCTCCCGGATGAATGGCCCACAGTTCAGGCAGCTGTTCACTTTGCAATAAGAGACGCAGTTCCTCTTCCAGGTGAACACCTAACAGCTTCGGAATACGTGGGGATAGATACAGGTCATACCCCAGATTCCCCACCTCCCAGGTCATATCTTCAGTCGAATCCGGAAGAAGCACAGAATAACCCGTTCCCAGACTCAGATAATGCTTGTGCCGAGATTCTGGTGTACCCACTACACAAGAAGAAGCAGCGTCTCCGAAGAATGAAGCTGCAAACAGCGCTTCCCGATCTTGTACGGGCTGAAAATGAATGGTGCACAACTCTACACAGACCACAAGGACCTGTGATCCGGGAGCTCCCTGCACGACATCTCGTGCCATCTGAATGGCTTTCAACCCTGCGGCACAACCCTGAAAGATCAGCGGCAGTCGATTAACTCGGGCAGACAAACCCAAATGACGGATGAGCATAACATCAAGACCTGGCAGATATTGACCGGTGCAGCTGACCGTGATGATATGCGTGATGCTCTTAGGAGATACGCCTGAATCCTCCAGGGCTTTCTCTGCCGCCTCAATCCCAAGCGGAAGCGCCTCTCGCTTGTATGTATTCATTCGTTCTTCGGTTGTCGGGATGTCTGATCGCTCTCCAGAGGGCAGATAACGGCATTCTTCCAGTGAACCCAGATAGCTCGGTTCCACGGTATATCGTGTTTCAACACCACAGGACTTGAATATTCGTCTGGCAAAACGGGCCAAATCTGGCCGATCCTGAAGAGAAGAAGCGATTAATTCTGCAATATCTGACTGTGCTACGGGATGCGCAGGTAGAGACGTTCCCATGCCAAGAATCGCGATATCGGATGGACTGTTATATTGGTTCATAATAAACCTCCTGGTATTGGTCATTATTTCCTCTAATTTAACAACTCTTACCCTTAACGATATCGTTATAATCTCAATAAGGCTCCTAATCTAGTTTATTAACACATCTGCAAGCTCAGAAGCTTGTTTCACCAAGCCATTGAAGCAATCACACCAATGAACGAAAAAAAGCCGCCATTAGGCGACTTCAAGGTAACTATATTCCTTCTAAGTGTCATTCTGATGCAAGTTATTTGGAAAATGCTTCTCTGATCTTGTCACTCATTCGGTACCAGGCATCCTCAGCCATCTGGAGATCCCCAGAATGCGTAAATCCATGAGCGGCTCCCTCGTACTCCTTAAGCGTCACCTTCACACCGCTTGCTTCCAGCCTTGCTGCATATGTTCTTGCTTCTTGGGCCAGTGAATCTTTCTCCGCGGTAATAATCAATGCTTCCGGAAGTCCCTCTACTGATGTTGCGAGCACAGGTGAAGCCAACGGGTCTTGCGCATCTTCTGGCGTTTCAAGGTACATGGCATTGAACGTTCTGGCGATATCGGCTGGAATGGCTTCTGCAAAACTCGGTTTCTCGTCCGGATCTGTAGCCACATCCAACACGGCATAATCCATAACTTGCAGAACAATCGGCAGCTCGCTACCTCGTTGCTGATTCAGTAAACACACTGCTGCAGCAAGATTACCACCAGCACTATGCCCCCCAATAGCGAATAGAGACGGGTTAACCGAGAAGGATTCCGGATTGGCGTGGACCCACTGTACAACGTCGTAACATTCATGGACCGCTGTTGGGAACTTATGCTCTGGTGCAAGACTGTAATCGATATTAACGACCACACAATCAGATCGATCAGCGATCAAGCGACACCATGGATCATCCATCTCTGCTTGTCCCAAGATGAAACCACCCCCATGCATATTAAAGAAGACCGGCATAGACGCGGATTGGTCCCTATCCGGTGTATACACAAGTACACGTGTATCACCTTTGGTCGTAGGAATCATGACTTCTTTTACTGTGACAGCATATGTGGAACTGGGTTGAAGAGCTGCATCTGTACCGACGACATTTTGACGCATACGTTGTACCATTGCCAGTTGTTGTTGTTGATCCATAGATATCACACCTTTAATGGATTGCCAATAATGCTTCATGTTAACATTCAGTTCCAGGAGATCGGTTTGGATCCGTGCTTGTTTCCCTTTTTTTGTGGAACATCATCCAGACCCCCATCAAACAAAATAAAACGCTGCAACCCATGCCAAACAAACTACTGGTTTTTAATGCAAGAGGTGAGCCTTGCATGGTAAGTAATGTCGCTTGGGTCACCACGATGGATACCATCGCATCGGTGAAGTTAATCATTTTCAATGTAGATATGATCGGGTTATGGAGATGACGGTTAGCCCAGGTACCATACACGGCAAAAACCAACTTGGTAAAAGCGACTGTTGCTACGATGTACACAATGATACCCTCATATATGAAGGCATCGCCGATTAGATACATTCGCAGGCAGACCATCGAATAGGACGCGCCCAGTAAACACAGGAACAGACCTCCGCGTTTATATACCGTAAGCTCCAATCTATATCTTTCTACGGGAGATTCCATCCTCTTGGTAACTGTATATTTATGGAGCACTTGGCCTTTTGCCACACACAGAATCAGATAATATACAGCATTTGTAATGAACCATCCCGAAAACAAATATATGCCCAGGATTAACTTGCCTATCCCTGTTACAGCATTGATAACAAGGGAAGCCACATTAAACAAGGCTGTTCGATCTTGTTTATTTCCAAGGTAATGGAACCAAACGGACTTCAAATATGTCTTCATTTTCATAGGATATTCATTCTGTTAGAGAAGCAGACCATTAGCCTTTTACCTACCTCATATATTTCTTCTTATCTCTTACCGTTCAGAGAATCCCGAATCCTTTTCGGAAGGGATTTAATAACCATATCATAAGAGTGATCGATCATGACGTAGACATCCTCATCGGACAAGGAACCATCCAGCGTAATGGTATTCCAGTGTTTTTTGTTCATATGATATCCTGGTCGAACCGCTTCATGCTGCTCTCTTAGGTTCTCTGCAATTATAGGATCACATTTTAAGTTTAATAGACCATTTTCTTCTTTGTTTTCGAAAAGTAATGCAAATATTTTCCCTCCGACCTTAATGGTTACAGGATCAGGCCCAAATGGATATTCCTTGGTCGCACCTTTTTTCTTCAAACTGTATTCAATTATCGTATCCTTCAAGTCAGTACCTCCCTTTCACCAGTGAACGATATAATGATACCGAATGTAAGTTCGTATGTAAATAAGGTTGTTACACATAAAAGCGTATAATAAAACCTCCTCCATATGAATGGAGAAGGTTTTGTCTGGATTTATTTAGATCTTAATTGGCTCTATCATTCCTAGTTTTGCTGCTGCGGCTGAATGAGCCATGGTTAGATTTACTGCTACTGCTGTTGGATCTACTGCTATTGGGTCTACCGTCGTTTGAACGACTACTGTTTGATTTACCACTCTTGGCAAACCATTCGGACTTGGGCTTGCGTGCCGGGTTAGCTTTGGACTTCGCCGGTTTGCCTGCAGCCGATTTGTTGAACGAAGGTTTACTGCCTGATGCTTTGCTGGTTTTATCAAACACAGGTACACCTGTCATTGGATACGGATGACCTTTCACTTCAGGAATCGTCTTTTTGATTACTTTCTCGATATCCTTCAGGAATGGAAGTTCATCCTTCTCACAGAACGAAATTGCCATCCCGCTTTTGCCAGCTCGCCCTGTACGTCCAATACGGTGAACATACGTTTCCGGAATGTTAGGCAGGTTAAAGTTAATGACATGTGAAAGTTCCTCTACGTCAATTCCTCTTGCCGCGATATCCGTCGCAACTAATACACGTGTTGCACCACTCTTGAAGTTGTTCAGTGCCCGTTGTCTCTCGTTCTGAGACTTGTTGCCATGAATAGCCTGTGCCGTAACATTCGCTTTGGCCAAATCACGTGTAACCCGGTCAGCGCCGCGCTTCGTGCGTGTGAACACCAATGCCGTGACGATGGATTTATCCTCCAAAATTTGGTTCAACATATGTTGCTTCTTGCCGTTCTCCAGCAAATATATAGACTGCTCAATGCGGTCTACTGTTGAAGATACTGGTGTGATTTCTACTTTGACTGGATCAACCAGCAGGGTTTTAACCATTTTGGTGATTTCAGGAGGCATCGTAGCTGAGAAGAACAGCGTCTGCTTTTTGTTCGGCATTTTGGCAATGATTCTTTTCACATCATGAATGAAGCCCATGTCCAACATCCGGTCTGCTTCATCCAGAACGAGAATTTCAACCATCTTCAGATCAATCCGTTTCTGGTTAATCAGATCGTTCAATCTGCCAGGTGTTGCGATAATAATATCTGCACCTTGATTCAGCGCACGCTCTTGTACTTTTTGCGAAACGCCGCCAACGATTGCCGTACAACGAATGTCCGTATACCGGCTATATACCTTGATGTTATCCGCGATCTGAATAGCCAGTTCTCGTGTTGGTGTCAAAATTAATGAGCGAATATGTCGTGCGGACTTTGATCCTTGTCCTTTGGATCTTTCGCTTAATAATTGAATGATCGGCACCGAAAATGCTGCCGTCTTGCCTGTTCCTGTCTGTGCACATCCCAGCAGATCTCTGCCAGCTAATACAGCTGGTATGGCCTGTTCCTGTATAGGGGTAGGATTAGTATAGTTTGCTTTGCTTAACCCTTCCATAATAGAGGGGATAATATTCAAGTCCTTAAATGTCATGTTGTCTCCTTCATTTACGCACATCTATCAATAAGACGCATCTTTTATTTCACACGTAACGTATAAGGATACCATTAAAAATGTAATTTGTACATTATCTTTTTAAAATCACTTTGTTTAACTGACCAATTTAAGACCAACTGCCGATCCGAGCACCATAGCGATAAACAGAATTCGTAGGGCATTTCGAGGTTCTCCATAAAACACCATGCCCAGAATGGCACCACCGGAGGCTCCAATTCCCGTCCATACGGCATATGCTGTCCCCATCGGAAGAGTTTCCATCGCAATGGACAGGAACAGGAAGCTTAGACCAAACCCAGCTACCAATAGAACCAGTGAAATGAGACTACGGTCTTTGTGCAACTTGTTTATCATCAGCACTCCGATCATCTCAAATATACCTGCCAAGATAAGAAATACCCAGTTCATTATAGCTGCACCTCCTTATTCTTCTCTTTGCTCAGCATTTTAAGCCCAATCACGCCGAGTAAAAGTACACCAATGAGTACCATTTTTCCAGTTTGGACAGTCGCATTAAACAAAATAATCTCTGCAAGTACCGTACCAGCAGTACCCAGGCCAACAAATACTGCATACACGGTTCCCACAGGCAATGTCCGCGAAGCTGCAATCATCAAGGAGAAACTAATGATAATTGCAACCAGCGTAAACCCCCATTCCAGCAGACCACTGGCATGTTTCAATCCAATGACCCAACCCACTTCAAACAACGCAGCAATCACAACCGACATCCATGTTTTATTCATTCTTGTAACACTCCTTCTCTACTACATTTTTTTCTACAACCCGTAAGGTTCATTAGCGTAAAAACAAAAAAAGCCTGGGAAACAAACTGCATGTAGCAGTTCATCTCCCAGGCTTTTATCCCTCCGTGGCACAACCAACAGGTTGCGGGTTTTCTCTCGGACCAGACCGATACATACATCGCGGAACCCTAGAAAACCTGTTTTTATTCTAATGTGACTCCAATTATACACACTTCCACTATCTTGGCAACCCCATAAATGTGATCATACCATTTATTTGATAATCAAACCCATTAATCCTACAAATGTGGCGGCTTGATGTGGTGAAATCACACAACCGTTGAGATCTTCCATGGTCAACACCAAGGAGTCAAATTCGCAATCGCTAAGATCCAAATCCTTCATTTTGGTCCCCGTTAAGGAAGCTTGGTCGATGTTACATTGACTGAACTCCATTTTTTGCAGTGCCAGATAGGCAAAGTCCGCACCAATCAAGGTACATTCCGAGAAGGAGACCTGTTTCAGATGGGCAAAACGGAAATTGCTGTAGTCGCCTAGACCATGAAGGAAATTGACATTTTGCAATCGGCTATTGGAAAAATCCGTTCCGACAAACTTGCAATTATGCCATTCGATTCGATGCATGAAGGCACCAGAGAGATTGACATTGGAGAAGTCGCAGTGTTCAAACCGGACATCGGTGAATTCAAATTGTTCCAACGTAGACTCCGAGATAGTCACATGTCTAAATACAACATTTTCAAAGGAAACCTTATTCGCTTCCTGTTGATCCAATGTAATGTTCTCGATCAGTTTGTGTTTGTACTCCACTTTGGATTCCAGGAATGCAATCGTTTCCGGTTCGAGCAACTGCTCCTGAATCTTGGGTTTGTCCATTTTCATATCGTATTCCCCGATTCCTTAATAGCTACGACTCGCAGTCGGCTTCTGTCCAGATACCACTGTCGATCCCGCATCAATTGTGGCTGTACTTTTTTCTCAACTGCTTCCATAATAACATCCTGTTCCGCAGGTGTGATACCACTGAATAAATACTCAGCGAAGCTGGTCAACCACTTTCTGACACCTGGCTTGAACGGGGTAAATTGATCCACGTGCTGGGCCAGACTAACACGAAATCCATGTTGCTCCAGTAGATTAGCATATTCGCCAATGGTCGGGTGATACCACGGATTCCGTCCTTCCCATTTGTATCCACGGGCATTCAGTTCTTCTCTTACCGCTGTAATTAATATAGCCGTGTTGCCATTTGCAGCAAACTCAGCCACGAATCGCCCGCCCCTCTTGAGCGCTAACTGTATTGATTGTACTACAGCTGGAGCATCCTTTATCCAATGCAGAACGGCATGAGAGAAAACCGCATCAAACGGTTCTTCTGTCCGATAATGACAAGCATTTGCTACTTGAATATTCATATCAGGGTATTTCTGTTTAGCTTGCCTAATCGTCTCTTCTGAAAAATCTATACCTGTTGTCAGCGCTCCTGCGGCTGCAATTTTGGCTGTCATCTCCCCATTGCCACAACCCACATCAAGAATACGTTCACCTTGGGATGGCTGGAGCAAGGATAAGATAGGTGTTTCCTGTAACGTACCAAAAGGAGCGGAATAACCACTCCACGATTCGTTCGTTTGACCGGATGAATGTCCGTTATTCATAGATTATAATCTCCTTTTCAATTAAGGATCTAATGTATCTATAATAACTTTAATATAAAGGAACTGTCAATTCACTCATCAGATCACTATAAAAAAAGCCGCCGAATGGCGACTTTAACATTAAAAATTCGGATCAACTAAGATTTCCTGGTACCGGATGCGGTACATACTGTTGTCGATTTCGTTCATAATGGCTTTTCTGGACAACCCTGCCCATATATTCCACATCTTACACTCTCCTTGAATTTGTTCTGTAAACTGATGTTGTCTCGACCTCTTCGGTAACTAGCTCTAACCAGCATGTGAAGTATATCTCTCGATGTACGGAATTTTCTTCGAACTTGATCTGTGATTCAAGCCTGTCAATCAATATTTGCCTCACATGGTTTGATAACCACTTCATCACCTTACTCACCAACTTTTCGAATAAACTTTAATCGCTTTGCTCTGTTAACATACTCTTAGTATGCCGAGTCTTGGGCTGCAAGCGGTATATCAATCGTCTTAATTGATTGCCTGATCCTCTCAGGCCCCCTTTTGGTTCTGTACGGTAAGCTTTATAATGTAAGTAGGTTAAATCCGTGAGGAGGATACGTATGACCGAAGAATTATTTCAACCAAAACAGGAATTGAGTGACCTGATCGAACGCCATTCCCACCATAACGGTGCAATGGAAACGGCGATTCCTTCCTTGTTTGTCTATCACCATTCCAAGATTAGTGAGCCGGCATACAGAGTATATAAACCTTCATTTTGTGTAATTGTTCAAGGGTTGAAAGAAGTATTGCTCGCACAGGAGCGTTATGAATATGGACCTTCCAATTACCTGATTGCTTCCATGAATCTCCCGGTCATCGGGCAGATTATCAAGGCATCCGCAGATGCACCCTACTTAAGTCTCAAGCTCGAATTCACACCGAACCAAATTCTCGAAGTACTTAACGAATGCAATATCAAGGTAACCTTCAACGAAAACGCCAGACGAGCCATGTTTGTAGGTCAGATGGAATCTTCCATTCAGGACGCTGTACTCCGACTTGTTCGATTGCTGGATACGCCGGGAGAGATTCCGTTTCTGGCTCCATTGTACGTTAAAGAAATCCTGTTCCGCCTCCTTCAAGGGCCTTACGGAGGAGAACTGGCGCAGATTGCGGTTGAAGGTAGCAGCACTTATCGGATCAGAGAAGCGATTGAGTACATCGTTCATCATTGGGAACAGCCATTTCGCATTGAAGATCTGGCTGAGACCGCCAGCATGAGCGTCTCTTCATTCCATCGTCACTTCAAAGAGATCACAGCTATGAGCCCATTACAATTCCAGAAACAATTAAGATTACAGGAAGCCCGGCGACTTCTGATGGCCGAATCTGCAGATGCGGCAGATGTAGCATTCCGGGTTGGCTACGAGAGTGCTTCCCAATTTAGCCGCGAATATGCACGCATGTTCGGTGCGCCGCCAAGAGCCGATATCCGACGGCTGAAAGAGAAATACGACATGAGCTTGAGTGAGTAACCCATTATGCACTCTCTATCTCACAACTATCACGCAAAAGGCAAACCAAAAAGGACAACCACAATGGATTGTCCTTCAAGATTAGACCAATGCTTCGACCCGTTCTGGCACGTGGATCTCTCCGTGCAATAATTGAGCGATATCACGAGTCAGTGCATCCACATTCTCTTGACGAGTTGCCCAGCTGGTGCAGAACCGCACCGCACTGTGTGTATCGTCAACCTTTTCCCAGAAGGTGAACGTATAACCGCTGCGTAATTTCTCAAGCAAACGATCAGGCAGAATCGGAAACTGCTGGTTGGTTGGTGAGTCGTACAGGAAACGTACCCCGTGCTGTTCGAGTGAATCATGAATTCTCAAGGCCATATCTACGGCATGGCGAGAAATATCGAGGTACAGACCATCTTCGAACAACGTTTCGAATTGGATACCCAGCAATCTGCCTTTGGCAAGCAGACCACCTTTTTGTTTGATCATATAACGAAAATCCGGTTTCAGTGCATCATTCAGGATAACGACCGCTTCTCCCATCAATGCGCCAATCTTGGTTCCCCCGATGTAAAATACATCGCACAAGCGTGCAAGGTCAGCAAATGTCATATCGCAATCGCGAGAAGCAAGTGCATATCCAAGACGTGCTCCATCCACGAAAAAAGGAAGACCACAAGCTCTGCTCACTGTGTGCAATGCTTGCAGTTCTGCCTTGCTATACATCGTTCCGTTCTCCGTTGGCTGGGATATGTAGACCATTCCTGGTTGAACACAGTGTTCCGGTGACGACTCATTCATATGTGCATCATAGACTGCTCTAACCTGATCAGGCGTGATCTTTCCGTCCTCGCTTGGAACCGTGAGCACCTTATGTCCCGTAGCTTCAATAGCTCCAGTTTCATGAACCGCAATGTGTCCCGAGGTCGCAGCAATCACACCTTGATATGGACGCAAAATAGATGCAATCACCGTTGTATTTGTCTGTGTACCGCCAACCAAGAAATGAACATCAGCTTGCTCATTGTCACAGGCCTGACGAATAAGCATTCTCGCACGTTCACAGTGTTCATCCGTACCATACCCGCTCGTCTGTTCCATATTGGTTTCCATCAGTCTTTGTAAAATTCGTTCATGTGCACCCTCGTTATAATCACATTCAAATCGTATCATCGTGTGGTCTCTCCTGCTTTCTTGTTCAACTTCTCTTGTATGTTCATCATGGAGGTGTATACCTCTTGAATCTCTTCTTCATTCAATTCTTGCATTAACTTCAGGATCTGTTGGTCGGATCGAGCATTCAATTGGGCATACAGTTCCTCACCCTTGGCTGTCAGACGAATCAGACTGACTCGGCTGTCGACCGCAGAATTCACTTTCACCAGCAGCCCTTCCTTGGACAATTTGTTCACAATTCGGCTCATGTAACTGCGATCAATGGTCAGTGTATCTACCAGATTGTTCGCAATGCTCTCTCCCCGAATTCCAATCTCAATAATGACTCGTACTTCTGCAAACGAATAGCCTGTTCCGAGAATATGCTTATCGAGTACACCGAGTATGTTGGTATAAAAACGGTTAAAACGTCGCATGTCAGCCAGTGTATCTGGATTTATGTACTGAGAGTTGATGTCAAACCCTCCTTTTTAGTGGACATTGTCAACATTATAATAATCACGTTAGTGGACGTTGTCAACATTATCTTTCCCTTAACATTGTATAACCTCTTTTTTTGACACCATGCAAAAAGCCGCGCAGATGCGCGGCAAGGTTTATTTGATTCATATTCTTAATCCAGATACTTAGTCAGCTACTTAAGTTTCTATATAAATTGAATTAAACATTTACACAAAACGGAGAGGACAGAAATAACGTGAAGAAGCGAAGCGTTCGCCTACAAGCTTTCTGCAAGAAAGCTACATCGGAAGCATACGCTATCCCCGGATTCCCCCTTTAGATAAAAGGAATAAAAAAATCTGGGGATAACAGCGATCGGAAGGTTATTCTGTCATCGGAGTGGCCAGTGTAAATTCAATTTATATGGATTAAGAGTGACTATATTGCACCTGATGAAGACGGCTGTATATCCCTCCAGCGGCGACCAATTCCTCATGGTTGCCCTGCTCAGCGATACCATCTGTGTTTACTACGATGATTCGATCTGCATTCTTGATAGTTGTCAGTCTGTGTGCAATCACAAGTGTTGTTCTGCCCACCGACAATTCAGCGAGTGATTGCTGGATCAGTGCTTCCGTTTCCGTATCCAGCGCTGAGGTTGCCTCATCCAGAATAAGAATGGGTGGATTTTTCAAGAACATACGAGCAATAGATAACCGTTGCTTCTGTCCTCCGGATAGCTTGACTCCACGCTCGCCAATGACAGTATCCATACCATCCGGCAACGTAAGAATCAGTTCCTCCAATGAGGCACGACGGGCTGCATCCCAGATTTGTTCATCCGTTGCACTCAGATCACCATAAGCAATATTCTCCTTAATGGTACCCGAGAACAAAAATACATCCTGTTGCACGATTCCAATATGTTTGCGCAAGGATTGAAGCTTAACGTCACGAATGTCGACGCCATCCACAGTGATACGTCCCTCTTCTACCTCATAGAATCTTGGCAGCAAGCTGCAGATGGTCGTTTTGCCTGCACCCGACGGACCAACAAAAGCAACGGTTTCCCCTGGTCGAACAGACAGACTGATATCACTTAGAATACGCCGACTGGATTCATATCCGAACGAGACGTTCTCAAAGCGAATATCACCCTTCACACTTTCGAATTCAACGGCATTTTTGCTATCCGCAATTTCAGGTTCTGTATCAATGATCTCCAGATAACGTTTGAAACCAGCAATGCCCTTTGGATAACTTTCAATGACAGCGTTGATTTTCTCAATCGGGCGGAAGAAAATATTAGACAGGAGCAGGAATGCCATAAAGTCACCCATATTGATTCTGCCATCGATATAAAACCAAGCCCCACTGATCATGACAAACACAGTAACCAGTCGCATCATCATATAACTGACCGAGATACTTTTCGCCATCGTTTTGTAGGCAAGCAGTTTGGTTTTACGGAAATTCTGATTGTCCACTGCAAAAAGTTCTTTCTCATGTTCTTCGTTGGCGAACGATTGCACAACACGCATACCGCCGACGTTATCTTCAATACGCGCATTGAAATTGCCGACGTCTCCGAAAAGTCGCCGATACGTCTTTGTCATGCGACCACCAAATACGATAATGACCCAAGCCATAATTGGGATAATGATAAAGGTAAGCAGCGCAAGCTCCAGATTAATGTTAGCCATCAGCCAGAACGATCCAATTAATGTCATTACTGCGATGAATACATCTTCAGGTCCATGGTGAGCAACCTCGCCGATATCATTCAGATCATTCGTAAGATGACCAATTAAGTGGCCTGTTTTACGATTATCGAAGAAACGGAAGGACAGCTTCTGCAAGTGAGCGAACATCTTCTCACGCATGTTGGTCTCAATGTTAATGCCCAGCATATGTCCCCAATATGTAACTACATAGTTCAACACGGTATTAAGTGCATAGATGGATAACAGCACAACACAGGCAAGCATAATGAGAGGCCAATCCTGCCCTGGCAACAATTCATTAATGAATTTGCTGACGGCAAGGGGGAAAGCCAACTCCAGAAGACCTGCAAGTACAGCGCATCCAAAATCAATCAAAAACAGTTTTTTATAGGGACGATAATACGAAAAAAAACGACGAATCATACTTATTCACTCTCACTCTCCAGATCCTTATTGGGGTTTACATCTTCATTTTGCAGCTCGAACAGATGGATATACTCGTCGATGACCTGATCAATAGCTTTTAACTCCCCACTGATCACCGGGCGAATATGTTCATACTCCTCCTGTCCAAGTTGTCGGACAAGCGTTGTTCTTCGATTCTGCATCTGCTCCAGAAATACAAGAATCCGGCCGCGACGGAATGTTTGCGCTCCACGGCCCCGTCTTCCCTCATGTTCGCCATGCCCTTTGCCACGTCTGGAACGCTCTCCACGTTGCTCGCTGTCACTCATATCATGTCTCGGACGCTCAACTTGACGTACACTTCCATCCTTCTCTTCGATAGGACGATCTCTCACATTTGCCACCCCCATAACGTGTATACATATGTATACAGCGTATTCATGTATACGATTGTATACGCGATAAAAAGAAGTGTCAACCTAAATTTTCCAATAGATAACGAAGTATGTATATTCACCATTTCCTCAACAGAAAAAAGCCGCGATTTCGCGACTTCTTTTGTTTTTCACTATTTTTACTCCTCCGGAAATCATCATCTTTCACTGCACCAAATCTATTGTTACTTTTTCAATGAAATTTCAAACGTGGATTCAACCTCACCAGCAAATACAATGCGGCCGTTCTCTGGTAAAACAACCACATTCTTTCCGCTGACCACGGTGTGATTAATACAAACACCCTTCTGATCATATACAGCAAAGGCGCCATTTGCAGGCATTCCCACCGTCATGACTTTTCCTTTCACAGTTGCTGGTATCGAAAACCATCTGACATATCCATCTTCTTGAATCGTTGCTAGAGATTGTTTACCCGAATATAGTGGTTGTACCATTTCCTCACTGGCGTATATGCTACCGACGGCTGTAATGTACTCTACTCCGTTCTTTTTAGCAAAATAAATCTCCTTTGTATCACGTCCAGCTAGGCCAGGGATTTGCAGCTCCGTGACTGCTTCGTTTGCTCCAATAATCTTAGTATTGGATACATACCCAGGGGTCTCTTTGTCCAAATGAATAGGGAGAATTGGTGCCGAATTGAGATAAACCGTTGATGTATATTTCTCATTCAGCAGGTAATATTTTTTACCTTCACGCTGCTCCCATGAGGCCGTTATATCCTGGGATAATTCATTGGCTTCCAGCTTCTCCATTTTATATTCGGAGAAAGCCAATTGTCCAAGTCCTGGCAAGGATATATAAGATCGATACCACAGATAAGTCCTTCCATTCTTCTCCTTAACAAATTTCAACTTTTGCGTGCCCTCATCGTTAACAAAAGTACCATCCGCTGTATAGGTGTATTTTTGAGCCGGTTCACTTGGAGCTGCGGGTGTGGATATAGTCATTTGTCCAGCAGTATTCATTTCGATCTTCTTAACTGAATTATTGCCGCCATATATACCTACATTCGTGGCTATTTCTTTAGGTATATCTGCCTTCACAGGCACACCAAACGATTTTTCCGGCTTCCGTTCTGTAATGATGCCCTTTTCCTCAAGTGCGCTGAGTAATAATTCACTCGCAATGAACTGATCTTTGGCACTTGTCCCACCTGATGAGGTAACGGCTGCAGCCAGATTATATTCCGGCAGTACGACGAAAGATGAGTGATACGATATGGTATCTCCACCTTTTGTTACTGCCTTGATGCCGTATTCACTGAATGGGTACAGATTTACACTATCCCACCCTAACCCGTAAGATATAGACGTATCACTATCCTCTGGCCACATGCCTCTTTTGTATTCTTCTTGCGCCATGGCTTCTACAGACTTATTGGTAAGAATGTCTTGGACCTCTCCCGTGAAAATCTGTGAAAATTTCACAAGATCTTCAGCGGTGGAATAAATGCCTCCAGTAGCGATAACATTATAATTCTCTTGTGGAAGCTGACCCGCAACCAAAGGAGAATAGATTCCCGCCATGTCTGCCGGATCTACCACATCCTGTGGTGTTTTTGTATGTTTCATGTCCAAAGGTTCCGTAAAATATTGGTGTATAAAAGCTGTAAAACTCATGCCGCTAACACGTTCAACCATAATCTCGGATAACGTAAACCCATCGTTACTATACACCGAGAACGCACCGGGATCTGCCTTCAGGTTTTGACTTGCCAATTGGTCCAGAAACGTATCATGTGAGTACGTATCATTATCCCCGTACAATGTGGCATTGCTACCCGTGCTGCCCAGCAGACCGGAAGAATGATTCAACAGCATGCGTGGTGTGATTTGTTTGTAGCGATGATCTTTCATCTCAAAATCAGGTATATAGTTCACAACAGGCAGATCCAAATCTACCTTGCCTTCTTCAACTAACTTCATAACAGAAGCGGTGAGGAACATTTTACTCGTTGATCCTATGCCATAGATTGTATCGGGCGTAAGAGGCACCTTGTTGTTTTTATCGTTTTTACCCGTCTGACCGGACACCACAATCTCGCCACCATCGATAAGGGCATATTGGAGACTTGTGATTCCATGTTTCTCGGTGAGTAACTTGGCTTTCTCCATCACGGTTTTCTTGGTTGGTTCATACGTAAAATCACTGCTACTTGTAGGAGGCGCAGCCATTGCAGACATTGGAGCCAACATCGTTAACACCAGAGTTAAGGCGGTGATTGAAGTTCGTTTTCCCTTTTGTCGTCCCATTCACATCATCTCCTGAATTTTAAGTGTTTTGGTAGTTAGAGTTCTTCTGGGTCTACAAATTTCACCTCCGGATACAAGTCGTTTGGACCCTGAATCAGATCTCCACCCGTTCCTTTCAGTTGCTTGTTAAAGAAGTCGAGTACATATTGATTTACGATGTTTGATCCTCTTTTACCATTGATATCTCCTGTGATCCCGGACAGTTTAACCAGCTCTGAATAGAACTGAAGGTCCGTGAAATTGAAGTGCTGAGTTCCTTCTACATAGATCACTTTTCCCCCATGATTCATAACATTTTTCATAATGTGTAGCTCATCTGAAAGAGATTTAGTTACTTCATCATCCGAATTTCTATCCATTTCAAAGTTGGCGAACCAGTCTTCAAAACTTCCCGATCGGATGAACATAAACGGCTTGTTTATATCATCTCTATTATCCACTTCATATAGTGACCCATCCATGTTAACTCCGGCCTTGATTCTCTGATCTAAATACGTTGCATTAAACGCGGTTGCCCCCCCAAAAGAATGCCCCATCGCGCCGATGTGATCTAGATCGATTTTTCCTTTAAACTGACTTTCGATTGATCCTGAATTCAGCTTTTCGATTTGATCGATTACAAACTCTACATCTTTCGTCCAGATATCCCCTGTTTTTGTACGTTCATCTAGTGTAGTCGTACTTTTTTTGTAATCCGTTACACGGCCATCTGGAAAAAGGGTAGCAAAGGTGTTATACGTATGATCGATGGTGACCACGATAAACCCATGACTGGCCAGATTCTCGGCCTGTGATACATGTAGAACTCTACTAGTTCCCATACCATGAGATAGTAGTACCAAGGGATAAGGACTTGTAGAAGACAATATTTCACTATTTTCATAAGAGTTGGTTTGACTATACTTCCAATAGTCGAGCACAAATTCAGGCAGTTTTAAAGAATTAGAGAAGCTCTGAATATACTTTTTGAACCTCTCTCTATCTTTTGGAAACAGCGTGTCACGCTTGATATTATTCCTATTTTCAGTAGGGTACCAAACTTGAACCATTAGTTCCCTCTTATCACTTTGATCTTCAGTGAAGACTTCATCTCTGTTCTGATCTGTAAAATGAAAGGTTTGAGTACCCACTTTCTCTGGACCATCCGGCTTCGGCAAATTAAAGACAGGTAAGTATACAGACAAGGCAGTAGAACCAACAAGCAGAATGACAATCAGGGAAGATAAACTATATTTCAAGAACTTCCCTATTTTAAGCTTCATCATCTTTTCGGAATGTCTGAGTAAAACAATAATTATGAATAGAGCCGCCATGATATATACCAGAAGCAACTGCCATCTGTATCCCTCAACCAACAATTGAACTAATAATATAACGCTACTTCCTATTCCCAAACCCAAGCCTATTTTCTTTGCACTTCTTTTAATAAATAGTAGGTCTATGAGTAACGCGAAACAGGATAGAACTAACAGTATCTCAAATAATCTCAATTGAATTCCTCTCTCTCATCACGGATCATAAATGCTCTGACACCTTCAGCAATTTCTTTGGCATGGGAACGATACAAATAATGATTTGCTTCCAGCAGCACCACTTCACCACGCGCAGAGTTCTCTATTAACTTCTCGTGTTCCGGAACCCAATTGTCTGCTACCGGATGATTCTTTTGAACAAAGAAAAGAACTGGAAGATTAACAGGCAAAGTTAGTTGTTCAGATGCTTTAAAGTTGGAATACATACTTTCTGCCTCATTTAATTGCGTGGTATTATACATATTTTTGCGTATCAGAATGTTCAATTGTTTTTTCGTTTGCTCATCATAAGGCAGTCCATCATAAGGGTCAGCACTCAGTTTCAGTTGCACTCGGGCGAAACCTAAGTTGCGGAACCATTTAATCGGTTGTGTATCTGATGAATCAATCTTCTGTTCACTTATCGCTGGAACACTGCTATCCAGCCCAACATATGCACTTATTTCATCTGCATACTTGTTCACGTAATCCAGGCTATAGATCCCCGAAATGGAATGACCCATGAGGATATAACGATCAATATGTAGACGCTGTAACGCTTCATGAATTTCACTGACGATATTTGCTGTACTACGTTCCTTTTCGGTCTGATCACTCAATCCGTAACCAAAGGGCTCAACAACGACAACTTTATAATATGGAGATAACTCGGAGATAAGAGGTTTAAAATCAAGCGCTGGTGCCGCTGTTCCAAAACCAGGCAGAAGCACAATCGTTTCCTCGCCTTCGCCTTGAATGAACACATTCATATTTTTTCCGTCTACGGATACATGTTGACCATACGGCTCCATTCTTTTTTGCTCCGAATAACTGCTGATTTTATTGACGGTATATACGATAGCTACAAAAAGTAAGATTGCTATAATGATTGCGCATAGTACTTTAAACAAAATGCCTAACACTTTCTTGGTTTTGCTCTTACTCTGGACTTCTCTGTCTGCTTGTTGATTCACATTCATCTGCTCCTATCCTCATCTGTATATTGTCCTGGCAGGCTGCTTAAGAAATCTTAATCAAGAAAGATGTACTCCCCATGACCGGAATATGAACGGAGTATGAACAAGCAAAAAAAATGTCCTATGTAACATACAAGGAAGCTTGCATGTTACATAGGACATGAACATTCGGTTTAGATAATCCGATGGATATTCTATTCATTGAGCCTATCCTGTGAGCCTAACTATCCGTTGGTGGATGGATGGGCAACGTGATCATTAAGGTCGTACCTTGACCAGGTTCGCTTTCCACTCGGATGTCACCCTGATGAAGGGAGACGATCTGTTTAACGATAGCAAGTCCCATACCACTCCCATCGTATTTGCGACTGTGGGAACGATCTGCCTTGAAAAAACGGTCGAATATACGCTTCTGATCTTCCAGGGGAATTCCAATACCCGTGTCGGATATTCGAACAGTCACATTTTTGAAGTCCTCTTCGATACTGACTTTAATCATACCGCCATCCTCGGAAAACTTGATGCTATTTCCGATGATGTTTGTCCATACCTGATTTAACTGATCGTGATCAGCCGTTACCTTCACGTTCTCCAAATCAAGCTCGAAATGAATGTTGCGCCCAGACCATTGCGGCTGAAGCGCCACGATGACCCGCCTGATCTGTTCATCAAGGCTTAAGGTGGTGAGCCGTAGTTGCTGTGACTGCGATTCAAGCAAACTCAGCTTCAGCAGGCTATCGCTCATTTTGGACATTCTTTTTGCTTCTGAGATGATAATATCCAGGTAACGGTTTCGTTCTTGTTCTGAGAGATTTACTTGCTTCAGTGCCGAAGCGTAACCGGATATCGAGGTGAGCGGAGACTGAACCTCATGCGAAACATTTGTAACGAATTCCCTGCGCATCTGCTCCAACTGCTGAAGATCATGCATCATTTCTTCAAAGCTGCGAGCCAACGTACCTATTTCAGTCGTTTGCTTGATGTTCAGCTTGACATTGAAATCTCCAGCTGCAATCCGTTTGGTCGCTTTGGTCAATTTCTTGATCGGTCTCACCAGGTATACAGAAGCAATCAGAATCAACAGACTTCCTGCAATCAACGAACAGCTTGCAAAGATTAAGCCAAACTGGACTACAAAAGAGGCGGAGGGCGGTGCGAGAGTTTCCAAAAACATCGCTTTTGTGCCCATTTCCGTCTTAATCGGTAGCCCCAAAAGAACGGTAGCGATCCCCTTGGGTGTGTCTTGAACAACCCCTCCATTTAAAACTTTTTTGAGTTGCTCCATCGATACAGCAGCTGATTTATGTCCATTAAGCTTCCCATATGTCTGGAGTTTGCCCGTTGCATCATAAATTCGAATATGATATGAATCAAGCTGTTTCATATTGCTAACGAATAATTCTGCTTCATCCAGAGGCATCGTCTTATATATCTGCACTACGTCTTGGCCAAAGTTGCGTATGTTAATTCGGGCATTTTCGTTCAATTTATCTTCGAATATCCAGGTTGACATAAAAAAAGAAATAACTGTACCAGCGATGACAGAAATCAGAAAGGTGAGCACCACACGAATGTATAATGATCTGATCATTCATGGACCTCAAGCCTGTATCCTAGCCCACGCACCGTTTCAATCCGAAAATCAGGTGTCGTCGCGAATCGTTCGCGCAGGCGCTTGATATGTACGTCTACCGTTCGATCATCTCCGGCGTAATCAATACCCCATATCTGATCGATCAATTGCTCACGTGTATAGACTTGTCCTGGTGTTCCAGCAAGCTTATACAGCAATTCGAACTCCTTAAGTGGTAACGTAAGCGACTCTGTGCCTCTCATCACCTTATACGTCTGGCGGTCCAGAATGACGTTGCCAAACTGGATTGTATGTGTGGAGCCGATTTTGTATCGTTTCAGTAATGCTCGGACACGAGCGGTCAGCTCTAATGGATCAAACGGTTTGGTCAAATAATCATCCGTACCCAGTTCGAATCCTTTCACCTTCTCCCAAGTCTCTCCTCTCGCTGTCAGCATGAGTAACGGGAGGTCGGGATTGGCTCTTCGGAGTTCTTTGCACAGTGCCCAACCATCCATGACAGGCATCATAATATCAAGGACGACAAGATCCACTGGAGTTTCGCCATATATAGTGAGAGCTTCCTTACCATCCGCAGCTTCCACTGTTGTGAATCCATCGTTTTTGAGAAATAGACAGACGAGTTCACGAATGTTCGCATCGTCGTCTGCAACGAGTATAGTAGCCATATGTTTTTTCTTTCCTCTCCGTTACGTTTAAAAATATAGTTCAACGTATAGTAAATAGTAAAACATCTTGCTTATAGTATATCCACAGCAAACATCGTATGTTCTGTCAATGTTCCCTGGATTGGCACAGGCTGTGACCCATTCTCCTTGAAACCTGCTTTTTGAAGAACACGGATGGAACCTGTATTATCGGGCACAGCGCCAGCTTCGACTCGAGTAATTTCAGTTTCGTGTTTGGCAAATTCCAGTACACATTGCAGGGCTTCGCTCATATATCCTTTTCCTTGATGCAGAGTATCCGTCACATAACCAAGGATCCATTTTGGGGGAGAATCCAGTATGATCTCGAACAAAGAAATTTCACCGACGAGTTCATCCGTTGTATGTAGAAAAATACCAAAAGAATAGCGATTTCCTTCTTCTTTCTTCTTGTTCCAGCTCTCAATAAGTGACCTTTGCCCTTCCAAGCTGTAGAAAGACTCCTCCCGATCACTTGCTGAGATTCTTTCAATTTCCGCACGGTTGCGAACCTGTAGATCCAGAAGTAATGAGGCATCTTCCACATTCCAAAATCTCACATAGATACGTTCCGCACTATATTTCATTACATTATTCCCCCTCTATTAACGTTAGGTGAGATGGACTGCAATTTCCCTGTTATATCCCCCCCATTTGCCGTCAGTGGATGGTACTTTGATTATATCAGGTCATTATAAGAGTACGAGCGAATCAACGAGAATTGTTTCGCCAGAAAATGCGGGGAATAAGGCATATCATTACGCAACCAGGCGACAATGGTACCAATCAGGGCGGAAGAACCGTACCAGATTGCAATCTCCTTGTGAATGCCGGATTCTTCGAGTTCATCTTCCATTTCTACCCGATCAATTTTGGCTTTGACCAGCGTACTCAACAATTTGAGCAGTCGTTCGGTAAAAATCGGTGTGCGCTTGGTAGCAAGTACCACCTGATAGAACGAGGCGTTCTCTGCAAAATGCTCCAGCAACTTGACCAGAACAGGCCAAGCCTCTTCCGTCCTTTGTTTCTCAAAATGAGGAGCATATTCATCCACGATCCGTTCAATATTCTCAATCATCTCGTCAGCCATCTTCTCCATCATATCCGTAATATCACGATAGTGCAGGTAGAAGGTTACCCGATTGATCGTCGCTCGTTCGGCAATTTTGTTCACTGACAACTTCTCAATATCCATTTCCTGCAGCAATTCAACAAATGCACCTCGGATTAACTGACGTGTTCGCACTATTCTTGGGTCCACGGCTGATTTCTTCTCGTCTTTCACGTGTATCCCTCCTATCAAATTTTAAACATTACAATTTTAAACGATCAGTCGTTTATTTTTGATTTACACAACAAATTCATTTTTTTTGTAAAATAAACGACGAAAACACGTCATAACGTAAATTGTAATCTGTCCGAATATGTATATAATTCAATAAATACAATGTAAACTATACAACACGTTGTAAATTTAGTCACGCGTGGTTTGAAAGGATGAAAAGGATTGAGTCAGGTTAGAGTACAAGAAGAATTATCCGTAAAGAAAGGCCCCATCCTGTTTATCATGATTTTGGGAGCCTTCCTTGCAACATTGAATCAAACGATCATGAGTGTCGCTACACCGGAACTGATGGGTGATTTTAACATCTCCGCCGCAACAGCACAATGGTTAACGACAGGTTACATGCTGGTGAACGGGGTGCTCATCCCCATTACGGCTTACTTCATGCAACGCTTTTCAACCAAGCAATTATTCCAAGCTTCCATGTTTATTTTCCTGATTGGTACCATCGTATCCGCTCTTGCAGATAACTTTGGCACACTGCTGACAGGACGTATGATTCAGGCAGCGGGTGCCGGCATTATCATGCCGCTCTTGATGCACGTTATTTTGACCTTGTTTGCCCCTGAAAAACGAGGATCTGCGATGGGTATGGTTGGTTTTGCCATCATTTTTGCCCCTGCAATCGGGCCTACCCTTGCCGGTTATATCCTCGAGAACTACTCTTGGCAAACGATGTTCTACGGCATGATTCCATTAACTCTTATTGTCATCGCTTTTGCGTTTGTATACCTGAAGAATGTATCCGAACGGGTCAACACAAAGTTCGACACAATCAGTGTGGTGCTGTCCACGATCGGATTTGGCGCATTGCTCTATGGTTTCAGCAGAGCAGGAAGTCTGGGATGGTCAAGTGCAGAAGTTCTTATCTGCATTGCGGCTGGAATTGTTTCTCTTGCCCTGTTTACATGGAGACAGCTCGTTTCTGAAACTCCGCTGCTTGATCTGCGGGCATTCAAATACAACATGTTCTCCCTGACCACGGTCATTAGTATCGCGATTACAATGATCATGTATGCTGACATGATGTTGCTTCCCTTGTATCTCCAGAACGCACGTGGTTACACTGCACTGGAGTCCGGATTATTACTCCTTCCGGGTGCGCTTGTCATGGGCTTCCTGATGCCAGTAGCCGGAAAATTGTTTGACCGATTTGGAGCGAAATGGCTCGCTGTTATCGGGATGGTGATTACCATCGTGACGACAATTGGTTTCATCGACTTAACGGATTCAACCAGTTATGGTTACCTGGTATTAATGTCTACCGGCCGCCGAATTGGTATGGCTCTGCTCATGATGCCGATTCAGACTGCGGGACTTAACCAACTGCCACCAAGACTTGGTGCACACGGTACAGCTATCTCCAACACCGTCAGACAAGTGGCTGGCGCTGTAGGTACTTCATTGCTCGTAAGTGTAATGACCTCCCGTACAACGGCACACGTACAGGATATGATGGCGACTGGTGCAGCCAATGGTCTCAGTCAACAACAGCTTGCTACAGAATCCATGATCCAGGGTATCAATGATGCTTATGTTGTTATCATCGGTATCGCTGTTGTGGGATTGGTCCTTTCCTTCTTTATCAAACGCACCAAACAAGCCAAAGAGGAAGAAATCAAACAGGTGGTAAGACAAAAAGTTTCCATGAATTCAAATTAAGGTGACCAGCCTAATACTTGCTTGCATAACAAAGCGGCAGATCAAGACGTTTACGTCTGATCTGCCGCTTTTTAGGTTGTGTCCCGTATGATTCCTTCTCACTCCGCAACGATCTTCACTGGCAGATGGGTCAACGACTGTCCCGGAGCTGAAGTGGCCAGATTACCCTCCAGATCAAATGAATCCACTGGTTCAATCCGCGCAATTTTCTCCACAAATGCCGTCAAGGCAATGCTGAGTTCCATTCTCGCCAACGGGGCACCTAGACAAAAGTGTGGACCATTGCCAAAGGTAAGGTGTTTTTTGTTATTACGACGATGAATGTTTAACTCAAACGGGTCTTCAAACATCTGCTCATCCATATTGGCTGCACTCATCCAGGAGATCACAACATCGCCTTTTTTCAAATCCACTCCGAGCAATTGATTATCTTGCTTCACTGTCCGATGTCGCTTGGCATTGTGGAACCGATAACGGAGCATTTCTTCGACTGCGAGCGGAACCAACTCGGGATTCTGTCTTAGTTGATCATACAAGCTGGGGTCATCATACAGGAATGAATAGAATGTATTTGAAACCATATGACTGGTTGTCTCAATTCCAGCTCCGAGCAACAGCATGGTTGTGCGAACAACCTCATCCTCCGTGAACTTCTCACCTTCAACATCAACGTTCAACAGGTCGGTAATGATATCCTGACCAGGGTGGGTCCGTTTATGAACTACAATGGGGTATAGGAATTGATAATACTCTTGCGCTGCAGTTTGTTTTTTCAGCTCACTCTCCTCAGCCGTCTTTGGATTGGAGGGCTGAAACAGAATATCTACCCAGTTCTTGAATCGATGGCTGTCTGTAAGGGGGATGCCGAGCAGATCGGCCATAACCATCGAAGGCAGTGGAGCGGCCAACGCTTGAACTATATCAATAGTCGTATTTGGCTCAATATCTGCTACCAGCTGCTCTGCGATGTTGCGAATTCGTGGCTCCCAGCTTTTCAGACTACGCGGTGTAAAAGCAGCAGATAACAACGAACGACTTTTTTGATGACGGGGAGGATCAATACTTGACATATTTAATTTATCTGGAGATGTGCCTTCATTGTTCTTTGCTCCAACGGAAATGGTCGTCCGGGTTCCTTCGGCTGAAAAATACTCATGATTACTAAGGACCTGCTTCACATCATCGTATCTGAACACATTCCAGGTGTCTGTATCTTCGTGATAGTACACAGGATGCTCGGACAGCATTTTTCGAAACCAGTGAAGTGGGAAAAACTCTTCAGATCTGGACTGAAACCCCGTAATGTCCTCAACACGTATCACTTCTTTATACATTTGGAATCCACCTCTCAGCATCGTTTTGTGATTGGTTACATGGGTACCTGAATTGACAGTTCAGCACCTGATTCCATTTTATACCATTCGTTCATTTATTGATATAAACCATTTGAACTAAATCAGAAAAACCCCTTAATATAAGGGGTTTTCGTTTTGTACGTATCGTATATTATTTCTGTCGACGTCTCAGAGATAAGTCATACGAGCCGATCAATCGCCTAGTTTCGCTAATGCTTCCTGTAGTTGCTCCAGTTGTTCAGACAGGATTTCAATCAAGTTCTGCGTCTGACTTGCCTTCTCTATTAAGACTTGCTCGTCCGAACCGACTTTCGATGCATTACCGATTGGTGATGACTTCAATTCCGACAATTCGCGTTTGTATGTTTCTTGTTTCTCCAAAGCTATTCGCAGTTCTTCTTTCGTCGTACCGATCTGATGCTCCAGATATATGATGTCGGACGAGTTCGCTCCATCGGATAAACGTTGTGAATATGTCATGAGTCACCTCTTTCAATTTCATCCATTGCTTTGCCAACAGTGTAGGGCTCAATATCGATATCCAGTTCCATGCCGAGAGCTAGTTTCGCCAGTTGACTCCCGATAAAAGGACCCATAGTCAATCCAGAGGCTCCAAGTCCGTTCGCTGTAATCAGACCTTGCCAGCCTGGGACAGCCCCCATTACTGGCAGAAAGCCAGGTGTGAACGGACGGAACCCAACTCTTACTTCCTGGAATGTACTATTGGCTAGCCCCGGCGCCAGTTCCAGACCTTTATTCAAAACTTCCTGCATGCCCCCTGCAGTTACTCTTGTATCATAACCCTCCACATCATTTTCATGAGTGGCACCAATCACAATCTTCTGTTGATCAAAGGCCAGCAGATATTGATCAGAAGGTGGCATGATCACAGGCCAGCGGCCTGTATCCTCCCCATTCGTGACATGTAGATGCATAATTTGTGCCTTTTGATAATGCACTTTCAAGTGTATGCCGAGCGGCTTCAGCAGTGCGTTGGCCCATGCACCTGCACAGACAACGACTTCATCTGCCAGGAAACTTTGATCATTAACACTCACACCAATGACCCGATCCGCTTCAAATTGAAGTGTGGCGTCTCCATGGATCACTTCCGCTCCATTTCGCTGTGCAGACCGGATCAATGCATCGCGCAGCGCTCTTCCATCTATACGTGCAGCACCACTGATGTGTACCGATTGATAACGTTCATCCAGCAATGGAAAACGATCACGGGTTTCTTTGGCATCAAGAGGTGTAATGTCACCAATCTCCGGTGCATCTGTTTTGCGAAGATGGGCCCGTTCTTCCATCTTGTTGATTTTATCCACATCCGTATGAATACTAAGCGCGCCCACTTGAGCATAACCAGTTTCCGTTTCTCCTTCGCCTTCAAGCTCCGCTATGATGCCAGGATAGAACCGTGCACCAGCCTTGGCAAGCTGATACCAGTCCTGATTACGTCGCTGTGACAGCCATGGACAGATGATCCCGGCAGCTGCATCCGTCGCCTGTCCTATATCTTTTCGGTCTATGATGACGACCTCTGCGCCATGTTTGGCTAATTGATAGGCTGTTGATGCCCCCAGAATACCTGATCCGACTACGATGACTTTCTTCATGTTTGCATCCCTTTCCTTAATCACTCATTCCTTATAGCGTATACCGTTTCGCATTCTGTTGGCAAGGCAGGCGTACTTTTAGATCCATAAATTGAGGCTGATCAGACCACAGTTCATACTCATTCATCCAATAAAGAATTGTTAAAGCATTCATATGAAAACGTTTTATATATTGCCCGTCATTCAATTAAAATTATTCCATTTATGTAATATAATTCTTTCTAGGTTTCTTTTAACGCTGTAACCACGCCACTTACGCACATGATCCTTTAACGAAAAGAGGAATAACACGACGATGCCGAAACCTAGTATGGGGAATCCGCTGGATACCGATATGCCGCTCATGATTACAGGGCAAAACCAGTTGACCGTTGATGAATTGATGAATTGGAGCGACCATTCACGGGATTACAGCATTGTACAGTGCATCGGAGGAACAGGGCGAATCGCAGCAAAGAATCATGAATTTTCGATCAAAAAAGGGACCGCTCTCATTTTGTTCCCGGAGGTAACCTACCGTTACCACAATCTGAGTGATTCATTACGATTTGATTGTCTGTCTTTCAATGGCTATTTGTTGCCACGGTTCTTGCATACCTTGCAGATCGGGGAGCTGAGCGCCTTCAAGCCGGATGGAATGCTTCATATCCTGTTGCGTGAAATTACGTTGGCGCTGCAGTCCCGGCACAAGGATCAGATCTGGCACGTATCCGCATTACTGTACATGCTTTTGGTCAGATTAACCATTGAAGGTGAACGCTATAGTGCTTACGAACGTTCTGATGCCCGATTAAGATTGGATGAACTCATTACTTTTATCAAACAAAATTATCATCAGGATATTTCTCTCCCCATGTTGGCTGAGCAGATGGACGTTACCGAGCAGCACCTCAATCGGATATTCAAAAAAGAATTTCAAATGACTCCATTGGAGTATCTGATGCGATATCGGTTGTTAAAAGCCAAGGAAATGCTCATCGAAAATGACGCTACTACCGCCCATGAAATAGCCAAAGCCGTTGGTTTCAACAGTGCCAGTTACTTTGGATCAGTGTTCAAAAAATACGAAGGGATATCCCCTATCGAGCTACGCAAGCAGTATCTGGATTAAAGCGCCTCCATATCGATCTCGGCCAGCGAGGATAACCGCAGTTCATGCATGGCGAATTCCAGACCACGCGTTACCTCGTTAGGCACGATGATACAACGAATACCTGCTGCATTGGCTGCCTTCAAGCCATTAGGTGAGTCTTCGAACACAATCGCTTCAGAAGCCTCGATCCCAAGACTCTGGAGAGCAAGAAGGTACAGTTCAGGGTCCGGTTTCACTCGCTTCACATCCTCGGATGTATGAACGACTGTGAAATAATCGAAAATGCCTAATTTCTGCAAGTAACCATGCACCCAGTCCCGTGTGGAGCTGGAAGCAACCGCAAGCTGAATCCCCTTTTCCCTCGCAGACTGAAGCAATTCATGCACCCCTGGAAGAATAGCAGCTTGTCCCAAATAGGCTTCGTACTTCTGTTCTGATAGCAGCTTGATATGATCATGATCTATCTTTTTTTGGAGCGCCTGCTCCAGGTACAGAAATGGATGAAATTCCTCGAAGGAAGTCCCCACATTTTTCGACCATAGCTCCAAACCAAGTTCCACTCCATGCTCTTCATAAATATCGCGAAACGCATAATACCAAGGTGTCTCTGTATCGACAATGAGTCCATCAAAATCAAATATAAATGCTTTTACCATGAACCTGTTCTCCCTCCAATGATCGGCCAGGGGAGCGGATTAGAAACGTGCGGTCAAGTCCGGATGGGTAACGTTCACGGATAAAAAGTGACACGTACAGCCCGTTCCAGTCGGCGACTGAACAACTAATCCAGCTCGAAGTTCCCCTTGTATCGGCATGCCGAAATAACGAATTAGTTTCCACTCATCCCCATCGGGTGAATAAAAGAATGATATGCAGCCCTCTACTTTGCGTATACGCAGATAGGGATTAGGTACGGAGACTTCAACCGAATTACAATCATCAGATGAACCATCACGTGTCACTACCGACACGATGGTAGGCACTTTACCATCATATTCAAAACAAATTTTGCACCAGTTAAGATCATCCGCCATCACCATCAGGCATCCGGAATCATATTGATTTTTCATATCAACGGTTAATTGGGTTGTGATTTCGAAATCGCCAGGCACAGGCATGGACAAGAAAGGAGCAGTTGCACGAATGTGCTTCCCCGCCGGATCTTGGAAAAAGTCGGTGTCCGCCTTCGCTTCCACCAGCACACCTCCCTGATCCGTATAGGACCAGCTTTCGGGCTCGTTCATCCAGCTCCATTGCTTCCGTGCTTCTGTTGTCATTACGTTAGTCATTTGTTAGCAGCCTCCCAAGTTAAATGCGTTTTAGTTTATATGTTCTAGTTTTTTCTGTACTACATATTCGCTTCAAATACAGTAAACCCCTTTTTCTACATATTTTTGTAAGGTTCCAGCACTTGGGAGTGCTTTTGCGGATCTGGCAGGAAGAACATAATGACCATGAGTACGATATATAGACCAAGGATGACACTGAACAATAGTGTTGGATTGTGATGGTAGAGCAGGCCCGTCAGGTAACCGGATGGAATGGCTGTGAGCGTCATGACGGTCTGCACGGCCGAGAACATATCGGCTTTCTCATGCGTACCCAATCGGTTCATCAACAGGGAATCCCGGTACGTCTGCAAAATGAAGTTCCCCGCAGCGAGCACGATTAGCGTGAGAAACAACATCCCTATACTCCCCACAGGGATCAATAGAAACAGAATGGCTCCGGCCGTGCTAAGCACAATGGAAAAACCAACATACTTTTCTTCCGAACGCCGTTTCAGTCGCGGAATGATGACCAGATAGAGCAGCATGACGGTTACCGCAGTCACTACTGGGATAAACGAAATGACACGGTCATCAAATTTCAACTGTTCCTTGAAGAAAATGACCTGAAAGAAATTCAGCTGCAGAATCAGATTGGACAACACCGTGATCAGGATAATCGGAAAAAGTCTCCGTTTGTAGAACGATTTGCCGAACAGGCGCAGACTGGAACCCAAGCTCTGAAGCACACGGGTTTTACTATGCAATCCCATAAGTTCCTTGCCAACTTCGGTCTCATCTGTGTATCGGTTACGAATGAAAAACATGGCGGTCATCAGGATACCCCCGACAAAGTAAATGCTGGCCAGTGTAGGCACGATACCAAAATCAGCAATGACAACTCCAGCAATCGGCGTGAGTACCCCGGCCCCTGTAATAATCATGTTGAGAATGGCAAATACCTTGGATCGTTTGTGTTCCTCCACATCCTCTATGATTAGACAGTTAAAGGCGACCGTTACAAACTTGGATGTTGCATTCAGTAAATAAGCGATCAGGAACAGCCAGAAGTTCTGGGAGAAGGCCCAGATGAACATGGGAACACTCCAGGCAAGCAGATCAAAGATCAGCGTTGTTCGTTTCCGGCCCAGCTTATTCGTAATGGAACCCGCGAATAGTTGAAAGATAAAGGCAAAATAAAGATTCACCGAATTGATTAAACCGATTTCAATGTCCGAAAGTCCGGCTTCCTTCATATATAAAGGAGCGTAGAAGAGAACGATCGTGCCCGGAATGGCCCATACCGGTTCGAGAAAAATGGAGTAGCGTGGATTCTTCGGCAAATCTTGAAGCAATTTCAATCGATATCCCTTCCTTCTGCGGTTTTCACCGCTGCGAATTCCAACTTCTCGCAGCGGCAAACCCGCTAATGTCTACATGCTTATAGGATAAGAGCTGTTTTGACCGAATTCATCGGCAATTTCTCTCCAGTATGCATGTCATAACCAATCGTTCCATTAAAGGCCTGTTCATAATCACTCAGCAGTTCCTTGGCTGTCACCATCTGTTCCAGTTCCGGGATACTTTGGGCAAATTTCAGTGCCGTACTGATCATCGAGTGATTAGCAACTGCACCGATGATACTAATGCCATCATTAATCACGGCTGTTGATTTGAACGTCACCTCATAGCTGTCGTCATATCCCATAGGAATAATTTTGCCGCCTTTGGCAATCAGCTCAAACCCTACATGAAGTTGGTTACCAACTGCGTCCACTATAATATCAAACTTTTTGTTATTATTGATCTCGTATACTTTATCCAGTGTCAGATCCTGAGGATAGAACACATGATCCGCGATCCCTGAAGCGAACTCTTTGCGGTATGGATCAACTTCCGTGCCTACGGTAAGCCTTGCCAATCGTTTGCTAACAAGCTGACACAGGGAACCGATTGCTCCAGAACCGAGGACCAGTACAGAGTCACTTGGCTTAGTCCCTGCTTTCATGAACGTCTGAAGTACACATCCCAGTGGTTCAATCATCATGGCCGTTTCCCAACTCATGGAATCCGGGATGGCATAGATATACTTTTCGTCCCCAACAAAATATTCAGCAAAGGTTCCGTGTGTCGTCATCCCTACTTGATAGTCATCAAAATTCTCGCAGTAGATGAACAGACCCTCACGGCAGTATGAGCAGGTACCGCAAGATTGCGTGGGATCAACCAATACCCGATCACCGATCTTGAAACCACGAACTTCGTCGCCCACCTCAACCACTGTACCTACACCTTCATGACCAATGATCGTTCCTTTATTCGCCGGCACTTTGCCTTTGACAATATTCAGATCTGTCCCGCAGATGCCGGAACCATAGATTTTAATTTTTACCTGGTTTGGCTTTTGAATGGTTGGCTCCTCAATCTCTTGATAAGTCACCTGTTTGAGATCCTGATATACGAGTGCTTTCATTGAATAATTCCTCCTAGTCGATTGTCGATTATGATCTATGGATTAAGCTTCAAACGTTTTCGTAAGTTGCATCGCATGAAGATGTTCCTGCTTCTGAATCTCTTTCCAGTCTGACAGGATCTGTAACAGCGCTTCCTCGACCCACAGCAATTCTTCCCGTGTATGGGCATCAGAGAAAATAAAGTAACCTTTGGTGAAAATGCCGAAGTGAGCCATTCTTTTCACCATGAACTCGCGGAAAGGATCTGTTTGGAAGTTATCTTCAGCCAGGGATTGAATGCAGAAGCTTGCATACGTCCCCTTCACTTCCAATTGATCCGTCAATCCGAGTAAAACAAGTTCAGATTCCAGACGATCCATGATCCGGGTTGCCGGATCACGCCAAGTCGGCCATACTTTCGCATTTTTCATTAATCGTTCACAGGCAATGGCTGCCGCGAGCGCTGTCGTTTCGCTGGAATGGGCATTACTGAATCTGACCTGTCCTGACAAAGACATCAAGTGCTCAGGCCCCATAACCGCTGCGAGCGGTAAACCGTTGGCCATACCTTTAGAGATACAGAGCAGATCAGGCCAGATGTCATATTCTCCTGCTGTAGCCTGCTTGCCCATTCGAATACCGGAAGTTACCTCATCGAATATGATAATGATGTCCAGAGACCGACATAGGTCTACGGCTTGCTCCAGCGCGTCCTTTTTCCACTCGTTGGGGCATAGAACAATACATGCGATATCCTCGGGAGACGCGGTAATCTGAGCCTCAATTCGCTCCGTAGTAGGCTTGTTAACCCAGATCGTTGAACGCTCGATATCCACCGGGATGCCACGTTCTTTCGTCTGGCCACCATAATAACCGTAGGCAGACCAGTCGTGCCACCCATGATAAGCTGTCGCAATAACCTTGCTTTTGCCACTAGCGGCACGGGCCAGACGCACGGCCCCACTCACTGCATCAGCACCACTCTTGGTGAAGCGTAGCGATGGATAACGACCCTCGAACCGCTCCAGAATCAACTCGGCACATTCAAGCTCAATGTCGGCAGGTAAAGAAAAGCTTGTCCCTTTTTTCAACTGGTGAATGACGGTTAATTGGACTTCATGTCTGGCATGGCCCCATGGCGCCGTACCCATGGCCATTTCGCAATCCAGCCATTCATTACCGTCGATATCTGTAAATCGGGAATTATAAGCCTCTGCACAACATACGGGGGTATGCCCCGGAAATAAACGTTCAGGTGCTTTGGCCAAAGTGCTGCATCCGCTCGGAATTACCTTTTCAACTTGTTCCAACCACTCCAGATTACGGGTAAATCGTACGGCACGATCGAGCGTGCTCTCTTTTTCGTTCACCTTAAGTACCTCCCTGTTTATTTTCGTTGTGAGTGAATTAACGTACTTTGGTTCCAGGCCAGCATCCATCGTATATGCGATCCATCGTGATCACATTGCCATACAGATCAATGATCAGATCCTTGGCTCGATGAGCATGCCTCATCTCAATCCAGTAGCGGTTCTCCAGCAAACGGGCGAAATTGTCCACCAAAAACAGTAACCGGTTCTCACTATGAATCAATTCCTTGCCCAGTACCTGTGGCAGCCAGATGGCCCCGTTGGAATTGAAGCGGTTTGAATAGTCCCGTACTTCGGCTACATTTGCAAATTCGGCTTCCTCCAACTTGGTCCAGAATGTATCGGCATCACTACGAACCTCGGCAAGGTCAATCCCGACAATCGGCAGATGCTGGTATTCCTCTTGGCTTTCCAGCTGTGCTTTCAGATGACTGAAAACGAATGGCCACACATCAGCCTCGATTTGACCGCCCCACTTTTTCCAGAATCGTGCCAGATTGTTCTTCCGGTTGAAGTTGCGGTGAATGCCGCTGCTGCGTTCCCAGTGATATGCTTGAATATTCGGATTAATGACTGTATCGTATCCGGCAGCTCGTGCCCGCATCTGATAATCAAAGTCCTCGTATCCGTTAAAGAACTTCTCATCGAGGTTGCCGATGGTTTCGTACACCTCCCGCTTCATGCCAAACATGGCAAATACCACCAGTTGAACAGAGAAGGTTTCTTTTGGGATATCATCAGGAGATGCGTTCAGGAACAGGTGTCGGCCGATGGTGTCCGCAAAAGCAATGCCGCAATGCTGCACGCCTCCTGTTTGCGGATACAACAGAACCCCTCCAATCATGCCAATCGTAATATCGCTATCCAGCGTCTCTTTCATCATCGGTTGCCAGTTCGGTTGAAGAATGGTGTCAGAATCCAGGAAGAAAATGTACTCTCCCTTGGCAAGACTCAGTGCGCTATTAATCGACACGGCGCAACCGAGTGGAAAATCATGCTGAAGAATCTCGATGGTCACACCTTCTCTTACTTCTTGCTTCAGTTTATCCAGATGTTGAAAGACTGCTGAGCCGGAACCATCGTTGATGAAAATAATCTGAGTGGATGGGCTTACCGTCCGGAGTAGCGAATCTGTGAACAAGTTCAAAATGTTATAGTCCTGGTTGACTGGCACAATAATGGTGTAAAGCATGGAATCCCTCCTGATTTGGGTTGATGGAATGAGTACATAAGCTGATTTTTAACTTCACAATTGCAGGTAGTTCTGTCCGGCCTCCTCGTTTGAATATTTTGTCTTTATTTGGTAATGATTTGAATCTACTAGAAATTTATATCATTTTTTGTAAACTGAAAATCTTAAATTCTGAACTCTATTAATATTTGAATATGTGAGAAAATCAAGTCTTTGCAGCTTGCGCACTGAGAAACGCTGTTGTGAACGCAAAAAAAACACCCTCAGAGAGTCTCCGTTCCTCATGTAACGGATTCTCTCTGAAGGTGTTAAATTGTTCATCAAGCTCAAATTATGAATTACTTTATCTACAGTTGAATATCTACATTTTTGTCCGGATCGCTGTATTTATAGATGCCCGGATTCAGTTCAATATGTCCATCAAATGGAATATCTTTGTAGGTGTCTATATGAATTTTTACAGGTGTCATCCCTTGGGGGTTAATTTCAGGAACGACTTCTTTGCCATTGATCCGAAGCATTGTTTGGTTAATACCTCTGAAACTAGGCGTTTGGGAATATGACTCTACAATTAATTTCTCCCCATCCCTATAATAAGAGAATTGTATTTCAAGTCCATCGACAATGAGTTTGGTGTATTGCTTTTGTTTCTTGGGTTCATTTAAATGAATCCAGTTTTTAGTTGTATCTCGTTTCTGAACAATGGCATCTTTTAAGATGAGTTTCATTGGAACATCAGACCAGTTTTGATACCACTCAGGAGATTCAAAATGAAACAATTGCTGATTATTTTCAGAACGCCCCCCTTTCGTGGTTTGCACCCCTGTGATTGTTTTATCATCTATAATCATCTGAATCGATTTATATTGAACAATACCTTCTGTATATGAACCTTCTTCATCAATTAAAATCTGAAGATTCAATGGAGTAATCACAAGTTGATCTAAAGTAACACCGGTTTTTGCTTGGAATTCAGGATTGGTATACAGTTTTTTCGTATATATCGCCTCACTTGCTTTTTTCCCATTTGCGACAAATTCGAATTTCCAAGTACCTGTCAATCGTTTTGCTGCTTCAACATAATTGAAATGAAGGTTCGCATTCGCCCAATCCGCTTCCGATATATCAAATACCTGTTCAATCAACAATCCTTTTTCTTCGTTAGGCAAGATGGTCGGAATAGCATCTACAACCTGGGCCCCGGTATGAACTCTCAAGTGAGGATTGACGCTTTCCAAATCTGATGCTGCTACCTCGACTTTATAACGGATGACCGTTTGATTATCTGCATGTCTAACCGATTCAATATGAATCGCCGGAAACTGTGAAACACCAGTAACCATTGATTCTCCAGTATGTTGATTAGATTTCAGGAAAATATCCCTATCCCGATAAAGGATAAGATTCTTTGCTTCGAATGTAAACTCTTTGGTACCACCTTTTAAAGTATCAGCTGTTTCATAGATCCCAATGAGTTTCTGACTATCAGGATCGTGCCCCAAATAACCATATACGTTCGCTCTCGCATCGGATCCTCCTATTATAGTATTTTCCTCAGTCGCAAATCCACTATATGGAGAAAGATCGATTGATGTGTCCAGAGATATGAGCATCTTCATTTTTTCTCCATCTGTTACAACACCGCTTAAATTCATTGTCACACCTGAATTAGCGGACTGAAGATCATATTGCTGACCGATACCATTATTTATTGCACTTGCAACGCCCCGGCCTCCGATTCGATCCCAATCAATCGTCATACTGGCGAATACAGGAATAGCAACAAGTAAGAAAAAAGTAAAAATGATGCTTATAGGAATTGCTTTAGCTCGATATCCAGCAGGCTTTTGTGAAGAATTCAGATTGACTCGTCGTTTATGTGCTTCTTTTTCAATGGTTGTCCACATTAAGTCATAATCCGGATGAGATATATTTTTTTCCTTATTAGAATACTGATTCATTATTACTCAGCTCCTTTAGTTGAGGTTCAACCATTTTATTGAGCAGTTTTAATCCTTTGTTTAATCTGGATTTTGCAGTCCCTTCAGGTATGTTCATAACTTTAGAGATCTCAGGTATAGTCAAATCATTGATAAATCGAAGGACAACAACCATCCTAATCTTGTCAGGAAGCCCACTATATAATCCTTGTAGCTCTTCTTTTGTTTCCCTATGATACACACCCTCTTCCACAGGGTTATAACTCTGGGATTTGGACAACAAATAATGCCGAACTTCTTTCAACCATCCAGATTTCCGTCTTCTCATAACGCTATGACACTCATTTGAAGCAATCCGCAATATCCATGATTTCATGTTCCTTACCTTAGTTCTGTCAGCCAAAATAACTTTGACAAATACTTCTTGGCAAATGTCCTCGGCATCTGCTTGATTCTTCATCAGATAATAACAGAAGTAATAAACTTGCTCTTTGTACAATTCAAAAATTTCTCTGTCAGTCATTCTATCCCCCCTTTGCCGTGTTTTCATTAATAAGACAAATAATGTTATGTAATCGTTCATTTTGTTTATAGTTGGTTTTGCTAAATTCTCGGATACCTAGAATAGATTAGTTCAATATCTCTGCTTGAACAGGTCTTATACATGTAAACAAGCAAAAAAAGCCGCTAAATTAGCGACTTTATGAAATCATTTGGTCATTGAGTAACGAGCTGATGCTGTTGAGTTAGTCTCACCCCTATTTTCACCTCTGCTTAAATCCATGATAAAACGTATCCACCACAAGCGCAGGGGCTGCTTTTCTCGCGATATGACCACTTACAACCTGCTGCCACGTCAGGAACATGATGGAATACAGCACATCGACAATCCAGGTTTTATCGAGATCGGAGCGGAAATAACCTTTCTGTTGTAACAGACCGACCGCATGGAGTACCGGTTCTCTTAGTTTCAGATCTGCTCCTTCAATCTCGGGATTATAGTTAATGGTGGTGTCATGAGCCAGAAAATAAATTTTGTCGCCTAATGGAATCAGCGCCTCGATCAGCTCGGGTATGTACTTTTCACAGTGCTCCTCATCCAGTTGGATTTCTTTCATGGTCTCACTGACCACCTCGATTGCACGTAATCCGAGATATACCATAAGCTGTTCGCGACTTTCCACGTATCGATGTAACGTAGCGATCCCGATTTTTGCAGATTCTGCAATTTCATTCATGGAAGCATTCGGTTTTTCAATCAGCAACTTGGTGGCCTCATCCAGAATGGAATGCAGCCTGGTTTGTTTGATTGTAGTCATTTCTTTTTTCATTGTATTACACCTCTTGGCGAATTAGTCTACAATTGATCTGATCATCCATCATATGATTGGATGAGATTATAAAATTATAGCATATTTCCTCACTAGTAATACTAAAAGCCGCCATTTGGCGGCTCTTAGCATGGTTTATCTTTCCCGTTACTTACAGTTCGATGATTCTCGTTGCGATATTTGTACAAAATTCACGATCATGCTCTACAAAAAGCAGGGTTGGCGAGTATTCCAAGAGTAAGTCTTCGATCTGCATACGTGAAATAACATCTACAAAGTTTAGTGGTTCATCCCAAATGTGCAGATGAGCTTTCTCACTAAGACTTTTGGCAATGAGCACTTTCTTTTTTTGCCCTGCGCTAAACGTTGAGATATCTTTCTCCAATTGCAGTCTGGAAAAATCCAACTTTCGAAGTATCGATTTAAACAGGCTTTCATCAATCCCCTGTGTGGCTGCATACTCAGATAAATGTCCTCCGAGATCGGTCGTGTCCTGCGACACATATGAGATTTTAAGCTGATGATCCTTACGGAAAAGGCCTGTATAAGCAATACCTTTACCACAGATCAGTTTAAGAATACTTGATTTGCCAGATCCATTTTTACCGTACAGGGCAATACGATCCCCTTGTTCAACCATGATACTGACATCCTTACACACCGTATTGGAGCCGTATGATATCGACACATGTTCCAATTCGACAAGTTCCTGCTTGTGAAAATCCAGCTGATGAATCTGTAAACGTTCTGCACTCTCGATGTTTTTGAGAAGTTTGGATTTCTCTTGAATCGCAGATTGCTGCCTTTGTTCAATATTTTTGGAACGTTTCATCATTTTGGCAGCCTTGTGCCCAATATATCCTTTATCCACCTTGGAGCCGGAATTTCTCGTACCATTTTTGGTCTTTTCAACTTCATGCGACCATCCACCGGTCCGTTTGGCTGAATCGGATAAACGTTTGATATCCTTTATTAATTTCTCATTACTCGCAAGTTCAAACTGATCTTGCCTTCTTTTATTTTCCCACCAAGCGGAGAAATTGCCTTTCTGAATCTCGATGTTACTTTTATTAATGGAAAGGATATGGTCCACGCTGTGATCCAGAAAGGATCGATCGTGAGATACCAAAATAAATCCACTCTTGCTGCGGAGATAATCACCTACAATTTGTCTCGCATGAAGATCAAGATGATTGGTAGGTTCATCAATGAGCAGAAACCGATTATCCTTCAGGAACAAAGCAGCCAGCATCACCTTTGTTTGTTCTCCGTTGGATAACGTATCGAAAGGCCGATACAATACATCTTCTGACACTTTCAACAGGTTAAGCTCGCGCACAACTTGCCAGAGCAGATATTCAGGATGAATCACACCGATGACATCAACGGTCATGGCTCCCTTATCTTCTACCTGGTAAGGAAAGTATTCAAAGCTAACATTCGCAGAGATATGTCCGCTGTATTCATATTTGCCAAGCAACAGATTAAGGAATGTCGTTTTGCCCCTGCCGTTCCTTCCGGTAAAACCCAATTTCCAATCGGAATCCAACTGAAAACTAACATTTTCAAATATATTATCGTAACTGCCTTCATAGGCAAAGGTCAGGTTGGTAACGTTGATTAAAGACATGCATATCATCCTTTTTATGTGAAATATAAAAGTAAACTGACGGGATTTCACCATGGAACATGGCATGGATTCCCTCACTTTAATATTTGAACATAATCAGAATTTAGATTCGCTTATACAATAAAAGAAACCTGGCGATAAACCACTCAGCGCCAAGTAGATCTATGCATAGGAGGATAAAGTGTCAGATTCTGATTAGTCATATTGTGAACCATGCCACTGTTCATGTTCGTTGACAGGCCCACATAAACATCCACAACCTCTAATTCTGTCATCACTCCATACCCCCTTTGAAAACTCACAATTTATTACAGAAAACTTAACATGGAATACGCCATGGGTCAAGGCAGGCCAGCCAATAGATACACCTTACGGAAGGTAGGCATCCTCTACCTCAACTTTTCGTTCATTCCCCATCGCAATGTATCTTACGTTAATGACATTTCCTTTCTGAAAATGGGGAATATGTGTAATTGGAATATAAGTCTCTACAATTGTCGGAAAGGTGCGGCCGTCAACTTGGGTTACAGTCAAATCCAATCGCACGCCCGGCCTTCCATCCATACTGGATGATGTCTGTACAATATCATGAATTATTGCTTCTGTTGGAATTCCGTCCATCAGAATGCTCTTGCGAAGGTGATGATTCTCTTTATTGTTACGTAACAGTTTAAATGCCATAATCGTAATGACCGTGCCTGTTATAAGCCCAAAGACAATAATAGCAACAATAATAATTAATGTGACTGTCATGATAACCTCCTTTTAGTTGAAACTTATGTTAACTACTTCTGGTTTAGATCTCTTATTCCTGCCAATTTGCTTGAATGGGAAAGCTTTAACGTCAAAAAAGCCGCCTTAAGGGCGGCTTGCTGCTGTGTATGTTCAACTCAATCTACTTTCGCACCATACGAGCGTACAAACAGAACGGCTTGTTCGCGATCCAAACGTACGCCTTTGATATCGAGTGATTTCAGATCGATGCCTTCCAGGTTAGCCCCTCTAAGATCGGCTCCTTGCAGCTTGGCTCTGCTTAATACAACTCGGGTAAGATCACATTCTCTCAAATCCGCTTTGGTGAAATCCGTGTCCGTAAAGTCAGCCTCAAAGAAACGAATTCCTCGCAGATCCTGTTTCCCCAAACGTGTATGTCTCAGATTTGTATAGGACCAATCGCCCTGACTCAGGGTAATGCCATCCATTTGCGCACCTGAAAAGTCTGAACCTGTCATCTTGCAGGAGCTGAATTTGGAAGCAAAGAGATTCGCACCACCGAAGGTGCAGTTTTCAAAAGCCGATTCCGTATGAATCGAACCATTCATGGAAGCCCCTTTGAAGTCACACTCAATAAAACGACAGTTACTCGTTTCGATTTCTTCCATAGAAGCGTTCATAAATGTACACTGCTTGAAAACACAACTTATAAGTTCTCCATAGCGCAGATCACGTCCCTCAAAATGTACTGCTTCATATTCCTGATCCTTATATTGATACACTGGTTACACCCCACATTGTATATTTCTCCGTCTTTCTTCATTAAATGAACTTTTTATACTATACCACACCCCTGTCAAGTACCTGCTTAAACACCTACAAAAGTCAAGTTACTTTTTTTATGAGAAAAATCTGAAAACTAAAAAAGGAACGCATAAAGCGCCCCTCCAGCTCACACTTTTAACTGTTCCAATGTGGGCTTATATATGTGAAACTCTCCAGTTAGCTGCTTGTTCTATTCCTATCCAAAAGCATTACACCAGTTTTTTGGACATCCTATACAGGGATAACGAAGGTTTATTGATTTCCCCTACACTTTGGTATCCCAAACGCTCGTAGAGTTTAATAGCTAGTAGATTTTCCTTTTTAACTGTAAGTGAAGATTTGGACAGACCTTGTGTTATAGCTTGCTCCTCAGCAAAATGAATGAGCTGTGTCCCTACACCAAGTCCTCTGCTTTCAGGCAACGTAGCCAGTGTCCCGATGTGGTACTCGTCGTTCTCCGCTTCTTTTAATGTCACCATGGAGTAGAACTCTTTCCAGTGTTGGAGATTATACTTAATCAAGCTCCATTTACGAAGTTCAAACAGTTTGGAGAACGTTGGTAAAGCAAGTTTGTTCATTATAGTGGCCGGATAACACATGATCATGCCCAGCGTTTGGTTACCCATTTTAGCTTCATAAGCATATTGGTGACTGAATCGGTTCTGATTCGAACGCCATAACTTGTTAAATGTTTTTTCTATAATGCCTTTATCCTTGGTACCTGCAAGCGAATAGGCCATATATTCAAGTGCCATCTGATTTAGTTGCCCGCCGACTAATGATTGTGGACTGGCTTTTGTTATGGAAATCTTATTCATCGCTGTCACTCCTCTAGGTAGCTGAAATTGGATTAAAGCTTGGCAGCAGGTTGGTTAAATGATAACCCCTCAACGATCACATTCACCGTATCAATGGTTAACCCGGTCAGCTGTTCCACATGTAATCTCACATTGTTTTGCAATTCCCTGCAGACTTCATGCACTTTTGTTCCATAACAAACGACAACCTTTACGTTTATCTCCAATCTTGATTCTACCTTGCGGATATCTATGCCATTTTGCAGACTTTTCCCGCTCCACTTTTTGGTGACCCCTTCTATAAGTCCTGTCGACATGGAGGAAATCTCACTGGTAGTATTCGCGATCTTGCCGACAATTTTGGAGATCACATCATCCGATATTTGAATTTTTCCCAGAACATTTTGAATGGACATCCTAGGTCCCCCTCTTTACACCTTTTATTTTTGATATATAATAGTATCATTTAATATAAATATAAATCATATTGAGTCCGATTTCAACTTTTGAATTCAGCCGTCCTCATTTCTATCTGTACATACCAAAAAAGCCGCGATCATCGCGGCTTCTTCTTGGTCTATATTAAGGGAACTTCAATTGAATACGGACTGGAATGCGGGAGGATAACCCACTCTCTTTGCTGCCTTCTTCTGCTGCCTCTGTTTCTTCTACTTGCACGAACCATTGCCTGCCAATTAACGATTGTAGCAGTTCAATCTCTTGTGGGGTCAGACGAATATGCTTCAGTGACAGTTCATCTTGAACGTAATCCCGATCCACCTTACGGTCAAACCGGAAATCGAGCAATCGTTTCAACCCGTTAATATGCAAAAACTTGAACTCATAACCTTGACGTATCGCCTTTTCCCAATCGTCTCCGATATCATCTGCTGTCTGTAGTCTTTCATCAAAATCCATCGCGGATTCCTTAACCAGAGGCAACAAACGGGAATAGTCTCGACGTTGTAAACATTCAATAATAACTTCTTTTGATTCCCCACTTGTCAGTACATTTTCTACAAGAAGCCCTACAGGAATGGACAGCTGAGTTCGACTCATTGCTCGACCTCCTCATTCCCGAGATACTGATTGAACCAGGCATTCACCTGTTCGAAGCTATCGATCCGAAGTGAAGGTTTACCGCTTTTGAGTAAACTGTGGTTGGAACCCGGATAACGAATCAGTTTGGTCTTTTTGCCGTATCGTTTTAGCGTAGTATATAATTCCTCCGCTTGTGCAATCGGTGTCCGATAGTCCTGCTCTCCGTGCATGATCAGAAGTGGCGTCTCAATGTGATGTGCATGGGCAAGAGGTGAGCGAGACCACAGGTATTCAGCGTTTTCCGCCGGATTACCACCAATGACTCCCTCAACATAGGAAATTCCGATATCACTCGTTCCATACATGGACAACCAGTTGGAGATGCATCGCTGGGTTACAGCCGCCTTGAAACGATGGGTATGCGCTACAATCCAGTTGGTCATCACTCCGCCATAACTGCCACCCGCCACACCCAGACGTGAAGCATCAAGGAAATCATATGTAGCCAGGGCATAATCAACAGCTTCCATCAGATCCCGGTAATCCCCTCCGGCAAAGTCGCCACAGCAAGCTCTGGCAAACTCCTGACCGTATCCCATACTTCCGCGAGGATTGATCCACAGCACAGCATAACCTTGTGCAACGAGTGTCTGCATTTCATGACTGTATGTTCCCGTATACATCGCGTGGGGTCCACCATGAATCTGCAAAATCAGTGGCAGTTTCCCATCGGTGTCGCGTATTGCCGGTGTGGCTAACCAACCTTGAAGCGGCCATCCATCGGAAGACTTAAACTCTACACGTAGAGGCACATTAACAGCTAATTCAGCCAAGAATTCATCATTTCTGCGGGTGAGTCTGAACATTTCACCACTGTCGATATCCACGCGATATAACTCTCCAGGGTGTTCATCTGTCAACGCAGCGATAACCAGCGACGTACCATCTGACGTTAAGGTATACTGATACACATCCTTTTCACCAGCGCCCGTAACGGATTGACACGCCCCATCTTCCTGAATACTGTACACGTCCACATTCCCGTTATGTGTTCCGAGTACATATACACCACGTTCCGGATGCTTATTATCCGAGATAGGAGAAGGTGACGCACCTGCCGACTTCATATCTCCAAGCGCCGCGTTACCAATCTGCATATCTAATTGAGGTGCAATTATCCTGGGTACACCCCGCTGAACGGGGACAGCGTATAAGCTGTTGTGGCTCCCGCTTCCATACTCACGATCACTGGCGATCAGGATCAGCTGCTGCCCGTCGGACGAATAGGAGAACTGGCTTATCGCCAGACTGGAATCTGTCACTTTGAAGAGATCACTTTCTCCCAATTGAACGCTGTATATATCCGTAAAGTACAGCAGATCTGCATCAAGCTCCTCGTCCTCTAATTGCTTCGAAATGAAAGAAAGCTGCTTGCTATCTGGCGACCACGCCGGAGCACTGATATTCCATAGCCCGGAAGTCACCTGCGTGATTTCCCCGCTTTTGATCTCATATACAAACAAATGACTGTATTGACCATCCCACCAGCCAGCCCCTTCCGCCTTCGGCGTTGTACGCTCAAAGACCTTACCTCGCAACACAGGTGCAGGTGGCTCCTGTTGGTCATCAGCTTTCTTCTTCTGTTGGTCCTCTGGCTGTACTTTGCTGGTAAACGCAATGTACTGCCCGTTCGGCGACCAGATATAATTCAATATTTTACGTGCGGGAGATATCAGCATGACAGGCTCTTTTTGATCTGAATGGAGCGTCCATAATCCTTTGCCCCCATCCACTGAGCGAATGAATGTGAGCTGTGTGCCATCCGGCGACCAAGCAGGTGAGGAATCTTTTGTTCCATCCGAAAGTGCAATATCTTCATCACCGTCGAGCGAAATTCCTCGAATTTGCGTGTTATATTCGTTTTTATCCTGATCTATGGTCTGTTCCACATAAGCCACTTGTCCGTTAGGACTAATCACCGGCTGACTGATCCAACGATAATGACGCAGATCCTCCGGCATAATTGGTCTTTGGTTCATATTGATGGCTCCCTTCTCCGTTTATTTATGGGTTGTCTCCGTACGTGGATCAAGCACATCACGCAGCCAATCTCCAAGGAAAATAACACCGAGTACGGTAAATGTGATCGCTAGTCCCGGGAATGTAGCGACCCACCAGCTGGTTGCTACGTATTGTCTACCATCACTGAGCATCCCTCCCCAGGATACATCAGGTGGTTTGATTCCCAGACCCAGGAAGCTGAGTGAAGCTTCCATAATAATCGTTGTGCCGACATTCATACCGCAGATGACGATAAAGGATGAAAGGATATTCGGCAGAATATGTTTCAGAATCAGTCTTCCATTCTTCGCACCAATCGATCTGGCCGCATGAACAAAATCCCGCTCCTTGATACTAAGTACCTCACTTCTTACCACACGTGTGAATGGGACCCAGTTTGTCACCCCGATGACAAAGATCAGCGTTGTAATACCGGGACCAACAATCGCCATCACAACAAGCATGAACAGAATGGTTGGAATCGCCATGAATGCATCACCTACACGCATGATGACGGCATCCAGCCATTTCCCGTAGAATCCGGATACCAGCCCCAGAATGGCGCCAATGATTCCTGATACAATCACTGCACCCATACCCACGATTAAGGAAACTCGGGCACCATATACAATTCGACTCCACATGTCTCTGCCGAGATTATCGGTACCCAGCCAGTATTCGGCCGTTCCGCCCTCAAGCCATGCTGGTGGTTTAAGTCGGCCCAGCGGATTCACCGCTGCCGGATCATGACTCGTCAATAGAGGTGCACCTATGGCAATTAACACAACCAACAATACAAGCACAGCACCAAACATTCCGGTCTTGCTGATGATCAGTTGTTGCCAGATATAACGAAATCCCGTTGGTGCACGCCCATTGTCTTGTTCCTGTTCTCTACCCGGAATTGGCATTTCATTGCTGCCTGTCATATGATTGCACCTCCTTCTAGTCGTATTTGATGCGCGGATCAAGTAGCCTGTAAGCTACATCCGTCAAGATGTTGATTACCACAACGATAAAGGCAATGACAAACACCGCTGCCTGTACAATCGCCATATCATGGGTGTTGACTGCAACGACCAGCAATTGCCCCAGTCCAGGCCAGGAGAATACCGTTTCCGTAATCAAGGTTCCCCCGATCAGACTTGTAAACTGCAAACTCATAATTGTCACGACTGGAATCAGTCCATTCCGAAATGCATGTTTCACAATGACAACCATTCGGCCAAGCCCCTTGCTGCGGGCTGTTCGGATATAGTCTTGATTCAGAATCTCCAGCATGCTGGAGCGAATCAGTCGGGTCATCTGCGCAGCCAGTCCAACGCCAAGTGTAAATGCCGGCAAGATCAGATGTGACAATCCTCCGCGACCAGATACCGGCAATACGCCCAGCATGACGGAGAACAAGAGGATAAGCATAATCCCCATCCAGAAGTTTGGCATTGCCTTACCAATGACGGATATTCCTGAAATAATGAGATCGGTAAACGTATTGCGTTTGACAGCTGAAATGACCCCAAGTGGCACAGCCATAAGTACGGCAAAAAACATGGCGGCTACCGCCAGTTCAAAGCTGGCAGGCAATCTCTCCAGCACAAGCTCTAACGCAGGCTGATTGTAGCGAAAAGACTGACCAAAGTCTCCCTGTATCGCACTGCCCAGAAACTTCACGTATTGCGTATATAAAGGCTGGTCCAAACCGAGTGCCTGCGTCAAGACAGCACGATCTTCAGCAGTAGCCGTTTCAGGCAACATTAGCGCAACCGGATCACCGGTGACTCGAACCAAAATGAATACAATTAATGAAACAATGAACAGCACCGGAATGATCTGCAGTAGTGACTTAAGTACGTATTTGCCCATTCCTTGTTCACCTCCCTTGTTAAAAAAGAACGGCAGGAACATGGTTATCCAGTCCCTGCCGTTCACGGCCTATCTTTTCAATGACCGGTTGTTATACCCGATGTTACTGTGCAACAGGTGTAATCTCGTCAGCATAGAACATCTCGTCACTGCGCGGCACGAAGTTCACTTTAGCATTTGTTCCGTAGACACCTTCCATTTGGTACAAGTATACGGCTGGGCGTTCTTCAGAGAAGATCTGTTGTACTTGCTGATACTCTTTCTCACGAGACGCAGGGTCCATGTTCACCAATGCCGATTGAAGCAGTTTTTCTACTTCAGGATTGTTGTAATCCGACTCGCCTTTTGCTTCTTCCAACATATAACGATTGTAGTTGTTCGAAGCATCAAACAAGGAGTTACCAATACCAATCATAAAGATTTCTTTGAATGATTTGGAGCTGTAACGTTCACTGAATGCACTTGCTTCCAGGACATCCAGATTGATTTTGAATCCGGCTTGTTCCAGCATCGCTGCAACAACTTCAGCCTGTTCTTTGTACTGTGCGGAAACGGAGATGGTCATCTCGGCTTCACCTTCCGCATAGCCAGCTTCTTGCAGCAACTGTTTTGCTTTTTCTTGATCATAGAGTGACGTTTTGTACAATGAAGGATCAGCACCGAAGTTGCCCGGAGTTACGGATGTGCGGGTTAAGATACCTGCTCCGCCGGCAATGCTGTCCACGATTCCTTGTTTGTCGATAGCCAGGTCAATCGCTTCACGTACTTTCGGATCAGCTGTGATGCTGCCTTCTGTCTGACGGAAGATCAACTGAAGTACACGCTGGATTGGCGCTTTGACAATCTTTTTATCTGCTTCGCCTTCGATCCGGGCAATGTCAGTGGACGGAATGGAAGACGCCACATCCACACCACCAGCAAGCAATTCGGATACACGTGTGGAGGCTTCAGGAATAACGCGGAATACCACTTCATTCCATTTTGGTTCACCGTCGAAGTAGTTCTCGTTTTTCACCAGTTCCACACGATCATCTTTGGTCCATTTACTGAACTTATAAGGGCCTGTGCCTACCGGTTGTTTCAGGAAAGCATCAAATCCTTTATCCGCAATATATTTTGCTGGCAGAATGCCTGCTCCCATTTTGGACAAACGATTCAGGAGCAATGGATCTGGACCATCCGTGATGATGTCTACGGTATAGTCATCCACCACTTTAACTTCTACAATATTTTTGAAATAACTGTTTTGTTTCAGTGTCTCGTCCTTGGCTACGCGCTCCAGCGTGTATTTTACATCTGCTGAAGTGAATGGATCGCCATTGTGGAAGGTTACACCTTCACGCAGCTTAAATCTCCATGTTGTATCATCGACTTGATCCCATGATGTCGCAAGTCCCGCAACTTTCTTCTGTTCACTGTCATTTTTGATCAGATAATCAAAAACGTTGACCAGAACCGCCTCACTGGAAGTGTTGTTGTTGTTGTGCGGATCGAAACTCTCAATATCTGTTGCTGCAGCAATGGTCAGTGTTGTACTTGCGCTTCCACTGCCCGTTCCTTCTGTTGCGGAACTATCATTTGTGCTTGTCGATTTTCCTCCGCAAGCGCTGAGTACCATTACAACTGCCAGTAACGTGATCCACAATCCTGTCCATTGTCTTTTTTTCATTGTGATTGCTCCCCCTCAGAAGTTGTATTCCTTGCCAAAAATTCAAGTGCTACTGCAGACAACATGCCCACACCATAAGGCATCGCTGTCTCATCAAGATCAAACATGGGATGGTGGAGTGGATAGCGAGTACGTTCCTCATCATTCCCAGATCCTAGTCTGAAGAACACACCCGGAATCTGTTCACAATAAAACGCAAAGTCCTCGCCCCCTGTGGAGGGTTTGATATAGGTCCATCCCTTCTCCGCATTAACCTGATCACAAGTCTCTGTTAGCAGGTCAACCATGCCGAGATCATTCACGACAACAGGGTATCCATCGCCGTAGACAACTTCGCATCCAGCTCCGAAAGAATCGCAGACCCCTTTAACAACCTGCTCGATCAAAGCTGGCATCCGTTCACGAATGGCAGGTGAGAGTGTACGAACCGTACCGATCATCTCCACTTCCGGGGCGATGGCTGTTCCCATATAACCTCCGGTGATTTTGCCAATCGTGACTACTGCCGGTTCAAGTGGATCAACCATCCGACTGACGATATTTTGCAATGCGGTGATGACCTGAGCGGATACCGCGATCGCGTCAATGCCCTCATGCGGACGAGCTGCGTGACCACCCTTGCCAAACACCTTGATAATCAAGGGATCAGCTGACGCAAACGCAACGCCTTGACTTACGCCCAAGGTTCCCGTGTTCTGTCCAGGTGTCATGTGTAATCCTGCGATGGCATCAACCTTCGGATTCTCCAGAACACCGTCCTGGATCATGGCTCTTGCCCCTGCAAGTCCCTCTTCCGCTGGCTGAAAAATGAATTTGATGTTGCCTGATTTCGGTCTTCCAAGACCAGTAAGCAGCTGGGCAGCTCCCATCAGGATGGAGGTGTGAGCGTCATGTCCACACAGATGCGCTTTGCCTTCCACTTGCGAGCGATATTCCACCGCTTTCTGATCCTGGATTGGCAGAGCATCCATGTCTGCGCGCAAGGCAAAGGTTGGTCCATCGGTCTCTCCGCGAAGCAGGCCTGTAACCCCGGTTTTTCCGACATTGCGTGTAACTTCGAGTCCCAGGCTTTCCAGATGCTCGGCTACGATAGCGGATGTGCGATGTTCCTCATAGCCGATTTCAGGATGCTGATGTAAATCTCTGCGCCAAGCGCTTAACTGAGCTTGTAGTGGCTGAGCCAGCTGTATTAGTTCTGAACGATTCATTTGCTGTCATTCCCTTCATTTTCTTCCGATTCAGAAACCAAACGGGCATAGATCGCGTCAGCCGAGAATTCGATATGCCTTTTCATCGTCTCCTTGGACTTGATGCTATCATGGGCTTTCAATGCTTCAAGAATCTCCATATGTACACCGTGGTTGACGGTACGTATCCGGTCATCATAAGGCATCAAGTCGAGCGCCGGGTTAATTTTGGTTCGGATCTGTCTGACGGCTCTCTCGCAGTATGGATTCCCTGACGCCTTGGCGATGGTCAGATGAAATTTTACATCCAGCGCCCTGAACCATTCCCTTGTGCAGTCTGGCTCTATACTTTGTTCCATGTAATTCTCAAGCAGCTCCAGTTCGCCTGCGGTGATCCGCTCAGCAGCGAGAAAAGCTCCCTCTGGCTCGATGATGGTTCGAAATTCAAACACCTTCAGCATCTGTGACCAATCCCGTTTAATTTCTTCTCTCGTGCGCTTATGCGAATTGGCTGTCAGAGGCAGTACAAATGTTCCGCCTTTGGCACCCACCCTTTTCTCAATCAAGCCTTTCTCTTCCAGTGAAGAGAGTGCCTCACGAACAGTAATGCGGCTTACGTTAAAAATCTCTGCCAGATCTCGTTCGGCTGGGAGCTGTTCTTCACTCATTAATTCTTTCAGAATAATGGCCTCTTCCAGTTGTTCCCTAATGAATTCACTAACCTTTTTGGTAGATACTTTCTCAAAACGAAATGAAAACGTACTGGACATCTAAACACTCCGATCTGTATATGGTCTAGACCTTATACCATTAATATAATTCCGACTAAACTTATATGCAATACTTTTTTTCAAGTAAATTCATATTTTTTTCTCACCACCTCCAAATTGAAGCATTTTGGCACAAAAAAGACGCATCCGCATTGGGCAGAAGCATCTTCCCCTTAGTTGATTTATTTACACCGTTCACTACGATGACAGAACAACCTTCCGATCGCTGTTATCCCCGGATTTCTTTGAAGCCCTAAAGGGGGAAATCCAGGGATAAAGGCGAACGCTCCGCTTCTTCAGGTTCTTTCTGTCCTCTCCGTTTTGTGTAAATGTTTAGTTCCTGTCCTCTATAGTTTCTTGTTAGCAAAGGATCTGAAATCGTCCGTAACTGCAAGTTTGGTGCTTCCCTCCAGGTAAAAGTTATCATCCGCTCTCCACGTATGGCTTTTTTTGTTTTTTCTCCGGTGATACACATAATTGAAAGGTGAGGTCGCGTACGCTTTGAATCCTCTTTTCCTGCATTGTCTGAGGAAGGTTACATCTTCCCCAATAGAACGGTCCGTGAAGCGGACTTTTTTCAAGATCTCTCTTTTGAATAAAATAGTGCCCCCTTGAACAAATTCAACCGGTTTATTTTTTTCAGCCGGAGATCTGACCAACAGTGTCTTGGACGCACCCAAGTAGACTAGGCACGAATGTTTACCCACAATATCACTTTTGGTCCGTCTCAGTTCTCTCACCTGTTCTGTTAAATAATACGGCGAGTAGTAGTCATCATCATCAAATTTGGCAATCAACGAAAAACGAGCCCTCGTCATGCCAGCGTTCAGGCTTTGTCCTAGCGAAATGCTCTCTGGAACTTGATATACATGAACATTCGCATATTTTCGAACCCGGTTTTGGTATAATGCCAGATTCATACTGTCATGATTCAGGACAATGATCAGCTCTTTGCTTTTATAAAGCTGCCGACTGTAATTTTGCAGGATGTTATCAAAAAATTGAGGACGATTGGTACATACAACAATGGAAACACCATGACCCGTTTTGTGTTTAGTCAAGACATACCCTCTTTTCAGCTCATTTTTCTCTCATCATATGTGCCGAAATAGAGTATGGTATGGACCAATAGCTAGCAACCAAAACACAAAAAAACCTCTGCCCCAAATAACGGGACAAAGGGTTCTGTAATCCAATGCAATCTAATCTATCCTTTTTTTCTTTTCTGTTCTATGCTTCGCTACCGTTATTCAAGTACACAGCCTTGCCTGTACGAGCAGATTCATAGAGTGCTTCCAGGATTTGAGATACAACCAGCGCTTGTTTTGGTGTAACGACTGGCTCCTGATCGTTTTCAATCGCTTCAATCCACTTTCTCATCTCAACATCCGGTGCGCTCTCACTCTTACCATCGTAGAAAGCTACTCCGCCAGCACTCAGTTCAACCTCGTTGGTATATAGACGGCTGAATTTCTCACCATTGATGCGCAGTCCGTTCTTCATATCCGCACCCGCTTCGCTGCCGCTCAAGCTACATTTCGCCTCATCCACATCCAGTGAGTTCAGTGCCCAGCTGGATTCCAACATGATCGTTGCTCCATTTTCCATCACAATCATGCCAAAGGCTGAGTCCTCTACCGAGAATTGTTTCGGGTCCCACGGGCCCCAGGCATTGGCTGCATTTTCACGTTGTGAAAGCTCATGATAGGTCGTACCCAGCACAACTTTTGGTTGATAGTTATCCATCATCCAGAGCGTCAGATCAAGTGCGTGCGTACCAATATCAATCAGCGGACCGCCACCTTGCTTCTCTTCATCCAGGAAAACACCCCATGTTGGTACTGCTCTACGTCTAATTGCATGTGCTTTAGCAAAATAAATATTACCCAGGTCACCTGCTTCGCACACCTTCTTCAAATACTGACTGTCTTCTCTGAAACGGTTGTTGTATCCGATGGTCAGTTTCTTGCCGGTACGTTCTGCCGCTTCGAGCATGAGTTGTGCTTCAGCAGATGTCTTCGCCATTGGCTTCTCACACATGACATGTTTCCCCGCTTCCAGGGCAGCAATGGAAATCTCGGCATGAGAAATATTCGGCGTAAGTACATGCACAATGTCCAAAGACTTATCCTTGAGCAATTCCTGATAATCCGTGTAGACTTCAGCATCAGTAGAGCCATATTTCTGTTTGGCTTCATCTGCACGTTCCTGAACGATATCGCAGAAAGCCACCAGTTCAACATTATCCAGTTTACTCAGACTCGGCAGATGTTTACCATTCGCGATTCCACCACAGCCAATAATTCCGATACGATATACTTTACTCATACATATTCACCCTCACTTAAGTATTGGTTGTTTCATTTTACGAAAAGCCGACGGGGTCATCCCCAGACGTTTGCGAAATACAGCATGCAAATAGTTGGCATTATTGAAGCCTGAAGCAAGAGCGATCTGTTCAATAGATACGTTACTTTCCTCCAGATTGCGGCACACGGCGCGCAGACGAATATCCTCCAGTACGCGGCTGAACGGCATCTCCGGCTGTACTTGGTAGAAGATTCGCTGCAATTGTCTGCTGCTGATATGAAGTTTCTCTGCTACATGCTCCAGTGTGACCACTGTAGGGTGATTCGCCTCCATATACTGCACTGCATACTCATAGCGATACACCGACATATCCCGCACAGGGGCTTCCGGTCGATTCCCCCCGGTGTCGTATGCTCGCACGGTTTTGAGTAATATGCTGATAACCAGTTGCTTGATCGACGTATAATAACCTAACAATTTCTGATCACATGCCTCGTAGGCTTCCAAAAAACAATGCATTGCCCGATGATAATCATTCACCGGAGTAAGCGGAAGCGTTCTCAGCTTTTCAATCGTTTCCTCGGATTCTGCTGCTTCCCAGGGATCAACATGCTCTCTTGGCTTGTGAACGATATCCACATGAAGACATAGTTCATCCATGTCCTCTTTGGCATCAGCCTCCTGATAATGAAGGACACCCGGTCCAGTCAAATAAAGCATACCTTCCGAGAGTGCATGTGTCTGATCATCGAGAATAACTTTACCTTTACCTCTTGGGATAAAATGAAACTCAAACTCTGCATGATTATGGAAATCCACAACTCGGCCCGCTGGAAAAGAAGTCAGATGAAATCGCATCACGCGAATCTCATAATGTCCCCATACCATTAAAATATCCAGTCTCTCCAGGAGATCCTGCCGTTCAAGCATTTTCTCATAAGGATACAGGCTCAAGATTGCACACCTCCTTAATAAAACCTAACCCTTCAACTCATTCAGAGTGATTCTGCGCCCTTCTTTGGCAGAGAGATTCGCTGCTTCCATCAAACGGGTCAGCTCCATAGCAATCTGCACGTTTTCGGTTGCATCCGTATCATTTTGTATATGTGCGACCCATTGATTGAATGCGCTTTCTCTTTGGTCTGCCAAAGGAAGTTCAGTCCACTCTTGATACTGTCCCTCTGCTGCTTTCGTGCGAATCAATAACTTCTCTTCGGGTGTTCCGTACAGAAGCGTACCTTCCGTACCATGAACCTCAATCGTAAATGGAGAATGGCTGTTCACAAAACCAGCTTCAACAACGCCGACTGCTCCAGAATCCGTAAACAAGGTTGCGACTGCATTATCTTCCACTTCTTTGCCTGTAATATATCCGAAGTTCGCGTTAACCGCTGTTACTTCTTGACCCAGAAACAATTTGGCAAGATACATGGGATGGCAGCCCAGATCAATCAGTGCACCGCCCTGACAATCCTTCAGATCATAGAAGTGTTGAGGTAACCAGTTCGATATTGCTCCATCATGCGATAAACGCACTCTTACATAAGTCACTTTGCCAAGTAATCCTTGGTTAAGTACATTCTGAATCGTTAACGTATACCCTGCATTCAGACGTGGTAAGGAAACTGTCATCTTGACGTTGTTTGCCTTTACCTCATTAAGGATTCTGTTGGATTCCGCCTGTGTTGATGCAATAACCTTCTCCGTGAAGATGTGTTTACCTGCTTTTGCAGCAGCGGTGATCACCTCTTCATGGATGCGGGTTGGCGCATCTACAATAACGGCATCGATGTCATCCTTGGCCAGCATATCTTCGAGTGAAGCATAGAAGGGTAGGTTTAAGCGTTCCGCAGCTTCCTGCCCCCGCTTGGCATCTTCATCCCAAACAGCGGCGATGACTGTATCCTCATGTTCCTGTACCTGCTTGATGTAATCCCATGCGTGAACATGCCACAAGCTAATTTTTCCAATTCGAATGGTCAATGTGTCTTACCTCCATACTATATAATATTCTGACATTTATCTATAAGTTATCACAGACTTAATCTATTTTTAATAGAAACTCACGACAATAAATGTATAAAATCACGACATGTTAACACCCCCACTAATTTATCACAATCTTTCAGTCCCCCTTATCGTGGACTTAGCGGGTATCAACTTTTTTGAGCTATAACTGATCTGATGATGAGTACTTCTCTTCATCTTTTTCTCTAAACACAAAAAAGCGAAACTCCGTAAAGGAATTTCGCTTTAGCTATCAGTTAACTTTCAAACAAAATCTTAAAGAGTTTAAGGGCTATGGCGCACAGTTTCACCGTTTAATAAGTTAACTTTTTGATCATTAATTGAAATTGTATGGTTATCGACCCATTCCAAGTCTACCTGATCCGTCTTCCCCTCATAATAAAATACTCTTTTAAACCAAAGTGGGCCTTTTAATTCCCCCATAACGCCAAACGATCCCATGGCTCCAGCGTCAGTTTTATAGAAACTTATTGTATAGTGCTTATCTGGTGAATGCGTAGTCGTAAGTAATTGTTTGTATCCTGAAAATATCGATGTAAATGACAAAGCACCCAAAAGGATGAAGATCAATACTACGGAGAGAACCATCGAGATCCAACTCCTTACCTTAGTAGACTTGTTCGATTTATCTTTGAAACCAAGTAAAGCTAGAGCCAGGCCTAAAATAGAAAGAATTAGTGTTACATAGTTGGGAGGACTAACTAGCCATTTATTATTCATATGAGAATATAGTGAATACATCGAAATTAAGTATAAAAAAAGCACTAAAAACAAAGCAACCCAGCTCATTTTTCTCACTAAAATTGTCCCCCCTCTTCCCACTTAGATTATGTATAAACAGTTATCAAAATCATTCATTTTAAATAGGTCATCATTGGATCGGCTACACTTAGTTGGACAGAAAAAATAAGGGCTTGTAGAATAAAACTATCATGTTAAGGAGCGGATCTCTACAATGCCTAAACAACAACGACGCACATTCACAACCGAGTTCAAAAAACAAATGGTGCAACTCTTTGAAAACGGCAAATCCAGAGCTGCAATTGTGGAGGAATACGACCTCACTGCTTCGGCTCTAGACCGCTGGATCAAGCAATCGCAGGCAACGGGCTCTTTCAAAGAGAAAGACAACCGTTCACCTGAAGAAAACGAATTAATGGCTATGCGTAAAGAGCTAGAGCGTCTACGGATGGAGAACGACATTTTAAAGCAAGCCGCGCTGATCATGGGACGAAAGTAACTATCATCCAGAATAACCGTGATAAATACTCAGTATCAGCAATGTGTAACGTCCTCGAAATCGCCAAAAGCACCTTCTATCATGAAGCGAAGGAAAAGCCAAATGAAGATGAGCTCACGGAAGCTATTGTGGAGATATTCCACAAAAATCGAAAAGTCTATGGTACACGAAAGATAAAAGCCAAGCTTCAGGAACGAGGACTCATCGTATCTAGACGTCGCATTGGTCGAATCATGCAAGAGCAGAGTCTCGTCTCCACGTACACCGTTGCGCAATTTAAGCCTCATAAAACGGCCTATAATGAGGAGGAAACAGTGAATGAACTGGGTCGGGAGTTTAATCAGACGGAAGCAAAGCGCTTCGTGGTCAGCGATCTCACGTATGTGAAGGTCGGTCATCGGTGGCATTACATTTGTGTGCTCATGGACCTGTTCAATCGAGAAATTATTGGCCACAGTGCAGGTCCACATAAGGACGCTGCTCTGGTTTCGCGTGCCTTTGCAACGGTAGAAGGCGACTTGAGCCAAATCCAGTGGTTTCATACGGATCGTGGGAGTGAGTTTAAGAACCACGCGATGGACCAGCTTCTAGGCACGTTTGGTATTGGTCGATCACTCAGCAAGAAAGGATGTCCCTACGATAACGCTGTGGCCGAAGCCACCTACAAGGTCATGAAAACGGAGTTTATTTACCAAATGGAATTCCGAAACCTCCGTCATTTGGAATTGGAATTATACGACTACGTTAACTGGTTTAACAGGCACAGAGTTCATGGATCACTGGGGTATTTGACGCCTGTTCAGTATCGCCAAGAAGCCCTTAAAAAAGTTGTCTGATTTAATGTTGACAATCCATCATTTGTTGATCAGTGATTTCAAAATCTACTCATAATATGTATGTTCACTTACTCATTAAAGTTTTATAGACCCCTGAATAGCCCAACTCAATTAATAATCTGTACATGTACATCTCGAACCCAGAGCCATCCTCCATCCTGTCTATATCAGCGATAGTAACAGCTTTCAAATTGTAATTTTCCTCAGTGAATCCCTTTGATCTCTTGTGTTTACGTTTTAAACTCAGAATCCAAAGACTAAGTGTAGCAACCACTACAACGATGAATACAAATAAAATATAGATCATTAGGTCTACCTCCATTACAACAAACTAGCACAATAATACCACATTTTCCTATCTTGGAAATTAATTATTTTATCGGATAAAAAGAACTTATATCAAGCGATAAATCCGTTATAGCCTTCAATAAGACAATATTTTGACTAACAAAAACCTCCTGTCCACACTACCGTGAACAGGAGGTTTCTATAATTAAGATATGCAATAATTAACTCAACGTAAGCAATACCCTTGTGTAACGATTTTGTACCCGGATACCTTCTGGCTGTGTCCCTCCAACGTATCCTTAACCCGTTCCAGCACATCGCTCTCATAAACGGAGGCGCATTCAACTCCGGGCCGAACGTTCAACTCAACCGATTCAGAGTTCAAATTATACCAGCGAGCAATCAAATCTCCGGTTTCCTCTGCGATCTTCAATGTGGAGAATGCCAGTGTCGAACCTTGCGAATTCCACGCTAACCATTGCTTCGACAGAGGTAGTTCCACCTTCTGCCCATCAGCTCCGGTATGACTTTCTCGCTCAAACGTGCGTGCAAGTGCCCCTAGCTGCACAGTCGTCCACGGAATCGGATACGTATAGGCAGTTGCACATGCACCTGACTGTGCGGCATCACCTGCAAATGGAATAATTGCATATTCCACACTCTGAGGTCCCAGACATTGGGCTTCCGGTGTTTCAAACACACCCCAATCTCCCAGCTCCGAAGAGGCACGCAGCAGCGTAACCGCAATCGTACTGCCTTCTTCATGCTGCAAAATTTCGTATTCATTCAGCCCTTTGTTTGCAATCATCAACCCGTAATCACCATCAGTCACATGTACAAACGCTTGCTGATGCTGCGCATTACTTGGATTCACCCATTCTTTGGCCGGTGTATTGGAACGTTTGGCAATTTCAAAGATGGAATCTGCATAATGATTGTCTGTCACCAGTCCGGATGGAAAGAGTGCCCGCAGTCGATGATCCTTGGCCTGATTGTTAAAGTCGGATTTTATCTTGACCATATTACTGCCTGCTTCCAACGTATACGTTGTCGTAATCACAAGCGGAACATTCTGCTCGACTCGCTGTGCCTTCCGTTCTGTAAAAGGAACCATTTGGCGCTTCTCCAGCTCGAACATTTGATCTGCTCCGGCAGGAATATCCCAGCGTAATACACTCTCCATGACTGCCCGATACGGAGACTGCTCCACAATCCGCAGGTCTGCCTTCAGATGCTCCGTGGTCAGCGTTGTCTCTCCCTCCGGTTGACGGTAGACATATTCATTGCCGATATCACCGGTATTCTCATATGAATTCAATCCCTTGTATACAGTACCTGAGACCTTATCTTCAATCGTTGCCGTACCATTCTCTTCAACCGTCACTCGCAGTTGACCATTCTCCATCATCATCCCCTGCACCTGGATGACGTCGCTCGTATCGGGCACTTCAACAATCTCAGCAAACTCTGCTTGTTTCTCTACTGGAATGAGAGCATACGTCTTATACCCCAGCGAAGGTACATCCACCACCTGGAAAGTCACTCTTACTTTACGAGCCATATAAGGCTGTCGGAAGCGATCCTTCGGAAGTTCATAACCAAAATGTGCACCCAGATCCTTGATTTCTGCCGAATACGTACGTCCATCCGAATCGATCAGTTGATACACTGGCAGTGCATCTTTTTCCACTTTCTGCGCAAGTGCCTGGGGATTAGGACCTTCTGGGAAAAATGCTTTGTCCACAATCAGATCCATTTCAATGATTCCATTTCGATTCCAACCACTCGTGTTGAACACAGTGAACAGCACTGCTTCCTCTCCCCAAGCCTCAGCAGGTTGCACACGAATGGACTCAGCAATTGCCTGCGCGCTCTGGGAAACCAATTTCTCTGCAAGTTGTCTGCTCTTGGCGAAGCGAGTCACCATCTCACGGTGGACCTCATCCACACTGCATCCGCAGATGCTATCATGTGGGTGGTTCTGCATCAGCATCTTCCAAGCATGTGTCAACAGATGGTGCGGATAATCTTTTACCCCGGCTATATGCGCCATGGCAGCGAGTGGTTCGGCTACTTTTTCAAGCACCGTCTGTCCCTGCTGATTCAACTGTTTCAGATAAACCCGTGCGGATGCCGTATTCACCAGTGTTCCCCAACCATCCGTGTGCTGACTGCGAAGCTCACCCTCAATGGTCGCCAGATGCTCAGGGACTTCCTTCGTAACCGCCTCAATGTAATCGTCAAAATTGGAGTGAATAAATTCCACATCCGGATACAACGCAGCCGCCGTGCGTAAAGCCTCGGGCAGATCCGTCTGGATCGGCTGATGATCACAACCATTCATGAACAACAGATGTGGAGTCGAGGCGAATTTCTCGGCATCCTCCAGATTTTTATCCCAGTATACTTGAGCTTTCTCCGGATCAACCGGAACTTCCATCCCGTTGCAGTACCAATTCGCGAACAAAATGCCGAGCACTTCGGAACCATCCGGCGAACGCCAGATCATCTCGGAATAGGGAGATTCGTAACTGTCGGCATCAACCACCTCATTATTGAATCCCGTAGGCTTCACCCCACGCCCGAAGATCGCGTTATGAATATCCGCCTGTTGCAGAATCTGCGGTGCCTGTCCCATATTTCCAAACGAGTCTGGGAAGTATCCCGTCTTGGATATCACACCCAAAGGTCGAGCATCACGATGCCCGATGAGCAGATTACGCAAGTTGGCCTCACTGCTGGTCAGGAACTCATCCTGTAACACATACCATGGACCAAAATGGATGCGTCCTTCACGAATATATCGGTCGAGTCTCTCCTGTTGTTCGGGCCGGACCTGCAAATAATCTTCACGAATAATCGTCTGCCCATCCAGATGGAAATAACGATATTCCGGGTTCTGATCGAGCGTATCCAGCAGTTTATCCATCAGCTCAATGAGCAGTACATGATGGTGTTCATAAGGCATATACCATTCACGGTCCCAATGGGTATGCGAGATGAGATGTGCCGTCTTTTTGGTTGTCATGTTGCGTACCTCCTGTCATTAACCTTTGGTTGCCCCGCCCATGCTGAAGCCCTTGGACATGTAACGCTGGGAGAAAATATATAGCACAACCGAAGGCATCGTATAAAGTAGTGAAAATGCAGCCAATCTGCCGTATTCAACCATACCGTGGCTACCAAAGAATTGATAAATCGTGACCGATGCCGGAAGTTTCTCCGGTGTCTGGAGCAGGATGTATGGCACGAAGAAGTTGCCCCAACTTCCCGAAAAGGTAAATATCGCTATCGTTGAAATACCAGGCAACATCAATGGCGCCACGATTCGTCTCAATCCGTTCCACACGGATGCACCGTCGATCCATGCCGATTCTTCCAGATCAATGGGCACCGAATCCATGAAGTTTTTCATCATCCAGATGCCGTAAGGAAGTGAGGATGCGGTCAGGAACAGCATCGTAGCAATGATGCTATTTTGCATTTTGAAGAACAGAAACATCTGAAATACCGGAACCATCACGGCAGTAATCGGAAGAGCTGTCATGAACAGAATCGATAACAGAAAGCTTTTTTTGAATCTCATTTCATAACGGGATAATGGATACGCAGCAAGAACCGATACCAGAACGACCAATATCGCTTGCCCTCCCGACAGAATCAGGCCCACACCGAATGAACGAAGATTGCTTGAATCCCCGAGCACATCCTTGAAATTTTGAATGGTCCAGGTACTGGGCATTTTGATGCCCTGTTGCGCGTTTGGGTCAAATGAAGCCAGAATGATCCAGAGTAGCGGCAATAAAAAACAGAGCCCTAGAAAGACTAGAATCCCGTACTGGATTTTGCGTTGAAGCCCATGTTTGACCATAGGATCGAACCTCCTTCATGGTTACACTTTCACTTTCATGGATCGCATGTAGAACAGGCTGGCGATAATACCGATGAACAACAGAACCAGAGATATGGCTGTGCCGTATCCAAACTGATAGTTCACAAAAGCCTGGTTGTACATGAAGATCGGCAAGGTTTGTGTTGAAGTACCCGGGCCACCACCCGTCATCGTATAAATTAGCGTGAACACGCCCAGTGTCTGTAGGGTAACCAACATCATGTTGGTCACGATGGACCCTTTTACCATTGGAATCGTAATGTGTCTGACAATCTGGAACCCGGTGGCACTGTCAATAATCGCAGCTTCTTCAACTTCCTTCGGGATATCATCCAGAGCCGATTGATAGACCATCATAGAAAACGCTGTGCCGTGCCAGATATTCGCGATAATGACACTCACCATAGGGAAACTGAACAACCAGGAAACTGGATTCGCCCCAAACCAGCCAAGGATCTGATTCAATGAACCATTGTCACTGAAAAAGGCCACCATACAGAATGCCACAACAATCTCGGGTGTCACCCAACCGGCAATGACGATGATCCCGATGACCCGGCGGAACGTCACATTTTTTTCCTTCATTAGAAGAGCCAGAATGAACCCAAGCAATACCTGACCAATCACTGCGGAGAAGATGAGAAAGACCAGCGTACGCCAGACACTAATCCGGAAGTCCGGATCATGGAACATATTAATGAAATTCTGGAATCCGACAAACTCCAAACTCTTGGCTGCCGCCCCGGTCAGAGCCATATTCGTAAAGGCAAAACAGATCGTCAGAATGATGGGAACAATGAAAAACACAAGTAATAACAGTACAGAAGGCATGAGAAACAGAAATGAGCCTGGTGCTTTCCTTTTCATAAGTCACTCTCCATTCGAACCGGAAAAAGGGGAGATTGCCTCCCCCTCCGAATATATCGATATCCTTATTTCTCTTCGATGCTGTCCGCGCCAAGGGAACGAGATACGTTGTCCTTTAATTGCGTAACTCCCTCTTCCGGCGTCAGCTTGCCAGAGGCGATACTCTCAACAATGCTTTGCAATTGTGCGGATACCGCTGCATATTGATCGTTCGCTGGACGGAAGTGGGCCACATTCAAGAGTTCCTGTGCTTCTTTGGTATATGGACGCTCCGTATAACCTTCAACTTCTGTGGAATCGTTACGTGGGCTGAGGCTGCCTTCCGCTACTACGCGAGCAGTCGCATTTTCCTTATTCATCAGGAACTCGATAAATTTCCAAGCTGCTTCCTTATTCTTCGCCTGTGCAGGAACAGACCAAGCCCATCCTCCAGACATTGTAGTTGCTCCAGGTTCTTGCCCATTTTGTGTCGGGAATGGTGCAAAACCTATTTTCTCTTCAACGTTGGCGATTGGAGCAGCACCGTTCTCTGCCCATGTCGAACCTGCCCAGCTACCATCTACAGCCATCGCCAGTTTGTCTTGCGGGAACTGTTGCTGGAATGCAATACTGCCAGCTTGTCCATTCAAAGCGACCTGCATGGTCGGGCCTGTTTTATCCGTGTTAAACACTTGGTCTATGAATTTGAAAGAATCCAGCAGGCCCGGGCTGTTAACGACCCATTGCTTGCTCGTGTCGTTATACAGCGTATCCGCCGTACCATAGAGCAGCATTTCCAGTGTTTGCATGGTGACACCTTCACCGTTTGCTTTGCCCACGATCATATTAAGTGGCGTCACACCCGGCAGCTTTTGCTTGATGGTACGTGCTGCTTCGAGTACTTCTGCCCAGCTTGCAGGTTTGAACGGAACTTCAAGTCCCGCCTGTTGAAACAGTTCCTTGTTGTACCAGATTCCGCGTGTATCCGAAGTAGCCGGAACGCCGTACACTTTGCCGTCTTCTCCGGTAACCCCTGCCTTCAGGTTGTCGATGATGTGATCTTCCCAATCAGACCATCCCTGAACCTGTGTATCCAGCGGCTCCAGATATCCCGCAGCAGCATCGGATTTGATGATGGATGTATCTTCGGCAATGACATCAGGTGCCGTATCCGGGGATTTCATCTGCAGAACCATTTTGGACGTATAATCACCCTCACTTGCCAGTACAGGCGCGATATTGATTTTGATATCCGGATTTTCTTTCTCAAATTGATCCACCAAGCCTGATTGGAAGAATTTCGTAAGTGTATCTTCAGATCCTGAAGAACGGAATGATACGGTTACTTCCTTCTTGCCATCACTGGTTGTGCCTGTACTTGAACTTCCACCCGAACAGGCTGTAGTAAGAATGAGCAAGGATGTCATAACTGCTGCTACCGGCATTTTCAATGATATTTTTCTCATGATTCGCTCTCCTCTTGTCGGAATTCAATGAACTCCGAACGTTATGATGTACTCGCAGGTTATCTCTTGCTTTCCTATCCTATTTCTGTACGCGGAATCCGCAATAATCCATCATCAGTTCACTAAAGAGCATGTTGGACCATGAAAACCATGGACGTGTATATTCATGTGGATTGTTGGCCGAAAAACCTTCATGGGTCAGTCCGGTATCCGCATCCGTCTTATGGATGAGCTGAAGCAATCGTAGTTTTTCATTGCGATCCTCCGTAGTCAGCCCCTGCATCGATAAAGCGATATGCCAGATGTACCCTTCTGGTGTATGCGGACTACCAATTCCCGCTGCTGCTGTTCCCTCATAAAAATACGGGTTGTGCGAGGATAGAATGAAACGGCGTGTGTTCTGATACACCTCGTCGTTCTCCTCCACATATCCGAGATAAGGTAAAGACAGCAGGCTCGGCACATTGGCATCATCCATCAGATTGTAATTGCCTTTCCCATCCGTTTCGTATGCATATATGGTTCCATATTCCGGATGTTCAACGGTGCCATAATCCTGAATACCTTTGTTGATCTGTTCCTCCAACTGCTGAGCAGTCGCTGCCAGCGTTTCATCCTTGAGCACAGCTTCAGCAATTTCCTGTAGATATCGAAGCGCCACAACGGCGAACATATTGGATGGAATCAGATAACCATATTCACAGCGATCGTCGCTGGGACGGAATCCCGACCAGGTCATGCCTGTGTAGGCTGTTTCAGTACCTCGTCCCTCTCGGGTGAGCGTATCGGTCTCGGGAGCATCCAGACGTTGGAACTTGTAGGGTGATTTCGTCTCATGATGCTGTTCCACTTGCCATAACTGCATGATGATCTCGGCTGCTTTGCGGAACGTATCGTTGAATTGAGTTGTTCTGCCCGTGTTCTTCCACAAGAGATAACTGAGCTGAATCGGATAAGCTAGAGAATCGATCTCATACTTCCGTTCCCAGATCCAATCATTCATCTGCGTCAGGTCTTCCTGATGTCCTTTTCCACTCTCCGTCTCATTAAAAGCGTTTGCATAAGGGTCCAGGAGAATATAATTCAGTTGACGTTCAACCAGTCCAGCGATCATATCAGCGATATCTTCATCCTCTGAAGCGAGAACCAGATAAGGTCTGACCTGAACGGCAGAATCACGTAACCACATGGCAGGGATATCTCCCGTAATCACAAAAGTCGTTCCATCTTCTTTGCGCTGAATCGTGGTCAACATCGTATTGGTAAAACAATTTTTGAACATTTGGTTGAGTTCCGGATGGTCCGGCATACGTTTGTTAACCTGATCAATCATGTCGTATATCGAGGGGGAAATGTCTTGATCATCTCTGGGTGTCAGCATGTTGTCCTCCTTATGTAATCCAGTTTGTTAACCGCTTTCATCATCCTAAAACGAATATAATGTTATGTCAATATATTTATTTGTATATTAGCATGTTATTTTAATTTAACGGCACTAAATAATATACCATTCAAAGCTCTTCTCCCCATTTTATCCGCACCAAAAAGAGACCTCGTTTACACGAAGCCCCTGATTGAACACAATGAATATTAAGTTGCTATAATTAACCCTGTTGTTTCACCATACTCGTTGACTTACCCTTCACCAATCGGGCAGGCAAAATAACCCTGTTCACTGCCATTTCGTTCTTCTGCATACTTTGAAGCACCATCTCAAATGCCTGTTTTCCCATATCAAACTGGCTTTGTCTCATATGGGTTACACGGCTTCCTTCGGCAGCGTTTGGACTGTCAAAGCAAATGATGGACAAATCCTCCGGAATCTTCAGGCCAAGCTGATCGGCTGCCTGTTCTGCAAGTAAAGCAATATGATACTCCGCAGCAAAAAGTGCAGTAATCTGGGGGTATTTCTGTAAATGTTCCACCAACGTCTCCACATCGCGAACCTCAACTTGAGGATCAAACACACTTGGAAGTGTCGAAAGAAAAGATTCTAACCACAGTTCTCTGTTCACCAGCACACCTTGATCGTTATGAGCCTCAATGATGCCTTCAATTCGTTCTTCGATCGGTGTGGTGTTCGCCGGAGGCTGTGTCAGAAAAGCAATATGTCGGTGACCGAGATCGAACAGATAATTCATCCCTTCTCGCGCCGCGCCTACATTATCCGTACTGACAGATGAAGCCGGAATGCCTTTCAGGTACCGGTCAATCAGGACAAATGGGAATTTGTTAACGACCAGTTTAAGAATCTCATCGCTGAAATATTCACCCTGTGCCGGGAAAATAATCAATCCGTCCACCCCCAGTTCCAGCAGTTCCTGAATGCTTTGTTCCTCCTGCTCAGGAATCCCGAAGGAGCGTCTAAGTACGAGAAAACAATCATGCTCTCGCGAAGCTTCTTCCATCCCATATAACAGTTCTGTACCATACATATCACTGAAATTAGTAATGACCAGACCAATGAGTAGCTTCTTCTCTGGATCTTTGATCGCAGCACGCGGAGCAGGTCTGTTAGATCTTTCCTGTAACACATCTGCTGTGTCGGCTACAAAAGAACCCCGTCCCGGCTGACGAACAATTAATTGTTCACTCGCCAGCATCTCGAGCGCTTTTTTAGTTGTAATCCGGCTCACTCCGAATTCATCACATAATTCCTTCTCTGAAGGAACACGCTCACCCACTTGATATTGATGAAGCTGTATCCGTTCGCGCAAGGATTCAAAGATCTGTTCATACATCGGCTTGGATGCCGAATCTTTCCCCAATACAAGCACCTCCATAAATACCCATACTTCTCATGTTCTACATCCTAATATATCATGTTATATCATTAATGTGAAGAAAGGAGACAATGTGAATCGAGATATAACAAAAAGCCGACAAGCCCTGATACCTTGGCTTATCGGCTTCTTGCTTAGATGGTCAAAACGTATTAATCATCCATATCATACTTTGCAAAATTAAGGTTGCAGACCCTCAGCGGACGGTGGATCCACTTCCGTTTCAGTCTCTTCAGGGCTGGAATCTGGTTCTGGAACTGATTGTTCTTGTGCTGCGCTGACGAACAATCGTCCAGCTGCTTCAGCCTCTACTTTGTTGCCTGCTGCATCCTGAGCTCGAATCACAATGACTCCACCATCCAGAACAAGGGATGAAGGTGTTGTGTACGTACCCGTGTAACGACCCGGTTCAGTCTCCACCAATGGAATCTCCCCTGCCCCTTGGGCATTCAGATTCAAAGGTAACTGAATACGGAAAGATGCTTGCAGACCAGGTTTACTGTCAAATGAAACGGTAACACTCTCCCCTGATGTGATTCGAACATCCTCAGCCGGAGTAATATTCGTAAGTTCTGGCAACGCCGTTTCCACATAGACGGTGCGGGTTACGGTTGTTTTGTTACCAGCGATATCGGTTGCTGTAATGGTAATTGTGTTCTCGCCTTCATTGACCAATACGCGGTGACTGAAACTTCTGTCTTTACCCACTTGTACGGTTTGTCCGTTAACGGTTACCTTATCGAGGAATTGTTCCACGACATTACCCGTTACGTGAACAACTTCTGCATTGATGCGATCCCCTTGAGCTGGCGTAACAATTGTCAACTGTGGTTTGGTCTGATCCAGAATAATGACTACGGGGAGTGAACGGTCCGTTGTTTTACCGTCTACCACTGCCTCCGCAGTAATCGCATTAATGCCAGAACGGAGCTTCACACCGTATGAGAACTTCCCATTTGCCACCGTTGTGGTGCCAGCCAGATCCTTGCCGTTGTAGATCTTGATCTGAGCTCCAGATGCCGGAGACGTTCCCGACACAGTGAAGGTCGATTGATTCGTATACGTGCTTGCAGGTACTGTGAGCACAGGTGCATTTACCGGATATCTCACGACTGCACGAATCATGTAATTGCCTTCTTCTACCGGTGAAGTACTCCATGCTCCGCTTACACGCTGCCAGCTTCGACCAGCATTCGTACCATTCTCATCGGTAGCGAGTCCCGGAGCACTTGTTCCGGCTACGCTTTGTACATACACGATATAGAAGTCACCCGTTACAATCACTGGTTCCGGGAATTCAACGGTTGTCCATTGATCGTTACGAAGTGCAGTACCATCGAATGGTCCCGCCAGCTGTCGTCCCGGAGCTCCACCGGCACCTGATGCATCATAGACGGCATATTGGAACGTTGTACCTCCAGGCACAGGCCACTCTGTGTTCCAGAATCGGAACGATGCACCTGTCAGTTGAGCGGTCTCCAGCTCTGGTGTCATTCGAACTGCCCAAGCGTTATCCGCAGCGTTAAAAGCTCGTGCATTCTCTGCTGTTCCATCATCATAAGCAATTTCCCCTGGGAAACCGATGAATGGTTTCAAGGCAACATTTGCCTCAGCCGTACCATTGCCAGGGACAGTCACAGTGACGGTTTTACTGTAATAATCCGCAGCCCGGATGGACAGGGTATAACTTCCTTCCAATACCTGAATATCGAAGCTGCCATCTGAACCCGTGCGAACTTCACCTACATTGGCATCCTCCACCACGAGGACGGATGCATCAGCCAATGGTTGGCCTGTCCGCTCATCGGTTACTACACCTTCAATCTGCCCATGCGGGATTTCCTCCAGATTAAAGTTGGCTTTGGCTCCACCGCCATCGGTGATCGTTACCTGCTGAGTTCGAGGATAATATCCATATGCCTCAGCTTTTAACGTGTAATCACCTGCTACGTGTGTGAAGTTATACTTGCCTGTAGCTGAATCCGTCTTCACCGAACGTCCGGTTTCCAGGACGGTAACCGTTGCACTTGCAGGCAGGCTTTGTGGATTAACCGAACCTGATCCTGGTTTTTCAATTTCCGGTTGTTGCTGTTTCGTTTTGTTAAATTCCGCTTTGTCAGTCCGCGAAATTTTGTACCATGGATTATCATAGGACGGTTTTGGTTTGTCACTGTTAAGCACAACCGCATTGTCCTCCGTTACCGTCTCCGCAGCAACACCCAGTACACGGAAATCATCAATGAACCAGCCTGTCTTCACAACACTGTTGTCTGAGGTCAGACGGAACCGGAATTGTACTTCATTCCCGGTAAGTGCATCCAGATCATAAAATACGGGTGTCCATTGTTTCCCGTTTGTACTATGTGAGAATTTGCCCAGTTCTGACCATGTGGTCCCACCATCCTTGGTGACTTCCACATATCCGTAGTCGTATCCACTCTCAATCTCGTACCAATGATTAAACGTAAGTGTTCCTTCGGATACATCTGTCAAATCAATGACCGGAGATACGAGCGAATAGTTGGAGCCATTCTCGTACGTATTGTCCAGATCAGTCGCCCAGACATTCGGAGGAGAAACCGCGCTGGCAGGTCCCGTTACCGGAATGCCTCGTTCCCACTCATCTTTGGTTCCCGAATGAGTCCAACCATTATCATCACTGCCATCGAAATGATCGATGTAGATATCCTGTGGCACCTCTACTGTAATGGAGACCTCATTCGACTTATCACTTTCATTGCCACTATAATCAAGTGCGGCAACGGTATAATAATACGTCGAATCTGTCACCGTAGCCGTATCTGTAAACGTTGTTCCTGTTGCAGTTCCAATGGATTCATAACCTGTACCTGTGTTTGTGGAGCGATATACGATATAAGATTCGAGATCCTCATCGCTCGGACCAGTCCAGCTCAAGGCTACATTACCAAGAATATCGGCCGTCGCAGACAATCCGGCAGGTGCGCCCGGAGCAATCTCATCCAGCTCTTCTACAGCGAAATCATCAATGTACCAGCCAGCTTTTTGCAATGAATTATCGCTCGTCAGATTGAACTTGATGAACACCTGCTGTCCCGCGTATTCGCGAAGATCCACATATTGTGTCTTCCAATTGCCACCTGTACCCGTGAAGGTTAACAGCTCTTCGAACACATAATCGCTATCCTCGGAAGCAATGTATACCTTGCCGAAGTCGATGTTGTTCTCCAGATCATACCAGTGCTTGAAGGATAACAATGCCCCTTCCGGACTCTCGGTGAGATCAATTGGCGGCGCAAGCAGATATGCATTGCTATTCGCCACATAAGTTCCTTGCAGATTGGTTGCAATCACCTTGTCACCGGAGTATGCACTTCCAGGACCACTGGTTGGTGCTCCCCATACCCAAGTACTTCCGGTTCCGCCAGTCGTGAAGCCCAGCTGATCTTCTTCAAAATCCTGAAGGTACCCTGGCTGAACACCATTGGATACAGCCACTTTATATACCTGACTTTCGAATCCGTTGTTGCCGTAATCATTTACGCGGATATAATACTCCACACCTTGCGGTTCAATAAGAAAAGCAGGGATTGTCGCTGTATACGTCCCATCTTTGTTATCCCCAGCAATCCGGTTCATCGGCAGATAAACGTACTGGTTGGTGCCTGTCGTTTTGGCAAAAGCCTCGACAGAGACTACCGCGACGTTATCTGTCACATGAGCGGTTAATGGTATATCGATGCCTGTAAAGGCTGAATTGACAGGGGTATGTGCCAGTACCGGCTCTTCCAGATCATCTCCGGCGGTAACCACTCTGCCGGATACTGTGCCGATTCCTTCGAGTACAGAACCCACAGCATCAAGGGCATTAATAATGCCGTGACCGTAGCCGTTATTAGGAGAGGTCGGATACTGACTATCGGTTCTCGGCGTAGCTGTATCTGTGATGATCTGCTCCAGCTGATCCACCGTAAGGGAATGATTGGCCTGAAGCAGCAGCGCAGCAAGTGCAGTTGTATGCGGGCCTGCCATGGATGTTCCGTTCCAGCCTCCCTCATATACTCCGCCCGGAACTGCTGAACGGATATTCACACCAGGGGCAGATACTTCCGGTTTGATCTCATCATACGGGGATGGGCCCAGCAGGGAGAAGGAACCCAGATTACCATTGATATCTGTGGCTCCCGTTGCGAAGCTTTCGGGATAATTGGCCGGGTTCGCAACGGAGCCGGGACCACCCGGATTCGTCAGTGTTACATTTCCCGCAGAGAATTCGGGAAAAATCTGCGCATCACGCCAGGCTTGAACCATAGGTCGGAACCATTCATCAAGTCCCGGGCCGCCGCCCCATGAGTTGTTGACGACATCCGGTGCAAGTTCAGGATGCAGATTGCCTTCCGCATCGACCGGAGCGATCAACCACTGTCCGCCATCCAGAATAATGGCATCTGTTGTCTCCGGATTGAATATCCGCACACCAATCCACTTCGCACCGGGAGCAACCCCGATCTGGTTGGTGCCATCTGCTTCAGAGCCAACCATCGTACCCATCGTGTGCGTACCATGCCCGTCTCCGTCCGCAGGGAGGGAAGCATTACTGTGCGGATCATACCAGCTCAGTTCGGGATCAACGATATTGCCTGAAGCATCCAGTCCCCGCCATTTGCTGCGAAGCGCCGGATGGGTATAATCTACACCACTGTCCAGATTGGCAACAACAATCCCTGTTCCATCGATGCCCCGATCCCACACGGCTGGCGCATTGATGTAATCCAGGTTCCATTCCACGTTTTCTGTTGCAAGCTTGTCTTTTGCAGCAGGCTCTTTGTCTTTGACTCCGACTGAAGAGTTTTTAGCTGGCGTTTGGACAGCATCTTTGCCTGATACCGCATTCGCCGGTTCTTTACTCACTTCGGCTTTCTGTAAGTATCGTGTCTCATTCGGTAGAATCTTCTCCACCTCAGGCAGCAGCGCAATCTGTTCCATGACTTCTTTGGTACTCGTTACTGCCAGTGAATTGACAATAAAATAGCTTTTATATTCTTTGACCTTGCCCAGGTCAACTTCCTTTTCCAGATAAGTTTCCAATGGATATTGTGTACGTGAGGCCGTTTCCCGCAGAGAACTGACGACCGAATTCCGGACGGACAGCTTTGTTGCTGAGGCCGTTTGTTTGGCGATGGTCGCTTTTTCCAGGGCCTGTTTGGAGACTGCTGCTGTATCCACCTGTTCCTTCATTTTCACCAGATAGGTAACATATTCACTACCATCAAATTCTTTGGTCAACTTGGCGTTTACTTTGGACTCCGTAACTTTGGCAAGTCCAGATTTCATATCCAATTTGGATGATGTGGAGTTTTCAGCTGAAACCGGATGAATGATCGAAAATGCAAGGAGAAGCGAGAGCCCCATGGAGATGGGCTTGCGTAACCGATTAATCTTTATCAAACTTTTCCACTCCTTTTACCCGGTTTTTTAATTTAGTCTGGTACATATGCCCTTCTCTGCAGAATAAAACGGTAAAATACCTTTATTGCGGACGAAATAGATACCCTGGATTTCACATAAAGCCTCACCTCCTTTACAGGTCTGGTTAGGAATCAATATGAGTCAGAAGAGATAACAGATCAGTCTATGTTTTTTTACTTGGAAGTTTAGGAGATTGAATGAATCGGATTAAACCATGTGAGAGAATAGTTTGGGTATTTGAATAATGCAATGAGAGTGAATGTCTATAAGCATTCATGTGGAAGGGTAATCTGGAGCGTTAGCAGAACGCTTGCTAAGGAGTGGTGGATATGACTTTCGATCGTGATTCGAGTGAATAGTCAAATATTTTAATTACATATAATAATAGTCGATTAGGAATTTAATTGGATTTTATTGGTATAGTATAAAATCATTATTCGATATATACAAGCACTTTATTGAAAAATATAGAAAATAAGTCTATTTAATGCTTTTATATGTCTCATGTCGCTTACGTATTTCATCTTATTTTTCGTATTTCTGCATGTTTTTGATGAATAATAGCTTTTCAAAGTTCTATATAACCAAGACTTTATGCTCAAAATTTCAAATCAAGAAAAAGAACGACATGAGAACTCCCATGTCGTTCATATCAAAATTTATATCTCATCATGTAATGTTCACGCCACCACTTGCATAACCAACAACGGTATTCACAAGAGAAAGTCCAGTTGCCGTGGCGGAGAATACAAGCAGAAGACGTGTCTGTGCAGTCACCGGTATAGCCAATCCGGTTGTTATGCCATTGGAGATACTACCCAATGCAATAATACCGGTGAGTGGAGGTGCCAGTGTAACGACCGCCCCCGGAACCGCAGTAAATGCATTATCAGGAGTAGGTGAACTGAATAATTGCGCAGTAATGGTCACCGTGGAACCAACCAGGGCCAAGGCTGCTGTGGTACTAAAATAGGCAGCAATGGAAGTTATAACGCCATCCCGTGGAACAGAGAACGCAAAGTTAATGAGTGGTCCAACAATCGTTCCCGTTAAATCAATGGTGCCACCCAGAATGCTGACTCCGGTTGCCGAGCTGCCGAAACCGATAAGACTTGTCGTTCCGACCAGTCCACCAAGAACCGTTGTTAATATGGCAGGTCCGCCAGAAGCAAACGGTATGATGGCGCCCGAACCCGTAGCTCCTGTAACACCAGTGCTGCCAGTTACTCCCGCAATCCCAGTTGCGCCGGTAGCCCCGGTTACCCCTGCAATTCCGGCTGCACCCGTTGCCCCGGTGACTCCCGCAAGTCCAGCTGCACCCGTATTCCCTGTGACTCCGGTGGCTCCTGCTACGCCAGGATCACCTGTTGCTCCTGTAACGCCCGCTGCCCCAACAGCTCCTGTCCCCCCGTTGCACCTGTGGCTCCCGTTGCGCCACCTGCTGGGCCTGCCGCACCCGTTGCGCCAGTAGCACCTGCTGGTCCCTGGGTACCAGCAGCTCCCGGTGTACCCGCTGGACCTACACCACCCTGAGAACCTGCTGGGCCAGCCGGGCCTTGTGGACCAGGTACGCCCTGAGGACCCGCTGGCCCTGCAGGTCCTGCCGGACCTTGACCCCCTATGTTTCTAAGCCCTGTTGTGATAGCCAATTCGGTCGCCCGGATCAAAATGACCAGTTTATCTTTCTCGCACGAATCGATATTCCCCTGTAAAATGACAGATAGGAGCACATCCAGCAATTGCTGCAAATTGGTTCCCACACTGATCGGAGAAAATGGAACGGCCTCTACAGATACAATGGTGAGCTCCAAGACCGCTTCGAGGTCTGCTTTGGTTCCCTTTTTCAAATCCGAATGATGAACCAGAGCCAGTAATTTACGCAGTACCTCAATCAGAAGTGAAACATTGTGCGGAGTGGGATTGGCAAAAACCTGTACAATTGCGCCCTTCAACTCACCAATCAATTTAAGAAGCAATTCGGCTTCTTTGTCAAAACACTTATGATGATGGTTATTGTGGTGGTTATGATGGTGCTCGTGATGGTGTTCTTGTTGCTGCTCTTGGGGATGGTCACAGTCCTCAGCCTTTTTTTTCTTAAATCCGCTCCAACCATATCTGATGCGTTTCTTTGGTTTCATCTTTTTTGCAGATCCTCCTTAGTGAGTCTCAATCATTCCATTACAGGCGAACATCACTGGTTTGATGATATCAGTATATTATCAAGTAAGAATTTCGTGATTATTATATGAGTAGTAGCCAAACCAAAAGAGCGCTATCCGATGAGTACAATACTCCTGGACGCGCCCTTTTTATATTTACAGCATTCAATTTATCTTTGTTGATTAGTCCAATTTAATTTTGAAAACAATAGGCGCCTTACTTTTCACAGTTGTCGTTGTGATCGTCAGTGCGTCCGCTGTTCTCTCCCATTGCGGCTGTTCTTCATAGCCAAGTACCTGAATATCTTGAATGACCCCTTGAAAATGGTGAGAATTTTCCTTCAGGGATTTAATGTGAATCACTCCGTTATCTGGATAGGCAAGAACCGTGGCATACAGACTGCTTTCTTTTAACGTAAACCGTATATCTTCACTCGTAAATATCTTCGTATCCCCATCCGTGAATTGCCCTTCCTTCACCTCTGTCGGACCCTCGCCAAACGTACGCCAGAATGACGTGTCATAGATCGCTTCCCCATTCACTTCCAGCCACTTGCCAATGCTCAGCAAAATGTCGCGATCTTCTTCCGGTATGCTGCCGTCTGCTTTTGGTCCAATGTTCAGCAGTAAATTCCCGTTTTTGCTTACAATATCGACGAGATCCCGAATGATCTCCTCAGCCGTTTTATAGTTATTATTTTCCGTATAACACCATGAGTTTTTAGCGACAGCTGTATCCGTTTGCCAAAAATAGGGCTTAAGCTCAGCGAACTGTCCCCGCTCCACATCCGGAACGGCACTTCCAAACATATAGGCCTCATGTTTATAATTGATAGCTACAGGCACACCCCATTCTTCGCCTTTGTTATAATAATAGGCAGCAAATTTTTTAAGATAGGGTTTGAACGCAACCGTTTGAATCCACCAATCGAAATAGAAAATCTTTGGCTGATATTGATCGACCAGCTCACAGCATCGAATCAACCAGTCCTCCAGATACTCCTCGGTTGGAGGCGAACCATACAGATCATGATGATTCGGCTCAGGCATGGCAGGCCAATAGAAATCCCCACGCTCCAGGGGTTCCTTAATATCTGAATCAAACTCCTTCCCGTGAGACATGAAGAACCAGTGCTCGGCGCGGTGAGACGACACACATAAGGTCAGCCCCTGCTTCTCGTATGCAACCTTCATCTCACCCAGAAGATCCCGTTTGGGACCCATTTCATATGTGTTATAGTGAGAGATAGAACTTTTGTACATCTGAAAACCATCATGGTGCTCAGCCACAGGCATAACATATCTGGCTCCAGCCTGTTTGAATAACGTTGCCCATTCGTCTGCATCAAACTTCTCTGCACGAAACATCGGAATGAAGTCTTTATATCCAAAGTCCTTATGAGGTCCATACACCTCAAGGTGATGTTCATAAGCTTTGGTGCCTTGTATATACATATTTCGCGAATACCATTCGCTATCATAGGCCGGTACAGAGTATAGCCCCCAGTGAATGAATATGCCGAATTTCGCTCTTGTGTACCATTCGGGAACTTGAAAGGCGCTAAGCGAACTCCAATTGTCTTTGAATTTACCGCGCTCAATCGTTGCTTCAATCTGTTGCAAATATTCGTTTTTGTCCATGAGATGTTCTCATCCCTTCTGTTATTGTCTGTAGCTGTATTGTAGTGCTGCAGCCGAAGGATAGACATGCAGAACACTAACTTTTAGATGGACAATAATAACCTTGTATGGAGATGAAAAGTATGAATCACCAAACTTTGCTTACGAACTACCTGTCCAATCTCCAAGTCGAATTGTTCATGGTCAACTACAATCGGTGCGATACGGATTGGCGGGACCTGGATTACACGCCCGATTACAGCAAGTTTTATTTCATATGCGAAGGTGAAGGTTGGCTCAAAATTGGGGATGAGGAGTATTATCCTGCGCCTAATCAGCTTATTTTAATGCCAGAGGGGATCAAACAGTCTTATTCTGCCATTAACGACCGTCCTTTTCTCAAATATTGGTGTCACTTTAGCGCGAAGGTTGGGGGAATCAATTTGTTCCAAATTCTGAAATTCCCACACATCTGCACGATAGATCAACCTGAGTTGATTCAAGCAATCTTCAGCAGTATCCTTACATATGCAAAATCCGATGAAGTCTATGCCCATATGATGGCCAAGAGCAAACTGACCGAGTTACTATCCCACTATCTAATGAATCTGGATCTGGATCAGATCTCTTTTATTAACGTTCCTGTCATGGAGAAACTGTCTACCATCCTGGCTTATATTGATTCCAACATCGAAGAGAATATTTCGGTTCAGGATCTGGCTCAGATCGCCTACATGCATCCAAATTATTTCATTCGATTCTTCAAGCAGCAGATCGGAGTTCCTCCGATCCTCTATATTACTGGCAAAAAAATCGACAAAGCCAAGGAACTGTTAACCTGCACCCCGAACACAATAACTGCCATCGCCGAGCATCTCGGTTTCAGTGATTTGTATTACTTCTCCAGGCAGTTCAAAAAACATACAGGGTTAACTCCAACGGAGTACCGCAAACAAAAAACGTTACTTACAACGAAACATGGTCTGTAAACAACCTCAAAACAGAGAGAGTTCCCTCATTCGGAACTCCCTCCTACAGACTTGTTTCTGTTCGATTCATGCTGAGTTGCTTTCTTGAGTTCTCTCAAATAAGCATAACCATAGTTTTGATCCGGCTCAAGATATGCCCCTTCCGCCCACTCATTCCAGGCGTTAACAAAAAGGTATTCACTTTTGTACAGCGTCCTCGCTCGTTCCATCTGTCTGGATAGATACAGCCCAAACTTCTCTGGTGTGGACCCAAGCGTACTCTGTCCGTCAACGCCTCTCCGCGGTGTATTATCCCAATTGACAAAAGCACCTGGATAGACAATTTCTCCGTTACGGTGTGGTGTTCGTTCGAGAATGGAGGACCATACCTTGTCGTAATTCACAGCAATATGCTGCTGTCCCTTGATGTTCATTTCGATCCAGATTCCATTCATATGTCCATGTGCAAACGTATAATGCGGTTCAAATTCCATACTCGCATCAAAGATCTGACGATTAAATGTAGGGAATCCACCAATGGTCTGCACAACATGGATCCCTTTCAGGCCATGCTTCAAAGCCAATTCACGCCAAAACTGAATCATTTCCTCACATTGAGGAATGCTGGCTGGCCGATAGATCAGAAATAATGGTTTACCTTCCACTCGAATATATCGTTTGTCCTTAAATACCTTTACCAGATAATTAAAATGTTCTTCCCAATCCTCTCGATCCCCATAGTTTTGTGCAATGAGAATATCCGATTCCTGACCGTCCCATTTTCTTGTCCATGTCTCATTGGCCCATGACAAACAAAAAGGGAAATCAGGCTCCCCACTGTTCAATATTTCATTAACCGGTTTTTCCAGCAGACGCTTGCCTTTGAACCAATAATGATAATAACAAAATCCATAAATGCCATGCAGTTTAGCCGTTTCCGCTTGCCATTTTCGTACATCTGGATCGGAAAGATCATAATATTTCCCCTGAAATGGCTGCTTAGGCTGATGATGACCCGAATATAAAGGCGTGGCTTTTTTTACATTCGTCCATTCGGTAAAACCGTCCCCCCACCATCGGTCGTTCTCCTCAATCCGGTGAAATTGGGGCAGATGCAGAGCAATTACCTTCAATCAGAACTCCTCCAATGCAGCAACATGATGCAGCCTACGCTCCTGTGATTTTTGGGATGATTTATATGAAAATGATATCCAGCAGTCGCAATGTTTTTTGTAGATGGGATTGATTATATTTCATGTATGCCAGAGCATGGCTAGCGGCCAGTCTCCTTGCATCAACACTTTGCCAGTAATGTTCAAACTTCTGAGTGAGTTCTTCACAGGAGGTGTATTGTTGAAAGTTACTAAGGTCAATCCCGGTGCTCTGATTCTCAGATGGTCCTATGAGCTGAAACGTCCCACATGCAGCAATTTCCATCACGTTTTTGATTGATTCGCCACGATGAATAACCAGTTTGCTTCCGTTATATAACATCTGACGAGCTTCATTTGGATGAACAGGATAGAAATCCCCGATCTGTGCCCAACCCTTTCCATCTACCCGAACCTTTTTGTTATGCAAAAGACCCGATTTGGCAATAGCGGTGACGATGCCATCCGGTTCTGCATCCCCGATGATATAAACATCCGATTCGTACTCCAGGGGAACAGCTTGCGGACAGAATATATGTGGATCAGGCGGCATTAACAGTTCATGACTAACCGTGCTTCCCATAGGATGCTGATCATCGCTTATTTGGGTTGAATGTTGTGTAAACACGTGATCAAAAATCGATAGAATAGTCTCGCTTTGATTCACATGTTGATCGGTAGACAACCAGATTGCCTTCTTCACGTTGGATGTGCTTAATGCTGTGATATTCTCATCCGGCAAGTTTTCTTCGCTTCCAATGACCATAATCAGATCAACATCATAGGAAGACAAACAGGCTGACACGGATTCGATATATTTAATCTCATTCACATTTCTTACGAGATGTTTCAGACTCTGTTCAATCAGGACGCAATGTGATGACATTTCTCGATCATTACAAGGAGTAATAAGAAGCACATTTAACTCCTTATAGATCACTTTTGGCACTTCTCGGGCAGGAATGCTTCCCACCTGCATCATTTTCAGCCATTGCTGATTCAGTTCCAATTGCTGTACTTCCATATGTTTACGCATGGATTTGAGTTTCCTGTTCAGCACCACATTCATCTGTCTCAGGAATAACCGGTTCGCATCCTGAACTGAACGTTTCTTTTTCGTGGACTTAACCTGCATTCTTGACTTCTTTCGGATAACAAACCCTCCTGTTCCATGCGAAAACATTCTCTGCCTACAATATGCACGAAATAGTGGCGTGGTTTCTTCTATTGAGCTTTTCTCCAACTCTCTTTTGCAAAAAGGGCTTTATCCCAGACATATAATGTGTGGCCACCCGGGTCATTCCAGATCTTGTCCTCATAGAATATATGAATACTATATAGGAGATGATATCTTTGCCAACATTTGATAGTATCCTTGTCACCGGCAATCAGACGATTAATCAGGATTTACAGGTTAATGGTAATCAAACCGTTGGTGTCCATCTAAATGTCAATGGCAGTCAGACCATAGCAGGCAGCCTGCAGATCAACGCCAGCTCCTCGATTGTCAATCATTTGGGTGTAGGTGGAGTAATCCAAGCTGGCGATAGCGTCAAGGCTGCTACACAATTAATGGCACTCAATCAGCCTACTCTTCCCGTGTCTCTACCAACTCTACAACAGTTCAGATATTACAATCCTGGTGTTGCAGGTCAACCCGGTCTGGTCTTAACAGGGACTGCTGGCAACCAATATATACTGTTCGTTGATGAGAGTAGCGGGACACCCCATCTCGCTATTCAGCCCGTATAATATAACTCTGAATAGATAAATGTCACCAAAAAGAAGCGATATCCGTGTACACTCCGGATATCGCTTCTTTTGGTTTCTTTTCTGATGAAGCCTGGTTATAACTCATCCATTTATCAATCCGTGATTAATACGGACAAGACACTTTTACTTTCCAGCTGGAACTCCATCAATACATCGTCGCGCAGCTTAACCTGTATGTTGCCCGTCTCCTCCCCATCATTGAAGAGGACTAAAGCTACGGAACCATCGGCATTTTTAAAAGCCACAGAACAAATTCCATCATCACTGGATGTTGATTCAATCCGAACAGCCTTCGGACGGATCACAGCACTGAAATGAGCCAGAGCATAATAATCAAGTGTATACGTAAGTTCCTTTGTTTGCTGATTCACTTGCACGATACCCCGACACGTACTCCGACCAAAACCAGGAACCGTAGGCCCATTATTCTCATCTAGTGCCATATTCCAAAGTACAAAGGACTTGCTATAATTGCGAAGAATCTGAATTCCCGTTCGCATCACATTTGAGAAGGCCTGCTCAAATGGCGGAATCCACTCTCCACCTGAACCTTCAGTGAAATGCACTTCTTTACCTGCAAAAGCTTCATAAACCTTCGTTTGAGCAGATGCATCGCCCCCGTACCAGTGCCAGGCCACTCCGTCTACTTCCTCTCCTGCTTGTTCCAGCACGGTCAGTGAATAGTCCGGTTGATCCCAGTTGTGATCGTAACAGAGAATTTTGGTTTGAATATTGTTTTTAACAAAGGCTGGTTTAAGATGGTTTTTGATAAAGTCTGCTTGGGCTTCGGCTGGCATCAACATACCAGGATAGTGCCCTGGTTCATACAGCGCCTCATTCTGTGGTGTGATGGCATGGATTGGTAATCCATGCTTGGCATAGGCTTGAATGTATTTCACGAAATATTCAGCATAAACGGGATACCATTCAGCCTTCAACTGTCCGGTGATCATTGATCCACTCGTTTTCATCCATCCGGGTGCACTCCATGGTGAAGCAAACAGCTTCAGTTCAGGATTCAATGCCAACGCCTTTTGTGTTAAAGGAATAACGTCCCCTTCATCATGTGCAATGCTGAATTGGGTTAATTCGGGGTCTGTCTGCTGTTCTGGCATATCGTTATAACTGTATACCGTTCTCGCATAGTCCGAAGCGCCCATCGGATTACGGATGACCGACAGCCCGATCCCTTTCTCTGGATGGAATAGTCGGGTCATGACCTCATCCCGTTGTTCCTCATTCAAGATTTGGTTGATTAGATAAGCAGATGAATCGGTAAAAGAAGCACCAAATCCGTCCATCTCCTGATACATTAGCTGATCATCCAGATGGATGGTCGTTGTCTCCTTATCAGCATCCAGAGGCTTTAATTGCTCTTGGGATAGAGATACGAATAAATCTTCTTCACCCGTGGATTTGTACATTTTGAATGTAGTCATAGGATTCTCCTTTGTATTTCTATTATTGAATGCCTAGTTTCTCTTTGTTCAATTTCATCTTTTCACTGCGTACCTTCACAATCTCTTCCCAACGGTTCTCACCTAAAAATGACTTGTAAGAAGCCAGTGCATTGTCATACGAGGCATCATCCTTGGAACGTACCATACTGACCAGTGTTGTATTCCACTTCGTATTGATTGCTGACAACGCACGAGCTTCAGGTGTACCTTGATCCGGGCTAATATTCTCCAGAATAAAGTGTGGTTTCAGCTTGCCTTTGCCCCACTCCTGCATCTGTTTAATCGCTTCCGGAAATGCATCTGCACTGAGTGCTTTGTGGCGGTCATGACCGAAGAACATAAACTCACCCATCCGATAATCCTTTTTGAATTGATCCGCGTTATTGAGTTGCATGTCTTTCACTGCTGGCAGCAATTCTACACTACCGTCGGCTTTGGTTTGGAAGGTCTCCCCTTCGATCCCGTAATTCATAAGTGTCTGTCCCTCTTCACTCAGCAAGTATGTGAATATCTGAATGGCCTTGGCCGGATCTTTACAGTCCTTGGAAATGAAATTGATCATCCACCCGGTTATTCCGGATTGATTCAATGTTGGCGCATTACCTTTGGTACTCTGCGGTCCATCGATAGCAACATATTCTTTGCCTGGATTCGCACTCATGTAGATTTGCAAGTTTCCTCCTTGTTGAGGTGTACCGTCAAGCAGCATCGTTGCATATTTACCGGACTTCACTTTTTCTTCAAAAGCGGTTCCATCATCGGCAAAACTGTCATCACTGATATTGCCGTCTCTGTACACGGTGTTCAATGTTTTCAACCACGTGAGGTAATCTTCATCCAGATTGCGATCATAGAATTCTCCTGATTCAGTCTCCAGCGGAACACCGATGAAATCTTGCAACGTATCCCCGAGTGAACCTGTTCCTTCACCAATAGAGTTGAATCCAAACGGAATCAGCGCAGGGAACTCTTGCTTAATTCGTTTCATCACACTCTGGAATTCTTCTGGCGTTCCAATGACCGGACTACCCAAAGCTTCGTACACATCCTTACGAATGATAAATGCCGTTTTGGCAGGAATGTTACCGCTATCATAATCCTCTTGTGTATTGGAATAGTTCGGGTAACCATAGGTTTTACCATCTGCCAACTGGAACCAGTTCAATGTATCGGCAGCCGCAACTTTATTGAAGTAAGGATCATATTTTTCCGCCAGATCGTTCAGCGGCATCGCCCAGGTTGCAGCTTTTTGTACCACAGGAGAATTCGAGTCAAATACTGTAAGCAAGTCTGGCATATCTCCACCGGCGAAAAAGGTGTTTAACTTGGTATCATCACCCGTGATGAATTTAATATTGATGTTCAGATCCTCTTTGATTTTCTTGGTGACAATGTCCTTGCCAAAATCAGTGTTCCACCAGTCAGCATTGACGTACCAGGTCAGGTCGGTAGCCTCTTCCTTTTTATCCAACTGCCAAGCCGGCTTTTCCGGGTCAACCGTATAACGATCTTCAATGGATACCCAGTTCCCTTCACTGGAGCCCCCAGATCCACCACTGCAACCTGTAATCATAAGTACGGCTGTGAGCAGTGTTGCGAGCAATTTAATTCCTTTTTTGCCTGATGCCTTATTCAACTTCAACATATTTTTGTTCCTCCTCAAAATGGGGTGTTTGTTGCTCCTATTCCTTGACTGCTCCGAGCATCATTCCCGAGATAAAGTATCTCTGAACGATGGGATAGATCAGCACAATAGGGAGTGTTGTAATGACAATCGTGGCCAACTGCACACCTTTGGTCGTTGTTTCAATGACAGCTGAACCCCCGACATTTTGCATGGATTGTGTCTGGGACTGAACGATAATCTCATACAGCATCATCTGAAGTGGATACAATGACTGATCGGTAATGTATAACTTGGTTGTCATGAAGTCGTTCCATTGCCCCACCCCATTAAATAGCGCAATTGTCGCCATGGCAGGCATGGAGAGTGGAATGAAGATTTTCAGGAAAATATGCCAATCCCCTGCGCCGTCAATCTTGGCCGATTCTTCCAGAGAATCCGGTACATTCCGGAAGAAATTCATCAGAATCACGACATCATAGAAGCTGAATAACGCCGGAATAATGTACACCCAGAAGCTGTTAAGCAGGCCAAGTGATTTGATTAACAGGTATGTCGGGATCATGCCGCCCGAGAAGAACATGGTAATAACACCCATGGCAACGTATAATTTACGGCCTCTTATGTACTTTTTGCTCAGACCGTATCCAACCATGGCACAGAAGAACACATGTGTAACAACGCCAATCGTTGTTTTGGAAACTGATATGAAGAAGGCCTGCCAGATGCCCTGATCATTGAATACAGCTCTGTAATTCTCCAGCGAGAATTCCGGTGACCAGAAGATGAATCCACCTTCCGCCAGCGCTTTGCCTGAACTAAAGGAAGAGATGATGACATTCCAGAGCGGGACCAGAATAACGATCGTACAGATGATTAACAAAATCATATTTAAGGTATCAAAGATCCGACTATCGAGATCTTCTTTTGCCACCTTTCCATTCACGCGGGCTACCTCCTTCTACAACACAGATTGATTATCGTTTAATTTGCTTGTGATTTTGTTTGCCGTGACGAGTAAAATGACAGAGATGATGGAGACACCCAAGCCAACGGCCGTTGCATATGAAAAGTCACCCTGAGACATCCCCATACGATACACGTACGAGTTGATGACTTCCGCTTTGTCGCGGTTCTGGGAGTTCATGAGAACCAGCGTTTGATCCAGATTCGACCCTAATAAACCGCTTACAGTTAGAATCAGATTTAGGCTTATAATTGATTTCATGTTAGGCAATGTGATATTCCAGATCTGTCTGAGACGGCTTGCACCATCGATTTTGGCCGCTTCATAATACGTAGGATCAATCTTTGCCATGATTGCCAGATACAGAATCGTTCCCCAACCTGCTTCTTTCCAAATATCCGATAACGTAGCAATCCACCAATACTTGCCTGCATCCAGCAAGATGTTCTGCGGTTGCGAGATTACTCCCAGGCTAAGTAACAACTGATTAAATAAGCCCGTTGTTGAAAACCAGGTGATCAGCATTCCCCCAAGTACAATCCAGGACAAAAAGTGGGGCAAATATGAAACCGTTTGCACAAACTTCTTGAATCGTCCGCTGTTTAACTCGTAGATCATGATCGCGAGAATTATGGGAATAACGAACCCGATACCCAGTTTCAGAAAACTGATCCCCAGCGTATTCACGACCGCATCCCAGAAGTATTTGTCTGATAAAATGATTCTGAAATTATCCAGCCCTACCCAAGGAGCGGTAGCCAGCGTATCAATGACCGTGTAATTTTTGAAGGCAATTGTCAAACCGTAAATCGGGATATAACAGAAAATAATCATAAAGATAATGCCCGGGATAATCATCGATTGAATCTCCCATTGTCTCCGATAATCGACTATGAATTCTTTGATCCGTTGTCCGATGGGTTTCTTCCCATTGGGACTGATCGCATTTTTACCGGTTGATGTCTCTACGGCTAATTTATCCACGTTTTTTTACTCCTCTCCATCATGCATGTTTATAAAAACGTTTTTATTTTTCGACATAAAAAACCCCTTTATTTATATTTATGTAAAAAAAGACCGGAGAAGAAGCTGAATCAACTTATGTACGGTAGTCTTTCCGGTCGACCTTCACATGGCTTGAACCTCTCACCACCAGCTCACCCGCCAATTTTTGCGCAGCCCCTTGTTCTTTCTCCTTGATCATACCCACCAGTTGATTGATGGCCAGGATACCCTGTCTTGCAATTTGATTTCTTACCGTTGTAAGCGGTGGAGAAAAATACTGTGCGATATCAATATCGTCAAAACCCACGACACTAACATCTTGAGGCACTTCAAAACCCTCAGACTTCAACGCATGCATACAGCCAATTGCACTCAAGTCATTCCCTGCAAGAAATGCATCAGGCCGCTTGCCCGGGTGTAAATGAAGAAAAGATTTTATCGCACTATACGTGCTCTCCTCCTCAAAATACCCTTGTATAATGTAATCTTCATCGATTGGAAGCTGGTATTCATGCAAGGCAGCCAAATAGCCGTCTCTACGCTGCACACTGTCAAACATCGTGTCCACACCCGAAATATAAGCAATTTTCTTGTGCCCCAGCCCAATTAAATACTTGGTTGCTTCATAAGCCGCCACAAACGAGTCAAAAATGACACTTCCCATCGTATCACTCTGATAGACCCGATCCAGAAAAACCGCCTTGATCTTGTCTTTCTCCATAGCGATAATATCTTGCTCATCGATCCGAAGCTCTTCGTAGATAATGACACCGTCCACCCGCCGACCCAGAATATTACTCATAATAACGTGTTTATCCTTGGTCACAAATACATTCAGCCCGTACCCAAGACGATCACATTCGCGAGACATTGACTCAACCAGCTTATAGAAATACGGACCCGATACACTTGTAGTGAAAAAACCGAGCATTTTGGTTTGACCGGACTTCAACAGCTTGCCGTTCAGATTGGGCACATAATTTAAACGCTCTGCCACCTTAAGAACATGTGATTTCGTCTCCGGGTTCAAGACATCTACACCATTTAAGGCGTTGGAGACCGTAGATATGGATACGCCCGCTTCCCTTGCTACATCTTTAATCGTTATCTTAGCCATAAGTTTTGTTCCTTTACTATAAAAACGTTTTTATAATGTTTAAATTATCATAAAACCGTTTTCATGGCAACACTTTAATTTGTGAGTTCAGGCATCATGTACTTTATTCATAGCTATATGTCACTCCGGGCGCAAAAAAAACGGCTTATGTATGAGCCGCCGTTCATGAAGCTTTAGCTTCTATTCCTCATCCTGGATATACATGGAGTGAATCTGTTGCAGCTGCTCTTCCAGACGTTCCAAGCGAACAAAACGATCCGCTCGAATATATTCCTTCTGCTCCACAAGCATGATCATTGTTGGAACGGTGAAAACAAGAAACTTGGATGCAACCTCTTCCACTTCATTAGCATTCATGTGACCCAGGTATACTGTTGGATAGGGTTCAAGCAACGTCCTGATCTTGGGGAGTAAAGCGTGACATACACTGCACTCTGGACGAGATACATACAAAAAAACCAATTCATGTTGTTGAATAGCTTCTTCAACCATTTCTATGGATGTTAACTCATGAATATCTTTCATAGAAGCTCAATCCTTTCAGTCATTCAATAGCTTGCTCATTTTAAACTTTTTCTTTTCAAGTATAACCTATGTGCGTTAGAATCAAATGGAATATATCCCCATATGAAAGAGGTTATGGTATGAAAAAATCATTCGTATTTCTGTTCACTGCCCTGGTAGTTGTTACTTCCTTCTCGGCGTATGCACCTGTGTCAAATGCCTCTGGCGATTTTGACGTAAGCCTGCTGTCTGATCGTCAGCAAGGCACAGTAAAGTAGTACTTGTACAGAAAGTAACAGGCGACAATTCGGATAACATCTGAATTAGTCGCCTGCTTTCATTTATTCTTATTGATCTTTATTTCCAATTTCTCTTCCGAAGATAAGATTCAAATACAAAAGTTCCAAACGGCAATAGACCCGCGAGTCCACCCATCAGCCAGCGCGTTATCTTCCACTTTTTGACCAGAGCCAAGTGAACAAGCGCAATAAGGTACAAAGGAAACAAAATACCATGAATCATGCCCATTACGGCTACAGCGGAAGAGATATCTGCAAAATATTTCAGAGGCATAGCAATAAAAATCAATAGAAGTAAGGATACACCCTCCCATATGCCCGCAATTCTGAATCGGCCTGTCACTGTCTTCATAAAGTCCATTCTCACCTTTCCCGCTAATCGTTTGTGAAATATGTAACTTGTAACATGATACAAAAACCTCAGCGACATCTCTGTACAGATATGTCGTTCTAAAGCACATCTTCAGTATAACGTATGAGTTTGACTCGAAGATGCTTCAAATTTGAATAATTATTGAATCCATAAAACCAGATTCCCACATCAGGTCTTATAGATTCAAGTCGTCTCACGCTCAATCAGCTGGTATGTCAGCTGTTCGGTCTGCAACTCCATTTTACCCAATACGGCCCACAACTGATGGAAAGCCTGGGTGGCTTGCTCCGCAATCGGATTGTGTATGGTCGTGATTCCGAGAACACGGGAAAGCTCGATATCATCAAACCCCACAATTGCGAGTTGTTCCGGTACCTGAATATTCCGTCTGCGTGCTTCACTCAGAATGCCTATGGCTGCATAATCATTTGAACATAATACGGCCTGCGGAAGTTCTGACCCTTCAGCCATTCTTCGCATCGCTTCTTCGCCATCGGAGGAGCTGAATACGGAATATTGATATGCTTCAGTCCATACATGCAACCCTCTGCTTTTCATGAAAGATTCATAGGCTTCACGTCGGCTCTGGGTATTCAAACTTTCAGCCCTGCCAAATGCATTCGCAATTCGAGTGTACCCTCTTGATACCAGATGCTCCAGAGCTAACTTATACCCTTCTGCCTGATCCATCGCAACAGACGGAATCTCGTCATTCCCCATTCGCTGCCAGGAGACAATGGGCCCATACTCCATATAAGCCTTTAATTTCCGAGGGTCATTGACACAAGCAATAATAACTAGCCCATCTACTCGTTTACTGCGCAGATCTTCGAATGCCTGCAATTCAATCTCCGGATCTCCACGGGATGTATAGATAATCGTCTGAAACCCAAAATCCATGGCTGTATCAATGAATTGATTCATGAATGTAAGAATGATTTCACCTGTGGTAGAGGTCACAATTCCAATCTGCTTTGTTTGCCCTGTAGATAACGATATTGCATTCCGGTTGGGAATATAATTCAACTGTTTCATAATATCCGTTATGATTTGTCTTGCTTCATCACTAACATGCGGAGAATGATTAATCACGCGTGACACAGTCGCTTTTGAGTAACCGGACCGCTTCATTATTTCATCAAACTTGGACATCGGAGACTCCCTTCTTGCTAACGAACTATATAAGTTCAACTAAGATTATTTACACTGGTACTTCGATGACAGAACAACCTTCCGATCGCTGTTATCCCCAGATTTTTTTGATTCCCTTATCTAAAAGGGAAAATCCGGGGATAAAGGCGACCGCTTCGCTTCTTCTGGTTATTTCTGTCCTCTCCGTTTTCGTGTAAATTTTAGTTGAACTTATTTAGAATAATAGTATGCCTTAATTTGAGGTCAAAAGTAAAACTTGACGTGTAACCCGTTACAACGTTTAAGCTTTTTTTATGTCATACATGAACAACCTCTTAATATCAATTTGATGAATGGAGCGATACACATGAGCAACTCTCAAAATCATACCTATCAATTCCCGGAAAATTTCCTGTGGGGTGGCGCAATTGCAGCCAACCAGGCTGAAGGTGCATACAATCAAGGCGGCAAAGGATTATCTACTCAGGATGTAGCTCCCAAAGGCATCATGGGGCCAATCACGGAAGAACCCACCGAAGATAATATGAAACTGATCGCTATCGATCTATATCATCGCTACAAGGAAGATGTGAAACTGTTTGCCGAGATGGGCTTCAAGGTATTCCGTACTTCCATCGCCTGGTCCCGGATTTTCCCAAAAGGGGACGAGCTGGAACCAAATGAAGAAGGACTGCAGTTCTACGACGATCTGTTTGACGAATGTCACAAATACGGGATTGAACCACTGGTTACACTATCCCACTATGAGACACCTCTTCACTTGTCCAAAGAATACGACGGCTGGGTTAACCGGAAAATGGTTGGATTCTATGAGCGTTATGTAACTGCCGTATTTAAACGTTATAAAAACAAAGTAAAATACTGGCTTACTTTTAACGAAATCAACTCCATTCTTGAAGCACCCTTCATGAGTGGAGGCATCTACACGCCTAAGGAAAAGCTTAGCAAGCAAGATCTCTATCAGGCGATCCATCATGAGTTTGTAGCCAGTGCTTCTGCGGTGAAGCTCTGTCATGAGATTATTCCTACAGCACAGATTGGTTGTATGATGCTCAGTATGCCTACCTACCCGCTGACACCAAATCCAGACGATATGATTAAAGTCATGGAATTCGAACATAGCAACTATTTCTTCGGTGATGTGCATGTAAGAGGTCGCTACCCTGGTTATATGAAACGTTATTTCCGTGAAAATGGAATTGAGATTCAGATGGAAGCTGGCGACGAGGAAATGTTGCTGAACACAGTAGACTTTATCTCTTTCAGTTATTACATGAGTATCTGTCAGACAGCAGACCCGGAGAAACAAATCGCAGGTGAAGGTAACCTTCTTGGCGGTGTACCTAACCCTTATCTGCCAGCAAGTGAATGGGGATGGCAGATTGACCCGCAAGGATTGCGTTATGTGCTTAACATGTTCTATGACCGCTATCAAAAACCACTGTTTATTGTCGAAAATGGTCTTGGTGCTGTTGATGAGTTGATCACGGGTGCGGACGGCGAGAGAACCGTTGAAGATGACTACCGAATCCAGTATCTGAATGATCATCTGGTTCAAGTTGGTGAAGCTATTGAAGATGGCGTTGAAATTATGGGATATACATCATGGGGTTGTATTGATGTTGTCAGTGCGTCTTCAGCCCAGTTGAAAAAACGTTATGGTTATATCTATGTTGATCGTCATGACGATGGATCAGGAACACTCGAACGTTACCGCAAGAAATCCTTCCATTGGTACAAAGAAGTGATCAGCAGTAACGGGAAAAGTTTGCAGCGTTAAGGAACTTTAAGGAACTTTAAGGAACTTTAAGCAAATGTAACAGATACATTCTTCTATCCCTCAGACAAATCACATGAAAAAGTGTCGGTTATACGATACCTTGGCATGTTTTCTGTCTGGGGGATTTTATTTTTATTTGCAAAAAGAAACACCCGATGATATACATCGGGCATTCTCATTAGCTGCTATCACGTTGTTCACTATTTATTTATTCTTCACTAGATGTTCTTCACTACATCCCTGCTGTACTTTGTTTTGTCTTCTTCCGTTATCTTGCGAATGACCCTGCAAGGATTACCCGCAGCAATCACACCAGACGGTATACTCTTGGTCACTACGCTCCCTGCACCGATGATCGTATTATCCCCAATCGTCACACCGGCAAGAACTGTCACACCGCCACCGATCCACACATTATTGCCCACCGTGATGGGTCCAACGATCTCCAGACCTTCATTGCGCTGCTCAACATCGTAAGGGTGGCCTGCTGTATAAAATCCGCAATTGGGAGCAACAAAAACGTTATCTCCAAAACTGATTTTGCCTCCATCCAGCATGACAATATTATGATTGCTATAGAAGTTCTCACCAATTTCAATATTATAGCCGTAATCACATACAAATGGCTGTTCAATCAGGAAACGATCCGTCGTTTTCCCCAGCAGTTTCTTGATTAACGCTTCTCTTTCATTGATCTTCTATCTAAAATAAACTAAAGCTCAATCTCTCTAATGATTCTAGCAGGGTTGCCGCCCACGATCATATTATCGGGAACATCCTTTGTAACCACAGACCCAGAAGCAATGACCACGTTGTCTCCAATGGTAACCCCTGGATTAATAACGGCTCTACCACCAATCCATACATTATTGCCAATCGTGACTGGCTTGCCATATTCTGCACCCGTATTGCGTTCATGCGGATGGAGTGGATGAGTAGCCGTATAGATATGTACATCTGGCCCCATTAAGCAATGGTCTCCAATACGAACTTCACACACATCTAATATTGTACAGTTAAAATTGGTATAAAAATGATTGCCTACATGAATGTTATATCCATAATCCACATGAATATTAGGTTCCATTCCCAGGTGTTCACCTGTAGATCCCAACAGTTCCTTCAATAGCTTGGTGCGAAGCTCACCGTCCGTTTCCGTCGTTTGATTGAACGTCCTCGTCATCTTCCTTGCATACTCTCTGTCCTCAGACAATTGAAGATCCGAAGCCATGTACAGCTCGCCATCCAGCATTTTTTGTTTCTCCGTCTTCGTAGTCATGATCACCGCTCCCTCAATAACATCATGTAACTAAACATTAAATAATACTTTTTAAAACTATTTTAATTATATAGATTACCATGAATAAAGCAAGTTTTGCTCCATATGAAAATGGTTTATTCTTCTGACGTGTACTCTAGCGTATCAACAATAAAAAAACCTCTACACCCATTAGACTATGGGAATGCAGAGGTTCAAGCCTTTTGACCAATCTCCAATTTCTTTATTCTAAGCAACCGCCTGAACGGTTTTTTCCTTAACGCTAATGGCATAGATGGCAGACACCAAACCAAGCAAAATCAGAATAGAACCAACCCATCCAGTGTTCAGAATCGATGAATGATCAATTACCATGCCACCGATATAAGTACCCAGTGCAATACCTGCATGTGCAATACCTGAGTTGGTGCTGATTAGCGTTTCAGCTGTTTCCGGCGAAGTTTTGATTATGAGGCTATTCTGCACAGGCGTAACGGTCCAGCTCAGTGCACTCCAGATACTTAACAGCAGCAAGAAGGCGATCAAAGGCAATCCCACACTGAACGGAATGACAGCCATACTTACGATAAAGGGAATCAGCACAATCACAATGGCTTTAGCAGGATGCAGACGATCGGATAACATGCCACCTATGCCTCCACCTGCAACAGCAGCGATCCCAAACATCATATAGATAAAGGTAACCATCGTGGCGCTGGCACCCAGCGTTTCTTGCAAGAATGGTGTGAAATATGCATATAAAGTCAAATGACCCGCAAGCACAAGTAAAGTCGTAGCATGGATTGCCAACATTTTAGGATTCCACAGAGCCGTAAGCTGTTTCTTCAGAGATACGGCAGGAATAGGCTGAACACGGTCCATCGCAATCCAGATGGCCATCATAACCACTGCGGTTAGAACAGCGATCAACATAAACACCTCACGCCAGCCTACCAAGTTGCCTACAAAGATACCCAGAGGTACACCCAGGATAAGTGATGCACTACCTCCCATGGTAATAATCCCTACGGCGCGTCCTTTATATTGTGGTTCCACAATGCGCGCTGCAAGGGTTAGAGAGAGCACAAAAATAAGTGAACCCGTCGCGGCTCCAAGCGCTCTACCCGCCATCAGCATATAAAAGCTGGTACTGAACGCGGAGACCAGATTACTGATCAGAAATACAAACAGCGTACACATATATACTTTTTTACGCTCGAATCTAGCCGTCATATTTAATAAAATCGGTGCAGACAACGCATAGACAAGTGAGAAAATAGAGATTAAATACCCGGCTTTCGCCAGGGAAAGATGAAGATCCGTAGCAATCAGGTCCAGAATTCCGCCCAAGATCAGTTCAACGGTTCCAACCACAAATGCTGCGATAGCGAGCACATATACTTTCTTATTCATGTTGAATCCTCCTCAAAAAGTTACAACTACGATAGTAACCTATAAAAATGAAAGTTTCAATAGTTATTTTCATGTTTTTTTCAAATAAAAATATAACAAAAAAAACTATCCTGCGAGAGAATAGTTTTAATAGATCAACCTGGTAAGCAGTCGCTCGATTTCCGCATCCTGTAATAGTTGGTCACCGTATTTTTTGGTAATCTGAGTAAGGGCAACATCATGGTAGAAATAATCCGTCATCGCTTTAACAATCGGTTTGGACATCGTCTTGATCGCTCGCCATGAATCATGCTCCACACCGGCAAACAGCAGATATGCATGATCTACAATAAGCAGCTGTGAAGGTTCCGGCGCATCTAGCAATGGGATTAACGAGTATATCCGGTTTAAGGATGTCTCCATGCCCCCAACGGCAAGTACTTCAACGTATACGCCCTGCTTTTCCTTCTGCTCCAGCAGTTCACGATATTTCTCCATTCGCTCATTCCAGGCGAGAAAAAGAATCGATGAATCTGCTTCCTCGATAAGCTGTTCGATATTCGATGCGATGGACGACTCATCTTTTAACGTCCAGATATGTTCATCGGTGAATGTACGTTTGATTTTGTAACTCTTCAATTCCTCAATATCTTTCTCAAAATCAGCCTTGATCTTATGAATGATGGACTGAAGATCCACCGCCATATATAGTTTCTTCTTCCCATCCATCGTTGTCAGCACCGTTCCCTTGTCGATCAGGCGATTAAGCACTTCATAGATCTTGGCTTTGGGAACGTTGGAGTAATTTACAATCGATGTGGCATCAAGTGGTTCATCCTGCGCGAATATAGCCTCGTATACCTGACTTTCATATTGTGTAAACCCGAATTTCTGCAACATGGTATGGATCTGCGCATCCCTTCTTAGTGTGTCTGGTCTATCTAGTTTAGATGCATGAACCTCCCATGTCCAGTATGTCCCAACTGACCTAGGAATGTGGAATCAGAATTAAATTTAGCGATGTCACCAAAATAAAATCACTTGCCAGTGGTTATATTAACAATCGGAATACACATTTTGCTTATGGAAGGAGCTGTAATTTACAATGGAAAGTACTCAAGATTTTGTGAAGAAAGTTAACGAAAATGCCGAAAAAGAGCGTCACAATAAAAACAACGGCAAGGGAACGCCAGGGGACAAGCTGCCATCCAAACAGCACTCAACGAATAAGTAGAGTCTATTTATTAAACATCATGTCTTCCGTCTAACACCCTTTCCTCTACTTTTCATCTACTATTAAGAACCTTTAATAGAAAAGAGATGATTAGTATGGCTCGTGTCAATGCTGTTCCACAACCGGATCTGGTATTAATCTACTGGTCTAGAAATCCGCTCATTCCCGGTTCTGCGCGCAGAATCCAAAGTGTACGTGTGATTGGTAATACATCTCCATGTACATTCACACTGGTTCCTGGTGCACGGCTGATCAATGCACTGAACTGCTTGCTGGACAATGATATTGGATTCAAAGTGGTATACCGCTACAAAACGTCTGAAATCAGTGGGGTTCTGTTATTGAAACGAAAATAATTTGCCCCAAAAAATGGTGCCTCTCCTTAGGGGAGCGCACCATTTTCTATTTTTTCTTTGATCTTATGAAGTTCAATCCTTTTATTGGTTAGCTGCGATGGTATCGTTCACTTCTTGTGTGATCTGATCCCCGCCAAGTTTCTTCCAATTGGCTACAAAATTATCAAACTCGTTAATTGATAAGTTACCATAGATGATTTTCAGAAACGTCTCGGCTCTCAGTTTATCGAGTGTTGCCTGTTTGGTATTCATCGTTCTCGTCGGTGCGTAGATAAATTCATCCATAACAATCAGATCGTTATCCCGATAATATTTAATGACACCTTGCGAGCTTTCCGGACCAAAAATTCGCTCCATATGCCATTTATCAAGATTTCCACTACGGTAATCCATAATATCATCGTAGAACAGCTTTGCTTCAAGTCCTAATCCTGAAGTTTCTCCCGTTTTGAGTGCTTGCTCGACCTCCTCCTGTGCTTTTACGTTTTTGTTGGCAGGCAGATTGGATACAGTCGCATTAAGAAACCCGAGTCCGGTTAAGCCGTTCAAATACGCAGCACGATCTTTCTTGGCAGACTCACCGAACATTTTCTCGGTTTGAAAATTCAACAACTTAATCAATGCCTCGGGGTGCTCATACCCTTTACGTACAGCGAATATGCCGGCCAAGCTAAGGTGATTCTGTGTTTTGGCAGGCTGATCATCAATCGACTGAACCGGATAAGGCATCCAATCCACGTTCTTATCCTTCTTGATCATGCTGCTAACCTGGAACGGAGCCCATTGGGGTAAGAAGAAGATGCCTGATTTACCCGCGTTGACATCCTCCATCATTTTCGCAAAATCTTTTACGCCAAACTCAGGATCAATAACGCCCTTCTGATACAGATTTTGCAGTTCGCGAAGCCCTTCCTTCACTTCAGGCTGAACGGTACCATTCACAACCTGACCTGAAGCATCCTTAATCCAGGTTTCAAGATAACCATGATAACCCAGCAGGAAAGCATTAATCGGCAAATCCTTGTGTAAAGCAATACCATACGTGTCATCTTTCCCATTACTATCTGGATCTTCAAACGTAAAAGCTTCTGCTATCTTAATGATGTCCTGCATGGACTTTGGCGCTTCCAGTCCCACGTTCTTCAGCCAGTCCTGACGAATCCAGATCATATCCGAAGAATCAAGTGAGCCTGGGAAACTCACCATGGCATATATTTTACCGTCCTTGGTTACCGGCTTTAAACCTGCACCATCCTCAGCAGACATAAATTCCTTAACCAGATCGGATGCGTACTTATCGTATACCCCGGTCAGATCTTCCAACATCCCCGCTTCATGCAGCTGCTCAAACTGTACAGCACTCACTTTCAGAATATCTGGTAAATCGCCACTTGCCAGGGTGACGTTCATCTTATCATTGTAATTGGCATCCGGGACAATCCACTCATAGGTAACATCAATACCTAATTCTTCCTTGTACCCCTTGGTCCAAACGTTCTTGGCATGTGTATCCCCTTGAGCCAATGATTCATTGCTCGTTTCATTCATGGTTGAGGTCAACTTGATGGGTGGGTCATATTTCGTAAGTGGTCCTCCCGCATCCTGCTGTGTGTTCGGCGCTGCTTCATTCTCGGCACTTCCCGCACCAGACGAACAGGCAGCAAGCGTGGTGGCCAGCACCATGGTTAATGTTAATAATGAGAACTTCTTGAATGATATATTCATGCGAATCCCCCTTTTTTCTCCTCCCGTGAGGTATATAAGATGAACTTTAAATATTAAACATCCACTCCGATAGCAGAATAACCTTCCGATCACTGTTATCCCCAGATTTCCTTTATCCCTTTTTCCAAGGGAGAAATCTGTTGATAAAGGCGAGTTAATGCTTACGAAGTAGCTTTCCAAAGAAAGCTTTTAGCTCCGCTTCTTCAGGTTTTTTCTGCTTTCTCCGTTCATGGTTTAATTTGACTCATCTTATATATGTTTTTATATTACAAAGAAAGCGCTATCACTTCGAGTGTATCCCGTTGACATCTGGTATCTTTGATTTACCATTTGAGATATCATTTAACTTTTCTGATCCCGATACTCTTGAGGAGTGCAGCCTGTTGCTTTTTTGAAGAAACGATAAAAATAATGCTGATCACTAAATCCAACCTTCGCAGATATTTCATGCATCTTGCAAGAAGAACCCAGAAGCAACTCTTTGCTTCGCTCCACTCTACGGTCATGGATGTAGTCGGATATGCCTTTACCTGTAATTCGTTTATACCATCGTGACAGATAAGAAGGGTTAAGAGAGACTTCCTGTGCGATCCGTGTGAGTGAGAGGTCATCCTCCAGATGGTGCTTGATGTATTGATGGATCGTAATCAGAATCTGTGATTGGTCGTTCACGCGGGCATCGCTTCGTTTGGAGATCATCCATTCGTATGCCGATTGATAAAAGATGACCAGATCGGTCCATGCGGTATGAATATCAAAATGTAACATTCGAGACAGCGATATTTCTTCCATTGCCGATTCATATAACCCTAGTTCATGCAGGACTTCAATGAGTACACTCGCTGCACCCGTATATGTTTTCATGCGAAAGAATGGATCCGGAAGTCCCTCCTTCGCCGCCTCGGTCCATTTATGGAAGGACTCTATCCATTCCCGATCCCCGGCGGTTATTCGCTGTTTGATCTGATCCAGATGCAGCGTTACAACACCCTGTTGATTCATAATGCTAGGGGTGTATGGCAATTCATCCTGGATATTTACACGCAAGAGCTTCTCCATCCCAAACCCGGGGCTCTCATGAATCGACAGGCGTAACTGCGCGATCGCCTGATTAACCCTGCTCCACTCTAACGCTTGCTCGCTGACCATAATGGATACAGACAGGTTCAGGCAGTCCGCACAGGATTGCTGCACAGACTCCAGTGTGCCATAGACAAAACAAAGGGTCTGGTTCCAGCTGTCCAGCTGACTCCCTCGTTCCCCTTGCGTATTAGATACGTGTGACGAATGCGCCTCTTGCGATTGAATAAAACACGCGATGACCTGAGTGTCCAGATCAATCGCCTTCACCCTGGCCTTGTCTTGCAGCAGCTCCTCCGCAACATTGGCAACGGCATAGCGGATTAGACTGCGATCCGCCTGGGATTGATAGTTGTTCCATTCTTCTACCCGGATGATCACTGGAATAACGAGTTGATCGGATTCGAAAGGTAGCTGCACAGCATCCAGTTCTTCTTGAAGTGAAACGGTATCATGTCTATCCGTTCGCTTAAGCACATCCAGCAGCAATTGACGCTGTAACTGGGGCAGCGCTCGCGGTAATTTACTGCGAAACCAGGCAGCTTGGTAGCGAAAATCATTCTCTTCCGAGATCTGTGCTAATGCCCGTTCTACTGCAGCCCGAATGTGGTTCATGCCCTCTGTCTTTAACAGGTAATCAACAACGCAAGGATTTCGAATGGCTTGGTGTGCATAATCGAATTCGTTATGTCCCGTCAGTAATAGAACTTTGCATCGTGGCCACCGGTCCATAATCTGCTCAATCAACTGCATGCCATCCATGCCAGGCATACAGATATCGCTGAGTACAATATCAATCTTTACCGAGTTCAACCAATCAATAGCTTCATAGGCAGAGTATGCCTTGATTATCTCCATGTCCTGAAGATTTGCTTTTTGAAAGAACGCATACAGTCCGTCCAGAATAACAGGTTCATCATCGACAATAAGCATCCGCTGCATAATCCTACTCCCCTTTCCATGGAATCTTCACTATAATGCACAACCCACCGAGCTCACTTCGCTGTGCTGTAAGACCATAGACAGCCCCGAATTTGATTCTTAATCGCTGATTCACATTCATGAGCCCGGTTATCTCTTCGTTTCCATGTTTCCGATCTGTCTCTTCGAAGGAGGATTGCAAGTAATTCAATGTTGCGTCGGTTAACTGATCCCCGTCATCCTCGATGCGAATAGACAGGTTATCCTGATCCTTTTGGTACGAAACCTGTAGAATACCTCCCTGGCTACGTTTGGCTAGTGCATGCTCAAACACATTCTCTACGATCGGCTGAATCATGACTCTGGGAACAGAAATAACTCTGTACCTTGCATCCAGATCCTCCAATTCCAATTGAATCCTCGTTCCAAACCGGATTTTTTGAATGGACGCATAGACCAGCGCATGGTCAATCTCAGCCCCCAACGATACTTCCGTATGAGAATCACGGGACATATACCTGAAATATTGACCCAGGTAGTCAGTGAATTCCTGAATGAGCTCCACATTCTCCACTTCGGCCATTTGCTTGATGCTGAATAGACTGTTGTATAGAAAGTGAGGTTGAATCTGGGATTGCAGGTGCTTGAGTTCGGCTTCACTTGTTCGAATCCGTGCAACATAATTCTCATCGATCAAAATATGTAAGCGCTCTATCATATGATTGAATCGAGAGTACAAATAGCCGAATTCATCCCTTCTGGATGAAGGAATATGTACGCTTGTCTGGCCCTGCTCTGCCATCCTGAATCCTCGAATGAGCACCGCTAAGGGTTGGTGAATCGATCTGTAGATCGAAAATGAGAAGACAATAATGATCACAACCGACATGAAGGTCACCATCCATAACCATACGTTGTATTGTTCCAGCGGTGCGCTCAGCACATCTTGCGGAATAGTGGCTGTCAGCATGAACGAGTGATCCTTATCATGTAACGAATAATAGAGATATGGATCAGATTGGAACTTCGTAACTTGCATGGAATCGAATGTTTCAGGCGAAACTGTTCGAATCGGTTTTACAGGTGCTGGCTGCTCTGAAGAAGTGATCACTACATGTTGCTGTTCACCAAAACTCAGTGTAATCTCACTTTCACCCGTTTCCGACAACTGCTGCAAACGGTGTTTCAGTTCTTCAGCAGACAAGCGTATCCCTAATATGAAATTGGGTGGCTCCTCATGGTTCATGTTATACGGATTACTTTTCAGGAAATAGAGATCGTTATTGGAATGCGATAATTCGCCATTCAGATTCCCCATCGTCGCGAGCAGATTCTTCCACTCGGTATCCTCTACGTCCCGAATCCCGTCCGCGGCACTGACTCGTTTATGCAGAGCGGGAACATAATACACCACATCACTAATGTAGGGACTCGTCACCATAATCTGACCCAGCTTATTGTGAATGTTGTTCAGGCTGGACGTGACTTCATATCTGCTCATAATCGCGGCTCGTGTACTTAGCGTGGACATGGGTTCATCAAATGAAAATTCGGTAACCAGCGCACTCATTCGCTCCAATTCGAATTGCAGATGATTATGGTAGAAGTACAATTTGGACTCATGTGCCTTCTCCACCTCCGTCTGCATTTGTTTGGAGCTGAGTTGCGTGATCATAATGCTTATCCCGTACAAGGGCAGAATGACCAGTACAAAAGCAATCATCAGTTTGACGACAATGGATGACTCTCTCCATCTCCCCTGGATGACTCTCAATATTCCATCTCCCCTCTCCTCAATAGCAAAAAAGGAGCCAGAAATCGGCTCCTTCCATCGATCGGTTTTCCTCCTATCGATCTTATCCCTTTACACTTCCGACGACAAGCCCATGAACGAAATACCGCTGCAGGAACGGATACACGAGCAGAATCGGAATAACGGACAAAAAGATCTGGGAAGCTTGGGTTGTTCTATCCGATACCTGACTTAAGAGCGTTGCATCCTCTAGCGTCATCATCTCGCTCTGAATCATCGTCACCTGCTGTAACATGGACTGAAGATATGTAGCCAGCGGATAGCCTTCCGGGCTCTTCATGTAGATCATGCCATCGAACCAGGCATTCCAGTGTCCCACCATGGCAAACAGCGTAATGGTCGCGATACTGGGAAGAGAAATAGGAAGATAGATGCTGCATAGGGTGCGGAAATGTCCTGCCCCATCCATCCAGGAAGCTTCTTCAAGCTCCTTCGGCAATCCCCGGAAAAAATTAAGCATTAGAAGTACATTGAAGATCGGAACGGCGCCCGGTAGAATCAAAGCCCAGATGGAATCCAACAGCCCCGCTTCCTTAACCACCAGGTAACCCGGGATCAATCCTCCACTGAATAACATGGTGAATACGAATATCCAGGCATAGAACGTTCTTGAACGGAATTTGGCAGCCTCTTTGGAGAGCGGATAAGCTACGAGAATCGTGAAGATCAGATTGGTTGTAACCCCCAGAACGACACGAAGAAGGCTTGTGCCGAATGAGTTCAGGAATTGCTGATTTTCCAGAATGTATTGATAGGAGGACAACGTGAAATCGACAGGCCAGAATGTAACGCTACCCGCTTTTACCGCATCACTTGAACTAAATGAAATCGCTAATATATTCACAATCGGGAACAGGCATAACAAGGCAAGAATCGTCAGGATGACGTAGTTAAACCCTAGAAACCACCGATAGGCTCTTGAAGCATGGTGCATGATTCTGCCTCCTTTCTAGAATATCCGATAATTCGCGAACCGATAGGCCAAGAAATAACCAAGTCCGATAAAAATGAAAGACACGACAGATTTGATCAGACCCAAAGCTGTCGATACAGAATACTGAGCATCCTGCAATCCGATCCGGTAGATCATCGTATCCAGAATATCTCCTGATTCATATACCAATGGATTATAGAGGTTGAACACTTGGTCAAAGCCACCGTTAAGTACGTTACCCAGACTAAGCGTTACCATCAAAATGACGATCGGGCGAATTCCTGGCAGCGTGATATGCCATGTCTGCTTCCATCTTCCCGCACCATCCATAACAGAGGCCTCATACAGAGATTTATCAATATTAGTGAGGGCAGCCAGATAGATAATGGTCCCAAATCCGAATTCTTTCCATTGGTCTGTGATGACAAGTATGTAAGGGAACCACTCGTTACTGGCAAGGAATTGAATCGGGTCAATGCCCACGGCTTTCAGCAACATATTAACGATCCCGGTGCTTGGAGATAACACATCCACGATGATTCCCGCCAGAATAACCCATGAGAAAAAGTGAGGCATATAGATCACCGTCTGAATCGTTCGTTTAAATCCTGTCTTGCGAACCTCGTTGAGCAATAAGGCTACAAGTACCGGAATTACCAAGCCGGACACAATTTTCATCGTCGATATAAATACCGTATTCCATACAACCTGCGAGAACCCCGGCAGATCGAACAGATACCTGAAATTGTCCAAACCCACCCAATTTAGATTTTTGAATCCGGCAATGGGAGAGAAATTCTGAAAGGCAATAGACAGCCCCGCCATCGGAATGTAACCGAATACAATAATAATGAGCAGTCCAGGCAGAATCATGAGATGAAGCGGAACGTTTCGGATAAATTGTTTGTAGTTGGATCGCATAAGCTGACTCCTCCTTCAACGTTTATTATAGGAGCAGCCAGATCAACGCAATAGTGTGGGCTATTTACTTTGGGTATCTTTTATTGACTGCTTTCCATAGTTCAACATCCAAAAAGAAACGAATCAGTTGCAATTCTATTCTTGAGGCATTAGAATGAACTCTTTTGAGATATCCTTAGACATAGACATATTGCACAGGGTTTGGTAACTACAATATGAAACCTTACAATCCTGTGTACGTAATGTAATATTTACCTATTAGGATATAGAGGAAACCGTTATTTATTTTGATTACAATGAGGGATATTATGAAAAAACAGTTTATGGTTCTTGGTCTTGGACGATTCGGTTCAAGCTTGACACACACACTCATTAAAAATGGGCATGAAGTGCTCGCAGTAGACAAAAGCGAAACTCTTGTTCAGGAAATTTCAACGGTGGCAACCCATGCCGTACAAGCAGATTGTACTGACAAATCAGTCCTTATGGAGCTTGGGGCAAGCAACTTTTCACACGCCATTGTTGCGATCGGCGAAGATCTGCAAGCAAGTATACTGACCACTCTGTTATTGAAAGAACTTAATGTGCCCAAAGTAACAGCCAAGGCCAAAAATGATAACCACGGTAGTGTGCTTAGCAAGATCGGTGCGGATCAGATCGTTTATCCTGAACGTGACATGGCCACAAGGCTGGGGAATCAGCTTAGCTCAGACAACATCATTGATTCCATTGAATTGTCTTCAGATTATAATCTGGTCGAGATCAAAGCTCCCGAAAGTATGAATCAGAAGACGCTGTTAGAACTCAACGTTCGCGCAAACTACGGCTGTACCGTGATTGCCATCAAAACTGGAAATAGTCTTAATATATCTCCAATGGCAGAAGACAGAGTCCATTCAGGAGATATGCTCTTGTTAATTGGAAGTAATGAAAACATTCGGAATCTGGAGAGTGACTATGAACAAAAGAAATAAACGAACACCGGGAACTTCAGCTCTACATAACATTGAATTGATTGTAAACAAGCTGAAAAACAATATGAGTCCTCCTCAACTTATCATGATCATCTTCTTCGCTCTCATCTGGATCGGGGCCTTATTACTTGCACTGCCGGTATCTTCGAGTACCGGGGCATCTATTGGTTTACTTGATGCCTTGTTCACAGCAACCTCTGCTATATGTGTAAACGGGCTGATTGTTCTGGATACAGGGACTGTCTTTTCTACATTTGGACAGATCATCATCATGATTTTGATTCAGGTTGGCGGGTTGGGGTTTATGACACTAGGTGTAATGGTAGCCATAATTCTAGGGAAACGGATTGGCTTGAAACAGAGGCTTCTTATTCAACAAGCCACTAATACATCCTCTGCTCAAGGTCTGGTTAAGCTATCCATGTATATTGTGCTTATAGCCTTTGCATTTGAAGCTCTGGCTACAGTGATTCTTACATTACGCTGGCAGAGCGATTTGGGGTGGGGACAAGCTTTCTATTATGCCATATTCCATTCCATCTCTGCCTTCAATAATGCGGGTTTCTCCCTTTGGACTGACAGCCTTACTCCATTTGTTGGCGACCCTGTTGTTAATCTTACGGTCATTACGCTCTTTGTCATTGGCGGTTTGGGTTATATTGTGGTTGTGGATGTTTTCCGCAAGCGTTCATGGAGAAAGCTCTCCCTGCATTCAAAGATTGTATTAATCGGCAGTTTTTCTCTATACTTGTTTGGATTCATCACCATCTTCTTAATCGAGAGTTGGAATCCTTCTACGTTCGCTGATTTATCTTTCGGTGAACGCATATGGGCTTCTCTATTTCAGGGTACTGCCCCTCGAAGCTCCGGATTTAATACCATTGACATTGGAAGTATGTTGGCCACATCCCAATTTTTCATTATTATCCTGATGTTCATTGGAGCTTCTTCCGGCGGAACAGGTGGAGGAATTAAAATCAATACTTTTGTGGTCCTTGTTCTTGCGACCATTCAAACATTTCGGGGCGGTGGGCAAATTCATGCTTTTGAGCGTAAAATTGCAGAAGAAACAGTGATGCGCGCACTCGCTGTTGTCTTAAGTGCCCTTGCCTTTGTACTTGGAATCTCCATTTTGTTATCCATATCCGAAGGCATTCTTGAAAATCATTTTCTGGATGTTCTGTTTGAAGCCACTTCAGCATTTAGCACCACAGGACTATCGATGGGTCTGACAAGTGAGTTGAGTGTTGCGGGTAAAATTATCGTCACCATTACGATGTTTGCAGGACGACTGGGACCACTAACACTGGCTTTTGCATTGGCGCAGAAGAAACGCACATCCAAGATCGGTTATGCAGAGGATCATGTCCTCATTGGTTAACATACGGACTAAAGACATGTTAATCCTTTTGTGGAAAAGTAATTGCTTTTTAGTTCAAAAGAAGTTCAATAGCAAAACGCCCCCTTATCGCAAACGACAGATGTCTGCTTAAGGGGGCCTTTATTTATATATTTTGCTTACAGAAGATCCATAATAAGAACATTTACCGAATGAGCTGACAAACCAACGATCACTGATTCACCATTCAACTTGATCTCCTGTTCTTGGGGAACCACTTTCTCATCATTCTTCTGATTCACATTCGGCACATGCACCAAATGATCTTCTCCAGTAAGTGTGATCAATCTGGCTGAAGCATCAACCTTCAGATCCTGAAGGCAAATCCGGGTTGATTTATCCACGCCATCTGCATTGACCAGTTTCACATATACATGCCGTGCGTCTTTCGTAACAGAGTGGAATACTTCCCGGTTGTAAGCTTCCAGCTTGTACTCCAGAACCTTGCTGATATTACGTCCGTCTGTATAGGAGCAGATCAGATTCTTTCCTGTATCACCACCATAGTTAACCGTGATTGTGTAATCGGTCCCATTCTCGAGTGGTTCATAGTTGGCCGCTCTCAGGTTACCCGCTGCCGAACTGGATGAATAGTCTCCTAAGGTGTAACCCTCAATCCCTTGTTTGTACACCTTCACCGCTGTGGCACTTCCCCCGTAACTGATTGCGTACTCAATGACATCCTTGTTCTCGGACGAGATATCTGTCAGTCCCACGCCGATGTAAAAACCATCCTCACCTGAAATTCTTTCAGCCTCAACCTGCACCTTGTAGTTAGTCCATTCGTCATTCAACAGGTACAATCCATTCAATCCACTTGATTGTGCCTTCAAAATGAGTCCTTTTCCTTCGGCCAACGTGTATCCTTCCGATCCGGGAATCTGGTTCCATGCCTCACTAGGCTCTGTACGTACCCTGAAATCTTCATCAAACATCAAACTGTCATCCACATTGGACGTGACCGTGACTCGTTTCACCACGATGTCTGCATCACCTGTTGCAATCTCGATGCCGCCACGCGGAATGAGACTCAACGGTTTACCTTTGCTGTAGGTGGAGAACGAAGTCTCAAGCACCTGATCTCCTACATGTTTTGCAAAAAGCTGCTGTACATAATAGTTCGGTGTATACCATACCGTGACATCATCAAACCAGATGCAGTCCGGCGTCCAGCGGTAGGTACCGTCCGTTAGTACTTTGTTGAACAATGGCGCATAGGCAGCCAAACGAACAACGTCTGCATTATTTTCAAATCCGGTCATGATCGCAGCTTCTGCGACCGCTCCTGCCAGCGTATTTTTGTCCGTGGAAGCATATTCTCCAACAAATACTTTGGATGTTTCTTTCCAATCGATACTGCCATCTTCATGATAAGCTCGGTCATAGTAGTTGTATCGATCTACGTTATTCAGCAAATATTCATTGGAGCGGTAGTAGTGCTCATCTGCGATGGTGTCCATGTAATTGTCCTGATTCTCATACCAGGTTACGGTCTCCTCAATCACCTCAGTACCATCGGCAAAAGCAACCTGAGCTGACCCCGTCAGATTTCCGCTGAGGAATTTCCATCCTTCCTGGTACGCATCATCATCTGCCTGAGCACCAACCGTCGAGATAATGTGCAGCTCATGATCAGGATAGTTCTGTTTCATGTACTCATCTATCGAACGTTTGAATACTTCGAAGTTGGCAAAAAATTCAGTGCCCCAGTTCTCATTGCCTACGCCCAGATAACGAAGATCAAACGGTTCAGGATGTCCCATCTGGCTTCGTACCGCTGCCCATTCGTTGTGTTCAAAGTCTGTACTGAGCGCAAAGTCAATCAGATCTGTAAAGTTACGGATATAATAATCTCTTAAAGCGCCACCCGCAGGGTGTGCATAATCCGAGCGTGCCTGACACAACACACCGCAAGCCATGACTGGAACCGGAGCGGCATTCAGATCTTCCGCCAATTGGAAGTACTCCATATAACCAAGGCCCATCGTCATCATGTAACCCCAGACATTATAATTCTCTTTGCGGAGCTCAACCGGACCCACAGAATCCTTCCAGTCGTATACGTTGTCCCAAATAAATGATCCTTCCGAGATACATCCTCCCGGAAAACGCAAAAACTTCGGATGCAGATCTGCCAGTGCCTGGATTAGATCTTTTCTCAATCGATAGTTCGGATTACCTGTGTAGTTGGCATGTGCTGTAGCCGATATTCCCTCTTCTGTCGGGTCAGCTCCCCATACATTCTGAGGGACCAAGGACACCATATCGATGGAGATGTCACCTGCAAACGTAAGTACCAGTTGACCAAGTACAGTCTCCGTTCCGGTCAGAGACAAACCGTATTTCTTCCATGTGTTCCCGCCTTCAACATGCAGCGTTACCGAATCACTGATGGATATGTCCCTTCCATCCTGCAATTGAATGGTAATTGTTCCTGCCGATTCTGCTTTTGCCCATACGGTAAAGTCATAGGATTCACCCTGCTTGATGGACATGGCACAATGCTGGTTGGAGTCGGAGAATCCACGATTTCGAATCGCTGCCCCATCCTGAACCGTTACATAATAAGCATTTACTTCAGGGTCTTCCACGTTAAAATGAACGTTCAGTCCGTCCGTATGTTGTACGAGCATTTTCTCCGTATCGCCTGACCAGGCAAACAAAGGTTCACGATTTCGACCTGTCGAACAACCACATTCTCCAGAGTCATGTGAGTACGTATCAAATGCAAAAGATTCAAATGATCGATTCTGAACAAGCTCTGCATAGATTCCGCCATCTGCCGCATTGTTAATATCCTCGTAGAACAGCCCATACATGACTTCACTGATATCAGCTACCTTCTGATCTCCATGGATGGTGACCGTATAAGGCGGGAGATGCGCGGGCACAACAGACACGTCAAAGCGTTGACTCTGCTCACTATCACCTCTGTTCAGAAGCGCACGGAGCGTAACCTCTTGTGCCGATGTGATTGCCTGGACCTCTCCGTTCTCAGACAGAACTTCTGGAGCACTGGAACTCCACTGAACCCTCACTTTACCACCCAGCAAATCTGCGGGCAGTGACACATCTTTGGTGATAATTCGGTTCGGGAAGGACAAGTACTTGTCTGCCGCTAGCTTCACAATCGCTTCATCGGTCAGCGATTCACACATGACTTCAATGACTTCATCCATGGTAAGTGCTGCTTGATAGATCCGAAAGTCGGATAACGAACCTGCAAAATCCACATCAGCCGCATACTGGGAACGTGCAATATAATTCTGGCTATAATTCTCAGAATCGGTGAAAGAGTCAAACCATTCGCGTAATTTGGCATAATTGCCACTGGACGTCTGACTGATCGATCCATCTGCCGCCTTCTCCCCGTTTACATATACAATTGGCCCTGCACTGCTCAACGTCCCCCCTTGGCTGCCTGCCACCGAGAGTGCGATATGCAACCATTCTCCGCTTGTAACTCCACGACTTGGGTGGACAACCAGATTATCACCAGCATATAACGTACCCAGAAGCTGACGTGTCAGAAATAAATACGGCCCCTTCTCCCCTTTACCAAAGTCAAAAATACGTTCCCACACATTAGACCCCTTGCCCAGAAACACCCAAGTGGCAATCGTAATTCCTGTGTTATCGCTTACATCCCGAAGCAGATCCGAAGGTAATTGCAGATAAGAAGTTCCATTCGCTCCCCCGTTAAAAGTTACCGCTGATCTACCTTTCACCTCGGATACCACAGGCAGGATTTCACCTTTGGCTATAGCATCATGTCCCTTACCGGAACTGTCCTTTCCGATCTGAACGGTATCCTCGAACGTGTATTGTGCGATTAATTGATTTTGATATGTGCTCATGTTCTTACCTCCTATGTAGTTGGGGATTGTCGGTTTACCCTTTTGATTCGTATTAATATAAAATGATTGATATATAGTTAAAACACATTACTTAAACGTAATAATATCGCATCATCGATCCCAATTTCAATCCTAATTTGAGAAAGACAACTGATTTATTTGAGTGTAATGAGCCGTATGGGCTCTTCCCGTCTCTCTTTAATTATTCATTTTAGTCTTATAAACATTATATTTATGGTTTACAAACATATAAACCAATTGATAATATAACAAATGAAAGCGCTTGATTTAGGAGTCGATCCAAAGGAGGGCTGCCAAACCTTATATCGTGTGTTGCCAAGTATCGGTTAATTTTTCATTCCGGGGATTAGGAAAGGGGAAACGTATGAAACGTTATTGGGTACGTGTACTTAACATTTCTGTACTAAGCACCGCATTAATCACTGCAACAACTTTGGCGCCGGTCTTGGTGTTTGCAAATGCTTCAGGGACAACTGTGGGTGACTCGCAGACCTCCACCACATCTATCACAACTCCATCATTCAAAAATGTTTCCGTTCATGACCCTTCTGTCATTAAAGTGGATGATACGTTTTATATTTTTGGATCTCATCTGCAAGTAGCCAAGTCCAAAGACTTTTTGAACTGGGATTTGGTTGCATCCGGCGTTACAGATAACAACCCTGTTGTCCCCAATGTAACCAAGGAATTCGCTGAAGCGCTGGAATGGGCGCAGACGGATACGTTATGGGCGGCAGATGTCATTCAGCTCGCGGACGGCAAATTTTATATGTACTACAATGCTTGTAAAGGGGACTCCCCGCGATCAGCGCTCGGCATTGCTGTCGCAGACAACATCGAAGGCCCTTATAAGGATCAAGGCATTCTGTTGAAATCCGGCATGTGGGATCAGATCAGTGAGGATGGTACCATTTACGATGCAACGATTCATCCCAATGTGGTTGATCCGGATGTCTTTTATGATAAAAACGGCAAGTTATGGATGGTGTATGGCTCATACTCCGGGGGGATTTTCATTCTGGAGATGGATGCAACGACAGGCAAACCACTGCCGAATCAAGGTTATGGCAAAAAGCTGACCGGAGGCAATCATAGTCGTATTGAAGCACCTTATATGCTCTACAGTCCCGAAACCGATTATTATTATCTGTACCTGTCTTACGGTGGACTAGGTGCTGATGGAGGATACAACATTCGTGTTGCTCGCTCCCAAACACCGGATGGGCCTTTCCTCGATGCGGAAGGAAACGATATGATCAACGTTAAAGCTGACAAGGATAAACCATTGTTTGATGATCGTTCTATTGAACCGTTTGGAGTCAAATTAATGGGGAACTTCCTTTTCGAGAGACAGATCGGTGATCCGGGCACAGGCCTAGGTAGCGGCTATGTATCGCCAGGACACAACTCTGCTTATGTTGATCCGGAGACTGGCAAACAATTTCTCATCTTCCATACCCGCTTTCCAGGGCGTGGCGAAGAACATGAAGTTCGCGTACATGAGATGCATATGAATGCAGATGGTTGGCCCGTTGTTTCTCCATATCGCTATGCGGCTTTGGGAGAAGATACCACGCAACTGACAACTCAGGAGATCGCTGGTCAGTACCAATGGGTGAATCATGGTAAGGACATCACGGCGGACATCAAGCCATCCCAGACCGTTCAGTTCACGACAGATGGGCAGATTCATGGTGCCGTGACAGGAACATGGAGTCTTGGTGCAGACAACAAGGTTCAGATCACTTCGAATAACGTTGTGTACAAAGGCCTTTTCACACATGAATGGAACTCGGAATCTCAAAGTACGGTTCTGACCTTTAGCGCCCTCTCCTCCTCCGGAATTGCCATCTGGGGAAGTCAAGGTGTTGAACGGAGTGATCAGGACATTGTAGATGCGGTGAAAAAGGACCTGAGCATTAGCAATACGGATCACGTATTCTTCAATCTGTCTCTGCCTACAAGGGGAACAAGTGATGCAGACATTACGTGGAAAAGCTCCAATGCTTCGGCTCTATCCGCTACAGGTGTAGTGCAGCGACCACGCGCTGGTAAGGGCGATGCCAAAGTTAAATTAACCGCCACGATTCGTAAAGGAACTGCGATAAGCTCCAAAACGTTTAACGTTATCATTCCACAGCAAGCGGTAAGCCCATTGCTCGGGGAGTATACTTTTGAACACAAGAAACTTGCCAAAGTCGCACAGGATTCCAGTAAAAACAAATATCACGGACAAGCCTTTAACGTGGTCAGTTCTGCTGCAAGTGGCAAAAATCAGGCTTCCACATTTAACGGAACCGACAGTTACATTCAGTTACCTGGACTCATTACAGATACAACGGATTTCACGTTTAGCGCCTGGATCAATTGGGACGGTGGCGGGTCTTGGCAGCGTATTTTCGACTTTGGAAATGGGTTAACCCGACATATGTTCCTCACGCCCTCCCAGCAGAATGGCGCATTACAATTCACCATTCATAATGAGGGACGGGATCAGAGCCTGATTGCAGCAAGTCCACTGCCTTCCAAAGAGTGGGTTCATGTCGCTGTAACCCTTCAGGGCGATGTAGGAACTCTGTATGTGAATGGTACATCGGTTGCAAGCAGCTCTGAGATTACTTTTAACCCGAAAGATCTGCAGGTAACGGAAGCTTATGTAGGCAAGAGTCGTTATACGGCTGATCCGTTCTACAAAGGAAGCTTGGATAATGTAAAAGTATATGATAAAGCTTTAACAGCCAAGGAAATCCAGCGTCAGGCCAAAGAAAAGCCTTAACTTAGCGTCCCCTATCGCAAGCAGTTGAGCTCCATCATAGTGACACATCAATAAAGCAGCCAATGTTTTGAACCGAACCCTTTGTGAGACACGACTAACAAGGGAGTTGCAGTTCATTACATCAGGCTGCTTTATTGTCACTTTGAATAATGAATAACCATGTTCAATCTGTTCGACTTAGCACCGGAGTTAATATAGGCATGGGGCTTGTCTGCTCGGAAACGGATCGACTCCCCTTGGCTCACCCTATATTCTTCCGTCCCTACCCGAATCGTAACTTCTCCTTCAAAGACCGTAATAAATTCTTCAGTTCCTTCGATATGCGGCTCAGCACTTAAAGAAGATTCCATATCCATATCCATCATGTACATTTCAAAGCGACGTCCTTCTTCAAAAGGAAAATGCGGATATATTCGAATCCTGCCCTCGTCTTCCATCAATACTTGAATATCATCCCCCGTTACAACGGTAGTATCTGACTTCGGCTCGTGAATCAAAGCAGTAAAGGAGGTTTTCAGGCCATTAGCAATCTTCCATACGGTTGCAATCGATGGATTGGATTCACCACGTTCAATCTGACCAAGCATGGTCTTGCTAATACCAGACATTTCGGCGACCTTGTCCAGGCTGAGTTTTCTTTGTTCCCTAAGCTGTTTCAGGTTCTGAGCAAGAATACTATTAATGTTTTTCAAAATCCATCCTCCTCATTTTATATTTGTGTGTTGTGCTATATAACGTACATATTGTACAATAATAAAGACCGTACGTTATAACGTACATTTCAGGTCATTATATCATACAACCAAGAAAACGTGGAGGAATCATGAACATTATACCTTTAGTGACCTATGCAATCATCGCTTCATTTACACCCGGACCCAACAATATCATTTCCATGACGCATGCCAGAAATCAGGGGTTCCGCAAGACCCTTCCGTTTATTAGTGGAGTTGCAGCCGGCTGCCTGCTTATTATGTTTCTGTCCAGTTATTTCAACCTTATTCTTCATCAATATATTCCCAGGATCGCCCCCGTATTGAACGTGTTAGGGTGTGTGTATATGCTCTATCTGGCGCTCAAAGTCATGCGAAGTAAACCTGCAGATTCGCAAGACAACAAGGTCAATCATTATTCATTTCTATTTGGGTTCACCCTGCAATTCATCAATCCCAAAGTCATTTTGTATGGGCTTACGGCCATATCCGTTTTTGTTCTGCCTCTAGGACAGTCCCATGTCCATTTAATTGTATTTTCCTTACTGCTCACCTTCATCGGTATTAGTGCCAATATGACCTGGGCGTTTGGCGGCATGTTATTTCAGAGCTTTCTATTAAGGTACGAGCGGCCTGTTAATATCGTCATGGGTATGTTGTTAATATACAGCGCACTATCGATCCTGATGTAAAATGCAACAGAAAAAGCGTCCACTCATTCGATGAGCTGAACGCTTTTACTTTTATCCTAATTCTGGTCTCCACCATGGATGTGTAGGGTAATGCTCCGTATGAAGCACAACCTTCTCGCCAATCTTGGGTGTTGCAATCTTCACATTCATAGCATGTGCGGCCTTCGTAATTCGTTCAACCGGTTCATTCCAGGCATGATAGGCCAGCGTAAATGCGGCCCAATGAATCGGGATAAGCAACTTACCCCCTACATCCAAATGGGCTTGCACCGTCTCTTCCGGCATCATGTGAATGTTGGACCACCGCTCGTCATATTGCCCACATTCCATCATGGTGAGGTCAAATGGACCGTATTTACTGCCAATTTCCTTGAAATGAGGACCGTATCCGCTGTCACCACTAAAGAATACCTTTGTATGTTGTCCAGCGATAACCCATGAACACCATAAGGTAGAATTACGATCGAATAATCCTCTGCCTGAGAAATGTCGTGCTGGTGTACAAGCGAATGTTAAACCTTTGAATGATAACTCATCCCACCAGTTATGCTCGGTAATCTGCTCTGAAGGTACACCCAGTTGAATCAGTCGACGACGTACACCAAGTGGCACGATAAATCGCTTTGTTTTGTCCTTCAATCTACGAATGGAGTCATAGTCCAGATGATCATAATGGTCATGCGATATAATGATTGCGTCAAGCTCCGGGAAATCCTCCGGTTGAATCGGTAGATTCGTGCTATAACGTTTGGTACCTACCCAGGATACGGGGGATGGACGATTGCCCAACATTGGATCGAACAGCAACCTGTGACCTTCAATTTCAAGTAAAAAAGCCGAATGGCCGAACCATGTAACCTGTGGATTGTCGGATGCGTTCATGGTTTCAGCAGGTTCACATATCTCCATAGGCATCATGCCCGATGGCCTCCGCTCTACATTGCCACGCATGGAATCTCTCAATATACTGATCAGGGATTTGAAGTCCATGCCGGCTGATGTCGGAAGCTGATTTTCGTATTTTGTCATTATACATACCTTCTGTTCTATATAATCAATCTATGGTTCAACTTTTGGATAATATCAACTTATATCGTAGCTATATCTTAATTCATTGGCCGTTGATATACAATTTTCGGTTAATTAAGATAGAATTAAGACTCTGTTTTCTCTCGTATAAGATTAGGCATATATGATAGAGAAAATACATGGAGAGTATGTGAGAGAACATGAAGAAATGGCGCAAAAGATTAGTTAAGTTTTTGATATTTGACCTGGCAATAGTTCTGTTGCTTCTGGGTACTGGCGTGATCTACCAACAAGTGGGTTTAAGGCAGGATGCCAAAATACTCGTACCCCCTGGAAAGCTCTACAAAGTCCATGGAGACAATATGCATCTATATACTGGTGGAGAAGGCGATGTAACAGTCGTGCTCGCCTCCGGCTGGGGTACTGCTAATCCCTATGTAGATTATTATCCATTATATGAAAAGCTTGCTCCCAACACAAAATTCGCTGTATATGATCGATTTGGCTATGGATATAGTGATCAGACCGATAAGAAACGTGATGTCGATACCGTAGCTGAAGAATTACACGAGTTGTTGCAGGTATCTGGACAGAAGCCGCCTTATGTATTAGTTGGACATTCGCTCGGCTCCCTGGAGACCATCCGTTTTGCACAAAAATACCCGGATCTCGTGAAAGGCATCGTCATGATTGATGGCGGAAGTCCCGAATATTATTCGAATGACGATGACTCTTTGGCAGACACAATTGGTGGTTTTGCGAATAAATTACGTATCCAAACCGGACTATTCCGCCTCTCGATGCAATCTGACTTGGTTGTCGAAACTTCCAATGCCAATCGTAATGAATTGAAACTTGTACCCGACGTTCTAAAAAAATTGGATACAACTGCGCTGTTGTACAACTATGGTAATGCTAACACGTTGGATGAATTACGTGAAATAGCTGAAAATGGCAAAGTGGTTGTAGATCACAAGCAAAAGTTACCGTTTCCCCTCACCATACTGACGGCTGATTACTTTGGTGCAAGTGAGCCCGAATGGGATAAAACGCAAGTAGAATTCAAATCTTGGTCAGATGATTCGAAACAGGTAACCATTAAAGATACCGACCATTACATCCATCAATATCGCCCTGACCTCGTTGCGGATGAGATATTGGCCCTGGTGAAGAAGTAACTTACACCCAATTAAAGTACAACTGCTCTATATCAAGAAAGAAACCCCAAAGAGTCTCCAATATCTTTGGGGTTTTGGACTTATTCTTCGTCTTCTTCCTGCGCACTGCATATCCCTATAAATGGAACACATAATCCCGTATCAGGACAAAACCCCGGGTTATCCGTACATAACGCCTCGGTATAACCAGGATTCTGCCGGCTGAGGAATTTGAAATAACAGACAATCTCATGATTGCGAACGGGCAAACTGTTCAGCTGGAACGAGAGCGGAACCTTTGTATTCACATGCCGATAAAATAGTCCGTTCTTTGTAAGTGGAGGCGGATAGGTCTTAGCTGGCAAAGTCGGAATGATGTCGTGCACATTCACTATACGAAAACTGTTTTTTACCGTTTCGTTGAAAGAGGATGCAAATTCCGGGTCTGCGACACGTGGGCTGCCATATGTATACACGACCGGATGTTTAAACCTGGTGTTCACCGCAATATCCAAAGCAGTCAATACGGCTAAAGCTCCTCCCAAGCTGTGGCCTGCAACAAACAGTCGTTTGTTCGTAGAAAGCTTGTTCAATTCCTCGATCATTTTTTCTCTTGCTGATTGGTAAATACATGTAAATCCGCGATGAGTCTTTCCAACATTTCTGACAAAAGGATACGGAATCTGAAAAAGGTCTTGATCTGACTCATTGTCCTTAAAGGTTCGGGTTCCTCTATAAATAATCACAACCTTGTCTTTCGACTCCGCGATGAAGCCGAATACTTCTAGTTCGGGCTCCTCGACACCGGCCAGTGCGAGAATGTTGAATCGAAGAGTATAGCCTTGTGGCAGAATAACCTTTTCCTTCTCAAAAAGTCGGTACGCCTGATTGAGCATTGCCGCAAGCAAAATCGCATCCTCGCTACTGTACTTGCCTGGAAGTTCCATAAATGTAGCTCCTCCTTATATTTCAAGGCTTCAAACTCTAGCATCCCTGATACGGAAAGCACATACCGGTATCGGGACAGAAGCCCGGGTTTTTGTGGCATAGCGCTTTGGCAAATTCGAGATTCTTTTGGCTGAGCTTGTTAAAATAGCAAGCAATCGAGTCGTTGCGCGACACATTGTTCAGTTGAAAAGAGATGGGTACCTTCGTTTTTACATGCTGATAAGTAATCCCTCTCTTTGTAAAGGGAGGCGGATACCTGCGGGCCGGGAACGTCGGGAAAGTGTCATGAATGTTGACGATTCGCGCACTGTGTTTAACTGTACTGTTAAAGCGGGAAACGAATTTGGGATCTCCGATGCGCGGACTGCCGTACGTATAAACGAACGGATGTTTAAACCCGGTGTTTACCGAAATATCCAAAGCGGCAAGCGTGGCCAAAGCTCCGCCGTAGTTGTGGCCGGTAATATACAGCCTTTTAGCTGTCGAGAACTTTTTTAATTCACGGATCAAGTCGTTTCGGGTTGAGCGATACAAGCATGTAAAGCCACGCGAGGTTTTCCCTCCGTTTTGGACGAAAGGATACGCGATCTGAAAGATATCATACGAAGCAAGAAGGTCCGCCGGATACGAAGCGTACCCTCTAAACGCAACAACGATTTGATCCCGTGACTCGGCAATAAATCCGAATACAAGTTCCGTAGGATTCTCGACGTCGGCAGAAGCGCGAATCGTAGATCGAAGCTTAAATCCTTTCGGTAAGACCAGCTTTCCCTCAAAAAATAACGGGTACGTCTGATAGCTCATTGCGGCCAGGAATATGGCCGTTTTGCTGTTAAAAACAGTTGTTTTATAAGCTATACCCATCTGTACAACTCCTTTCCCCATGAGAGCTTATTCTTCGTTTTCTTCCTCTGCTTGAACAATCCGTGACGTATCGACAGTTGTAAAACATTTGTGCTGGGAGCTGTTCCTTGATTATTAATATGAAACTCATGCCTAGATGATGTCGCAGACTGGCGAGAAGCGAGTATATCAGCATAGCAAGTGTTACAGAACAGTAGAACCGCAGGATGAATAAATACAAAAAAAGCGATGCGTCCTTAAAGTTAAGGGACACATCGCTCTTATACAATATCAAATTATTATTGTTAGTTAATGGATTAATGCATAGGACCTTGTTGTCCCGGCGTTGATCCTACTTTGACCCGTTTCACAAAGAGTGAAGTAATCAGACCGATAATCGACAGAACTAATGCGAATACAAACGCATTCTGTACACCTGACGTGAAACCTGCCAGTTGATTTTCCGGACTTTCCGGATTCGCCACTCCACTGAGAAAGCGGGATTGTCCTGCGCTCAGTATACTTACGGCAACAGCGGTACCGATTGCTCCGGATACCTGCTGTAACGTATTCATGATGGCAGTACCGTGAGGATAATACTCACGTGGCAATTGGTTCAGACCATTCGTCTGTGCAGGCATCATAATCATCGAAATTCCGACCATCATGAACACATGCAGCGTAATAATTTTGGCCAGTGTCGTTGTTGGTGTAATGCCAGTGTACATGAAGAGTACAACCGTTACGATAACCAGACCAATGATTACAAGCCACTTCGGACCGAACTTGTCGAACAGTCGACCCATAACCGGAGACAGTAGACCATTCAGCAAACTACCTGGCAATAGAACCAGTCCAGCGGTTAGCGCTGTAACGGCCATACCTTGTTGCAGATACATCGGCAGAATCAGCATGGATGACAGCATCATCATCATACAGATGAAAATCAGGATCAAACCAATCGTAAACATCGGATATTTGAACGCTCGCAGATCCATCATCGGCTGCTTCATTCTCAACTGACGGATGCTGAATAACAACAAGGACAGTGCGCCAATGACGATTGTCGAGATAACAACTGGACTTGTCCAGCCACCGCCAGATTCTCCATGTCCTCCTGCACTACTGAAGCCGTATACGATACCACCAAATCCAACTGTAGATAGAATAATGGAGAGTACATCAATTTTGGGCTTGGTCAATTTCGAAATATTCGGCAAGAACAACAAGCCGCATACCAGTGAGATCAGGAAGAACGGCAAGGAGATCCAGAAGATCCAGTGCCAGCTCAGATTAGCCAAGATCAGACCAGAGATACTCGGACCACTCGCTGGTGCGAACATGATAACCAAACCGATTAATCCCATGGCAGCACCACGTTTTTCAATCGGGAAAATAACCAATATCGTGTTAAACATCAGTGGCAATAACAGCGCTGTACCTATCGCCTGTAGCACCCGTGCCACCAACAGAATTTCGAAGCTAGGTGCAAGTGCAGCAACAAATGTTCCTGCAATCGAGAAAATCAAAGATGTTGTAAACAGCTGTCTTGTGGTAAACCACTGCAGCAGCATACCGGATACCGGTACCAGGATTCCCAACACAAGCAAGTAACCTGTAGTTAACCATTGAATCGTTGTAGGACCTACTTCCAGTAGAGCCATAAGTGGCGTCAATGCCACGTTTAATGCCGTTTCTCCAAACAGACCAATAAAGCCGCTCAGCAGCATCGCGAACAAAATCGGAAATACCTTGTATTGCTGTGTTTCTTGTTGATTCTGTGCAGAATCAGCCTTCATGGAAACCTCCACGATCCCATCCTCCTCAAACAATATCGAACTTTCTTTTTCTCTGTCTCTTGGTATAAATTATTGAACCTGTTTGGCGTTCTTCGTCACAACCGACAAATAATCAGCAGCCGTCAGCAGAGGCTGTTTATCCTGATTCGTCAGGCTGATAATCAGTGCTCCCTCCATCAAAGAAATGATCAGAAGTGCCGTCTCCCGCGCCTTCTCTTCACCAACGCCATCCAGAATCAGATGTTTCTTAATGACATCCTGCCAATCTGCAAATACACCCTGACATGCAATACGCAACTGCTGACTAATACACGATGTCTCCACAGCTGCCCAGAAGCTGAATGGCAGAAATCCGGTAAACCCGGCTGCTTCTGTTTCATGAGCCAAATCATGAATAAATCTCTGAATGGCGTCCCCCGTATTGTCATGGGCTGCAAATGTTTTCTCAAATGTCTGCAGGATATGTTCATTGGCTTTTTGAATACACTCGTGCGCGAGCTCTTCCTTGCCTTGCGGGAAATAATGATACAACGATCCTTTCGGCGTACTACTCTCTTTGATGATCTGATTCAGACCGGTCGCATGATATCCTTGTGAAAAAAACAGTCTCGCTGCTGTGCTGACAATAGACTCTCTAGCATTAGACTTTTCACTCAACGAAAGCCACTTCCTTCAAATAATTATAACAATCGGTCTATATAATTAAACCTGCTCAGATCGGCACTGTCAATCATTTTTATTTCAAATTTATTTGAAAGCATTTTCATATCAGAGTCATCATATCATCCTCATTTTTAATTATTACCTTTTATACATTTGATTCTGAGAAAGTAGGGAACTTTTCCCTGTCTTCGAATAAACATACATCAGTGTGAGTCACACTTAATTTCGACTTTTGAGAAAAGGAGTGAGAAACTTGGCAATCCTGCTAACTGGCCCTATTGATAATAGCCCCGTAAATGGGGTAAGGCCAACTCAGATCGTTTCCATTAAAATTGAAAATCAGAGTGCCGTGAACGCCGCTACTATACTTGTCCAGGGATATTCATTAATTACAAGCAGAGCTTTATACGTAAGTGAGCAATTCACAATCTTACCCGGTGCGGTTGCTACACGAACTTATTTTGCCGATCTTAACAGTTTCGAATACGTTATTACAGTTACAGGAGCAACCCCTGAGGACATTTTGGTTTCTTTTTGGGGGAAAAACAGTGCCGGCTCTTTGGTTGCTGCTCACCGACTCGTTTATTCCGAATTATTTGGCAGCGAGAATTTTAATGGAGCTACGGGGACGACAGGTAGCACTGGCTCCACAGGTGCCACAGGATTCACCGGTGCTACAGGCGATACAGGAGTCACGGGCATTACAGGATTTACAGGTGCTACGGGCATCAGTGGAGTTACTGGGACGACAGGTGCCACGGGTGACACTGGCGCGACAGGTCCTACAGGAGCTACAGGCATTACCGGCTCCACTGGACTTACCGGAGTCACAGGCGAAACAGGAACCACGGGTGACACTGGCGCGACAGGTCCTACCGGGGCTACGGGCATTACCGGCTCCACTGGACTTACCGGAGTCACAGGCGCGACAGGAACCACGGGTGACACAGGACCATCTGGCGGTCCCGAGGGCCCTACCGGAGCTACAGGTGCGACGGGGACTACGGGCAATACAGGTGCCACTGGAACAACTGGCCTCGCTGGAGCAACTGGAGCGACTGGTGTTACTGGCACCACGGGTGCAACCGGAGCCACGGGCGCAGTCCAGCCAAATCCTTTTGATGTATATGTTTTACAAGGCGCAGTGGGCGGAAATGGAACACAGGCCAGTCCTTTTGGAACGATTCAACAAGGTGTAATCGCGGTATCTCCAACAGGAACCGTTCATATCCTTGGTGGCACATACCCAATCACTGCGAACATTACCATTAATAAAGCAGGAATAACTCTAAAAGGCTATCCTAGTACAATCATCCTGTTACAAGCTGCTGTTATCCCTTTCACTATCATTGGAAGCGGAGTAATTGTAGACGGATTAACGATCACGAGTGATAATCCTTATGCTGTTGAGTTTATTCAATTAGGCGGAACCAACCACACCGTAATAAATAATACGATATTCGGTCCTCCTCAAGCTGGCCCTTCTTCAGGTTGGGTTGTCAATCGTGGTCTCGTGACCCAGACTGGAAATATGACTGGTTTGCTTGTACAAAATAATATTTTTTATTCCTTACGTCAGCCAGCCTACTTTAACCCTAATACGACTGGAGAAGTTATTAGCAATGTTGTTTATAATACCCGAGGATTTGTTAATGACCGGGCCGTCATGGTCTTCTCTGGGAATTCATGGGGCAGCCCGGTCAATGCGGTGGATATTGCACTGCTCGTAGGTACAATAACAGGGCCCCCTTTCGATCCGATTTCCGCCCTGAGCGCCAACAACAGTACAGCAACGATTCAGGATTCCAGATAAGAATCAATACTCGTTCTTACAAAGCGCCTAATCAAAACAGCCGCCGATTTGGATGTGGAACTCCAGATCGAACGGCTGTTTTTGGATGAGTAGAGCATTATTCCATTATTAATTAATAGGTTACATAACCTCCGTAGGTCACGGTCCATGTATAACCTGTCTGACCATCAACGGATTGTAGTGTAAGTTGTCCCCGATATGGATCAACATTATAACTTGCTGTCATCGGAATATCACCAAGCGTTGGAAATTGAGACTTAGGTAGAATGATTTGCCAAGTTATATACTTTTGTGCGTAAGGTACTACTTGTGTACTTTCTGGTAAACTACTGATTGAAGTTGAAGGTACACTAGCCGCAAAAGATGTGGAGCCAAGCGTGAAACATGCAACGACAGTTAAAAGTCCGACCATAAGTTTCTTTTTCATCTTCATCTTCCTTTCGTATTTTAAGTACATTTTCATCATATAGAATAACACCTCAATAAAATGTAATATTTGTCATATAGTGAAAATATTTGATGTAATTTATGAGAACTACTCTTTCATTTTTCATTTTTAATTTTTAATAGATACGTTGAGAGGATTCAACCGTTCGTTTACCTGCCCACACGTCTTGCACATAGCGGCCTTCGGCCTGAAGCTGAATGAGCCAGTCTTTCGCTTGCTGCATCGTTGCTCCCTGCACCTCCTGATATGCTTGCTGCAAAGTCTCTTCTACCGCAGGAGCCATCTGGCTTCCATCCCCGCATACGTAGAGCTTTCCTTTGTTCATTAACATGTGAATCAACTGTTCGGAATCCTCCTTCATCAGATGCTGTACATACGTTTTGGGCTTGCCATCCGCACGAGAAAAAGCAGTGTGTAGCTTAATGATCCCTTCCCTTTCGTATTGCTCAAGCTCCTGACGATATATGAAATCTGATTCATTCCTGCACCCAAAGAACAAATGCGCTTCACTCAGTGGCAAACCTCTCTGTTTCATGACAGCTCTCGCCTGGAGGAAACCTCTGAAAGGTGCAACCCCCGTCCCCGGTCCCACCATGATCATCGGAACATCAACCTCTTCGGACAGATGAAATTCGGATTCAGGTTTACTTACAAACATCAGAATACGTGCTCCGGATGGACAACCGGCGAGATACGATGAAGCAACTCCCTGGTATTCGCCTTTGCCACTCCATGCAGGCTCTCTTACTACCGATACGGTTATGCTCGCTTGCTTGGAATTCTGGCTTGGCGAGCTGGATATTGAATAATATCTGGGCTTGAGTGGCGGCAATAGTTCAAGGAACCTTTCGAATGGCAGTTCACACGCCTCATACTTTTCTAGCAGGTCCAACATGGTGATTCGATTGGCAAGAATATAATCCCTGTAGCTGTTTTCGTCCAACATGCCTTCCAGTTCACGCTTATGAGGTGGACATACCGTATGATTAGCTAACTCCTGCAACTGTGTTCTGGAAACTGGTGTCTGCAATTCCACACAGTGAGTGAGCAACTCATGAATCTTGACGGGTCTGTTCAGTGGAAGGTGTGTAAGATGGCTGACGTCCGAAGTTAATTGGATCTGAATATCCCCACGTAGTCCGAACCGAGTGAGTACCCGATCCACATTCTGCTTCTGATTGCCAGGCAACACGCCGAGATGGTCACCTTCTCTATAACTCATGCCTTCAGGCAGTAACACTTCGATGTGACGTGTGCTTCTTCCACTTCCCAGCGTCTGAAGCTCTTTATTGACTACAACCGTGGCATAGCTGGCATCATAAGTTCGTGCAAGTGGCATATCCGTTTTCTCGCGGACAAACTCCATGTGAAGTCTGCTTGTGCTTGGTATGGATACCTTTACCACTTCCGCGTTGATCCCCAAAGCATTCACCACCTGAGGCCACAACATATGCTGCCACGCCTCGACTTGTTTCTCCATGTCACCTCCGGCATCTGCTTCACCGCGGGATAACAGTCTTTTACCTCCCCATTCTTCAAGCTTCTCATCTATCCATCGAGGAATGCTCTGGTACGTCCCGGACCAACTCCGATCTCCACAGCCCAGAACGGCATAGTTCACATCCTGAGCTTCCTCTGGCTCTGTTCCCTTCAACCAGTCTACAAATGCCGTAGCATTTTGCGGAGGTTTACCGTTATACGAAGCAGTGACGATGAGAATGACACCTTGGCGAGGTATGCGGCCAACCCACTCATCCAGAGTGGCTGCTTCACTTGGGATTCCATACGAACGCCCTTTCTCCACAAGCTCTCGGGCAATGCCTTCTGCCGTTCCCAGATTGGAACCATATAACACCAGGAGCGAAGGCTTACCATCTGCTTCAACGGCCAGGATTTCTCCCCTCTGGCTGTCACTTGTTATATGAACAACAGGAGCAGGTTTCTCTTCCACAGATTTGGTAGACTTATTCATCTTTTGTGACACCTCGCGCGCTTTCACCTGGATCCGGAAGTCTCCCGGCTTCAATGTCAGTGTCTGTTTAACATCCAACTCATAGTTGCTATAATCGATCAGCTCAAAATGTTTGAGGACCATGCCAAGCACAAGTGTTGCTTCATATAAAGCAAACTGCATGCCGATACATGCTCTCTCCCCATTACCAAAAGGTTTATACGCATGATGAGGCACTTTCGTCGTATCTTCAAATCGCTCAGGACGGAAAAGTTCCGCATCCTCTCCCCAGGCCTCTCTGTCACGGTGAAGCTGGGGCAGAAGAATACTGCAACTTTCCCCTTTCTTCAAGGGATATTTGCCACCTATGACGGTGTCTTCTTTGGCATATACGTCAAATCCCGGAGCGGTTGGCCATAGACGAAGCGATTCACTGAGAATCATGCGAATGTATGGAAGCTGAAGAATTTCCTCGTACTGTGGTGAGTCACTAACCAATATCTGATCCACCTCGTCATACGCCTTTTGAAGCGATTCTGGATTGTTCAGTAGGAAGTAAAGAGCAAAAGATAATAGACCACTCGTGGTTTCATGTCCGGCAATGAGAAACGTAATAATCTGATACCGTATGTTCTCATCATCCAGCATTTCCCCAGTCTCCGGATCTTTGCCATTCAACATACGTGCGAGCAAGTCGACCTCTTCAGGTGCTGAACTCGCTTTACGTTCCTCTATAATCTGATCTACCAGAGAGAACATCGTCTGAATATCCTCGTGAAAATGTCGTTTGGTTTTCACCATAAGCAGATTCTGAATTTTCAAACGGGAACTCTTCTGCATAGCTTCATTTAAAGCCCGAACCATACTTTCAATAAAAGGACTGTGGTCCTGTCTGTAAAAACTGTTAAACCGATAATTGAATCCACATAGTCCAATGGTATCCAACGTAAGGCGTGTCATATCATCCGCAACATCAATCGTATCGTTGGAATTGAGGCGTGCCCACTTGTTGATCAATTGTTCGGCAATATCAACCATCATGAGATGATAACCTTTCATGGCCTGTTTGCTGAAGGTGGGAAGCAGGATGTTATGGGCTTTTTTCCAGTTGGGCTCCGATGTTCTGCTTGTAAATAAACCATCGCCGCCAAAGGCACGTACATTTTCGAGTTCAGTGTATACATATTTATCAAAACGGGACACATCGCACAACTCAGCCACAAGATCTGGCCCAGATACGATTAAACCGGAATAACCGGGAACGGTAACTCGATATATTGGTCCATGCTGTTCAGCCAGCTCACCTAGCGACAACGTTGGTTTATTTTTATCAATTAAGGGCAGATTGCCAAGTGGTCCATACATTTTGGGCTGTGGAATGTAAGCTGCATCACTCATGATGATCACCTCTTATCTGTACGCCGTGAAGCAAGGTATTCGTTAGCCATATGATGGCTGTTCTGCTTTTATTCATAAGTGATCTCTCCTTTGATAATTATATATGATAGTTAAATGTATCATTTGATAATACAATAAACCATAATAAATTTAATATCAAATTTTCTTCCGGCTGGAAACTTTCACTTGAACCGTTCAACGTTTAAGTTGAATAACAACAAATAGAGAATTGCATATGCAATCCCCTACTGAATGAAGCAATGACGCTATGATTCTATGAAACTTTTTAATTTATTCTAATGATGACTTGGCCCATCCCAGTTCTCGAAATTCAATTCATTATTAATGCTTACCGCAGACAATGCCCCCAGAGACGCAGCCGTGATTGCCTGATATATCTCGGATGCTGCATCACCAGCACTGTATACACCCGCTACAGATGTTTTGCCGGAAGCATCAACGATAACCGTTCCCAACTCTGAAATTTCACAACCGATGGCCTTTGGCAGTTCTGATCCGGTAAACAGTTTCGGTTGGAAGAAAACCCCTGTACATGGAATCGCAGTACCGTCCTGTAGTACAACTTGCTGTACCATCCCTTCTTCAGAGTCAATGGATTGAATCGGTGCATCGAATACAGTAACATGATGCTGCTTCAGCTCTTCACGGTGCTCATCGGTTAAGGAATCTGATCCATTCGTACAGATCGTATAACGTTCTGTCCAGCCGGATATGACTTTTGCCATATGTAATGCGTTAACTCCACTAACGATGATGACCAGCGATTGCTCTCTTAACTCCCATCCATCACAATATGGACACACAAACGCACTTTTACCGTAAACTTCTGTTAATCCGTTAATATTCAAGGGAAGGTCTTTCTTACCTACCGCAAACAAAATCTTTTTCGTGCGATAGCTTACCCCCTGAGTAGTCTTAACTACAAAATCACCATCGCTACCTGTTATCTCCGTTGCCGTATCGGATGCAAATTGAACTGAAGGATAAGCTGCAATCTGTTCTTTGGCGGCTTTCCGGAATTCACGTGGACTTGCCCCATCTCTTGTCACAAACCCATGAGTCTCCCTTGTAACCCAGTTACGCGGTGTCTCATCATCAATGACCACAACGTTCTTTCGGGCCCTGCCAAGTACTAGGGCTGCATTAAGCCCCGCTGGTCCTCCACCAATAATAAGTACATCCAAAAGTTGATTCATATTACTCACATTATACACCCTTTCCAGACATTTAATATCTCTAATTGACTTTTAAAAATAACCTCCACTTTCGCTTAAGAAAGTAATATTGGAGATTTACAAGATATCAGAACATATTTTAATAAAACTATTAAAGATATCTTATATCTACAATAAACAAAACCTAAGCATTTTGCAACATATATCTTTAAATACTTTCTTCAATCCAGCCTGTGTGAGTTGAATAAAAGATTATTTACACTTACACTACAATGACAGAGCAAGTTTCACATCGTTGGTTTACCCGGATTTTTCGATTTTCTCCTGTAACACAGAAATAATTATTTAACAATTAAAAAAAACCTTGTTTTTAAATTGTTCACAATCAAATGACATTATTTTAAATACTAAAACGTTAATTAAATCACACAGTGTATTGAATGGTATAATAGCGACATAATATATAAGTATAGATATAGGAAGTGAGTTCTTGAAAACATTGAACAATGGTTCACAGACCAATATCAGCCTGGAGTATAGCTCGATTCCGAAAGTTTTCTTCGATACGATCAAAATCGGAATCATCAAGTCCAACCTGATCGCCATGTTTGCGGGTTTAAGTTTGGCTTTATATGTATTTGATGCTTCAATCTTAGCTAATATTGTACCAATCATCCTTTCCTTTATTGGGTCTTCTCTCATTATTGGAGCTGCAGGGGTGTTTAACAACTTGTATGATCGTGATATTGACGCGATCATGGAACGTACGAAGAAACGTCCTACCGTTACGGGACGCGTAGATACCAAGTCGGGTCTGATTCTCGGTATTGCAATCACCATCATCGGGGGCATCATGTTGTACATCGCTTCCCCATCCGCTGCTGTATTCGGTATTTTGGGTCTGTTGCTTTACGTGTTCCCTTACACGATGTGGACCAAACGTACAACGATCTACAACACGGAAGTGGGAAGTCTTTCGGGTGCTGTGCCTCCGCTCATCGGTTGGGCAGCCATTTCACCGGAACTGGGTCATTTCGAGATCTGGGCATTGGTTGTTACGATGCTCTTATGGCAAATGCCTCACTTCTACGGGATTGCGATTCGTCGTTTTGACGAGTACAAAGCTGCTGGTGTTCCCATGCTACCCGTTGTTAAAGGCATCAGACGGACTTACATTCAGACAAATGTGTATCTGGTACTGTTACTGATCTCCAGCTTTTTATTCTGGCCGATGAGTCCATTTGTCGCTATTACGGCATTTCTGGTTAGCTTGGCTTGGCTCATTCTTAGTGTGGCTACCTTTGATAAGAAAGAAACAGAGAAATGGTCCAAACGGATGTTTATCTTCTCCATTAACCATATCACTATTATCTTCCTGGTCATCATTGCGTATTCCTTGATTGCTCAAATGATGAGATAAAAATATTCCATCTTTCCACTCGATATAACGATAAAAAGCCTTACAGACTGTACTCTTTCAAGGAGTCGTCTGTAAGGCTTTTTTGCTTTCTTATTATCTTTTCCAAATTTTCAAAGCTATCCGACTTTGGCGGGAGTTTGTTCTCCTTGCCACAATAACTGCATCTCTTCATTGGTGGCAAGCAATTCGGACAAGCTTCCCTCGGCTTCAATGCGTCCATCTTTCATCACGATAATGTGATCTGCTTTGGAAAGTGCTGCCCTGCGGTGAGAAACTGCGATGCAGGTGACATCCGGCTCTTGGAACAGCCCTTCCCATACTTGTTGTTCTGTCTCCACATCCAGTGCACTGGACAGGTCATCAAAGATAAACAGGTCCGCCTCCGTCATTAACATGCGTCCTGTGGCCGCGCGCTGAATCTGCCCGCCTGACAGCATCACCCCTCTTGGACCAACCGGGGTCTCAAGCCCCTGATCCAGATGTTTGATATCCTTCTCCATCACAGCCAGACGAATGGCTTTTTCAAGGGCTTGCTCGGTGTTCCCCTGTTTGCCCTGGACGATATTTTCTTTCAACGTATCACTGAACAATCTCGGCACTTGCGGGGTATACGCGGCTCTAGGCGGCATCAGAAATGTGGCTGGATCAACAGCTGCTCCATTCCAATGAATGTCCCCTTTTTGCTTGGGTAACAGTCCAAGAAGTGTTCGTACCAGCGTTGATTTACCTGACCCGATCCGTCCCGTAATGACCAGAAATTGTCCGCGTTTCAAACGGAAACTGATCTCTTGTATGCCATTTGCAGAATTCGGATATTGATAAGTCAGCTTATTCACCTCAAGAGATTGCAACTTCTCCTTAGGGTCCCTCTGTTCACTTACAAGCTCCGGTGGATCTTCATACAGATAGATTTCCCTCGAATCCATGATCTGGTCTTCTTCCCCTGGGCGGAATAGCTTACGCATACGATCATAGGATACCTTGAGCCTTTTGTGCTGAAATACCATATAACCAAACAGTGAAATGCTAAATCCGATATTGGCCAGATAACTGGTGAATAAGGCAAAATCACCTACGGTAAAGTTCCCTGCTTTCATCTCAGCTGCACACATCAGTAGAATCAGTCCGGTACAGATACTTAGAACATGCTGATTCATTGATCTCATCCACTGCTTGAACAAATTGTCTCGGAGTGCAGCCTGGCGACGATCTTCATTCAACTGGTTAAAACGTGTAGAGACATTCTCTTCGGCCTGACCCAGTTTCAAGGCTTGAACGGCTCCAAACGTTTCCGCAATAAAACTGGTAATACGCCCAGTCGCTTCGCGATTAACCTGTGCATACTTCCGAGCCCGATTCCCGGACAGGTTGTTGAGTAAGGTCACGACCACCAATGGTAACACGGCAACCAATGTGATCTGCCAATTAATGTTTGCCATAATGACGATGGACACAACAGCAAATACAAGCCGTCCCCAGAAGTCTACCCATGATTCTACATACTCGACGACTTCATCCACATCATCCCGAAAGCGACTCATCGCTTCCCCTGGTGAAGCTGGAAGATTACGTCCCGGCCAGCGCATGATCGCTGCGAGCATGTTGGTTCGCAAAATCGCCTGAACATGATACAGATACGTAACCCATGCATAGAAGGCTACAAAAAATGTGCCCACCCTTGCCATTCGGACCAAAGCAATAAAGATGAGCGGCACAGCAAGCCACATGTAGTCATTGGAACCCGCTGTCGTCCGATCAAAAAACCACTGCATCCCGATCCCGATAGCTAACGGCAAGGAATGAAATATACACCACAACAATCCGTTGATTACAAATAACAAAGGCCTGAATCGAAACAAACGGCCTATAAATCCTGCTACAGTCATGCCAATTCCTCCTCTCGGCCTGTAATGAGCAGTCTGGCATAGTGAGATGCCGGGTTACTGGCAAGTTCTTCTCTCGCTCCAAATTCCAGTACCTTCCCATCCCCGAGCACCATAATCCGGTCCACTTTCTCCAGCGTAGCCAGTAGGTGAGCAATAATCACTCCGGTGGATTGTTTCATTAACTGGTCAATCGCAGATTGAAGCATTCCTTCGGTCGCAGCATCCAGACGCGATGAAGGCTCATCCAGAATAACCAGACTCGGTTCGGTCAGGAATACGCGGGTTAGGGCAAATAACTGTGCTTCCCCTGCCGACAATGAAGCTCCACCTGCTGCCAGATACGTATCAAGCCCTTCTGGTTGTGAATTAATCCATTGGCTAAGTCCAAGTCGATCCGTCGTCTCCTTGATCATCTGATCCGATACATCTCCATTGAATAGCGTAAGGTTATCACGCAGCGTGCCATCAAACAGCTGCACATCCTGTGTCACCATACCCACCCGGCGATAGAGCGCTTGTAACGAAAGCTTTGTGATATCCGTTCCACCTACACGAATCGTACCCCGATCCAGATTATACAGCCGGAGAAGAACACGACTAAGACTCGATTTGCCGCTCCCTGTGCGACCGATGATTCCCAGACGTTCACCAGGCTTAATAGCAAAAGTAATGTCCTGCAATACCGGTTTATCCTGGTTATAACTGAAGTGCACCTGACTGAATTCCAATCCAAGAGGTCCTTCCGGCAATTGCTCCTCTGTACCCTCTTCAATCACACTATGCATGGACAACAGCTCTCTGGAGCGCAACATGCCTGATTTTGCTTTTTGAAACTCCTGTACCTGATCTCCAAGCATCTCAATCGGATCATTCAGCATCTGTGTATATTGGTAGATCAGAAATAACGTTCCGATACTAATTAGACCTTCCATATAATAATGCACACCCAGCAAAAGCACCGCAGTGACCGCCAGAGCAAACAGAACTACGGTGGTATTCCACGGAATAACCCGTAGCAGCCAGGCTTTTCTCCCCTTACGGAATACCGTGCGCATTGTGCGGTAAAAGCGGTTCATCACATACGGCACATGACCATTCGCTTGCACATCTTCAATCCCGGCAATGCGTTCTTCAATTAATCCGAACAGGGAAGCACTGGCCGCCCGCTCATTTTTGGAAGAGTCAACTCCCAGATTCCGTATGAACACCATGAACAGGATCGATAACAATGTAAACACGGTCATAACCAAAGCAATGGGTACATTGACACTGAACATGAACCCGAGAATTCCGGCCAGCAGTACAAAACTCCCGATCACTTGCACAATGAACATCGCGAAAAAATTGGAGATACTCGTTACGTCTCCATCCACACGTTCAATCATCTCTCCAGGTGTTTTCACATTATGAAAACGCATATCAAGACGCAGGCAGTGCTTCAGCAGATCTCCGCGCAGTTGATTCGTGGCCCGCCAGGCCACGTCGTTCCCCAAATAACTGACCGCTACCGTGATGAGTTGATTAAACACGGCAACAACCAGAAATATTCCTGCGAGCTGAACAAGATTGGTGAGGACTCCCCCACTTGCTGCTGTATCGATAAAACGTTTGATAATCTGTGGATTCAAGAGCTGAAGCCCCGTTGATGTGAGCAACATGATTAAAAGTAAGGCCAGCCGTCCTTTAACTGGTTTTAGATAACGCAGCAGCCATGACATGGAGATTTTCTCTGTTTTGGGCACAAGTCCCACCTCTTTATCGGTTTATTTAATTGTTCTTGCCTATTCCAATTTATTGATAGTCTTATCGACACAGCAACTTTTTCTTACTAGGATGAGTCATACATAATGACATTAAAATCGGGATTTCCCGCCCATAATTGATATGTAGAACATATGTTGACCATTGTACATTCTCCTTTATAACAAGTTAGTTTTTTATAAAATAACGCTCCAAACGCTCCTTTCCATGTGAACAAATTGGGTGGAATGCATGCAAAAAAGCCATAGATGAACTAATGTTCATCTACAGCTTGTAGCCAAAAGAGATCGAATGAAATGCAAAGCATTTCCCGTATCTCCTCTGCATCGCAATAATGATGAGCGTCCACGACAGAGGTGCACAAACATGACTGTCCCAACGCGATCATTGCAAAAAAATTGGATTAATGTCACTATGCTCATGCGTATTCAGTTATCGATTCGAAATCTGTATAGGCATAAACATAATCATCATCCCACCCGTTTCACATATTTGTTGTTTATTGTATTCGCTGGTTTAACATCCGTCAAGATAATTTTAACTGAATTGTTATTTAATTCATGTCATTAATCTTTCAATTCCTGCTACATACCCAATGATGTGGACTCCGTTTGCTTCTCTCTAACAACAAGGCGTCTATGTGCGATCAGAAGAAAAGGCACTCCCAGTGCTGTTGTCAGTGCAATCGGTACAAAGACAGCCAGCCCATTCTCCGCTCCAAATTGACTTAATAACACCCCTCCCATTACAGGAGCAATGACACTACCAATATTATTGAAGCCGATGGTCCCGAAATACGTTCCCTTCCATTCCGGCTTCGCAATCCGGTCGATGAGCATATCCATCATCGTGAACAATAATACTTCCCCAATGGTAAATAGTATGACACTCATCATCATCATGAGTACACCTTCAGCGATTCCAACCATCATCAGACTGGTTGCAACCAGCAGATTACCCACAATCAGAGGAACAAGCGGTGGAAAGTTTCGGAATGTTCGCACAAGCGGATACTGAATAATCAATACCGTCACGGCATTCAGGGAAAGCATGTACGAGAACATCTGACTTCCATTCTCAAAGATCGGGCTCCTCGCCAAGTACTGTGCCAATGTAGAACTGAAGTGTCCGTAACCCAGAACACAAAATGTGGTACCGATCAATACTGGCAGAAACACCCGGTCGCGACCAGTGGTCATGAGTGCTTCACGCAAACGTGGTGCGGTTGCCTGATGACGCTCTGGCAAATTGGCATGCTGTAGCTTGAATTGCAGAAACAGTACAAGTCCATAGGCTATGTATACCAAGCCGGAAATCACAAATGGAAATGTCGATTCAGACGATCCCAGTTGAAATCCGATAATTGGCCCAAAGACCACGCCGAGATTAATTGCAGCATATCTGAGGTTGAACACCAGCAATTTGTTCTGCGGAGAAGTAATATCCGATAACAGGGCTCTGGAGGTAGGCTCGAATACTGCACGGCATAATCCGTTTAACGTATTGGCAACAAAGAACACCCATAGATGCTCTGCTGCTGAAAAAATGAAAAACACACCTGCCCAGCTAAATACCGAGATTAACATCACAATTTTGCGACCGATCCGGTCCGAAATATAACCTCCATAAAAGCTGACCATGACACCTGCCAGCGAGCTAACGGCCACAGTAATACCGGTCTGGGTCGGTGTAGCCTCTAGTACACGTGTCAAATAGATGGATAGAAACGGGATACTCATTGACGTTACAAGACGTCCAAACATGGTTCCGATAATGATCGTCCATGCCAAAGGGTGAATTTGTCTTAAATATTGCTTCATATGAACTTCTCCTATTCTTTCTAAGTGCTTCAAAAGCGGACTTTTTGAACTACATCTTCTAATGTATAATTGTAAGGATAAAAGGGGGAAAGAAAAGTGTAAACATATGATCACACTTTTCACCTTTAATAGAGGAGTCATGACCATGGATACCCTGCATACACACTTTATAAGGCTCGCAGGTGCCGAACAACTTTCATTCAAACTTCATGAACCTGTAGCGGTAACGATTGATAGCCTGTCCGCTGCCTTGTGCTGCACCCCTCGTAATGTGAAATTCATTCTTAGAAAATTGGAGGAACAAGGCTTTATCCATTGGCACCCCGGGCGTGGTCGTGGACATCATTCGGAGTTAACGATGCTGCGTAGCATGAATGAAGCGCTAGAAGCGAGTTTTACCGAACTTTTAGGTAAAGGCAAAATGAAAAATGCTATTGAACTCATCGGAACTGTTCAGGTGGATGATACATTGCGAGAACAGCTCATGCTCTCCCTCCATCAACAGATGGGATTTCATAGTCACGATGAAACTGCCTCTGGTCAGGATATTCTGCGCATCATGAGGTCACGCCAGTTAGGTGATTTGGACCCAGCCTTTGTATATACTGCATTTGAAACCTACCTATTAAGCCAGGTTTGTAATACGTTGATCACTTATGATGCCAAGACGGAATCATTCCTGCCAGCACTGGCTCACATGTGGGAGTGCAGCGAGGACCATCGCTTATGGACCTTCTATCTCCGAAAAGGTGTACGTTTCCACAACGGCCGTGTCATGACTTCCCGGGATGTGCAAGCGACGTCTCAACGATTGATTGATGTACATAGTCCGTCCATCTGGTTATATCGGGATATTGAACGTGCGGAAGTAGCTGGTGATTACTGCATCAAGTTTGTTCTACATCGTCCTAATCGATTCTTCTTGCATCTGTTCAGTTGTATTCGGATGACAATCCTGCCCTATGATTACAATGTAACCAATACATTAATTGGTACCGGTCCTTTTCTGATCTCTGAGCTGAATGAGGATGTGCTGGAGCTTACTGCTTTTGATGCTTACTACGGCATCCGGCCACATCTGGATCAAGTCCATTTTTGGTTTGTGCCTGACCTGAGTCCAAATGATCGCTATTATGAGCTACCGGGTACAGATCGATTGAGTCTCGCAACAGGCTGTGATCAGACGAACAGTATCAATTATCCGGCGCTGGGTTGTCAGTATATGCTGTTCAATTTTCACAAGGAAGGCATCCATCATCATCCCTTATTTCGACAAGCCCTGCGTATCGTCTATGATTCGGTTGCACTTGTCCGAGATCTCGGTGGCAATCGGATCACACCAGCCAGCAGCTTTTTACCCTGGAAAAGTGCAGCCCAAGACTGGACCGCTGCCTCTCTTGAGCATGCTCGAGAATTGCTGCATAACTGTGGGTACCAGGGTGAGACGGTAACATTATCGTATAAACATAATAAGGAGGCAGACGTTGCGCAGTGGTTCCAGTGTCGAGCAGCGTCCATCGGTCTGAACATTAACATGCAGGCCGTTGTGGATTATTTCAACTCAGAGGAAACCACGAACGCGCAATTGATCCTCGCTGAAGAGATCCTGGAGGAAGATTGGCAGTACGGCATGATTCACTTTTTCAAAAACCTGTCCAACCATTTTCATATGTGTATGTCTCCTGTATTCCAGTCTCAATTGGATGACAAACTGGATCATTTCGCAACGCTTCATCGGGCAGACCGTACTGCGCTCCTGGATGAAGCTGAAGCCTTGCTACGTGATCACTGTTGGATCTTGCATGGCTGTCACATGAACAAGCAGGCCGAACTGGATCAGAGCATCTTCGGCATGCAGGTAGCAGAATTCGGTTATCTGGACATCTCCAAATTGTGGATCAAAAATCCTTAGAGATTTGTGCATAAAAAAGTTGCTAGCCTATTTAGATAAGCTAGCAACTTTTTGCTCATGAATCCATTTTTAGCGCGCTCAAAGATTATTTTTGATGTAATAGGTCTCCAATGCTTGCATAATGGACTCAATTTTTATCGGTTTGCTGACATACGCATCCATGCCTGCCTTCAAGCAGTTTTCCATGTCTCCTCTTACGGCATTTGCAGTCACCGCAATAATATATGGACAATCCTCAGAGGACTTCAATTCTTTAATCATTTTTGTCGCTTCGAATCCATCCAGCCTTGGCATATGCACATCCATGAAGACAATATCGTATGCAATGTGTTTGACCGCCTCAACCGCTTCAACACCGTCCACGACATGATCCACAACATGTCCTTTTTTCTCAATTATTCTGCTAAGGACGAGTTGGTTCACTTCATTGTCTTCTGCAATTAGAATCCGCAAAGCGGATGTTCTGTTCTTTTTCTGTTGTTGATCTAACCTGTTGCCCTCTTCACCGTTCGTTAATTTAAAGCGTGCAGTAAATACAAATATTGTACCCGGCTCATCCGATTCCTCGATCCAGATATCTCCTTGCATAAGCTCCACCAATTTTTTGCTAATGGCAAGGCCAAGACCCGTGCCCTGAGGTTTGCGAGTCATGAAATTCTCCAGTTGGTAGAATGGCTCAAATAATTGTTGTTTTCTCTCAACCGGAATCCCAATACCCGAATCCTTCACTTTAAAATAAAGCTGTACGGTATTGCCACACTTCTCCTTAATGCCAACGTCAATTTCAACGCCGCCCTCTGAAGTGAACTTAACCGCGTTGCCAATGATATTGGTAAGTACCTGTTTAAGACGGTAAGCATCGCCATACACAGGAGTCGGAATGGCGTCATCTACGCACATACGAACATCCAACTTCTTTTCGCGAGCCAGTGGTTTTACGATTTGCACGGTCTCTGTGACGATTTCTGCGAGATCAAAAGGATCATCTACCAGATCGGTTTTGCCTGACTCAATTTTGGAAAAATCAAGAATATCATTAATGATGGCGAGTAAGGAATCTCCGCTCTTCTGGATGATTTCGATATATTCCTTCTGTTCCCCGCTAAGACCAGGGGTATCCAGAAGCAAATCCGTCATCCCAATTACACCGTTCATTGGTGTACGAATTTCATGACTCATCATCGCAAGAAACTCACTTTTGGCCTTATTCATTCTCTCGGCTGTCTCTTTGGCAACTAGCAGCTTTTTCTGCTCCGTAATATCCTTTGCAATCAAGTAGTACCCGACATTAGAGTTATTAATAATGATCGGAGCAAGCGTAGCCAAGACTTCTGTCTCGGTTCCATCCGTATGGCGAACAGCATTGATTTCCTTTTCAGCCAACTCATTATTACTGCGCAGGATCAGACCGAGATTACTCGCTCCAATAAATCTGCTTATGCTTGTATCGATCATTTCAGCCACGGGGCAACCCGTCAGTTTCACCGCTACTGGATTCGCATTCATAATATTACCATCCATGTTAAACGAGATAATGGCGTCATGATTATATTTCTTAAGTGAAGTGTATCGCTCCACAGATTCCTGCAATTTAAATTCAATACGTTTACGTTCAGTGATATCCTGTAGTGTTCCGTTCAGCTGAACTGGCTGCTGATATTCATCGAGCGTGATCAGCCCGCGTAAGTGAAGATACTTCTCACTTCCATCAGAGCTACTGTGCTTGTATTCAAAATCAAGCGGTTTTCCTTGTTTTACCCATTCCATTTGTTCTTGCAAAGAGGCTATGTCCGCAGCATTCATAACTTTAAAAACATCATTTGCACAGTATGATTTACGGGTGCGTTCAAGTTCAAAAATTTCAAAAATCTGATCGGAAAGTGCGATCTGGTCTTTGACCATATCCCACTCCCAGCTGCCAATCAAAGCGATGCGTTCAGCCTCTGCACTGATATCTTTATGTTTTTTTCGTTCGGATACATCTCGTCCAATCGAAAGAATCTGCTGTCCATGCTCAGCATCACCAAAGACCTTGTATGTGGTCTCGAACCACATATAATGTCCCTCTTTATGACGGACCCTGATATTCAACAGATTTCCTTTAGTCAAGTCCATCTGTGAGATCCGTTCCACATCTTGTGGGTGGAAATATGCATCATTATTTTGACCAATTACTTCTTCTGGCGAATAACCCAACAAACGTTGGACTGAGGGAGAGCAGAACCGACAAACGCCCTCCTGATCAGCAATATAGATGATCTCCTGAGCATGATCTGTAATAAGTTTGAACATTTCTTCACTATGCAGAAGTTTTTGTTCAGACATTTTGCGGTCAGTTATATCAACAATATGGCAAATGAAGTAAAGAGGTTCATCCGTAAATTCCCTACGAACTAATGAAACATGCAATGAAATCCATAAGATGTTACCATTTTTATGGATATAACGTTTTTCATATTGATACTCTTTCGATTTACCTTCGAATAGCTCGCAGTTATAGATCACATCTTGTGGTGAATCATCCGGATGCGTAATATCCTGGTAGGTGAGCTTCGTTAACTCCTCATACGTAAAACCCAGCATACAGCAAAATGCGGGATTCACTTTTCTCCATTCTCCTGTCGGAGCAACGAGTGCAATTCCAATAGGTGCTTGGTTGTATATCTGCTCGAACAATTCGTGATGGTCGACCTTTTGAACCTGCATTGTAAACTCTCCTTTTGGCATATAAACTCATGTTATAAATAGTCGAAAGTTAATTTTAATTGGAAGGAAGTTGTTCCACAAAGGATCGGTTTGTTTTAAAACCACAATACCAGCTTAGTACCCAAAAATTGAGTTATTGAAACATATCTTTTCAAAAGTTTGGTGTCTACAAAGTCAAACAAGGCCTGGAATCCATCCAATGGAATCCCGACCTTTGTCATTATATATCATTATAAGTCATATAGAGCAAGGAATCGCGAGAAAAATGGATTAGCGCTCGCGACCAATAAGATAATCCAATAAATGTCTCAGGAAGGGAATAGGTTTCGGCATCTCGTTCAATGCATCTGTAGCAAGACAATAATGCTCCCACATCGCTTTCTTCGCGCCTTCATCACCCAGAATAGACACAAAGGTTGAATTGTTGTTCAGCTCATCCTGACCTGCAGGTTTCCCAAGAATGAGGTGATTTCCCTCGAAATCCAGCAAGTCGTCCTTGATCTGGAAGGCGATTCCTGCATGATAAGCGAACTTTTTCAGCGCAGCCATCTCCGGTTCCCTCACTTGGGCAAGTATCGCTGGCATGACCAGGGCAGCTTCGAAGGCAATGCCAGTTTTGTAAAAACAGATCATGTTCAACTGCTCCAGCGTCAATGCCTTGCCCTTGGAGTTCAGATCCATCGCCTGCCCCATACACATATCCTCTGCTTTTTCAGCTGAATATTGAATGAGCGTGAGCACGGTGGCCGCATCAAAGCGATCCAATGATGACTGCTCTCCAATTGCCTTCTGAATGAGAAACAGACCCGTGAGCTCCGCTGTGGCGCTATTGTGTACCTGATGCAGCGTGGAACGTCCACGCCTTGTCGAAGCATTATCCTGCGTAGGCAGATCATCAAAGATCAGGGAAGCGGTATGCATGTACTCCAGCGACCTAAGCAGTGGAACGATGGAGGCTTCAGGTAAACCATACTCGCGTACACCCATAACCCAAGTTAATATCGGACGTAGTCTTTTTCCGTCGCCCTGCAAGCTGTAATTGGCCGCATCGATCAGCGTTTCTTTCATCTCATGAAGTCCACCTGGCTTGGCTATCTGCAACTCCACATTAATCTGTTCGCGAACCGTTCGAATGGTCTGTTTGAACTCCTCTTTCTCCTGCTTGTCATTTTTCAATTGAAGCACGACCTGATCCCGTAACAATTTATCAAGGAAATCAACGTCATCCGCTTTTCGCACCATCTGTTGAACCAGTTGATTGAATTCAGGCTGCCCAGAGGCAAAAATCATCATCACTTCATCATATTTTTGCTGCCCCAACCGTTCTTTACAACGCTTCAGCCCGTTGATCGCACGATCCAGTATAACCTCACGGGTCTTGGCATCCGAGTTGTAAACATCATGGATCAGATGTGAGATGACTGCCCAGTACAATTCATAAGGATTAATCAAATCGGGACGCAAATCTCGATACTTCAAATAGTACGTATATGGAGTTACTGCCCCTTCTTCCATATCGTCAAACATATCGGCAAAATCATCGGCCAACTGATTATATATTCCGTAATAGAACGTCCGCAGATCAAATCCCTCATCCTCCGGCGCACTGAGAACTGACCGGACGATTAATCGGGAAGAAGAAGATTTGATAATAATCGGAATGTACAATTCTTCATTCGTATAATTCGCATTGGCTAATTTCTTGTTGCGATCGATCTCCTGAGACTGAAAGAACACATAGGATTGCTCTAAAAAAGTGCGCTGTTTCTCTGGATGCTGATAGTCCTTAATGTAATCAAATGCTTCCCGAAGCTCGGAATGTACATATTCGATCACTTCCAGATTGCTACCTTTCCACTTTCCCAGATCAGGTACGACCCCAGTAAGAAGTGCATCGCGTATCATCAGGGAATATTGTTCTTTTTCTTGAACAGTCAAAGCCTGAGAATCCAACAGGTCATCCACAAATGGATATGTCAAACCGTAAGAATAACCAAGTCGAATCGCCGCATCAAATCTCCGCGCCCGTTCTTCTGGTGGTGTCTGCTCGTTCATCTCATCGTCCACATGAAGGACAACGCCGAGAATGATCTTGATGAGCTTTCGCTGTGCTTGCTCTGCATCCAGCTCCTTCGGGATGTTGGATGCTACATTCTTTAATTTGTTCATCACCCAGATGACAGCCGTTTCAATGTGCTCCTTCTGTCCCCAGCGGTACAACGCAGCCAGACTGATATAATCAGGCTGTCCTTTGCGCCCAGTAGCGGAGCCCATAAAGTATTTTTTGGTATTCTGGACAACGTGCTGAATTCGGGCCTGCGTACCCGGAGAATCAAGGGCTTGCCCCAGATCTCGCATATAAATATAGGAGATACTCCGATCCAGGTAATCATCCAGCTTTCCTGTCGTATTCAGCCAGTGGATATATCTATGAACATCCCGAGGATCCGGTTTTCTTTTGCTAGGTGATAAAAGAGAAAGCCAGGCAAAACGATGAATATGTTTTTTTTGCCATACATGAATATCTTGGGTAAGTGCTGTTGTATACGTATTATCCATAAGTTGCTGCCTAAGAGAAGTAAAATACTGAGATGCTTTCTGCTCAGCTAGCCGATATCCTGCATCAGCCTGTTCTGTAAGTACGTTATTCATAGGGTGGATACCTCAAATTCTATTAATGTTAAACATGTATCCATGAAAGGAGATGAGGTGCTCCATGGACGAAAACTGAACTCATTTGATCGTGTATCCAACGCTTCAGCTCATGTTCATAACCTTTATACGGCGATCCAACCGTTTGGTTACGAAATCGTCACTGTTCATTCCATATACGTGATTTTACAGAATGGAAGACCAGACTTTGACCGCTGTGATGGCGATAAGTACGATTAATGCATATCGAAGTACCCTCACATTGATCATCGAACTAACCCGTGAACCAAGGGATGCCCCCAGTAGACTGCCGATCACCGTATAGATGATGGGTTCCATCGGAATATCTCCACCCGTAATTTTTCCTATAACGCCGCCGATTGCGGAGATAAATACAATCGCCAGTGAAGAAGCAATCGTCGTTCGTACGGGGATGTTGAGAATCGTCAGCATGATGGGAATAAGGATAAAGGCACCACCCGCACCAACAATTCCTGATACAATGCCTACTGCAAAAGCAGTGCCTGCTGCAATCCATCGGTTAAACACCAGTGGAGCTGAAGTATCAAGCTTTCCCTTTCCGGGAATCAGCATAAGCACAATCGCCATGATCGCCAGAATGCCATAGATCAGATTAATAACCCTTCCGTCCAGATGACCGGATATGAACCCGCCAATCAGACTGCCTGCAAGAATGCTGGAACCCATGTACAGCACCAATCCTCGGTGAACGATCGCCCCACCACTTCTACCCGTTCGTACTTTTCTGCGGAATGCAATCACACCGGCAAGTGAAGCAAAAAATACTTGAAACATACTAATCGAAGATACCTGATGTGCTGAGAATGGCTGCAGTCCCATCCAGGATGGAACATATAACAGTAGCGGATAATTGATAATGGCCCCACCAATACCCAACAAACCGGAGAAGAATGAACCGACCAGACCCAGTATAAACATGATGAAAAAAAGCAGAAGATCCATCGGTTATGCGCTTCCTTTCGTGCAATATAAAGCTCATTTCGATACCACTCAAAAGTGCTATACACAGCGAATATTATCCGTTATAATGAAAACCAAGTAAATTAATCCGAAATGAGTGATTAAGCATGTTTAACGTGTTGAAGACTCTTTTTGAAAATAAATGTCCACAGTGCAACGAAAAATTACAAGTTCATAACGATGCGTTATGTTCGACCAAAACCTGTTCTCAATGTCATTACAAAGAAGAGAGTTATGGCTCTCTTGGCGTTCGAATTGTATATGACACCACAAAATGATAAAAAGCTATAGCCTTGTTAATTGTATCACGATCTCTGAATTTTCGGGATAATTCGACAAACTTATTTCCCTCTCACATGCTACGATTACTTTATAATGAAAATACAAAAACGGTGCAAAACGAATAAATCGTTCTGCACCGTTTTTTTCTGTTTTTTTTGAGATAAGTTGCCTTAATTATAAAAGGGAACTTATTTGGTTTTGAAGCTGAGGAATCCATCATCTACGGCTACGGTTGTCCCGTTCACTGCGCTTGCTGCATCACTGAACAGGAAGGTAACCACACTGGCTACTTTCTCCGGTTGAATGAGCTCTCCACGCATATGTTGAGTAGCAAGCGCATCCTTCATGGCTTGGTCATCACCCAGAATCGGTGTTTCGATAAAGCCAGGTGCTACCCCAACTACACGAATTCCATGCTCAGCAAGTTCCAATGCACCGGATTTGGACATCATAACAACCGCAGCCTTGGCTGCGTTGTAGTTGAAGCTGCCTACTGCAGCAACACTTCCATAGATCGAAGCTGTATTTACAATAGTACCTTGTACATTTAATTCAACCATTTTTTTCGCGCCATAATACATACCGTAGTATACACTGTGCTGATCTACATCAATGACTCTGTGATAGGATTCCGGGTCCATCTCCAGAAATGGCTTCACAAGTCCAATACCTGCGTTATTGAAAATACCGCTTAACGTACCATATTGCTCTACGGTCCAGTCGATCAGGGCTTTGATCTCGTCCCCTTTGGATACATCCACTTTGTATGAGCCCGCTGTTCCGCCAGCTCCTTCAATCTCTGCCGCAAGCTTCTTCGCTCCGTCTTCATTATAGTCAGCGACAACAATAGTCGCACCTTGATCCGAAAGTTGAAGTGCTGTCTCTTTACCAATACCACTTGCTCCACCTGTAATAATGATTACTTTTCCATTGTGCTCAGTCATGACTCAGCTCTCCTTTGGCAAAATATATTTAGGTTTATTACATAACTTATAGTAAGTAACTATATTTTATTAACTTATATACATATCATACGCCTCTGTCCCAACCTTGTCAAACCATAGATCATCTTCACATAAATATGAGATAAATGTCATATAGATCTTATATTTACATGATATAGTCTAGCTCCAGTGATATTAAATATGCATCCGTTTTCGGAAAATAAAAAAAGCGAGCATAACGGTAATTCAATCATTCCGATATCTCGCCCTTATAAAATATTGAAAATTAATTTAACTTATTCACCCTGAAGTCCGCTAAGCGGATCTTTCAAATTATTAATGTTGGTGATTAGTTCAGGAATGCCCGTCTTCTCCCAATTTTCTGCCGTAAAACCTTGCTCTGCAATTGTATTCTCGAAATTGTCTACAACTTCTGTTAATTGAGTATTGTAACTAACCAGATTTTCATGAATGCTCTCTCCTATTGCAGGAGCAGTCAACTGAGAAAATTCACTTGCTTCTGCTTGGATCAGATCGATTTTCTCCTGAATCTGCGTTGTAATCTCAGGATTATTCACCGCACTCGATGCGAGCTCTTGCAGATCAGCCCCGGCGTTTGATACCTGTTCTATATAATCAGTAGCCCCACTCACATAATTTAAACTTTGATTGGCTTGTTCCACGACAGAACAGGCTGAAATCAGCAGAATACTTGATGCAATAAGGCCTGTCATCATTAATGTGTGCTTTCTTTTTCTTATAAACATGATCATCTCCCCTTCTCCTGATCGGAATCCTTGTTCCAAGTCCATGATACCTTTTCAGACTGCTGCATTGCAAATGGGTCTGCAGCCAACGTTATTAACATGTATAATAGTAAAATCACACGGTAAAGGGATGTCATGATTATGCTTCAAGCCTTGAACCAACGCTTGAACCGCATCATGCCACTGATTACCCCAATCAGCATTATTATTGGCGTGTTATGCGGGAGTTTTCTTTCTTCTTATACCTTTTTATCCCCTTGGCTTTTTGCGTTCATGACGTTCGCTGGAAGTATCAGTCTAGGGATACGGGATTTTGTGAACGTGCTGAAGAAGCCGTTCCCCTTGTTTGTATGTCTGTTTATTTTGCATTTGGCGATGCCTCTAATTGCTCTTGGTATGGGTCATCTGGTTTTCCCTACAGATGCGTACACCATAACGGGCCTTGTTCTGGCAGCCGTGATTCCGACAGGAATCAGCAGCTTCATCTGGGTCAGCATCTATCGGGGCAATATTGCACTTACGCTTTCCATCATCCTGATTGATACCATGCTTGCTCCTTTCGTAGTGCCGGGAGTGTTATCCCTGTTAATCGGAACCAGTGTCACACTGGATACGGCAGCCATGATGAGCAGTCTGTTCTGGATGATTGTGTTGCCATCCCTGCTCGGTATGCTGCTGAATGAGTGGAGCAAAGGCGCCATTGTCCCGGTCTGGGGACCGAGGTTGAATCCGTTGTCCAAATTGTTCATGGCATCAGTCGTCGCGATTAACGGATCTGTCGTTGCACCTTACTTGGCCGATTTCAACTGGAAGCTCGCTGGACTTGCGGTCATCATTATTTTCCTGGCATCATTCGGTTATGCGCTGAGTTATTTCATCGCCCGATTGCTAGGCTGGAATGAGGCCGATCAGGTCGCTCTGGTGTTCAATGGAGGCATGCGTAATATCAGCGCAGGTGCAGTACTCGCTGTTTCTTATTTTCCGCCACCTGTTGCTGTCCCAGTCGTGCTTGGCATGGTATTCCAACAGATGCTTGCTTCATTAACAGGTTATCTGCTCGGTCGTCGCTCTCAGCTTCTGCATAAGTCGGATAAGACATCTGCGGCCTAACAAAATACTGGAATGTAAAAAAACGCCGACACAATTGTCGGCGTTTTTCGTTACTATAACCCTCTACTGGAATCTCTGCCGTACTCTCTGTAGTCTCTTTAATTTAATTCTGCCCATCCTGGTTCCTGTCCACAATAGAAAAAAACCATCAACGAGTGATGGTTATTTTTCTAATCATTTTTTTCAAAAATCTGCTGTTGCTCATGGTACTTAGTACACTTATTTCGGTTGAATATATCCTTCAGCTTTAAGCAGTTCTGCGATTAGAACCGCACCACCTGCCGCTCCACGGAGCGTGTTGTGGGACAATCCAACGAATTTGTAATCATAGAGTGAGTCTTCGCGCAGTCTGCCTGTGGAGACACCCATTCCGCGTTCGATGTCACGGTCCAGTTTAGTCTGTGGTCTGTTTTCTTCTTCAAAATACGTAATGAATTGTTTCGGTGCGCTTGGAAGAGCCAGCTCTTGTGGACGGCCTTTGAACTGCAACCAACGCTCCAGAATTTCGTCTTTACTTGGTTTTTTCTCGAAGTTTACAAACACCGTAGCCAGATGTCCATCCGTTACCGGTACACGAATACATTGTGTTGTAATTAATGGGGCAGATGCTTTGACGATCTGGTTGTTCTCGATGCTACCCCAGATCCGCAGTGGTTCCTGCTCACTCTTCTCTTCTTCGCCACCGATGTATGGAATGACATTATCGAGCATATCTGGCCAGTCGGTAAAGTTTTTACCTGCTCCGGAGATTGCTTGATACGTGGAAGCAACAACCTGAGTCGGGTTGAACTCACGCAAGGCGTGCAGTGCTGGCACATAGCTCTGAATCGAGCAGTTAGGTTTCACTGCAATGAATCCGGTTTTCGTACCCAGACGTTTGCGTTGAGCTTCAATCACGTCCAGATGTCCCGGGTTAATCTCAGGGATTACCATGGGTACATCTGCTGTCCAGCGGTGAGCCGAGTTATTGGACACGACAGGTGTGCCTGTTCTAGCGTAAGCTTCTTCGAGCGCTTGAATCTCATTCTTTTTCATATCAACCGCGCAGAAAATAAAATCAACCTGACTGGCAAAAGCCTCTACCTGGGAAGCATCCTGAACAACGATTTTCTTCACAGCTTCCGGAATAGGAACTGCCAGTTTCCATCTGCCTTGTACGGATTCTTCATATGTTTTACCTGCCGAATTGGCGCTTGCAGAAATTGCTGTTACTTCAAACCATGGATGTTGATCGAGCAGGTCCACAAAACGCTGACCTACCATTCCCGTTCCTCCGACGATACCGACTTTCAATTTTGCTGACATTCAATCATCATTTCCTTTCGGTTTGAGTGATTCTTCTCTTGAATCAATATCATAACTCACTAAAACGTATTATGAAATGGACTCCTTAATTAACACTATTCAGGCAATTCCAAAGCGTGTAGTCACAGCCCCGGAAAAACCAAAAAATCCCATCCCCAAGACAATAGTCTCAGGGACGAGATTGAACTCTCGTGGTACCACCCAGATTCGCCGATATGTCACCATATCCGCCTCTTCAAGTAAAGGTTTACAACCATGTTGCTAGCTGTAGACCGTTCATACTCTAGCTCTGTAACAGGAGCTCCTGTCACACCATCCCTTAATGCTAAGTTCCGATGTGCTGCTCTGAGTCTTTATTCAATAAAAGATTCTTTACTCCTTTTCAGCTGCCGGAGCTCTCTTTGAAAGAATGAATTTTATCTACTCGTCTCTTCGTCGCATTTGATATTGCGATTATAATATCAAAATTACTGTGATGAAGTAAACACATTTTTTTTAGATCATGGAATTTATATGTTTCCAGCAGAGCTGAACCATTGTATTATCGCAAGAAAAACTTCAGCTAAATGCGGTCTGTCTTCTGTGAAAAGTACGTGATAGACGTTTTTATTATAATATACTGCAAATAGCTATTTCCTTACTGCTTTTTGGCAACCATCGCATATGTTCCCAGAGGACTCCCAGGCCCCAAGGCATGATGTGTCCTAAGTAATTTCAGTTCGGACAGAAGAAGTGTTTTAACTTTGTCCGGGATCGGGAGCATTTGCAGTTCCACAGGCGCTTCTGCCAGTGTCATTTCGGTTTCCCAGTGACCGTCCTGTAGCTCTGGAGAATGGATCGAAGTCTCTTCCTTAATCGTCCAGCCTGCTGCAGAGACAAGCTCTTGGATATCCTCGGGTGTAAAAAGCGTGCGCACATTGGAGAAGCTGTTCTCCTTGTAACATTCGACCTGGGACTGAATTAGAACGGATAACCAATGCGAGAGCTGGCTCACATCTGTAACTCGCGCATCCCATTCTGCAAAACATAACTGATGTCCCCATGTCCTAACCTTGCTAAGAATCTTGGCAAGTTCGTCAAACGATCTCAAGTACCAAGAACAATGGGAAAGTACGATCACATCAAACTCATTCTCAGCGAATTGAACCTGATCACTTAGAATGTCGTAGTCATAATCCATTCGAATCCGATCACCCAGCGGAGATCTCCGCAGCTTGGCTGCCGCTTCGCCTACGGTCAGTGGTGCACCATAATCCTCTGGTGCAATATCTACACCATGAACGTACCCATTCTCCCCCACCAGATGTGCAAGCACGGCCGTTGTATCTCCCTGACCACATCCGATTTCCAGAACGCGGCTGCCTTCCTGTATCCCCCAAAAGAGTCCCAGTTTCATCCGATGCTCGGTCTGAATGTATTGAATGGCGGCGTTGTCCTCCACGTCCATATACTTAATAATGTCCCTGATGATAGATTCATTCATGATTCCTCACCCCTCAAACAGCAACTTAAACTTCTTGCTTATTGTAGCGTTACAGGCAGCATTGTACAATGTTAGAGTCTTGACAGAACCATGGCACGAAGGAGACCCCGTCCTACAGTAGATTTAAACCTCTACTATATATCATTTCCTATGCCCACTCGGTTGCAAGCTTCTGAAGATATGGTGTTAGCATGGGCTGTAATTCCTTGCGCATCAGTCCGATCTCCAAGATCGCCTGAATATATCCGAATTGATCGCCTATATCGTAGCGACGCCCCTCCAGTTCAAGGGCCAACAGTTCCTCCACCTGACTCACTTCTTTCAAGGCATCCGTTAACTGATATTCCCCTCCAGCACCTCTCTCGATCATATCCAGAATAGGAAAGATGGAAGGTTTCAGAATGTATCGTCCCATTACAGCTGTTCGGGATGGCGCTTCTCCAAGGGAAGGTTTTTCGACCAGATTGGTGACTCGGTGAACCCGGTCCTCTGCACCTTTCGAATCAATAATGCCATATTTGCTCACATTTGCCGCGTCTACCTGACGGACACCGATGATCTGGTTGCCTGTCTTTTCATAGAGATGGACCATCTGTGCAAGTGCAGGCGGATCAGACACCATAATGTCATCTCCCAGCAATACAGCGAAGGCATCATCTCCTACAAATTGCCGTGCACACCCAATGGCATGCCCCAGACCCAGCGGTTCTTTTTGACGAATAAAATGAATATTTGCCAGCTCGCTGATAGCCTGCACCTCTTCCAGTAAAGACTGTTTGCCCTTGGCATATAAAGAGTGTTCAAGTTCAACCGATTTATCAAAATGGTCCTCTATGGATTTTTTGTTGCGTCCGGTCACAATGAGGATATTCTCAATGCCTGATTGCACTGCTTCTTCAACAATGTATTGGATGGCCGGTTTGTCTACAATCGGTAACATCTCTTTGGGCTGTGCTTTCGTCGCTGGCAGGAAACGGATTCCGAGACCCGCTGCCGGAATAACTGCTTTTTTAATTCGCATTTCATCATACACTCCTTTCATATTTTTGTTGTACGAAACACCCAATATCTGCTGGCCATATAGTTCAGAACCATTCCCATCAAGGTCGCCAGGATCTTGCTCATCACGAGACTCCAACCCAGCATATCGTGCAAAGTCATCAGTATGAGGGCGGATAACGCGAGAACGATAAGATTGGTGATTACAAAACGAATAAGTTTCGCTCTATCGCCACCTCCTCGTGCCGTATCTCGAAAAGTCCACCTTCCGTTCAGCCAATAACTATTCGCAACACCGCAACTGTACGAGACTACTTGAGCCATCAGAACCGGTACACCAACCACTGCAAGCAAAGCAAACACCACCGCATCCACTGCCGTATTTGCAACACCCACAATACCGAACTTGAAGAGTGTCATCAAACGCTTAGTCATGATGAGCAACTCGGGCTGTCAATTGAGATTGCGCTTGCTGGCCCTCGGCATGAACCACATCTCTCACAATGTATAGCGGACGCGACTTGGTCTCATCATAGATGCGGCCCACGTACTCCCCCAGAATGCCCAGCATGATCAGGATGAATCCGTTAAACATCAGCATGATACTCACAATGGATGGCCATCCCTTAATCGTTGAATCCGTAAAGATCGCCGAACCAATAACCGTTAACATATAGATAAATCCGCCAACCGACAGGATCGCCCCTACATAACCTGCGAGTTTGAGCGGTTTATACGAAAATGAAGTAATACCATCCAGGCTTAGCTTCAGCATGCGTTTTAGCGGATATTTTGTTTCACCTGCCAGACGTTCATCGCGTTCATATTCAATCGCAGTCTGACGAAATCCGACCCAACTTACCAACCCGCGCACGAACCGGTTCTTCTCTGGAAGACGTTTCATCTCATCACATACTTTGCGATCAATCAGGCGAAAATCTCCGGTGTCTACCGGGATATCCGTATCCGTTGAAGCGCGAAGGACACGATAGAACAGACTTGCCGACCATTTCTTGAAGCGAGTTTCCCCGCTTCGTCTGGTGCGACGTGCATATACGACTTCATAGCCCTCTTTCCATTTGGCGATCATATCCAGTATCAGTTCGGGAGGGTCTTGCATATCCGCATCAATAATAACGACCGCATCCCCCGCTGCATAATCCATACCTGCTGTTATCGCAATCTGATGACCGAAGTTACGGGCAAAATCAATCAGTTTTACACTCTCGTCCCAACGGGCATAATCACGGATCATCTGTGCACTTCGATCCACGCTGCCATCATTAACAAACAACAGTTCATAACTCTCTCCCGTGCTGCCCATGACCTTCTTCAGACGCCGATAAGTCTCCTCGATCACCGCTTCCTCGTTATACATGGGAATAATAATGCTGTATCGGTACGCGTGAGCCATGTTTGTCCCCTCCCTTTTCCAATGGACTTCGTCCGAGATTTTCACTCTATACAAATTGAAATAAAGAATATTTACACTGCACACTTCGATGACAGAACAACCCTCCAATCGCTGTTATCCCCAGATTTTTTGATTCCCTTTATAAAGGGAAAATCCGGGGATAGCGTATGCTTCCGATGTAGCTTTCTTGCAGAAAGCTTGTAGGCGAACGCTTCGCTTTTTCAGGTTTTTTCTGTCCTCTCCGTTATCGTGTAAATGATAAGTTCAATTTATATAGCTACAATTTCACTTCGTACAAGGTCGTCTGTCCGCCGAATCCAAATCCGGCTCTGTTTCCGGTGTCTCCGTTATCCGCAGATCCGCTGTCGGTGCCTGTCTGCCATTCTGAGGCTGGAATTTCGGTTCCGTGCTCTTTGATCCAATCGCTAATATCCGAGTTCCCTCCGCGGCCACCCATGCCACCAACCATGAAGTATTTCACTTGCCCGCTCTTGACGAGTTGCTCAAGTTCCTCTGTTGTGTACACCGGGTCTGATCCGGAAAAACCTCCAAGCGTAATGACCGCTGCTCTTTCATCGATAATATAAGGTGCTGCCTGATTATAGTCTGTTGTGGCGAAGAGATACGTTTCGCCTGTATTGTGCTCTTTCAGATAATTCAATGTGGCTGTATCCACTTCTTCATTACGGTTACCCATTCCGCCACGTCCACCCATTGCAGGCATTTCTGTGTCTCCTGCACCGTTACCCATTGGCATGCCCATTCTTGCTCCACCAACCATACCATTGGAACCAGTCGGTCCTGCTGCCGGAATCATGCTGTTGCCACCATAAGTAATTGGGGTGAATGCCCAGTAGATTGGACCGATCAGCATCACCATGAATCCCGCGATAATGAAGCCCTGTTTCCATTGATGTGTGCGATGAAGTATAACGACCAGGATGACCGTAATCAGTATGCCTGCGATCAATTCACTAATGGACCAGCCTGCACCAATCGTATCGTTATACACCTGCATGATATACCAGCCGAACAGAGTCGTCAGCAGCACAGACACTGGAAGCAACCATGCCTGCCATCCATCGCGATCACGATATGACTTCCACATTGCTACAAAGCCTGCGCCAGTCAGCGCCGCAATTGGAGGTGCAAGCATAATCAGATAATATTGATGGAAGAAACCTGCCACACTGAAAAAGGCAGCAACGGGAAGCAGCCAGGCCAGCCAGAACAAAGCCTCCTTGTGTTTGTTCGTTATATTGCTCCGTCTTAACCCTGCAAATATGGCAATGCATCCAAGTAGCACAACGGGCAGAAGCCAGCTGGCTTGACCTGACAGTTCAGTCTGGAACAGACGCAGAGGACCTTTCACCCCTGTACCAAACATTCCTCCCATGCCTCCGCCACCATTACCGCCGAAATTTCTTCCGTTGGACATTTCCATATCATTCGGCATCTGCCCGTTCGGGAAATTGCCATTCGGCCCACTGATGCCGCCCATGGTGTTCAAGCCATTCGAACCATTCGTATTATCGTTATCTGGTGCATTGACATCTTGCCCAGCGCCAGGAACACCACTGCCTGTCTGATTAGGGCCTGAAGACAAGTCTCCTCGATTGTCCCGATTATTTCCCTGTCCCATACCATTTGGCATACCTGCATTGCCTGCGGTATTCTGCTGACCTGTTAGACGAGCCAGACCATTGTATCCAAAGGCGAGTTCCATGACCGAGTTGGTTTCACTGCTTCCGATATAAGGCCTCTCGTCTTCGGGTATAGAATCCACAGTGACCGCCCAGGATAAGGAAACGACCGCCAGAACCGCTGTGCTGCCGATCAGCAGGATGATCTTCATTCTCCATTTCGCCTGAAATGCGAGCAGATAGAACAAGTAAAAAGCCGGGAGAATCATGTAGGCTTGAAGCATTTTCATATTAAAGGCTACGCCTATTAACCCAAAGGCAACCAGAATGCGCCAAGCACTGCCTTGTTTGCAGCCTTTGAACAAAAACCATGAACCCAGCAATAGTGTAAACACCAGCATGCTGTCAATATTGTTGGTCCGGCTGACTGCCGCCACGACAGGCACGGTCGCCATCGTAAGGGCCGAGATTCGTGCTGCTGCAAGACCATATGTAGGTTTCACCATGAAATAAATCAGGAGCACCGAACCGACTCCCGCTAATACCTGCGGCAAAATAACGCTCCATCCATGCAATCCGAATACATAGGCAAAGGCCGTCTGAATCCAGAAGACAACCGGTGGTTTATCAACAGTTACCGAGCCTGCCGAGTCTAGTGAAGCATAGAAAAAGTTATGGGAGTTGCTGAGCATACTCCCAACAGCAGTCGTATAATAGGAATTGGCATATGGATCGTTCCAGATACCGTACCCATTCAGAAATGCCGCCAGTAATACAATCGGCAGAAGGACAAGATCCATCCTTCTTTTGGTGTTATTCAAAGTTAATCACTCCTTCAAAGTTCTTCATGTCTAGTATTGTGACATGCCAAAATAAAACTGGGATGAGTACCCGCTGAATGTTGTCTGAGGATAATTCACCATCCTTTCAGCTAAATTTCAGTTTGGCAAGCGATAATACAACATACAGTCCCTCGCAATTGAGGGAGAAATCTAGATGGATCAGGCAAGGAGAGAAGGCACATTATGAAGCTTAGCAGCGGAATTAAAATACTATTGGCTGATGATGAACCACATATTTTGCAATTTCTGGAGCTTGGATTAAGCAATGAGGGCTTCGATGTGCGCACCGCACCGGATGGAGCGGCTGCGCTTGAGTTGGCGCTTGAATTCAAGCCGCATATGGCTATTCTGGATGTCATGATGCCAGAGATGGATGGATTCGAAGTGGTCGAGCGTCTGCGTAAGACCGGTGCCGAGGTTGGCGTAATTATGCTGACAGCGAAGGACGAAGTCGAGAATCGGGTTAAGGGCCTTTGGCTAGGTGCTGACGATTACATGATCAAGCCTTTTGCCTTCGACGAGCTGCTCGCCCGGATTCAGGCCAGATTACGTAATCAATTTCCTTTATTAATAGGAGCCGTTACACATGGTTCCTTCCGAATTGATGATCAGCGCAAAGAGATTACTTATCAGGATCAGGTTCTGGAACTGTCTCCAACTGAATATGAACTGCTAAAATTTATAGTGCTTAATCATGGGATTGTGCTGAGTAAAGCGACCATTCTAAGCCGGGTGTGGGGGTATGATTTTGGCGGGGAAGAAAATATTGTGGAGGTATACGTTCGCTCCTTGCGCGACAAACTCGGGGATAAACAGCATAGACTCATTCGCACACTTCGAGGTGTCGGATACAGGGTGGATCTCTGATGAACTCGCTACCTAAGAAAAATAAACTTCGTTTAAGACGTCTGCACCAATGGATATGGCCTCGTTCATTACGTTCTCAATTGCTCTCACGTTCACTGTTCGTGCTTGCTGGGTTACTATTGTTAATCGGTATCCTGCAATTCTGGATCATGGAAAGCTTTCTCTACCGGAATCAGGCAAAAACCATGGAAGAACAGCTCATGTCCATGCCCCCGGTTTGGCTCGGAATCCAGTCACGTAACGGCTCTTCCAACAATCCTTTTGGTGGACAGGCAGGAAACGGGTCTGGTAATCGGGTACTGTTTATTCCTGACCGTTCACTGGCCCTGTTTGATAACCAAGGTACGTTCGAGGATGTTTTTGGAGAAGACGGTTTGAAAGCCCCTCAACTATCAACCGCTGAATATCAGGACATTACAGATGAGTTGAAAGAACAAAAACACATTCCCTACCGGATCGTCACGGATAGCCAAGGGAATGAGCAATTGATTGTATTCGCTTCACCCGGTCCACGGAATCGCGGTTTACCGATGGTCCAGATGGGTACGGCTACAAAGCCATTGAGAGACTTGATTATTAAACAGCTTCTAATCTTCCTCATGTTATCGCTGTTAGCCATGGTAGCCGGTCTTATTCTATACACTAAGGTATTACGCCGGACGCTGGTTCCTCTATCCAACATGGTGAATAAAGTGCAGCAGATTGATGCAGGAAGTCTCGCAGAACGCCTTCCCGTCGTTCAGGGACAAGAAGAAGTAGATCAGCTCGCAGTTTCATTCAATGGCATGCTTGAAAGGCTGGAGAACTCGTTTGAAGCGGAGCGGGAATCAAAAGAACAGATGCAGCGTTTCTTGTCTGATGCTTCTCATGAACTTCGTACCCCGCTCACCTCCATTCACGGCTTCATTGAAGTTCTGCAGCGGGGTGCAGCGACCAATCAAGATCAATTATATAAAGCACTGGACAGCATGCACGGCGAATCCGTCCGAATTAACAAGCTGGTTGAAGATTTGCTGTTATTAACCAAGCTCGATCAGGCTCCTAAGCAGGAGCGGGAGGTCTTTCAGCTAGACAGTCTGCTGCTCGAAATGCAACCACAACTTGCCATGATGGCTCAGCGGAGGTCCATTCATCTTGATCTGACGGCTGAGGTATATGTACTGGCTGACCCGTACAAGCTGAAGCAGGTTGTGCTGAATCTGTTCCATAATGCGGTGCAGCACACCGATCCTGAGCATGGAGCCATCTCCATAACGTTATATGCCACGCATCATAAGGCTGAATTGTCCGTGAAGGATAACGGCACAGGCATTGAACCTGAACATCTGCCCCATATCTTTGAGCGATTTTACCGCACAAGCAGTTCTCGTTCGCGCAAACAAGGTGGCGCAGGTCTCGGCCTAGCCATTACCCGCTCGATTGTGGAGACGCATGGCGGAAAAATTACGGTACGAAGTCAGGTAGGATTGGGGACTGAATTTATGATTTTGCTGCCGCTGCATAAGGCTGATGTCTAGGCTGAGCTTCGGCTCTACGCAAGCTAAAAGGTGGCTATAAGCAGCGCTACGTAAGATCTACTTGATCATTACTCATGCACTAGTCAAGCTCTCCAAACGCTGCTTCTCTTCCATTTTAATTTTGGCTTTTCATTGCATGACGAATCCCCCATTCATTTCGGTTTAGAAATGAATGGGGGATTCTTTTTTTGTATCCGATTAGTATAGTGGAAGCCCAATGGGTTTCAGCTAGCTGACGAATCTGAGGCATCATATTCAAAGATTTTGAAACTTATAAATGCTTTTCATAAAATGCCATTGTCATTTTGTCGTTAATTGCTTTTGTTGCACCCGTTTTTTTGTAGCCTATCTTTTCATACAAATAACAGTTCCCTTTCTCTTGTAAGATGGTACCCAATTTCCATGACTTTGCATCATCATATATCTGCTCAACCATTGTAAAGACTTTTTGTGCAATTCCTTTTCCTTGATGTTCTGGCAGTATAAAAATTGGGCTAATACTATAGATTTGATTATCTTTTTTCACGACTCTAATTCCACCAACAGCAACCTCAAAATGATGAATTATAAAATAATCTGAAAAAGATTGATTGATTTGAGTAATAATTCTTTCTACGGTTTCATTGGCGAGGCTTGTTGCAAAATCTTGATATTTTTCCAACAAGGGCATAAATGCTTTGACTTTCATTTCATGAATAGTCACTGCATCTTTTAAATCTACTTTATATAGTAAAACCTCCATTAAATATATACCTCCGTTTGATACGCTTGTTAGAAATACGATTTATAGTACTTGCTCTGTTAACTTAGTACAAGAAAGATGTTCGTCTACGTTTGGTTTTTGTTTCATTTACAGCATACAAACAAGATAAACTATCATTTTTTTATTCGACGTTGTATTCTCATATTCCTTGATATCTAAGTAACGGTACCAAGCCAATACTTCATCTAACTTTCCGCTATCATCCGGGGGACAAGATCATCCAGTATGAACGGAGGATTACCAAGGGTACACGCCATTTTCATCTAGGAACTCCCCGTTATGGCGTTTACCATCCGTCGCATAGCACACGATAATCGCAGCGCCGGCTTCTTTTGATTTACCGCCTTCGGCATTACCGTTAAGATCTGTTGATGTGAATCCGGGCGTTACTGCAAAGACTTGAGCCCTGCTGTTTTTCACTTCATAAGCCATCGAAAGTGTCATGGCACTGTTCGCCGTTTTGGATGAGTTATAGTCGAAGGCATTTAAAGTAAACTCCGCATTTTGCATATGGTCCAGAGAAGCCATGTCGGTTGATACATTAATGATTGTGCCTTCATTATTTTTGATTAACGGGAACAATCGCTGATTCAAACGGAAGGTGCCGAAAAAGTTCACTTCAAAGGCGTTCCGCAGATCTTCCTCTTTTGTATCCGTGAAGGAATGAGAGAAAGCACCCGGCATACCCGCGTTATTGATCAGAAGGTTTATTGTGGGATAAGTCTTCTGAATTGTATCGGCTGCCTGCTCAATGCTCTTCAAGTCGGACATGTCGATCTGTACAAATTCAACATCTATCCCCTTAGAAGTTAACTCGGAAACAGCTCTTTCACCCCGTTCAACACTACGTGCGCCGAGGATAACTTTCCAACCTGCTTCACCCAACTGCTTTACGATTTCATATCCAATTCCTTTATTTGCTCCGGTTACAAAAACAGTCTTTTTCAAGCGAATCCTTCTTTCCATAATTTGATTTATATTTAACAATGTATAAGTTACTATGCTACACTTAGTGTAGGTCAAATTATTTTTTATAAAATGAGGGATTAACATGTTAACGATTGGAGAAGTAGCCAAAAAAGTTGAAATTTCCATTGGAGCGATTCGCTTTTATGAAAGAAAGGGACTGCTGAAACCTGCTGCACGAAATGAGCAGAATAACCGTCTATATTGGGAGGATGATCTGAACTGGCTGGTTTTTATCAAATGCCTTCGTGAAACCGGAATGAGTGTGGAAGACATCAAAAAGTATTATGATCAGGTCAATGAAGGAACTTCCACGCTGAAGGAAAGAACCAAGCTGATTGAGGATCAAAAGCAAAAGTTGCTGAATGATATCGAGGAGAAAAAAGCGCAGCTTGTTCATTTGGACAACAAACTGGAGCGCTATTATCGTGGAGAAAATTATTAACATAAGCCTTGTCCAATAAAATAAACACAAAAAAGATCAGGTAGCCAGAGCAATAATTGCCTAACCTGATCCGAAACTTTCATTTTACAGCGCTTCGCTATGGGACTACGTTCTATTAAAATTGGCCTTGTTGCTTACGCAGGTGGTAATGGTTATACTTTTCATTTTCGATCACAATCGAACTGCCCCGTTCAAAATCACATTTCTGTATCACCTTATTGGATGCTTGATTGGTAGTCAAAGCGATGGCATTTAACACTTCCACATTTGTATGTTCAAATAAATAATCTGTCATTCCTTTGAGCGCCTGCGTTGTATAGCCACGATTCCTGAAGTGTTTCGAAATACCGTACATAATCTCCCGATTAGGTGCTGATAACTCATCCTTAATTCCTGAGCAGCACCATCCGATAAACTCGTCAGTTTCTTTGAGTACAATAGCCATACGTAAATATAACTCTCCGATATCCCCTCCCGCCATCACAGCTTGTTTAAAATGCTGATTCTCAGGGATTTCATACTCGGTGAGCCACAGGGTCCTGTCTTCAATCGTAGCGTTCCATCCCGGAAGGAATTCATACACTTCAGGTTGCCATGTAATTTCTTGCAGTTTCTCCAAATCTTCAATTCGATACTCACGCAAATAAATATCCTTGCAATCGATGATTAATTCATCAGTTTGTATGGGTTGGTTCATAAGGTTGCCTCCACATTTTAATTTACATTACATCATTATAGAGCCGTGTACCATTCCCTTAAAGGCAATGCCTTGATATGTATAGCGTCAGGGTCTTGGGTTTTTTCAAGTTGGGGAAAATACTCTGGATATTGAGCCAAATATTCGCTAACACACCATCGAACTGACCAGTTAATATCTGTTGACCATTTTATCCAATTGTGTATTTCCTCCTTTGGAGCATTTTGCAATAATCCATGCATATACCATCCACGCACTCCTCCTTCTGTTTCAAGCATTAAGGACACCCAATACAACTTTCGCTCTTGTTCGTTCATCGGTTCGCCGAGGGTCGATACTGCAATTTTACGAACAATAGCGGATGAATCCTTCGTGAAGTTCCATAACTCTTCACGTGATAATTCGCCCCTCTCAACTAAAACGGTTAAAGAGAGCGCTCTTTCGATATCATCCATTGAATGAATTGCGCTGTATGGATTTTGTTTTTTTATACTTATCATGGGTAAAGTTTTTGATATGTACCTTGGCTTATCTGCCCTGTTCATACAACGAATTGTATTCTCAACGTTAATTCGAGGAGCCAGGTTATCATCACCCTCAAGTGGTTCTCCATGCTCGACTAATAAGTGTCTCAGCATCTCGGAACTTAAACTCGGAAATTGGGAAAACAAATGGGCCGCAACACCAGCCACAAGCGCAGCCGCTCCAGAGGTCCCCCCATAAAAATATACGCGCTTACCAGAATCTTCAGTTTCATAAGAGGGGATTGTAAGGTGTAGTCTGGGCGCTAATATATCTGGCCTAAAGTGACCATCTCCATTTCTGCCATAAGGTTCATCAGGGAAAGGGACGTGTAATGAACGATCGGCCTTTCCATGATCCACGTAGCCCCCTACTGCTAAATACTGTATTGGAGGCATGATGTTATTTAAACGTGTATTTCCATTCGAACAAATAACCAAAATGCCCTGTTGCACAGCTGCCGCCAATGCTTTAACCGTTGAGTTTTCACTCGTATTTTTAAGATGAACTTCATTATCTAATGCCTGCCAACCAGTGCTTAAAATAATTTTTATATTCCATTCGACCCCATGTTCAAGAATCCATTCCATTCCTTTTTTCAGACGTTCTCCTTCTCCAGTTGTAAATGCGCCATGATCTAAAACGATAAATGTTGCTGCTGGTGCAATCCCGACATGAATTTGTTCCTCTAACAGAATAGGTTCATGGGCTAAAGCCAGTATACTCATAAGGCCATGTTCACCTTTCCGATCATCCTCCTCCCTCTTCATTGATGAAATGTCTCGCACAGTGACAGTCATATTTTCATGTACGGCAACACATTTGATTCGTGTATTTAAGTGATTTATGAGATGATGTTGTTTAATTGAATCGATAATTACAATCCCCACACCCAGACCAGAAGTATGAAAATCAGGTTGTTCAGCAAAACCTAACCTTTTCCATGTCGGATCGGGTATTGCTCTATCCATACGATCACCTCAGATTTTGATCTCATTAGAATACTATCGCCTTCCGCTTAATGTACATTATCATTTATCCAACTAAAATTGGCAGATTTCGAGCACCCTGGCGATCTTATTTATACTGGAATCAAACAAGCCCCTCTTTTTCCATAAACTCATCTTTGGTTAATCCAAAGAGGATCAGATCCTGGTATTTCCCATCCGTATAAATCACCTGACGACGGACACCTTCCTGAACACATCCAAGTTTTCTCATCATGGCTGCGGAAGGTTCATTTCCTTGGAGTACATAATCATTAAATTTGTTGAGCCTGCGCTCGAAGAAGGCATACTTCAGCAAGATTCGTACGGCTCTGGTTCCGTATCCTTTTCCTCGATGATCCCTGTCAATTTGAATGCCAATGCTAAAGGTACCGTTCCTTTCATCAATGCTGTTCAGATTCACACCTCCGACATTTTCACCATCCATATTTACAATTGTAAACATGATCCGTCCTTTGCCTAAAGAAAAATCAGAGAAGTTTTCCGTGAAATTCTTAGCCTCAACATGAGTTGGCGGTAACTCTACTGCACACTCCAATAACCGACGGGCAGGTGTATCAAAGCGGTTATAATAATGATCCTCCCAATCTTCTTCACGCAAAGCACGTAATCTGACCTTATCATCCTGCCAGAAATATTGACTATAATCGATCTCTCTCATCCCAAGTCCCCCCGCTATTTAACCAGATTTTTACTTCGAGCTACAAACATAATAACCCATAATGTGGAATTGGAGGAGATTTGTTTTCATTAAACACAACGAAAATAACCCCCGAACAAGATAAAACTGTCGGAGGCTACGCTCTATTTTATATCAATATGTCATTACGATTCTTCCGTATATTGAGGTTTGGACACGTTATCCGGAACCGTTTCGTCAAAAACATCCTGACCAGGATAATCCCGTACTTCCCCCTCGTGAAGCTCATGATTTTCATAATCAAAACGATGTGCAGACCTCTGATCCACCCGCCACGGAGAACTTTTTCCAAGAGACTCGGATAACAGAGATGAACCGTAAGGACCCTCCGGGAATTCTTCGAGTGTGATATCGTTTCGCTGCGACTCCACCGTAGACACATCGGTATATTCTTGCCGTTCTTCACGCAAAAACTTATCTTTCATCGTTTATCCCTCCTGATCCACTTCATATGATCAACGTCCACTTATTGTGAGCGAGGACAAACACATTTATGCATGATCTTTGGAAAACACTGTGTTTATGGTTCTAATCCATCGTCTTATATTCATCATCGGATTAATCACTTTAATCATCGCCATCACAGTTGGCGAATCCATATTAAAAGTACAAAAACAATGAGGCCAGCGAGGCTAATCCAGGTATCACGTTTGGACCATACCAATAACGATGAACGTCCTCCGAGCATGGAATGCTCTCTAACTTTACGCATTTCCATCGCAATGGTCATATCCTCTGCACGTTGGAACAGTGCCATTAACAAGGGAATCACCATCGGACCCAGGTCACGAATTCGAACGGTATTTGGTTTTAAAGCTGCCTTTCCACGTGCCCGTACGATCAGTGAGAATCGCTGCCACTCACTCCAGATCATCGGGATAAACCGAAAGATTAACGATACAGCAAGAGCAAACGAAGCTACAGGCAACCTGATCTTTTTACCCATACCGAGTACCCAGTTAAGCCCTTCTACCATTCGCCCATAAGGTGTCGTCAACGAAAACCAAAGGCTTGCCAATGTGACGATAAACAAACGATACACATTCAGCAAAGTGCCCTCCGCCTGCATCAGGGAAAAGCCAAAGTGCAGACCTCCTCCCTCTGTTGAAAGAGTGGTCCCAGATAACACCGTTGATATGATGAAAAAGAATAATAATGGCTTCATTAACTTCATACATCCAGCCAAAGTCTGACGCGGAAGCACGGCAAGTGCGGCCACTACCGGCACCAGTGTTAACGTCAATCCCAGCCATCGCTGTTGAAGCATAGCTGCGGTGACCAGCAAAATATACAAAATCCATTTCAGACGCGGGTCCATAAAGCCATATAATCCGCCTGAATGAGTCCATGTGTTCGGAAAAAGCTTTGGATCATCCTCCGTTTTAATGGACGATAGCATCAGTGTTTCTTTTTCATACTTCATTACATCGCTCTTGACTTCCATCGTTACCGTCCCTGATGCTTCTTTCGATTCGTTTTGAAACTGTACTTCAACTGACTTGGACTGAACAATACTTTCAGCCATCTCCTCTGGCGTCATCGCGGTCAAAGGCAGCTCAAGACCCGCTTCTCTAAACTGCTGTGTCAGTCTCATCGATGGTGGCAGTCCAATCCCTGTCTGCTCCAGCAGTTCAGGTCTTTTGTGAAGTTCTCTCGGCGTAAGATCTGCGATTAGACGGCCTTCCTGCAACAACAATACTCGATCCGCACAAGGCAAGAATGTATCCAGGTCATGGGTTGCTACCACGGCCCCACCACCTACCAGACGATGTTGCTCCAATACATCCAGCAAAAGCCCGACACTTTGCGCTTCCAATCCGGCACTTGGCTCATCCAGCAGAAGCCAGTGCGGATTGGTCACACTTCCGAGAGCAAGACCTAACCTGCGCTTCTCTCCCCCACTTAGAGCAAATGGCGACCTATCCAGATGAAAACGTCGACCCAACTCCGAGGACACTGGTGGGTCCCATTGGTTCAGTGCTTTTGTGATCTGCTCTTGTTGCTGTTTCTCTGAAAGTCGATAGGGACGCAGAGAATATGTGAATTCACGCTGAATACTTCGGGCAAACAGTTGTTGTTCCGGAAATTGAAACAGTAGTCCCATTTGCAATAAAATCGACTGCGGCACTTTTCCTTCTTTCCAGAAAGGTGTGCCATCCAATGTGATACTTCCTGCATCGGGCGGTCTCAGACCAGCCAACGTCTGTAGTAAAGTTGTTTTTCCTGAACCCGTACAGCCCAGCAGCAAGGTGATTTCCCCACTGGTTAACTGTACACTCACATCTTCAAGCAGTGCACGTTTGCCCGATTCTGATGCTTCTATACGTATATCGGTCAGCTCAATCTCCAACGTGCGACCTCCTTAGCCAGTTGCTCGGGTCGCAGTGGCATGGATTCTGGCATCATACCTTTTTGCTTGAGCAATAACGCAGTTTTTACAGTAAAAGGAGGATCCAACCCTAACCATTCACAGGGGGATAGCTGTACATTTTCCCGAGTAGCCTTCTCATTCAACTCTGTTACATAGAAAAAGGACTCAGGCTCCCCGTCGTACACACAACGTCCCCTCTCCATAGCAATGATTCGATCACACAGGGTTGCTTCCTCCAGATGGTGTGTAATCCAGATCACCGTTGTCCCTCGCTGGGTAATCTTCTGAACGATGGCCTCGATACGGTCTCTTGCTCCGGGATCAAGCATGGCTGTTGGCTCATCCAGAATCAATATATCCGGTTTGGCTGCGAGCGCTACAGCAATATTAAGCAGTTGTTTCTGTCCACCGGATAATTGTGAGACAGCCTTCTCCGGGGGATATTGAAGTCCTACGGTATGTAATGCATCCTGCCTGCGCTCCAATTGCTCTTCTACAGAATCCATCAATGGTGACAGCGCAAAATGAAACTCCTCTTCAATCGTATCGCCTAGTACCTGTGCATCCGGTTGCTGCAATACACCCCGAACGGTAAGTTCATCCGAGATATCCCGTACCCCTCCAGATAGTGGAATGAATCCAATTAATAGTCCAGCAAGTGTGCTTTTTCCACTGCCATTCGCCCCTACAATACTAATCCATTCTCCTTGGTGCAGCATAAGTGAGACCCCATCCAGCGCTTTCCTCACCTGACCACCTTCGGAAGCATAATGCACCCGAACATCTTCTAATGTAATTATAGGCAGGTTGCCTTGCATCGTAAATTAGTCCTTTCCCTTTCTATTGTTATGTGGTACGATCCTAATCGTTAACCACATTTATATAATTGGTTAACAATCATATTACCAAAATGGAGAGGATTGTTCAAACATGAAATTATCTTTGCGAGGCATTGTATTCAGCGCACTTATGGCCGCAATTTTAGTACTTTTTGGTTACATAAGCATTCCCATTGGCTTCTCCCCAGTACCGATAACATTACAGACCTTGGCTGTCATGCTGGCCGGAGGATTACTTGGTCCACTCTATGGTTTTCTAAGTGTTACCATGGTTGTTCTGCTCACCGCTCTTGGATTCCCCTTGCTACACGGGACCGGAGGACTTGCAGTACTTCTTGGACCTACCGGAGGATATGTGATGATGTGGCCGATCTCCGCATTATTAATTGGACTGTTACTTGCACGAATCAACATCAGAGGTGTCACAGGATTCATGCTCGCTTTTGTTGTATTTGAACTATTTGGATCACTGCTCGTGTATGTATCGGGCGTCCCTTGGCTTGCTTATGCTTACAAAATGGACCTACCTGAGGCCATGATTCAAGGGTTTTATCCTTACATAATTGGGGATCTGATCAAAGCTGTATTTGCAGCCATCATCATTGCGCCCGTGCGCATGGTGTTCCCACCTCAACGGCTCACAGGTAACATACATTCAACGGTTATAAAAGCGGATTCTTAATAGAAGCTACATATCCTATTAGATTACGAGCCTCCATATTCTAAAACAAAAACAGCCAAAATCACTTTGGCTGTTTTTGTTACTTCTCTTCCTCTAAAGTTGTTCTGTCATCGTAGTGTCCAGTGTAAATCTTCTTTAGTTCAACTTATATATTCACCTGAATTAATTGACGCTCTGTAATCTGAAATTGTTGATCCGCTGTATTTTCAACGAACCTCTGATCATGAGATACATACAGAATCGTTCCTTCATAGGACTTGATAAAACGCTCCAACGCTTCCAATGCATACATATCAAGAAAATTCGTTGGCTCATCCAACAATAGAATGTTATATTGTCCAAGAAACAAGTGACATAATTGAAGACGAATCGCTTCCCCACCACTTAATACCCCAACATTCTTCAGTAAGTCATTCCCTGTGAACTGCATCGCATGCAACGCACTTCTGAGCTCTGATTCCTCATATTCCGAACGATTTTTCAGGAATTGTAATACGGTCTCTTTTGTTGTGAATCGATAGCTCATTTGCTGAAAATAACCGAGCTTTGCTTTTGGAGACATTGTGATGTGATTCCCAGCATGGAAAACATGGTTAAGCAATGTACTTTTCCCGCTGCCATTGGCTCCGGTTATCGCTATTTTTTGTTTTAATGGAACTTGAAAACTTACATCCTCCAGCAATACGTGGCCTTCTACCTCAAGCGTAAGACGATCTGCCATAATTGGAAATCGATTGTGCAGCTCCAGTATCTTTGGCTGACGGAAGATCATAGGCCGATCCTCTTGCACCGCTTTTACCTCGTGAAGTTGTTGCATTCGCTGTTCAATCGCTTTAGCTGCGCGGTGGACCGCTTTTTGACTGGTGCCTTTGGATTTTGTTTCAACCATACGGTTTGTTTTTGCCTTGGATTCTTTTTTGGACATGCTTCCGGACTGCGTTATTTTCTCGGCTTTCTTCATCTTTTCCCGAGCGGCCAGCTCCAATCGCCTTTTCTCCTTGGAAAACTGCTCATGGGCCTGGTTTTGTTGTTCACGCTCCAGCCTCTTCTGTGCCTGATAATCACTATAGTTACCGGAATATACGCGAACCTCTCCCTGATGAATTTCCCAAATCGTGGTTACCAGTTCATCCAGTACCGCACGATCATGACTAATTAGCACAATTGCCCCATAGTAATAGCGCAATTCATCCAGCAAAAATGTAATGCCCTCTTGATCCAGATGTGTTGTTGGTTCATCCAGTAACAGTACTTCATGATATTGGGTGAACATTTGAGCGAGTTTTAGACGGGTTTGTTCACCGCCACTCCATGGCTGGTCGTGTTGAGGAATGGCTAATTTACTCAGTAAAGCCCCGTCAACTTCGAGATTTTCGTTAGGCTGGGGTGGTTCCACTTGTTCCAAATAACCAAACTCTGCAAAACGTTTTACCTTTCCGGCTGTTGGCTGGATCTGTCCTGCAATGAGTTTCAACAGTGTACTTTTACCCTGACCATTACCACCCACTACACCAATGCGATCCAGTTGATGCACAGCCAGTCGCTCAATGTTCAGTATTACTTTATCCATATAGGTCATCTCAACCTGTTCTAATTCAAAACATATCTTTTCCATATTCGCTACCTCCGAAATAAGATTTATTTCGTATCGATAGCGAAGCACGCTTCTATCGATACGAGCTTATCGTGCCAGCTCGTATCAATAGAACAGTAACGTCATCATAGCGTTTACCTCCAGTAGTCTGTATTGAGCGCCTTTACCTGATTAAGATAATCAGAAGAAAAACAAAAAATCACAGGCAACGGCCTGTGATTCAACGTAAACGGGAAAGCGAGTATAACACTTATCTTAAGGTCAGGATGATTGAAAATGACAGACTGATCCCGTTTACTCTGAACCGATAGTCAGAGCCTTTGAACGTATTCAATTACCGATTCAAAGGAAGGAAGCGCAGTCTCATTACATGTGTCATGTTCAATAATCCACCTTTCATTATCATGTATAGATGTACAATTCTAATTATAATTTTCCAATTCCACCATGTCAACGGAACGATGAAAACACGATACCATCAGATTAGTACATCAAACTACTTTTGTTCCTGGTCACTACCGCTAGTTAATTTCAATAGAAGTTCCTGGCTATGAACCTGACCTGTAGCCTGTGGAATTACTTCCTCGTAGTTGGCGGAATTCGTTACGATAATCGGCGTTACCGTGTGATAACCAGCAGCCTTAATCTGTGCAATATCGAACTCAAGCAACAGATCTCCAGCTTGGACCCTGTCCCCTTCCTTGATATGGGAAACAAAATGCTGTCCGTCCAATTTAACGGTATCAACTCCCACGTGAACCAATATCTCAGCCCCGGTGTCTGATACTACAGCCAAGGCATGTTTTTTCTTGAATGCAACGGTAACTGTACCATCAAAAGGCGCTACGACTCTGCCCACAGTTGGCTCAATCGCAATCCCTTTACCCATTGCTCCCGATGCAAAGGCCGGATCTGGAACTTCCGACAATTCCACAATCGTGCCTTCGATTGGGCTAAATACAATTTCGTCCGAAGCATTCGCTGCACGAACAGATTGCTGAGCGGATGTCGTAGATTCGGTTTTTGTTTCTTCTTCAACCGGATCTTTGAAGCCCATGATGTACGTCAGTACAGCCGAAACAACAAACGATACTACGATACCCAGAATCAATCCTGGGAAACCTTGTCCACCTGGTCCGTAGAAGATCGGCAAGGTCAGCAACCCTGGTGCGCCGGATGCAAATGCCAATGTGCCCGCTTGACCAATGATAGCTCCACCAACTGCACCACCGATTACCCCTGCAATGAATGGACGTTTCAGTGGTAATGTTACCCCATAGATGGCCGGTTCCGTAATACCGAATAATGCGGTCAACGTGGATGATCCAGCCAGCGTTTTCAGTTTTTTGTTCTTGGTTTTCAGCATAACCCCAAAAGCAGCACCCGTTTGAGCAAAGATTGAAGCTGTCGCAGCCGGTTTAACGCCATCCTGTCCATACACGGCAACGTTGTTGATAAATACCGGAATAAGACCCCAGTGTATTCCGAAGATAACGAGCAGCTGCCAGCTTGCACCCATAACGGCTCCAGCGAGCAATGGACTGAATCCAAATGCGGCAACGAGTCCAGCTGCAATTGCATTACCAACGTATACGCCAAATGGTCCGAATACCAACAATGTCAGTGGTACCATAATCACTAGCAAAAACAATGGCGTAACAAAGTTTTTCACACTATCGTGAAGTGTTTTATTAAAGAACTTTTCCAACTTGCTCATGACAATGACAGCTAAAATGATAGGGATAACTGTAGATGAATAGTTCATCAAGATGACAGGGATACCGAAGAAATCCGTTGGTGTTCCTTCTGATTTCAACGTGACGATGGACGGATAGATCAGTGCTCCTGCAATCGTCATCGCGACAAACATATTCCCCTGGAATTTACGTGCTGTTGTAACCGCTAACAACAGAGGCAGGAAGTAGAAGAGACTATCTGCTGCTGCATACAGGATCGTATATGTTGTTTCTGTCGTTTCCAGCCATCCGATATTGCTTGCAATCAACAATAACCCTTTTAGAATACCGGCTCCCGCCATAACGCCCAGAAGTGGCGCAAAGATGCTGGATATGATATCGATAATACCCCCGAGCCCTTTGGCTGCTTTGCGAGGTTTTTCTTTATCTGACGAATCGTCCAGAATGTTACTGATCTGTCCAATGGCACTATAGACTTCAGGCACCTTGTTACCAACAACCACCTGGAATTGTCCTCCGTTTTCTTTGACTGCGATGATGCCTTCTGTTTTCTCCAGTTTGGCTTTGTCTGCCTTGGCATCGTCCTTCAATACAAAACGTAACCGTGTTGCACAATGAACCAGTGATTCCACATTTTTCTCACCGCCAACCAGTTCTACAATCTCTTTGGCCAGTTTCTCTTGACTCATAATCTGCACCCCCACTTTTTCTCAAACAGGCCCTTTACCGATTTTTTTGCACGCAAAAAACCTAAGCCTTGAGCAAGGGGGCACAATGGTCCTGACCTTCTCATGACTTAGGTTTTGCCTGCATAACCAGTAACAATCCCAGTTAAATCGTATTCAAATCCTGTTAATCACATATTATTATAATTAAACCATTTTTGTCAACATTTAAATATTATCGATTAACCACTCGTTCGATATGAACCGTCAGATACAATTTTTCTTCATTGGTCAGCTCATGGTTGTATTCCTTTTTGACAAACAACTCAATTTTCTCCGTACACGCTGCGGCATCCGGATGTTTCTCCTTAATCATGTCATAGAAATGATCATAGTTGTTGTCGTAATGCGTACCACTGAGCACACGCTGGGAGAAGAACTTCAGATGTGTGATAAAGCGAAAATAACTGAGAGAGTCCTCATCAAATTCCATTTTGAAATGATATTTCGCTATATTAATAATCTGCTGGATAAACTTCGTAATATTCATCGTTGTAATAACTTCTTCGTTCATCTCTGCGTTGACAATATGAAGGGCAATAAAAGCGGCTTCATCGGGTGGAAGCTCAATATTCATGCGGGTGTTGATCTGTTCAAGCGTCCTCAGTCCCAGTTCGAATTCGGGCTTATACAATTGCTTAATCTCCCACATTAATGCGTTCTTGATCTCCACCCCTTCCCGATAGCGTTCAATCGCGAAGTTAATATGATCCGTAAGGGATACATAGATGTTCTCATTCAGCTTTCGGCCCAGATTCTCACGCGCATACGTGATGATCTCTTCCACAATTTCAATCAGTTCCATCGGAACTTCGCGCAGCAGCATTTTGAAATTATCCGATGTTTGTTTGTTTTTCAATGCAAATACTTTCTGGATGCGGGTCTCGTCTACTTTGTCCCCCGGCTTTTTCTTAAAGGCAATCCCACGTCCCATCACCACAAGCTCTGCTCCATCCGCCTGATAGATGCTAATGACGTTATTGTTGATAACCTTTGCTATTTTCACTTCAATCCCCCCGTCACGTTCCACTCTCTTGGCAGTTATACATCGTCTTTTGGGCATACAAAAAAAACCTGAAGCATCACAAAATAAACAAGACATGGTGGTCTGCTTTTTTTGGTGCTTAGGTTTTGCCTACTTCGAGTAGTAACAATCCCAGAAACGATATAATTGCGTCAAGTATAGCGCGAACCTGACTATATGTCAACGCTTTCAATGTGAGGACAATCGGAAGTCCCATGGTTATACAAATTGAACTAGAGGAATATTTACACTAGCTACTCCGATGACAGAACAACCTTCCGATCGCTGTTATCCCCAGATTTTTCCTGTCCTCTCCGTTTTGTGTAAATGTTTAGCTCAATTTATATAGATGAAACTTCCGATGTTTTATTGCCGTACAAACCATTTTAATTCAGAAAAATATAAACTAAGCGTCACCCAGGTTTGTTCCGTTGGATTCGATCACATTTTTATACCACTCAAAACTTTTCTTCTTCAGCCGTGTCAGCTCACCTTGACCTTCATTATTACGGTCCACGTAAATGTAGCCATAACGTTTTCTCATCTCACCTGAGGATGCACTCACAATATCAATAGGTCCCCAGCTGGTGTAACCGATGATGTTAACCCCATCCTGAATGGCCTCACCCATTTCAGCTACATGTCGTTTCAAGTAGTCAATCCGGTACGCATCATCTACTTCACCTTCCGGTGTAACCACGTCATTGGCGCCAAATCCATTCTCAACAACAAACAGCGGCTTCTGATAACGATCATGTAGTTGATTGGCGGTAATACGGAATCCTTTGGGATCAATCGTCCAGCCCCACTCGGACTTCGCCAGATATGGATTGGCAACCGAGCCAAATACATTACCACTGGTCATATTTTTGATAACTTCCGGATCGGTACTAGTTGTACGACTTGAATAATAGCTGAACCCGATATAATCTACGGTATGATTCTTCAAGATTTCTGCATCACCCGGCTGCATAACAATGTTCAACCCGTGATCCTTGAAGAAACGTTTGGCGTAACCCGGATATTCCCCACGTGACTGCACATCGATGAAGAAATAGGACTCTCTATCTTTTTCCATGCCCTGGAACACATCTTCCGGATTACAGGTATACGGATAGAAGCTTCCTGCGGCGAGCATACACCCAATCATGGCACCGGGAATAATCTCATGACATGCCTTGACTGCCAATGCACTTGCAACCAGTTGATGGTGAGCAGCCTGATATTGAATTTCCTTGATGTTATCCCCTTCATTAAACGCCAGTCCCGCCCCAAGGAACGGAAGATGTAACAGCATGTTGATCTCATTAAATGTCATCCAGTATTTCACCTTGTCTTTGTAGCGAGTGAATACCGTTGTAGCGTAAGTCTCGAAAAGAGTTACCAGTTCACGACTTCTCCAGCTGCCATACTTCTCGATCAGATGCACAGGCACATCGAAGTGAGCCAATGTAACCACAGGTTCAATTCCGTTTTTCAACAATTCATCAAATAGGTTATCGTAAAATTGTAATCCCGCTTCATTGGGCTGTGCATCCTCTCCTGTCGGGAAAATCCGTGCCCAAGCAATGGAGACACGCAGTGCTTTGAATCCCATTTCTGCAAATAGAGCAATATCTTCGGGGTAACGGTGATAGAAGTCAATCGCTTCATGTGAAGGATAGAACTCGGTAGCGAGCGGCGTAAAGGCCGGAACATGACCTTTCATAATACTTCTGCGATTCTCTCCGGTAGGCAGCAAGTCAACGATACTCAGCCCTTTGCCATCTTCCAGATACGCGCCCTCCGCCTGATTGGCAGCAATCGCTCCACCCCACAGAAAGTCTTTAGGAAATGTAAAATTCGTCATCATCATTCTCCTTCCAAATATGTAATTCAGCTATCCGCTCAAATCCTTAGAATATTAAAAAGACAAAATATTTAAGTTAAACTACACAATTACACATAAACGGAGAGGACAGAAAAAATCTGGAGAAGCAAAGCTAAAAGCTTTCAATGGAAAGCTACTTCGTAAGCATAAACTCGCCTTAATCACCGGATTTACCCTTTAAAAAAGGGATCAAAAAATCTGGGGATAACAGCGATTGGAAGATTGTTCTGGCCGCGCAGTCGTCTCGTGTAAAATCGGTTGTTCAACTTAAATAGAAAAAACCCGAACCAGCCTGGATACACGAAATTGTGTAAACAAGCCAGCTCAGGTTATGCCCATATCGGTAACATTCCCAGGTCATGATTATGCGGATTGGATAAAACTTTAGCAAGAATCAGAACAGTTGTCAACTTCTTGAAACCGGTTTAGCTTCGAATTGCCTACTACGATATTTGATAGAACGTAGCACATGTGCCGCCAAGAATCATCTGTTGATCTGATATGGGTAGGGCATTAATGTGATTCATAATGAGACCGTATACTTCAGAATACGTAGCTGAAACGTTACTCACGGGCCAGTCGGATCCGAACATTAACCGTTTCGCACCAAAGGCTTCTATGGCGATATTCAGATAGGCTGTAAAGTCGCTCGGAGTCCAATTTGCCCAGTCTGCTTCCGTCACCATCCCTGAAAGTTTACAGTACGCATTAGGTTGTGCGGCCAATGACTCAAGCGCTTCTTTCCATGGTGAGAGTATACCTGATTTTATGTCGGGTTTGGCTAGATGATCAAGTACAAATCGTTGTTCAGGAAACGTCTTAACCAGTTCAACGGCATAAGGCAGTTGCTCCTTGGACACCAACAGATCATAGGCCATATCATACTCCTTAAGCAATGAAATTCCGCGCTGAAAGTCTTCTCTCAATACATAATCCAGATCAGGTTCATCCTGTATGACATGACGTACGCCCTTCAGATATGGATTGGACGCGAACAGTTCAAGCTGCTTCCGAACTTCATCTGAACAAAGGTCCACCCATCCAACAACACCTTTGATACATTCATGCCGATCTGCCAACTGCAGAAGCCACTCGGTTTCTGTCAGTGATTGTCTGGCTTGTACCGCAATACATCCATCCAGTCCGGATTGGACCAATAAAGGTTCAAGATCTTCCGGAAGAAAAGATTGACGAATGGCTTTCATCTCTTCGCCAATCCATCCGTACTCGGCGACATTGTATTCCCAGAAATGTTGATGTGCATCCAGCTTCATATTAGATCCCTCCCAGGGTATTTAAATCTAATTATCATTCAAAAGCAATCACTGATTTTCACATGATTTTTATTCCAATTGTGCAGGTATTGTCCAATATTAAATCATGATATAGTAAATTACGAAAACGCTTTCAGTACATAAATCGGTGGTGATTCCAGTATTACACAAGTGAACTTTTGTTTGCGTTGAACTCTATTTCCACCCTGCTTAACCGCTATTCATGTTCAACCATTCTCTATTCGAAGGAGACTATATTAATGAAAAAAACCCGCAAATCAGTCTTATCTCTTACGCTCGTGACTGCCATGATTCTATCTCTATTCTCCTCTGCTATGGCTTCAGCTGCAACTGACAACAGCGAACAGGCCAATACCTCAGCCGCGCCAAGCAAAATGCAGGCCTACGTGAACGCCATGGAGCCTGGCTGGAATCTGGGTAACTCTCTGGATGCCGTTGGTGAAGATGAGACAGCCTGGGGCAACCCGCGCATTACGAAGGAACTAATTCAGTCGATCGCTGCTGAGGGCTACAACAGTATCCGTATTCCTGTGACCTGGGAAGCCCACATTGGTGACGCACCCAACTACACAATTGATTCCGCTTACATGAATCGGGTTCAAGAAGTAGTAAACTGGGCCCTCGATGCCGATCTCTACGTCATGATCAATCTTCACCATGATTCCTGGCGCTGGATCAGTTACATGGAGAAAGACCATGACAACGTGCTTGCACGTTACAACGCTGCTTGGACTCAGATTGCGGACAAATTCAAAGATGCATCCGATAAACTCATGTTCGAGAGTGTTAACGAACCACGTTTCTCCGAAGGCGGCACAACGGATGCAGCGATTGGATATCGCATGCTGGACGAGTTAAATACTTCTTTTCACAAGATCGTAAGAACTTCGGGTGGAAACAACGAGACACGTCCACTTGTGCTTCCAACGATGCATACCTCTTCCGCTCAACCTGATCTGGATGAACTGAATAAGACCATTCAAAAATTGAATGACAGCAATATTATTGCAACCGTTCACTACTACGGGTTCTGGCCATTCAGTGTGAACATCGCAGGTTACACCAAGTATAACGAGGAAGTACAGAAGGACGTTACCGACACATTTGATCGGGTATACAATGCTTTTACAGCGAAAGGCATTCCGGTTATCGTCGGTGAGTATGGCTTGCTTGGTTTTGACCAGCACACAGGTGTTATTGAGCAAGGCGAAAAGCTGAAATTTTTCGAATTTGTTGGACAATATCTGCGTCAAAAACAGATGACAACGATGTTGTGGGATAACGGACAACACTTCGGTCGCACAAGCTTTACTTGGTCTGATCAGGAATTATTTGATACCATGAAAGCCAGCTGGACAGGTCGTTCATCCACAGCCGAAACGGATCTCGTATATCTTAAACAAAATGAAGCCATTCAAGATCAGAAGGTAAAACTCAATCTGAATGGGAACAAATTCAATTCGTTGAAAAATGGTACTTCTCCTCTTGTCAGAGGTAAAGACTATACGATCAAAAAAGATGTACTTACGTTAAAATCCAATCTGTTAACCAAATTGACAGCCTCTGGTGATTTGGGCGTCAATGCCACACTTACAGCTGGATTCAATGAAGGTGCTGACTGGAACTTTAATATCATTAAATATGACACACCTAAGTTGAACGATGCAACAGGCACAACCAGTGCATTTGCCATTCCGACTACGTTTAACGGCAATCAGCTCGCCACGATGGAAGCAACATATGCAAACGGAGAGAACGCCGGTCCACAGAACTGGACTTCGTTCAAGGAATTCTCCTACACATTTAGCCCAGACTACGAACGTAATGTGATTGAACTGAAACCTAACTTCTTCAATGAAACCAATGATGGCGAAGTCACGCTTAAGTTCCATTTCTGGAACGGAGATGTGCTGACGTACAAAATCACGAAAAATGGAACAAGCGTTGTTGGCGTAGCTTCCAAATAAGAACTCATCTAACGTTCTGTTCAGAGCTTTAAGCTCTGGCAGAACGTTTTTTTGTTTCACCAACGACCGAATAACGTACAAGTAACCCTTCATACTTTTACAGTAACTAGGATTGAGGGGGAAATGTCATGTTTAAACGTGTAGACCGTCTTGCCATCGAATTACCCATATCCAATAATCCGGACCCTAATGGAGCTAGTGCAGTTCAGGAGTTGCTTGGTGGAAAGTTCGGGGAAATGTCAACATTAAACAACTATATGTTTCAGTCATTCAATTTCAGAGGCAGATCCAAGCTGCGTCCTTTTTATGACATTGTTGCAAGTATTACCGCAGAGGAATTCGGCCATGTCGAACTTGTCGCCAATACGATTAACCTCATGCTTGAAGGTTCCACTTCACCAGGCGCCCCGGACTCTACCCCGCTACGTGTAGGCAAAGACGCACGGATGACTTCACATTTTATCGAATCGGCTCAGACAGCGCTCCCGTATGACTCCATGGGAAGACCCTGGAATGGTTCATATGTCGTGAGCAGTGGCAATCTGATCTTTGATCTGCTGCATAATTTCTTTCTTGAGTGCGGAGCAAGAACTCACAAAATGAGAGTCTACGAAATGACCGACAACAAAACAGCCCGAGAAATGACAGGTTATCTGCTTGTACGCGGCGGTGTGCATGTTCTTGCGTATGCCAAGGCACTGGAAATTGCAACGGGTGTGGATGTAACGAAGATGTTTCCTATTCCACGACTGGATAACAAAGCTTTTGAAACGACACGTAAGTGGGAAGCGAAGGGTGAGCACCGCAGGTTGTACACGTTCAGCGACAAGGATTATCAGGGCATTGCCCAAATTTGGAAAGGAACACACCCAACCGATGGTGGTAAACTGGAGGCTTTTGCCGGCTTGCCGGGTTATGGAGGGCCAGTGCCTGAGCTACCTGATCTGCCGGAAGAATTTGCGCCAGGGATATCTGCGGAAGATTTGATGCAGATTGCAGAGCGACTGAAACGTCACGCTGGTCTGTAGGATTACGATTAACGTTTGTTTTTCATAGGGCGTCGATTGGATAATCGTAAAATGGTGCTCTCTTGCGTGCTAACTCACTTGGATTACTTAGATCACCAATGATGTTTCTTTAATTTCATACGATTGTACACAAAAAAAGGGAAACGGGTGAGATGAATCTCTCCCCGCTTCCCACTTTACACGCCGCTATTGTGGCTCAGTAAATTTCACTACAAGTACCGCTTCCCCATTGGCTTGAATATGACCTGTTGACGTCGCTGTAACCGTTGCTATCGATTCGTTTCCACTTGGGATCAACACGGGTGTAATCAAAGGCAAACCAGCTGCCTGAATGACATCCATGTCAAATTCAATCAACAACTGTCCTGCAGTTACACGATCTCCGGTATTCACATGCGCGGTAAAACCGTTTCCTTTCAGTCCAACCGTATTAATTCCGATATGAACCAGCATCTGTACACCTGTCTCATGCTCCAGAATCACCGCATGTTTACTCTTGTTCATGACATGTGCGATGACACCATCAAACGGTGCGTACACTTTTCCTTCTGATGGCTCAATGGCAATGCCTTCACCCATGTGTTTTTCCGAGAACGCCGGGTCAGGAACCTGCTCCAGAGCAACGACGGTACCGTTCATTGGCGAAGCTATTTCGAGAAAATCTACCTTAAGACGATTGCTTGTAACGGCAACGGTAACTGAATTAATATGCGGATTAGATTGCTCTGCTTTAACTTCAGTTGATGTTACTCCACTGTTTTCATGGCTCACTGATTCTTCTGCAACTGGTTGATCCTTATATCCGAAGAACCAGGTAAGTGCAAATGCAATAGCCATGGCAACCACGTTGGACAAAATATACAACGGCAGTTGGCTGTTCAGATAAAGCAATGTTCCTGGAATAACCGTTACAGCCATACCTGTACCTTGCAGATGGAACAAGGAAGCGATGAAACCACCTACACCACCACCAACCAGTCCCATAATAAAGGGTTTCATATAACGCAAGTTAACTCCGAAGATGGCTGGCTCGGTAATGCCCAGAAATGCGGACAAGGAAGAAGGTAATGCGAGTGCTTTGAGTTTCATATTTTTGGTCTTCAGACCGACTGCTAGACAAGCCGCTCCTTGTGCTGCCATGGCACAGGTAATGATGGCATTGAACGGATTGAATCCTGTCTTTTCCAGTAGCTGAATCTCCAGGAAATTAAAGATGTGATGTACACCGGTAACGACAATAATCTGATGGAAGAATCCAATGATAATACCTGCGATGCCAAACGGAAGATCCAATACAGCAGTTGTTCCATGCAGCACCCACTCTTCTAGGGAATGGAACACGGGACCAATGGCGAATAGTCCAAGCGTAATCATAACCGTTAACGTAATAAAAGGAGTCAGAATTAAGTCCAGTGCCTCAGGTACCCGTCTTCTTAATACCTTTTCAAACTTGGCTCCAATCAAACCTACAAAGAACGCAGGCAGAACCGATCCTTGATAACCCACGACAGGTATAAAACCGAACATATGCAACGGCTGTGCTGATCCATCTGCCACCGCGTAAGCATTGGGTAAAGCGGGATTAACCAGCATTAGCCCCAGTACGATACCAAGTACCGGACTTCCGCCAAATACGCGGAATGCGGACCACGCTACAAGTGCAGGTAGAAATGCAAAGGCCGTATCCGTCAGGATTTGAGTGAACAACAGGAAATTGGCCGAGATATCATCAGGTGTTGCACCGAATAACGCCAGAATTTCATTCTGGGTAAGTAATCCGCGCAATCCCATGAACAGCCCTGTAGCTACCAGAACGGGAATGATGGGTACAAATACGTCACCAAACGTGCGGATCGCCCGTTGAAAAGCATTTCCTTCTTTTTTCCCCTGGCTCTTTACATCATCCTTAGACGTTCCTTCGATGCCCAGCTTCTCAACCTCTTCAAAGATTCGATTCACTGTTCCCGTACCAAAGATAATCTGATATTGACCTGAGTTGAAAAAAGCGCCTTTCACCTTCTCGATGTTCTCGACCGTTTTCTGATCAATTTTTTCTTTATCTTTCACCATGATGCGAAGACGTGTTGCACAATGTGCAAATGATGCGATATTCTCTTTGCCCCCGATGGCATGAATGACTTCCTGGGCAATGCGTTGATTCTCCGACATGTTATCTCATTCCTCTCACGTAATACTTAATAATTCCATTGAGTTGCTTCAAAATCAGCTTTGCCTCCGTGTGCAAAAAAACGAATGTCCACGCTGTCCCGGCTTGGGAAAATACGACTGGTAAAGACCTCCTCACCATCGTTCACAAAGACCTCGACTGAAGATGCATCTACGAACAGATGGAACTTAATCACTTCCGCAGTAAGTGTGCACTGTCGTACAACACCGTTCTGTTCTGCCAACTTGGCACCAGACATCGTCCGATCCAAGACAACTTTCTGCTGAATCCGATCATACAGAAGAACCGTTTTTTCAGTTCCATTTGCCCGGAGTTCGATGCCTACAATCTCTGCATCTACATGGCTTATCTCACATTTCAGCTCATAGGCAATCCCATTAAAACCAGTGAAAGATCGGCTTTCATTGTCAATCGTTGCGCGAATATGAGTCCCTTCCTCTTGCAGACGCAATTGCACCATCTCTGTAACAGGTAGCTGGATTAGCTTGCCGTCTCGGAGTGACAACTGCCGAGGAATGGTCAGGCAATGAGCCCAACCGCTATCATCGGTCGGATACGCCAGATCGGGAAGTCCCATCCAACCAACCAGAATACGTCTTCCGTCCGGAGCCAGCATCGTCTGCGGAGCATAGAAGTCGAATCCACGATCCAACTCCTGAAATTCACCATGATTGAACTCTCTTGTCTGGAGATTGAGCGGCTCACCGATCAGATAACCGGATTGAAAAATATTCTGATAATGATCTCCCGCAGCGTCTATGCCTTGTGGGGAAAAGACAAGTACACCTTTCCCGTCCATCTCCATATAATCCGGGCACTCCCACATATAGCCAAAGGAGGTTAATTGCGTACGAATTTCACCAAGAAACTCCCAGTTGTTCAGATCAATGGAGCGATACAGCACTGTACATCCCGTCTCGTCTGTTCTCTGCGCACCAATTACACCATAATACGTGTCTCCTTGTTGCCACACTTTGGGATCTCTGAAGTGTTCCGTGTATCCGTCTGGCACAGATGAGATCACTGGATCATTCAGTTTGGATACTGAACCGCTTTCATCCATAACTGCCAAGCATTGATACGGGTGTCTGACCCAAGCCTCATCCCTCGTATTGCCCGTGTATAGCAAGTGCAACTTGCCGTCTTTTTCAATCGCACTGCCTGAATAAGCCCCGTGTGAGTCATACCTGCCACCCGGTTCGATTCCAATCCCGACATTTTCCCAGTTCACCAGATTCTTCGAGCGGGTATGATACCAGTATTTCATGCCATGTTCTGTTCCAAGTGGAAACCACTGATAGAACAGATGATAATAGCCTTGATAATATGCAAAGCCGTTAGGATCATTAAGCAGACCTGTTATCGGCTGAATGTGATAACTCTGTCGCCAAGGACATACGGAGATCTGTGCTTCAAGCTTCGCAACCTCTCCAGGCTCTGCTTGCTCAATTCGTCTGTAGCGTTGCTCTCTAGTCATTTTCATAGCTGTTCTCCATTCCTTGCTTATATAAGTTAGACCAAGAAATTTCACACTGGGACTACGATGGCAGAACAATCCTCCGATCGCTGTTATCCCCAGATTTCCTGATCCCTTTTCTATAGGGTGAAATCCGGTTCTAAAGGCGAACACTACGTTTCTTCAGATTTTTTCTGCCCTCTACGTACATGTTTATTTCTTATTTAACTTATACGAAAATCAAATTATAGGAACCGGTTCCATTAGACGCAAAAAAATAATTCCATATGGCATAAATGCCTGACCAATTTGCTTATCCGAATTTTACATTCGCATTGGAACCGGTTCGATGGAATTATCATAAAGGATGTTTTTATAATTTGTCAACGCTTTCTCGAGGAATTAGTTCTACGTCCAGTGTTGTTCGTTCCTCCACCGACTCGCCTTTGACCAGACGAATAATGTGATTCGCCGCTACTTTGCCCGCCTGCAAATAATGATATTTCACAGTCGTCAGCGTGGGGTGAATCATCTCCGTAATATCATATCCGCCAAATCCGGTAACAGACAAATCTTGCGGTATGCGGATTTTATTGGAGAATGCAATCTTCATCACACCCAGTGCAATATTATCCGTAGCCCCCACGATGATCGTTGGTGTGATTTCTTTCAGAATGGCTTCAGCGGTAATGATGGCTTCAGACATCTTGAAGCTTGTCTCATAATACTTCACTTCACATCCACCACACTCGGCGATTGCTCTCTGGAATCCTTGTTTACGATAGACCCCTACCGCCCGATCCTTCTCGCTAACCCCCATATACACGATCTTGCGATGACCCTGTTCGACGACATATTTGCCCATCTCATAACCTGCCTGGTCATCATTGTGAACCAGACTATGTAGTTGCTCATGCTGCTGCCCCACCAACAACACGGGGATACGTATGTCCTCCACTGCTTTCAGATGTGCTTCAGTCACTTCAGCAGCCAGCAGTATAATACCCGACACCTTCTGTCGTGCAAAATCATAGATGGCATCAATCTCGCGCTGCATGTCCTGACTCGTATTTGCGATAAGCATCTGATACTGATTACTCCGCAGTTCTTCATCAATTCCGATCAATGTCTGTGATGTTGCAAAAGAATCCAGTCGCGGCACTACCGTACCGATAATACTGGTCTTCTTTGCCTTGAGACTCTGTGCAAATGTGTTGGGAACATAATTGTATTGTTTGATGATGCGCTCAATCTTCTGGCGTGTATCTTCACTAACCGAACCGCCGTTCAGAAAGCGAGAGACCGTGCTTTTTGCCACACCTGCCATCTGAGCGATATCAGAAATCGTTTTATTCATAAAGACTCCTCTTATTTCATTAGCTGGTTTACCTTTTATTATACTTCGAATCGCAAACCCATGGCGAATTTGATTCAACTCCATTTATTGCACGTCTATGGTACATTCCCGATGTAATAGCAAAAGCCCGATGGCAATGTGACTTCATACCGAAGTATGATCCACATTCATCAGGCTGTTAAGCTTCCATATACACGTTTGCACAGACCATTAGGGCAAGAATAATCCCTATCCCTGCTGACTTAGACCTCAATAATAATTGGCAAGATCATAGGTCTTCTCTTTGTTTGCGCGTAAATATAGTGACCGATCTCGTCTTTCAGCTTTCTTTTGATCACATTCCACTGATTCACCCCAGCCCCGGTCAACTCATCCATCCGGTTTAGAACAAGCTCATGGATCTCACGCATGAATTCTTCCGAATCCTTAACAAATACAAACCCTCTGGAGATAATTTCGGGTGACGTGACCATCTGTTTCTCCGTTTTGCTCAGTGTGGTTACGATCACCAGCATGCCATCGGAGGATAATTGCCTGCGGTCACGCAGTACAATATTGCCGACATCACCCATGATCAGACCGTCTACGAGACTATTCCCTGATGCAATTTTGGGACCCAGCGAAGCAATGCCGTCTTTGTACTGGACCATATCCCCATTATTCACGATAAACACATGATCACGGTCTATACCTACGGATTCAGCAAGCAGTCTGTGTTGATACAACATGCGAAACTCACCGTGGATCGGAATCAGATAATCCGGTTTCATCAGGGTAAGCATCAATTTGAGTTCTTCCTGACTGCCGTGTCCCGATACATGCATCCCAGCTGCACCACTTGAACCATATATCACACGTGCTCCAAGAACATACAGGTTATCAATTACATGTGCAAGATTCCGTTCATTACCCGGAATGGCACCGGCAGCAATAATGACCGTGTCCCCGGCGTTAATTCTTACGTGAGGATGTTTACCGGATGCCAAACGTGACAAGGCTGCCATCGCTTCTCCCTGGCTACCAGTGCATAATACAACAACTTGTTCAGGTGGAAACTGATCCGAATCGATAGCTTCAATCAATAATCCGTCAGGAACTTGCAAATACCCCAATTCACTGGCCACCGATACCACATTCACCATACTTCTGCCCAACAGTGCCAGTTTGCGGCCCGTCTCGAATGCTGCATTCACAATCTGCTGTACCCTGCTGACATTCGACGCAAAGGTAGAGATAAATACTTTTTGTTTTGCACGGATAAAGGCATCCAGAATGTGGTCTCCCACAACACGCTCGGAAGGTGTAAATCCGGGTCTTTCTGCATTGGTACTCTCGGAGAGCAAAATATGGACACCCTGTTTGCCAATCTCGGCCATGCGGTGCAGATCTGGGAAAGGTCCATGTACAGGCGACATATCAAATTTGAAATCTCCGGTATGCACAACATTGCCTGTTGGGGTCTGAAAAAAGATACCAAGACAATCCGGTATACTATGACTCGTTGCGAAAAAGGAAACCTCGATTCCTCCCAGCGTAATGCTGGAATGAGCATCGATCGTATGCAGGTCCGCCTTGCGTAGCAGCCCATGCTCTTTCAGTTTAAGCTCGATTAGCCCACGAGTGAGCCTGGATGCATACACCGGGATGTTCATTTGTTTTAACAAATAAGGAATACCACCAATGTGATCTTCATGTCCGTGAGTAACCACAAGACCCCTTACTTTATCCAGATTGTCCAGCAGATACGCTACATCCGGAATGATCAGATCAATACCAGGCAATGTCTCATCGGGAAACTTCGAACCACAGTCAATCACGATGATGTCCTGATTGTACTGGATGAAATACATATTCTTCCCTATTTCATTCACGCCGCCAAGTGCAGCGATATACAGTTTGTTGTGAGATAGATTCAACTCCATTATTCCTCCTCTGCGTGGCAATCGTATACGATACAGATCCATATTCCTAGTATGGAAGCAATCGCCTTACTTATGCATTTCAATGTGATTATGCCAAAAAAACCACCACGGAATTTTCATTCCATAGTGGTTTATACGAAACTTAAATACAGTTACACCAATGATTTATCACGCTGTAGTAATACGTCTTGTTCATAGGTTTTGATATCGGTGATCCACTTTTCACGAACTGGAACGCCTTGCTGAGCACAATAGTAGTCCCAGATCGCGCCAAACGGATAAGATTTGAACTCTTCCGTTAAGGCAAGGCGCAACGTGTAATCCCCTTCCAACTCGGCTTGTTTCAAGGCATCCACAGGTTCGAGCATCGCTCGGAGAAGGGCTTTAATCGTGTTGCGAGTACCCACAACCCATGCAGCTACACGGTTAATACTTGCATCAAAGAAATCCAGTCCAATATGTGTGGTCGCAAGCAGATCATGTCGAACCAGTTCACGGGCAATTTCCAGCAGCTCATCGTCCATGATTACCACATGGTCACTATCCCAGCGCATCGGTCGGCTTACGTGAAGCAGAATGCCACTTGTAAACAAAGACAAGGAAGACAGTTTATTGGAAATAACTTCAGTTGGATGGAAATGACCCGCATCCAGGCAGATTAACGTATCATTTTGCAAACCGTAACCCATATAGAATTCATGAGAGCCCACCACATATGCTTCCGAACCCAGACCAAAGAGCTTACTCTCTACCGCGTCCAGATTGTGCTCTGGATTAAGCGGTTCGGCGAATACTTGATCCAGCGATTCTTTGAGACGTTTGCGTGGTGTCAACCGGTCAACTGGATTATCCTTGAATCCATCCGGGACCCATACATTGGTTACACAAGTCTGACCAAGCTGTTCCCCGAAATAAGCACCAATCCGGCGGGATGCCTTGCAGTGATCAATCCAGAACTTGCGAATTTCAGGATCTGGATGACTGAGCGTGAACCCGTCACTTGATTTTTCATGGGAAAAACATGTTGGGTTGAAGTCCAGACCGAGTCCTTGTTCTTTGGCCCACTTCACCCAGTTCTCATAATGCTTCGGTTCAATCTGATCCAGTTCAACCTGCTCGTCTGTATCCGTGTAGATCGCGTGCAGATTGACCTTATGTTTGCCGGGAATCAGAGCAAAAGCTTGCTCCAGATCATTACGAAGCTCTGCAGGTGTGGTCGCAGCCCCCGGATATTGACCTGTAACGGAAATACCACCTGTTAACTCCCCATCTTTATTCAGAAAGCCTTTGACATCATCGCCTTGCCAGCAGTGTACAGATACTTTGATCTCCGCAAGTTTGTTCAGCACCTCGTCTGTATCAATTCCGTGCTGGGCATACAACGCCTTGGCTGCTTCATACGCTTGCTTGACTTGGTTATCCATCCGCAAGAACCCTCCTATTTTAACGTGTAAATGCTGCCGGTACACCGCCATCAATGGTCATCATGCAACCGGTTGTTTTTTCGGATTTCGAAGAAGCAAAGAATGCAATTCCTTCTGCAATATCTCTTGGATAGATATTCACGAGCAATGTCGTCCGTTTGCGATAATACTCTTCCAATTGATCCGGTTCAATTCCATATGCAGCTGCTCGTTCATTTCTCCAGGAACCGTTCCAGATTGCTGAACCCTGTAGAATGGCATCTGGAAGAATCGTGTTGACACGAATGCCATACTCTCCACCTTCTGCTGCAATACAACGTGCCAGATGTGCTTCCAGCGCTTTTGCTGAGCTGTAAGCAGAAGCACTTTTACCTGCATACACCGAGTTTTTGGACCCGATAAATACCATGCTTCCCCCAATGCCCTGTTGTTTCATCAGCTTGAATGCTTCGCGAGCCACAAGGAAATATCCTGTACCCAGAACATTCATATTCAGGTTCCATTCCTTCAGGGACGTTTCGTCAAATGGGCTGGATGTGGCCAATCCGGCATTGTTCACGATAATATCCACTCCGCCATATTGCACCGCAACATCAGCATACGCAGATTGAACGGCTTCCTCATCGGTGACGTCCATTTTCAGGGCATAAGCACGATTCGTACCGTACTGATCATTGATTTCCTGTGCTACTTTCTGTGCGCCCTCCAGGTTGAGATCAGCAAGCACCACATGTGCGCCTTCAGATACCAATCTGCGTGCTGTTTCACTTCCGATCCCGCCTGCGCCACCTGTGATAAACGCCACTTTGCGTGAGAACTCCGTTTCGGCCGGAGCCAGAGACAATTTGTACAATTCCAGCGGCCAGTATTCCACATTGTAAGATTCGTTTGCACTGAGTGATACGAATTGACCCAGGCTAGTAGCTCCACGCATAACGGCAATCGCTCTATGATACAACGCTCCGCTTACTTGGGAAAGCGCCCAGCTCTTACCTGTGTTGATCATGCCCACACCTGGAATGAGGATTACGCGAGGTGCCGCTTCGAACATGACATCACCTTCGTTTTTGTTGCTCTCAAAATACTGCTGATATTGCTCTTTGTAGGCAGCCACACCTTCTACCAGCTTGGCTTTTAAACCTTCAATATCTTCCGCATTGGGTGTCCAATCAATGAACAGAGGTACCACTTTGGTATGTACCAGATGATCCGGGCAAGCTGCGCCCACCTGAGACAATTCCGGGGAATCTGCTCCGCCCACAAAAGCAAGTACGTCCTCTTGATCATCAAAGGACAAAATCATTTTTTTGCTATCCGATACCGCTCCACGAATCGTTGGCATTACACGTGATACGATCTGACGCCGAACATCAGCGGCAAGTGCCGGGTGTTTCACACCACCAAACAAACTTCCTTCGTCCACCCGTGCTTCGATGAATGCTTCCGCTTCATTGATAATCTTGATTGTCTGAGCGTAACATTCTTCGGATGTTTCACCCCAAGTGACAAGTCCGTGTTTTTCCATCAATACGAGTTCGGCATTGGGATTCGAGAATACGCTTTCAGCAATCATTTTAGATAACGTAAAACCTGGACGTACGTAAGGCACCCATACAAATCGATCACCGTAGATCTCTTTCGCTAATTCCTTGCCGTTATCCGCACAACACAGGCTGATAATGGCATCCGGGTGTGTATGATCCACATGTTTATATGGAAGGAACGCATGCAGCAGAGTCTCGATAGAGGCGCGCGGATGCTTGGCATCAATCATGCAATGTCCCAAATATTCAACCATCTCTTCATCCGACATGGATTCACGTTCAATTAATGGTCGAATGTCTTCGAGCCCAAGTCCGGTAAAATGTTTCGCTTCCATCGAACCCAGATCAGAGCCGCTTCCCTTCACATACATTACTTCTACATCACGACCACGAAAATCCTTCACTGTCGTTTTGGTAGACGTATTACCACCGTAGATGTTACATACACTGCGATCAGATCCAATCAGATTGGATCGGTAAACCAACTGCTCAAGTCCTGTTGTTTTCTCAGAAGCCTGTGATGCATCCCATAAACTCTGTACCATTATTCGTTTCCCTCCGATAATGTTTGTTTTATTCCTAATCCGAGTTTATCATCTTTGTTTTGTTTTGAAAACAAAAGATTTTAAATATAAACGGAAAAATTCAAAAGTCATTATAGATTGAGCTATTTTATTAAAAAAACACCCTGACGTAACCGTCAGAGTGTTCCTGTTTCATTGGCGGATTAGAAAATCCCCGCTTTTTGGGAAGTGTTTTTAATACCATACGTGTCATTAACGACGGTGTTACCAAAGCTGGTCAAGCTTCCGTTCGGACCTGTAGCCATGTCCAGATAGTTCAGACCGGAACTGTTTCCGTACCACGACCAGGCAAGCCAGCCTACCCCTTTTTCCTGACCATATCTCATGATGGCAAATTCGTCCACATCACCGTTTGTGTGATATCCCCCGAATTCACCAATGATCAGAGCCAATCCTTTGTTCAGCACATTTTCCATATTGGCTTTGACCGTTGCAGCATCTTTGCCAGCATACTCATACATATGAATGGAGAAGACCGTATTTTTTTGAGAATCGGCTGCAAATACACTTTGTCCATAATCCACGATGGATTGAGGGAACTGTCCCCATCCGGCTGCATCTACAATTAGCGTATTTTTAATTCCCGCATTTCGGAGTTTCGGAATGGCTTTTTTGTACCCATCAGCCCATGCACTTCCATTCCACGTCCCATACCATTCATTGGCGATGTTGACGATGACCCGATCTTCTTTGCCAATCAAAGCTTCCTTAATGCTAATCCAGTAGTCCACTGCCGCATCCAACGAATTATAGTCATCTTTCCCTGTGGCGTCATGTACCTCGAGTACAGCTATCATTTTATTTTGGTTAACCACATTAATAATATTTTTAACAGCGTTCAGATCATCTTTGGTGTACAGGCTACCATTCGAAAGAACAATACGTACCGTATTGGCACCTGTTTTGGCGATGGCAGGGATAGCGGTATTCAGATCATTCTTGAACCAGGAATGTCCGTGATTAACACCTCTCATGACAAAAGCCTTGCCTGTGGAATCGTATAACTTGTTACCGCTTACATAAAATCCTGTAGCAGCAGATGCTTTGGGTGCTGCACTCCCTAATACAATGAACATGAGAGCAGCAATAACCGTGAAGATTGTACACTTTTTCAGATTAACCATTCGTTTGGAACCTCCTGTATTTGTTTTTTTATTTCAATTAACCCTGCTAGTAGGCAAGAAGTTAACTAAAATCGTTGGTAATAGAAGTTTTTTGGTTATTAAATAAATAAAAATTAACTTTATTTAATTTACGTTATTTAGTTTAAATAAACTTTATCGTTAAGGTTATGAAATTATAATAAATTGAAAACGCTTACCAGTCAAGATCTTTTTACCATCTTTAGGAATCATTTGTTTTTACATAACACAGCAAAAAAGGCTCTCTCCCCTCACCATCGTTCGGAGAAAGAACCCTCTGTATTATTAACGAAAGTTAACTGTTGTTTAAGTCTTGTTTATCTGTTATTTATCTGTTGTTTAACTCCTGATTTGAATAAGCGTCTTCACCTAACACCCGTCAGTACCAACCCAACCCGATACTGTGGTCTCACCCGAATCTCATTAAACTTCCCGATCTCCACGCCCTCAAACCGCTCCACATAAGCCTGATTAACATAACTCTCAGTCGTCCCTTTTCGAATTGGGGTTATAGACAGACGAAGCGCGTGATCAGCCAGCAAATGACGGGATTGCTTCAAACCAAGCATCCAGCTGTGTCCATAGTGAATATGATCCGTTAACATCTGATGATGAATATGTGCTGTTGCAACGTCTCCTTCATAATCAATCTCAACCCACACGTCATCTACTTGTTCCGGCCACGCTGTGTCCAATCTCAGTGTTGCTGCATACTCTTTGGGGTAATCAACCTCTACAGCAGGCTCGTAAGGCGAAACTTGGAATGTATACGTACCGAATATTCCCGGCTTCGACTGTGATGACACAGCATATTCGGAAGCTGAAACATGCTCTGGAGCCGGATAGAAGGATACCTCGATCTCTGATTGCTCCACAGATGTACATATGAGCATCTCATTCTGCATATACAGATGACTGCTGCTAATTACAAGCCTTTCTTCTCCGTCCACACGGAAACGGTAGGCATTCAAGGCCTCTTCACGGGTCAACGTAATGATTCGTATTCCCACCCCATCCGATGTCGTGATTCGTAGATGATGGTCCTTGCCGGCAATCGGGTGTATCACAACCTCATTTCCCTGCTCAGATACTGTACCTTCGGGCATATCCACATTTGTAACAGATGTTGCATCAACAACATACTCAGGCGCCATACCTTCATGGGCATAAAAGACAGCTGTAAGCTCCTGATTTACCATGAATCGGATCAGTGGCTGAACGGTAGCACTAATGATCTTCATTCCATTCAGATTCATATGGAAAGGCAGAATGGCCGCCATGCCGGATTTCAGCCGCATCGTTCCTTCTCTGGGATAAGAAGCAGTCCCTTTGCTGGTATGCAGTTCCAATTGGATATCTTGATCAGGCATCCCCACATGATCCTGATAATTATTTATGAACAGAAATCCAGAGCCTGCTTGTTGCCGAACAGACCAGCGCAAATCCAACGTGTTCTCCGGGGTTATCAATTGTTGACCATCCGGTACAACACAACCCATTGGCGCAAGCAACTCACCGTATGCCTCGAGGAACATGGACAAGGTACGAATGCGGTCATACGATTCACCAATACGTCCAAATTCCCCGAGTGGAGATTGGTAATCATATGTCATTTTCGGCAATGCCTGTTCGTTCATATGTGAATTTTTGCCTATCGGATTGGTCCCTCCGTGATACATATAATACCCAACCAGATTGCTTCCGTTCGCAAGTTTCACAATGGTCATCGCCTCGACACTGTCCGCATCAACAACCGGACGAGCGTGATAACTGACCTGCATGCCCCCAGCAAGCTCGCAATACGCAGCAGGATACTCCAGACTGTCATAATCCACTTCTTCCACAGGATTCATATGCAGATCCCGGAATAAATACTCCCGGCTTGGAGGCTGATTGGGAATCCATGGTGTGTATGCATACCCCGCGAGCATAGGCAACGTTCCTTCTTCAGGCACCGCAGCTTTGCCCCAGGCCGTGGCAGTATAGAACATCGGCTTCATACCGACTTCTTCGGCAATATGGCGAAGCATCTTCAGATGTTCTCGTCCATCCCGGCCGGAGGTAATGTATTTTTCGCGGGTATACCCCCAGGCATCCATGGGTGCGCCAGCGTGCATATACTCATTTTCCAACTGTACCCCGATCACAGGGCCACCCTCCTGATAAAAACAGCCGTTGAGCTGACGGGCAATCTCCCGATATAATCGCTTGGCGTAATATAGATACCCTTCATCGTTCGACCTGACTTCGAAAGGATAACTGAATAGCCAATCCGGCATCCCCCCATTACGCACTTCCCCATGACAGAATGGACCAATTCGCACAATCAGCGGCAGCTCATGTTTGCCACACAGATCCACAAAGTGCCGCAAATTCAGATTTCCTGACCAAATAAATTCGCCTTCCTGCTCCTCGTGAAAATTCCAGAAAACATACGAAGCGACAATGCTCACCCCGCCTGCCTTCATCTTCAGTAATTCTTCTTCCCACTGCAAGTAAGCGAATCTGGAGAAATGAAATTCACCTACCACGGGAATATGGGGTTTAGCATTACGAGTCATATAATAGTTGGTAAAATCGTACGATTCCCCTCGTGGGCTTTTGCCGCCACTGCCAGTCATGCGACCCGCACGAATCTCTTTGTCTTCCGCGTCCAATATAAAGCGAATCTGGCTACCTGCTATATCATTCATGGATTATATAACTCCTTCGATATAAATGGGATGTGTTGAAACGATTATCAATTAACGATGGATGATTGCCCCTTGATGATTGGGATTCTTCTCCAGTACCCGCTCCAGCTCAAGTTCGGCTTCACTCGTTCGATCCAGTCCCAGAAGACCCAATGCCCGCATATACCTGCAATGTTCTTCATTTCGCTGATTGAGATCGTCGTCGAATACTAGAAAATCGGGCAGAGATACCGCAAAATAATCCATTCGGATGTGATCATGCATATGTCTTTCCGCATAGTCAATGAGTTTGTTAAAGCGTCGGTTTGCTTCCTTCACATTGCCAAGTTTCTGCCAGGCCAGACCCTGATAATAGATGGATTCCGGCGGTTGATCATTATAAAACATCGCGCTTGCCGGTTCATTCAAACCGATGGATGCTTTGTGGAAACTTTCCTCTGCCGCCTGATTACTCTTCAGTTGCTGGTAGGCACAGCCAAGATAAAAGTAAACGGGGTTGTCTCCGGCTCCCTCCAATTTACCTTCACCTAAGTTCTCCGGGTAAACCAAAGCCTTCTTCAACAATTCCAATGCTAGTTCAGGTTGTTGTTTCTCCAGATTTTGCTTTGCCAGTTCCGTCAGTGCCGTAACATATTGTCCTGTTACCTTGCCTTCTCCACCCTCCCATGGATGAAATCGCCTGGTCTGAAGGGCATTCCATGCTTCTTGATGGCTACCCTGCATATTCAATAAAGTTACCCACTCAATGTACAGGTCGTCACGATGATGAACCAGCTCCATGTGATCTTCCAGCTGTTTGATTCGATGCTCGCAGGAATACCCCATCTTCTTGCGCAGCTGATCCAACTCGTAGAAGATTCGGGCATCCTGTGAATCCAATCGGAAAGCTTCCTCCAATGCTGCCAGTGCAAGATCGGGACGATTCGACTTGTTATAATAAGCCAGTCCCAGATTCCGATGTACAGTCGAATATGCAGCATCCACCTCGCGTGAAGTTTCCCAATGGGTGATTGCTTCCTCGTATCGTTTATGATCATATAACCAATTTCCCAGGTAATAGTGAGCACGCGCATCATTCGAATCCACTGCCAATGCATCCTGAAGCACCATGAATTCAAATAACGTATTAGGAAAACAATAATCCGTTGGAGCAGCTTTCCCCTGCTTTTGACACTCCCGGGCCTGCTCCACATCCCCCAGCTGACGATACAAGTAAGCCCGAGCATAACCAACCATAGGATACGGCTGTGCAATTTCGGATTCAACATAAGAGAGTACCGTCAGTGCTTCTTCCCACAATCCACAATCCGCGTAGTCTGCGGCTAGATTCAGATAATTATAAACGTCTCCTCGCATCAGACGATGGAAATGCTCATGTGTTTGCCCCGCTTCTCTCTCTGAAGGTGTAGTCGCTCTGCTATAGATCAGGACTAATTCATGTGCAGCTCCAAATTCAACCGGGTCCAGTTCCAGTGTCTCACGCGCATATTGGATCGCCTGTTTATCTTGACCCAATCTACGTAACAGAGCCACCTTCAGATGCCGAGCCTTATAATTTCTGGTATTACGAATCAGCGAACGTTCGATGTGATTCAACGCTTCGATGTTCCGATGTAACGCCGTATCGATCTGAGCAAGCATGTAATAACCCGTATCCTGATACTGTGCAGACCATACGGCTTTATACAGTGCTGCGTAGGCTTGTTCCTGTTTCCCCTGTAGTTTCAAACTCAGACCGAGTTGGTAAAAAGCTTCACTATCATACGGATTCGTATTTTTCCATGTCAGCGATTGTACGGCCTGTCTGAAATGCTTCTCTGCATCTTGGAACAACCCTCTACGCAGCAGCAATGTGCCATACGCAATGTTTAGACGAATATCCGTTGCATCACGCATTAAACCTTCCAGATAATAAGGTTCCGGTTCATACGTGGCATGCCGATATTGCTCCAGATGAAGACCCGCCAGATATAGTTGTTCATTCGTACGAATCTCGGATGGTAGCGGGAGTGGTGTGGCCGGGTCTGGAACTTCCTGAATCTCAGAACGTTCAGGCTGATAGGCCACAAGCTGTCTTCCTTCCGCAGTTCGAACACTTAACTTCAATTGATGCCATTCATCTTGTCCGCTCCACGGGAATGAAGATTTATATAGTTCCCTAGGTGAGATATTACATCTCTCATGGAGATATACCGTGGTTGATCCTATCACTTCAACGGTCACTTGTTCAAAAACCGACGTCGCATATACCATCACGGTTACCATTCCGGTCGTTTCGTCCATTTCCAGATTAACCGCTGCATCAATCGTTGCATTTTTGACCATACCAATTCCTTTATACGGCATAAAATACTGCGAGAATGATTTCGCTTCATAGGGCTGTAACCACGTAAAATCAGGCTGATTATCGGTATAAATCCCGGTCATTAATTCAATATAAGGCCCGTCCTCGTCCGTTAACTGGCGATCCCAGGCTTGCCCGAATTCCCCGTTCCCCCAGGTCCATTGTTTCTTGCCCGGAGAAATATGATGATTGGCTACATGCAACAAACCTGCCTGAACCCCGTGGTCATAACCCCCCACAAAATTATAATCCGACTTATAAGCCATATAGGATGTTGGAACCGGTATGTTTTTGTATCGCGAGATATCCACACCTTCAGAATAGTCCATCTTGTAATAGGTTCCGGTTGCGATGGGAAAGCGGGATACGTCCCGTTTTCCGTGGTCCAGCACAGCCGTTACATCAGGTGGAAACACAGATTGCGTATGATCGTTGACAGCTACAGCCGGATTGGCCCACCATAAAAAAGTTTGAGGTGCGCTGGTGCGATTGTATACCTCGGCATGGATTTCAAGATAGGCTCTGCCAGGATGTAGTGTGAAGCCAGCGGTCATTTTGGTACCATACATGCGATCAATCTCACCCACCCACACGGTAGCGCTTCCATCTTCATTACTGCCAAATGTATAGTCGACTGGACCAAAAGTGTTTGGCCGATGATGCTGTGGCCAGTTGAATTCAATTCCTCCGGAAATCCATGGCCCTGCCAGACCCACAAGTGCAGGTTTAATCACCCGGTTATAATATACAAAATCGTAGTTGTTGGTCCGATCCAGCGCACGATAGATCCGTCCCCCCAGTTCGGGCATCATCTCGATACGTACATATTCATTTTCAAGAATAACTAATCGATACGACTTCATTTTGGCATCATCTTCAATGCTGTCGATCACAGGATGCGGGTACACCTTACCCGAACTTCCCTGATAGATTCGCTTTTCAAGAAACATCGGATTTTTGTCCGGTTTACCTGTACCATAGGTTGGAATATCTCTGGTTTCTTCCCATATGCGAACATTTGATTTCGCTGTCACGTGATTCAATTCCCTCACTCCTCGGCCTCGTATATATTGTGATCATACCCTCCGTTATGCAGGAAGAACATTGACATTAAGCGGTTCTTGATGGACGATCTTCGGATTCCCCCATAACCAAAGAGAGTACCTGTCCACTGAATAATACAGTGAAAGGTACTCTCTGATCGATCTTGATTAACTTATCTGCGTCGTGCAAAATCCACAAATCTGAACTTGTCCGGTCGATGCCTCGACTCCGTATACTGAAATTGACTGGCATCCTCCAGGTACACCTGGCTCCTCACCACAACCACATTGTGGAAACCTTCAAGGTCAAGCAGTTCCCTGTCCTCGGCGGTGGGTTCTTCCACCAAAATCTCTTTTTTGGCAAACGAAATGGAAAGCCCGAGCTCTTGCTCAATGTACTGATAGATGGAATCATTACAGATCTCTTTGCTGAGCCCAGGAACAAGCCGCTGGCTAATGTAATCTTTGTCCAGTATGACGTGCTCTCCATCCACTTTGCGCACACGTCTGATCTCCCAGACCTGTTCATTCAGACCAAAGTTAATCTTCTTGTGCAACGCCTGATCCACCTGTTGCTCCTCGAAAACCTTCACATACGTTTGAGCACGATGTCCCATTTTTTTGGCCAATTCCTTGAAGCTAACCAGACCTGAGATGGGAAAATCGATCTTGCGTATATCCAGTACAATCGAGCCCTTGCCTTGAATCTTCTGAATGTAACCTTCTTCGTACAACATTTTCAATGCTTTGCGAATAGTCTCTCGAGACGTTTGATAACTTTCCGATAGATCCAGTTCCGATTGAAGCAGCGTACCTGCCTCAATCTCTCCAGTCCGAATACGATCTGCAATATCTTCATATATCCGGATAAATTTATTATTCATTATTCATCACCATTGTTCATTACCCTTTTTTATCATATTGGCAACTATTATAACATTAAAAACCAATCAAGCGGTAATGTCGTTACTGCCGATGATTGCAGTATCACATGTAGAATCAATTCAATCTAGATATGACGATCGAACGCTGACGCTTTCTCCACTTGATCTATGCGCTTCTCATCCATGACTTGAATCAGCTTATTTAAACGGAAGATCAGCGCTGCAGCTTCGGATCTGCTTAAGTGGTGCATGGGACGGAAGCTGCCGTCTTCATATCCGGTAATCATGTACAAACCTGCAAGTTCCTGCACTTCTTCTTTGGCCCAATTAGATACATCAGTCTGGTCGGTAAACGTTCTTGGGGAAGTCAGCGGTTCCGTTCTGATTTTACGAACAACATTTGCTATAATCTTGGATGCCTGTTCCCGTGTCACCAGCGCATGTGGAGAGAATTTGCCGTTCCCCATTCCTTGAACCATCTCATGATGAACGGCTGCCTTAATCTCAGGAGCAAACCAATCCTCATCGTTCACATCCTGAAATCCATGTTGTTCATTAACCGTTGTGTCCACACCCATCAGACGCACGATTAATGCGGTAAATTCTGCACGCGTGATCGGACGACGTGGCTCGAAGCGAGTTTCACTTACACCTTGAATGATATTTTGTTCCGCCAGCCAGGTGATCTGATCTTTATTGAATGTTTGGCTGATATCAATAAATTTTATATTTTTTTTCGCAGGTACATCAGGTTGCTCAGAGGTTTCAGGTTGTGAACTCACCTCATCGGCTTGTTCCGAAGTATCTGCTGGATTTGAAGCTGTACCACTACCGCTCCAGGCGGATGGTGAAAACGGAAAAGTCATGGCTGCTGCCCGTTTGCTTTCACTTTTTTCACCCGCTGAATTCTCCGTCCATACTTCCACTTCATAATGCTGCTCGGCATTCAATCCTGTCCATACATAACTTCGCTGCGTGCCACGATAGATCTCACGATCTTTATGGGTGATCACAACCACCTCATTCGTGGAATCCAGTTCCCAATTTAGCTTAATCGCACTTGTGTCTTGCGCTACGGCTGCAACTGTCAGATCCTCGGAAGGCAATGTCTCGAATTCCGGAACCTGGAGCGCCTCACCCTCCCCTGCCTCATTAAATGGAATGATTGCAAAGTCAGTATAACGCTCTGCACTGATTAATTCAGACACATGTATGGATGTCTCCGTTGTTGTTCCCACAAGCTCTTCATTTCGATAAACTCGATAACCCGCAGCACCAGGAATCAGTTCCCATACGATGTCTGCACCATACATGGAACGCCCCTCTACTACAGGAGGAGAAGAAGCACTACCGGGCAAAGTCATTGCATGAAGGTAATAACCACCATCACTACTGCCCGAGGCATTCATGGTCTTCACTGTATAGATATAATTCACGCCCGGTTCGAGTTCCTTGTCGTCATAGAACAGTTCGTCTGCAGGAACACGAGCAATCTCCGCACCATCCCGCTCAATGATAAACAACTCGGCACCTTCGACCCGGCTCTGTTCCAATATAAGACGAATGTGGTCCTTCGCTGAATTAAACTCTACTTTGACAGGAGCAGCTGGCTTGGTCAGGACAGAATACACGAGCTTCTCCGATGCATCTCCCTGGTCATTCTCTGTGTAGATTTCAATCGGGTACTGCTTGCCTGCATCCAGTTGATCAATAATAAACTCTTTTTGTTTACCTCGGTATACTTCTGTACCATCCAGTAATATAACGAAAGTTTCGTTCCCATAAGGGAAGTCCCATTCCAGTTTGGCATGATCAGTCTCGGGGTATATCATCATTTCCAGTGAATCAACATGAGGCAAGGTGTAAAAAGGAGTCACGGTCATTGGGCTTCCTGAACCAGCCGTATTATAAGGAATAATCTGTACCTGATCATATTGGGTTGCACTCTCCAGATGAGTTAATCTCACCTCTGTGATATCCCCTTCTTCAATCGTGGTGATGATCTGATCTCCAATAACTATGGTATATCCCTCCGCACCTTGTACCTTTGTCCAAGAGATCCATCCCTCCTTTTCCCCAATCATACTTGCATGTAAAGGTTCATGAATGGTCGCAGGCAACGTTCGTAAGTAAACTTCGAAACCGGAATCACTCTCTCCCGTTGCATTGGATGTTTTGATGGTATATGTGTAATGCGCTCCTGGTGTCAGTCCATCATCTTCAAATGAAGTTTGATCTGCTGGAACCTTAGCGACTTCAACACCATCCCGCATAATAATGAATTGCTCTGCTCCCCGTGTGGAGCTTCCAGTCAGGTCCAATACCGCAGTCTGATCTGTGATGTGTGTTATGCCTGCCGTCTGAGGTGATATGGGTTTCGTTAAAACCTGAATCTGAATAGGCTCTGACCGATAACCATCTTCATTAATCGCAACAAGTTCGAATTCATACGCTGTGCCATCCAGCATGCTATTGAGATGTACAGACGGTTCAGACACGCTCTGCACATCTCCCGTTACCCGATTACGAATTTCATATGCAGCCGCTCCCTGAACAACATCCCAAGCCAGATCCACCGCATGTGTTTTGGCTTTCACTGTGATACTTTCTGCAACCAATGGCAATGTTTGAGTCATTACACTGAAAGTAAGCGGCGCACTTGTTCCACTCCCATTGACTGCCCGAATCGCATAAGTATATTTCGTTCCTGGCAACAGATCCTTGTCTACAAATTTGGTTTCACTTGAATCCATCTGAGTGATCTCTCTTCCATCCCGTTCAATGACGTAATGATCTGCCCCTTGAACATCAGTGTCACTGAAATCCAGACCCAGGCTGTTTTTTGCCACATCATATACTGCAACCTTAACGGGTTTCTCAGGCAAAGTCAGCAGAGATACATCCGTCGCTTCAGAACGAGTTCCCTGTCTGTTGACAGCCCATAGTTGATAGCGATGCCACGTTCCATCCTGGAGCCCTGTAATCGTTGCTCCATTCTCCATTCCTCTATAGATCTCCTTGCCATTCTGCTCAATCACGTATTCAGCGGCACCTTCCACCATAGACCAGGACACTTTTGCATGATGTACTCCTGGATCAACAAGTACTTCGGCAGGCGACACAGGTTTAGACAATCGGATGAGCTGCGCTGTCTCACCTGTACCAGAAGCATTCGTAGCCTGAACTTCCAAAGTGTACTCTGTACCTGGCAATAATCCCTCAACCGTGTAGGCCAGTTCTGATGTTCTGCCCACTTCTGTTCCATTGATTTTCACAATATAGAGATTCGCCGTATCTACAGCTTGCCATGCAAGTCCTATACTTGTCTCACCAGTCGATGAGACATTCAGTCCTTCCGGCCTGCTAGGTAGCGTAAGAATTGTACTACTGGTGGATGCACCGTACCCGGTAGCATTGCCCGCCTGTACTTCATAGGTATACTCACGACTGCTTGACAGGTGGTGAACTGCGAGTTGTGTATCTGATATCTCATGGCTCTGTCCATCGATGACCACCCGATATTTCGTTGCCCCAGCAACAGGCTTCCAGCTCAAGATTGCTACCTGTTCAGTTACTTGAACAACGTGAAGTCCCGACGGGCTTTCTGGTAACGTTGTTCCTGATACCGAACTGCGCATCCCCTGTCCACTTCCGTTCACTGCTTGTATATCCAGTTGATAAGATGTTCCTGAACTCAGTCCCGCAAAGACCCATTCTTGGGTTCCAGCAGGAACCGTTCCCGACTTCTCTCCATTCAACCATAACTCATAACGATCGGCTCCTCGTACTGCCTCCCAATTCAGACGAAGGCTCGCGGTGGAAGCATCTGATACCTGTAAACCGGACACCTGTCCAGGTAACGTCTTTAGCAAAGGTAATGCTGCCAACGCTCCTGGTCCTGTCTCATTTCCGGCAATTAACGCATAGCTGTACTCCATTCCGCTATCCAGACCCGAGTCCAGATACTCCGTCTGCTCTCCTTCATATATGGCTGTTCCATCGCGTGAAAGACCATAATACGTTGCAGAAGTCACTGTCTCCCATTCTAATGAAATATCATGCTCCTGAATTTGAACGGCCATAAACTCACCGGGCATTGCCGGCAGTGTGAGAAATCCGGCTCTACTGCTACCACCTGCGCCACTTTCATTCATTGCCGTTACCGAGATGTTATGAATGGTTCCTGGAACGAGGTTGCTGACATAGGGAAGGCTACCAGGATCAGATACCGTCTGATCAAATACGGTGGCACCGTCCGAAGTAGTCGCGATGATGCGGTAAGCATCTGCTCCTCGTACTGAATCAAATTGAATTTCGGCTAAATTGGGCTGTGAATCTACTTTTCGAACGTGCAACGTTCCGGGAGCTGCCGGGGTAGTTAATACTTGAACGCTTACTGCATCACTTACTCCGGTATGGTTTCTCACTCTAACTTCATATTCATAGACCTGACCACCGCTTAGGGAGTGATCGATTATACTGTGATTAGGATAATCCAGTGTCCATGACTGTCCTGTTGTTTTATTCGTTATCTCATACTGATATCCATCGGTATACCTTTCCCCCGTTGGCAGATCCACTGTAAGTTCAGCTGATGTCTCACCAATCTGTGTTATTTTCACATGACTTGGTTGCTCAGGCTTGCGTTGAATCTGATAAGGCAAAGATGTTGTCTCATATGTATTCCCTGCTCTGTCCATGGTTTTGGCATGGATGTACCATATGCCTTCCGATTCGATGGATATTTGATGCTGGTCAGAGCGAGCTTCAAGCCAATGATCCGGTGATTCTGCACTGTTCGTAACTTGATAGAATCGTTCCAATTCCTGAATGCCTGAGTGGGCGTCGGCATACTGAATGGTAGTGGATATGTCCGTGTCCGTCCAGCCATGTCCGTTCGGTGCAAAAGTAATCGTGGGAGCCATCTGATCCACATAGGCGATTCGACTCACTTCCTTGCTTACATTGCCAACGGTATCCCTTGCTCGGGCCCGAATGGTGGTAGCGCCGTTTGTACTAACTGTACCTGTATTTCCTGTCATATACGCGGCATCATTCATGCTGTATTCATAGGATATCGCTTGTTCATCCACACTTCCAGCGATAGTGAATTGCACATGTTCTTTACTCCATCCAGAAGGACTTAAACGAATCACCGGCTCGGTTGGAGCTGTCGTGTCAATTCGAACTGTAGCCTGAGCGGACGTGCTTATATTGCCTACACGGTCAAGTGAGCGTGCATATACGATCGTTTCTCCCTCATCGGTAACCGTCACTTCGCCCGTATAATCGATCCAAGGACCTTCTTTGTTAAGTCGATATTGACTCTTGGCAAGCCCACTGCCCGTATCTTCACCACTGTTTATCGCAAAAGTTACATCCTGATTCGTCCAATCCTCTTCACTTAACGTAATCGTTGGTTGCTCAGGCCCAGTCTTGTCGATTCTGGCTGTTGCCGAAGTGGAAGCACTGACATTGGCGGCCCGATCAACACTTCGTGCGTAAATCTCGGTTATCCCCTCTTCATTCAGTGTAAAAGGATTCTTGTAATCGATCCATTCTCCCTCACTTCCCAGCTTGTACTGTGTCAGACTAATGCCACTTGCTTCGTCCGTACCCTCCGTTAATGTCACGATTACCGCCGCTTTTGTCCAATCGGGCGGATTCAGCGAGATGACAGGTGGCGTTGGCGCCGTCCGATCTACCCTGGCTGTCACAACCGTTTCCTGTCCCGTATTACCAAACGCATCAATACTGCGTGCCATAACAGTTGTGTTGCCTTCACTGCTTACGGTAAACGGAGCGCTGTATTCACGCCATTCTCCTACCGGACCAACTTTCACTTCAGTCTTCTGAGTTCCGCTTAAGGCATCCTTTCCTTCTTCAACCGTGACGAGAACATCTTCCTTGGTCCATAAGGATGGAGTGACTGTAACGGAAGGAGCAGTTGGACCCGTCGTATCTTTAATCATCTCTCCAGCGGATATATACGGGGTCTGTATCCCTTCGCCATTCAGCGCCGCCACAAACACTTCATATTTTCCGTCCGCGAGCCCGGTCAGCGCAAACGCTGTACGTGTGGACGTTGTTGTTCCTGTTGCAAGGACTTGCCCGCCTGGACTGCGTATTTCCGTTTTGTATTGGGTGCCCGCAGGATTGCTATTATTATTCCAACTCGCTGTAACTGAGTTGCCTGATTGTGTCACAGCCGCAGCAGCGGGTGGATTCGCCAATGTATATTTGGTGGATGGACTGGAGTAACCCGTATAGGAACCACTTGAATTTTTTGCTCGTACAGCAAAAGAATAACTGGTATTCGGAGTGAGTCCAGTCACCTGCCGACTGTTTGATATACCTGTATCCACGATCTGATTCGTCGTCATATTCTTCAGTTCATACGTAACGGATGCATCATTCGCCTTCTTTTCCCAATTTACCGTCAAGTTATTAGAATTAATCAATGTATATGTCGGCGTTCCGGGCACAACAAAACTTCTTACTGTAAAGTTAACGGTTCCTGCTGAGGACACCCCACCTTTGTCATCCATGACCCATACTTGCAACGTATGCGTACCATCTGGCAGGGTATCAGGCAACGTGTAATTGGTGTTGAAAGATTGATCGGAACCCGTCGCGGCCATCTGGGTCAGAATGTTCTCCGACCCACCATCAATGGACCATTTCACAGTCAACAGGTCGCCTACATCCGTATCTCGTGTTGTACCAGAGATCTGAAGTTGCTCGCCTTTGTAATACGTTTGCCCCGAAGAAGGAGCCGTTAGTGTAAATGAAGGCGGAGCATTTTTGGGGCCAATCCCCACAATGGTTGAAAATTTACGTGAAGCCTGATTCGCTGTTGTCTTGGCGTCCCACCAAAATTGTGCAGCTGTATCACTCGCCGTAACGGTCTGGCCTGGAGTGAACGCTGAAGGTGAAGACCCTCCCGTGAGTTGGGCGCTGTCTGGACTACTGTACTGGCCCATATATATGCGATCTGCATTCACAACATTGTACGTATTCGCATAAAAAGCCGTCACCTGAACACCGCCGCTGTAATTGCGCCATCCATTCTCGATGACTTCAAACGGAGATGCATCATTGCCATTCACCATCGTATCCCAATAAAATGTTCCACCCAAATTCAGTGCCGATCCACTGCGGTTGATGGCTTCCAGTTCAACCTTCATGTATCCACCTTGTGAGGTAGCATTAACGATAGATACACGCAAAATATATTCGACATTGTCCTTTTGCCGGGACATTTCAATCACATTATTGTTAATTCGATAATAATTTAGCGGCAATGTTTTGAAGTTCACGGGAGATCCGTTGTGGTCGATAATGGTGGATACATTCCCTGTATCACCACCGTAAAATACATTTGTGTTTGGTAGTAATACAATTCTGTATTTACCGTCACTGTTCATCTCCACTTTCACCTTGGAGGACTGTACAGCCTTCATGCTGGACGTATCGGATACAATCCCGATCGTTTCAACCGTTTCAGCCATTACCGTCGTTGCGCCCCATTCAAGCAAAAGGGCTTGAGGTGATAATAACGCAAATGCCAGTACCACTTTGGTTAGCTGTTCCGCTTGTTTCTTCACACGTTTTCCTGATTTCTTCAACGTCTACTCTCCTTTTTGGCACACAAAAAAAGGAGGCACCCCAACAAAGGAACGATGTCCTAAGTTGGGGTGCCTCCCCTAACAAGTGTCATTTTTTCTTGATTATAACGATTAAGCGCATGAATGTAAACACTTGATCATGAACGCCTTACTTCTCATTTCTCATCTCTGATCTTTAATAACGCTTCGTCCAATGCGCCAACGACCTTGTCACACCAACCATCAAATTCCGGATCTTCGGTCTGTAATTCAGGGTGCGCCAGAATATGCTCAATCGTACGTCGAATGCCCTGATCTGCTCTTGTCGTTGCTACAAAATCCGGAACAAGCCGCTTCAGCTTGCTGTTATCAAACACAACGGTATTGGCTTTGTCACCCAGCAATCCGCCGCGAAGATCCTGATCGCTACATGCTGCCAAGAACTCAGAGGGTACATGTACCGCATGAAGCTTAACGCCCAACACGTCAGCTATAATCTCATGAATCTGATTCCAGGTGACGGATTCATCCGAGGTGATATGTACCGATTCACCAATGGCATGAATATTTCCCATAAGCCCGATAAACCCTTTGGCAAAATCAGTATTGTGCGTAATGGTCCACAGTGAGGTGCCATCTCCGTGGATGATAACGGGTTTGCCTTCACGGATACGCTTGAGAACCTGCCAGCTGCCTTGAGCACCATGAACACCGAGAGGTACCGATTTGTCGCCATACGTATGACTCGGACGCACGATGGTCACAGGAAACCCATGCTCGCGGTATTGTTTCATCAGATAGTCTTCACAGGCAATCTTGTTGCGAGAATACTCCCAATATGGATTCGATAAGGGCGTACCTTCCGTAATCCGGTAATCAGCCAAAGGTGTCTGATACGCGGATGCTGAACTTATAAAAATAAACTGCTTGGTTTTATCCTTGAACAAACGGTAATCTCGCTCCAATTGAGACGGTACAAAAGCGATAAAATCCGCCACAACATCAAATTCCAGATCAGCTATCAGTTCCGCTACACGTGTCTCGTCATTAATGTCCGCTTGAAGTACGTTGACCTCACTAGGTAAGTCAACGTTCTGATTGCCGCGATTAATTAAATACAGTTCACAGCCTTGCTGTGCAAGCATCTCCGTAATGGCCGTACTGATGGTGCCTGTCCCTCCAATAAATAGCGCTTTCATTTAGCCACCTCCTGATCGATTTTACCCACTTTCTCATGATATCACGCACCAAAAAAAGGAGCAAAGCTCGGTGACCCGAAACTTTGCTCCTTCTGCTTATACGACCTTAATCGTTGCATATATCATGTACATGCCGCAATGGATCTCATATTCTCCCTTGGGCAGATCTTTGTCGACCGTATAATAATTGGGTCCCTTTTGCATGTATAGATCCATGCCAAGCTTTTGTGATCCCACTGATTTCACATGTGTCACCGACCGGGTCAGAATAAAGTTGATTTTGGTCGGTACGCCAGCTTTCACCTCGATAACGTCTGGTCCAAAACCATCGTTGCTCACGTCCACATCAATGACTTCATATCCCTTCAAATCCTCCGCTGTCTCGGCTTGTGCAGTTACAGCACTTCCCGATCCCGGGGATAGGTCTTTGCCCATAAAATAAACCAAAAATGATCCAAGCAATACAACAACGGTCAGGCCCAGTGTTAACCAAGGCCATGTTTTTCCAAACCAGCTTTTCATATAAACACTCCTCATTCGATGTCCCATCAATATTCAATCCACAGACGGATGTATTCTTTAAGCATACCTGATTCGCATGACAATGAAAATGACCCCTCTGGGCTATTGCGGTTGAGCCATATAAGTGGGACTAAAGAATATTTACACTGGACACTCCGATGACAGAACAACCTTTCGATCGCTGTTATCCCCAGATTTTTTGATTTCCTTTTTCAAAGGGTAAAATCCGGGAATAGCGTATGCTTCCGATGTAGCTTTCTTGCAGAAAGCTTGTAGGCGCACGCTTCGCTTCTTCAGGTTATTTCTGTCCTCTCCGTTTCGTGTAAATGTTAGTTCAAATTATATAGAATATTTCAATCAAAAAAGCCTGATTTCTCAGGCTTATCTACGGGTATTCCCGTTCATGCTTCGCAATATCCCTTTTTGTATAACTCAGGAATAGATCGGTGTATTCCGACTTCTTCTCATTCGTAATTTATACAACTCTGGCAGGGCTACACCAATGAGCACAATAATGACTCCGAACCATTGCAATCCGCTGACATGCTCATGGAGCACGATTGAGGATAACAATACTGCAATTGGAAGCTCCACTGCACCCAGGATTCCGGCCATGTCACCACCAATATGCGGAACGCCGATAGCGAACAGTACTGGTGGAATGAAAGCCCCGAAGAATCCAAGCAGCAATCCAAATACAAGCAACTGGCTCCAGATCAATCCGTTAAAGAGGAATGTCGGTGGGAACAAAATGCACAGCAGGATCAATCCGCCTGTAACCATCCACGCACTGCGGAAGGCTGGATGCGCTGAAGGAACCGCTTTGCCACTGAATAATACAAACAAGGAATAACTTACGGCTGCCATTAGACCAAGAGCAATACCCAGACCGTTGAACTCACCCAATCCTTGTTCCAGGAAACCCGCTGCCAGCAAGGTTCCACCAAACAGAATGATCAACGTCAGGAACGTGACTTTGTCTGGACGTTGACGTTTGCTTATCGCCTGAATCAATACGCTAATCCATGTGAACTGGAACAACAGGATAATGGCAAGTGAAGCCGGGATATAACGTAAAGACTGATAATACACGAGACCAGTAATTACCGTTGGTGTTCCAGCAGCCATCAATATCAGACGTTGTTTCCACGTCAACCGTTTGAATACCTGTGCCACGGCTCCTGATGCTTTGCCATTTGCCTGTGACTTACGTTTTGTTCTAAATTTTGTGTATAGCGCCAGCATCCAGGATAGAAGAAAACCTGTGATCAGCTGTGCTCCCACAACCTCTCCAAGTTTATATCCTTCGCCGTACGCCAGAACCACAATCGTGGATAATATGCCATAGCTCATCGCTCCCGCGAGAACGGACAGATAATATTTCATTGTGAATAAACCTCCTGATGATAAGAAAAATACGCCCGCATGTTGGTTCATGCCAAGGTCACAGACACCATCTAAATGCAAAAAATCCTAACTACGAGCAAGGAATACATTGATTCCTTGGCATCGTAGTTAGGAAGTATAGGCTTCCCGTAGAGACCCTCGCCCTGTGTACACTTTCGGCCTGCGAGGTTATACGAAATGATATATGCAATTTGATGTAATTCGTGTGTGACGACTTTTCATATATTACATGGGAGGTGAGATGGTGTCAACCCTATTCCGTATAAAAAGTTGAACTGAATTATTACACCGAGTCGCTTCGATCGCTGTACCATTCTTCGAGTACTCTGATTACGTAAAAACGTCATATCCGGTTGGAGCCTGAGGAGTCCCACTCCAATGTTTGCTTTAAACCTGCCTTCAATCCATCCAGATCCAGCCCATCTACGGCAAAAGCCTCACGGATCAAAGGCGGCGCGACAAATTCATCATACTTGCCCAGATAAGGCGCTTCATCTTCAGCCAGTAACGCAGATGCGTCTTCAGCCGTCCGACACTCACTCATAATCTCGGCTAACAATGTTCGTTCATCTACCTTGCCGGACACTACAAAATAATATGGCTCCATGGGCACAACCGAACGCAAGGCAAGTTTCTTGAACAGATTATGCTTCATCAGGCGCTCCAATGTACGGAATGATTTACTCCCCACCCAAGGAAGAACGTACATCGAATCTCCCCCTGCCGGAATGACGACCTGCTTCAACAGTCCGCTTTCACGAGCTAGGCGGCGTGCCCGTTCAAGTCGATTGACGGCTTGTGGCGACAGGTAGGGATAGATCACGGAGTCGGACAACACTTCACGCATTTTCTGTACCACCGACGTATGAATATCTCCTCCCGCTCCAAGCCATAACGTATCTACTTTACCTTTTGCTGACTTCACATACACAGCCTTGTGCTTGTGATCGACCTCTTCCACTTTCCACAGTTTGCCTGCGAGCGAGAAGCAATAGCCCGGTGGGGGTACGGTTGTAATCGAACCAATCTCTTCCGAGCCGTTTAGTACTTTATGTTCCTCATCATCCTTAAACACCGCATAGAAGCGATAATTATTCACGATTTTCTCACCAGTCAGACCGATAATCAATGTTCGATCCTCTGTCCATTGCAGATGATCCGTCTCAATCAGGTAATTCAGGAAAACCTGATATTGATCAGGTCTAATCAACGCAAATGGAGCCAATGAAAGGATGGCTTCTGCAAGATCTCTCGGCTCCGCCTCCCCCATACTTTTCAACATGCTCATCGTCTGATGGTAGAGCACACCTATGGGCATTTTGCGAGCTTCAAGCGGCTCGACCCACTTCGTTTTTACATATAGTTCGATAACAGCAATCGCACGCATCAACGTCCAGGGCATACGTGCTGGCAATTGCGCTTCCTCGTCCTCTTCCTCCGGACATACAAAAAGCATCTCTGATGCCATATCCTCTCGTCTCCCTGAACGTCCCAGACGCTGTACAAAGCTCGAAGCACTATACGGTGCACCGAGCTGAACCACACGTTCCAGTTCGCCCAGATCGATGCCCAATTCAAGCGTGACCGTTGCCGCAGCAACCGCGGGCCCCGATCCGGTGCGTAGGGCAGCTTCCGTCTCTTCCCTCAGCATGGCCGAGATACTTCCATGATGCACATGGAACACATCACGTTCCTGCCTGCGAGCCGCGACCCGTCGCATCTCAAGAATGGTGACTTCAGCATCTGTGCGGCTGTTGGTGAAGATCAACGCTTTTTTACGATGTGTGCTCTCATAAATGAAGTCGTAGTAGGCTTTGCGTGCGTTATGAAGCTGCTCCGCCTGCTCCTCGTCCTGCGCATCTGGAAAAGAGAAATGTTCCACCCGCAGTCGCAGCTTGCGACCGCCCGGGGAAGAGACCACATCCACCCCCTGCTGCGTTCCGGCAGCAAGCCAAGATGTAGCCGCGTCATAGTCACTAAGTGTAGCGGACAAGCCCACTCTTCGCGGTGCACAGCCAGCCATACGCTCGATTCTGGCCAGTTCGCTGAGTACTTGAATCCCCCGATCCGCTCCCATGAAAGCATGCACCTCATCGATAATGACATACCGCAGGTCATGAAACAGTGCCGGGATTGCATTTGGTCGATTCATGAGCAGACCTTCCAGCGATTCAGGCGTTATCTGGAGCACACCGGACGGATTTTTCATCAGTTTTGTTTTCTCCGCCTGAGGTACGTCCCCGTGCCAATGCCAAACCGGAATATTTCCTTCAGATAACAGATCCTTAAGACGTTCGAATTGATCATTAATCAGGGCTTTCAGAGGTCCAATATACAAAATGCCAACCGATTTGGAAGGCCGCTCATACAGCTCGGTCAATGCAGGAAAAAAAGCCGCCTCCGTCTTGCCAGAGGCCGTTCCCGCCGCAATCAGCATATGATGCGGGGTATGAAAACAGATATTGCATGCCTCAATCTGGGCAGGACGAAGCGATTCCCATCTTTTTTTATAAATAAATTCCTGAACAAACGGCGCCAGCCGATAGAACGGATTATCACTCATAATTCAAACTCCGCCAGGAAATCGTCCAGATCATCCGTATTTGCTGAAGCATCTTCCCCTTTACCCGTTTCCTGAGGTTGGGCAACCCGCTCGCCAAGTAATTGAGTATATGTCACTTCGGGATTCTGGTGTAACGTGTGCAATACATCCATAAAGTCGCGTACCACTTCACGCGTGGTCAGCAATTCATCCGCACCCAGCCGGTTCACCGCCGTTTGCATAAAATCAACCAATTGTTCATCCGTCAGACTTGCGCTGTATCCAAAATGCAGGGCATGAATCTGTCGCAGCTTCTGGAGCAGAATCAGAATCTCTTCATGCGATAACATCGCCAACTTCAGGATCGGACCTGTGTAATTCGCATACGCTTTGGCTGCATAACGACCATCAATAAGCCTGGAGCGAAGCGCTTCATAGCTGTATAATCCGCGCCGTTCATCCTCCACAAATTGCGGCGTACCGCCTACAAATATGCCCAGGTGCTCTGCCTTGCCCTGCATCGTATCATTGAACATGGTCAGCAATTTCTCATAGTTGCTTTGACGGGAGACACTGTTTGTAATTTTGTACAGATTCACCGCTTCATCAATGAACAACAGCAATCCTTTGTAACCAATGCGTGCTGTGAATTCAGACCACAATTTGAAGTAGTCATACCAGTTGTCATCGTCAATGATAACCCCAACAGCCAGTTCTTTTTTTGCTTCCGTTTTGGTTGCAAACTCTCCTCGAAGCCAGCGAAGCGCCGCCTGTTTGCGATCATCATCTGCCAGCTTGTACCCGTTCCAGTATGACGCCAGTACCTTGGCAAAATCAAAGCCGTGGACCAGATTCTGCATTTCCCCCGTCACTGCATAGATCTGCTTCTCTACCTCAAGCGGCAGAGCGGGATCATCCGGGCGCAGGTTCTGACTCTGCATCGTGGATTGTTGCAACCCTGCGATCCATTTTTGCAAAATTGGCTCCAACGCTCCCCCATCCGGGCGTGTGCGTGTAGACAGACGAGTCATCAGTTCGCGATATGTAGCAAGTCCCTGCCCTTTGGTTCCCACCAATCGTCGCTCAGGTGACAGATCCGCATCTGCCACAACGAAATCACGGTCCATCGCATAGTTACGAATCATCTGCAAAAGAAAGCTTTTACCGCTACCGTAACGGCCAGTAATGAGTTTAAACGCAGCGCCACCCTCCGCAATATTGTCCATATCCCGCAAGATGGCTTCCACTTCCGGTTTCCGACCAACAGCAATCTGCTCCAGTCCTATGCGCGGGACAACACCCGCCGTTAATGAATTTACAAGTGCGGTGGTCAGCCGCTTTGGTATTTTAAGTTCTGTCACTGCCTATCACCTCTTCACATGTTCGAACACATCTATATAATCAGGAACAATCCGATCACCATCAATCAGAAGATCACCGATCGTTTCCATAGCTACATCATTAATTTCATCCAGTAGAAGCGTAGGCATCGTTCCATATTGCTCAGCCAGACGCATCAGCTCCGTATCAGAATTTGCACCAAGTAAAACATGAATCGTTTGCACCTGCTGAGGGGAAAGTTCCTGGGCAAAAAGCAACCATTCTTCATCCAGATCAGCCTCAGTAGACTCGTCCCACTGCAACCTAATAGATTCTACTTGCGCTCCTGTTGCAATCTCTACTGCGGATGGCTCCGACTCCATGGAACCTTCAGTTGGAGTGATCTCATTCCTTGCTTCCAGTACATCGAATGGATTACTTGTAACATTTGCGTTGTTATCCTCTTCATCCTTCACTTCAGAAGGGTGCTCATCCTCAATTGTAAGCGCCAATCGCACGTACTCACTTTCCTGCTGTAACGATGCCAGTTTCTCTGAATCAATACGAATCACCGGTTGTTCCACAGACTCCGCCTGCTCGATCGCATATGTTTTGTCCAGGTAACGTTCAATCAGATTTGCAAGTTCGGGTTCAAGAGTCTGTCCTCGCAATCGGCCTCTGAATCCGAGCAGTTCACGAAGTTTATTTTCAGTACATCGATAGATCCGCGTGACCATCTGCACAAATTCAGCCTGTTCACCTATGGGCATATATCTGAACGATACCGATCTTCCATAGATCGAATCATCATAGACTGCTTTGCGAAACAGGATGCGCTCCATCGTGCGTTCATCGTTAGGATCACACTCAGGCAACAGTCCAACTAGTCGCGTACGTTCCAGGTACGAATCAACCAAAGCCATGACCCGTGGGATGTACTGCTCCATCACTTCTTTGCCGCCATCTCTATAAAATTTACTGAGTGTAATATCGTAATCATAATATCTTTGCAGCATATTCAGCGAGATATCCGATACCTTATCCTGTAAAATACGTTGCAACTCCCTATCTAGCATCTCTGCTGGCAGGTATCCGCCTGAAAGGCCCATAACCTCGGATAAGGACATCTCCATCTGATGGACCAGCACATAATCGACCATCCACTCTTGCATATATATATTTAATTGGGGCAGCCGTTCACGGTAGTTCACCCATAGCTGCTTCAATTGATCATAACCATCCTGAGGATTCTGCCAGCCAATGCCGTTAAGTAACTCGTAGATATGAACAAATAGATAGGACAGATCGGTATCCGGGTATCTCCCCTGACGTACTTCCTTCCTCCAAAACATATACCACTTGCGCTGGGCATCATTCATCACGCCATACGTTGGCCAGTAACTCATAAAGGGAACCCACGGGGATACATCCCCCTCCATCTCTGCCCACCGCTTTGCTTCCTCTACAAAACGGTTCTCTGAGGACAATATGCCTCCACGATGCTGCATCGTATCATGTGCAGACTGCACAATGGTTGAACGATCAGGAACCGGCACTGCTGCTGTTTCAGGTTCTTCACTCAGATCTATCTCCATAAATTCCAATTGTCTTGAGTTGTCTTTCATAGAACGTTATCTCACCCTCCTCCAAGACAGAATACGAACAAGTGTATCCATAGGGATCATTATATCACTTGTCCTGTGTCTGCGGTGACGAAATTTAGACATTCCTGGACACAAAAAAGAAGGCATTTCTGCCCTCTTTTTATCAAGTATTTTTAACTTTTTCACAAATTGATGATATCTTGGTCAAATCGAACGTTGAACAGACGTAATCACACGACTATTACACGATTTTTCCCTTCACTTTTTGTTCTTTCTTGGACTTCGGTTCGGTCATGGCCAGGAAAATCCCCTCTCATGATGTTATATAAGGGATGTTACTTGTCCGTATTAATCCAGTGATCCAATAGACGGAATGTCTCTGATGCACTGTGTACCATGTTGTCATGATCTTCTGGGATGCTGATAGACTGCTGCAGCAAACCTGTAAACTCGCTCCATCTTGTTCTTGTCTCTGAGCCGTAGGCGTTGAAATATTCCAATCCACGATCGGCCTCAATCGGCAGGAACTGCGACAAACGTTTGGTCATAATCTGTCCACCATTCGTGGACCCCTCAATTACATACAGATATCCGAACAAACGGGCAGGTGTTGAAATATCCGGCAATTCTTCACAGAGCGGAAGTTGAGTGATCTCTTCTTCACTTGCACCCAGATTTCGTAAATCTTTTTCCAACAGTCCAGCCTTGCCTCTAATCTCGATATCCAGTCCCGTACTTTCCCAGAAAGGCTGCTGTACAGCCTGATCCTCCAGCGGTTTCAGGAATCCATAAAATTTCTCTAAATATGTTCTATATTCTTCTATAGTCACGGTTTGATTCATAATGGCTTTTGCATAAGGGTTCTGTTCTACTTGTCTGTGATAATGAGCTGTCTCGCTCTTCAGACGTTCCATAATAGTTGCTGTCATCGTAGTTATCCCCTTTCACAATCTGTTCTATTGTTGCAAATGAACGCTTGTCCTCAACTGATTCTCAGTATATTGAAATGGAAACTGCTTTCCTTGCACTCAGCTCCATTTAATACAAACAAAGGCTCTATGTAAGTATACTTATTCTTGTTTGAGAAAACTATATGAATCCAACATCCGTGTACAGCCCAATTCATTGCTCCGTTTAACCGACTGTAATCTGTATGTTTAAGTATTAACCGAAAACAATAAAAACGACCCTGTAATCTGGAAGGCAGTAGATTTCAAATGTCAACATGGTACACTAACTTTATATCCTGTCATTGGAGGAATGCATTCTATGGATCTTACTGTTCAAGACGTTGTACTTCATCTCACAGATAACATTGAATTGCCAGAAAACACGGTAGATCAGCTCATTACGGGCTCACTTGATCGTAAGGTCAAAGGCATTATCATTGCTTTTATGCCCACACATTATGTTATTGAACAAGCCATACAGCAAGGTGCGAACTTGATCATTGCGCATGAATCCCCCTTCTACAACCATCACAGTCATACGGATTGGCTTGCAAATGATTCGGTTTATGCGGACAAAAGAAAGTTGATCGACGAAGCAGGCATTTCCATCTATCGATGTCATGATATCATCCACCGCTTCCAACCGGATGGCATTACTGAAGGATTGATTCGGGCATTGGGGTGGTCCTCTTATGTGGAACAAAGACTAGCGGAAGCAGACATTCTTTCTTTTCCGGAAGGAAGCACCGCCCAAGCTATTGCTCACCATGTGAAAAGTTCCCTGGGCATCGATTATGTACGCGTTGCAGGCAATGCGGAAATAGTCTGTAGACGCGCAGCGGTACTGGTAGGTTTTCGTGGTAATGGACATGTGACGATTCCCTTGATTCAGAATGAGCAATTGGATCTCATCATCGCTGGAGAAGGATTCGAATGGGAGACACCGGAATATATCCGTGATGCTGTGCAACAAGGCAAGTCCCAGGCACTGATCATGATGGGACATGCCGAGAGCGAAGCTCCGGGAATGAAGCTATTGGCAGACAGGTTGGCAGAACGTTTTCCTGAACTGTCTGTTCGTTTTGTAGGCGAGAAGCCTGTGTACACTGTGATCTGATAATACGATTGGATTTGTACGGAGAGGATCTCAAGTTGATTCCTTCTAATCTCATTGCCTATCCTACCCCGGAGCTTTGGATACTTTCCATGCTCCGGGGTACACTGGGTAGACTCTCGTTACATTTCTTGGATAGCTAATAAACCTGACACACTCTATTGAGCGAATATTTGACGATTTTCAATTGTAACGAATCGTAGACACCCTATTCCTCCATTCCCCCCTGTTTACCGTCCATTTCTACCCAACATAACTCAATTAGCGTCGCTGAGATTCGTTAGATTTCTCAGTTCAATCGAATCAGTACAATAAGGTGTCACTGTTTCGTTAGATTATGATGAAAAATGAGTACTGAGCACATATGCCACGCATCTCTGCTTGCCCCATCTGGATTTACCGAGTTCTTTATAGTACTCTAGATGCTGTGACTTCAAAGCTCAGGACATTTGTCCTTGGCGTTCAGAGTCAATTTATCATTTAATAATAGAAGTCGAAGTGATTGAATAAGGAGCGTACATATGAGAGGAATTATTTTTGCATTACTGGGCGGCGCGTGTATCACGCTCCAAGGGGTTGCCAATACTCGGATTAGCACCGACATGGGCACATGGCAGGCCGCTACGATTACACAACTGACAGGATTCATCTTAGCGGCGCTGATCCTAATGTTTGTTAGAGACACCAACCTTCAAGGACTCAAACAAGTAAAACCTATGTACTTGGCTGGAGGTGCTTTTGGCGCCGTCATTATTTTCAGCGAAGTGACGGCCATTCAGCAAATCGGGGTTACATTCACGATCTCGGCTCTGCTCATTGCCCAGTTGTTCCTGACTTTTCTGGTGGATAGTAACGGATGGTTCGGTGTCGTGAAACAAAAGATGAAACTGCCGCAATTTCTGGGCATTGCCTTAATGGTGACTGGAGTCATTATTATGAAACTATAGTTTTTGGAGAAGGATTGAAACATATCGTCGGGGGTGAATAACAGCGTGCAAGAGATCCATAACGAGCAACAATTAATACAATATCTGAAGCAATATCAACTCGAAACTGTATTTCACGAGCCCCTGCGTACACATATGACGTTATGCCACTTCGAGAAGTGTGAACTGATCTGTCGTGAAGGGGAAACTTCCGAATATTTGTACGTACTGGTCGAAGGTAAAATCAAGATTTTCACCACCTCCGCACAGGACAAAACGCTGGTGCTTTGTTTCAAAACACCGCTTGAAGTCGTCGGTGACATAGAGTATGTCCGTGAAAGCGATATTGTTAATACGGTTCAGGCCGTGTCACCTGTGGTGATGCTTCGCATTCATTATCAATGGCTCGCTGAGCTTGCCAGCGATTATGCACCTTTACTTAAATTTTTGCTTAAAATCATCTCTCACAAATTCTACATTGACTCGAACTTTTCCAATTTCAACCTGATGTATCCCGTTGAGGTTCGTCTAGTCAGCTACCTGCTCTCCATCTCAACAGAAGAAGCGGGCAACGTCGTTCATGAAGAGCTGGACGCGTTCAATCTGACCGACATCGCGAATCTGATCGGCACCAGTTACCGACACCTGAACCGGGTCATCCAGAAGCTCTGTGCAGACGGGTTAATTGAACGACATCAGGGATTGATTATGATCAAGGATCGAGCCGGTCTAAGGGAAATAACAGGTCACAATATTTATGAATAAGGAGTTCGACAACCATGTTAATCACAGGTATTTCGCTTGCACTACTGGCAGGTTCACTTGTCAGTCTACAAACGATTTTTAATAGCAAAGTCAATGAGCGCACTGGTTCATGGTCCACAACAACGATGGTGCTTTTCACCGGATTCCTTGCTTCTTTCCTCATCTCTCTGCTGGTAGAGGGCAAAAATACATTCAGCTTCCAGCATATGCAACCCTGGTACTGGCTCAGTGGAGCCATCGGCGTTGGCGTGGTCTTCTGTCTTGTGCAAGGGATGAAGTTGCTTGGTCCCACGTATGCCATCTCGATCGTGCTAACATCCCAACTGAGCTTTGCTCTATTGTTTGATTCCATGGGGTGGCTTGGTCTGGAGCAAATTCCTTTTTCGTGGAATCAGCTGCTCGGTGTACTTGTCATCGTTGGCGGAATTGTATTGTTCAAGTTCGGTGGAGGTAAATCGGAAAAATCAGATCAGTCCCCTGGAACACTACAGTCCAACTCATAAACGAACAAAAAAAGAGTGTCCGTCCAATCCTGTAGATTGGTCAGACACTCTTTTTTTGCAATCAAACCACGTATCGCCTCGTTCTCTTAAACGAACTCTACGTTATGGTAGACTTGTTGAACATCTTCAAGGTCTTCAAGCGCATCGATCAGTTTCTCGAACTGAGCTTGTGCATCCTCTGGAAGTTCAATATGGTTTTGCGCAAGCATCGTCAGCTCAGCTACTGTGAACTCAGTAATACCCGCAGCTTTGAATGCTTCTTGTACAGCGTGGAATTGATCCGGTTCTGCATATACAATGACAGCATCGTCTTCATCCACGATATCACGTACATCCACATCTGCTTCAAGCAAAAGTTCCAGTACTTCCTCGGAGTTTTTGCCTTCTATACCGATAACCGCTGTTGGATCAAACATGTAAGCAACAGAACCGCTGACACCCATGTTACCCGCGTTTTTGTTAAACGCAGAGCGAACTTCCGGCGCTGTACGATTCACATTGTTGGTGAGTGCATCAACGATGACCATCGCACCATTCGGTCCGAAGCCTTCATAACGCAACTCTTCATAGTTCTCATCCCCGCTGCCTTTTGCTTTTTCCATCGCACGATCAATGATGGCTTTGGGTACATTATACGTTTTGGCACGTTCCAGCACGACTTTCAGTGCACGGTTCGCTTCCGGGTCTGGTTCGCCCTTCTTGGCAGCTACATAGATCTCAACGCCGAATTTAGCGTAGACCCGGCTCGTGTTTGCATCTTTTGAAGCTTTCTTTTCCTTGATATTATTCCACTTACGACCCATATCGTTTCCGCTCACTTTCAACATGTAATCTGCTTTCTACTATGCCATTATATCTTGTTGAGCGTACTTCAACAAGTTAATACACACGAAATAATGGGATTAACTGCGGTGATTATCCATCTCCATTTGAAGATTAGTCTCAGTTTATCCTCTCATAAATCTCTCAGCAGCAACTAACGTTACCTCTATTCACTCCATATATAACAGACAAGAAGCACCCCTTAAAGGAATGCTTCCGCCCTAAATCAGTCCTAATTTCAGTTCATGTTACCCAGTCAATTAAGCGTGAAATTGTCGACCATCCAACACTTCAGGAACATAACCCGCACGAATGACAAAGTCTCCGAAATGTTCCCCTTCATTGCGTTCTTTGGCATACTGGTTCACCATCGGAGTTAACGTGTCCAGAATCTCGGTTTCACCAATGTTTTCTTTATACAGCTTATTCAAGCGATGTCCGGTGAAGCTGCCACCGAGATACATATTGTATTTCCCAGGTGCTTTACCGATAAATGAAATCTCTGCCAGCATCGGTCTTGCGCATCCGTTCGGGCAGCCGGTCATCCGAATGACAATCTCTTCGTCTCTTAGCCCAGCTTCGTCGAGTACAGGCTCCAGTTTATCGATCAGGGACGGCAAATAACGTTCGGACTCAGCCATGGCGAGACCGCAAGTCGGAAGCGCAACACAAGCCATCGAACTTCTGCGCAGCGCAGAGTAATGTGCACCATCGGTCAGATTGTATTGCTGAATCAACGCTTCAATCTTTTTCTTTTTCTGGCTGCTAATATTACCGATGATCAGATTCTGGTTCGCAGTCAGTCGGAAATCACCCGTATGCACTTTGGCAATTTCACGTAGACCCGTCATGAGCGGATAGCCGTCTACATCTTTTACACGACCATTCTGAATGAACAGCGTGTAGTGCCATTTGCCATTATTACCTTTTACCCAACCATATCGATCTCCGTTCGTCTCAAAATGATACGGACGTGCCGCATCCAGCTTCCATCCCAGACGGCTGGTCAGCTCTTCGACAAACCACTCCACACCACGGTCATCCAGCGTATATTTGAAACGAGCATGTTTACGAACTGCACGATCTCCATAATCACGCTGAATCATAACTGTTTTTTCTGCAACATCAATCATTTGCTCCGGCGTACAGAAACCAATGACTTTGGACACCTGAGGATAGGTTTTGGCGTCACCATGAGACATCCCCATGCCGCCACCAACGGAAACGTTGAAGCCTTGCAGCTTGCCGTTCTCCACAATAGCAATAAAGCCAAGATCCTGTGAATAGACATCCACATCATTGGATGGTGGTACAGCAATACCGATTTTGAACTTCCGTGGCAAATACACTTTGCCATAGATTGGTTCAACTTCTTCGTCCGAGTCCTGGGAATCAACCACTTTCTCTCCGTCCAGCCACAGCTCATGATAAGCCCGCGTGCGAGGGTCCAGATGATTGCTCACCTGACATGCCCACTCATACACTTCAGCATGCACATCAGATTGATTCGGATTCGGGTTACACATCACGTTACGGTTTACGTCACCACATGCAGCCAGTGTGCTTAACAACGAATCGTTCACTTCGCGAATGGTGTTCTTAAGATCCCACTTCAGTACACCATGCAGTTGGAAAGACTGACGTGTGGTTAGACGAATCGTCTCATTCGCATATTTATGCGCTACCCGATCCATCATCAACCACTGCTCCGGGGTTACAACCCCACCGGAAGCACGTACACGCAACATGAATTGGTATGCAGGCTCCAGCTTGGATTTGTGACGCTCGTTACGCAGGTCACGGTCATCCTGCATATAACTGCCGTGGTGTTTCATCAGACGGTTGTCGTCCTCTGGAATAGCCCCCGTGATACGATCGGCCAACGTTTCGGTCAGACTTCCGCGCAAGTAATCACTTTTGATCTTTATATCTTCTACATCGCTATTCGTGCGCTGTGGGTTAAGTAAGTTATTATAAACCATGCTGCTTTCTCCTCTCGTCTCTGCGGGATGCTGCAGTCCGGCTGGGCCGGTAATTAATAGACGTCCCGCTGATAACGTTTCTCCTGCTGTAACCGTGTCAGATATTCCGATGCCTGCTCAGACGATAAACCGCCTTCTTGTTCAAGAATCGTGGTGAGCGCAGCATGCACATCATGTGCCATTTTTTTCTCGTCACCACAGATATACAAGCTTGCCCCTTCCTGAAGCCACTGGTACAGTTCTTTGCTGTGTTCCAGCATGCGATGTTGTACATACACTTTCTGTTCCGTATCACGTGAGAAGGCTACATCCATCTTCGTGAGCACACCATCTTTGAGCCAACGCTGCCACTCCGTTTGGTACAAGAAGTCAGTGGCGAAATGCTGATCTCCGTAGAACAGCCATGTCTTGCCCTCTGCTCCAGTTTCTTCACGCTCACCAAGGAAAGATCTGAACGGTGCTACACCTGTACCTGGGCCAATCATGATGATCGGTGTATCCGGGTTCTCAGGCAGCTTGAAATTCGGGTTATGCTGTATATATACAGGCAGGGTGTCGCCAGCTTCGATTCGTTCAGCCAGATGTACCGAGCATACACCGTAACGTTCTCTGCCACGCGCTTCATAACGTACGGAGCGAACGGTAAGATGAACTTCATCCGGGAAAGACTTCGAACTACTCGCTATGGAGTAAAGACGCGCCGGAATTTTGCGAAGAGAAGCTACGAAATCTGCAGCAGGAATCCCTTTCAGATTATAATCCTGAACCAGATCCAGCAGATCACAGCTATTCATGACTGTACGGAATTCGGAATCATCTGCGAGTAATGCTGATAAGCCACTCCCAGGATTCAGTTTCGCAAGTTGTTCCACGACCGGTTTCGTCACAGCTGTAATTTCAAAATAACGCAGCAACGCTTCGTGCACAGATGCCTGATCGCCGTTTTTATTCACGGTCACGCGTTCATCGGCATTCCATCCCATGGCTGCAATCAATTCCTCCACAAGGCGCGGATGATTCTCAGGGAATACCCCAAGGCTGTCACCTGGCTCGTAGTCCAGGCTGGAGCCTTCCAAAGACAACTCAATGTGGCGTGTTTCACGGTCCGATCCTCTGCCATTCAGATTGAGATTCTCCAACACTTCAGCCTTGAATGGATTCGTGCGATCATATTCAGATTCCCCACCGCTCACCGCAGCTGTGACAGCCTCAGTGGTTACCGTACTCGCACCAGCAGATGTACTGCTTAAGGATGCCAGTACTTCATTCATCCACTCCGCAGCTGCTTCATCAAAATCAACATCACAGTCCACGCGCGGTACAAGGGCTGTACCACCCAATTCCTGCAATCGTTTATCGAAGTCCTTACCTGTCTGACAAAAGAACTCATAGGAGGTATCTCCCAGAGCCAGCACCGAGTAACGAAGTCCTTCAAGCTTTGGAGCCCGTTTGCTGTTCAGGAATTCATGCAGCGGAATCGCATTATCCGGTGGTTCGCCTTCGCCATGCGTACTGACGATGATGAGGAGATTTTCAATTTTCTTGAGTCCGTTCGGTTTGAAATCCCCCATCGATGACAACGTTACCTGAAGACCTTGCTCTTCAAGTTTCTTAGCCAGCTTCTTCGATAGGCCACTGGAATTCCCGGTTTGTGAACCAAAAAGCACGGTAACTTCCCGGGATACTGGCGGAGCACTGTCAGGTGTAATTCCTGTAGTTGGTGCAGCCTGTACCAGGTTAGCTGGAGCTGCTATTGTCGCGCTTGCCTGAATTGCTGCAATATATCCGCTCAACCAAGTACGTTGTCCATCGGTCAATGTAGGAATAAGACGATTAAGTAGTTCAACTTGTTCTTGGTTAAAAGGGCTGTTTGTCACTTGAAGTTCCACTGTTTGCCACCTCGCGCATTGCTTCGATTTTAATTCCGACTAAAATCATCACATTAATTTAATTTCTTCTCTCTAAAACCTAACACACCGGTTGTTGAGGGTCAATTTCAATGATTTTATAGCATTTATCAGTTTCGCTGATAAAGGACAAAAAAACAACAAAAACCCTCCTTTTTCAAATCAAGGACGGTTTTGTTTTATTTTTAAATTTGGCGGCCATCTCAAGTTGAAGTGGAAAGTGGAATATATGAACAAAGCTCACTCCAAAAGGCTTACTCCAACCTGGGTTCCAGGTCCAAAGTAAGCCTTCTTTTTCACACGCTACGATTCTGGTGTATCATCATTTCTGCCATACCAGTTTGCTTATCATCGCATATAACAACGTAGCCGATTCGGCTCGGGTCGCTTCGGCAAGTGGTTTCACCTCACCGTTGTACCCGTTGGCGATGCCCAGATCCACAAGTAATGCCACACTATCCCGGGCATAAGAGCGAATCTCGGAAGCATCACGGAAACGAGTAAGCTTATCTGTTCCAGCCTTCTCGGAGTCAACCAGTCCAGCCGCTACAAGTGCCCGAACTGTCAATGTCATCATCTCCTGACGAGTGATCGTCGACTCTGGCAAGAAGCGCTCGTCACCGGTACCACTGGTGATACCTAGCGAACGAGCAGCTGTAACTGCTTCGTAATACGGAGCATTTTCGTTTACATCAGAGAACGCATTCCCGGAAGAAGCATTCAAACCCAGCGCAGTCATCAACCACTGCACGTATTGACCGCGGGTCATCTCCTGTTTTGGATGTAACTGCGTGGAAGCACCGCTTGCCTCTGCATCAATTACACCTCTGACAGCCAAAGCCTCCATTGCTTTCTTGGCCCACTGCACTTCTGCAAGATCTGTGAATGTCTGCTCCACAGATACAACAGCATAATTTCCTGTGAGTGATGTTACGGAAAATACAAGCTGCCCGCTTTTTGGATCGTAGTAACTTTGCGGCAATGGGGTTGCCACACCGTTCGAGCCAATGGCAAATGCTACAATCCGATCCTGCTGAGCATTTTGTGAGGATTGGAATGGTAGACGAACTATTAACTGGCTTTCCGATGGCCATGGTTGACCATCCAGTTGAAGTTCAAGCTGGACTCCATATTTCGTGCCAAGCTGATCTGCGACTGTTTGTGGTAACTCCGTTCTGACCAATCGGATTGATGCAATCCCATCACCAACGATATCCTTTGTTAACAGTGTCGCGGGAAGCTCCAACATTCCCAGTTCTGTAACAATGTTGAACACATGTGACTCACCCTGATCTATTAACACAGAGGCAGGCAGAGATACTTCATATACCGTTGCTCCCGAAACCGGCTTCAGCCGAAGTTCGACCAAGCGCTGGCCCGCATCTGTTGAGGGGGCAACTTTAAAAGCATCTTTAATCGTTGAAACATCCACGTTGGACTGCACTACACCCTTCTGATCTGACTGTCCCTGCAACTCCAGAACAGAACGGTCCTTGTCCGGTTTAGGTTGTGGTACCGCATTCTCTGCACTTGGGTTACCACTTCCTGATTGTCCGCCATTGCTGGATGAACCAGAACCATCTCCTGGATTTCCACCGGAATTGCCGCCTGGACTACCGCCCGAACCAGGGTCCGTGCCTCCAGGGGAAGGAACAGATGTCGGCACCTTCACTGTCAACGGTATAGTCAAGGCTCTACTGTCGTCAGAAGTTCGAGTAATTTCCAACTCCAGTGTTACCGTTGTTTCCTTAGATGGTGGAACAATCGTTCCATCGGTTTGTATGACAGACGGTGCCGAACTGGAAGCGATCTTCACCGTGAAACCTTGCGGTACGGATGGTAACTTCAGTTTTTTCGCACCTGCCGAAGGCTGTTCCAATGCTGCAATGCCTGAAGCTACATTGGCAGCGCTCTGCTGAACCGTGTGCACCTGATAAGCGGAAGATACACCTCGCACCGATTGCCCCGTCGCATCCAAAGCTTCCACTTTGTAATAATATTCTGTGCCGGGGTTCAGTTCACTGTCCGTATACTCCCTTCCATTGCCGTTATAGACCACCTTATACTCTCCTTGCTCACGATCTGAGCGGTAGAGCTTGTAGCTTGCTGCACCAAGATGAGCATCCCAGTGAAGCGTGGCGCTCGTTGAATCTAACGCATCAGCATTAAGGCCAGCACTATCATTTGCAGGTGGCGCGGCGTCAGGTTTAACGATCATAATCCAGCTAATCATCGGGTCCTGTGATGCCGTATTGCGCACGGTCAACTCCAGCTTGTTGTCCGACACGCTGATGCTTTTATGGGCTCTAACACTGGCAGGCGTAAACGTAACTGCACCGGTATTGGTGCCATTGATGATTAAATTCGCTCTGCGCGATGTATTGGTCCACGGATCGTTGAATCCGGCATACACATCGTATGTCCCGTTTGGCACATCAAATCTATAGGTTAGGTCAGTGCCTTTAGGAGAATTACTGACATTTCCACCGTTCAGATAACGTACGGTCGAGAATATATCCCCGCCATTCGAACCGGATGCCAGTGCATCTGCGCTGACATAACCCCAATTGCGTCCCTCAGCAGGAGCGTACATCTGATCCGCCGTTTCCGGGTTCGCAAGCGTTCCTTTCATATAAGCACCCATGAGACTGTAATCAGCCGTTTCGTAACCTCCGCTGTTCACAAAATATAGTGTATTCTCCGGAATGACGTTTACGCGAACTGCCTGCTTTTTGTTGTTATATTCCGGTGTGGTTACCTGTAATGTGAGCGGTCCTGGCTTGGCAAAATCTTCTGCCGTCATGGCCCGGTTATCAATCGTCCAGACTGCTGGCGTTGATACCAGTGCTCCACCCTCGCGCACATTCAATGTTGTTGGCAGGGATGGTACTTTGCCTAGCGCCACGGCTTCTGGCAACGGATCAGCAATATCTACCTTGCCCATCGAATTCAGAAGATCAGGTGTCCAGCTGTTATACCACTTAATCGCGATGTCGGAGCCTATTCCAAACTCAATTGGCAAGAACACGTATTTTGCAGCATCATTCGAGAAATTGCCACCATTCCACGTATCCCCTACGTAAATGAATTTGCCTTTTTCCGGATCGACCGGTATGACGGATGTGGTCTGTGTGCCAAATGCCTTGCCTGGATCGGGATCGGTTGGCAGCGTACGTACGAACGGATTGGTCTGCGTTGACCACGGGCCAAAGATGTTATCCGCTACCGTCACTTTGTTTTCGTTAGGGGCCCAACCGGAAGCTCCGGAAGTCAAAATATAATATTTCCCCTGATACTTGAACATCGCCGGTGCTTCACGTTGCCCTCCAGGGAACACTCGCACGTAATCGACGCCGTATTCCGCCTGATAGGTGGAATCTCGTACCGGATTGCCTTTGTCATCCGTTCGTCCTTCCTTATGCCACCCTGTTACGTCACTATAGTCTTCATTCAGTTTGGAGATATATAACGTCAGGTTTTCTTCGCTGGAGTAGATCAGATAACCGGTACCATCATCATCCTTAAACAACGTCATGTCACGTGCCATGCCCTTATCGCTTGGGAAGTAATCTTTCTCCCCTTCGGGAGCTCTGTCCATCCGGTAACTCTTCTGATACACAAAAGGCCCTGTTGGAGAGTCACTGATCGCATAACCGGCCCTCGCCTTACCGTAATTCGCATTATCGTTATAGGGGTCTTTGTCGCCGTCCATGTGGGCCCACATCACGTATTTCTTTGTTTTGTCGTTGTAGATGACCTTTGGTCGTTCAATAATCCGTCCTTTGCGGATATCTGCCCAGATATCCACGCGGTCTTCACGCCCCGCATACAATTCGGAGATCAACGGGTCATGGTCAAAATCATCCATGGATTGAAGTGTCGATAGAGCCATGCCCTCATCTGTCCAGTTCATCAGATCCTTGGAAGAATACACACGCACACCAACAGCTGGCCAGCCTCCCTTATGATATTCGCCATACCAGTAATAGGTCTCCGTCTGTTCATCATAGAAAAAACCAGCCCCATGAGCATCGATCGGTTTCCCGTCCAGATCTGGCCACAATTGACCCGGTGTAATGCTTGTGCGAACTGTGGCAACACCCAACGGTGCGGATGCTGGAGAAGTTACGCCGTCCACAGTCGCCTGAATGATGTAAAAATATCCTGTGCCCATCGTCAGACCGCTATCGTTAAACGTGTTTTCATTGCCACTATAGACCTGCTGATACGTACCCGTAGCACTGGTTGCACGGGACACGGTATACGTTACATCAGATCCAGGCAGGACATTCCACTCAAGAGAGATTGACGTGTCCGTCACAGCTGTGGTAGCGAACTCTGCTGGAGAGTCAATGGAGTACGTCGTAGCTTCAGCAACAGCGGCCGCTGACTCACCAGCTGCATTAAAGGCCGTCACACGATAGCTGTAGCTGGTGCCCGGCTCAAGTGCATTATCCGTGAATGTGAGCCCTTTACCTTCATAGATTTGCTCGTATTGCTCACTGCCAGCTTCCGCCCGAACCACGCGATAACCAGTTGACTTGTCCACGGCGGACCAAGATAACTTCACGCTTGTAGCATTGAGTGCTTCGGCCTTTAATTCGCCAGGAGCCTGTGGTGCCGACGCAGTCGTCCGAACTTCCAGCGGAGCAGTCCATAATGATTCGGTTAGGCCTCCGTATTCATAAGCGAGCCTGTAATAATACACCGTATCCCCGCTTAATCCTTCATCCGTGTGTCCCAAAGTCCCGGTATTGGTTACCAGGGAATAACCGCCTTCAGGCGTAGAGGAACGATACAAGCGATAGGCTGATGCTCCCGCGATTTCAGACCATTGCAGTGAAACTGAAGACGCCGTCTGCTCAGCAATGGAGAGCTGAATATCGTTCCCAGCCGGTTGCTCGGCAATGATCACGTCATCTGTATGTACCGACTGCCACTTATTCCGAATGCCCACGGTACCTGACCCAATGGAAGTATCATTTAAGTCAAATACCAACCGATCTGATCCATTTTCAACAATATAACCGCGAATGGACGTGCCTGATAGCACTACTTTGAGTGTGTACCACGTATCTTTGGCAAACGCATAGTCCACCGTTTTCAACGTTGTATCGCCGTTATTCACCTTTTTGCTGAAGACCAATTTATTGTTAGGCACCTGCATTTGAAAATAATAATAGTTGCTCTTATCTTGGAACCGCGGTAATATTCCCGGATACCCCTGACCGGCTCCCGTGTAAAAGCGCATGGACACGGTCATGTCCGAGATGGAGTCTCCAGTAGAGATGATGCCTTCATTGGTATCGCTCTGGAAAAGCGTGGAGTTGGACGTATCTGTCGGGTCCGCGAGTACTTCCCAATTGCCTGAGCTTACGTTCCACGCAGGTAATTCCGTGTAATTCCCATCCGAAAAATCGTCCTGCAACAACGTGGCGGGTATACTGCTTAGATCGGCATACGCCTTACTCGGCAGCATCAGCGGTCCGGAAGACAGCGCAAGTGTTGCAGATAACATAAATATCATGGGTTTCCTGAGTTTATCCAATGTTCATTCTCTCCTTTGGCATGAAAGATGAAAGCATGGTTCATGTATGCGCGGTGTTGTTGTTCAGCCTATCCTCAGCAACCAGTGGTCAGTAACGAGCTTTTATCCACCTCCTCATTTTAATGAAACCGGTTTCATTGGAGTGCAAAAAAAAGACCCTTCTTCCCTTCTAAGTGCAATGATACCCATACGGAATACCGTGTCTTTCTTGCCCCTATGCAGTGAAACAGGTTTCTATTATATAAATGTAATCGCTTTCTTTAATTATATTATTGCCTTATTCAAGCTGTCAACTGTGAATTGGGCTCAAACATTTTTCGTTAAAACCACGCAAAAAAGGCGCGAGTTCTGCTTGTTTTGCAAGCAAAATTCGCGCCTTTTCTCACCCTCCGAGCTTGTTCGCAAGCTCGCACATGATTCGTAATCAAAAGCGGACTTTTTGAACAACCTCTATTTAGAATACTTTTGTTGTCCACGACTCACAGTTCCACGTCTCCGTAACCACATCACGATAGAATTCCGGTTCGTGGGAGATCAGAAGAATACTGCCTTTGTAAGCCTTGAGCGCACGTTTCAACTCTTCCTTGGCATCAACGTCCAGATGGTTTGTCGGCTCATCGAGCACAAGCAGGTTGGTTTCATTATTGATCAGCTTACAGAGACGCACTTTAGCTTTCTCGCCACCACTCAGTACAGCTACCTTGCTCTCAATGTGTTTGGTAGTCAAACCACATTTTGCAAGTGCAGCACGCACCTCGAATTGGGTATAGGAAGGGAACTCCTGCCAGATCTCTTCAATACATGTATTGTAGTTGGCATCCTTCATCTCTTGCTGGAAGTAACCAATCTCCAGATGTTCACCACGTTGAACGGTTCCTTCCAGAGCTTGAATTTCACCCAGAATACTACGCATTAGGGTTGTTTTACCGATTCCGTTCGCACCAACAAGGGCGATCTTCTGTCCACGCTCCATACGCAGATCCAGTGGTCTGGACAACGGTTCGTTGTATCCAATTACAAGACCTTTGGTTTCGAAAATGAGCTTGCCAGATGTTCTTGCATCACGGAAGTTGAACTGCGGTTTCGGTTTCTCCTTGGCGATCTCGATAACATCCATCTTGTCGAGTTTCTTCTGTCTGGACATCGCCATATTACGTGTAGCAACACTTGCTTTGTTCCGCGCTACAAAATCCTTGAGGTCAGCAATCTCTTGTTGTTGGCGTTTGTACGCCGACTCCAGCTGCTGTTTTCTCATCTCATGCACTTCCTGGAAGTGATCATAATCGCCCACATAACGAGTTAGATTCTGGTTCTCCATGTGATAGATCAAGTTGATAACACTGTTCAGGAACGGAATATCGTGAGAGATCAGAATAAAAGCATTCTCATATTCCTGCAAATAACGTTTCAGCCATTCGATATGCAATTCATCCAGATAGTTCGTAGGCTCATCCAGGAGCAAAATATCAGGTTTTTCCAGCAGCAACTTGGCAAGCAAGACTTTGGTACGCTGTCCACCACTCAGGTCATTGACGTCTTTATCCAGACCGATATCCGTCAGACCCAGACCACGTGCGGTTTCATCCACTTTGGCATCGATCATGTAGAAATCCTGGTTTGTCAGCGTATCCTGAATCGTACCCACGTCTTCAAGAAGTTGTTCAAGTTCCTCCGGGGTAACATCGCCCATTTTGCCATACATATCATTCATTTCCTGTTCCATGTCAAACAAATACTGGAACGCGCCGCGAAGTACGTCACGGATCGATTGGCCTTTGTTCAATACAGCATGCTGGTCCAGATAACCAACACGCATCCGTTTGGACCACTCTACCTTGCCTTCATCCGGCTGAAGTTTTCCTGTAATAATGTTCATGAAGGTGGATTTACCTTCACCATTGGCCCCGATCAGACCAATATGTTCGCCCTTCAAGAGGCGGAATGAAACGTCGTTAAAGATAGCACGGTCACCAAAACCGTGACTTAATTTTTCTACATTTAATATGCTCATTCATGACACCTTTTCTATATAGACTTAATTCTTTGTATATTATAAGCGTTATATCCTGCACAACTCAACGCCATATTAAAAATATTGCACCTTTTTGTCTGAAATTTGCCTTATATGAAAGTATGGGTTAAAATTTTGCCTTAACGAATTACTATTATATAGAACGGAGCTCTTCGAAGAGCATCAGGTGAACAATATGATTGAAGTGAAACAATCCAAGTTGGGTGATGGTGGTGAGTTTAACCGCGGGGTATTTGCTACCGTTGATATTGCCAAAGGAACGCTTATTCATCAGGCACCCGTTGTGCCTTACCCAAATGAAGATCATGAGCATGTGGAAAAAACGATTCTGGAAGATTACGTGTTCGAATATGGGGCGAATCATACCGCGATTCTGCTCGGTTACGGCAGTCTGATCAACCACTCCTATGAACCCAACGCTACCTATGATATCAATTTTGATAACCACACCTTTGACTTCTACGCGTATACAGACATCAAGGCTGGCGAAGAAATCGTGATCAATTACAACGGTGAGGAAGATAGTATGGACCCATTATGGTTCCTGGACGATTACGAGGAGCGTATGCTTGAGTTCAATAAGTCCAATGATGATGAGGGTGAAAAAGAGACCGAACCCCAGTCCCTGGAGACGGACACGAGTAAATAAACTCAGTAAAGTTCGCAAGCACTCCCGTTGTATGTGCGAAAAGAACTCACTGAACCCGGTGAATGTTGAAATGAGTACCTGTAGTACTCTTCACAGTCCAAAGTTTAAACACACAAATAAGCAAGTCCTCCGTTAATGGAAGACTTGCTTATTTGTGTTGTCTTGCTTTCTAAGCCAGGTACACGTGTTCATGTTTCATGGTTTATCCTGCATCTTAACTTGTTTTAATCCGTAATCGGCGGATCTGTATGCAAGTCTTGATCGGGTGTCGTGGATCTCCACTTGGTAAAGGCTACCTCGAACCCTGCACGCTTTGGTGAACACAGAAATGGACCAGCGTGTTTGTTCGTCGGATAGGCAAACCGTGCAACCCGAATCGTACGCCAAGGATGCTCATCTGTGCAAGCACGAATGACAACAGCCTCATTACTGTAGGAGGCTCTGATTGTTACGATTCGTCCACCCCACTCTGGCACAGGAGAGAGTGACCAATCCGAATACGTATCCGTCACGACGGCTCCAACATGTGCCACGCCATCATTGACCTCAACACCGGCCTTGATCCATTGGTCTTCTCCGTACCATAACATTAATCCCGCCTGGTCATATAATTCGGTGAATGAGCTTAGATCAAACGATACCTCAATCGCTTCCGTTCCGTCCCATGGAGCAAGCATGGCGTGTCCATCCCGATGACAGAACCCGTAGAATGTGTTCTCCCAAAAGTCACTGCCTTCCCGAGCTTCCACAACGAAACGATCCCCATCCATCCGTGCAGCAACGGGTTCCTTAGTCCACTTGCCTTCATGAAGCCCAATAAAATCCGATGACATCGTTATTTTCATCCTTTCTTCCGTCCCAAAGGGGGGTTCATCCTCACTTCATCACTTCTAAATTAAAGAACCCAGATCCGATGCAGCAGTAGGATATGCAAAATTCATGGTGTTTAACTGATCGATAGTCAGATTGAACTGAATCGCCATTGCAAAAAGGTTGATCAATTCTTCTGTTTTGCTCCCGAGCACATGCGCGCCCAGAATACGCCCGGTTGATTTATCGATCACCACTTTGACCATGGCAAATTTTTCATGAGTTCGCTTGTAAGTATACCATTTCGACATATCATTTACCTGCACCTCGTAGCCCTCTTTCTTGGCTTGTTCCGTGCTCATACCTACAGCTCCAAGGGCAGGGACAGTAAACACAATGGAAGGCATCACTTTATAATTAGGTTTGTGTTGATTTCCCTCCAACAAATTGAACGATACAGCCCGGGATTCCTGACCTGCTAACGGGGTCAAAGGTAAACCTTTTGTATCCGTTACATCGCCAGCAGCATACACTCTCGGATTACTTTCACTTTGCAAGTACTCGTTCACCGTAATCCCCTTTTTGCTGTAGCTGACGTTGGCTTTCTCCAATTCCAGCCCATCCACATTAGGAACACGCCCCGCTCCATGAACGACAAGTCCGCACTGCCACTGGTGATTTGCACCATTGCGTGTGCCATGAACAACATAGGCGTTCCCCTCTTGCCGTATGGACTTCACCTCCGCGTTCAAGTGAACATGAATGCCAATCTCTTTTGATTTTTGCAACAAACATTCTACAAGCTCCGCATCAAACGACTTCAGAGGCTGTTCACTCCGATGCAGGATATGGACTTCCGTCCCGGCTCTGGCCGCAATATGCGCAAACTCAAATGCAATGTATCCACCGCCTACCAGAACTAATCGATCCGGCAACCGTTCCAGATCCAGAAAGTCATCACTATATATCAGATGCTCTGATCCCTCAATCTCAAGTGGCGCAGGTCTTGCACCAGTAGCAATCAGAATGTGTTTGCCATGGAGCACTTCTTCTCCCACTTGAATATGGTTTTCATTGACAAATGAAGCTTTACCATGGAACGTATCCATTCCGGCCTGTTTGAATTGATCTTCACTTGCTCTAGGTATGCTTTCGGTAAAGGTGCGTTTAAAGGCCATAAGTTCAGACCAGTTGATGGTCGCCTGTCCCTGAATACCTTTCCCTTGCATCCGTTCATTCCAGTCAATCAGTTCAGCCGCTCCAGCCAGCACTTTCTTGGGATCACAGCCACGCAGTGCACACGTTCCGCCGAACTCACGTTCATCAATTACAGCAACTCTCCAGCCAGCTTCAGCGCAACGGATGATTACAGAGCTTGCCGCGCTTCCTGTTCCAATTGCAATCAAGTCATACGTTTCTTGTGTCATCATGGTTCCTCCTCATCCTTTTGGTACATCTATTGCAGGGATGCCTGAAGTTACAGCAATCCAGCCTGTTTAAGGTACTCTGCTGCAACCTGTTCAGGATTCGCTCCCTCTACGTTCACGTCATAGTTCATCTGACGCATCTCATCATCCGTAATTTTGCCAGCAAGCTGATTCAGCACCTCAACCAGTAGTGGATATTGATCTGCCGTTTCTTGACGAAGCATCGGCGCGCCTTGATACGGTGGGAATAACTCCTGCTCATCCTCCAGCACAACGAGTTCATATTGTCTCAACTCACTATCTGTGGAGTAGGCATCTACCAGATTGATATCGCCGCGTTGAACAGCACCATAGCGAAGCTTCGGTTCCATTGTTGCAACGTTCGGGAATTCAATCCCATACTTCTTCTGAATGCCAAGGTAACCGTCTTCCCGATCCGAGAATTCCAGCGTGAATCCTGCCTTCATTTGCTGTTCTACCGGTTTGAGATCCGAAATGGTCTTGAGATTGTATTGATCTGCGATGCTCTTTGGAACGGCCAACGTATACGTATTGTTGTAATCCATAGGGTTCAGCAGCACCATGTTGAACTGGCTCAGCATTCCATCTCTTGCCTGTTCGTACACCTCGGTCCGATCGGTGCTGACTGCTGTTTCCTTCATGAATTCGGAGATCGCTGTCCCGGTAAATTCGGGATAGATGTCAATATCACCCGACTTGAGTGCATTGAAAAGGAATGGCGTTTTGCCTAATCCGGGTTTTAGTTCAACGGTCAGGTCTGTGTCTTTTTCAATCAACAATTTGTACATGTTAATCAGAATCTCCGGTTCCGCTCCCAATTTCCCGGAAATGACAAGATCCTTCTGTCCACCACGTGCCACGAAGGGAATGGTAATCACAAGTATCGCGATTATTGCCAGCGAACCAAGGGTAACCAGGGTTTTCTTGAAGGATAAACGCTGGAATTGACGCAATAGTACATCAAACAAAATAGCCAACAAGGCGGCCGGAATGGCTCCAAGGATGATCAGTGCCGTATCATTCCGATCAATGCCCAGCAAAATTAATGCACCCAAGCCTCCTGCGCCGATCAAGGCAGCAAGTGTTGCCGTTCCTACAATCAGGACCATCGCGGTTCGAATTCCGGCCATAATAACTGGCATCGCCAGTGGCAGTTCCACTTTGATTAGCCGTTGACGACTATTCATGCCCATCGCATTCGCCGCTTCAACCATGGAAGGATCAACTTCGGATATGCCTGTGTACGTGTTGCGAAGTACGGGAAGCAGCGCATACACCACCAATGCAATAATTGCAGGAAGTGTGCCTATGCCGAATAACGGGATGAGCAATCCGAGAAGCGCCAGGGATGGAATAGTTTGCAACACAGCCGTAACCCCGATAATTGGTTCAGCCACTCTTGGTTTGCGTGTAAGGTATATACCAAGCGGAATAGCGATGAGAACAGCAAAGAACAAGGCGATAAATGAGATCTGAATATGTTCCAGCAGAGCAGACAACAACTGACCTTTGCGCTCACTGAACACCTCCGTGAATCTACTCATGTCCTTCACCTCGTTCCTGTAACTGACCAGACCAGTATTTCATCAGATCAACTCGACTGATCTCGCCAATAATCTGGCGGTTACGTTCAACCAGCAGATGGTCATGGGAAGCCATGATATCAACTAACTCCGTCAACGTAATGGATACAGGAACGGCAGTTTTGGCTGATTTTGGCACATGACCCGGTGAGAGTGGTGACATGATGGATTCGAGATCAAAATCAGATTGTGAACTCGTATCGGTGTTAGGACTTCCAACAAATTCACGTACGAAATCATTAGCTGGCTGTCGGATCAGTTCTTCCGGGGTGCCTACCTGCAAAACCTGTCCATTCTTCATAATGCAGATGCGATCCCCCAGCTTCATCGCTTCCTGAATATCATGGGTGACAAACACAATCGTTTTTTTCATCTGACGCTGGATATCCAGAATATCGTCCTGCAATTTCTCCCGACTCATTGGGTCGAGTGCACTGAACGGTTCATCCATCAAAACGATCTCAGGATCGGCAGCGAGTGCACGCAACACACCAATTCTCTGCTGTTGTCCTCCGGATAACTCGGACGGTTTACGCTCACTGTACGTATCTCCGTGCAAACCCACCATGTCCAGTAACGTATGTACACGCTCCTTGATTTGATCTGACTTCCATTTTCGCAGTTCAGGAACAACCGCAATATTTTCGGCAATGGTCATATGCGGGAATAGTGCAATCTGTTGCAACACATATCCGATATTCCAGCGCAATTCGTGAATGTTGTATTCATCGATTGGGCGTTCATTAATGCGCACTGTTCCATCTGTTCGTTCAATCAGGCGATTGATCATTTTGAGCATGGTGGTTTTGCCACATCCACTCGGACCAATCATGACAAACAATTCTCCCTTGTTAATGTTGAGGTTAACCTGACGCAAAGCCGTTGTTCCATCAGGATATTGTTTCGATACATTTTCGAACTGAATCATTCGCTCTCTTCGCCCCTTTATCTAGGGCGTGTTTCAGACACGCCCTAACATTCATCTTCATCTATTTCCCCAAAAGTGTGTTCGTATAATCACTGCTTTCCTTAGTGTCCCTTGTTAGGGAGAGATCCATATTCGAATCAACGATGTCAACATGCTGGTAGACATGCAAAAAGACGGGCACTAGGCACCGTCTTCTCATAATATGAAAATGTTTCTTCCATTATTTCCATACTTCCATATGATTCTGAATAAATTGCTCGAATGAAATCGGGTTATTCCCCGTTAATTTTTTCACCGTATCCGTCGTTTGATCTTCTCTCCCCTCCTCACGGATAGGCACATCCAGTCCTGCGAGGGCAGCAGCGTATTCTTCTGACATTCCTGCGCGAATCATGCTGTTCCTCAATTCATCATCGGACAAAGATTCATGCTGGATGGACTGACCCAGTACACGGCTCAAGACGTCTGCAACCTGTCCATAGGACAACGTCTCCGGCCCTGTAATAATATGCTCCGTATTATGAGGAACAATATCCGTCAGAGCATGGAACGCAACTGCCGCGATATCATCTGCACTAACAAATCCAATTTTCCCGTCACCCGTAGCACTGTATATTTTCCCAAGTTGTTTCGTCGTCTCCCGATGCGGCCCCTCCGTAAAGTTCTCCATAAAATAGGAAGGCTGCAATACAGCCCACTCAGGAGCATGGGCTTTTAAATAATGATGTACTTTGCCAAAAATAGGACCATCCTCATCAATTGAAGCACTGCCAAGCAAGATAAATCGCTTAACACCGTTCCACAATGCTTCCTTGATGAATGGAATCATGACGTCTTCTGGAGTCATGTCCATGACTGGCATGACAAGGTACACCTGGTTCACATTTTTCAGCGCCGGCGCATAAGTCTCGGAATCATACCAATCAAAATAGACATAATTACCGGCAGAACCAGAAAGAGATGGTTTAGTTCTTCCTGCCAAACGCACCGGATAATGATGCTTTTGAAGTATGGCCGCAACACGGCTTCCTGTCTTTCCACTTGCCCCTGTAATAAGTGTCAACGGTTTATCATTGATCATGCTTGTTTCCTCCTAAGTCCGATTCGAGTACGACCATTGGATTCCAATAGTCTTTATAATGTGTAATTTTCCCATTAGAGTGGCTCACTACAGAGATGTACGTTTGGTTGTATGGCTTGCCTGTAACTAATGAACGTCCTTTACAAGTAAATTCAGCCACAAACTGTTGTTTCGTGGAATCAGCCAAGATTACCGGTTCAGAAAACTGCTGGATTTCAAGCATCCCCAGCAGATTATGAAGATGATTCGTAATTGCGGCTTTGCCTTCCAGTTTCTGAGGATATCCTGCTGGTGCATATGGGAATTCGAAGATAGCGTCAGATGTATACAGCTCCAACCATTGTTCCAGTTTTCCCTCCAGTAGCAATTGAGTAAATCCATGCATGATTCGATACGGTATACTATTGCCCGCTTCCAATTGCTGAGATTGTGTCATCCTTACATCCTCCTTCTGTTTGTTTGGCGCTTTTTCCAGACCAATCGGTCTATAATAGTCAAAAAATAAACGCCTTAAGCGTCTATTTTCAAGAAAACGTAAAGAATTCTTACTCAAATCATGTAAAACCTTAATCCATAGCCCTTAGGGTCATCTGTACAAAATCCCGCAGCGCTTCTGCACTTGCACCACTCTTCGCCGTAAAGGTCAATGAGAGTCGGGAATAATTTAGAAAACGGGCAAGCCCGGGCAATTCTTCCTCTGTGTGCTTCAATTCGCCACTCTTCTGGCCTCGTAACAATGCACTATGAAAAACATCTTCCATTTGTTGGTTAGTGATTTGAATAAAGGCTGCGATTTCGTGATTTTGTGGTGCCTGTTCAACCGCGCTATTAATGATGAAACATTCATTACGACGTTCGTTGTCTGTCAACACGTTAACCGCTTCATTGAACAACTCGGTCACGCCTTGCCTCACACTTGTGCATTCGTTTAATAGTCTAATCCCCGCCTCTGTCTTCTGCTGAATATAGAATTTAAGAGCAGAGACAAATAAATCATGTTTAGTTCCGTAGGTGTCATACAGGCTTTGCCGCGCAATGCCAAGTTCACTCAGCAGTAAGCTCAAAGATGTACCTTCATAACCGTACGCTCCAAATACAGACGTTGCTTTTCTTAGAACGGTCTCCGTGTCAAACTCCTTGGCTCTTCCCAATTTCAGACCTCACCTCCCTATTCATTAAATAAAGAATACCTTTTCCAGACTGATCAGTCAAGAAAATAAATGCTTTGATTTTTGCCAAAGTGGTATAATGTGAATAGAAGTTGAATGAATTCTTTTATCACTTACAACCATGACCACATATAAAGGAGTGTACCTATATGTATATTCAGATTACAGATTTGGCTGCAAAACGATTGACGGAAAGCTTGAATGACCAACCTGGATATTTCAAAGTGATCTATGACTTGGAAGGTTGCGGATGTAACGGAGTTATCGCTATTATCATTGTTGATGAACTTGCGGCTCTCGACGCACAGATTGAAACCAATCTGGTTCCGTTCTATGTTGATCCGAAGCAGCAGCTGAACCTAGAACAACACATGAAGCTGGATACAGAAGAGAATTATCCTTCTTTCAAATTAAGCAGTGATTCTGGTGTGCTCAGCGCCAACGTTCGCGTTCGTGACACCCGTGCAGTAACTGTGGGAAGCTCCGGTGGATCCGATGCTTGCATGTTGTAACACAGTCTCCAGCATACTTGAAGTAATCTAGCATTATCTCTCTTCACATCAAAAGCCGTTGCATCTAATGCAACGGTTTTTTAATGTTCTTTTCTTTATATGCCTCTACGAGAGTTGCAAAAAAGACTCTATAAAAGATGAACTAAACATTTACACGAAACGGAGAGGACAGAAAAAACCTGAAGAAACGAAGTGTTCGCCTAAAAGCTTTCTGAAAGAAAGCTGCATCGGAAGCATACGCTATCCCCGGATTTCCCCTATAAGGAGAATTCAAAAAATCTGGGGATAACAGCGATCGGAAGGTTGTTCTATCATCGTAGTGTCCAGTGTAAATATCTTTGGTTCAACTTATATAACAAACTTTGTTTACAACTCGGAAACAATTGGAGAACCTATGGATATAATCCTCTAGTATACTCGGTATATAGATTCATATATTCCGAGGAGGAACACACATCATGAAATCTTTTACTCGTAAATCCATCATATCTACAATTCTCGTAGGCTCTGTTGTAGCAGGTTCTGCATTTACTACGTTTCCCATCACTTCAAGCCTGACTCTCGTCGCGTCTGCGGCAAGCTCTAGCTTCACTCAATTTCTGCATGATAATGCACCTGGTCGTACGATCAAAACCATCAAAAATGTGGCAACCGTGACCAATGTGTCCAGTACAGTAGTACTTGTCAATAAAAAGAGAAATCTGCCTTCAACTTATACACCTCAAGATTTGGTTGTGCCTAATATTCCTTTTAGCTTCTCAGGCTCCAGTCCGAAGAAACAAATGCGTAAAGTGGCTGCAACAGCGCTAGAGAAACTATTTGCGGCTGCCAAAAAAGACGGCATCGATATCAAAGCGGTGTCGGGCTATCGCTCTTATGCGACCCAGAAATCAATCTTTGACCGTAATGCCAGCATCAAAGGTGAAGCTGTTGCCAATAAAACAAGTGCTCGGCCAGGACAAAGCGAACATCAAACGGGTCTAGCCATGGATATCTCCAGCGCTTCGGCTGGTTATGATCTTCAGCAAAGCTTTGGCAATACCAAAGAAGGCAAATGGCTGAAAGCCAATGCCCACAAGTACGGATTCATCATCCGTTATGGCAAAGATCAGGAGAAATTGACTGGTTACTCCTATGAGCCATGGCATGTACGTTATGTAGGGGTGTATATTGCTGGTGAGATTACCAACCAGAAACTTACGCTGGAGCAGTATTTGGAACGTGCCAAATAAGGCAGGTTTGAGCCCAAAGCCTAGACAGTTATTGGATTAGATAAAAGAAGCGTGACTATAGATAACATGACTGAAGGAGAAGATGGGGCCGCAACTGGCCCTCTTCTGCTTCAATTTTTCATTTACACACTTCATCATGTCCCAACGATTTTTCTAAAGACCAGTGGCAGTCTCTTCAGACCTTCTGTTCCAGCCCAAGAGCCTACTCCAGCAAGTATTGCATTTTGGCACAAATAAAGTGCGACATTGTACACGATGGGGCCTAGAATAATCTCCACTACTACAAAACGTTTTAACGTCGAAGATTGGATTACATATACCCGAAATTCATGAGGGTCATGTCCTCCCATATACCTTGCGATCAATGCTTTCATGAATCACCTCTAGTGTTTTATTTTAGCGTATGGCAGACAATCCTTGTCTTATTCTAAAATAATACTTACATAAAGTAACTAAGTGTGTTATAGTCAGTTTATAAATCATACATAAGCGAGGGAAACTACCATGAGTGAGTTGGAGAATCTAGTCAAAAACCGTAGATCAGCCGTTATTTTTGAAGAAGGAATTGAAATTTCGGATTCGGAACTGCAAGAAATGTTTGCCCTCAACAAATTTGCACCATCTGCCTTTAACCTGCAACACACGCACTATCTTGTGATTAAAGACGAGGAACAGAAAGAGAAAGTCTATGAAGCTTCCCAGCAATATAAGGTAAAAACAGCTTCTGCGGTCATCGTGGTATTGGGCGACGTCAACGCGCATCATCATATCCGCACGATTAACGAAGGCCTGCTGAACCTGGGCGCTCTTACTCCGTTCCAATACGAGCAGGAATCCCAAAGTGTCACCGAATTTTACGAATCTCGCGGCAGATTCTTCCAACGTGAGGATGCGATTCGCAATGCCAGCCTGTCTGCCATGCAATTGATGCTGATCGCTCAGGATCGCGGTTGGGACACTTGTCCAATGATTGGCTTTGACTCGGAAGAATTGCAACGGAGTTTGGAAATCCCTAACCATTACGTACCGGTTATGCTGATCACCATCGGCAAAAAGTCGGAAGCCAAACAGCGCCCACGCGGTTACCGTAAACCGATTAACGAATATGTTAGCTTCAACAAAATGCACGCTGAATAACATATAATATAACAAATTATATAAGTTGAACTAACATTTACACGATAACGGAGAGGACAGAAAAAAACTGAAAAAGCGAAACGTTCGCCTAAAAGCTTTCTGAAAGAAAGCTGCATCGGAAGCATACGCTATCCCCGGATTTTCCCCTTTAGAAAAGGAATGGAAATAAAATCTGGGGATAACAGCGATTGGAAGGTTGTTCTGTCATCGTCGTAGTGTCAGTGTAAATAATCTTTAGTTCAACACAACAAAAAAGCCACGATCTCGTGGCTTTTAATACGTTTCATAGATCAATGTATCCAACATGTGAAATTCATCGTCAAACTCCGCATATATGTACAGTCGACCAGCAGGTGTATCCCCCGCATCATAACCCAATCGGAAATATTGATCTCCCTGAAATTCTGCATCAGCCAAAATCAAGGCATTAATATCCTCGTCCGGATGAGCCTCTGCAATGGTTTTAAGCGCCTGCTCACCAAGCATGTCCCACCGTTTCCACGTCGCTTCCATATACGGGGATAAGGCTTCCATCTCTGTCTTGGTTGAAACCTGTGCAGTGACTACAAACTCATTGTCCTGAACAAGTAAGCGCATCTGATAGTTGGACATCGATGCGTCATACTGAAACACACCCATCCCCTGAATTTCATGATTGGATTCAAAAATCAAATTATCTGCATATTGCAGTCTCTCCAGCTTGGGATTAGCGGTATAATCCAACTCGGTCAATTTGTTCTCGGAACAGTACAACTCTCTTAGTTGTACGTTATGCCGAATATCCAGATTGCTAATATGGTTGTTAGAACAACGGACACTCTCCAAAACCATATTTGAACGAAAACCCAACTGTTTGATATGGTTGTGGTTACAACGAAGTTCAATCAAGTTTGGACAACCGGTTACATCAAGTTCCAACATGTAATTGTTGGCGCAATCAAGTCGCCGCAGTTGTTTATTGTGTTCAAGTTCAAGTGAGAAAAGAGCGTTATAACTGCAACTAAGTTCCTCCAACTGCTCAAGGGGCTCTGAAGCCAGCTTCGACAACATATTCCAATGACACTCCACCGTTATAAGTTTGGAATTATGAGAAAGGTCTAATTTTCGAAGTCGATTAAAGCTGCAGTCCAGCACCTGCAATTCCGAATGGAGACTGAGGTCGAGTGTAAGAAGTTGATTCTCTCTGCAACGTAATATCCTCAGCATGTGGTTCTGAGCTAGATCCACACTTGTCAATTGATTATAGGCACAATCCAACTCTTGAAGATCCCTGAAATACTCGATGCCGTCAAGATTGCTAATATTGTGATTTGGAAGTTGCAATATCTCAACCTCACACACGTCACTCTCCTGAATGAAATCCCGCTGATCACAAAAACGATCCAACACAACTTGCCTGAAACGTTCATCCGTGAAGGCATAAGTAATATCCATATCTGACACCTCCCCCTCTCGTTTTGCTCTATTGGAACAGTCTTCCAACATATTATCCCTATTCTATGAGTTTCGTCGTCGGGATTCAACAAATACCTAAGCAAATTCTTTTATACCATGTTAGCATCCAACATGTAAGAGAAAACCATATAGAGAGGATGATTTTCATGGAAATGGTTATCGAAAACCTTCCGTCATACCGTATCGCCTATGTTCGACAAGTCGGTCCTTACGGTCCCGCTAATGCTCAAGCGATGAATACGCTGAAACAATGGGCAGACAAAAATCAATTGCTTCATGAATCAGCAACATTACTGGGTATACCCCAAGATGACCCAGCTACCACACCGCCCGAGAAATGTAGATATGATGCCTGTATTGTTATCACTGAATCTGAACGTCTGGAAGATGAGTTTGTTGAGATTGGCGAGTTATCAGGGGGAGATTATCTCATCTGTAAAGTGAAGCACACGGCAGAAGCTATTCAGCAGGCATGGAATATGATCATCCCTCATTTACAAACAAGTGGTTATCGGATGGACAACAAGCCGGTTATAGAAAGATATCGTTGGGAACTGCTTAATCAGCATTATTGTGAAATATGTGTGCCTGTAAGACCCGTGTAATTCATGTTATGAGGAAACAAAAAAAAGTGACTTCAAAGTTGAAGTCACTTTTTTCGTTCAGTACTATTACTGCTAACTAGATTAAAAATTAAAATGCCCAGTTGCCTTTACGGAATACCGGCTCGATTGTACCGTCTTGTAACTCACCATCGATATCCAGTTCAGCGGAACCAATCATGAAATCGACGTGAGTCAAACTCACATTGCACTCATGCTTCAGCAACTCTTCGTTAGACATCGTTGTGCCATCTTTCATGTTGAATGGATACGCACTTCCCACAGCCAAATGGCAGGATGCATTTTCGTCAATACCCGTATTGTAGAAAATACGATTCAGGTTGGAGATTGGGGAGTCATGTGGTACAAGTGCGACCTCACCCAGATAACGTGCACCTTCATCGGTGGCAAACAGGTTCTTCAGATGCTCTTCACCGGATGCTGCCGTAAACGCTACAACCTGTCCATCCTTGAATGTGATTCTCATCTGGTCTACCAGCTGCCCGTTCAAGTTCAAAGGCATGGTGCTGCTGACATATCCATTCACTCCGCTGCGCTTAGGCATGGTGAATACTTCTTCAGTTGGCATATTGGCGACCGTATACACGCCTTGTTTATTTTCGCTACCACCGCCACCCCATATATGGTTATGGACCAGTTCAATTTTGAGGTCTGTACCTGGCGCACGGTAATGTAAGCTCTTATAGTTCTTTTTGTTCAGGAGATCACTCATGGTATTCAAGGTATCCAGATGTTCTCTCCAATTTTGTACGGCGTCTCCGCCATCTACACGGTTCATTTTGAAGATGGTTTCCCACATCACGCTGATTCGGTCTTCTTCCGGGATGTCAGCAAATACTTTGTTCGCCCAAGCCTTGGTCGGTGCTTTGATCAGACACCAGCTAATTTCATGGTTGCGTGTGTATTTGGCATATCCGCGACGTGCGTGTGCAGCTGCCTTAGTAGCACGGGAAACGCTGTCGGAGTCAATTCCGTTATACAGTTCAGGATCTGGAACTTTGATCGTCAAGGTAGCGCCGCCTGCTTCCGCAAACTTCTCCATCATATCCGCTTTCCAGGCTGGATAGTAGTCAAAGCTGTCATTGGAGCCATGTTCAAAACGACTGCGGGTAATTTTGTCGTCATCAAAGTCTACTTGTACATAGTTTGCACCAGCCGCATAGGCTTTTTGCACAATCAGACGTGTGAATTCAAGCGTTTCGATGGGAGCAGTGACGAGCAGATCCTGTCCTTTTTGAATATTCACGCCAACTTTAACAACCAGCTCTGCGTATTGTTCCAATGACTTTTCAAAGGTTTGTTCAAATTGACTCATGGTTGTGTTCACTCCTGTTTCATATATTGTACGAACGCTTTCGCTTCTGCAGAATCGATTCCTTCTCTTTCACTACGCATGACCATTACGTTTTTCTTGTTCACGTAACTCGATCCGGCGGATTTTACCAGAGTTGGTCTTTGGCAGATCTGTAACAAATTCGATCTTACGTGGATATTTATAAGGTGCTGTGATTTCTTTGACGTGGTGTTGCAATTCACGCATCAGTTCCGGTGAAGCCAGTGAATCGTCTCTCAACACGACAAAAGCTTTGACAATATTACCGCGGATCTCATCCGGACTCGCAACCACCGCGCATTCCTTAACGCTAGCGTGTTTCATAAGTGCTTCTTCCACTTCGAATGGTCCAATCGTGTAACCCGAACTAATGATGATATCGTCACTGCGGCCTTCAAACCAGAAGTAACCTTCTTCGTCTTTACGTGCACGGTCTCCTGTTACAAAATAATCGCCACGCTGACTCGCTTCCTTACGTCCCTCATCCTGATAATAGGACCGGAACAAAGCTGGCATCTCTTTGTGTACCGCGATATCTCCTACTTCACCCGGAGGCACAGGTTGTCCCTCATCGTCAATAATTTCAATCAACCCAGGTGTAATCGACTGACCCATCGAGCCAATACGTACAGGCGCATCTTTGAGACTGCCGATTAACAACGTGCTCTCGGTCTGTCCATATCCGTCCCGAATAGTCAGGTCAAAGTGACGCTGGAAGATTTCAATAACTTCCTGGTTGAGCGGTTCACCTGCTGAAACTGCACTGCGCAGATGAGACAGGTCATAATGTCCAAGATCATCGGCTTTGGCCATCAACCGATATTCCGTTGGTGTACAGCAAAGGACATTAATTTGATGTTCTTGCATCAGTTCCAGGTAACGCTTGGGCTGGAATGATCCATTGTAGACCAAGCCAGTCGCGCCTCTTCCGAGTACCGACAGGAATGGGCTCCAGATCCATTTTTGCCAGCCAGGTGCAGCCGTTGCCCATACGGTATCTGAAGGTTGAATATCCAGCCATAATGAAGAAGCGATCCGCAGGTGGGCATATCCCCAACCGTGGCTATGTACAACTCCTTTGGGATTACCTGTTGTGCCCGAAGTATAAGCAAGGATAGCCGTATCATCACGGTGTGTTTCCACCGCAGCCATCTCATCGGGTTGATTCTGCATTAACTGATGCACATTCACCCAACCTTCGGCAGGTACGCCAACTTCACCATTCGGTGATGCCACGATGCGATGTGCCAGTGACGGCAGATCCGCGTCCATCTTTTCCAATTCCGAGGTCGTCTCGGACCATACAATAACAGCCCGCGCCTCAGAGTGACGCAGACGATATTCCAGATCTTTTGCCCGTAACATCTCGGAGGAAGGAATAACGGCAATCCCCAGTTTCAGACAAGCGATATAAATGACATAGGCAATAATACGGCGTGGTACCATGACCAACACCCGATCACCCTTCTCTAATCCAAGTTCACGCAATCCTCCAGCAAGACGATTCGCCTGCTTGAATAAATCACCATACGTGATCTCTTCCAATTCTCGTTGATCGCTGAGCCATCTAAGTGCAATCCGGTCTGATGGATGATTCTCCATCTCGGATGTCAGGTTATAGCTTTCAGGCGAAATCCACTGTTCAAAGTTCAAATGGAGCCTCTCCTTCGTAGTTCAATTGTATAGCTTCTATATATTATACCCTAAATCCTAGGACCAGGTGCTATGAACTAGGTTCATTCTGAAAAAAAATAAACATAGGTCAATTAATGAACTATTATAATAGATCTTATCCTATAAAGAAAATGACATATACAAAATGGCGCCTTCCTGATTGATCAGGTAGGCGCCATTTCATTCTTCATTTATATTACATTAGTTTTACCTAACTACAATTTTCACACCAGCTATACTGTGTATGTTACCACGGATAATTACCCATGCCGTCCAAAATGCTTTCGATCTCATTCAACTCTTCCGTTGTCAGATCCGGTGCTTGGAGCGCAGCGACGTTTTCTTCAATCTGGGACACACGGCTTGCTCCAATCAATGCAGAAGTTACACGGTTACCACGCAAAATCCAGTTCAGAGCCAGTTGGGAGATCGTCTGCCCTCTTCGCTCAGCAACCGCCTGAAGTGCATCGAATTTGGCAATCCGTTCGTCCGTGTAAGCTTCTTTTTTCAAATTGCCTGTTGGATTGGCTCGTTCTTCCTTGATCTTGTCGACATATTTATTCGTTAACTGACCGCGGCCAAGTGGACAGAACGCAATGGAACCTACGCCCTGCTCATCCAGTACATTCTGCAAACCGTCTTCAATCCAGCGATTCAGCATCGAGTAGTTTGGCTGATGAACCAGACATGGCGTACCTAGACGACGAAGAATGGTTACCGCTTCTTGCGTCTGTTCTGCATTATAATTGGATAAGCCCACATACAGTGCCTTACCTTGCCGCACGATATGATCCAGCGCAGACATCGTTTCTTCCAATGGCGTGTCCGGATCCGGACGGTGATGATAGAAAATGTCCACATAGTCCAGCCCCATCCGACCAAGACTTTGATCCAGACTGGCAATCAGGTTTTTGCGGGAGCCCCACTCGCCGTAAGGTCCACTCCACATATGGTAACCTGCCTTCGATGAGATAAGCAGCTCATCCCGGTAAGGACGCATATGTTTTTTGTAAATCACGCCAAAGTTCTCTTCCGCTGATCCTGGAGGTGGACCATAGTTATTCGCCAGATCGAAATGGTTAATTCCGAGGTCAAAGGCACGCAAAATCATCTCTTCCTGGATATCCAATGTACGGTTACCACCAAAGTTCTGCCATAATCCCAGCGCAATTTGCGGCAGTCTGATTCCTGATTTGCCTGAGCGCACATATTTCATCTCATCATATCGTTGTTCACTCGCAGTATAGGGCATCGTTATTCTCACTTTCCTGTAAGGTTTGTTGAATTCCTTTTCATCTTAGACATTTTTCTACCAAAACGATATGGAATTTCGCTATAATCATATGGAAAAATGATTGTTATCTATATATACTAATGTTAAATAATTAATCTTTTTAGCTATTTTATATGTTAAAATGCAAGATGAGACGAAATCGTACAGGAGTGAATACCCTTGATTACGTATATGTTCAAAAACAATCATTTTCAGGAGCTTCAGCTCCTTCATTATGGAACCGAAGCCTGTACACCAGGTCACCACTTTGGCCCTGCCATGAGAGACTATTATAAAATTCATTATATTTTGAATGGCAAAGGTACCTTCGAAGTTGGTGGCAAAACGTATACCCTGCACAAAGGGCAAGGATTTCTGATCGTTCCGCATTCCGTCGTGCATTACGAAGCAGATCAGGATGATCCATGGGAGTACAGCTGGGTTGCTTTTCAAGGCAGCAATAGTTCTTCCTTTTTACAGCAAGCCTGTCTGTCAGAGTATCACCCAATTTTTGAGCTGGGTAATGAGGATGACGAGATGCGATCCTGCCTGCACCGAATGATCAATTCCCGCAATACTCACAAAGGCTGGGAGATTAGCATGACGGGTTTGCTGTATCAATTCTTCTCCATTTTAATTGATCAGGCTAATTCAGAGCATATTCAACCCATGCCGGATTATTCGAAGGAAACGTATGTAACACAGGTAATGGACTTCATTGAAATGAACTATGCCAATGTCATTACCGTGCAATCCATCGCGGCCCATGTCGGTTTGCAGCGCAGTTACCTGTGTTCTCTCTTCAAAGACCAGATGGGGAGCAGCATTCAGTCGTATCTGGTCCATTACCGGATGCGCAGGGCAGCCGAATTGACCCTTGATCCCGGTCTGACCATTGGTGATATTGCCCGCTCGGTGGGCTACACGGATCAATTGCTTTTCTCCAAAATGTTCAAAAAAGTGATGGGCGAAGCGCCCACCTACTACCGCAAACATAAAACAGCACCCTCCCAGTTAAGTTGCTAATGGGAAGGTGCTGTTTTTTTGCCAATCGATATCACTTGCATTTGTTCAATACTTACATTCGTTTAATCCTTACGTTTGTTTATACCGTCTCCTGCATGGATATGCCGACGACTTGCACTTTAATTTCATTGACCATAACACCCGCTAATTGCTCCACGGCCTGTTGAACATTATGTTGAAGTTCACGGCATACCTCATGCATCTTGTTGCCATATTGAATGTTAATGCGCAGCTGGATGGTCGCCTGATCGTCTTTGACATGCACATCAATCCCTTTTTGCAGACTCTTGCCGCTGATGCTCTTGGCAATCCCTTCAGTCAGCCCCACAGACATGGAGGATACGCCATTCGTGCTCTGCGCGGCCATCCCCACAATCTTGGACAGCACATCGTTCGAGATGTGAATGGTACCCATTTGAACAGATTGAGGTGCAATATATTCAGGTTCGTTATATGGTTTTTCTATAATTTCAGACATGTGCTCCACTCCTTCGAATAATTTACATGCTAGGCATTCTGCCATTTGTCCTTGAAGAACATAGTATAGATTCGAACCAAAAGAATTTTAACGATCATATACACCGGGATAATAATCAGGATGGCAATAATTCCACCCAGGTCCCCTGCACCCAAGACCAGAATAATCGTCGTAAGCGGGTGAATATCGAGCTTTTTGCCAAATACGTACGGTGCAACCAGGTTGTCCTGAATCTGCTGAGCGACAAGAATAATAATCAGAGACCAGATGGCAACGGATGGCGATACCACGAGACCCATGATCACAATAGGGACAGACGACACAATTGCTCCGATAAACGGAACAAAGTTCATGATGACCGCGATTACTGTGAGCAGTAATGCGTACGGCAGTCCAATAATCAGGAAACCAATATACATCAGTACACCCAGCGCCAGATTTACCAGGACTCTGCCCACAATAAAACCACTCAGGGCCTGATCAATCTCAAGCACAACTTCACGGCTGTCATTTTGGAAACGTTTTGGAGCAATATGTGCCAGTTTACGGCCAAATTTCTCACCTTGTAACAGCATGTAGAACAATAGGATCGGTAATGTAAACAAGATGATCGCAAAACTGGAAACGAGTGAGAAAAATCCACTTACATAGTTGGTCACAAAGTTAAATCCTTTGTTGATATACTCCGTAATCTGAGAGAAAGGTGTTGAGCCCTCGGGGAACAAGGCTTGAATGGCACCATTCTGCTCCAGCTCTCTCAGCTGTTCACTTAATGAATTGATTAGATTCGGTGCGTTATCGACCAGATTGAACAGTTGCTCACGTAACGATGGCCATAAGCCAATGATGAAGAACACTCCCAGAATAGCAATAACCAAGTAGATTAGCAAAATACTTAGTGTGCGATTGATTTTCTTTTTCTCCATATAATTCACAAGTGGCCTTAACAGATAATAAAAGAACACCGACAACATCATCGGCACGGTGATCACCGTGATCATGGTGACGAGCGGCTGAAAGATGAAGCTCACACGTGATAATAAATAGATATTAACCAATATCAGCGCCAGTGCGATACTGAACCTGACAAATGAATTTGTTTTTAACAAGTCGTTTCCCCTCCACATGGACATTTCTTCTCTAATTTAATTTGGAATCTGGATGGTAAACACGGTGGTCTCACGTCCACGCCCGGAAAGGATCAACCGCCCGCCCATTTTCTCCGTATTACGCCGTGCGATGGACAATCCCAGTCCCGTACCTCCTGTCGCTGTGCGCGCCTCATCCCCTCGTACAAACGGGTCAAAGATCGTTGACCACAGTTCTTGGGGTATGCCCACCCCGGTATCTGCCACTTCAATCACCACATGGGTATCCAGCGGAATGAGTTCCACACGCAGTTCTGTCCCGAGCGGATTATACGATAAGGCATTGGTGATTAGATTCTGAATGACTCTGGATAGCAGCTCCGGATCATACCTTGCGTAGATCTCTTCCTCAGGAACAAGCACATGAAGGACAAACTGTTTCTGCTCAATCTCCCCATACGTATCTGCCATAATCTCGCGCACGAACTCTCCAATTTCTCTTCTCTCAATCTGCATGTGGAAATCAGGCGAATCCACCTTGAGCAGCTCCAGCATATTCTGTATCATGCGTGCAACTTGAACAGATTTGTTATAGATGTATCCCAGATATCTTTGCTGCCTGTCCTTGTCCTCTCCACGTCCTTCCACCAAAGCCTGAGCATATCCCTGTATAGATGTTATCGGTGTCTTCAGATCATGGGATAAGTCTACAATCAGTCGCTGCTTGCTCTCTTCCGCATAACGTTTCTCTGCAGAGGTGTTCTCAATGACGTCCGCCATGTAGTTAAAGGTCTCACCAATCTGGACAAATTCTCTCTCGGCCGAGATCGACATCCGTGTACTATAATTCCCCTGTATCATCTGCGTAAGACCCGAGGAGAGGATGCTGAGTGGTTTTTTGATTCTCCGTGCGACCCAATAGCTATAGACAAAGATCAACAATAAAACCAAACCGATGCCAATCATAATGTAAAAGGATAATGGATGCTTCAGATTGGTAATCAACTGGTTATCATTAATTCTTATGCTGACCAGATCACGCGGGATTTTGAGCAATACATACGCTGCCGCTCCTTCTGTGGAGAGAGGAGTGATCGAATAATAGTATTCCTGGTCACTCCGATTTTCCAGTCCATCATACAGATCGGCTTCACTGTATTGCGTGAACGCATCTTGCTTGTCACCCACATGATGAATGACGTTGCGATTGGCATCCAGAATTTCAATCCAGCCGCCGCTATCCTTGAGACGTTGAATCTCTGTGTCTTTGCCTTTCGACACCGAACCTCCATCGGAATAAAATTCGTTCTCCAGCTCTGCTACATACACGTGGGCTTCAACATTCAGATCTGGATCAACCACCTGATCCGAAATGCGAAAATCCACGACATCCAGTGAAACCATAAGGTACACGATCAAAACCAGTAACAGCAAAAAGAAGTTGAACAGCAAGAAGTCCAGTGTCAGGGATGTCTGTAACAGTCGCTTTTCTCTAGCTTTCCATGGGCGCTTCAATTTTGTATCCCAGTCCCCTTATCGTTTTGAGATATTCCGGTTGTCTGGAGTCACGTTCAATCTTCTCCCGAATGTTGCTGATATGTACCATAATCGTGCTGTCCTCGTGCGCATAATAATCGCCCCAGACCGCTTCGTATATTTTTTTACGGGTGAACACTCGGCCAGGTTGATCGAGCAACAATTCCATAATTTTATACTCTGTAGAGGTTAATGTTACAGGACTTCCTGAACGAAAAAGGATACATTGGGATCGATCCAGCGTCAGATCACCTAAAACCAGATTCTGTTCTTTCGCTTCAGGGATCTCCGTTGCATCAAAATGATTGACTCTTCTGAGCAACGCCTCTACCCTGGCGACAATCTCAAGCGGGTTGAATGGCTTCGCTATATAATCATCTGCCCCAAGTCCCAATCCAAGGATTTTATCGTGATCCTGACTTTTAGCGGATAGGAACAGTACAGGCATGTGATGTGTGGCTCTGATCTGTTTGATCAACTGCAATCCATCCATTACAGGCATCATGATGTCGAGTATGACCAGATCGATCTGTGTTGAACGTATGGTTTGTAACGCCTCGGCTCCATTCACCGCAGTCTTAATGGTATAGTCCTTCTCCAGATATAGTTGAAGCAGTTCAACAATCTCTGGTTCGTCATCTGCAATTAATACGGTGTATCTCATGTTATTCCTCTCATTTCCTATACTCTATGCCTATCTCTACATTATTACTATATACTACGTCTCTTAATTCAACCTAAATCATTTCTAAAGATAATCTAAATAAATAGAAATAGAGCCCTGGCTCAGGCCAAGGCAGTAACTAAAAAAGAGCTGTTTTCAGCTTACCGTTCAAGCTTTTCGTTCTTCATTCAGGATTTTCATTCTTCATTCGGACCATTTTATTTGACCATCAGATCAGTCCTTAAGCGAGCGTAGCCACGGCTTCACTTTTCCGAATAAACGTTCCTTGTCATACTGCACATATTGGTTCGCCCGATTGCGCACCGGATCACCCGCGTAGAAACGTTCATATAGATCATGCCTTGCTCCGAGTGGACTTCCGGTCAGCTCCCATGCGAGTTGAAAGAGCCGAATCTTCTCCGGGGCTTGCATCGTTACTCCACCAAGATATTTGCCTATCATGGAACCCATCATTTCATTCATTTCAAACGTACCCGAAGGAATCTGCATCAGACCACCCGCAGCAATGGTCTTCAAAATCTCCACCGCGCGGGGGTAATAGCGATTGCCCAGATTACGTGCGGTTTCAATATATTTGAATTCCGGCAGCCAGTTGCCAAATGCGTCCGGTTTGGACTGTGCTTCAGCAGCAATAATCAGTCCCTCGATGGTCTGTATCTGACTGATCAGCTCTCCGAGTTGTTCCTGCACATTCAGGAAAGAGTCCACCCCAATCTCCTTGGCAATGGATGAGGTCACGGCTGTAATAAATTCCAGTTTCGAGTGTAATCGAATGACACTCTGATGGTAGGCCAGACTGGCCGAAGCTGTATTGCAGCGAATCTGCCATACGGCTTCAGGGTTATTGTGCAGTAATACACGTTCCCAGGGCACAAATACATCGTCAAAAAATAATACAGAATCCATCTCATCATACTGCGCACTGAGTGGATGTGATTTATCTGTATCTTTTGTGGCAAAAGATTCACGACACATCATGTGCAAGCCCGGACTGTCCGCGGCTACAATGACCATATGGGCCAGCTCTGGCAGGTGGCCTGGAATTCGTTGAACGGGATAAGCAATGATATCATCGGCATAAGGCGCAGCTGTTGCCACCATTTTGGCCCCGCGGATCACAACGCCCTCTGTATTCCTTTTGACAATTCGCAGCATGGCATCCTCATCTTCACCAACAGGCAAGGACCGATTAATCTGCGGGTCGCGCTGGACAATTGTCAGGAATGCATCGTTTCGTTTGGCTTGTGCAAAATAATCCGATATTTTGTCTGCAAATGTCGGGTCATGTGATGTCATCTCATGTCGTGTTGCATACCAACCCGTCAGGCGGGATCGGGCATAATCAGACAGTCGGCTCATCACCCCATACGTCCGATCGGCCCATAACCGAAAAGCATCCGCCCTGCTGTTCACGTCAAGAACTGAACGAGGCACAAGAAAAGAGCGATGCACGTAACTTCCCGTCTGTTCATCCCAATAGGCCACGGTTTCCCTTGTCTCCGGGTCATCTACCAGATTGAACAATCCTTCTATGGTTTGAAGTGTTCCCTGAAAGGCCTGATGCCCAGTTACCTGGATACGCTCTCCGTCCAGCCATACATTCCGCTCATCATTCAAACGTTGAATGTAAGCTTGTCCACGAGACATCGTGATACTCATGATATGTCCTCCCTCTCAGGCACCGGCCTGACATTTCTGTAACTCCATCCGTCTAACTGCTTGAGAAACTATGTAATGATACAATATGTATCTAACGAAATAGTACTGTGCCTGGGATAGAAAAGTCAACAGACACCGAGCGATGAGTCCGGTGTCTGTTGGGCCATGCTATTTTAGACTAATTTGGAATACATATGACGCAGATACCGCCAGCGCACGAGTGCAAAATACAGGATCTGCATGGAAGCAAACACCAAGAAGATACGCAGGCTGTATCCGAAGACCGAGAAATCAACCAGTTGCTGCAACGCCACAAAGGCAACCGAACTGTGGATGACCGCCACCAGAATCGGCAGGAAGAACATAAGCAATAGCTGCCTTGTTACGATCTTGCGGAGTTCGGGACGACTCAGTCCCATTTTGCCAATCATGCGATACTGCGCTTCATCGCGTTCTAGATCTGCGTATAGTCTGAAATACGTGAAGCTTGCTGCAAAGGTGAAGAAAACAATGCCAATCAGACCGCTCAAGATCAGAATGATCCCGTTTGTTTGTTTGGAATTAAGCCAGTCCACTACAAGCGCGCTGGTCTCGAAATAACCTCGATCGGATCTATCATTTTGAATGGATTGGATTAACTCAGGAGCGAAGCTGCGTGTACTCATCCAATCTTTTACGATAAATTGGGTCGTTCGCATGGAATAGAAATCTTCAGGCATCCCCACTTCCTCGTTGTACGCTGGTCTCATCTCCCCAAACAATTCGTCAGTTACGACGTAGAGGTTAATTTCATTTTGAAAAGGGATAACAATCTCGGTACCGGGGGTCGATAGCTGAACAGGTACGCGCCGATTATCAATCTCCAGATTGACCTCCGTCCCTGAGAATCCTTTTTCGGCCTGATCACGGTACTTCTTACGAACCGCCAAATTGCTTGGTGTCATAAATGACTCATCGATCTGTTTCAACGTGCGTTCCTCATACCCGAGTGCCTTCGCCAAACGATTATAATCACTTAGCTTGATAATATTTCCATTATTATTTTCATAGAGCGGAGCATAGCTACCTTTGACATAGGGAACTTCATGATCAATCAACGTTTCTTCAATTTGCCGAATATGTCGCTCGGAGTTGGGAGTATCCCAGTTATTCATATAACTGAATGCGTACGGATTCGACATGGACGACAACCCCGGGTCAGCAATAGCAAGCATGGTGCCAATTCCCGTAAATGAAGAAGCCGAGATGATACTTACCATGAAAAACATGATCGCGTTATCTTTCATTCGATAGGTAAGTTCAGATAGGAAGAGCAGATTGGTTTTACGGAAAAACAACCTGGGATTTCTTTTCAGTGCCCGAATGATGTATACACTGAGCTGTGTGAACAAAAAGTACGTACCTGCAATAACAACCACGACACTTGCGAGTAATAACGGAAACGAGAAGCTTATCCATACAAAAGTGAATACTCCTGCATAGCCCCCGCCAATGAACAATACCGATAACAAGGCGAGTAGACGTGATGCTTTGGGTTCCGGTTTCGGTTTTTCCTCTGATTTCACAAGGTCAATGAGAGTTCCTTTGCGAATGAGCAAGGATGATGACATCGCGATCACAACAAACAGCAGCAGAAATGCACCAGCCGTCAGGGCAATGCCTTTCAGTGGAAAATAGAATCGAAGGCTGTTCTCAACAGCCAGCATGGAGCCACAGATCAGCAGGATCAATTTGCCGAAAATAATTCCGAGTCCGATCCCGGTAATGATCGAAGCTAATCCGATACACATGTTCTCCATAAACAGAAGCCTGTTCATCTGTTTACGTGTCATGCCAATGATCAGGAAAATACCAAATTCCTTCTTGCGCGTCTTCAGGAATGAACCAACGGAATAGAGCAGGAAAAGGAATGAAAAGATGAATATAATGATCTCTGCAATCATAAATCCTTGATTCGCAAGCAACGTTACCGTCCCACTCGATCCCTTTAACCCCGCTTTCAAATCGGGATGGAACAGAAGCAATGCGTAAGTAAAAAAGATCATAACGGAAAATGTACTGCTCAGAAAATGAGCCAGATAAATTCGTTTGTTGCGAACAACGTTATTAATGGCGAACTGGCGAAAATTCATGTCCTGAACCTCCCATTAGGGATAATACATTAATAATCTTCTGGTAAAAGGCTGCGCGATTATCGCCGTAGTGAATTTCATTATACAGTTTGCCATCCTTGATAAAGACAACCCGACTGCAATAACTTGCAGCTACTGCATCATGAGTGACCAGCAGCATCGTAGCCTGATCCTCCTGATTGCGCGTTTCGAGAATCTCCATCACATCTCTTGCCGCCTTCGAATCCAGGTTGCCTGTTGGCTCATCGGCCAGAATCAGCTTCGGGGAATGGATAAGCGCTCTGGCAATGGCCGTACGCTGTGCCTGTCCTCCTGATATCTCATATGTCCGTTTGTTCAGAATACTTTCGATCCCGAGCTTGCTTGCCAGCTGTTCCACACGTGTGTTCATCTCTGCTAGCGAAACACCGTCAAGAGTCAGTGGCAGCACAATGTTTTCCTTGACTGTCAGGGTATTTAACAGATTGAACGATTGAAAAACGAAACCAAGCTCTTTGCGCCGGAACAGCGCGAGTTCGTCCTGATTCAATTCAAACGGATTCTTCCCTGCAATCCGCAATTCGCCTGATGTTGGATGATCAATGGTTGAGATCATGTTCAGCAGTGTTGTTTTGCCACTACCCGATGGTCCCATGATGCCAACAAACTCACCTTCCTGAATACTGAGGTCAATTCCTGATAACGCTTCATAAGATACGATGCCTTTGTAGATTTTACTGATCTGTTTCACAGAACAAATCTCCATGGTTACAACTCCTTAGTGATGTATGAATTCAAAATTAAGTTACTTTCATGCTGTGTGCATGTGTATTGTGCGTGGCCTTTCCTGTACTCTTATGACTACAGTCTATCGAAGTTTCGGCCATTCTCCTATGGTTTAACCTTTCATCAACATGACAATGTTGTAAGGTTGCATCATGAAAATCAAAAAGACGCCTTCGCCCCGATCAGGCAATAGACGTCTACACTTATACTTAAACTGTAATATATACTCCACTCAAACTTCTTCAACAAAAATACAGACCTCACATTCCAATCTTATCTTCAACCTGTCACTTCAGGAGTTGAATGTAATTCGGACAGTCGTTCCTTCGCCGTACACGGATTCAAGATCAATCCGATGATTCATGCGTGTTAACACTTCTTTGGCAATATACAGCCCCATGCCAGTGGACTCTTTGAAATGCCGCCCGTTCTCCCCAGTGAAGAAAGGCTGGAATACCCGGTTTAGATCAGACTTCGGAATCCCGATGCCTTGATCCTCGACTTCCAGTACGATGGAGCGTTCCGCTTCATACGCACGCAGATGAATCTTTTGTCCACTGCCCGCAGAGTACTTGATTGCATTGGACAGTAACTGTACCAAGACAAAACGAATCCACTTGGCATCGGATTGTACAACCAGCGCAGAATCGATATGCATCTCTGGATAGACGTGATTGCGAATAAAGAATCGCTTGAGCTCATGGATCGCCTCTTCCCCAGCGGTCTTCAGTATCACAGGTTCCACACTGAAATCCTGTTCGAAGGTATCCAACCGGGCCACATACAGCACAGTCTCCAATCCCCGTCTCATCTGGTCTGCTTCCTCTCGAATACTTATGAGCCTGGGATCGTCATCTTCCTGACCTTCCACAGTCAACTCGATGACGGATAAAGGTGTCTTCATCTGATGGACCCACTGGTTCATGAATGTCAGATATTCTTGTTGCCGTTGTTCCAGCCGATGGAGATGAGCATGATACTGTCCGTATTGTGAATCCAGCAGCTTCTCCAGCGCCAGTGATAATGGACTTGTTTCGTTCAATGGTACAAATTCCTTCAGCGAATCCATTGATCGTGACATCCGGGTATAAAAGGAGCGATGTGAATAATAACGATACACCAAATATCCGATGTATAAAAATAATCCCAACGCTACGGCATAAGCAGCCGTGACCCAATCGTTGTAACCGTCATACCAGAATACTGCAACAACGGTGAACAAGATGGCAACAACCCAGCACGTTAAAGCGAGATGTTCTCGTATAAACAATCTCATGATGGAGAAGCGGCTTTCCAGTTATTGTTCAGTCGATAACCCGAACCTCTGACCGTTTCCAGTGCATCCGTAATTCCAAGTTCGGCTAATCGCTTACGCACCCGAGTAACGTTAACGCTGAGTGTGTTGTCATCCACAAAAGAATCATCCCACAGCTTCTCCAATATTGTCTCTCTGCTCACCAGCTTGGGACTGCGGCGCAGTAACGTTTCCAGTAGAATCGTTTCCTTCTTCGTCAGCTGCACTTTGCGATCACCGAGCTGAATCTCCTGTCTCTCCAAGTACACGACCAAGCCGTCCAGTTCCACCTTGCGTTCTTCGTCACGTGCAGCGTAATCCCCATATACCCTGCGCAGCTGACTTCGAATTTTCGCTATAACAATCTCATGCTCAAATGGCTTCGTGATATAATCATCCGCCCCATTCTCCAGTGCCATGACCTGATCCATCTTCCCACTCCGCGCGGAGATAAACAAAATGGGGCATGTGGACAGCGTACGAATCTGGCGGCACCAATAGAAACCATCGTAACTGGGCAAGTTGATATCCAGAAGTACCACATGTGGCTGTACCTGCTCAAACTGTTGCACAATCATCTCAAAATCCTCGACCAGAACGGCCCGATCCCCGTAGCGTTCAATATGTGATTTCAATAACCCCGCAATCTTGGGATCGTCCTCTATTATCATAATGGTATACATTATTGGATCTCACCTCTGGCAAAATCATAACACAGGATTTATTATCTAGCATCGACTTGCTTACGCCAATCCACAATATCTGCATTCAATTGCTTCAGGTCTCCGGAAGCTTTCTGATCATCCGATAACTTGTATTGTTGCTTCAATGCCAGGATACGATATACACTCTCATCAATTCGGGACTCGGTGATTTTACCTGACTTCACTGCACTTATTAGCGTATCAAAAATCGTCTTGGCACTCTCATAACTGTGAGCGACCAAGAGAATGTCACTTCCTGCTTTAACCGTTGCTAGGGTTGCTTCGTCCAACTTGAAGTTCTTCGCGATGGCTCCCATACTCAGGTCATCTGTGATGACCACACCATCATAGTTGAACTTCTCGCGCAGATGTTCACCAATAATGACATCCGATAAGGAAGCCGGATGATCCGGGTCCAGCTTCGGGAACAAAATGTGTGCAACCATGACCGCCTCTGCCTGCTCCTTCACTGCGGCCTGGAATGGAATCCATTCAAGCTCGGCCAGTTGTTTTTCCGTTTTATTCACGACAGGCAGATCAAGATGGGAGTCCACGGACGTATCCCCATGACCCGGAAAATGTTTCACTACCGGAATAGTCCCTTCACTACGTAGTCCCTTCATCTCTGCAATCCCCATACGTGACACCAGTTCTGCCGAGCTACCGAATGAACGATCTCCAATCACCGGGTTCTTCGGATTACTATTCACATCCAGCACAGGAGCAAAGTCCACATTAAAACCCGCAAGCTGAACTTGTCTCGCCAACAATTCACCCATCGTTTCAGCAAGCGCACTATCTTTCGTCTCGCCTACTTTTCTACTGGAAGGAATGGATTCCACCGTCTCCGGCATACGACTCACTTTGCCGCCCTCCTGATCCACACTCATGAAGATCGGTACCGGGTTGGACTGATTTGCTTCCTTGATGGATTGCACAAACTTGGCTGTTCCCTCAAGTGTCGATACATTGTTGGCATAGAAAATAATGCCCCCTACCTTTTGATCCGTAATCATCTGTTTGGCTTGATCATCCAACGTTGTCCCTTGAACACCGGCCAGTATCATCTGTCCAATCTTCTCTTCCAACGTTAATGAACCCAGTTGCTCCTGCACCGGATCGACTTCTTCTGGTACTTCTTCCTGCGGTTGAGCGGTATTCTGCTCCGGCGATGAGGAAGATTGCCCTGAGTTAGAGCCAGCGTTGGAGCCGGAATTCGAGTCCGTTGCGGAGGAAGGTTTCTGTGCTTGGCCACATGCGGATAAAAGCAGAACGATCCCCAGCAGAAGACACATCATATACAGTGGTTTTCTCCATTTATTGTTCGAGTTGTACCTATAGTTGTGCAAGGATATTCTCCTCCTTATGTAATGTCATCTTGGCAACCCTTGGGTCCAGGCATAACCTTATCATAAGGTGGGGGATTTTCAAAATGAGTCATGTATGAAATTAAAATCGTAGTGCAGATATAGTTACAGCGAAAAAAAGTGGTTGCACTGGAACCTGAGATGTGGAACTTAATGGTGTTGTGACTAGGCGCGTGTGCGATGTATGTGGAGAGTAAAAAGGAGTAACGGTGCAGGAAATGATTTTCTATTGTGAATTTTTCATATGTTGAAATTATTAGTATAGGTAGATCAAAAAGCCGCCCAAAGGCGGCCTATTTGTTCGTTTTTGTTTTAATTTTCGTTGTAAATCGTTGCCGTTCAGCGTTAGTTCACCTTTCACCAAACGTTCTTAGGCTTCTATTAATGGAGTGTTTGCAACACTTCCGTTGTAAATGGAATGATTTCGGATATGCGACCTTCACGAACTTTGGCAGGCCATTCGGGATCACTAAGCAGAACACGACCCAAGGCGATCAGGTCAAATTCATTGTTCTCCAGCTTCTCATTTAATAGATCCAAGTGGGCATCCCCTGTTCCCGGGTTCTCGGTTGCTCTGTCTACAAATTCAGCTTCAAGTCCTACCGATCCAACCGAAATGGCTGGTTTGCCAGTGATTTTCTGCGTCCAACCCGCAAGGTTCAGCTCAGATCCTTCGAATTCAGGCAACCAGAACCGGCGTGTAGAGCAATGGAATATATCTACGCCAGCAGCACTGAGTGGGGCCAGGAATTGCTCCAATTGTTCTGGCGTCTCCACCAGACGTGCCTCATAATTCCCCATCTTCCATTGGGAGAACCGGAGCACAATTGGGAAATCAGGACCAACCGCCGCACGACAAGCTTCAATCACTTCAATCGCAAATTGGGTTCGACGTACCAAATCACCACCATAATTGTCGGTCCGTCGATTCGTCTGCTCCCAGAAGAATTGGTCAATCAGGTATCCATGGGCTCCGTGCAGTTCAATGCCGTCAAACCCGATTCGCTGTGCATCCGCTGCCGCTTGGGCAAATGCCTGTACAAGACCTTGAATCTCTTCTTCCGTTAATGGTTCACGTGATGGTTCACCTGCTATGCTAACCCCTGACGGACTTACAGGCTCAGCTTCTGCGTTAGGCAAGTCACCGGAACGACGTGCTGTACCCACATGCCACAATTGTGGCATGATTTTGCCACCCGCTTCATGTACTGCTTTCACTACATTAGCCCATCCTTGCAACGAATCCTCACCATGGAATAATGGAATACTCGCTCCACTAACCGAAGATGGATGATTAATGCCTGTACCTTCTGTTATGATGAGTCCCACTCCACCTGCTGCTCTGCGACGATAGTATTCAGCAACTTCTGGTCCAGGTACACCCTCTGGTGAGAATCCGCGAGTCATGGGTGCCATAACGATTCGATTAGACAATGTTAGCTTGTCCGAGGTGAAAGGTTTGAATAATGCTGAAGGTACGTTCATAGTACATTGCTCCTTTGCAATTGGAAGTGTGGAACTCCGCATCCACATGAAATGCGACATGCTTTTGTATATTGTAACACTTGTAATCCAGTTGACTGGTTTAGGATTATTTCTCTATCCATTTTATAGTTTCTTAATTTTATTTTCAAATTTTCGAATTGGGCGTTCAAACTAATCTTATGACGGATTGTCAAACCAAGTGCGACAGTTCCTCTGTGAAAGATTCGTGAGCCGTCTTCCAACCCAAGCATTTTCGTGGTCTGTGATTCATTAGATCGAGTGAGTGTGCGAGTTCTTCATCCTCCACTTGAGCGAAATCTGTACCTTCTGTGAGATGGCTACACCGAGTGCAATCTCCATCGACAACGCGGTACGGTCGGGCATGAGAACAGCGGTATATAGGCGTGTTTTACGTTCAATCAACGTGGCCACGCAGCCTTTACTTTTCCCACGGCCCGATACGACGGTATCCAGTTCCCAGTGCCCAAACGTTTCACGGGAACGTACCTCTTTGGGACGATCCGAAATGGATCGACCAATGGCAAATTTACCACGAGTTTCTGCGGGTTTTTGACGCTTCCCTTTGTGCCGAAGAATCTGTAATACGCCTTGAACCAAGCGCCCCGTGTAGATCCAGCGATAGATGGTTTTGAAGGTGACGGTTGGCAGGCCTTCCATGCGGAAACGTTCAGTGATTTGTTCTGGAGACCACGTCGCCTGAAGCTTCTTCTCCAAGGAAGCAGCCAAGTCTTCTGACCATTTACCTAGGGAGACAGAAGCCTTACGACGCTCCTCATAAGCGTTTTGAGCTTGTTCTGCCTGATAGGGTTGCGATGCAGCAACACGATCTAACTCACGACAAATCGTCGACGGATGCCTCCCCAGTTCTTTTGCAATGGCTCTCGAACTTTGACCTTGGCTGTGGAGGATTTCTAGCTTGCTGCGTTCGATTATGCTAAGATGTGAATAACTCATGGACTGATTCTCCTTGTGTGAATGCTTGTGTGGTAACTTTCATTCTACACGAATCAGGCTATGAGCCATTTTTTTATTTCCAGTAGGTGTCGCACTTCATATTACAATCTGTCTTATAGAAAAAAAAAGAAAGCTACCTTACGGCAGCCTCTGTTTGATCAAACTGCCGAAGCAGTCTGACATGCACTCTACTACATCTTAAAGTATTTTCCCGGTCACCAATAATGTGGATGTAGCATAGTATATAATCCATAATCTTCCTTCCAATTTAATTAGCATTCACGGGGATATCACTCCGATTCACTCGAAGCAATTTCCCTGATGAAGTTGATAACACATCCGGATCGGTACCCAGACCAAAGTAGAAGTCACCCTCGTTCTCTTCGAAAGACTTGGCATAGGTGTCCTGGTTAAAACGTAAAATCTCATTCCATGTGGTCAGATCAGTGGATTGGTAGACCCGATTGATATACAGATTGGCACTTTGACGAGTGTACGTAAGCACATACACCTTGCCATCACGCAACAGCACATCGGTTGGGAGCGCCTTGGCATCTGGGAGATTAACTCGCCTTGCCTGATTGATGTCGGTCATGACATTCAAAGATTTGGGCAGCAGCTGCCCATCATTGAACACGCCTCCCGCTATATAGAGCAACTTGTTATTGAAGTTAACATTTTTGCCTATTTTATTATAAGGAATCGTGCCCGTTTGATAGGTTAGTCCAGGCAGCATTTTGCTGCCATAAATGACAACATCCCGTTTCTCAAGCTTTTCGTTAATCTCCAGAATATTGGTTTTGTCATTCCATATTTTATTGGCAGGATACATCATGCCAGATGCATATAACTTGCCATTAAGATGGAACATGGTATAGGCCCGGAAACCAAACGTATTAATGGTCGCATATTTCTGCCAAGTTTCACCTTCATTATGAGAGATTAATATTGTTGGTTTGGAATCTGTCCCCAGCGCGGCAAACATCTTGCCCTGATAAGATGCCAAATCGTATACGTGTACACCCAGCGGCAGATTCCGATATTTGGTCCACACTTCTCCATCCAGACGGTAGAAGTTGCCCAGTTCCCACTGTTCACTATCGGAATCATTGCCAGGAATATATAACTTATCGTTTAGTACTCTGTAGATATCAATCTGTTCCTCATCCACATACATCTTCGTTGATGGCAAAATGCCCGGGTTACTGTTAGTCACCGATTGGGTCTTGAATTTTGCATTCGCTGTATCATAATAAATGACTGGGATAGGGCCTGAATTTGGAGCTACGCCCAGATTGCTGCTATTTCCGTGGCCCAAATATATTTTGCCGTTGTACAGTTGCATGTCCCAGACGTTATTAGCATATGGTGTTTTGGTAAAAGGTCTACCTAGCAGTTCGATCTTCGATGTTACATCCGCTGAACTAATCGGTGCATTCGACACCTTGGCAAGCCCACGTTCCGTCGCAGGGGGTTGACTCGTTGACGTGGTGTTTTTCGGCTTGGAGTTCCCCATAAGCATCCAGCTCATTCCTGCGACAATGGTCAAAATTACGGCTGTCCATTTTGTTTGTCTCTGCATGTCCGCTTCCTCCTTCATTTTTTCATCATTAATACCTTCACACCAAGATGATACAATTTGTATCTTTTTATACTATGTAAAACCACCCGCACATGCAACAAATTCCGCCCTATTTATACAAAAAAAGTAGACAATCACATCTGTTGATGTGCTGTCTACTTGTTCTTACTATCTGTGATTTCTATTCAGCTTTTACCAAAATCTTAACCTGATTTTTCTCTTTCAACAGTGCTTCAAATCCATGCTCTACTACTTCATCCAACGAAATTCGTTTGGTCACCAGCTTATCAGCCGGGAAGAAACCTTTATCCATCAGACTGATAACCGCCGGGAACACATCGCGATAACCAATAATGCCATTAACTGTACGTTCTTTCATGACAATCGAGTTCGGGTGAATCGGTGCTTCCTGTTCAAAAATACTGACGATCATCAACTCTCCACCAATACGTGTTGAATCGATGGCTTGTTGCAGAACACGTGGAACACCAGTTACTTCATAGGCTACGTTAACGCCACCTTGTGTACGCTGATGGATCTCTTCCACGACATTAAACTGCATTGGATCAATCACAATGGCACCGAGCTCTTCGGCTTTTGCTTTCCGTTCATCCGATAACTCCACCACATAAATATCTGACGCTCCCGAAGCTTTAAGCGCTTCGATGACCAGTAGTCCGATTGGGCCTGCGCCAAACACGGCTGCCGTATCTCCCACTTTCAGCTTGCTTTGGCGCACAGCGTGAAGTGCTACTGCTGAAGGTTCAACCAACGCACCTTGCTCATACGAGATTGAATCCGGAATGGCATGTACCATGTTTTCTGCAGCAGTTACATACTCGGAGAATCCTCCTCCGCCTCCAGCGAGTCCAAGGAAACCCATCTGATCGCACAGATTGTATCTGCCCTGTTTACAAGCTTCGCAGTGTCCACATGCATAGATGGGTTCTACCACAACACGATCGCCTGCCTTGAAACGTGTAACACCTTCCCCTACTTCAACCACCTGTCCTGAGAATTCATGCCCCATAACTATAGGCGCTTGTTCCCCTGTTAGCGGATGCGGCGCTTGAGCCGGAATGAAGATTGGACCTGCTGTGTACTCGTGCAAATCACTGCCGCAGATACCGCACCATTCCACTTTTATTTTGACCTTGCCTTCTTCAGGGTGAGGTTCATTAATATTTTCGAGACGTAAATCTTTGACTCCATGCCAACGTAATGCTTTCATTCATTTCATCTCCCAGATCATAAGTTTTGATATAATCGGAAACGTTTCCGTAAATTAAATATGTCACATTTTAGATACGCTGTCAAACATATTTCTCCACTAATATGTCTATTTCGTGATCATATCGAGTTCACTTTAAGAATGCTTATACTATAATTCAAGTGATCTTAGCAGTATTACAAACGATGTAATCCTTGTTATTAACATATATTATGGCAAATATTATGGTAGTCCCATTGAAATTTAATCAGGCCTCGCCATAAATCCGGCTCTTTCACGGGATACTTCATTGTTCAAATGTTATAATCAAGTTATATAACTATCGTGAAGTTCATACATATTCCTAATAATTCGGAATCGTTTCCGATAAAGTGAGGTAACTGTACATTGAGGAAAGAACAGAAACTTACGATCAAGGACGTTGCAGAGCGTGCCGGCGTGGGCATCGCTACCGTATCCAGGGCCATCAACAATTCAGAAGGCATCAGCAGTAAAACACGAGATAAAGTGATGCAGGCCATTGAAGAACTGGGGTTTGTACCCAACACCTCGGCACAGAGTCTGAAAATCCGGCAAACGCACCAGATCGCGCTCGTGGTACCCGACATACGTAACGCCATCATTCCGGAAATCTCCTGGTCTGTAGAGCAAACGGCGAAGCAGCATGGGTACCATGTCGTGCAGATCAATACGGCAGGCAATGCCAGAACGGAGCTTGAAACCATTCGTAATGTCAAAAAATTGCATGTGGACGGACTGATCTTCATGCCTCTGGCGTACCCCAAAACGTTACCCGGACTGATTGATAAAGCGCCGCTCCCTATCTCCATGATTAATTACGGCAAAAAACTGGAACCTGGCATGAAGGCAGATATCGTCTCTTTGTCTCAACCTGAAGGCAAATTGGTGATGGAGCATCTGTTCAAAATCGGCCGGACTCGAATCGCATATGCCGGTGCACCGAAGGACATTATTGAAGAACGCTTTCGTGCGTATGAGCAAGCCGTAGGCCATGTGGACATTTCTCTCGTCTACTTTGGTGAGGACTTTTCATTAAATACAGGCGCTAATGCTGCAGATTATTTCTATGGACTTACGCATATGCCAGATGCGGTCTATGCCATTAATGATATGGTTGCCATCGGATTGGTTAATCGGTTCAAGGAGTTAGGGATTCGTGTACCTGAAGATGTGGCTGTTGTGGGTGTGGATAACAATCAATGGACGACTGTCACGTCTCCTCAGATCAGTTCCGTGTCCATTATGGGCGAAGAAGTCGCCAGACTTGCTACCGAGCTGTTGTTAAAACGAATTCGGGAGATGAATACGACCGATTACGAACACATCCAGTTTGAACCACGCTTAATCGTTCGTGAATCAAGCGTCGCCATGATTCATTCTTCCCAGCGAGGACCACACAGTTAAGCTATTCCTTCATTTGTTCTACTACACAGATATACTAAAAAGGTGTTGCTCAGGACTAACTCTTTCCTGGCAGCACCTTATTTGTCGTTATCGTTGATTCTATATAATTATAGCCGAGTCATACTCCGCATACGTTCATTCTAAGAATGCAGTTGCCTGATTGGTGTTCCCTTCAGGAACATCGCTATATTCTCTACGGTATGATTATAATAGATTTCATAATTGCCACGAGTCACATAACCCAGATGCGGTGTGGCAAGAACGTTGGGCAATGTTCGCATCACATGGTTAACTGGTAGTGGTTCCTGCTCATATACATCCAGACCCGCACCAGCAATCACACCACGCTGCAATGCCTCCACCATAGCTTCCTGATCAACAATGCCCGCTCGTGACGTATTGATGAGTAGCGCACTCGATTTCATTAGTTGAAATTCGGCTTGTCCGATCAGATTCCGCGTACGATCACTCAATACTAGATGAATGGATACAATGTCGCTCTGTGCAAGCAATTGCTCCTTGGTCTCGGACCAAGTTACACCATGTTTTTCGGCTTTCTCTTGTGTTAGATTCTCGCTCCAGGCCATCACATTCATGCCGAATGCTTGTGCGATCTCAGCCATGCGAGTACCTATTTTGCCCAAACCGATCAATCCAAGTGTTCTCCCATGCAAATCCAGCCCTACAGTGCTCTGCCAGTTTCGATTGGAGCGAAGTGCATTATTTTCCGTAACCAGTTGTCTGGACAGACCTAGAATCAGTGCCCATGTAAGCTCCGTCGGCGGATTAGAGCTTCCCTCGGTTCCACACACAATAATCCCGTTCTTCTCTGCAGCCTTGAGATCTATCGACGCGTTGCGCATACCACTTGTAATCAGAAGTTTTAGCCTAGGAAGCTGTGAAATGACCTTCTCCGGAAACGGTGTACGTTCCCGCATCAGCACCACAATATCGAAATCCTGCAATTCCTGAATGACTTTATCTTCCGAGCCCATATAGTTGTTGAATGTCTGAATCTCCACCTGATCCATCAACGGACCCCAATCCGCCGACGTCAGCGCAACGTTCTGATAGTCATCCAAAACAGCACAGCGCAACTTCGTATTCATTTCTAATCTCCTCCTATATCTGCTCATTTCTTAAACATATTGTAGCAACTCCGCATCACTTTCAAAAGTATCATTCCGATTACTGTAACAAAGACAGCGTAACCTGGATGCTCTGCTCCACAAACAAGCGATCCGGTCCTGATTTCATCAAGACAGTCAGTCCAATCATGGATACTACCAGAGACTGTGCGACCGTACTCGCGTTCATGTCAGTAGACAACTCCCCGCTCTGTTGCCCTCGTTCTATCGTTTCTTTGAAAAGTACACCCAGGTACATCTGATGCTCCCGTGTAAGGACAGCGAATTTGGGATCATGGGGAGCCAGCTCAACCATCGTATTAATGCAAAAACAGCCGTGACTAGGCTCGGTCACACTCCCCTCTGCTCCAATGTGTTCAAACAATCCACGAAAGGCTTCCCGCACGGAGGAGCCCTGTTGAAGTCTGGCTCTGACTTGAGCCGCATGCTGAGAGGTATACCTGCGAAGTGCTGTTTCAAACAATTCCTTTTTATCGCCAAAAGCCGCGTACAGACTGGGACGTTGTATGCCCATTGCGGTCGTCAAGTCATTTAAAGATGACGCTTCGAATCCCTTGTCCCAAAACGTATGCATCGCTGCATCGAGTGCTTTATCCGTATCAAATTCCCGTTGTCTAACCATACAATCCACCTCTTTATGTATCGATCAGTATTTATTATATTGTAATCTCACTTATATTACAAAATCAAAACCTAATAACCGGAAAGGAGCTTTTTAGCTATAAATGATTCGAAAAATCTGGAACAGAAGTGATCACATGGTTATTTTGTCGTCGTATTCTCTGGGTAAATAATCTTTAGTTTAACCCTCAACTAAATCTCTGTTGACAGAATTCACGCAAATAAAGTATGGTTATCCCGAAACATAACATACCGATCAGTACATAAAAGAAAGGTGACAACTACTCATGCAAACTTCTTCTTCAGATGCACAATTATCCAATAAGGATCGTCCAGCCATGTCACGGTTAGTTGCTCTTCTCTTTGCCGTGTGCAGCGGACTTGCGGTCGCCAATATCTATTATGCTCAGCCTTTGCTGGACTCCATCGCTCAAGAATTCAGCCTTTCTCCATCATCCATAGGGATTGTCATCACAGTGACTCAAATATGTTATGCCTTGGGGCTGTTCCTTCTCGTTCCGCTTGGTGACCTCTTAAATCGCCGCAAGCTGATCATCATTCAAATGCTCTTGTCCGTACTTGCACTGGTTATCGTAGGAACCGCACAATCCAGTTCCCTGTTGTTCATGGGGATGGCTGTCGTTGGATTATTAGCCGTCATTACGCAAACGCTCGTTGCCTTTGCTGCACACTTGGCAGACCCTTCCGAACGTGGCCGCATTGTCGGACAGGTAACCAGCGGAATCGTCATTGGCATTTTACTTGCACGAACAGTTGCAGGTACGCTGAACGATTGGCTCGGTTGGAGATCGGTATATCTCTTCTCTTCCAGCCTTACATTACTCGGAATTGTCGCCTTATATCTTGTTCTCCCAAGGCAACAATCTCCTCAAGTAAAACAAAGTTATATCCAGTTACTCGGTTCTGTCTTGCAACTGTACCGTGAGTTGCGTGTGTTACGAGTACGAGGTGTGCTCGCCATGCTGATTTTTACAGCCTTCAGCATCTTGTGGACTTCCATGGTTCTGCCACTAAGTAGCCCTCCACTGTCCCTGTCTCATACGGTCATAGGTGCATTCGGTCTGGCAGGAGCAGCTGGAGCACTGGCCGCTGCCCGTGCAGGTAAACTCGCCGATCGGGGCCTTGGGCAGAAAACAACCGGTGTTGCCCTTGTCATTCTGCTCTTATCCTGGCTGCCCATCGGTTATGTCCATCATTCTCTCTGGTTCTTGATCCTGGGTGTTATCCTGCTCGATCTCGCCGTGCAGGCTGTACATGTTACCAACCAGAGCCTGATCTACGAAGTTCGCCCCGAAGCACAGAGCCGCCTGACGGCAGCCTATATGATCTTTTATTCCATCGGCAGTGCGATTGGCTCCATTGTTTCTACCCAAGTGTATGCATGGGCGGGCTGGACAGCCGTATGCTGGTTAGGTGCTGGCGTTAGTGCAGCAGCCCTTGTGTTCTGGATAATCGATTGTTATATGCATCGGAATCTCGATCGTTGAATTAGTCCAGTTTATTCCAGACAACTATAAAAAGGGTTGCCAACGGACCAAATAACAGGGAAATCAGAAACCAGTTCCGACCACTTCTGTTTTTTCCCTGAGCCAGTCCGGCATTAATCAAGGCAAGTGTGCCCCAACCTACATAATATTCATTATCCATCAAACGTCTTCTCTCCTCTATCCTTTCAATTCTGGCTACTGCTCAAGCATATCTTTGAGCTTACGATTACGATCCTCCAGAAATGCCTGCATGTATCTCTTCAGCACAAGTCGCTCCGTTGCCCATCCCAGCAATCCAAGTGGAGCTTCGAATCGAAGTGTGTCTCTCATGCAAGTCATCTGATCCCCAATTACGCTAAAATGATGTTCATGTCGCATGCTCTTAAAAGCCCCTTTCTCCATCTGATCCACAAAGAGGAAAGGTCGTTCAAACTGCACGATCCGGGACTTCAGCTTCTGTCTGACTCCAAAATGAGTAGCCTGAAATGTAACGGTATCCCCTGCTCCAATTCTTCCTGTGGTTACCCCTGCAACTGCTCGCTCTCTCGTATGTTGCCAGACGGTCTGAGTATGTACATCAATATTCCGGGCATAGTCAAAGCATCGTTCAATCGAGGCATGTATCGTAATCTCGGTTGAAACTTCAATCATGGCGATCACTCCTTGGCAGGAATAATAAGGTCTTTGCAAAGTATACGCTTGCTTCCTTGGTCGAACAACACATCTAGATGATATAACAAAAAACGGGTCCCCTGTCTTAGTACAGGAGGCCCGTTTTCAATATAAGTAAGGAATACAGATTATATTTAGATTAAATAAGCAATTCATCAATGGCAAGCGTACGCTCTTTGGAGAGATCGCGATATTCTTCAGACTCCACTTTGATGAGTGGTTTGAAAATATCAGACGTATTGTTCATGACAATCACACCTTTTTCCCCATTGCTGAGCAGAACCTGTTTCCCGATGAAATTAGGAAGCAAATGCTGCATCAATGCCTGAACCGGTTTTTCATTCAATTTACCAAATCCCATTCCATAGATATCTCTAAGGTTGTTGATCAGATTTGGATTGCTTCCTCCGTGATTCCCTGATCTCATACCGATATAGATATCCGCTACAGATACAATCTGTGTATATGGATGAATTTCACTTTTCTCCAGTTGCATCGGATAACCCGACCCATCTTCCCGTTCGTGATGCTGCAGAGCGACCAGTGCTGTCGCTTCATCCGTCATCGAATTTTTGATAATTTCATGGCCATATATGGTGTGACGCTGCATCTCAAGCTGCTCATCAGCCGTCAACGGTTCTGTTTTGTTCCGAATCCGGTGGGATACTTTGCACTTTCCGATGTCATGCAGATAACCACCGCGACTAATCTGATAACTCTCCTTCTGAGAATATCCAAGCCAGTTCGCAAGGTAGAAGGACAACAATCCTACCTGAATTGAATGTGTATAGTTATTGACGTCATCCCGCTCCAGCATCATCAGGAGATGAACGACATCTTTCTGCTCATCCAGTCCCTCAACCATCGGTTGCAGTGCATCATCCACCATGGTGGCGTTGAACTTGCCAACGGTTAGAGCTTCGAGAAAAGCATTTTGATAATTATGTACAGTCTGAATAAACTGGGACTTCAGCTCTTCTTCAGGCGGTTCTTCCTTCGTAGTTATCCCGGAAGCATGTTTTGCCGCTGCAGCAAAAAATTCTGCTTCAGTGATTTCTTCTTCGCGTGATTCAATATCTACATAATCTACACGGTGCTGCATAAGCAAGGTGATATCCTCACCTTTGATCACAGTTCCCTTCCCGAGAACGTGTAATCCTGCATCGCTGAATGTATCTGCAGTTAGACGGTCTCCGTCTTGCAGGTTCATAATATGGATTCTCAAATCGGTATTCCCCCTGAACAATTCATTATAGTAACAGCACCCAACGGAACGGGGCCACAAAAATACCTATACTTCTTTATATCGTTATAATTCTTCATTTCATACATAGTTCAAACGACCTTAATCACAATGGTAAATACGAATACCTAAGACTTTATCCTCACTCCAATATCCAAATTAGTCCCGGTTTTAAACTTTTGCACACTTTTGTGCCTCATTGAGAGTAAGCCAAAGAAGTTCAAACGCTGCGTTTGAACTTCTTCAAGACATCTCAAATTAGATTTTGATCGAACCCAGACTAGCACCTTTAACAAAAAATCGTTCAATGCTCTTCTCGACCGAAGCATCGGGAATCAGCGGCGGTGCCTGGTGAGGTTTGGTACGTGCATCAATAATCACCTGATCACAGCCCCAATGCTTGTGGTCATATCCGCTATTAACCCCGTACATGTCATGTGAAGGGTTGCTGCGAGTAAAGGTTGTCCACAAGAAGTTGCTGAGATTAGCACTCAGGAACGAACTGTCATCACAGAGGATGATCATCGGACACGAGTTCAGACCTCCCTGTTCTTTCAATAGAGACGTGAATGCTTGCATCTCCTGTGCTGTATCCTCATAACTTGTGAAAGCCGATGTCTGAATCGAAACCATCCCTGGCATGATGAGCTGCGGATTTTCATAACCGCGAATGTTCTTCAAAGACTCCGGCACATCCGAGCACAGGTCCCGAACCTTGTCGCCATACGCTGCAAAAACAACCTTGCTACCGCTGTTCAGCCCGGTACCCGAGTAATCCAGTGTATCAATCGTTGTATGCGTATAGAAATGAATATCCCGCTGCATATCCATGCGCTCCAAGATATAGGTCAGGAATTCAACTTCCTTATGGGTGTCCAAAGGCTGCTGATCCTCAGCGGTAATAAACAGGTACTTCGCCAGACTGAGCTGCCCCGTACCCAAAATACGATTGGCAATCGTAAGCAACTCTGTCGGCTGCTTTACAGTCTGATACGGCGTGTAACGTTCACTGCCAATGGCAAACAGTAATGGATGGACTCCTGCCGCATCGACCGCATGCACTTCTTTAACACCTGGAATCTCCTGTTTGATCGCGTCTCCTGTAATCTCATGTATCAAATCACCAAAAGCCGTATCCTCTTGCGGTGGACGACCAACAACCGTAAACGGCCAGATCGCATTAGGTTTGGCATAGACTTTATGCACACGCATTAGCGGGAATTCATGTGTCAGACTGTAATAACCCAGATGATCACCGAACGGACCTTCAGGTTTTGTCTCGCCTGGGTAGATATCACCTGTGATGACAAAATCAGCATCATTACTGATGCAATATCCGTCCTTGTAACTGTACCGGAAGCGACGTCCAGCGAGCAGACCGGCAAATGTCATCTCACTTAGTCCTTCAGGCAAAGGCATCACCGCTGAAAGCGTATGTGCGGGTGGACCCCCAATGAAAATACTGACTTTCAGTGCTTCTCCCTTTTTAACGGCTTTGGCTTGATGTATACCGATTCCGCGATGAATCTGATAGTGTAACCCTATTTCCTTGTTCATTTCAAAATCATTGCCATCTAGTTGAACCCGGTACATCCCCAAGTTTGAATTCATGATGCCTGGTTTGTCCGGATCTTCCGAATAAACCTGTGGTAGGGTCACAAATGCCCCACCGTCCATTGGCCAGTGTTTGATGAGCGGCAAGTCCGAGATTTGAATCTCTTGTGCCGACACGGGTAGGCTGATAGATTTCTGTTTTGGCAGCGCCTGCCACGCAGCTAGACCTGTGCGGACATGCTGAAATGGCGTCTTAAGCGCCTTCATGGGGTCGTCACGAACAGCCATGACCCGTTGTACGCCTTCCAGCGTACCGCGGAACATGAATTTGCTTCGTTCCACCGTGCCGAACAGATTCGATACGGCCTGGAACTTTGAGCCTTTTACATTTTCGAATAACAACGCCGGGCCTTTAGCCTCGTGCACTTTCATGTGGATCGCTGCCATCTCCAGATGAGGATCAACCTCTTCTTTGACCCGAATCAAATGACCGTGCTGCTCCAGATCGTTAATACAATCTTCCATGTTGCGATATTTCATTGGATGGCTCCATTCTGTGTATGATAAATTGATTAAGTTCATAGATTCACATAACGTCTCTTCTATTTTAACAAATGATCCACTGCTAAACAAAACTATATGTGAAATTTTGTCGCGAATACAGATATCAAAAAAAGCAATATGGCAGCAATCTGAATCCTGAACGCACAGGGACCGATTGTTTCCATATTGCTCTCTCTGTTCTGGCTTGCCTTAAGGTGTAGGTGTAATGGTCGATCTGGGAATCGTGACAATAAACTGCGTTCCTTTTCCTACTTCGCTCTCTACATCAATTGTACATTGATGCAACTTCAATATTTTAATCACAATGGACAACCCTAATCCATTCCCTCGAAGCGAGCTGCTCCTTGCTTTGTCCACCATGTAGAATCGATCAAAGATATACGGAAGGGCGTCCTCAGGTATACCTTGTCCTGAATCTCTAATCAATACCTTCACATGTGAAGATGACGTCTCAATTTCGACATGAATGGTACCTTTAGGACCGGTGTATTTGATCGCATTGTTTATTAAATTTTGCCAGACCTGATCAAACAAATCTCTGTCCAGTGTGATCTCGCAGGGCAACAAATCCAGTTCGATCTGTATGTCCTTCTGTGACCACTGCGGCTCGGCCAGTAAAATCGCCCTTCTTAATTGTTCATCCAACTGGAATGTGGTGAAATGAACCGGATGATGCTCCGAATCCAGCGAGGCTAGCCGAAGCAGATTATCACTGAGCCTCGATAAGCGCAGCGTTTCCTCATAGATAATATCCAAATGCTCTTTCTGCTCTTCTAATGGAATAACACCATCTTGTAGTGCTCTGGTAAATCCTCTGATCGATGTGAGTGGAGACTGCATTTCATGAGAGACGTTGCTGACAAAGTCATCACGAACCGAATCGATTTTTTGCAACTCACTGGCCATATGATTAAAACTCTCCATCAGTTCCCCAAACTCATCCTTATTGTTATGTTTCAGGCGGACCGACAGGTCACCTGATGACATCTCCTTCGCCGCAACCGTTAATCTCTTAATCGGTTTCACAATATACCCGGACATGAACAGGATTAATAAGCTGCCAATGACCAGAACCGTTAACAGTGAGGTTAAGAGCGTGTTTCTCAGTGTATGAAAAAGAGAGGAGAAATCACTTCGAATCAGAAATGTGCCAATCCCCTCGTTTGTTCCGGGAACACCTATGGTCGCGATTCCATCTTTACTGGACAGAAAAATGGCATCCGTTGTACCCGAATCAAATAACGAATGAACTTTGTCCTTTGGCAAGGAAGATAACACTTCACTTTGTTCATTCACCGGAGCGATGTTCAAACCGTACCGTGCAAAGATATCCATGCTGGATTTCACTTTTTCCGGATCATCGATCAGGTTAATCAGTGTAGCGATGTCTTCAGCAAAAGTAACCATAAAACGATTCGGTGTCTTTTCCTGAGACCCGCTATTCAGCATAAAGGAGAGAATCAAACTCACCAGAACAATCCCGATAAACGTAGCTACGATGCGAAGTCGCAGGCTTTTCCTAAACATTTTCATGCCCGCTCCAGGCGATAACCGAGTCCTCTTATCGTTGAGATCACTAACTCAGGAACATGCTCCAGACGTTCCCTTAACCGTTTGATATGTACATCAACTGTACGCTCATCTCCTTCGTAATCGATGCCCCATATGTCATCTATAAGCTGTGTACGTGTGAATATTTTCCCTGGCGAGCTTGCCAGAGAAAATAACAATTCACATTCCTTCTTTTTCAACTCGATAGTTTGTCCATCCGAAACAACCATCAGATTGCCCAAATCAATCGTTACACCGCTGATCTGAATCATGTTTGATGAACTTTTGTTATATCGTTTCAGCAACGATTTTACACGCAGGATTAACTCCACAGGATCAAACGGTTTAACCAGGTAATCGTCTGACCCGGCATTAAATCCTCTGACTTTGTCCTTGGATTCTCCCTTGGCTGTCACCATCAGGATGGGAATATCCAGATAAGACCGAATATCTTCCGTCAGTTCAATACCGTCTATTCGTGGCATCATGACATCTACTATCGCCAGATCCACTTTCGTATGCGAGAGGATATCTAACGCCTCTTGACCGTCTGGTGCTTCCAGCACGGAGAATTGATTCTTTTCAAGATAAATTCGGATTAATTTGCGGATATGGGAATCATCGTCCACCACCAGAATTGTGTTCATGTAGCCATTATCCTTTCCAAAATTGATATTTATTCGTATCGTAAGGATTCCATCGGGTCCAGCTTCGCCGCTTTTGATGATGGCATTAAACCGGCAACAATACTAATCGCTGTACTTACCACGATACCAAACAAGATATAATATCCCGAGAGATTAATGAGTTTGGCTCCAAACGCATTGTCCAAAAGAATGTTTAATACATAACTGATGATCAGTGCAAAGATTACCGCAATAATACCACTAAATACGCCTAATAAGGCAGATTCAGAGAAGAATATTCGCTTGATATCTTTCTTTCTTGCTCCAATCGCCCGAAGAATGCCGATCTCCTTTGTCCGTTCCACGACACTAATATAGAGTACAACCAATATCATAATACCGGATACGATCAACGAAATGCCTGCAATACCCGCGAGTACAATGGAAGCCATACTTACATATGTCGTGATATTCTCCATGACCTTGGCCATTTGGGAGCCTGCGAAACCAGCGTCAACAGCAGCTTCATTGATATCATTTACATATTTCATATCTGTTGCATAGGCGTTAACCTGAATCGGCCCGATCGTTATTCCATTGTCTGTATACATTTGCTCCAGCGTCTCTGATGAAATGTACCCCGGGGATTGTTGCATTGGAGATCGCGGATCTGCCGCTTCGTAGATCCCTGAGATGGTTACTTCTTTCTCCAAAGTCACTGGTTTATTAGTGCTATCCATCTCGTTGATATATAGAAACACGGACTTGCCGATCATGGATTCAGCCTGGTCATTTCCGCTTAATTGTTTCGCCGTATCGAGAGGTAACAGCATCTGATTTTCTACCGGCAGAACACCAGTTGTCATCAGTGCTGAATCAAAAGCATCCGTTAACGTTGTTAACTGTGTGAGTCCTACACTTTGTTTTTCATTCACCATCGTGGATTTGCCTGTAATGGTCGTGATCGTCTCTACATAATCCACATTAGGAAAATTACGAATCGTCTCAATATCAGCTTCCGTGAACGGTTCACCTGGTGCCATCAAAGCCTCGGGGCCCTGCATATCCTTGGCTTCTTCACTCGGCTTGGTTATATCCACGAGCAAAGGGTCCATACTTGAATTGATTTCGTCATTCATATACGTCGTTATTCCATTCCCCAAGGAGAGCATCAGGAGTACACTTAATATACCTATAGATCCACCTAAAGCGACCAATACATTACGCTTGCCGTTGAGTTTCATATTTTTAAGTGCCATCTTGAATGAAGCAAGCAAGCTCAGGCTCCGGGAAGAATCTTGACCACTCTCGTAAACAGCCGTAGAAGGATCTTTCAGATGAATATCGTCACTAATGCGCCCCTCTTCAACCTTCACAATACGTGTACCGGAGTCAGCGACTTTCTGCGAGTGAGTTACGGCAATCACCAGCATTCCCTTTTTGGCAATGCTATCGAGCAGAGCGAGGATTTGATCTCCGTTCTCCCTATCCAGAGCACCCGTCGGTTCATCCGCGAGAATAATATCCGGATTGTTGGACAAAGCCCGTGCAATGGAAACCCGTTGCTTCTGACCCCCGGACAGCTGGTTGGGACGTTTATTCAGATGATCCTTCAGTCCGACTTCCGTCAATATATCAACGGCACGTTGGTTCCGTTCCTTCTCATTCGTATCCGTCATTTGCATCGCAATGGTAACATTTTCGAGGACAGACAGGTGTGGGATCAGATTGAAGTTTTGAAAGACAAAGCCAATATTATTCTTCCGGTAATCATCCATTTCCTTCTCCGTCATGGCACTTAAGTTCTTGCCACGAACAACGACGTCCCCTTCATAGTCGGAGTCCATGCCACCAATGATATTCATCAGTGTCGACTTACCGCAGCCAGATTCGCCAAGGATGGAGACAAATTCCCCTGTCTCAAAACTCAGGTTCAGACCGTGGAGTACGGGAACTTTTTCTTTTCCATATAGGGTGTATGATTTCTTCACATTTTTAACTTCTAGTATTTTCATATGGATCTCTTCCTCTCCTGATCATGCACAATATCTATCTATTTGATGTTCATATCGTAACAAATCAGTATGAACTGATAATGAACTGAACTATCATCCTATATGCAAAAAAACACCTACACTTATTTGAAATGAATGAATCATTCCAAGTAAGTGTAGGTCTCCAGAAGTTTTATTAGATTAATCAGGCTTTTGAAAGCAGTCTTTTCAAAATCGACTCTGCCGCCCATTCCTGCAACTCTAGCGCTGTCGCTACCTCTTAAAATTAAATTCCCTCAACAATCCGCTTGGCTCTAACCTTCACCTCACGGTAAAGTTCATCCTCATCGATCGTGAGCAGCTTTCTGCCTCTCATGAGGATCTGACCATTCACGATCGTGGTGTCCACATCCGCCCCATTTACGCTGTAAGCCAGTAACGATTCTACCTCATGTACCGGTTGAAGATGTGGTTTCGCCAGATCGATCAGGATCAGATCAGCTTTGTACCCCACCTCAAGGATACCCACTTCATCCTGTAGACCAAGCAGACTAGCACTTCCGCGTGTAGCCATGCTTAGTACGTCCTTGGCTGGCAAGCGAGTGGGATCGCCATAGTCCAGCTTTTGCAGCCAGGTCGCGGCTTTGATCTCCTCGAACATATCCACGGTTGTGGCACTTCCCGCTCCATCGGTTCCGATTCCCACGTTAATCCCCTGTGCCAACATCTCGGTAATTGGAGCAATTCCACACCCCAGCTTCAAATTGCTGACCGGATTGTGTGCTACACCGCCGCGCATGCCCTTCAATCTGCCGATGTCCCTGCGATTGAGGTGCACACCATGTGCAAGCAACACATGTGCCTGTCCGAACATACCCGCCTCTTCCAAATACTCTGTCGGTGTCATGCCATAGCGCTCACGAATCTTCACAGCTTCTTCCTTCGTCTCAGCCAGATGAATATGTAGCGGAATATCCTCCGTGACAGCCAGAGCAATGACTTCACGTAGCGGCTCCATGGGACAAGTGTAGGGTGAGTGGGGCCCATACATGGTTGTAATCCGTCCATCGGCCGCTCCAGACCAGCGTTGTACAAGATCAATCGCCTCCTGCAACCTGCGTCCCCCATCATCCTCCATGAATACCATCCCACGTGTAAGTGATGCCCGCATACCCGTTTGCTTAACCGCTTCTGCAATCTCATTCATATGAATGTACATATCTGCAAACGCAGTGGTACCCGAACGGATCATCTCGGCGATGGATAACTTGGCACCCCAATAGATGTCTTCCGGGTTCATCCGCGCTTCAGCAGGCAACATTTTGCGTTCGAGCCAGTCCATCAGCTTCAGATCATCCGAGAATCCCCGGAGCAGGCTCATTGGTGTATGTTGGTGTGCATTGATGAGGCCCGGCATGGCAACCTTATTGCGGCCATCGATAATCTCATCTTCAGGTTGAGGAGGAATGTGGTTCGCAATCTGTACAATGCGATCTCCTTCAACACGAATATCCCCCATAAAGGGGGCATCGGCATCTTTCATCGTTAGAATCGTAGCTTGCTGAATCAATATACTCATGACGTTCACGGCTCCTCTGGATTGGTTATCGTTCATTCCCTATCCGAGGGTAAGCCTTTACTTAACGGCAAGGTCAAGTCATTTTAATTTTTGGATCGTCATCTTTCTGAAACTTTGTATAAAGGGTTTGGGATCGATTTCGACCATATAGGGATATACTCCTGTGCTTGTGTGCAGATAGAAAAATCCACCTTCATCACCCATACGGCGAAATGACATATCAAACACTTCCGTGATGTTGAACTCGCGGTATTTGGTCACGATTTTATCGGAATACAGAATCATGGAGCGGGCATTCATCTCAATCTCCTGGGCGAGACCCGTCACTTTTCTCTGCACTTTGTAATAAGGTAATACAGCAACGCAGTTCATGATCTCCCTCCATTCATGCCATGATTATTGTTCCATCATAGCAGATCGGAGGGTCCTAACAAAAGAATATGAACTCAGGTAATCGTGGTCGTCACGCTTAGCGGCGTAGGAAGTGCATCCTGAATGTCCTGCAAAGAGAGACACTGTTCAATATGAAATACACCATGAGGTAACTCTGTTTTATACACGCGTTCCGCCACCGCTGCTGCCACGGCCGCCGTTGCATCTGCTTCCTTTGCGCCAACCAGTAGTTGTTCGACGAGGATTTGCTCACCCTTTTCCCATCCTACGGCATCGACCTTGACCGCATACATTGGCTCTCCTCCGGGAATAAGGCCAAATGCCTTGACTGTTCCATTCCGAATAGACGGGATACGGAGCAAGGAAAACAATCCTATACTTTTGGAAAGCGCCATGGAACCTGTAATCCAGCGGGAGTCCAGACAGAGTCTGGTAGATACGGTTGGAATACGTAACGTCCGAGCAACCACATGCTGATCCGAAAAGTTAAATCGGTATGCCTTCCGGTTCCCCAGTTCTGCTCCAAAATCAATCCTTTTGCCATCTCCAAAACTTTGTACCTCAGCAGGTTTGCCCTTTTGCATCACTTTGTAGGTGGCATTCATCTGATCAACGGTCCACTCCACGGCAGCTTTCCCGTGTTTCTCTCCAAGTCCCAGCATTACGGTAATATCTGCTTCCTCCACCTGATCCATATGCAACGTCGCTTCACGTACAAGCAGATTAGTCACTCCGGGTGATAAGCCAACGCTGAGGATCGCGGTCGATTGGGAACGTTGCATTTTGGTGTGCAGTTGTTCAACCTGGGCGAGAAAATCATATTTTGCAGAAATATCAATATAATCGGCTCCGGCTTGTGCGCAGGCTTCAACAAACCGGGTATCGCTCTGATCCACACACATAATGACCAGCTTCACAGGCCTTAACATGGATGGCTCTACAGGTCGTGTTACATCCAGTTGAAGTGGCAGCACAGCACCACCAGTAGACCTGCTGAATTCTTCCGCACGGTTCATGCGTGTACCCGCAGCCCATACTTTACCCGGGAACAATTTCCCCAGTTGAGTACATATCATCTGCCCCACTTGACCATAACCGCCAACCACCCAGATCTGATCTTTCATAGGTTTCACGTTAGTTTCGAATTGCATAATACCCCTCCACCCAGAACGCCCCGAAGTAACGTGTAATATGTGAGAAACCGCATTCGGTCAGTAGCTGAGTCATCTCTTCAGAGGATATTGGATCGGATTCACGGCCCAGGGAAGCAGCAAAACGCTCCCACTCTTCAGGAAGGACGCCCACACTCAACATGTGATCCTTCCAAGCTTGCATCATAGTTGGATGTGCAGGTGAACGAAGATCAGCATTTACAGCCGCAATGATCAGTGGTGCACCCGGTTTAAGTCTCGATGCGAGGCTAGTAAGAAACGTTCTCTTGGCCTCCATCCCCTGAAGGAAATGTAACATGAGCATGCTTGTCGCCCCATCATATACAATGTCCTCCGGCAATTCTTCAACCGTGACAGGTTGCAGCTTCACTCTGGAACCGATGCCTGCTTCCGCGACTCGTTTCTCAGCAAGTTGCAGCATGGGCTGTGAAGGATCTATTCCAGTCAGTGTCCAACCGGCATGACGTGATCCGAGCAGAGCAATCTCTTTTCCCCCTCCCGCTCCGGCAACAAGGATATGAATATCGTTGTTATCCGCAAAAGATGCTGAAAGCAGCCGTTCCATTAGATCATGCATATGAGAATAACCCGGAATTTTCAGGGCTATCGATTGTTCGTAACGATGAACATCTGCTGTTTCCCAGCTCATCGGTAATGGATTGTGATTCATGGGCACCGCACTCCTCTTGAATTGAAGTTAGACTTGACTCGTTGTTCGTCTAATTTCATTATAGAAGGATACGGCGAGCCTACAATCCCAGAACATTGGGATATGCGCACAGAGAGAGGAGTACCCTTGTTGACATCACGTATTGATCGGAACCACAGACTTATCACTTCTCTTGAAAAAGGAACCTGGACCTCACGTACCTATCGGGAAGCTGTTCTCAAGCAGATCCATAGGGTTGTAACTTACGACGCATACTGTTTCACTACCGTTGATCCTCTGACTCTTCTCTCCACAGGAGCTGTGACAGAAGATGGCATTGAAGTCATTCATGATCGGTTATTCATCAATGAATACATGGAAGAAGATATACATAAATACGCTGAATTAATTCGTAGCGGTAAACATACAGCTACACTACATACGTCCATGAACGCACAGCCTGAACAAAGTCCACGTTATATCAACATTCTTCAGCCAGCGGGTTTCGGTGATGAATTGCGCGCTGTATTGGTCAGTGGAGACGCTTGCTGGGGATATCTGACCCTATATCGTAAGAAAGAAAGTGCTATCTTTACAGAGGAGGAGCGGTTGATGATTCAGTCCTGGACCGCTTCTATTGCATCGATGCTGCGGTCCACGAGCCTGACACTTGTGGATGAGATCACGAGCGGAAGTCCCGAGGAACCCGGAATTTTGATCACCTCAGACACGTTCCAGCTCTTATCGCTGAACGCCCCGGCTCAATATTGGCTGTCCCAATTGCGCATGCTGGAACATGTAGGGCCGGATGTTCTGCCCCGTCCGGTACGTGCAGTGAGTTCCCACTTGCAGCGCAAGTATCAGGCAGAACGTGCTCACGACACTCAGATCGCTCACGACTCACCATCCAAAGTTTGCATCCAACTCCCGGATGGGCGTTACCTCATACTTCATGCCAGTCTCATGCAACAGCTTACGGGACCGGATCAGATTGCTATCCGCCTGGAGCAGGCAATGCCGCAGGATTTGCTGCCCTTGCTCGCTGAAAGCCATGGATTATCCAGTAGAGAGCGGGAACTGCTCGGATATGTGCTCCGCAGCTATTCATCCAAAGAAATTGCTGCTGCGATGCATATTTCCGTCTACACGGTTCAGGATCATTTAAAATCCATTTTCGTCAAAACCAAGGTATCCTCACGTCGCGAGCTCATCTGGTATTTCGTTTCCCGTTTTCAGCTGTCGGATGAGCCTGCCATATAAATCCTGAGTAATTTCCCAGTATCAACTTCAACTTGACTATCAATTGAGAAAAATCAAAAGATGCCAATACGAATCCTCGTGTTGGCATCTTTTTTTTATGCTTTGATTAAGAAGCATACGGTAATGTAGGGTAGCTTCGATCGTTGAACTTCATATCGTGCATTCTGCTTAAAACGCAACGCACAGTCCTACCAACCCGTTTTCCACAAAATATTCAGATCATATCATTAATTGTGTTATTTAGCTTTTGCTAGCAAATAAAGAAAATATGGAACACTTATAACTGTAATGACGATTCCTGTCGGCACATCTCCTACGAGGCTAACCGTACGCGTAATCGTGTCAGCCAACACCACGACTAGTCCCCCTGCCAAGCTGGCAGCCGGAATGAGCAATTTGTGATCGGGACCGACCAGTTTTCTCGCCATATGCGGAGCGATCAAACCAACGAAAAAGAAGCTTCCCCCCACGGCCACACTTCCAGAGGATAAAGCAACAGCAGCGATTGACAACCCCAAAAACTGCCGTTTCACGGAAACACCAAGCCCCTGTGCTGTCTGATTACCCAGATGGAGAGCATTCAGTATGCGAGCCTTGTAAAAAATATAGCCGAGTAAGATCAAGACCCATGGTGTCAGTATGGAAATATAGCCCCAATCATCGCCCCATAAACTCCCAGCCAGCCAATACAGCATGAAGTTCATCTGCGAATCATCCAGCTTGAGTGTCAAGAAGGTCGTCAGCGCCCCATATCCGCTTCCTAGCGCGACCCCGGTCAAGATCAAACCGATTGGTGAGATGTCTCGTCCGCGGCGATACGATAATAAGAAGATCAACCCCGCCGCCAATAGTCCGCCAACAAAAGCCAACAGAGGCAGAGCAATGAAGGAACTCTTTCCTGTGGATGCAATGAATACAACGAAGAACAGGACAAACAAACCCGATCCCGAACTAATCCCCAGTGTCCCCGGACTAGCCATGTCATTGCGCAGCAAACTCTGCATCACGACCCCGGCCGCTCCCATTCCCAGACCTACCAAGATCGAAAGTACAATTCGTGGCAAACGAAAATCGAACACAATCAGATTTTGCTTATCGGTACCGTTTCCTATGAGAACGTTCAGCACTTCTAGCGGTGAAAGATTCATCTTGCCAGAATTCATGCTAATGATAGCTAACACAAGGATGAGCACCATAAGCACTACATTGATGATAATACCTCGTTTCACCGTATAACGCCGTTTGGTCATTCGTATTCCCTCCTTTGTCTTCGAGCCAAGAAGAGAAAGTACGGTACACCAATGATAGAAAATATAATGGCAATCGGCGTTTCGAACGGTTTATTGATCAAACGTCCAGCCAAATCGGCCGATACGGTTAGCAACGCACCATATAACGCAGCTGCCGGAATAATGAATCGATAGTCGACACCTACCATATATCGCACAATATGCGGGGTGATCAGACCCACAAAACCAACCGGGCCAACCACAACAACAGCCAATCCAGTCAGCACAAGTACAATAATTGTCGATAAAATCTTGACCAATCCGCTACGAATGCCGAGTCCACTTGCCACATCATCTCCCAAACTGAGCAGTGTAACGGAAGGGGCTAGCGCCAGAGCAAGCAGTATTCCACCAACAAAGAGCGGTGAGATAATCAGCAATTCCCCCCACTTAACCCCCGCTGTACTACCCGCCGTCCAGAATGTCAATGCTCGACCCAGGTTATAATTGATCGCCAAATACTGACTGAGTGCCCCAAACAACATTGAAATGGACAGACCTGCCAGCACAAGCCTCTGAGGTGTCATTCCGCGATTTCCCAGTGACGCGGTAAAGTAAGTCATACCGGTGGCGATCGCTGCTCCCAGACAAGCGAACAACATCATCTGCCAATACGAATAACCTGGCAGAAAGGCCAGGCATAGTGCAATTGCAAATGCTGCGCCAGAGCTAATTCCCATAAGCCCGGAGTCGGCCAGCGGGTTGCGCGTCGTCCCCTGCATGATAGCGCCACATACCGCAAGGCTGCACCCAACGATCAGATCAGCTACGGTACGCGGAAGACGCATGGTTTGAATAATTTGATGTTCAGTGCGCATTGGATCAAATCGGAAAATAGCCTCCCATACCGTTGCTAACCTCATATCAGCAGCACCAAACATAATGGATGCCGCCGACATGAGAACCGTTAATCCAAGCCCTACTAGCATGTACATGGTGAAGTTCATCGCCCCACGGCGTTTTTGTTCAGGCCTGCTTTTCATCTCGTTTCCCTTTCATCACCTATTTACAATCCAAACGCATATGGATATTAACGTCCATAAATTCGACTGGTCATGTTTGAAAATTTGGAGTTCTCAATTAAAACTTCGTTCCAACTCTTATTTAGCTAATGCCAGCAATTGACTAACAATATAATCAATCAATGCACTGGAAGTCATTACGTCCGTAGACCAAGATAGCGAAGAATCCACCTTTACGATCCGATCATGTTGCACAGCAGGTATGGAGTTCCACACTGCATTATCAGAAGCAACGTTCCCATCTCCTAAGAAGATCATATAATCCCCAGAGTAAGCGGGTAATACTTCCATGGAGACATCTCCCCAATATTTATCTGCGTCGATAATATCCGTTTGGACTTTTGATGGTGCCTGTAATTGAAGTTCATCGTAAACAAGCTCGCCAACGGCATGCTTGGCTCCAGCTATGTAGTTACTTTTATCACTGAATTCTCCAACCGTAATCGTTACATCGGATAGGCCCGCATTCTGAAAGGCTAGCTTTGCTTCTTCGATTTTTCCGGTATAAGCATTCAAAACATCCTTAGCCTCTTCCTGTTTGTTCAAAACATCGCTAATAAATTGTACCCGCTCTTCTGTAGTCATATCACCATAGGGAACATAAATGGTCGGGGCAATTTTGGATAAATCATCATACGACTCATCGCTCCATGCCAAAATGATAAGATCAGGCTCAAGCGTCATGATATCTTCCGGCTCCATGGCTACTTTTATGGAGTCTGTAATCTGGTTAGCATAAACAGGCTCTGTCTCTCCCCGTGCAGCTCTAGCCACACCTAAAGGAGTTACACCTAGGGCCACCACATCACCAACCAAATAATCAACTACAACTCGCTGAGGGTTGTTAGGTACCTCAACATCACCCTTAACTGTGGATATCGTTCTGGTCTGCGAGACTGCTTCTGAAGCTTTTGTCTCCGACCCTTCTTGTTGTGTCGCCTGCTGTGTCTGCGCAGGTGTTGTATTTGCCGTTCCCCCATTATTCGCTGGCGTCCCCGACGTACATGCCGTCAATAAGAGCATCATGCTTATCGCCGCCGCCAAAATCATTTCTTTATTTCTTAATGTTCCAAACATCGTTGATTCCCCATCTCTATAAGACTTGACTAGACTTGCTAGTTCCCTCTCATCGTAAGGGAGATGAGAATCATTATCAATACCGTCAACCTGCATGGATAGTGCGTTTATTTTCCGATAATCACTTGGTGTCATCTTGTAATGCTTCTTAAACATTCGGAACAAGTTTTTCTCATCTGTGAAACCAGCTCCTGTTGCGATTTCTTTAACCGTCGCTTCTGTATGTTTCAAGTCATGACAGGCAGCTTCAATCCTTCTCTGAATGAGATACTCCTGTAAGTTCATCCCTTCCCTTTTTTTGAACAACCGCGTCAATTGTCCACCACTGATCCCAAACATATTGGCAATTTGTTGGAACATAATCGGCTCCCTGTAATGTTTATCGAGATATATCTTGGCAGAACAAGCTGGATCTGGCTGGAGATACCGAATCTCACCACCCTCCAAATCCCTGTACACCTCATGAATCAATTGATATAAAAAACTTTTGGCCTGTAGCTGATCCATCGCCTTGCCACGTTTCCAGCCATTCATCATCCGTTGGAACCAATCACGTAGCAAGATGGGATTACTTGGCGTATAACCAAACTGTTGCACAAATGGATTTACTTGCTCCAGTAATTGCTGCAGATGTTTCTTGAAAAAGAGAGGTGATTCTGCTCTATAAAAAACCATAAAGGTCTTCACCATCTCCTCTTTAGGCGTAATACTGAGGAGGCTCCCCTTCCCACCGTGAACTAAACCGAAGCGTTCCATTCCAAATGTGGTCTCATTCAGTTGAATTTGCGCTTCTCCCCCATATGCATAGATAAACATGCTACTAGGCATTTTATAGTGCTCCAACGGGTATTGTGATGCTACATTCTGAAAGCGTACATCTATTAATGTAATGATCGAACGTGTCCAGATACTGGCCATCATATCAATCATCTCTGGTGTAAATCCCTGCCTTGCTTCTTCCTCTTGCATCTACCCGCACTCCTCGTTTCACTTTTTCCAATGTATACATCACTCAATAATTGATATTGATTATCAATATCATATTATATCAGGTAAGTATATATCATTAAGTGATATTGGGGAACAGGCAGTGGACGTTATGCTTTTTAACCCAGCTTCCCCTATCGTAAAACGAGAACAAAAAAGGCCAACCGTAACTACGGGTTAACCTGATCATTGAAAAAGAAGCCCTGATCCATACTGATCAGGGCTTCTCCATTATGTTTTTCGCAGTCATATGTGACCGAATTGATTAGGATTTTGCATGTTTCGGAGAAGGTTTGGATGAGTTTGAAGACAAGATCTAATGAATATCTATTTTCTTAAAATAACCAATGGCCAGTCCAAGACAGATGATGAACGTCGCAGCGATCGAAATATATGAATACTCTGGAGGATATTTGGCTTCCAGTGTTCCATTCGCGATATCCAGTGCTGCGGTCCATGGAAATAGTCCGCGATGTTCACTTGTAGCCAGCATCACATTCACCAGTGTAATAATAATGGTTACAATAATTGCTGGCACAAAACTTTTTAATACGAGCGTAATCAGAATGATCGGGGTCGACAACAGAAACAACAGCAGTCCTGCCACTACATAATTGCTGAGCGAGTTAAGCACAAACTGTGGAGTAAGACCTGCAAATTGACCCAGCGAACCAAAAATGATCGCCAGCGCCCACGCTGATAATGTAAGCAACATAATCCATCCCAGCAACATAATCCATTTGGACATTAGCAGGGCGACTCTGGAAACTGGAATGGTCAGCAGATTCTTCATTGTATCCTCCGCATATTCCCTGTTATACAGATAAGCGGTAATGACACCATACAACGGAACTCCAATGACCAGTACAGCATATATGCTTGTGTTGGACATAAGCACACTGAATTGTGCGACAAGATAAGGCTCCTTTGTTTTCATTTGCACAAACATGGCAGCAGCTACCATCAAAGGGGCAACGGCCGCTCCGATGATACTAAGCAGAAACATTTTGGAGCGTTTCAGCTTGAGAAGTTCAGTGTAAAGCAAATTAACCAATGGTTCCACCTCCAACCAGCTTGGTGAAATAATCTTCCAAACGATCCTCACTCACCATAATTTTGGTTACATTGATGTCATTCTCCATAAAGATTCTGTTTAACTTACCTTGTTGTCCCAAATGGGAATACACCCGGATATTGCGTTCATCATGAATTTCATATTCAGCCTGATCCAAACCGTCGAGAATGACCGCAGCCTTATTATCATCTGAAACTTGAAATTCGGTGTATTTACGGTTCCTTTTCCGAAGCTGCTCAAATGAAATTTCCTCCAGCAGGTTCCCTTCATGAATAATGCCCATGTAATCAACCAGTTGTTCAATTTCCGATAAAATATGGCTTGAGATCAAGATGGTAATATTTCTCTCGGTGGCCAAATTTTTAATCAGCCTGCGAATTTCTTTGATCCCAATCGGATCAAGTCCATTGGTAGGTTCATCAAGAATCAGCAATTCTGGATAGTGCAACAGGGCTCGGGCAATGCCCAACCTTTGTTTCATTCCCAAAGAATATTTGCCAACCAATTTTTTGGTTTCATTTTGCAGACCTACGATTTCGAGCGAGTCCTCAATGGCATTCTTTTTGTATATCCCCATAATTCGAGCGTTGATGGATAAATTTTCGCGGGCAGTCAGATTCTCATAAAACCCGGGTACCTCTACAATCGAACCGGTCCTTCTTAATATTTCTTTTTGATTGGTAAATAGGTTCTCTCCAAATATCTCAATCTCACCATGCGTTGGTTTGATTAGACCGAGCAGCATACGGATTGTCGTCGTTTTCCCTGCCCCGTTGCGCCCAAGAAAGCCGTATATCCCACCTTGTTGAACGGTCATGTTCAGTGAATTAACTGATTTTTGAGTCCCGTATTGTTTGGTAAGATTTGTTGTTTTGATAATTACACTCACGTCTAGCGCACCTTCCTTCCAAGAACTGATAATTTCATTCTAGGTTTCAGATTTTAAATAGCGCTTATCCAAATCTTAACTATCTCTTAATTGTGCTGTGACTTTGACAGCCGCTTATACTTGGGGATTGTGAATATAAAGGATGTTTTCACGCCAGGTTTGCTCTCTGCCTGCAAATACCCCTCATTTTTCTCAGCCAATGTCCGGGCAATTGAAAGACCAAGCCCGCTTGCCCCAAAGACAGGGCTACGTGAGTGGTCACTGCGATACATACGTTCAAACACCAGATTTAGCTCTTTCTCCGATATCCCTGGTCCCTGATCCCATACGGTTAATTGGAAATTAAGATGATAACATGTTATCTCAATTCCCAGAACGCCCCCTTCATGTCCATACTGGATAGAATTTTGAATCAGATTACTGATGAGGCGATTGATACTCAGCCTGTCTGCCATAACGAAACAAGGGTAATCCGGGATCTGAATCTTTAGATCCATCTCTGCTTTTTTGAGACTGGGTATAAATTCAATCAAAATCTCCCTGGCCAATTCGGCCAGATCCAACGGCTCAGCCTGCATGGGCATCTCGTCTGCATCCAGTTTGGCCATGGTGAACATCTCATCTATCATTTTTTTCAAGTCCTTCGATTTTCGCGACAAAATATCCATATAGTCTCTTCTCTCTTCTTCTGTAGAAGCAATGTCATCCTTGAGCGCATCCACATAACCAATCATTGAAGTTAGAGGTGTGCGAATATCATGAGAAATGCTGGAAAGCAGACTCTTTCTTACTGCCTGAGAGCGCTGGGCCTCGATCTTTACGCCTTCAAGCTGCTCCATCAGGTCATTTGCAGCAAAAACGATCTCATCCAGCAGTACATTCCCTTTGCTTAATATTCTTCTTTTTCCTTCTCCATTGACCGCCCGATGCAGTTCAGAAGCAATCGATTGCTGCTTGCTTCGAATCTGATATTGATTAACGAGTACCCAGATGCTGGTGAAAACAAACGCTGCAAACAACCACATTCGTGAACCATGCGTCAAGCTCGTGTAGTATTCCAGGGCAAGTGCCCCAGCTCCGATGATCAACTGTAGACCGGATAAAATCAAGATGGCATCTCTATTCATCCCGTTCACCTACAAATTTATAACCGATACCCCAAACGGTTTTTATAAACTGTGGATTCGAAGGATCGGATTCAATCTTCATTCGTAGCTTTCGGATATGTACCATGACGGTATTGTCATCATCCAAATACCCATTATCCCATACATTCCTGAATAATTGGGCTTTGGTAAACACCTGGCCAGGATTGGACATCATAAATTTGAGCAATTCCGTTTCTTTGCCAGTCAGATCGGTCTCTTTTCCCTGGACATCAACTGTGTATGTTTTCAAATTCATCATCAATCCTTTGAAGCGAATGACCTCACTATGGTCAGGAACCTCCGTCCCAAGAACCATAAATCTACGCATGAGTGCCTTAATTCTAGCAACCAGTTCATGAATGCTAAATGGTTTGGTAATGTAATCATCTGCACCGATGCCAAGACCTATAATTTTATCTGTTTCGTGGTCTTTGGCTGTCACCATCATGATGGGTACATTACTGATACTGCGAATTCTTCGACAAGCCTCCATACCGTCCATCTGAGGCATCATCAGGTCAAGAATGACCATATTATATTTGTGCTGTTGAAACAGCTGCAGCGCTTGTTCACCATCTGCGGCAGTATCTACGGTATACATCTCCCGCTCCAGGTATTTTCGGATCAGGTCTCGAATCTCCTTATCGTCATCCGCAATGAGTACACGAATATTTTGCATGATTTCAACCTTCTTTCATGTCAGCATTTTACATAATTCGATTCAATTCACTCCCGGGTATAAGATCTAGACGAATAGAAGCATTTCGATCTAAATCTTGGTGATTGAAAGACACTCTTTGGATTTATGCAAAATGCTCATGTGTAAAAAAAGGTTGGCGTTTCTGACTCACGAAACGCCAACCTTGAAATATTATTTAGTGCTTGTCAGCAAGAGTTCGTTGATGAGCGTTGCATTCTGTTTCACAATCTCCGGATAATTTTTGTCAATCATCTCCATATGTTTGCCGTAACCTTTCACTTGTCTGAATTGTCCTGTGGTGGATTGGGCCCACAATGCAATCGAAGCATTGGCATCCAAAAGTCCTGAAGTCACATAACTGATGTTACCATCAATCGTACCAAAGGTTATGGCTTCATGAACATACAGGTAAGACTTCGTAATCAGCTCCAGCAAATATTCATTCGCCAATTTCTCAAGGTCCTGATATTGACTCATGTTGAACTTTTGCTGAATCTCCTGCCTGATTTCTTCTTCAGTCAGACGATGCTCTTCCACTTCTGTTCGGTATTTTGAGTCCAGTATAATCAGGTCACGCACTTCATATCCTCTGCGGTTAAGCTCTTTGGCTACATCGAAGGCCAGCACTCCACCCGAGGAGTAACCCATCAGCGTGAATGGGCCCTCCTTTTGAATATCAATCATCATTTGAGCGTAACGAGCAATCCGATCTTCTGAAGTGATGAAATTAAAGCTGTAAACTCCGAACGAGTCCAGATGCTGAGCAAGTGTCATGTAGGCAATCCCCATGGAAGCAGCGGGAGGAAAACAGAAAACGATCCGATTTTCCTCACTTGTCCGGGTTAGCTGCATGCAATCTTCGGTGTAGTCCTCCAGCAGATCTTTGGCTTTCTCAACAAAGGCCGCAAGATCAGCAATGGTCGGTTTTTCAAAAATATCCTTAAACGGGATTCTAAAATTCAACAGACTGTACAATCGGGATACAAAAGACATCACATTTAACGAATTCGCACCCAGCTCAAACAGATTTGCATGTATGCTAATCGGCTTCACTGGAAGAACGTCCTCCCAAATATCTGTCATGTGTCGTTCCAGTTCCGTTTCCGGTGGTGTATATGATTGCAGAGCTGTCACACTGTCCTCGGGCTCAGGTAATGCCTTCAAGTCCACTTTTCCGTTCACCGTCAATGGAAGCTGATCCATCACAACAAAGAATGCAGGTATCATATATGCAGGAAGCTCGTCAACCAATCCCTGTTTCAGTTGAACGATGTCCATCTTTTTACTCAGGTCCACAGGTACGATGTACGCACAGAGATAGCTTTGCTGAGAATCGTCTTGCCGCGGGGTCACAATTGCATCCTTAACTTCCGGTTGTTGCAGCAAACGATGTTCAATCTCTCCCGGCTCAATACGGTATCCCCTAATTTTCACCTGATGATCAATTCGACCGTGGAACTCCATGTCTCCGTTTGGCAACCATTGCACCAGATCACCTGTCCGGTATAGAGTGGTCCCTTCTTTGAACGGATTGGGTACAAACTTCTGCATCGTTAGTTCCGGACGTCCGAAGTATCCTCGGGATACTCCGTCACCTCCAATGTATAGTTCCCCTGGCGAACCAGCCGGAAGCAGTTGCTGATGTTTATTCAGCACATATAACTGCACATTTGCAGCAGGTTTCCCAATAGGTACTGAGATTCTCGTGTCCGTCTCGGGGTTGTACGGATGGATCATGCAGCCTACAACCGTTTCCGTTGGCCCGTATTCATTAAAGATCTGAACCTTGCCTCCAAAACTCTCATATACTTCCCGAGCCAATTCCGATTTCAGGTCCTCACCGCCTACAATCAGGCACTTGATACTAGATCGAGTGTTGTCCATATCCTTAATCAGATTCAGATGTGATGGTGTCAATTTAACTACGCCTGCTTGCCGATCCCTGAATACATTCAGGATCACCGGTTCATCTCCGCTGGTTGGATATACCACTATTTTATTTCCAGTAACCAACGGTGTAAAGATCGAAGTGATCGTCAAATCAAACGCAAACGAGGAGTACAGGGCAAAATCAAGCTCCCGATTCTGCAAATAAACGTCCTTCGCCCAGAAAATATAGTTGATCAGACCGCTGTGCGGAATCATTGTGCCTTTTGGTTTCCCGGTCGATCCTGAGGTATAGATCATATACGCTACATCCTCTGGTCCAGCATGCTGCTCCAATGATTCTGCTGAATAATGGCTATAATCCGCATCAATCGCTACGGATGTTCTGCCCGACCCGGTATGGCCTTCTCCCCTTTCCAATATGATCGGTGAACCGCTATCCTCCAGAATAAATGTAATTCGTTCTGCGGGATATTCCGGGTCAATGGGCACATACGCTCCGCCCGCCTTCATAATAGCCAGAATGCCAACAATCATCTCGAGTGAGCGCTCAACCATAATACCAACCATGGAACCTGGACCAACATGGATAGCCTTTAAATGTCTTGCCAACTGATTCGATTTTATTTCAAGCTGTCTGTAGGTCAGCACATCTGAGCCCAACGCTACGGCGACATGTTCAGGGGTTTTGAGGACTTGTTCACTGACCAACTGATGCATCGTTTTGCCCTTCGGATAGGCTGAACCCGTATCGTTGTACTGATCCAACAGGATGATCTGCTCTTGTTTCGTCATGATTTGAATGTCATCGACCCGCATGTTTTCATCTGTCACTATTCGTTTCAACAGAGTCAGCATATGGGTTTCCATGACTTTCATCAAGGATTCATCATACTTGCCGGAATCATAGGCAAACTTGATTACTAGCTCTTCACCAGGTATTACAATCAGATTGAATCCATAATTCGTCTGTTCCTGACTATGGACGTCCTCAATGACAAACCCAATATCATTCGCGCCCTGTTCCACAAGACTTGAATCCACCGAGTAATTTTCAAAAACCATGATATGATCGATCAAATCTCTTTTTAGACTGCTCAAAGATGCAATTTCAGCTAGACCCAGATGGTGATGCTGACTTCCTTCAATGGATAAGGCCTGCATATCTCCAACCAGTTGTTTGAAGGTGCGCCCCTCATCCCATTGAATCCGTGCAGGAATGGTGTTGATAAATAAACCTACCATGTTTTCGATTCCGCTTACCTGCGCGTCTCTCCCGGATACCACCGTTCCAAATACGACATCCGAAGTATCGTTGTACTTGGCAAGCATGATTCCCCAGACACACTGCATAACCGTATAAAATGTAACATGGTTCCGGTTAGCAAGATCATTCATTTGTTTCGTAAGCTGTCTGGAAATGCGGAATTGATGCTCCTGTGAAGTGACCCCCTCGTTCAATGAACAAAAAGTTCCTGCTGGAAGCTGAACCTTGTTCTCATATCCGCCAAGATAATTCTTCCAGTACGAGATGGCTTCATCCTTGTTCAACGCCTGCAACCATTCCACATATTCACTGTAAGGTACAGGCTCGTGGAGCTGAATGTTTTCCCCAGTACGTTTGCATTCATACAGATGGACCAACTCTGCAAGAATAATGCCTCTTGCCCAGCCATCAAGCAAGATATGATGGTTACTCCAGATTAACGAGTATTGCTCCTCATCGGTCTGCAACAGTTCGAATCGAACCAGTGTATCTCTGCCAAGATCAAAGCCTTTTCTTTTGTCCTCCATAGCAATTGACAATACACGAGTGCCTCTGTCCTGTTCTGGCAAACCTCGAAGATCCCGGTATACAAAAGCAGCTTCTCGGTTTTGACAAATAATATTCCGCGGCTCTTCTGTAACTTGGTACTCAATGGACGCACGAAGCATTTCGTGACGTTGCATCAACAGGTTCAGACTCTCCTGAAGCCGGTCAATGTCAAGATTTCCTCTGATGTTCATGATCAACTGCTCAAAATAAACCCTGTCTCCGCGATTCTCAAGTGCATGGTACAGCATACCTCGCTGCATGTTGGCCAAAGGATATATTTTTTCAATTCGATTTGGGCCGAACTTTTGCGTAATCACTTTCAAATTTTGCACAGTTACATATGGATCTCCATAATCGGATGGCGTTTTTTCGGCCTGCTGTTGCTGCACACAATGTTCAATGATCAGCTGGAGCATTTTTTGGTAGGATGTCGCAAAGTTCTCTACGATGGAGTTATCAAACAACTTGTGGTTATAGGTGATGTTAATCATCAATTGACCTTCAGCCACATAGGCAATAACTTCCATTGGATTGGCACGAATGACATCATCACCAACCGAATTGCCCGCTGGCAAACAGGACGAACGAAACAGACCACTGTTGATATCCTGATCCATTTGTCCCAAATAATTAAACAACAGGAGTGGTGTCTGCTCTTTCAACTTTGGCAATTCAGTAGTCATATATTTCAATATTCCGTAACCAATTCCTTTCGCTGGAACCCTTCTTAGCTGCTCTTTTACCTCCTTGATCGTTGTACCAAGCCCTTCCTCATTCCCGAGATCGATACATACCGGATATTTGCTTGTAAACCAGCCAACCGTACGACTGATATCCAATTCGTCTCCCATAAGCTCGCGACCGTGACCTTCCATCGTTACCTTAACTTTGCTCGCTCCTGCACATTCCTTGATGGAGAGAGCTAGAGCAGCCAGCAGAATGTCATTAATTTCAGTATAGTAGGCCTGGTTTGTCTCTCTCAAAAGCTGAGTTGTCATCTCTCGGTCCAGCGATACGCTGCTCATTCGATTGTCTCCGTATCGATATTCGTTCAGATGAACTTCATTCCGAGGAAGAAAGCCGGCTTCTTCTTGATCCGTCTTGATCCAATACGCACGCTCCTTGGCGAGACGACCTCCCTTCGCATAGTCGCTCAGGAAAGCTGCATAGTACGGGTACGAATCCGTAACCGGATAAAAAGAAAGATCTTGTCCTTCCAGAAGTTGCTGGTATCCTATGGCCAAGTCTTCCAACAGAATTTTCCAAGATACCCCATCAATCAGCATATGATGGATTACAATGAGCAGATGATCTCCCTGATCGGTTCTGAATATGACGGCTCGCACCAGAGGTCCCTCGAAAATTTCGATGGATTCCTGTATCTTGGAGGCTGCCTGCTGCACCCTGGTGTACAGTTCCTGCTCATCAAGACCGTTCATGTCCTGTACGTCCAACTGGAAAAGACCTGCTTCATAATCGAGATGGGTCTGCACCACCTTACCTTGTTCCTCACGATAAGACATCCGCAAGACATCGTGATGCATCATTAACCCTTCCATGATCTGCCGGACTATCTCTGGATTGAATCCCTCCTCGCGGTACAACATCAAGGACTGATTAAAGTGGTTCATTCCTGTACGTTGATGCTGCAAGAAATAAGACTTCTGGATGGGTGTAAGATCAACCGGACCCGTCACACGCTGCTTCATCCGGTCTACATGGGAATCTTCTCTAACATAACGCCCCAGCAACTTGATCTGTGGATTAGCAAATAGCTCTTTCATGGTCAGCTTTTTGCCAGCTCTGGACAGTCTGGATATAATTTGCAATGCTTTGATGGAATCACCACCGGAAGCAAAGAAGTGATGGTTGATGCCGATTGGCTTGAAGCCAAGCACCTCTTCCCATATGGAAACGAGCAGGCTCTCTGCCTCGTTTCTCGGGGGCTCATAGACCATCTCTCCACCCATGCTTGCATCCGGTTCGGGAAGTGCACGTACATCCAATTTCCCATTGCCGGTCAGCGGCAGGGTATCCAATTGCATAAAATGCGTAGGAATCATATATTCAGGCAATTCGACACCTAGATGAACGCGAATTTCGTCCAATGGTATCGATCTGTTTGCGGTGAAATAGGCACAGAGCACGGTAGCCTGTTCCTGGTTTGCTCCAGGTACGATAACGGCCTCCCGTACACCTTCCAGAAGCAGCATTTGTTTTTTGATTTCATCCAGCTCAATCCGATAACCACGCACTTTCACCTGATTATCCTTCCGACCTGCCAGTTCCAGCTCATCATCATGTGTCCAACGGGCAAGATCTCCTGTTTTGTACATGATCTGCCCCGGCTGGAATGGATCTTCAACAAACTTCTCCCGGGTCATTTCAACCTGATTGAAATACCCGCTAGACACTGCCTCACCCGAAACACAAATTTCACCGAATACACCCCGGGGCACCAGATGGTTATGCTTATCTAGCACGTATACCACAGTGTTATCAATCGGTCTGCCAATAATCGGATGATCTATAAAGGAACGAACATTCACAGACGATATGTTATGAAAAACTACACCAATCGTCGTTTCAGTTGGACCATAATGATTCATGATCCGGCTGTTTGGAAACTCTTGAAGGTACTTTTCCACATCCGTTGTATTTGTCTTCTCCCCACCAAGCACAACCAGCCTCAGCACAGGCTGCCATTCTGCAAATGCAGCATCATGGAGCAGCAGATTGAATAATGAAGGGGTCAGTTTGATGAAAGTGATACGCTGTTGAGTCAGCATTTGTAATACTCTAGCCGGATTGGTGTAGTCTTCCTTGCTTGGAACGTGAAGCTCACCGCCTTGCAACAAGGATGAAAATATACCTGTGTATCCCAGATCAAAAGCACTGGAAGACATCAGCATCGTTCGATCTGCCGCAGAAACTCCCGCTTCACGGATGAACCATTGTGTGTAATTAACAATATTTCGGTTGCGAACCATTACCCCTTTCGGAGTACCTGTTGAACCTGAAGTATAGATCATATAGACCTGCTGTTCAGGCGAAATCGGCAGAGATAGATCCGTGTAGTCAAAGCTTTCGATACTGCTGTCGTTAACCTGACACACATCCCCACTGAAAGATAACTCCTTGGACAACGGATGATCCGTCAACACAAGGATAGCCTGGCTATCATTCAAAATAACATTGGTCCTGTTCACAGTCTGCTCAGGATCAATCGGTAAATAGATGGCTCCCGTTTTAAGAACGGCCAGCATGCTTATAATCAAGTCCACAGATGGATTCATGCTTACTGCGATAACCGAATTCGGTGCAGCCCCTCTTGATCTCAGCGAGCGAGCCAGTTGATTAGCTCTGCGATTCAACTCTTCGTAAGATAATTCGTTTTCCCCTGACACCACTGCCCGTTGCCCGGATGACTTCCTTACTTGCTCCTCGAATAGTTCGATCAGGGCTGCCTCTGTTCTGTATTGCACAGGCTGACCACAGGATAGCTGCATAATGGACTTTGTCTCTTCTGATGGGATGAATTGAATATCCTGCAACCGCAACGTGGCATCATTACTGATATTATCCAACAATTCAGTCAAGTGGCCTGCCATACGCTTTATTGTTTCAGGCTTAAACAACTCCGTAGAGTACGTAAACACACATTTGATCCGGCCCTCAGCTTCCATTGCGGTTAAGGTGAGATCAAATTTGGATCGGATGTTACTTGGAGGAAGTGAACTGAATTGCACACCCTCGATTGCAAGCTCCTCACTGTCATAATTCTGGAATACCAGCATCGTATCGAACAAGGCACTTCTGCTCATATCTCTTGTCAAGGCAAGCTGTTCAACCAGTTCATCAAATGCATAATCCTGGTTTTCATAGGCTTGAAGTGTATTCTCCTTGATTTTGTTCAGATACTCCTTGAACGTAAACGTGCCTACCGGACGATTCCGAAGTGCCAGTGTATTAATGAACAAACCGATTACATCTTGCAGCTCCGGCTGTGAATTACCTGCTACCGGTGTCCCCACGATGATATCTTCTTGCCCGGTGTATCGATGTAACAGTGCTGTATAGCCAGCAAGGAGAAGCATAAATAAGGTTACGCTCTCTCGTTGAGCCAATTGAGACAACCGTTGCGACACACCCTCAGATAACTCGAATGGGAACAGTTCACCTTCATAATTACGGTGTTGTGGTCTTGCATAATCGATTGGCATATCCAGTAGCGGGACTTCTTCTTGATAGACCCTTAGCCAGTAGTCCTTCTGTGCCTGAATCACTTCCGTTGTCCTGGATAGTGCCTGCCACTCGGCATAATCTTTGTATTGCAATTGTAGTGGTTCAAGCGTTTGTCCTTCATACAAGGCGCTTAGCTCCCTGGTCAAGACGCCCATGGATACACCGTCCGCAATAATATGATGCATATCCATAATCAGACTGTATTCCGCAGGTCCCATCTGCACAAGTTCCACCCGCAGCAACGGAGCCTGAGTCAGATTGAATGGACGAACAAATCTCGCCTGCCACGCTTCTAAATTCTGTTCACCCAGCTCGAGGGATGTGATCCTGAATTCCACCTGTTGATCAATTCGTTGAACAGGCTGTCCATCAACCATATGGAAAGAAGTCCTGAATGATTCATGACGCTTGATCAGATCCTGAAAGGCTCTTTCCAATTGGCATACATCCAGATTGCCAGTTATTTTCATAGCATAAGGCATATTGTAGGCCAGGCCCGAATCTTCCAGTTGATGCATAATAAAAAGTCTTTTTTGTGCTGACGAGAGCGGGTAGTACTCCTTGCTTTCCGCTTTGGTTATGGTCACATATTTGCTGGAACGAGCAGAATCGATCCACTTGGACAAGGCTCTGACCGTAGGCGTTGCAAATACTTGTCTCAATGGTATGGCCACACCGAATGCCTTGTGGACGCGAGATACGAGAGCCGAAGCCTTCAGCGAGTGTCCTCCAACTTCAAAGAAATTGTGGTTTACGCCAATACGGTCATTATTTAGAAGCCGATGCCAGAGTACAAGTAATTCCGCTTCCACCCTGCTTCCCGGAGCTTCATAACCCCCAAGTGCAGACATGCCCGCTTCCGGGGCTGGTAGCGCTTTACGATCCACTTTCCCGTTGGAGGTCAGTGGCAATTGATCCATCTTCACAATGTAGGCTGGCATCATATAATCCGGCAATTGAAGAGACAACTGTTGTCTGATCTGTTGCGTAACCGCATCATCTGCTGCCTCGTTCAGGGTGATATATGCACATATAAATTGTGTATGCTCTTCATCCGCCCTGGCTACAACGAATGCATCCTTTACGATATAAAGCTGAAGCAATTGATGTTCGATTTCACCCAATTCAATTCGATATCCCCGAATTTTGACCTGATGATCCATCCGGCCCAAGTACTCCATGTTTCCATCTGCACGCCATCTGGCCAAGTCGCCTGAACGATACATTTTCTCACCAGGATAGAACGGATCTTCGACAAATCGTTCTTCCGTAAGACTGGATCGATTGAGGTATCCTCTGGCAAGCCCTTCTCCTGCAACATATAGCTCACCTGCACATCCTACAGGCTGCAATTGACGATACTGGTTCAGTACATATGCCCTGAGTGTAGGGATGGGCTGACCTATATTACTTCTGCCCATTTCTATATCAGACAACGTAATCTCCTTGTAGGTAACATGAACCGTAGTCTCTGTAATGCCGTACATATTAATTAACTTTGTAGACGGATAACGCTTGTACCATTTTGCCAATAAAGACGGACTTAACGCTTCTCCACCAAAAATGACTTTTCGCAAACTCAATTCCTTCCTCGGACGTTTTGCCTCCTCATGCATCAATCGGTAGAAGTAAGATGGCGTCTGATTCAGAATAGTTACCTTTTCACGGATTAACCATTGCAGGAATTCTCCAGGCTGTTGGGCGACCAGATGTGGAACGATAAGTAATGTGCCCCCGTACAACAATGCTCCATACATCTCCCACACCGAGAAATCAAAACAGAAGGAATGGAACATCGTCCATACATCGTTCTCGCTGAAATCAAAACGATTACGGTCATTGATCAACAAACGCACGACATTTTTATGTTCAATCAATGTTCCCTTCGGATTCCCGGTTGTACCTGAGGTATAAATGACATAGGCGAGGTCATGGGATTGAACGGATGTCTCCAGATTTCCTGCATCCAGGTGATACGAGTTCTCTTCCTCCAAGACAACGCATAAACCCCGGTGAAGTCCGCGATCCATTCCTTTTTCAGAGACCATCAGCAGGTGGATGCCTGAATCCTCCAGCATATAGCTAATACGGTCATCCGGATAGGTGGGATCAACAGGTATATATGCAGCTCCCGCTTTTAACACTGCCATGATGCCAACGATCATATCGACTGACCGATCCGCCATAATTCCAATGAATTGCTCTGTTCCTCCTGTAAGAGATAACAATGTACGGGCCAGTTGATTGGAACGCTGATTCAGCTCCATGTACGTCATATGACGATGCTCATCCCGGACAGCAATTCGATCAGGCGTACGTCGAACTTGCTGCTGGAACAGCTCATGAATGGTCATATTTCGCGGGTAATCCGCATCAGAGTTATTGAAAGAATTCAGGAGCACCTCACGCTCTGCACAACCTACAAGTTGAATGTCAGCAAGCTGCTGATGATCAGCTGAAGTAACTTGTTCTGCCACACTCCTAAAATGTTGATCCATATGCTCGATAATGGATGAATCATATTTATTACCATCATACGTAATCACAAGGGTCAGGCTGTCACCAGGTGTTGCCGAAATCAGGAATCCGTAGTTGCTCTGTTCCTCCGCATGCAGTCCGGTAATTTCAAAACCAACCCCCGTGCTGGATTGATGAACAGCTCCATGATCCAGGGCATAGTTCTCAAATACGAAGACGTGATCCATTAATTCCTTGTTGAGATCACTCAATGCCTGAACCTCAGCCAGATTCAAATAATTGAATCGCTGACTTTCAACGGCTTGTTTCTGAACGGCCTGAAGTACATCGCCAAAATGCTTTTGATGCGGATAACCAATCCGAACAGGAATCGTATTGATGAACAACCCTATCATCTCTTCTATGCCTTCAACTGGCGCTTCTCTGCCAGAGACTACGGTTCCAAATATGACGTCCTCCGTATCATTGTATCTGGCCAGCACCAGGCCCCAGATACATTGAATGACGGTATTCAACGTCACACCATAACGAACACCTATTTCATTTAATTGGCGGGTTACCTCCTGACCCAAAGATATCATCTGTTCTTTTCGCAAATATGGAACATCATGCTCTGTAAGAAGTAAACCTGGAACACTCGACTGCGTATCATAATTTTCCAGATAACGTCTCCAATATGCTTGGGCCTCATCCTTGTCCTGACGAATGAGCCATTCAATGTAATGATGATATCGTTTCGGGTCCTTCAGGTTGTGCGCCTTATTCTCAAGTTTGGCCTTATAGATCTGGAACAGCTCCGATAATATAATTCCCAGACACCATCCATCCAGCAAAATATGATGATGGCTCCATACAAGGGTGTAAGATTGATCTGTGGTGCGAAAAAGAGCTGCACGCATAAGTGGCTGTGTATCCAAACGGAAACTGCGAGCCTTATCCTGCTGAGTAAAAGTTTCCAACTGAGCTGCTGAATGATGTGCTTCCAAAACAGTCCAGTCTTGAAATTCAAATTCAATGGTGAGGTTTTGCATAATGACCTGCCTCGGTTCTTCCAAATCATGATGCATAAATGAAGCTCTCAATGCTTCATGTCTGTTCATGAGCTCATTGAAACTGGATTGCAAGTAATCCGGGTTCACTTCCCCGCGAATCTCCATGACCGTTTGCTGAAAATACGCAGTTGATGTCTCATCTTCCATTGCGTGAAAGAGCATGCCTTGCTGCATATTGGTTAACGGATAAATCCGTTCAATGATCACGCCCGGACAGGCAGATCTGATAAGATCCAGCTCCTCAAGTGCCAGACTTGGATCACCATAGTCGGAAGGCGTATATGTCGTTTCACGCTGACATAAGCAATGGTCCACTATTTCCGTTAATTGCTCCAAAAACGTCTCTGCAAATCGACTTACAAGCGGCATGTCCACAGCAGTTTGGTTTGCTGTTACGTTGAGATGTAACTTCCCACCAGATACGAAGGTGTTCAGTTCAATCGGGTTATTTCGGGCGATATGGCCACCAATCGTTTGTCCCGTGGAGAAACGGGACTCCCGGAACATGGCTTCCCCAATCATGCCTCCGTCCATCTCACCGAGATAGTTAAACGAAATGGACGCTGGACGCTCCGTCTGCAGCTCCGGCATCCGGGCCACATATTTCAGCGCTCCATAGCTAAAGCCTTTATACGGTACCTTCCTTAATCCCTCTTTCACCCGTTTGATGGTGGTCGAAAGTTCGTCCTCCGCTTCTCCCTCCAACAGAACCGGGTACAGGGTAGTAAACCAGCCCACGGTGCGGCTGAGATCGATACCCTCCAGCACATCCTCCCGTCCATGGCCTTCCAGGTTCACCTTCAGCTTCAGCTCACCCGTCAGCTTACGCACCGCAAGGTACAACGCACTGAGTAACAGATCATTGATCTCCGTCTGGTAAGCCCGGTTGCTCCCCCGCAGCAACTGCCGTGTGACTTCCGTACTCAGGGTGCTATGCAGGGTATAGCTGTCCGCAAATCGATCCGGTTCCTCCCGCTCTCCCAGGTTCAGTCCAGCCCCTTCCGCTGCAAGTCTACCCCAGTAGGCTCGCTCCTTGGCGGCATGCGGGCTGTTCGCGTAATCCTGCACGGCTTCTGCGAAACGCTGGTAAGAGTCAGTCTTCTCGCCCACATCCAGCTCTTCTCCCCGCTCCGCTTGCTGATACAGCACTTCCAGGTCTTCCAGTAGAATTCGCCAGGACACCCCGTCCACGACCAGGTGATGAATCGCCAGCAGCAGATGGTCTCCGTCCTCGGCTTCAAACCAACCAACCTGCACCAGCTTGCCCTCTTCCAGGTTACATGCCTGCTGCACCCGGGTAGCCGCCTCATAGACCTGACGCTCCGGTTCATTCCAGTCCCGTATATCAAATCGGTGCAAGGTATACATCCGCTCTCCAGTGTGAACCGGACGGTTGAATTGGCGGATACTCCCATCTGGTTGTATCTCATATCTCATGCGCAGCGCATCATGATGCTCCAGCAACCGATCCAGCACCTGTTCCAGCACGTCCGGCTTGAACCCGGTCGCCCGATGCAGCATGAAGGACTGCGTGAAGTGATTCCGTTCCGTCGTGTTGTTCGCAAAAAACCACTGCTGAATCGGGGTCAGCTGCACTTCTCCTTCCACAGGCTCCTCGCTCTGGCGCTCACGTTGATCCCATTTCACATACGGGGAGAGATCCCGAATCTTTGGATAGGCAAACAAATCCCGAACCTCCATCCGCAGTCCCGCTCGGGCCAGACGTGATCCGATCTGGAGTGCCTTGATGGAGTCTCCCCCAGAGACAAAGAACTGGTGATTGATGCCCAGCTCCTCCATGTTCAGCACATCACGCCAAACTTCCACCAGTATGCGCTCCACCTCGCTACGCGGTGCTTCCATCTCCGGCCCGGCAGGTAGATGGTGGTCCGGTTCCGGCAACGCCTTGCGGTCCAGCTTGCCATGGGACGTCAGCGGCAGCTGATCCAGTTGCACCACATAGGCCGGGATCATATAATCCGGCAGTTCCGCTTCCAGCCAGTCCCGAACGGTAGCAGCTGTCCACACTGCTTCACCTTCGGCTACAACATAGGCGCACAGCGCCCCATTTCCCTGCGGGTCCTGATGAGCCAGAACCGCTGTTTCCCGGATGGCCGGATGTTTCAGCAGTTGTTGCTCGATCTCGCCAAGCTCAATCCGGTATCCACGGATTTTCACCTGTTGATCGGTACGCCCCATAAATTGCAGGTTGCCACCAGGCAGCCAGCGTACCAGATCACCTGTCCGGTACATTTTGCCGCCGGGTTCATGCGGGTTGTCTACAAATTTCTCGGCTGTCAGTTCTGGATTATTTAAATAACCCCGTGCCAGACTTTGACCGGCAATGTACATCTCCCCGGTCACACCTGTCGGACAGAATTGAAGATGATCATTCAGAATAAAAATTCTTGTATTCGTGAAAGGTTTCCCTATAGGAATGACACCGTCTATGGAATCAACTTCATGCAGAGTGGTAACCACCGTATTTTCCGTTGGCCCGTAAGCATTGATCAGCCTGTAATTCGGAAGGGCATGAAGTTTAAGCTGCTCTCCCCCCGAAACTAGCAAACGCAAAGAGGAATTTGGCAGTTCAACAAATGATTCACATACTTTGGAAGAGAACGTTGCAGCCGTTATTCCATACTCCGATAAGTATTCATTTAGCCTCAGTATATCCAATCTCAGCTCGGTCGGAATGATATGAAGTGTAGCCCCTGACATTAGTGCAGGGAAAATTTCACTAATCGAAGCGTCAAAGGTCATTTGGAGATAGTTTGCCACCCGGTCTCTCTCTGTTAACTGTAGAGCATCTATATATCCACAACAGAAGTTGGTCAAGGCGCATTGCTCAACTTGTACCCCCTTTGGCATACCTGTAGAGCCCGACGTGTAGATGATATAGGCCAAATCATCAGGGTTTGTTGTCATCGTTGCCGAATCAGCTACAAACGGAATTTGGAGTGATGCCGCAGCATTCCAATCCTTCAACGCTGCCTCATCCAGAATGAGTGTCACACATTCGGAATCAGCAGCCCTGAGCCGATCTGACCAATGGTTCTGGGTCACTATCAACCTTGCTCCGCTGTCCCGAAGCATATATCGGATTCGCTCAACCGGAGTTGATGGGTCCAGTGGTAAATAAGCCCCTCCTGATTTCATAATACCGAGAATGCCCGCAATCATTTCTACAGACCGATCCATCATAATACCAACGACCGTTTCTCTGGTTACACCACGCTGACGCAGACGAGCTGCGAGTAAATCCGCCGCTTCATTCAGCTCATGATAGCTCATGCTTCTGCCGTTATGCACAACAGCAACCTGATCAGGTGTCCGCAGAGCATTTTGCTCAATCCACTCGTATACCCGCTGGTGCAGCGGATAAGAGCAGGTGTTATCATTATAGACATACTGCAGCGTCTGCTTTTCTTCCTCAGATACGACTTCAAACTCACCCAGCTTGCCTTGGGGATTGCTTAATATCCCTTTTAATAATTGAATAAAGTGATTGCCCATGTTTTCAACCGTTTGAAGGGAAAATAGATCACTGCAATATTCCAGTTCAAACTCAAGTTGGCCATTCTGTTCAACAGCAGCAAGAGTCAGATCAAATTTGGCAATGGGTAGCTCCGTCTCATAAGGCTCAACGTGTAAATCACCCCATTGTTGTTCAGATGTACGCTCAAGCTCCAGATTTTGCAACACAAACATCGTATCCACCAATGCGTTTCTGCTTCTGTCTCTTGAAACATGAAGTTTGTTGATGAGCTCATCAAGGGGATAATCCTGATTTTCGTAAGCCTGTAATGCATTCTCCTTCACTTCTCCAAGGAAATCATTGAAGGACCGTTCCGCTACAGGATAATTCCGCATGGCAAGTGTATTAACAAACATACCGATCACCTGTTGGAGATCTGCGTGTTTGCGGCCCGCAATCGGAGATCCCACGACAATGTCATCTTGTCCTGAATATCTGGAAAGTAAAGTTGTATAAGCCGCCAGCAGTACCATATATAATGTCGCTTCATGATCTCTGGCCAATTGATGCAGGTCATGTGTGAGCTGTTCGTCACAAACAAATCGCACCCGGTTTCCTTTAAAAGAGTACACTTGCGGTCTTGGCCAGTCTGTTGGCAATTGAAGAACCGGAATTTCTCCCTCAAATCGATTAAGCCAATAGGTTTCCTGTGTCTTCAGTCCTTCGCTATTAAACCAATCCTTTTGCCACTCGGAGTAATCCTTGTACTGTAACTTCAGCTCAGGCAGAGATTTCCCCGCATACAATTCATGAAACTCCTGAACAAGCACACCTGTTGACACACCATCTGCGATAATATGGTGCATGTCCATCACGACTACATGTTCCTGTTCACTGATTTTCACAAGTTCGATCCGCATTAATGGAGCCTTGCCCAGCTCAAATGGACGAATTCGATCCGAGAGCGTTTCTTCCAATGATCGGCTTCCTGGTTCAATATGTTCAACAGCAAACGGAACATGTGAATGAATCCGTTGGACGGGTTCGCCATCCACAATGACAAAGGACGTCCTGAATGACTCATGTCTCTGTACCAATTGCCGGAATGCCTCTTCAAATCGCGCCACGTCCAGTTTTCCAGATACTCTCATCACTGCAGGCATATTGTATGAAGTTCCGGTATCCGAAATCTGATGCAGCATATGAAGTCTGCGTTGAGCAGACGAGAGTGCATAATAGGGCTTTGATTCGGCCGGTTGGATGGAAAGATAGTCCTCTTTGGCAGCAGATTCAATGTAATTGGCAATACCTCGGATGGTTGGAGCAAGGAAAAGCTGTCGGATCGGCACCATCACCTGAATCTCTTTGTGAATTCGTGATGCCAGTGCTGTCGCTTTGAGTGAATGACCGCCGGACTCAAAGAAGTGATCATGAACCCCCGCAATCTGCACTCCCAAAATTTCTTTCCATATGGTGCAAATGCGATTCTCCAGCACCGTACTTGGTGCTTCATATTGGTCATGCTTCAAATGTTCTATGCATTCTGCCGGTTCAGGCAGCGCCCTGCGATCAACCTTCCCATTTCCTGTTAAGGGAAGCTCATTGAGCAGGATAAAATAGGAAGGAACCATGTAGTCCGGCAGGCGCTCCGATACATACGTACGAACTCCAGTGGTTGTCAGCGCTGGATCAGCCTTTAGATATGCAATCAATATATCCTGATCGGCTGCATCTTTTCTCGTCACTACGACCCCTTCACGAATCCCTTCATGCTCCAGCAGAACATGCTCAATCTCTCCCAGCTCAATGCGGTAACCGCGCAATTTAACCTGGTGGTCCAAGCGTTCGAGAAACTCAATATCTCCGTTTGGGAGCCGGCGTACCCGATCACCTGTTCGATACATCCGTGTTCCCTCAAGCAAGGGATGTGGGACGAATCGGGAATCGGTTAGTTCCTTGTTATTCAAATACCCCAAGCTCAAACCATCTCCGGAGATACATAACTCTCCTGGAATACCAGCTGGAACGGGATTCTGGTACCGGTCCATAACCCAGACCGAAGTATTGGCAATTGGTTTTCCGATGGGAAGATTGGTAACCGCTGCTTCGATGGACCTGATGGGATAAGCTGTAGCAAAAACCGTGCTTTCTGTGGGTCCGTATACGTGAATCAGGCGATCCGCTCCGAGAATATCCAGTCCTTTCCTGGCCTGGGCCACGGATGCCCGCTCGCCCCCAAACAATATTTTGCGGAAGCCACGGAGACATTCCGGCTCACGATCAACAAGCAGATTAAACAGTGCGGTCGTCATGAAAGAAACCGTGACTTTCTCACGAACGATAACTTCGGCGAGCGCTTGGGTGTCCAGAACCGTATCCTGCTTGAGCAGAACCAGACTGGCTCCGTTCAATAGTGCGCCAAAAATATCAAAGACAGATCCGTCAAACGCATAATTCGAAAGCTGCAAAATCCGGTCTTCCGGGCAAATATCGATGTAATCCGTCTCACATACAACCCGAATTACGTTTGCATGAGAGATCATCACTCCTTTGGGCAATCCGGTAGAGCCAGACGTGTAGATCATGTAGGCCAGATCATCCATGCGGCTCTCCTTGTCAGGTTTCACTTCCATTACCTGTGTGGCAGCCGCCATCTCCATGACCGCTGGCATATGATCCATGTAGTCCACATACAGCGGTAACATTGGAAAATTCAGCGGTGCCTGGCTGATCCATTCGGGCTGTGTCAAGAGCACCGCAGCCCTGCTGTCCTGAAGCATATGACTTATTCTTTCTTCCGGCCAACCCGGGTCCATGGGAAGATAAGCCGCCCCTGCTTTCAGAATCCCGAGTATGCCCGCAATCATCTCTACCGAGCGGTCTGCCAGCAGTCCTACCACTGCCTGCTTGGGTAGCCCAAATTCGTATAACCGGGATGCCATTTGATCCGCTTTTTCCTGCAATTCACGGTAGGTGATATGCACGTCATCCATAATAAGGGCGGTGGCATGAGGTGTTTTCTGGACTTGTTCATCAAAAAGCTGGGATATGGTTTTCCATTGAGGATAATTAGTCACATCCCCATTTGAAACCCTCTCAAGCATCGTAATTTCATCGTCTCCAACCAGCGTAATGTCCTGGATCTGGATACTCTCATCGGATGTAAATTGATGGACAACCGCTTTCATATGCTTCTCAATCTGATCCATCAGAGCCGGTTCATAAACATGTTCATCATAAATGAGCAGCAGCGTCAATTTCTCTCCAAGTCCAGCAGCCATTGTAAACGGATAGTTGGTTCGTTCCTCTCCAGTAATCTCGTTGATTTCAAAACCCAGATTGGACCGCTCTGCCATCTTCCTCGTATCCAGAGCATAATTTTCGAAAACAACGACATGATCAATCAGATCATGTTTGAGTTCAGTGCGGGCCTGCACCTCGGCCAGACTTAAATATTGATACGCCTGACTGTTCAATGCGTCCGACTGAATCTTTTTCATAAGCTCCACAAATGGCTGCTCTCCACAAAAGGTAACACGTGTAGGAATGGTATTGATAAACAAACCAACCATATTTTCAATGCCATCAACGGCTGCATCCCTCCCGGATACAACGGTCCCAAAGACAGCATCTTCGTTATCATTATATTTGGCGAGCAGAAACCCCCATATCGCTTGAATGACGGTGTGGAGTGTCACGGCATGTTTCTGCGCCATCTCTTTCATTTTTGTGGTGAGAGCTTGAGAAAACTCTATTTTCTTCTCTCTTCTGGAGAACGACATCTCACTTGTTGATCGGTTTATCGAAGGCAAGCCGGTCTTCTCACTGTATCCTGACAGATAATGCTCCCAGTACCCAAGGCCGGATTCTTGTTCCTGCTGCTGGAGCCACTTCATGTAATTGCTATAAGGACGGGTATCTGCCATTTTAGACGGTAGGCCATTGGATCTATCAGCATATATATCCAGCAATTCATTGAAGAGAATGCCCATGCTCCAGCCATCCAGTATCATATGGTGAAACGTCCAGATCATCTGGAAATGCTGTTCACCATTACAAACAAGAGCGATTCGAAGCAGGTTATCCTTGGACAAATTAAATCCTTTTACACGATCTTTCTCCATAAAATCTTGCATTAAGGCAGCGACTTCATCGTCTGACCTGCCCCTCAGATCGTGAAAGGTAAACCCGATCGTCCGCCTCGCAAGAACAACATGAACGGGTTCCTCCAATTTGGTATGAACCGAGGCTCTCAATATTTCATGTCGTTCAAGCAACTGATTGAAGCTTTGCTCCAGAATTTCGGGATCAATCTCCCCGCGTATATCCAGTACCGTTTGTTCAAAATAAGCATCTTCAGACGGATTTTCGAGCGCATGAAACAGCATTCCTTTTTGCATCGGGGATAATGGGTATATTTTCTCGACTTTTGCCTTCATGGACCGATATCATCTCCTTATTGGATCGTACCTAAGCTGTCCTAAACATGGGATGAAAATAGACAAATATTAATCCTCAATCAGCTCATATTCGCTTAATAAATCTTCAAGATCCTCTAATGACAAGTCACTAAATCCATAGTCGGTAGATGTCTTCTCCGTATGTTCTTTGCTGATACAGTGATTAATCACTTGTTCAATTGCTTCGATATAATAATGGTTTAAATTAAGAATCATTTCTTCTGAAAACGCAGACTTGGTATAGGTTGTGCTAAGGGCCAGGCTTCCGTTATAGATGGCTACATTCAGCTCAATCGGGTTCATGCGTGCAATGTGCTCGCCCATGCTTTCTCCCGGTTTAAAATGCGAAGCATGAACCCACCCGGAATTTGCGGATGCTCCGATCTCTCCCAAATAGTTAAACAGAATTGGAGCCTTTTTCTCCGCCTGTAACTCCGGCATCCGGGCCACATATTTCAGCGCTCCATAGCTAAAGCCTTTATGCGGTACCTTCCTTAATCCCTCTTTCACCCGTTTGATGGTGGTCGAAAGTTCGTCCTCCGCTTCTCCCTCCAACAGAACCGGGTACAGGGTCGTAAACCAGCCCACGGTGCGGCTGAGATCGATACCCTCCAGCACATCCTCCCGTCCATGGCCTTCCAGGTTCACCTTCAGCTTCAGCTCACCCGTTAGCTTACGCACCGCAAGGTACAGCGCACTGAGTAACAGATCATTGATCTCCGTCTGATAGGCCCGATTGCTCTCCCGCAGCAACTGCCGGGTGACTTCCGTACTCAGGGTGCTATGCAGGGTATGGCTGTCCGCAAATCGATCCGCTTCCCCCCGCTCTCCCAGGTTCAGTCCAGCCCCTTCCGCTGCAAGTCTACCCCAGTAAGCTCGCTCCTTGGCGGCATGCGGGCTGTTCGCGTAATCTTGCACGGCTTCTGCGAAACGCTGGTAAGAGTCAGTCTTCTCGCCCACATCCAGCTCTTCTCCCCGCTCCGCTTGCTGATACAGCACTTCCAGGTCTTCCAGCAGGATTCGCCAGGACACCCCGTCCACGACCAGGTGATGAATCGCCAGCAGCAGATGGTCTCCGTCATCGGCTTCAAACCACCCAACCTGCACCAGCTTGCCCTCTTCCAGGTTACATGCCTGCTGCACCCGGGTAGCCGCCTCATAGACCTGACGCTCTGGTTCATTCCAGTCCCGTATATCAAATCGGTGCAAGGTATACATCCGCTCTCCAGTGTGAACCGGACGGTTGAATTGGCGGATACTCCCATCTGGTTGTATCTCATATCTCATGCGCAGCGCATCATGATGCTCCAGCAATCGGTCCAGCACTGGTTCCAGCACGTCCGGCTTGAACCCGGCCGCCCGATGCAGCATGAAGGACTGCGTAAAGTGATTTCGTTCCGTCGTGTTGTTCGCAAAAAACCACTGCTGAATCGGGGTCAGCTGCACATCTCCTTCCACAGGCTCCTGGCTCTGGCGCTCACGGTGATCCCATTTCACATACGGGGAGAGATCCCGAATCTTTGGATAGGCAAACAAATCCCGAACCTCCATCCGCAGTCCCGCTCGGGCCAGACGTGATCCGATCTGGAGTGCCTTGATGGAGTCTCCCCCGGAGACAAAAAACTGGTGATTGATGCCCAGCTCCTCCATGTTCAGCACATCACGCCAAACTTCCACCAGTATGCGCTCCACCTCGCTACGCGGTGCTTCCATCTCCGGCCCGGCAGGCAGATGGTGGTCCGGCTCCGGCAACGCCTTGCGGTCCAGCTTGCCATGGGACGTCAGCGGCAGCTGATCCAGTTGCACCACATAGGCCGGGATCATATAATCCGGCAGTTCCGCTTCCAGCCAGTCCCGAACAGTAGCAGCTGTCCACACTGCTTCACCTTCGGCTACAACATAGGCGCACAGCGCCCCATTTCCCTGCGGGTCCTGATGAGCCAGAACCGCTGTTTCCCGGATGGCCGGATGTTTCAGCAGTTGTTGCTCGATCTCGCCAAGCTCAATCCGGTATCCACGGATTTTCACCTGTTGATCGGTACGCCCCATAAATTGCAGTTGGCCACCAGGCAGCCAGCGCACCAGATCACCTGTCCGGTACATTTTGCCGCCGGGTTCATGCGGGTTGTCCACAAATTTCTCCGAAGTCATGTCCGGATTATTAAGGTAGCCCCGGGCTACACTGTTGCCGGCAATGTATAACTCTCCTGCTACACCAACTGGACACAGTTGATGATCACTATTCATCACGTACGTCCAGATGTTGGGGAGCGGCTTGCCAATCGGAATATTGCCGTGAACCTGATCTACCCGTTGGTAGGTGGTAGCGACGGTGTTCTCGGTAGGCCCATATGCATTAATCAGGGGGTAGTCAGGAAGAAACGAAAGTTTCAGCTGTTCTCCTCCAGCAATTAGCAAACGCAATGAGGTATTAGGTTGATGGATAAAAACTTCACACACCTTAGGCGGCAACGTGATCAATGTAATGGAGTGTGCATTCAAATATGCATTTAGCCGTGACATATCCAGGCGCAGCTGAGATGGGATGATGTGCAGCTCGGCCCCCATCACCAATGTCGGAAAAATATCGATAATAGACCCATCAAAAGTAATTTGCAAATAATTAGCTGCACGATCTCGCTCCGTGATCTGCTGAGATTCACTGAAGCCATAACATAAATTGGCGAATGATCCATGCTCAATTAATACACCTTTTGGCAATCCGGTTGAGCCTGAAGTATAAATGATGTAGGCCAGATCATGTTCATCATGTTTTATTTTTGACACGCCATGCCGAGCCGATCTTCCACCCTTCTCCCGAATGCTCTGTATTGGTGAGCAATGATCGTCAACCACCAAGGTTTCACAGGAAACCCCGACTCTGTTCACTTGGGATAACAAGTGTGCTTGAGTTACAACCACGCTGGCACCGCTATCCTCCAGCATGTAGCGAATACGTTCCTCGGGAAAGGCAGGGTCCAAAGGCATATATGCCCCACCCGATTTGAGAATACCGAGTAAACCAACCATCATTTCCAATGAACGATCCATCATAATGCCTACAGGCATTTCTTTATGCAATCCAAGATCCAGCAGAGCTTCCGCAACATCGGTAGCCCGTTCATTCAGTTCGCTATAGGTTAGTTGTTGCCCATCATATACAACAGCTACTTTATTGGGAAAATGAATTGCATGGTCTTCAATCTGTTCCGGAACGGACTTTCGTTGGGCGTAGTCCCGAACATTGTTGTTGAACTGGTACAGCAGCAGCTCCCTTTCCTTTTCCGTCACCAGGTTGATCTTACCAATGGTGCGTTGAGTATCTTTTACAATCTCTTTCAAAATTTCGTTATAATGCCCGGCCAGTTTCTCAATGGTCTCTTCTTTGAACAGCCTGGAGGCATACCCGTAAAACATCTCTATACCCTCCGCTGTCTCCAACGCGGTTACGCTCAGATCAAACTTGGCGGTGGGATGACTGAACGGATAGTATTCAGCCAGCAAATCATTAGCGTCCATTCCCGTTGTCTGTTCAGCCTGAAGAGTAAACAGTGTATCGAATAGCGCACTCCGGCTTGCATCCCTTTTCACTTCAAGTTTGCTTACCAGTTCATCAAACGGATAGTCCTGATGGGCAAAGCCCTCAAGCGTAGTATCCTTAATATGATGAAGCAACTGCTGCAAGGACATATCGGGTTCAGGATAGAAGCGTAATGCCAGCGTATTAACAAACATACCCACCATATCTTCCAATTCCGGATGCTCTCGTCCTGCCACCGTAGTCCCTATAATGATGTCATCCTGGGAAGTGTACCTGGCAAGAAGTATCGTATATGCGGTTAACAGCAAAACAAACAGCGTTACACCGTTTTCGGCAGCCAGCAAACGCAGTTTTTGTGTCAGTTCGGAATCCACTGCAAATTGAAGCCGGTTTCCTTCATGACTCTGAATCGCAGGTCGGGAGAAATCAAGCGGCAAATTTAACACGGGCAATTCACCTTTAAGCATGTCTGTCCAGTATTGCTGGTGCTCTTGCCTTTGTTCCTGTTGTTCCGGGGCCAGAGACCATTCAGCATAATCTTTATATTGAAGGGTTAATGGTGCCAATTGTTTATGTTCATAGATTTGCCCTATTTCCTGGATAAGGTTATCGATGGACACCGCGTCTGAAATCAAATGATGCATATCAAGACATAAATATTGGCTGGTCTCTGTTCGCCATAATGCAGCTCTGAACAAAGGGGCTTTCTCCAGATCAAAGGGTTGGATAAATGAATGTATGAACGGATCGAAATCCTTTTGCAACCCGCTGCCTACAAGAAGATTGAAGTTCACTTGGGCATGAATACGCTGCACGGGCTCACCATCGATTTCTGTAAAAGAAGTTCTCAGCCCTTCATGTCTATGAATCATTTCAAGCAATGTCTGCTCCATTCGTACCTGTTCAGCTTCTTTGGATAAACGGATAATAAGTGGCATGTTATACATCAAACCCGTTTGCTGCACCCGATCCAGAATGTAAAGTCTGCGCTGTGCTGCGGACAATGGATAATACGGCTTTTCGTTTGCCTTTTGGATTGGGCAAGTGCGCTGTGTCTCCACTGTTAGAAGCCATGCAGCCAGCTGCCTGATTGTAGGCATGTTAAAGATATCCTTGAGTGTAATCCGAAGCTCTAACTTTCTCTGAATGGCTGACATCATGGCAAATGCTCTCAAAGACTGACCACCCAGTTCAAAAAAGCTATGATCTACACCAATCGGCCGAAGTTCCAATATCTCTTCCCAAATGGATGCCAATATACATTCCAGCTCATTGCTTGGGGCCACATACGTCGTATTGGCCATGCTGTCCACATCGGGATGGGGCAAAACGTTACGGTCCGCTTTACCATTGAGGGTACGCGGAATTTGCTCCAATCTTACAAACCATGAAGGAATCATGTAAGCTGGCAATCGTTCTCTCGCATGTGTTTTCAGTTCATCAAAGCCATGTCCATGTTCTGGCGAATTCCAGACAATATACGCGCATAGGCAGAGCTGACCCTGTTGGTCTTTTTGAGTTATAACTACAGCGTCGCTTACATCGGGATGATCTGCCAGATGATGCTCCACTTCCCGAATTTCAACGCGATATCCTCTGATTTTAATCTGTTCATCATTTCTTCCAAGAAACTCGATATTTCCATCCGGAAGCCATCTCCCCATATCCCCGGTGCGGTACATTTTGTTCCCCGATGCAAGCAGATGATCTACAAAACGGGATTGTGTGAGCTCGGCAAGGTTGAGATATCCCTTAGCAACCCCTGCTCCGCCGATATATAATTCCCCTGCTACACCAATCGGAACGGGTTGTTGATGTTCATCAAGTATAAACACCTCATAGTTACCAAGAGGACTGCCTATGGGAATTGACACTCTTCCTTCGTCCTGTGGCATCACACGATAATATGTAGCACATACCGTTGCTTCGGTAGGTCCATATGAATTGTACACCTGAGCCGAACCTACCATATTCCGGACATATTCGTATTTCAGGACATCCCCGCCACTGATAAATTTCATGTTGGCATGTGGACGCAGATGCCTGTTTTTGTCCAACTCGTTTAGAAGGAGCGGGGAACAGCTTAAGACAGTGATGTTCTCTTTTTCAATCTGCATAACCAGGTCATCCACATGCGTTTCGTTTAACTTGTCACTCAGGACAATACGCCCGGATACAGCCAGCAACGGAAATACTTCCTCAGTGAACGCATCGAAAGAAAAGGACACTACCTGGAGAACCGCATCCTCCTCTGTTAGCGGTACTCTGTCCAAAAATGTAGAAATATAGTTCAATACATTTCCATGAGTGGTCATGACCCCTTTAGGTGCACCCGTTGAACCGGAAGTGTAAATCACGTAGGCCAAATCTTCTTGCTCATTAACACCTTCCAGATTGTGTGGTTCCATACGTTCAATTTCCGGGTCGTCCATCGCCAGCTCGGATGTGATGTGGAGCTTGTCTCTCAAAGGACACCCGTTCAAAAGCAACACGGCCTCGCTATCCCTGAGCATGTATAATACTCGGTCATCAGGCAGTTCAGGATCAATCGGCATATATGCAGCCCCCGCTTTAAGAACTGCAAGTATCCCAACAATCATATCCAAGGAACGCTCCACCATAACACCAACGATCGAATTGGGCTTTACCCCTCTCATTCGAAGCAGGCGTGCCAGCTTGTTTACTCGTTCATTAAGCTGCTTATACGACATGGATTTTTCCCCGTGGACTACTGCGATCCGTTCAGGTGTAGATACAGCGCGTTTTTCAAACCAATCATTTAAGGTACCCTGGTACGAATCCACTCGCTTGCTGTTAAACTGCAGCAACACCTGATCCTCTTCCTGACTGGACAACATGCGAAGCTGACTTACCTTTTGCGTGGCGTTCAACGCAATCTCATTCAATACATTCATCAAGTGACTTAAAAAACGTTCCATGCTATTTTTGGCAAACAATTCGGAAGCATATTGCAGATCCAGTTTCATGTGACTTCCGTAATGAATTACGGTGAGACTGAGATCAAATTTGGAGACCGGTAGATCGAATTCACACATTTCCGCTTGAAGCTGACCAAGTTGGAACACATAATCCTCGGCGTGCTGCAAATCAAACATTGTATCAAACAGTGTGTGTCTGCTCCGATCCATGGGTAAGTTCAGTTTTTCAATCAGTTCATCAAAAGGATAATCCTGATTCTCATATGCAGATAAGGTATGCCTTCTCACCTGATTCAAAAACGCGACGAATGTCTGCTCCGGGTCGATGTTATGTCTTGTTGCTATTGTATTGGTGAACAAACCCATTACTGATTTGAGATGTTCATTCGACCTGCCTGCGATCGGGGTACCCACGATAATGTCTTTCTGTCCAGTATATTTAGATAAAAGGACTGCGTAGGCTGATAAAAGCAGCATGTACATCGTTACGTCATGCTCATCGGCAAGACGCTGCAAATTTCTCGTTAATTCCTGATCCAATTGGGTAACCATTCGCTGACCGGCATAATTTTGCTCTGGCGGGCGGGCATAATCCAGAGGCATTTGAAGCTGTGGCAGTTCCCCACTCAGCGTATCCAGCCAATATGTCTCCTGCTTCTTCAGATCACCTGAACGTTCTTTGGCTTTCTCCCATGCTACATAGTCCTTGTACTGGATGGAAACAGGTGTCAACGGTTTTCCACTGTACAGTTCAGCCAGTTCATTCAAAAACAGCGCAAATGACATCCCATCGGATACAATATGATGCATATCCATGAGCAGTACATGCTGATCTTGATCCAAGCGAACCAGTTCCGCCCGCAGCAGCGGAGCCTGCGTTAGATCAAAAGGTCGAATAAATTGTTTGATCTTGACCAAAATATCTAAATCATTCCGTTCACTGAAATCAAGCTTAAACCGAATTTTAGGGTGAATCTTCTGAGCAGGCTCACCCCGATCATCCACAAATGACGTTCGAAGTGCTTCATGTCTCTCCATCACGCGCCCAATCGCTTCTTCAAGTAAATCCAGTTCGAGATGACCCGTCAGCTTCACCGCCATTGGAATGTTATAAGCAATTCCCTGATCGTTCATTTGATGCAGAATATACATTCTTTTCTGAGCTCTGGACAGGGGGTACATCTCGTTGGTCGATTCTTGAGCCTTTGGAATAGGCGCATTCCACACTTCTTCCTGATGGACCAGGAACTGAATTAGAGCCTGTTTGTGTTCTTTAATCTGTGTTTTAAGATCAGCATTGATTTCCTCACGCGGTCCAATCATTTTGATTTTCCCGTCTTGATGGTACAATTTCACATTTCTTCTCTGTAAAAGATTCATAAACTCCGCAATGTTCATAGGAATTCACCATTCCTTTCAGTATGACGCCTAAGACATGGAATTCCGGGAGAAACTGCACCTTTACATCTCGTCTAATGAAGGGGCAATCAATACGTGATGCAGTCTCTCTCGGATCATTGAGTCATTTATTGAATTTAAAGAACGAACTGTTAAATCTCTTCTTCCACATATTCATTCACATCAGGGCCAGCTGTACTACCGCTCAATATATGAATGGCCTGTTGTTTAATCGTTGGATATTCAAAAAATTGGCTGATTTTCAATTCCATTTGGAACTTTCGGTTAGTCAGCTGAACTGCATGCATCACTTTCAGGGAATTCCCACCGCATTCAAAGAAATGGTGGGCGGTGCCAATTGGCTTCACATTCAGTACCTCTTCCCATATGTTTATTAACTGTTCCTCCACATAATTGGAAGGCGCTTCATACGTTGTCTCTGATTTGACTGCTATCTCAGGTCGAGGCAACGCTTGGCGATCTATTTTCCCGTTTGGCGTAAGCGGAAACTGCTCCAATACCTTGAAATAGGATGGGACCATATAACCTGGCAAACGGGCTTCCATAAAGGACTGCATATCCATCCGGCTGACTTCCTGCAGGACGGTAAGGTAAGCACACAATGCATCCTGCCCACCCGAATCTTTGACAGCTACAACCATGGCTTCACGGACAAGCTCATGTGAAATCAGGACCTGTTCGATCTCCCCAAGTTCGATCCGATAACCTCTCAGTTTCACCTGATGATCCATCCGCTCCAGGAATTCAATCGTTCCGTCAGACCGTCGACGCACCCGATCTCCAGTGCGGTACATTCGTCCATGGAGCTGATAAGGGTTGTTGACAAATTTGGCTTCGGTCAGCTCTTCATTGTTCAGATAACCGAGACTTAATCCATCACCTGAGAGATAGAGCTCTCCAGGTACTCCATTTGGAACAAACTGTTGATTGTCGTCCAGAATCCATGCAGATGTGTTCGCAATGGGCTTGCCAATCGGAAGAATTCCATCATTGTCACCTATAGCTTGTACAGGGTAACTTGTTGCAAATACTGTACTTTCCGTAGGACCATATACGTGGATCAGTTTATCTGTTCCCATATGGACAAGAGCTCTCTGGGCATGGGAGACAGAAGCCCGCTCCCCTCCAAACAGAAGTTTCCGAAGTCCCAGCAAACAATGAGGCGCACGATCAACCAGCAAGTTAAACAATGCAGTCGTCATGAAACAGACCGTAATTCTCTCCTCTGTCATCACTTTAGACAATTGGTTGATATCCAGCAGGGTCTCCTGTTCAATCATGACCAGCCTCGCGCCGTTTAATAGCGCTCCAAAGATGTCAAATATCGAGCCATCAAAAGCATAATTTGAGATCTGCAATATTGAATCAGAGGAAGAGATCTGAATATAATTCGTATCTTTCACTACCCGAATGGCATTGGCATGGGAGATCATTACACCTTTTGGTTTCCCCGTAGAGCCCGAGGTGTAGATAATATAGGCCAGATCGTCTCCAGCCTCATCTTCGGATGCCAAGGTTGGTGCTGATTCCTTCATGCCTATGCTCTCTAATCGGATGGTGTCTTCAACATTCGCATGTACATTCATGACTTCAGTGACGCCTGTGAAATCCTCCATCCATTGTTCCTCCGTAAGTAGCAAGGCTGCAGCGCTGTCATGCAGCATGTGCACAATTCGTGCTCTTGGCCATTCGGGATCGATCGGTAAATAGGCTGCTCCGGATTTGAGAATTCCAAGAATACTTATAATCATCTCGGAAGAGCGTTGTACCATCAGTCCTACGATGGATGAATTTTGAATGCCTCGCATGCGCAAACGTTCCGACATCTGATTTGATTTCTCTTGCAGCTCCAGGTAGGTGAACTGTTTTTCTTGCATTACCAGTGCAACTGCATCTGGAGTTCGCTCTGCCTGTTCGTCGAATAGCTGAGATAATGTCTTTTCTTTGGGAAATGGTGTCATCGGGCCATGGGATAACAACTCCATCTTATGGCGGGCCTGCTCGCCAATAAGAGCAATTTCGCTTACACGAATATTCTGGTTTGCACTAATTTGCTCCGCCACATAGAGAACATGATTACCCAGACCATTCATCAGATCTGAATCCAGTACGTTACTGTTATAAGACCATTTAAGTCTGAATGTATCGTCCAGAACAGCAGTCACACTCAAATCATAGTGTGTATGCTCATTGCCATAAACGCGCTCCAGCGTGACTCCTGTCCCTTGTTCCGCTACAAGACCCGCAGCCTGTTCATTCCCAAAATTTTGGAACACCAATACATGGTCAAGCAAATCGGCTTTTAATTCACTTTGATCCTGTATATCTGCCAGGTGTACGTAGCCATACTTTTGGCCTTCCATCCCTTCCTGTTGAACCCTGCGAAGAGCATCGGCAAAAAGCTCTTCCGGTTCAAGCTTAATCCGGGTAGGAATGGTATTAATAAATAGCCCCACCATGTTCTCTATTCCTTCAACGTCAGCGTCTCGCCCGGAAATGACTGTGCCGTATATGACATCTTCTGTACCACTGTATCTGCACAAAACCATGCCCCATATCGCCTGAATCAACGCATTAAATGTAACCTGATTGTTCACAGCGAATTGTTTCAGCCGACTTGTGAGTTCACGCGGGAATTGAATTCCCTGCTCCCGCAACGTTGGCGCTGCTGTATCCAGGTTAGTCCCTGTTTTGGGCAAAGAGACTCGTTCATAGTAGCCTTGGAGATACTGTTTCCAATACGCCAGTGCTTCCTCCTTGTTCTGTTGATCAAGCCAGTCGAGGTAGTCCCCCAGCGGCCTGGTTTCTTCCAACATTTCAGGCTGCCCAGCCTGCTGACTGGCATAAATCTCAAACATCTCACGAATCAGGATGTCCAGACACCAACCGTCCAGCAAAATATGATGATGACTGATGACCAGCGTGAACGCATCCGCCCCTCTGGAGATCAGACAAAATCTGATTAATAACTCCCGGCTGAGATCAAACCCTCTTTCCTGATCATCAGTCATGAACTGCTCCATCCGTTGAAGCTGTTCATCCTGGCTCTTTCCGGTCCAATCCAGCATCAACCATTCAACCTGCTGCTGGTCAATAATAAGCTGGCGAGGTTGCTGCACAAGATGATATTCAAATATGGAACGAAGCCCTTCGTGACGCTGAATCACCCGCCCTAAGCTGTATTTCAATATCTCCACATCAACGTTACCCTTTAATTCCACAAATACCTGCTCAAAATAGGCGTGTGATGTTTCTTGCTCCAGCGAATGGTACAACATGCCGGATTGCATAAGGGTCAACGGATAAATTTTGCTGATCACAAGTGGATCAACTCTATTTTGTATGGCTTCCAACTCCGCTATGGATACAGGATGCTTCCCATAATCAGATGGGGTTCTCTCTGCGCCCTGCTTGTTCCGGCAGTGTTGAACGATTTGATACAAGTTATACATGAACAACCGATTAAGCTTTTCAGCAATCCCAGCTTCGTATACTCCATCACTGTAAGTCGTATGAATGGTGAACTTCCCATCTATTACAACTGCATTTATTTCAAAATCATGCGCTCTGATGAGTTGCCCACCCACCGTTTGTCCTACCGGGATATATGACGAACTGAACAAGCTCCGTTCCAGACTGCTGTCCAGTTCACCCATATAATTGAACAAAATAGGTGCTTCCTTTTCATCTGCAAAACCATGCTGATCAGCAGCCATATACTTGAGAATTCCGTATCCGATGCCTTTATTGGGAACGGCTCTCAGTGTTTCCTTGACTGTTTTAATTGCCTCGGGCAATTCCGGCTCCTGAAACAGGTCAAATACCACCGGATATACGGATGTAAACCACCCCACCGTTCTGCTGAGATCCATCTCGGTTGCGAGTGCTTGTCGGCCATGTCCCTCCAGCATAATTTTAAACCGGGCTTGAGCAGTCATCTCGGTTACACTTAGCATAAGTGCAGTCAACAGAATGTCATTAATCTCGGTTTGGTAGGCTCTGTTTGTCTGTTGAAGAAGCCAGCCAGTTTGTTCACGATCAAGCTCAGATACAAGGGTAGCGCTATGACCATGGTCATTGACCGTGTACGTTGTTTGGCTCTGAGAATCCAGGAATGGCGTATACACACTAGACACTTTGTTCCAGAAGGCCTGCTCCTTTTGCAAAAGGTGATGTTTGGAATAAGACTTTAATGCAGCAGCAAATTGCTGGTACGAGACGGTTTTGGGTCCCACATCAAACGGCTTTTGTTCAACCCCTTGCATGTATAACCATTCAAAATCTTCGAGCAAAATTCTCCAGGACACACCATCCATGACCAAATGATGAATAGTAATTAACAGGTGTTCTCCTTCATCAAGCCTGAAGAGCCGGAGTTTAACAAGTTGTCCCTCATGAATCCGCATTTTCTTTTGCAACAACGATGCCTGCTCTTCAATGAATACTTCCGGTTGTGCTACGCCTCTGGCATCCACAACGCTGAACTCAAACATACCCTCTCTATAACTCCGAATGGTCTGTGTCATTTCTCCAGAAGAGTTGTATTCATAAACCATTCTTAAACCGTCATGATGCTCCATCAGTTTCTCGAAACTAAGTCGAATGGTGTTCTCATCAAACCCTTCCTGCCTGAATAACATAAAAGCCTGATTGTAATGGTTATGCTCTGTATGATTTCTCGCAAAAAAGCGCTGCTGAATAGGTGTTAGGAAAACCTCACCTGTCACCTCAACATTCCCAGTAGAATGGAACTGTGACTGTTTGACATATGGACTAAGCTGCCGGATGGTCGGATTGGCAAAAAGATCCTTCATCTCTACTTTTAAACCCAGTTTGGACAATCCCGAAATCGTCTGGAGTGCTTTGATGGAGTCTCCACCCATGACAAAAAAGTTATGATGAATCCCAATACAATCCAGATTCAAGATGTTCTCCCATATCTGAACAAGCTTTTGCTCTTTGTCATTCCTCGGCGATTCATACTTCGAGTCATCCAGTATGCTGTTGCCCGGTTCAGGGAGACGGGAGCGATCCACTTTTCCGCTTACCGTTCTCGGCAAGTGGTCCATTTTGACAAAATGGGCTGGTATCATATATGAAGGAACCTGTAACTCAAGTTTCTCACGCACGTCCATAATGGAGATCCCCGGATCAGTGATCACAATATAAGCACACAGATAATCATTACCACTGTCATCCTGACCTGCATTAACATATGCCTCTTGAATTACCTCCAGGCGGGTTAACTGGTACTCCACTTCCCCCAGTTCAATTCGATAACCACGGATTTTAACCTGATCATCCTGTCTGCCAACAAATTCAATGGTTCCATCCGGTAGCCATTTGGCGGTATCGCCTGTACGATACATTTTCCGATCGTTGTCTACAGGTGAGTCCACAAACTTCTCTGCCGTAAGATCCGGTTGATTCAAGTAACCGCGTGCTACACCTTCACCAGAAATACACAGCTCACCGGGTACACCAACCGGCTGAGGACGATTGTAACGATCCATAATCAGAATACTTGTATTCCGGATCGGTCTACCAATCGGAATCGTTCCTGATCGCTCGCCTATCCCATACATGATTCTGTTCCAAGCCGCGTCCACCGTGCATTCCGTCGGTCCATATACGTTTGTAACGTTTGCTCTCATTCCAGGGAGCGTGGTATATACTTCATCGAGAAGGTCGAAGGTCAGCACGTCCCCACCAATGATCAGCTCTTGCAGTTCATACTGCTGTTTGCATCCGTTCGAGGCCAGAGTGAGCAATTTCAGATGAGCAGGCGTACCATCGGACACATGAATATGATGATGAGCATAATAATTCAGCAAAAGATCTGCTTCCCAGACTGTGCTCTTAGGCACGATATGCAGTGCATGTCCCAGCAGCAAAGCAGCAAAAATCTGCTTCACCGAGGCATCAAAGATATATGGCGCAATCAATGCAATATTCAAAGGGGTCTCATAGTGCTGATATATCGCTTCCACCAATCCGTCCACCAGATTGTGAACATTGTAATGTTCAACAACGACGCCTTTGGGTTTGCCAGTAGAACCCGAAGTATAAATGACATAAGCCGCATCGCTGGAATGGTTGATCATGTCCGGTTCACGTACTGGTTCACGTAGCCCTGAACGATCCAATTCATCCAATAAAATAACTGTACCTACAAACACAAGGTCATCCACCATGGAATGATCTGCTGTACATAATAAACGCGCACCACTGTCAGTCAGCATATAACGCTTACGCTCAGTAGGAAGTTCAGGATCGATCGGCATGTAAGCCGCACCTGATTTGAGCACACCTACAATCGCAACGATCATATTTATGGAGCGCTCAACCATCACAGCTACAATGTGATTTGGTCCTGCTCCTTCCTGACGTAACTCGCAAGCCAGGACATTCGCCCTCTCATTCAACATGCGGTAGGTCAGCTGTTCATTCTCGAAAACTAAAGCGATGTTGTCCGGATTGTGTTCAACCTGCTCCATAAACATCTGGACCAATGTTTTGTCCCGTTCATAGGCCTGTCTCGGCGGGTTGAACCCTGTCAGAACGGTTTTCTCTGGTTGCGTCAGAATATCCAATTGATCCAGTCGTACTTCTGGAGCAGCAGCGATCTGTCTCAATATCTCGACAAAATGTTCAGCAAAGCGCTGAATACGCTCCTCCCGGAACACATCCGTGTTATATTCCAGTTCGAGATTCCAGCTCAGGTTGGTTTTGTTCATTCTGGCCGTCATATCAAATTTGGAACGTTGGATGCCATCTTCAAGCAAAACGGCCTCTACATCGTTCATCTGGAGATCAAGATGATCTGTATTTTGAACAAGCATGACGTCAAACAGTGGATTGCGTGAAGGATCACGCTTCACATCAACCTGTTCGACCAAACGTTCAAATGGATATTCCTGATGCTCATAGGCCTGAAGTGTATTTTCCTTCACCTGTTCCAGATATTGCTGGAAGGTATAATGGCCCAGCGGCGCATTTCTGAGAACTATTGTGTTTACAAACATGCCGACAACACGGTTGAGATCATCATGATTCCGACCTGATACCGGCGTACCAATCAGGATATCTTCCTGTCCGGTATATCTGGAGAGCAGTGTTGTAAATGCCGAGACAAACAGCATATACATGGTGGCTCCCTGATCATTGGCCAGCTGCTCAAGCGCAACCGTCAGTGTTTCATCCAGATGCAAACGAATCTGATCACCATTAAACGTCTTAGTCTTCGGCCGTGCAAAATCCAAAGGCAGGTCAAGAACCGGAACCTCTTCCTTCAAAACATCAGCCCAATATTTCTCATGCCGCATCGAGTCACTGCTAGATTGTCGCTCGTGTACCCAGAGTGAATAATCCTTGTACTGTGTAGAGACAGGTGGCAATTTTTTGCCATTGTAGAACTCGGCCAGTTCATGCAATAGAATCCCGATCGAAATTCCATCTGAAATCATATGATGCATGTCAAACAAAAGGACATGTTCATCTGCTTTGGTTTGCACAAGTTCAGCCCGCATCAGCGGAGCTTTTTCTAATGAAAAAGGTTGTACCCACTCGGATAGAACAGGTGGTTCCCCTGCGGTATGGAGGGAACTGTACTGAACTTCAAAGTCGACGCTTGGCATAATTCGTTGAGCAGGCTTACCCTGATTCATGACAAATGAAGTTCGAAGCGATTCATGTCTTGCAATCAGGCAGGAGAACGCCTCATTCAATTGTTTTTTATTTATGCTTCCCTTTAATTTCATAGCAAGAGGCATATTATAGGCTGTATCCGTAGGATCCAGATTGCTCAAAATATAAATTCTTTGCTGCGCTGCTGATAAATCATACAAGGACTGCAATGGCGCATGGGGAATAGATGTATATTTGCTTTTTTTATGATCCAGAATGAATTGGGCCATGCCACGGATTGTAGGCGTACGGAAAATCTGTACCAGTGGCATTTCTACCTGCATCTCCTTGTGTAATCTGGATATTAGTATGGTCGCCAGCAGGGAATGTCCGCCAATATCAAAGAACCGGTCATGGACACCCACATTTCCAATCTTTAGAATGTCCTGCCAAAGAGTGACCAGTGCAATTTCAACCGGATTCCTTGGTGGTTCATACGCGATGGCTGTTCGGTTGTCCGATAGTGTCGGAATCGGCAATGCCTTGCGGTTCACTTTACCATTAGCTGTTAAAGGCAAACGATCCATTATGACGAGATGGGCAGGCACCATATACGAAGGCAAACACCGAGTCAATTCTTCTTTAATCTCATCGATGAATCCCACAGGATACCTCTCATGACAAACCACATAGCCGCAAAGAAATGTCGAACCTGCCGGATCTGTATGCGCGACAACTGTCGCCTCTAACACCCCTGGGTTCTGCAAAAGCAGATGTTCAATCTCTCCAAGCTCAATACGGAATCCACGTATTTTCACCTGATCATCCATGCGACCCAAATATTCAATATTGCCATTCGAAAGCCAACGCACCCAATCTCCGGTCCGATACATCCGTTGTTCTGGATTAAACGGATGTTGAACAAACTTCTCTGCCGTTAACTGGGGCCTGTTCAAATACCCTTTTGCAAGTCCGGCTCCGCTTATGCACAATTCACCCGGAACCCCTATAGGCGAAAGCTGGTCACTGCCACTCAGAATAAACACGTTGGTATTCGGCAGTGGTCGACCTATAGGAATATTGGAATACATCTGATCTATGGTAAAACTTGTGGTGACGACTGTATTTTCAGTTGGTCCATAATTATTTACAACCTCATAGTTTTGGGATTCAAAATAATTCAGCTTGTCTCCCCCCGTCAGCAATGTTCGAAGGGAACGATTCTCCTGCCGGATAAACTGCTCGCAAATCGCTGTAGGCAGGAACGCAATACTAATCTGATGCTGATGGAAGTAATCATTGATGCGCACCACATCCAGCCTAATTTCATCCTGAATCAGATGTACGGAAGCTCCTGACAACAGGTATGGGAACAATTCCCACACAAAAGCATCAAAGCTCAAGCTTGCATAGCTGGCACTGCGATCAGCATCGGTGATCTGATACCGTTTACGATGCCATGTACACAAATGAACAAGCGATTGGTGTGAAACCATCACTCCCTTGGGCTGACCTGTGGAACCTGATGTGTAAATGACATAAGCCAGATCCCGGCTTTGCCCCCTTATTGGTACCAAGGAAGAGGAGACCAGAAATTCGTCCGCTTGCAAAAGTTCAGTCTGCAAATCAATGAGATGGACAGAGCTCTCTTTTCCCTGAACGACATGTTCAAACCGTTCCTTCGGTGTTAATACCCATTGGGTCTGACTGTCTTCAAGCATGTAATGGATACGATCATTTGGATAGGCTGGGTCAATGGGCAAATATGCTCCGCCTGCTTTTAGAACCGCCAGCATTCCGATCACCGCATCGATTGAACGCTCTGTGAGGACCCCGACGATGTTGTTATCACGCACTCCTTTTTTCCGTAGTAGATCAGCAAGCTGTTCACTTCGTTGGTTCAACTCGCGATAGGTTACATGATTTTCGCCCATCACCAGAGCAACATGATCCGGTGTACGTCTCACTTGCTGTTCAAAGAGCTCATCCACAGTTTGATGCAACGGATACTCCATAGATGGTGGATTAAAGGTATGAATCAGCTGATCTCTTTCTCTCGGAGACACACTTTCAATCTCGCTAAGCGGCTGTTCCAGACCGGATATCATGTTGCCTACTAAGGCAATATAGTTGTCACTCATGCGCTGAATGGTTTCCTGACCAAACAAATCGGTGGAGTACTCCACGTTAAGCACGATTTCATTTTCAAACTCAAGGATGTTGAATGTCAGATCAAATTTTGCATTATCAAGATTAAACATGACAGGCGACACCTGCATACCCTCTTTTTCACGAGTAAACAGCGAAGCGTTCTCTAGCGAAAACATCGTGTCAAACAACGGATTACGATTGACCTCACGCTGTGCACCTGTTTTTCGCACCAGTTCATCAAATGCATACTCTGAATGTTCAAAGGATACTACGGTTGATTGTTTGATTTGCTCAATAAACTGTCTGACCGTATCCGATTCGTTCATCTGGTTTCGCAATGCAATGGTGTTCACAAATACTCCAAACATATGTTGTAACGGCTCATGCAGACGGCCAGAGGCAGCCGTACCCACAACCAGGTCTTTCTCATGTGTATACCGGTGCAGTAAGAGGAAATAGGCACTAAGCATCACCATATACAACGTTGATCCGGTATCCTTGGCAAGCTGCCTGATGTCGCGGGTCAGGCTCTCGCCCAAGTGATTGTAAATGTTGTTTCCTTCATACCTGTTAACTTCAGGTCGTTTGAAGTCGTACGGAAGCTCAGGTGTTGGCGGGGTACTACTATATATATCCAGCCAGTACGCCTCCTGTTTCGCCATCTCATCCGAATGACTGTACTGTTCCTGCCATGCCGTATAATCCTGATAATGCACATCAACGTCTGGCAGAATTGAGCCACTGTAGAGCTCCAGCAATTCGTTCATCAATATGCCTTGAGATGTACCGTCAGCCACAATATGGTGGAAATTTATAATAAACAAATGACGTCCATGACCAATTCTCACCAGTTTTGCCCTCATTAAAGGAGGCTGGCGGAGATCAAAAGCTTGAGTGGACTGTTTGCACAGGTTGCTTGTCAAACGAACGAGTTCATGGTCATCTGTATCGAGTTCTCCGAGATCATCATATTCAAGTTCAAAGGTTACGTTTGTATGAACCGTCTGAACAAGCTCATCCTCTATCACTTCAAATCCAGTTCTCAGTATTTCATGCCTCTCAATAAACGTTTGAAGCGCTCTCTCAAGACGTACGAAGTGTACTTCTCCTTCCATAAGCAGCGCCATGGGAATGTGATAAGCTCCCCTATTATTTTCAAGCAGCGAGAGGGTGTACATGCTTCTCTGGGCTGCAGAAGCCTTATACCGGTCACGGCGACTTAACTTCTCAATGATCACAGCAGGTTTGACATGTGCTTTGGTAACCAAGTATTGTTCCAAGCTGTATATCGTATCATTTCGGAACATTTCGCCAATGGGAACTTCAACATGAAGACGCTTCTTCACTTCAGCCACCATTGCCATAATTTTCAGCGAATCTCCGCCGAGATCAAAACAGCTTACGTTCAGGCCAATCTGCTTCAAGCCAAACACATCACTCCAGATCTGAAGCAGCTGTTCCTGAATGGAATTGACAGGCTCTGTATCCACTACAGCATGTTCACGAACAGTGAGTTGATGCTGCCTTGCCACTTGTTCAAGTGTCGCTTTGTTGACCTTGCCATTGGCAGTAAGCGGAACTTCATCTACATTCAGAAACATGGACGGAACCATGTAATTTGGTAATTTACTTTGCAAAAGGGCTTTCAGTGGCAGTGTGTCCACATCCTGATCTGTAACAACAAAGGCAAAGAGGCTCTTGACTCCGTTCTCGTCAGCAACATCAATAACAGCTGCCTTTTGCACGTCATCGGCTTGCAGAAGCACATTCTCAATTTCACCGAGTTCTACCCGATAACCTTTGATTTTGACCTGGCTATCTTTTCTACCCAAAAACTCTACATAACCTTCAGATCGAAGGACACCGAAATCTCCTGTCTTGTAGATGTACCCCAACTGTGGATGGACAATGAAAGACTGTCTTGTTTTTTCCTCGTCGTGAAGATAACCGCTTGCTACACCGCTTCCACCAATGTACAATTCTCCCTCAACATCTACAGGGCAGGGTTGAAGTAGTCTGTTCAGCACATGAATCTGTTGATTGGCTAGTGGTCTGCCATAAGGGATACTCTTCCATTGCTCTGACACTGCCGTGATTGGATAATAGATGGACCATATCGATGCCTCAGTGGCTCCTCCCAAACTAACCACCTCAGATTCAGGAAATACGTCTACTATTTTCTGAGGAAGCCGCAGAGATATCCAGTCACCACTAAGCAATACCAGACGAAGATCGTTGTTCTTCTCTCCCGGTGAATACAGATCAACACACATGTCCATAAGAGCAGGAACCGAGTTCCAAATGGTTATTTTTTCTTGTTCTATCACGTTCTTGAGCTGAAACATGTCACGCTGATCATCAATAAGAACCAGACAAGCCCCACAGCTGACTGCGCCGAAAATATCATAGACGGACAAGTCAAAACATAATGAAGATATGCCCATCATTCGATCATTGGAGGTTACGTTAAACCTTTCATTCATATCCAGAATCGTATTGGCTGCTGCGCCGTGCTTGATCTGCACACCTTTGGGCTTACCTGTGCTGCCAGAAGTAAAAATAACATAGGCCATATCATCATTCGTCACTCCGCTGTTTATGGATTCCGCAGAGTAGGTTTCTAACGATTCCGTCTCATATAGCTCTGGCATGATGAAAAATTTACAGTTAGCCTTTTCCCGAATATATTGCTTACGTTCCTCTGGATAGTCCGGATCAAGCGGAATATACGCTGCTCCCGCTTTGAGCACACCGAATATATTCACAACGGTGTCAATGCATCTCTTGCCATACACACCAATATAATCGCCCCGCTGTACTCCGTGATCGATCAAATACCTAGCTATCTGATTCGATCTGCGTTCCAACTCTATGTAACAAATGGAACGTTCATGATGCTGAATCGCCACCCGATCTCCTAATCTGGTCGCTGTTGCAGTTAACAGGTCATGCAGAGGCTTCAGAGTAAAAGGCTTGCTCGTATCGTTATACTGTTTGATGAGTTGCCTGCTCGCTTGACTCAACTCAAGCTTGGTAACTTGTGTTGCAGAGATCACTTGGTTCAGAATGTTCAGATACTGCTGGAACATAGATTCAATCACTTCTTGTTCAAACAATTGATCCACAAAGTCCCATGTGATATACAAACCGCCATTGATTTCATAGACCTGATTATCAATATAAACCTGTGAGGTTCTTGTACTGAAATACTTGATCTGGTCAAAGTTAAACAAAGCGTCAAATGAATCTTCCACATTTTCATTTAAGACACTTGTAAATACAATTGGCATGACTGCTCTTTTGTGAATATCATGTTTTTTGCCCAATTGTCTTATAAAATCAACGCCATCATAATGTCTGTGATCCAATGCATCCAGCAATGAATGTTGCACTGACTCTGTAAATGTCCAGAACGAATTCAGAGATTTTTGGGCATCAATATCCAGCAGCATCAGCGTTGTAAAGTCTCCCGCCATCCTCTTCACATCTTCATGAAACGGAATCCGATTAAATACGGTCAGGTTGACCCCAAATCTCTCCTGGTTTGACCAATGCGCAAGTACATAGGCATAGGCTGCGCATAAAATGGAAGTTGGGGTAACGTTATGCTGCCTTGCCTGCTGTTTAAGCTTGTTCCAATGTTCACCCGTTATAAAGTTCGAGAATTTGCTGAATTGGGGCACGTTTATGTCTGCCGGATTACATTTGAGCGGCAAAGTCGGAGAACCCGGAAAGTCTTCCAGCTTGTCCATCCAGTAGCGCTGATCCTTGAAATAACGTGCAGACTGTTTGAAACGTGCCATTGCCTGAACGTAGTCCCTGAAATTATATTGAAGCTCCGGCAGCTCCTGATCCCCGTTTGCATAGAGCCATTTGAACTCCTTGATGAGCAGTTTCAAGCTGCTGTCATCACAGATAAGCGGGTCCAGATTCAGATAAAAATAATATTGATTCTCTGACATCCGGTAAGCTTTCATTTCAAATAATGGCCAATCGCTTGGAACAATCACTTTTGTCATCATTCGTTGTCTCTCTGCTTCCATTTGCGAGCTACGATATGCCGTATCCCATTCTGACACGTCTATCACTTCTACCGTGTATAACGGTAGACTTTTCAATATTTGCTGTGTCCCGTTCTCATACACAACTGTTCGTAATATAGGATGCCTATTGATCAATTTCTGCAAAGTTGCATTAACTAAATCCATATCCGCCTCGGCCTCGAATTCGACCGTAAAATTGGTTGCAGCTCCACCCAGCTCAAATGCAGGGTCACGTCCAATCAAATAAGCCAGCTGAATACCCGTAAGACCAAATGGCTCAAGCATATTGGCAGGATCACCTTGATCCGTAAAGTAAGCCTCCGTGTTATCCTCATCATTATTTTCTTCCAAAAATGTTGCTATATTTTGGATCGTTCCAAGACGGAAAAGCTGGTTTAATGGCAGACTTGCACTTAAATCCTCCTTAATCCGTGCAATCACTTCAATGGCATTAAGGGAATGACCGCCCAGATGTGCAAAACTGTCATTTACACTCAATTGCTCGATCTGTAGTACATCCTTCCAAATCATGGACAGATGTTGTTCCAACTCTGTTGTCGGAGCAACGTATTCCCTGCCTGAATGGATGCTGCTATCCGGCTCGGGTAATTCACTTTTGTTAATCTTGCCATTAGCAGTCAGCGGAAGCAGCTCCAGTTTGACATAATAGCTTGGCACCATATACTCCGGTATTCTCTGTTCCAGGAAAAGACGCAGCTCCTCAATCGAGGTTTCTTGGTTCAACACCATATATGCACACAGATAGGCATGGCCTGCATCGTTTGTTCGCATCATGACAAATGCCTCTGCTACCGCATCATGCCGGGACAAATGGGTTTCAATTTCACCCAGCTCGATCCGAAAACCACGAAGCTTCACCTGTTGATCCATTCGATCCAAAAATTCAAGGGTATGCTCAGGCGTCCAGCGAACCAAATCACCCGTGCGGTACATCCGTTCTGATGTAAAGAAGGGATGCGGAATGAATTTTTGTTCTGTGAGTTCATCGTTATTCAAATAACCGAGCGCAAGTCCATCACCGGATATGCATAATTCACCGGCTGCTCCAACAGGGACGGGATGATCATGCTCATCCAATACCAGAACGGAGGTATTAGCAACTGGAGTGCCAATTGGCACTGTAAGCGCTTCCTTTTCAATTTCATTTACAGGATGATATGTGGCAAAAACCGTGCTTTCCGTAGGTCCATAAACATGAATAAGCTTATCACTCCCCATATAATCAAGCGCTTTTTTTACATGTGTTAACGAAACTCTTTCCCCGCCAAAGAGCACTTTGCGAACCGATTGGAAGCAGGATATTTCACGTTCCACGATAGCATTAAAAAAAGCAGTTGTGATGAACATAACGGTAATCCCATTTTTTTCAATGGACCGGGCCAGGCTGGGCATGTGAAGTGCCTCTTCCTTCTGAATAATGACCAATCTTGCTCCGTTCAGTAGGGCTCCAAATATTTCAAACACCGATGCATCAAATGAATAGTTGGACATCTGAAGCATGCGGTCCTGCTCCGTAATGGTGATGTAATTGGTATTACATACAACACGAATGGCTGATCGATGAGAGATCACCACTCCTTTGGGGAGACCCGTTGATCCCGATGTATAAATGATGTAAGCCGGATCTTCTGCCTGATTAATATCCGTCAATGCATCGGATGGAAAGTCACAATAATCCTCAATGGTGGGATGAATAACCTCCAAACCGATACATTCTATGTAATTCTCTTTAGGATGAGATGTCAGCAGCATACATGCCCCACTATCCTTGAGCATATAATTCACTCGTTCCCCAGGTGTTTCGGAATCAATTGGTAAATAAGAAGCCCCTGATTTGAGAACGGCTATTAAAGCAATTATCATTTCAGGGGATCTCTCTAACATAATACCGATTATTTTGTCGCGGTCTGCTCCCTTCTGACGAAGAAGTGCGGCAATCTGGTTTGAATACTGATCTACTTCCTTGTACGTATATTGAATGGTGTCTGAGGCTACCGCAATGGCATCGGGATGCAAGCGGGCCTGTTCTTGAAATAACTGATGGATGGTATGATTGCGGGGATAGTCTGTTCTATTCTCGTTCACTGTCGGATTCTCTCTGATATTGGAATGTCCAGTAATCATAACGATATCCTTCCTTTGCAAGCAGAATACTTTTATTATATTATCCTAAAATTTCCATGTCAATCTATTTACTTATTTGCTTTATTAAGTAAAATGAAAGTAAAATTTGGCGAATATTCTGAGCATAACTCGACAGATTCTAGTATACATGCTACTCTATTTTTGTATAATTTCCTTTATTTTTCAAAAAAGCGCGTGATAAAAGGAGGAAACCACTTGTCAATGCCTGTCATTGATGTAAATGATCCAACCACATTCTATAATGAGAACTTCTTCGGTAATCCGTATGACGTGTATCGACAGCTGATTCAGCAAGGCGAAATTCACAAAGTGAATCTGTATGGAGGACTTTGGTACATCGGTGGATATGAAACCGTAAACAAGTACATTGCAGACCCACGCATTTCCCATAACACGGCACAACAATATTGGGCAGTCCAGTTTTCGGAGCAACAGCTCTATGGAATTCTGGAGTTTATTCGTCTGTTTTCAATGTGGATGTCCCTTCAGGATGGCACTTCTCACATCAGATATCGCAAAATGTTAACCCAGGCCTTCTCCGTGTCGGTCAAAAATCTGGCTCCCTACATTATGGATCTGATCGACGACTCTCTTGATGAAATGGAAGGAAAAGAAGAGGTGGATTTGATTCGGGATTATGCTTACCCGCTTCCCACCAAAGTCATTATGAAACTGCTGGGTCTGCCTGAGGAACAGTATGAACGTGTGGCCGAATGTGCAGATAGTCTCGTTCACTTGTTCGGTTCCATGACGGTTACATATGAGGATGTCACGCGTGCACAAAATCTTTTGGTTCTGTTGACTGCCTATTTGACAGATGTGATTGAAGAACGAAGAATACATCCTCAGGAAGATTTTATTACTTATCTTATAGAAGCAACTGATGATGATGGTGTGCACCTGACAATTGAAGAAATTCATGCGCAATGTGCCATGCTGCTCTTCGCAGGACATGAGACCACACGTAATCTGATTGGGAATGGCATGTTTACACTGATGAAACATCCGGAACAACTTCAAAAATTGAAAGACTCTCCAGGTCTGATTAAAAGCACCATTCAGGAAGTCCTTCGCTATGAAAGCCCTGCACAGATTACCGTAAGAACCGCCCTTGAAGACATGGAAATTCTGGATCAGCAGATTAAAAAGGGAGAATTGATCATGTTCTGCTTCGGTTCAGCCAATCATGATCCGCGAAAATTTACCGATCCTCATCTATTTGATATTGAACGCAATGAAGCGCGAAATCTGGCCTTTGGTGTAGGAATTCATTCTTGCATCGGTGCCCAGTTGGCGATGATGGAAACAGAGATTGCCATGAGCCGCTTAATCGCAAGGTATCCCCATATGGAATGGATTCAGGATGAGCCCGAATGGCTTCCCAATGTAGGCTTTCGTGGTCTTCAACGACTGCTTGTCCGCTTGAACAATAGATGACCATTATGTAAGATCGTAAGATCGTAAGATCATCAAAAAAAAGCGTCGCTCATTCATGAGCAACGCTTTTTTTGATGATCTTATTTAATCTGGTTTTTGGAACTCTTGCGTGGGATTCTTGCCTTGGTACTTTTTTTGAAGGATTGAATGTCTTTTTCCGTAACCCCTTCACTTGAATACAACTGCTTGCAGAAAGCACCTATTCGATCAGAGCTTGCGGGATTGGACAACAGTAACATATGGTTGGATACATCGATGTCAAACAAATTAAAATTCGGAATGTTCTCCGCCCATATGCTCCAATAGGTTGAGTTGTTCAGTTCGATGCAATCTTCCTCCGTGACAAAGTAAGGCTCAAGTTCACCCAAGAAATGTCCCCTTTGATTGCGGAAATAATAACATGCCACAGCATCTCGATCTGCAAGCGATTGAACTTGGTACTGATCTGCCTGATATGCCTGCTGAACCTTGACACATTGCTCAATGAGCTGCTGTAGATGCTTCTCATTTTTGAAAAGCCCTCTGGATTTCGCAATTTCTGTTAAGTGTTTAAGAAAATCCTCATTACTTAGTTCCATATTGATTTCATCGCGGTGAATTAACGTGTCTGCAATTTTCTCCGGTTGATGAAGAATCGAAGACATTAGCGACATATTCACGGATTGTAAAATATAACCTTTGTCCGACGAAGTCATTTCGTCTTCATCAGAGAGTTGGATGGAATCGAGCATCACCACGCTGTTTACCTGGTCACCCTGATTCTGAAGTAACCTGCACACCTCATATGCAATCAGGCCGCCAAGAGAATAACCGCCAAGATCATACGGCCCTTCCGGCTGAACGGTTTTTATGACATGCACATAATACATTGCCATGCCTTCGATCCCATATAACGGAGAGCGGTCAGTCATCCAGCCTCTTGCCTGGATCCCGTAGAAGGGCCGCGTACACCGGGATGCAATAACCTGATAACCTTCCACCCCACCCATTGCGGCGTGAAACCAGAAGATGGGTCGACCTTCAGAAGCATGATTCAGCCGAACAAGTTCGGGGAATTGTGACCACGACTTAACAATCGAATTCAAAGAGCCATTTGTCTTCTCCTCCGGTCCGATGACGCTATAACTTGTTGGCTTGCCCTGAAGCATAGGGGTCTGATTTATTCTGTCTGTCAGACTTGCTATGATGTCTGCCAAAGTCAAACAATGTTGCAAATCTGCTGCATTGATTTCAGGATTCAGCTCGGTTTGCAATCGTTGAATCAACTGAATAAACACGATGGAGTCCATTCCATATTGCACAAGAGGTGTTGATTCCTGAATCTCACCGCTTTCCAAGCCAAGCAGATTCAGGATGATGGCTGTGATCCTGTGTTCCAGTGATGTATTCCCGGCTACATCTATACTGGAATCAGGAGCTCCTTCCTCCAGGCTGGAAACGACTACAGATTTAGCATGAGTAAGGTCAACCCAGCATCTTCTCTTTTCAAATGGATACCCAGGCAATGAAATGATTTGAGCAGGCTTTCCTTCATGCAGACCTTCCCATGAAACGTTGCCTCCTTTGGACCAATACAGTGCAATTTTATCAAGGCTGCCATCAGCCATGAAAGCTCTCAATATTTTTTCGCCAGCCCTTCCTGACAACAGCTCCTTCACTGCCGAATCTTCTTCTGCCCTTCCGGTAAACATCGGACAAGAATCAACCCAGTTTTTATTTGGCTTTTCCGCTTTCAAAAACTTCTTCAGCCCGGTAATGAGCTCTTTTTTATCACTCACAATTAGAGCCAAGCGATCCGGCATCGCTTCTCTGCCCACTTGTAGCGTGTACGCAACATCCCTCAGGCTCATCTCGTTATTTAATATGACTGTATTCAGGAGTTGCTGCGCAGCGGCCTGCAAGCGTTCCTTGTTCAACGCCGATAGAATGACAACTTGGGCCACCGAATCTTCGCTCACTGCATCATTTTGCTCTGTTTCAGCGGCAACGTACTCTTCGATAACCACATGTGCATTTGTCCCGCTGATGCCTGTGGTGCTAATCGCTCCCATTCTTGATACATTCAACGACGTTCTCCACGGTCTGTTTTCTTTATTGATATTGAGGTTGCTGCCCATGCTCATGTTGATATGCCGATTAGGCTCTTCATAGGAATGCAAAGCCGGAATTGTTCTATGCCTCATGGCCATCAACATCGTTATGAGGCTAACCAAACCGGATGCCGCAAAAGTATGTCCGATTAAAGGTTTGACGGAGCCAATCGCCACGGATATGTCCTGATCGTTGTAAGAACCATATACGTTGGATAATGCCTGCATCTCAATTGCATCTCCTATCGGTGATCCCACACTTTGCGACATGATGAACTGCACGCTGCGTGGATCAATCCGATACCGTTTGTGCACCATTTTCATCAACTCTGCCTGTGACTCAGGATCAGGCGAAGTCAATCCATTGGTTCGTCCGCTGTAATTAACACCACTGCCTCTAATCGTGCCATAAATATGGTCTCCGTCCCGAATGGCCTGTTGCAAAGGTTTGAGCATCAACGCGGTCACAGCCTCACCAGGCACCATTCCGTTAGCATGTTCGTCAAATACGCGGCACTGGCCATCGGGGGATAACATGCCTGCCCGATGGAGAGCTGTGTGCAGCATGGGAGACAGTATCAGACTCACAGCCCCGGCCAAGGCTGTGTCGCACTCTCCGCTCCTTAACGCCTGACACGCCTGATGAAGAGCTACCAGCCCTGAAGAACATGCGGCGGTGATCGCCATATTGGGCCCTTTCAGATCCAGAACATATGCAATACGGGCCGCAAGTGTGGCATTTTGATTACCGTTAATCGATCCTTTCTCTGCTGTCAAATAACCATATTCACCTTCTTCAACCCCAACGTATACCCCACAATTCTGGCCACGAATACGATCCCCCATATAACCGGCATCCTCCAGAGCATGCCACGCCTCTTCCAGAAACAGACGTTGTCTGGGGTCCATCATCGCTGCTTCGTTCGGTGAAATCTGGAAAAACATCGGATCAAAACGATCGATATCCGCCAAATAACCTCCCCATGCAGGAATATCAGCATCCTCATTGGTTATATCCTTCCCGCCTTTTGCGGTCCAACGACTGCGGGGCAATCTCGATATACATGAAGAACCTGATTCAACATTTGTCCACAAATCCTCGATGTTGCCTGCCTGCGGAAACCTTCCGCTCATGCCGATGATGGCTATGGGTTCTTCCCTGTGAAGTTCAGTAGGTTCAGGGACAGGATGATCCATAGATCCATCAAGCTCCTCCATTACAGATGGATTGGTGTTTCTGTCTGTATGGGAGTGATCCTGTATTTGTGTTGGATATGCGGTTGACATCATGCTGTACCTTGCTTCCATTTCTTCGGAAAAGGACGTGATCAGATGCTGCGAAAGTTTGTTCAAGGTGGCATGTGCAAAAAAGACGGTCGGTGACAATTCAAGCCGGAATTGCTGGCTCATAAGCTCAGCGAATTCTGCCAGACTGATCGAATCAAAACCATAATCCGCCAGATTCCGGTCTGGGTCCAACTTGGTTACTTCCATTTTCAACAGTTGGGCAGCCCAGTCTCTCAGTTCTTGCCCTACACATTCCTGTAAAGTCTTCCCTAATGGTGAATGTGAATTCCTTATTTGGGCCTGATCCTGCTTTGTCGCTTTTATGCGCAATCCAGGGGAAGACTGCTTGGAAACCGGCATGTCCAAGCCCAAAAAACGATGTATCCGGCTTGGCCTTCCCGCCAGAGCAAGCTGATGTGTACCGGATTGTCTGATCACCTGATCAAAAAAAGCGATCCCCTCATCCTTTTCCAGAAAACGCAATCCACTTGTTCTCAGATACATGTCCGTACCTTCTGACGTTCTGGAGCCCATTCCACCTTCTCTCCAAAGTGGCCATAAAATGACGATTGTACGAATATTCTGATCCTGCATCTGGGCGTACGCCATCTGAAAACGATTGGCCACAGCGTAGTCACAGGAACCAAAGTCCCCCAGCAGCGCCGACGAGGATGAAAAATAACAACGAAAAGCCAGAGGTTCGTTTTGCAATGCTTCCTCCATCACTAGTAATCCTTTAACCTTGGGACGTAACACTTGATCGAACTCTTTTATGCTTTTGGACAGCAAGGTTCCCTGACTTTCCATTCCGGCGGCATGGACCCATCCGTGGATATCGCCACATTGCATTTTTGCGGATTCCAGAGCCGTTGTTACTTCCGCCGCTTCACTCACATCTGCCTGAACATATATGACCTTATTGCCATTTTTTCCAAGGTCCTTGAGCAATTGCCTGTTCATTTCATCCAGCGGAGATCGCCCCATCAAAACAAGATTGATTCCCTTTGAAGCCCAGACTTTTGCGAAAATAACACCCAATCCGCCAAGTCCACCAGTAATCAATACAGTCTGTCCAGGCTTCGGATAAAGGGTATACTCATCAGCATGTTCCGTTAAATCAATTTGCTTCATACGACTTACCAAACGACGTCCATGCTCAAAACGAACACTTTGTGGCGATTCCGATAAAAGTTCATCCCACAGCAGGTTCGACAGGTCCGCAAATGCCAACATATCCGAGTTCTGTCGTGCCTGCGAGCTGCATACGGTTAATTTCGTCTTCTTCATACTCAGACTAATTGAACGTTCAAAGCCGATCCATGAGTCGAGGTAACATTGATCCAGCGCAGTGCCATGTTCTCCAGCCAGTATAATACGTTTGGGCTGTATGTTCTCCTTAGCCATCGCCTGGATCATATGCACAATAGGACTCGTTTCACGTATATATTGGGCATCATCAAACGGCCACAGATACAGAACCGCATCAATATCATCCTCTTGCTTGGCGATCATGCGAAATTGTTGACCGTAAGCCTCCCGATCCATTTCTCCAGCTTTCGGACCTGCTTCTTCAACAAAATAGACCCTTGTGCCCGGACTGCGCCGAGCCAACATTTCGCGAATGATGGACTGTTTGTTTTTATCCGATAACAGACATATCAGTCCCCTGACATTTTCTCTGTCCAGCTTGGCCGAATCTGAGTCAAGGTGAGCGGATTCTTCCCAAATTTCCTGGAAAGAAAAAAGTTCCGTTGCTTCTTCCGATGGTACTTGCTGACTCTCAGAACCAAATTGTTGTCTTTCGGCCGGGGAACCCGATTCGAATTTTTGGGCGAACTGATACGGCACCCAATACTTTTCCTTAGCAAATGGATACGTGGGCAAGCTTAACCTGGAAGGTTTATCTTGATCATCTTTATATAAATGCTCCCAACGAACCGGATATCCCTTGGTCCACAGATCCAGCACCTTTCCATAGGAACCGTTTTGCATCCATTGGTTTACGATTTCCTCTGTGCCTTCGTCCATGTTAAACAATAATGCTTCTTTGCCACCTTGCAGACCCGCTTGGTACATTAAACCTTCTGGTAGTTGTTCCATGCCTCCATCCAGTGCTGCGCTCAACTTTTCCTTCAGATCGGCGATGCCGGAAGTCAGCACACCCAACCGCTCCTCCATCGCATTACGTCCCACTTGTAACGTATAGGCCAGATCGCGGAGATCAGTATCCATATATGAATCGTACTGCAATCTCTTCAGCAACAAACGAACCTGCTCCTGAAGCTCACCTTTATTCCGTGCAGACAGAACAATCATTGTCGGATATTCAGGTGCCGCTGAGTGATTCGCCTCTTTTTCATCCAATTTTCCCGTATACTCTTCAAGAATGACGTGAGCATTGGAACCGCCAAAACCAAACGAACTGACCCCCGCTCGTCTTGGCATCGCCTTTCCGTCCGCGTTTGTAATCGGCTTCCATTCTTGCAGATCACGAACAAGGTAGAACGGACTATCCTCCAGTTCCACGTAAGGATTCACTTCATCCAGATGAAGATTTGGAGCCAGTTTTTGATGTTTTAATTGCAGTAGCACTTTGATTACACCTGCAATACCAGCAGCCATCTCCAAATGTCCTATATTGCTTTTTACCGAGCCTAGTCCGCAATGCGCCTCACCCATTTGTCTATCCCCTGTGTGTTCATACAGATTCCTAAACGTCGCTTTAAGCGCATTAACCTCGATCGGATCGCCCAAAGGAGTTCCTGTGCCGTGTGTTTCAATATAACCTACCGTTCTCGGATCAATTCCCGCTTTTTTGTACGCTTCAAATAACAATTCTGTCTGAGCTTTGGGGTTGGGTGCCGTTAATGAATTGGCGCGACCTCCATGGTTTTCGTTTGTTCCACGGATAACGGCATAGATATGATCTCCTGCTTCCTCTGCATCCTTGAGAGGTTTGATCATCAACATGCCGACCCCTTCACTTCGAACATATCCATCAGCCTGAGCTGAGAACGTTTTACACCGACCATCACTGCTCAACATACCTGCCTTAGTTAAGCTTATATATCCTTCGGGTGTCAAAATGGTATTAATACCGCCTACAACGGCTGCATTGCAATCCCCGTTCCTCATCGCCGTGACTGCGCGATGGATCGCAACCAGCGAACTGGAGCATGCGGTTTCAATCGGCTCGCTCGGGCCATGGACGTTAAGAAAATAACTCATCCGGTTCGGTCCAACCGAAGGTACAATTCCCGTTGACGTATAGCTATCCATAGCCATGCCTGAAGACGCGATGAGATTGCTGTATCCCGTACCAGCCGTTCCCACAAATATGCCCATCTTGCTGCCAGAAAGGCTTTGCGGAGCATATCCGGCGTCTTCAATCGCTTTCCACACATACAGCATTAGCAGCCGCTGCTGCGGGTCCATAAGTTCCGCCTCACGGGGAGAAATACCAAAGAATCCGGGATCAAATTGATCCACACCCTCAATAAACCCTCCCCAGATCATGTCGAGCTCCCCAGTCTCGTTAAAAGAATCCTTCTGATAAGCATACTTTTCCCGCCGAGACCGAGGAATTTCCGTAATGCAATCCCGCTGGGCTGCAAGATTGTCCCACAGCTCATCCGGGTCAGCAGCCATCGGGAAAATACCACTCATGCCTACGATTGCAATGCCTTGATCCTCCATGACGTTTGTTGGCTTCACCCTTCCTACGTCCGAGGCATGTTTACTTGTTAATTGTCGGAAAACAAGAGGTTCAGCTCGTTCAATCCCACTCTTTGCTTGTGTGGGAACCATCTTGGATGAGAATCTCGTCAAAAATTGTTGTTGATAGGTACGTGTTACATATTGCGAGAAGGCTTGCAGCGTCGAATATTCAAAAAACAGTGCCGGGGTAAGACTCATGTTGAAATTCTCGTTAAGTGTGTTGGTCAGTTCCGTCAGCATGATGGAATCAAGTCCATACTCCCCAAGTTCAACCTCGGGATCAATGTGTGTAACCTGCACCTTAAGAAGTGACGAAATCATAGAAGCCATCGTTTCCCTGACCTTATGTTCAAGCCAGGCTGTATCCGTCTGTTCCTCTGGGATTGCTGGCTGCCCCGCATTCCGTGAGTCAAGAGCATCGGGGGAAGACAAAAACTTCAGTTTCAATCGAGTCACTTCACCTGCCGCAACCAGTACCTGACTTCTTCCACTTGCCAACGCCTGATACAGGGCTGCCGTTCCTTCTTCTTCACGCAGAGGATGCATGCCCGTCTGTTTTTTCAAATTGCGTAATTGCTGTTCATTGATCTGCATACCTCCCGATTCCCAAAGAGGCCAGTTCACCGATAACGTTTGTCCGGTCCGCTCTCCTCTGTGGACAAGCGTATTGCGATAAGCAGCATAACGATCCATGAAAGCATTGGCAGCCGCATAGTCTGCCTGTCCAATGTTACCCGTCACACCTGTACCGGAAGAAAATAAAATCATGACATCCAGGTCATCCCTCCGTGTTGCTTCATCCAGATAAACCGTCCCTGCAACTTTGGATGCCAGCACCTCTCTGCACTCTGCACCTGTTTTATTTTCAAGCAGACGGTCCCGGGTAATGCCTGCGCCATGCAGAATGCCGTTTACTTTCCCATACGTATGACGGACCATCGCCAGCACTGTCTGAACATTTTCTTCATCCGCTACATCCATGGTCATGTATTGAAAATTGGCGGGCAGTTCCTGTATCCTCTGCCTGACGGCAGTTGGCAACGCTGGAGACCTTCCCGTCAAGATGATCGTTGTCCCGGTCGCCTTGAATGCGATCTCCTGTGCAAAAATGGGTCCGAGACCACCGCCTCCTCCAGTAATAACGTATACGCCCCCATCTTGCCACGGATGGGCGGGCAGATGCTCATGGCCTTCTCGATTAGAACGCTCCCTGATGGAACTCACTGCCTCGGTGGATACGTCCTGAACCAGTTCCTTCCATGATGCACGGTACAGTTGGTTCTCCATATATCGCAAGTGATCCTCATTCGGCAAATTTGCACAGGACTTAAGCCGCTCCACCCATTGTTCCAGTGACGTATCACGCTGCATTTCAACAAGCTGGCAGCGTACCTGCGGGTGTTCAAGCTGAACGGTACGGAGCAGGCCAGACAGCCCTGTCCACAGTCTGGATTGTTCTGCATCGTCAGGTATGACAACCTGAATGAATTTGCTTCCTTCATGACGAAGGCTCTCACCACCTTTGAACTGCTCCAGCAGGGCAAGCACATATGCTTCGTAACGTTGTACAAGGGTTCCTGCTGAACCGAGTTGTATCAGGGAAACCCCTGGCATTTCCTGTTTCAACATTTCGGTCATCGTGAAATTTGTCAACTCACCACACAGGATAATCCGATGTTCGCTGTATGAAACCGGTACGGAAGAAGACGTGCGGTTCGGGGCCGTTTCCCAGTGTGGCTCCAGAAGGATTACGCCTTCTACCTCGGGCATACTCACGGTGACTTGTTCCATCCAGATCAGAACCTGACCAGCGTCATTGGCTATGACTACGTCCAGTCTAAGATCGGATCTAACCGCTCCAGTCGAATCATGATGTGGCGGCGTGCCCAGGCGAATCCATACCCAAACAGGTTGCCCATCCTGCAAAACCTCCAAGGAATGGACTGATTTTATGGTAATGGCTCCCCCGAGGTTCACTTGACCCTGTTGCCCACAGAGTTCACATAATCCAACTTGAATGACGTCTTTTAGCATTTCTGGATCAATGAACATGTTGGTAGATCTTGTAGTTTCTTCGGAACTGGAGATGTGTAGCAGTACTTCTCCATTCCCCTTATAACTTTGTTTCACACGGCCCGTCGTCTGTCCGCCAGACCATGCATTATACGCGTCCGAATTAGCTGAGTTGGAGTCCAACTCACACCGCTTACGTACAGCTTGCAAGTCAAACCTTGTTAGGTCGTAGGCAGAGCTTTCCGGTCTGGAGACTCTTCCCGTCGTTAATAACTGCCGTTCCTTTTTGTCGCCAGCACTGCTGATTTCGAAAAAAAGTTCTTTATGATCTTCTTCAGGGTAAATTTCAATTTGAATCTGTAATGGAAACTCCGTGTTCAGGATATTTGTGTCATGCTGCACCCACTTCACTTCGGATAATCTGAGCTTCATCACCGATTGCCCATCCCCATCTGACGACTCCATGGCATGCTGCGCCGCCACACGAGCCATTTCCATACAGGCTACATCGGGAAAAGTCCGTTTGCCCGATGTAGCAGAAGTTTGCAAAAATGACTCGGTTCCAGTAAAAATGGAGCTATAGCGCTGTGAGTATAAATTAGAAATGTTACTGTGTAGAAGGGGATGCAGAACCCCTGCCGAGTTCGAATATTCATCTTCGAATGGCCGCGGCATTTGGGAATCCGGGATCGGAACCCAATATTTCTCTTGGGCAAACGGATACGTTGGCAGACTGATTCTGGCTGGTTTCTTCCCATCATACAGAGCTGACCATTGGACAATGAACCCTCTTGTCCAGATCTCTGCTACTTTGCTCAGCTTGCCACGCAGGTACCATTTATGGACCAGATCCTGCATTTCCTCATCTTCTGTTAGTGAGAGGAGTGTATCCTTGCGTTTGGCTTGCCCTCTGTACATTTCAATCCCGTCATGACCTGTGACTGCTCCTTCATGCATGTAATGAGTCAGGCCAGTCGCCAATTCAGCCATAGTCCCCACAATCAGTGCCAATCGCTCCTCCATAGGCTCTCGTCCGATCTGTAACGTATAGGCCATATTAGCCAAATCGTTCTCTGCATACTTTCCTTCACGCAAGGCCTGAAGCAGTAGATTCACTTGTTCACGCAATCGTGCTTCGTTTCTGGCAGACAACACTACGATCGCAGGGTATTGTCCGGGGATTGCTGTTGTATTTTTTTCAAGATTCTCCCGATTCGGAATATACTCTTCCAAAATGATATGTGCGTTCACGCCGCCAAAACCAAAGGAGCTCACTCCCGCACGTCTAGGCATTTCCCTGCCATCGCTATCTCTCGGGGCAGCCCACTCTCTTGTTTCGCGCACAATATAAAACGGGCTGTTGTCCAATTGGACATAAGGGTTAATATGATCCAGATGCAAGCCTGGCACGAGTTTACGATGCTTCATCTGAAGCAATACCTTCATGACACCCGCCACACCAGCAGCCATCTCAAGGTGTCCAATATGAGACTTTACAGAACCCAAACCGCAATGCGGTGTTCCAAGCGGTTCATCTCCTGATTGACGAGCCAGCTCTTTAAAAGCGGCCTTCAGCCCATTCACTTCAATTGGGTCACCCAGAGGTGTCCCCGTTCCATGGGTTTCGATATAACCGACGGTTCTTGGATCAATATCGGCTTTGCGATAGGCCTGGATCAATAGGTCAGCCTGTGCTTTCGGATTAGGTGCCGTTAAGGAGTTGGCCCGTCCACCATGGTTCTGGCTTGTACCCCGAATCAGCCCATAGATGTGATCTCCCGCTTGTTCTGCATCTTTCACCCTCTTTAGCATCAGCATGCCGACACCTTCACCGCGAACATACCCATTAGCCTGTTCGGAAAAGGTTTTGCAGCGTCCGTCTTCACTCAGCATCCCTGCACGGTTAAAGCTGATATGCCCTTCCGGGGTCAGGATGGTATTAATACCGCCAACGATGGCTGCATCACAATCCCCATTTCTCATCGCTGTTACTGCCCGATGGATAGCAACTAGCGAGCTTGAACAAGCCGTCTCTATCGGTTCACTTGGACCATGTACATTCAGAAAATAGCTCATTCGATTGGGTCCTACGGATGGAACAATTCCGGTTGAGCTATACCCCTCAATAGCCATTCCGGAACGGGAAATCAGACTGCTGTATCCCGTTCCGGAGGTACCCACGAATATACCCAGGTTACTTCCAGACAAGCTTTGAGCAGCATAGCCCGCATCCTCAATGGTCTTCCATACATAGAGCATCAGCAGACGCTGCTGTGGGTCCATAAGTTCCGCTTCCCGCGGGGAGATGCCAAAAAATGAAGGATCAAATTCATCCACACCATCTATAAATCCGCCCCATTTAATGTTGGTTTTATTCGATTCCTTTAGGGGGTCTCCATAAATGGACTTCCAATCCCAGCGTGACAATGGAATTTCGGTGATACAGTCTCTTCCTTCGATTAAATTTTCCCACAGCGCATCCGTATCCTTTGCCATCGGAAACCTTCCTGTCATGCCTACGATCGCAACAGGTTCAAACGTTGTTATCGCCTTGTCTGCTCGCTGCAAGGTTGGAGAGTTTCTTTTCTGAGCTTGATGAAAGCTTTCATCATTTACGGAAGTTCCAGCATTCTCAGCGTTCTCAGACTGGTGAGCCATTTCAAAATTTTCGGATGACTTAAATCTGTTCTTCATTGTGGACTCAGACGAAATATGTGGTTTCTGGACATCTCCTGCCGAGGCAGGAGATGTCCACAGTTCTGCAAATTGATCAACATAGGTTTCCAAAGCATAGTCTGTAAATTGCGCTAAAGTTGAATGTTCAAAAAAAACGGCCGGGGTCAGATTCAGTCTGTAGTTCTTGTTCAGGGAGTTACTCAGTTCGGTTAACATAATGGAATCAAATCCATACTCACTGAGCTCCACATCGGCTTCAATTTCCTCCGGTCGTACCTTCAATTGATCAGCCACAGCCTTAGTCAACATTCTGCGTGTCTTTTCATGTAACTCGGTATCAGCCTGAAGCGTGTTCCCGGATTCCTGAGACTCGCCGGAAGTCTGGGTGTGTTGATTTTGCGCCATTAAAGAGGTTAGTTGATTGGCAGCATCTTGCGGATTTAGTTTACGTGTTCTGATATCATTGTATATTTGATACAAGTCGTCTTTCATCCGATCACTCCTATTCCTTCATGAACGCTTCAACAAATTGTGACTCCGTTAGTTCCCCGTCCAGAACACGATTAACCAGTTCCGAATATCGGTCGTCCCTGGGCTTATCCCCTTTGGGAGAAGCTGTATACATTGGGGAGGAAATACCTAGTGTTTGTGATTTTACAGTTCTGATCTTGCCCCGAATTCGTTCAGGGTTCCCTGCCATGACCATCACTCTGGAAGAAGTGGATGATAGTGCAAGGGTTAATGCCTCTATTCCCTGATTCGAATGCAGGGGTCTCATTCCCATTTGCCGCCACATCATTTGTTTGACAGATGAGTCCACCTTCATGCCGCCATTTTCCCATAGTGGCCAGTTTAAGGACAGTGTCCTGCCGCTTCGTTTGCCCTGACTCACCATCGTTTCCCGGTATGTTGCGTATAGGTCCATGAATGCATTGGCTGTAGCGTAATCACTCTGCCCCATATTGCCGAGCACGGCAGTTCCAGAGGAGAACAGAATGAAGAAATCCAATGCTTCCTTATGTGTAGAACGATCCAGGTGTATAGTGCCCGCCACTTTGGGTTTCATAACCTGACGCCATTCTTCCTCTGTCTTGGCAAGAAACAAACTGTCTCTGATTAATCCTGCTCCATGAATAACGCCGTGGATAGCGCCATAGACTTGTTTGATGCTACCAACAAGGTTCTCCACGGCTTCACCATCCGCTACATCAACCTGCAAATAGTCCACCCGTGCTCCCTGCTCTCGCAATACTTCAAGGGATTGTTCCATCAGACCGTCCATCGGTGATCTGCCCACGAGAACAAGTGTTGGATGCTTGGCTTGTGTGGCGATCTCTTGCGCAAATACAAGTCCAAGCCCTCCCATACCACCTGTAATGAGGTAAACACCATGATCACGCCAAAACCGTTGTTCAAGAACAGTGGACGGTTCAATCTCTTGCCAGTCTGCCAATTCCCGTCGACGACCCGTATAACGAATCCAGTTATCTTTAGGCTCGTAAACGTCCAACTTCAATAGCTGTAAAATATCTGCGTTATCCAACTGTTCGTCCATTTCAATCAACTGTCCCGCAACAGCCGGATATTCGAGTTTAATACTTTGCAACATACCCGACAGCGCAGCATACAAACGCTGCTCTCCATCATTAGGCACAACGGCCTGTATAATTCGCGGTTTATTCGATTCACTGGACAGTATCGTTTGAAGTTTACCAAACACCTGCAAGGCACCATCCTCAAACCACTTTTCGGCTGTGGCCATTCCCTGATCCAACCCAATCGGTATAAACGATGCTGACGGAAATTCGAGCTGCATCTCACTCAACCTGCAAGCGAGTGCACCACATAAAATAACGATATGCTCAGCGTCTGGAGTCTTCCGGCTCCGACCGGCTCCTTCCACCTCCATCTCCCGCCAGTACGGCTTTAACAGCAGCATTTCAGACCGAGCGGTTGTGTCAGCACCTGGCGCTGTGGATTCTGGATCGGGAAGCTGTCTAGAGGAAAAGCCAATTAAACGAACACAGACACTTCCTTCTTGATCAAACAAATCAATATCAAACGTCATTCCTTTCCCATCCGAACTGGAATCGGAGCTGTAGCGCACCCATGCCCACATGTCTTGAGCACAAGCTTTATAGATCCGAACTTTCTTTAACGCAAAAGGAACCGAAGGCTGTGGTCCACCTGAACCATGTCCCGCCTTTTTCCCATCCACTTCAGGATGCTCCAGCATCATGCCAATAGAGGCCTGCAACGCGGAGTCCAATATACAGGGATGAAGGACATATGAGTTCATTTCCGGCAACAAATGCTCAGGCAGCTTCAGTTGGGCCAAAACTTCCCTTTCACCGATGAACAATTGCTGTATTCCCTCAAATGCAGGTCCGTACTGGATACCGGCTTGCCTAAATACGTTGTAACAATCTTCACCCGTCCAGGTCGATCGGCTGCATGCAGCCATGAGTTCGTTCAGGTCATGAATTGGAGGGGATTCAGCTTCTTCATTCCATCCCAGCTGTCCTTGACTGTATACATGACGTTTCCCCTCAACCTGCTGGTCTTGCCGGTATATCTCATAACTTATACGTTGAGGATTTTCTGTGACAGGATGTAATCCGATTTCTACCTGAATGCTGTTAGGGATTGCTGCATCTCCATCCATGACTACGGGACTGATCCACACCACATTTTGCAGAAAAACAGGTCTTGTGCCGGCAACGGTAAGCTGCAATGCAGCCCGAGCCATTTCCAATTGGGCCACCCCTGGAAGTACGGAGATTCCATGAATAATATGATCCTTAAGGAAAAATTCTCTTCCATTGAAGACCGAGCTGAACCTTTGCTCAGTGAAATCAGACGTATTTTGTTGCACCAGGGGGTGAAGAGAAGCCCATGAGCGCTCCCGCGATGGCTGCTCTTCCTCTTGCTCTCTTTCCTTTGACGCCATCCAATATTCCTCTCGGGCAAAAGGATACGTTGGCAGGATGATGCGTAATGGTGGTACATCGCCATACATCTGTCCCCAGTTCAGATCATAGCCCTGGGCATACAGATCAGCCAGCACATGGAGTATATCCCTTTGTTTCTCCGAGGACAAACTTCTTTCGGTGCTTTTGATAATCCATTCATCCCCATGTTCCTGTAACAGCTTTTGTCCAGTAAACCTTCTTGGAACCACGCCCTCAAACAAAACCCCTGACTTGGATTGCCCCCGCTGTTTCAACATGTATACGGCATCTTCCCTGGACTGCACAACCACCGCACAACGGTGTCGGAAATGCTGTCGTCCCTCCAGCAGCGTGTAGCTCATTGCCGTCAGATCCGGCATCTCTTCCCGTTCCAGTACAGCGATCATGTCCTCCACCTTGCGTTGTAGTGCTGCTTCCGTTTTGGCCGACAGTGCCAGCAAATAATAAGGTGACGCATAACCAGCCGTTCGTTTTTGTCCGCTGCCTTCATAACTTTCCACCACGACATGCACGTTGGTTCCGCTCATGCCAAAGGCACTTACCGCTCCCAGTCTCGCCTGCTCTGTTCGTGGCCAAGGCCGATTGCTTTTGTTCACATAAAACGGCCCCTCCGACCACCGGATATATTCACTTTCCTCTTCACAGTACAGACTTGCCGGGATCGTCTCATGACGCATCGCCTGTACCAGGCTAATCAGGCTCACCACTCCCGAAGCGGCGAGGGTATGACCCAAATTCGTTTTTACCGACGTCAGCGCACAGGAGCCTGGCTCCATATTTCTTGATTTGTAGGCTTCCTGCAAAGCATTGATTTCAACCGGGTCTCCAAGACGTGTTCCCGTCCCGTGAGTCACAATGTACTGCATGTTCTCCGCCCGAATGCCGTACCGGGTATACACCTCATTCATCAGTGCTGTCTGTGCTACACCACTCGGCGCGGTGATTCCATTCGTTTTGCCATCGTAGTTCATGCCGCTGCCCCGAATGACCCCGTAGATCGAGTCTCCATCCGCCTCAGCCTGAGATAAGGTCTTTAATACAACAACCGCTATCGCTTCTCCCGGAACCATGCCATTGGCACGCTGGTCAAACGCATAACAGCGCCCATTCTCAGACAGCATGCCCGCATGGGACATCGCTTCGAGTCCCTGCTCGGTAAGCAGCAGGCTCACCCCTGCCGCAAGAGCCGTGTCGCACTCTCCGGCTCGCAGGCTGGCACAAGCTTGATGAACAGCCGCCAGCCCCGAAGAACAAGCCGTATTAATCGCCATGTTGGGACCATTCAGGTCCAACAGATAGGCTAATCTGGCGGCCAGAATAGCATTGTGGTTGGATGTAAGCGGCCCGTCCAGACCGACAACTTGCAAATACTCGTTATTCTCCACCCCGACAAACATACCTACCCGGCCGGAGGAAAGCTGTCTTTTGCCATAAGCAGCATCTTCAAGCGCTCTCCAGGATTCCTGCAATAGCAATCGCTGCCGCGGGTCCATGCTCTCGGCCTCACGCGGAGAAATTTCGAAGAAGCGTGGATCAAACTCCCGTACTCCTGGTACAAGACCGCATTTCCAAGGTTCACGCCCATTGTGGGTGGAAAACCGGTCCTCCGGTGCCCTTCTTATCGCTTCCTGGCCCTGACTGATCATGGACCACATCTCGTCCACATCTCGTGCTTCGGGGAAACGTCCGCTAATACCAATAATGGCAACAGGTTCCGTGAATTGATCCATTTTATCCAGATTACGTGCAGTTGGACGAAGATCGGATGCAGGGAAGGATTTGCCGCCAGCCCATCTTCCGGAACGTCCGGATCGGTAACCTCGGTCCGCGACATTGGATTTCATGTCGGTCACGGCCTTCCTTTCCTCGTACATGCCAACTAGAACATCCCGATGTTCATTTTCCAGATATGCAGCCAATCCTTTCAATGTGGAATGTCCAAAGAAAATGGATGGTGTCAATTCTGCTCCGTAATGACGGCTCAACCGTGCTGCATACTCAGTCAAGCTGATGGAATCAAATCCAAACTCTGCAAGATTGGCTTGAGGGTCTAATTCTTCATGAGGTATCTTTAATAGCTCGCTTGCTATTTCTCCTAGCTCCCATTGAGCGCACTCAGCTACCGTTTTACCACGCAACTCCACACGCAGCCCTAACGCAGGGGCCGCCTCATTCAAGACTGGATTCCCGACCTCATACGAAGTATGAGATATGCTGGCCGGCTCCTCAGGTGTGAATTCAACACCCAGAAAACGATGTATGCGTTCCGGTTTCCCCGCCATAACGAGTTGGTGAGCGTAAGGTTCATTTAGAATTTTTGGAAATAATGCCACCCCTTCGTCTTTTTCCAGAAAACGTTGACCGCTGGTTTTGAGATACATAGCCGAAGCATTCTTTTCGCCTGTGCCCATTCCGCCCTCTCTCCAAAGCGGCCAGTTGATAGATACCGTGTGTATAGGACCCGTGCGATGCTGTTCTTGAGCATAGGCCATCTGGAATCGATTCGCCACAGCATAATCACAGGAGCCGAAGTCACCCAAAATAGCCGATGAAGAAGAGAAATAACTGCGGAACTCCAGCGATTCGTTACCCAGTGCTTTGTCCAATGCCAATGTTCCACAAATTTTGGGAGCAAGCACACGTTCAAAATCAGCTGCTGATTTATCCAGCACACTTACCCGACTTTCAATCCCGGCGGCGTGGATCAGTCCGTGAATAGTGCCAAATTTGCTTTTGACAGCCCGCACCGCTTCTTCGACTTGTTCCAGTACGGCAACATCAGCCTGAACATACATAGCCTGACTTCCCGCCTCGATCAATTCATCGAGCCTATGCTGCTTCACGGAATCCAGAGAAGATCGGCCCATCAACACCAGATTTACTCCCAGCGGAGCCCATGCTCTGGCAAAAGCGAGGCCAATTCCTCCCAATCCGCCCGTTATCAAATATGTCTTTCCTGGCAACACGTATTCTGTCCCCTGTTTGTAATGCTCGGCAGGCGGGATTGGTCTGATACGGCTTACTTTGCGCAGATCATTCTCATACCGCACGCTACACCGCTGGTTCGACCTTAATTCTTGCCACAGCCGTTCACTCCACCTTTTCCAGTTCACTTCGTTACTGGATGGTTTATCGCTGCTGATCACTTGTAATTTCGTATGGGGCATAACAAGCCCAAGTGAACGCTCAAAACCAATCCATGCATCTAGGTAACAACGTTCGATTCCTGTTCTATATTCCCCGGCGAGCAGAATTCGGCCAGGCTTGATCTTCTCTGCTGCCAATGCCTGAAGCAAAAGTAAAATTGGCTTCGTGTCTTGCAGCAGTAGTGGCTCCTCCAGTGCCGACAAATGTAGTACCGTATCCACATTCCCATATTGCTGGCTGATCTCCTGAAGCGCTTCCCTGTACTTCGCATGATGATCAAGATCCGTCTCTTTTTCCCACATTCCCGGATCGATGAAGACCAGCTGGATCTCAGGATTGTGATGTTTCATCAGTGAAATGAACCTCTCCTGATTCTCCTGACGGGAAAGTACACATAATATGGTCTGTGGGTTCTCTTCATGATAAAGTTCTGGCTCCGATTCTTCCCAGATTTCCTCAAAAGCCATCAGAAGGCTATCATCAGCGACCTTACATTCTATCTCCTTTCTTTTCATGTCCTCCGGCATATCTTTTGTCATCAAATTCTTTTGGACCTGTAATCCAGCCATGTGTGCAACTACCTGTTCTTTCTCATCACAGAAAGTAACATCCAGCCCGGAATCCAACTCCCTGATCCACATCCACAACGGATGCTGCAAGTGATCTGCCGTAAACTCCATGGATTCCATAGAGAGCCAAGTATGTTTTTGTTCTTTACTCAGCACTTCATGTACACTCGATTCGCCGGCCTCTCTTGCTAGCATGGCCTTGTTAAGATAATCTGCTGCCTTTACTGATCTTGTCTCAAAGATGTTTGCTGCCAGTGATACAGCTTCAGTCAGTAACTTTGGAGTATATAACAAAGTCCGATCCTGAGCATTAATTTCAGCTGAAAGCTTTATTAACACTTCATTTTCGCCGGTATAACAACAAACAATGGATGATCCTTTAAGTTCTGAAGAGAGGTTTGCAGTCTCCAAATGTGTGCATCTTTCAGTGATGGACTGCATGTCCATAGGCGGACTCACGAATTCCTGTGATTCATATTCAATACGGCCCCTGCTCCACAACTCTTCATCACCGTCAGCTCGTTCACTGAATATTTCATAGATTAAAGATTGATCTGATTCTGGAATAATGGCCAAATGAACTTCCATCGCCTGCTCTGTCACCACAACCGGATTGACCCATTGATGCTCGGTCAGCTTCATCCGGACCGGGGCCTGGTTCATCTCGCCCGCTCCCTTTAACGCATATTGCGCAGCAGCCCGGGCCATCTCCAAGTGGGCTGAATCCGGCAAACATTGGTAACCCGATTCCATAGGGTCATGTAACAACGGATCTTCCTGTGCAAAAACAGAGCTATAACGCTGTTCGCGCAGCGTTGACGTATTCCGGTGTACAAGCGGGTGGAGCTTTGCTGTAAGAAGCTGCTCGTTCAACCGGCTTGCTTCAGGTGATGACTGGGTCACCCAGTATTCTTCCTGGGCAAACGGATATGAAGGCAAATGAATGCGTTCAGGAACAGACTCACCGTACATATTCATCCAATCCAATGCGTAACCCTGACAGTATAAATCCGCCAGCACATGAAGAATGTCACGGTATGCCCCGGTTGCGATCGCTTGAGTTCCATGCTGAAGTTGATGCAAAAGCTCATGACCGTGTTCCCGAACAATGCGCTGTTCAGTGAACTCCCGGCCCACTGTCCCGCGAAACATCTTCCCGTTATTTTCTTTCGTACCGAACTGTTTCCAGACATGCATAGCATCCGCCCGGGACTGTACAACCACCGCACAACGGTGACGGAAATGCTGTCGTCCCTCCAGGAGCGTGTAACTGATTGCCGCCAGATCCGGCTCCTCTTCACGTTCCAGCACGGCGATCATGTCCTCCACCTTGCGATGTAGTGCCTCTTCCGTTTTGGCGGACAGTGCCAGCAAATAATAAGGCGCTGTATTTCCAGCCATTTGTTTTTGCCCGTTGCCTTCATAACTTTCCACCACGACATGCACGTTGGTTCCACTCATGCCAAAAGCACTTACCGCGCCCAACCTGCCCTGCTCCGTTCGTGGCCAAGGCCGTTTGCTTTTGTTTACATAAAACGGCCCCTCCGACCACCGGATATATTCACTCTCTTCCTCACAGTGCAGACTTGCCGGGATCGTCTCATAACGCATCGCCTGTACCAGACTAATCAGGCTCACCACACCGGATGCAGCGAGGGTATGACCCAAATTCGTTTTTACCGATGTTAACGCACAGGAACCTGGCGCCATATTCCGTCCTTTATAGGCTTCCTGCAAAGCCTTGATTTCGACCGGGTCTCCGAGGCGTGTTCCCGTCCCGTGGGTCACAATGTACTGCATGTCCTCCGCCCGAATGCCATACCGGGCATATACCTCATTCATTAACGCCGTCTGTGCCACACCACTTGGCGCGGTGATTCCATTCGTTTTGCCATCATAGTTCAGGCCACTGCCCCGAATGATCCCGTAGATCGAATCTCCATCCGCCTCAGCCTGTGATAAAGTCTTTAATACAACAACCGCGATCGCTTCTCCCGGCACCATGCCATTGGCACGCTGGTCGAACGCATAACAGCGACCATCCTCAGACAACATGCCTGCTTGGGACATCGCTTCGAACCCCTGCTCAGTGAGCAGCAGGCTTACTCCTGCCGCAAGAGCTGTGTCGCACTCTCCCGCCCGCAGGCTGGCACAAGCTTGATGAACAGCCGCGAGACCCGAAGAACAAGCGGTATTGATCGCCATATTCGGGCCATTCAGGTCCAACAGATACGCCAACCGGGCGGCCAGAATGGCATTGTGATTGGACGTAAGCGGTCCATCCAGGCCGACAAACTGCAAATATTCATTATTCTCCACTCCTACAAACATGCCGACCCGACCGGAGGAAAGTTGTTTTTTGCCATAAGCGGCATCCTCAAGCGCTCTCCAGGATTCTTGCAATAGCAATCGCTGACGTGGGTCCATGCTCTCGGCCTCGCGTGGAGAGATTTCGAAAAAGCGGGGATCAAACTCTCGTATCCCTGGCACAAGACCGCATTTCCAAGTAGCATCCTTTTTACTGCTGGTGAATCGATCCGAGGGAACGGTCTTAACAGCCGTTTGCCCATTTACGAGAATCGACCACATCTCATCTACATTGCGCGCTTCGGGAAATCGTCCGCTGATACCAATAATGGCAACAGGTTCATCAGCCGCTTGCATTCGTCGTGTATCTCCCAAACGCCAGTACTTGCCAGATACTTGTCTCTGGGCGTTAGGCTTTCGGGCTTTGGAACGATGCTGTGCCACTTTGCTTTTTAACGGTGCGGCTTGCTCTGTATGTTTTTCTCCCGTTTGAATGTCGTGATCTGCATATTGATCCGTGATGGTCTGCTCGAATTCTCGCTCCAGATAATGAGCCAATTCATGAAGTGTGGTGTGATCGAAAAATATGGATGGTGCCAGATCCATTCCAAAATGCTGATTAAGAACCGTTGCATATTCAGTCAGGCTAATGGAATCAAATCCATATTCGGCAAGATTTTCATTGCCATCAATCAGTTCCCTTGGAATTTTCAACGTTTGGCCTGCCAGTTCTTTTAACTCCCACCTTACACACTCAGACGTTGTTAGGCCCAGGAGCTCCGGCCTCCGGCGAGAAGCCATGGAAGCAGATGAAACTTCTTTGGAGAGGATCACGGTTTCTTTCTCGGATTCACCGAATGAAGATTCAAGTACAAATGCACCTGCACTTGTAGTTGCAGCATTCGAATGTACCGCTATTCCGTCGTTTTCTGTCCCCTGCGACATGGCTGTAAAGCCTGCTTCTAATCCCTGAATCTTCAACACTGCGCGTCCTTCTGATGAATACAAACGAATGTCCAACACTTCAAGTCCTGACGCCCCATTCATCCGTTCTCTTCTGTCTACTCTCGCCCAAGAAATATTTGATGCGCCTATTGCATCAAGTCTTTGAAGGGATTGAATGTAAACAGGACGTGAAGCAGACATATCCAACTGCTGCTTTGCTTCATTTTCAATTTCTGTCCAGCCTAGCCCCCCATAAACGGCAAGGTGAATTGCATCTACTGGCAGTTTGTACACTGGTGGTATAGATAACACATCCGTTGCATCTTCAAACTTGATCAGAATATGGTCTTCCCCCCCGTATATACGTTCTACCGCATAAGGAGATGAGGACAAGGCTGACTTCGAAGCATGGTTCGCAAAAGCAGTGATTGACGAATCCAGCTCAGCGGTGTAGAGCATATCGATAGAATCAATCTCCAGAGCATCTGATCCTGTGAACTCTGAAGCCACCTTTTTGGCCATTCCGCTACTATATACGGGTTGAAATCCCCCTACATTTTCACCATATATGACGTATCCCACTGTTAAGTGTGATTCGGATTGCAATGAGATGTGTAACGGAAGTGGCTGATCAGACACATAAATAGGGTTGTCCCATATCACATCCTGCAATTGGATCGATAATGCCGATTCTGCTGAATCATGATTATCAGGTATGGCCAAATCCAGAGCTGCATAGGCGATTTCCAGATGAAGCAAGTCGGGCAATAATTTTGTTGTTTGCTCTTTATTGATATCCATAAGCATAGGCGAGTCCATTGTAAAGAGTGAAGTGTACCGCTGCTCTTGAAGATCCGAAGTATTGCTATGCAAAAGTGGATGGAGCATGGCTGATCCGTTCGTACCAACCGCGCTGGACGATACCAACTCGGTTTTCTTTGGAGCCCAGTAGCGATTTCGTGCAAACGGATACGCGGGCAGACTGACTGGGCGCGGGTGCTGCTGTCTGTTGTCCCCGTATAGCTCCATCCACTGAATCACTGCCCCTCGTGTCCACGCGTCCAGTACATGCTCATAACGACCCTGGGACAGCCAGCGTTTCACATTCTCTTTCATGTCTTCCTCATCGGTTAACCAACCCGGATGCTCCTGCCCTTGCTTCACATGCCCCTGATAGTACAAGCTTCCTTTGCCTGCTGGTTCCGCCTGACCCACCTGTTCCACATAGCTGTCCAGCTTGGCAAGCAGCTCCTCCATTGTTTGCGCCAGCACACCCAGCCGTGCCTCCATTGCTTCACGTCCGGTTTGCAGTGTATAGGCGATCTCCCTCACTTTCCAGCTGCTCTGCCCGGTACGGAGTGCATCTCGCAGCTGACGGGCTTGCACGACCAGCCGTTCCTCGTTCTTCGCTGACAGCACGATCATCCCTGGCACTTCATTTTGCTCGTTTTGCTTGTTTTGCTCATTCATCTTTTCACGCATCAGGTCGGGTTCCCGGTATTCCTCCAAAATGAGATGAGCATTCGATCCACCTGCACCAAACGAGGAAATTCCCGCCCGTCGCGGTACGATCTGACCGTCCACTCTCGGACGTTCCCAAACGTCTAACTCCCGCTGGACCGTGAATGGGGTTTGACTAAAGTCAATATGCGGGTTGGTTTGCTGCACATGCAGGGACGACGCCAGCTCTCCATGCTGTAATTGCAGCAGTACCTTGGTGACTCCCGCGATGCCTGCTGCGCTCTCTGCATGTCCGATATTGGATTTCGCTGAACCAATCGCACAGTAGGCCTCTTCCGACGGATCTTGCTGAAAAGCTTTACTCAGCCCCGCAATCTCGATGGGGTCACCGAGCGACGTACCTGTGCCATGGGCTTCCACATAACTGATCGTCCGCGGGTCAACGCCCGCCTCACGCAAGGCCCGGCCGATGACGTCCGCCTGGGCGTTGGGATTCGGCACGGTATATCCGTTTGTTTTTCCACCGTGATTCAAGGCCGACCCTTTGATCACGCCGTAAATCCGGTCCCCGTCTGCAACGGCTCGTGCAAGCGGTTTTAACAGGACCGCGCCCACGCCTTCCCCCGGCACATACCCGTCGCCCCCTTCACCAAAGCTCTCACAGCGACCTTTGCTAGACAGGAATCGTCCTTGAGACAACATGATATATTTGTTCGGGTGGACCGACACATTCACCCCGCCTGCGACCGCAACCTGACACTCATTCTGTCTTAAACTCTGGCACGCCAGATGAATGGAGGTCAGCGAAGATGAACACATCGTATCCACCGCCAGACTCGGTCCGCGGAAATTACAGAAATACGACACCCGGTTGGCGATGGACGCCGGATTACCGGAGAGTGCAATCGAGGACTCGGCCCCGTACAGCTGGTATTCCTCGTACATCACACCCACGTATACACCCACGATGTCGGCAGCCAAACGCTCCCGCGTATACCCCGCATCCTCAATCGTCTCGTACACACACTGCATGAACAATCGTTCCTGCGGGTCCATCATCTCGGCTTCCCGAGGAGAAATCTGGAAGAACAACGGATCGAATTCGTCCACACCGTCCAGAAATCCGCCCCAACGTCCATAGGTCTTGCCCGGTGTGCCCGGCGCTGAATCATATACCTGCTCCTGGTCCCAGCGTTCAGATGGAATCTCGGTAATGCTATCCGTTCCACTGCGCAGATTCTCCCAAAACTCATGGATGTTCCGTGCTCCCGGGTACCTTCCCGCCACACCAATAATGGCGATATCCTGCTTCTCCTCATCCTCTTGAACCCGATTGGATGATTCAATTGGATTCAAAGATTTCAATGAACCAACGTTCTTCGACTCTGGATTAGTAGCTTGTTGATTCTTTAACGTCCTCTTTTGGCGTAAAATGCCCTTAGATTTAACGTCCTCTATCCCCGGATTCTGTACAGCAACCGAAGCACGAGATATACCATCGGATTCCTCAGGAAGTTCTTCCCCTAAAATGAGTCGCAATGGTTCATGATGGTGCTCAAGAAAATATTCGCTCAGAGCCCGAAGGGTCTGATACTCGAAAAAAAGTGTTTTGGGCAAGAGACCAAACTGTTCTTCCAAATTGGTAGTCATTTGCATAATAAGTAACGAATCTATCCCGTATCGATCCATTGCAGTATCTACGTCAATCCTTGATTTCGGAAGACCGATGACACGGGCTAAACGCTCTTGCAGAAATTGAACTGTTTTTACTCGCAAATCAGCATCATTCTTATGAACAAGGCCAAGGTTCTCTTCTTTTTTATGCAGGTCCATTCGCTCCTTCCCCATCGGGTGGATCTGACCGGTAACTTGCTGGACAGTTTGACTCATGTTCAAGTGTTCCAAGAGTGTGTCTGCAGAAATGTCCCATCCATGCCGAGTTAGCAGTCTGCGGGAAAGCTCACTCCATTGCACCAGGTCCAAACCATATTCACTCCAGTCCATGTCCGGGTCCACGTCCTGCTCCCCTACGTTCAACAAAGCGGCCACTTCCAACGTGAGCATCGCTATAGCTTCCTGCTGAGTCATGCCTCTCGCCAGAGGGGCTCCAAGCTTGGTGGATAACGGTTCCGACATCGATCCAAGCTTGTCTGACTTTACCGGCTCGATCGGTTGGCCCGACCCCGAATATCCCGGCTCCAGTAGGCTTCTTCGCAGCACCGACAGCTTGCCTTCCGCCACCGCTACCTGACTGCTTCCACTCTCCCAGGCCTGATACAACGCCTTTACTCCCGACGCGGTTCCCAGCGGTCTTAGTCCATGCTGTTTCCACAGACGCTGCTTCCCCTCTTCCTCCAGCTGCATCCCGCCTTCTTCCCACAACGGCCAGTTAATGGACAAGGTTCGCCCTTGACACTCCCCGCGTTTCATCCGCGCATTTCGGTTCACCGCATACGCATCCATATACCCATTCGCGGCGGCATAATCACCCTGCCCTGCATTCCCCGTCACCGCTGCACCCGAGGAGAACAGCAACAGCACATCCAGCGCTTCGGTCCCGATCGCTTCTTCCAGATTCCGTATACCGTTTACTTTCGGGGCCAGCACGGCCTGCCAGTCGGATTCCGTTTTGTATCGCATTAGACTGTCCCGGATTTCTCCGGCACAATGCAGCACCCCGTTCACCCGGCCATACTGCTGACGGATACGCCCGAACAGTCCGTGGACCGCCTCCCGATCGGTAACGTCCACTGCTTCATAAAGCACCCGGGCAGGAAGCTGCGCCATCTCTCGCTGTACCGCCTCTGGCATCGCCGGGGATCGGCCAGTCAATATGAGCGTACTGCCTTCCGTTTGGGCTGAAATCTCCCGGGCCCATATCCGTCCCAAGCCACCGGCTCCGCCTGTAATGACGTACACGCCTCCGTCTCTCCAAGGAGACAACCGTGGGACACTGGTCTTCCGCTTTGTCTTCACCTCTGTCTCTGCATTCCTATTTGTCATTGCATTCGTGTCCACGTTCTCATCCCTGTCCACGTCGACCACCTGCCAGCCCGCTCGCTTCAGCTCACCCGCTTCCCAACGCAGATGGCTCTCCTCCGCATGGAGCGCACACTGGTGCAACTGCTCGGTCAATATAGCGGCCGATGTCTCTGGCTGGACTTCGACAAGCTGTGCCAGACAGCCCGGATGCTCCAGTCGCACCGTCCGCAGCAGCCCGCTCAGGCCGGCGAACCGTCTTCCTTGTTCATCTCCCGCCACGACGACCTGCACAGCCATCCGGTGGCTTCGCTGCATCGCAAGCTGCTGCTGCACATGGTGCAGAATGACCTGAACAGCCTGTCCGTACCGCGCCTCCAACGACCCCGTTAACACCATCTGCTTCCAGGACACATCCGCAGCCGCGAAGTCTTGTGGGGCCCAATCACACAGCAGCACCGCGGGTTCACCCCCCACAGCTTCAGCCGGTAGGGAGTGCTTCGGCAGCTCCTGCCACTCGGGCTGCACCAGCAGCACACCTTCCCGGCTTTCGGGTACACGCGAGGTCACGCCCCGCAGTCGAATGCAAACCTGTCCCTCTGAATCGCACAGCTCCAGATCCAGTTTACGGACGCTAGCCTCCGCTGCGGAGGAGCGAACACGCACCACCGCCCACATGTGCGCCTGACAAGGAGATATCACTTCCGCCTCCTCCAGCGCAAAAGGCAGCGGCGCGGAAGCGGGCGGGTTCCCATGTCGTTCTGTTCTGCTCGCAAGGGCCGTGCTCTCCAAGCTTACTGCACCCTCCAGAGTAGTGGATCTCAGCACTTCCGCGATCTGATCTCCGGCCAGCAGGGCGATGGATGCTTGCAAGGCCCCATCCACCATACCGGGATGCAGCACAGTGTCCGCTTGCCCTTCGAAGAACGCTTGTGGCAGACGCAGCTGCGCCAAGGCCTCGTTTGCCCCCCATTGCAATTCGGCAATGGTCTGATGGGACGGACCGTACTCCAGACCTAGTTTTCGGAATGCTTCATAACAAACTGCTCCACTGGCCTGTCCCTCTGTACACCGGCTGCGTACAGCCTGCAAATCCAAGGTTTGCACGGCTTCTGCGAGAGGTCGTCCCACACTTACACGCCCTTGACTATACACCGCTTCTCCAGATTCAATTGCAGACTCATTTGCTGGCGCTGCCGAGACTCCATAGGACAGGCTTCCATCTGCCTCAGCCTCAAGCGCCAGATGAACCTCCACAGGCTCCTCTCCAACAACGAGCGGTCTGCTCCACATTACATGCCGCAGCAGCAGACTGTGTGTGAGCGGAGGCCAATTCGCTGCATGCGCCGCTGCTGCCCGGGCCATTTCCAGCTGAACAACAGCTGGAAGCAGCTTGTGCCCCTGTACCACATGATCGCTTAGGAAAGGCTCATTGCCATTGAACTGACTACTGTACCACTGGCCCCGCAGCAGATCCGAACGGTTGTGGTGCAGCATGGAGTGCAGTGATATGCTCTCATTTGATGGTTTAACTATTGTTGGTTTTTCTATTAATGGTGAGCAATTCATTTCTTCGTGCTCCACCCAATACCGCTCTCTGGCAAAAGGATAGGTGGGTAAGGATATGGTCCAATAGTGACCCTGCTCAAACAACAGATCATAATCAAGTTCATATCCCTGGATATACAGATCCGCTGCAGTACCCAGATGTTCTAAATATTCGCTTGCATGTGTCGTCTTCTGACAACTCCGCAAACATTCATTCCCATATCGCTGTAATGAGGAGTGCTCATGTGAAGTGTCCGGTGTTCCTTGTGAAACCCGAACCTGTGGTGCACTTCCCTTATCCAACCAGCGTTGAAGTATAGTCATCGCTTCATTCAGACTTCGGGTCACACAGGCGAGGCGGAAATCCATATGTTTGCGTCCCAATAACAGCGTGTAGCTCAAGTTACCGCAATCCAGTTCCGGCAATTGTATTCCGTAGGCGATGAGTTGTTCAACCTGCTGACGCAATTGTTCGGCGGTACGGGCTGAAAGTGCAATCAAATATCCCGGCATCGGCTCTGACGCTCTGGATTGCAGCGGTCCCTCCTCAATGACCATATGTGCATTCGTACCACTGAAACCAAATGAACTGATTGCAGCACATCTTCTGCCACTTGACCCGGCTTTCCATTCCATCGTGGCTGTAGGGATATAGAACGGGCTGTCATTTAAGGCAATCTGGCTGTTGGCTTGATGAAAATGAATGGAGGGGGCTATTTTTTGATGACGCATCCCCAGCATAATTTTAAACAAACCCGCTACTCCGGCTGCCGTGGCCGTATGACCGATATTGCTTTTTACCGAGCCGATCGCACAGAACTGTTTTTGGTCCGTATGTTTTCTGAACGCCTGCGTCAATGCATTGAACTCAATCGGGTCTCCCAGCCTGGTCCCTGTCCCATGAGCCTCGACCAGCTGGATGTGTTCAGGATTAATATTAAAAGTCTCATATACGTTCTGCTCAAGCCGTTCCTGGGATTTCGCACTGGGAGCCGTAATTCCATTGGTGGACCCATCCTGGTTTATTCCGCTCCCTCGAATGACTCCGTAAATCTGGTCACCGTCATCCAGCGCCTCGCTAAGCCTTTTCAGGATAACAACCCCTGCCCCTTCTCCTGGAACAAAACCATCTGCAGCTTCATCAAAGGTATGACACCGTCCTGTTGAAGACAGCATTCCCGCTCGATTGGAGGCAATGTAGAATCCAGGGGTGGACTGGATGAATACACCTCCGGCAAGAGCCATATTCGTCTCGCCTGACCATAATCCTTGACATGCTAGATGAATGGCCACCAATGAACTGGAACAGGCTGTATCCACTGTAATGGCCGGACCGTGCAGATTCAGGTAATAGGCTATGCGAGCAGGCACAATAGAATTGGCGTTCCCCCAGAAAGCCTGCGGAGGGCCCTCATGTCCAAATATGCTTTGATAATCCATGCCGCTGCAGCCTACATAGACACCACATTGAAGGCCCTCGGCCTTTTTGCCAGCATAACCGCCATCTTCAAGCGCCTTCCAGGACTCCTCCAAAAAAATGCGCTGCTGTGGGTCCATATAGGTGGCTTCCACGCCGGATATATTAAAAAACAGAGGATCGAAACGATCAAAATCCTCTATAAAGCTGCCATGTCGACAATAGGACTGCTGATCCGCGTAATAAGCGTCCAGATCCCAACGTTTTACCTCTCCAATCAGATCATTCCCGGCTTGCAAATGTTGCCATAACTCCTCAGGATTGCGACTTTGTGCAAATCGGCCACTGATTCCAATAATCGCTATTTCCTCCCTGACTGACGGTGTTTCTTGATTCATTATGGCCTCTTCTACCACAACGTTTTGCTCCCATGGCTTAGCAGAATATGGCTTAAACCGTTGTTCTTCAGGGATATGTACCACAATTTTGCCGATATTACTGCGGTTTCCCATAGCCTTATATGCTTCTTTCACTTGCTGAAAAGGATAAGTGGCATATATCGTCGGACGAACGATGTTCTGGTCAATTAGGTTCGCCATTTCCTTCATATAGGTTCGAATTATAGAAGGATCACGGAAGGCCATGCGTCGCAAATCTACCGAATAAAATGCCTGATTGTTCGATAACAAGGATAAATCAATATTTTTGGCTGATTTGAGGGCAGTCATAGCAATTTCAATATATCTGCCACCGGGAGCAAGACAAGCCATCCCCTTTTGAATCGCATCACCCGATAAAGTATTGATAACAATATCTACACCTTGCCCATTCGTAAGACGGTGGATCTCCTCGGCAAAATCCTGCTCCACATACTGAATGGTATGGTGCACACCCTGTTGTTGCAGATAGTTCAGTTTCACATCTGAACCCGCTGTGGCATAGATTTCCAGACCATAATGCTGCGCCAGCTGTACGGCAATAAGACCTGTCCCTCCGGCCGCCGTCTGAATCAATATTTTTTCATCTGGCTGTGGTTTGGCTTTGTGGAACACATCAAGCATGGTCATAGTGACGGCCGGCAGTGAGCAGGCTTCTTCAAATGTTAACTTTTTCGGTTTGGGAACTACATGAGCTGCCGGACAGATCACCATATTGGCATGACCACCCATCTGCTCACCCATCATGGCCACCACTTCTTCACCACGTCGAAGGTCTGTAACCTCGGAACCTGTTTGAACAACGACCCCGCTGACTTCGAAGCCAGGGGTAAACGGATATGCGGGCATGGTTGGATAGAGTCCTCTTACACATAACAGGTCTCCAAAATTAAGTGAAAAAGCATGTACAGCAATTTGCACTTCGTTTGACTGGAGTGAACGCGATTGATCCTGAATCAGTTTAAGTTCATCGGATTCTCCAGGTTTCTCCAGCAGCAATCGATAATATGAACCTTCCGAAATGGATCCCAGCTTTTCGTTATTAACCATTGTGCTTGTCCAAGTCGCATTAGGATTACGCCTCTCATGCCCAACTGGCAACCGATCCTCATTCCTATGCACAGCAGGCTTATCAGCCTTACGATTATCGTTGCTCATGTCCAAAATGTTGATGGCTTGTTCGTCTTTCCTCTGTGGAGATGTAGCCGGGTCAGGCAGCATGTACGCCACAATCTCTTGTCGATATTGCTCCAGCATGTGCTTGCTTAAGGCATGGACCGTGTTATGATCGAACAGCACTGTAGTCTGCATCACTATTCCACATTGCTCGTTAATAAGATTGACCAGATTGACGGCAACAATCGAATCGACGCCATATTCAGAGAAACTTTGATGATTATCGATCCGGTTCTGACTCATCTTAAGTGAAGTTTCTATGCTGTCCCGGATGACCGTAATAATATGATCCCGGATCAGGTGGTCAGGAATATCTGTTGTAGGTTGAATGTTTCCAGTCTCCATAACCGGGGATGAATTGGGTCTCCATTCCACGTCAGGAATCGCTCTGGTTTGTGTCTGTACAGGATGAGATACAGGACTCTGTTTTATTTCATGTATAATGATGCCGTCACTTTGAGATACAACGATTTGTTGTCCCCACTCTTCAGCATTTAATGCCGGAAAACGAACATTTCTGAACCCCTCTTTGGCGAGCAACTTTTTCCATGTATTAGGTGTAAGTCCTGGGCAGCCCGGAATACGCAGTGCCTCATCTTCGTATAACCACCAGCCCTCCAACAAACCAAACGTAATATGGGCAAAAAGTGTATTATCGGTTATCTCGTTCAGGAGCAAATGCCCCTGTTTTTTGAGCGCTGCCTTGATATGTCCGAGGGTTTGACGGATATTAGGTGTAGCATGCAGCACATTGGCCGCGATTGCTATATCATAGACAGCTTCATTAATGGATTGACCCTGCAGTTGTTTGGTCACATCTATTTTTCTGTAGGTCAAATATGGGTGTTCATTTCCATAGCGCTGCTCTGCCTGCAATAGAAAAGAGGAAGAGATATCCGTGTAACAATATTCCTCAATGTACTGCTCATACGGTCTGAGCTTATCAAGCACAGGGGTACTGGTTCCGCCAGTACCCGCGCCAAATTCAATGATTCTCAACCGAATGGTTGCATTCTTTTTTATTTTTTCTTCAATAATTGTTATAAGTTGCGCTCCCATAACCTCATTGAAATAGTCGGCGATGGGATTGTTTTGGTATATGCCTTCGACAAGTGTCATGCTTGAATTGGGGAAAAGAACATCCGTTGCCTGCTTGTGTCCCCGAAGAATATCAGGCAGGTGTTTTAATGCCGTTTCTGCCAAAAGGACCTGGGATCGAAGGTGGCCCTTTTGCAGCCATTGCTGTTTAACTTCATCCCATTTCTGCCACACATTTTCGAAGGTAGTAGCGGTTTGCCCGCCCTCAGCGCCATTCCCCTCTTCTTTGGCTAACACAGCAAGTGTCTCTTCCATCCAGCGATGAAACAAAACGGGTATCCCGTTTTTCTCTAACCATTCCCTGGTGTTGGAATAGCTTTTTTCAAATAACCCCATTGCCTTTAATTCCGCTGACAATAATGCGACAAGCCACCCGTGTAACTGATCTGTCTCTCTGCGAAGTCCCTCGGGAATATGTTTTGTAATCGGAATATACACCTGATCATCCATTGTTTTAACCTCCCTGTGGTGGCAGATGCCCATTCATTGGAAACATTTATGTTCCGCTGCTCTCCCGTACCGTGCAAAAAGATTCATGCACCCTGTCAACACATCGTTCTGTTAACCATTCAGGGATGCAACTTTGTTCAAGTTCAGCTCTTGCATAAAAAGAGGTCTGGTCGTTCTGACAAGCCCCAGTTGATCCAGTGATCCTGTCAAAAGGATTTCCAGTGCTTTCATCGCTTCAGCTACTTCAATAGAACCGATACCGGCATTGCTCATAAGGGTGTTGTATTCTTCCGAGGCTACACTTCCCACACTTCCCCAATAACCCCAATTGATGACTTTGACATCATAGGAACGCTCCATCGCAAGCTGATGAGCAAACGCATCCTTGAAGGTGCAGCCAGCCGCATAATTGCTTTGCCCAGGAGACCTGGTAAACGAATTAAAGGATGAAAAAAACAACATGAAGTCGAGGTCATCCTGTCCAAATACCTGAGCCATGCGTGCACTTACAGCGACTTTTGCAGATAAGACAGCTTGAAAACGATCCTCCTCCATATTGGCGATACTTTGATCCTGCAATACAATCGCAGAATGAATTACACCATGAATATGGGGATGTCTTCGCTTGATCTGCTCATAGGCCTTCTGGAGGGAATCTCCATTTGTCGCATCTGCCACAATGTACTCGGGAGCACTGCCCAGGGACTCCAAACGTTCTATACAACGTTGAATGCTTGAATCAGGTTCCCTGCGCCCGATCCAGATAATACGTGCATTGTACTGCCGGATCATGTATTCGCTCCACACCTGTCCAATGCCACCTGCCCCACCAATGACCACATATACTCCCTCTTGGCGATAAGCATCCTTAATTGCATGTTCATTGTGCACATTTACCGGGATCAACTCCTGGCGTAACCACTCGTTATCCCTATACAGATAGGCGTTTCCTTGCCCATTCCAAGGAAGTTCTTGCATTTGGGTCTCCGCCCATTCAACCTCATGCTCCAGATCGAGCAGTTTTATGCTCCACCGGGAGTATTCTTTGGCCAAAGAGCCCGCAAAACCATGAATGCTTGCATGGGTAGGATTAATTTCATCCATTGGAGAGGATGGGATCGCATTTGTCGTAATGAGGGTCAAACTCAAGCTTCGATTACCGTATCCAAGCTCTAGTAGACTCTTGATCATTCTGAACAGCTGAAGAACCCCCTGCTCCTGTCCCTCAACAATCGAATCATCTGCCATGCAAACATTACCGGTGGTAGGAGCGTGCCATATGATGTGATCCAGAATGGCAAACTCCGACAGGTTGTCCTTCCAACCAAGTACGCTGTTATGGGGCAACATATGCATTGCGCCCGGATATAGTTTCAGGGCTTGCTTATGACTTGTATCGTTGTCACTAATGATGAGCACCTTGTTACCAACGGATAGCGGAAGCGCTATCTCCTCCGGCGTAAATACACTCCATATGGGTGTCATCAGAACATGTCCAACAGGAGATGTCCCCCCGGTCGTCAACGGATTTTGAAATAAAGGAAGCTTATCCGCTGTGGGAGCTTTACATGCCAATTCTGTCATCCGAATGCATAACTTTCCGTCCGGACTATACATCTCAATCTGAAACTTGATCAGCCCCTGTGCCCCAGAAGAGTGATCCATCCGTTGGACACGCACCCACATCTCTTCTGTGCAAGGATACAGGAGTTCCAGCTGATCTAGTGTAAACGGCAGTGGCACTGAATCAGGACTTCGGCCCCCCTCCACATGTTGCTTCAGCAAAAGACCCATGGAGGCCTGGAACGCCGCATCAAGCAAATATGGATTCATTACATATGGCTCTGTATGTCCGACTGCCGGAGACAACCGCAACTGTGCCCAAACCTGATGATCCTGGATGAACAGCTGTGTAAGTCCCTGAAAGGCGGACCCGTAGGATAGACCCAATCCGTCAAACAAGGAATAACACTCCTTACCTGCTAGGACACGTTCTGCCTTCTCAACCAGCCAAGGTTTGTTTCCGTTTGGTTGAACGGATGCCTGTATTCCCCCCAGCAGAACGGAACCCTTGCAATGTGTTCGTTTGAGTTGCTCAGATCCATGAGTGAAGCTATAGACCTCAAAACCTACGATTTCATCATTCTGCTGTTTAAGTTCGATGAGAACATCAACCGGCTGATCCACCTGTAGAGGTGTCATCCATGTGACTTTCTGAATACACCGTACCTGCAACGAATCATCGAAAAGTCCAACAGCTTGCTGAACCGCCGCTCTGGCCATTTCCAGATAGGCTGTACCCGGAAGCCATTTCTCTCCATGGACCTGATGATGGGCCAAAATCGTTTCCTCGCCCGTAAACGTACTGGCATATCGTTGCAAACCAAAGCTGGATGTATTGCAATGTACGAGCGGATGTAAAATAGGTACACTTGTATGTTGTATTACTTTGCTCCTCTGTTCTCTTGAGACAAGGGGTTCAGGTACCCAGTAACGTTCAGCTGCAAACGGATACGCCGGCAGACTGATTCGGCGCGGGTGCTGCTGTCTGTTGTCCCCGTATAGCTCCATCCACTGAATCACTGCCCCTCGTGTCCACGCGTCCAGTACATGCTCATAACGACCCTGGGACAGCCAGCGTTTCACATTCTCTTTCATGTCTTCCTCATCGGTTAACCAACCCGGATGCTCCTGCCCTTGCTTCACATGCCCCTGATAGTACAAGCTTCCTTTGCCTGCTGGTTCCGCCTGACCCACCTGTTCCACATAGCTGTCCAGCTTGGCAAGCAGCTCCTCCATTGTTTGCGCCAGCACACCCAGCCGTGCCTCCATTGCTTCACGTCCGGTTTGCAGTGTATAGGCGATCTCCCTCACTTTCCAGCTGCTCTGTCCGGTACGGAGTGCATCTCGCAGCTGACGGGCCTGCACGACCAGCCGTTCCTCGTTCTTCGCTGACAGCACGATCATCCCTGGCACTTCATTTTGCTCGTTTTGCTTGTTTTGCTTGTTTTGCTCATTCATCTTTTCACGCGTCAGGTCGGGTTCCCGGTATTCCTCCAAAATGAGATGAGCATTCGCTCCACCTGCACCAAACGAGGAAATCCCCGCCCGTCGCGGTACAATCTGACCGTCCACTCTCGGACGTTCCCAAACATCTAACTCCCGCTGGACCGTGAATGGAGTTTGACTAAAGTCAATATGCGGGTTGGTTTGCTGCACATGCAGGGACGGCGCCAGCTCTCCATGCTGTAATTGCAACAGCACCTTGGTGACTCCCGCGACGCCTGCTGCGCTCTCTGCATGTCCGATATTGGATTTCGCTGAACCAATCGCACAGTAGGCCTCTTCCGACGGATCTTGCTGAAAAGCTTTACTCAGCCCCGCAATCTCGATGGGGTCACCGAGCGACGTACCCGTGCCATGGGCTTCCACATAACTGATCGTCCGCGGGTCAACGCCCGCCTCACGCAAGGCCCGGCCGATGACGTCCGCCTGGGCGTTGGGATTCGGCACGGTATATCCGTTTGTTTTTCCACCGTGATTCAAGGCCGACCCTTTGATCACGCCGTAAATCCGGTCCCCGTCTGCAACGGCTCGTGCAAGCGGTTTTAACAGGACCGCGCCCACGCCTTCCCCCGGCACATACCCGTCGCCCCCTTCACCAAAGCTCTCACAGCGACCTTTGCTGGATAGGAATCGTCCTTGAGACAACATGATATATTTGTTCGGGTGGACCGACACATTCACCCCGCCTGCGACCGCAACCTGACACTCATTCTGTCTTAAACTCTGGCACGCCAGATGAATGGAGGTCAGCGAAGATGAACACATCGTATCCACCGCCAGACTCGGTCCGCGGAAATTACAGAAATACGACACCCGGTTGGCGATGGACGCTGGATTACCGGAGAGCGCAATTGAGGACTCGACCCCATACAATTGATATTCCTCGTACATGACGCCGACGTACACACCCACGATGTCGGCAGCCAAACGCTCCCGCGTATACCCCGCATCCTCAATCGTCTCGTACACACACTGCATGAACAATCGTTCCTGCGGGTCCATCATCTCGGCTTCCCGAGGAGAAATCTGGAAGAACAACGGATCGAATTCGTCCACACCGTCCAGAAATCCGCCCCAACGTCCATAGGTCTTGCCCGGTGTGCCCGGCGCTGAATCATATACCTGCTCCTGGTCCCAGCGTTCAGATGGAATCTCGGTAATGCTGTCCGTTCCACTGCGCAGATTCTCCCAAAACTCATGGATGTTCCGCGCTCCCGGGTACCTTCCCGCCACACCAATAATGGCGATATCCTGCTTCGTATCGACAGGTGTGTCCTGTCTGGAGACATTAGTCTGTGATTCATTCATCCGTGGTGCAGTCGTTTGAGTCTGTCCAAAAGTTAGATAGGGCGATCTGGTCTCTCCAGGGATGGATAAGACAGATTGCACTAAGGTCTGCTGTACTTTGACATGCTTGGCTTCCAAAGGTATGGATGCTGCATCTGAAGTTGTGTCGGGATATCCCTCCCTTATCAACCTGTCCAGTTTTTCGCCTTGCTCCTGTAGAAAGTAACTGCTCAAATCCCCGATTGTCTGGTATTCAAAAAATAATGTTTTGGGCAGTGGTCCAAATAAACTTTCCAGTTTGTTTGTCATCTGCATGATCAGGATTGAATCGATTCCATACTGCTCCAGAGGTGCATTCGCTCGAACGCGAGACTCGGGCAGTCCAATAACTTCGGCAAGAGTTTGGATCAAAAATTGAACCGTTCGTTTGGGTTTGTCAGCTGCCTGTGATCGGTTTGATTCCCCCACAGGAGAATTTATTTCTTTCATCGTTTCCAGTCTTTCGCTCTCACCATTAAAAACCAGGGATCCCTGTTGGTTTTTGGAATGTAGAAGCCTCCTGATCCGGGTCATATCACCCGACAAAACAGCAATCTGTCCAGCTTCTGTTGCCAAAGCCCGATAGAAGGCCTGTATGCCGCTTGACGTTTCCATTCCCGCCAAACCGTAACGATGGAACATCCTTTGCTGAACGGTTTCAGGTATCGTCATACCCCCTTCAGTCCACAGCGGCCAGTTTATGGACAAGGTCCGCCCGTACCGCTCACCCTTCTGCACTCGCTGGTGCCGTTCAGATGCAAAAGAATCCATAAAAGCGTTGGCTGCCGCATAGTCGGCTTGTCCAGGGTTGCCAAACATCGCGGCAACAGCCGAACAAACGATGAACAGATCCAGTTTGTCCTCCCGAGTGGCTTCGTCCAAATAAACAATACCGGACACCTTCGGTGCAAAAACGTTGCGAAGATCGTCCTCTCTTTTAGCAAAAATGGGGTCATCCTGTATAATTCCTGCACAATGAATGATCCCGTTCAACTTACCAAACTCCATCTTGAATGAACTCACTAATTCTTGCACGGTCTGTCGATCCGAAATATCCCCTTGTCTGTAAAGAAGGTTTATTCCTTTCTCACGTAAAGCATCCAATGGCTTCCGAATGGTTGACAAGGATGCTCTCCCTACAGCAACAATGGTGCAGGAGGGTGCATGAAGCGCTATTTCTTCAGCCATGATAATCCCGAGAGCACCTGCTCCCCCGGTAATAACGTAGACCCCTTCGGGTTTCCATGGGATGTCGAATGCACTTTCAAATGGATCATGTTCAATCATTTTCCAGTTCTGAACATGACGAAGCCCAATACCTGATTGCCCTGGTGTACTCTTATAACGGATTAAACCATGCTCCGGGTAGGCCCGATTATCTACGAGCATGTTTGCCAGCATCTCCGATTCCGTTTCATTCAAAATTTCAATAACCTGACCATGAAAGAATGGATTCTCCAGCTCGGCCGTTCTTAACATAGCAGCAAATCCCTGATACAACGACAATTCGCCAGGAATGACAATTTGCAGCCATTTTTCATCGTTAACATGGGACACTGCCTGCATCAGAAGAAGCTGGATCTCTTCAAGCACCCGCAATGCGCTGTTGGTAAATAATTTGTCCCAAGACTGTTTGGAATCCGTTGACGGAATACGTACACTTTGAATGGAAAATAGCTGTAAATATTTCTCAATTCCTGGATAACTGTGATTGCTATCTTCGAATAAAAGCACCACATGATTGTCCACGGTTAAGGTCTCATTCCCGGAAACACCTCCGGCAAATGTGTCAGCAGGTGCCACTCTCCAGTAGGGTTCAGCCAGCAAAGTCCCTTCATCCCCATGCTGCTCTACCTGTCTAGGAAGCTCGCGGAACGTCAGCCCCTTGATTCGAAGGACAAGCTGTTCCTTATCGTCATATCCATCAATATCAACCTTTTTCGTTTCAACTAGAGCGTCATTCGGAGTACAGACGCGAACATGCGACCACATTAATGATGCACTGTTTCCCCAAATCTCCACTTGCTCCATGGCAAACGGAACCGGTGTTGTAACAGGTGGACCTCCTGCTGCCACCAACAGAAGTCCAATGGATGCCTGTAAGGCACTGTCTGTAAGACCAGGGTGAAGCTGACCTCCGCCATATTCATGGGAAAACCCTCCTGCAAGGCTCAGTTTGGCAAGCGCCTGATTGGTCCCGATGTACAACTCTTCAATTCCCTGATAATAATCCCCGTATTGCAGATCCATTTGTTTAAACTGGTTGTAACAACCCTCTCTTGTATAAAACCCTTCGGTGCATTGGGCTCTGATCTGTGTCAGATCTGTCTGTCCAACTTCCTGCGGCTCCATCATTGCCGCTTGCCCAAGACAGTGAACAACAGTCTCTTCCGCACCTTGGCTCTGTATCCGAAACTCGATTGCTCCCCGTTCAAGCGGATGAAGCAAGACGTCAACCTGAACAGGCTCATTGTTCACCTGTAGTGGACCATACCAGCCGATATGGCTCAGACTTATCCATATCCGTTCTAGATCATCATGCGTATGAGCCATTTCCACTGCAGCACGAGCCATCTCCAGATAGGCTGCACCCGGAAATACACTTTCCCCTTGCACGACATGATCCTTCAGGAAAAGCTCCTCACCATCAAAGGTGGAACTGAATTGGAGGGCAGCCCAATTCGAAGTATTACGATGCAGCAAAGGATGAAGCAACTGGTTTGAGTCCTCTATGCTCTGGTTAGCATGTTGTTGGATCGTATGATCATTTGTTGGTAGGTGACCAGCATCAATCCAGTACTTATCCTTGGCAAACGGATACACGGGCAGTGAGATTCGTCCTGCGGGCGCATGCTTAAACAACAATTCAAAATCAAGATGATATCCCTGCATATATAAGCTTGCTGCTGCTGCTAATTTTTCCGTAAATTCGGCCGAATTCGGTGATTCCGAACAATTCTGCAAACATTCATTTCCATAACGCATTAATGAAGACTGCGGGCGCAGTGTATGTGACAGTTCCACCACCTGAACTTCTGCTGCGGCTCCCTTTTCAAGCCACTTCTCCAATATTCTGATCAACTCTTGCTCATTACGGACAACACAGCTCAATCGGTAGTTCAGATGTTTTCGTCCCATGAGCAATGTATAACTCATATCCCAGCAGCTCACATCGGATTGTTCTTTGCAGAAGCTAACCAGTTGCTTGACTTGAACTTCCAATTGTTCCTGTGACTGAGCCGATAAAACAATCAGGTTCCCGGGACGATTGACCTTCTGACTTCCCATGACAGGTGCTTGTTCAATGACCATATGCGCATTCGTTCCACTGAAGCCAAAAGCGCTGATTGCGGCCATCCTTTTAATACCTGGCGGTGTGATCCAATCGATTGTCTCTGTATTGATGTAAAAAGGACTGCTTGCAAACGGAATGTGTTCATTGCCTTCCTGAAAATGAAGGGAAGCTGGAATTTTTGCATGTTTTAAGGAAAGTAAAATTTTAATCAGTCCAGCTACACCGGCAGCGGCCGCAGCATGTCCAATATTCGTTTTGATTGAACCAAGAGCACAGTAATTTTCCTCTTCGGTGTACGACCGGAACGCTTTCACAAGCGCACTGTATTCAATGGGATCTCCCAATTTAGTTCCCGTTCCATGGGCTTCAACCAGTTGGATATTTCCAGGATGGATGTCAAAACGATTGTAGACCTCTCTCATGAGCTGCTCCTGAGACTTCGCACTCGGCGCGGTGAGCCCGTTCGAGGCTCCATCCTGGTTAATGGCTGTACCGCGAATAACCCCATGGATGTTGTCCCTGTCACGCAAAGCATCACTCAAACGCTTCAGAACTACAACTCCTGCACCTTCTCCAGGCACAAATCCATCTGCCCGCTGGTCGAAGGTATGACATTTTCCTGTCGTTGAGAGCATGCCGGCCCGGTTGGATGCAATGAAAAAACCTGGGGTGGACTGTATAAAGACTCCTCCGGCAAGCGCCATTTCCGTCTCCCCAGACCATAATCCCTGACAAGCCAGATGAACCGATACGAGTGAGCTTGAACATGCCGTATCCACTGCAATAGCAGGGCCCTGCAAATTCAGATAATATGCGATTCGAGCAGGAATGACTGAACCCGAGTTACCCCAGAATGCCTGCGGAACAGGATTCGTTCCAAGCAGTGTCCGGTAATCAAGCTCATTAAATCCTGCGTATACACCACACTTCAGCCCGGCAACTGCCTGCCCTGCATATCCAGCATCCTCCAGCGCCTTCCAACATTCCTCAAGAAAAATTCGCTGATGCGGGTCCATATGAGCAGCTTCCGTACCTGAAATGTTGAAAAATTGAGGATCAAATTCATCTATGTTTTCCAAAAATCCACCATGGCTGCAAAAGGAAGTATCCTTTTCAAAATAAGATGATAGATCCCAACGCGTAACTCTCCCGACCAGATCCTTTCCTGTGACTAAATTCCCCCATAAGGAATGAATATCATCTGACTGCGGAAATCGCCCGCTCATCCCAATAATAGCGATATCTCCCCGCTCCACCTTTAAAGGACTATAAGACTCTGGGAACACAAAATGCTGGTCATGATTGTGTTCGGATGAACCTTCTGTTTTGTATGCATGCGGGGCAGTAGCTTTAGAGCTCAACTCCACCGGATCTACAGATTTGGAAATCTTTTCGATGGTTTGCACAAGGCCGTCCCTATACTTTTCAACGATATGGTTGGATAACAACTCAATGGAGCTATAATCAAACAGGATGGAGACCTGCAAAGATATGGATAACGCCTCGTTGATCGACTGAATAAGCCGCACGCCTGTAATGGAGTCCACTCCATATTCGGAGAAGGGTTCCTCTGAATCAATCATGGTGGTGTTCACTTTAAGCGAAGCAGACAGCATATCTGTAACGATCTCTCTTACATGTGCTTTCAATGTGGTTGCTGAAGTGCTCTCCAAACCAAGAGATGACTTGCTCGGCTTCTTTTCTTGCAGTTCAGGACGGCTTCCTGGAGAGAACGAATCATTGGACTGTAATTCAGACCGTGCCTGATTGGATGATCCAACTGGAGTAACTTCCGCGTCGATCTGCCTTACTATGCCGTCACTGTATGCCACAATGACCTGCTGCCCTTCCTCGTGCCAATCTTGTGCAGGAAATTCGATAGAATGAAAACCCGCTTCCAGTAACAGCTGTTCCCATACATGAGGTGCTACTCCGGGAGAATCGGTTAGACGAAGCTCGGGGTCCTCATACAGCCACCATCCATCCAATAAACCAAAGGTAAGGTGAGTAAAAAGGGAATTGCTGCTAATCTCGTTAATTAACAGCATTCCGCCTTGTTTTAGCAGAGCCTTCACATTACGCAGTGTTGTCCGCAAATCGGGAGTTGCGTGCAGCACATTGGCTGCGATGACCACATCATAGGCACCGGTGTCTATCTGTTGGGCAGACGGAGCATAACGAACATCAAACATACGATAATTCAGGAATGACCTGCCTGCTCCATACTTCTGTTCACCATGCAAAAGGAATGCTTGGGATACATCCGTATATGCATACTCTTGAATATGTTGTTCCACCGGTTTCAGTCTGTGCAAAACGGCTGCGCTTGTTCCTCCGGTTCCCGCCCCAATCTCCATCATGCGGAGAGCAGAGCTGTCCAACTGGATTTTATGCTGCACATAATGTAGTGCTGTTTCAGCAAGCACTTCGTTATAACGGTTTATTTTCACGTGTATATCCCCCCGACCAATTCCATAGAGGAATCAGGAAACATAATCTCGGTTGCTAGGCATTTTCCGCCGATAATATCTGGCAGCGCCTTCAGCATCGTTTCAACCAATCTGATTTGTGATTCCGCGCCGTGGTGTTTGATCCATCCGGGTTTGTTATGCTCCCATTCCTGCCAAGCCGTTTCGGCATTCGGCTCGTCGTAATTGCATACCCTGTAACCAAAATCGGTTTTCATCAGATAGCCGTAACGGACTAGCGCGGTCAAACTTCCTCTGATCCAATGCGCATAGGTGTCCGACAAATTCTGTGTTAATTCAGCCAGAGTGCCGGAGCTAACATCGGATTCAAACCAACCGGAGGCTTGCAGCTGCACCCACATCAGTTTTGCAAGCAATGGCTCCATCTCTTGGAGCAAATGGCTTGGATTCTTGTCTGGATGAGAGGTATGCACGAGGTCACGAGTCACTGGCCTGCTTGCCTTTAGAGGCTGATCCGACATATAGACTTGTACAGATTTTTGCATATTGATTCCAGGAATCAAATTTGTTTTTGTTTTTAACAAGGCAGCCTGTGTAAGATCTATGCTCATGAGCATCTCCAAGGCTTCCATCGCTTCTGGCCCCTCAATTGAACTCACACCCATCCGGTTCATGCGTTCCCTGTATTCCAATGAAGCCACACGGCCTACACTCCCCCAGAAACCCCAGTTCATAATTTTGACCGGACATGTCCAGGATTGTCGCAACCAATGCGCAAACGAATCTTTAAACATACAGCCCGCCGAGTAATTGCTCTGGCCTGGTTGTCTGGTAAAAGAGTTCATAGATGAGAAAAAAAGGACAAAGTCCAGATTTTCTTTCGCAAATATGTTTGCCATCCCAACACTTACATCCAGTTTGGCGACAAATACATGTTGAAACTGTTCCTCTGTCATCTGCTCCAGACTGCCATCTTGCAAAACAATTGCTGAATGCACAATACCATTTATGGTCTTGAACCGGCTTTTGATCGTTTCATACGCACTCATTAATTCCTCTTCACTGGCTGCATTGGCCGAAATATATTCGGGAGCAGCCCCCAGAGCTGACAAACGATTCTGTTTATTCCGTATCTCGTCGTTGTATTCACTTCTCCCGATCCATATCACTCTCGCCTGATAGGTCCGAATCATATATTCACTCCATACTTCTCCGATCCCGCCGGCCCCGCCAATGACAACATATATTCCACCATAACGATAATTGTTGTTGTCCTGAGGGGCATTGCTCTCCAGGCGAACAAGTTCCTGACTGTACCAGCGGTTGTTTCGATGGACCTGGAGATCCCCTTTACTTTTCGGTTCCAGTGAGAGCGCTCCACGAATGGAACGTTCATTGATGTTACCAGCTTGCAAATCCACAAGACGCACATACCATTGTGGAAACTCCTGCGCCATTGAGCTGGCAAGACCATGAACTCCGGCATCCGCAGGATTAACCGGGTCGCTAGACCATACGGATTGTGTCTGACAGGTTAAGAATGACCATTCCAACGGACGATGACCATATCCCAATTGAATCATGGCTTTAATGATTCGAAACACATTTTTCACGCCCATATTCTGTGCCAATATCATATGATTCAGTGACGTTGGAGGGAGAGACATATGATTGGATAACCAAATGATATGATCAATCGTATCGACCTTTTTCAAGGCATTCATCAGACTGACGGGATCTACAGCAGTTTCCGCATCCATACGGATTGATTTTGCATGGATCTGATGAACCATCTCCCATTGCTCCGTTGTACCTCCAATGACCAGCCATCGTTTATTTCCAGGATTGAATTCGGACTTTTCAGTCTTTTCGACTACTTCCCATATTGGGGTCAGCATAAGATTATGGTCCGATGGCTCCGATGGGTTTGCAAGAGGAGGTTCCTCCTGCTTAACTTTTGATTCACTTATCGTGTTGCCCTGAGATTGCTGTGGGATCCAGTATCTTTCTCTTGCAAATGGATAGGTCGGTAGGGCGATCCGTTGGGGTTTACCCTCAGCACCATATAATGTATTCCAGTCCAGGTTCAGACCCTGCACCCATAAATCCAGTAATTTCTCATGCTGGCCCTTCTGAATCCACCGGTTCACCATTTCTTCCATATCCTCATCCCGACTAAGGATGGAAAGCATCTCTTTACCCTTTTTCACATGACCGGTATAAAAAACCATTTGCGAAGTTTGTGTTTCCAGATTGTTTGCCTGTTCAACATACTCTTTTAGTTTCGCAATGAGTTCCTCTATGGACGCCGCCAGCAAGCCCAGACGCTCTTCCATCGATTCACGTCCAACTTGCAAAGTATAGGACAGGTCCCTCATATCCGAATCCACATATATTCCGGTGTATAACGCCTCAAGTAAGTCTTTGGCCTTTGCCAAGAGTCGTTCCTGATTTCTTGCGGACAGCACAACGATAACAGGAGATTTAGGGTGATCTTTGCCAACTGTTATCTGTTCCGAGTCCATACCTGTCTGGGTATACTCTTCAATGATGATATGTGCATTGGCACCCCCAGCTCCAAATGAAGATACGCCTGCACGTCTTGGGATCTGCACTCCATCTAGTTCCGGGCGCTTCCATGGTTCGAGCAACTTCTGAACCACAAATGGACTCTGGGTAAAATCAATGTTTGGATTGGTCTCTTCCGCGTGCAAGGATGGCGCGAGTTCCCCATGCTGCAGCTGCAGCAACACTTTGGTTACCGCAGCAATGCCTGCTGCGCTCTCGCAGTGACCAATGTTGGATTTGGCTGAACCGATGGCACACTTGAAGTTGGATTGGACCGTCCGCTGAAATGCTTTTGTTAAACCGGCCACTTCAATAGGGTCCCCGAGCGAGGTTCCTGTTCCATGCGCCTCCACGTAACTGATCGTTCGCGGATCAATACCTGCTTCAAGCAAGGCGTCACCGATAACCTCAGCCTGTGCGTTGGGATTTGGCACGGTGTATCCATTGGTTTTCCCCCCGTGATTCAGCGCCGATCCTTTGATCACACCGTAAATCCGGTCCCCATCCGCTATGGCTCTCGCCAACGGTTTCAACAGAACCGCGCCGACACCTTCACCCGGAACATAGCCGTCCCCACCTTGGCCAAAGCTTTCACACCGTCCTTTGCTGGACAGAAACTTCCCTTGAGACAAAAGAATATATTTGTTGGGATGGACCGACACATTCACACCGCCAGCTACAGCTACCTGGCACTCGTTCTGTCTCAGGCTTTGACAGGCCAAATGAATGGATGTTAATGACGACGAACACATTGTATCCACGGCCATGCTTGGTCCGCGAAAATTACAGAAATACGAAACCCGATTGGCAATGGAAGAAGGATTACCGTTGAATGCCATGAAGTTCTGGGACCCATAGAGCTGATACTCCTCATACATCACACCTACATAGACGCCCACTTTCTCCGTGCTCAAGCTTTGTCTTGTGTATCCCGAATCTTCCAGTGTTTCATATACACACTGCAAAAAAAGTCGTTCTTGAGGGTCCATTGTTTCGGCTTCACGAGGAGATACCTTGAAAAACAACGGATCAAACTCATCCACACCATCCAAAAAACCACCCCAACGGCCATAAGTTTTGCCTGGAATTCCTGGCTCTGGGTTATACACCTGCCCGTGATCCCAACGTTCAGATGGAATCTCGGTAATACTGTCCATACCACTACGCAGGTTATGCCAGAATTCACCGATATTACGGGCACCAGGATATCTGCCCGCCATTCCGATAATGGCAATATCCTGATGCTGATTATTCTTGCCCTTTTCACCATCAGAAGGTGAGTCCATATGAATGGACAGGTCCGGGTCCGTTTTTTTCAAAATAGGTTCGGCTTCGGGTTCGAATGGGGTTCCTGTCAGCAGCGTTCGTTTCGACATCACGGCGTGTGTTGGTGCGTGTGTTTGGGAGTCCGACACATTCTGTAAATTCGCTAGCACATTCTTCTGTGTCATTCCGGCTGGTTTCATCCCTCGTTGCTGAAGCAGCTTATCCAAACGCACCTGATGAATGTTCATAAAGTAATGACTTAGCTCCCTCAGGGTCTGATATTCAAAGAACAGCGTTTTGGACAGAGACCCCAATTCATTCTCCAATACGTCCGTCATCTTCATAATGAGCAGCGAATCGATACCATACTGCTCCAGCGGGACATCCGGCTCAATCCTTGATTCTGGCAAGCCAATCACGGGTGCCAATGTTTTAATTAACCAAAGGATGGTTTGATCCTCCAGATTGCCTTCAAGTCCAGTAACCTCTTCCGTATCCTCGATACTCACAGATATATCTGCTGTTGAACTCTTGGAAAGGTTTAATGGACCCACGAACTGCTCAGCGGTTGCGTGGAGGCTCATTTGTTCCAACAGTGTCTCTGCAGAAATATCCCATCCATGCCGGGCCAGCAGTCTGCGGGAAAGTTCACTCCATTGCACCGGGTCCAAACCATATTCACTCCAGTCCATGTCCGGGTCCACGTCCTGCTCCCCTACGTTCAACAAAGCGGCCACTTCCAACGTGAGCACAGATACAGCTTCCTGTTGGGTCATGCCTCCCGCCAGAGGGGCTCCAAGCTTGGTGGATAACGGTTCCGACATCGATTCAAGCTTGTCTGACTTTACCGGCTCGATCGGTTGGCCCGACCCCGAATATCCCGGCTCCAGCAGGCTTCTTCGCAGCACCGACAGCTTGCCTTCCGCCACCGCTACCTGACTGCTTCCACTCTCCCAGGCCTGATACAACGCCTTTACTCCCGACGCGGTTCCCAGCGGTCTCAGTCCATGCTGTTTCCACAGACGCTGCTTCCCCTCTTCCTCCAGCTGCATTCCGCCTTCTTCCCACAACGGCCAGTTAATGGACAAGGTTCGCCCTTGACACTCCCCGCGTTTCATCCGCGCATTTCGGTTCACCGCATACGCATCCATATACCCATTCGCGGCGGCATAATCACCCTGCCCTGCATTCCCCGTCACCGCTGCACCCGAGGAGAACAGCAACAGCACATCCAGCGCTTCGGTCCCGATCGCTTCTTCCAGATTCCGTATACCGTTTACTTTCGGGGCCAGCACGGCCTGCCAGTCGGATTCCGTTTTGTACCGTATCAGACTGTCCCGGATTTCTCCGGCACAATGCAGCACCCCGTTCACCCAGCCATACTGCTGACGGATACGCCCGAACAGTCCGTGGACCGCCTCCCGATCGGTAACGTCCACTGCTTCATAAAGCACCCGGGCAGGAAGCTGCGCCATCTCTCGCTGTACCGCCTCTGGCATCGCCGGGGATCGACCAGTCAATATGAGCGTACTGCCTTCCGTTTGGGCTGAAATCTCCCGGGCCCAGATCCGTCCCAGGCCACCGGCTCCGCCTGTAATGACGTACACGCCTCCGTCTCTCCAAGGAGACAACAGTGGGAAGCCGCTCTTCCGCTTTGTCTTCACCTCTGTCTCTGCATTCCCATTCGTCATCTCATCCATATCCATATCCACATTCGTATCCATGTCCACGTCAACCGCCTGCCAGCCCGCTCGCTTCAGCTCACCCGCTTCCCAACGCAGGTGGCTCTCCTCCGCATGGAGCGCACACTGGTGCAACTGCTCGGTCAATATGGCGGCCGATGTCTCTGGCCGGACTTCGACAAGCTGTGCCAGACAGCCCGGATGCTCCAGTCGCACCGTCCGCAGCAGCCCGCTCAGGCCGGCGAACCGTCTCCCTTGTTCATCTCCCGCCACGACGACCTGCACAGCCATCCGGTGGCTTCGCTGCATCGCAAGCTGCTGCTGCACATGGTGCAGAATGGCCTGAACAGCCTGTCCGTACCGCGCCTCCAACGCCCCCGTTAACACCATCTGCTTCCAGGACACATCCGCAGCCGCGAAGTCTTGCGGGGCCCAATCACACAGCAGCACCGCGGGTTCAACCCCCACAGCTTCAGCCGGTAGGGAGCGCTTCGGCAGCTCCTGCCACTCGGGCTGCACCAGCAGCACACCTTCCCGGCTTTCGGGCACACGCGAGGTCACGCCCCGCAGTCGAATGCAAACCTGTCCCTCTGAATCGCACAGCTCCAGATCCAGTTTACGGACGCTAGCCTCCGCAGCGGAAGATGCCGCTCGCTCGGGGCGAACACGCACCACCGCCCACATGTGCGCCTGGCAAGGAGATATCACTTCCGCCTCCTCCAGCGCAAAAGGCAAAGGAGCGGAAGCGGGCGGGTTCCCATGTCGTTCTGTTGTGCTCGCAAGGGCCGTGCTCTCCAAGCTTACTGCACCCTCCAGAGTAGTGGATCTCAGCACTTCCGCGATCTGATCTCCGGCCAGCAGGGCGATGGATGCTTGCAAGGCCCCATCCACCATACCGGGATGCAGCACGGTGTCACCTTGCCCTTCGAAGAGCGCTTGTGGCAGACGCAGCTGCGCCAAGGCCTCGTTTGCCCCCCATTGCAATTCGGCAATGGTCTGATGGGACGGACCGTACTCCAGACCCAGTTTTCGGAATGCTTCATAACAAACTGCTCCACTGGCCTGTCCCTCTGTACACCGGCTGCGCACAGCGTGCAAATCCAAGGTTTGCACGGCTTCTGCGAGAGGTCGTCCCACACTTACACGCCCTTGACTATACACCGCTTCTCCAGATTCAATTGATGACGCTGCCGATATTTTATAGGACAAGCTCTCATCTGCCTCAGCCTCAAGCGCCAGATGAACCTCCAGAGGCTCCTCTCCAACAACGAGCGGCCTGCTCCACATTACATGCCGCAGCAGCAGACTGTGTGTGAGCGGAGGCCAATTCGCTGCATGCGCCGCTGCTGCCCGGGCCATCTCCAGCTGAACAACAGCTGGAAGCAGCTTGTGCCCCTGTACCACATGATCGCTTAGGAAAGGCTCATTGCCATTGAACTGACTACTGTACCACTGGCCCCGCAGCAGATCTGAGCGGTTATGGTGCAGCATGGAGTGCAGAACTGTAACCTTTTTGCCGAAACCTGCAGTCCCGCTCTCCCTTTTTGCATGGACCATGGGGACCCAATAGCGTTCTCTTTGAAATGAATAGGTAGGGAGACTGATTCGAGTAGGCCTGCTGTCCTTCTGGTACATGCTGTTCCAATCAATGGTTATTCCTTTGGCCCATACTTCAGCGATTGAAGCCATCTTTCTTTTGTTCATCCATATTTCGATTGCTGTCCGAATGTCTTCATCTGATTGAAACAGTTCTGTGATCGCATCTTCTTGAAGCCTGACTTCTCCCTCATAACCAACCCGACTGTTCAAAGATCCAATCCGCTGGCCTTGGTCTTTGCTTTGCACATACTCTGTACATTTCCTTCTCAGCTCTTCAAGAGAACTGACAACAAAGGCAACCCTGTATCGCATATGCTCTCTGCCCACCTGCAGCGTGTATGCCAGATTGGATAGCTTGATTCCCAGTGTGGCGGCGGAATTTTGATGTTCCTTACTGGTGGAGAGATAATTCATCATGTCGCGCACATGATCAAGCAGACTTGTTTGACTTTTGGCAGATAACGGAACAATGACTGGAAGCTCGGACTCGGAATCCGAACTGGAATTTACTGCTGTTGATGCATATTCTTCAACAATCAAATGGGCGTTACTGCCGTTTGCCCCGAAGGAACTAATACCTGCTCGCAAAGGTCCCGTTTCTGGATTGTTACGATCTGCCTTCACATTTCTCCAATCTCTTCCTTCCCTCTCCACATAAAAAGGAGTGTTCTGAAAAGGAATGTACGGATTCAGACGTTCCGCATGTAAGGAAGGAAAAATCCGATTGTGTTTCATCTGTAACAGTACCTTGGTTAACGCAGCCACACCCGCAGCCGCTTCCAAATGCCCGATATTGGACTTCAGTGAACCAATTGCACAACTCTGTTCCGGCAGTGACCAGTCCGCCAATGCTTTGTTCAGTCCCTGTACCTCGATCGGATCTCCGAGGGACGTTCCTGTGCCGTGTGTCTCAAAATAACTGACCGTTCGAGGATCAACCCCTGAACGTTTGAATGCATGTTTAATAACTTCCGACTGTGCTGTTGAGTCTGGCACCGTTGGGCCTGATGTTTTTCCTCCATGATTGATTGCAGACCCTTTAATAACACCATAGATGGAATAGCCTTGCTCTTCGGCATGACTCAGACTGGTCAGCAACACCGTTCCGGCTCCCTCACCCGGCACATATCCATCTCCGCCCTCTCCAAAACTGCGACAACGTCCATCGGATGACAACAGCTGTGCCTCTTTTAAAAACATGTATCGATGCGGATGCGTAATGACGTTGACTCCGCCTGCAAGAGCATACTCACATTCCTCATTTCGAATGCTTTCGCAGGCCAGATGAATGGCCGTTAATGCGGAGGAACACATGGTATCTACCGCAAGAGAAGGACCATGGAAATTCATGCAATACGATACCATATTTGCAACGGATGCTGCGCTGACCCCCAAGGATGTAGGTACACCGCGATCTGTCAGTTCCGATGCAAACAGCTCATAATGATTCCAGAATACGCCGGCAAATACACCCACACTCCGGGTACCTGTTGAAGTATCCTGGTGCTGACTGCGTTCAACGCGAAATCCCGCATCTTCACAGGCTTCCCATGCCGTCTCCAGAAAAAGTCTTGCCTGGGGGTCCATCATCTCCGCCTGACGGGGAGATAAATTAAAAAATAGTGGATCGAACTCATCAATCTTATCGATGAATCCCCCAAACTGATAATATGAATCCGGCGTATACAAAAACCGCCCCTGTTCCCAACGATCTCTGGGAAAACCTGTAATGCAATCCTTACCTGATAACAGATTGGCAGCAAATTCATCCACATTCCGAGCCATCGGATAGCGGCCAGCCACACCAATAATGGCTATATCTTCTGTATGCATTTCCGATGGTCGCTTTTCTTTTCGAGGAACCTCATGATTTAAAACTTTTGCTGCAGAAGGGCCCTCCACATGGATAGTAGTTTGTGCAAAACTTCGGATAAACGAAGGTTTACCATACATCACAACAGTCTGCGTTGATGCATTCATCATAAGCGAATCGAACAGTTGCATTCCTTCGTCTTGAGGCAGCGGGGCCAATCCCGTTTTGACTTCCAACTGCTGCTCGTAAACTGGATCGATCGACATGCCTCCATTCGCCCATAGAGGCCAATTAATTGAACGGGTTCTGCCTGATCGCTGTCCTGCCACAACCTGTTGCTGACGCCGCTCTGCAAACCGATCCATAAAAGCGTTACCACAAGCATAATCTGCTTGTCCCATATTCCCGAGCACAGCCGATAGTGAAGAGAATAAAATAAAAAAGTCCAGTGGTTGATCACGAGTATATTCATCCAGGTACCAAAGTCCGCTCACTTTAGGGCCTAGCACTTCCGAAATATTCTCTTTTGTTTTCTGTAAAATGAATTGGTCCCGGGTAACTCCTGCACAATGTATGATTCCCCGAATAACTCCCAGACTGGTCCGAATCTGCTGGATGACATGACTCGTCTGCTCGCTATGCGTTAGATCTGCCTGAAAATAATGAACATCCGCTCCCAGACTCTTCAACTCCGATATCTTATCGGACTCTTTTTTGCCAAGAGAAGAACGCCCCACCAGCGCCAATGTAACCCTCCCTTGCTCAGCCAAATGGCGACCTACCATCAAGCCTAATCCACCCAATCCACCAGTAATCAGATAAACACCATCTTTTGCAACATACTGGCTTTTCTGCAGCATCGGTATCGGCTTCTCACGGTATTTTTTCACCATCCGCACACGAGATTTTCCGGTGTAACACACTTCACTGACTCCCGAGGAATGTGTTACTCGCTCTTTATCCAACCAGTCCGCCCATTGGGTTCTTGTAACGTTATGAATATCATTCACCGTGATGATCTGTCCATGCAGATGAGGGTTCTCTGCATGAGCTGTTCTTAAAAGGGCTCCCATCGCGCCTGAAAAATCAGTGCCCGTTCCTGACGGACCAATTATTTGAATATGGGTCTCCACTTTGGGAAACTGCTGCATGTAATTCTGAAGCCAGACTATACATTGCTCGCACATTTGTTCAAATGACTGTGGCATGGTACGTTCACTGGTTAGTGTGACAACCTCTGATTGCGGAAAACATTCCTTGATCATTTGATCATGTCCAATTGCCTGCTCGCAAAGAATAATAACGTGGCTCCGCACTGTGTTGGAGGTGTTACGCATACGCAGCGTGGCCTCTTCCCAGAAGGGTTCGAGCATGACAGATGAGTAATCATCGCTCTTTCCCCGATCATGATTGAGTTCTGATGTTTTGATGCTTGCCTTGCTGGCCGAAGCTTTGCTCTCCGTGTACTGATTTTCAGTAAATGCCTCAGGCCAATGTTGGTGCAGGTATGCAGCAAGAGACTTAATATTGGAATATTCAAATAACAGCGTGGGGTAAAGCTGTTCCTTCACTTTGTTCTCCAGCGTCCTTGAAAGGTTGATAAGCTGCAAGGAATCCAGTCCCATCTGATAAAATCCCAGCTCTGTGTCCAAATTCGCTTCAGATGTTCCAAGCACTTTGCCTATCTCTACCTTTAAGTAGCCCGCAACCTGCTTCGTGTTCCCTTCTGGAACACCTCTTCGCTGATTCGATAGTTCGGATGTATCATCTATGCTGACAGGTGAATCTTGTATATTGACCTGTGTGGCCAGCTCTGGTACAGATGTATCCTCTGAACCTGAGCCTTCTACCCCATTTGGATTCTGATGTACTTCGGCCCATTTCTGTATCAAATGAGGATTACGAATACGTTTAGCGGTTAAACGCTCAAATTCAACCAAGGACTTGCCAGCAGAATCAACCACTCTAATATCTGTAGAAATCAGATCTGGTGATGAGACAGAATTATCGTTTATCAATGGTCGAGCGAGCGAGTACACACCAATGGTGTCAGGTAACGGACCATAAATACAGAAGCGTTCAATCATAAAAGGAATATAGGGAGTCTGATCATCAAACATCCCCTGTGCTTTTTCCTTTAAACGAAATGAGGAGCCCGCAAAAGTTGCCCCATCCAAAAAAGCTGCATGTGCATAAAATTCATTGGAGTAAACGGAAGCCTGCTCACTGAGATTCAGACACATAAGCTCCTGATTCTCATATTGGTAGACGACCCCTGAAGTTTGCATAAATGGCCCATGCTCGATGTTGACCTGCCGCGCCAATTGATAAACCTCATCCATGCTCCACTGATCTCGGGATTGAGTTTTCAGATCCTGAACATGGATCACGGGTGGATTAAACTCAGGATCAACAAGAAACATCGTACATTGCATATGTTGTTCTTCACTGCCCTGATCGATGGTACCATTCATCACTTTGTTGCTTGTAATGGTTACCCTCCATTGCAACTCTGAAGGTACAGGTGAGAACGTCACAGCAATCTCGCGATCAAATTGCTCTGATGTCACAATGGGCGTTGTAAACAAAATATGCCGCAATTCGACAGAGTGTGTCTCTAAATATAAAACCGACAAACGATAGATCATATCCAGTAGGGTGACCCCGGGTAACGTACAAATTCCGTGTACACGATGATCCTGAACGATGGCGTTGCTGTGGCTTAAACGTTGCACGTATGTTTCTTGATTGCGACCTATCAACGACAGTTCCCCCTTACTGCAATTTTTTCGGTGTGAAGAAAGACAGCATATGCTCAGGCTTACGATGGGTTTGTCCTGAAGACGATCCGACCACCAAGTTTTTCTCCTCAACCTCATCCGGCCAAAACCGGGCTCTGTTCCAGATAATGCGATTGAAACGAGGTTCCAGTGTTGCTTTATTTGGGTCTGGTACACCTTCATTGCTGACAAGGATATGAGCGTTATTTCCTCCGAGTCCAAACGCGCTGACACCCGCACGCAACACTTTATTGGTCCAAGGTGTAAGTTCTTGAACAAGGAATAACGGACTTTCTTCAAACCGAAATCTCGGATTCGGATGCGGACAATTTAAACTGGGCGGGATCTGACCATGTACCATACTCAGCAAAACCTTGATCATGCTAACTGCCCCTGCTGCACTCAACAGATGTCCCACATTGCTTTTGACACTTCCCACACCGCAAAGATCCCCCTTTTTCATACTGGTTCCCAGCACTTGGGTTAACGCTTTAAGCTCAATGGGATCTCCAATGACCGTGCCTGTTCCATGTGTTTCTACATAATTGATTGAAGCCGGATCAATATTTGCATCCTTGATGGCACGTTCGATTAACGACTGCTGAGCCTGGGGGTTCGGTGTGGTGACGCCCATTGTATGACCATCATTGTTAATCGCAGAGCCATCAATCACTCCGTAGATTTTGTCACCGTCCGTTATGGCCTGTTCCAATCGTTTCATGACGATTACTCCACAGCCCTCCCCAACCCCAATTCCATTAGCGGAGGCATCAAAGGTTTTACATTGTCCATCTGGTGACAGCACCTTTGATGCAGTCAGGGAAAGATAAGGGGTCTCGTCCAATAAAACTTCAACCCCACCAGCGATCACCAGATCTGCTTCCCCATTCTGCAAACTCCGGGCACCCAGATGGATGGCTGTTAGGGAACTGGAACAAGCGGTGTCCACGACCATGTTGGGACCTCTGAGGTTATATAAATGAGCCAAATGTGCCGTAATAAAATTTTGACCTGTGCCAATAATGGTTTGTTTGTTGTCCCGACGTATTTTGTTCATGAAATGACCTGTTCTTGCCCCTGCAAACACACCAACCTCAAGCGACTCAAGCTGACTCTTTCCATATCCTGCATCTGCAAGTGCTTCAGCGCTAACCTCAAGCCACTGCCTTTGCAAAGGGTCCAGATGAGTTGCCAGGGAATGATCCATTCCGAAAAAATCGGGATCAAACCATTCCAGCTCATCGAGAAAAGCCCCCCATTTGCTCATGCTTTTCCCGGCTTTGCCATCAGGATGGTAGTACGTTCTCCAATCCCACCGGGATGACGGAATTTCACGTATACTGTTTTTGCCTGTTTTTAGATTGTTCCAAAATTGTTCCGGGTTCACCGCATCCGGGAAATGACAGGCCATTCCAATGATGGCCACTCGGGATCGAGAACGATCTTTGGGCGGCTGGAGAATCTGTCGAGCCTCATGTCTGTTGATCTTTTCGGGAGATGTACGTGGACTTGTTGCGTATTTTTGCAGCAAAGCCCCTGTCAGTCCTGCAATCGTTGGATACTCCAAAAAAAGACCAGGTTCCACCACAGGAATTTGAAGTTCGCGTTCCATCCGGCGTGCCAGCTGAGCAATCAAGATTGAATCCATCCCGAAATGTTCGAAGGATCGGTCCGGGTTCACTTTCTCGGGTTCAATACACAATTCCTCGGCGAATATGGAACTTAATTTCATCTGTAATATATCGGATGTATCAGAAAAAGAAACACCACTTGTCATAGGTATTTCGGACATCGTTTCTGCTTTCACCACTCTGGAAATTCCCGATTCCCCCTCAGTGTCAATGAATTCGCTGCTCACGATTGCCGGAAGCATGACTGCACCTGGTTGAGTGATTAATGCCCAGTCCAGCAGCTTCAATCCTTCTTCATCCGTGATGCTAAGCAGACCGGTTTCGTTATAAGCTTGACTTGGAAACTCACCCATTCCGGATTCCTTCCAGTTCGGCCATTGGATACTGATAAGTGGACTGGTATGGGCATTCGCTGCAGCATAATAATCCATGTAGGTGTTAGCCATAGCGTAATCGCTTTGTCCGACACCAAGTTTCGAAATGGCTCCAGCCACAGAAGAGAACAGGACAAAAAATTGCAAAGGATCGTGACGGAAGCATTCATAGAGTGCTACAGTGCCTAATATTTTGGGAGACAATACGTTCCGAATCGACTCCAGTGGTTTACGAATAAAGGCGGGATTTTCCATGTCGGCTATGCCAGCTGCGTGAATTACTCCTCCGGCTACGCCCATCGTTGAACGTATGTGTTTTGCAGCCTCCAGAAGTTTCTCTTTATCACCTATATCAAAAGACAGTACTTCAATCTGTACGCCCTGCTTCTCCAATTCCAGGATACTTCTAACTTTACTGCCGATCTCATCTTTGTCCTCGCGTCGTGTCCCCCATTCATGTCGAGATGGAAATGGGGTCTGACCCATCAGAACAAGTTTACGGACCCCGTAGTGTCGGACGGCATGCTGCGCACAAAGCATGCCTAGACCCCGTGTCCCTCCAGTGACCCAAAGAACGTGATTGGAGGGAAAAGCGAGTCGGTTTTGATTCAACTGCTGTATATTGATGTTTTCGATTGTATCAAGATAAGCACTGTACCGCTGTCCTTCACGATAACAGACTTCCTGTTCCTTACCCGTATGAGTTAACTCCTGAACGATTTGTGCTGCGACATCAAGCTCACTGTCTGCCGGGTCCACATCGATATGCCGCGAAATAATATGTCTGTACTCACTTTGTAGTATCCTGTAGAGCCCAGCCCGTTCTGCTCCACCTAGATAAATCGATTTATTTGGGAAAGACTCCAGCCCCATAGTGACTCCAAGCAGCTTTAATTCTTTGTGTCCACGGGTATCAATCATCTGTTGAAGCCTTGCTAACCAGTAGATCAGTTTGTCCAGCATCATTTCTTCTGCTTCCATCTTTCGGCCACAGCCTGACAGATCTATAAAAGCATCACAATTCATCAAAACATCGAGCAAACGTCCAGAGTCCTGCTCCTCCTCACTCACAAGCACAACCTGGCTGCCCAGTATTATTTGTGAAAGTTTATTGGCAAGCCCAACGGTTTCCAGTGTAGATCCAACCACAACTTTTCCATGCCCAGGATCAGGATTTGTAACTGCCGAATGCTTCCATTGCTTCAAAAGAAGCTTTGCTATTCTCTCCTCTTTGTTGTCAGAAGCAACATTCGAAATCTCACTTTTTACATCTGTTTCAACGGACCTCGTCGCTATCCCAGACCTCACCCAATATTTTTCCCGTGCAAAAGGATACGTTGGCAGAGGTATTCTTTTAACCTTTTCTGTCAAATAAAGCCGGTTATAATCCAATTCATACCCTTGTACATACAGTTCTGCAATAGTATGCAGGTTTTCAACATATCGCGAATCATCTAATGATTCGGTAGCTATTTGTTGGATACATTCATTGCCAAAACGTCGAAGAACGGATTGCTCTTGGGAAGGCTGGCCTGATAAATCCGTCGTGTAGATCTGTGATGAGCCTCCGGTGTCCAGCCATTGTTCCAAAATGGAGGCCAGATCGTCCGAATGCTGGACTACACAGGCTGCCCGATGCTCCAAATGCCTTCTCCCCGTCATCAAAGTAAAGCTTGCACTAGCAAAATCAAGCCGGGCAGCCACTTTCCCGTAATGTTGCACCATTCGTCTCACTTGTTCCCTTAACTGTCCTGTCGATTGTGCAGACCACACCAATAGATAACCCGGTTTATGTATTAAAGGAGACAACTCTCCAGGAGGCTCCTCAATGGCAAGGTGAGCATTGGTTCCACTAAAGCCAAATGAGCTTACAAGTGCAGCCCTTTTTTGTCCGGGGGGTGTATGCCATGGAATTAATTGAGTATTGACATAGAATGGACTTTTCGAAAAATCAATATCGGGATTCGCTTTGGAATAATGAATGGATGGCGGAATCTGTTGATGTTTCAAGGCCAATAATAATTTGATCACACCGGCTATGCCCGCTGCTGCAATCGAATGTCCCATATTGGACTTGATCGAACCTAGTACAGCATATTGTGAACGACTTGTATAATTCCGGAAACTTCGATTCAGCGCATCGAATTCAATGGGATCACCCAACTTCGTTCCAGTACCATGTGCTTCAACCAATTGGATCTGATCCGGATTAACACCGAACTGGTCGTATAACTGGCGTTCCAGTCTTTCCTGCGAAGCTCTACTAGGGGCTGTGATACCATTGGTACTCCCATCCTGATTGATACAGCTGCCTTTGATGATCCCGTGTACATGATCTCCATCTTGGATGGCATCCTCCAGCCGTTTGAGCAACACGGCTCCAACACCTTCACCCGGTACAAAACCGTCTGCACGTTCATCAAAGCTATGACACCTTCCAGCAGGGGACAACATGCCCGCCCGACTAGCAGAATTATAAAAATCAGGCGTGGATTGCACAAACACTCCACCTGCCAGAGCAAGCTCCACTTCCCCTGACCATAGAGCTTGACAAGCCAGATGAATGGCAACCAACGAACTAGAACATGCGGTATCCACTGCGATAGCTGGCCCCTGTAAATTCAGAAAATAGGATACCCGGGCAGGTACGATGGATGCAGCATTACCCCAAAAAGCTTGTGCAGGTGCCTGTTCACCGATCAACTTCTCATAGTCTCCTCCGCAATATCCGGTGTAGACTCCGCATTTGCGGCCATGAATCAGTTCCCCTGCATATCCAGCGTGTTCAAGGGTTTTCCACGATTCCTCCAGAAACAATCGCTGCTGCGGGTCCATATGCATTGCTTCAACATTGGAGATTTTGAAAAACAAGGGGTCAAAACAGTCGCTATTTTCCAAAAAAGCTCCATGATTATTTTCCGTTTTCTCTACGGATGATCCTGTCTGTTCCGAAGTCCACCGCGCCCCACGCTGAATCAAGTCATGACCTGCGGCCAAATGCTCCCATAATTCATCCACATTATCCGATTGTGGGAATCTGCCGCTGTAGCCAATGATCGCAATATCCTTGTGTCTATTGTTGGAACCGGGGGATGTTATATCACCATCGGAATGACTCTCCATGGCATCATCCAACGTGAACTCTCGCTCTTCACTAATCCGTTCAGTTCGTTGAACGTCGGGCTTCTCGGTACTGCAACCTCCATGAAACTCCATTTGTTGTTCTGGCTCCAGCGGTTTCTCCTGATACATAGGGGCAATATACTGTGCAAGCTGGTTGACACAAGGAAAATCAAAAATATCAGTGGTGAACAGCTCCGTTCCCAATCGTTCATTAATCGAATGAATTAATCGAACACCCGTTATGGAGTCAACCCCATAATCGGAAAAAGCCTCCTCATGGTCGATAAGCTGTGCCTCCACTTTCAAAGATTCGCATAGTGTCCGAACAAGCACTTCCTTTATGTACTTCAGTTTTTCTTCGGATGAACGTGAACTCTCCAATTCAGGTAACCGGATTTCTGACGGTTTTTCCTGCATATTCTGCGAATTGCGGCTCGTTTGACTTTGGACCTGATGTTTTACCGTTTGCTCATGTTTCAAGGTTTGCTGACGTACCACGCCATTGCTTGTCCCCATTATCACTTGCTGGCCCTTGAATTCGTCAGTGTGAGCCAGTAACTGAACTTCCCCGAACCCCTCGGATAACAATACGTTTTTCCAAGTTTCCTGTTCAAGCAAAGGTCCTCCGGAAATACGCAGAGCAGGGTCCACATAGCTCCACCACCCATCCAATAACCCAAACGTAAGGTGATTCATAAGGGTATTTTCGGTAATTTCATTAATCAAAAAGACACCCTTACAACGGAGCAATGCCTTAACATTCCTTAAGGCAAGGCGAATATTAGGAGCAGCATGCATGACATTAGTTGCTATCGCTATATCATAGGTCCCCGCTTGCAAAGATTGGGTGGACACCGGTTTGGACAAATCAAACGTTCCGTATGTAAGGTACGGATAACGCGGGCCATATACCTTTTGGGCATGACTTAAAAAAGCCTGGGAAAGATCCGTATAACAGTATTCCAGAATATGGGGGTAAAAATCATTCAGACGGTTAAAAACCGCCTGGCTCGTGCCTCCCGTTCCAGCTCCGATCTCCACAATGCGAATATGTGCACTCGGCTCCCGCACAAGTTGCTGTTTTATAATAGCTGCAACCCGATCTGCCAAAACGGCATTGAAATAATCGGCAGCAGGATTGTTCATGTAAATGTTCTCCACCAGTTGCATGGAACTATTCGGAAAAATAATGTCGGTTGCGGACTTCTGACCAGTCAAAATGTCCGGCAGTGCTCGGAGCGTGGCATCCAGCAGTGGAATGTAGGAAGACACATTTGGATCGGATAGCCACAGCAATTTTTTCCTATCCCATTCCTTCCATGCATGAGCCAGGTCCGTATCGTTGGTCTGAATCAAGGGATTTACAGCGTCAGTAGAGGTGCAATAACCGTATTTTCGCAAATAAAGAAAACTCTCCCGCCACCATCTTTCGTAACGCTCGATCAATGAATCAGGTATTTCTGCTACAGCTGCATCTTCACCCCGGAAATTGTTCAAAAGTCCTGCAGCATGCAGTCTGCCCCATAATAATTGACCCAACAACTCTTTCAGTTCTGTCATTACACGTTCCCCCCACCGTCTGATAATCCCCGCTCTTCAGACCCCTGTTATATAACCTGAGACGGTACAGCCCCCTGATAGACCATAATGGATTCTTCTTCATCTAAGATCTGTATATCTACCAAAGACTGTTTCTTTATCAATGCAATCTGATCCAGCACACCATTCATCAGTACATCTAGAGCCTCCATCGCTTCAGGAGCTTCGATTGAACCTTGTCCTGCTTTCGCCATGCGTGTCTTATAATATTCAGAACGTACCGAACCCACACTTCCCCAATATCCCCAGTTCATCACTTTGATAGGAAAATCACAGCACTGTCTCAAAAATTGGGCAAATACATCTTTGAACGTACAGCCGGCTACGTAATTCGCCTGTCCGGCCGAATTCAAAAAGGAATTCATGGACGAAAAAAAGAGTACAAAGTCAGGCGACTCTCCGATACACGCTTTGGCTATATTGATGCTGATGTCTACCTTAGTGGAATAAGCTTTCCGAAAAGAAGCTTCGTCCATATATTCCAGACTGCGATCCTCCAACACGATGGCAGAATGAATAAAACCATTAATGGCTTGATGATTCCGCCTAATATTTATACATGCCTGACGCATTGCTTCTGAATCCGTTGCATTAACAGCCATGTAACAGGGCGCGGGGCCAAGCTCGCCCAGCCTTTGCAATTTCGCTTGAATATCAGCATCCAGCTCCCTTCTTCCCAGCCAGATGATCTGGGCTTTGTAATGCCGGATCATATATTCACTCCATGCCTCTCCGATTCCGCCTGCTCCTCCAATAACAACGTATACACCCCCATGGCGATAGGAATGAGACTGTTCGGAACTCACAGGAGAATATGTAACGGGCACAAGTTGTTGACGAAACCATTCGCCTTGTCGGTTTACATATGGGAATCCATAGGAATCAGCAGAAACCGAAAACAATTCGTACATATTCTTATCATTCAACTGATCCAAATCCACCTGTCTAACCTTCCATCCGGGTCGTTCTTTGCACAGTACTCCTATAAGACCATGTATCCCGGCATGAGTGGGATCAACCGAATCAAGTGTATGAATGGCGTTTGCCCGCATCGTGATTACAGTCCATTCCATGCTCCGATTCCCATATCCATTCTGAAGAAGTGCCTTAATCAGTCTGTAAAGAAGAAACACGCCATCTTCCTGAGCCTCAACCATTCCCTTGACATCAGGCGAGCTTCCAGCGGTTATCGGAGATATCCACACCATATGACGAAGGTTCATGATTAGGTTTAGTTGTTCAGAGATCCGCATGATCGAATCCTGTGGATTCAAAACGATCATCTCGGCATGTGGCAGGTATTTGAGCAGCTGGGTCAAGTACGAGCTCTTCGTACCTACCAAGCATATTTCTCCCGGGAGATCGTTGAGTACACGTTCATGTTCATACAAGCCGATTGTCTGCTCTTTCCATACAGGGGCCAACATTTGTAACTCGTAAGTCTCCACACCTTTAGTTTCTTCAAGATCTGGAACTTTCGACTCAGGTCTTCTAAAACGCATTGCCCTAACGGATACCCGTACATCACCCTTCACACTAAACAAATCTATGTCATATTCGGTATCCGCGTGCACAGCAGCGCTGCCACTCTCCTGATGGACTCGGACATGAGCCCACATCTCAGCTTCACAGGAGCCAATGATTTGAATTTGTTGTATAGAGAAGGGCAACAAAGGCGTATCTTGCTGCTCGCCCTGAATACTTCCCGAAGTACTTAGCCAGATCCCGATTGCAGCCTGAAAAGCGTTATCCAGAAGTCCTGGATGAATGGTGCCGTCCTGATATCCATCCATAATACCCGAAGGCAAGGCAATTCTGGCCAGAGCTTGATCATGACCCACCGCTACAGATTTCAGACCCTGGAAGTCTGGACCATACTGCATACCCCTGGCTGAAAAAAAGGAATAACATTGCTCTGATGTAAAATTTCCCAGACTACAGTTGCTTAGGATAGTCTCCATTTCGTATGTTTTGCGTACTTCACGCTTGGTTATCACAGCAGTCCCTTGGCTAAAAACCACGGTGTTTGTCTCATCCCCCTGAGAACTAGTTGGAGAATGAACGGTGACCTCAATAAATCCATTCGAAGATGGTTTAAGATGTATTTGAAGTCTTCCCATGCCTTTTTTGGCGACAACAGGTTTGAGCCATACGAGCTTTTTAAGGCTGATTTGTTCGCCCTCTCCAGGTTGAGCAGCCATCATGACAGCGGCTCTGATCAATTCAATATGAGCTGAGGCAGGCAATACGTTATATCCGTTTATTTCGTGATCCTGAAAAAAGGATTCTTGACCAGTAAATGCAAATTCGTAGCTGTATGCGCGAAAATCTGATCTATTTTCCAGCTTCATCATGAATCTGTTGTCCATTCCCGACCGATGAATCTCTTGGCTTTCTATCCGTTTGACTGGATTAGGAAGCCAGTGCCGTGTCTCTGCAAACGGATAAGTCGGGATGGAAATTTTCCGTTTCCGTTCTCTTTTATCCATTGAAGACCAATCAATCCGGTTGCCAGTTACCCAGAGCTGAGCAAGTTTATGGAGCTCTGCTTCAACCATGAAATCCTGATCTGTGGAAGGCTGATGGTAAGCTATAGCCTGTTCATCTTGTGAGGGCTTGCGCTTGGTTACGCTCCCTTGCCAACATGGAGATAGATTTTCTGTCTCATCTGCAATAAACCGATTAAGCATTTCCACGGTGTCATCGATGCTTGAACTCACCAATGCAAGTCTTTCCTCCATCTCTTCCCTGCCCGTTTGCATTGTAAATGCAACATCAGCCAGGGTAATCCCATCCGTTTGACTCAGAAATTCAACGATTCGCCTCGCATATGCTTTCAATCGATCTCTGTTCTTTGCAGAAACGATGAGTAACTGGGGGCGATTGAATATAATCAGGGAACTGTCATGCTTAGTCACGTATTCGCTGATGACAATATGAGCATTGACACCTCCAAAGCCAAATGAACTTACGCCTGCACTTCTTGGGACAGCATCATGTTTACGATTCCAGGTCTGCCCTTCCTTTACGATATAAAACGGACTGTTCTCCAACTGGATGTAAGGGTTAACTTCATTTAGCTCCAAATTCGGCAACAATCGGTTATGCTTCATACTGAGTACCACGTTGAGGACTCCCGCCACTCCTGCTGCTGCCTCCAAGTGTCCAATATAGGTTTTTATCGTTCCGACTGCACAGTGCGGAACGGAGGACTCCGAGGCAGAACCGCTCGGCTTGCCATGCAACTCATCCCAGTCTTGAACCATCTGAGAGAAAGCCTTTTTAAGCGCATTTATCTCGATCGGATCACCCAATGGGGTCCCCGTACCATGTGCTTCAATATAATCTACTGTCCTCGGATCAATTCCGGATCTGGACCACGCTTCAACAATAAGTTCTGCCTGTGCATTAGGATTTGGAGATGTCAAAGTGTTGGCATGTCCCCCATGATTTATAGCCGTTGCCTGAATTACTCCATAGATATGGTCTCCATCCGCTTCCGCTTTGGACAACGGTTTGAGCAGCAATGCCCCACTACCTTCGCCACGAACGTACCCATCAGCACCTTGATCAAAGGTTTTACAGCGACCATCCACACTGAGCATGCCTGCCTGATTAAAGGCAATCATCAGCTGTGGACTTGCGATAACACTGATGCCTCCGGCAACTGCCAGTTCACATTCTCCGTTGTGTATCGATTCCACTGCCCGATGAATGGCGACCAATGAACCGGAACAGGCTGTATCCACGGGTTCACTAGGTCCATGCAGATTTAGAAGATATGAAATTCGGTTAGCCAGAATGGAATGAAATATGCCCAAAGCTGTATGTGCTTCAGTTGGAATGCCTGATTGGTGCATCAGGTCATAATAATCTGAACTAACCACCCCGACAAACATACCTGTTTTACTCCCGGACAACTCCGATGGCCTGTAACCGGCATCTTCAATGGCTTCCCATACAGTTTGCAAATAAATGCGCTGTCTCGGGTCCATCAACCCAGCTTCATGAGGCGAAATCCCAAAAAACGAAGCATCAAATTGATCAATGGCTTTCATAAATCCGCCCCATTTGATGTTGGTTTTGTTGACTTCTTTTATTGGGTCCCCATAATATTGATGCCAATCCCAGCGTTCAGGAGGGATTTCGGAAATGAATGTTTTCCCGGAAACCAAGTTCTCCCATAGTTCATCCATACTCTCGGATTGAGGCATGTGAGCGCCTATTCCAATAATTGCAATGGGTTCTTTATTCCTCCTATGGAGTTCGATAGGCTCACTTGCAATCTCATGTGTTTCATCATCACCGACCATATGCGGAGTCTGCATTTCGAGTTCAACGTGCCCGCCACTCATTCCATGATATCGGGCGATGTCTTCGCCATAAGCTCCGATTAGGTAGGTTGCAAAGGCCCCTAAAGTCGCATATTCAAACACAACAGGGGGCGTTAGATCAATGTTGTACGTTGCGTTGAGTCGATTGACAAAGTCAGTCGTCGAAATGGAATCAAACCCATAGTCGCTTTTATCCGCATCCAGATCCATTTCATGTATATCAACACTGAGAATCTGTGAGGATATGGACAACATGATTTCTGAAGCCCTTTTTAGTAAAACCTCCTCATTTATGCTGTTCTCTAACAACATTTCTTTTGGAACCGAGTCCACATCCGCAAACGACGTTTTCTCGTGTACCTTCTGAAATTTGGTTGCATCCCCGCCAACAATCACTATCTGACTTTCCTTACAATGAAAAGCATCCTCAAAAGCCTGTATAGCATGTTCGCTGGATATCGATGAAACCCCGAGCGTATTTTCCAAAAAAAGACGATGGGTTGAATCTACTCCCATCCCTCCTTCCAACCACAGAGGCCAATTCAGAGAGAGCGTTTGACCCGAACGCATCCCCTCTTTGTTCAACCGATTCCGCTGACGGCAAAAACTGTCCATAAAGCCATTGGCAAAGGCATAATCACATTGTCCAGCGTTGCCCAGAATGGACATGACGGAAGAGCAAACGATGAAAAAGTCCAACTGTTCATGACAAGAAGCTTCGTCCAGCCAAACCGTTCCGTATACTTTAGGAGCGATAACAGCATCCATGTCCACTTTATTTTTGGATTGAAGCATTGAGTCTCTTAATACGCCAGCGCAATGAATCAGACCATGAATGCCCCCAAATCTGGTTTTGCACTCACGGATGAGATTAAAAGCAGACTCACGTTGCGATACATCCGCCGCAATATACACTATTTCAGCTCCAAACTTCCCTAGATCACACAATTGTTGTTCCTGATCCCTACTCAGAATGGAACGTCCAGACAAAACAATGACTCGAGCGGATTGGGCAAGAAAGGAGGCAAATTGGAGGCCGATACCACCCATCCCACCTGTAATCAAATAAACGCCTTGTTTATTCCACTCTACTTGTGAATATTCTGTTTTCGGCAGCGATAGCAATCTCTTCACATAACGTCGATTGCCCCGATAACGAACCTCTACCGCCTGGTCCCGAGCTTCCATCTCCTGTTGGATGAGGTGAAACATATCGACTGGTTCATTTCCCATGTCCAATGTACGGCATGTCCATTGCGGGTGTTCCCATTTCACACTGCGCATGAAACTGCTTACAGCTTCATTTGCCGGTTCTTCTTTACGATCGCTGGAATAAGCATATAAAAGATGTACTTTCTTTTTGTCAGCACATTTCGCCAGCCATCGGCATGTATAAAATAAGGTGTACACACCCTGGGCGAGCCACTTGTTCAATAGGGTCCCTTCATTTTCAGGAAGTACCGTACCACTCCATCCATGAACGACAGTATCAGGAATCCACTGTAATTCGGACAGCCTGTTGAACAAACGGTCAACATCCTCTTCCTGTCCCGGGCGGACTATAAATGTATTAACATCCTGCTCAATGAATTGATTTCCCTGTAACACACGAATTACGGAAGTGCTCTGGTTCCATTGCTGCATGTGTTCTTCACCAGAAACAAATAACAGAAGCCTTTCACTTTTGAAAACGGTACGTTGAAGGTCTTGAATTTCCCAGGATGGATACAGGTACGTACTCTGATGCAGGTTATTCTTATTGGAAGCCGAAGTATCATGCCGCTCTATTTCCTGTATAAGCTGGTAGGCTGTCTCTGATGAGAGACGTCGTCCCTTCACCATTTCAAGAATCTGATCCAGTGATAACATCTGATCTTTTCTCATCGTTCCTCCATATAAGTTAAGACATCAATAGGTTCAACCTCTCCGGCTTCCAATTTTCGCAAAAGTGTTTTCAATGGGTCCTTCGCATGACTCTTTTTGTCCTGAACCTGTCTTACTGTAAAGTCGCTCATTTCCATGCATATTAGTTCCTGCTCATCAAGCAGTACAATATCAAACTTGAATGCTTTTTCCCCTTGCATACCCTGCTGCCTGACATATACACTTCCCTTGTCTGGAAGCCGCTTCCACCATTTGACCGCACCTATGGAATAGGGCATACAAGGAGCAGAGCTCACCTTTTGGGCAAGTAACATCGCTGTCTGCAGTGCGCTGTCCATCACTACAGGATGAAGCGTATACGCGTGTAACTGTTCATAACAAGGGATTGGAAGGGCAAACCTGGCAATAGCTTCGTTCTCGCCCATACAGCAGTCCATAATGGATTGGAAGGAAGGACCGTAGACCAGATGACTCTTTTCAAGTTTGCGATATACTCCTGAAATAGGGTCAACACATCTTCCTCTAATCGCATCGATATCCCGTTTAACCCTATATGGATTGCCTTGTCGTGTGTCCTGTTTGTTGCCATCTGTCTTTATTCCATACAACGTCCCTTGCCCATAAACTTTTCTAGAGTTCACATCGTCGCCGGTCCATACGTGGAACTGAATTTTTTCATGGGTTTTAGACAACGAAATGTTTACTTCAACAGGTTGCTCCATGACTATCAGGGGTCTTGACCACACCACATCACCAAAACCGATGACCTCCTGGATGCCTGCATTCTGCACAGCGGCTAATGCCATCTCCAAATAAGCAACACCTGGTAATGTTCGTTTACCGTCTACGCGGTGATCATTCAGAAAAAATTCTTTGCCTGTAAACAACGTTTGATACTTGAATTCATCCAAGGTTGAGGTATTTCGGCCGATCATCGGGTGCAACGCCCTATCCAAGCTGTTCTCATATACACTTGTAAGCATATATACATCGCTAACCGATTGATTAGCTACATGAGCTACCGTATCATTATGGTCATGTAATCGATGTATTACAGACTCGAAACGCTGAGTAGGCAGGGCAAGCTTGTTAAATGTTCCTGAAGGGAACCATAGGTCCCACCTCACATTCACGCCATGGAGCCATAACTGACCGAGGATATTCCAGAAGTCATATCCCGCTTCATCCTCTTTTAAAGCAAGTTTCAGCGTATCAGGTGCGGCCGATTGAACTACTCCGATGTCAATGATCTTGATGTCTGACGAAATCTTCTCCAGATCAACTTGGCTTTCTTGTGTTTGATGCAGCCATTGCTCAACATTTACAATTTCGGGCACGTTATCAATTCGAGCACATAATCGGTTGTCATTGGGCTCCATATCCCTTTCTCGCTGTTTCAGGTTCATGGATTCGGCAACAACCTTATAGTCCACATTGGAATCCAAAACAAGCCGGGCGACCATTTCAGGAAGTAAGATGTGATCGTTCATCAGATCCAACATTTCTTCGAATCGTGGATCGGGCTCAGCCATTATCGTCAAATTCCATTTGCGGTTCAACTTCCTTAGCGAATAAGCCACAACCGTAACTATAATGAACAACTGCTGAGTGGAAAGCTCCGTAAACATCAAGACATCAACAGGCTTTCCAAGCAACTCCTCCAAATTCCAATCGTCCCCACTTACTTTACCTAGAAGATTCGACCATTCATCTACATACTTTCTGAAGGTGAACTGATGAGCGATGAGTGATTGACCCTTAGTCAGATAATATTTAACCCGTTCGTGATCACTTACCATTGGATATTCGAATCGATCATGCCCGCTATTCCCAGAGTCCACACTTTCAATTTGCGAGCTACCCAACAAACGCCGGAGATAAGACTCGCCAAAGGAAATCGGATACAAAATATCTTGCAATGTTGGATCATAGTAAGGCAGACACGGACGATGTAGTTTAATGAAATCTGCTTCATTTTTTCCTGAAAGCCTCAAAAGAATTTCTTCGGGAGCGATCATTTGGTTTACGGCAAGAACAGCCCACATCCCTGTATGCTCCCCTGTCATCCATTCCACTTTTAAGCCCGCATCAAGTAAACATCGAAGTACGGCATATCCAGCAATGAACTGACAGCACGGAATTGTCTCTTGCTCCCATGGTTCATTGTAGAACATCTGCCGATAGTCATCGGCAAGTGGACGATCACTATCGGCAATTTGATTCAGTAAGGATTGGATGATGTCCTCCACATGCGGTAAATCACGGGTTAACTTGCTAAATTGCTCATAGTTTATATAGGAAAAGTGCCCCACTCTTATTGCCCACTTTTGCTGCTTGGGCATGAAAGGACGACTTGATTCCGAATGCAACTCTTCCTTCAACTGCTGTAAATTGTCTACCATCACAGCATAACGATAAGGAAAAGCCACTCTTCCCGTGGACAATGTTCCACTAATATCACGCAGCGTACACTCTTCAAACTCGGATGTTAGCGAGAATGCTCTCCACGATTCAAGCTGTTTTTCCAAATGCAATTTTGATTTGCCTGATAGCGTGAACAGCTGAGAACGGGCGGCGACGGCATCCTTCTGTTTGTTCGAGGGTGCAGTGCACCACTGTTCAATCACCAGATGGGCGTTGACTCCACCAAAACCGAAAGAGCTTATGCCCGCTCTTAAAGGTAAACCTTCGCCAGCACTGTTCCAATCAGTTAGAGCCCCTGCCACTTCAAAAGGAGTATTCTTAAAATCTATGATCGGATTAGGATCGTTAAAATGAAGGTTGGCAGGTATTTTACCATGTTTCATCATCATGATCACTTTCACAATACCAGCCATGCCCGCAGCACTCTCCAAGTGGCCAATATTGGTTTTTACCGAGCCAATCCGACAGAATTGGGTTCGGGAAGTATAGGCAGCAAATGCATTTTTAAGCGCTTCAATTTCAATCGGATCTCCCAAAGACGTTCCCGTTCCATGTGCCTCAATATAAGTGACCATTTCCGGGGAAATATCTGCATCCTGATAAGCAGCCAAGATGACGTCTTGTTGTGCCCTCATGCTCGGAGCAGTTATGGATGCGCTTCTTCCACCATGATTGCAGGCAGATCCTTTGATAACCCCGTAGATATGATTACCTTCTGCTAACGCATCTTCAAGCCTTTGAAGCAACAACACGCCTGCTCCATCCCCTGGTACATAACCATTGGCTTCCTTATCAAAGGTTTTACAACGTCCATCCGGACTTAACATTCTTGACTTGGAAAATGAGATAAACTTCCAGGGATGCAAATTTAGATTTACACATGCAGCTAAGGCGTAATTGCACTCTTTTCGTTGCAGGGCTTGTTTGGCTTCATGCACGGCTACTAATGAAGATGCACAAGCTGCATTTACTGATATACTCGCGCCCTTGAAGTCCATAATGTAAGAAATTCGATTGGCAAGAATACTTTCATAATTTCCAAGACAAGCGTAGCTATCAATCTCCAATTCGGGGAGGCACGCCATTTGGCGGTGATCTACCGTCATTACTCCGGCATAAACGGAAGTGATCTGATTCTGTAACCTTTGAAGTGAAATCCCGGAATCTTCAATGCATTGCCAGGAAACTTCAAGCATCATTCGTTGCTGTGGGTCCATATTTTTGGCCTCTCGGGGAGAGATACTGAAAAAGCGGTGATCAAAAGAATACACATCATCAATCAGACCGCACCATTTACCAATGCTCTTATTCGGGGCGTCAATATCTTGAGAATAGAACTTCGATACATCCCATCGATCTGGAGGAATCTCCTTGACAGAATCCACTCCATTCGCAAGATTATCCCAAAACGTCGTATAATGATCAGCCTGCGGAAACCTGCATGCCATACCAACAATTGCAATATCTGTAAGGCGAAATCCTGGATCAATATCGGATGTTGGCTCCATGTTCTTCTTTTGTCCCATCATCACACCCCCTGTCCCCACAATGCTAAAAGTTAGTTCATCTCAACGGCCATAGCCAATTGTTTCAGGCGCTCTTGCATAACCAAAACCGTATCTTCCATTAACTTTATGCCCACTTCAGCTACGCGGCGGTTTCTCCAGTCCTCCAGCGGTGTGCCTTTCACCCATTGATTAAAAGCTCCCAAGGCAGGACCACAGTGGATTTGATAATCGACCTGATGACCTGCTGTTCCTTCCATTGCAAGCATCGTACTGTGGGCAAAATACCACTTGAACACCAATGCCATTTTGTATTTGGGATTCTGTTCGGCTTTTTGTATTTCCTCCGGAGATCTATACTGAACGACCTGGCGATATACTTCTTCAAAGGTTTTTTTGAAATATTTGTTTTCCAGCTGCTGTTTGTTTTTTTCACTAATGTCATTTAAAGAATCATGCTGCCGGTACAAATCATAGAGCTTGTTCGCTCTGGCGGGGAAAAATACACCTTTGCGGAGAACCTGTACCTTGGCTCCAATCTCAAACATGTCTCCAGCAGGAGCATATTCCGTGTCGTGAATGTTCATATCCTGTAGTAAATCTTTGACAGCGTCACTAGTAGCTGCTTCAACCGTGCATTGATTGATTGAACCTGTTACGATAAAATCCGCTCCGAGCAAAAAAGCAGCTGCTGCTGCTTCAGGTGTACCAATACCACCGGCAGCACCAATGCGGACTTCTTTCGAATAACCGTACTTTTCCATCATTGTATTGCGAAGACGAACCATGGCAGGCAGCAGGACATACGCCACACCCGCATCTGTATGTCCACCCGAATCAGCCTCAAGGCACAGATCCTCTGCAATGGGTACTTTTTTCAGGAGTTCTGCCTGAACAGATGTAATCTTGTTTTCCTTCAACATCTTCTCAACCATGAATTCCGGAGCGGGGCTTAAAAATGCTTCAGCCACTTCAGGTCTGGATACTTTGGCAATAATGCGATTGGTTGCGGATACCCGCCCGTCTGATGAACGCTTCAGTCCATGGGCACGGTACTTGATTAATGCCGGAGTAACACCCATGAAGGCAGAAGCCTCTACTGTATTTACACCTTTACGTAGTAATAAGTTAACCTGTTCTTCTTCACGTTCAGGATGTGTCATTTGATGAAGAAGATTTAACCCATATGCCTGTCCATCCTGTAAATGGTGTTGTATATAATCGATTCCTTCTTCGATCTGCTTCAGGCTTAACCCCCCTGTGCCCAAAAAGCCCATCATTCCCGATTGCCCCACTTTAACAACCATCTCCGCCGAAGCAATGCCTCTGTACATTGCACCTGTCAAATAGGCCAATTTCAGATTATAGTCCTTTTTGAAGGGTTTCGAGCCAAGAGACTCGGCCAGTCGAGTTTCTTGGTTGCTAGGCTGTACAACGGATGATATTGGAGTTGGAGTATCGGGGTGGACTGCTGACGATAATGGTTTGACAGACATGTCTTCAGGACGATATACGATGGGTTCGCACTCTGTCTGAATCTTGGTAACCAACTTAGTCAGCACATTGCCTGGACCGATCTCTTCTATTGTGTTTACGCCCATGCCCATCAGAACCCGTACCGTTTCAGACCAGCGAACCGGATGTGTAATTTGGTGGACCAAATTGGCATGAATTTCATTTGTACGGTAGGGTCGGGCTGTATAATTTGAGATGACGGTCATCGTAGGAGCGGAAAATGTATAACGCTGGAGATGCTGATCGAATTGTTTGGCTGATTTTTCCATATAACGCGAATGAAATGCGCCGCTGACCCTGAGAGGGATATACATCTGTGCACCGTTTTGTTCAAAAATTGGTTTGGCCTGATCAATGATTTCTTGAGGCCCTGCCAAAACAATTTGGGTCGGGGAGTTCAGATTGGCGATATCCAATTGATATAGTCCAAATCGTTGAAGGATTGTCTTCAATGCACTCTCGGTTAAACCGATAACCGCGGCCATCCCCCCTTTAGGGGCCATGCTCATGATTTCTCCTCTTTTATGTACAAGCTTCAATCCTGTAGCAAAATCAAATACGTCTGCGGCAAAAAGCGCATTGTATTCTCCCAGACTGTGGCCCGAAACCAAACTTGGCTTTCTGCCCGTTTCCTTGATTTTATGTAGATACATCATGGCATTAACAACAAACAAAGCCGGCTGCGTATATTCTGTCAGGCTCAATTGCTGAGACCGATCGTACAAGCACAGTTCCTGAATGGAAAATCCAAGAATATCATCCGCCTGCCGGGTCAACTCTGGAAACTGCTCAAATAATCCTTCACCCATGCCCAACTTTTGTGATCCCTGCCCTGGAAATACATATGCCCACAAAGGTTCATCCCCTCCAGTTTCATGCGAATTGGCGTAACGACTAATGATCTCTTCCACATGTTTTGCATCCTGATGGAAGGGAGTCATGGTTATATATGTTCGTTCCTTCCTGTGGCTAATCTGATTTATGAGGCTGGAAAGTGTACCCGAAGGCCCCAAATCCAGAAATATACTATCCGGTTTCTTTTCTCCTATATGAGATATCGCCTGAGAGAAAAGAATCGGTTCCTTGACAACTCGCCAAAAATGATCGGTTGATACCTTGGTGACAGCTTGTCCGGTCAAGCTAGAGACAAGCGGAATCTGGGGTGCATCGTAAGACAGCTTGTCCAGATAGGCTAAATACTCTTTGGCCGCAGGATTGATACAGGCTGAATGGAAGCCATGAGTAACAGACAGTCTGACATGAGAAATCCCTTCGCCTTTTAGCCAATTCTCCGCTATTGTAAGCCCTTTCAACTCCCCCGAGATGACCAGATGATTTGACGAGTTCACAGCAACAAGCTCACACTCCGCATGTAGCTCCGGATTAGTGTCATAGATGTCACGACTATGCAATACAGCCAGCATACCTCCCGGAATACAAGTCCTGTGTATAATTTCAGCTTGTCTATACACTGCTTCCAGTCCCGCCTTGGGAGTTATTACGTTGGATACAGCCGCTGCAGCGAACTCCCCCAAACTGGTACCAACAACGGTTGTGGGTATAACCCCGTTCTCCATTAATGTCCTTGCAAGCGCATATTCCAGCATATAAATGGCGGGATGTGTAATTAGAGTTTCTTCGAAACTATCAGAATAAGGCCGATTTGAATCATATAATTCCTGTATAATGGATCTGCCGCCGATGTCTTGAACCCAACGATCCATCTGCTGCATCCATCGGCGAAATACCGAATAACTCCGGTATAATTCTTTTCCCGCTTGAAGATATTGTGAACCCTGACCGGAGAACATAAAAACAATGTTTTCTTTCATATGCCACTCCTCTTGTTCCTTCACACAAAGCTTTTGGCATCCGGCTGATTCCTTCTCATCCGGAAAGCAATAAACTGTTCTTCATCGAAAATATTAAAATATATGTTTCTCTCAAGCAGCATCTGAAGTGTCTGACCCGGTTCAATGCCAAATGAATGTGCAGGGTATACCCTGACGGAAGGGTTTATTTGCTGCCGTATTTTTTGCAAACTCTGATACATCGCACCTGGATCCCCTCCGCGTTCGGAGCATATGCCACATCCCTCTGCAAACAAAGTATCTCCTGTAAAAATATGATTTGTTAATGAATAGCATATAGAGCCCGGCGTATGTCCTGGGGTGTTTATACAGGATATTAGCGTATTGCCCATCAAAACGGCATCTCGATCCTTTATAGGCTTCAAATTCTTACAGTGGTACCTAAAAAAATCAATTTCGGCACCCCCCATATAAACCTGAGGATTAAAACGGTCAAGCAATGCCCCCACAAGATGTACATGATCCGTATGGGAATGTGTCAACAGGATGTGTGTGAGTTTGGCCTGCTCAGCTTCCAGGGAATCCAGAATGGCTTCGAGGTCCCAGGAAGGATCAATAACCGCTGCCTCCCGGGTCGTTTCATCAACGACAATATAGCTATAATTAATGAATGCTTCATAACTGGATTTAATAGAAATCACCTTGTATTCACTGGTTGTCATATGAAGTTCTCCTTGTTAAACAAATGAAATGATCATGTACAAACACGCAAAACCAACGATAAGTATAAACGGTGTATCTACAGTATGGGGTGAGAATGCCTCAGCTAGAGTTACAGCTATAGGAAGAACCAGCAGTGCAACAACTAATTGTGGAACTGTAAAACTGCTTGCAAACACCAAAAGGATCAATACTGCGGATAGGAACACACATAAACTGCCTTCGATACTTCTCGTAAACTTTTTCTTCGAAAATAAGGCATGAACACGATATTTATGTTTTCCAAAGCGAATACCGATCGGTTCGGCAAGCCCGTCTCCTAGTCCATTGATGATAACGGGAATAAAGGCCAGCGTACCATAACCTATGCTTTGAAAATACAGAAAGCAGGGTGCCAGAACGACGTAGCCGGCAATTAATTGCGTATTCATCCACAGCAAAGTATGAGGACGATCTTCTGGACGATCAAAAGAAGCAAACATGCGTTGAACCAATACACTTTTCTCGCGAATTGGCTTAATATAAATGAGCATAATAACGCAGTTCATCAGCATTCCGACGATAAAAATGGGCCCGGTATATCCTGTACTGGAACTCACGATCAATTCAATAGCCATTGGTGTAATAAAAGACATGAAATGAACAATTTTACGAGCGTAATTCACACGCAACTGATATTTGAGTACAATCGTACCGATCAAAAATTGGATTCCATACAGTATGACAAACATGATGCTTTGCTTTATGATGAATGGTGTCATATTTTGCGCTCCCACCCCAGTAGATGAATCTCCCTTGATAACTACCTATTTCCAAAAAAAAGCAAAAGGGAATCTTTCCTTTTCAATGTGAGTTGATAAAAACACTGATCATGGATAAGACTCCCGGCGACGGTTAATTTATTCACATGTAATAGATAATAAGAATGCTCTAGTTTAGCAAAAAGATCCAAAAAGCGGCTGCCAATACAAAACGATAGATTGCAAAAGGAATCAGTTTAATCCGGTTAATCAACTTCAGGAAAAATTTAACTGCAATCATGGCTACAATAAAAGCAGTCACAAACCCCGTAATAAATAAGGGAAGATCATCAACCGACAGATAATCCCAGCTCTCGTATAAATCCTTCAGTGAAGCACCGAACATAATAGGAAGTGCCATTATAAACGTAAATTCCGAGGCTGTTTTGTGGCTCATGCCTGCTAGCAAACCTCCCGATAGCGTAGCACCCATTCTCGAAAAACCGGGAACAAGTGCAAAGCACTGGAACAGACCTACGATTAAAGCCTGCCGGTAAGTGACTTGATCCAATGTTTCTGCAGCCGGCTTTTTTGGTTTGAATATTTCGGCTGCAATCATCAGAATCCCGCCAAGGATTAACGTTACAACAACCGTTTGAGCACTGAACAAAACCTCTTTTATGTAATCGTAAAAAAATACGCCCCCAACACCAAAAGGGATAACACCAATAATGATATGAATAAGTGTTAATTTTTCCGTAGACTTAGTCGCTTTCCGATCTTCTCCAACATGAATACCGAGGATGCTGAGAATTCGTTTCCAGAACAGAAAAGCCACAGCCAGGATTGAACCGAGTTGGATTACAATCTCAAATGTCGAAGCACGCACAGTACCCTCGAAACCTAGCAAATGTCCCACCAAAATCAAATGACCTGTAGATGACACTGGGGCGAACTCCGTAAGTCCTTCCACTATACCTAGTATAAGCCCGATAATAATATCCACTAATTTTCCTCCAGATCCAATGAATTAAATTTATCGTGGTATGAATTCACAAAAAACGTTATATTTTGATAAACATTTACACTAGATTCGCTCCTCCCCAAAACTCTTAAACAAAATGGTAATGGATGCATCAAATTTTGTCAATAAATCCAATGAATAAATTTTATTTGTTTTTATTCCATATATCTACCTCATCATGTTCAAACTGGACTTGACCTGAAACCCCCTTATACAATAAATATGTCAACCCCTTACCTTATATACTAAAGCCTGTTGAGTGATGAGAATTGTTCTTTGATCACTCGTTTCCACTCTCACGAAAACACCCTATAAAGTAGACGACGTGTCTGCTCCATAGGGTGAAATAGCGTAGTTGTGATGTCGCCTCAAGTCACTGTGACTTGGCGTGTTTTCTGGACTTGTTATGTTGCACAGACTTGATCTTTTTCACCTCAATCGTAGCAGGCTCCTGTGGATGTTCCACCGGGTACATTTTGCGGAACAATAATGTCTGTAGTACAAGGAATGAACCCCCAACTGTCCAGTAGAGCGGCATTGCTGCCGGAGCTGTAAGAGAAAAGAATGCCATCATCAATGGGGAGAGATAACCCATAATAGCGAACTGTTTTCGCTGCTCAGGCGCCATATTGGCTTGTGATACCTTGGCTTGAATCAGATATATGACCGCGACCACCACTGCGAGTACGTAGTCCGGCGCTCCCAGTTTGAACCACAGGAACGAGTGGGAGGATAACTCCGGTGTAAGTCGGATGGCTGTGTAAATACCTGAAAGTATAGGCAACTGAATGAGCATCGGCAAGCAACCAATGTTCAGTGGATTGAACTTATGTTTCTTGTACAGCTCCATCGTTTCCTGAGACAGCTTTTGCTTATCAGCAGGGTCATTTTTGCCTTCATATTTTTTCTTGAGCGCATCCATCTCGGGTTTCATGGCGTTCATAATGACTCGTGTTCCCTGCTGGGACTTGGCTTGACGCATCATCAAGGGTAACAGCGCTAAACGAATGACCAGCGTAATCACGATAATCGCGACCCCGTAGCTTCCGTTAAATATAGTTGCAATGTGCTGAATCAGGTACGACAGTGGAAATACGATATAGTGATTAAAAAATCCCGGTGTCGACGAAGTAATCTCCGACACGTTGTTGCTGCATCCGGCAAGCAGCATGACTGCAAACAAAATGGCAATCAGGCCATAGATCCGTCCCTTGCCCGATCTAAAAGTGAATCCCTTGTTGGTCTTGTTTTCCATATATATCCTCCTCGTTGATTTGTAGACCAATCGTTCAACGAGGAATGACAATCTGAATCATCTTCATCGGGAGCTTCTCTTCGTCTGATCATGCGGCTCCAGACTTCCTGTCTGTGTTGTCTGTCCAAACTCAAAGCGGGAAGTACTGGTTCAAGTCCACCACCGGCGCTACCTTCCATCCAATACTCTGTCATGCCACAGTGAAGATGGGCGATATAGGCATAACTGACGGTGAAGATGAGTCCAATCGAGAATAAATACGGTAATAGTTCCTGAAGTTCAAACAAGGGATTCACCCCCTTTATAGGTTAGTTTTTATATTATAACACTTACATATTGCTTTTGCATAAATCCGTACGTGAAAAAACTACTATTCAGCTATTCCGTTCTCAATTTGGACAACTCTAGCTCAGCTCGGTGTCTTGCCACGTTATAAGAAGGCCAGGAACGATCTGATGTATCCATATCCAGATATGCTTGACGTTCCAGCATTTCCCTCTTGAGATCCGGATACTCCTCCAGAGCAAACTCATGAAGTAACGGAACTGCATCTGCTGACAGACTCGCCAGATAGGTTGCATCAATATTGCCAGTCTGATGATAACGTTCAATATTCAGCTCGGCAATCCGTTTATCCATGCCCACATAGTTGACTGCAACATAAGCTGTGAGCGCCAGCACAATATACCAGCGAATCAGCGGTATTGATGTGTACCGTATACGAAGGCCGGCAATCAGCAACAGGAGCGCGAGGAAGATCATGAATGCGTGTACCAGGAAGCGGATGTACGTATATCCATATGCCTGCTCATACAGATTTAGGCGCATAAACGCGGAATACAACATAATTGCTGAACAACTGACCAGAATCAGGAGAAGTACCTGATGCACGATGGAACCCGCTTTGCCACTCGAACGGGTATACTGCAAAGCAACAATAAGAATAAAGAAGTTAATACCTGTGACGAGAATTAACTCTGCGAATCCACTTCTCGCATAATCTGCGTAAGACAGATCTACCGGAAGATGCCCCTCTCCTGCACCAAACAGATACGAAAACTGTACAAGAACAAACAAAACGTACACACAGTTAATGACAATCAGCATCGTCCCCACAATGATGGGGTCCAATCTGAATGGTTCCCGATGAACCGGAGTGCGTTCGGACTCGGGTGTAATCTTATTGGTAACCTGACCTTCAGTGGCCGGGTCCACAGGAGAGAATATATAGGTGTGATCACGCTTATCAACCGTGGATGCTGCTCCATTTTTCCAATGTGCGTTCGCTCTCTTCTCTGCCTCATATTGCATTGGCTGTACAAATCCCCATACATAACCGAACAGCAATACACCTGCGATGACAATCCAGATGATTCTCGGTATCCCTGGAGTAAAAGCCAATTGATTCAGCCACTCCGGAAAACCGGCTAAATACTGATCAAAGACCCCGTCAGCAGAGGACAGTAATGCAACGACTACAATGAGGATAGGCAAGGACGCCACAAGACCAATGAGTACTTTGAAAACAACTGTTTTCTGGGATTTGCCCATGCCACGCGCGCGTGCTCTCACAGCAATAGCAGCAACAGTCCCCCAATGACGTATGGCTTGAGGCAGCAAGTGGTCAATAGCCGTACCAATCAAGCCAATCTCCCACCACTGCTTCTGTTTTCTGCCCATCAGATACGTCATATGTAAGATAACTACGCCAGGTATGACCAGAAAATTAAGAACATACAGCAGTTCATTGTCGCATAACAGGAACGTTAGCGACAACAATAGCACTACAGCCGCTACAAAAGCATCAATTAACTTGAAAGACCTCATGCGGTCCCTTGCAAACAGATACATGAACACATAAAAGAGAATTACAAAGATAGGATACGATACGCCAATCTCATTACCATAGAATAAATACTGGTGAATGATCGCCAGCATCCATGCAGACAGTAGCGTGATTAGAGCGCGTTGCGGTGAAGCCATTATTTTATCAATCATGGGAAAAACCTCCATTAACCTTTCTATGCTATATTCTAGATGATAAAATAGGAATATAAATAGAAATTAAAATCGACAAAACTTCTTATTTTAGAGGAATAAGTCAGAGTTCACCTCCAGGAGGGAATCAACACTTGAAATTACATCAGCAATATCTGCTGTTACATCGTCATTACGGTCACCATACAGAACATGAACTTACACTCGCCGATCTCGCTGAGTTGCTAAATTGTACACACCGCAATACGTTAACGATTGTCAAAAAGATGGTTGCCCATGATTGGATTCGTTGGGTTTCCCAGCGTGGCCGGGGTCGGCGTTCTTCACTGACCTTGCTTGTTCCGGCTGATCAAATCGCCGCAGAATATATGATGCAGGCCATGAATCGCCGGGAGTTACAGGAAGCTGCCGAGCAGGTGAGCGCATTCTCCAGTTCAACAATCATGCAGGATCATCTAAACCAGTGGTTGCTTGGGTATTCAGGACATCATACGGAAGCCGGCACCAATAATGAGCAGATTGATACGCTTCGGTTGCCCCTGCGCCAACAGCTTCATGCCCTTGATCCGCTGTTCATTAATCTATTAGCTGAATCCTTTGTTACCAGCCATGTCTTTGACGGGTTGGTTCAGCGGGGTGAACAGGGAGAGATTCTCCCATGTCTCGCTCATACCTGGGATGTCAGTGCAGACCGAAAGACCTGGATCTTTTATTTGCGAAAAGGGATTACATTTCACGATGGTCAGTTGTTGACGGCCCATGATATTGTGCATACGTTCGAACGGCTGCAATCTACAGATCGCCGGACACTGTACCGTGATGTAAGTAAACAGATTCTGTCAATTGAAGCGGTCGATTCCTTAACCGTGTGTTTCCAGCTTAAAGATCCTCATGAATTGTTTTTGTCCTTCCTGACAACAAGTCGTGCGGCGATTGTACCCTCACCAGGAACAAACGAACATAAGATGAAGCATTCGAGTGATGTGCATGGGATGCAAAAACCTGTTGGGACCGGACCGTTCAAGGTCACCGCCTGGGATGATCACTTGTGCAGACTTGAAGCCTTTTCATCGTATTTTCAAGGTAGAGCACATATGGACCGGGTAGATATCCTGCAGATTCCGTGGAGTGCCTCGGCAAAAATGGACGATAGCCAAGATATCGAAACTCCGTTCTTTCATCTTGTTCATAATCCGTCTTCGTCTGCGGGTGCAGACTGGACACAGATAAGTGCAGGGGTGATGGTTCATAAATTACTCACGTGTAATACGCAAAAAACCGGACCGTTAAACGATCCGGAAGTAAGAGCACACCTTCAGTCATGCCTTGCTGGAATGTATAGAGATGTCGGACATGCAGATGACTCTGAAATCAAGGTTTTCAATTCTGATGCCGTGAGTACCGGGGCTGTCCACCCAGAGAATTTTAGCGATATACCTATAAGTTCAGTATCCTCCAGTCCCATCTCCTTGCACATTGCAACCATTCCACAATATCGCAGGGATGCTCAACATCTGGCGTCCATACTGGAGCAGTGCGGTTTTTCCTGTACCGTCCGCACAGGCACAATGGAGCAGTTCAAAGGAGATCTGCGGCTGGAATCTGATCTGATTCTCTTTTCTTTGATTCGGGACAGGGACGAAGAACTGAGAAGATATGATCTCTACTCCACGTTGTCTGAGCATCTGGAAGATTCTGCTCGTATAACGATCCATGAGATCTTGCAAACCATCGTCGCCTCTCCCATCGCAGAAGATCGAACTTATGAATTAGATCGAATTGAGCAATTTTTGGTTGATCAAAATTTACTATTCCATTTATCCGAAAAGCCAGTAGAAACCGCTTATCTGCCTTCGGTGCGCGGCCTATCTTTCAACAGCCAGGGCTGGGTGAACCTGCGTCATATCTGGTTTCCGTGAATGCTCGTTAAAAGAGCATAAGAATACCTTCATTTCATGATGCGGTAATGATTTTGGATGCCTATGAATCGGTCAGCAAGTCGGCACCCATCTTCTTCCGTATTTTTCCATCTCTCATCGAAATAGTATCCTTCCGGCGGTACACACCGAGAAGTACACCGAGCATGGCGTAATCAAACATCAAGTGATTTCCGTATCCAATAAAAGGAAAAGTGATACTGATAATAGGTGCTTTTCCGGTAGTCATAGCCAGCGAATAGATGATTTGCATTGCAAACATAGCTGTGATACTCACAATAATCATACGGCCAAAATCATCCCATATACGAGGAAGCATTTTCACCATATTGGCAACAAACCAGATGATCGCCACCAATAGCAGTATCCCGCCAGACCAGCCAAACACATCAATGAGTAGCACACCTGGGTAATTGAAATAACTCGTTTTAAACCTGTCAAACGTTGTATCAATCCCGTTACCCCACCAACCCGATGATCGAATAATTTCAATAATGGAATAGTTACTATAGGCACTGCCGTAAGGGTCATCCTGAAGATTCAAAACGACAGTGAGCCTCTCCAGTCGTCCGTATTGATCTGCAAAGAACAATAACAATACAAAAATAATTCCTGTTATAAGAGCACCTATGACTGTATAAAGCCATTTTCGCGTGAGCCAGCCAAATAAAATAATGGACATTATGCCAAACAGAAACAAGCGAACCCAGTCCAACGTTTGAAATAATAGCACTGCGGGAATCGTTACCATCGCAATGTAGGTCAGTATGGATTGCATATTACAATTGGAACGAAGCTTGTCCAGCATAACGGCACCTATAGCAAGTGGCAAAATCCACACTGAAGCTGTGGTAAGGTCTAGTGTTAAGCCAAATAAGCTCCAATATCTGCTATTACCGTAAATATCTGTAGTTATCATTGGACTGATCCACAACATGACATTAAGCAGAATATAGATCCACCAAGCAGCTTTTTTCAACTTACGATAATCAAAGTAAATAAAGAACAACATCATCATTACACCTATAGCGGTGTACAACACATGACCGCGATATAAGAACTGATACTTTTCATCTGCTACATTAATTGTAAAAATCCACATTAACAACAGGCTAATTATAGACAAACCAATTAATCCAACTAACAGCCCCCAGTGCATTCGATGGCGATGCAATCGGTGCATACTCTTGCCTACCACTGCAGGATCACCCATCTGTTCAATGGCATATGCAATTGCTTCTTCCTCTGTATAACCTTCTTGTTCTTTGTCCAAAATGATCTCTTCCATGTGGTTTCCCAACTCATTACGCAGGTCGTTATGTACTTCGCGAGCTTTAACCTGAACACACATGTGATCAAGATAATGCTGAATTCGCTCATGTCGATTCGTCATGTCAGGCCTCCTTCCCCAAGCACCCGATCCACAGCTCTACGGAACAAATTCCACTCTGCTTTTTTACTTTGTAAGGCCTCCATCCCCTTGTCACGAATCGAATAATATTTCCGTTTACGACCTTCAACCTCCATCCAGTACGACTCTACCCAACCTTCAATCTCCATAGCATGCAAAATAGGATATAACGTGCCCTCTTTCAGATTAAACACACCCTCGGATTGACGATGTAGTTCCTTGATTAATTCATATCCGTACAACGGTCGTTCCTGAAGCAGGGTCAGAATCAATGTTTCGGTACTGCCTTTAATCATTTGTTTGTTAACCTGCAACGCGCTCACTCCTTCCTTTTCAATTCATTTAGCAAGAATTTTTAGATTTCGAAAAATACACTTTTAAATCTCTTCTTTTCACATACATCGGAAACCTATGCATAGTACAACTAGGTATGATATTACCTTATCCTTCCTTTTCTGTCTAGCCAACAACCTTCTTTATTTATGTTAAAATAAACAAGTCCTTTCATTCACGAACTCTAATGATGACTCTATATATTCGTGTGTTTTTCAATTACATATACTATTTTTTCATTACATTTAAGGAGGCATTACATTCATGAACAAACTAATTTTTTTTCTCGGCGGGGCCGGAAGTGGCAAGACCACCCTTGCCAAAGCCCTTTCCCGTAAACATAAAGCGGCTTTCTTTGATATGGATATTCTGCTTCGTCCCGCGGCTGAGGCGATCATGACCCTTCAGGGACTTGATCCATCCGACCGAGATTCGCCTGAATACAAAAGGTTGTGCCGTGATCTTGGGTACCGCATTACGATGGACGCCGCTCTGGATAACGTTCAGTTGGGTATCGATACGATCGTTGTGGGGCCATTTACCAAGGAAATCGGTACCCCTGGCTGGATCGAGCAGGAGCTCGCAGGGATTGGACGTTCTCTGAAAGATACGGATGTGCGTGTGGCCTATATTTATTTAGAGAATGAAGCATTGTATCACAAGCGGATCTCAGCAAGAAAATCCCCACTAGATGAATGGAAGTTAGCCAACTGGGATGCCTTCAGAGCTTCTCTCGTCCGAAAAGAAATAGCCTGGCCCCTCCCTTCTGCATCCGTCGCTTATATTGATAATTCCAGTGATGATCCTGCGATTGCCTATGCTGAACTTGAACGACGGATGTACGAATAAAAAGAAATCACTTGCTCACTCACCTAATCTGTGATGATAGATAGTGTATCAACGCTTCTCTCCAAATTGTGACTCACTTCTTGAACTCTAATGAATCTCAGACACCTTATTGCCTTGTTTAGACTAGTATGAAAATTCTAACGAATCTCAGCAACGCTAAACGGGAGCATACGAGTGGAAATGGGCAAAAACCTGCTAAAAACGAAGAGTTAAGACGTCTCAGATTCGTTGCGATATAAATATGGCTCATATACTTGAAATAGGGTGTGCCAGGTTCGTTAGCGTTTCAAAGAGTGCACCTTGATGAAACGAAGTGTTTTCCAAAACGCTTTCTGAATGTGATCTGGATGAAAGCTGTACACTGATCATATATATATCAAATAAAATCAAAAAAGGATCAGTCTCACCAAACCCTCGGGCTGATGAAACCGATCCTTTTTTTCATTAAACATCCCCGCATAACACATGGATTGCCGATATCTTCCACTCCAGTGGACGTCAGACATCAGCAGAAATGATGCTTCACATTTCTACATTGCCCTATCATTTACCCATCTAAGCGCTTAGCTGAAAATATACCAATTCACCCTATTCGCGCTGACGCGCCGCATGACGTTCAGCAATACGAGCCGTGATTATTCCATGACTCTCATCGATTTCTTCCGGCGTACACGCGGCTTTTAGCTCATATACTTTCACCGGAGAACGGTCGATAATATCCAAAAATGAATCAAAGAAGGTCATGTCTTTACTATGAATGTATGGACACCAATGATCTGCCAACCCTACAGTTTCATGAATATGCACGCCAACCACGTGATCAATCAACGCGTTAGCCTCACGTACATTATCGTACAGCCCCATACGATCCATCATCATGCCGTGACCAATATCGTACCAGAGACCAAGCGGCGCGCCCTTCATGCGTTCAATAATCGTTCCCGCTTCGTGCAATGTCGGCATCTGATAACAGCGTGAACGGGTCTCAATACCAAAATTCACCCCATATCCTCGCTGCTCGGACAAGTCGCATACCTCTTCGAGACTTTCCTGAATCCGGCTCAGATAATGTGCGCTGCCATCTTCCCGCTTCTCCAGCATCTCTTGCCATAAAGATTGATATGCCGTTGAATCCGGTCCTTGATCGTGGTATATCTTTTTCAACGCTTCATCTATATTGTATTCGAACGGAACCTCACCGGGATGTACAACAACAGCCTTGGCACCATAACGATGTGCGTACTCGGCTGAGCGAAGTAACAGTTCAATCGCCCGTTTACGGCGCGGTTCATCATCAAATCCGAGCAGGACGGAATCCGTTCCGTAATCCGGATCAGCCACATGCGGAAATGTATTATGCACACTGGATACACCGATCTCTCCCCGTTCAATCATCGGCTCTATCGTCTGCAGCATCTCTTCCGTCACGTTATAATTCAGTTCAACCTGTTTGAATCCGAGAGACTTGATCTCCTCAATCATGCCTTGTCCGGTCTTATGACGTTTGATATTCCAACATGTTGAGAACGAATATTCTTGTTTGTCTGTGTACATACTTGGTCCTCCTGTCTCTCAATCTATCGCCCATTCATATTCCATTTATCTCTATCTATATAAGTTGAACCAATAACTTTACACTAGATCACTCCAATTGCAGTACCATCTTCCGATCGCTGTGATCCCCAGATTTTTTGATCCCCTTCTCTAAAGGGAAAAATCCGGGGATAGCTTATGCTTCCGATGCAGCTTTCTTGCAGAAAGCTTTCAGGCGAACGCTCCGCTTCTTCAGATCCGTTCTGCACTCTTCGTTCTCGTGTAAATGTTCAGTTCATCTTATATACCTATTTATTCCTCAAACCGTTGTCTTCACGGAGAGTCAATTCAAATCTCATTTTGTTTGCCGTCTTCCCAGGCACATAACGATAGATGATCTCCGCATGATTTACGTACATTAACACAGATGGTTCAGGCGCCTCAGCCTTTACGGCACACGTAAGTCCAGGGAACTGCCATAACGCTGGTGTAATATCCTGCTGACTAAGGGATGGCCCTCTGATTTCAAAATAAACATCGATCTCTTCCGCCGTATCCAGCTCCACATCAATGGTTAACGAATCTGGCGTGAGGTCCGCATCAAACGTTATTCCGCGCAGATGGCTGTTCCAGCCCTCACCCACCTCACGACGGATCAAGCGAAGATAATAACGCTCCCCCGTCTCTATCTGCCAGTGGATCGTAGCTGGATGCATCTGTCCATTCGTATTCACACTTCCCGACATGGCCCCGATCATCCGATCCTCACCGATCCAAGCTTTGGCTGTACACAAATTCCGATTGGAGGTTGGATCATTGCGCTCACACAGTTCCATGAACTGTTTCTGCACAAGCCGATCTTCTTGATGAGCCTTGAAATACGGCACGGCTTCCACGGGCACATCCACCCCAAGGAGCGCAATCAGTGGATCATGGCCTGACTCACAGTTGATTCCTGCCAGATATTCATACCCTTCTCCAAGCAAGAGATAGATAAACACGCCGATTGAACTATGCTCTCGCATCTCCATGTCGTACGCCCGAGAGAACGGGCCGGAGAGATTTTCGAGGTTGGCATTGTAATATAGCGCAATGTTATTCCACAGCCCATGTTCAATCCGGTGTCCAATTTCAACTAAACGTTGGGTGAGTCCATACTTTCGATACATGCCAAGCACGGAGAGATCCACCCCGTAATACGTTGTCGTATTGAACTCCGCGAATGTACCATCGTATTGTTCAAACTCCTTCATCAACCCCTCCGCCTGTTCATCCGAATGCTGAATCCAATCTGTTCGGTTCAAGCGATGGCCATAGTAGTGGGTGATGAAAATATGCATTAACTCAATATTGGTGTTCATCGGGATTACGTCGGATAACCTGCGTTCTATTGATCCTTGAACTGCCAGTTCCATCGCATAATCCATCCGTTTCATGAGTGTCTCCGGCAGTAGTTCGGCGAATTCGGCAGTTACAACCACACAGACACAAGCGATAAACTCGCGCCAGTTGGGATCATAACTGATCCAGACCGGTGGCAGAACCTGATTCACTGCCGAATAAAAAAGGTGTTTCAGTTGTTTGGGGTCTGCGGCCTCTGTGAGCAGAGAACCCTCTTCCTGTAGTTTATGGATAAACTGCGCAGACACCTTCTCAAAGGTGCGTTCCAGGAAATAGGCCGTGCCTGGCGCAAAAGATTTCCAAGCATAGTGACCCGCTGGTGGATGCACATCATTGGGTCGGGTCGCGAAGGTTCCGTGATAGATCTCATCCGGAGCGTCATATTGAACATCGAGCACCTTGTGGAACACTCCTATCGCGCGTTCCACATCACCAGGCTCATTTCGAATCAACAACCCGAGTGCATAATGTGCACTGGCTCGTGTGCTGTGCTGCGATGAATCCTCCTCTTCAAAACTCCGAAGCAGATCCATTTCCTTGTCATAAAAACTATCCATCATCGTCATGGACTGATTTATAAGATACTGTTGCTCTTTCGACATCTTCTCTACCATTCGTTGTGTCATATCATGCGACCTCCCGAGATTGTTAACCTTTTACAGCACCTACCATTACGCCACTGATAAAGTACCGCTGCAACCACGGGTACACAAGCAGGATCGGTAACGTTGAGAATATAACACTGGCTGCTTTCAGACTCTCAGGCAGGACCTGAACGGCACCAATGCCTTCGTTCTGCATTAGTTCTGTAATCTGGTTTTGCTGAATCATCTGATACAACTTCAATTGCAAAGGGTATAGCTCAGGCTTCGTAATATACATGAGTGCATCCTGGAAACCATTCCACCGTCCTACCGCGTAGAATAGGCTCAGTGTTGCCATAACCGGAAGGGATAGTGGCAAAATAATGCGCATAAGTGTTCCGAAGTGGCTGCTTCCATCAATGCCTGCTGCTTCTTCCAGACTTTCGGGAATCCCTCGGAAGAAGGTAATGAGGATGATCATATAGAACGGACTAATCAATCCAGGCAGAATAAGTCCCCATGTGCTATCGAGTAAATGTAGATTTTTGATCAGAATGTACTCGGGGATAATGCCCCCGCTGAAGAACATTGTCACCACAATGACAAGCATGAACCACTTGCGCCCTTTCAGATTACTCTTCGCCAGTGGATATGCCGCTGCAATGGTCATCACCATGCTTAGCACCGTACTCAGGACGGTCAGCCAAATGGTATAGATGAGGGAACGAATCATCGATCCATCTGCAAATACTTTGGTGTATGCCTCAAAGGACAGCTCTTTGGGGAAAAAGGAAACTTCTCCTGAACCGATCGCTCGGTTGGAACTGAGCGAGATCGCAATAATATGAATGAATGGTGCAAGACACAGCACCATCGTAATGATAATAAGAATGACGTTTACCATGTTGAATATTCGATTCGCCGTGTTTTCAGACATCTCGCTCACTCCTTACAGATCATATGTGATTCAATCCACTACATAATGCTCTCATCGGTTAATTTCTTGGACGTGTAATTCGCTCCCAGTATGAAGACAAGTCCAACTAATGCCTGGAACAAACCTACAGCTGTTGCAAGCGTGACCTGACCGGATTGTAAACCGACACGATAGACAAACGTGCTGAGCACATCCGAGTATTCACGTACAGCCACATTTCCGATAATAAACGGTCGGTCGAAGCCGATGGAGATCATGTTGCCGACATTGATGATCAATAAGGTAACAATCGTTGTTTTGATGCCTGGCAAGGAGATGTGCCAGATTCTGCGTAACCGACTTGCTCCATCCACTTCTGCCGCTTCATACAGCTCCCGGTTAATCCCTGTCAGGGATGCCAGATACAGAATCGTACCCCAGCCTGCACTCTGCCACACACCTACCGCAAGATACGTAAAGAGCCAATAGTTTTTGTCTGAAAGGAAAGGTAATGGATCAAACCCCATGCTCATTAAGATATTGTTAATGAAACCGGATTGTGTACCGAATACCTGAAGTACGATCCCTCCAATAATGACCCACGAAATAAAGTGAGGAATGTACAGTAAAGTCTGTGCCAACTTTTTGAACCAGGCCTTCTTCAGCTCGAACAATAAGATGGCTAATATAAGTGGTGCCGGGAAGGAAACCAGTAGATCCAGCATGTTTAGCACTAACGTGTTGCGTAATGCAGTGTAAAATCCCTGATTTTGAAAAACTTCTCTGAATGCATCCAAACCAATCCACTCACTACCAGAGATCCCTTGAAAGAAGTTAAAATCCTTGAACGCAATCTGCACGCCATACATTGGCCCATACTTGAAAATAATGAAGTAGATCATGGGCAGTAGGAGCAACGCATATAGTTGCCAGTTTCTGCGGAAATAGATGCTTGTTTTCATAAACCTTCCCCCCATGTCATACAGGATGTCTCCATTAAGGTGATGTTGTCATCACCTTAATGGAATCCCTGTTCTTTGTTGCGATATGCATTAGATGTGATCTCTACTCTACTTATTTCATTGCATTGTAAGCTTCTGTACGCTCATCCAGGATTGCTTGACCACCGCTCGCCATGTAGTCCTTCATCATGCTGTCATACGTGGCTTCAAAATCAGCGAGTTTGGAAATGGTTGTTTTCACGAAGAACTCCATAAACTTGTCTTTCAAACCATTACCGTAGCGCGCTTCTGCATCAATCGGTTTGGAGAAGCGCACTGGTTGAATCGTATCCGTGTTAGAGATCGCTACCGACTTACGCATATCATCCCGATACTTCGACTCTACCTGTACGACATAGGCCTCTTCATTTTTCTTGTCATCCCCAACGTATTTACCATTGACAATAATGGCAATGTCACCGGAATTATAGATACGGCCTGCAATTTCGGGAGAAGCATCATCTTTGATCAGTGGTACCCCATCCACAAGTTCATAGTTCTCGTTTTCAACACCGAATTGCAGGTCGAACAGGTTGTTGCCCGAAGCCATCCAATCCAGATACTTCATCGCTGCTTCCGCATTTTTGCTCGATTTCGGAATCATGACATACATTGCATTGGGTGCATACGCCGGTTTGGCGAATTTGCCTTCGGAGTTTTTGAATGCATCAATGGGTGTAATCACTGCACCCGGTTGATTGGTTTGCAGGTTTTTGTACGTACCAGAGATATAAATCTCCCCTGCATCCTCAGTGTAGAATCCAACTTTCCCGTTAGATACATCTTCCCACAGCTTTTTCTTGTCTTTGTCGAGTCCAAAGTCCTTGCTCATTAATCCTTCATTATAAAGTGTGTTCATATATTTCAGGGCGTCCTTGAAACCAGGCAACAACGTTGGATAGTCATTGGAACCCAGTTGCTGCGTTAATGTATATTTTTGTTCTTCCGTCAACGGTTCAATGAATGACCAGATCAGTGGTTCATATTGAGCCGAGGCAATGGACATCCCCATCGGAATAAGTCCTGTGCCGACTTTACCCGGATCTTTTTCCTTGAACGCCTTCAGTGTAGTATGCAGCTCCTCAGCTGTCTCAGGGGAAGGCAGTCCAAGTGCGTCCAGCCAGTCCTGACGAACATAGGATGCGTACTTGCCAAGTACAAGACGTTTACCTGGAACCGCGAACTGTTGTCCATCATATTGACCGTAGGCCAGCGTTTCATCTCCCAGGAACTTCTTCAGGTTAGGACCACTTTGATTGATCAGATCCGTAAGTTCGGTGAGACCTCCTTGCTCTGCATACCGGTTGAATGTTCCCGAATCGTAGGTAAAGACGATATCAGGTACTTCAGAGCCACTCGCCATCAGAACGTTAAGCTTCTGTACTTCCTCCGAGCGTGGTACCGGAACAAATTGAACGTCGATGTTGTTTGGATCGCCAAACTTCTCTTGAATGAAGCGAGTCAGATAACTGTCCGAAATGGTGTAGCCCGCTGGAGTGTTTCCCCGGTCGAAGATTTCTACTTTCAAAGTCGTTTTTTCCCCCGAACCCGACTCTCCTGATGAAGATGTTGATTCGCTTCCTGATGAACATGCAGATAATAATAGAGTGAATGCTGTTACCACTGCGAGGATTGAACTTGCCTTGCCTGCCTTACGTCTTTGAAATAATCTCATTTGACCTTTCCCCTTTCGCACACTCTCTGAATGGATTCACATGATTGCCACTCCACTTTGTTCATCCCATTTTGTTGCACCTGTGAATGTCACTAATCATTACATATGATCTGATATTTGGACAATAAACTATTTTCAAAATGTGAAATTCACTTTTTTTACGTTAAATACCGCGATATATAAACATATTTCCTGACAATATACAATTTTCATGCCTTTTATGTTAACTATAATAACATATAATGTTGTATTTATTTTGATTTCTCATACACAATCTGGCATCACCCAGCTTGCAATAATCTTTTTTCCATTAAATCTCTCTTCAAAAAATGAAAAAGAGACCACATCTTATGTGATCTCCTTGTTTAGCAACATGTGTAGAACGATTCGACGCACTAATTCCTTGGCGGAAGATTAAACTTCACTTGACCAAACAACGTATCGATCGCATTTCCCGCAAATTGATCGATTACATGTTCGTTGCTTGTGTCCGTATGTTCCAAAATCAATACATTATACTTCTCATCATAATGCATTCCGCCCAAAATAAATCGTACAGGAATGTTCTGAGCCGCCCCTGCCTTCGAAATGGCCTGAATAAGTTCGGATTCATGCCTTTGTTGACTTGTCGTGTAGGTACCAACAGGTATAGTTATCGTATATGACGAGTCATCTACATGAAATGTAAATGTGTTGTTGCTTGCTGTAATGGTAACCTGTTTACTGATATCTACCGATCCCCACACTTGCTGTCCGTGTTTGTACACCATCTTCACTCCTGCCCTATTAATCTATGGATTGTCATAATGCTAGTATAGGACATTTGTAAAATTCCTTAACGCACCAGCTAGACTGGCCTAAGATCGTGCTTGAACAGCCAAAAAATCTCCTGCAAAGGACGATAAGGTTAAGGACCTTATTCCCTCATACAGGAGATTTCATAGATATCTCTAGGATTATTGGATTTTACCCGATACGCGAATGTTCTAACACGTGCAATTCCGTTATTGATCTCCTTGTTTTCCACTCTGCTTGCGGTAGTCCCCTGGTGTCACGCCCATAATCCGTTTAAATACTCTGCCGAAAGAGATGGCATTGGCATAACCCACTTGCAGAGCAATATCCTGAATAGCCATATCTGATGCAGACAACAGACGGCAGGCCTTTTCTACCCTCAGTTTTACCAGAAAATCAACAAACTTCATCTCAAACTCTTCCTTGAACAGATAACTCGCATATTTGCCCGAGATTTGGAACCGATCACTCAGATGTTTCAGCGACAGATCCGGATCATCAAAATGCTCTTCAATATAGATCCGCAGCTCGTTGATCATCGCTCTATGACTTTTCGTTTCATTTACAGATACATAATTGCGATAAACCTCTTTCAGCCACTCCTGCAAAATCTCTTGAATGCCCTCCAGTGTCTCCACCTGCTGGATATCACTACGAAGACGAGTCAGGATTCCCTCGGCAAATTGGCTTTGCAGCCGCTCAGACAGTTCACCGAATTCACGGGACAACATCTGGATTAACGCCTGCAGCAACATGCGAATATCGTGATCTGTAATCTGATCTTCGCTGAACGCAACAAACATCTGGTCCAGCTGCGTTCGCCAACCATCACCGGTTAGTCTGAATTCACGGACAAAGTCTGCGAGCATCTGCAAATACTTGTACGATTGCAGCTCAATACGATCCGGCAGTTGCTCACTGAGAACGATGGCATCTTTACCAAGGGTAAGTCTATGCTGCAAACCCGCATCTGCACTCGCATAGGAACGAGTAATCTCCTCCCAGCCCGATACGGTTCGTCCAATCCCGAACGTAAACCGTAAGCGGAAGTTTTCCGCAATCCACATATGCATCTGCTTAGCCAGATCCATAAGTAATTCACGGTCCAGTCCTTCCTGCTCATCCGATGCAATCACCACAATAAGCCTCCGGTTCCCAAACCATTCAGCCCAACCGCCAAACTGGGTCTCATTCTGCACAAGTTCTTCCACTACGTTCATAAGCGCAATCTTCAGAATATTCTGATTGGTCGAGAGATCGTCACCATTCATCTCCGCTATGAGGACAGCAACACTCTTCGGTTCCATGAATCGTTCCTCTAGCGGTTGCAGATGGCGAAGTCGCTGACGGAACGAATCCATCCGCTCCCCTTCCATCAGATCAACAAGCAACTGTCTACGGTGAATCAACAGGTTTTCATGATGTTGTCTCTCATAGTCAACCGTCTGAGCAATCAGATGTTCCAGCGCACGGTCGATGAGTGCCAGTTCATCTTTGACGGATGGAGTTGCTTCATCCTCCTCGGCACGTGGCTGTAACGCCTGAATTCGATTCATGATCAGCTGGATGGGGCGTGTGTTTCTGCGAGTAATGTAGATTAGTCCCGCCACCGCACCAACAATCGTTAATAAACCAATACCGATCCACACATAAGAAACAAGGGATACCCATGAATACAGCTGTCCGGATTGAATACCACTCTCGAAGATCAGACCAAGCTTGTCCGCAGTCACACGATTAAGGATTTCACCTGCTGAAGGGTCCATTTGATGCGCGGTATAGATCAGATTGTCGCTCTTATCCCGAACCTGAAGAACAGATAACTTTTCATTGGTCATGTTATCAATCTGCCGTTCCACTGCATACATACGGATGGTAATGACGAGCAGACCTTCCCCGCCCCACGGTAACGGAAGCCACTTATTCATGCTAATCACCTGTGAGGGTACGTCGAAGGAACGTTCCTTATAATCACGTGGCAGGTTCCAACCGAGGTTCTCCCGATCTTTCAAGGCTTGCTCAATATAGGCACGATCTTCGAAATCTTCCAAACGCATCATGCCTCTGGGCGTAAGAATCTGGGAATCGGACATACGATAGAGATAAATGGATTGAATCATATCCTGCTGATCCAGCATACGTCCCAGTCCACTTGCCGCATCATAGATGAACTGACTCGATAATTGTCCCTGTCCAGCTTCCAGAAATCGACTATAAGTCTTGTTTGCACCAATGTCTTCAAGCAACCGAAGCTCAATGTCACTTAGCGAGCGCTCCAGTGTATCCACGATATAGCGGGTGGAGATCATGTCGGCTTTTTGTGTTTCGTTACGTGAGAGTTCGTTGACAATCAGGAAGGAGAGAAAGATCAGAATGGAAATCGTAAGCAGAAAAATAGGAAAATACGAATACATCAACTTGGTGTGCCAATTCCGCTTCAGATTTACTTTCATAGGCTCCAACTCCTTCCATCTCTATTCTAATGAGTATGCTCTTCTCTGTTCTTTGGCCTGCCTGCTGACGATATACAGAATCACTGATCCTAGTGCCGCACTGATCGTGCAAGCCAGATACATCAGTGATGGACCGCCGGAATCGAGTAAATATCCGTTAAGCATATTACCAACAATTCCACCCAGGCCAGCAAACACCATGTTAAATAAACTTTGTCCTGTGGCCTGCATCTCCCGTCCCGTAACGGAAGCCACATATTCCACTGCTGCGATATAAAAGAATCCGAAGGATAACCCATGCAGCACCTGAACGCCAATCATGACCTCAGGTGTCGGCCATAACCATTGTATCCCCCAACGTAACATATACGCCCCCGCTGCAAGCAACATCGTCCGTTCATGTCCCCATTTTCGGAGTATGAATGCCGCTGCCAACATGGATGGAACATTGGTGATCGATGCCAGCAACAGCGCTGTACCTGTCATGGTCACAGAACCACCAGCCATCTGAAATGAAATAACAAAAAAGGAGTTAAACGCAGTGAGCGTTTGGTTAACCAGGAAACAACCTGTTAGAAATAGAAGGAATGTCCGGTTTCGGAGCAATCTTGCCAAACCTACGGAGAAGGTTACCGAGGACGAGGATATGCTCGTCTGCCGGGGAAGTGTACTTGCCAGTATAGCGCTCAGAATGTTAAACAGGAGAAATGGCAGCCATAACATGTGAATGGAAAACTGGGAGAGATACATCCCTGCGGCAAATCCACCAACTCCCGTTCCTATGCTGCCAAAGAGTCGGATCATGCCATATGAGGTATTGGCTGCTCTCGCGGCGGTAACCGCATAGGAGTCAGCCACGGGTATTTGAGTCACTTGGAATATAGTGCATAAAGTATAAATCAATATTAATATAATGTACACTTGAATATTGTAGAAGTACGCTAACGATGCAGGAACAAGCAGGCTTATCATCAGTACGAACCGTGTCTTTTTAAACTTATCTACCAGAATTCCCCATATAGGTTGGAGAATAATGGATACAAGTGTGCCAAACGCCATAATAAATCCGGTTTCTTTACTGGAAAACCCTTGTGCTACCAATATGGGATTAATGTACGGATTAAACATCCCCCCGGCAAGCCCCATAAACAGATATAGCCCCTGCAATTGGAGTAAAACACGTTTTGCATCATTGGAATCGGCTTTTGTTTTCTCTGTGTAAGCCTTCATATGTCTACTTCTCATCCGGATCTCCATCCTTTATGTCTGTAGTTGCTTCGCCTATTCTCTATTTTTATGTGCGTGTCAGACTCGACTTTATTGCAGCCAATGCCCCGATTGCTCCTGCTTTGTTCCCCAGTTCAGCTACAGCTAAAAGTGTAGGCAGAACAGTATAACGTTGGAGGCGTGTGCGCACTTCATTTAGATAATAGGATGGGTTGGATGCAGCCACGCCACCACCGATCACTATAATGGAAGGATTGAGTAAAGCCGTAATATTGGCCAGACCTCTAGCCATATAACGCATGGGCAATTCTAGAATTTCCAGGGCAGCAAGATCACCCGATTCCGCTGCTTTGAACACATGCCTGGCTTCAATCTGTTCCGATTCCCCTCCTGCCAGACTCATGATCAGGGATAAGGAACTTCCCTTTCCGTCAGCAAAATAACGCCTCGCCTGTTCGGTAATTCCCGTACCTGAAGTCACTTGTTCAAATACGCCAAAGGAATCCGCATCTGCAACGTAACCGGTATGAAGCCCTTCGTCTCCTGCAATGAAATGCCCAATCTCACCTGCTGCTCCATTCTGGCCGCTGTAGAGCTGTCCATTCAGGATAAGAGCAGCTCCAATGCCTGTTCCAACCGTGACCATCACACAGTGTTGATGTCCCTGCGCTGCCCCTTGATCATATTCTCCCATTGCGGCCAGATTCACATCATTATCCAAGATGATATTTCCGCTATAATACTTTTCAATCACAGGACGAATATCCTGCTCAGGCCACTGAAAAGCTGGAGCATTTCGCAGCATTCCCTCCTCCTGCAGAATCACACCAGGGAATCCCAAGCCTGCACCGTTAAGTTGATCCAGACTGCATCCAACTTCGCGGCAGAATGTTTCCAATTCAGCGAATAACCATCGGAAGAACTCATCCGGCTGATCACTGGCAAGAGTAGGCAAGATTCGTTCATGAACTTCATTTCCAGCCTGTTGTGATGACAAGAGCATTAATGTTTTGGTGCCTCCAATGTCAATACCTGCAATCCAGCCGGATGGATCCCCTCCAACCGTACCATTCTGATTGGACTGATAATCATTACTTACGTTTTTTACGGATTCTGTCATGCCTTTCCCTCCTCACAAGTTGTATATCCAATCTCTTATTCCATGGCTTCCTGCTGAAGGTTCAGCATCGTTTGTTGTATGGCTACTTGTACCGCGCCAGTGACAACAGCCTGCTCACCAAGCTTGGAACAGATTAACTGTGGTTGCACCGGGAATTGCTCAGAGATGATCTGCCTCAGTAAAGGCAATAACACATCACCGTTTCCTCCTACACCTCCGCCAAGCACAATGAGATCTGGAGCAAGCACAACGCTAATCTGACGCAGAGCTGAAGCAATCTTCTGGCTGTATTGTTGTAGAATCTCTACAGCCTCTACTTCTCCACTGCGTGCAGCTTCAAATAACTTCTCAGGAGTCAGGTGTCTGTGAAGATCATCTTCACCCGAATGAGCAGCTTCCAATACTAGTTCATCATGCTGATCTAGATAATCTTTCGCCAGTTGCATCAGACCATCAGCGGACAGCACTTCCTCCAGACGTCGACCATCATCCACCAGCATCTCTGCGATCTCTCCAGTTAAGCCACCTAAACCTCGAAGCAATTGGCCATGTACCATGATGCCAGCGCCCGTCCCTGTACCGATGGAGAAAAAAACAAACAAGGGATACCCTGCTGCTGCACCACTCCGGTACTCCCCAAGCGCCGCAAGATTCACATCATTTTCCAGGATTACTTCACAGGGAAAAGCTCCTGACAACGATTCTAGAGAGAAAGCTTCTTCCAGACCCGCTAACGGGTCCACAATACGATGTATACGCCCTGAATCAGGCAGCACTACTCCTGGTATACCGAACCCGATGCACTGAATCTGATTCCAGTTCAGATGATTCTCATCAAGCAGTTCGTTCATATGGCTTCGAAGAAGCTCCAGCATTGTCGCTTCTGCTGGCTCATGAGCTTCTTGGACAACCATGGGATGTGTTCGATAGGCGATGATTTCTCCATTCAGATCGGATAATGCAATCCGAATACGTGTTGCGCCGATATCTATACCACAGACATAATAAGCCGTTTCATTGAAACGAATGAGGGTTGCTTTTCGACCCTGAGCGTTGTCAGCTCGCCCCATTTCCCTCACCAGATTACGGTCAATCAGATGTTCGACCGCCAAAGACACCGTGGGTTTACTAAGTCCGGTCTGACGGCTGATATCCGCTCTCGACATGGTTCCCTGAGTTATGAGGGCATCCATAATGAGATTTTCATTCAGATTGCGAATATATTGCGGTGTGCCAGCCATATTATCGCCTCCTCTTATAGTCAGCATTTTTCATAATTCGATTAAAGTCGCTCTCGGGTACAAAATATAGACGAACAACACCGTTTCGATCTATATCTTGCTGATTGTAAAACGCTCTTGGAAATTATGCTAAATATTTAGTTAGTTAAGTTTATTAACAAACTAATTAAATTCAATATATCATCGTGTTTGGTAGGTGTACAGCTTTTTGTCATTGCACTCTTTTAGTAGAACGGACCATACCTTCACCTGTAACACAAAAGCCTAATAAAGGAATTATTATACAATAATAGACGTTTATACATTTCCGAAACAGTGACCTGTTCATAGAATACCTTATCACGATCAGGGAGGTTTTAATATGTACAGAAAGCATCATAAATGTCATCATCCAAGACCAAAGTGTTTTTACAAAAAAATTACGAAAACTTGTGTTACCAAAGTTAAATATGTCCCTACAAAGTGTAAAAAACACTGTCATGTCACTGTTGAATATTGTGGAGTCAAAAAAAGAAGACATTATTAATACTCTTTTGCCCTTCTCTATAGAGAAGGGTTCTTTCTTTTGGAACTAGATTAATACCGTATACCATTATCCTATCAAAAAAAGTTGCGGTGATATTTCACCGCAACTTTTTTCTTCCTTATATACATATATTCATCAAGTTTTGGAGAGTTCAATAAATCCTTCACCAAAAACATCACGAACGTCATGAATGGTGATAAATGCAATCTCATCTTCTGCTCGTACAATCTTCTTCAGCATAGAAACTTCCTGCTTGCTAATCACAATGTATAGAATTTCTTTCTTATTTTTTGTGTAATAGCCATGACCGGACAGGACGGTTACTCCGCGATCCATCTTCTCAATGACTTGCTTTGCGATTTCATCCTGTTTGGAAGAGATAATCATGACTGCTTTTTTCGGATTGAGCCCTTCAATAATGAACTCCATTGTTTTGGTTCCAACAAACAGCAAGACAATTGTACACATTAATCCTTGTGGTCCAATGATGAAGTATGAGGAGAAAGCCACAATCAGATCGAAGAACAGAAGTCCGTAACTGATATTCCAATCCAGATATTTGTTGGCAAGTCGGGCCAGGATCACTGTTCCCGCCGTTGTGCCACCCACTCTAACAATCAAGCCAATACCTAGACCGGCAAATAATCCAGCAAAAATGGTATTGATCCAGAGTTCATCCGATGCAATCGTCCAACTCTCCGTCAGATGCAGGAACAACGAGTTAAATACCACTGCAATAATTGTATATACCGTAGTCGTTTTATCAAGAAACCGATATCCCACAATTAACAAAATACCGTTCAGGATCAAGTTCATCAGTCCAGGGGACCATTCAAACAGGTAATACAAAATAATCGTGATACCCGTGACGCCACCTTCAGCCAAATCGTTCGGGATGACAAACAGGTTCACCGCCAGTGCAAACAGAAATGCACCTGCCATAATAAATAGGATATCCGTAATTCGTTTCTTCATTATGCATTCCATCCAATCCATCAGAAATCAACCTAATCGACCCGTCTCATAAGTTGTCATAACCACTCAAGGATAGATTTTACCATGCTCCCAACAAAATTTGTATACATAATACAAATTGTTGCGTAATTTGTGCAAAGGAATTAGTAAAACCTGCTCTTCTGTCTTCTACAGAGCTATTGAGCATCATGCACCCATGACAAATGTCATGGTCCATCATTGATATTCATCATTACAGAAGGCTGACGTTTATGACTTACTGTCATGTTCGGATTGTTTTACAATGATAAAAACGCTTCCCACAGGAAAGTCTAGCGGGAAACGCCAAGTTGTAGCTGATTACAGTTATAACGATTGAAGGAGGACACAATTTTATGAACAGATCAAAAGAAATGGCCTTAAAAAAAGAAGTTACCCCCTACGAAAAAAATGATCTCAGATTAAGTATCCGCCAGTTAATCAATACATTGCTCCCGCTCTTCTTGTTATGGGCTGCAGCTTACTTTAGCTTATCGGTCTCCTACTGGCTGACCTTCCCGATTGCCTTGGTGGCATCCGGATTTGTACTTCGGACCTTTATTATTTTCCATGACTGCTGTCATGGTTCATTCTTCAAGAGCAAACGCGCCAATGATATTCTCGGTACCATTACTGGTGTATTAACAGTTACACCCTATCAGCAGTGGAAAAACGAGCATTCCATCCACCACGCAACAAGCAGTAATCTTGATAAACGTGGTGTAGGTGATATCTGGGTTATGACGGTTGACGAATACAAAGCAGCTTCTCCTTGGGGACGTCTCTTCTATCGGATTTATCGTAACCCGTTTGTATTGTTTTGTATCGGACCCATTTATGTGTTTCTGTTGGCTTACCGTTTTAACCGCAAAGGTGCTAGACGTAAAGAACGTATCAATACACACCTGACTACCGTATTGATCGTAGTGCTCTATGCATTCATGTCATGGTTAGTTGGATGGCAAGCTTTTGTAATGGTGCAGGCACCTATCTTCTTCTTCTCCGGTTTCTTTGGGATCTGGCTGTTCTACGTTCAACATCAGTTCGAAGAGACGTATTTTGAACATGAAGATGAATGGAGTTATGTAAAAGCAGCTGTTGAAGGCAGTTCTTATTACAAATTGCCAAAATTATTGCAATGGATCAGTGGTAATATCGGGTTCCACCATGTGCATCACTTGAGCCCACGTGTACCTAACTATTTCTTGGAAGAAGCACATAACGCAACACCACCTTTGCAAAAAGCAACAACTATTACACTACGTTCCAGTCTGGTTGCCCTGCGCTTCCGTCTGTGGGATGAAGATTCCAAACAGTTTATTAGCTTCAGACAGCTCAAAAACTTATCCCGCAAGCCGTATGTTCAACCGCCTATCCGAGTAACCAATCCAGCGGGTCTGACAGAGAAGCCTTAACTCTGTCGGATTCGTTTTCTTGTGTTCAAGCCATAGTCATGCTACAGTCATGCTAAAGTTGAGTACAAGTGCAAGGAGGAGAATTACATTCAAAAGTGGATGCAAAATTTTTATAAAAAAACAGGGTTGAACCTTTATGTATGGCTCGCCTTTTTCATCCTGCCATTCTATTTTATATCGCAATATTCTAAATTATGGACGATGGTAACCGGCATCATCATTATCCTCGTTTTCTTCGTCTGTTACCTGCTCGCCTTCATCACCAAGGGCTGGCAGGTGTACATGTGGATTGGAATGCTTATTGCCATATCCATTACGATGACGATCGCCTATGATTATGCGTATTTCTCATTGTTTCTTGCTTTTTTTATTGGGAATATTAAAAATAAAGCCGGATTCTTCACCCTCTACTCGGTGAACCTGGGAGCCAGTTTCGTAACCATTAATTACGGTTTCATTAATCAGAGTTCTCTGTTGGTGAGCCAACTCCCGTTTGTATTCATCAGCTTAATGGCCTCCATCCTGCTCCCAATCAGTACGTATAACAAAAACAAAACTGAACATTTGGAAGGCCAATTGGAGAATGCGAACAAGCGACTTGATGATCTCGTAAAAATGGAAGAACGCCAGCGTATCGCTCGTGATCTGCACGATACACTTGGACAGAAGCTCTCTCTGATCGGTCTGAAAACCGATCTGGCGAGACGGTTGCTCCGCAGTAATCCCGATCAGGCCGAGATCGAATTGAACGACCTCAGACAAACGGCAAGTACAGCTCTGAAGGAAGTCCGAGAAATGGTCACCACCATGCGTGGTACACAATTGGTTGATGAACTGTTCCGGGCGGAGCAGATTCTGAAGGCCGCTTCGATTGAATTTGTGCTGGAAGGTAATCCGAAGTTACAGGATACGTCACAATTGAATGAAAATGTGCTCGGTATGTGCTTGAAAGAAGCTGTTACCAATGTCGTCAAACACAGTCAGGCAACAGCCTGTACTATCATTATTAAGGAAACCCTAGCGGATAATGTATTAACCGTTCAAGATAACGGTATTGGAATAGAACGAACTCGCAAACAGGATCGGCGCGGAACAGGAATTTTGGGCATGAAAGAACGACTTGAATTTGTGAATGGTTGTCTGGATATTCGCTCTGCAACAGACATCCAGGGCACAGCGATCATCATTCATGTTCCCAAACTCGTCCGCAAACCGATAAAGGAGGCAGAATCATGATTAGAATTGTAATCGCGGAAGATCAGCGCATGATGCTCGGCGCCTTGTCTTCACTCCTCAATCTGGAGGAAGATATGGAAGTCGTCGGACGTGCCAGCAACGGCCAGGAAGCCCTTGCCCTTGTCCAGGAGCTTGCACCAGACATCTGTCTGATGGATATAGAAATGCCCGTGAAAAGCGGCCTTGAAGCCGCAGAAGAACTCAAAGGAATGAGCTGTAAGGTCATTATCCTGACCACTTTTGCCCGGACCGGATATTTTGAACGTGCCCTAAAGGGCGGTGTCCGTGGTTACCTGCTCAAAGACAGTCCAATTGAAGAACTTGCCGAGTCGATCCGCCAAGTTATGAATGGCAGACGCATCTTCGCTCCGGACTTGGTAGATGAAGCTTATGTAGAAGAAAACCCTCTGACAGAACGGGAGAATGCCGTACTAGGCCTCATGGCAGATGGGAAGAACACCAAGGAAATCGCCGGGCATCTGTTCATCACAACGGGCACGGTACGTAACTACATCTCCATTATTCTCAACAAGTTAAATGCCAGTAATCGCATTGAGGCCATCACTCGCTCCAAGGAAAAAGGGTGGTTCAAATGAAAGTACCGCTTTAACCCATTGAAACAAAAATAAGCATTTAACCCGGCTGCATAAGCTGCGATAACATGCTCAAAATAAAAAGCTTGGCCCAGCAATTTCTTCCTGGGCCAAGCTTTTTTATGTGTATCGTAATAATCCAACACTCATCTCTTCTTCTTTGCAGAATATCCGTAAAACACTCAAGATTTCACAGATACAGCCATGCCAAGAGCCTCTAGTGGCACTTGATCGGTCTTAAGCTGATGAATTTGGTTACCGTCCTGCCATGAGATCGTTACATGAACAGACTTTCCACCACTTGGATATTCAACTTTAATATATCCTTTATCTTTGGGTACAGGCAAGGTATATGACTCCAGGTACTCCACCATTTTCTTCGCTATGCCCGGATTATTCATTTCATCTTCGGATACCGAACGAATTTCCAGCGTCCATCTACCTTCCTGCCAAGTCAGATATTGACTGCCTGCGGCACCTTCACTCATACCTTTAATGCCATGTCCCAGATCCACAGCCATATCTGCTGGAATATCTTTCAGGTCCGTCTCAGGGAAAATTTCTGGCTGATTCGGGTCCTTATAGGTCTTCACTTCATAGGAAGCCAGTACAGGTATCTTACTGTCGGATGCAGTTAAAGATTGATCATTAATGGCAACAGACTGAGTGGTAGCGTAGAAGTTTACTTTAAATGCATCAGCAGTATTGGACAGTATTGCCGCACCCAAAGACGTACCCTTGTCCAATGTGAATGAAGTGGGTAACGCTGCATCCTTCATCTTCAACTGGTTGCGAACTTGCTTGATCACATCATTCACACCTGATTGACCAGTGGCAACCTGGTTGTCGTTTGCCTTGGATCCTGATGTGTTTTCATTATCGGTTGTGCCCGTATTCTCTTTGGTTCCCGTTTCATTTTCATTAGAGAAATCAGCACCACCACTGCCAGTCTCGGTCTGCTCACCCACGGTTGTCGTTGGTGAAGAACTATTCTCTGATGATGCTGCATTTGAATCCGGTCCGCCACATCCTGCCAGAGCAAGTAAAACGGCTGTCGTTACTGGAATCGTGATCCATAATGGTTGTTTCTTCATGATGTGTACCTCCTTCGTTGTAGCCAATCGAAAAATTAAAAAGATTAACGCTTGTCGTTCCAGAAGTTAACCGGCTGCACTTTTTTGCTCAATACTTCGAAACGATACCCTTCTGCCTTCAATGTTTTTAATACTTGCGGTAATACTTTCAGCGTTGCTTCCTGGTCGTGCATAAGCACAACAGGTGTTGTTCCGCTCTTTTGCACATTGTGGATCTGCTTCATTACACTGTTATAGACTTTCTGGTGATCTTTCTTGTATTTCCAGTCTTCCGAATCCACATTCCAATCCCATAGGTGGAATCCCCCCTGGCCCAGCAGTACATTCCGGAATGCCGGTTTGAGATACGGTTTACTACCATATGGTGTCCGCACGAGACTTGTTTTAGCTCCGGCAACCTTGTTCAGACTTACATTGGCCTGTTGCATCTCTTTCAAACCGCTATATGCAGATTTATAGAATTTGCCTGGAACGTGAGTCACACCATGCAGACCCAATCCATGCCCGTCAGCTACGATTCGTTTGGTAGCCTTCTGAAATTGCTCCATCTGAGGACCCAGCATGAAAAACGTTGCCTTCGCATGATACTGATCCAGAATATCCAGTAACTGACCCGTATGAGCGGTTGGGCCATCATCAAACGTCAGGTATATGATTTTGGAATTTGCTTTGCTTGCACTATCCTTGGATGAAGCAGATTTGGCAGATACCGACTGCGGCAATAATAGTGGAATGATTAGTAGAATAGCAAGTGTGACCATGATAGATTTGCGAATATGTAGCATAATTTAAAGTCTCCCTTATGTGTTATATTTCCCCGGGTGTCCATGTTTTTCTACCTTCATCCCTTGGCGATTAATCCTAATACTATCAAAAATAGTGGCTCCTGTTCTCGCTCCAAAGGCTACGGTAGAGTTACACTTTTGTCAGATAAACCGAAAATTTAATACGAATTTGATAGATTTGCGCAAAATAAGATCCCGTCAGGATAGATCAATTGTGACATATCCTCTATTACCCATATTCAGAATTTTGATAGACCTTTACTCCAATTCAAGCAAATCAATACAATCATTAAATATCGTTGCATGCAAAAAAACCTGCACAAGTGCAGGCTTCTTTGTCTTCAATCAGCATATGGCATCAAACCATCATCCCTGGCAATGGGATTGCCCCCATTGCTCTTTCAGAATCATAACCTCATGCTGTATGTAAATGGTGTTTTGACGCTTGAATTTTATTGACTCCCTACATGCATTTATTCAGCAGGAGCAGTGAACGAACGTTTGCCAAACTCGGCATCCAGCATGTAGAAGGCATTGCTGTCTTTTTCAATGCGGCGCAGCTTCTGAATAATGTTGTCAAACAATGCTTCCTCTTCAACCTGCTCATCAATGAACCATTTCAGGAAATACATCGTTGCATGTTCACGTTCATTCAGAGCGATGTCAGCCAGATTGTAGAATTTTTTCGTGTTTTGCTGTTCATGAGCATAACCATGTTCAAATACATCCAGCATCGAAGCATATTCATTCTTCGGTTCTGGCAAAGCCGCAAGTGTGGCACGTTGTCCACGATCATTCAGGAATTTGTATATTTTCATGCCATGGAATCGCTCTTCTTCCGCTTGCACGATGAAGAAGTTCGCAAATCCATCCAGACTTTTGCTGGAACAATAGGCTGCCATAGCCAGATATACATGAGCGGAATAAAACTCAAAATTCATCTGTTCATTTAAAGATTCTGTTAACGCTTGGCTCATAATCAAAACACCTCTTTCTTTCTCTAGGGATGGTTATATTCTAACATAACGTAAGCAGGACTTACACCGATTTTCTACAAAATTCGCCAATGACTGAACGTACAAAAAAGCTCTGCCGCGATGGCAGAGCTTCTTTCATTCTTTAGAGATATGCAATTATACCAAGAACGCTTTGGAGATGATAACCAACAGGATGAACAGAACCAGAATGGCACCTACAGAAGTGAAACCTCCGTATCCGTAGCCTCTTGTTTCTCCACCTAATACTTCGCTCATTGACCGTACCTCCTCTGCAACAGGTATGGGATATCTTATGCAGGAAGAACGACTTTGACAGGGCGGATGCCCTAATTATTCAATTTGCTGTTTTTTTCGTTCAGTACCGGGGAGATTGCACACGCATGATATCCAGAAAAGGCACCTTCGCCGTGAACTCTTCTTCGGTATACTCTACATGCACGAGTCGTGTACGGGAGTCCATTTTGACGATGACTCCTTGCACCTGATCTTCTTTGCCCCATACCGTCAACAGTACTTCCGAACGTTCCCGAAAGGCTTCAACCAGCTGGTTTCCCAACTCTTCAAGTTCAAACTCATCCCGTGTAGGTCTTTTTGCTACTTTTGCTTTTGCCAATGTGGCTGCCTCCTCTACTCCGACGTCCCGATTCCACGGGTTGATTGCCGAGTTCATATTCAATTAGTATACCATTCATTTACGTTCGTGTAATCTCATGGCATCCAGAATGAGCGAATTCCTCAGGCAAGTGACCGTTAACCTTGATACCTCCTATTCTTCTCCATACTCCACAATGATGCTGTACTCATTCGAACGGGTTTCGCCAGCCCGTTTTTGTCCATTCCATTCATACGTGTACCTAGCAATCAAGGCTCCTTGGAGCGTCCCCGTCTTCTCAGAAGCTAACTTCGCTACATAGGAGATGTTCTTTTCCGTTCCAGGCTCAATCACACCCACATGCAGAACCCGTGGTGTGGAATACTCTGGTAAGCTCAATTGGATCTCACCCGTAGCTTGCCCAAGCCATCTGGCACCCTCAGGTAGAATGCTCCCAAGTTGTACACGTGCCGGCAAATTGCCCGTATTCTCCACACGTACCTGAAAAGTGACCGTACCTCCCTGCTCGACCAAAGTGGGTGTCACTTGAACAGAAGCCTGAATTATCGGCGCTTTTAATTCAACCACAGCTTCATTGGATGTAATCATCCGCTGCACTGATCGTGAATCTGGCAATCGAAATATATACATTAGGCTAGCATGATTCACATACCTGTAGTCATCAGGCATCGATTCATCTCGATCTGGAAGCTTCGCTTCGAACTGAATATTCAGAACCGACCGTGCTGTCAACGTCCCCAGATTAAGCCCTTTAGCCAGATTGGATCCGGGACGTTTAACCCCATTCCAGCCCAGACTGCCTTCGATAAATGTCACACCTGTTGGCAGTACATCCAGGAGAGTTCCATCCACCGCATAACTGCTTGCATTGGAGACGGTAATATTATATTGGACGACATCACCCAATGTGGCCGTTAGCGGGAGTACACTTTTCAGCACAGAGACCTGGGGCTGTATCACTTCCAGGGTAACCTGATTGGAGTAGACCGTTTCCTGCTGCCCTGCCGAGATATACGTCAGTGCAGCTACACTTGATATTCCGTTCGCATCGCTTCCCGACATAACCTGAACCCGATATTGGATCCTAATTGAGCTTCCAGGCAAAATCTCTCCAAGTTGTATGCCCGTATCAGGCGTTACTTGTGGCGCAAACATTTCATCTACGATGACACTGGCAGCTATAAAAACAATACCTCGTGGCAAAGAAATCGTTACTTGGGCATTCGTGGCTGCAATAAAACCCGGATTGCTCACGATGACGGTGTACATGACAATATCCCCTGAGAAGGTATAAATGCGATCCGCCTGCAAGGATATCTCCAGCCGGGATGAGACCAGATTGACCTCCACGATATTGGATTGTTCCATACCCGTAACCGTTCTGCCTTCCGGTGTCAAAAACTCATAGTTAACCTGTGCCTGATTCAGCAGCTTCAGTGCCTCAGGTAAACGCAAGATTACAACTTGGAAGTGGTATCGCAACGTGGCTCCCGGCGCGATTTCAGCTGGAGGCAATCCTCTCTCCGGTGATGCTCCCGGTAATGGAATACCATCACGCAATACACTGTTGGGAAGCAGTGCCGTCTCTGCAGATAGCTGATCCAATAGGTGCACTAGGGCCGTAAGATTTCCGGTGTTAACAATTTCAACACGGTAGATAAGAGACTGCCCCAAGGCAGCCTCTGTGACATTGCAGACTTTTCTGACTTCAAGCCTGGGGCCGATCCACGGTGTTACAACCGTATTCGAATAGGATACCTGTTCCAGTTCAGTCGCACCCGAGCTGAATCGAACCAGGGACTGATTCTTTAGCCAATGGGACAACGGACCGGAAGATTGGCTCATATCACCACAACCTCTACTCTGAATGTAACCGTAACGGAAGCACCCGCAGCAATCGAACCAAGCGTGATGCCTGTATTCGGATTGCCTGTTGGTCTTGGCACACCATCCACCGTAACACTTCCTGGCACAAATACTGTACCGACAGGTACCGGGTCAACCATGACCACATTATTCACCACTTCAATGCCGCTATTGGTTACTACAACCGTATAGGTGATTACATCACCAACAACTGCATCAATGGCACTTGTGCTTTTGGCAACAACAACATTTGGTGCAGATACAGGGATAACCAGAACATTCGAAGATACGGTCCCCGTCAACAGACGCCCATCGGGTGGGCTAAATGTATAGTTGGCCACCGCCTGGTTAACCAGTTGCTGATCCTGCGGCAACGAATCTACAGTCACTTCGAGGGTAACCGTTACAGTAACCGTACCTCCGGACGGTATGGTACCCACAACGATGCCCGTCTCCGGATTGGCACCTGGCTGTGGAACACCATCAATCAGAACACTGTTGGGAAGCAGCACCGCTCCGTTCGGTATACTGTCGATTAATGTCAAATTAGCAGCAAGATTCCCACTATTAATAATGGCAAAAGAATACGTGATGGTGTCACCAATCGTTGCATTGGAAGTGCTCCCTGTTTTGGTTAAGGCAATAATCGGCTGATAGATTGGTGTTACAACCGTATTGGAATACGCTGCTCCCGAGAAAACACCCGATGTGAAACTTACGGAAGACTGACTGCTTACTTCCGGTGGTGTTGGCAGTGTATTGACCCGCACTGCATACGATACCGCTATCGATGCTCCAGGGGCTAAACTACCAAGGGCTATGCCCAGCGCAGGGTTGGCCAAGGCACGTGGGACGCCGTCCACCAGAACACTGCCTGTAACAAATGTGGTGGCTGGGTTAATCGGATCGGTGATCACAATGTTGTTTACCGGGTCAATTCCTTCATTGGTCACAACCATTTCATATACAATCGTGTCGCCTACCACGGCATCGACTACCGAAGCCGTCTTGACTACACTCACATTCGGAGCAGATACTTGAATGTTGAGTGCGTTGGACGTAATCGTGCCTCCAAGTGTTCTTCCATCAGGTAGGGTATACGAAAATGTCGCAGAAGCCTGATTGGTAATGGACTGGCTCAAAGGTAACGTCACAATCACCACGGAAAAGGTAACTAGAGTTGTTGTGGAAACGACACCAAGCGGAATACCCGAAGCTGGATCTGCACCTGGCGCAGAAGCCCCGTTAATAATAACGCTATTTGGAACAAGCTCTGTTCCTGCCGGAATGGTATCCGTTAACGTGACAGATGCCCCATAGTTCCCTGTATTGGAAATGGCGATGCTGTACACAACGGTATCCCCCACTGTGGCTACTGTCTGATCTCCCGTTTTGACTGCAGCCAGAATAGGTTGATAGACCGGAGTTGTAACTGTGTTGGAAAATGTGGTCGCTGAGAAAGCCCCTGATGTAAAGCTGACCGTGGACTGATTGTTTAACACTGCACTCGCCGGGAGCGCCGTAACCTGCACACTAAATACAACGGTTACCGTAACGCCAGGTGCGATGGAACCAAGCGTTATTCCCGTAGAAGGATTGGCACCAGGGCGCAAAACACCATCGACAAACACGCCGGTTGGCGCAAGAACGGCACTTGTCGGCACTGCATCCGTGAAAACCACATTGTTCACCGTTGCAATTCCGTTATTGGTTACCGCGATGCTATACGTTACGACATCACCAACAGATACCGCCGTCGAAGTTGTTGATTTGACGACATCGACATCCGGTGCCGATACAGTAATAGTCAGCACATTGGATAGAACAGACTCCGTGATGTTCCGCCCATCCGGCAATGTATATGATAGAGCTACCGTAGCCTGATTCACCAGTTGTTGCGGACTTGGCAGCGTATCAACAACCACTGAAAAGGTAATGGTGGTCGTAGCTCCGGGAGCCACATTGCCTGCGGGGATGCCCGTTGCCGGATTTCCTGCTGGCAGTGGTTGACCGTTCACAATAACGCTATTTGGAACAAGGATGGTTCCGGCTGGAAGGTTATCTGTCAGGTTAATCTGGGCTCCATAGTTTCCCTGATTGCTCACGGTTATCGTGTAGCTGACCGTATCCCCAACGGTAGCATTTTGTGTACTGGCTGTTTTTTGTGCTGAAACAATAGGCTGGTACACCGGAGTGACCACGGTATTTGAAAAGGTTGTGCTTGAGAATGTACCTGAGGTAAAACTGACCGTAGAGCGATTGCTCAACTGATTGCTTGGCGGGATCACGTCGACACGGATACTGAACGTCACCGTCGCGGACGTTCCGGGCCCCAATGTCCCAAGGGATACCCCACCTGCCGGATTGGCTCCAGGTTGCGCAACCCCATTCACTGTGACACTCCCTGTAACAAAGGAGGCGCCGGCTGGAATCGGATCCGAAAACTGAATATTGTTCACCGGTGCAATTCCACTGTTGGTCACCAGAATGGAATAGGTCACCGTATCACCTACAGTTGCCGCAGTGGAAGCTGTGCTTTTGACAACAGCGACGTTTGGTGACGAGACCGGGAACGTGAGTGTATTCGATGTGGCTGAGCCAGTTAACGTCCGCCCATCTGGGGGTGTAAATGTAAAGGATGATGTAGCAAAATTACTAAGTTGTTGCGGAGATGGAAGTGAATCCACAACAACGGCAAACGTGACAACAGCCGTCGCCCCCGCTGCTACAATGCCTACCGGAATGCCAGCTGCTGGCGTCGCTCCAGGTTGTGGTACACCAGATACCACAACACTGTTGGCTACTAAAGTAGTCGCAGCAGGAATGGTATCTGTCACGGTAACATTTGCCTCCAGATTGCCTGTGTTGCTGACTGTTACCGTGTATACAACCGTATCACCTACAGTTGCATTTACGGTATTTGCCGTTTTGACAAGTGAAATCTGCGGTTGTATGACCGGAGTCTGAGTGGTATTGGACGATGATGACCCTGAAAATGAACCGGATGTGAAGCTGACCGTCGACTGATTGTTAATCTGCGAAGGAATCGGCATGGTAATCGTCACCTCAAAAGTTACGGTAACCTCGGCTCCTGGAGCCAACGTACCGATTGGAATGCCGGCTGTCGGATTGGAGAGCGGGAACGAAGTCCCGTTCACAATGACACTTCCGGGTACAAATGGGGTATTCGAAGGAAGAGGATTGACATATACCACATTATTAACGGCTACTGTGCCGTTATTACGAATAACAGATGTGTATCGAATGACATCCCCGACTACGCCGTACTCTACATTGTCACTGTTGACAACCGTAACATTGGGCAGAGACACTGGAATAGTGATGGTGTTTGATGACGAGAGACCCGCAACCGTTCTCCCACTTGGAAGCGTGTAGGCAAATGAAGCAACCGCCTGATTAATTAACTGCCTTGCATCTGGCAAACTGGTAACCGTCGCAACAAAGGTGACCGTTGCACCTAAGCCCGCAGCAATCTCTCCTAGACTGATCCCCGACTCCGGGCTGACCCCAGGTGTAGGTACGCCATTAATAATGACACTATTTGTGCTGAATACTGCTCCTGCTGGAATGGGATCTGTCAAGGTAACCGTTGCAGCTATATTACCTGTATTGTTTATCTGGATGGTGTAATTAAACGTATCGCCTACCGTCAAACTTGTTGTACTTGCTGACTTGACCACTTGGATCACTGGCAGAAATATGGGGGTATTTACTGATATAGAAGAAGAAACACCATTAAAACTGCCTGATGTAAATGCTGCATTGGCCCGGTTACTAACCAGACCCGTGGATGGAACAGAATTCACTCTGGTCTGATAGGTCACAGTTACACTGCTTGAGCTATTCAATGTACCCACTGCAATTCCCGCAAGGGGGCTTGCACTCGTAACAGCAGATCCATTAATCGTGACACTACCCGGGACAAATTCAGAGCCGGATGGTGCATCCGAAATCACCAGATTCTGTACTGCACTAATACCCGCGTTTGTTGCAACAACGGTATACGTAAGCACATCTCCTACTGTTGCATCCGGTGTGTTTACTGTTTTACTAATAGAAACATTGGGAGCCGATGCAGGTATCCGAACGATATTGGATAAGCTGCTGCCGGAGAGATTCCGTCCACTTGGAAGCTGGTACGTATAACTTGCAGTCCCTTGATTCTCCAGTGTTGGGGGAGTAGGAAGTGTGGTGAGTGTAACGCGAAACACCACCGTAGCTGTAACTCCTGGCAGGAGGCTGCCCAGTGTTATTCCGGTTAACGGGCTGGCTCCAGGACGTGCAGTACCATTCACGGTTACCGAATCCGGGACAAACGTCAGCCCCGCTGGAATGGTATCGGTCACATTCACTTGAGTCGTTATGTTTCCACTGTTCGTGACCGCAAGTGTGTATGCAATCTGATCCCCCAGTGTCGCATTGGTTTGGCTTGCCGACTTGCTGATACCGACTACGGCTTGGTATACAGGGGTTGTAATGGAATTGGAGTTGGAAATACCCGTGAACGAACCAGAGCTATAGGACACTACCGCTCGATTGACTAACGAACCTGAAGCAGGCAGAGACTGCACATTCACCTGAAACGTCACCGTTGCAGAACTTCCGGCCGCCAATGCCCCAATAGAGATGCCACTGCTCGGATTCGCAGACGGTACGACAGTTCCCCTTACGGTTGCACTGCCAGGAACAAAAGTTGTTCCAGCAGGGAGCGCATCTGTAAGTACCACATTGTTAATCACCTGAATACCGCTGTTGGTCGTAACTACGGTGTACGTGAAGGTCTCCCCGACAGCAACATCGGTAACTGATGCTGATTTTACCGTGTTCACATTGGGCAATGTTACCGGGATTGTTAAGGTATTCGAGGCGATGTTTCCTGTGATCGTCCGACCATCAGGTGAATTGAAGGAATAAGAAGCCGTAGCCTGATCCACAAGAGTCGGCGGTGTCGGCAAGCTTGTTACAAGTACCTGAAAGGTCACGGTATTTGTACTTCCTGCCGCGAGGCTCCCCAGATTAACGCCGGTAACCGGATTGGCGCCAGCAACCACATTTCCATTCAGACGAAAGCTACCTGCTACATATGAGCTACCACTTGGAATGTTATCCCTCAATGTAACGTTGGCAGCAACATTCCCTCCGTTGTTCACTTGGAGTGTATATGTTACCAGGTCACCCACCGTGGCATTGGTGGTACTCGCCGATTTCACAATGGACAGGTTTGGCGAATAAACAGTAAGGGTGGAGTTATTGGACGGAATAACTCCGGTAATGATCGGCCCCCCTGCTACACTTTGAAATGTAAAGGCTGCATTGGCCGAATTCACCAGTTGCAGGATGCTTGCATCCTGACCGATGAGTGCTCGATAGGTTACAACGACACTGCTGGATAAACTTAACGAACCCAGCGGAATGCCTGCCGTCACATCAAGTGTTGGACGTGGCACACCTGCAACCGTGACACTGCCTGGAATAAAGGTAAGACCTGCAGGCAGTGAATCGGATAACACAACGCTGGCCGCACTCGCAGTGCCTGCATTGGTAACGGTAACCGAGTATAGAATACTATCTCCGGCAACTGCACCGGTGGCGACCGTTGCCTTAGCCAATGTGATCCTGGGTGCATTAATATCAACTTGTATTGCATTCGCGTTCACAATGTATGCATCACCTGAAGTTGTTAATGTCAACACCGCAGATGACTGGTTATTGATCAGTCTTGCTGAAACATCCACATTGGTAATATCCCAGCCTTGACGACCACCGATAATATTGGTGCCTGGAGCCCCGTTGATCTGATTTCGAGTTCCGAAAGTGCCCGTTGTGTTAAGCGCTCCCGTATCACCATTGATTTGGGAAGCAAAAAAGTTCGCAGCCAGATTATTGGGCCCGGACAAGGCAACCGATGTTGCTGAGGTCGGACCGAACAATGCCTGATCCCCGGTCCGGTTCGCATCACCCTCCTGCGCACTGAACAGCGCTCTCCCTCCCAATGCACCCGAAAGCGGAGTGGCAAATCCAGTCAGTGTGGTAACGACAGGTGGTGAAGTGGATTGAACGAGTACGCCCCCTGCACGCAAAGACATGTTGCGAAAAGGCAGATTGGGATTCTGATAGATAACCCCAAGTGTCCATCCCGCATGATTGGCCGTGGAATCATTTGTAATAACAATAGTCCCTACCACTGCTCCGGTGATATATGTACCTGCTCCCCCATTTTGTACAAGTGAAGTAACATTGGCTGAACGCACATAGCCAGCACCACCGCCCCCAAGATCGAATTGATTGTAGGTAAGTGGATCTGGGATAACACTGGAAGTCCCTGCTGGTGTAATAAACGTAACCGGATTGTTGATGGCAGAACTCAGATTGACTGTACCATTGATGTAACTGCCGCCCCAGATCAATTCTGCATACAGAACGGTACTTCCAGCAGGGAGTGTAAGAATGGCTGCTGAACTGTTGCTCTGATACAAGCTTGTAGTTCCAAGAGGGTAGGTGCCGTACTGGAGGCTGGTGTTGGTTGTGATAAAACCTCCAATACTGTCCTGTGTTCCGGGTACCCCCGCTGTTTCCGAACGACTCAGTCCAAGCGTATTTCCTGTAAATGTAATTGCTCCCGTAGCATTAACGGTTGAACGAACGACAAGAGGAATGAAGATCACCTCCCCTTCATCAATGATTTCCTACATATGGAACGGAGCCATGTTATATAGTCTATGAGTGTATCATTGAGTTTTGTTTGTCCTCCATAAAAAGTTTGTGACAACGCGATACTTCTGTAAGTCTTGTTTTCATAGAACAGTTAAATACATTTGCGTTTTGTTCATTGTGATTTATAATCATCTTATACGAGAGTAATCCTGTCGTACCATTATGATGCAGTCAGCGGTGATATATGAAAGGTTTCGATACTCACAATAGTCATATTCCAACAGAATACGAGTTCAAACATTCCAAATGGATTCAAAAAATGCTCCATGCCTACTGGGTTGTTATTATTGCACATTTCGCCATTCAGATTGGCTGTTTCCTGTTTCTGGAGTATGATCGCACACCTACAGATTTCTTGATAAATGTCCTGTTCTGGCCTACGGCCGTCAGCAGTTCATGCATTTTGTTCGCAAGTTGGGTTGATCGGCGCTCCAGCTCATATTCCTTTTACACCATGTCTATAGCCAGCACGGTTATCGCCTGGACGATTATTCATGTCAATTATGACATTCGGATTATATTAGCAATCTGTCTGTTGCCCATCTTCGCTTCAGTTCTGTTCTTCAGCAAAAAGAGAATCTGGATTGTTTTCCTGATGCAGATGATCGGTTACCTTCTCGTTCTGTTCGACCCTGCCTACCGATCCTACCTGTCTTCATTTGACATGGTATCCATTCCTGCTTTTCTAATCTTAGGCACATATGTAGCACAGGTTATCGTAACCAGCGGCGTTGAGGTGCTCGATGATCTTCAGGCCAGCATGCTTGCCAAGCAGGACCTTATTGTGCGAAATGCCATTATGACCAAACAGTCCAAAACAGACGGTTTAACCAACCTTTATAATCAAAGCTCATTCAAGGATTATTATGAAAAAGCATTTGAGTATGCCAACAGTGGCATGAGTCTGCACCTGGCCCTGATCGATATTGATGACTTCAAATCCATTAATGATACGTATGGTCATCGGGCTGGAGACATCATTTTGGAGAAAGTGTCCCTGATCATTCAGGAAACCATTACCTCAAGTGATATTGCAGCACGGTACGGGGGCGAAGAGTTCGCCTTATTGATGTTTGAGCAATCTTTCAAGCAGGCCTATGCCTTGGTGGAACAGATTCGTCAGAAGATTGCCCTGATGGGCCATCTTGAACTTGAAGGAGCTTCCGTCACGGTGAGTATCGGTCTCAAAAGCTACAGTCCTAATCTAACCAAAGACAAACTGTTCGAGGAAGTGGATGCCTGTCTGTATGCCGCTAAACGAACAGGTAAAAATAAAACCGTAACATCACTTGATCTGACTTCGTCCTTGACAGAGAAAATGTAAATAAAAAAGTTGTGCTGTACACCGGAATTCCGGTTTGTACAACACAACTTTTTTTGGGTTTGAATACGATCAGCAGGCCGATCTTTTTCATACGTCTATGTTTTCATTCCGCCCATTCCCAGCGATGACGATTTTGCTCCAGCATCGGATGCAGGTATTCGGACGATCCGTCAATGATGAGACGCAACTCTTTGATCCAATCCTTGAAGGAATCAAATGAAGCAAACATATTCGCCATCTCTATCGTCAAATACAGAAAGTGAGGGGCTGGATATTCCGCAGTGATATGGCGCAGCGCGCTATCCACAGGTGTATATTTTTTTCTCTTGCCCTCAAGCCCCTCCACACGTATACGTGAAGTTGGATGTTCCCGCCGCCAATCATGCAGGCGATCTTCTCTTTTGTAATATGCCCGTATCGGTTCCTTGCTCATTCGTTTAAATGTGCTCTCGTGTAAAGGATACAGCACAAGCTGTGTGAATGAGCGGGTACCCACCGTTGCAGCGGCTCGCTCGAGTTGCTCATCAGTCACATGTTCAAACGAGTCATAAAAAGTCAGTGTACCTTTGTGGCTGGCCGCAGGTGGCTCATAACCATAAGGTACAGATGTATATTTTCCAGACATTTCACCCCTCCTTGTCTATACGCATATTCGCACAAAGATGATTGGGATAACCCCGCTAATGTTATTATACGCTAACGATCCTGCTTCAACTCGGAATAAAATGTCATTCTGTTCTTGCCTGCACGTTTGGACTCATATAGAGCTTCGTCCGCCATCCGAATAATCTCACTTGGGTTGTCGCTGTTGGTTGGATATTCAGCACCTCCAATACTACATCCAATTCGAATTCGCTCGTATTCGATAATAAACGGCTTGTTCAGACTTTGAATGATGGCTTCTGCATAAGCCATGGCTTCTTCCCTCGGATGACTTCCAATCGACTGAAGTACAATGAGGAATTCATCTCCACCCAACCGGACCGTTATCCCCTTCTCCTGACCAAGAGCAGACAGCCGCTGGGCCACTTTCTGTAACAACACATCTCCCGTCTGATGTCCAAGTGTATCGTTGACCCGTTTGAATCCATCGAGATCCAGATAGAGAAAAGTCAGCGTGTGATTTTCACTCTCGGTCTCCAGAGACTCCTCCAGATACACTTCTAGGGCAGTGCGGTTCGGCAGTCTAGTCAACTGATCAAAATGCGCCAGATTCTGCATCACAACCAGCTCTGAGTTTTTATTCATAAGAGAGGTCAGCATATCCCGAAGCGAACGGGACAACACTTCAATCTCCTTAATCCCCTTAATCGCAGGAATCTCAAGCTCTTCCCCTGCACGCAGTCGATTGGCTACTCTGGTAAGACGCACAAGTGGGGCAGAGATCAGACGTGAGACAAACCAGCCAATCAGTGCAAACAGCACGGTAACGGCGAGTCCAGACCACACATTAAACCACATCAGGTCAAACACAGAAGCAAAAGCAGATGACTTGACTTGACGAATGACTACGGTCCAGCCTAATCCGGGATAATCCAGATGACCCTGGCTGTAGGCAAACCCTGTCACATATTCATTCCCGTCAGGCCACTTTTCAATGGACCAACTGCTTTTGTTGCGCTGGGCCTCTTCAATGCCGGGCAATACCATCGGTTTACCGACCCATTCCTTCGGACCGAGCAGCACGGTATGTTCCTTTTTGCTCACGATAAAAAACTCAATGTCCTTTTCTTCCCTTTTCAATGGGGCAAGTACAGATTCCTCAACTTCCTTCGCCCACTCCCAGCTTAAATGTGCAGCGAGCACACCTTGAATCATTCCTTTGCTATCTTTCAGCGGAAAACTGATATCGACAAATTGCAACGGCTCTCCCGTTGGATTCGGAAGCAGCTTGGCTAGAAGAACTGCATTATGCACATCTCCAATGAATTTACCCCTGATTCCCTCCTGATACACAGGTCGCTCTGATAAATTTTCCCCAAGCAAAATTCCATCCGTGGCAGCTAATACTTTTCCCTTCGGGTCCATGAATCCAACCCATGAGAATGAGGGAAAGCTGTCTTGTAACTGATCCAGTAGCATCTGAATCTCATCAGGTTGGAATCCATCTTCCAACGAAGCCATTCGGCCCAACAGGTCCAGTTCACCCGCGCGAGCAGACATAAAACGATCCAGCTTGTCCGAAGCCTGTGAGGCCGTGCCTGTAAGCGAGTGACCAATCTCAGTCTCTACAGCAACAAATGACTTTTGGCTAAAAATAGACCCAATCGTCAGGGTAACCAGCAAGGATAACATAGCACAGATGACTGTGAGCACAGTTCTAATTTTGAATGACATTACTTCCTCCATTACACGGTGAAACCATCTTGCTTTTCAACATAACTATGCTGCAAAGAGTACACGGAATGTCACCTAATCGTTTTCATATTTATCGGAACTTGTATGTTTTTTTATTATACGTGTCCATACAATATTACATTGAAATCTTCACCGTGTTTCTTCCATTCAAAGAATAGACACGATTCTGTATATACATACTTGGGTTATGAATATAGAGAGCAAGCATATCCTTCAAAGGATCATGCGCCTGTATGTCACAGAGAGAGAAATCGAAATACTAAACATTGGGGGTGTAATGTTGAGCCTGCTTCATGTTGCTGTTATTCTACCTTTTGCCGCTGGCATTTTTCTTGCCATGCTGCATCGTTTCTTCCGTAAAAACCATTTGGGATGGCCGGTTCTCCTTGTCCCGGCACTATTATTTGTATACTTTGCGAGTCTCATACCCGCTGTGTCACAGCGCAATACCGTATCTGGAAATATCCCATGGATTCCTTCACTGGACATTGGATTTAATCTGTATCTGGACGGTCTGAGCCTCATGTTGACACTGCTAATCACCGGAATTGGTGTCCTCGTTGTTCTCTACTCCATCTTCTACATGGATATGAAAGAAGCGCTGAACCGTTTCTACCTGTATCTGTTGATGTTCATGGGAGCCATGCTGGGCGTGGTGCTGTCTGATAATATGATCGTGCTCTACGGATTCTGGGAATTGACCAGTATTACGTCATTCCTGTTGATTGCATTCCATTACAAACGTAAAGCCTCGACTTCAGGAGCACAAAAATCATTCCTGATTACGGTATTTGGCGGTTTCGCCATGCTTACCGGATTCATGATGATGTATCTCATTACCGGAACATTCAGTATTCGTGCAACCATTACAGGATTGGGTCAGTTTCAGGAGAGCGCATTATTTCTACCCGCACTTGCCTTGATCCTGATTGGAGCTTTCACCAAGTCAGCTCAGTTCCCATTTCATATCTGGCTGCCGGATGCCATGGAAGCTCCGACACCTGTTAGTGCCTATCTTCACTCAGCCACCATGGTTAAGGCCGGACTGTACGTTGTAGCCCGGTTTACACCAATCTTCGGTGGACAAGGACTCTGGTTCTGGCTCGTTACCGGCGTTGGTCTTCTGACTTTGTGTTATGGATCATTCCTGGCGGTGAAAAAAAACGATCTCAAAGCGATTCTCGCCTATTCGACCATCTCTCAACTCGGTCTGATCATGTCCCTCTTAGGGGTTGGATCTGCTGCTCTCTACTTCGGATATGGCGAATCCTCTGCGATGTATACCGTGGCAATAACCGCTGCACTGCTTCACCTGTTTAATCATGCGACCTTCAAGGCCGCTCTGTTTATGGTCGTAGGCATTGTCGATCATGAAACGGGTACACGTGACATTCGAAAGCTCGGTGGACTTGCTTCATTCATGCCAATTACATTCACCGTGGCTTTGATCGGTTCACTTGCCATGGCGGGTATTCCGCCGTTCAACGGATTCCTGAGCAAGGAGTTATTCTTCCAGGCGATGGTCGAAGTCACGCATCTGCGAATCTTTGGACTTGGGTCCTGGAGTGTTCTATTGCCGGTATTCGCTTGGCTTGCAAGTGTGTTTACCCTGATCTATGCGCTTATTATCGTGTTCAAAACATTCCTCGGTCGTAGCCAAAGCGAGATTCCTGCCGAGAAGCTGCACGAAGCGCCCGCTGGCATGCTCATTCCGCCTGTTGTTCTAGGTGTTCTTGTCGTTGTATTCGGACTCTTCCCGAATCTGCTGGCCGGATCACTGATTGAACCGGCAATGGCCGCTGTGCTTCCATCCCTCTTGAATGGGAATGAGCGCTTCGATGTACATTTCTCCCTGTGGCATGGATGGACTACGGAACTGATTATGACGATCGGAGTTGTGATTCTCGGAATCACTCTCTACAAGCTGTTGCCACGATGGAGGAATATTTATGAGCACTATCCACAAGGATTAACGATTAACAATATGTACCATGTCGTACTGGATAATCTCCAGCATTATGCACGCAAATGGACGGAAGCCTATATGAATGGCTCGGTTCGTAATTATCTCGTTTACATTTTCTCATTCACGGTCGCGTTGCTGGTCTATGCCTTCTTCCGTTCAGGAGAAAATATTACCTGGAATCTGCAGGGTAATGCACCTTTCTCATTTTATGAGGTCGTTCTGCTCGTCACGCTCATCGGTGCTGCAGTTTCGATTCCTTTTGCCAAGAACAGGCTGTCAGCAGTCATTATGACCGGAGCGGTTGGTTACATTGTAACCCTGCTATTTGTTCTGTTCCGGGCCCCGGATCTGGCATTAACACAGATGATTGTTGAGACGGTATCTGTTGCATTGTTCCTGCTCTGCTTCTACCATCTGCCTGAGCTTCAACGTGGCAAATCAAGCCGCAGTTATCTCACGGTAAATATGATCGTAGCGATTGCAGTCGGGATCGTCATGACTTTTGTTGCATTGGCCGCAAGCGGAACAGCATCACTGGACAGCATTTCAACCTTTTTCCTTCAGGAAGCGTATGACTCGGCTGGTGGTAAAAATGTCGTGAACGTTTTATTGGTAGATTTCCGTGGCTTCGATACGTTATTGGAGATTATGGTGCTTGGCGTTGCTTCATTATCCATCTACTCCATGATTAATCTGAACCTCGAAGCGAAAGACCTCGGAGCGCGCTTGAAGTTCCGTAAGAAGGACGAGAGTCAAGATACCGAACCTGCTCTGGATGATGAAGCGGACAATACGAAAAAGTATGGTAACCGGGAACGCAGCTCATCCTCGTGGGATACTGTCCCCTTGCAGAGTAATGATGTATTGCTGCAAACGACCACCAAGGTCGTTGTGTTCATCATTCTGACGTTTGCCATGCACTTGTTCTTTGCAGGACACCACAATCCGGGCGGAGGTTTCATCGGCGGCTTGGTAACAGCGGCAGCGCTTGTGTTGATTGCCCTGGCATTCAGTACAGATACGATACGCAAAGCGTTACCCATAGACTTCCGCGTTCTCACAGGAATTGGATTAGGTATAGCGTTACTGACAGGTGCGGGTTCATTTATATTCGGAGTTCCGTTCCTAAGCCAAACCTTCGGTTATTTCGAACTTCCTTTGCTGGGAGAGACAGAACTCGCTACGGCCATGCTGTTTGATCTTGGCGTGTATCTCGCTGTCCTGGGTGTCACCATGACCATCATTCTACAGATCGGGGAGGATCGCTGATATGGAAATATTGATGTGTGTAGCCGTTGGCATTCTGTTTGCGGTTGCCGTCTTTTTAATCTTGTCGCGGAGCCTGCTCCGAATCGTACTTGGCATGTCCATACTAACCCATGGCGTGCATCTGCTCTTAATCACCATGTCACGACTTAAAACCGGGGCACCACCCCTGCTTGGGGAGATGGCTGAACGCTATGTCGATCCTCTTCCTCAGGCTTTGATACTCACTTCGATTGTTATCAATTTTGGACTCACTGCGTTCTTCTTTGTTCTCTCGTATCGTTCTTATCTGAAGCTGAAAACAGACGATATGGAAGAAGTAAGGGGGCGCCCATATGAATAATCTTGTCGTTCTACCGATTCTGTTGCCTTTAATTACAGGCGTTCTGACTTTGCTCTTTTTCCGGAAAACAAATATCCAGCGGATCATTAGTGTCATCGGACTTTTGTTTACAGCAGCGGTCTCAACCATACTCATTACTCGTGTGACTCAAACTGGAGTTCTAACGCTGAATATGGGCGGTTGGGCACCTCCTTATGGTATTGTGCTTGTTGCTGACATGGTGTCAGCGTTGCTTGTTGTTGCTGCTTCCATCATTGCGCTGGCTTGTCTGCTGTATGCATTCCGCAGTGTAAACAAGGAGAGGGAAGAACATCACTTCTATCCTTTCTTTCATTTTCTGATCGCAGGAGTTAACGGTTCATTCTTAACCGGAGATTTGTTCAACCTATTTGTTTGCTTTGAACTGATGCTCATCTCTTCTTATGCACTGATCGTATTGGGAGGTACGGAAAGACAGCTTCGGGAAACGATCAAATATGTCCTGATTAACATCGTTTCTTCAGCACTGTTTGTCGCTTCCATCGGCTTCCTCTACTCCATTACTGGCACACTGAACATGGCAGACTTGTCTGTAAAGATTGCTGAAGTGGGACAAAGTGGGGTCATTACCCTGATTGCCTTACTTTTTCTGATCGTATTTAGCATCAAGGCCGGACTGTTCCTGTTCTTCTGGCTGTCGGGCTCTTATGCGGCACCACCTGCTGTTGTCACTGCATTGTTCGCAGGGTTGCTGACCAAAGTTGGCTTGTACGCGATTGTGCGAACATTCACACTGATCTTCTATCATGATCCGGATTTCTTCCATGCACTGATCGGATGGATGGCTGGTGCAACAATGGTCCTTGGTGTTATCGGTGCGATCTCATACCGCGATGTGAACAAGATTCTCATCTACAACGTGGTCGCAGGTGTGGGTTTTGTTGCTTTTGGTATGGCCTCGGCCAGTCGCCCTGCACTGGAAGGTCTGCTCTTCTATATGCTGCATGATATGTTGATCAAAACATTGCTCTTCCTGCTCGGCGGTGCCTTGATCGCTGTTGCCGGAACATCCAAACTCGACAACATGGGCGGGCTGATCCATCGCTATCCGCTGCTCGGCTGGATGTTCTTCATTAGCGCACTTGCCTTGGCAGGCTTACCGCCATTCAGTGGTTTTCCGGGGAAGTTACTTCTCTTTGAAGGCGGGTTGCAGGCAGGCTTGTATGGTCTGACCGGCATTGCGGTACTGTCGAGCTTGTTGATGTTATATTCGGTACTACGCATCTTCATACAAGCGTTCTGGGGCGAACCACCTGCCGGGGTTGCAAGACGCCCTTACGCGGTGAACGGCCTGCTGATTCCTGCCGGAATTCTGTTTGTATTCATCATCGTAATGGGTGTGGGGGCTGAAGGCATGTTCCAATTGACCTCCCGCGCAGGCGATATTCTACTGCATCCCAATATTTATATTGATGCCGTATTGAAGGAGTAGATGTCTATGGCCTTTCAGATTGTACTGAATCTTATCATTGCTTTTGTATGGATGTTTCTGAACAACGCCTGGAATGGTGTTGGTTTTCTCATAGGTTACCTGCTCGGACTGCTTCTCATCGGGGGGATGCGCAGATTCTTCCCCCAGCGCTTCTATGTTGTGCGAGTCTGGGCCATCTTCAAACTGATTACTCTGCTGTTCAAGGAACTGGTGCGAGCCAGCATTGAGGTTATACGCCAGATTATCAAGCCAAAGTTAGATATAAGGCCCGGTATTTTTACGTATAAAACTCAATTGTCCTCGGATTGGGAAGTTACTCTGCTCTGCTTACTCATCTCATTGACACCAGGTTCTCTGCCGCTTGAGATCTCCGGTAACCAACGCAAACTGTTTATTCACGCACTGGATATCAAGGATGAACAGAAAATGAGAGATAATATCCAAAATACATTCGAAAAAGCAATTATGGAGGTGACGCGTTAATGTTATCCTCACTGTTGTTCATCTCATTGCTCATTCTCTCCTTAGCCATTCTGGGTTGCTTGTACAGGGTGCTTCGGGGACCATCCATGGCTGACCGGATCACGGCACTGGATACCATCGGTATCAATGTGATTGCCATCGTTGCCGTTCTGTCGATGATGCTGCAAACCCAAGCCTATCTGGATATTATCTTGCTGATTGGCATTTTGGCTTTTTTAAGTACAGTGGCATTTGCACGTTATATTGAACGGGGGGCGGTATTCAAAAATGATGGAGATCGCTAAAGTAACCGCTGAAACCGCTATAGGTCTACTCGTACTGCTCGGTGCACTACTCAGTGCACTCAGTGCATTCGGACTTATTCGTCTGCCTGATGTATATCTACGTGCCCATGCCGCAACCAAAAGTATGACACTTGGTGTGTTCTGTGTATTAAGTGCTACATTTTTCTACTTCTGGTACTTCGATAACTATATCAGTGCCCGCTTGTTGTTAGGTATCCTGTTTGTATTCATCACGGCTCCGGTCGCCGGACATCTGAACGGACGGGCTGCCTATCGTACAGATGTACCGCTCTGGGAACAGAGCGTTCAAGATGAACTGGAACCCTTGTTAAAAGGAAAAAAAGTGAACCATGAAGCCAAGGATATGATGGAGTAATCCCCAGCCTAGGCATAACGAATACCCCCGAGGACCAACCGCCCGTTTCGCGGTTTGTTCCCGGGAGTATTTTTTTATTTTTCATACACGGATCATATCAGCCATGATTAGAGCACGATAAGGTACGTCAGAATCCATTCAGTCCCTGTCTTCTCAAATCGGCAGCCACAATACGAGCCAGCTCGGCAGCACCCTGACGATTCGGATGCAGACTATCCCCTGTCATATACAGAGCGAGTGTTGCCGCCGGACCAATGGATGTGAAATAAGCCGAACTCAACTTATTCAGTTCAACCAGGGTGACCCCCTCTTCCTGAGCTAGTGCACGGGTTGATTGGTTGTACCAGCGGTTCTCCGCTTGATGTACATTGGCTGTATTAAAGTCTGTTGCCCGGCCCTGAGGCGTGGAGAGGATGACCGTTGCTCCTTTGTTCTTCGCCTGGCGGACCATATCCCTCATAATCTCTTTGAACTGAGCCTCCGTTGTATTATTCTTGGCATTGGTATCGTTAATTCCGAATTGCAAAATAAAATAATCTCCCGGCTTAATATACTTTAGAATCGCTTCCATCTGACCATCATCGCGGAATCCTCTTGCAAATTGACCACTTGATGCCATATTTCGAACCTGGAAGGTGGAATTGTTCACATAGGACGGAAATAGCTGTCCCCAACCTCCCTGTACACTGCTACCCAGTGGATAGTAATTACATACCGTTGAGTCACCACCAATGTAGATTGTGCGGTTGGTAACAGTCTGATTGGATAACTTCCGGATTTCGAGTGCACTAAGTGTGAAGGCGGTGCCTGTCTTTCCTTCCGTGACCAGCAGGTTTAATTGCCCGTCAGTCACCGGAATTTGAAATTGGTCCGTTGCCCCGTTGCCCGTCATATTAATAATCTGGTACACACCTTCTGCAGCCACACTCGCTCTCGCTGTATTGCCCAGAACCACTTTGACCTCATATAGGCCATTGGACAGATTCACATTGAAGGTATTGGTGCTCTTGGTGCCGTACGTCAGAAACTGCACAGCGTCACTCTTAACCCCGCTTCCTGAGGCAGACACATTCCTCATCTGTGCAGGTGTGTTGAAGCCATAACCTTTCGTAGGCGTATAGGCATCTCCTGCGGACACGCCTGTGTAACCGCTCTCAACAGCACCCGAACCAAAATCAAATCTGTAATTGTCCGTTGCCGCTTCGGCGACTTGCCCTCCACTGCTTCCCAGGCCAATGCCCATTGTACTCGCAAACAGAACAAAACAGAGCAGAAGCTTTACCGATATTGACCATTTCATCACTGAATTCTCCTCTCGAATCAGAATTAAATTGGTGCGCGATCCACAGCTTCACAGCACTTGATCAAGCCATTCATAAGCCTTCGCACCGCTAATTTCATGTCCACCTGTAAAGAAATCCGCATCCAGTGATTCTGGTACTCCCGCCTGCTCATATATGTGGGTCAAACGCGCGTACGCCTCTCTCGCTGTATGGATTGGGAACACCTGATCATCACTTCCGGCTTCAATAAAAAGTGGCCTAGGCACAATGAGGCCGATGAGATCCGGCAACTCCGCTTCACGCAGGATACCTGGCACATAGTTGTCCAGACAATGGTTCCGATCCAGTATGCTGCCCTGGAATGTACTTGCATAACCACTTACTACAGTTGCCCGGAACCGTTCATCCAACGCGGCTGTAAATGCGGTCACCAGCCCACCACCCGAGATACCCATGCTTCCAATTCGCTCCGAATCCACTTCTGGCCGGGTAGATACATAATCCAATACTCGTGTTGTTTCATACACCCTATGACCGGCGAGGGTCTTCCCCACCATGAGCAGATGCGCAGCAATCTTCGTGCAGGAGCTTACCCCTGGTGGCGCATCGCAGTCCTCTTCCAATCTTCGATCACCAAATCCGAGCAACTCTGGAGCCGCAACCACATATCCACGTTTCACAAGAGCTACTGCAAAGTCCTTGTGTAATCCGGGCTCTCCTGTCCGTGGCGATCCATCCGGTTCCATGCCCGATATCTCTCGGCTACCGTAGCCATGCCCATGACAAGCAACAATAGCAGGTCTCTTTGCATCAGTAACGCTTCCATCACCCGGAATTAATAAATATACAGGCATGCGAAGTCCTGCATAGGTCGTGATTTCAATCCGCTCCCGGATATATCCGTCACATGTAATGCGCTCCAGTAAGACAGGATTCAGTGCGGCCGCCATCGTTGGAAAACCGCCCAGCCGTTCTTTCACACGAGTACGTAACTGACTGCGCCATAACTCCAGGGGTTGATCTGCATGATACGCGGAACGACCACTGAGATTCGTTTGTTGTTGTAGATAGGCTTCAATATCAAACATGGGCCTGTGTCCCTCCTGTTTTCGTAGGATAACGTAGATAAAAGACTGTCAGTTGGAATTAATCCCATCCATTATAGAACATCTATGTCACCCATGAATTGAACATGTTTGCCTGTTTTGAATAGAATCACACGATTTCTAGCCAAAAAAAGGATATCTCCAACCTGAAGACAGGTTACGGAAATACCCTTCATTTCGTCTGACCTGGCAGCCACCAGTTCCACCTGCCCATTAATTTCATCAATGCAGGTACCAATATTAGACGGATTAATGTAACATCAATCAACACCGCTGCCGTGATTCCGATCCCTAACTGCCTCACACCTGCAACTTCGGCAAAAGCAAACGGCACGGTCACCGCAAGCAGAATTGCCGCTGCGGAGGTAACCAGACGGCCTGTGGAAGCCAATCCCTGTTGGACAGCCACATCACTGTCTCCGGTTCGTCTATACACTTCCTGAATACGGCTCAGCATAAACACACCATAATCCATGGATATGCCAAACACCAATCCTGCAATGAATACAGGAATCATAATGGCAATGGCTGACGGCTCCATACCCAGATGTCCTTGATTGAACACCCATACCAATATGCCAAATGAAGCGGCTAAGCTGAGCAGATTCATCACAATTGCCTTAATTGGAATAAGCATCGATCGGAATGCCGCCAGTAACACAAGATAATTGGTGACCACTACAAATACCAGCACTTTGGGCAGTTGACTTGTGACTTCCTGCATTATTTCATACTGCTTGGCAGCTTCCCCCCCATAACGTAGTTTTACGTTATTGGAACCTAGTGCATGATCGCTATTCCTCATTCGTTCCAGCCAGTCTGCGACCTGCTCCGACCCGGGTTCCCCGTACACGTTGGCTATCAATCGTATGGAATGGTCAGAGACCGTTGAACGCAGCCATGCCGTCCTTGTTGACTCCTTGCCTTCTATGGAAGGAGTGAGCGCCGACGTTGGAACTTGAAAAAGGCTCTGCGAGTCATTTTGATTCGGCTGTAATAGGCCCCATGGTGAAACAATGCTCAATATGTCTGAGTCCTGCAGTAGTTGACGGGCTTTGTTGTGGGCCAACTGCCAGTGAGAGGCAGTCAACATTTCCTGCTGTCCGCCAATCACGATCTCGATGGCGGAGGTATTCTTTTGCCCAAAATCATGTTGCAACTGCTCTGCTGCCTGGCGGGACTCCATTCTCTCTGGCAGTGAAGAGGCATCCGGGACGGACAGTTCCAGCCGGGTCACTGGATAAACACACAGGAGCAGCACAACCGTACCTCCAATGGCCATACTGACGGGTCGTTTCATGACCATTGCTGACCATCGATGCCAGACTGAACCTCTAGGTAACGAATGAACTGACTTTCGCCTGAAGACCCGATCCGCAGACAGTGACAGCAGAGCTGGCAGCAGCGTAACATTTAACAGTAGCGATAAGAGCAGAACAATAATGGCTCCCAAAGAGACACTCAGAAACATCGGCAGTCTAATCCAGAGCAGACCCAGCAGTCCAAGGAGCACGCAAGCTGCCGAGAACAACACTGCTCTGCCTGCTGTACGTAATGTTCGCTGAAGAATCTCGCTCCGCAAAACCTCGCTCTGCATATCCAGGCTGCTGCCCGTAACGTTAGCTTTGCCTTTATCTTCATAGGCCCGCTGAAGTTCTTCCCTGTACCTGCTCAGGATGATCAGGGCAAAGTCTATACTTAGTGCCATGCCCACCATTGGAATCACATTAATGATAAAGTTGGACAATTCCAGATTGTAACCAAGGAGTGACGTGACTCCCATCGCGGTAATCACAGCACTGATCCCCATCATGACAGCAATCAACGCAGCATATAGCCCCCTGAATGCAAAACACAAAACGATCAGGGCAATCGGTAGGCCCACCATCTCTGCCCGTTCCAGATCACGAAAGCTCAGATGATTGACATCCTGCTGGACGACTGCCTTTCCCGTCAATTGCACCGTACCTGGACCGTCTGTTGCAAGCACGGCGCGCAACTGCTCCAGTGGGGGACCCATCTGATGCGCGGGCACATCCATTTTCACAAGGGCATATGCCCTTTGGTCTTGCAGCGTCACCCTTTCGCTAGCATCCAGAGGGGACTTGATAGAAGTTACCGCAGGCAGCACTTGAACCTGTGTCAAACGATCCTTGATCCACTGTCGGAACTGTAACGGCGAGGTATTTTCCTTTTTCTCAAACAACAGAATAACCGGATCAGCAGGAGAACTGAATTCGTCCTCCAGTAGAAGTTCAACCGCTTGCGCATCCCCGTGAACCCGCTTTAATCCGTGATCTTGAACAATGTCAGGTAACTTCCATGCCCAGACCGCTGACATCCCGATGATACATACCCAGCAGAGAATAATGAACCGCGGATATCGGCTGATGAAGGCAGCAAGTCTGCGATAACCCATACCTAAGCTCCTCTGCGATCAGATTAGTCATTCGATTATGTTCATCGGTAAGATCATAAGCACATTCAACCACTTGCGGTGTATATCTCCTTCACTCGGGTTCGCGAACTATTGGATGCCATGATTCACAGGTGTTCTGTTCGCTATGGGGGCAGGGATGTATGTAAAAGGAAGTAACTCTGCTGTTAATCCCGGGCCAAAGGCCAGCGCTATCCCACTGGAATGCCCTTCCTTCTGTCTGTAATCCTCGCGGATGGCTTGAAGAACAAAAAGAATCGTCACGGACGACAGGTTCCCATAATCCCGCAGGATGTTTCGGCTGTAGGAGACCTGCTCATCTGTCAACTGATACAACTTCTGAACGGCATCCACGATACCTCTGCCTCCCGGATGGATTGCCCATATGTCCGGTAAACCGCTCCCCTCCAGCAACCGCTCTACCTCTGGACCGAGATGCAAACCAAGCAGCTTCGGAATCTGTGGTGACAGGTAGAGATCAAAGCCTGTATTGCCCACTTCCCAGATCATTTCTTCTGCACAATCCGGGAGCAGCGTTGAGTGCCCACGACCTAGTCGAAAACATTCATGGCGGTCTGTTCCGGATGCACCAATAACACAGGCAGAGGCTCCGTCTCCGAAAAACGATGCGGCATACAGGTCGTCCCGTTTGGCAGATGGCTGAAAGTGAAGTGTGCATAGTTCCACACACACGATGAGAACCGTAGCTTTCTGATCTGTCGTTACGATTGAATTCGCCAGTTGGATCGCCTTCAGACCGGCTGCACATCCTTGAAACACCAGTGGAATCCGGTTGATCTGCGGTGACAGTTCAAGCTGCTGGATCAGCCGAACATCAAGTCCGGGCAGGAATTGCCCCGTGCAACTCACCGTAATGAGATGTGTAATTTCCGAGGAGATTACGTCTGCATCCTGAATGGCCTGTCCGGCCGCCTCGAGACCAAGTGGAACAGCAGCAGCTTTGTATTTGCCCATACGCTCGGATGTAGTCGGAACCTCCTCCGCATTGGTAAAGGGTAAATATCGGCAAGAATCAACAGGCTCAAGCAGATTCGGTTCACACGTGTACCGAGTCTCCACACCGCACTGATTAAAGATTCGTTTGGCCCACCTTCTCGCATCCGGCTCATGTTCCAGCGCTTGCGCGAGACGGGCAGACACATCCTTTTGCTCAATACGGTGGGTAGGCCATGCCGTTCCTATTCCCATAATACTTGCCCCAGTAGTTGCCTCAAGCTGGTTCATCGGCTTAACCTCCTATATCGTACGTGTTCAAAAGCAGGCTTGTTAAACAACCTATATGTAAAATAGGTTCATATGACATGTGTGCAGGATATAGTACAAGTCTATTCACTCCCTGTCCTGTTTATGTTCATATTAACAAGCAAAGGCGGACAACATATGCGAGTTTCGCACGTGCTGTCCGCCTTTGCTACAGGATTAAACCCATTCCTATATTACATATTCGATCTGTCAGAACTATTCAGGTCGAATCACCGTGAATCTCTCTCCAAGCTTGGCATAATCATTACCCGCCAGTCGGCTGACTGGTTTCAAATGATCCATCAGGATATAGCCCTTGTCCGGATTGTAGACTTGTTCGCTGAAATGATACTGTACAATGCGTACCAGCAGCAGGTCACTCACCGGTTTGCCCTCATCATTCGTGATGGGAATGTGTTGATACAGTTCACACTCCATCCGAATGAGTGCTTCCTGAATTCCTGGCACAGCAACCTTGGTACTCGGCACTGTAGTAAGTTTTGTCCGCTCAAGCTCACTTTCGTGGGGTTCCAGTATGGCTGCTGTCTCATTCACTTCTGTTATGATTGCTTCATCACAGATATGCACAACCAGTTCTTGATGAGCAAGCACATTACGTGCAGTATCTTTCATGATACCGTCTTTACGTGCAATGGATATGGATAACAGCGGCGGGTCCGAACTAACCACATTAAAGAAACTAAACGGCGCCGCATTAATTACACCATTCTCATCTGAAAGTGTCGTCACAAAAGCAATTGGACGTGGTACCACCGAACCACTCATCAGTTTATAGTTATCTCTTCCCGTTATTTCACGTGGATCCAATGTATACATATGTAATATCCCCTTCCCTGCTCGTGTAACAAGTGTCAATTTCACTTCAGGACACGATAACACACTCATATTTATTATATAACGTAAAATGCTGAATTAACAAAAAAACTCCCTGGTGCCGATTGCACCAGGAAGTAGGAACATGCTTTTTCATACCGACTATTTCTTATTTAACAATGCTGTTCTGAATGTCTTCCATAATTTGAAGGTTCGCTTGAACTCCGCTGTACAACCAGCTGCTGGACCGGGTGAATTCAAAGACATTACCTGTCTTTACAGCAGGAATGCTCTGCCATACGGCATCTTTCAGCGCTTCTGAGCCTGCCCCCTTGTCACTGTTCACCAGGAATAGATAGTCTGTGTCCATTTCCGCGATCTTCTCCAATGAAATCTCAGACCAGTTACCCGTTGCCTTCGCAGATGCTTCCTTCACAACATTAGGCTCTGCAAGTCCAAGTTCGTTGTACATCACTTCACCACTGGAAACATTGTTGCTTACAACATAAAACTTGTTATTGAACAACCACAACGCTGCGGCCGACTTTGTTCCTCCAGTAACAGCAGTTACCTTTTCTTTGATTTCCTTTGCCTTGGCATCATAATCGTCAAGCGCCTTCTGCGCTACATCCGATTTGTTCAGAAGCTCGCCGATCTTGAGCAGAGCCTGACGCGAGTCCTTGTTGACCTCATCTCCGAGTACATAAGTAGGGGCAATTTTGTTGTACTGTTCGTATTTCTCCCCTTCAACTGTACTTTCAGAACCCATAATAATCAGGTCTGGTGAGAAACTGGCCATGGCTTCAAAAGGTAGATCACTTGCAATACCAGGTACGCCATTCAGATCGGTTTGCAGATAATCCTGCAAACCACTGCCGTTGTTGATGGCCCATTGTGCTGCTGGCTTAACACCGAGTGTAACAAGATGGTCTTCCAGATAAGAGGCGATGATGCGCTCCGGATTAGCCGGGATGGTAACCTCGTGTCCCATTGCATCTGTTAATGTGCGCTCTGTAGCGGATTCTGTTTGTGTCTCTGTCTCCGTTGTTGTATTGTTCTCTCCTGCTGCTCCATTCTCTGCCGTTTTTGTACCACACGCGGCCAACCAGATGGACATAACCATCACCGTAATCAGAAGCATGATCATCTTTTTATTTCTCTTAAACACTTGATATATCCCCTTTCAATTCATTATGAAAACCTTATTCGGCATTATTGTGACAGATATCAACGTTCAAAAATATTGACACTACTATTGATACATATAATATCCGTATGTACATTTGTCCGATTTCATTGACAATGATAATTGTTATCAGTTCAGTTGTCAATCCGATTATGCGACGAGGTGATCATATAAATCTTCTTGACGGCATTCACCTATAGGCGGATGCCGCCATATGCTGAATGCAGAATACGACGACAGGAAGGATGTTCTGTACATGTATTACGAATATAACCCTTATCTAAGTTATGGAGAAGACCGTTCCTTTCAATTGCCTCCACTGTTCCCAGGAGGTGGCGGTGGCGGCATCCCGGGTGGTCCGACGTTTCCGGGTATACCTGGCGGTCAAGGCTCCTATCCTCCATACATTCCAGGCGGAGTACCCGGTCCGTATATCCCCGGAGGCATTCCAGGTACAATCCCGGGTACAGCACCGGGCGTACCTGCGCAACTGACTCAAGGCAACCTGCCCACCCTGCTTAGTGCCTATCCTCGTCCGGTAGGTCAGCCTCCGGCAGAAATGCTTTTTCTGTATAACCTGATCAAAAGCAGCCCGGGTCTGCTCCCGCTCTTCCTCCAGCAACAGCCGCAAAACCTCACTCAAGCTGTGCAATTTGCACAGACTGGTACAGCGGCACCACGAGATAACGAAGAACGTACGTTGCCCAACTTTTGTTACAATCGATGGTCCCTTGTGTTCACATACAATGATGTCTACCTGATGTGGCCTGCGATTAATCTGTTTGGTTTTGTGGTGGGATATTTCTATCCATTCCTCACGCCAGGGATACTGTCCAATACACAGATTTTATTTGCGCTCTGCTAAACCTGTCCTTACCTACAGCAAGAGCCTCACTTGGAAGCATGATTCCTTCCAAATGAGGCTCTTGTTCGTTCTTTAAACTCAAAGTCACTTTACACTATCAAGACTCCATAAACGCAAGGTCTACAGAATCAGTACACTTAACTCAACACTTGATCGTTCTGGCGCTTCCTGCCTCTACTGACCATTAGGAAGTAAATAACCAAGGCACCGAGATCAGCACAAGCAATAACGATTCCCATTGGCACAGCTGTGCCTTCTCCCCCGAGACCTACAAGGGGAGCGACAATACCTCCGAACAGGAACGTCATCACACCAATAAGCGCAGACGCACTGCCTGCCGACTTCTCCTGATTGGCCATCGCCAAGGCGAAGGACGCAGTATTGACTAACCCAACACTGGATACCACCAAAAATAGCGGAATCAGTACAGAGATTAGATTACCTCCAGCCAGAATGGCGATGAGCAGTGAAGTTCCTCCGAGCGCCGCGGTTAGCAGCCCCGCGATTAACAGGCGAGTCTCTGATACCTTTCCTGCAAGTCTGCCGGCAATCTGACTGGCCAGAATAATACCCAGTCCGTTTATGGCGAAGCAAACACTGAACATTTGCGGCGATACCCCGTATATCTTCTGAAGCACAAACGGTGAACCTGATATGTAGGCAAACATGCCTGCTGCCACGAAACCCTGGGTTAACGCATAACCCATAAACTGACGATCCCCTGCGATTTGGCGAAACGTAATTAATGTCTGTTTCAATCCCCCGCTTGATCTGCGGTTGGAAGGCAATGTCTCTCCAAGACCGAAAATGACAGCCAACAACGTCAGTATACCGATGAGGCTAAGCAAAATAAATACGCCGCGCCACGACGTATACGTCAACAATTGTCCACCAATGATTGGTGCAGCAATCGGGGCTACGCCGTTAATCAGCATTAACAGAGAGAAGAACCGTGTCAGTTCCGGGCCCGAATATACGTCTCTGACGATTGCGCGCGAGATGACAATCCCTGCCGCTCCAGCTACACCTTGAATGAACCGCAGCACAACAAAAGAGCCCATCGTCGGGCTAACCAGGCAAAGTATGGAGGCGATCGTATAGAGCACAAGCCCTGCAATGAGCGGTGTTCGCCGACCACGTACATCACTTAGAGGTCCGGCAAGCAACTGTCCAACCGCAAGTCCAATCATACACGCCGTCAGGCTGAGTTGAGCATACGAAGTAGATGAACCAAACTCATCAGCCAGCGTGGGCAATGCGGGTAAATACATATCCAGGGACAACGGCCCAAAGGCCGACAGTGTCCCCAGAATTAAAGCCATCCGTACACGAGATGTGGAATTCGTGTTTAATGAAGCTGTTGTACTTTTCATCAAATACTACTCCCCGCTACCCAGCAGCTTGAGCAGGTTGGACGGCAGTGTGAACTGTTGATTGTTAATAATAATACGGCGTAATTCTTCTTCATCCCGCTCGTTATCGGCGTCCTTGATCTCCTGAATTTCCCGGTGAAGTCGCTCCATCTGTTGATCCAGCGCATTTGCCGAATCTGCCGCACTCTTTAACTCTCTGGTCAAATGCTCGGGAACATCCTTATTGTATTTATAAAAAATCTTATGTTCCAGACTCGCCCAGAAATCCATCGCGATTGTACGGATCTGGATCTCCACACATGCTCGTTCCTCACCATTGGACATGTACACAGGCACTTCCACCAGAAGGTGAAGGCTTTGGTAACCGTTTGGCTTTGGATTCTCGATGTAGTCTTTGACCTCCAGTACACGCAGATCACTCTGGTTGCACAGCATATCCTTAATGCGATAGATATCCGAGATAAAGGAACATGTAATCCGTACCCCGGCGATATCCTTGATATTTTGCTTGATGCTCTCAAACGTTAACTCATGATTTTTACGGAACATCTTGTTCATAATGCTCTCAGGTGATTTCAGTCTGGACTTTGTATGCTCAATTGGACTGTAATCATGCAAAGACTGGAATTCTTCCTTCAGGACTTCAATCTTGGTCTCCATTTGATCCAGAGCAAATTTATAGATCATCATAAATCTGGTAATTTCATATTTGAATTTCTTGAATTGATCAATTGGATGTGGAGCGTTCATCATGGCTTTCTCCCTTTCTTTCTACACACTAAAATTAGTTTTATGAATATGAGAACAAGCGGTCAATCCACATGTCTCCTGAACCATTATAAATCATATGGAGCCAATAAACGAATTTCTCACATTCAGGATGGCGATTTACCCTGGAAGGTATGGGAACTTATTTTACGCGCATCCTATAGAAGCATCCCTGTCATTTGGCCTGTTATTATTAATAAAAGAGGTGGATTTTCCTGCTCTATCAAGTGACGTATTCATCCGATACACTTCGAGTTAAAGCTTATTTATACCTGCCACAAGGTTGTTCATTACCTGATATCACAACATATGAAACTTCTCATCCAGGCTCTATCTCCTCTGCCTTTCCAGACTTCGCTTCCATACATAAGCCTCTACATCTTCATCTGCAACCACTCGCCAGCCATTACCCTGCTGCAACAATGCATGATACGGATAACATACCGGAACAGTGGCCTGTACTGATCTATTGTCGCGGCGGACTTGGCAGCTATGGCGGGGTAAATACTGTTTGGCTTGAGCAATTTGTACATAAAGGTTATATCGTGTTCGCCCCATCCTATCGTGGCAACGAAGGCGGTGAGGGGCGTGACGAGTATGGCGGAAGAGATGCCGAAGATGTGCATGCCGCTTATCGGTTAATGCAACGATTACCTTTTGTCGACCCAACTCGGATATCGTTAATGGGGTTCTCCCGTGGAGCCATTAATGCTGTACATACCGCAACTACCTATAATGAGGGACCGGACAAAGTACATAAATTAGTTCTTTGGAGCGGTGTCGCCGATGTGGAACGCACGTACCATGAGCGAACCGACCTGAGACGTACATTGAAACGGGTGCTGGGTGGCTCACCACGCGCAGTTCCGGAAGCTTACCTCGCCCGTTCTCCCTTGTCAAAAGCGAACAAATTATCTTGTCCCGTGCTAATCATGCATGGTACATCAGATACACAGGTGAATTATAGTCACGGAACCCGAATGTATCACTGGCTTAAGCGCCGAGGTGCGGATGTCACATTTCACGCCTACGGCGGGCAGGATCATCATTTTCACGAGAAGATACATCAGTCAGCGGTTAACAATATGTTTGATTGGCTCGCTGCACCTTAAGTCTTGCGCAATGAATTTCATTTTGAAGAAGCGTGGGTTATGGCTGTATACTGGAGGGGCTACGTTTTTTTGAAAGGACGGATAGGATGAATCAAAGCACCCTCCAAAAATACGCCATGTTACTTCTCTGCATGTCTGCCGGAATGGGGGACCTGATCGGATATCTGGGACTGGGGCATGTGCTCACAGCCAATATGACGGGAAATATTGTACTGCTCGGTATTGCCATTGCCCGTGCTCAGGAATTTGTCGTGCTGCGGTCATTGCTTGCTCTCATCGGTTTTATTGCCGGCAATGCCATTGCAGCACATATGGTGGGACCTGTGCAGACCAAAAATGGCTGGTCTTCTAAGGTCACAGCTGTATTTACTGTTGAAAGCATATTGCTGCTGCTGTTCGCGATCGCCATGATTAGTCCATTTTCAGAACAACTGTCCTATCTGTTAATTGTCATCCTAGCCGTTGCAATGGGGATGCAAACAACTGCGGCACGCCGCATTGGCATTGCTGGCATCTCAACAACCGTGCTCACCAATAATTTGGCCGCTGTGGTTGAGGATACCGTGAACATCCTCAAAAAGCTGCGACATGCCAATATCCGATCGTTAACCAAAGCCTTGCCCACAGATTCCTACCTTCGTGCAGGTGCTGTTGTCATCTATTTGATCGGCGTCATTGCAGCCGCATTGTTATTCCACCGTGTGCCCATGATTGCAGTCTGGATTCCTGTCCTGATCATTGGCGGCGTAACCCTATACGCCCGATTACATGCATGGGGAACTTCACAACAAAGCGAAAGTTAATAGTTGGAGAAGCAACCTATTCATTTTCAAGAAGCTGTTCTAAAGTCCGCTTTAGGGTACTGAAAACTGGTCTTTTTGAACATGGACTTTAAGTTGTTTTAAGTACAATCACGCTATTTATTTCATCAAAGCAGCTTCTTGGCGGATAAGCTTGACCAGATGCTGTGCAGCAGGTGATAATACCTCCCCGGCTCGTGTACATACGGCAACCGTATTTCTCAGCTGTACACCTCGAACAAACACACGTGCCAGCCTGCCTTGCTGCACATCTTCGTTCACAACCAAAGAAGATATAAAGTTGGCCCCATAACCTGCCTTCACCGCACTGATCGTTTCGTTCAGCCCGTTGAACTGAAGTGCAATGCGGGGAGCGGCAAGGTTATTTGTTGTGCAAAGGGAAACGAGTCGCTCACGCGTGGCACTGCCTTCTTCGCGCATGATGAACGGTTCTGCCACCATCTCATGCAACTCGATTTCTTTTCCCGCATACGGATGGTCAGGGTGCACAACAAACCACATCTCATCGTCAAACAATTCATCCCATTGGACACCTGCATGTGTAATACCACTTCCACCATACACAGCAATCTCTGCCTCATAACGAAGTAATTGGTCAAAAGCCATCCGGGTGTTGGTTGTGCTCACAACAATCTCCACATCCTCATGCATTTGCTTGAACCGCGCAATCCAGCCAGGCAGCAGAAAATTCGAAGGCAAGTAGGTTGCCGTAAGACGGATCAACCCTTTCTTGCCCTCCCGAAAATCCTGCACAAAATTCTCGACATCCTGCTCCAGCATGAACAGACGTTCCGCATAACCTGTTAACTGTATCCCCGCATCCGTAAGCACCAGTCTTCTTCCCTCCGAAACAAAAAGCTGGATTCCTAATTCACGTTCAAACTTCTTCACCTGAGAAGATACCGCAGGTTGACTAATATTTAGTTCCTCTGCGGCACGAGTGACCCCGCCATATCTCACGATGGCATGAAATAATCGTAATCCATGTAGATTCATGTTTACACCTCTTCCACGTCAAATACATAATCTAAAGTTATATTATCATACATAATATATATTTTATTTATATATCTACTCCATTTATAGTTGAAATATGAAATCCAATACAAGGAACAAGGAAAGGAACATATGAAGATGAAAAATATAAATACGACCAACCTACAGCATACCTGGACTCAAGTTGACGACTACATGAATGATTTGCTGATTCCATCCGATTCCCTGCTGGAACATACCCTGCAAAGCAATGCCGAAGCTGGACTCCCTGCTCATGACGTAACACCAAATCAAGGAAAGTTACTTCATCTCCTGCTGCAAATCCAAGGCGCATCCCGTGTACTTGAAATCGGCACATTGGGTGGATACAGTACCATCTGGATGGCAAGAGCGCTGCCTGAACACGGACGCATCGTCTCACTGGAATCGGAATCACACCATGCAGACTTGGCCCGAGCCAATCTCACACGAGCAGGACTGATGCACAAGGTTGACCTGAGAGTTGGCCCTGCCCTAACCACCCTTCCCGATGTTCAGGAAGAATACAGGGAACCGTTTGATATGCTCTTCATCGATGCTGACAAACCGAGTAATCCCGATTATCTGAGATGGGCCCTGCGACTAACTCGGCCGGGGAGTCTTATTATTGGTGATAATATCGTCAGGGACGGTGAAGTGATCCGCATAGACAGCACAGACCCCAGAGTTCAGGGCGTTCGATCATTCCTGCAGTTGATCTCGGATCACCCTCGGCTTGAAGCTACAGCACTGCAAACGGTTGGTAGCAAAGGTTACGATGGATTCGTCATTGCTCGTGTGATTGATGCCCCTGAACCAAAATAAACAGTGGTCAATTCTTCCGCAAATTCCCCTTTCCTGTTAAACTGGAATCACTGCACAGGCAGACTGGGGGGGAACCACTTGAGAGTTTTACAACATATTAATGATGAAATTCGCGGCTGGTCCCGCAATATTCAACTGTTTTTCCTGGCTAGCATTCTGTATCAGATCGGAAATGGCATGTTCTCTGTCTTGTACAATCTGTACATTCAGGGTCTGGGCTATAATGATACAATGAACGGCCAGATTGTAAGTATTCAATCACTCGCAACAGCCATTATGTTTGTTCCTATCGGTCTATGTGGTGATCTGTTCAGCCGCAAGCGATTACTCATTACAGGGGCGTTATTCAGCGGAATCTTTCTGATCGGACGCTCCTTCGATTATTCGGCTACAGGGCTGATCTGGTTCGCGGTATTCTCTGGCCTTTTCGCTGGGGTATTCCAAGTACTGGCCATTCCTTATCTGGCGGAAAACGTCAAGAAAAGCCAGCGGCTGAAGATGTTCAGTTATTATTCATCTCTTGTGCTCGCTTCCCAGGTGCTTGGTAGCCTGGGTGGCGGTGTATTCGCAGATTTGTTACATACAGCAGGACTCGCCAAAGTGACCGGATTGCAGACGGTTTTATTTGTCGGTGGTGCAGCAACACTAGCTGCATTTATTCCACTGTTATTTGTAACCGAAGGCAAGGCTGCTCCGCAGACAACAATCCCGGCGCAACCCGTTCTTCAACCCAATGCGGATCTAAAAGAAAGTTCAACGAATACCCCAAGCACGGACGATTCGATCACCAAGAAAAAAGATTCCCGACTGATTGGTCAGTTTATAGTGACTCAGTTGTTAATTGGATTAGGTTCCGGACTGGTTGTACCGTATCTGAATCTGTATTTCACCAATCGGTTCTCGGTTTCTCTGAGCGGCATGAGCTTACTGATCGCACTTGGTCAGATTATGACGATTGTATCCATGCTGATTGGTCCTACCCTGGCGGTAAAGGTCGGAAGCGTAAGAGCCGTTGTCATTTTCCAGGTCATGTCGCTACCTTTCCTTCTATTAACAGGCTTCACCAATCTGTTGTTCATCGCTTCGCTCAGTTTCTTATTCAGACAAGCATTGATGAACGCAGCCAATCCCATTCATTCAGCCATACTGGTGGATCGGATCTCGGACAAACGCCGCGGGATTGCCAATTCATTGATGCAGACCTCGTTCATGATTGGTTGGGCGACCATGGGGCCTGTCCAATCCTATCTGGTCACCACGTACGGAACGTATTGGGGTTATGCGATCACTTTCAGCATCACAGGCTGTCTATACGTTATTTCATCACTGATGTACTTTGTCATGTTTAGAGAACCCAAACCTTCCGCTACCGCTCTCGCAGGATCTTAACCGGTAGACTAAACGGATGGATCAGATGAGTATCATGGCACATGAAGTGAATGCCGATCTTTCGGTTGTATCCGGGTATCAATTGTTCCGCATCCTGTTTATCTTTTTTATCGTCTCTTCCGTACTGAAGATGATTCTTGTACATATGTTGAAAGAAAAGAAAGTTAAGCCCTCACTTCAATGATCATATTTTGTCTGATCCCATGCCAAAGAGAGTATCCATTTGATGTCACATCCTGCGGATACTCTCTTTTATTTGTACAGACTCATCTTCAACATTTGGCCTCATTCAATTTTAAGCATAATGACTACTTATGAATAAATTCGGTTGTACATCCAACCCACAATGCCTACCGTAACAACTGTTGCCCCAATAATAAATGCATAATAGCCAATCTTACTTTGGACTCCGAAGTCTGATGGTCATAATAATCCGAGTTACGTCGGTAAAATCCCATCCATAACTCTCCGATCATATTCACTACAACCAATACAAAACGTTTAACAAGCCCCATTGTATTCGCGTCTCCCCTCTCTAATCAACCTTTTTCCCTATTAAGTATAATTATCCCAATTCAATTCATTAAAACAACCTACTCATATTACCTTCGGTGCAGTTTCATGCTCCAACCAGGTTAGAATATCAAATGCTTCCTGATCGGTGCTACCACACATCTCTTCCTCAGCTTGCAATCCACTGCATACCGCAGGACGATCTTTTTGGCCAAAAATTCCGCAGCGATTATCATCGGTAAGCTGCACACAACGTACACCTGCCGGCTTGCCATGAGCCATGCCCGGTATCGGTGATGATATGGAAATCGCGATACAACATGCGGCACAGCCTGTCCTGCATTCCATACATATACCCTCCTAATTTCAATACACTTACAATACATGTTCAAAAAGACCGGTTTTCAGTACCAAGAAGATGGGATGAAGCTAGAACCTCTTAATTATGAACGATTTACCCAGGTCCAGGTTCGAGCTAGCCCCTGAGCAATTCTCCGATTCATGCTTCGATTGGAAAAATACCCCCCATGACTTAGCGGATTCCAACTCATCGCCACGCCGCCAGAGTTCACTTCAATATCTTCTTTAACCGCTTTCTCATAAGCAGGATCAATGGGGCGTAACGGATAACCCAGAATATCATCCCGATCGTAGAAGTTCACCCACTCCCCTTCCAGCCCGGCATAATACTGATTCACATGGGAAGAGGGCACCTGAATTGGGCAACTAAAGTCATGGTAACGCAAACTCCATAAGGGCAGGGTTGTACCAAACGAGTAAAAATGGGTCAGCGTGTCGCCCCGCTCCAGAGCCGAGTTCACATCCACAACCTCAGGAATACGACTGGACGGATATTGCAGATCGTAGAAGAAGTTACTGGCGATTACGGCGCCTAAACTATGGGCAATCACACAGAGCGGAGCTTCCGGTCCATTACGCTGTGCAAGAGTATGCATCGCCTGATTCAACGTTCGATGTACGGCATCGTAGTTATGGCCTTGATTTTCCACCGGTTGATAAGCAACCGCATCAGCCAGGTAATGGATGACAAATCGGCGCAACGCCTGAAAGTTCAATCCCGGAGAGCTGACGAGCTGTTGAAAGAGTGCCTCTTCCCGCTTCTCAAATACATCCGCCCAATATACAGGTTCGATATCCAGCATCTGTTTGGAGGCGCCAGGCAAGACCATCACCTTGTCCAATTCCTTATGCAAACAAGCAATCAGTTTGTCCGCGTACCCATCCTTCCGCATACCCAGCCCATGAATGACCATCACCGCAATACGTGTCATGGCTCTCCTCCTCATCGATCTAGGAACTCTTTCTCCACCATATGAACGCCACGACTCGAACATGCCTGAAGCTTACTTTGTCAGAAGAACCTTTCCAACCACCATTATTTTAAAAATGTGATTCTTCCATTTTATATACAGTTTACCATGATCGTCATGAAAATAACGATCATACAGCAAAAAGGAGCTGCACATCACGCAGCCCCTTCTTGTTGTTATTCTCAATTAACCTTTCAGATGAACCTTCAGCACACCATTCTGATTAGATGTAACATCACCTGTCGTGACTTCCACCCGTTCAACCATATCCTGACCATCTGGAATGATAATCGGTGTAATCAGCGGGTATCCCGCATCTTCAATGACCTTACGATCAAACTCCAACAGCTTTTGTCCAGCCTTTACATGCTCGCCAGCTTCCACATGCATGTTGAAGCCTTCACCCTTGAGGGATACGGTATTAATCCCGACATGGATCAGAACCTGTAATCCACTCGCGTGTTCAAGAATCACCGCATGTTTACTTTTGATCACATGAGCTACCTGAGCATCAAACGGAGCAACAACAACGTTGCTGGAAGGCTGAATTGCTACACCCTCACCCATCTGTTTCTCGGCAAAAGCCGGATCTGGTACTTGCTCCAGTGATACGGCCTGGCCTGTTAATGGCGCCATGATTTCCAGTGTATTCACGGCTTCGTCCCCTACTTGAGCTGCACTACGTGTGCGCTGGTTTGGATCTGTTTTTGCAGTTGAAGAGGTAACACCCGAAGCAGACTGCGACGTAACCGCTTTAGGCTCATTAATGGTTTCATTGCTTGCACTACGATCTTCTTTTCTCAGTTTGGCTCTGCCAAAAAGGACGGTCAGTACAAACGGTACAACTAGGACAATCGCCATGCCGATGAAGAAGACACCCCATTTGTTAGGGAAAATCGACAGGAATCCCGGTACGCCACCTACACCGATGGATGTTGCCTGAACATTATTCATCGTCAGCAACACACCGCCAATCGCGGAACCGACCATACCAAAGATAAACGGATAACGATAACGGATATTCACGCCGAAGATCGCCGGCTCAGTTACCCCGAGGAAGGCCGATACCGAGGACGTTGCTGCAAGTCCTCTCATTTTCTTCTCACGCAGGACAAGCATCATCGCAAGTGCCGCTGAACCCTGTGCGATATTAGACAATGCCAGCATCGGCCACAGGAACGTACCACCCTGACTACCGATGAGCTGAACATCTACCGCAAGGAACGTGTGATGCATACCGGTGATAACGAGCAAAGCGTAGAGACCACCGTAGATCAGACCACCCAGTGCCGCGTATGAATCGTATACATAGATCAAGCCGGATGTGATTGCATTTGCAATAGCAAATGTAACTGGTCCAATAATCGTAAATGCGAGGAATCCGGTAATCAGCAACGTAACTGGTGCAACGACCAGCAGTTTGATCGAATCATGTACCCTTTTATTCAGGAAAATTTCCATCTTCGCAAGCAGATAGGCCGATACCAGTACTGGCAGAACCTGCCCTTGATAACCGATCTTCTCAATCTCCCAACCGAACAGATTCCATGTTGGCACCGTGCCATTATTCACAGCATCAGCGTAACCATATGCACTCAGCAGATCGGGATGTACCAGAATGAGACCCAGCACGATGCCGAGCAGCGGACTGCCGCCAAACCTTTTTACAGCTGCCCAACCAATTAGCGCCGGCAGGAACGTGAAGGCTGTACTTGCAATCGTATTAATAATGGACGCAAGATCCTTCCAGGCTGGATAAACATCCACCAATGATTTTCCATCAAAGAAAATGCCTGGACCTGTCAGAATATTGTTAATCCCGAGCAAAAGACCTGCCGTAATGATTGCAGGCAAGATCGGAATGAAAATATCCGAGAGTGTTTTGATCGCTCGCTGAATTGGATTTTGCTTTTTACCAGCAACGGCCTTCACATCATCCTTGGAAGAACGATCTCCCCCGGTAATCTGAATCATCTCATCATAGACTTTATCTACCAGACCAGGCCCAATAACGACCTGGAATTGCCCTTGGGAAGAGAATTGTCCTTTAACCAAATCATTCTGATCCAGACTTTCAGTATCCACTTTACTCTCATCGTATAAGGCAAACCGGAGTCGTGTAACACAGTGTGTAGCAGCTTCAATATTCTCTTTGCCACCAACTGCCCGGACGATCTCCTCAACCTGTTTTTTATCGATTGCCATAGTGTCACTTCCTATTTATAAAATGTGATTAGTCCTGTTGTGGCACAAGCCACATATAGGATGCATACGGACTGAGAGAGATTTCCTGCGTCAGCGCAGGGGCTGCCTCCGTATTCCCTATGAGTAACTCTGCTGATTTGCCTGCAATATGATCATTCCAGACCACTTCTGGAAGCGAAAACGTAACGTCTCGTTTACTGAAGTTGGATACAACAATCAGAGTTTCACTTCCATTGGTCCGTGCGTACGCGAATACATCCGGGTGTGCATCATCCAGGCGTTCATACAGACCGTCGATCAGCACGTTAACCTGTTTACGCAGGGCAATCAATTTGCGGTAGTGGTAGTAGATCGAATCTGGATCAGCCAGCTGCTGTTCCACGTGAATGGAAGGATACCGCTCATCCACCTTCAGCCAAGGTGTTCCGGTAGTAAATCCGGCGTTCTTACTTCCATTCCACTGCATCGGTGTGCGGGAGTTGTCCCGGGAACGCTCCTTCACGATTTGGAATGCTTCTTCAGCGGATTTGCCTCGTTCTTCCTGAAGCAAGCGGTACATGTTCGTCGATTCGATATCGCGGAACTCACTAACGTCATTCCAGACTGGATTCGGCATTCCGATCTCTTCACCCTGGTAGACGTAAGGCGTACCTTGCATTCCGTGTATCGTTGTTGCAAGCATCTTGGCACTCTCGGCACGATAATCACCATCATCGGCGAATCGGGATAGCGCCCGTGGCTGATCATGGTTATTAAGGAACAGTGCGTTCCAACCTCCACCGGCCTGCATGCCTGTCTGCCACTCACTGAAGAGCTGTTTCATCGCTTCAAAATCATACGGCATCAGTTCCCACTTCTGACCATTCGGATAATCCACTTTCAGGTGATGGAAGTTAAACGTCATCGAAAACTCCCGGGAAGTCGGGTTCGAATATTGGATACAATGTTCCAGTGTTGTGGAGGACATCTCCCCTACAGTCACCATGTTGTAAGGCCCGAATACTTCTTCATACATCTCGGTGATGTACTCATGCACACGCGGTCCATCCGTGTAGTACTTGCGTCCATCACCCGGTGAGACGCTACCATCATCATCCGGGAAACGCTGGTCTTTGGAGATCAGGTTAATCACGTCCATACGGAAACCATCCACACCTTTTTCCGCCCAGAACTTAATCATATCGCGTACAGCTTTGCGTACTTCTTCATTCTCCCAATTCAGATCTGCCTGCGTTTTATCAAATAAAGTCAGGAAGTATTGTCCCGTCTGTTCATCGAACTGCCAAGCAGGTCCACCGAACTTCGATTGCCAGTTATTCGGCACACCGCCATCCGGGGCAGGATCTTTCCAAATATAATAATCCCGATACGGATTATCCTTGGAAGAACGGGATTGCTGGAACCACTCATGATCGGTCGAGGAGTGATTCACCACGATATCAATCATCAGTTTCATATCACGAGCCTTCAGACCTTTCAGCAGTTCGTCAAAATCCTCCATCGTCCCATAATCCGGATTAATCCGGTAATAGTCCGCTACGTCATATCCATTATCATGCTGCGGAGATACATATACCGGCTGTAACCACACAATATCGATACCCAGATGCTGCAAATAATCAAGCTTCTCGGTTAATCCACGAATATCTCCAGTACCCGATCCGGTTGTGTCATTAAAACTCTTCGGATATACCTGATACACCGTTGATGTCTTCCACCAAGATGACGGAGTGGTGTTATTAGAACTCATGTTAACGCCTCCAATAAATTGTAATGCTCTTATGTGATGTTCTTGGTTAACTTCATATCTATATTACATAAGTAAACATGTATATACAAGTTGAAACTATAATATGTATATTCTTCGCCTCTTCTACACATTCCCCATAAATCTTTCCTCTGTAACATTTATTTTGGAACCTGCGTTCGTGAACCCAATGATATCTGTATTGGGACAACAAAAAACCGTCTGTTCTTCCCACCATTGGTGCGGGCAACAGACGGTCTAATTTGGTTGAACTTGGTTGAACTTTAGATGTATTCTACTGTTTTTTACTGTTGTAATGGATTGTTATTATAGGGTTGCTGTCACTTGACTTCATCACCACAGCGGAGCCACGCTTCTTACGACATCTCCGGTGAAACTACGGCTTTCCCTTGTTTATCCTGCATATTCAACTTCAATAGAGATAGTGCAGCTTGCTCTTCCCTTTCCAGTTCAGCAGCACTGATCTCACCAGAGAGTACGGCACGCATTCGCTTCTGATCCAGCAGACCTTCCCATTTTGCCACTACAAATGCTGCGACACAGTTGCCCATCAGGTTGGTGAATACACGCATTGTATCCATGAAACGATCTGCACCAAGCAGTAGAGCAACCGCTGCTACCGGAAAAGCATTAACAGCCACTGCCGTTGCGGACAGGGCCAAGAATGCGGAGCCAGGTACTCCTGCCATGCCTTTGGAACTTAACATCAACACCAGCAAAATCGTAATTTGCTGCATCAATGTCAGTTCAATCCCTACGGCCTGAGCAACAAAAACCGTTGCCAAGGATAAATAGATCGAAGCGCCATCCAGATTAAACGAGTACCCCGTCGGCACCACAAGCCCCACAACCGCACGATCACAACCCGCCTTGGTTAGTTTGTCCATCATGCGTGGCATCACTACTTCTGATGATCCGGTTCCAATCGCCAGCATCACTTCAGAACGGGTATACTTCACAAATTGCAGGAAATTCAGCCCGGTAATCCACCAGGCAGCCAATGCCAGCATGACCAGAAACAGCAGCGCTGCGCCGTAACAGGCCAGAATTAGCAGACCAAAGGATGATAATGTGGAAGCTCCATAGGCACCTACCGTGTAGGCCATGGCTCCAAATGCACCAATCGGCGCAAGTTTCATGATATAACCGATGATACGGAACACAATGCCGAGCAAGTTCTCAATCAGCGTCAGTACATTCTCTTTTGCCTTACTCTCTGTTGCTGCCAGAGCAACCCCGAACAAGCATGCCACGAGCAATACTTGCAGAAGTGCATTTTGTGCAAAGGCATCTACAACACTTGTCGGAATAATATTCATGATAAAGTCTACCGTATGCGGCAACTCGGAACCATTGGTTTTTGCTTCAATGCCGCTTGCATCTATGGTTGAAGGGTCCACGTTCATTCCGGCACCTGGGCGAAGCAGATTAGCTGTTCCCAATCCAAGTACCAGCGCCACTGTAGTTGCAATCTCAAACCACACAATGGCTTTCAGTCCGATGCGACCTACCGACTTCAGATCACCGATCTTGGCAATACCTGTCACAATCACCATGAAAATCAGTGGTGCGATGATCATCTTGATCAATTTGATGAAACCTGTTCCGAGTGGTTGCAGCAAGCTACCCAGATCCGGCCACAGGATGCCTACGCCAATCCCGATGACTACCGCTACAATAATTTGAAAAAATAATGATTTCATAAATGACATGAACGCTCCCCCTGTTTGCGGTCAATTCGGATTTCCGTTTGGTTTCCGTGTAACTTTTTATATCATTCTAAAAGGGAGTTCAACAATGGAATTTCAACGTTTTTGTCATTTGTACCAACTTTATTGGTGAAAATTGAACCTAAAACCGAAAAAAGACGAATACCGCGTCAGTTATCTTGACGTGATATTCGTCTTTATCCATAAATCCATTTATTATTGAACAGGGGTTAAATGTGCATCACAGGGTAATAGATTCTCCCGGGGCCAACACACGTCCTTCCAATCCTTTTGCAGCCAGTTGTTGCACGAAGTGTTCCGCATCCTGACGAATGACCGGGAACGTATCATAATGAACCGGAATGGTCAGTTTGGCATTAAACCATTCGGCCGCTTGCAGCGCATCCTCAGGTCCCATAGTGAAATGTCCACCAATAGGCAAGAAGGCTACATCAATATCATGACGATCACCGATCATTTTCATATCCCCGAAGAGACTTGTATCTCCGGCATGCAAAATCGTTTTACCACCAATATTAATGATATATCCAGCAGGCAACCCTGCATACATGATCCGTTGTTCTTCTTCGAGCACAATCCCCGAAGTATGGAACGCCTGAATCATTTTGGCTTGAGCAAAATCAAGATCTACCGTTCCGCCCATGTTCATACCGAGTGTATCCAGACCTTTCCAAGACATATATGTAGCCAATTCCACAATAGCCACAACTTTGGCGTTATTTGCTTTGGCAATCGGTTCAGCATCGAGGATGTGATCCATATGTGCATGTGTCAGCAACACAACATCTGTCTTAATATCTTCAGGCTTCGTGACGGCAAGCTCGTTGCCACGCAGGAAGGGATCAATGATCAGAGACTTTTCTTCTGTGCCCAGCTGTACACTGGAGTGACCATGGTACGTAATATTCAACAAGTTGGGTTCCTCCCGACATATGTTTTGATTATTTTGAAAACCACTATTTATTATAAATCATAGCTCTTCACCAACGCAAAATTACGCTAGCCTCCGTCTCACCGCTGCTTACGATATACCCTTGCTTCATACGGCTGAAGCTGAATCGCGCCTTCATCGGTAGAATAACGTCTGCTTACATTGCTGATGATCAGCTTGGCATGCTCGGAATCCCAGCCTTCCGGCCAGTGCATCTCCGGTTCATGCCCACGGAAATTCAGAATGACCAGCATCTGCTCATCATCCAGTGTTCGTGTATAGGTATAGATATCCGGATCATCCGGCAGTAACAGTTCATACGCGCCATAGATAAGCACTTTATGCTGTTTGCGAAGGGCAATTAACTTACGGTAATAATGCAAAATGGATTGCGGATCACTTTCGGCATCAGCCACATTAATCTCAGGATAATTATCATTCACCTGAATCCACGGCTGCCCTTGAGTAAACCCTGCGTGTCCCGTCTCATCCCATTGCATCGGCGTGCGGGCATTATCGCGACTCTTCAGCCAGATCGCCTGCATGACTTCATGCTTCGACTTACCTTGACCAATGTAATGATTGTAATAATTTTTCGTCTCGATGTCCCGGTATTGTTCGATATCCGGGAAAGCGACATTGGTCATGCCGATCTCTTCTCCCTGATAGATGTAGGGGGTCCCTTCGAGTGTAAGCATCCATGTCGCCAGCATCTGAGCAGAACGCACCCGATATTTACCATCATCACCAAAACGGGAAACCGGACGTGGCTGATCATGGTTGCCCATATAATTGGCGTTCCAGCCTCTACCATGCAAAACCGTTTGCCACCGGCTCATGATTTCTTTGAGATCTGTCAATTTCCATTCCTTATAGTTCCACTTACCAATTCCGGAGGATTTAGCATCGATAAACATATGCTCAAACTGGAATACCATATTAAGCTCATCACGATCCGTCCCCACATAAGCCAAGGCCTGCTCAGGCCCAAGTCCTGAAGTCTCGCCAACTGTCATGGGTCCATAAGGTTTGAGGATCATGTTATTCAGTTTCTTCAGGATGGAATGTACCTGTTCCAAGTTGGAAAAGAGCTGATACGCTGGAACCACCGGCAGATTATCCGGATTGTGGGCACTTGGCAGACCCTCTGCCTTGGCGATATGCGCTACTGCATCGAAACGGAATCCGTCGACCCCTTTTTCCAGCCACCAATGCACCATCTCATACATCTCTTCTGCCATCTGTGCATTGTTCCAGTTGAGATCCGGTTGCTGTTCCGAATACAGATGCAGATAATATTCATTTGTCTCCGGATCATGCTTCCACACCGAACCCCCAAAATAGGACTCCCAATTATTCGGCACCTGCCCATTTTTGCCTGAACGCCAAATATAATAATCCCGCTTCGGATTCACCTTTGATGAACGCGATTCAGCAAACCACGCATGTTCATCTGACGTATGATTCAGCACCAGGTCCATCATGATCTTGAGACCACGCTTGTGTGCCTCTGCCAATAATCGATCAAAATCCTCCATCGTGCCATACTTACGTAAAATGCCGTAGTAATCCCGGATATCATATCCGTTATCATGTCCTGGTGAATCGTAAATGGGACAGAGCCAGATCACATCCACGCCCAAATTCTCCAAATAATCGAGCTTCTCATAGATTCCCTGCAAGTCGCCATATCCATCCCCGTCCGAATCTTTAAAGCTGCTCGGGTAAATCTGGTATACCACACTCTCTTTCCACCAAACGATATCGCCCACCTCGCTCTCATCTTTGTGTACTATATAAATTGAACTAAAGAATATTTACACTAGACACTCCGATGACAGAACAACCTTCCGATCGCTGTTATCCCCAGATTTTATGAATTCCCCTTATAAGGGGGAAATCCGGTGATAGCTTATGCTTCCGATGCAGCTTTCTTTCAGAAAGCTTTTAGGCGAACGCTTTCGCTTCCTCAGGTTATTTCTGTCCTCTCCGTTTCATGTAAATGTTTAGTTGTTAAATTTATATATAATCTCTGCTCACGATATAAATAAGCCGTTAATATGTTTTATCCGAAATGATTCCCTTGTAAACATTTGAAAGGGTTCTTATGCAAAAAGACCCGGTCATGGACCGCGATCTGCGGTTCAATTCCGAGTCCTTTTTTGTGAATATAAGACTAACTTAAATCCAGCGTAACCTATCCAGGCACCAATCGTGTTCAGAATAATGTCATCCACATCAAACGAACCTACACGTGTAATCAATTGTGTGACCTCAACACCCAGCAGAAGCAAAACAACTGTAGATGTAAAAGTCAGGAACGAACGACACCACCGAAACAACCATGGAATCCAGATACCCAGCGGAATGAACAATACGATATTGCCAAACAGGTTTTTGACCCAGGTATCTGTATTGTACCTCTCCCTCTCCATAAGAAGTGGACGAATCGTCTCGAAGGGTACGAGATTATATTGATAATACATGCTAGGTGTTCGTCCACTGACAAACAGTAAAATGCCCATAATCAGTAGGTACAGCACTGCCATGCAAGCAACAATGGTCAGCATCCACTTGGAGTGGAGCCACGACTTTTCGCTCATTCATCCGTCCTCCGACCTTGTTTTCCGCGAAGCGGTAAGGTCTATTTTAACGGGATATAGATCTTCATGTCCAGTTGTTCAGGGGTCGATTTCCAGACATCCGTCACTTCAAAGTCTGGTCCTTCCCTCCGTTCATAGTTAGACTGCGGCAACCAGCTGCCATAGATCATTTTCCGAATATCCTGCCCGGAGCCTTCCACGGTGAACTCTGCATACAAGCCGCCCGGAATTTCAATCGAAGTAAAACCGGGTTCAAGTACCTGCGATGCTCCACTGCTTTCTTCACCCACAATAAAAGAAAATGCTCCATCCTCTTCAAAATGACAGGCCACACCATAAGCCATATCAGGGCGTGTCCTCTCTGGGATCGCCATGAATTTCTGTTCCATGCCAAAATCGTGATAAAATCCGGGTATTTCAACATAATGCTGATTGTCATTCAGGTTGGTCTTATATTCATAGCCGACAATCCAGTTCGGCTCCCGTGTGACCAGACGGGGTGTGTTCATGTGGAAAGTTCCACCAAGCGAAGTTCGATAATCGTTAAAATCAATGCTCTGTTGCATCTTCAGAAGAGACAACTGATCCACTTCCAGCTTACGCAGCTTCGCCGGTGTCATTCCAAAGTAGGCTGAAAATGCACGGGTAAATGCCTCTTGAGATTGATAGCCAAAGCTCATCGCAATGTCCAATATGCCTTCCGATGTGCCCCGCAGCATCCCTACAGCTTCCGTTAATCTGCGTCTGCGCACGTACTCCAGTACCGTGAATCCCGTGATCGCCTGAAATAAACGCTGAAAATGAAACGCCGAAAAGCTCGCAGCAGCGGACGTCTCTCTGATATTAAAATCATCTTGCAAATGCTGTTCCAAATACTCAATAGCAAGCTGAATTCTTGTGTAATGATCCATAGTGACGGCTCCCCTATCTAATTCAAAATATCAAACAATTTCTTATGTAGTATGACTGAGATCCAGATCTTTTTTTTGATTTTGTGTGCGAACTTGTATGATGAAAGATACGCGAGTTGCGGTTCTCTTCATGCTGAATGACACTATGATACACTCTATGCCAAAATCCCCTTGTTCTACAAGGAGATACTCTCTACGCTGGTTAATTTACCAGTAGAGATGGCTCTTGTGAACAAGGGGACTTGTTTGTTTAACAATCTATTCTTAACCTTTCCAGTTCCCGGACACGGGGTGAATACCCCAGATATCTGTCGCATACTCACTAATGGTACGATCACTGGAGAATATGCCGGAATGAGCCGTGTTTAATATCGCTTTCCGGGTCCAGCCCGGAATATCCCGATACGCCTGGTCAATCGCAGCATGCGCGTCAGCATAAGCAGCAAAATCACGCAATACAAAGTATTCGTCACCATGGGCCAGCAAGGAGTCATAAATATCCCAGAACTCCCCGTCACGATAACAGAATGCACCTGGATGCACTAATTGCTCCACAACCTCGCGAATGCGTTCATCGTGATGCACAATCTCATTCGGACGATAGCTGCCCGAACGATAATACTCAAGCACTTCGTCTGCACGCAAACCGTAGATGAACATATTTTCTTCCCCAACCTGCTCCGCCATCTCCACGTTGGCTCCATCCATCGTGCCAATCGTTAAAGCACCGTTCATCATAAACTTCATGTTGCCCGTACCGGAAGCTTCCTTACCTGCGGTTGAGATCTGTTCACTAACATCCGCAGCGGGAATGATCTTCTCTGCGAGAGAGACGGAATAATTTTCGAGGAAAAATACCTTCAAGCGGTCATTCACGGCCGCATCCCGATTCACTGTGTCAGCCACGGTGTTGATCAACTTGATAATTTTCTTGGCAAAATAATAACTCGGCGCTGCCTTGGCACCAAAGATGAACGTACGTGGTACCATATCAAACGAAGCATCATTCTTAAGCCGGTTATACAGATGCATAACATGCAGAATGTTCAACAGTTGACGTTTGTACCCGTGTAGTCTCTTCACCTGTACATCAAAGATGGAATCCGGATTCACTGCTGTCCCCGTATGATCCAGAATATACGCAGCAAGCCGCTCTTTGTTATCCCGCTTAATTGAACGGAACTGCTCCTGGAATGATGTATTATCCGCAAAACCAGCCAACTGGTCCAGCTTGCCCGGCTCTGTTATCCATTCGTTACCGATTGTATCCGTGATGAGATCCGACAGTTTCGGATTGGCATGCATCAACCAGCGGCGATGGGTGATACCATTGGTTTTGTTATTGAAACGCTCTGGATACAGTTCATAGAACGGAGCCATCTCGCGCTCTTTCAAAATCTCGGTGTGCAGAGCAGCAACACCATTCACGCTATGACTGCCTACAATCGCCAAATGTGCCATCCGTACCTGATCATTTGCAACAATCGCCAAATGCCCTATACGATCCTGATCTCCCGGATACCGGTCCAGCAGCATGCCACAGAAGCGTTTGTTGATCTCTTCAATGATCATGTAGATTCGTGGCAGTAGCCTGCTGATCATGGATACAGGCCATTTCTCAAGAGCCTCACTAAGCGTTGTATGATTGGTATACGATACAGTACGGGTTGTGATATCCCATGCTTCATCCCAGCCGTAACCCTTCACATCAATCAGGATGCGCATCAGTTCTGGAATAACCAAGGTTGGATGCGTGTCATTAATGTGGAAGGCCACTTTATCAGGCAAACGATCATACGGTAGCTCCAGCTTGTTGAACGTACGCAAGGCGCTCTGTACACCTGCTGAGCACATGAAGTATTGTTGCTTCAATCGCAGTAGCTTTCCTTCATACTGAGAGTCATCCGGATACAGGAATTCCGAGATTGATTCAACCGATCGGCTATAATCCAGATAACCGTAGTAGTTCGAAGGGGTGTCGAGTGAAGTCTCGCGCTTTGGCTCGGCACTCCATAGACGCAATGTATTCACATGGGTTTGACCATAACCGATGACAGGCACGTCATAGGGTATGGCGACAACCGATTCGGCATCTTTTGTAACAAACTGATAATCTCCATCCTGCTCATGAGCTTCTACTCGGCCCCAGAACTGTACTTCCACCTTTTTGTCTGGACGGCGGACTTCCCATTCATTGCCCTTATCCAGCCAATTGTCGGGTAACTCTACCTGATTACCATTGATGATTTTTTGCTCAAACAACCCGTATTTATATCGAATCCCGCAACCATGTCCTGCATATCGTAGTGATGCGAGTGAATCCAGGAAACAAGCAGCGAGTCGTCCTAGACCTCCATTACCGAGTCCTGCATCCGCCTCCTGTTCTTCTATCTCTTCCAAGGAGAAGCCCAGCTCAGCTAAACTGTCACGCACCAATTCCAATTCATTCACATTCAACAGATTGTTGCCGAGCAGACGTCCAATCAGGAATTCCAGCGAGAAGTAATAGACCTGTTTATCCTGGCGCTGCTTGAACCCCTGATTCGACGCTGCCCAATCCTGGCCTGCATATTCACGAATCATGCTTCCCAGTACGTGGTATACGTCTTCCTCTGTTGCTTCTTCAATCGGTTTGCCCAATTTGCTGACCAGATTCCGTGTAAATATACTCTTGAACGTTTCCTTGTTGTCAAACAAAAGTAGGTTCCTCCCAGGGAAATCCTGCAGGATGGTGGCGGTTCATACACTCAGTTGCTCAACATTGTGCAAAGTGGCCGTTACGGTTACGAATCGTTCTTATGATCGCTGTTGTCTCCAAATTTTCTTGATTAAACTTTGAAAAGGTTGAAATTTGGAGACAAAGGCGAACGCTACGCTTCTTCAGAATCGATTTCGTCCCCTACACTACGTTTGCATGCTGGTGAGAACTTTCGAAGATGCAATTCATGCGTCGAAAGTGTATGAACCTTAAATCCATCCTACAGGATTTTTATTTTATATATATTTATAGAAGATATCGGTTACGTGCGGGTATTAGATAATAGTACTTTTCGCTAAAATGTATGGATTTGACGGGTCACCAATCAGCGTCTGTCCTCCGGTCAACCTCACGTCTTTATCGAGAATGACATTCTCAAGGACCGTCCCCTCACCAATGTAACATTTCTGCATGATGATGGAACCTTTGATTTTGGCACCCTTGGCCACTTGTACACCACGGAACAGAATGCTGTCCTCCACCTCTCCACCTACGATGCAGCCATTCGCGAGAAGTGAATGTTTAACATCGGCGGTATCCAGGTATTTGGCAGGTGCTTCGTATTTAATTTTGGTCTGGATCGGGTCTTCCTTGAACAGTTGTTCATATTGCCCTGTGTTCAGCAGATCCATACTGTTCCGATAATAACTGTCAATGGAATTGATAACTGCGTGATAGCCATCATATGCATACGCAGCGATATTCAATCCATCCGGATTTTTTTGAATCACATCCCGGAAGAAATGGCTCTCGCCATGATCAATGCAGCGCTGCACCTGGCGCAGGAACAATTCCTTTTCCATGATGAAAATTTCTGTATATATATTCGGGTGATTAGCGCTTTGGTGAATGTCCACCACATTACCGTCCCCGTCATGATCAACTTTGACACAGGCGTCATGCTCAGGCAGCAGCTGTTCCACTTTTTTGCAGACCAGTGTAACGTCCGCTCCTTTACTGATGTGATACCTGTAGACATCCTGGAGGTCTGCTTTGGTCACATGGCGACTGCCCGCATGCACTACATATTGCCCTGCACCTCTGCGGAAGAAGTCCAGATTGTTATGGAAATGCTGCAAGTCCCCCTGTGATGTATCTGTTGGATCGTTCCAGTCTGGTGGCAAAATAAACATGCCCCCATGCTTACGATCCAAATCCCAAGGTTTGCCGTCACCGAGATGGTCCATCAGCGAGCGATACTTACGACGGACAAATACCCCTATGCTCTCAATTCCGGCATTCATCATATTAGATAGAACAAAATCGATCAGACGGTAACGCCCGGCATAAGGCACCGCGGCTCCGCAGCGAAAGTACGTCAATTCCTTCAATTCTTCAAGTTCATGGTCAAGGTTAATAACTCCGATCAATTGTTTCATCGCATGCACCGTCCTTTTGACTTCAATTAGGCCTTGCTGGTTATTCCTTGGCGAAGCTGACGTTCCAGTTCTTCCTGATCCACGAGCAATATATCACTCTCATCTTCCGGTGCAGGCGATATCTGTGTTCCATCCGGAATAACCAATCCTTCTGCAATGATTGCTCGGTGAATACGCACATTTTGCCCGATCTTCACCCTTGGCATGATGACAGAATCTATAACGGCGCTGTTCTCCCCAACCTCAATTCCGTAGAATAGAACGGAATGATTGACCTCTCCATGCACCACACTGCCTTCACTTATAATACAATTCCGCACTTTGGCCGAAGGCGAGATGTATTGTGCAGGTTGGTTTGGATTACGTGTGAAAATACGCCAGTCCGGGTCATTCAGGTTAAACGGGGTATCTTCGTCCAACAAATCCATATTCGACTCCCACAGACTGCGAATGGTACCTACATCTTTCCAATACCCTTCGAACGGATATGCGTATAAGGATTTTTCATTTTCAAGCAATAACGGAATGATATCTTTACCAAAATCATAGGAGGTGGATGCCTGTTGTTCATCCTGGATCAGGAAACGTTTCAGTACATCCCACTTGAAGAGATAGATACCCATCGAAGCCAGTGTGCTCTTGGGCTCAGGAGGTTTTTCTTCAAATTCATAGATGCTATAGTCATCGTTGGTGTTCAGCACCCCGAATCGGCTGGCTTCTTCCAATGAGACATCAATGACCGATATGGTGCAATCCGCATCTTTTTCTTTGTGATACTGGAGCATTTTTTCGTAGTCCATCTTATAGATATGATCCCCTGACAGAATGAGCACATGCTCAGGATCGAATTGTTCAATAAAGTTCAGATTGCGGAAGATCGCATCCGCTGTACCCCGGTACCAGTTGCTACCGTCTTCACGTTCATGTGGAGGAAGTACATATACCCCGCCGTTTTTCCGATCCAGATCCCAGTCACTGCCAATGCCAATATAGGAATGTAAGACAAGTGGTTCATATTGAGTTAATACACCCACTGTATCAATACCAGAATTAGAGCAGTTACTCAGCGGAAAATCAATGATCCGGTACGTGCCGCCAAAATATACTGCCGGCTTAGCCAGTGATTTGGTCAATCCTTTTAACCTCTTACCTTGCCCTCCGGCAAGTAGCATCGCTACAACTTCTTTTTTCGCCATCATTACAGCCTCCTCCACGTGCATTCGTTCTGATTCATTTCAGAGCCCATAATCGATATTCTGTTGTGTGGACACTGTTGTCATGATTAGGAGCATGCTGTACAGATGTGTAACTGAATGAATCTTATTGCAGTTGAACTTCTTGGATTGTAAAGCCTGAAATAGAGATGATGCTGGTGTAGAATTGCTTGACTGTCTTACAGAGGTGAATGTTAGATGCAGACTTAAGGTGTAGCTCGTGAACAATGAAATAGACTACTCCTATTTACATTAAACACGAAACGGACTGGGGAATCTTACTGGAAAACATCGACATCAAGTTGCGGGTAAGATTACCCTTACTCGTGCCGTTGTTATTTATATTGTATTCGATAAAAGGGAAGCAAAATCCTTTAGTTTTTGTGCAATCATTAAGTGGAAAAATAAGTAAAAAGAATGAGTTCACATGACAAAAAAGCCGACCTTTCGATCTTCGATCCCGGCTCATTTTGTCTGTTATTTTCTGACCATGCTTGGTCCATGATCCTATAGCTTCAACAGGATCGTACTTTGGTGTATCCGTTTCTGAAACAGTCTATATAATTTTGCGGAACAGATCCATCACTTCATCCTTGGACGGTTGATAGGGATTGCCTGGTGCACAGGCATCTTTCATCGCGTTATCGGCAAGCAGTTCCACATCGGGATCTTTTACACCCAGTTCAGACAGTTTCTCAGGGATCCCGACTTCCTTCGATAGCTGACGTATGGCCTCAATGACGTAATCTGAACACTCCTCATCGCTTCTGCCTTTCACATCCATACCAATTGCCTTAGCAATATGACGGAATTTGCCGGGTACATGCTTGGCGTTCAACTCTTCCACGTAGGGGAGTAACATTGCGTTACACACACCGTGCGGCAGATCATATACGCCACCCAGTTGATGTGCCATCGCATGAACATAACCCAGACCCGCATTATTAAACGCAATCCCGCCAAGGAAACACGCATACGTCATATGTTCCCGCGCTTCCAGATCACTGCCGTCTCTCACGGCTCTTGGCAAATATTCAAAGATCAGTTCAACAGCTGCTGCAGCTGTCGCACTTGTCACTGTAAATCCACCCGGTGTAACCATCGCTTCTACGGCATGGGTCAAGGCATCCATTCCTGTTGCCGCTGTGAGACTTGCAGGTTTGCTGAGCATCAGCTCCGGATCATTAACCGACAGGGAGACCAGACTGTTGCGGTCTACCATCACCATCTTCACTTTACGTTCCTCATCTGTAATCACGTAGTTAATTGTCACCTCGCTCGATGTGCCCGCTGTTGTGTTAAAAGCCACAAGTGGTACGGACTTATGTTTCGATTGATGCAGTCCTTCATATTCACGGATATGCCCACCGTTCGTAGCTACAATACCAATCCCTTTGGCAGCATCCTGCGGTGAACCTCCGCCTATCGATATAATGGCGTCACAGCCATGATCCTGGAATACTTGTAGTCCATCATGTACATTCTGACATGTTGGATTAGGCTGAACCTCATCATATACTACATAGTCTAACCCTGATTTTCTTAGTATAGACAGTACCTGCTCTGCAACACCTGAAGTAATCAATTGACGATCACTTACAACCAGCGCCTTGCGGATACCCATCTGTTCAATCATCTGACCTGCTTCCTGTAAACAACCTCTACCCATCAAGTTCACGGGCGGAACATAATATGCATGTGTTGCCATTTGAACCAGCCTCCTGTAACCCCTGATTTACTATCTCCATTGTAACTGAATCCGTTTTCAGATATAGTGAAATAAATCACAATGAGTCCGATAAATGTTACACTGAAGGTTGATTTTTACCTATAATGAAAAAGACGGCCCAGACACCCGAAGGTCTCCAAGCCGTCTTGCTTATCTATCTTAAAGCTTTATCCACTACTTATACCTTACTGGGTACTTTCACTAAAAGCATCCTTACGAAGGCTTACAGCGCCTTATCGTTCACGCCGTCAAGCCATGCCTCGATATCGCCAATTACGGAGGATACACAGCCATCCTCGAATGGTGAGTTCAATCCAGCCAGTTCAACCAATCCAGTGAAGGACAGGCTTCCTCCCGCTTTGCACAATGTCAAATAGTCGGCCCATGCGGACTTCATGTCCTCATTGCTGCGTTTCCAGAACTGGAATGCACAGATTTGTGCCAAGGTATAGTCAATGTAATAGAATGGCGATGAGAAAATGTGACCCTGCTTATGCCAGAAACCACCTTGCTCCAAATACGCATTATCTTTGTAATTGATGTGTGGCAGATAGGTCTTCTCAATGTTGCGCCATGCCTGCTTACGCTCCGTTGGAGTTGCATCCGGGTTCGCATACACAAAATGCTGGAATTCATCCACAGCTACACCATACGGAATAAACAACAGACCGGAAGACAGGTGATCAAACTTGTACTTGTCCGTATCTTCCTTGAAGAACAACTGCATCCACGGCCATGTGAAGAACTCCATACTCATGGAATGAATCTCAGCCGATTCATATGTCGGCCAGTTGTATTCAGGCACTGCAAAATCACGGCTCTCATACACTTGGAAAGCATGACCTGCTTCATGCGTCAATACATCGATATCACCGGATGTACCGTTGAAGTTGGAGAAGATAAACGGCACTTTGTAATCGTTCAGGAACGTACAATATCCGCCGCCCTGTTTACCTTTTTTGCTTACCAGATCCATAAGCTCGTTTTCGGTCATCATCTGGAAAAATGCATCCGTCTCTGGCGATAATTCAGCGTACATTTTTTTACCATGTTCGATAATCCAGTCCGCGTCACCCTTAGGTGTCGGGTTACCCGTCTTGAAGCTGAAGCCCTGATCGTAATAATACAATGTATCCACATCGATCCGATTACGCTGGCGCTCTCTGAGCTTGGTCGCCACAGGCACGATATAATCGCGAACTTGTGCACGGAAGTTGGCAACCATCTCGGCGTTGTAATCTGTACGGTTCATGCGATCATAGCCGAGTTCCACATAGCTTGGATAGCCCAGTTTCTTCGCGATCTGCGTACGTACTTTAACCAGTTCATCGTAAATGCGATCGAATTCAGCCTCATGTTCAGCCATGAAAGTGTATCTGGCTTCCGAAGCACGCTCACGCATGGAGCGATCCGTGGACAGTTCAAATGGATGAAGCTGTGGCAACGTGCGTTCTTCACCTTCGAACGGAATTTTGGCGGATGCGATCAATTGATTGTATTCTGTGGAAAGTTTGTTCTCCTTCTGGAGTTCTTCAATAATTTCCGGGCTGAATGTTTTCAGTGAAAGATCTGCCAGTTGGAACAGCTGTGAACCCCATTTTTGTTCCAACTCATTGCGGAATTTGGAGTTAACCAGTGCACGGTAAAAATCCGTAATATATTCCTGCACAATGGGTGCATTCTCATCCAGAAATTCGTTCTCCGCCTTGTAAAACTCATCATTGGTATCAATGGAATAACGGATGTAGACCAATTGGGCTTGTGTCTCAAAATCACTGCGCAGCGCGTTAATCTGATCCATGAACCCACTCTGTTCTTCAACCGTTGCTGCAGCTTCAAAACCGCTCAACAGCTCACGGAAAGATGTCTTGATGTGTTCCAGATTCGGACGTGTATACGTATACTCACTAAATTTCATTTATGTACACCCTTTCCTGTTTGGCAGAATTTCGGGAGTATCCCGAGTTAAACTACCCCCTATTATACAAAAGAGCAGCTAAAAAATCCCATCTTTACGAAAAATATTTGTCCATCGGTCAAATTGCGCAACATCATTGGTTATATATATTACGCGCCAATGTAAGGTCACGTAATCGAGGAGTTTTTCAACACAAATAAGCCCGCCTCGCGTTAGCGAAGCCAGCTTATAGGCTTGTCTCTTCTGTTCCACATTTTAAGGAATACTAGCTTTGGTCTTTGTCCATAATCCGATAGAACCAGCCCATTCCGACCATGCCTACGACCATAATAACAGCCATAATAATGATATATGTCATGAATGTAACCTCCCTGCTTCCGTATATTCATCACACTACTACTAGTGTACACTGTGAAGCTCCGTTTGAATTGACCGAACATTGACAAAAATACGAAATCTTTAATTTTAATAAATCAATTATTTCCACAATCATACTGTATCATTCTCATCTTGCTACACTGTTCAAAGTTTCATCCGCCAACCTTACGGTGTATACTATACTTCTATGAATTGGAATTGGATTTTACGTAGAAAGGTTGAAAGACATGTCGACTCGCATTCCCTTACGTCAGCTAATGCTTACTGTTCTACTAACCCTTATGTTATCTATTTTATCCGCCTGTGCGGATGGAGAAGCCCATCTAACGGTGAATATGGATGGATCAACGGATCTGGATCTCAATCTCAACGTAAAGAACTCGGCTCTTGGAAAGATCGGGCAAGAAAATCTCATGCCTCTGATCGCAGATGCATTGAATCGAAATAACTTCCATGCAGAGGTTTCGGAACAGGGAGATCAGAAGCAACTCACAGCGACCACCCATTATGAAAAAAGCAATAAAACCAGCTTTAATACGTCCAAGTTACCACAAGGGATCAAGGTTGAACAATCAACTTCACCTGGCTTCTTCACTTCCAAAATGCATATTACAGCAGAAGCCGATCTCATGGAGTCCATGCCCGATGGTGAGATCAAAAATCAGATCAACAAGGTACCCAGATTTCTTAAGAACCTCTTGTTAAAGGATGTTAACTTTGACTTTAAGTTGTCTTTGCCCATCAAGGCAGCTGATTCCAATGCAGATCAGGTAGAGGATGGCGGAAAAACGCTGATTTGGCACGTTTCACCCCTCCAGATGAATAAACTGGATCTGACTGTACAGGTTCCCAATATTCGGAACATCATTATCATTGCAGTCATTGGCCTACTAATAATCGCTGCTCTGCTCATTTGGTTTTTTGTTCGTCGCAGACGGGCCAGACAGCACCAAAGTGCAAGGTCACATCGCGGGAAAAATTAATTCTTCACACCAATTTTATTTGTGACTTGCCAAACGGTGTTATGGATAGTAGAATACATCCGTACTGTGTGAACGGTTAATTTTTTATTAAGCAAAGCTAAAGAGGTGACAAGTTTCATGAATATCCGCGAATGCCCACTACCTGGTATCGGAGTTAAGTACCAGTTTGATACAAAGAGCGGCCATCAGTTAGTCATTATTGTGCATGAGGACGGACGCCGTGAATTATTCTCCGTTGATCCACAAGACAACGAAGAACTCACTCTGATTGCAGATTTGGAAGATGACGAATGTGTGACTCTCTCCGGGTTAATCGGAGGCTGGTCGTAAATGACAGAATAACCTGTACCTTGAATTTCAAGGCACAGGTTATTTTTCTGTTACGTTATCCTTTGAGAACGAATATATGGAACCCATGTATTCAGTACGCGGCTAATCTCCGTGGAATGGAACGGTTTGCTGATAAAGTCCTGCATCCCACATTTCAGACACTTCTCACGGTCGCCGGCGCCTGCAAAAGCTGTAATCGCTGCAATAACCGGTATTTCTGGGTGGCTCTGTCTGATGTGGCAGGTCGCTTCAATCCCATCCATAACTGGCATTTGAATATCCATAAACACCAAGTCATATTGAACCTTGTTCAAAGAATCGACGGCCTGTGCACCATTCTCAACGATATCACATACTCCGCCAAACTTGCGCAGCATCTCCTCCAACAGATGACTGTTGACCGTTTGATCCTCAGCAATCAAAATTTTGATGTCATGGGCAAGACTAGCTCGATCCAATTGCAGTTCATCATTCGCGGTGATTTTGATCGGATCATTACTTTCCTCTAACCACCGCTCCACTACGAGGGTGAACTGGAATTCTGCCCCCTCACCGATCTCACTCTGTACGCCAATCGCTCCGCCCATTAACTCAACCAGTTTTTTGCTGATCGCAAGGCCTAGACCTGTCCCGCCAAACTTGCGATTGATGGCCGGATCAAGCTGTGAGAAGGATTGAAACAATTGATGCTGCTTTTCTATTGGAATGCCGATCCCTGTATCTCTCACCTTAAAGGTCAACATCAGTTTATCCTGACCATGCTCATCTGAGAAATCAGCACCTACGCTCACCTTAATGCGGCCTTGCTCTGTGAATTTAACGGCATTACCCACCAGATTAATCAAAATCTGCCGGATTCGTGTCTCATCCCCTCGAATGCGTTCAGGAATGTGATCCGACATTTCACAATAGAGTTCAATATTTTTCTCTGATGCCTTCAGTGCAAACAGCTCGATCACCCCGCCCAGCATCGCCTTAATATCTACAGGTGCGCGCTCAAGATCCATTTTGCCAGCTTCGATTTTGCTGAAATCCAAAATTTCGTTCAAAATGTACAAAAGGGATTCCCCGCTATCAATCATAATTTCCGTAAAACCTTTCTGTTCATCATCCAGCTCGGTTTCCATTAACAGATGGGCCATGCCCATGATGCCGTTTAATGGCGTACGAAGCTCATGACTCATGATGGCGAGAAACTCGGACTTGGCTCGGTCTGCATGCTCTGCTGCTTCCTTGGCACGTATGATGTCCTTAACAGATGTCATATCACGGAAGACCAGAACTGCTCCGCGGGTTCTACCCTGATCCATAATCGGCTTCAATTGGAACTCCGCCAGAAAACTGGACCCATCCTGTCTCCAGAATACAGATTCGGTACGCGGCAGACCTCGTCCCTCACGAACAGCCTGTAGAATAGGTGTATCCTTGGATGGGTATGGGATGCCATCGCTCTGCATTTGGATCATCATCTGCTCTAATGGTTTGCCATTCATTTCACTTGGACAGAAGTTCATGATCTCCGCAGCGGCCGGATTGGCAAAGTTCAGATTCCCATCCAAGTCCAGTCCAATAACCCCCTCAGACATGCCATTCAAAATCAATGCCCGTTCATAACTAAGATTCTCGATCTCCTCGACGTAACGTTTGGACTCTGTAATGTCACTGGTAATCCCATAGACCCCGACAACTTTCTCCTCAAGGATAATAGGAACATTAATCACATTTGTTTCAATTCGCTGCCCATTTTTGTGAATTAGGCCTACCTCGTAACTCTGTGCATTGCCCTTCACCGTCTCCTCAAAATGATATCGAGTCTTCTCCAGATCCACAGGATCAATGAGGTGATCAAAAGGTCGACTCAGCAGCTCCTCTTTGGTGTGTCCCGTCAACTGTTCCTGACCCATATTGGCTTTCAGCAGATTGCCTTCCAGATCAAGAGAAGCCACACCAAGGGGATTACAGTCAAATAACGATCTGTACTCCTGCATGCTTAACTGTTGTTGCTGGCTGGCTGTGATATCCCGGGTTACGGCGATCATCTCCATCAATTCACCTGAATCGTCATATACATAGTGCGTAATCGTATCTGCCCATACCGTAGATCCATCCTTATGTAGCAGGCGATAATTGAGCCGTTTGGGAGCCAGACCCTTTCTCTGCTCTTCTACGTACGCTTCAACCAAAGGGACATCCTCCGGATAGATAACAAATGTTCCCGGCTTACCTATAACTTCTTCCAGCTCATAGCCCAACATGCTTTTACATGCATTTGATACATATTTAAATGTACGACTAGAATCGGCATCATGTATTGCAATCAGGTCTAGTGAAGACTCCGCCAACAGCCGAGAGATGCGACTGCTCTCTTCCAATTGTTTACGTTGCACAATGAGGATTTCCTCTGCATCTTTTTGTTTCGTAATATCAGCAGCTTGTACCAGCAAATACAAGGGCTCACCATTCGTTTCATCCCTAACAATGCAGGCACTAATGGTTGCCCATAATAACGAACCGTCCTTTCGTTTCAGACGAACCTCTGTCTCGTACATCGGACTTGTTTCATGGGTCATTTCCCAAAACTTGCTGCGAAAATCCTCCATGTGCAGATCTTCTTCGTAGATCATATGTATGACCGACGTATCGATCAGTTCATCTTCACTGTATGCAAGCATCTCGCAAAATGCAGGATTAAGCTGCAACCACCGTCCATTTACATGCGATGCGACAGCAATGCCGATTGGTGCGTGCGTATACAATTGTTCAAACAGAGATCGGCTCTCTGTAATGGATTTCGACATTACATGTCCTCCTTTATGAGAATCTGAATGTATTCCGTATGAATAGATCGACCTGAACATAACTTCATCTATAGAGTACTACCCCAAATGCAAGGATTGATAAACGAGATCGGATAAAATTCCTGCATAAATCGACATATACTACACAATACCCGTGCTCTCCCGATTATACAATGTTGAATATTCGAATAGGAACGGAGGTTATGGATCATGATCATTGTTGCTAATCAACTCGCCCAGCTGAACCGCTCGGAATGGTCTGATTTTGAATGGTATTGGTTACAACAACTCCAGGATCGTCCTACAAGGTATGTGTACCAATCCATGGATCATCTTCGTTTTGAGTGGGACTTGAGGGGCTCTCTCGTAGATGCAGCGGAAGGATTGGATCGAAGTGGTGTGAGTTTTGCATCCTTTGAAAAGTCCAGATGTAATCCTGCCTACTGGAATCGTAATGCGGAAGGTGGGTTCGAACTAAGATCAAACGTGACCCCCGCCGACGGTATCCGGGATATCTGGAGGAATGGACACTTATATGCCTTTGAATGTGCAACAGCTACCGTTATTGTGCTGTATGGTGGCGTGCTGGGAAGCATTCGCGAAGACGCCTTTAATTCCCTGTTTCGCAATCTGTTACTCTTCGACTGGCATTATGACAGTGACCTGCGATTAACCGAAAAAAACGGTAGCGAAACCGCCCTGCCAGGAGATGTGCTGTATTTCAAGAATCCGGATGTTTCTCCGGAAACTCCCGAGTGGCAGGGAGAGAATACGTTCATGCTGCGCGAGAACTGGTATTACGGACACGGCATTGGTATTGCACGCGGCGAAGATATTATACGTACCCTGAATCAGTTCCGCGTTCCAGGTAGTCGGGTCTCCGCCTACTTGATGGATATGGTGATCTATCCGGACTTCTTTTATTTATCCCGATTCGCCAAAAACAACCAGAATAATATGGCCGCTGGTTCTACGCCTGTATTACCCGGACAGTTATATGTACGACTTGGTGGCAGCCGTTATTTACGCAGCTGAACTACTGGAACAGAAACGGCTTTTACATTAAATTGCACGATACTTCAATCCAAGTGATGACAAACAAGCCCAATACAGCAGCAGTTAACCTGCCACCTCATTGGGCTTCTTTACATTCAAAAGATCATTACGGTATCAATATTCGCCTTACCTTTGTGCTACATCGAGGATCGCCCTGGCAGTTTAAGCAATCGGGTCCAGTTGCACAACAACCTGTTTACCACTTACCTGAACACCTGTCGTTTTGCTACCGAATTCAGCCAACGATTTACTCAGTTGCTCAGCCCACTCCTTGCCTGCAACTCCTTCTTTGGCTCCATGCACCTGGATGACGAGTTTTACCGAATCCCCCTTCTTCAGAATTCGCTCCGCTTGAGATTGCTTCGTATCCCGGTCATGATCCTCCATTGCAAGGTTCAAGCGAATTTCCTTTACTTTACGTTTATCGGGGGATTTACTCGCTTTTTTCTTCGCCTGCTGCGCTTCAGCTTTGGCCGCTCCAGCTCCAATCAGCTTGCACGGTGGCGGACTCGTCATCAAGGACAAGCACACTAGATCTACCTTATGCTGCTTCGCAAGTAGAAGTGCTTCCTGCGTGGACATCACACCCAGATCTTCACCATTTAGACCCGTAAGCTGCACTTCGGCCGCTTTGATCTTTTCATTTTTGATCATGATTCTTCCTCCTCTACATCAAAAGCCTGTCCTGACCATTTACGGATCAGAGCAGGCTAGGATGGTGTTGCTACTATTTGTAATACATATCAGCGTAGAAATACGCCAATCGGTTTGAGTTACAGCGTGTTGAATGCTTCCGTTAGGACCGGTACAATTTGTGATTTGCGTGATACTACGCCTTTCAAGATAGCTCTGCTATCAGACAGCGTTACATTGTAGGCTTTCTCCACTGCTTTAGTGGATGTACCATATGCCAGAGCTACGGAATCGTTGTTCAGAATGTCTGTTACGACAAATACAAACAGATCGAGACCTTTGCTGGAAATGATCGCTTCAATAGCTGCTTCAAGCTCAGGTTGCTTCACGAGAACATCATTCACGTCAACGGCATTAACCTGTGCAATTTCCACTTTGGATTGACCCATTACGAATTCTTTGGCATCCAGGGAGATTAGTTCAGCAATTGTTTTTTGGCTCAGATCCGCGCCGGCTTTCAGCATGTCCAGACCATATGTGTCTGCATCTACACCAGCAATGGCAGCCAGTTCACGTGCAGCGGCTACGTCCTGCTCTGTGCAAGTCGGGGATTTGAACAATAGGGAGTCGGAGATAATTGCAGACAGCATCAGGCCAGCAATCGGTGCACTCACTTCGATGCCATTTTCTTTGTACATTTTATTCAAAATGGTTGCGGTACAACCTACAGGCTCTGCACGGAAATACAGAGGTCCGCTTGTCTCAAAGTTAGCAATACGGTGATGGTCGATAACTTCAACAACAGTCACTTCCTCAATATCGCTTACACTTTGCTGACGCTCGTTGTGGTCAACCAGAATAACTTTGTTTACTTCATTTGCAGCTGTTTTAATCAGACGTGGTGCTGCAATTTTGAATTGATCCAGTGCAAACTGGGTTTCACCATTGACTTCGCCGAGACGAACAGCTTCAACGTCCTGACCCAATTTTGTTTTGAGATCCGCATAGGCAATTGCCGAACAGATCGTATCCGTGTCGGGATTTTTGTGACCGAAGATTAACGCTTTTTCCATATTCATAGCCCTCCGTCAATTCTGATTTAGAATAATACATGTCATATTTCAATCATACCCTACTGATTATAGCGCTAATAAGGCTAAATTCCAATCCCTTTACAGCGAATTAATTGCAAATCATTCTCAGGCAAGTCATTTTGAAAATAGCCAAACTTGGTCATACCCCTCAAGTCGATATGATATGTATCCTGTTTATTCCATCGTACAACCTTATAAATTAGCATATGAAACTCTGACACGCAACGAAAACATTAGATCTCAGGCTCTTCCGCGCTCTGCCCTTGCCGTACAAAAAAGGTCTGTAGACTCCCGTCTTCTCTAATCTCCAGCAGGTTCAATTGCGCTCCGTAGGCACAACCACCATCAATGCCAATTTTGTCTCCGCTCGGGTCAAACCAAATGCCTGTCTCATCATGCAAATGCTTCACGGGGGTGTGTCCAAATACGACCGTCTCTCTAATCGTCGTTGGTCTGGAATAGAATGATTCACGAATCCAGATGAAGTCCCGCTCGGACTGGCTTCTCCAATTCTCGATATCCGGGTTGATCCCGGCATGCACAAAAATATAACCCGGAATTTCGTACACCAGCGGAAGCTGTTCCAGAAAGCGTAGATGGTGTTCATAGTGTGTACGTATCCACTTTTTAGCTTCAGCATAAGCTTCCCAATCTATCTGTTTCTCATCAAAAGTAAGCTCCAGGTCCAGATAACTTGCCATCGTTTGTAATCCGCCATTACGAATCCAGTGTTGATCATATTGCTCAACATCCTGGGTAAGCGCCTTGACCATCATGGCATCGTGATTACCTTTGATCACCATAATATGGTGCTGTTGTTGAAGCTGCATAATCTGTTCGATGACCTGTTTGCTGCTTGGGCCGCGATCCACATAATCACCGAGTAAAATCAATTCATCCTGCTGCGGATTATAATCTGCAAGCTTAAGAAGTGCATTAAATTCATCGTAACAGCCATGAATATCACTAATGACACATCTGCGCATGTGAATCTCTCCTCTCCCTGATCACGCAAGAGTATAACCGGAACCTTGCAAGAGCAAGATTCCAGTCTGTTCAGAGTAGTTATTCCCGCTTGCTCACCATTAGTCCTGCTTAAGTCCAAAGGCTTCTGCAATCAAGCCGAATGAGCGCAGACGTGCTTCAAACGAATGGATCGCTGACGCAATAATGACTTCATCTGCTTCATGACGTTCAGCCATTGCGGTAATTTTGTCTTTCACCTGATCCGGTGTACCCACGATGGAAAAAGAACGGCGCTGGCGGATCTGTTCCATCTCCATCGCTGTGAATGGATAGTTGTTCACCGTCTCCAGAGATGGGAATGAACTTTGTTCAAGACCTCGTCCAAGACGTAAGAAGAAAAGTTCATTGCTGCGCGCAAGTTCAGCAGCTTCTTCCTCTGTCTCCGCGCAGAATGCCGAGACAGCAATCATTGAATGTGGTTTGTCATTCAGGATGGACGGCTTGAAATGTCTGCGGTAATGCTTCATCGCTTCTTCGCCGCCTGGTGTTCCGAAGAATTGGGCAAACGCATATGACGTCCCTTGCGCTGCAGCAATTCTTGCACCTTCAGAGCTGGAACCCAGCAACCACACTTCTGGTACCGTGGGAACTGATGGTCCCGCCACAAGGGATGCGAATCGATGATCCTCAGGCAATTCTTCATGAAAGTATCCGCCGAGATCCGCAATCTGTTGGGGGAAGAAGTGTACATTCGAAGATTTCCCCTCATTCAGCGCTCTGCTGGCAATCGGCATGCCTCCTGGCGCTCTGCCAATCCCAAGGTCAATCCGTCCCGGATGAAGAGCTTCCAGCAGACGGAAATTCTCTGCAACCTTGTAGGCACTATAATGAGGTAGCATAACGCCACCGGAACCTACGCGAATTCGATCCGTATGGGCAGCCACATGTGCAATCATAACTTCAGGACTGGAGAAAGACAGCGCACCACTACCGTGATGCTCCGACATCCAGAAACGGGAGTACCCCAATTGATCCGCATGTTGTGCGAGTTTGACCGTTTCCTGCAACGTATCCTGTACATTTCGTCCTTCGTTGATATGTCCATGTTCAAGTACACTCAGTTTCATATATATTCAATCCTCTCGTCTGTTAGGTTCATAAGTACTTTGAATATGAGATCTGCGAATATTACGCGCTTTTGCTCGCTTCATTCTTGCTCATTTCATTGTAACATTAATTATTACAGTTTCAAACTTTAGTTATTCTCTTTATTACCACACTTGTGCAAGAAACATGCAAAAAAACGTCACCAGCTTTTGAACTGGTGACGTTTTTGATCTGACCTGTTGCAGAAATATTGATTTATGGTGCACGTTTTGGTAACAACTTCACATACTCGTCAGACAGTTTCATCAAGCTGAGCACATGTTCATAATCGGAACGATACGGTTCCAAATCCGTTACCGTCTCGTAAGTCTTCAGCGAATAGGCTGTTCCATCGTCAAAGCCCGCACCCGGGATAAACATAATGTCATCGTTGACAAATGAACCCGTCGGCAAGTAATACCGGATACCGAAGGCATTGTGGTCCATGTTGAGCAGATCATGTCCGAAGGCAGTGAACTTCTCATCTTGAAGGGAAACACCCATCAGGTTCATGATCGTTGGCAACATATCCAACTGACCGCCTGGCTGCTCAATCACTTGTCCTTTGGTCTGTTTCGGCGTATGAATCATTAACGGAATGTTGAATCGACTTACTTTACCGTCATAAGGGACGCCCAGATTGGCCTGAATCTGCTGTGTAATCTCTTCATCAGCAGGCAGACCAAAGTGGTCTCCGTAGAGCACTAAAGTTGTATTATCCCATAATCCGTTCGCCTTCAACTCATTAATGAGCTGACCGACCGCGTAGTCCGTATAGTTGATCGCTTGCAGATAATCATGAAGCAGTTTATTCGTGATGGTCGCAGGAATCGTGATCCGTGCACGATCAGCTGGAACCGTAAACGGCGAGTGACTCGAAGCCGTAATGAACTGAGCATAGAACGGCTGATTCGCAGCCTGATGCGCAGTCATTTTTTCCACACCTACACGGTATAACTCTTCATCCGATGGTCCAAAGTCATTGAATCTGTCGTTCTCGAAGCTGGGCTTGTCGAAGTAACGAGTGAATCCGAGTGCCGGATACATTTTGTTCCGGTTCCAGAAGGTAACGTCATTCCCATGGAACGTCTCTGACTCATATCCCTTTTCCGCCAGTACCTTGGGTAGACTTGGAAGATCACGATCGCTATACCCGGCTGACATGGGAACAACGCCAGTTGGATAGATAGACGTGTTCGACATGAACTCCGCGTCTGATGTGTTTCCCTGTCCGATCTGTTGGAAGAAATGAGAGAAATAATAGCTTTCTTCGGCCAGATCATTGAGTACCGGCGTTAACTCCTGACCGTCTAATGAAGCATTAATCGGGAAATTCTGAAAGGACTCCAGTTGCAGTACAATCAGATTACTACCTTTGGCCTGACCAAAGTATTTGGCTTTCACGGCTGTACCATCACTTGGTTTATCCTGATACGGATACTGGCTAACCAGCTCATTGATCTTGGCGATCGTTTCGGTAATATTGCCATTCGCAATAGCCTCATTTTCTTTACTCGTTAGAATGGCAGACGATACCTGATAGTTCAGGAAACCGAGATTCTCGGCCCGAACCAGCTCATTATCAATCGTTTCACCTTTGACAATAAAACTGCCAGACAGCACGATGCAGAATGCGGCGGTAAGCGCAACGCCGAGCTTGCCCCAGTAACGTCTCCGGATTCTGCCAAACGTCAACCCGCTATCGTGATAACTGTTGCGGTTACGCCCGGCTGAACGTCTTCGCATAATTAGCCATATTGGCAACGCCAGGATAATGTCTACGAAAAACAGAAAGTGCGTTGGTCGTACAAGAGGCCCTATACTTCCCCGCACTTGAGCAACTTGCCCCAGTTCACTAAGCACAGTATAGGTGGGTACCGAACTGAAATGAACGTTATACAGCGTAGCCGCGAACAGCACCAGAGAAAACAGAACATTGAATCCTCCGTATACTGCTTGCTTCCACCCTTTGAGCACGATCAGATCCAGCAGGCATACCACAGTTAGTGCGCCTAATGCGTCAGTTAACAGACCGATGCCGGACAGACCTTGGAAAAAGAAATACCGCAGCAGTGACAGCTTCAACAGCATAAGAATGAATAACACGGCGAATAAGGTCCGTGATGGAGTTCGTTCATTTTTGGAATTATACATGGTCGCCTTCAACCCTTACCCTGAAATTTTACGTTCATTTTACAAAACGCATATTTCAGTATAACAGTTTTCTGGTTGCTATTCCATGGAAGTTCCGTGTAAGACAGGGTGAGCGTTACGCAATTGTAGATATATCCGTGTTCTGCGTGTCCGCTCCCTCTCTCTGTCCCTTAATGGCTGCTTGTGCAGCAGCAATTCGTGCATAAGGGATCTGTTCAGGCAAACAGCTTACGTAATCCAGACCAATGCGGTGGCAGAACGTAATCGACTCCAAATCCACAATATTTTCTCCACAGATCCCTGTCTTCAGATGAGGTTTTCGAATTCGACCTTGGACTACAGCCATCTCCACCAGTTGTCCAACTCCCTCAATGTCCAGCACATGAAATGGATTATTCGTTACCGTACGAGAGTCCGTATCACGTTGAAGGAATCGCTTCTCGGCTTCTTGGCGAGTATATCCAAATGTCATCTCTGTCAGCTCATCCGCGCCAAACGTGAAAAAGTCTGCCTGGCGAGCAATGTGAGTCGCCGTCAGCGCTGCTCTCGGAGCTTCGATCATCGCTCCCACTCTATAGAGACAATGCCGCTTCTCCTCACCAAGCACTTGGTCAGCCACATGATCCACCAGATCTCTCATCACCTGAAGTTCATGTACATGACCGATCTGCGGGATCATAATCTCGGGACGCACCCACCAGCCTTGCCGGATGCCTATCACCGCTGCGCGGAATATCGCTTCCAGCTGCATATCAACGATTTCCGGGAACACCGTACTTAGTCGACAATCCTGTTGCCCCAATGTCGGATTATGTTCATGCAATTCACAGACTCTGCGAATTACACGCTCCAGTTCTTCCAGTTCAATCTGATGGTCTTTTTGCTCCTGCCACTCCTCTGCTTGTAACCACTCACGTCGTTTCTCCAACACTCCCAGATCCGGTAGCAGTTCATGCAACGGCAAATCGAGCAAACGTATCGTTACCGGGTATCCATCCATCGCTTCGAATATCTGTTCAAAATCAGACTGTTGCATCGGCAACAGACGCTCCAAACCACGCCTGCGTTCGGATTCACTGTCTGCCAGGATCATTTTTTGTACAAATGGGAACCGCGCATGTGATAACAGCATGTTCTCGGTCCTGCACAGACCTAGCCCCTCTGCCCCCAGTAACCGTGCTGTCAGGGCATCCTGTGGTCGATCAGCATTGGCCAGTACCTTCAGCTCTTTCACTTCATCAGCCCAATCGAGCAGTAGTTGCAGATCTGCTGATAAAGGTGGACATTCATCATTAGCTAATGGTTGGATCAGTATGGGCAGATGTCCATTGCTCGCTTCGCTGTTAGAATCTGTGTAGTGTTGCTCCAACACTTCCGCGATATACCCAGGCTCAATGCGTAACAGAGCATCCTCTTTGGTGATGAGTCCTTCATGCACAAAATATACAGTATTCCTCAGTGTGGCTGTGGAGGATAATCGTGCGGGCTGGGTCTGCACAACATACAACGCGCCGGATTCAATCACAAAGGTGATTTCCTGCACTTCTCCATTACGCGTCTCCAACTGGTCTCCAATCTCCAGCAAACTTGTGTACAGCTCAGGTTCGTCATCTCTTAACCGCTCTAGACCTTGATCCGTTTGATGGTAGGTCCCGGTTATGACGTATTGTCCAGTAATTCCCCTCTCTCCTGTCAGTGGGTTACATGTATATATTGTTCCGGTCCCGCTTGATTCTCCGCATGTTCCATGCATCATCGTCTGTATAAGAACAGGAGCGCTTTGCTCCGAAGAGATGTAATATGGTTTACGCACAATCTCGTCCTGAGATCTGGATGCTATAATACGCTGTGAATGATATACCGCACGTACTGCTTCTTTGAATTGAATTTGAACATCTTGAGGAAAAGGGTTACGCCCCTCCCCTTCAATTAAATATTTAAATTTGGTAATGCTTAATTCAAGTTCCGTTTCATCCCGACCCTTGACATGACTCGATATTTCTGTGAAAAATTCAGACGGAATTGCATATACCAGCTGTCCATATTCCTTTAAGTAATCTAGATAACATTGGAGTGCATACAACCGGTCACCGGTTTGACGTGCGAGTCCTTCCACAGTAACATCATTCAGACCAACATTGAGCAGTGATCGTGTCACAGTTGCTGTGGCTGGATCCTGGTCCTTACGTACCGCGAGTAGTAGCGGGTTCTCCGAGTGTCCGAAGAACTTCCCGGTTTGCTGTTCCAGATGCCGGATCGCGTTAATAATCTCTTTCTCTCCTTCATTGGAAAGATGTCCAAGACGGGTACAGAACTCGCGACAGCATTCCGTAGTGACTACAAATCCGGCCGGCACAGAATACCCTGCATGGATTAGCTCTGCAAGATCAGCCCCTTTACTGCCCATTAGCCCTTTCATCTCTGCCGTACCTTCTTCCAACAGAATTACCCGTTTTGTCATTACAGCTCTCCCATCCGCCGTTCATGGCTATGCTTGAAGACTTCAAACCCTGAGTTACAGATCAGCCTTCATTCTAATGGTATGTCGCAATCGTTCAGTCAAGGACATTCGCTTTTGCATTTTGTGCTCATTATCCTGTTTTTTTGTAAACGCTACACTAAAATAAGATCAAACAAGCCTTTCGAGTAGTTGCATTGGCTCATTCATCAAAGTAAACAACAAAGAAGCCCCTTCAGCTAAGCTGGAGGAACTTCACATTTTCTAGTATTCACTTACCTCAAACGTCAGCACCCGATCAAACAGGATATAATCCTTCCGACTTTTAAAAGGTCCTTTGTTATTGTCGTGTTTATCTATCGCATACGATGCCTTGCCACTTCCAGCTTGTTTGGCTTCATACCAGTTGATGAAATCATTTACTTCTTTCATGCTTAGGTCGAATTCTGGAATTTTATATTTTTATTGGATATAAAAAAAGCCCAAGAAGAATAAATCTCTCCTTGCGCTTCCAGATTGTAAATCTAATGAATTAGCTATTCCCATTCACCTGTTTTGATGTAAGTTGCATCATAAGCAACAATTACATTCGTTTTATCTGTTACCTTTTGTATATCATCGAACACAACTTCTTCTTCGCCGTAATCTACTAAACTCGAATCAACTTTCTCGAAGACCCCACAATCCTTCACATAAATTATATCTGGATGGTTAGAATCATATGGTAAGCTTTCAGGAAGATCTTCACCCGAAATTTCATGCGATTCGGCAACCGTAGTCGTCGATATTGCTCTAACAGGAATCATTCCAATAACAGCTATTACTAAAAGCGAGGCCCATATTTTTTTATTCATAGGATGTCTATTCTCCAGTTCATTTTTCCTATATTATACAGTAAATCAGATTAGTGGAATATTTTTTATTTTTCTTCGAGTTTAATTTAATATTGAAACCAGCTAGTTTGTAGTTTTAGCTCCAATCCTCAAGCCATAAACCGCAATATATCCTCAATCTTCTTCCCATGAGAGATCACACCGTAGTTCATCCAGCTCATAAAATCCACCTCATAGACATTGCCACTCTTCACCGCAGGCAGACGTTTCCATTCGTCCCTGTCGAGCAGTTCGCGCTCATCTCCAGGTTTGGCAGAATTTCCAGTGTCAAATGTAATCAACAAGTGATCCGCATGAAGCTGACTTAACTGGTCCAATCCAATGAAAATCCTCCGCTCGTGTCTTGTCCATTGCTGCACACGGGAGTGTGGAGTCATTCCAAGATCCTGATAAATTACAGGTCCAACGTAACCCTGCTGATCCCCATAGAGAGTAATATCCGAAGCGGATATACGCAAAAATGCCACTGTCTGACCACGTATATATCGTGCTAACCGGCTCTTAGCTTCCATTGCCTTGTCCTCATACGCACCAATTACATCTTGAACCCGATTCACCTTCCCTAACACATCGGCTGTCGATCTTAAAATAGAGCGCCAATCTTCTCCCAGATGATCCACGTAAAACGTAGGTGCTACCTGCTCAAAGCGGTCCAGATTCCATCGATCATATCCCTTGTTCAGCATGATAAAGTCCGGTATATTGCCCACATTAAATTGAGCATCCTGCTCGCTTACGTCGAATTCGGGTACGTCATCCAATCCCAAATAATGCTGTCTCCCCCAAGAATGATGCGAGCATTGCAGTACAGGTTTTACGCCAAGAGCCAACACAAAGTCCTCCAGATAAGGAGCAAAGACACGAACCTCTTGACGGTGATGACGGCGGTATAGTCCAGGTGAAATACCAGCATATTGCTTGAAACGACGACCAAAATAATACTCGCTGCTAAATCCCACATTCTGTGCAATTTCATGGATGCGATCATCCGTGAGCTGCAATAGTTGCTTCGAGCGCTCCAGCCGAACCGCATTTACATATTCAAGCGGGAGCTTGCCTGTAATTTTTTTGAATTGCCGAGTGTAGCTGGCTCTTGTTAGACCAATATCTGCTGCGAGCTCATCCACGGTTATGGTCTGATCATAGTGGTCGCCAATATAACGAATGGAACTTTGAAGACGGGCACGGTCATCGGGTACTTCAGTTTCGGGAGCACTCTGGCGAAGCAAGGCACGGAACCACTCCTGGAAACGAAGCTGTACCTCCCATTGCTCTAGCCAATCGCCGGAGATCTGTTGACGCAGTATTTGTTCCAAGGCTTCGAGACAGGAACTCCACGGGCTGTAACTGAGTTGCATAAGAGGTAATAATGTCGGAGAAACTGGACTTTGTGAAAATTCCTGCTGCTCCTCCGTGTTTCTTCTAGACAAAGCGTTCGAAGTCTCTTCGCTTAACTCAGCCACCATAAGATCAAGCTTATAATACTGCAATTCACTTTCTGTCCAAGGCGAACCTTCTATTTTAACGGATGTTCCAGCCGGAACAAACATAATCATTCCTTTTTCCAAATGAGATTCCCGATCTGAGCAAACTATTGACCCCTTCCCAGACGTTACAACAAATATGGCGTGTGAAGACGACATTCTGTATAACAAACGTTTATCGATGTGAGGCTTATGGTGATCTACGTATTCCATATGCTGAAGTGAGCATAGCCAGGGCTTGGGGATCAATTGTATTATGATGTGGCACATGTTCATCGTCCTCAACTGAGAATTATTATCATTTAAAATAGTGTATACGAAAAAAGAAAGCTCTTCAACCCTGGCTGAAGAACTTTCTTTATGAGATTATACTTATGGAGTCATTTTTTCCAAGAGATCATCAATTTTCATGGAATTCGCTGTAATCGCACCTGATTGCCAATGTGATCTTTCCATTATATATACCTGATTGTTCTTAACGGCCGGAAGAGATTTCCACAATTTGCTATCAAGTACCTTCAAGGCTTCCTTGTTCTCAGGAGAAGACCATTCTCCATTGGAAGGGAAAATAATAAGATGATCTGCATCAAGCTGCGGCACGGCCTCTTCAGACAGAATTTCCTGATATTCTTCCATCTTGCTAACCAGAGGATGAGGTGTTAGACCAAGCTCGGAATAAATAAATCCGGTAAATCGATTCTTCACACCGAACAAAGCCAGTGTGTCATCGTTAACATTCAGCCGGACAACTGCGACCGTCTCGTCTCCAACCGCTTCCTGCAGCTTCGATTTGGCATCTGCAATCTTGGCCTTAAATGCCGCAGCAACTTCTTCACCCTTGTCGGGTTTACCTACAACATCGGCAATGGTTTTCAAAATTTGATTTGAATCCTGCAGTACGCTCTCAGGCAGACGATACGTCGGTGCCACCTTGGAGTACATCTCATATTTCTCCATATCTACCCCACCATCTACAATGATGAGATCCGGATCATACTCCAACAAAGCTTCAATACTCCCTGTAGTATCAAATTGAGGAACATCCAGTGCTAAATAATCCTGTACACCCCACATCGGATTATACCACTGCACTACAGGTTTAATATCGAGCGCCTTCAGATAATCTTCCACATATATTCCAGCAATCCGCTGTGGCTGAACCGGAATCGTCACATCTCCAAATTCATCCTGTACAACCCGTGTAGCAGGCTCTGTCTCGGTTTCAGTAGTATTTTCTCCAGAGGCTGCACTTTCAGTTGCAGGAGTCTGTTCCGCATCCGTAGCGGTATTTGTACTACATCCTGAAATAACCAGACCCATGAGCAGTAATGTAATCGTCCACCCTTTGAAACCTTTAACTAAACCTACCATGTTACCCTTCACCCCTATGTGATCTGTTGATGTAACCGTGAGAATATTTCACATATAATGATTATCATTCTCATCGATTGCTTAGGTGAATTGTACCTTATGCCTCAGCCGACCCACAATGTACATTTGATGCTGTTTTTTTATACAAACGAAACAACCCTGGTGGCCCTCCCCCGCTTATCGCAGGGGCAACCTACCTTGTCGATAACTTTCCAACAGCTGATCCACAAAGGAATCATTCGCCGTACCCTGTAACAATGCAGCACCAATTAAACCCATATCATCACTCACATACCCCGCTAACTCAGGTTCGCCGGTGAGAGCCAAGGTCTGTTTGAACGCCTGTTCCCTGCATGCGCGCAGCACCTCTTCTTCAGCTACCGCGGTATCTTGAGCCCATCGTTCAAAAGCTTGCATCCACTCGTCAGCAAATGCAGAGGCATCCCTTTCATCCAGGTAAATTTCCACATCCAACCCTTCGAATGTCTGCTGGGTCAGAATCCGTCCCTCGTTAAGATCCAACAGTAGTTTCTCCACATCCGTTTTACTCATTGATCTCCCCTCCAGTTCATCATCATGTCAGATACATCTCAGGTATAACAAACCGCTTCATCATTCGATTAGGATCGGCTGTAAAATGATCCAATTGAAGTTCCTCGTATTCGCTAAGGATACTTTCAAAGATACGAGCAATCACACCACAATCTGCCAAAGCATTGTGCCTGTGTATTCCATCCGTATTCAGATCGTAATACCGAATCAAAAAATCCGTAGAGACGACCTCATTAACCTCAGGATGAATGTAGGTGAACATCGCTTTTGTATCGAGTACCGGGTTAGTCAACATCGGGAGACCATACTCATCACAATGCCGCTTCAAGATGGGCAGATCATATTCATATCCTGCTTGTGTTACAAGCACATTATCCCCAATAAATTTCAGAAATTCCTGAAATGTTTCTACGAACGATGGAGCCTCTATCATATCCTCATTCGAAATGCCTGTTAATTTTGCCACAGCTTCTGGTATAGGTTTGTTCGCACGTGTAAGTGAAGAAAATGTTGTGTTACACCGTTGACCTCTTTGGTAGTGCATCCCACCAAATTGAGTCACACTCTCCACCACGGGATTAATGCCCGTCCCTTCGAGATCAAATATGCAGTACATTCTATCCTGTAATGAAGATACGCTTAGATTTTCAATAAAGTATGTATCAGGCAACAGCGTAATTTTCATCCGTTCAACTCACTCTCCCCACTATCATTCTGGCTAATGCTTTTCTCATATATAACTCTGTTACTCCCACAATCGGGTGACCTGGACCAACTTGCGCGTTCCATCAAACTGTAACTTATAGATATCCGGCATCGTAGTCTTCTCCCAGAAATCATAACCGTAGGAAGAATCATAATGTTGTAAAATAAGTGTCATGACATCTCCATGGGTTCCGATGACTACCTTGCGACCCACATGTTTATGCAAAATTTTCTCGATCACCGCTACTGCCCTTGAGCGAGCCTGTTCACCAGACTCTCCACCTGGATACGCATACGTAGGATTACGGTACAACCGCTGCTTGGCTTCACGAAAATTATCATGCTTCACATCTGAACTCGATAACTGGCGTTCACGCAGATCTTCCTCTGTCACCACAATTCCACCTGACCGATCTGCCAGAATCTGAATCGTATCCACAGCTCGCCTATAAGGGCTAGAATAGAACAGTTGAATCTGCTCCCCATGGAGCAGACTGGCAACCGTTCCCGCATCTTGATGTCCTTGCTCTGTCAGCCCACGCTCGCGTTCCTGTCCTTCAACATACCGAGACTCCGCATGTCTAACAAAATACAAAACTGTGCTGGCTTCGCTCATCATCCATCCGCCAACCCTTTCTTCTTCTCAATGACAATCAGGCAGGTGCTATCTGGCAAAGGCGCAGGCTCGCCATCTTCGTTCATGAAGATCATTCGTTCTCCAAGTGCTTCCGTGTACCCCTCTTGAAGGAAATATCGGAGAGTAATAATTTCGGCTTGTTCACCCAGCGCTTCTCGAATACAGTTCTCATAGGCTGTCGGCGTGAATATACCGAACTGCTCCTGAATTTCATGCACGTATGCCTCTTCACCCCACGTATAGGTGTAGAGAAACTCCATTGCATCGTTGATCGGCAATACGACCTCATTTTCTGAGACCCGCTCATATTGAATTGCACGTCCCTGAAAATCCTCTGCATACCGCTCCAGCCAGCGCATCCCATCTGGTTCCAGAAAACGAATCCGGCGCTTCTGTGCCTCCGGTTCACTCATGATGCCATCTCGAATCAGAATTCTTCCTCCAGGTGACAGCACACGGAATGAACTTCTCAGCGCTGCTACAACCGTGTCGGAATTAAATCTTCGACCGTCCAGTTCAATATATGAATATAATTCATGCAGAATGGATGAAAAAATAACCGTATCCACTGTGCCTGGCTGCACATATTGCTCCAATTGCAGGGCATCGCCTTTCATCACTTGCCAGCGATGTCCCTCACGCTGTTTTTTGCGTTCCAGCGCTTCAATGACATTGGCTGAGATATCGATACCAATCGGCTCCACTTCCGGTTTTTCCTGCTCAATCAGATCCAGTAGAATTCCTCCACCTGGACCGATATCCAGTACCCGTTTACCAACGATATAGTCGAGCAGTACTTTTTTGTAATCACCGGAGCTGTTCATATCGGACAAATACGTCTCTTCGTTGTGGAAGCGGTCATAGGCATCCCGGCGTAATCCGAACAGGTCAAATAACAGCAGTACAGCCTTCTCGTATAACGGCGACTTTTCTGCTTCAATACAGAATGCAATCAGCTTCTCCGCCGCTGGAGAAAATTCAAAGGTCACAAACAGTGTATCCGGCAGATCCGCATGACGCTCAATGCGATGGGTTAGATGAGGATAAACAATCTGCTCTCCTGCGGTAATCTGTTCCCATGCATACTGTTCCAAATACTTTTCAATCATTCGTTTCTTGTAAATATTGAGCTTCTTAACGCCCTTGTAGTCGTAATACATCGTATTCATCAATGGTTCGAAGCTGATATGTCGAACGATTTCAGATCGACTCTCCATGGATGTTGGATTCATACTTTCGCTGCGAAGCGTCAACAGGAACACTTTCACCATCTCCTGCAACGAAAAATCCTGCATGGCCGACTCCACATACCATAATGTGCGATGAGCCAGCGGAGCCAGCGCCTGTTCTACATCCAGTTCGGTTTGGAGCTTGGCGTACGCCGTATCCATAGATTCTCCCTGCCGAATAGATGAACTTCTTAAGCGGGATAACCGTTCTTTCACGCTCCAGTCTTCATGAACAGGTCCAGCGATAATCCAGCCTACAATTCGCTGTACCTCAGCCTGAACCTGATTCCATAAAGCTGGATCAACGCCTGCAATAATGCATTCATTTAATGCCATCAGTATGGTGTGCAACTCATCTGTAGTAAGCCATCCTTTGACAATCAAGGCGTGGAGCGAAGCATTCTCGGCAAATGGAATCTCGCCGCGTATGTATTGACCAATAAGTCCATGCGTAGCAATTAGAGTACGAATAACTTCATGTCTTGGTGTGTGTGAATTCAGCGCATCATGCTCGTTTATATCCGCATTCTTACTTAAGGCATCGCCCGGAGATCCAAGTTGATTTAAACTCGTCTCCCTGCTCTTACCGATGTCATTATCCAGGTGGTCTGCCCCTGCGTATAGATCATATAACTGAGCGGACCCCACATTATGTACAAACAAGTTAACGCCCTGCTTTTGCCATACCCACCGCTGCTCCAATGATCCGGCCTTCGCCGTCTCTGACCAGATTAATACTTCCTCCAGAATTTCTCGCACCCAAAAAGAAACCTGAAGCTCCTCCAGCACGTGAAGTGTACGCTCTGTGTAGTCCAGCACCGGATTTGTTCCCTCAAGTTCGGCAATGGAATGAATGCGTTCGAGGTTAATATGGGGCTTCTCTGCTGCTGCCAGCAGTTGCAGCCATAATTGCTGGGCTTCCGGCGTGTTTCCTGACTTGTATGATTGTATGGCCTTTAATGAATGCAGCATAAATAAGTCCCCTCTCTTTCTCTACCCTTTTTATATAATATAGTTAGATTCGTCTAACAGACGAATTCGTTCCTGAACAAACTTGAGCAGCTGTTCCACCTCTTGAGCGGGCAAATCCTCGTCAAGACGCGCGGCAGCAACTGGCAGCATCCAGGACTCTATTGCTTCACGTGTAATCCCGGAAAGTTGCATATAATGATGGATGTAAAATTCGACCAGCGATTCACGAGCCTTTTCAAAACCCATTCGTATAGCAGGATCTGTATCTTCCGGCAATGTGGCACTCATTAATATTACCCAGCTTCGAGCCACATCACCCGCAGGATCACCGGACATTCCAGTCATCCAATCAATGACCCAGTATTGATCGCCAGCCTCACTGAGCATAACATTATCAGGGTGAAAATCGCCATGACAGATCTGCTGTTGATCAGGCAATATTGTTAAGTAAGAAAGGACTTGCGCTTGATCGTCCTCCGATAATAATTGAATATTGTGAATCGCTCCAGATAAAATCTGCTTCTGGGAGGGGAGTGTCCCTTCATCATCTCGCTCGCAATGAAGTCTGTAATGGCAGTCAGCCATTTTAAACGCCAGCTGCTCTAGTAACTCCGGTTGCTGAATGATAAGTGATAACAGGGTAATCCCCTGGATTCGCTCAAAAACAATGCCAGCACGCGACGTAGTATGTTCTATCAAGGATACTGCCTGTGGGACGGGGAGCCCTTTTTTGTATGCCAACTCACTTATTCTAAATTCATTCTGAACTGCTTCGTGAGGAAAATCCATTCGATATAACTTCATAATGTGCTCGTTCGAATAGGCATAGATTTCCGCAGTTCTTCCTTGACCGATTCGCTCCATATCTACCCTCCCTTTACTCGAACTCACTGCCTCTGACTTTGGAGAAAACCATACAATCAACCAGCGTACCCGTACTGTCCCGCCGCATCTTGCGCAATATACCTTCCAGTGTATAACCCGCTCGTTCCGCTACTTTGGCACTTCGCACATTGCGGGCATCACAGCGGATCTCCAGCCGGTTTGCCTCCAGATGAGTAATGGCAAATTGCTCTATCCCTTTCACCGCTTCTGTCACCAAACCCTCACCAGCTCGCGATGTTCGAATCCAGTAACCGATCTCAAAACAGCGTGCATTCCAGTCGATGCGATGTAACCCGCTGCTGCCTACGAATTCATCGGTATATCTATCACGCAAATGTAACATCATGTCGGTACGCTCCAGATATTGCAGTCTTGCTTTGCGAACAGTCATTTCAGACTCTTCCAATGAAGGGATTTTCTCAGCAAAAGGTAACCACAACCGCAGCTGCTCCGCACTCTCACGGACGGCTTCATTAACGGCTGCGCCATCCCCCCACTGTGGTGCTCGAATCGTGAGGCGTTCCGTATGGAAACTCTCGGGTATCGTTAACATAATCGGATTAAATGAAGATGAATCAGTCATATATACATCTACTCCTCCACCTGAAATATGGAATCAATGATCAGCGGCAAATTATCCCTTACGGACACTGCACCGAATACGGAACGTGCATGTACCCCCTGATCCCCAAATACCTCCATCATCAGATCCGAGAATCCATTTAGCACTTTATGATGTTCCTGATACGAAGCGGACGCATTGATAAACCCCTGCACTTTAACCACTCTCTTCACCCGATCCAGAGAACCCAGCACATCTTGAACGACAGCAAGCACCTCCAGTCCGGCATTTCGGGCAAAATCATATCCCTGTTCTGTTGTGAAGTCTGCTCCAACTTTACCTCGTTCGGACGTATCAGGCCCTTTCCCGGATACATACATGATTCCATTGACAATAACGGCATTGGCATACTTCGCTGCGGGGGCGCTTGCCTCCGGCAAAATGATCCCCAGTTCATTTAATCTCGCTTCAATCATCGTATATTCTCTCCCTCTTTTAAGGTCCTCACGGAACCCGATTCCTTGTATTCCTGCCTATAGACTCTTGGTGATACCTGAACGGTACGCTTGAACATCTTGCCAAAATGAGAGAAGTTACTGAATCCCGCAAGCCAGGCGATGTCCGTAATGGATTCTTCACTTTCTCGCAGCAAACGCTGTGCTTCCTTCACCCGTAACAGATTCAGATAATCACTGAAGGTAAATCCCGTCGTTTGTTTGAACAATCGACTCAGATAATGCGGACTAATGCGAAACATGCCCGCCACCTCCGGTAATGTCAGTGGTTTCTGATAGTTCTCATTCAGGTAACGTACAACTGCTTGTGTCTTGGGATGAAGAACCGGCTCACGATCATCGGAGCTTAACCTGCCCAAGTGTTGATTACGATAGGCATGCAGCAACAATTCAATAGCCCGGTGACGAAGCAACAGGTTGCTTCCAGGTTGAGGACAAAGCATTTCATCCACCATCTCGCTAACCATCCGTTCTAGAACCTCTGTGACCTGTGAAGGAAACCTTACAATAGGAATGTCCCAGCAGAAGGGTTCCTTTAAGCTTTCAACTAACTCCGCGGAAATAGCTATGGCTGCAAAAAGCTCAGGCTTCAAATACAGCACCATCCGTTCATGGTCGGGCATGCCACTCTCCAATGTTTTGTGAACCGTATTTCGGTCAACAAATACCAGATCGCCAGCCTTTACCAGATAGGTCCGGTCCTTAATGAAATAAATACGCTCGCCAGACAACAGGTAATACAACTCATAATGATCATGCAGGTGGTCATCCGTCATCGAGAAGTATCCAATGCGACGATCATATTCGATATGTAGTAAATCCGTGGGATCATGAAAATCTGCACTGAAAGGTTCTGTCATGTCGGCCTCTCTCCTTTCCATAAATTATAGCAAAATATGCGGCATTTGAAAGCGGTTACGCATAAAATGCGGCGAAAGAAGTACTCCCTTGTTATAGTCTAGAGCTATATTCAAGGAGGCGATAGACATGAGTAACAAGAAACGTTATGTATTAGTTGGAACCGGCGGCCGCGCCGAATTTTTTTATGGTGCTTTGACCCGGGATTACAGGGATACTTCCGAGCTTGTCGGCTTTTGTGATATAAATCAAGTCCGCATGAATTACGCAAATCAACTGTTGAAAGAAAAGTACAATTATCCCGAGGTACCTACTTATCCTGCAGATCAGTTTGACCAGATGATTGAGAAGGAGAAGCCTGACTATGTCATCGTAACGAGCGTTGACCGTACCCATCACAAGTATATCATTCGTGCGATGGAACTGGGTTGTGACGTTGTCACCGAAAAACCGATGACCATCGATGAGGAGAAATGTCAGGAGATTCTGGATGCCGTGAAGCGGACCGGACAGAACGTAAGAGTTACCTTTAACTACCGTTATGCTCCGCACCATACCAAAATACGCGAGCTTATTCTGAATGATACCATTGGAAAAGTTACTTCCGTTCACTTCGAGTGGCTGCTGAATACCCGCCACGGGGCAGACTATTTCCGCCGTTGGCATCGGGACAAGCGTAATAGCGGCGGACTGCTCGTGCACAAATCCACCCATCACTTCGACTTGGTGAATTTCTGGATTGGCTCACAACCTGATACTGTGTTTGCATTCGGAGATCTCATGTATTATGGCAGAGAAAATGCCGAGGAACGCGGTGTAACGCAGTTCTACAATCGGGCAACCGGCAATCCGATCGCAAAAGAAGATCCTTTTGCACTTCATCTGGATTCGGATGCTCATATGAAGTCCATGTATCTGGATGCTGAATCAGAAGATGGTTATCAGCGGGATCAAAGCGTATTTGGGGATGGCATCAACATTGAGGATACGATGGGTGTTCTGGTGAAGTATCGGAACAAAGCCATTCTGACCTACTCCCTCGTTGCCTACCAGCCATGGGAAGGTTACCGCATTGCCATTAATGGCACCAAAGGCCGGATTGAAATGAACATTGTGGAGCAATCCTATGTCAATTCATTGGGTGACAAAAGTAAAGAAGGTGCCTTGATCGGTAAAACGTTGCGGGTTCTTCCCATGTTCGATGCGCCATATGAGGTTGAAGTGGAAGAAAAAGCAGGTGGGCATGGCGGAGGTGACCCGGTTCTGCTGAACGATCTGTTTGGAGAGCCTGTAGAAGATCCGTTCCATCGTGCAGCTAACCACGTGGACGGTGCCAGATCCATTCTGACGGGTATTGCGGCCAATCGCGCCATCGCGACGGGCTTGCCTGTCAACGTCAATAATCTGGTTCGTTTCTAAGTCTCCCACGTTGTTGACCATATACGTCAAAAAGCGCAAGTTGCGAAGGCTTACTGCCCTGCACTTGCGCTTTTACATCTCAATATATTCTGTTGCTGGTATAAGTAAGATCATGGCCAATTGGATTGGAGAAGAACCCTCTCTCTGGTTACAAAGGAGAGATGAGTTTCGCCTTACACCTTCCGGTTCCACGCCGGGTGACGATAAAATTCAATCGTATCAATATAATTCACCGTGAACTGCTGTTCCACATCCGACAGGTTCAACAGCTTGCGGTCGATTTGCTTCATCCCCATGACCACATCGTGCCTGAGCAGGTCCATCGCAATTTTGCCTACAAACCCGCCTTCCATCTCTTTATGTTTGGTACGAAACTCTTCATTGTAGATCAGTTCAGGTGTGAATGCCGCTTCAACGAATGCATTAACAAGCGTAAGCTCATTACCATCCATCTGTACTGCCAGATAATAATTGCCACGCTCATCCTGAATGAGGTCTTTATACATCTCTACGATCATTTGAATCACTCCTCTATTATAAAATGAAACCCCGTTAGCCGTAACGAACATGGGCTATCAAACGTACACCTTCCTACCCCGTTCCTTCATATACTAGGTACAAATGGCGAACGGAGGAATACTTATGAGCTGGCAGCATCTCCATACTGGAAAAACACTTCAGCAGCGTCTGGCAGAACTCCAGGGGCACCTTGCAGAACTGAATACTCCACTCTCCGGCTTGGAACCGGGACGTATTCGTCGTGTCTATCCAAGGCAGTTTATCAAAGTAAACCGGCAGTTATTCATTCCACTCAGTCTGAATTCCATTCGGGTATTCGATATTCCTCGAACACGGCAGGGCGTCAGAGTGGGAATCCGCACGACTTTCCCTTCCAGGAATGCATTTAACAATATCAGACTTGTGGGCGTGGGACTGGATTATCTTGAACTCCAGGGAAAAGGCAGAGCCCCTTCCCGTATTTTATTTCCTCTCTCCAGCGTTGAGTCGATCTATCGGCCAACCGCCGGAAGAAAAAAACTGAAACGGCCGTGTACCCGGAAGTAAAGCTGGTTCTTATCGCAAGCCATACAATGGTTCCCAAATGTCTGCATACGGGTGCTCCCTTCCAATATATAATTATAACCCATGCAACCACTCATCTGCTGAAGAATCATTTTATGTCAAAAAGCGGTGAGAACAGAACTGCTTCTGTATCTCACAGCTCAGCCAGTTACGGATCAAGCTGACCCTTCACATGTGTACATCAGATTCCTGTCCATACATCCTTGGCATAACGACCTTCCTGCTGAAGCTGATTGAGCCAATCTTCTGCTTCCTTCGCGGACTTGCCATGAATATCAGCGTATGCCTGCTGGAGTGTAGCTTCCACATCAGGTGCCATCTTGCTGCCATCACCGCAGATATACAGATGCGCACCCTCTTCAAACAAAGGAATCAGATGATGGGCATCGTCTCTCATCAGATGTTGTACATAACATTTCTCCTCCCCGTCTACACGGGAGAAGGCCGTATGAAGTTTCACAAGCCCTTCTTGCTGGGCTGCTTCCAGTTCATTTTTGTACAGATAATCATGCTCAGGATTCCGGCATCCAAAGTACAGATGGGCTTCGCCAACCTCTTGGCCTTGTTCCTTCAATACATGCCTTGCCTGCAAGAAACCTCGGAATGGAGCAACACCTGTACCCGGACCTACCATGATGACGGGAACCTGTGCATCCTCCGGCAGTTGAAACCCAGATTCCGGTGTCCGCGTAAACATCACGATCTCGTCACCCGACCTCAGGTTAGCCAGATAGTTGGACGCAATACCTTTGTATTCTCCCTGCCCACTCCATGCCGGGGCACGCACAACACTGACCGTAATACTCGCTTGATCGGGCTGAACACGCGGTGAACTGGAGATCGAATAATATCTGGCTTTTAATGAAGGCAGTAATTCAAGGAAACGCTCAAACGGCAGTTCACATGCCTCATATTTCACCAGATAATCCAGCATGGAGATCCGTTTGTTCCGCACTTCATCCATATACACAGATTCATCAAGCAGCGCTTCAAGCTCCTTCTTATGCGGTGGACATACGGTGTATGCTGCCATTTCTCTCAGTTGCGCACGAGTTGCCGCTTCCTGAAGCTCAACGCTATGACTAAGCAGATCATACAGGTTAACCGGTTGATGCAGCGGCAGATGCGCGGCACTTCGACCAGATGCATCCAGAACGAGATGCTCCGTTCCGGTGAATCCATAACGACGCAATACACGTTCCACCAGCTCTGGTGGGTTCTGCGGCAGAATGCCCAGGTGATCCCCTTCCTTGTAGGTTATGCCTTCAGGCAATTTGATCTCCAGGTGACGTGTACTGCGTTCACTGCCTGCGTCGTGAAGCTCTCTGTTCTCCAGTACTTCCGCTACATGGGCATCATACGTATCCGCAAGCGGTGTTACGGCAAGCCCACTGACAAACTGTACAGATAGTGAACTGCGTTCGCTATTGGAGCTTGTATTTAGCTTTAGTCCCATCGTTCGTGCGAGATCCGGCCATAATTGCTCCGTCCAATCCCCGACCTGTTTCTCGAAATCACCGCTGGCATCTGACTCACCCAGCGGTGATAACCGCTCTGCTCCTCTGGAAGATAACTGTTCATCAATTAAACGCGGAATACGCTGATAGGTGCTGGCCCAGTTGTGGTCACCGCATCCAAGAACGGCGAAACGCACCCCTTTGAATTCATTGGCATCCGCATGTTCAATCCACTCGACAAACATCTTGGCATTACTTGGCGGCTGACCGTTATAGGATGCACTGACAATAATGACGGCACCCTCCTTTGGCAGTTTGCCAACACGATCATTCAGCGCAGCGACCTCACTCCGGAAACCCTGATATCTGGCGGTATCCGCAATTTCACGAGCAATGCCTTCAGCGGTGCCCAGATTGGAACCGTACAGAACAAGCATCGGTGTGTGGTGGGCATTCGCTGCATCCGGCTCTGTTCTTTTGGCAACCGGCTTTGGTTCTTCGACCGCTACACCCGGAACGGCCATGACTGGTTGCCCGCCACGCGCACGTACACGAATTGTGAAGTTATCCGGTTTGAGTGTCAGTGTTTCTTTCACCTTTAACTGATAATCAGAATGATCTATGAAGTCAAAATGCTTCAACACCATGCCCAGTACCAGCGTTGCTTCCTGAAGTGCAAACTGCTGACCAATGCAGGCCCGTTGACCATTACCAAAAGGTTTATAAGCATCATGCGGCACTTTGCTCGGATCTTCGAACCGTTCCGGGCGGAATTCCTCTACGTCGTCTCCCCATGCTTCGCGGTCGCGATGCAGCTTGGGAATAAGTACACTGACGCTGTCACCTTTCTGCAGAGGATATTGACCCGCAAGCACTGTATCTTCCTTGGCATACAGAGAAAAGGCCGGAGCTGTAGGCCATAACCTTAGTGCTTCGTTTAAAACCATACGAACGTACTTCAGATTGCGGACCTGATTGTACGTTGGAACCGGATCTTTCAGGACCTGATCCACTTCAGCTTGGGCTTTAGCCAGTGTATCGGGATTTTTCATCAGATAATAGATGGCGAAGGATAACAGACCACTTGTGGTCTCATGTCCTGCAATCAGGAAGGTAATAATCTGATAACGGATGTTCTCATCATCCAGTGTTTCTCCTGTCTCGGGGTCCTTGCCGCTGAGCATGTGGGACAACAGATCGTCTGCCCCTTCCTGCGGTTTCTCTTTGCGCTCGGCAATGATGTGATCCACCAACGAGAACATCGAACGGATATCTTGTTCAAACTGTTTCTTTTTGGTAATCATCAGCTTGTCTTGCAGACGCAGGCGCTGCAATGAACTCATGGATTCATCCAATGCCCTTACCATACTCGTTATGAATGGGTGTGGTTCTTCCCGGTAGAAGCTGTTAAACCGGTAGTTGAAACCACACAGTCCAATCGTGTCGAGCGTAAGACGTGTCATATCATCCGGAACGTTAACTGTCTCATCCGGGTTCAATCGTGACCATTTCTGAACCAGCTGCACAGCCAGATCAATCATTTTGTTGTGATATCCCTGCATCGCACGTTGACTGAAACTTGGCAGCAGCACGTTATGCGCTTTTTTCCAATTCGGCTCCTCGGTCCAACTCGTAAACAGTCCATCTCCTGCAAAAGCACGAACCTTCGCAAGGGGTGCCCACACCCGTTTGTCGAATTTGGATTCATCCGTTACCTCGGCGACCAGTTCGTGACCTGAAATATACAATTCACTTCGCCCGGGGTACTCCATACGAAAGATCGGTCCATATTCTTCGGCAAGTTTTACCAAGGATTGCACCGGCTCTTCAAAATTCAATTGCGGCAGATTGCCCAGTGGGCCAAATGTTTTTGGTTGAGGCACTGAAATTGGTGGCATGACACTCACTCCTTCTTTCCAAGTTAAGAGTTCTACAACTAAAATAATGACTTGATTTACAGACGCGATTACACTTACTCTTCAGATCAACAGATTCAAGTTATTTTTTGCACATTTTCATATTTCATCCAGATAACGATAAACCATTTAAAGAACCAACTGACTGAAATGGTATATTGGTCATTTTTGATTAAAAAAAATGGATGACTTCGTTATCTTCTTTTACCCTAACATTTCCAGTTCCAATCTTCAACAGTCCCAAAGTCATAGGACCTCAGGACAGGGATTAAGGTATACTTATGAATTCTTTAATAGATTCTGAATAGCCAACTCCATCTCTAATGGAGCAACTGTCGTTTCATAACGGCCATGGACGTTCCCACTGCGGTCAATCAGGAATTTGGTGAAATTCCATTTGATCCCGTCTCCTTGATACAATTCTGGATGCTTCTCCTTCACAAAGGTGTCCATCCACTGTCCTTCCTTCGTGTTCAGATCATAACCTTGAAATGGGGCTTCTTCAATCAGATAACGGAACAACGGATGCATCGATTGCCCAACGACCTCAACCTTCTCCAAAATCGGAAAGGATATCTGAAACTGACTTCTGCAATACTCAGCTACCTCAGCGCTACTACCAGGTTCTTTGTCGTTAAACTGGTTGCACGGGAACGCCAGAATCTCCAGCCCCTGATCACTAAATTTCTCATACATCTGCTGAAGTTCACTGAATTGCCGCGAGTAGCTACACCGACTTGCTGTATTCACAATAAGTAGCACCTTCCCTTTAAAAGCAGAAAAATCACCCTTGTGTCTATCCATAAACGGAACTTGGTAAGAAAATATACTCATCTGTATTCATCCTCCTCTTTCACTTTTGTATCTCATATGAACTCTCTCTTGAGATGGATTATACACCCCTATCATTAATAGGTGAAATATATAATTAATATAATTTTAATAGTTTTTAACTATAGTAGACAAAATAAAAAACTGCCCTTAGCAGTCACACACTGCATCTCGGACAGTTATCAAAATCATGATGCGCCCATCACCTTCGACACACCGTTAACCCATTATTAAACCATATACAATGCCTGGTCCGTGTACGCCAATGGTTAAATCATTTTCAATATCGGAAGAGCGGCTTGGCCCTGAAATAAAGTGGATGCCTGCCGGAAGATTCTCTCTTCCCACTTCGTCAAATCGATCCAGCGTCTCACCCAGTCTGGTGTACAGTCGATCCACTGGGATAATGATGATGAGTACCGTAGGCAAGAGACTGACTGAACGACCTTTTTCCGGTGAAGAAAGTACAGTAACCGAGCCTGTGTATGCTGTTGCATAATCCGCCATGACCACACCGATATCAGCTTCAGCTGCCCGGGCCTTCCAGTTCTCATCCGCCTGACTATTCCACACTGAGATCTGTACATCCGGTAACTGCTCTTCCAATCCGAGATCCTGTAACGCCTGTTCATTCTGCCGAATGATATATCTGGCACTCAGTTCATGAGATTTGTTGGCAATGAATTGAGATACTTCTTCCATGTTCTGAACCCGGGCAATGTGTGCGCCTACACTCACAAAGTTATCGGTAAATGCTTGAATACGCTTCTCTTCATCCCATTCCAGTTCAGTCCAAAAGTCGGGTGCTCCCCGAAAGGGTTGGGTCGGCGCATGGCGTTGCCTTGGTCTCTTCAATTTCGAAGCAATGTCATTCATAAACTGCTCCTGTTTCTCCATGGACTTCTTCTCCAATTGTGCGAGCCATTGCTGATGTTCAGTGACCATGCTTAGTACCCTCCCCCTCTTCTCGTTCACGAATAATCTGCTCCATACGGCTGCGAACGGAAGAATCCATGGCCGATTGCTCCTGGTTCAGTTCCTGATCCAGCTTGTTCCATTGTTGCCGGAAGGATTTCTTGGCGAGGCTTGGCGCAACCCGATATTTGTTCCAGCCTTTAAGTGGACCCAATTTGAGAGAAATGCCGTTGTTGCGTACAACTGCCTTCTGCCCAATCTGTCCGAGACGTATGGCCGCTCTGAAACGTTTGGAATTGGATACAACAGCGGCAAATCCCTTCATGCCCATGCTCTCCATTTTGTTTCCATGGCCGTCTTCCACTTTACGCCTACGTAGATAAACGAGCATATCATGCAATGGAATTTTAACTGGACATGCTTCATAACAGGCTCCGCACAGACTCGAAGCACCCGCAATATCGTTCCATTCATCAATGTTGCCATTGAGTGCAGGTGTCAGTACCGCGCCAATCGGACCACTATAGGTGCCACCATAGGCATGACCTCCAATATGACGATATACTGGACAAGCATTCAGACAAGCACCGCAGCGAATACAATTCAGTAACTCCTGGAATTCAGGATCACCAAGCTGTAGGGATCGACCGTTGTCCACGATAATAATGTGCATTTCATCTGGTCCATCTCCATCCGCTGTACGACGCGGACCTGTGATGCCTGACATGTACATCGTTAGTTTCTGACCTGTTGCGGAGCGTGGTAACAAGGTTGCCATGACCTCCAGATCCGTCCACGACGGGATGATTCGCTCCATGCCCATCAGTGTAATCTGCGTTTTGGGAACAGTGGATACCATACGGGCATTACCTTCATTTTCGAACAAAACCATGGAACCTGTCTCTGCAATCGCAAAATTGCAGCCGGTCATGCCGATATCTGCTTCGAGGAATTTCTCGCGCAGCTTTTTGCGAACAAATCCGGCAAGCACCGTTGTGTCCGGCTCCAGAATCTCACCCGCTTCCTTGGATAATAACTCTGCAATCTGATAGCGGTTCTTATGGATGGCTGGAATGACAATATGAGATGGGGCTTCGCCTGCCAACTGTATGATATATTCACCCAGGTCCGTCTCGATGGCTTCAATGCCCGCCGACTCCAGCACATGATTCAGATGTACTTCCTCCGACACCATCGATTTGGACTTCACCACCGTTGAAGCTTGTTTGTGCGCCACAATATCCAGTGCAATTGCCGCTGCTTCCACCGATGTATCTGCAAAATGAATATGAACCCCGTTCGCACGGGCGTTATTCACAAATTCATTCAGATAATAATCCAGATACGCAATCGTATGCAGACGAATCTGACGGCCACGCTCCCGCCATTCATCCCAATTTCCATGTTCTTCTGAGGCAGACTTCTTTCCGTTACGCAATCGTTCTGTCGTGAATTTGACCGCTTTACGCAGAAAATCATCATTCAAGGCCAGTCCGGCACGTTCTTTGACCGTCGTATCCATAACTCCCGGTTGGCTCATCCTGTTCGCACCCCCTCATACAATAGTTCCGCCAGATGCATCACACGCACCGGTTCATTCCGATAACGCAGATTCCCTGCGATATTCATCAGGCAGGCCATGTCCAGCCCAACCAGTACTTCGGCTTGTGTCTCTTTGACATGATCGACTTTCTCCGTCACCATCGCTCCTGAAATATCGGACATTTTAATGGCAAACGTACCCCCAAACCCACAACAATCCTCAGCAAATGGGAGTGGAACCAATTCCAGTCCCTTTACCTGAGAGAGCAGCGCCATCGGCTCATCCTTCACACCAAGCAGACGGCTGCCATGGCAGGATGGATGATAGGTTACTTTGTGCGGAAAATGTGCGCCCAGATCGGTTATCCCGAGTACCTGAACAAGGAATTGAGTAAACTCATAAGCTTTGGCTTCCAATCGTTTTGCCTTCTCCAACCATACTGGTTCATCCGCGAACAGCTCGGGATAATGATGAATCATATACGTACACGATCCGGATGGACATACCACAAAATCACTGTCGTCAAACGCTTCAAGAATCGTTTTGGCCGCTACCCGAGTCTCATCCCAGTACCCGCTATTGTAGGAAGGCTGACCGCAGCAGGTCTGAATCGGCGGAAAATCCAGCCGAACACCATGAGCGGCGAGCAATCTGACCATGGCTTCCCCCACTCGGGGATAGATGGCATCGCTGAGGCAGGTAATGAATAAGGAGACCTTCATAATTACACGCTCCTATTAACTGATTAGTAGATGAATTAACTAAGAGTATTTACACTAAACACTCCGATGACAGAATAACCTTCCGATCGCTGTTATCCCCAGATTTCTAATTTACTCTTTAAAGGGTAAAATCCGGGGATAAAGACGCAGTATATGCTTCCGATGCAGCTTTCTTTCAGAAAGCTTTTAGCTTCGCTTCTTCAAGTTATTTCTATCCTCTACGTTTCGTGTAAATGTTTAGTTCAATTTATATAGATAAAATCTAAAAGATTAAACCGTGATGATACCAATGTCGTATCCGCTCAAACGGTCGGTCTGTTCAGCCTCCAATGGCTGATTGGTAACAATCGTATGGACTGCATTTAACCCGGATACTCGGGCAAAAGCACGGACACCAAATTTACTGGCATCTGCAAGTAAGATGACCTGATCGGCTATGCCAACCATCTTCTGCTTCAGCCTTGCCTGGAGTTCATTGGATTCACTGATTCCGCCACCTTCGAGATGTACACCTTTGCACGACATGAACATTTTATCCACGTGATACGTTTCCAGAGAACGCTCCGCGAGCGGCCCAACAAAAGACAACGAGCGCGATGCCAACTGGCCCCCTGTTGAGATGACCTCAACCTTGTCACGGCTACTGAGTTCAGTGGCGATTTGGATCGAGTTGGTTAAGACCGTCAGCGGAAAATCCGGCATGTTCGCTGCCATATAACCTGCCGTTGTGCTCGCATCCAACAGAATGCGATCACCCGGATTAATCATCGCCAGTGCCGCTTGTGCAATCCGCTTTTTCTCTTCCGCATGGGTTGTCTCCCTGATCCGGTATGGGATCTCCGGTTGATCTTCCTTCACACTCACTGCACCACCGTGAGATCGGCGCAATCGACCTGCCTGTTCCAGCCGATCCAGATCCCGCCGGATGGTTTCCTCCGTCACCCGGCAGCGTTCACTAAGCTCGGATACACGCATACTGCCTTTTACGTTCACCATCTCCACAATTCGGTCATATCGCTCGGCTGCCAGCATGTTACACCTCACTCCCCGCTTGTGAATTAGATGAAACCGTCACACGCAGAAATCTGCCATAAGCATCTTCCCAGATTGACCTGTCCTGCGGCTCATACGCAGTTACCGGAAATGAATCACGAATGGCCTTACGGGCTTCCCAAATATCTTTAAAAGCTCCGCTCGCCATCCATTGCACAGCCATATTGCCGATGGCACTTCCCTCTGCCGGACCTGCCCATACCGGCTTGCCAATGGAATTTGCAGTCCACTGACATAACAGGCGGTTCTGGATGCCTCCACCGACCATATGCAATCCGTTGAACGTCTGTCCCGATAATTGTTCCGTCCATTCCAGGACTCTCCTATACTTCAACGCCAGACTCTCCAGAATTGCCCGGGCAATAGCCCCCTGATCCTCTGGTACCACTTGCCCTGTCTCACGGCAATACTGACGTATACGCGTCGTCATATCTCCTGCGGGCATAAACAGTTCATCATCCGGGTCAAACAAACTGGCAAATGGAGGTGCCTGTTCAGCCTTTGCTAATAACGCATCATAGCTAATTCCCTGCCCCTGGCGCTCCCACTCCCGCATGCTTTCCTGCAAAATCCACAGTCCCATAATGTTCTTCAGCAGACGAAATGTTCCCCCCGCCCCGCCTTCATTCGTGAAATTCAAGGCCAGACTCTGGCTACTTATCGCAGGATGATCTATCTCCGTACCCATCAGGGACCAGGTTCCACAGCTCAGATAAGCAAATGAACGTTCCGTTGCAGGAACAGCCACAACGGCTGAACCCGTATCATGCTCCGCAACAGCGATCACGGGAATCGGGGACAATCCCAGATCGTTACAGATACTGCTTCGCAATTGTCCAACAAGGGTACCTGGCAGCACGGCTTCACCAAACAATTTCTCCGAAATACGAATATGCGCCAGCAACTCACTATCCCACTGCCCCGCTGATGGATTGTATAATTGGGTTGTGGTTGCATTCGTGAACTCATTCACCGCTTCTCCGGTCAGGAAATAACGTAGCAAATCCGGAATCATGAGAAAACGCTCTGCTTCATGAAGTAACGGGGAACCGCTGCGTTGAAGTGTCGCCAATTGATACAAGGTATTAAAGCTAAGAAACTGAATCCCTGTACGTTCGAATATTCGCTGGGAGCTCAGCTCTTGGCGCACCTGATCCATCATGCCGTTAAACTGTGTATCACGGTAATGATACGGGTTACCCAGCAACTCACCATTACTGCCAAGCAGACCAAAATCAACGCCCCACGAATCGATCCCCAGGCTCTCTGGTTTTTCTCCCTGCTGTTTCACAAGTGTAAGCCCTTGCAACAATTCATGATGCAATCGCAGGATATCCCAGTGCATCCGCTCGCCAACCTTCACTGGTTCATTCTTGAACCGATGAATTTCGCTCGTTTCGATCCCTCGATCATTCAGTTGTCCCAGTAACGCTCTCCCGCTCCCAGCGCCCAAATCATAAGCCAGCACACTCACCGTGCTTCACCAACCTTTCGAACCCATCCTATTTTCCATACGGTATCCCTTGATTCAGTCCGTAACCCTGTACTTTATTCTGTATTAATTGTTTGTTTGTTTTTGTTTAATACTGTTTTACTTTATTTAACGAGTATATCACCATTGTAAGCGTTTGAATACCCTTCGGTTTTTCTTTCTTTTGGGTATAGCAAAAACGACTCTCTCCCACCTGGGAGGAGCCGCAGTTCTTCTTTCACGTATAAAATTGACCTTTGCTTACCCCCATCTGGGGCTGTACATCTCTCTCAAAATGCTTAAAGCGTGTCCCCTGATACGTCAGCATCCCTCGATCATTTTCCACCATCATGCCATAATGGTTTCCGCCAACAATCAGTTCAGTGCGCTCCCCATTGTCGAATTCAAATGTAACATAATACCGGGTCATCGCACTGCTATCGCCGCTGCCACCTGAGACTTCCGTTCGTTTGGCCACCACCGTTGAGTGCAGGGTTAACAAAGCTGCCGCGTTATTTGACATCCCTGAGCGTATGCCTGAAATAATAACAAAAACAATAACTCCCGCAATGATGAGAAATATGGCGCCAATGAAAATCGAAGCAAATGCATTCATTGTAGCAAATTCATTAAATCCCGAGAAAAAACCACCCTGATTGCCTTCAAAACCTGGTACTCCATTCATGTCGTCAAACACACCAAAACCGTCTACGCTTAATCGGCCCATCGATGAGGACACGCTCGTTAACGCCATTCATCATCGTTCCTTTCTCCTTGCAAAAATAAAGATGCACCGCCCCCCACGCAAGGAAGGCGGTGCATGCAGACAACCCGTTCTGCCTTGTCCGTATACTATATGAACCAGATCAGGAATACAGACGTTCAAGTTCGTCGACCAGACTGCCGACATAAGCAACCGCAGAGCGAATCGGCTCAGGTCCGGACATATCCACACCCGCAAGCTTCATTAACTCCTGTGGTGTGAGACTTCCACCAGCTTTGAGTGCATTAAGCCAGCGATCTACCGCAGGCTGTCCTTCTTCCCGAATCTGCTGTGCTGCCGCGGTGGAAGCCGTCAAGCCTGCCGCATAGGTATATGGATATAGTCCCATATAATAATGAGGTTGTCTCATCCATGTGAGCTTCGCCCCTTCATCAATTACCAGATCAGGTCCCCAGAATTCGGAAAGGATGTCTCCTTTGAGCTGACTCAACGTCTTCGCCGTAATGGGCTCATCATTGGTTGCGCGTGCATACACCCTGCGCTGTAATTCACCTTCCAGCAGATGTGTAACGAAGTTATGGTAATACGTGTTCAACAGTTGCAAAATGACCCAGCGACGCATTCTCGGATTATCGGAACGCTTCAATAGATGATCTGCCAGAAGCATTTCATTCATGGTCGACGGTGCCTCAATAAAATAAAGAGATGGCCGTGTATTCGTGAGCCGTTGGTAACGTCCCGCAAGCATGAAATGGCCTGCATGTCCTACTTCATGGGCAAGCGTAAATGCTCCGCGCATATTGTTTGCCCATGAAATTAAGATATAGGAGTGTGAACCATATATAGAGGAGCAAAATGCCCCTGTTGATTTGCCTGCGTTATCTGCGTAATCCACCCAGCGATCACGGAATGCGCGCTCTACGATCTCGCCGTACTCCGGCCCAAGCACATCAAGCGCTTCTCGAATGAGTATGCACGCCTCATCATATGTAATGGCAGGGCTAAATTCAGGATCAAGCGGCGCCTTCAGATCACAAAACATCAGTTTGTCCAGACCCAGCTCACGTTTCTTGAGAGCCGCCAGTCTGCGCATATGAGGTGCGAGTTCTTGCTGGATAATATCCAGAATATTATTGTACATCTCTTTGCTCACTTGTTGTGGGCTGAGAAGCATATCTGTAACATCGTCGTAACCACGCAGCCTGGATAAAACAACCTGTTTCTTCACTTCGGTTGCATAACCTTCTGCGAACGTATTTTTGTACTCATTCAATGTGGAGCTGAATGCAGCATAAGCAGAGCGGCGCAGCTTTGTGTCAGACGACATCTCATAATTATTTTCATAGAACGACCAGGACAGTGGACGATTATTGTCCTCTCCATCAAGAGCATCGTCAAACGTCATGTCTGCCAGTTTACCGCGCAGATAGATACGGTATGGTGAATCCAGCACCTCTCCGAGTGAGGCGAGTACCTTCTCGGTCTCCGGTGTGAGCCGATGTGCTTTTTCTCGAATCAAACGCTCCAAACTTCGCGCATATGGTTCCAGATCCGGAAGCTCTTGAATATAACGCTCTACAGTTCCATCCGGAAGTTCAACGATCTCTGAATTTATAAAAGACAAGGACGACGACAGATTTGATAGGATATCTCCTGCTTTAGCTGAATTCTCAATATTGACCGGATTGGTGCTGTCCTCGGACTGCTTCAAGCGGGCATAAGAAGCCGTCTTGCCGATCCGCTCCTGCAAAGCTTCACGCGCATCCAGACAAGCCAGCAATTGTTCAGCGCCTTCGCCCAGACGTCCTTTGAACGTTTCGATCTGGGCAGCAGCCAGTGGAAGTGATCGAAGCTCCTGCTCCCACTCTACATCGGTTACAAACAAGTCTTTCAGATCCCAAGTGGTTTCTGGGTTTACCTCAGCACGTGTGCGTATTTTTTCCATCTTTAGTTGTCATCCTCCTTGCATTTCCAATATCTCTCATCGTATCATATTACGCTTATCTATACATGACATCTGCGAACAATGAGACTTTTGGTATAGATTTAAGGTCGAGCAGACAAACGGGTTACTCCATATTACTCCGCTGGCAGAATAGCCTTTCGATCGCTGTTATCCCCGGATTTTTTGATTCACTTTTAAAAGGTGAAAATCCGGTGATAAAGGCGAACGCTTCGCTTCTTAAGTCTATTTCTGCCCGCTGCGTTAGGAGTAAACTATTGATCATGTGACCAAATTTGAAAGTAACTAAAAAACCGCTGGTTATGGAAGAATCCATTTACCCGGCGGTTCGCTGTGAATATAACTTATTTAGCTTTCTTTCCAGATTACATTTTCACCGTAATTTTTACCCCAGTTATACATTGCGTGCAGGACGGGCATCAGGCTCTGACCGTGATCGGTCAACGTATATTCCACCCGAGGAGGTACCTCTGCATACACCTTGCGCTCAATCAGTTTGTCTTCCTCCAGCTCACGTAACTGGTTGGTCAGCATCTTCTGGGTAATATGAGGGATTAGGCGTTTCAGCTCACTGAAACGTTTGGTGCCTTCCAGACCCAAATGCCACAAAATAATCAGTTTCCATTTGCCACCGATCACCGCAAGGGTCAATTCCTTCTCACAGTTGATTTCTTTCAGGTTAATCCGTTCCTTGACTTCGGCTGCCATGGCTCCGAGCCCCCTCATCTTCAATCTTATATCGCGTATATTACGCATATCACGGGGACACTTCACACGAGGGAAGCTTTCCGCTCCATGCATGATGTAATAAGTACATTCATTCGATACAGCTATCTATTAATTCTACTACAGCCTGGTCGGGATGCAAAGTTTAACTGTAAATCACGGATAAAACCTATACAGATGAATGATTATGTATCGCAGAAAAGACCAGAACCCTTCATGATCAAAGGATTCCGGTCTTTCATCTATTCACTATTCCAGGTTCGCGTGGCGGCCAAACATATCCGCTCCGGTCATACCTTTCATTTCCATCATCGTAAGGATGAGAGCATCCATGCCAATTAATAGTCCTTGTTCAAACAACGAGCCCATCGGCTGAATGGTTACTGCCGCTCCGGAAGTTGCTGTGTCCTCTTTGGCTGAAGCCGGAAGGCGCACGACCGTAGTCGCCAATTTCCCAATCGTGGACTCTGGCTTAATTGTAATGAGTCCTACAGGTGCACCTGCTTGACTGGCCTTCTGAGCCATGGCTGCCAGACTGCCTGTCTCTCCTGAGCCAGAGCACAGCAAGAGGAAATCCTTCGAGCTGATCCCAGGTGTAACGGTCTCGCCCACCACATATACACGAAGCCCCATCTGCATCAGTCTCATGGCAAAAGCCTTTCCCATAAGTCCCGACCGGCCTGCTCCTGCTACAAAAATCTGTTCTGCAGCCAGAATATGTTCAGCCATCGCTTGCATCTCTGCATCATCGATCTGACTTAACGTGCGTTCCAGCTCCTTCAAGATGTCAGCTGCGTATTGTGTTTTGGTCATTCGCTTACCCTTGTTTGACGAGACGTTGCATTTCAGCTGCAACTGCGGCTTTGTCTGCTTGTCCTGTGATACCGCCACCTACAATAACCAGATCCGGTTGTGCTTTGATTACTTCTGGCAATGTTTCCAGCTTGATTCCACCAGCAACAGCCGTTTTAGCATTTTTCACAGCAGCTTTGATCGTTTGCAGATCTTCGAACGGGCTTTGTCCTTCAGCTTGCAGGTCATAACCTGTGTGTACACAGATGTAATCTACGCCAAGCGCATCAATTTCACGAGCACGTTGTTCAAGGTTAGGCACGTTGATCATGTCCACTAGAACTTGTTTGTTTTGTTTCTTCGCTTCTGCTACTGCACCTTTGATTGTACTGTCATTGGTTGCTCCAAGCACAGTGATCAGATCCGCACCAGCTTCAGCTGCTTTCATGATTTCATAACCACCAGCGTCCATGATTTTAAGGTCTGCAAGAACTTGCAGATTAGGGAATGCTTCTTTCATTGCTTTAACCGCGTGCAAACCTTCATTAATAACGATTGGTGTACCAATCTCAACGATATCAATATATTGTTCAACCTCTTTAACCAGTGCGATACCTTCAGGGATATTTACCAAGTCAAGCGCCAATTGCAATTTCATCATTTATTTCTCCTTTGTTGTTCAAGTATGATTCGTTCCTGTAAAAATAATAATCAGATATTTAGCCTGCACCAATTTGTCTGTTCAGATGCATGCAGTGTTTGTTTTGGCTACTCACTCATTGTAGACCCTGACTATCCATTCAGGAAGTACGCACTTTGAAGTGGGGTAGTTACTTGGGGGATACTATTGATAATTGTTCGTTGTTAGATGAATTAAATATAGAATTAACCCTCTATTCCAATACGCCTGCTTACAGCAGAACAGCAGCCTAATCATCCCATTAGATATGCAATATAAAAGACCCCGCCACATGACAGGGTCTTTATCTTTATCGTTATCATTTCAATCCAGTCAGGGCTGGTTTAGAAATTTATCATTTTACAGATATACAGGTTTCACGCATACCGGCTTGGATACACCTGTGCTGTGACCTGTGTATTTCAGACGTCCGCTGTCCTGATCTACCGTGAATGTCACGAGGTTATTCGTATCACGGTTAGCTGCGATCAGCAATTTGCCGTTAGGTGTCAGCGCAAAATGACGCGGGTGCTCACCTTCAGCAGATACATGCTCAACCAGTGTCAGGTGACCTTGGTCTGCATCTACTGCAAATACAACGATACTGTCATGTCCACGGTTAGAACCATATACATAACGTCCATCATTGGAAACCGTGATTTCGGCTGTTGTATTCTCTTTGCCATCATATCCATCAGGCAGTGTGGATACCGTAGACAACTCAGTCAACGTGCCCGCTGCTGCATCATATTGGAACGAAGTAATGGATGAATCCACTTCATTGATGACATAAGCGAATTGACCATTCGGGTGGAACGCCAAGTGACGTGGGCCTGCTCCCGGATGTGTTTTGGTTTCACTGTGCAGCACAAGTTCATTTTTGTCTGCATCAATGGAATAGATCGCGATGTTATCTGCGCCCAGATCCTGTACCATCATGTATTTACCATCCGGGCTGAAGAATGCGGAGTGCACATGTGGCTTGTCCTGACGTTCAGGATGCGCACCTTGTCCTTCATGTTTCTTCTCGTCCAGAAGCGCTCCAACTTCACCGTTATCCGTCAAGGCTTGCAGACCAACCAGGCCACCGTGGTAGCTGGAGAGAATCAAGTATTTGCCAGAAGGATCACGCTGGATATGACATGGTGGAGCTGAAATGGAGTCATTCCGGTTCAGCAACGTTAATTTTCCTGTAGAAGGATCAATGCTCAGAGCTACCGCTTCAGACATTTTGTTGCCTTCAGCTGACGCTGTTTCACCAATCGCATACAGTTTGTTTCCTTCAGCATCCACGTTGACAAACGTTGGGTTTTTCACACCCGCGATGCCGTCAAGCTTGGACAAGCTGCCTGTATCCTCATTCAATTCATATGCATAAATGCCCTCATTTTCCGCTTCAGCGTAAGAGCCAGCAAGTACGAGCAAGCGTTTTGATTCACTCATTACAGTTTCCTCCTCTATGTGTATGTAATCTTGTTGCACCTCTTCTATAATAAATCTGCCATATCAAAATAGCAATCCGCTGTCGTTGCCCAGCAGGGAAATCCTTAGTTAAACAAGGCGATTACTACACATCATCATACTGAAATCCATTCATATGAGATGCATCTTCTGCTATGATAAGATAGGTTTTTCATCCAGAAGGGACTGAATCGCATTGCTTCACTCATTTTTACTCACGTTATACCATGTGTTCCTGCCGATCTCACTTCCCGTGATTGGAGGTATTCTGTTAAAACGCTTCAAAAATTGGGATACCCGGTCGCTCTCGACCTTTTCCCTTTATATTTTGAGCCCTGCGCTCATCTTCAATACATTGCTGCATGCCGAGATTACCTGGACGGACGTCACCAGCACGTTCTGGTTCTCTATTATTAATCTGATTGCCTTGTGGGCACTCGCCGAGCTGTTAAGCCGGATTTTCCGTCTGGGTGCAAGCGAAAAAGCGGGTCTCACCCTTGTCTCCACGTTTACGAACTGCGTGAATTACGGGCTCCCGCTTGTACTGCTTGCCTTTGGTCAGCTTGGACTGGACAAGGCTTCTGTCTACGTTATTGGACAGATGATTATTGTTAATACGGTAGGTATATTTTTTGCCGCGAGATCCGAATTCACGGTGAAAGATGCGATCCTGTCCGTTTTCCGCATGCCATCCATTTATGCTGCTAGCATCGCCATTTCGCTGCGTGCGTCCAATCTGAGCCTGCCTGAAGCGCTGGATGGAGGAATCTCCATGCTGGCAGCGGGCTACTCTCCTGTCGTTCTCGCCATTCTGGGAGCACAGATGCTCAGACCAAAAGGTGCAACGGTGCCTTGGCTTCCTAATGTACGCCGAGCTTTCTGGACCGGGCTTGTGGTCCGTCTCGCAGCTGCGCCAATCCTGTCCTGGCTGATACTGACCGCTCTTCAGGTCGAAGGCACGTTGTTCAGTGTGCTGCTGATCCTCGCATCGATGCCGACAGCAGTGAACGCCGTTATTTTGGCTGAACAGTTCAATGCTTCTCCGCAGTTTGTATCCCGCTGCATTCTGTGGACCACCGTTGCATCCATGTTGATGCTGCCCATTATGATTGTGATGGCTTCCTGATTAATACCGGAGGTGATACCGAAGCGATATCCGCTTGTCGGCGTTTCTCCAACCGGCGTTCATAACGCCGGTTGAGCGCTCTGACGTAGAAGAATTTCACGACAAAGTACGAAATCACACCCAGAATGACACCAAACACGGACATGCCTGCCAGAATATCCAGTCCACCAAGCAACAATTCACTCACGGCCGACCAGTTCCCCCGAAACAGCTCCATGAATGCACTCTCATGTACCGGTCCCTGTCCCATGCTGTGAGCAGGCAATATCCATGAGCCAATTTGTTTGGCGAGCGGCATCAGGATAATAGGTAAAAACGTAAGTTTCCCGATCACATTACCAACAATGGCTGCTGGCACCGAACCCCCAGACAGTCGCACAATCGGATAAAATACGAGATAGATCAGGGAAGCCGTCGAGATCACGATCAGTTCCAGTCCGAACCCTATGGCAAATCCGGTAGATACTTTATGGGCACCTCCGGGAGCACGTAACAATTTGAGAAAATTCAGCTTCATAACACGTGTTAAACGTACCCAGCGGTTAGTCTTGCGCTTCTGTGTGTTCATACCGAATTACTCCTTATTTTACACAAATGACAATTTGAATCGTCTATTCTTCAGTATATCACACCGCGTTAGCACCTGTAGTAACAATGACCGGTTGTGTCTCCATCTGGACATTACCTGCCACCGCTCGGGAGATCATACAGGAGGATTCAGCCTTATGCGCCAAGCGCTCAGCCTTGGTCAGATCCGCCTCTGAAGCATCTGCGCTGAGCACAATCCGAGGTCTATGTACGATCCGTTCGTACGTAAATACGTTATTCGTAACATCTACCGTTGCTTCCGATTCAAGCGTTAATTCATCCGGCGTAATATCCGAACGCTCCAGCATCGCTGCCAACGTGATCAGGTAACAGGTGGAGGCTGCACCCAGCAGCATCTCGTCCGGGTTAGTTCCCGTACCGGGTCCGCCCATCTCCTGAGGAATCGATATGACCGTTTTTAATCCACCTGCATCGATTGTTCCCTCACTGTTACGCCCACCATTCCATACCGCTTTCAGATGAAAAGGATGTTTCATGACATTCATTCCTTTCTTGTTTACACACGTATACACGTAATATTCTGCTCAATCAATGCGCTAACGTGCTCTTCATCTACACCCTGATCTGTAATCACTTTGCCCACACTGCTCATCTCAGCAACTCTGGTAAACGCCTGTATGTTAAATTTGCTGGAATCTGCAAGTAGAATGACCTCATCCGCAATATGGATCATTTTCTGCTTCACCAAGGCCTGTAATTCATTGGATTCACTGATGCCTTTGGTCAGATGCACTCCTTTGCAAGACAGAAATACTTTATCCACATGATAGGCATCAAGCGAACGTTCCGCCAGCGGTCCTACAAAAGACAGTGACTTCGAAGCCAATTGCCCACCTGTGGCAATCACACGAATCTGCTCCTTGTTACTCAGCTCTGCGGCGACCTTAATCGAGTTGGTTAATACCGTCAGTGGAATGTTCGGCAATCCTGCCGCCATGTACCACGCCGTTGTACTTGCATCCAGGGCGATCCGGTCGCCGGATTCCACCATTTTCACCGCTTCGCTTGCAATTCTGCGCTTCTCTTCTGCATGGGCTACAGCCCGTTCCGGATACGGAATCTCCGACTGTAACTCATCCTTGTATTTTACGCTGACCGCCCCGCCATGGGACCGTCTGAGCCTGCCCGCCTGTTCGAGCTTGTCCAGATCACGACGAATCGTCTCTTCCGTCACCCCGCAGCGCTCACTAAGTTCGGTCACACGCATGCTGCCTTGCGTATCCACCCATTCCACTATTTTCTCATACCGTTCAGCTACGAGCATATTCCTTCACTCCAAACCGTTGATTATCCAGTTGATCCTGTTCATCCATCATACCACAGAGCGATGACAAGGAGAATTTGACCCATGTGCAAAAAGAGGGAGCTTTCGCCCCCTCCATTCCAGTTCTGAAGTGTATCTTATTTATCTTCTGCCATAGGGAACCAGCCCGGTGTGTGGATGATTGCATTCCACAACCCGTCAGGGATAACCAGACGTTCCTGATCGGATTTGGTCAGAACCGTCTCGATATCTTCTTCACGTCCGCTCTCGATTTTCTCAACCCAATCCGGTTCAATAATCAGCTCACGTCCAATGGCAAGTAGAGGTACTCCCGTTTGAAGCGCCTCAGCGGCCTGATCTGCCGTATGAATTGAACCTACGCCGATCACAGGCAATTTGCCGTTCACACGATCCAGGATAAATTCCATTCTCGAACGCGTGTCTGCTTCGCCACGTCTTGGCTTGGACCAGAACTCGTTCACAGAGACATGAAGGTAATCCAGGTTTTTATCTTTAAGCGCATCCACCAGTGCATACGTATCTTCCATTGTGAGTCCCGGTGTTTCCGGTTCTTCCGGGGAGAAACGGTAACCAATGATAAACGGCAGTTTGGTATGTTCGGCAACCACTTTCTGGATCTCATCCACTACAGCAAGTGGGAAAGTCAGACGTTTCTCGACACTTCCGCCCCAACGGTCTTCACGTCGGTTGGAATGCGGGGAGAAGAATTGCTGGATCAGATAACCATTAGCACCATGAATCTCAACACCATCAAATCCGGCTTCAATGGCACGACGTGTCGCTTCACCAAAGTCTTTGATAATGGAAGTAATCTCGGCATCCGTCAACTCTCTTGGTTCAGGAGATCCCGGACGCTCGCTTGCAACCGCACTAGGAGCAACTACTTGACCCGCAGGTACAGCTTGTTCAGGAGTCAGACGGCCCGCATGGAAAATTTGCAATACGGCAACGGAGCCTTGTTGTTTCATGGTGTCAGCCAGTTTCTTCAGACCAGGAATGAAGCGGTCATCATATACCCCAAACTGAGCTGGAAAACCAATGCCATGCTCTGTTACATGCCCTACAGCCGTAATCGACATGCCAGCACCACCGGTGCGGCGTGCATAATAAGCAAGTTCTGCGTCGGATATCGTACCATCAGCATTCGAGGACATATGAGTCATGGGAGCGAGCACGATACGGTTTTTCAGTGTAATGCCAGTCGGTAGTGAAACTTGTTCAAACATCTGGTTAAACTTTGTATTCATTCGTGGTTCCCTCCTGATTATAAATATCTCTTTTAATAGATATATGAATATATGCGTTCACTTACTGTAATGATTATAGTTACGTTTCACTGCAATTGCAACTTTTCATTTTCAGAAAGGAAAAAAAGAGCAGAGTGTCTCCAGACTCTCAGCCCTCTTCATCTTCTTCACATCATGCAAAGGATATTCAGAAACTCCGGACGTAGGCCAGCTTCTGATCCATCTCTTCCACGCATTCGTAACAATCGTGTTCATCGTTAGCGACCATTGGGGTGACTGGATACAGATTCATCTCTGTACTATTATACGATTTCAATAGCGGTAACAACTGAGTCACCCGTGTATTAGCCGGATCAAGCCAGGTGTTGATCTCTTCTTCAGAGAGGATCGCTGGCATTTTACTGCCAAATTCACGTGTAACCATGTTTGCGCCTGTCATAAGCATCGTGCAGGTACGAAGCGGCTCTTTCCGTGTATCTCTCCACACTTCGTATAATCCAGCAATGCCGAACAGACCGCGATCCGGCATGACAACACGAACCGCATAACTTTTCTTGCCCTCTTGCCGCCAGTAATATAATCCATTGCAGGGAATGACGCAGCGCTTGGTCTCTACCAGTTTGTAATAGGAAGGATTCTCATGCACGGTCATGAGATTCGCGTTAACGGCATCACGACCCCAGAATGGAATGAACCCCCATCGGAACTCATCCAGTACACGCTCACCATCCTGATGCAAAATAATCGGCGTATGCTGGGTTGGGCTGATATTGTATCGGTTTTTGTAATAATACATCACTCGCTGAATCTTGAAATGATCTCTGACTTCGTCCAAATCGGCTGCCAATGAAAAACGGTTGCACATGTTCAAGCACTACCTTTCCCTGTGAGAAGTTGAACGTATTGTTTGTTATTTCAGGGAAATTATGCATGAACATTGAACAGAAAATGACTTATTTTGACACCATTAGGGTCGGATCAAGATATATTTCATGTTTTTCACGACAAAAACAACGACCTCGGACTCATTTCAACTCCAATATTACTTGTTACTATAATAGAGAATAAAATACATTTATTGGAGGTTTTAAGTATGAAAAGGAAGTTTTTGACGAGCCTCATGTTGTTCTCAGCGATTGCGATGTTTGGCAGTACCATCTATGCGGCAACCTTTCTAACCTACGGTTATCCCAGCACCACCATCCCCATTCGTACGTATAATTACGCCTCCGCATGGCAGAACCCCATGGACGCTTCCCTTACCAACTGGAACAATGCAGGTGCCAAAGTTAAATTCACCAAAACAAGTAACTCCCCAAACACCATCACCGCAGGAAACTTCAATAATACAGCATATGGTGTCAACTACGCCTCCGTATCCGGCAGTCAAGTCGTAAGCTTCCGCATCGAACTCAATGCATCCACAATCACCCCTGACGCGACCAACTTATCCAACTTCATTCAAAGCGTATTTGTCCACGAACTCGGACACTCCATCTGGCTCGGTGACAACCCAACAACAAGCAGTCCTTCCATTATGTCTTACTCCCGCAACCGCAACTCCATGACCAAACCCCAAACTTTTGATATCAATAACGTAAGATCCAAGTACTAATCCGCTACGAACTTATTCTAAAATCCAAGGAGGATTCCTATCCATGAACAAAAATCGAGTATTAACGCTGCTTCTCTCTTCCATTTTCATTTTATCTGCTGTTGGATGTTCTTCTGTTACACCTGCCGCGTCCCCATCCGATGCACCCATGACCATTATTGCTTCTGAAGATTACCCGAGTTATGCCAGCATTGGCGACCTGTCCGAGAGAGCAAATACCATTGTGAAAGGCAGTGTTGTTGAGACTCGTGTGGAAGCTATAAACGATATTGTACAAGTTACTGATGCTGCCAATGAAAACGAGTTAAACCCCGCGTCCGATCCGGGCGGAGAGCCATCTTCTTTTGACAAAATCTATACGATCCACACGATTCAGGTCGCTGAATCCTATAAAGGCGGTTACACTGCCGGGGAAAAACTTGAAGTGAAGCAACTTGGCGGACAACTAGGCAACACCGAGATTATTAATGATGACAACCTCAAGCTGATTCCTACCAAAGACTATGTACTCTTCCTGGAAACGTATGAAGACACCCCTGCCAGCCTGCTCAACTCCGTTCAAAGTCTTTACGTGATCAAACCTGAGGCCAAGTCGAATCAGCCAGGTCAGCAACAATCACAGTCAGAAGTCATTGTAAGCGCAAACCCCGAGAATGACCTCACACTCCAGCTGGAGGATCTGCAAGAAATTCAGAACGAACAAAAGAGCGAATAAACTTTTAGGTAATCACCCTGTTATTTCATCTCCGTACAGGCAGCTAATCCCCTCCTACTGTTCAGTCATACATACGAATATGAAAACCGTGCTGCTCAGCAAACTGGGCGGCACGGTTTTTTGAAGTTCCTTATTTAGACGGTGTATTAAGTCCAATAATCCATTCAGCCAGATCCTGTGTCTGTTTCAACAAGGCGATAGGGTCACGGAACCAGGATTGTTCTTCCGTCCATATGTATACTTTTCCATTTTTGATAGCAGGCAATGAACCCCAGATCGGATCTGCCTGAAGGTCCTTCAACTGAGACTTGCTGGTCAGCACAATGTAATCTCCGGCATATTTGGAGAGCAGTTCTATGGAGAATTCATGATAGGCGCCCTGCATCAACTCGGATGGAATGTTCTTTGGTGCTTGCAAACCAAGCAATTCATAGATGTTACGCCCTCCCCGGCCCGACTGATTGCCAAAAATGAAGACTTGGCGATCATATTCCTGCATAACGGAGAATGTAGCATCAGCTGGAACAACACTCTGCACCTCCTGCTTGATTTTAGCAATCTCCTCATCAAAATCAGCCAGCCACTTCTCTGCTTCCGCTTCTTTGCCAAGGACTTTACCGAAATAGTTTACTTCGTCCTTGAGTGTCGGAAAAGTGATGGATGCGATCGAAACGGTTGGAGCAATCTTGCTATATTTCTCATAAGCCGCCTTGTCCGGATTCAATGTAATAATAAGATCAGGTTCCAGCTCCATCAATTGTTCAACGGAATCCCCTATTGTCTCAAGACCATCCAAGTGGCCTTCCAGATAAGGGCTGTTCATCAGAAATTGTCCTCCACCAATCGGTTTGACACCAAGAGCAAGCACCGTTCCCAGATAATCAATAGCAGCAACTCGCTCCGGATGTGCAGGAATTTCTACCTCACCAAAGGTCGTATTTACCATTTGGGTCTCCACGACTGCCGGTTGTTCGGGTTCAGCCGCAACTTCGGATGTTTCTGCCCCCTGCTGGGCTGTTCCACAAGCACTCAATGTGAGTACAAGCGCAAGCGACATAATCGCTGATTTAAAATGGTTAAACATGTTGATTTCCTCATCTCCCTTATATTGATAATGATTATCATCATCAATTAAAGGATAACGTTCATCCCCTCCTGTTACAATGGATTCATTTGTTGCATTTAATGCACTTTTCGAAACTGATTTCGAGTTTTCCTGCTGTTTCAACCGATATTGCCCTGGTGTGATACCGGTCTCTTTTTTGAATATACGATTGAAATAAAACGGGTCCATATAACCCACATACGCAGCAATCTCCTGTAATGAAGCTTCTGTGGACGCAAGCAGACTCCTTGCCTCACCCATCCGTAACCGAATCACATATTCTGTCGGTGTACATCCCGTCTGTTCCTTGAATTTGCGTGATACATATTGCGGACTGTAACTCAAGGACTGGGCAAGCGAATCAAGTGAGATCGATTCCCGGTAATGAGCTTTGATATATCGCAAAACCTGATCGGTAAGCGAAGGCTGTTGAACTTCGTTAAACATGCGACTCCGCTGTAACAAGACAAGCTGTACCAGTTGAAAGAAATACACTTTGACCTGAATTTTGCTCACTCGCTCCTGCCCTGACCAGCATTCATGTATATTCCGCACAAGCTCACGTAGCTCAAGTGTATGATCCGGCACTGTCGCCCAGGACTCTTCAAACGGATTACGCTGGTTCAACATCATTCGGTACTCCACAAGCACGTTGGAGGGCAAGGTTGATTTGTACAAAATCAGATGTACCTCCATAACCCCTGTCGCTTCAAGTGTCAGACGTCTTCCTTTTCCCGCATGCAGCAGCAAGAACTGGCCTGTAGTCCATACCTCCTCGTCCAGCCCGACCTGCCCCCTGCCTTGAACATACACAAATGCACTGGTTGGTAACACATAATTGCGTATGAACTCGTGTGTTGCGAGTGATATAAGACGCACATCAAGCACGCGAACCTGTACCTGATCCCACAGCTTGATGTCATTCTGAATTCCCATATAAACTCCCTCTCCTAAGCAATCAAACATGCACAATACCTTGGCATTGTGACTAAAAACCGGCCTATAATTGATAATGATTATCAATTATAACAATGATGGAACCATCTTAGAAGCCTACCTCCGTTTTTGTTAGATGCCGCAAAATAAAAAACGGTCGAACCCCCTCATAGAGAGATCTCAACCGTTCTAACTTATGGCCTTATTATGTTTTGATAAAGTCAGCTGCCCTTCTCTACTCGACAAATGACAATAAATATCCGTATCGTTCTTCCTCCATCTTGTCTAAGGGAATAAACCGGATCGATGAACTATTAATACAGTAACGTTTGCCGCCGCGATCTTCGGGACCATCATCGAACACATGACCGAGGTGGATGTCACCTGCCCGGCTTCGTACCTCCGTGCGATCCATACCAAAGCTCGTATCCGTTGTATAGGTAACAACCTCAGGTACAATCGGTTTTGTAAAACTTGGCCACCCGCAACCGGAATCATACTTATCCTGACTGGTGAATAACGGCTCTCCCGTTGCAATATCAACGTACAGACCGGGCTCTTCATTATTCCAGTATTCGTTACTGAACGCATGCTCCGTATCATTGTTTACCGTGACCGCATACTGTTCGTCTGTTAATCGTTTCTTTAATTGTTCATCTGTTGGACGTGGATATTGAGCGGGATCAATCCCAATCTCCAGGTCATCCAGGACAGTCATATCAATGTGACAATATCCGTTCGGATTTTTTTCCAAATAATCCTGATGGTACTCCTCCGCCAAATAATAATTCTGCAGAGGCATCACTTCCGTTACAATGGGTTGGTCATATTTTTCTCGCTCTACCGCTACAGCCTGCTCAATGATTTTGGCATCTTCAGGCAACGTATAATATATGCCAGTCCGATACTGAACGCCACGATCGTTGCCCTGCTTATTCAAGCTGGTAGGATCAATAACTCGAAAATAAGATTCAAGCAGTTTCTGCAAAGATACTTGCTGCGGATCATATTTCACATGAACGGTCTCCGCAAACCCCTGGTCCCCGCGTATAACATCCTCATAGGTTGGATTCTCTCCTTCACCGTTGGCATAACCGGAAGTCACATCCTGAACCCCCGGAATACGAGCCATATATGCCTCCACACCCCAGAAACAACCTCCTGCCAAGTACAGGTTACTCAGGTTTTCCTCGGAGACACTCGATGCCTTGACAGGTTGAGTGGATATCGAAGATGAAGCTGAATGGCTCTCAGCCCTGTTTCCACAAGCAGACACAACTATCGCTATAACAAGGAGGCACAGGCCCAGCAACGTCCTTTTCATGACACTTCCTCCTTTCTCACAAAATCTCTTGTAATGATTTCATGATCTGTTCATTGGATGCATGCCCTGGCTGCGATTTCGTTAAAATACCATCAGAGCCAATATAAAAGGAACTAGGATATGCTCTTACGCCAAATTTCTTGGCCCATACACCTTTTTCATCCAAAAGAACAGTTATGTTATCATACGGCTGTTGGTCAAACCATTCGGTAAACGCTTGGGAGGATTTCTCTCCTTTGTAGTCTGGCGTCACAATCGTAATGACTTGAAAATCATTGTTTTGACCAGCCAGATTGTTCAGGTCTTCCAAACCCGCAAGGCAGATGGAACACCAGGAAGCCCAGTATTTCACATACACTTTCTTACCTTGAACATCAGAGAGTCCAACCGTGTTTCCTTTCAGATCAAGCAATGAAAATTCAGGAGCCGTCTCACCCTTGTTCATCATGGTTGATGAACTCATATCGGATGTTGATGCTGGGGTTGATGATGACCCCGTTTGTTTTGATTCAGTTTGCTGTGATCCACATGCGCTCAAGATCAACAGGACTCCAGCGTATACGATTACAGATACCATCCATCTCCGTGCCGTCTTCATACCAAATTCCTCCAATGATTATTGAAACCAGGTCACCAAGTTGTTTAGTCGGTCTGTCATTAACAATAGTCCCATGACAATAAGAATACAGCCGGAAGTTATTTTGATGACACCCATGTACCTGTATAAACGACGTATCCGCTTCATAACATATTCCGAAAAAACGGACAGAATCAGGAAAGGAATCGCTAATCCAAGGGTATACAGGAACATGAGAAACCCGCCATACAGTGGAGAGCCTTCACCTGCCGCGATACCAAGAATGGCCGCCAGCACTGGCCCGATACAAGGCGTCCAGCCAAAACTAAACGTCAGACCCAACAGGAACGCACCGACATACCCTCCCCGTTTGGTTTGATCACTCGACAGCTTTCTCTCCCGTTCCAGCCAGGATAGTCGGATCAACCCGGTTTGATAAATCCCAAAAAGCACCACGATGGCTCCGCAGATGGCAATAAACACAGGACTCGAGATCATATTACCAACGATACCGGAACCAAAACCAAGTAATACAAATACCAGGGACAGCCCAAGAACAAATAAAAATGTCCGCAAAACAAGTGTAGACCGCAACTGAACCGCATTGGTGTCGGACTGCTGCTGATTCGTACCGTTGACCATGCTTCCGGACAGATAAGACACATATACCGGGATCAGCGGCAGAATACATGGCGCAAAAAACGATAACAATCCTGCACCAAAAACGCCGAAAAGGAAAACCAAATCACTGGTCAAGTCATTCACCACCTGAATATATACTACGCATGACAAACCAAGGTTAACAACTGACGTAGATCGGAAGTGTGAACCAGAAGCAGCTTCCTTCTCCTTTTGTACTCTGAACCCCGATCTCGCCACCATGGAGTTCCACAATCGATTGAGCGATAGCAAGGCCAAGCCCGGCCCCCCCATTGCTCTTGCTACGTGATTTGTCAATTCGATAAAAACGTTCAAATATACGCGAAGTTTCCTCCGCTTCAATGCCTTCCCCTTCATCCGTAACTGAAATTCGTATAAACGGCCCCTTTTCTTCGGCAGCCAGAATGATTTTTCCTTCAATAGGAGAGTATTGAATGGCATTTTGCAGCAAATTGGAAAGGACCCGCTTCATTTGTGCAGGCATCATGACCGCGGCTGGCAATTTATCGGGCAAATCGATTTCAACGTTCAGCGTTTTCTCGGCGAGATGAAATGAAAAACTCTCCAACGTACTGAGCAGCAACTCATCGACGTGACAAGGCTGAGGGTCAAATACTTCACCTTGCGCTTCCAGGCTGGATAATTCAAACAAATCTTGAATAAGCCCTCCCAAACGCTTTGTTTCAAGTCGTATCGTGTTCAGGTAACGTTGAAAGGTTTCTTTATCCTTAATGACATCATCCTCCAACGCTTCGACGAAGGACTGAATAGATGCCAATGGAGTCCGTAAATCATGGGATACATTGGCGATCAACTCTCGTCTGGCGGTTTCTGAGTGATGCAGATGATCAAAGCTTTCCTTCAGCTTGGAACTCATTTCATTAAATTGCTGTGCCAGGAGCTTAAATTCCTGTGTACCGATGAGAGGGACTTCCGTATGGAAATCCCCTTCGGCAATTCGTATTGTCTGCTGTGTAATTCGCGCAATTGATTTCTCTAATGGCTTAGTCAGCAAATATTGAAGAATAAACGAAAGCAAGCCTACCCCTGCCGTTATAGCCGATAACCAATACAATTGTTCGATCGTAAGCAGCATTTTGGAATAACTGATGAACAAACAAATTAATAATACGCCAATGCCTGTGAGACTGGACAACACCAAGTATGTGCGAAGTTTCATGAACTACCACCCGCAAACTTGTAGCCTATACCCCAAACTGTTTTAATATATTTTGGATCCGAAGGATTCTGTTCGATCTTCTCTCGTAATCTCCGAACATGTACAGTCACCGTTGTTGTATCTCCCTCATAGCTAAAATCCCAAATCTTGCTTAACATCTGATTACGGGAGAACACCTGACCCGGGTGACTTGCCAGCAAATACAACATCTCAAACTCTGTAACGGTCAATTCAATGGCCTGCCCGCTGATGTGCACTTCACGCTTGGTAAAATCAATGGTAAGCCCTTCATAATTGATCGTATATTCAGAAGTTGTAACAGGTGATGCCTGCGCAGTTCGCATTCTCCGCAGGATTGCCTTTACACGCAAAACAAGTTCTCTCGGACTGAATGGTTTGGTCAGATAATCATCCGCCCCCATCGTGAGTCCCATCAGACGGTCCTGTTCCTCCCCCCGGGCCGTCAGCATTACAATGGGCACATCCTCAGTTTGCCGAATCTCGTTGCAAACCTCCCAGCCATTCTTATGTGGCATCATCAGGTCGAGCACAATCAAGCTTGGCGTTTGGCTGTGCCACAGCTCAATAGCCTCCAAACCGTCCTTGGCCGTCACAACAAGATAACCTTCCCGTTCCAGATACCTGCGACAAACGTCCGTAATATTTGTATCATCATCAGCAACCAGTACACATTCATTCAAACGAACCCACCCCATATTCCAGAAAATACATTTGAGCCAATCATATCATATGGTGATGGCGATGCTTAGCCCTTAAATTACTTCATTCCCATGGCTGGCATCATGTATTGTTTAATTACAGACTCAGCCGCATACGAATTCCCTTCATGGATGACAGGCATCGATTTCAAGTTAACTTGCATACCGTCTACCATGATTTTTTTCGATCCAATCCACAATTTAATTGTTTTTCCCGCAGGCATCATCGTTTCTTCCATCATCATGTCGTCTTCCATCATCATGTCGTCCATTTTGCCCATATACATCAAAGTTACAGATCTATCCTTGCTGTCCCACATAATGCTGTAATCATACATTTTGGCTGCCTGTCTCAATTGAACCAGCTCCATGCCATCCTTTTTAATCGTTTTCATATCTGCAGCACTTGCCAATCCAGAAAAGGCCATAGACATCATCAATACCGCTGCTACCATCACTTTTTTGCTCTTATTTGTTTTCATCATTCTTATCACTCTCCATTGGTTTATTTCTTACATGGATTACAATAAGCAAGACAGCTTACGATTCTCTAAGCGAAGTATTACGAAACCATTACGATATATAAATGGGATCAGGTTTCAATAAAAAAAACGGTTGAAATCTCTCTTACGAGAGACTCCAACCGTGTCTTCTAGGTCAAACGAATAAAATCAATCATGGATCGAACCTCGATCGGTCCCGGATTTGATATCACATCATTAGACTGCATTCCCTCTCTGGACGTAAAGTGCACCTTCACCGGAATGCCAGGAATCAGGTCGAAGAAGTTATCCGAGAAGACACCCTCCACATCCGAAGATAGCCATACCTGTTTAGCAAGCACATCACTTTCCAGTACCAGATGAACGCCGTTCTCATCCGCTCCCCCGCTTACATTGATGTTTGCAGGTTGTAGAGCAAGGTCTTTGGAGGGTACAAAATAGTGTTCCTGTACAATATTCGCCGCACCTTCCTGTTTCAGATCCAGGCGCAGCAGCGTGTTAGCTGTATCATGACCTTCAAGCCACTCCGCGTTACGTAATGACAGCACTTGATCTCCTGTATTAGATGCCAAGGTCACGTCATGTGTTTCATTACGATGCACCGTTCCATCGAACCCGAGCAAACGAATCTGTAACTGCCCTTTTACAGGTTGTAATTGATCCGAAATGATATATATATCGGTTGTATCTTCTTTTGTTCCATCTACCGATACCAACACATCGCTGAAGCTGCGTTTCGCATAATATTGCAATGCTTTCCAGCGACCAAGGTAGTCCATACCTGCCCATGAAGCCACCGGCCAGCAATCATTCATTTGCCAGTAAAGTGTGCCCATGCAGAATGGTTTGCGGCGACGGTGTGCCTCGATCGCTGTCTTCATCGCTTCGGCCTGAAGCACCTGGCTCATATACAGGAACGATGGGAAGTCCTTCGATTCATGCATGTACATATCCATGTACTGTTTGATCAGACGATTACCAGCGCCATTCTTCTGATGTGCCAGCATGACTTCCGACTCCAGAGCCAGATCCTCTTCTTCTGCGTAAGTGCGTACTGACTTATACTCCGGAAAAGACTGGAATCCGTATTCACTCATGAAACGACCCACATGCACGTTGTAGTTTTCGAATGGTTCTACATTGTGCCACACGCCCCAGTAGTGGATATCCCCTTCAGCTGTGGATGGGTGCGCATGCTGCGTCTCATCCCCTGTCAGTGATACCAGTGGTGAGGAAGGCCAGTAATCCACACCTGGCGCATACGCTTCAACCACTTCTGGCAGCAGATCATGGAAGATGGCTTCGTAATCGGCCCAGATGCTTTCACGCAGCTCGGCAGTAAATTCCTTTTTCCAACCCCAGCCACCATTCTCAACATAGTGAGCCCAAGCCGAATCAATCTCGTTGTTCCCACACCAGAGTGCAATACTTGGATGGTTACGCAGACGTTTCACATTATCAATCGCCTCATGTCTCACACTGTTCAGGAATGCTTCATCTCCTGGATACATGCTGCAAGCAAACATGAAGTCTTGCCATACCAGGATTCCGTATTCATCACACAGTTCGTAGAACACATCCTGCTCATAGATTCCGCCACCCCACACGCGCAGCATATTCATATTGGACTCGGCTGCGGATACGATCTCATGGCGATAACGTTCATGAGTAATTTCGGTGATGAAGCTATCATTCGGAATGTGGTTGGCCCCTTTGGCAAAGACCGCAACACCATTCAGTTCAAAATAAAAGGATGCTCCCGCTTCATCTTTGTCACGTACCAACCGAATGGAACGAAGCCCAGTCTTCACTGTAGATTCAGCCACAGCTCTTTCACCTTGAAGCACTTCGGTAAGGAAAGTGTACATATGCGGATCACCAAGCCCACGGCTCCACCACAGTTTTGGTTCATCAATGGAGATTGGAATCTCCACAGTCTGTGTTCCGGGTTGTAGTGATACGGATCTTTCCCATCTCTGTCCATCTGCGCCGATACGAATAATCGTATCTACCGCTTGTGATGTCTCGACTTCCACAACAGCAGTTAATGAAGCTGAGGTAGCGCTTACTTCATTTTGCTGGATATACACATCATTGATTCGTACCTGTGTCCAACCTTCAAGACGTGCTTCACGCCAGATCCCACTGGTTACAAAACGCGGACCCCAGTCCCAACCATAGTGATACGGGGCTTTACGTGCAAAAATACTTACTCTCTTGTCGCCAAGTCCGCCAACATCGGACTGATCATTCGATGCCGGTAATGCATATCCGAGCTTCTCCAGCTTCGGCAGATCTTCCTGAATTGGTGACCGAAAACGTATTCGGAGAATGTTGCCTTTCCCCTTCAATACAGCCTTTACATCTGCCTTCCATACTCGGAACATATTATCTGCTGATAACACATGCACCTCATTCACATACACATCCGCATATGTATCCAGACCATCAAACACCAGTTCCAGATGTTCCTGCGAGAACAACGTTTCGGCAACGTCAAATTCCGTCTGATATTCCCAATCTATCTTATCAATCCATTGTACTTCCTTCTCGTTTGTTCCATAAAAAGGATCTGGAATCTTGCCCAGCTTCAGCAAATCTGTATGCACACAGCCGGGCACCTGAGCCGGCATCCACTCTTGATCTTCGCAAGCCTTGAACGTCCAATTCTGAAAAACATGTGATTGTATTGTACTCATGACAGCCTCCATTGTTGTTAGAGTTGGTAAACATTATTTTGTTAGGTTTTGTTATTATAAAAACAAATAACTTACAAAACAAAATTAACACGATATGCTTCTTATAGTCAATCTGTTTTGTGATTTAATTTGTTAAACAATCTCTGCATAACAAAAAGACATGAAGCTCTAACCTCTCCATGTCTTTCACCTGATTTCATTTACCCGTATGATCATTGTTAAAATGAGCCCGTAAATTCATATCCCATTACAGTATACTGGCGTTGTATTCATCACGAATAATTAATTCCGAATAGATCAGCTTGCGTTCATATGGTTCATCCAGATGTATGATCCGCCACAATAGCTGATCTACTGCTCTTGTTCCCAGATTCTCTTTGTTAATATGTACCGAAGCAAGAATGGGTTCATCCGTTTGCGTATTGTCAAATCCGGTTACAGCACAGCGTTCAGGCACCTGAATGCCTCGACTTTGGAGTGCCTGAATGACAATAACAGCTGTATGGTCATTTGCACATACAATAACTTCAGGGATATCCTCCAGCTCCATTTCAGCAATGGATCTCCGGATCTGATCATACTCTGGTCCCAGCAAGCCTTCTTGCTGTCCCCCCTCCAACTGCTTCTCTTCCAGCACCGTACGATATCCAAGCCAGCGTTCTCTAAAACTTGCCGCATCGGGCAGTTGCCCGGCAAACTGGAACTTTCTATACCCTTTTCCAACGAGCATCAGAACCAGTTCTTTCATACACTTCATATTGTCCGTAAAAACCGAGTCAGCGTATATGGCAGGGTCTTCATGATCCACCATGACAAGCGGAATACGCAGCCTGTAAATCTCCAGCAATACCGATGTTGAGATGGTGCCCACGGTAATGACTCCGCTGATTGCGTCGGGATTAAGGACCGAGAACATCCGATCTGAAGAGGGTTCTGTCAGCGTTAGAATATCCATCCCCTTCTCATTCAGCCTCTCAGAAATGCCATCAAACACTGGACCCCAGTATAAGGAAGATCGATTCTGAGAACGAATGTTGGGAAACAAAATCAATATCGTGCCTTGTCGCTCCGCTTCTGGCTTCATCTCCGTTGATATCTGTGTTTCACCCGGATAACGCTTAGGCTCAGTTCTGAAATACCCGAGCTGCCCCGCTGTTCTGACAATCATCTCGCGTGTATGATCACTGACACCTGGCTTGCCCGTCAGCGCACGGGAGACTGCGAATTTGGACACCCCCGCAGCATCCGCAATCTGCTGCATCGTTACTCTTTTGGCCATCCTACTCACCCGTTTTTCCTAATTTTCCATTCAGTGTAGCATAAAAAACAAAAATCAACAAAACAAGGTTATGTTATTTTGTTTTTGTTAGGTAGTTGTTTATCTGTTACACAAGGTGTAGGACATAACCAAAAAGGCCCTCTCCCCACCTTCATAGAAGATGACGAAAGGACCCTTAGTCCTCCAATTATACACTTGGTGCTCCCTGATCGCCGAGTTCCGACTGTAAAACCGGGCGTTTTCTGCGCCAGAAGATAGGCTGTGGAAGTTTGATCTCTGTGATCAGAACACCAACCAACATCAAAGCTGCTCCCGCATACCCTTGCAACGTTAGCGATTCCCCTTGAAAGGTAAATGCAAAGGCTGCTGCAAACAGTGGTTCGAGTGAAAAAATCAGACTTGTTCTTGTGGGAGAGGCATGGCGCTGCGCGAGTGTCTGCAGAATGTACCCCAAGCCGCTACACAAAACACCTAAGCCAAAAATGGCTGCCCAGGATTCAGCCGTATCGGGCATACGTGGCGTTTCCAGCATAAATGTAGCTGCAATTCCCCACATCGCTGCAACACCCAATTGAACTGTCCCCAATGTTAACGGATCATGCTTCGGTGTGAACTTGCCAGCAATCATGATATAGATGGCATACACAAGTGCTGCTAGTATGCAGAGAATATCTCCCGTGTGCAGACTAAGCTGATGCTGAAGCGTCAGCAAGCCAAGCCCGGTAACGGCAACCAGGATACTGAGTGTCAATCGTTTATCCGGCATACGACGATGCTGGATCGTCGTCAGGATCGGTACAAAAATAACGGCCAAACTTATTAGGAATCCCGCTTGGGATGTCGTGGTTCGTTGCACACCATAGGTGATGAATACAAATGCAGCGAATAAAGCTGTCCCCATAATCGCTCCTGCCACAAGTGTTCTGCGATCCATCTTAAACAACCGCCGATGAAAAAGAAGTCCTGCGGCAATAAAGGCAATTCCAAAACGAAATGCGACCAGATTCAATTCTTGCATGGACTCCAGGCCCGATTTCATAAACAGATAGGAAGATCCCCATATAACCGTTGCGAGCAGCATCTGTATATCCGCTCTTCTTGCTGTCTGACCTTGATTAACTTGTACACCATTCATCTTGCTTCAACCTTCATTCTATGTATTCTGATCTGTGTGATCGTGCGTCAAACTAACTGCCTTGGCAAGTATAAATGATCTCTTTGCATTATAAAAATGAATATTTATAATGGATTATATGAAATAAACTCATGCATCCAAAATGGGAAGGAACGGAACCATTCATGTCATTGATCAAATACGAAATATTAAATACCATTGTGGAACATGGCAGTCTCACCAAAGCAGCAGAAGCGCTCAATATCACCCAATCCGCAGTCAGCCATGCCATCGCAAGTCTGGAGACAGAATGTGGTTTTTCACTGCTCCATCGCGGCCGCTCCGGTGTACGGGTTACCGCTGAAGGCGAACGTATTCTGGGATACACCCGTGAGATTCTGCGCTGGACGGAACTGATGAATCAGGAGATCTCTCTCATTCGTGGCGCGGAGATTGGTACGGTGCGTATCGGTACGTTCGCAAGTGTCTCCACACAATGGTTGCCCGGCATCCTGAAACAATTTCGCCTGCGTCATCCCGGAATTGAGATCAAGCTGTGGGAGGGCGATTATGCTGAGATTGAGGGCTGGCTGGCCGGAGGTGCCATCGATCTCGGATTTCTGTCCCTCGGCGATTCATCACCTTTTGAGACGATCTCATTACAAAAAGACAGGATGATGTGCATCCTGCCTCTGGATCATCCTCTCGCCTCAGAGGAAACTGTTTCGTTTGATGTTCTGCTGGAGCAACCCTTTATTCTGCCCAAGTGGGGCGGAGATAACGAGATAGAACGACTGATCCGGCAGCATGCAGCCAAGCTTAATGTCGTCTATGAAGTCGCAGAGGATCAAGCCATCATGGCGATGGTCCGTAATGGCCTCGGTATCAGCCTGCTTCCGGAAATGGTTCTTCAAAATCATACCGATTCACTCGCCTTCGTGCCACTCACTGGAGATCCTTATCGTACGATTGGCATGGCCTGCCCATCTTTGGGCAATCTATCGCCCGCTACGCGGCGGTTTATTGAAGAGGTGCAACAGTGGCTCGGCCAGGCTATGTAAGAAAATTCGGAGAATCACTACCTTTGTCGATATGATCCTTTTCTCCTATCCGTTACTCACAAATTGGATAACACCGAGAGTCAGCAGCAGTACAGATATAATCGCAATCGTGATGCCAAAACCAATCAGGAAGCGCACGCCAGGTGAGCGTTTGCCCTGCTGGCTCTCTCCCAGGTTATCCAGCTTTTGCTCAATTTGATCCAACCTTTCATTCACCTGTTTCAGTTCTTGATTGGAGTTCATTCATACATCCCCTTTTCTGTGTATTCGATCTATTCCCACACACGATCGAGCTGATCTGCGTAGTAACGGATTGCTCTGTTATAGTCATTGATTCTCTTGTCACTTGATGTGTCCGCAAGTTGCACGAGCAGTCTTTGGATCGCTTCTGCATGTTCACCCAGATTGTAGAGCACCATGGCATAGAAAACTTCAAATTCCCGGTACGCCGGGAATTCTTTCATGCCCGTTTCAAACCAAACCTTTGCCTGCTCATACTGTCCAAGCGTTCGATATGTACTGCCTAGTCCAAGTATTGCACCTGCTCTGTCCTCGCCAGAAAGTCCAAGACTTAGTGCCTTCTCATAATGCGGGACAGCCTCCCGCTCTAACCCAAGCGAATCATGCGCCCAAGCCAGCTGATACCAGACATTGGCATTCTCGGGTTCCTGGACTGTAATCTCTTGCAGTAGTTCAATCGCTTCCTGTACCTTGCCTTCTTGTCTCCATCGCACGGCCTGTTCCAAATTACTCATGCTGTCACTTCCCATCTTGCATTATAAATTCCACTTATATGATTCAATTGTTTTATTATACCAAAAAAGCACCCCAGAGAATATGTTGTAACAACTCAAGGTTGTCCAAACGCTATTCCATAGTGTGCTTTTTCATTCGATGCAGCCTGTTAGCTTAAGGTGAAATCTCTCTGAAAAAGGATCTGTTCATTACCTGATTAAGACCATACCGTATTCGCGACCATCACAATAAATACGAGCATGAGATAGTTCACCGAGATCAAAAAGTTTACTTTTGCCCACTTCTCATCATCCTGTGTCTTCAGTCCGCTAAGGGTATGCACAAACCAGATCAGTCCACCGACCAAAGATACAATCAGAAATACCAGACCTACGTAGTTGAAATAATACAACAGAAATACAGCAGGAAGCAGCAGAAAAACATAAGGGATCATCTGAAACTTGGTGCGTTTCACCCCTTTAACTACTGGCAACAACGGGAAGCCCGCAGCGCGATACTCCTCTACCCGGCGAATACCCAATGACCAGAAGTGTGGTGGTTGCCACAAGAATAATAGTGCAAACAGCAACCAGGCACCTGCATCAATCTCATTGGTTACAGCCGTATAACCGATGACAGGCGGCATCGCTCCCGCAATTCCACCCAGCGACGTGCTCCACGTCGAACTGCGTTTCAACCACATCGTGTAAATCACGATGTAAGCGAACCACCCAAGCAGTGCCATCCAGCCTGATAACGGATTCACCAGGAGATACAGTACTGCTAGTCCCACAACACCAAGGATAATGCCATAACCAAGTACAAACCCTGGCTTCAGATGGTTGATGTAATCCATCCTTTTTTTGGTGCGCTCCATCTTTTGGTCCAATTCACGATCCCAATAATTGTTGATTACACAAGCTGAAGCAATAACCAAAGTTGATCCAATTACGACCATGAGCAGAGATAACCAGTTGATATCCCATTTTGAAGCTACCCAGAATCCTACCGCCACCGCAAACACATTTAACCTTAGTAGTCCGGGCTTAGTTAATGCAATCATGTCTTTAAGCATGAGGCTCCTCCTGAACTATGTAAAAACGCCATTCCAATAATGATACATGTAGCTACCATTAATTACAATCGCTTTCATGAATTTGTCATAACCAAAAAGCATCCCTCACCGTTCCAATGGACAGGAGGAATGCTTGATTGATGAATTTCAGCTTATTTTATGGGATGTATTGTTGCACAATTTTAGTCACTTTTCCATCCTGCACCGTCAGATGATACGGGAATACGGACAGATCAAGGATACGGGTATTCTCATACAACGATTCGAACTTGGATAATGTCATGGGTTCATTCCACTGAATGTCTACGCCCTGCATTGTACCATCTCGATCATACAACTGCATCAACACTTCAGCATTGGCACTAACCTCAACTTGTTCCTGCTCTTTGCTATCGTTAACAATATAGTAACCATCTGGAGCACCGTCTATACCAGCTTCCGGATTGCGCTGTGCAAAAATCGCATCGGCTTCTTCACCCTGATACCAGCCAATCTTGTCCACTGTCATAAACAATTTGCCGTCTTCTATATGCATACCTTCAACATAGGCTGTAAACATCTCGGAGTTGGCAACCTGTGCTTCTTTGCCAGAAGGCTGTTGAGCGTCCGTACTACCTTGAGCATTCGCAGGGGTAAGTATATATGTAGTCAGCACAATCATGCCAAGTAAAGCAACAACTGCACCGATCATTCGTAGTTTCCATTGTTTTGTCGCGTTCTTCATAGGTAACACCTCTCCTTAATATGAACGTTATTATTCCTTAACCGGAAGTCTTGCTTCTCAAACGCTCATGTGAACTATCGATTCCAACGTTCTTTCTTTTCCTATCATACTTGGAACAGGGATTATAAAAGTATCAGCCAGATTAAAAATAGTTACAACGCGCGTCATCACTTCTGTCTGTAGTCTCCATAAACGGCAAAGAACCCTTGAAGGCATCGCCATTCAGAGGTTCTTTACTAGGGTGTGTCTTTTAAACTCAGTCAAGTGATACATGAAGGATGTCTGTGTCCAGAACATCTTGAAGTCCAAGTTGCCTAGTCGTGACGAATGGTTCAGACGGCTAAAGAACCGAGGACTTATTTGGCCTTATGGCGCTCCTTTTATTTTTGTAACGAACATGAGACACGTTACTTGCCAAAATTTCCTGAAAATACGCTATCAACGGCTGTTTATAACGTGTGTCAGATTCCTTAGATTGCTGCGGGACTTTCTAACCCCTGAATAAGACGTCACAAGTTCCCGCATAGATACTAATCTTAATGATTGGGTGTGGAGCTTTGTGCCAAACGAACGAGCATATGAGCCAGCATGTGACGTTCATCTTCCTTGCCGACATTCCACAGCTCCTGAAGCAGTTTTTCTTCACGATTACGGGGTTCCTCCCGAGCTGCCAGATAATCCGCTACTTTCTCGGCAATTTTGGCCATCTGCTCCTCACTTAGTCCAATCGATTCTCCCATGGCAATTCGCTTACCCAGGTATTCTTTGAATGCATCAAAGTTCTGTAAAATCTGTTCTCTTTCTTCCGGCGCAATCTTCTCGATTGCATTGTCCACCTTGTCCGTTGAAACCTGGCCATCTTTATGGATTACATGATTTTCTTCATTCATCTGAATAACCTCCTGCATAATAGTTGTTTATTGGTTTGGAACTTTAAACTTAATACTCACTGGTTATCTATAATATAAACGTATTGCAGAACTTTAATCAGTACGTTCAATTCTGTATATATCTTCTATATATGAGCAAGTACACGTTTCAAAAGAACTACAGCGGTTAATCGTTTACATATACGTAACGGTGTTTGGATATGTTAATGAACACCTTAAACAATATTGAACCAGGAGGGATTTCCCATGCGTGATAAAACCAAACATGAGAAGACAAACGATGAACTTGAACCAGGAGTAAATACCGTTATCCATCCAGACAAAAATAATCCCGGACCAACCGATATGATCGAAGGCGTGGTTGGTGATATCGTGGACAACATTCGCAAAGATTTCTCACATGACTCAAAGGATGAGAAGTCTTCTTCCAAGTCAACGGATTCATCGGATAAACAAGCGTAAATCCTTTTCTCCATAGCAAAAGTTAGCTTAAAAAGTCCTCCTGCCATACGCATGGCTTGGGAGGACTTTTTGGTAATAATTGAATAATCAGCCTCTTATCCAGAGGTACATTTCAACGTGAATCCTTGGTCATCTGCTGTAACGCCTTATGAATCCAGATCGCGGCAATGGAACCTTCACCCATCGCAACGGTTGCTTGTTCTGCGTGCAGGCCCAGATCCCCTGCTATCCATACATTATTCGCTGCCTGCAAGCTGCGTGGATCAGCTTCTACATGTTTGTTATCTGCAATCACAGCTCCCAGCTGCTCCGCCAGTTCATAGTGTACCCGGTTGCCTCCAAATGCGATAAATCCACGCTCCGACTCAAAGATCTGTCCATCTTCGGTCAGCACACCGGTAATATGGCCATCCTCAATCTGTTGCACTTCCTGGACAGCCGCTTCCAGATAACGAACGCCCGCCTCTTTCATGCTGCGATGCAGCTCAGCAGATATGGGAGCCTGCTCATGATTGATATATAACAGATCATTCGTACGCTGAATCAAAATCATCGCCATATTGGCACCTGCTTCGCCAGATCCCAATAGTACCGTACGTTGATCCTGAATCTCATAACCATCGCAATCAGGGCAGACATACACCGTTCGGCCCAGCGTAGGGGTTAGTCCCGGAATGTCCGGAACTCTATCCGTGAGCCCCGTTGCCAATAACACGGTTTTGCTCCTATATTCAGATCCGGAAGTACCGAATAATTGAATATGTTCTCCCTTACGTTCTGCTTTAACGATACGGTCTTTCTCAAAAGATACACCAGTCCGCTCTGCCTGCATCCTGCCTCGTTCTCTAAGCTCTTCACCGGATACCCCATCGGGGAAACCGAGGATATTATGATAAGTCCGGCATAACGTCGATCTGCCTTCTCCCGCGTCAATTACCAACACCTGATGAGCTGAATAACGTCCAAGCTGAATGGCTGCCTGAAGCCCTGCGAGCCCTCCACCTACAATTATGCAATCAACCTCTCGCATGCTCCTTCTCCTCCTGAACTTCCATTTATCTAATTTAATTAAACAGTTTGTCCTTATATACATTAAACTGTTCAGCCAAGCTTAAACGATTCCTGATATTGCTTATCTTATACCAAAACAAACAGACCCAAACCATCCGCCGGAATCACGGTGAGTTTGGGTCTATAAAATTCATGATTGCTTAGAAGTTATACGATTCAAATCGCGATGCATTCGAAATCGCGTTCCATACATCCGCTGTTTCGCCGCCCATATACCAGTAAGCCAGTCCAGCAATCTGCCGTTGCTCACTCATCAACACTTTGGCCGATAACGAACGACTATCCTCTGCCCAAATATATCTAGGCTTACCATTACTGTTGTACCCGATAATATATTGAACCAGACTTGCATCCCATCGTCTTACAGATCCCGTAGCATGCGCACGCATTCCCTGGTCTGCCAGTGTAATGTCCCAAGAGCTGGTTGCTGGATTCACGGAAGACCAGTCTCGTGTATACAATGGAAGGGCCAAAATTGTTTTGGCACGTACCACCTCGGAGAGCATGGTATCCAAAGCCTTTTCCACCCATGGAAGAGACGCCACTGATCCTGCTTTCGGATCACCGTTCCAGTGTTCCTCGTATCCCATCAGCACCATATAATCCGATACAGCGCCCAGTTTGGCATAATCAAATGCATCCGTCCAATCAGTACCCAGGTCTGGCGAAACGTCCACGGACACCACAGCACCCAGTGCGTGCAATGTAGCCGTCAAAGAGGTCACAAATGCCGTTAACCCTTCACGATCCGCAGGATCAACATTCTCGAAGTCTACATTAATGCCGTCCAGTTTATAGGTTTTGACATAAGCGGCTACCTGTGAGATCACTGCCGCTCGGTTGGCTGAGCTGGATAACATCTGATGCGTAAGTGCCGAATCGGAACGATTACCCAGCAATGGCCATAGCTGTCTATCTGTGGCGGATGCCCAGGAGATCAATGCCGGGTCGGCGTGATCTGTTACTTTCATACTGCTGTTCAGGAAAAACCAGCGCGGGACGAGCGTATTGACCTCAGACTGTTCCACTTGCTTCTTGAATTCAGCGGTAGTGGAGTTATATTGCCAGCCCATCTGAACGCCAAGTTCATCCCCACGTTGTAACTGCTCAGACCATGTTTTCTTTTGTAAAATGGCATCGAGCATTACGGCTGCTTCTTCTCGCGTTACCTGGTCATGTGGTCGGAACACGCCTCCGCTTCCCCGCATTAGTCCAAGTTGATATACTGTCTGCACATAAGGACGTGCCCAGTCCGAGATATCCGCTGCGTCAAAATACGTTGAAGATAAGAGTGATGTCTCTACGGGCTGTTGTTTCAGCATTCGCACAAGAAGGGCAGCCGCTTCTTCGCGCGTAATGGAAGCATTAGGCTGGAACGTTCCCTGACCCTTACCCTCCAAAATAAAAAGATTCGTCATGGCAGCAACGTTGCCGTAATACCAAGCATTCATGCTTATATCCTGATAGGGATTTATATTATTTTTAACGGGCTTCAAACCTAGCAATCTCACCGCAAACGTCGCAAACTCTGCACGAGTAACGGCTTTTTTCGGTTCAAACGTAGTCTCTGACGTACCGGCAGCAATGCCTTTGGTCACCAGATGTGTAATGGCATCCTTGGCATAACTGGTACGCGTATCCTGAAATTGTTGCTGCACGGTTGCGGCCTGAACGGTAGAGCTGTATCCAGCCACTGATCCAAGTGTTAATACCCCGCATAAAGCCATTTTCCATATCCGTTGGTTTGTTATGTCTTTTAATCTATTATTCACATCAAAAAGCCTCGCTTCATTGGATTACGATCAACTATCATCGTATCAAATTGAAGCGAGGCCGTATGTGGTTAAATGTTGGGAAATGCGAAGCTTACTTCAATCAATTTCATAACTCATTAAAATGAATTTGTGTAACTATATATAGACAAATTGAAACGTTTTGATCTATATCTAGCCTTGATTGAAGCAGCTAAAGGTATTATGAAATTGATTTACTTGTGTACTTTTACGCGCTCTTCAATGGGTTGGAATTCTTTCTCACCCGGTGCTGCCGTTGGTTTACCAAATGGCATCTGAGCGATCAATCTCCAGTTCTCAGGAATGCTCCATTCTTGCTTCACTTTCTCGTCAATCAACGGGTTGTAGTGCTGCAAAGATGCACCCAGACCTTCTTGTTCCAAAGCAGTCCAGATTACCAGTTGCAACATACCGTTGGATTGGTTAGCCCAGATTGGGAAGTTATCTGCATAGGCTGCAAAATTTTGTTGAAGCTGTGCGATCGCGTTGTTATCTTCGAAGAAGAGAACCGTACCATATCCGCTGCGGAATCCAGTCATTTTCTCTGCTGTGGATTTGAAGGCTTCTTCATTGCCTACCACTTCACGCAAAATTTCTTCTGTGTGATTCCACAATTTATCATGTTGTTCACCGAGCAATACAACGGCACGGGATGTTTGTGAGTTAAAGGAAGTTGGTGTATATTTCACTGCTTCTTCTACGATTTCCTGGATTTTAGCATCCGAAATTGTAGATTCCTTGCTGATTCCATAATAAGATCTTCTGTTTTTCAACGCATCAAAAAAAGTTGTCATGCTTATTCGCCTCCCAAAATTTTTTTTCAATTGCCAACATAGTAACTATAATATAGTAACCTACATTAGTCAACAAACTAATTTATTTTCACTAAATATACATTCACCGAAAACATTTCAACAAGTTTGCCCAAAACAACAATTGGAATTATCCTTCGCCCGTCTTTTTGCGATAATCCGCCCGGTATTTCTCTTCGGTCGACGAGTTGCTTTTGGTCTGATCCTTATTCTTCTCTTCCTGTGCCTCCATATTCAGATCTTCCATCGGAATTGGATCTACAGTCTGTTCTTCTTCATAACGGTCAAGCAGACTTTCGTGCTCTGTCTTATATTGTTCAGGATTGTCTCGGGATTGTTCCTGACGGGTATCGTTGTTATTCTGGTCCGGTGTGCGCTGTTTCATTCATAATCGCCTCCTGTGGTTTCATTACCTTTCTTTACCTGTTCTGCGTGTGCTCTAAACACAGTGATACGCATTCCCCGAACGAAAATCAACAAAAAAGGCCAACCAGACAAGCCGGTCAGCTTACAGAAGACTTCTATGATTGACGATGCAATTGGGTACGGTACAGGTCAGGCGAACATCCCACACTTTGTTTGAACATCCGACTAAAATGCGAAAGGCGTTTGAAACCGGACAATCGACTTGCTTCTGTCACCGTGATCTCAGGCTGGAACTGAAACAAAAGCTTCGCCTGATTGATGCGACGGTCATAGAGATATTTGAATACCGTCAAACCTGTCATTTCCTTAAACATGCCTGCCAGATATGGCTTGGAAAGATGTAATTCCAGTGCCAAATCATCCAGACCAATATCCTTCATATAATGTGTATCGACATAACGGATAATGTGCTGCACATGCCGCTCCCTCTCCGATGAGGGAAGTTGCTCCTGGACATCACCCTGGCAGATCTCTGCTACAAAATACAACAGATCACACAGTCTGACATTCATTCGCTCTTGCCTGAAATTGCTCTGACTTTGAGACAGACGATGAAGATCATGCAATAGAGCTTCGAATTCAGAGCGGCTATCCCCCTTCAGGTTGACCCGGCAATTTCTGAGTTCTTCAAATGGCCTCAAGACCTCAGCCATACGGTCCGGATGCAGGCTGCTGCGAATGGCAGACGGATCAAAATGCAATGTGCTTCGCTCGTAAGCACTTCCGGGTTTCGGATGTGGTCGATGAAGAGTCAAGCCATGCATCAGCACCAGATCACCCGGCTCCAGGTTATATACCCGGTCTCCTATAATGTAAGTACATTCTCCATCATGAAAATAATATATCTCATAATGTGGATGTGAGTGGAATCCATCTGTCTTGCCCGGGTTAAACGTGCTGGTGGAACGGTAACTATACTCCAGTGAAGCACTAAATTGCATCAAGCTTGGCACATCCATGCACCTCCTGTTCGGGAGAGGGAAACGATTTGTGTCATGCCCCTGTAGGATATATGAAAGTGAAATTATAAAAGCTGTTTAATACTCTCTTGAATCTCGTCGATGGAGTCAACAGGTTCGAAACGTCTGACCACACGGCCTCCAGCATCAATCAGGAATTTAGTAAAATTCCATTTGATTGCATCGCCGTGTAACCATTCCGGTGCCTTCTCAGCCACCATTAATTTCAATAGTTTGGCCTGTATATCTGTTTCATCAAAGCCAGCAAAAGGCCCTGATCTTTTCAAAAAGTCGTAGAGCGGGTGCGCCGCTTCTCCATTCACATCCAGTTTGGAGAACATCGGAAATTTCACACCATAGTTAATCTGGCAAAACGATTCCGCTTCCGAACTGCTTCCAGGCTCTTGCTCTGCAAACTGGTTACACGGGAAACCAATAATCTGAAGCCCTTGATCCTTGTACTGGTCATACAGCTTCTGCATGTCATCAAACTGGTGCGTATATTTACATTTACTTGCCGTGTTTACGATGAGCACAGGTTTTCCTTCATATTGATAGAGCGGGAAACGCTCTCCACTGGTTCTGGTTACGGTAAAGTCGTAGATAGTTGGCATAAGTCTAGTGCACCTCGCGATAGTTATGTAGTCATACAGCATCATATGTCATTGTTAATTATATACGAAGTTTAAACTATTGTATTGGAGAAGATATTGATCGTTCAGATTAGACTCAGAGATATTTGAAAATATATCTATTACTCAAGTGCTCTAATACTCATAACATATTTGGTTCTGGGCAGATACTTTATTTCCAGTGTTTTATCTCGATTTTCCCAGGCGATATCCCGAGTGTTAATCACTTCCATTTGATTTATTTCGATGGTTTGTTCCCTCCATTTCCTGCCCATGGATCCTATGTAGTTCGGTTTACCTGTTACTGTTTCGTAATCTTGAGAGAGATAAGGACCTATATCCTGGATACCCGACACTGTTTTAGGAGCAAAAATCCATATCAAGCTGATACCAATAATGATACAACAGCACTTGAAAGATATTCGTTTTACGATGTTTTTAAATTGCTTCATGCCATGAAACAACCCCATACCAAGTGTAAATACGCCCATTACTACTCCAATCAAATTTAAAAAGATCCAACTAGGAAAAAGGTTAGAAAGAACGAAGAAACACCAACCAATATAAAAACAATAAATATGATTATACTCAGCTTCAACGACATCCTCTTCCTTATTTAAAAGTGTCTCATGAATCCCGATAAAGAATCTCCTCCAATGGATAAACTCAGATCATGGATTAATTCTCCCTTACAACAGAAAACCCTTCTGCCACGAAAATCTCTTCGTTCAGCAAAAGGGTTATTTTATGGGATCACAGTAACAGCAGCTTCAGCCCTTCACAGCACTTCCGGCCACGCCCTGGATGATATAATGCTGACCCACGAGGAAAACGATAATCATCGGAATAATGCCTGCCGTGGCAGCGGCCATCATGCCGTTATAGTCCACATTGTTCTCCAGAATAAAGTTCTGCAGTCCGAGCGGCACGGTGTATAGGTCTTTGTCGATGAGGAACACAAGCGCATTTTCATAGTCATTCCAGTGCCAGGAGAAATCAATGATCGCCAGGGTAGCCAGCGCTGGCTTCGCCAAGGGCAGAATCAGCCTGAAGAATATGCGCAGGTGACCGGCACCGTCGATGAACGCCGCTTCCGAGATCTCTGAAGGCACGGACAGGAAGAATTGCCGCAGCATAAACACGCCAAATATCGTGAACATTCCAGGCAGGATCAATGCCCAATGCGTATTATATATGCCAACCCATTCAAACATCAGGAACTTCGGGACAAAGAGCACCTGCGGTGGCACCATCATCATCGAGAGATAGATTAGGAACAGCGTCTCCCGACCTTTGAATTGAATCCGTGCGAAGCCATAGGCGGCAAAAGCCGAGAGAAATACAGCTCCGATCGTGCTTATTAGCGATATTTTCAACGAGTTCAGATAATAAGTCGCAAAAGTATCCGCCCCGCTCCAAACCTTGATATGATGCTCCCAGTTCAGGCTGGAGGGTATCCACTGGATGGGATAGGTGAATACGTCCGCAGGAGATTTGAATGATGTGCTGATCATCCAGATGAACGGCATAATCATCAGCAGGGCAAACCCGGACATCAGAAGTGTCAGTATGATTTTCCGAATCTGGCTCAAGGACTCCATGCGGACTTTAACTTTAGGTGAATGTGGAGCTGTGGGCTTTGCATTCGCGGCAATTTGTTTCTCCATAACGATCCCTCCTCTCCTAGTAGTGAACCCAACGTTTCTGACCAAGCCACTGCAATACAGTGAAGACCATAATGATGGCAAAGAGTGCCCAGCTAATGGCAGCAGCGTAGCCCATCTCGTAATATCGGAAGGCATTCTGATAGATAAAAAGTGACAACACTGTTGTACTGTTTCCCGGCCCACCCTGAGTTATGGCCTGAATAATACCAAAGTTTTTGATCGTCATAATCAGCCCGGTAATTAGTAGTAAAAAGGTAGTCGGACTCACAAGCGGCCAGATCACTTGGCGTATCGTCTGCCAAGGACGGGCTCCATCTATCCGTGCAGCCTCAACCAGTTCCTCCGGAATTTCCTGCAAAGCGGCCAGATAAATAATCATGTTGTAACCCAACATGAACCAAATCCAGATGATATCAATCGCATACATGGACCATTCGGTTGTTGATAACCATCCGGGTGGATTCGTAATACCGATTCCCCGCAAGAAGCCATTAATGGGCCCAGATGTTGGCTGGAATAACAGCATCCAGACAAAGGCGATGGCAACGCCGCTGGTGATATAGGGCATGAAATAGAGAGCACGCAGCGTTTTTTGCCAATACACCGACTTGTTCAGCGCTACCGCCACGATAAAAGCCAACCCCATCGATACCGGAACCGCTAACAGAAATACAAATGTATTCCGCAGCGCCACGCCAAACAGATCATCATTCAACATCCGGCGGATATTGTCCAGCCCTACGAAATTCGTCTCCGGGCTCATGAATTTGTAATCGGTGAACATGAGATAGAACGAATAGACAGCCGGTATAATAAAAAACAACAGCACGCCAATCATATTGGGCCCAATAAACAGATACCCGAGCCTGCTCTGCCGTTTCATCCAGGATTTATGCATATGCTCCCCCACTCCTTAACATCTGTTCTGGAATTAAGCATAACAAGATGTCCTCTAACATTTAAGGAACATAACCCTGTACCTGATATCACAGATATATGTATTTCGGCAGTGACTTTCGGGAGGAAAACAACATGGAATTGTTCTATTGCTTATATAGAAAAAACCGCCCCATTGGGACGGCCTTTGGACTCATTGCTTTCGCTTTCTATTGATTCTGCTTCAGCCAGTCATTATGGCGTTTGACCATGTTCTGTACCGTTACTTCGGCAGTCTGGTTACCGAGGAAGAACTTTTCATACTCCTGTGCACGCAGATCGACCACTTCCTGCGCAATGCTGCGGACAAACGTAGGTGTCTCGTCACCATACAACACAAATTCCAGTGACTCCTTGTCATAAGAATCGGCATAATCGCCCAGCAGATGATCGATCGCAGTCTGTTGATCAACCGCATTGGAGGAAGGAAGACGTCCACCCGCAGCCATCGGCATCATTCCCCCATCGGCGTACCATTTCAGGAACTCCCATGCGGCTTCTTTATTTTTCGACTTGGAATTGATCGCAATAAAGTCACCAAGTCCTCCACTCTTCACCATATCTGCTTCTTGTGCAGCCAGTCTCGGTACAGGGGCAAAGGCGATTTTCCAATCCCGAGGGAACTCAGTCATATTGTTGGATGTGCGGATCAGCCATTCTCCGATATTAATCATGGCAGACTCACCAGCAAGGAACATGTTCTCCACCGGCATTTTGGAAGTCAGCTGCTCACCAAGTGGTGGCGTAGTTGCATCCTCCTTCATCATTCCGTTCAATGTCTCCAGCCATTTAGTGACAAGCGGATCATCGAGATTGGAAGTACCGTCCGCCTTAACATAGCCGTTCTTCACCAGAACGGAATCGAGCGGGTCTACATAGGAAGCGGTATGCTGAACCAATCCGTACTTGAAACCAGCCGTCTTCAGTTTGAGTGCATATTCACGGGCTTCATCCCAAGTCCAGGCTGTTGGAACGCTCAGTCCGGCCTGATCAAGCGCTTTCATATTTAAAGCGAAGAAGGCAGCGTTTTTCTTGGTTGGCATCCCGTAATATTTTCCATCCACTTTCCAGGAAGCCGCATCCTCTCCCATTTTCTCATCAATGTTGTAGTCAGTGAACTCGCCCAGATCCAGTGCTGTCCCGCCCTTGATGCGTTTATCCAGATTTGTAAGGGTATAGTTGACATACAGATCAACGTTCTGTCCGGTGGACAGCGCCGTATCCAGCTTCAGGTTGCCATCATCGTCATTCACAAACCGCACATATTCCACCTGAATATCAGGATGCTCCGCATTCCAGGTATCCACCACTTCCTGTGGACCATTCTCAGGCGGCACCGCGCCCCACATGGTGAGCTTCACTTTTCCCTCTGCCGCTCCACCTCCGTTATCTCCACCGTTCGTCTCATTTTTACCTACACAGCCGGCAAGCAAGCCCAGCATCAGCGCACCTACGATTAATCCCGTTAATCCTTTTTTGATTCTCATCTGGTCACATGACCTCCCTGAATTGAAGTGATACCTTCCGTTACATCGTAGCAGGGACCTTGCTGGGTTCATAAGATACATATCCATGATTCGGATTGAACAAAAATACGGATTTACCCTACCTTGTCTAAGCACTGGGTACACATATTCCTTCTACTCATCCTGTGAGTCACGAACGATGACGATACTGGCTGGGCGTGCAACCAGTCCAACGCTTGAATATTTTGATGAAATAATTATCACTTCCGAATCCCACGCGGTAACCAATCTCCTGTACAGGTAGGTCCGTCTCGCGCAAATATTCAGCCGCTTTCTCCATCCGTACCCCATGCAGGTAATGAATCAAGGTATGGCCGGTTTTCTTTTTGAACAAAGCGCTCACATAATTCTCGCCCATCATCACATATCGTGACATGGATTTGACGGTAATGTCCTGGTCGTAATGCTGTCCGATGTACTGAATTATTTTGCTAATCTCCGGGTGTTTCACAATCGGCTCACGAACAGGTGTAAATGGAAGATCAGGTTCAGGTGAGGGCGCAGAAGAGACCGTAAGAGAATTAGGCAAATCAGTCATTGATGTGAGAACCGGTGTGGAAGGTGGCACTTCATGATGGTCTGCCTCCGTTCGGACCTCCGCCGAAGCTCCCAGTTCTGCACTTACTTTACGAAGTGTATCACGCAGTGAATTCACACTCATCGACAGCTTCAGAATATAATTGGAAGCTCCGTATTCCATCGCACGACGTACATATTCGAACTCCCCCATACAGGTGAGCATCACAAACTTGGTTTTTAACCCGGCCTGACGGGTCTGTTTGAGTAATTCCAGACCATCCATACCTGGCATAACAATATCGGTCAGTACCAGATCCGGTGTATCCTGTATGATCATCGCCAGCGCTTCGGTCCCATTACCGGATTCTCCGATGACCGTGAAGCCCAGCTCTTCCCAGGAAATAATCTCTCGTACCGACTCCCGTACAAACACCTCATCTTCTACAAGTAATACTTTCCACATGCCAGATTCCCCTCTCCAGTCGTAGGGCGTTTCTCAAAACTCGCGAAGTGCATCTTTTACCGCCTTTTCGCCCCATGCTTCGTCACTTTCCCTTGACGTGCCTCGGCACGCCTGCGGAAAACTTCCTTGCTCGGAACGAAAATTCAGCAAAATCTGCTTCCTTCGGAGTTTTCAGACACGCCCTAGTCTGACCGCTTCTGTACGTACGGCGTCGACAATAAAAAAGGAATGCTGAACCTCACTAATGTCCCCGGCTTGGTATCAATCACTTCAAGTTCACTTTGGCCTTTGAACAATAACCGCAATCGTTCCCTGAGGTTGGATAGACCGATCCCTGGACGCGTGCGGGTCATCTGCTGACGCCGGGATTCCTCCATTCCAATTCCGTTGTCTGCCACCTCCAGCATCAGCACGCCTGTGTCTTGCCTATAAATTCCGATGCGGATCTGACCAAGCTGCTCCAGTGGCCCGACACCGTGGTGAATGGCATTCTCCACCAGCGGCTGCAAACTTAGCTTGGGCACCAGCGCATACTCCAATTTATCGTCAAATTCACAAGTCACCTCAAAGCTATCGCGGTAACGAATCCGCTGAATATGAAGGTAGGCTTGAACCAACTCGATCTCATCCTTCAGGTATACCAATTCGACCTGTGAATTCAGGCTGACCTCCAGCAATTTGCCCAAGGAAACACACATCTCGGAGATCTCTTCATTCCCGCTGCGGATCGCACTCCATTTCATTGTATTCAATGTATTCAGGAGAAAGTGCGGATTCATCTGGGCGAGGAGCATGTGAAAATGTACCGCTTCCTTCTGGCGTTCCTCCGCCTTGAGTCTGTTGATCATCTGATTGGCATCATCCAGCATCGTATTAAACGTGCGTGTCAATTCCAATACTTCCCCTCGGCTGCGGCCTTCGGGAATACGAATCTTGAGGTTTTTGCGGACAACCTCCCTCATCTTATTCTGTAAGTGTGACAAGGGACGCGTGAACGTTGCCGAGATCATAAAAGCCATCACTACAAATGCTCCTGTGAAACCAAAAAAGGTCAGAAAGTAACGCTGTTTAAGCTCGGATATCTCTGTAAACAGGATGGAAAGTGGAATACGATTCACCATATACCAGTCCAGTGATTCGATGTACACGTAGTTAATCAGCGTATCCGAGGCTGGATCGGTCAGATAAGCCTGTGCCGGATGAAGAGCTATTTCACGCGTAACCTCTGGTGAAAGCACCGCTGTTTTGGATGAACTGGCTATGGTCTCTCCACTACCTGTAATAAGATAATACTCCTGGTTACTCTGTGAATCCTTCAGCATGGTCTGGAACCAGTAGGAATAATCGATGCTAATTCGTGCCAGCCCGTATCGCTTGCCGCCGCTATCTTTCATATAAGCATACAGCGACAAGAGATATGGGCTGGAGGATAACTCTCTGAGCACAGGGTTGGAATCCCGTGCATCCCAGCGATAGAAGAGTTCTTCCGGTTGAAGCGAGTGTGAATCCGCACCGCCTTTTGGAATGGTTATTTCCCCCAGACGCTCACGGAATTGTTCCAGATAGGGGCCATACGTCAGTGCTCTTTTGGGCAAATACGAAGTGTAAACGCTATCATGAAAATCCAGTAAGGTAAAGTACACCGAAGGATTATATAGGAAGAAACTGTTGTTGATCATCTTGAACTTTTCTTCTACCAGCGACTTGTTCTCAAGCGGCGTACGACTGCCCGGGGAGGTTAGCACATTTCTTACCGCGGAATCCTGTTCCAGAAAAATGAGCGTTTTGAAGGCAATGCTCATCTGGTCCTCCAGAGAGCGATACATCTGGACTAGCTGCTCATGACTCTGCTCACTGATTTTCTGCTCGACCAGGGATTCAATTTGCTGATAATTGTAGACATTCAATGCACTGAACGGCAAAAGAATCAACACCACAAATGCACCGAACAGGCGGTATCTGAGCCGCTGCGGCAACCAACTCTTCCAATTTGGCATCTTCATTCCTTAGTGCTCGCTCCCCTACAATTAATGACCCCATTATAGCACCTGCCTGCCATTTACAGCCGGAGTCGAATGATTTGCATGGATTTGTGATATTCGCTGCCTGCATCCATGTGAACTACACAGATATGTTCTATTGGTGTAAGCAAGAAATGAATGAGTGAATGGATGGAAGGCTAGATGGACGAGACCCTTACCTCATACTTGATGTCGTTTCCGATACTCTGAGGGACTGATTCCTACGGTGGACGAAAATACACGGCTCAGATAAAATCCGTTCTCATATCCACATCTCTCAGCGATCTGCGTGAGGGTCAGACGGCTATCTGCCAGCAAAGCTTTTGCTTTTTTGAGACGAATCGCTTTCAGATAATCGGATGGTGTCTCTTGAAAGGCCTCCCGGAACCTTCGGGTGAGCTGGACTGGACTCAAAGCCAACTGTTCGGCCAACGTTCGAAGACTGACCGCCTCTCCTGCCCACTCCTCCAACAATACTGCCGCTTCAGCCATGAGGGCATCCTCCGTGAACTTGGTTTCCATTAGCCTGCTCTGTCTGCGCTCCCATTGATACAGCCGCCACAAATCCAACATCAGATGGGTTTTCCAACCTGTTGTAGCCTCATCGTTGTCCTCGCTCGCCTGACGCAGGTAGGCATATGTTGAAGCCAGACGCTTCGTATCATTAATGAGGGATTTTCCGATTGGCGGTAGGAGACGCTCATCTTCTGTGGAGTTACAACGGAACAGCATATAGTGAAACGTCAGCGGGGTTACCGTCTCTCTGCGAAAAGGAACGTGGGGCGGACATAACACCAGATCAGCAAAACCCGCCTCTCCGCTCTGCCCATCAATCTCGTAACGAAATACGCCCTCTTCAACGGCAAAGACCACCCAAGCGTCGTAGATATCTTCTACCAGAGCAAATTCAGCTTTCTTCTTCCAGTAGATGTGATTAAGGAGGTCCATGACACACCTGCCTTTGTTATGAAATAAAGTATATGCTCGATGATAATATAGTGTATTTGAAAAGTAAATATATAGAACTAATATGAAATTATAGATATGAAATATGAAATCTGAGCTTAGGCTCATCCATATTCAATGAGAGAGGTGTTCACATGAAGCACGAACTCGTTAAACCGGATATCACCGTCATCGGGGGCGGGCTTGCTGGCGTATGCGCTGCCATATCTGCTGCCCGGCTGGGCCAACAGGTGGCTCTGGTACAGAATCGTCCTGTACTCGGTGGCAATTCAAGCAGTGAAGTACGCGTGTGGGTCTGCGGCGCTACCGCCCACGGAATTAATCGCTATGCCCGCGAGACGGGTATCATGGGGGAACTATTTGTAGAGAATCAGTATCGTAATCCAGAGGGCAACCCCTATCTCTGGGACTTGATCATTCTGGAAGCCGTTCGAGCTGAATCCAACATCAGCCTGTACCTGAACACGGATGTACATGAAGTCGAGGCCACTGGGGATGGGGATGAACGTATGATCACCTCCGTTACCGGGTGGATGATGGGATCTGAGCGCAAAATCCGATTCGAAAGTCAGATCTATCTGGACTGTACGGGCGATGGATTGGTTGGCTTTCTGGCTGGAGCCAAGTTTGCACTCGGCCGGGAAGCCCGCAGCGAATATGGTGAAGAATGGGCACCTGAGGTGGCTGATCAGATCACGCTGGGCAGTACACTTCTCTTTTATACCAAGGATGCTGGTGCGCCTGTCCGTTATATCCCGCCTTCTTTTGCCAAGGATATCACGCAGACGAGTATTCCGATTCGCCGGGTCATTCGCAGCGGGGATTCCGGTTGTCATTACTGGTGGATTGAATGGGGCGGTGAACATGACACCGTTCATGACAATGAGCTGATCCGTGATGAACTGTGGTCCGTGATCTACGGGATCTGGGACTATATCAAGAATTCCGGCAAGTTTGATGCCGACAATATGACGCTGGAGTGGATTGGTTCTCTGCCTGGCAAAAGGGAGTACCGCCGCTTCACGGGTGACTATGTGCTCACCCAGAATGATATTATCAGCCAGCGGGAGTTCCCGGATGCCGTTGCCTTTGGCGGCTGGTCCATTGACCTGCATCCCCCGCAGGGCATGTACGCCGAAGCGAGTGGCTCGAAGCATATGCATGCCGATGGCGTATATCACGTGCCGTTCCGCTCGTTGTATTCCGCAAATGTGCGGAATATGCTCATGGCCGGGCGCGACATCAGTGCATCACATGTCGCCTTCGGCACGACCCGCGTCATGGCAACATGCGCGGTCATCGGCGAAGCCGCTGGTACGGGCGCGGCGCTCTGCGCGGCCATGGGGGTGTCGCCGCGCGAGTTGTACGCGAGGCATTTGGCGGTCCTGCAGCAGACGTTGCTGCGGCAGGACGCTTCCATCATCGGGGTGCGCAGCCACGATGAGCTGGATCTGGCCCGGCGTGCCAAGGCTACAGCCTCCAGCACGCTGACGGGCATTGCCCTTGAGCAGCCTGGCGAGACGTACCCGCTGGGTACGGATGTTGCCCTGCTGCTGCCTGTGCATCCAGTGCTCAGCGGCCTGGAGCTGCTGCTGGATGCATCCAGCGATACCGCGCTGACGGTAGAGCTGTGGGATACGGGGCGTAAGGAGAACTACGTCCCGCATTCGTTACAAGTTACGGCGACTGTTAACGTTACAACAGGAACTGCGCAGTGGGTGAAGCTTCCGCTCGAATGGCGACCGGAAGAACCACAGAATGCTTTTATGATCATCCGCTCCAATAAAGCCGTCTCACTCTACCATTCGACAGAAGCACACAGCGGGGTGCTGATCTTCTTCAAAACAGAAGAAAACCACGTGTCCAAAAATCTGGAGGATCATGCCACGGATCAGCCTGTCGTATTATGGTCCATGCAGGGGTTGGCGCGTCAGCCCTTCTGCTGTCGTACCCTCTCTGAGACCACGGCCTATTCAGCGGACAACACGATCAACGGTTACCATCGCCCTTACGGTGGGCCGCAACAGTGGATGTCGCAGCCGATGCAGTCTGGCAAGCCGGAATGGGTACAACTGACATGGGAAGAGCCACAAACCTTGGCTGAATTGCACTTGACGTTTAATGATGATGTGAACGAGGATCTGGTTAATTTACATCACCATCACACAACATTCCGCGTGATGCCTGAGCTGGTGCGTGATTATCGCGTGGATGTACTGACTCCGGCTGGCGAATGGATACAAGTCGCAAGCGTGCAAGAAAATCACAAAAGAAAAGTTATTCATTCCCCGGATGTCCCTGTGTCAGCTAAGGCTCTGAGAATCATAATTGATGCCACAAATGGCAGCAGATATGCCGAATTAATCGAGATTCGAGCTTACTAAAACCAAAAGGAGGATACAGGAAACTGTATCCCCCATCCTCCTTACAAGTCCGCCTTATTCTATTCGGCGGTTGGAACCCGCAAGCCCTCAATCAGGATAAACAGCGTAAGTGCTTGTCCATAACCCATCGGACTGATCGCTATATCTTTATAAAACTGAGCATCCTGCCCCACAGGTGTACCATAGGACACCTGCTGTACAACTCCGTGATCATCAATATGTTTCAACACCGCTTCAAGGGCTCTCAAGCCATTCTGGCGATAGGATTCATCCAGGTATCCATACCGTATTCCCTTGAGAATGCCGTATCCAATCGCTGCTGTTGCTGAGGTTTCTTTGTAAGAGGTTGGATCATCCAGCACGGTGTGCCACATGCCATCCTCACCCTGAAGCTTGCTCAGTGCTCTGACTTGAGCGGTTGCTGTATCCAACAGATAGGCTTTTAGCCCGTCTTCGATCGGAATGATATTCAGGAAATCCATAACTCCCGCCGTATACCATGCATTGCCTCTTCCCCAATGAACAGCACCATAGTTATGATTTTCATTGAAATCCCAGCCGTGATAGAACAATCCGGTTTTCTTGTTATATAGATATTTGATATGCACAAGGAACTGTCGTTTGGCTTCTTCCACCATGTCGGGTTTCTTGAAGTATACCCCTGCCTTGGCCAAAAATAGCACCGTCATAAACAGGGTATCAATCAGAATTTGACCATCATTGGCATCTCCCGTGATCATATGTTGAAACGCACCATCTCCGGTTCGCAGCAGTCCATCCATGATCCAACTGCTCCACTCCTCACAGACCTGTTCGTACTCCTTGTTTCCGGTCAGCTCGCATAATGAGATCAAAGTAAGGAGCGGAGCGCAGGTGTTCACATTTTTTTCCGGTACCCCTTCCATCAGCCTTGCATTATACCATGATTCCAGAAATTCTAGCACTTTGGGATCTTTCGTTGCCTCATGGAGCTGAAGCAAGCCATACAGACCGACACCTTGCGGCCATTCCCATAGATGTATGTCGATTAGTCCGATGGGAAACTGTTCATTGATGCTTGTGTTTTTCATAGACTCCATCGCTTGGGATACCTTGCTTATTCTCTCTTGCAGCACCATTTGATTCAACATGTTGGTTATCACTCCCTTGGTTTCTTACACACGATTCAGCGCTCCATGTCCAGTAACTTCAGTTGTCCCTTCACTCCATAACCTTCGTGTATAATTTCCTCTTCTTTAATAAGAAAAGGCTTGTTCATTCCCCATTGAATTGGACCATATACCGGGTCTGTTAGAGTGAGAGTTAAAGCTTGATTATCGAATTGCGGGTTTGCAGAACAAACTTGGTTGATAAAAGCTTCAAATGACCCGAATTGCTGCTCGCTTCCTGCTCTTATAATCCAGGCGTTACGCAAGCCAGGTGAAATAAGCTCACGTTCTCTTGTCACCCCGTTGCTCTCCATACTCATCCCGTTGGCCGCATATATAGCTGCATACCCCTTATCCAAACGAGCAAAATTCCAGTTCTCATGCCTTATCCATTCCGTGAAGGAGTGGGTAGGAAAATAAGCATGTGTCCAGTCAGAGTTGTGATCCGCAGGAATATCAAACATCATCAAAGCGATCCCCTCATGCTGAACAACATCGGGCAATATCCCATTCCCAGCCCAGAAGCAAGGTCGACCATCCCCATGCTTGTATATTTCTGCCGGATGATTCACCCAGATCAGCGCCTCAGGTGACAGAGATAAATGCTGGACATGCTCCTGATAACCTGGCTTGCCTGGGCGGAAGCGAATGATTGAGGATAAGGAGTATTCCCTGGTCCGAGAATGATAGAGCTTGGCGTAACCTCCCTTGCCCTGCTGATTGGCAAACACCAATTGCTGATTCTCCCCAAGCAACAGATGCTCCTGATATGCTGCTGGAGGACTGTAATCCGATAAACTCAAGGCAACATTGCTTATTGAATAATTGTTTACATTGCCAACGCCATAAGCGATCCAGCACATTGAAGTGGTTCCCGCTGCATAACCACCCAGCAGTTCCTTCTCATAGCTGCGCCCAAACGTTGTGGACAAGACTCCTTGATGCATCTGAACGGTAATATAATAGAATAACAGGTCCATTGCCTTTTTGGCTTGCTGTCTGAGCTGTTCATTATGGGCAAATTCATAGATATGCAACAGCCCAACCGCATCAATCGGAATGTATGCACTTGAATTCCATTCTGCCAATCCTTCATCCAAAAAGCGCTCAAACCATAATGCAAGCCTCTGCTCTGCTTTTTGACGGTGTACTTCACCGGATTCACCACTGTTGCTGAACATTTCATCCCCAAACAGCTGTCCGGCTAACAGTTCATTCGTATGGAACAATAAGGCATGGTTCTCACTGAAGAACCACATCACATCATCGCCAGGTTCATCAATCCAATATCGATAGCCCAGAATGCTTGCTTTTACCCGATCCCAGAACGGTTCACTGAACAGACCGCTATTTCGCTCATCTCTCCAAAGACGGAACAGTCCCACCAGATAGAAGTCACTGCAATCCTTCCGTTGCTCAATCCCTTCCACACCCTCAAGCAAAATGTTCTCCGCTTCTTGCAGATTGCCTCCTGTTTTGAGCATGGCGATGGCCTTATGAATATTGGGACTGCCCTTCTCGGCAATGCATCGCAGAGCCAGGGATTTGCGGGCTTCAATATCCGCAGCTTGCTGAGCAGCCTCATCATAGCTGGTATCATAGGATTGGCAGCCAAACTTCTTGGTTAGTACAACATTTGAAACTGAAATAGCCAGCGTGAAATATACGTAATGATGACCGAGTTGATTCGTATGTGCCAGGACCAGGTCCGTTTCCTTTTCGGCGATGTGTATCGTCTTGTTTTCGGTACCGTCAAAAAAATTGCCATACTGAATATCAACCTCTCTAACGATGTCCGGCAAGGGAAGCGGTAGCTTGAGCTTAATCTGCTCACCTTTGAAGATATCCGAAGGAAAATAAGCCTGTTCGAGGGCTTGCTCTGCGGATTTTACAGACTCCGCCAAATGAGCAGCAATAGGCAGGGAAATCACCAATTCCTCGTCTCCCAGATATTCCACCGCAAAAGCATACATCGTATCCCGCTCAGCCAGATCCTCCCAGCAGGCATAGATCTCATTGATTCCGGCTACAAGTTCAGCTTTAATAACGATTTCCTGTTCCTTGTTACGCGTGAGTGGTGCAAAGTCCGTTACCATTTTCCCATTCACCCACAACGTCAGACTGCCATAGGTCTTAATCCGCAAAGAGGCGGTATGAGCAGTCGGAGAAATGAGTCTTGTCGCCGCGTAACTGCGCAGATGTGTCGGTACAAACCAAAATCCTGATTGCTCCACCCGTGGATTATTCCAAGGAGAATACAGTGCCCAAGGCATTCCGTTTTCTTCTCCAACGAAGTCGTCTCCCGGGCTAGGAAACTCGCTCCATTGATCAAAAAATCGGTTCACAGGCTGCGTTCTCCTATGTTCTACAAATTCCTTTCTGCATGGATTCTCATGAATGGCAAAACCATCGATTAGCCAATCATTAATATCTCCCTCCATCGTTGTTGGAACAAAGGCAACAGGCTTCGTATATATGCCGCTGATCATCCAATGATTAATGACCTGATTGTGACCTAATTTCATAGGTTTATAATTCAAGGTATCCATCCCACTCCGGGTGGTATCTGACATTCAACTCATCCTTTCATTCCTGAAGTAATCATACCGCTGACAAAATACCGCTGGAAAACCATAAAAACAATCAGTACCGGAAGCATCGTGATGACGGACATCGCAAGCAAACTTCCCCAATCCACGTTGTATTCACCAATAAAATTAGAAAGCGCAAGCTGGATCGTATATTTCGATGGGTCACTAATCGCAATTAACGGCCATACAAAATCATCCCATCTCCACATGAAGGAGAAGATTGCGAGCACTGCAAGAATCGGCTTCGCTATCGGAAGAATAATGCTCCAGTAAATTTTCCATTCGCCCGCTCCATCCATCCGGGCAGCTTCCAACAGCTCGTCCGGTACGCTCAACAAATACTGGCGCATAAGGAACACACCTGTCGGGGTTGCTGCTGGCGGGATAATAATCGCGAGCAGGCTATTATACATCCCCAGTGCGCTCAGCACCTTGAATATAGGAATCATGATTACCTCAATCGGAATCATAAGTGTTGAGATAAAAGCAATTAATATGATCGAGCTTCCGCGGAAGCGGTACTTCGCGAGTGCAAAGCCGGCCATGGAATTAATCAATAACAGCAGTAGCGTTGAGGACACCGTTACGATCGTACTATTCATAAAATATAAGCCAAAATCACCTTTGCTGAATGCCGCCTTGAAATGCTCAAAGGTGACGGATTGCGGCCACAACTTGGGAGGGAAGCTATATAGATCGCTATTCGTTTTCAGAGAAGAAATCACGACCCACAGGACAGGCAGGAGCCACACCACTGCGGCAACACTTAACAGACTGTAGATGAAGATTTTGACCATAGGCTTCATTACCATTACGTAGCCCCTCCTTTTGATAGACGGAATTGCAGAGCCGAGAATCCACCAATAAGGATAAACAGTATCACCGACATGGCACTGGCCAGACCGAGCTCCTGTCTGTTAAAGCCAATCTCATAAATATATTGAACAATATAGGTAGTATCTTTGCCCGGACCACCACCTGTAAGCGCAAACATAAGTGGGAATGCTTTGAACGCGTCAATCAGAGTCAGCATAACAACAAGCAAGCTTGTCGGCTTCAAAAGCGGGAGCGTGATATAGCGGAACACCTTCATTCCCGTTGCTCCGTCCAATCGGGCAGCCTCATAATAATCCGTAGGTATAGCCTGCAAACCGGCGATAAAAATGACCATGAAAAAGCCTGCACGTGACCATACTGTCGCGATGATTACAGCCGTATTTGCCCAAAAGGAAGAGGTTAAAAAACCTACAGGTTCCACACCAACCACGGTTAACAGATGATTCAAAATGCCAAATGAATCTCCGAAAATCCACTTCCAGGTCAATCCAACGATAATGTAAGAAATCATGGTCGGCCAGTAAAATACGGCCCTGAAGAACCCGCGCATTCTAATCTCGCGTGCAAGCAGCAAAGCAATGCCTAACGCTGCTGCATATATTAGCGGGACAACAATTGCTGCATAAATCCCCGTTCGTCCGATGGTCGACCAAAATTCCCGATCTCCTATAATTTTGATATAATTATCCAGCCCGTTGAACTTCATCGGGTTCAATCCATCATAGACATGGAAGGAATAATAGAGGCCCAATAAAGAGGGAAATACGATAAAAGTTCCAAAGATCAGGAGGTTGGGTAATATAAACAGATAAGGAGCAATAACGAGCTTCCTGTTCTGTTTTGCCAGCGTATTCCTGTTTAATCGTTGTCCTTCACTCATCTGCTTGCCCCTTCCTTATGCGTTATTCCAAAGGGAGGCTTACAGGAATCGCTAAGCCCCCGTATACGAATTAACCACATGGCTTTACGTTTATTGACTGCCAATAGCCTCGTTAATCAGCTTGGCTGTTCGATCCAATGCCTCCTGCGGAGTTGCCTTATCGGATAAAACCTCAACAATATTATTTTTCAGGTCCGTTGAAATTTTGGATATAATGGTCTGTCTGGACCAGTCATTAGCTGCAAGAGGCGAACTGTTCTTCAGTTCATCTGCGAAAATTTCAAACATCTCCTTGCCGAATTCATAATTCAATACAGAGCTGTCCTTCCGCGGACTCATAAACAATGATTCTTGGTTATATTTTGAATTCACTTCTTTGGACGTTAAGTATTCAATAAATTCTGCCGCCTCCTGCTCATATCCGCTGCCTTTGAATGCCATCAGAAACTTCCCGCCTGGCACTGAAGAACGTTGTGTTCCTTTTGGCATATAGGTGACTCCCCATTCAAAATCAGTGATATCCTTGTAATTGCTGATCATCCAGTTGCCAGCCCAGTGGGTAGCCACCGTCCCGGAACGGAACAGGTTGTTCGGATTTTCCCCTCCGAGCCATACGGATTCGGGCATGATCCCTTCTTGATGAAGCTGCTTGAACTGCTCCATGCTACGGATTCCGGCTTCATTGTTAATCGCTGCTGCAGTGCCATCCTCTGTTAAGATGCTTCCGCCATTCTGATACAAAAGAGTGGACCATCTATGCGGTGTGACATCCCATACCATGCCATAACGTGCTCCGCCTTTGTCCATAACCTCTTTTAACGCAGCTGTGTATTCATCCCACGTCCATACCTGGTCAGGAGAGGTCGGTACTTTGACGCCAGCTTTATCAAATAAGGTTTTGTTATAAATAAGCCCATTCGCTGTAACATCCATAGGCGCCGCTACCAGCTTGTCATTAATAACATAATAAGGTTTAAGTGAGTCAATAAATTGATCCTCGAATTGGTCCGCATTGTCCACGTAAGGTGTCAGATCAACCGCCTGATTAGCAAATGATCCGGTATCCGTGACCCGGCTCAGGGCAGGTGCCTTTCCACCGGATAACATTGTTTTTAATTTGGTTTGGATATCCTTGAAACCAACTTCAATCAGGTTGATTTTAACCTTGGTATTGGTCTGCTCATAATCTTTAATGATTTCCTTGATGACTTCTCCTTCTTTTCCGTCAGAGAACCACAGGAAATCCAGGGTTGTTTGTTTTGGATTAGCATTGGTACCTGAATTTCCGCAAGCAGTCAATACGATGAGTAACATGACCAATACCATGCTAGTGATGAGCTTAAACGTTGTTCTTCTTGTCATATCAACATCTCCTTGGAAGGTTCTAATGAATTTTGGCTTCGTTGAGCAATTCACTTTTACGGAATAACTGTGGTGATACACCCACATATTGTTTAAAGGCCCTGCTAAAATATACAGGTGTGTTAAAACCTAGCCTCTCAGATATGGACAAAATCGGTGCATCCGTAGACAGCAACAATTTTTTGGCCTCTGCAACTCTTTTCCGTATAACATAGTTGCTTATGGTATATCCCGTCGTCTCTTTGAAAGAATGACAAATGTAGTATTTATTCAAATGGAGTGTTTTGGACAGTTCATCCAATGAAACATTCTCCGTATAGTTCTGGTTTAAATAATGAAGAACCCGGCTTACGCTTGTTTGCTTCTGGGAAGAACATAAGATAGGATTGGCGGATTGCTCACTGGTCGTTTTCCGGTAAATCCGCAATAGCAATTGGGTAAGACTTAATTTGACCATTGTTTTGTATCCTGTATTTCCTGCCCCCATCTCCTCCTTGATTCCCTTAAATATACCTGTGATATGCTCACGCTCCTCTGGAGGCCAATGCACCAATAACCCATTGGGATGACGGAATATGGACATCAGATTCTCCAACTGACTGACAGCAAGCATGTCCAAAAGCAATAATTCCGTGAAATTGACAAAACTTCGCTTGTACACGATTTCTCTTGAAGGATTGATTCGGTGGGGCACACCGCCTCTGAATATAAACATATCTCCAGGCAGCGGCTTATATATTCGGTCACCGATTAGAAAGGTTGCATCTCCTTGAATAAAATAATGTATCTCATACCCATTATGCGTATGAACAGGCCATTCATCCTGAAAATTATCTGCTTCTGATCGCACATAAACTTCATTTTCCTGCAAAGCAATATTCGTCGGGGTGTGTATGGTTAGCATCAGTAAAGATCTCCCTTCCCAGAATATAAAAAGCAATATAGTTTAATAATTTACAATGATAGCGCTTTACAATGAATTGTATCACAGTTATTTCGATCTAATCTGAACTATATTGCTGTATTGTTGATCACAATTGTTGAAAATGAATAGAAAGGAATTCATAGGGATTCGAAAGATGGAAACAAAAAAACCGCTGTCCAGCCCGTAGGCTATCACGCGGTCCATTAGCATTACCTTTCAAACCCATTCATCCCAATGGTTTTCAAGAAAAATGACTTCTTTCTCATAGTGGGCCAGATGACCCTCTTCGACCATCTTCATAAAAGCGACATCTCCATCAGCCGCACGATCAGTCAGTGTTTTACACATAAAACGGATACGGGATATGACCCAATCCTTCAAATCTGCTGGAACACTCAGCCCGTACGTTGCCATGAATAAGGCAATCCGTTCTTTTCGAACAGTTCCGTGCGCCTGACTGGTGTATGGCATTACACCTGTTCCATCCATCTCTGGTGAGAAATCTGCGAGTGGAACGGAGGTATACAAAACATAGGCGATATCCCACATTCGCGGACCCGGACCCGCCATATCAAAATCAATAATGCCTTGAGGACGGCCATCCTTGTACACCACATTATACGGCACAAAATCGTTATGACATACAACTTCATCTTTAGTTATGCCTGGATATCTGTTCGTTGATACTGATGTTGTTGTAAATCCAACGGTCGCATCATGGTAACTTCTCAACAGTTTTGCGACTTCAATCAAAGATTCGTCTGACCACATATACTCTTCTAGATCAGGATAATCATTGCCTGGAACGATGCCTTCGAGGTAAGAAAGTACTTCTCGCCCCTGTTCATCTATTCCCAGAAATCGAGGGGCATGATCATAACCAACTTTTTCGAGATGTAAAAGCAATTCAATCACATATGGATTTGGTTTCGCATGCCTGCGAACCGTCTCACCTATTCGGACAACCTGATTCACATTACCTCCCGATAACACTTCCTCCTGCTTGGCCACTTCCATCCCTCCTCAAGCTAAACTTCCTTGTTATGCCTATGATTACGATTTTTCTTATAACTCCCTGGGAATCCCGCGACCAATAGTATGAATCCAACAAAGAACATGAAGTATACGAGTAAACCTGTTGGATGCTCGTTCGTCTGAGCAAACTGGGGCACATTGGTCCCTCCTGAAGCATATCCTGCTTCGACTATAGCGACAGATACTCGTATTGAAATTCTCTCCATTGTCGAAATGAACACACTGCCAAGCATGAGGACTACACCCAAAATCTTGTTAATATTATTCATTTCATGCCTCCTTGATTAACCGTCCACTTTTTATGAGGTTATCTACTTAATGTCTTTCGATTCTCTATTCCATATTCCTGCATTTATATTAACGGTCCGTTCCTATATCATATATCAAATAGCGGCGTCATCACTGACGCCGCTGTTAACGCTCTCTGTATAAGTTACGTAGCTACTACTTGGTGCAGATTCATACTATTTTCGAAAAAGGCTGACCGTTCTACATGATACAGATCATACATCTGTTCGTTCATATTAATCCGTTGATATACATCTGGATACACATCATTGGCTAACTTCACATAAGACAGTTTTTCTACCGCTTTTCTGGATCTTATATTCTGCTTGCGTATCTTCATAAATACCGTTTCAATCCCATGTTCCAGAAACAATTCAACAAAGAAGGCTGATTTGGCTCTTTGGCTATACCCATTTCCAAAAAACGGTGATCCAATCCATGTGGCTAAAAAACCGGTTTGATGCTCGATATGATATAGATCAATGGTTCCAATAGGCTGCCCTGTTTCATTCAAAATCGTTCGGGAAATCACTGTCTTTTGCTCTTCTTCAGCCATCAATTGTTTAGTAAGGAATAGATATTCCTCATACGATTGGCATGCATAACGAACGTAGGGAAAAACTGCGGGGTCCATCATTAAGCTGTACAGTGAATGGCATTCCTGCAAATCACGTTTTTTTAACATTCTGTCTACCACCTAGTCCTTTTAGTTCGCTATATCAAGCAAATTAAGTATATAAAAGCTATTGTGGGATTTAATGAATTCTGTATGTGGCTTATGTAAAATGCATTGGTAAATGTTGTTCATCTTCACCTCCGGTAGCACAAAAAAACGGCATGTCCCTTTTACAGGAACACACCGTTTGCACGGATGCTGATAGACAGTAAATTATTGCATGCCTTGCATGATCGCATTAATGATATTTTGCTGAGTCACGGTATTGTTTGAACGATTAAACAATGCGAATCCATGTTGACCGTTATGCCCGTTATCCCAATAAACAGGAACCATTTTGTATTTCTTGGCTTTTGCGGTAACCGCTTTGGCATAAGCAGCGCGATATACATTGTTGGTTGAATCGTAAGACGTTTTATCAATCGAACCGAATTCACCAATCACTACAGGATAGCCTTGAGTCACAAATTTATCGTACATGGACTTGAACTGCGATTCCAGATAATCCTCTTGTCCCCAAGTAGACTTTTTGGCAGGATTCGTTGCTGTTGCACCCCACTGCGTGATATTACCGTTTTCCTCACCTGCAAAATCCCACGGAGAGTAATAGTGTGCCGAGATCATGATTCTCTTCTGCGAACTAGGAATTGCTGAGGATCGGAAATTATCCGTCGGGAGCACGAATCCATAATTACCAACGGTAAAGTCAATATTGGTATTCCAGCCTGGAATCAGCAACCATCTGGCATTGTTGTTACCTCCAGTCTGACGAACCGTATCCACGAAGATTTGGTTGTATGCGTTCAGATTGGCGTAATAGGCCGAGTTTGGATTGCCATAATTACCATCAAAAACTTCGTTCATGGATTCGAAAATAAGACGGTCATTGTAGTTGCTAAACTTGGTGGCAATCTGCTGCCACACCTTCTTATATTTTTCCTTAATAGCAGCCTGATTGCCACCATTCACAAGCAGCCATCCACCTTGAACGGAATTGTACCCATCGCCATGAATATTGATGATCACATACAGACCTTCATTGTACGCATAGTCCACGACTTGCTGAATTCGATTCAGCCATGCCGCATTGATTGTATAGTTGGGAGCGCTTCCAATATTGTTCAAATAGGAGACGGGAATACGAATGGATTTGAAGCCTGCTGCTTTTACCTTTTTGATTAACTCTGGAGTTACTGTAGGATTACCCCAAGCTGTCTCATTCGGTGTACCGTTCACCGCTGCTTCCAGCTGATTACCCAGATTCCATCCTGCACCCATCTCAGACACTATTTGCGAAGCGTCCGCTGCTGATGCTTTAGCGCTCCATCCGGTAAAGGCTACCGCAGCCACTAATACCAGTGCCAAGCTGCTGATGCCAAATTTCTTCCATTTTTTGAACATAACCATACCTCCGCTTATTCTATTATTTTTAACAAGCAGTGCAGTTAATCTATCCATACAGATTGAATGATTCGAGAATACGTGCCTCCTCTCTCTATCGATCAAACAAATGAAATTTGTCGTCTACCACCAACATAATAACACATTTATGGAAAATAAAGCGATATCTTTATTGTTTTTTGTGACTATTTACTACAAAATAATCCATCTATCCATTTAAGTGGATTGCTTGAATTTGTTCTCTATCAAAATCAATAATCATGATGTGATCGCGCAAAATATGATCTCCGCAAGATATTGTTGCGCCGTAGTCGGCTATACTGTTAAATGTGATATCCACACGATAGACTTCAATCTCATTAAACCAATTCTGATGTACCTTTTCATGAAGTTCATTTTCATAATATTCTCGAAAGACAGTCTCACAAGTTGAAAACCACTTGATGTAGTCTTCTATTTTATGAACAATTGAATCTAACGGTGTATTAGTGGACACATATATTCGGACGTCATTTAAATCCTCATCCTGTATGCAATGTTTAAAGATTTGCACAGTATTTTGCAAAGTGTAACAACGGTAACTCTCATCACTCTCTTCTTTAATCTCAATGAATTCACTTAACAATATGATCTTGCTCCTTTCAATGCATATTAAAATAGCTCTTTTAACCACTTTACGAATTTCTCTTTTTCCTCAAACTGTGGGTAATGCGCCGACTCGTTGAATACAATGAAGTCTTTGATTGGTGCATCCAATACATCAAAATAATCACGTGCTGCATTCGCAGTAGTCATATAATCATATTTACCCGTTACAAAATAGGTAGGAATCTCCAGATGATCAACAATATCAGGTAAATTATGATCAAATGCTTCCCTCAGTAAGATGTCTTGTGAACTGAACATCCCTGAATAAAAGCGAATCATATCCAGTCCATTGTATTCGGGATTTAAAAGGAATCCTGAAATATAATCTCTATTCTCATGGATGAGCCTGGCTGCACCACCGTACTTTTGCAACAAAATTCTAGGTGTAAGTTCCTTTCCTTGCTCGATCGAGCTGCGGATTAGCTCCAGTTTTTTAACATCATCTTCATTACCGGCTTGTTTCGCTTGCTCGTACGTGTACTCCAAACTTTCCAGTTCGCTCTGAAGTGTATTAGCCATCTGTCCAATGCCTATATAAGCGTGAAACTGAGTAGGTGCTTTAGCCGCAGCTTTCATCCCGATGTATGTACCAAATGAATGACCAATTAATATAACCGTCTCTTGACCTAACTCCTTAGATACGTAATCCCTTAACGCTAACAAATCATCTACTAATACATCTGTTGTCAGATTCGAGTAATCCTCAAAAAAGTGATAGGACTTCCCACTCCCACGTTGATCGTAATGCACCACCGTGAAGTGTTGCTCAAGCTCTTTCTGATACTTCCTTACGTATGGAATCTCCGAGCATCCCGGCCCGCCATGCACAAAAATCAGGATAGGGTTAGTCCGATCAACACCCCTGATCATGACTTCATGTCCTGTACCGTTAATTTCGACCTGCTCTAACATGCTGATGCTGTTTTCACCTTTAATTTTGGGTGTCCATGTGGGAAATATCAGAGCTACTATAACCATTAAAATAATACTGAATATGCTGTACTTGAGTGTTTCACGTATTTTTTTGCGCATGTAATGCTCCTTAAATATAAGTTTCATTTGTAATTCTACCAACGGTTCTTTTATCGTAAAGGATACAACAATTCAACGGGTTCTATCATCAGCTCTTCTTGGAAGATGTAATTGTGATCGGCTCCAACGATAAAAAGAATTCGTTTTTCTGGATGAGCTTCAATTGTATTTTTGACTCTTTGAACCATAATCTGATTACGGACCACCCAGCGAAAGTTCTGTGCCTTCGCGTTTACCTGATGCAACCATTCATATTTTTGTCTGGTTACGCGATCGAACTCCTTTGAATTAAAAGGAATCTCTCCAAACCGATACGTCTCCATTTGCTCTGCAAACCAATGATCATCCCGTTGTTCAAGTTCTTTGCGTTCCACGTCCGAATAACCGTTGAATGGATCAAAAGCATTCCACACATCCAATTCAAACCAGTCAATAGGGACAAAAGGGATGTTATGCTCCTCGCATAAAGGGAAGACCAATTCCCAATACTCACTGGCTGGTTCTCCCCAGTATCCTCTATCATGTTTGTCCTTCAGATACCTCAACCAACTCTGCGGATGAACTTCACCACAAATGAGATCTGGTTTAAACTCAGTTATCACATTCTTGTAAAGAGAAAGGGAACAATGATATCGCTCCCTGAGTTCAGGATTATGAATGGTGCCAAGTATCCCAACCGTTGTCATGTGCCCAGCTCCTTAATCATATGTATATCGTTCGGCTCTTTGTCATAAAGTTCTTGATCAATCTCGCTTGCAATCTGACTGCCCTGACTTTTATAAAAGGATACCGCTGATCTCGTCTCTGTGGAGGAGATATACAGATACTGTGCGCCACGTTTCTTAGCCTTTTCACCTAACTCGTTTAGAATACATTTTCCAACGCCTTGTCTTCTGTACCCGCGTGAGACATACATCAAGTCAACTTGTAATTGATTTCGTTCTTTTCCTCTATATTGATGTGCCAGCACACCAAATCCGATTAATTGATCGTCAGCAAACGCGCCATATGCCATGCCACCTTGTTCTAATTCGTACACATATCGATTTTGAATCTCTTTCAAAAGCATCTCATCCCAGTTTGAGCATTCATGATTTTGTTCAAGCTCAACCAATCGGTTCCCTCTCATTTCATAGATGAGATCAATATGTTCCGAGCGATCTATTTCCTGCAGCTGATTCACATCATCAAGGGTCAACGTTCTATACGTTATCATGGTCATTGCCATCTCTCCTTCCCATGTTATTTCTAAGATCCTATGGCTTTATAGATCGAAGTCTGTATTTATCAAAGACCCTTTTATCGTACAAAATAGTGTATTCCTTGTTCTCTTCAATTAGTTTTGACATATCCATTGGAACGGCTATTGTTCTTTCGCGATTATTAAAATTAATTACAGTCATTTCATTTTCACTAATCTTTTGAACAGTAACTGCTTCAAAAATTGAAGTTCGAAAGGAATTCCATAACAAAATTAAAAGCAATAAAAGTAATAGTGACATGATGAGTCCCTTATTCTTATTCACTAGTTCTTTTCATCTCCTTTAGTTTCAAAACAGAGTTCCTCCAACTAAAACTAGCTTATTTTAATTTCAGGTAACTCATTCAAATGATTTATTTCGATAGTGTATTTCTTAAGCTTATGGTTCTCAAGTCCATCCCATCTGTCTGAGAAACGATAAAACATATCTCCGAAGTTCATACCTTCAGGTAATACATCCACAAGCTTTATTTCATCGATTTCAGACTCCGGTAAGCTCTCCAGCAATTTAACCTCAGCATAAGAAACCATACCAAAGCTCCCATTCCATTCATATACACCATAAGGTATTAATTCGAATTGTACTGCCCCTGTCTCTTCATAGAGTTCTCGACTTGCCGTGTGTAAAATGGTTTCCCCTATTTCTTTGTTGCCTCCTGGGATCTCCCAACCTCCTCTTTTCCTATTTTTTATAATGATGAATTTATTATTGTATTTAGCGATCATAACTGCAAATTTGATTAACTCCGGATCAAGTTCATCTAGATCAAACCAGTGGCTCATGTTATCTCTCCCATAAACAACTATTCTTTCAATATATAATTGTTAAACCATTGAAGTGGTAACAAGCTATCATCGGATATAATCGTTGTGAATACCGCAACCAATCCTCGCTTTTGGTTAACAAAGATATATTGCCCTCTTCCACCGCCCATACCCATAGCATAAAACGTTTTATTTTCAGCGTCTTCTTCCTTGATGCTTTTCATTATGCGCCAGTGGTAGCTATATAAGGTTTCGGAAGTGAGAGAAGGACTTACACTTCTAGCAATCCAGTCAGCAGAGATGAGTTGTTTCGAATTCCACTCCCCATTCTGAGCGTATAACACCCCAAACTTCAACATGTCTTCGATCTTCATTCGCAAACCAAAACCACCTATGGCAATCCCTTGTGTATCCTGATACCAATGGAGATCGTTAATACCTAGAGGTGCAAATAAGTTCTTCTTTGCAAATTCCGAAGTGTTCATATGAGTAGCTTTTTGCAATATGGCGCTAAGTATATGCGAACTCCCGCAACTATATTTCATTTGGATTCCAGGTTCGAATTCAACAGGTTGTTCAAGAACAAATTTTGTCCAATTCCTAGATGGAATCATCGCTTCATTCCCTGGAAAGTGCAAGCCCGAAGACATCGTTAACAGATGCTTAATCGTAATCCCCTTTTTGCTGTCATCCAGATCGTTAAAATAATTCACAATTGGAATATCCTCATTCTCAATGTAGCCCTGTTCTATAGCTATTCCCACCAATGCGGAGAGCACACTTTTTGTAATTGAATTCACTTTATGTTGTTTTTCTTTCGTTTTTCGATTCCGATAAAATTCATATTGAATTGCGTTTTCTCGGTATATCATGCAGCTCTCCGCTTTATTTCGTTTTATCTCTCTTTCAAGATCATTAAATTCAGTGATATAAAAGACTCCCTTCTCCTATGATTTAAAGCTCCAATACGGTTATTAACTCATCATGACAGATTTCGCCGTTGTCTACGAAACCAAAGCTTTCATATAATTTTTTCGCACTGACATTTTCGGGACTATAGGAAATCCAGCAATATTGTGCAGGTCCAGCTGGGTATGTACGAATATACTCCAAAATTTCTACCATAGCTTGTCGTCCATATCCGCGGTTCTGATATTGATGATCAATCATCAGTCTCAGAATGCAATAACTACTATCCGCGATAGAGGGTAGATCATATCCAGTAATGCCATAGGTAATCATCACAAATCCTACCGGTTGATCGTCCATATATATAGCAAAAGGAAATGGATGACCTCCATTTTGCGAAAGAACATAACATGAGGCTACACTCGACAGATTGGAGGCCACGAATTGCCGTTGATCATCCGAGACCTCCAGATTAAATATGGCACGACGATTATCCAGCGTAATTTTTCTCAAACTAATCATCTTATCACTTCCTAGTTGTGTTTTGTTCAGCCAGATATTCATCTATCCTACCAAATGCTCTATAGCCTTCTTCATATAGATGTTGAGTCTATCATTTTATTTCCAATCTGTAGATCACTTCATCATCTGAATTGGTTCTATTCTCACTGATAAACAACATGCTCTTATACAAGTTCTGTGCTATTTCGTTATCACGTTCAACCGTTAATGAAATAACCTTGCACAACGGATGCTGTTTTGTAATGTAATCTAGAATGGCTCTTAAAGCGCGCTTACCCATTCCTTTACATTGATAAGTTTTATCGATTTGAAAACCACCAATCCAGTAATTATCTGTACTATCTGGAGTATAACTCAGATAAAAGAAACCAAATACCTTCCCATCAATCTCAAGTACGTAAGGATCAAATGCTTCATCCCACGGTTTTATATAGGCATAAGCGATTCCCTCAATAACGGATGGAACTAATGACGCTTGATGTTCATACAAAGAGATCTTCAGCGCCTCTTCCCAATTCTCTCGTGTGACTGGTTGAATTTTAATATTCCTCACTGTATCTCCTCTTCGATAATCCTTGATTACTTCTAACGTTCTTTTCACTCTCATTCACAACCACTTCCAAATGATGTTCGATCAATTGTATAACTTGTTTTTTATTCTTCGTGATTGTTGCAGTCTTACGGTTTTTGTTAATTGTACATATAACTTCTTCTACATTATATTGATGGTTCCATTTCACGATCATCTTGCATAAGTTCTTGAATGACTGCTTGTAATTCCACGGTTGCAAGCCCATTCTGGACAATACAAACCTCTTTATAATCCGATAATCTCTAATGAACACATTTGGATTTAATACAAAAATCAAATCTGCTTCCTGGATGGACTTAATTGTCCAATCTTTGCACTGTACTCCTTCTATGATCCAAGCTTCTGAACTGACAATAGATTGGAGAGATTCATCCCTAACATGTTCAGGATATCTCAGATTTTCGGCACTTCTGTCCCAGATGAGATTGTCTAATTCATAGCAAGGAATACCGTATTGATCCGACAACTCTTTGGCTAATGTTGATTTCCCACTCCCGCAAGATCCAATAATTCGAATTCTCATACATAATCTTTCTTCAACAATGCATAGATGACATTATCAACAAATCGATTTTTCCAAATAAAATTCTCTTTCAATATGCCTTCTTCACTGAAACCAATTTTCTCAAGCAACTTCCTTGATCCCGCGTTCTCTGGCTCTACAAATGCTTCAATTCTGTTTAATTCAAGGTTCTTGAATCCATATTCAACGATTTTCTGAGTTACCTCGGTCATGTAACCCTGCCGCCAGAACTCCGGTGCTAACTCATATCCCATCACAGCTTTATGATGTTGTTTCATCCAACCATGAAATCCGCATGTTCCAATAATTCTGTTGTCCGATTTCAAAGCAATTCCCCAGCGGATGACCTGACCATTTTCGAATCGTTCAGTCCATCTTTGTATGAGTTCTTCTGCTTGTTTTGTATTCGTAAAACTTTCTACATCGTAGAATCTTGTAACTTCATCTGACGAAAAATATTGAAATATGTCTTGGGAATCTCTCTGTTTAATCTCTCTTAACAGCAATCTTTTGGTTTCTAGTTCAGGAAATGGAGTCATATTCACTTCACCTCAATCGAGTACACTGCCACATTTTTCCCAATGATGTCTACGTCCTTCTCGTGTTTCATGCCATTCTTTTGCGCGACTTTCATAGAACCCACATTGCCATGTTGAATTAACGATATTAATCGTCTCTGTTTCAAGTGATCCATGCCATATTTTTTCCATGCTTTTGCTTGTTCATATCCGTAACCCATTCCCCAGTATTGCTCTATAACCCAGTAACCAACTTCAAGCTCATCATTGCCTTCAATGATTTGAGGAATCAGTCCAGAGGTTCCAATTAACTTGTTATCCTCTTTATTGAATGCGAGGAACAGCCCCTTATCGTCTTTATTCCAGTTGATGTACTTTTCCAGGCTTTGCATGGTTTCTTCCTTGGTCCAGGGTCCTCCATGTCTTATAAATTTCATCATATTTGGCTCACGTGTCATCTCAAAAAGTAAATCGAAATCATTTTTGGTATATTTCCGAAATATAAGTCGTTCTGTCTCCATCTTTCTCTCAACTCCTTCTTCATTCACTTCAAAATCGTTTGTTCGCGCTCTACTGTCGATGTGAAAAACGCTTGCCTAATCTCTTCTCGAAATACTTCTTTATACCGATGTCTTCCAATCTGATCAAAACGGGCTTGAACTCGCTTTACGTGTTCTGTATCTGATTTTATCTTTTTCTCAATTTCTTCGTATTGTTCAAGGGTATCGTATTCCCACATCGCAAAAACTTCGCTGGTTTCATCATCGATTGGTGTGTGCCATCTCCCAATAAGTCTTGATCCGTATTTCAATTGGGATGGCAGCAAAATATCATTAAATAGAGCATTAAACTCTTCTACAAAAGAAGTCGCAATAATATAGGTTTTTCTCCTATATATCATCATGTGTACCTCCTTATGTGTGATAGAAGCTATACACCTATCTCGTCACGATTCCCGATGTAATTTTCATGTTTGGAGCATAGGTTAACCATGAGTTTTCATTAAACTTCCTAGCAAATACACTCTCTGCTTCATATTCTCTATTCGCTTCTTCTGAATTCAGTCCTCTTTCCATCAGTTGAGCAACTACTTCATTTCTTGCATTCGGTTCTTGTCCCAGTCCTTCTTCTTTTAATGCATGAAAAAGCTTTCCCTTATCCAAATCTGCCATGTGTTGATCTAAGAAGTTAACTTTGTCACTCACCCGGCATTCTACATTTCGCAAGCCAAGTTGGCTAAGCAGAATTGGAATCTTCATACCAATATTTCCATCTTTACCACTGCGGTTGGCATCCTCCTCGAACAATTTTTGGAGAATACCTAGCTGAATAATCTTGGATTGTTCAAGTCCATGTAATTCATAGTTTGACATATTAGCGATCCAATGGGGTTCAAAACATATGATTCTACCCTCATCTACTACACTGTCGGTCATCTTCTGAAGAACGATGATAGGCTCTGTCATATGTAATAAGAAGGCATGACTTATCGCAATATCGTATTGACGTTTCACTTGCACCGTTTCAATGTCATCTACTATAAAAGTCGTTTGATAAGAGGTCTTTGAGAAAATCTCTTTGGCCTGCTTAATCAATTCCTCCCCCTTGTCTAATCCGGTGTAGGTTGATCCTTCGGGTAATAAAGGAAGTAGCTTCAGGCCGAGATAGCCAAAACCACATCCATAGTCGATCATATCTACCGACTTTTCAATCTTCCATACACGTTGAACCAAAAACTCAAGATAATCATCGTTATAATATAGCCACCGCGTATTTCTCAGATATTCAATTTGGTCATCCCAATAGTAATCAGACAAGGTGAACTCCCTCCCTCATAAGATGTAATCGTATTCATAAACATTCAAATATCATGGGGAAATGGACTAGAGTGTGTCTTCAAACTCAGGCAAGTAAACGATGATGGGTGCCAGCTTACTGTCCGAAAATTGCTGAAGTTCAGGGTGACTGATGCTGGCGAATGGCCAGGCGATTTTCTAAGGAACACAGGACATCTTATTTCCCAAAATCATCTGACAAAAACGCTACAAAAGGCTATTTTTTCTGATATAGCGTGTCTCAGATTCCTTAGATTTCGGAGGACGTTTCAAATTCCCGAATAAGACGTGTCAGGTTCGTTAGCGCTTGCTCACACATTCAAGGATGCAACGCTATGTTAATGCATATCAACGTATGCAATGATTAATATTGTCGTCTCCTCTATACAGTTGCTTCAAAACCAAATATTCCAATCACTTACATAAGGTGTACTGCGAAAGCATGAGATGTCTATCGAACCTTAGCAGTTAATCCCAAGCCCCTTTATCACCAGATCGATAGTTTTGTCCTCGTATCATTCTCCTCCGTTATATATTTGAGAGATCATTCAACCCAATTGCTCATATTCAGTTTTTAATATACTCATGCAAACACTATCCCAGTATTTCCCCTTTTTATATATCTTCTTTCTGTATCTTCCTTCTTCTTTAAAGCCACATTTTAAATAACATTTGTAAGCAATCTCATTATACTCGTACACTTCAAGTTCTAATCTGTTTAAATTTAGCTCTTCGAAGACAAACTTCTGTAGTACACGGATTGCTTCACTTCCATAACCTTTACCTAAAAATTCTTTTCTCCCTATTACAATTGCTAAACATGCAAAGCGATTTTTATAATCAATTTTGTACAAATCGATCTGGCCTATATAATCTAGCGAATCCTTTAACCCGATAATAAAACTTTTATTTGAAGACTTGCCTTCAACCATTGTCCTGAAAAAGACTTCCGTCTCATAACTCGAATGAGGATACAAAAAATTATCTGATAATGTCCCTGTGATTTCCGGATCGTTCACCCATTGTTTGATGTAATCCAAATCAGAATCCTGGTATTCTCTTAACACAATCCGTTCACCATAAATACGAGACATCGATAATCCCCCCACGATTTTTTCCTTATGCAACCTTCCTAAAATCTAATGCTTGTTTCTACCTTGTATTAGTTATTCAACCCTCTTATCATTTTCAATTCGAAGCATAATAACAGTACAGTTATTTCACCCGATATTTATCATTTTTTATAATTTCACTTACTATTTCAGGTAATTGTTCTTCTGTAAAATGATTAGTATACAGCTTGTTATCTACTTTCAGGTCCGGATGATTTTCAAACTCATCCAGCAGAATTATACTTCTTTCTTTCATTTGATATTCTTCTGCTCTTAGACGGTCTCTGCGAATAATGGTTTGACGATCAACCATTAATACAACATAGATTATGCGAACATCATAGTCTGCCAATTCCGTCAATAATCCATCAATGTCTTCCGGAAAGGCCACATAGTCCAGAACTACATCGTATTTATAATCCAATAAGTTCTTCACTAGACTAGATATATTTTTCCAAGTTAAGTCATTTGTATCCTTATCAAGCCAGGGTTTACCTCGCCCTTTGACCGGAAAGTGACTAACCACATCTCCTGAAATGTAAGCACTCTTATCTAAAGTCTGAACTAGCAGATTTGAAGTTGTTGATTTCCCCACTCCAGGGGGTCCAGATATAATATATAGATTTTTACTCATTCTGTATTCTCCTTACAATATTTTTTGGAAACTTCCAATATCCAGTTTTCTATCGAATTTATATCCAATCTCTTTAAACAGAGCACATTGTTCATAACCATTTCTCTCAAATAATGATTTACTTCTTGTATTCTCCATGCAAATCGTCGCAATTAAGGTATGGAATCCTTGTTCTTTTGCAATCTTCTCTATAAAATGTAGTGCTTGTTTCCCCAAGCCTTTTCCCAAAATATCGGGCTTTAAATATATGGTGACTTCACCGCAAATGTCATATGCCTGTTTACTCTTATATTGGGTGATCAGAACATAACCCATCATTTGATTGTATTCAAGAATTACATAAGTTTTATACCGCGTATCCTTGTTCATGACAGAGGATTTAATCTGATCATGATCTAATTCCTCCGTATGAAATGAAATCGTTGTATTCATTACATAATAGTTATAAATCACTCTAATTTCAGGGAGGTGTTGTTCGGTTACCTCTTCAAAAGTCACAGTCGTCAATTAGGTTCCATCCTCTTCAGTTCATTTTCTTCAAAATAATTTCTATGATTTCACTAGTATCCAGATGATCGGTAATAATGCGAGTTTGAAATTGTTCATCCTTGAAAGCTTCAACACACTTTGGTGCTTGTTGATACTGCCAGCCTCCATATTCATCTCCGCGTTTAGCCAAACGATGATAAATCGTCTCTTCTGTAGCCGTAAGGCAAAAATGATGAATGTCCTGATCGATCTCTTTCAACCCGTTATAAATGTAATTAAAGTTTTCCTCTTTATAGATGGTCATAGGGATGATTAAGTGTTTGTTGTATTTCTGCTTTACTTCTTTAGCTGTCTTTACGGTTAGAATTTTCCATAGATCGATATCTTGAAAATCATCCGTCCGTTCCCTTTCCTCTCTACAATTCTCCGGAAGAAGTTTTCTGAGCATATAACCTATTTCTTCAGGATCGTAAATCATGCTGTTTGCAATTAAGGGCTGAAGTGCTTCTGCTGCAGAAGTTTTTCCCGAACCAAACGCTCCGTTAATCATAATAATCATTTGATCCTTTCACTCCCATTCAATGAAATTCTTCAATAGAAACAATTTTTCTCATATACAATTTCATCCATTATAAATGTTTTCCTTCCACTTTTGTGTTACAAAATGGCAAAAAACATAATGAAACCCCATTGGGACAACCCAACGGGATTTCATCAAAGTGAATTATTTTTCAATCAACCTTGAGCTTGTTAATGTATTTCCAAGTAATCAATATAGATATCCCATGTCCCGTCATCGGCTGTTACAACCAACTCAATGACCTGATTTCCCGTCCCATGACTGACATTATTCAGGGTATAGACCGCTGGAGAGCTCCCGCCAAAGTAAAAGGTTCCCTTCGTCTGTCCACCAATCTTCAAATCAACTCTAGCCATGTTGGCATTGTTTGAAGCTCCACGAAGTGAAAAATTGTGAGTGCTCGTTGCAAAATTCTGAGTGTATTTAACCAAATCATTGTTAGCATAAAGGACCACGCCATTGAAAGGAGAACTGATATTGCCGGTGTATTGCCCACCTTTGGTCATATTCTCAGCTTCCACTTTTGTTCCGTTACTTGGCGGATTCGTAGTGCTACTATCGGGTGCAACTGCCCGACCGGTCGTTGATGAGATCATGCCGGAGCAAAGGCCACGATTCTTCAGATTTTGTGCAATCTGCGGAATGGCTTGAAGTGTCGTCTGATACTGATCATGCATTAGAATGACGTCACCACTTTTCATCGTGTTCACAGCTGCTACAATCTGGGCTGCGCTGGCACCATTCCAGTCTTGGGAATCTACGTTCCACAGCACTTCCTTCAGGCCGTTTTGGCTCACAACGGATTTCAAGGTCGCATTTGTCGCACCGTAAGGAGGTCTGAACAGTTTAGGTGAACTTCCGGTAATGGACTGGATCGTCTGCTGTGTCCGAGTAATCTCTGACGACATCTGAGAGCTGTTTAATGTTGTCATATTCGGATGTGTATAGGAATGATTGCCAATCCACATTCCAGCTGCCACCTGTGCAGTAACCAGAGATTGATTATTTTGCGCATTTTGTCCAACATTAAACATCGTTGCCCGTAAGCCAGCCTGCTTCAACGCGTTAAGCATGTTTGTTGTATTTCCAGATGGGCCATCATCAAACGTCAGACCTACATAACCATTCGGACAACTTGCATCTGCAGCACCAGCATTGGGCACCGCCGGAATAGAAAACAAGGTACCGAAAAGTGCGAGAGACATTACCACCTTTGCAAGCTTTACTTTGAACATAAAATTACCTCCTCATAATATATTCACAGCATAATACCTTCTACACTCCCTCTCTTTATCGAACTTTCCCCCTCGAAAAAAAGCGCTTTCAAAAGTATGTAATCCGCTGCGTCCTTTCTGATAAATAAGAGCTTTAGTTCAAGGTGAGTTCAGTATAAACGATACCTCCATTTAAAGTAAATTGAATTTTATCCAAAATGTTCTATTTTTTCACGAGTTCTAGAATCGCCTATTGTACATCTCCCGTCTAGCACTCTCCTGTGTAAAAATGTCCTCCGGGGGCACCATGCGCTTCGGGAGTGTACGCCCTGCAATAATTTCTTTTGTAGCCTGCATAAGCTGAGGACCAAGCAGCGGGTTACATTCCACCACAGCGTTGATTTTCCCACTCGCCAGAATTTCAAGTGCTTTGCGGGAGCCGTCCACCGAGACAATGATAATGTCCTCTCCCGGCTTCAGTCCAACTTCTTCTATCGCTTGTATCGCGCCAAAAGCCATTTCATCATTATGGGCAAAAAGAACCTGCGGCCGTTTGTCTTCCGGGACCTGAAGGAATTCTTTCATCACTTGTTTCCCATTGTCCTCCGTAAAATCGGCAGGAGCACTTTGTGAGAAGATGATGTCTGTTCTGGTGTCGAAAATGCTTCTAAAGCCCTCGCCACGCTGGATGGAAGGCGTAGAACCACTCGTGCCTTGCAGTTCGGCAATCCGTATCAAACCCGGATGATTTCGCATCCGATCCTGAATGTACTTCCCGGCCTTCACCCCTTCCTCATAAAAGTCCGATCCAATCGTTGTCACAAAAAGTGAAGTGTCTTTGACGTCAACTGACCGGTCTACGATGATTACGGGTATACCTGCATCCCTGGCCTCCTGAAGAATACCATCCCAGCCCGATTCCACGACCGGTGCAATAGCAATGACATCCACCTTTTGCCTGATGAACGACCGAACAGCCTCGAACTGTTTCGTCTGAGACTGTTCTGCATTTTTTATGACAAGGGAGATTCCCGATTCAGCCGCAGCATTCCGAATAGACGTGGAGTTTGCCAGACGCCAGGCACTCTCTCTGCCCAGTTGTGAAAAACCCAAGACAATCGGTTTCGTAGAGGTATCCCTTGCTACCGCTGACTCCATCCATTCCTCAACGGAGGGAAGAGTTTCCAAGTTGTTAGACGAGATGGGAGAAGGAACAGATTCAGAATCAGGGGTTGTGCAGCCGACAAGCAGCAGTAGAATGAACAAACACAACCCGTTCACATGTCTTCTCACTCACGCATCCCCCATCTCCATGTTACGCTCAGCATTCACCAATGCAGAGCGCATATTGTTATATCATTGTTTCGGTATCCGTGTTCAATATCATTTTAATTCGATCAACTTAATGCAGTGATTTCGAGGATACTCGCCGCCCGCTAAGAAGTCGCTGGAACAAAATAAAGACAAACAGCATCAGGCCAATCACAATCTTGGTCCACCATGAGCTGAGCGTGCCTTCGAAGCTAATTATAGTTTGGATAGCTCCCTGGATCAATACACCAATAAAGGTTCCCGCCACATACCCTACACCACCTGTTAACAAGGTGCCTCCTATTACAACAGCGGCGATGGTATCGAGTTCAAGACCCATGGCGTGTAATCCATAACCGGATAACATATAGAAGGTGAAGACAACACCGGCAAGCGCGGAGCACAAACCGCTGAACGTGTACACCAGGATTTTGGTACGTGCAACCGGCAGTCCCATGAGCAGCGCGGATTGCTCGCTTCCGCCGATGGCGTAAACGTTGCGCCCAAACCGGGTGTAATGTGCCAGGTAGATCGCGAGCAGTACAATGACCAGAGCAATAATCACATTAATGGAGACAAAGCTGCCCCCTGGCAGGGAGATTTTCGCCTGCGCAACCTGTGTGTAAAATGGATTCGTAATGGTAATGGTGTCGAGACTGATGACATAACACAGCCCCCGCGCCAAAAACATGCCTGCCAATGTCACGATGAAGGGCTGGATTTTGAAATAGTGGATGATCGCCCCCATGACTGTGCCAAAGAGCGCACCCATGACAAGCACCATAGGTATAACAATCGCAGGCGACCAGCCCTGCTTCTCGACCAGACTTGCGCTAATGATGGTCGTCAGCGCAATGACAGAACCTACTGACAGGTCGATTCCTCCCGATACAATCACAAAAGTCATGCCAATTGCCGTGATAATCAGAAATGCGTTATCAATGAGAAGATTAAGCAGTACCTGTGTGGAAAAGAACCCCGTATACCGGAAAGAGCCTATGGCAAACATCACGGCCAGCAAGCCGAAGGTGACAAAGACCGGGAGATACTTACGATTAAGAAACATGGCGGTTAACCCCCTGTTCGGCTGGAAACTTCCGTTTTTTCCAACGGATCACCATGGAATTGCGGAATGAATCGGATTGAATCAAACATACGGCCAGTACAACAAAGGCTTTGACAACCAGTGTAACTTCTGGCGGGACTCCAATCATATAGATCGTCGTTGTTAAGGTTTGGATAATGAGTGCTCCAACGACGGTACCCATTAGATAGAAACGACCACCATTGAGTGAAGTACCCCCGATGACTACAGCAAGAATGGCATCAAGTTCATACCATAGACCTGAGTTATTTCCATCCGCACTGGATACATTCGAGCTGAGAATAAGCCCGGCAATGCCAGCACACAGACCACAGAAGACATATACCGTGAGAATAACCGTTTTTGAACGAATACCTGCCAGTTGGCTCGCGTTTGCGTTACTTCCGACCGATTCGATAAACAGTCCCAGTGCCGTTTTTCTCGTCAGCAATGAGGCAACAAGCAGCACAGTTAATACGATGAAGATGGAGAAAGGTAATGCTGCAAGCGAGCCTGCCCCGATATAGGCGTAGTTCGCGTTGGATACAGTAATAATCTGTCCACTCGTAATCAATTGCGCAATCCCACGTCCAGCTACCATCAGAATAAGCGTTGCAATAATGGGTTGGATTCGGGCAACCGAAACCAGCGCCCCGTTCCATATGCCCAAGATCAGTGAGAGACCTATAGATAATCCAAGTGCACCCAACACAAGCCAGAGCGAACTCTGATCCACTCCTCTGCTGATGCTCATACAAGCCACAGCACCCGAGATCGCTACAATGGAGCCCACGGACAAGTCGATACCTCCGGTCGCAATCACCAGTGTCATACCGATCGATACCAGAATTAAAGGCGCTCCAAAATTGAGAATATCAATCAAGCTGCCATACAGATTCCCTTCACGCATGACGAGGGAGAAGAAATCCGGAGAGTACAGCAAATTAAAGATTAAAAGTAAACCAAGCATACATAACGGCCAAAACAAATGATGTTTACGCATCTTGCCCGCCATCTCTTTAACCTCCTGCCATTGCTTTCATGATTTGCTGTTGATGGATCTGATCCCCGCTAAGTTCTTTCACTTTTTTGCGGTCCCGGATTACGGCAATCCGGTGGCTGACACGAATCACTTCTTCCAGCTCGGACGAAATGAACAGCACGGCCATGCCCTGCTTCGACAGAGAGAGCACCAGCTTCTGTATCTCAGTCTTTGCACCGATATCAATTCCACGCGTAGGTTCATCGAGAATCAACAGATCGGGGTTCATCAGCAGCCACCGTGCAAGCAACACCTTTTGCTGATTACCGCCGCTCAGATTTTTAATTAAATGCTCCGGGTTTTTCGGATGGATATTTAACAGGTTGATGTACTTTTCGGCGATCTCATCCTGTTTCTTGCGTGAGATGGGTTTGGACCAGCCTCGTGTCGCTTGTAAAGCCAGAATAATGTTCTCCCGAATGGTCAAATCATCGATTATGCCTTCGGTTTTACGGTTCTCGGAGCAAAAAGCAATATTCTGATCAATTGCATGACGCGGCGACTTGACCGTACTTCCTGTATCTACAACGAGCAGCTTGCCTACATCTGAACGATCTGCACCAAAGAAAAGGCGAGCGATCTCGGTACGACCAGACCCCAATAACCCAGCCAAGCCCACGACTTCTCCCTTGCGAATGTCCAGATCAAAAGGCTCAATTGCTCCTTTGCGTCCAAGTGCCTTAGCGGTAATTAACAGTTCTCCCGACTCCGCCTGGGCAGCCTCCGCTTCCTTCGGAAGCTCCTCAAGCACCTCAAGCTCCTTGCCGATCATCTTGAGCACAAGTTCCATGCGTGGAAGTTCTGCGGCTATGTACTCTCCTTCCAATTCCCCGTTACGGAGCACCGTTAGACGATCCGACATTTCGTATACCTGATCAAGAAAATGAGTAACAAAAAGAATCGCGAGACCTTCACTCTTTAATTTGTGCATAATACGAAACAGTTGCTGAACCTCGTTTTTGTCCAGACTGGATGTGGGTTCATCCAATATGAGCACTTTTGCCGAGATGCTGAGTGCTCTTGCAATTGCAATCAGTTGTTGCATCGCGACCGAGCAGGTCTGTAAAGGAGCCTTAACGTCGATGGACAGATGTAATCTGTCTCGCAGAATGTTCTCCGCATCTTTGTTCATTTGCTTCCAATTGATTTTGCCAAATCGCATCGGCTCCCGCCCGATGAAAATATTTTCAGCGACTGTTAAGTTCGGGCAGAGATTGACCTCTTGATAAACGGTACTGATTCCCGCCTTTTGCGCTTCAAGCGGACCGGAGATCGAAAGATGCCGGTTATCCATGGTTACCGTTCCTTCATCAATGGAATAAACGCCAGTCAGAACTTTAATAAGCGTCGACTTCCCCGCTCCGTTCTCACCCATCAAGGCATGAATCTCGCCCGGAAACAAGCGAAAGCTGACGCTGGACAGCGCTTTAACCCCAGGAAATTGTTTGGTGATGCCTGTCATTTGCAAAATGGGTGCTTGCTCGGCCATATAACCCTCTCCTTTGTTATGGAAAAAAGTCATTTAGCGACAGCCGGTCGAAAAATGACTTTTCGGTGTTATACGAATCTGCTTTTAATATTCACGTGTTGGCAATGCTTCTTTGGCTTGCTCCGATGTGAAGGTCGTCTCATCCGTAACGATTCGGGGTTCGATGTCTTTCCCGTCCACTACCGATTGAACCGCTTCCATTAATTGAGGTCCTAACAACGGATTACATTCAACGATAAAGTTGATTTTGCCATCAGCAGCAGCCTGCATACCATCCTTCACGGCATCCACAGAGATAATGGTAATATCTACGCCTGGTTTCAATCCTGCCGCTTCAATGGCCTGAATTGCCCCAAGTGCCATATCGTCATTATGTGCATAGAGAACATCTATTTTTTTATGTGCTTTGAGGAAAGCTTGCATGACTTCTTTGCCTTTGGCACGTGTAAAGTCACCCGATTGTGAAGCAATCACTTTAAGCTTCGAATTGGAAGCAATCAATTCCATAAAGCCCTCTTGACGGTCATTCGCTGGTGCGGAGCCTGTTGTACCCTGCAGCTCAACAATGTTGATTTCATCTTGTGTGTCTTTGTATTGGTCACTAAGCCACTGACCTGCTTTGCGTCCTTCTTCTACAAAGTCGGAACCAATAAAGGTTTTGTAGAGGGTTTTATCCGGCGAATCCACAGCACGGTCCGTCAAAATCACGGGAATGCCTGCATCCTTCGCTTCCTTCAATACGGTATCCCAACCGGATTCTACAACAGGGGAAAAAGCAATCACCGTCACCTTCTGTTGTATGAAGGATCGCAAAGCTTTAATTTGATTTTCCTGCTTCTGCTGCGCATCGGAGAATTTCAAATCATAACCCGCTTCTTTGGCTGAATCCTGAATCGACTTGGTATTCGCCGAACGCCAGCCACTCTCCGCACCAACCTGCGAAAAACCAAGCGTAATTGTTTTGGCGCTGGCAGGTGTACTGCCATTCCCACTCGTTGAAGTTTCATTATCGGAGCCTGCTCCTCCATTGGTACTGCTACATGCCGTGCTGACCAGCATCACCATAGCCAATGTTATGGCAAGTCCCCACTTTTTTTTGGTTCGCATGTTGTGATCCTCCCTTTTTTCGTTTCACCTTGTGGTGTGACCACATTATAGAACGCTTTCATTCCGAGCTTATATGGAGTCTCATACTTTATTTATGTAATAATTTAGTAATTTCAAAAAATGGAGTTTAAAAAGTGTAATTTCTTTGTTTAATTGTGTAGTATTTAGCGATTCTCTTACATATTAGAAAATCATGTTATACTAATGATACATTTTTGATCCCTTCAGATGGAGTGGAATACGTTGAAACTCATTCAATGGATTGCTTCAAGCCTCAGGCTTAAATTACTCAGCATGTTTATTATCCTCAGTTCAGTGCCACTGATCGTGGTTGGATTGATTTCTTACCACAAATCCTATACGGTCGTATCCAATCATAATAAGGCCTCGACACAGCTGGTTGCCGACCAGCTTGCCAGGAACATTGACATCTTGTTTGAGGATACGGAACGGCTGCTCGAACTGGGCAAGAACCCGCAAGTGCTTCAATACTTGTATTCTCAATCTGAGTCCTACCCGGAAGCCAAAGCCATCCTTCAGACATACAATCTTTATCGGGAAACCTACAAGTATGACAAGGTACTTAATATCTCATTCGTGAATTTCTATGGAAAAGGCATAAGTGAACGAAAAGGCGTGTTCAAGCTGGAACGAAATCCGCTGCGTAACCCGTACTTCAAGTATCTAATACAGTATCCGGATGCCATTCTGCGCATCCCTCATTCTGCAGCCTATGCCGAATATAACAGGCTGGATGGGTTTGCTTACCCTAAACAGAATGCGCTTTCAATTATAACCACGGTCAAAGAGCGAATTACACATGAGGTCATCGGGTTCATAGTGATTGATTTGAATGATTCATTCATTGATGATTTTTTGACGAATACCCCCATTAAGGATTCCGGTTTTTTCTATATTAGTGATCAATACGGAAATACACTCTTCAGGCCGGATGTCACCCCGGCATCCATAACCATGATGGATCAGATCCGATCGGTTCCTTTACATCTACAGCACGACAGCTTTATCCTGTCTGCAGGATCCAAGCCCCAGTTTGTTGTATACAGCACCTCAAAACAAACCGGATGGAAAATGGTCGGGGTAGCTCCTTATCAGGAAATCATTGCAGAGGCCAATAGCATTCGCCAATTGATCATCATTACGGTTTTGTTAAGTGCTTTCTTTGCGATATCGTTATATTTTTTCCTGAATAATCGACTGATTTTTCCCATTCGGATTCTGATGAACAAGATGCGTAAAGCTGCAAACGGTTACTTGGAAGCCAAAGTCACACCACACGGCTCGGACGAAATTGCTGATCTGGGCAAAAGCTTCAATGTGATGCTGGATAAGCTCAAAACACTAATTGAAAAGAGCATTCGAGAGAATGAACAGGTAAAAATAGCTGAACTACGTACGCTGCAAGCTCAGATCAACCCTCATTTCCTGTATAACACGTTGGAATCTATCCTATGGATGGCTGAAGCAGAGAAAAAAGAAAATGTAATTAAACTTGTGCAAGCCCTCTCGAAATTCTTTCGTTTGAGTCTGAACAAAGGATTCGACTGGGTATCCATTCAAACCGAGCTTGAACATGCGCGGAGTTACTTGGTTATTCAACAGATGAGGTACCACGATATTCTCACCTACGAGATCAGCGTTGATCGTGAACTTCAGGATTATCCCATTTTGAAAATGACGCTGCAGCCCCTGATTGAAAACGCGCTCTATCATGGGATCAAGAACAAACGCGGTCAAGGGCTGATATCCATACACGGGTATGTAGAGGACAATAGCATCATTCTCACCGTACAGGATAACGGAATTGGCATGTCTGCGGATCGATTGGCACAATTACGTGAAGAGCTGGAGAAGCCGGCAGATTCCCGTTCACCCCAAGATGACGAGCAGGAAGGCGGATTTGGTCTGCTCAATGTACATCACCGGATTCGACTCTATTTCGGACCAGCTTATGGTGTTGAAATGGAAAGTACGTATATGGAAGGCAGCACATTTATGATTCGTATCCCCAAAAGCAAGGAGGTTAACCGTTGAAAAAGGTGATGATTGTGGATGACGAAATTGGAATTCGGGAGAATATACGCAGTTGCATTGATTGGGAAAAGGAAGGTTTTCACTATTGCGGGGATGCACCCGACGGTGAGCTTGCGTTACCTTTAATTCATGAATGGGCTCCGGATATTCTGATTACGGATATCAAAATGCCATTTATGAACGGATTGGAACTGACCTCCATCGTTCGCACGCAACACCCTGACATCAAAATCATTATCATGAGTGGTCATGATGAATTCAGCTATGCCCAGGAGGCCATCCGACTTGGTGTGACCGAGTACTGTCTAAAGCCCATTAGCGCAGCAGAGCTAATCCAAATACTGCATAAGGTCAGCAAACAAATGGATGAAGAACACCAACGCATGACAAACCGAACGATCACCAAAGAAAAACTGCTGGCCGATCTGTGCGGGGGACTCATCGGTACAACCGATGCGATTGAATCAGCCAAACAACTCTCACTTCCTCTCTCAGCCAGGTATTACACCATTGTCATTATCGACGTTCGATTAACAGAGGATTCCCCGGACTCGGAATCCATGATGAAGAAGCTGCTTCCCATACTGGAGGAAACTCGTGATCCCCACGTAGAACTTCTACCTTATATTCGAAGCCGGACGGAGCTCGTGCTTCTGCTCAAGTATAATGACGATGAGAACATATCCGTATATCTGGAGCAGCTTCGCGGGCGGGTTCGTATGGAGCTTGAGCATACGTTCAAATGTAATATTATTCTGGGCATTGGCAGTCAACAGGAGCGGCTGCAAGGCATTCATGTCTCATATCTGGAAGCGGAGGAGGATAAATATATTACCCGGCTCACCCTTCAGAACAGAGCTTCTCTACGTGAAATTAACCTGGATGAGCAAACGACTCTTTTTCTCGACAGGAATTCATTTCTTGAATTCCTCAAAATCGGCAGCCCCAATCTGCGTGACCATTTTGTGCAGGAGTTTGCCGCTCCATTACAGCCCTTCGACTGGAAGTCCTCCTCGTATGGCTTCTATCTGTTGAATGATCTTACGCTGGAGTCGTTTCGGCTCGCGAATCAGTTGTTCCGCATGAGTGACCATTCGGATGAGAACATTACTTCCCTACAGCAGACGATCCGGAAGATTACGTGCTGGGAGGATTGCACCCAATATCTGTGTTCCCTGCTTAACCTGTTATGGCAGAGAAGAGCAGCGTGCTCCGGGAAATACAGTGATGTCATTGATCAGGTGAAAGCCTATGTATCCCGTGAATACAATAACGAACAGGTCTCGTTGAAGATGATTTCTGCACACGTCAGAATCAGTCCAAGTCATCTAAGCAAGATTTTCAGTCAGGAAACTGGTCAAACGATAACGGAGTATTTAACCCAGATTCGAATCGGCAAAGCCAAGGAGCTGCTGAAAACAACCAACAACAAAACCTTTGAGATTGCTTACAAAGTTGGTTACAATGACTCTCACTATTTTTCTAATATATTCAAGAAAACAACAGGTTTTACGCCAAGAGAATACCGTACTCAAGGAACCGAGGAATCGCAGGCCAGACCATCAGATATGAGAAAAGAGTCAATGTATGAATAAAGCCAGATTTGCACTTTTACTTACACTAAGCCTTCTGTTCCCGATGATCGTTTCATCCGGTTCGGCACACATTCGCCCACAGCAGATGGCTGCAATACTTCCTACGACTCCACCTGTAGAGAAATCTGTAGCGAGCAAAACTTTTGGTATTATCTATCCCATGACGTATCCAACCTATGAGATGATCACGAAGGATGCAACGGAATATGCAGGGAAACACAATATTACATTAATTGTAAACGCACCTGATGAAGCCAATACCGAACAACAGATCCGTATCATGGAGAATATGATCAAACAACATGTGGACGGGATAGCTATATCTCCTGTGGATGCTGCTGCACTTACACCCGTTATTGATGCAGCCCAAGCTGCAGGTATTCCTGTCATTACATTTGAGTCAGATGTCCCATCCAGTCATCGAATCGCTTATGTTGGCGCCGATAACTATCGCACTGGCGAGCAGTTCGCGATGACAACTACACGACTCCTGCATAATCAAGGCATGATTCTTGTCGAGAATGGCTTGGAGGAGATGCAAGGTTTGCAGCAGCGGCTTAATGGATTCATTGATTATATCCGCAGTGAAACAGACATCGAAATCTTGGAAGTACGTTATCATCAAGGGAATGAAGATCAAGCCATGTCCGATATGGAGAACATGATTCAGGCTCACCCTCACTTCAATGCGATTATCGGGCTCGATTTTGTTTCTGTCTCTGCCTCTATCCTGATCTGGAAAGCAAAAGGCCTTAACCGGCATTTAATCGCGTTCGGTGACAGTCCCACTAGTGAAAACGGGTTGCTCAACGGTCAATTGTCTGCCGTTATTTCGCAGAATGAAGGAGTCTGGGGTGCCAAAATGATGGAGACCCTGTTACTCGCGAGCGAAGGTGTGCCTGTGAAGGAATTTATTGACACGGGGATCATTGAAATAAACCAGGAAGGAAGTAATTAAGGGGATGTCCTCGTGTCATTCTGATGACTGGAGGACATCCCCATCTAAATTTCCGTACACGTAGTTATTACATCCGTTCATCGAGGTGTTTCTCAAGAAAGATGACTCTCAAGTATGATGATCGCTTTTGAGAATTCATTTTTTCCATTCATTTTCTAATATGCTCATCTCGATAAGATTCCAGAATGTATCTTCATATCTTCTCGCATCACGAATAAGTCCCTCTTGTACAAAGCCCGCTTTTTCATAACATCGGATGGCTGAGACATTAAAATCAAATACGCCCAGACTGATCCGGTGCAACTTCTCCTCTTCAAATCCAATTCGAAGTGCCTCATCGATCATTTGCTTCCCATAACCTTTACCCTGATAAGGCTTGCCAACAAGCACCTTACCGATACGCCCTGAACGATTATATCGATCGATACCGCCAAGAGCAATATGACCTACAATCTCCTGAGTCGATTCATCCATCACTTTATAAATGAACTTATTTGAAGTGTTTTTATCATTGGCACCATGCAGATAATCCGATAGCTGCTCTCTGGAAAGTGGATAATGGAACTGAGGGCCTGCCCACTGGAGCAGAAATGCTTCATCCCCACTCCATTCGATCAGTTGATCAAAATCTTCCGGTTCAAAGTATTGGAATGTAATCATGTATATCCGCCCCTTCTTTTTTTATGTCATATCATAACCTATTTCAGTTCTCTTGTGTCGTCATAATTATGAGTTTCATCAAACGCTTTGTTTCTTATATTCATTTCACGAATGGAGTTCTGAACCCAATTCATTCTAGCTAATAAACAGATAACTCCACCCAATATACATATCGCGCCTATCCAATAATTCAGTTCAAAATTCACTTGATAATCACTCGGAGTATAACTACCCGCTGCTGCTGACTGGAATGCTGCATACCCTAACTTGGGAATCACCTCTTCAATCATTTTCGAGAGCGTAATAATCACAATTCCTAACATGATAAAGAGTAATGAGAAAACAATGTGTACATGCTTCAAAGACAAGTTACCTCCTTTACAATCCAAATCACGTGTGATTTGGCACTACTTGCATCTTAGAAGCCGAACAACTTCGCCATCAATCTGCCCTTCACTTACTCTCTGAAAACCAAGTGATTCATACAGATTTCCGGCGATACCATTTTCCGGCCTGTGTCCAATCATGATGCGTTTGCAATTCAGCGATTCTTTCATTAGATCAATTAACTTCTTAAGCGCTTCTCTTCCATAACCTCTGCCCTGATATTTTGTATCTATCATAAGAGCAAGAAGCCAGTAGTTATCCTCATGATCCGGCTTATCTGAGTACACAGCAAATCCAACCAGTTCCGAATCAAAATAGATGGCCATCGGTCGAAAATCGGTCACGACCTTGGATTCAGCAATCCAATATACAACCGGCGCGGGAAAACTTTTTTTCTGTTCTTCAGTGACATTCAGTTGGGTACATGCATACCAATTATCCACTGACACACTTCTTAAATGAATCATTGTTTGAAATTCCTCCTCGTGAAAATTACACAGAGGAATCCCTTGGAACCCTTCCTTGGGTCCTCTGCGCTAGACAAAAACACCTCTGGCAACTTCATTTCTTCTACTCATATTCATATTGTTTCTCATATCACATCACTCCTTTCATGTTGTTGTGCAGGCCTCTTGCGACTTCAATCACCTGAAGTTAAACCTTGGATCTCTGATAATTTAGGAGTATGTTTCACAAGGTCCGCTATTTCATAAGATGCATTAGCTGCTAATGCATCTTTAACTGCCTTAGCCCCTCTTGTCTTCCAGATCGAATATATCCATTTGGAAAAACCATATGCATTAATGTGGTGACCACGTTCCTGTATTTGCATGAACAATTTCACACTTTCCTGATACCTTTCGATATCCGTTAAAATACAGGCAAAATTGTTCAACGCAATGTTGATATCTCTTTGCGAATTTCTGGAGACATTAATATCCTCCCAGCTTCCGACCACTTCATCTTTTCTTGAAATGGGTAGTGTTCCATCATTGATTTCATCAATCCAGTCCATCGTTTCGTTTACAAGAGCTTCAACTCCCGCGAAATGCCCGGCATGATACAGATAGGCCAGACGCTGTTTGTTATATGTAATCCGGGCAAAAAGAATATTGGACCATGACTCATCTTCTTGTATGAGCTGGTTCATATTTTCAAGCGCACTGTCCATTTCACTGTATCTCTCCAAAACCCAAAGCGAACCACCCAAAGCCCGATGGCTCTCGAATCGAACACCTCGGTTGGTATCCAACTTCGGAGCATGATCGCAAGCATATTGGTACCAATCAATCCAATAATTAAAGTAGTTCCCCAGAGATAATGACAACGCTTGTGTTGAATCCGAAACGATCCAGTGTAACTGCTCCGGGGCGAGATTTTCTTTTCCCCATTCGAAGAATTCCCGGTGATTGGCATAAAGCAGTTCCGGCTCTCTTAACAAGGCATAACCATCGGAAACATTCCAGTAGACCCAGCCCTGTTCATTAACAGATAATTTCCTGGATTGTTCGTAGTTTTTCAGTAACTCAATCATACCCTGATGATCCCCTTGAACTACTAATTCCTGAAAAGAATGAACGATATTCATCCCCATCCTCCGTCCCTAATTAGTTTCGACCCAGCTATGTCAATGGCTTCGTGCCGCAAGCTGTAATGAAATTCATCATGGCATAGGCTTCCGGCGAATGATTTATCGCTTCAGAAGCTTGTTGCAGCTGAGCAAATTCCTCCGAACTGATCACATCTTTTTCAGCAAAATGGACAAAACGATTAAGATTAAACTGCTGCTTAAACCCTTCTATGCCTAACAGATCACTATGTTGAAGGACAGAATCAATGTCAACATCGATGTATCCGCTCTCAGAAAGGAGACGCGGCAGACTTCTGCCAATTAAGCGATTACCACCGTGTTGTGCTACATAGTCCGAAATTTTCATTAATACCGTATGCAAAGCAGGAACATCAGGATTCACTGCTCCAAAAACGCCGTCATCCACATCAATAATGGCAAGACGGCCGCCAGGCTTCAGTACACGATATATCTCTTGTGCAGCTTCGTTTGGATTGTTCAAGTGAAGAAAGATCAGTCTTGCCACGACAAAATCAAAAGAATCATCAGGCAGATCCATCTGGTAGATGGAAGACTCTACAAATTGTAATCGCTTGGAAGAAATATTTTTCAGCCGTTCTTTGGCTTGTGCTTGCAGTGAACGATCAATTTCAAGCGAGGTAAGCTCGCTGTCCGGCAGACTGTTCAATAGTTGCTCTGTAATGTAACCTGGTCCGCTTCCGACCTCCAATACACGCATTCCATTTTTCAAACCATACCACTCTAGATTTCGAAATTCTTTGGACCACCCCATGACCGCCTGCATCTTTAACCTCTCTAATTCCTCTTGTAAACTTAACACTGCCGTTTGGATACTGTATGTTGAACGCGGATCACTCATATATTCTCTCCTGTTCTTCAGTAGAATAATAAAAACATATATTCTTAGACCTTTTTCTTGCCTAGAAAAAAGCATCCTTATGATTCAATTGTTCCCCTGCTTGAGCTTCTGTAGAAACGGCTTCACGAACATGCAATTTTGTCATAGATAACTCGTCTCCTTATGGTTTGGATCATGACGTAATTGATCTATTTATAGCTCAAATTTTATATAACTCTTCTGGATTAACGAAAATTCCCCTATCTTTCTATTCTTGATTTTAGCATGAACAACCTTCTATATCTCAGAAGTAATAAGGATATATCGAATATATTGACAGCATACTGTCAATGAATTAAGATAAACATATGAAATACAACCAAAATATAGAAGATCCACTAAGCAAGTTTTCCCTTCACATCTTTCACATTCATGGATTATTGATGCGTTCGGGGGACATCGTTACACGTTCACTCCATCAGAGCAGTGCCCGATGGCAGGTACTGGGTCGCATTGGACATGGTACACCGACAGTAGCCAAAATCGCCCGTGATATGGGGCTAGCCCGCCAAAGTGTACAGCGCATTGCAGATGTATTAACCGATGAAGGGCTCACTATGTACAAAGACCATCCGACAGACCGACGAACCAAGTTACTTGAATTAACGGCGAAAGGAGAAGAAGTGCTGGAAGCGATCTATACACAGTACGATGAATGGAACCAGTATATTATGGCTCACCTTGATCCGAAGCAATTATTAGATATAACGAATGCTCTCGGCCAAGTCGGGCAAATTTTAGAAAAGGAAATTACACAGTTTAGCGATAAGGTGAATGAGTAGAGAAGCTTAATCTTATCCAAAACCATGATTGGGGTGTTCTTATGAAAAGTATTTTCAATAAAACGCATACTGTGGAAATCGTAGAGCGTATTGATAGACTCAGTGCAAATTCCAAGCCCGAATGGGGAACCATGCAGGTCCCTCAAATGCTGGCTCACTGTTCGGCATTTCAAGACATTCCCATGGGGAATGCTTTTCCACCTAGAGGATTGCTGGGAAGGTTCGTTGGAAGGTTGGCCAAACCGATGTTTTATAATGAAAAGCCATTACCGCATAATATGTCGACCATCCCAACAATTGTCATAGAAGACAACAGAGAGTTTATCGTAGAGAAAGAGAAACTGAAACAAAAGATTACAACTTTCCAAAGTGGTGGTCCAAAAAATTGCTCCTCCCACCCCCATCCTTTTTTCGGAAAATTAACACCTGAGCAATGGGGTATAGGCATCTATAAACATTTAGATCATCATCTAAAGCAATTTGGAGTGTGATTCGTAAACGAACATTTTTTGAATTGTGGATTATACTTGTTATTCATTGATGAACTTTCTTAGCAATGACTCAACTTCATTAACCCAATCCCCCTCTTCGTCAGCCAGTAAAGTCCTCCAACCGAGTAGATTAGCGGAATGTAAATTTTTCTCTTGATCATCTATAAATAGAACCTCTTCTCCAGCTGCCAGGAAGGTTCCAACCCGTTGATATATCTCAATCTCAGGTTTGCATAAACCCACTTGATTAGAGATGGTTACACTTTTGGTAAATGAGCTTAAACGGCTAAGATTCGGCTCAATCCATTCCTTACAATGATTGCTGAGCAGATGGATATCGGCGGACTCACTCCATCGCTCAAGGTATTGAGCGGCTGTTAAGGGAACAATTGAATTGTACAAGATGTCTTTCGCTCGGCTTATTGATAATTCGGGATACATCTCCTTCAACGATTGCCAGAACTCTTCTTCCCTCATCATTCCTGTCCAGAGCTTTCGTTTGATTCCTGCAAAATGTACTTTCAAAGATTCTGCCGATAGGTTGGTTTCCTCACTCATATCTTTCCAGCACGTCAACGACATATTACTTAACAAAACCCCTGCGATATCTAAAACGATCTGTGGTCTGCCTTTCATTTTATCGACCCCCAAGTTCATCTAATACGACGTATAAAAGGCCTTAAGTCACTTAAAAGCGTCATGTGGAAGGACAGCATGTACACCCTTAACGCCATTCACAATTTGGGTGATACGCAGGTCAAATACCGCGCTTCCAAGTGCAATCGCTTCCACTCGTTCTAGTCCGTACAACTCACCCATCAGATTGAGCATCCCGTCTAATGCTTGAACCGTAGCCTCATTCAGATCTTCATGAAAACCGAAGGTAATCCAGCCGGATGGCGTATGTGCACGAGGATTGATCAAAATCATATCATCAATCACATTAAGCGTGACATCCACCAATTCCATCGGACATTCAATGGCCTGACAGCTGACTTCACCGTCCCCCTGCCGTGCATGACCATCACCAATCGCGAGATAACCCCCGTCTACGGGGATAGGTAAATATAATTTACTTCCCTGCACCAGTTCCTTGCAGTCGATGTTCCCTCCACAATAGCGAGGCGGCCAAGTCGTATGAATTCCACCTGACTCTGGCGGCATGCCCACTACACCCATAAACGGCGAGAGAGATACAGTGAAGGACTTTCCTTTTATTTCACAGGTTCCATTCATCGTTTGGCTATCAAGTGTCCAGTTCAGCGACAGTTCTTCAACCTCTGTTAGATGTAACTTCTGGTTCTGCCAGTTCGGATATCCGCCAGCGGAAGTAAACCCGTATCTCCCGGGTACGATCTCATTGAAAATAATCTCCAACGTCTGTCCTTGCATCGCCTCTTCGATATAGATCGGACCGATTAATGCATGACCTCCATCTTTTTCACCTTGACGATCAAAAGGTTTCATGCGTTCCACATAACTCACACCTGTTCCCCAGCCCGCATCTAGCGTCTGAAAACGAATGGAATCACCAGATTTCACGCTCAAAATGGGGATTACCTCATTTGTAAATGAACCAATAAGATTTTCCTGAGTTAATTCAATCTTATGAGTACTCACTACAATCCCTCCCTGGTTTGGGATACATATTATATTCAAAGCAAGCAACATGCTGTGTTCCGTGTCACCCTCTGCCTGCTAAATCCTTTACGCTTCAAGGTTGGCAAGATATTTCTTCAACGGTTCCATATGATGCTGGTCATGCCATATAAAATCTTTAAGGTATTGGGGAATATAAAATACGTTCCCCTCTGCGTCCAAATACGTCTGATGAAGCTGTTCCTCCGATAACCCTCGAATGTCATTCATAATTTTATGGCGGTACGTGATAGCCTTGTTTACGATTTCGGACGTCTCTGTGCGGTTACCAAATTCAATAGCTTTGCGATTAAACTCTTCAAAATTCATATGTTTCAACGTAACTGGCTGCTTCAGAGCAATCTTCTCAATCGCTTCCTTGTAAAAATATCGGTCCCATAACATGATATGACTGACGATGGATTTTATCGTCCATTTCCCTTCTTCCATGCTGGAATTCCAGGTCTTCTCTTCAAGATGATTCATCGTTTTGACAAACAACGCCCATTCTTCAAAAGTTTGAAGCAAATGCTCAATCTCTTTGGTCATGATTACATTTCCCCCTTCTTTCTTTTTGAAATGGTTCACTACTCTATATGTTCTCTTCTGTTCCGATTCATCCATCCCAAAGCATAATCAACCATCTCTCTTTGGGGTATCAGATAACTCACAGCTTTCCCTACCATTCCTTCGGTAACAGCGTTAGTCTGGATCTTAAACTCATTAAAAATCAATTCAAAATCATCTGATTCATTGTTAATATCATCGTATGTAGTCCATTGTTCAATTCCATCTACCAGCATTTTTACTCCCCAGACTTTTGGCTTAACAAATGTATTCTGCTGTTTGTACTCGGCCAGGTGCAAGGAGGTGTTACTATTTGTAGGTGCACCAAGTAACAGAATGTGTCCATTCAAATCATAGATTTTTCCTAACGGAGATTTCTCATTTAATGCATAATGCAAGTTGTGATCTTCCGTTATCCGTTTTGCCTCTTTCCCCCAGGCAGCAAAAGACATGTGCGAATGTGAGCTTCGAAACACACCATCTTGCCTCCGAAACACCTCAGGAATGATGCCCATATACGAGGTTGGTGTTAAGTCAGGATAATAAATAGGCATATTGTCTTTGATGAACTCAATTTCCTCTGAAGACAAGTTCGCGTCATGCTCTGAAGGTTCACAAAGATGTTCTGTTTGAGTGGGCATGACAATGGTTCCATTGGTTCCAACGGCTTCTTCCAGAGCTAAAATAACACTTACCGGGCCGCCTATAACCTTACCTATTGCTTTGAAGGAGGAATGCACGATTACCGTCATGCCCTTCTTAACACCTAATCGTCTTAAATCATTACTGAGCGTACTTTTTGTAATTCCAACTGTTATCATATGAACTTTTCATCCCACGCTGTATTGATAATTCCCCGTCTAACATTCCATTCTTTCCGCATTTTTCGTTTTACGGCATCCCGCTCTTCTATGGCCAATTCCAAAAACCGCATATCATCTTGGATCATCATTATTCACCTCTCTAATAAGTACTGTATAAGCGCTTCTCTCGTCATTGGATGTAGAATAACATCTTCCGAGTTCATCATGCGTTCTGCCAAATTGGAATCTTTGACTCTGCGGCCCCATTTTCTCGAAAAAGACCTCCAGTCACATACCATTTCTATAAAATATTTTTGTGGCATAGGCAGAGCTTCTTTTGTATTTCTGTTTACAATCCAGTACTCCCAATGATGTTTATTATGATTCTGGTGATGTAACCATGCGTTCTTCCATCTTAGTTCTGTATCTTCATCTTTACGACCGGCATAAAACTTGATTGCATAAGGAATAAATTCTTGAGGACAAAACTTGGATAAATCATGAAGCAACCCCTGTGCATATAAACCTTCATGCAGCACTCGATTAAAACATTCAATTTATGTTCAGTTACATATAAAAAGTACCTCCAATATGCAGAAAGCAATGTCATCCCCCCTAACCTACTATTTTCGAACCCTACACCCTCCCTTAAAGGATAAAATGCGTTGTAAATCGCAGATGAACTCCTCTTGCAAAAGCCTTTCTACCAAGTGAACTACTTTCTCTACGTAGCTTGGTGTAATCACCTGATCGGAAAAATAATACCCAGCTGTTTTATTAAAAAGTTGAAAAGACGCTTCATCCAGATGGTATCGATGTAACGTTTGTTGCACGATCCTTGAATATCACTCTCTTTCAACAGTTACAATGCTGCCTGCATCCGTGTGATAAAAAACTACTCATTGTTTTCATCACTGGTCTCAATTGTTCTACTCAATACAATTCGAGGACAATCTCTCGGAAAATAATAGGTAAATTCATGTTGCTCATCAATTGCCTGCTCTGTCAATGGATGATATCTCGGCTGTCATGAAGAAGCAGTCGTGCCCTACAGTCAAAAAGCTAGAACATCATGCTATAGACGCCCCAGCTTCTTTCTTTCATTCTCTTCAATTCATACAGTGAAGCTTTATTCACTTTTAAACAGCGTATTGATAATCATCTCGGCACATTCCTCAGGTGTATGCAGACTCGTATCCACCGAGTAACTATACTGAATGTCGGAAGCCATGATTTGATGCTGCTCATCCGATTGCTCTTCTCTTCGATCCCCACGTTCGATGTTCCGCTGACGGCAGATGTCGAGCGGGCAATATAACTCAACGATATCCAGTGGATACCCCTCAAAAATCTGTTTGACTTGTTCATAATGCGGCGCGAGCTCCGGTCTTTCCACAAGAATGCCATCAATCAGAACATGCTTTCCATGGTCTGAAAATACTTTTGCCGTATGATACATCATTACAATCGCTTCACTCAGATACTTCCAGTAATCCGTCTGAAGATGTTTATCACCAATCGTATTTTCAAATAAATCATTAGCCACAACATAGAAAAACGGATCATCGTATGATTGCATCGCCTCTACAATTGAAGTTTTACCAGAGCTGGTTACACCGTTCAAAAATATAATTTTGCCTTTTTCCATGAAAGTCATCTTCCTTTGCTTAAGTATAATTTTATAAACCTAATACAGCGTGTATTACGTATGTTTCATTGATTTTTTGAGCAGCATGATCTGGCCAATATGATAGGCATTATGAATACATAGATTCGATACAACTCCCCACCATGGCGCGTTGAAATAGGAAGGAATTTCACGGGTCAATTTATGTTCTTCGCTATCTTCGAGTGCCTTGTTCCAATCACTAAAAACGGTTTTCAGTCTATGTAGTGTCTTGCGCCACTCCACATCGTTCAGGGTAGACGGATCTATGTCAAATGTATCCTCATTATTCACTGAATGCAGCCCGTCGACCTGTTCGGCAATATATCTCTCAAGCCACCTCTCATTCCAGAAAATAAGATGATTGACAATCGCCCAAATGGAATGCTCCCCCTCATTCTTTACATAAGCGGCCTCCGCCGCATTGAGGTCTGTCAAAATATCATGAAGCGGTATAAACCAGCTCTTGTCATGATAACAGGCGTTTAATTGGTCTATGAGAATAGCTTTGTAACTCATCGCTGCACCTCACTCAGATTAATATAAAATTTATTCGGTCATTAAATTCGCAATCTTCATCACAAGATCTTCTGACATGTTTCTACCAATGATCTCGTATTGCAGCGCCTTCCCATGCACATCCTCTTCGATCCATATCAATTGGGAAGTTTCATTATTGAATATATAAAATGCTTGGACGCCACGTATAGCTGTTTGTTTAACCGTAGTACCACCATGATCAGGCAATGCGATCCGGCTCTTTGTTGTCCCGAAAATGTTAAGTTTATAACCACCGTATTCTTTATAGGTGATGCTGATGCCCACAACCCTCTTATTGGGCTTCAAGTCGCGTATCACTACATTTCTGCCTGACCTGTTACTCTCTTCAATCATTTCATCAATTTCTTGCGGAGTTAAATTATCAAATCCATAAAATACATGAATGGCATCGATATCAGAATCAATCGGAAATTTCGGCTGCCATGGAGAATAATGTTTCTGCAATTGTTTCAAACCGTCTTCCCATGGAATGGGTGCATAATTGGTCTGTTGCGTGAATTGATTCTCTATAACATCTGCGGTATAAATCGCCTTCCCCTCACCAGGCTTTAAGTCAAAGACGATTCGGTCAATCACATGATCATTGCGTAAGGATTCAATTTGAATCTTTCCAAGCACATCTCCGCTTTTGTTTTTGATATCCATTGTTCTTCACTCCTTTCCTTTCAAAACATCTTCCTGATCCTCATATAATAGAAAGCCGAACCCTACAGAAGATAAAGCGATCATGAGGACTCCAAATATGCAAATGGTCGCAATATCCTCGTAACCATAACTTGTCGTTTATTCGTCTGAGATAAAAACCTTTTGGAAAATCATGATTCTCCGTAAGGGCTGCAGATGCTATGGTAATGGAGCCGGACGGAGCTTTGTTACCCTCTGAAATATTGGTAGAACATATCTCGGGCTGATCCAAATATTGCATTCTTAGATAAGGTCCTAACTCGACCGGACAACATTCCAACCCTAGATCATTGGCTCTTCGAAAGAGCTGAAAAGTCGTAGCACCATCCGAAAATCCAAGTTGTCTGAGGGTCAACTCAACCGTTTGCAAGCTTTGCTTTGTACTGGAAACTACAAATCTCTCATCATTTAACAACTGTTCTCCATATTTATTCAATGAAATAGAGTATTGGTCCAGTTTCTGTATACGCTGTGGTTTTGTTTACCCGCCAACGTCTACTATTCTTATTTCAACTGCGCAATCAGGGTATACTTTTTCATCTTCAATTAACATTTGTATCCCCCTAATCTAGATTCACATCTATTTGACTTTATATATCAAATGCAGTCACTCACCTAGTTCTGAACCCGTTTACATACAGATCCTCGGTAATTGAGAGCAGCAGATCAAGGCTCCTCATTAGAAATTCAATTCACAATCATGGTGTTCCCACACATCAAATAAGTTACCGTTCAGATCTTCTAACACAAAAAACTTCCCATACTGTCCCTCATCACTAACAGCCCCTACTTTCACATTCTCTGATGTTAAGTAGTCATGTAAAGAACCAATGTCATCGGTGAAAAATGTAATGACCCATCTCTTTTTCTGATGTACTTCAAATGTCGCTCGTGTTTCATTGTCGCTTTGAATCAAGTCCAAAATTGGACGATCACCCCGAAATAAACTCAAATATCCTTCGCGTTGGTGGCGAATGTTAAATCCAAAATGTTTACAAACCAGGCGGCTGACACTTCCATATCTTTCACTGGAATTACATTATATGCTATGCCCAGAATCCTCCCATTTTCCATATGTTACCACCTCTGCGATGTTACACAAGATTTAATTTGAGCAATATGATGCTGCCCGTGCCATACAAATCTTTGAATCGCGATATCCAGTGTAATTGTACCTAACACTTCTGTTCGGAGTGTTCGTCTAAACTGATCGGGATGTAAACCATACAACAGCGTGAGAAATCGCTTGAGCAGTATCTCCATCAGCAAAATTGAATCTTCGAGGGGCATACTCCTGTAATCATGTAAAGATGCCCATAAATCCTCTCGATATGAGCTTGCCATCGGTACCTCTTCAGTTAACGCTCTCTTGAACCTGATATAAGCATTCATGTCATTGTCCGCAAGGTGGTGCACAATCTGTGTGATTGTCCAACCGCCATCACGATAAGGAGTACAAAGTTGATCATCATTGAGATGTAGTGTAATCTCTCTTAAGGTCTTCGTAATTCCGGGAATTTGACCAATGATGTGGATTCGATCCTCATTAGAGAATTGAAGACTTGGCTCAAAGTGTCCTATCGGAAAGCGTATTTTTTCATCCAAGGTTGGCCACCTCTCCATTTCTCTACTATAGAACCAAATCATATCCAATATAACCCACAATGTTCCATTTGCGAAGTGTAAAAGCAAAAAAAGAAGCAACCTCGTTCCCGGGCTGCTCCTTATATTAAACTACTCTCATATCTGTATTTTGATTAGAAAACTAGTACAATTAAACCTGAGTTACGAGCGACTTTAAGGTGGAGTCTACCATAATGAGTGACCTTATTCTGAAAATTCAATCAAAAAAGGATGGTTTTTCTCATCTAATGCATTATGAATTCTGTTATAGAAATTCCCCCAAGTTATCATTTGCCCAGCTTCTTCTAAAGTAAAGTAGCCCACCTCTTCACTTTCATCACTGGTAGTCAAAGCTCCACCAATCGGTTTTCCAGTAAATATATTGTTGCATACGCCTCGCGTTATGTTCTGATACAATCCACAAAATTTAATTAATTCAATGTCAATCCCTGTCTCCTCTTTCACTTCTCGAACTGCTGCCTGCCTAATAGTCTCTCCTTCTTCAACACAACCTTGAGGCATTTCCCAACCTCTTCGACCTTTCATAAGTAAAATCTCATTATGTTCATTGAGAACGATTACACTAGCAGAAACGATAAATTTCATTCTTATTCCTCCCACTATAAAGTAATGTTTTCGCCTGTTTTCTCGTCCATTCGTAGATTTATTACTTCGACATCTTGGTTTGATGGAGGAATATTGGTTCAGAACCAGATTTTGCTGTAATGACCGGTGGCGGGAACAGAGCTTGGACTTCATTTTTTATCCAAACTGTGGTCATGCTTATGATCGCACAGTGGATCTCCACATCTCCCTCGGGGTTTACCCTCCCATGTCACGCGGGGTCATTGCCCTTACATTCCTTCGTTCTACCTGCCAAGGGTGGAGGCCAATTCTTGCTCCTAAACGGGGTCGTTGCCCTTATGGAATGGTATTCTTCGGCTTCTCCGGTGCTTCAATTGTCTCGTTATACATCTGTGAACGAGTCGAGATTTCAGGCTATTGATTCTTTGAACTAAGGTGCGATCTGTTGTAACTGCGCTTGTCGTACAGGACCAAGAACTTCGTTTGCGTTGTACTCTATTTTCTTCGTCCCCAGTGTGTGCAGGACGCGTATCAGTTTGCCGCAGAGCGCGATTAGCGACTGTTTTTTCTTCAGCGGATTTTGACTTCGTGTTGTGAAATACTTGTGAAGGGCCTTGAACTCCTCATTCTTCGCTACCATTGGCATGACGCAACGGAACAATAGGGCTCTTAGTCGAGATCGTCCACGCTTGGTAATGCCGGTTTTACCCTTACGCTTACCAGAACTATTTTCTTTTAGATTCAAGCCCGCCAACCGGATGATTTGTTGTCCGTGGTCGTAATGACTCAGATCGCCAACCTCAGCCAGAAATCCTGCAACGGTAACCGCGCCAACGCCTGGGATATTCAACATCTGTGTCGTTCCCGGTATCTCACTCAAGATGTCCATGACCTGTTTCATGGTCGTTTCCACTTGTTTAGAGAAAAGCTCATACTGGTCGAGCAAGCTCAGAAGCTCCAGTCTCGCAGCTCGTAACCCTTCGGTAAGTCCGATGGATATCCCGGCTGTCGCAAAGAGCTTTTCCGCTCTCTTGATACCGACTCCACGCTTCACTTCCGTTTTCCAGTGTGCGAGAACGCCTCTGGCGCCTGTAGAGACGATCTCTTCCGGTGTCGGAAACTGGCGCATTGTCATCAAGGAAGTTTTGCCTTCCCAATCTTTAAACACGCTCAAATACTCTGGAAAATAGCGATCGAACCAGTTATGCACACGGGCCTTGACTTGGTTTAAACTCACCATAACCTTCTGACGGAAATTCATGAGGATGCGTAATTCGGCATATTCCATCGCCGGCAATTTGGGCTCCAAGTACTTCCCGTTTCGGATGAGATCTGCAATGACTTTGGCATCCTTATAGTCACTCTTCGTCGGCGAGTTATCCTCAAGTTCCTTGCTCTTGTTTACGTGATGCGGATTCACAATGACGATCTTGATATCTCGAGCTTCCAGAAAAGCGGCTAGCGGAAACCAGTAGTGCCCGGTAGGCTCGATTCCGAAAACAATGTCCGTTTTCAGATGAACCTCCTGAAGTTCTTTCATCCATGTTACTAGCTTTGTTAACCCTTCCTGATCGTTGTGGAACACGCAGTCTTTTCCTAATTCAATGCCACGGAAATCTACCGCTCTAGCTACGTGAATCTTTTTGGCAATGTCTGCTCCAATGACTAGCGTATCTTCTGTAATTCGCGTAATACGTTGATTCTGTTTCTGTTTCATCTTATACTTCATTTGTGCGCCTCTTTTCGTATGTGGGTATTGTTCTTTGGTCGGAACAACGATTCCCAGTATACTAAAGGCGCATTTTTCATTCAAAGCTCAAATTACTTCATTACAGGAATGGCTCCTATGTTGGTTTAAATAACCACTCTTCCTCGAATGGAATAGCTAAATGCCTAGAACTGAAACATAATCTTGAGTTGTTAATTGCTTTTTAATCCATACACCAAACTCTATAATTAATTCACGAAGTCTCTGAACACTATTGAGAAAATCTTGTTGAAACTCATCTTTAGAACTGCCAACTGCCAAAGAAGAAATACACATGTTCATTTATTAATTCCATTGTTACTTTTTCATCAAGGAGATTAGCGAACGTTTTCAAATCCTCAAGGATCACCTCCCACGTTTTTCGATGTATTTCATTGAACGCATAATGATCATATCCAGAAAATATACTTTCTATTGTTTTCTCTATATAGCCGAATACTTCTTCATCAAAGTAAATTGAGTTTTCATTCCAACAATGCCCAAGGTACTTCCCGGGTAAAACTTCAATATAACCAGTTCCTTCAAGTTCTTCCCGATCTCTTATTATCTTCATTGTTCACCCTCGTTAAATAATTTCGTCGATTTCACATACTTTTCTGTATATAAGCCCCAGCGTATGCTGGGTGTAATGCGGATGAATGTCGAGATTCTTGCACCCTGTTACAAGTCACTACTTCTGTATTCACTTATGTGATCTTCTATCATGTTTCTAGCTTGTTCATATGTTCTAATCGCTTCATCTAATTCAATCTTTAATTCCTTATGATCTTCCCAATATCCTTTATTCACTTTAAACAAGGGACAGAATAAATCCTTGATATACATGTCTCCTGCTTCTCTGTTGAAACTCCTGCTGACAGAGGGACGTATATCCCGATGTGTGAATGCGGAGTTATATGATTTCACTACCTTCATTGAGTAGACTAATCATTTTCCTGTTGGTTTTTAAGATTATCACTTTGTCTTTATACGGGGACAAGAAACTACAGATCTCTTTTCGATTTGTACTATTAAATTTATGATTCCAGATAAGCATTTCAATTAGTCCTCTTAATGTTTGCTTGTATATAGATCTTTCGGAGCCTATTCTTTGTTTAACAAATCTCATGATAATTCTAAAATGTCGAATCAACACATTAGTATCTAGGTAATAAATTACATCTGCTCTTGAAAAGCTATCAGAAAGCCATTTATAATATACTCCCTCTACAATCCAACTATCATTATCAATTATTTTATGTAGTAATTTATCTCTCACGTCTGGAGGATTTTTTCCTGAAAACTCCACTCTACTGCTCCACATGACTGTATCTAGTTCGTAGAATTTAATATTTAACTTCTCTGATAAAACTTGACCAAGATATGTTTTTCCGCTACCAGTTGAACCTATAATATGAATTCTTAAAGGTCTAGACATAATTAGTTTCTCCTCTTTAATTTATTGCAGTGATTTCTAATCACCTTCCTGTTTTTATGCAGTTCAACAAACTCGTAGGTGTCTACCATAATATCATCTTCGAAATCCATTCAGCAGACCAAGACTCCATTAGGAGCCGCTGCTTGAATATTATGTTATACGACAGAATCTCATCTTTGAGTAACCAGAAAATGTTCTCATCCCATCATTGATCTTCTCTATGCTCCAATAGATCTCCGGGCTGACATCCCAATGCCGTGCATAATTTATCAATTACTTCTAAAGATACATACTCATTCGTATTGAGTTTTGCCATCGTTGCCGATGAAATCCCCGTCATTTTCAATAAATCCTGCTTCTTAATCTCCCTGTCAATCAATAATTTTTGAAATGGTTTATAACTTATCATCTGGTATCCCTTCATTTCCGAATTGAATTTTTCTTTAATTATATGAAATTATATTTTCTTAATCAAAAATATCTTTGACATGCCTTGACTATGATCTTCATTATGATAAAATAATATTTAATAAATTAAATTTTTATTCGTAAAATAAAACACAACGGATGGTGATCATTTATGCACAATTCTTTAGAAGTCCTACTTGATTCTTTGATACGTAATCGGATTGAAGCTTTATATATGGATCTTCTCAAAAATAACTCCATTTATAATCAATACTCCTCCGATCGGAATCTTTACTTCAAACAGTTACATGAGCTTTTACCTCAGGATATGCATAAAACTCTATTTCTTTACGATGACGCAGACCTTTCTGTTCAAGCAATCTTAGAACGTGAAATCTACTTACAAGGTTTTAAGGATGCTCTTCAATTACATAATGAATTAAATATATTATCTAATTGAGAGCCAAATGGCTCTCTTTTCATTTGAGTCTGTCGAAACGTTCCTGTGTTCACGTCGCCCCACCGACTTAAATCCCCGCTAGAATTCGGCTGCGGTGCGGATGTGTCCGATGACTATGATTCCTTGCTACTGAAATTCCTCTTCATGCTATACCATATCTGAAATAAACATGGCTTTAGTTCCTTCTTCTGGTTTAAATCCGAATAATCCATAGAATTTTTCTGCACTATCATAAGATATAAGCACTTTTGTTTTAATATTAGAATATCGACTAAGCATTTGTTCCATCATTCTTTTTCCAATTCCTAATGATTGATATTCTTTGTGTACTAACATGTAATGAAAATATACTGTCATCACGCCGTCAGACAATGCATTTATTAAACCAACTAATTTGGTATCATCCCATGCAGTAATAACCGTATGCGAGTTGTTTATTGCTTGTCTCAGATCTTCTGGGAAATCTCCTGATTTCCAGTCCACGGAATGAAATAGTTCTTGAATTGCCTGTGTATCAATGTCTTTTATTTCTTTGAAAATAATTGTCATAATATTGCTCCTATGCTTGTTGTTTTGATTGGGAGTATTGGATAACGTTTCTGTAATGATGAACCCCAAAGGGGGTTATCCGCTGAAAATCTTCTCGAAATCCATCCACAGACCAAGGCTCCGGACCTTCACTATTTATTTTTCTCCTGGTACGTATTCAATCAAATCAGATAATTTACAATTAAATGTATCGCATAGCTTGAATAAGGTTTCCAGCTTTGTTGTTTCTATATTTGTTTCCCTATAGAGCTTATTGATCGAATTCCGGCTTAAACCCGATTTTGCCATCAATTCTGTTATATCATCTATTCGATGTTCTGCCATGAGTTCTCGTATATTACACTTGATTATGTTCATCTTTCCCCTCCATAATTCTATCTTCCGGGGTTATAAAACTCTCTTTTTCTATTGTTTTTGATTCTGTCGTATAACGTCCTGCATGTTCACGAAAATACCTAGCCTTGGATAGCTCTTATCTTGGGCTGACTCGTGTTTTCTGAGTGTTCTTCCATGAATATACATCTTACGCTAAGGCGTGGTATCCCCACAGCTTGAATATATTGTTATGTGCCGTTAATGACTTCAAAGCATCACCTAAAAACCTTTGATCCAGATTCCACCTCTATTTTTACTTTCGTATAAAAACTCAACTTCACCATCTAGCAAATATCGATATTCAAATAATTGCATTGTTCTTTCCCTAATTCTCTCCCGTATAACCGTGCCTAGGCTTACCGATCCTTTTGATCCAAGGTAACCATTATTAATAAATGTTTTCTCTACAAATTTTGTTTCCTTTAAGTGATACTGTAACCATTCTTTCTGAGATTCGATTAGTGCTTCTCTTGGTTCTCTATCCAACTTAAAACGAAGCTTTTCATATATTTGATTCAACTCTTTATCCCAAATCTCTGTATATTTGCTTTCCAACGCCCCCCATCCCATTGTTGTAATAGTCTCTTTTGAATTTTGAGCCTCATCAAATTCCACTTTATAATCATGATCTATAGGATTTTGAAGCATTTCATCATAAAATTCTCCTTTCAATTCATAGTTCCCAATGCTCATGGATAACACTTCATTGTTAGAAGCATCTGATTGACCTTCAGTTATTTCTTTCGATTCTGTTCCATCACCTCTACTCACTACATCGGGAGGCAGTTCAGAATTCATTATTGATTTAGTTTCGCTGTTCAAGGTAGTCAATTGACTACTATTTTGGCAAGATGAAAACAATATTGTAATAAAAAATAATAAGAGTATCTTACCTTTCATAAATGATCTCCTTTAATGGCGCATAACGTTCCTGTATCCACGACCCTCCCACCAACTTAAGCGACCAATTGGAGCGGCCGCGATGCGGTTAGTCGGTACGGATGTGTCCGCTGGATACACTTCCCTTCTATTCCCCTTCGGCAGACCGAGGAGCCTTTAGGCGCCGAAACACGGATATGATGTTAGAAACTCCCTCGACAGACCAAGGGGCGTTAGCCCGCAGCGTGAATAATTTGCTATCGGATGTTTTAGTCCCATTGAGCAACCTACAAGTTCTTTCCATATTCATTAAGTACTTTATTTACAAATTCGGTCTTCCCATCCGTATAAGACTGGCGATTTTCTCTATATTTAATAGCAAGTTCTTTCTTTAGATTGGCATATTCGACTACAAATTCGGGACTGCTAATTAATGCATCTCTGAAGGATATATGTCTTAATAACTCTGTGCTCTCTTTATTACAAACATATAAATGATGTTCAGGTTTCTGTATTTTTACTATACTATAAGGCACATTTGCATCCTTTCTTGCAAAAGCTTCTCTGTTCTCAACACCCAAATTCCCTTCATGATAGTAACCTAAACTTTCTAATCCTTGAATTACATCTGGAAACAAATCCATAGAATTAATTACTACATCAATATCTAAAATAGGTTTTGCCGCTAGTCCAGGTACTGCGGTACTACCAACGTGCTCAATTCTAAGTACTAGATCCCCGAGTCTTTGTTCTATGATGGATTTCAGATCAGAAAACATTTCAGACCATTCATTGTTGTAATCTTCAATAATTATTGTTTTTTTACTCATCCTTGAGATGCCCCCAAAAAATAAAGTATTCACGAATATCTCCAATAACATTCCTGTATTTACGAACCCGAGAGCCTTAAGTTACCGAAGGGAACAGGTCCAGACTTAGGCTCGCAGGGTTGTCCGGCTGTTCACTTCCCTGCTCATAACTTCGGCCGGGCATAAGGTGTTAGCACGCAGAGTGAATACGTTGTTATACGCCCCCCTTCTCTTCAAATCCCCTCAAGCTATCGTTTACTTAAACGTTTAATATATCTTCCATCTGTTCCGTCTTGAAGCAACTCTAGTAACCCATCTGGTACCAGTTTTACTGTCAAATTCCCCTTAAAATAATTAAGTGGTTTCCATACTGCTTTATAGGGTTTACTTCCTTCTATTCCATCTATTTCTTTCAAATCGTAAAGTGATCTATTCATAAGTTCAGCCTCATAAATAAAATCATTTTCATGTCCAATTTGACCCTGGTAGTTGAATATATTCTCAATTACACCAATCAAGGTAGGTTCTGAAATATCTGCATCAATTTCTTCTTTGACTTCACGAATTACAGTGATTTTGCTACTTTCTCCATATTCAACTGTTCCCCCAATAGGTCGATAATAAGTTATGCCTACAGCCTCATCAAAAAACTCTTCTAACAGTACTTCTTCCCCTCTTCGGATAACACAAAGTGAAACTGTTCTAATCATTAATATGTCCTCCCTGCTTCTATGCAATTAGCCCACATTGGATTGTCAACATTAAATCAGACAACTTTTTTAAGGGCTTCTTGGCGATACTGAACAGGCGTCAAATACCCCAGTGATCCATGAACTCTGTGCCTGTTAAACCAGTTAACGTAGTCGTATAATTCCAATTCCAAATGACGGAGGTTTCGGAATTCCATTTGGTAAATAAACTCCGTTTTCATGACCTTGTAGGTGGCTTCGGCCACAGCGTTATCGTAGGGACATCCTTTCTTGCTGAGTGATCGACCAATACCAAACGTGCCTAGAAGCTGGTCCATCACGTGGTTCTTAAACTCACTCCCACGATCCGTATGAAACCACTGGATTTGGCTCAAGTCGCCTTCTACCGTTGCAAAGGCACGCGAAACCAGAGCAGCGTCCTTATGTGGACCTGCACTGTGGCCAATAATTTCTCGATTGAACAGGTCCATGAGCACACAAATGTAATGCCACCGATGACCGACCTTCACATACGTGAGATCGCTGACCACGAAGCGCTTTGCTTCCGTCTGATTAAACTCCCGACCCAGTTCATTCACTGTTTCCTCCTCATTATAGGCCGTTTTATGAGGCTTAAATTGCGCAACGGTGTACGTGGAGACGAGACTCTGCTCTTGCATGATTCGACCAATGCGACGTCTAGATACGATGAGTCCTCGTTCCTGAAGCTTGGCTTTTATCTTTCGTGTACCATAGACTTTTCGATTTTTGTGGAATATCTCCACAATAGCTTCCGTGAGCTCATCTTCATTTGGCTTTTCCTTCGCTTCATGATAGAAGGTGCTTTTGGCGATTTCGAGGACGTTACACATTGCTGATACTGAGTATTTATCACGGTTATTCTGGATGATAGTTACTTTCGTCCCATGATCAGCGCGGCTTGCTTTAAAATGTCGTTCTCCATCCGTAAACGTTGGAGTTCTTTACGCATAGCCATTAATTCGTTTTCTTCAGGTGAACGGTTGTCTTTCTCTTTGAAAGAGCCCGTTGCCTGCGATTGCTTGATCCAGCGGTCTAGAGCCGAAGCAGTGAGGTCGTATTCCTCCACAATTGCAGCTCTGGATTTGCCGTTTTCAAAGAGTTGCACCATTTGTTTTTTGAACTCGGTTGTGAATGTGCGTCGTTGTTGTTTAGGCATTGTAGAGATCCGCTCCTTAACATGATAATTTTATTCTACAAGCCCTTATTTTTTCTGTCCAACTAAGTGTAGCCGATCCACATAAATATAATTAGAGATTGTCGTATAACGTTCCTGTACCACAACCTCCCACCGACTTAAGGCCCTAAAGAGTCCCGGCCACGATGCGGTTAGTCAGGGCGGATGTGGCCGCTGAGTTCACTTTCCTGCTAATCGTTTCTCGCGGACCGAGGAGCTGTCAGGCTCCGAAGCGTGGATATAATGTTAGATGTAGTCAGTTGCTTCTAGGTGGTTAACTCAATCCTTCTCTTACAATTTGCAATAATTCTTCTTTGTGGTCTGGGTGACATGCAATTAAATAAGGTTCTTCTTTCATTCCATTAAACTAATAAACGTTCTGTTAGAGGTTCATAGACCACTCCAATAACAGGCTCTCTTTTGTACATTAAGGTAATTGATATTGAAAAAACAGGTAAACCAATTGCAAAATTATTAGTTCCATCTAAAGGATCAATTAACCATAACCAATCGTGCCTAGTTCCGATAAGCCCTGCCTCTTCACTGTGTATCTGATGATTTGGAAATACGTCTTGTATTTGTTTGATAATGATTTCTTCACAGATATGATCTACTTCAGTAACCACATCCCCAAATTCATCTTTAGATCTCAGTTCAACAAAGTTATCAAACTTCTCTTTAGAGATTAGACCTGCTTCGCGAATAATTCTTATTGCTATCTCTTTTGCGGTTTGAATAATCTTACGATCCATTACGCACCTCATATTGATATTGATTTTGATTTTAACTGATTTCGTCTAACATTTTGTTTTCACGACAACCGGCGTATGCCTGATACGTCTGGCTAAATAAATTCTTCTGCTTATAGCTTCTACCCGACTAAGGAGCACTAGCGACGATGCTTGAACATCTGGTTAGGCGATGTCGTTGCCCTCCATGATTACCATTACATACTCATCCCAATCCTTACCATCTGTATTGATTTCTATTGTTGGCACTCTTGAGATATAAGCTTGATGTCTTAATACATTTTGAATTCTTAATAATTCACTTACCGACGATCTTACTTCTTCTTCTGTTTTATAGATCCATTCTTCGGGTTGTCTACTTTTAATTCTTTCTTCTACAACTTCGGGCGAGATTGTAAGCAAAATACACTTGGCGTTTAAAGACTCAAGCTGTTCTTCTATTTTATTTATCTCTTCCAAATCCGAATCTACAAATGCAGCTCTATGATTTAAATGAAACCTTTCCAGAACATAAAATAGTCCCCTAGATCCTCTAGATGCAGGACCAAGTTGAATTGCCCATTCGTTAAGTTTCTTTAGCATTTCAACCCGCTCTTTAAGTAACTCAATGTGTCCTTCTCGGGTTAGACTTACATATTCTCCATGATTATTATTCAAAATTTGAGAATAATGTTCTCCAAGAATAACTACGCTCCGTTCTGAGGATTCTTCTTGTGATTGATAACGTTTAATTGCTTTTAATACTGAAGTCTTCCCAGCATTTGAGTATCCTTCAAGAATTATTCCTCTAATATGCATTTAAATCTCCTTCCACTAGCAATTATTTCGCATATCGTTTCTGTATTCCTACGTTCAACGTAATTAAATGCGTCTTCTGAAGCGCTTTCATCTGGCAGACCAAGACTCCGAAGGAGCCGCAGCGTGAATATTATGTTATCTGATGCTGATACTTCTTTAAAATATCCGAATACATTCTTAGTTTTTATCTTTCAAAAGATCTTCCCATTCTTCGATTGATAATTTATTGGATATATTCTTTAAGTTCTCAGGGACACTTACAAAACACATTAATTCTAAACTATTTCCATCTGGATCATCGAAGTAGACTGAAGCATTCCCCTGATTAGGCCTAACAAATGGATCTATTGAATCTCTTTTTCCAAATGGGACAGGCTCTATTTCAATGGTTTGAAGCCATTTCACACTATGTCTAAGATCTTCATAACTAACTCGAAATGCTATATGCCTTAATGATGGATGATAAGAAGTGAGATACTCTTCGCCTTGCCATAGACCGACCCAACTCTTTTCTTTTTCAATCCAGAAGAAAGCTGTATCTTCATCTCTCCAGGCCAGCTCTAATCCTAATTTAGAATAAAATTCGATTGATTGACTTAAGTAACTCACTGGTAAATGTGCTTCATACAACCCAAGTATCATATTTTCTCCTTTCAATCTTGCCAGTTTCAGATAACGTTTTGTATTGGCGATGTCCCGACGGGCTTAGGGACTGGATGTGGTCACTCGCTTCTCAAGATGATTACGATCGTTAATATTTTGTTATCCAAATGAATTTCTGGAGGCAGCCATTGTATGTAAGGCGGTCTCAAAATAGTGATATACTTCATCTGCAATTTCCAGAAACTCTTCAACAGATACATCGCTATCCAAGTAACAAGCATACAGATACTCAACTAAAGCGGAGTCAATCTCACAATAGTTTAATATGGCATTCTTCATCTTAATGATTTCATCTTCCCATACCCCTGTATCTTCTAAAACCAAAGAGTATAATGCACGAATTAATCTCTTAGAGTAACCTTTAATATATCTAGTTTTCATTGAGTTATCACTAACATTAGAAAGTGAACGATGTACACGATCTACTTCCTCCTTGGTATCTGTATTTAAGTCTAAAATGAATTCTGGAGAAATTATGATCGGGGGTACTTTTTCACCAATGTCCTCCCCATGTATGCAAACACAAATGATCTTAACCCAAAAACCCCACTCGTTCGGTCTACTTAATACATCATCAATCGAGCAAATGATCGTATCCATCTTAGTGACGAATGGATATTCTTCCAAAAGCCTGTCTTTGATATTTGACAATCTTTCGTAATCAATGTCTTGGGGATTTGCACATACAATAGTAAAGTCTGCATCTGACTTAAAAGGTTTAGCTGTTCCTTTTGGAATCGAGCCACACATATAAATGCTATGAATCTTACCTTTAAATTCGTTAAGTATATGATCTATATACTTATCAACCAAATCCTTATATTCACTTTGTATTTCAATTCTATTTATAACTTTTTCTAATTTCATATAGACTCCTCCTAAACTATGAGCTTCTTCGAGCTCCTTATAATGAATTTACGACTTTCAATGTGCTTCGTTTATTAAGATTGAGATATACTCTTCATCTTTAAGCCTTGTCACCTTACAGTTCTCATTGGATTCAAATTCTACTATTCTCTCTTCAATTGTTTTATTAGTACGATCTTTAAATACGTCCTCTCGATCATAGTGAGGAAAAATAAGCTTGTCGGTTACACCTAATGCCTTAAAATCCGTTAAACTCATTGTATTCATCTGTGGAGTAAAGAAATCGACGATGTTAATATTCGGCCCCAGTAATAACGTTCCTGCACTTACTCCAACTATAATTACATTCTGTGCGGCCAGTGTTCTGATAATTTCATCAGCACCACTTTTCTTAGCGTAATACAATAATGTAAATGGATTCCCACCATTGATATATATAACATCTCTATGTAAGAGAATTTGCGGGTCATCAAATTCAATATCTACAAAATTGATATGCTGAAATCCCATATCCTTAAACTCTTGCATTGCTCTTTGTGCATATCTATTAGTTTCTTTTCTAGGGGATGCTGTTGTAATAATTGAGACTTTTAATTGAGAAATATCTCCATCAATAAAATCCAGAAATTGATTTTTAATATCTTCAGTATAAAAACCACAAGAGGTTAGTAACAAGCTACTCATTGAAATCCCCGTCCTTAACTAATAGTTTATCTAATCTTTATAATTGAATTAAGCATTCCCCTGATTTCTGCTAACGTTCCTTTATTCATGAACCCCAAAGGGGTTGTCTGCCGAACGGAGCCACAGCTTGAATATTTTGTTTGTGAAGTTCCCTCTTCTCCAAAAGCTATCAATTCCAATTTCTTTACAATCGATTTTCTAAGTCATTTATTGTATTTAACCAGATTGGGTATTCTTCGGATTCTTCCCATAGCTCTTTTAGTTCTGAATCTTTCTTAATTTTCTTAACTGCTCGTTTAGCTTTTGAAATGAGTTTTTTTCCTTTACCTTTATGTTTATCGATCCAGTCATATAGATCCTCTGTATTACTTTGATTATTCAATATTTCTTTCCCAGGATTACCTTGTAATGCTACAAGGATCTCAATTGCGCCTAAAGCATTGGAAGCTAAATCTGACTCAATATAATCTTCTTCTAATACTTCTTCAATCGTCTCTTCAATTAATTCGATGTCATCAGAATCAAGTAAATCTGCCTTCCAATCTAATACATCATCGTTCTCGAAAATTCCAGTTCCCCATGCTCCCATCAATTAACCTCCAAAAAGTGTCATTATGTTTTCAAGCTCTTAGGGACATAACGTTCCTGTATTCATGAACCCCCAAAGGGGTCTGCCGAAATTTCTTTCCGAAATCCTTGCAGATCAAGGCTCCGTCAGGAGCCGCTGCGTGAATATGATGTTATATGATGTCAGCGTCTTCTTCGAAAATACTTACACAAATATTCCACTTCCCATGATGTTAAATATATTTTTTCAATTCAAGTAAATCATCAATAATATAATCCGCTTGTTTAAGCTCCCATTCTTGGGCAAAGTCAAATCGACAACCAATAGCCTTCAATCCATTGTTTTTTGCTGCATTGATATCAGAGATCCTGTCGCCAACTACAGCAGCGTTGTTGATGTGATATTTCATAAGGATGTATCTAACTAAGTCATCCTTATTCTGAGTCTCTATTTGCTGGATGCTAAAGGTTTCTGTCACCCAATTATTTAACTTGTAACAGTTAACGATGGCATTGAGGTATTCGATTAGTCCATTACTTGCAATAAAAATTAAGCAGCCTTCCTGTTTTAAAAAATCAAAAACTTCTTTGACATGCGGATAAAGCGCACCGTTGCCATAATTAATATTTGCAATTAGCTTCTCTAGGAAGATCTCGTCCACAATCCGTCTGATTTCGTTTGAATGGTTCGGTAATAACGTTTCCCAAACTACTGGTAGAGGAACTCCCATAATTTCACGATATTTTTGAGTTGGAGTCTCACTCGACCATTCATTACGAGACCTCAAGATAGAAAACGTTTCTTCTAACGATAACTCTAAGATTTTGTTTGTTTGAAATATTGTACCATCCATATCGAAAATAACCGCTTCCAGCATGATTCCACTCCTATTCAGAGTTTGAATAATTTATTTTGTATTTTTATACGCTGATTCCCTATAACGTTACTGTATCCAACGACCCCCACCGACTTAAGCCACGTTAGGGGCGACTGCGATGCGGTTAATCCGTGCGGATGTGTCCGCCTGATTCCACTTCCCTGCCAATTCCTAGGGGCTGACCCAGGGAGCGTCAGGACCCGAAGCTTGGATGTAATGTTATCTGACGTAAACCTCTACTGTGAATTAGCTATAATCTTCTTTGTTAAGTTAAACTCATGACGGCATTCATAGTAATAACTTTTGAGTTTATATCCCCCAGCTTTAAATACAGGCTTATGTTGATACCACACTATAATTAGCGTTCCTTCAAAAAGGATTCTACGAAGGATATAAACTATTCTGTTAAAGAGAACGTTTCTATTTTGAGCAAATTTATGAAGTGTTTCGGATTGAAACTGAACATGTTTCTTCTCATCACTTAAAATCTGATTACATAAATCGATTAATACTTCTGACTTTGTAGATTTTTGCAAGGCTTTATAGTACAACTTAGCAATGATCTCAGCAGTTAATAGAACAATGACTGATTGTTCTAAACTCGCATATCGACGTAATCTTCTAAATACATTGTCCACCCAATGTCTACGAAGGAGTGGGATTCCCTGTACCTTCATAAATCTGCCTAGATCTCTAGCGTGCCTCTGTTCTTCTTTAATGAATTCTATAAGCGCTTCATAGTAATCCTGATCTTGTGTCTGATGTACATATTCTTGCGCACGTTTAATTAGATGTGTACCTTCAGAGTTTTCTCCTAATTGAAACTGTTGAATTGACTTAATGATTATTTCTCTTTCATTAGTTGTTAATTTATAGTTGTCATCCCAATGAATATATTTGAGGTTTTGATTATTTCTTCGATAATATTGCACCCATTTCGAGAAAGTGATATTCATTATTTGCTCCTAAAATGTAATAGTTTTATGTCAGATAACGTTTGGCATTCCTGACGTTCAAGCAGCTTAAGTGACCGCAGGGAACGGGTCGTCAGACTTAGCCGGTTGAATGTATCGCCTGAATAATCTTCTTGAAAATCCTTCTAAGCGATCAAGGGCGAATGCCCACAGTAGGAATGTATTGTTATCCTATGTACCTGACTTCATTGAATTACTCTCATTCACGGTTTTTCCCATTTCTTAATGATTTTCCATCGACCCTTAACCAGATCTACTTTTATTCTTATTGGAGCATTTGCACCAAATAGTATTTCATTAGTCTTCTTGTCAATTCCTCTATATCTATAAGTCATCCATGCATATCCCCCAACAAAATAATGAATTGAAATAGGTTGACTTACAACAACATCTATCTCAACATCATTTTTGTTATATAACGGATAAACTTCCCTACCGCTAAATCTCAAAAAGTTATCAAATGCTACTTTCTTTATATTTTTTTCATTCTTTATAAAATCTTCAGTTAGCAGTACACTTCTTACTGTTTTTTTCACTTCCATGCTTATCCATCCAGAAAGAGAAAAATAAATTACTACGATGAGCAAACATGCAAACATAAACCTTTTTCTTCTTGTATTCAAGTACTTCATTGTCAATTCCCCATTTCAGGTATTTCGGATAACGTTCCGGTATTCATGAACCCCGAAGGGGTTGTCTGCTGAAATGCTTCTCCGAAATCCAACTTGCAGACCAAGACTCCAAAAGGAGCCGCAGCTTGAATATTATGTTATAGGATGTCAACGCCCTCTTTGAACTACTTACAAGCATTAGATCCTATTTAATTTAAAGATATCTTATTTATCTAACAAATAAGCAGTTGAAATCATCATTACTAATATTTTGAATTGATATATTTAAATATTTATCTTTCTGCCCCTGAGGCCGTGGATGAGGTACATAAAAAATAGGATTTTCAATGAATTTCTTATCTTCCGATTTTAATACTTCATAACTATACAATTTATCTATCGAAGTCTTAAAAGTATTTACTATAGCAGGATATAATTTTTGTTGTTTATTAATTCCTTTCTGCCCCTTCATCCCCCATCCAAGGAAAACGATTTTAGCTTCTAAAATAGCATTAGAAACAAACAACCAATTAATGGCTTCATAATCAAAGTGTGAAACTTTTGTTTTACTACTGGTACCTTGAATATGACTAGAAACATTAACAACAAATAGTGCATGACAATTCTGCGTTTTTGCAACACTAATTAACTGATCAACCGTATCATCAGTTTCATTGTGTGAAGCCGTACTTGGATTCATCATTATTGCAGTCAGAATGTTTTCACCTTGTTCCCAACGTTTCTCTAAAAAATATCGATTAGTACACGATGTATTGAAAACAGCAACTCCTGAAGTCCCGTTAATTGAACCAGATTTAAAATGTAACTGATTTTTTTCAGCCAGTTGAGCAAACAACAATTCGATCTTCTCCTTCCTTGTATACGCATTTTAGCGACTTTTTTTCGATTTACTCGCTGATTTCCTATAACATCATATATACGAACTTCGTAACTACTTTTCTTTTTAACGAATATCCGAACTACATATAATATAACCCATATTAATCCATCTGCGAAGTCACGAACATACTCAAAAAAGCAGCCCCAGTATGAACTGCTCCATTCGTTAGAAAAGACTAACCTGTTGGATGCAGTTTAACATTTGGGCTGCTCTTTCTTCACTCAACAATAGAAGATTACAGATATCCTTCAGTAATCAACCTTTGTTCCCCTTCACCTAAAACATTTACTTCGCTCCGCTACTCCGCACCACGCGCTCGCTCATGGCTTTGTGCTGTGCAATCAGACAGAGTTCTGCCGCTTTGAATGCATGTTCTTGTGTCATGGCTGTCTCGGTCCGGTCCAGGCAATCGCGAATAAGTTGGCCGAAGAAAGGATAACCGACCTTGCCCTTCACGCTGTAGCGAAACTCGCCTTCATGGTTAACCAGATAGACCTGATCTCCTTCCGGTTCTCTCGCTACATCAATGTACTTCCGCAGCTCGATATAACCGTCCGTTCCCAGAATAACTGTACGCCCATCGCCCCATGTGCCCAGACCATCCGGTGTGAACCAGTCCACTCGGAAGTAACCGGACGCTCCGTTGTCCCCGACCAGAGAAGCTTCGCCGAAGTCTTCCAATTCCGGGAACTGTGGGTGATTGAAGTTATGCACACGACTGAAACCTACCTCAGCGTCCGTACATGATGCAAACGTCAGAAATTGTTCGATCTGGTGACTCCCGATATCACAGAGAATACCGCCATACTGCTCATGCTTGAAGAACCAGTCGGGTCTTCCTCCGGCATTTAAGCGATGCGGGCCTGTACCCATAACTTGCACTACTTTGCCGATTGCTCCCTGTTCGATGAGCTGCCCCGCATAGATCGCACTTTCTACATGCAGTCGTTCACTGTAATACACCATGTACTTTTTGCCTGTTCGCTTCACTTCTTCTCGTGCAAGCTTTAATTGCTCCAGCGTGGTAAATGGGGCTTTGTCTGTAAAATAATCCTTGCCTGCGGCCAGAACTCTCATGCCAAGCGGCGCTCGATCTGAAGTGATCGCTGCACTTGCCACCAATAACACCTCATCATCGGCGAGCACTTCGGCTTCAGATCCAGCAACTTGAGCCTGTGGGAACTGCTTCCGAAATGCCTCTACCTTCGCCGGGTCCGGATCATACACCCACTTGAGGGTAGCTCCAGCCTCCAACAATCCCCCAACCATGCCGTAGATGTGCCCATGATCCAGCGCAACAGCAGCAATAGTGAACTCACCCGGACCACATACGACCTCTTTTGTAACACTTTTTGGTGCATAAAACATTCCGTCTTTAGCCATGTCATCCCATCCTTATTATAAAATGTTGATTACAATGAACTCGTCTATATAAGAAATTGTCTTCATTTAAACGTCTGACTCAAATCAGCAGGTTGACTGCCACTGAATGCCTTGTCTTTCTTTGTCGTGGAACCAGCAATACGTTCTTGCAAATGCTCATAGAACAGATCCTCATCGATCGGCAGATCCACCCAGTTATCCGTCCAGGTGGACAGCAACATAGCGTTCGACAATGTTAATCCGTGTATACCATCCTCACCGGGAGCAATAAGTGGTACGCCTGTACGAATGGCATCTACCCAATTGCGAATCAGACCCGGATGCCCCGTTTCCACACCTGTAATCGGAACCTCACATTTCCAGCATTCTGGCTGTCCAAAACCTCCGGTAAACCGCTGATTGAATTCAGGTTCAGATTCCCGAAGTCGCCAGAACGTAAGTTTTCCGTCTTCGATCACGATTTTACCTCGGTCTCCGTTGACCTCAAATCGGTTCGTACCCGGTGCTTCGCCAGTAGTCGTTACAAAGACACCCGTTGCTCCATTTTCATACTCCACATAAGCTGTTACATCATCTTCCACTTCAATGTTCCGATACTTGCCAAACGAACAGAAAGCACGCATTCGCACCGGCATCATGCCGATGGTCCACTGCCACAGATCCAGTTGATGCGGGTCCTGGTTAATCAGTACACCGCCCCCTTCACCTGCCCATGTTGCCCGCCAGCCGCCGGAATCATAGTAACTTTGGGATCGATACCAGTTCGTAATAATCCAGTTGGTACGCCGTACCTCACCCAGTTCGCCCGAAGCAATCAAGTCTCTCAGCTTAATGTATAGTGGATTGGTCCGCTGGTTGTACATCATGGAAAAGACTTTGCCACTGGCTGCGGCCCCTTCATTCATCTTGCGTACCTGTTTCGTATATACACCGGCCGGCTTCTCGATCATGACATGCAAGCCATGCTGGAAAGCCTGAATGGCCTGTTCCGGATGATCATAATGCGGCGTTGCAATAATGACCGCATCAATCGTACCCGAAGCCATCATCTGCTCAGCATCCTGCCAATAAGTTACCGTTGCCGGAAGATGACTGGATACCCAGCTCTCCATCTCTCTTCTTACATCACATACGGCGACCAGCTCTGCACCGGGTACTTCTCCAGCCACCAACGTTCTGGCATGTGCTGCTCCCATGTTTCCTATACCAATCACCGCTACTCGTACGATACTCATGACTGCTCCTCCTCGTCCACACGATGCTCAATTTCGGCGAAAACGTCTGCAAAATGCTGTAACATCGCCTTGGATTCCAAGGCACCACTAAAGTCCTCAATTCCGTAGTATCCGTCATATCCAACGGCACGAAGATCCCGCACCATCTGTACCCAATCGACCATGCCTTCAGTCAGCGGCGTCCAGTGACATTTCCAGGCTGTATTCAGAGCCACTCCGCTGCTCTTCTCAGTCACGTTAGCCTTTTGCGAATCTTTCCCTTCTGCTTCAAACCACCCGGCATTTTTTACATGTACATGAGCCAGATAAGGGCCCAGCAACTCAAGTCCCATTCGATGATTCTCATATCCTTCATGCACCATATTGCCTGGATCGTACAATACACCCACATGCTGCGGGTCGAGCGATTGTACAAGCCGATAGGCCAGCGATGCCGTCGGTGCAATCGTCTGATGATGTGTCTCTACAATCGCCTTGATGTTGTACTGTTTGGCCAGATCTTGTACTTCACTCAGGTAATCAACGGCTTTACGATACAACTCAGGATAACTGGTCTTGCGATCATATCCAGGAACACCTACACGCATCATTGAAGCTCCTAACCCAGCCGCAGCCTGAAACGCTTGCTTGGTGGCAGACAGATCTTCACAGTTCAGATACGGTACAAGTGCGATGGATTTTCTACCCTGCCCTAACGCTGCTTCACGAAAAACAGGAACCTGTTCCTCCCAGCGGCTCGGATCTACCGAGCATCGATTATTTCTCCAGTAAGAAGGCTCTTCAGACATAGCATCTTCAGGAATTCCACGGAATCTCCACTCAATTCCATCAATTCCCGCTGCTGCCGCAGCCGATGCCAGTTCTTCTGCATTCAGATCAGGGGTAGCCACCGTGAATACAGACAGTTTCATCATGATCCATCTCCTTATGTAAACGTATTCATTTCATGTCGTAAAGGCATTGTACCACTCCACTGAACGTCACCATAGGGGAAAACGCCAACAGATGAATGACAGATAACGAACAGGGCACATTCCCCATTCAGAGATAACTTCCAAGAGAATGATGTGATCAAAAATCAAAAAAGACATCCCTGGAACAGATTTGAATTCTGCTCAAAGATGCCTTGTACAATAATTGTATATAGGTTTAAATTTGATGAAAAGGTTCCCTATCAGTTATCAAGTCGCCACTTCAGTAGCTGGTTCTGGCTCTTGTACTCGTCCAGCTTGCAACCAGCGCGCATATCTTCTAATCCCGATCAAAGAACACGTGTTCAGCCTGTATTTTCCCCTGATCTATTGTCATGATGCCAAATGAGTATTGCTTCTGAAAACGTTTATCCGTAGGCGACCCCGGATTAAATACCAGTGTGTTGTCCACGGTATGCATCACCGGGATGTGTGAGTGTCCGTAGATCACAGCATCCACATGCTGGCCTGCAAAGGTATGAATTGCATTCTGCTCCGTACCCTTTGATCCCAGATGACCGTGCACGAGACCCAGACGAAGTCCTTCCACTTCAACAATACGGGAATATCCCAGTTTTTCAGCGATTTCGGACGGGTCCGTATTACCAGCTACCCCTTCAACTGGTGCATACTCACTAAGCAATGGGTATACGCTCCAATCCGACCAGTCACCGGCATGAAGAATGAGATCGGCACTCGGCAATACATCCAAGAGCCTAGCCGGTAACTTCCGTGATTTACGTGAACAATGTGTGTCGGAGATGACTACAATTTTCATATAACAACCCACCTTTCCTTTAAGAGGTCGTTCAAAAAGTCCGCTTTTGATTACGAAGGATGCCTAACGGCATCGCAACATCGAATATGGAATTCAGCCGAAATAAGCATATGCTTACGAAGGTTGTTTCCTTAGGAAACATTGTAGTTGCTCACGTAGTTTCCTACGCTCCGCTACTCCATTTCTAACTTCATCCCATCTTCTCGGTACTGAAAACCACCCTTTTTGAACATGCACTTTAAGTCTTTGTTGCAATCTACTCTGTCTGTGATGGAACAGCTTGCATCTGAGTACAGGAACGTTCCATATCTTCGAGTGTAATGGATGCAAAGAACTGCTCCACCTTCGCCTCAGCAACCTGATACAGATTGGTCAGCAAGCCGTCTATATGCAAGCCTACCTCACAATCCGGGTTACAATTGCCGTGAATCGGGAACAATGGACCTTCGTCCTTGGCAGCCTGATAGATCATGGCTAATGTGATTTCATTATATGGCTTCGCTAAGTAGAAGCCTCTTGTTCCAGGAGAGGAGTTCACCAATCCTGCCTTTTTCAGCCCGCCCAGAATACGTCTGACGACGACAGGGTTGGTATTCACGCTACCTGCAATATGTGCAGACGTGATTCGTTCAGGCGCGCTGAGTGACAATAACAACAAACAATGCACACTGACCGAAAAATGAGTACTCATGATTAACCACCTTTATTTAATATAATCCAAGACATGCTGACCTTATTCAGAGAACAGATCCTTTTCGGGACGTGCTCTGATCTTGAGCTGTCGCACACTGTATTCCAGTTGTTTCACAATATCATCCAGCTGTTTGCGATCAATCTTGGTTGGATCTTCCACCGGTTTCGCGGACGACTTGAGATCGCGGATCGTTAACTGCTGTTCTTGCCATTTGTCCATTAGATCTGCAATATTGGCATAGAAACGTTCGTAATCTTTGATGACCAGGTCAAGATAAGCATCTACCTCATCCGGATCATAACCACGAAGTTTATAATTAAATTGTTTTTCATGTATCGATAACGCATCTAGCTGCACACCCAATTGTTTGAACAATTGTCTTTGTTTATCCAATCTTCGTTTCATATGTTCATCCATATTGACAACCTCCATTATAAGCCAAGCCGTAGTTCTATTTCCTGGGAAGAACACACGGCAATTTCTCTCTCTATTTTTTATAACACATAATCCGTCAGATATAAAACGATACAGCCCTATTCCTCACGAAAATGATTGCTTTTCATCCAATTCGGGTAAAGACTCACTACACCCCACAACGGGAAAGGAGCATGTCCTTATGAGTACATTAACTAAAGATCAACATCAAATACTGAAAAACGCCCTTTTGGAGCAACGTGAAAACTTACAGCGTCATTTTGAATCCAGCATGGAAGACGGTGCTCCAGTCGAGTCGCTGAAAGATTCAACCGGTGAGCTGTCCTCCTATGATAATCATCCGGCAGATGCCGGTACGGAAACATTTGAACGTAGCCGTGATCTGGCGATTGACGATACATTAACAGACGAATTCAATCAAGTGAACGACGCATTGGAACGTATGGAGCAAGGTACATATGGAACCTGTGTAACGTGCGGCGAAGATATTCCCTTCGAACGACTTGAGGCTATCCCCTATACCGCTTACTGTATTGACGACACACCTAATCGGGAAATCAGCAACGATCGGCCCGTTGAAGAAGAAGTGATGACCATGCCTCCAAGTGGTGCTGGAGAAGGAAGACAGCAGCGAGCGGGCAAGTTCGACAACGCAGATGCCTGGGAAGCAGTTGAAGAATATGGCACATCCAACTCCCCCGCAACCGCAGCCAAACGTGATGTGAAGGGCTACGATGAGAACATGTAACTTCGTTATGAACTGAAACGGGATGCATCAAAATTGAATTGGATTCAATAGGCTGCTCCACCATTAGCCTTCCTTATCACGCATTAAAAAGCCGCCATTGGGCGGCTTTTTCTAGTTTTCTCCATAACAGTCTCTCACGTTTGCCGGTACTTGCTTCCAGCGATAACGTAGACCCCATGTATTCCAACCGTTTATTCTTCCGACTCACTACCAGATGATGCAGATTCCTGCCGCTTAGACACGGATCGAGACGTTTTCGTAGTTGATTTGCCCTTATCAGACGTAGCTTTCTTTTTCTCTTTTGCATTTGTCTTAGAAGCAGGTATTTTCACTATAGGTTTAGAGAGCGCTGAAAATAACTGAAAGACCTCATGTTCCCCTTGTCGATTCTCTTTTGTTGTATAGGGTTCACAGAGTTTTATGATATTTTTATACAGCTGCTCTACTTCCTCACGGGTTGCATACAGCGTGATGTCCGAGAGAAACATCCGATCTTCGTTTTCCGCCTGATGCATGAATCGCTGACGACTCTGTTCGAACATTTCATTTAATAATTTGAGCGTCTCGGACCGAAACACCTGTTTCAATGGAGAGTTTTCCTTATCTTCATCTTCGTGACGGAGATGGATCTCTCCGGTGTATGGTTCGTAGTATTTTGCGATAATCCCATTAATCTCACGTGTGGAAACGATGGTCAGCAGACCAATTTTCTCCAGCTTTTTCACATGATAGTGCACTTTGGCTGGCACCTCACCCATCTGGTCGGCGATCTCTTTGACAGTGGATGGTCTGCCCTGCTTGTTAAACATATTCATAATCTGTATCCGATACGGATCGGAGTAGATTTTAATTTCTTCAATTGTTGAAAGAACCTTGTGCTCCATCCCTGTATCCTCATTTCCGGGGTACCTGTTGTCCATCGATGTCTCTATTATACCGCTGCGTCAGGACTTCGGTCAAAACGAGCCAGAAATGACTTGATACAGAAAATCGGCTAAGGATCACTTCTGAATATCTTCACAGAACACTTCGAAAACTTTTGCTAAATAACAGCATACCTGCGGACATGGCAAGCATAATACCAGAAACGATAAACAGAACCGGCATGGTCATCCAATCTGCAAGTGCTCCCGAAGCCAGACTCCCAAGGGGTGAAACACTCAAGACGAGCATACCCTGAAGGGCATACACTCTGCCCAGCATCTCCGAAGGGGTAACTTCCATAAGATAGGTGGCCAGCGGTGTTGTAGCCAGCGGAATCCCCATACCCATCAGTAGACAAAAGGCCGCTGCAACCGGCAGTTGGAAGGAAGTCATATAAGCGGGTAGTGCCGTCATCGCATAACTGAGACCCAACATGACAATACCGCTGATGACCAGCACACTTTTACGATAATTCGCTCCCCTTTGTGTCAACCATACACCACTGAGCAACATACCTCCCACCATCAGCCCACTAAGCAGACTTAATCCCCCAGCGCCAGCATGCAGTGTTTCAATGACATAGGGTGTACGAAGAACATTAAACGGCATCAGGCAGAAATTAACGAAGGCAAACAGGATGGAGACAATTAACAATAAGGCATGTTTACGGAGAAAATGAAAAGCTTCCGCCATTTCGGAAAATATACTACTTTTGTCGGATGGAAGAGAATTCATTTCAATTGATGTTTTATCTTCATTGTTAGCAGATGTTAAGACTTCAGGGTAGCCTACTCGGCTCATAATCAAAGCACTTAGCGCAAACAACCCCGCATCAATCAAGATCGTCCAGGCAATCCCTATTGTAGCAATAAGGGCACCCGCCACTGCAAGTCCTGCGAGTTCGGCCACTCTGGTTGCGGAAGAGGACATGGCATTACCCGAAAGCAGCATCGATGGGGGAAGCAATCTGGGGACACTGGACACTTCCGCAGGAGTAGTGAAACATTCCAGCAGAGAATTCAGAATTGTAATGACAAACAGATGCCAGACTTCAAGTTGGCCCAATCCAAACAGTAGAGCTGTAATCCCCACAAACAACCCGCGACCAGTATTGGTAATCACAATCACTCTTTTGGGAGACATGCGATCAACCAAAGCCCCGGCGAACAGTCCCAGAAGGATATTGGGCAAAAAATTCACCGCCAGCAACGTACCCATCAACACTTTCGAACCGGTTAGAATGTACACCATCCAACTGTAAGCAATCGAGTCAATGGAATCACCAAATCTGGATACAACTTTACTAAGCATAAATTGCATGTACGGTCTGATTCGTATTAACTCACCCATACCTTGCTTGCCAACTGCTGTGTTATCGCTCATCCCTTTCACTCCTCAACGTTAAAATATTTTTCATGTTAATTTTATTTTAACGTAAGTTACGCATAAATCAATACCTCCGTGAAAATAATTTTAACGATAAGGAAAAAAGTAAAATCTCGCTCTACTTTCAGATGATTCGTAATCAACGCAGGGAATTTTGGGACAACCTTCTATAACACACAAAAAAACAGACCACAAGTGGTCTGCTCGGCTGGACGGATTGTATTAGAACTGCCTTTTTTTGCTGCCTACTTCTCAACACGCAATTGAAATCCAGCCTGTTCAGCCTGTACCTCCAACATCAAATCACGAACCCGGCCTGCTTCATTCCCTAGTCGTTCTTCGCTGATTTGGTAGTTGGTCCATTTTAGCTCTAGTGGAAGTTCAATCGTACCCGTCAGGCAATCCCACAGAGCGTCGAGATTACCGCCATAAAAATCCGGTAGCTTCAGCTTATCCTTTAATTGTTGATGAAGTTCAGCGCTACTCGCAAAGTCTTCTCCATCCAGAATCACGGTATTCATGGCTGCTCCATCCTCTATTTCAAACGTGTAAATGATGCATAGTGATCTGTCGTTTTGTAGATGAGTCCATCATTGGAGTACACAATCCGATCCGAATTACGGAAGCCCGAAGTATAATTAATATCCGCTTCGCGCCATGTACGTCCACTTGCTGAAGGCAGAAGCCCCTCGCGATTGCCAAATACGTCTCCGCCGATGCTTTTCCCAGGGGCCACTACAGCCAAGTTTCCTTTGGACGCTACCCAGCCAAGTCCTGTTGCCTGTGATTTGGTAATAAAGTTACATGGCAACGTTCCGTTTGCACTCAAATAGTTAGCTACACCCGTAAACGTATTGATGATGGTACATGTTGCAGCAGATGCCTTCTGCTGTGCGACTGGAGTGAACTGTGAACCTGTGAGGAAAACAAACGTTAACAACAATGCCAGTAATGCGGTGGATATCAACTTTTTCATCAATCCGGCCTCCCGATCCCTCAAAGTAGATGAACGTTGTCACGATATGCATACTGCAAGCTGTAACTTTCTAGTTGTGCGTTCTGCTAGATTATAGTAAACAAGTCATCTCATGACTATTTATATCACATCATTTTGGTAGAAATATCAAATGAAGACGTTTAAATTGTAAAATATTATAATTGTAACATTTTAATACAGTAAAAAGACTCTCATCCCTGAAGATGGAGTCTACTTTTCTAGTATGTTTAAACTGACCTGACCTAATCTAATCGATCAATTGCACACGTTGACGAGTTCGAGCCGATTCCAGGCATGCATCAATAACGCGCATGTTTTGAATGGTATTTTCCGGACTGAAAGGTAAGGCCTCTCCTTCAAGCACAGCCGTTGCAAATGTCTCTACCTGAAGCACATAGGAATTCGACACCGATACACGCTCCTCACGGCTGACCGAATCGGTGTGTACAATAATCTGAGGTGGAATATCACTATTCTCCCAGCCAAATACTTTTGGCAGTTCAATCCGCCCTTCCGTCCCTAGAATCTCCATCTCCGCTCGTCCTGAAGCCCACATGCCGCAGTCAAAAGTTAAAGCTACCGAATTCGGAAATTCTACCAATCCCGACGCCATCATATCCACTCCATCATGCTCGTCCGAGAATAAAGCGTGTACTGTCACCGCTTCCGGTTCCTGTCCCAGATACATCCGGGCTGCCGAGATCGGATACACGCCAAGATCGAATAATGATCCTCCGCCCATCTCTCTTTTGAACCTTACATTTTCCTTGTCATCAGCGGTATTACAGGTAAAGTTACCATGGATGGCTCTGACGGTGCCAATCTCCCCACTGGCTATAATCTCTTGCACACGTCTGTGCTTGGGATGATATCGATACATAATTGCTTCTGCAAAAAGAACACCATGCTGCTCACATGCCTCAATCATTTCTGCCGATTCATCTGCATTCAGGGCAGCAGGTTTCTCACACAACACGTGTTTGCCAGCCTGTGCCGCTTTGATGGTCCATTCTTTGTGCATATGGTTAGGCAAAGGAATATAGACGGCTTCAATGTCCGGATCAGCGATGAGCTCTTCATAACTGCCATACGATCTGGCAATGCCCAGTTCTTCGGCAAGGGTTTCCGCCTTTTCCTTGCTGCGGCTGGCAATCGCCAACACCTCACCACGTTCAGACTGCTGGATCGCCGGAATGACTGCATTTTTGGCAATGGTTGACGTACCGAGTACACCCCACTGTAACTGTCTGTTCATGCTCATCTTCCTTTCGTACCGTAATTGTCCTCATCTGCCTTGTGTAACATGCCGAGACAACGATCCAGATCCGTTTTGACCTGTTTTTTGTATAACTCAGCTTTTTCCGCACCATCATCCGTAAAATGATATAAAACGATTTCCTGAAAATCGACTTTTGGATCATTACCCTTCAGCTTCTTCGTCCGATAAAAAACACCTTGCTGTACCAATTCATGCAGTGCCCGATAGACCTCGCTCTGGGGTGGTACATAACCGTAGTCTTTGAATTCCTGCTTCATCGCCTCCAGCATCTCATAACCATACCCTCTATGCTGTTCAACCATCGTAATCAGATACAGCTTGATAAATGCCCGCTGTGCAATCATAAAAGCCACGTTCATTCCCCTCCTGTCAGAACCTATATATCTAGTATTATAAAACTTATGTTCGTGTTCTGCCATCTTTCTCCGCTTTGCCTCCCTTTTATCTATCTTCAAGGAGGGCGAACAAGAAATCGTGTGAATATGGGATAGCCTGGGGAAGCACAAAAAAGGTTTTCTGTTGTGAATTTTTCAGGTAATGAAATTTTAATTTTTATTCAAAAGAATCAATTTCATAATACCTTTTAGCTGCTTCAATCAAAGGCTGGATATAGATCGAAACGGTTCAATTTGTCTATATCCAGTTACAGAAATTCATTTTTAGTGAGTTATGAAATCAGTTCATAAGTTGTTTATTTCAGAGCTCCGAGAGTCGTGTGATCGAATTTTAATAATAAGAACGACTGTGCAAAAGCTTTAATACCTATGCTCCTGTATCTTGTGATTACACTCTCGTACACCTGTACATTCCGCACAATTGTGATTCTGTTGTGAATTTTTCATATGTTGATATATTCATTTATTTCGGGCAGGCTTGGGTACAGACCCCACAATCCATTTGCCCCAGCTTACACGCGAGATAAGCCATGTCAGTACACAGGATAATGCAAGAGCCAACAACCAGGTGATGATCATTCGGACGACAGGGTTCCAGCCCATAGCAACGTACAACAACTCATCCGGAATGTAGCTATACCGCAGCATCAACATATGCATCAGATAACCGCCATACGATACACCACCAATCCATCCCAGCAATCGTGTAGCCCTGAGGTTATGCAGTTTCCCGGCCAGCTGGTACATGACCATAATGGAAGCGATCAGAAAGAGTGCCATATCAGGGCGGATCAAGCTGACTGTATAGAATGTAATTTTGATTCCTTCCGGCTTCTGAAACTCCAGCATTAATAAATAAGTAAACCGCAGACCCAGAACAATAAACACTGTCCAGTATATCCAGCGCAATCGATGAATCCATTCATTCCAGTGCTGGACGGATAACCCCGCGGCTGCACCTAGGACAAAATAAATAAAAAAATAGAGGAAATTGCGGTCTGCATACGTTGTAAAAGCATCTGTCAGCACCGGTATATTCAGCCGTTCCATGAATTTGGCGATGTTTCTTAATTGGTCCGCAAGCACCAGATACACCACACCAGAAATCAATAATGCGATCAAGCGTCCCTTGGCCTCATATCGGTTATATACATAACGAATGGCTCGCAAGAAGAGCGGAAATAACAGATAAAACTGAATCAACATAATGATGTACCAAAAGTGTGAAGTCGTTTTGCCCGTAAGCAACTTCAGGCCTAGGTCAGGGATGTCATTCCATCCAAATCCGGTCCAGCCTCGCGGTGCAAGTGTAAAGTATATGAGTGACCAAATTAGATAAGGCACGATGACATCGTTTACTCTTTTTCTCATGAACTGGCCATAATGCAGCTTGTCTCCCGTGTTATAAAACAGCACCATACCTGTTATGAATATGAATAAAGGAACGGCAAATTTGGAGAGCATCAGCAGTATGGCCAGTAACACGCCATCCTCCAGTCTCGTTTCCGGCACCACAGAGTAATGTGCGATAGAATGCTGGAGAACCACTGCTCCAAATGCAATTCCCCTTAAGCTCTCTATTTCTGTAATTCGTTCTTTGCGAGGCATACACTCAGTCATCCTTTCTTGGTTTTGCGATACAAACAAAGTACAATGAAGCCGTATATTTAATGAACGGAGTTGATACACATTTCTTTCACAGACAAAGACGTAACCACTACTGATTCCAAGTATGTCCAACAACATCTGGCTAACGAGCGAACTTTTCTGGCCTGGGTACGCACAGGTATTGCCATGGCGGGTATCGGCTTTCTTGCTGCCGGATTTGGTTTCAATTCGTCGGCGTATGATCGGCTTGCACATATTGCGGCGATTATTACCGGTATCACTTCTCTGATTGGCGGCATATCCATCATTTTATATTCGGCAGCGGCCTATCATCGGAAGCGTACACAAATCAATGAACAGACATTTCAGGCATCGACCGGATTAATCCGGTTTCTTACCATGATGTTACTGGTGATTGGACTCGCTTTGGCTGTACTGTTATATGTATTGTTATTCCCTGCTTGACTGGGTAAAAACACCATCTGCCATTATTGACACCCACATGCAACACAGGGACAAAAGCCGGCTTCCCTTAAGGAAACCGGCTAATGACCATCTGGTGGATCATATATGTCATTCCATTTTGCAGATATTAAGTCATTAGGTTCTATTTCATATCACCAGAATGCGGCAAGATTACAGGAATGTATTGTTACCCAATCGTGCTGCCTTGGTTTGGGCTTCCAATCTGCGTTCTTCCATATCCAGATCCGGACGTTCGGCTGGCACATCTCCGCGATGAGCTGCTTCGGCTCTGTCTCGGTTAAGCTGGCTGTTGCCACTGAACACATCGTACACATCGGAGTCCCGATCCGTAGAATCTACGAGCAGCAGGATTTTACCATTCTGTACATACTCCTCATACTGTTTAGCGTCCTCTTCCGGAATACCAAGACCCACAAGTCCACCCACCAATCCGCCAGCTCCTGCACCCACAGCTGCACCGGTGAATGCTGCTGCGATAGGGCCTGCGGCCAGAATCGGTCCTATGCCGGGTATGGCTAGTGCACCTATACCTGCGAGCAAACCGGCTACGCCACCAAGTACACCACCTGTTGCTGCACCAGCAGCCACGCCTTCAGGGGCTTTGGTACCTGTCTCTTCCCGAATTGCCTTCAGTTCATCCCGATCCTGTGTAACAACGGAGATTTCGTCTGAAGTGAATCCTTGTGCTTTCAGACCCTCGATAGCCTGCGATGCTTCACGTTCTGTATTAAACACACCTACGATTTTCTTCTGCATAGTGAATTCCTCCTCATATTATTGAGTGGTTCGCTATGTTATTACCCGCCTAAGTTTCTTTTAAACGCTCGCAAGTCAATATACTATGTGTTGATAGCAAATAATTGCTGAGGTTCATTCCTTTTTAATCCTCATCGGGGTGTGCCTTCAAACTCAGGCATGTGATAAATTGAAGGACGTCGGCGTCCAAATCATCTTGAAGTCCAGACTGGCTGATCCTGGTGAAGTGTCCAGACGATTTTCTAAGGAACCGGGGACGGCTTATTTAGCCTTCGGGTCTTCATTTTAGTTTATATGGAATCGTTGATGTCTTAAAAAATGAAGTAATTCATCTACTTGCCCCGTGGTTTGGCCCGATTTGTGGCGACCGCCTCAAGTGGATTATCCGGCCAGTAGTGCTTCGGATAACGACCTTTCAGGTCTTTTTTGACGTCAAAGTACGTCTCTCGCCAGAAATTCGCCAAGTCTCGTGTGACCTGTACAGGTCGCTGTGCTGGCGATAACAAGTGGATGGTCAACGGGACTCGCCCACCCGCTATACGCGGTGTCTCCTGTTGTCCAAACATCTCCTGTAATCTTACCGCAAGCGCCGGGTCCTCTGGACGACTATAGTCCACAGGAATACGCGAACCACTTGGCACCTGTATATGCGTCGGAGCTTCATCGTCCAGTTGTTGTCGTTGGGTCCAACTCAGGCCACCAAGTAATACATCCTGCATCGACAATCTCTTGAGGTCTGCTGCCGAACGCATGCCTGTCAGATATGGGGTAAGATGTTCTGCCAGCTCTTCGGTCAGATCATCTTCGATCAGGTCAGGCCACTCAGGTAGATAGAGATGCAGGAACCTCAGCCTGTCCGCAAGTTGCCTGGATGTTTTTGTCCAGGGCAGACATTCCAGCCCTTCCATTCGTATTCCGGTTAACAGTGCTTCCAGCACCTGATCTTCAGGTGGCTGTGCAATACTGCTCTCTTTCATCACAAGGGCTCCAATCCGAAGTCTCTTATGTGCGCGCACGCTGCGGGTATTGGAATCCCAGGCGACTTGCACTTCATTGTGCAGCAAGTGCTGACCTGCCTGCAACAAGGTCTGCTCCTGCAACGGCGCAGCCAGCAGGATGCGCGCATCTGCGCCCTGGTCGTCTGCCTCGGCTGCGACCAGATACGCTGAACGGCTCAGCGATTCTGTCGCTGCGAGCCGTACGCCGCGGCCGCTGCTCAGCAGATAGCGGCCGTCCTCCCGGCGTTGCCCGATCCGGTCCGGATAGGCGAAGGACAGCAGCAATCCGCAGCTGTCCTCATCCGGCCGCACCGGATCGGCCGCCGGGCCGAGCGCCGAGCGCAGCTGGCGGCTCTCCTGGAGCATGCGCCGCACGGCCGCGCCGTCTGCGACAGCCGCTGCCGCTTGCGGCATGCCGCTGCTGTCCGCGGTCAGCAGCGCCTCTACGCGCGGGCGGAGGTCCGTGCCCGCGCCTGCACTGCCACTGCTGCGAATGCCGGCAGGCTCCTGCAGCAGTGCCGCCAGCATGCTGGCGTAGCTGGCCAGCCCAAGCTCCGCCGCGCGGAGCAGCATGCTGGCCAGTCGCGGATGCACGCCAAGCGTGTTCATCCGCCGCCCGAAGGGCGTGATGCGGCCTGCGTCGTCCAGGCCGCCCAGCTGGCGCAGCAGCGCCTGTGCCTGGCCGTAGGCGGCGTCAGGCGGGGTGTCCAGCCATTGCAGCTCTGCTGGGGACTGGACACCCCAGACGGCAAGCTCCAGCGCCAGCGGCGCAAGATCCGCGGAGGTGATCTCCGGGCGTGCTGCCTCAGGCAGTCCCCCGTGAACCTCTTCGCTCCATAGCCGGTAACATACCCCCGGGGCAATTCGCCCTGCACGCCCCCGCCGTTGATCGGCTGACGCCTTGGACACCGGCAGGGTGACAAGTCGGCTCATACCCGTACGCGGCGAGAATGCCGATGCACGACTCAGCCCTGCGTCTACCACAATCTTGACTCCAGCTAGTGTGAGGCTGGATTCCGCAATGGAGGTGGACAACACAACTTTGCGCGCGCCCTCAGGGGCCGGCCGTATGGCCTCATCCTGTTGTTCTACCGGCATACTGCCATACAGGGAATGAACTTTCACATGTCCAGGAAGAGAACCATTTGATAACTCCCGCTCTGTACGGTGTATCTCTCTAGCCCCTGGAAGGAAAACAAGCACGTCCCCTTCCTGTTCAGCTAATGCCCTGGTCACCGTCTGAGCCGTGAATTGTTCCAATGGCATGGCTGCTGGTCTAGGCAAGTAACGTGTTTCTACAGGAAATGTACGGCCCGGACAATGAATTGATCTTGTGCCTTCTCCAAGCAATGCACAAACCGGAACAGGATCAAGGGTTGCCGACATGATCAACAGTTTCAGATCCGGACGTAACATCGCACGCGATTCCAAGGCCAGAGCCAGACCCAAATCCCCATGTAGATGCCGCTCATGGAATTCATCAAATATAATCATCGCCGTATCCTCAAGACCCTGGTCCTGCTGCAACATCCGGGTCAATACCCCTTCCGTCACAACTTCAATACGAGTCGCCTGACTCACCCGGGTATCCATGCGTACACGATATCCTACGGTCTGACCCGCTTTTTCCCCTAGCGTAGCCGCCAGTCTAGACGCAGCCGAACGTGCAGCCAGCCTTCGGGGTTCCAGCATTATGATTTTCCGTCCCTCAACCCATGGCTCGTCCAACAAAGCCAGCGGTACAACAGTTGTTTTACCCGCCCCCGGCTCAGCGATTAACACACCTGTATCTTGATCCCGAAATAACTGTTTTAACTCAGGAATAATCTCTTGTATCGGTAACTCTATATGCATATGATCGCTCCTAATGAATGTACCCTAATGCGCTTCAGTATCTCTATTCGAATGTTAGCATTATAACAAAAAAAGCCGTTCCAGAGGAACGACTATCGCGGACACACCCTAAGACACGCCTTAGTAAAAATGAAATTTATCCAGAATGCTCACTTAGCTGAGCAATGATTCGGCACCATCAATGACGATCTCTGCTCCGGTAATATGTCTGGATTCGGACGATGCGAGGAAGCTTACCAGATCCGCAACATGTTCCGGCTGGCCCGGTCCATCTGCAAGCGGCTGCTGTCCTTCCGGGAACTCCATCGGAATAATGATCTGTTGCAGATCATCCGTTTTGACCGTACTTTGATCGATATTTGTCGCAATCGCTCCGGGGCAGATCACGTTCACACGTATCTTGAACTTCGCCAGCTCAAGCGCAGCCATCTTGGCAAAAGCTACCTGTCCTGCCTTGGACGTGCTGTACGCCGACATGCCAAAGCTTGAGAAACGTTGATTGCCATTGATCGAACTCGTGATGATGATACTGCCGCCACCCCGTTTTTTCACGTGAGGCAATGCATATTTAATCGTGAAAAATGTACCATTCAGGTTGGTTGTAATAATCTGCTGCCAATCTTCAACCTGAATTTCCTCAATGGGTGCCGAGACACCGTTAATGCCCGCATTGGCAAAAACAATATCCAAACCGCCGAATAACTCAACGGTTTCCAGTACAGCCTTTTCCACACGTGCTGGGTCGGCAATGTCTACATCAAATGCTCTTGCCGCACCAGGGTGCAGCGCATTAATCTCTGCTTCCGTTTCCGAGATCCGATCATTCACCAGATCAAACAATGCAACATGCGCACCCTCTTTAGCCAGCTTAACCGCAGTGGCTTTCCCAATCCCGGAGCCTGCTCCGGTAATAATTGCAACCTTGCCTTGGAACCGTGACTTGCCGTTATGTTGTGTCATTATCCATCCCACTCCTTCATTTTAGCAATTATGTAAGAATGTACGTTCAAGCTCAAAGTCAATTCTTCACAAGATTACCCAAAAAGAGTGTCTTTTAAATCAACACCAGCAAGTTTTTTCACCGTTGATCTACACCAACCTCACAGCAACTTCAGGATCAGTCCACAACTTTATAACTGGCACTCACCATTCCAGCTCAATGAAAGCGGCATCATCTTCAAGTCCGCCCGTATGTGTAGCATCCAGCAGTACCTGAATGTGTTCATCCGGGACATAGGCTTGAATGGCATCCAGATCGTTCAGTCCATCCGTATATAACTGGAGCCGCAGCGAATCACCTGCTGAACCTTTTGTCTCATAGATGTGCGGCTTGCCACCCACGGGACCATCAAGTGTAGACCAACGCTCATTCGTTTTGCAATGTGCCTGGAACATGTCAGACTGTTCCTGATTATTGCGCCAAAGGCGAATACGTGAATCTCCTTGCCACGCTAACCATACACGGCTTTTGCGTCCTCCTCCCGTGAGCTCAATCCGCCCACAGACATACATGGCCTGACTCCCACGGCTTCGTTTTTCCATTAATACTTCACGCAGTAACAGAGGGGAGCTTTCCAGTGGTTGTAATTTCTCCAGTTGCTCGGATGCAGGAAGGGTCAGATCATGAAGAAGACGTTCCACGGCCTCAACCGTCGGATGCTGCGTCGTTTCCAGCCAATCCAGCAAAGCATTTCCCAGAAACCGTGCTGCAAAGTCGCCCAGATAACTCATGCCTACTCCATCACATAATACAAAATTGCAGACATTCCCATTCATGCGGACCGCAGCAAAATCCTGTCCGGAATCACCCTGATTAACCGTCTCTGCGGCTCTGCCGTAACCATATCTGCACTTGAATGCACCTTGATAACGAGTTAATGGCTGTTCTCCGGTCTGCACACTCACATAGCGAAAGTTGCCATGCCGTTGCTCGACATGGCCCCCCTTATCACCAGCAGACAATGTTGCCAATCGTATCGCTCTCATGATTCCCCTCCTATCTCACAGGCGTAGCAGCGGACATCTGGAACCCGATCGATACCAATTCTGCACAGGTACCTGGCAGCATCATGAGTGCACCGGGAGCAAGCAAATAATCAGCTTCAACAAGCATTTCCCGATAACTTTCGGGCAGAACGGATGACATATTCCGCAGCTTCTCTCCATGCTCATCCTGTAGATTCGTTTCCGAAGAGATTCCCTTCCATCTTCGAGGTTCAGCAATTGGCCCTTCCAGCAGATGATCCGATATAAAAATATTCTCGACCAACACATTGCCGTCCGGCACACTCATGCCCATGATTCTTTTGGCAATCGGCTCGGGATCTTCACCTGTAGCCACCCCATCGGTCATGTGACATACAAGCGGCGCAGGACAATCCTGCATATTCGGAATTTCGGCCTGTAGAATCTTTTCCGCCTGCAGGAAAGCCTTCGCAGAATCTGAAAACCGTCTCGGAGTCAGGTCAGGCAAAGAACCAACTGCGGCAATCTCGTCAATCCCTTTGATACCGTTCAACAAATCATATACATCATCGCTGTAAGCCAATATGGCTATACGATAGCGCGGTGTCAGACGATTTCCCTTAGTAGACCGAAATACCATTTGCCGGATCGCGAGAGATAAGGCATCATAGACGACGTCAATCCGTCGACGATTTTCCAGAACCATGTTCATGGAGGCGCTAATATCAATTAAATATATAATAAGTGCAGGTGTACGCTGTGATGCTTGAATCGTGTAGTTCATCTAGGGTGAGTCACCTCCATCGTCACGTGTTATTTTATAAGTTAGGCAACGTGTAGCTGTTGTTGCTCAGGAATTTGTTAATGGCACTCATTCGAGCAGCCACTTTGCCGACCCCTTTGAAATAAGCAGCATCGGTATTGTAGAGATTTTTGAAATCACGGGCATATGCTTCCGCATTTTCAATTTTTCTGCCTTTTTGCGCGTTATACGTCTTATTGTAATGAGCAATCAGCGTGACCACATTCTGGGCACGTTTTTTCTTCAGAGCTGCTTTTTGAGCAATCTCCTGTTGGCGTTTAACTTCAGCTGCCGCTTTACGCTCCGCTTCCTGTTTTGCAAGCTTCGCATCATTCTCTTTTTTCCAGACCAGATAAGCTTCATATTTTGCCTGTTTATCGTACTTCTCCTGCTGCGCTCTCTTAGCGGCTTCTTTCTTCTGCTGTTCCTGCTTCACCAGAAAGGCCTCATATTTCGCCTGTTTGTCGTACTTGGCCTGTAACGCCTTACGTTCTTCTTCTTTTTTCTTTGCTTCAGCTTCCTTCTGCTTGGCTTCAGCGAGCTTTTTCTTTTCCTCTGCATCCAGTTTTGCAGCCTCTGCGGCCTTTTGCTTCTCTTGTTCTTCCTGCTGTTTGAGCGCAGCTGCCTTTGCTGCTTCAGCCTCTTCCGCAGCTTTGATATCTGCCAGTCGTATGGCTTCCTGCTGTTCTTTCTGTTTCACCTCTGCCTGATCGGCGAGTATTTTGACCGTTGGCACGCCACCTGCAAGCAATACAATAAGAACAGCGGAGGATATCATGAACTTTTTGGATCTGTAGAATGGCACAGGTACAGGTTTGTCTGTGTCTTCTTTTGGATTAAGCTTGGCATCCAGTTCCTTGATTGCAGCCTCCACTTCCATCTGCATCGCGCTGTTATGAGGAATAAAATGATAAAGCGAGCGGTACACTTCCAGTGCTGCAGCCGGTTTATCTTCATCCTCTAGGGCTCTTGCTTGCAGGAACAGACGGTTCACAACCGCTTCCTGATCGGGAGAGTGAGGCGTTTGGGAAATGTTCCCGTCTTGCCTATTCACCGGTTCATTTACTGGTTCTGAACTCTTTTTCAGATTCACATCAGCTTCGGACGGATTGGCAGCTTCTTCTTCCGATGTCGCAGCAACAGCAGCAGCATTGGCCTGATCCACGTCTATCGCAGCCAATGCAACATACCACTCACCAAACGTCGGACAACTGCTCAGATCATGACTTTCCCAAGCTCGAATGAACAGATCGGACAGTTTGGAACCCCAACGCTTCTCAAGGGACTCCCTCATCGCATAATACCGTTCACTCACCGTTTGCATTTCATGCTGGTCAAAATAACTTTCGCCCCACGCCTTCTCTACAATTACAGGGTCCGACCAGCTTAACATTTCAGCAATGATAACAGCTCCGGCAAATCGGTCAGCATATGAACTCCACAAACCACTGTGCACTGTTCGATGGGCTGCATAACCGGGTGACCCGGCAAGCAGGGCATCCGGACGATCCATCTTGGAACCGTACATCTGCTCGACATCCACAAGTTCTACCGCAGACGTCTTCCCCAGGTTCTCCACTTCGGAAAAAAACGGAATCATTACATTGGGAGCGGATATATCGCAATGAGCCAGCCCACGTTGTTCCATAGCCGAACCCGTTCCAGCAAGCGCTCTAGCCAGCTTCAGGCTCTCCTCAGCCGTCAACTGTCTCTGATCACTGATCACATCGAACCAGGTCTGACCTTGCACCCATGGCATCAACACCGCATATAACAGATCGGGATGTTTTCCAATGAGCGCTCCGTTTCTTTCCGGAGTGAGCACATCACGCTTGCATACCTGCAAACCTGGCAGTTCACTATAAGACTCCATATGCTCAGACTGATATACCATAGCTGGAATACGGAATTTAGGAAAAAAGACTTTTAGTGCTTTGGCCCCATGAATGGAACCATTTCGGGGTATCAACTGATAAACAATCCCCTGCCTTCCGGCTTGGGCATAAGCCAGACCCGGCGCTGCCGGATGTTGCCCAATCGTATAGGCAATGTCGTTAATCACCACTTCATCCCCGGGATTTGGTTGAAAAGACATGCTTATCCCTCTCTCTGTCCTAGTGTCATAGTTGCAGCAAAAACCGGGTGTTGTGAAAACGCCCGGTTTTTGCTGTAGTTGTACATCTTCAGCTTGCTATCCACCTATAATTCAGGACGAATTCAGACTTCACATCGGCCTGATCTATGTAAAGCAGATTAACGAGCTTGGTCAGCTGTACGGAATTTGTTAGCAATAGCTGTAAGTTCAGCGCTGATACTGTTCAGCGTTTGAACGAATGATTGCATTTGTTTGCTAGCTTCCTGGAACTCCTGGAAGAAGCGTTGTTTTGTCATACCTTCCCATTGTCCTTCCATGCTTGTGATGGATTGAGTCAATGTAGATACGATTTGCTGACTTTGCTCACCGCTTTGTTTAAATTGGTTGGAAACCTGATCAAGCTGCTCTGGGGTAACTAAAATACGTCCTGCCATTTGTAAATTCCTCCTTGGTTTGTGCAATTAAATTTTTAGCTTGTTCAAATTGTACTATACCAGGATCGATCGGACAAAAGCCGAAGGACCTAATCCTATTTACCCCATTTTCAGCATTTGAAACTTCTCCTAACAGCCTATTTACAAAAAAAAAAATTCACTTTCTGCTGTTACTTTCATTTACTCTGCTCAGGAAACCACAGGCTCGGTCCCTCTTCTCCCCCGAAAGGAAGGATCTGTGAATCTCCATGCTACAGGCTCAGGCTGCATAGCCTGCACCAGTGTAGCCGGGGAGCCATCAGGCGGAGCGGCATCCTGTACACGATATACGGCCGCCATTGCGGAAAGGGGATCGGATACTACAGCTACAGTTGCAGAATGTGCAGGCATGATTTCTCCTGTACGATTGTTCTGAAGAACATTCAGCATATTGACCGCATTACCATAGGCTGTGTTCACATGACTCAGCACGGAACGATACTCCATGTCTGCCTGCTGGAATAACAACGCTTTGCGTCCCAGCTGTACGCTTAAGTCCATTAATCGACGCAGCGCATCCTCGCCCAGTCGTTTACTGTGATTCCATTCATTCATCACCGCTGCGCGGGATTCAACCTCCCACTCCAGCGAATGAATCGCCTGATCCAACACTGTCATCTTTTGCTGTATTTGCTCCGCTGCATACTGAATCTGCTTGCTCAGTGCCCGAAGCACATCCGGTTCCACACGAATGCGCATTTACCATCACCTTTCCTCTTCCCCTGCAGGCTGTTTAAGCCAGTCCAGCAGCATCTCGTGAAACTGTTCTCTAGTCGTCAGTGCTGCAACAAGCCAATCATCTGAAGCCGCAGTGCTCATCCGGAACAACCAGTTGGAGACCGCACTTGCAGCAAATGCTGCCGACTGTGATTTCCACCCATCTTCATTCCATACAAGCAACCTAAGCTCCCCGTCTGACTCCTTACCCACCAGACAGCGTGCCAGTGCAAGTGAGCCCTCAGGATCACTTGTCTCCTGCTCGAGCTCCTTTGCTACGGTCTGTATCCCGCTGTTTTCGAGCTCATTCATGACATCATAAAATTTTTTCTTGGAGCACATTAGGGCCGGTTTCTCCGCAGGAGAATGGCCGCTCCATTTCATCCGCTCTATCAGAACATCAATGGCTTCACGAACACTTCCCAGATCGCTGAGCCGGAACGAGTCCGGTACGTCGTCAACACGGGAAACTTCAACGACCCGCTCATCCGTGCAATGGATATAACTCTCATACGCCTTTCCGTTGATCGTGTAGCGAATCCAACAAGCTCTGTCGGACAATCCGGCAATGGCTACCCTGGAGAAAACGGTCGGTGTCATGATCAGCTCATCGGTATCCTGATCCCGAATCAGATATCCTTTGTCCAGCAGGGAGGTTTTGACACGCTCCCACTCCATCGCGATATCCTCCGCCATATAGCCGCGAAACGGATCTTCCACACCAAGCAGTCGGTCTGAACCGAGAATACCAGCCAGGAAAAAAAGTTCCTTTGTTTGCAACGTGACTATCTTTTGCTTAGAATCATGAACCGTCAACATTATGAGCCACCTCCCCTCAAACTACAACATGCCATCGGTCACGAATTTCAGAAATCCAATCGGTCATTTTCCAGCTGTCATCACATGGAACTGCACCTTTAACCCTGGAATATTTACGTTTTACATAATAACCTTGACCCGGAGGCAGTACCTTCAGCCCACCTGTACTACCTCCAGATTCGGAATAAGGTATACGGAAGAACGAGAGATCGTTAGGGTCTAAAGTCCCGAACAGCATTCCGCTCTGGGAAGCCTTCACATCCGTTACCCAGTCAGAACCAAAGGTTGGGAAGTCTGCCGGAACTCCGGACAGAATCACGTGTACACCGCGATCCCTTCCTTGACGAACAATCGCTCCCAATTGATCTTTTACATTAAAATCGTTTAGTTGCTTGGACAAGGTGTCCGCATCGTCGATAACGAGCACAAGTTCCGGTCCACCGGAAATCTCGCCTCTTTTCAGAACTTCATCGTACAACTGTTGAATCACAGGTGCAAGCTGTTCTTCTCGCGATACATGTCCACGGACATGGGGCAAACTGCTGATTTCCCCCAGCCCACCTGAGCCGTAACGCATATCTACTGTGTATATTTGCACATCTTCCGGAGAAGCATGATAAGCCAGTGATAACATCCATGTCAATAAAAATGTCGTTTTGCCGCCTTCCATCGGACTCGTTACCATGAAATGCGGACCTTCACGCAGATTAAGCTCGAATGGTTCCAGATCATCCGTAAGCAGTCCCACAGGAACAGTTACAGACGATGTATCCCAAGCCTGACCATAAGATCCTGTCTGAATGAGCAGATCTTTCAGTTTGATCTCTTCCGGAAGTGGGGCAATCTGCGGCGCTTCTTCGCCTGTCCAGCCTTGGCGAATCTCAGCAATCGTACGGCGCAGTACAGATGAACGCTTGCCCTCATCTGCCCCGGAAGAAGGTAATGCCACCTGGAACATTAACGGAGGCACTTGCCCTTTGACCAGACCTCTTCCAGGCGGAAGTTGACTTGGCGCCTTGGAAGGTCTTCCCACGGCATAATAATAATCGCTTGGATCGGATAACTCAAATGAAACCGCATTGGGAATATTGCTTCTGAATTTTTCAAATACATCTGTTACCCGATTGGCGGTGAGCACAAAAGTGATACCCAGACTTCCGCCTTCACGCAGGATCGTCTCCAGAAGTTCATTTTCTTCCGGATAGGCATTACGGAATGAAAGATAACCATCAATAACGACCACAACCTGCGGGACTGCGGCGTGAGCTGAACGGCGGTATGCCGAAATCGTTTTAACACCCGCCTCCGAGATGATATCTTTACGTTGTGCTGACAGCTTGAGAATATAGCGGAATAATCGCTTGATCCGGTCTTCCTCTTCAGCCATCATCACGCCACCGATCTGAGGTAGTGCTGCAAAATCCTTCATCATACGGCCCATGTCGATAATGTAACCATTCCAAGGCTCAGTTCTATGGGAACGTGCCAGGGACATAAGCAAGGTCTGAACAAATGTTGTTTTGCCCAGTCCTGGCATGCCGTACACGACCAGATGTCCTTGATCCACAGGCAATGCGAGCGGTTGTTGGCGCTGATTCGGGAGATCATCCAGCAAACCCACCAGTGGTTTCAGACCACTCGCTCCACCATCAAGCAGCAAATCGCGATTCTCTTCTTCCTGCCAGTCCTGAAGACCTTCCCATTCCAGTGTCTCTGGTAAAGGTGGCAACCATGGTCCTGGCAAACGACGGATACCCGCATCCGCTGCAGACTGTGCAACATAATCAATAAATACCTGAAGCTGTTTCGGAACATCTTCCCCTTTGAGAACGGCTCTGCGTTCTCCAGTTAACAGAGGCTCCCGCTTACCGTTCAGGCGCACTTCCATAACAGGCAATACTGTTGTTGAATCCTCCTGCTGGTTATATGGTGCACCACTCCAGGCGAATTGCATTTCTTCGAACACTTCATCACTACCAACCTGGAAATATCCACGACCAGGCTTTGTAATCCAGGCAGCATTTGGAATCTTGATCATGTCCCTGCTATCTCCCTCACTCTGTACGCGAAGGCAGATCCGGAAGCGCGAATTACTCCATATTTTATCGTCCACAACACCAGCAGGCTTTTGGGTTGCCAGAATTAGATGAACCCCTAGTGTCCGGCCAATGGCCGCGATACTGATCAATTCATCCATGAACTCCGGCTGGTCCCGTTTCAATTGAGCAAACTCGTCAATGATAATAACCAGATGTGGCAGTGGCTGTTCATGTCTGGAACGCAGAATTTTGTAGTATTCATCAATATGCTGGAGGTTTCCCGCATCATTTAATATTTTTTGCCTTCTGACCAGTTCAGCACGAAGTGAGATATTCGCCCGCTCGATCAGATTCCCATCCAGATTGGTGATCGTCCCTACCACATGAGGCAGATCGACAAATGTGTTGGACATACCGCCACCTTTATAGTCAATCAACATAAACGCCAGATCATGTGGATGGAATTCAGCAGCCAGTGAAGCTACGATGGACTGGATGACCTCACTTTTACCTGAACCAGTTGTGCCTGCAATCAGACCATGGGGACCATGACCCTGACGTTCGATTTTATCATGCAGGTTAAGAGCAATTTTTTTGCCACCAGCTCTTACGCCCATAGGTACGGGAAGTGTGTCAGGATATCTTGTCTGTCCCCACCTGGAGACCACATCCAGATCCTCCACACGTGATGTGCTCAGCATATCGAATAACGGGAGCAGTTGCGGGATATCCGACGCAGATGAACGCTTCAAACGAATCGGTGACATATATCGGGAAAGCGCCTCTGCCATCTCCTTCGAGATTACATCAGGCTTGTACGTTTGTTGAATAACATCTGCATCTTCCGTTTTTTTGATATACACCCCTTTGCCTTTGGAGGCATCCATAATCAACTGACAATGCATCGGTAGAGACTCCTTGCGATTAGCCAGTATGATGGTGCATACATCAATGTCCTGAGCCGACTCCAGCAGCAGCGGAAGTAACGGTTCTTCTTCAATCAATTGCGTATCGGAGAGAATCACAACGTAACATGGCGTTTGTATGCTTTTCTTGTAGCGGTCTTCCTTATTGTTACGGCGGCGGTTCAACACGGAAAACAAGCTGTCCGCCAATTGATGCGCACCGCTGTGCCTGTCGGCCATATAGCGTTGTCCCTGATCTTCATCCCAGATATGGGGCATCCAGCGAAGCCAGTCCCATTCCTTGCTGTCCTTCTCTTCATAGAAAGCAGCAAGCTTCAGTTCATCCGGGGAATGGCGTACCGTCAGTTGTGAGATGATGACTCGCAGGGAAGCAAGCACTTCCTCCCGATCACCGACAAGTCCCATAACCTTCGATTGGAACAAAGGCAATGTAATGGAAGCATCCGGTACCGTCTGGAATTCAGCCGCAAGTTCATGGGCCGCTTCAATCAACTCATCCTTCTCGTAACCATCAATCCGCGGAACCTGAAGTTTGATGCGGAATGGAATCTCTCCCGTACCAATGCGTACCTGAAGGAAATCATCATCCTCTGGTGAACGCTCCCACAAGGAACTGTTCCGGTTCTTCACCACTTGAAGACACACACCCGGATCACCATGAATTTCGTACAGGCTCTTCACTTGCTCCGCCTGAGCTTCTTTCAGTTCTTCCCGGTGTTTGTCCAGTTGGGCAAGATACATTATTTTTCGTTCTTCCAATTTTTTGCGATATGATTTCTTGTTGCTCAGATACACGAAGAATGGAATGGTGTAAGAAGTAAGCATCATCATGACCGTCATCATCTGAAACATCATATAATTGCTGTTATTCATTTTGCCGGTCATATTGATATATACGTAGAAACCAATGCTGACCATGGTCATCATGATCGGCACAATAATGGATATCATGGAAAACGTGGGTTTGCTCGGTTCTGTTGGAGGCCTGAGTATTTCGAGTCTCTCTTCCTTGAGAACCGGTGTCATTCTTGGAGAACGCTGATATAACACATTCACGAAGAGAAGACCTCCTTTAGTTCGTTCAATAATGAATGTATACGTTCAAAAGCTCTATTCGTTGCTGTCCTGCTGAAACAATGAACGTCTTCCATATACAGGCGCTTCTTCCGAAGTCGTTGAAAAAGCCCGCTGGACACGTACGCAACTACCTTGTCGCAGCCCTGTTTCCATTAACTGCTGTGCGTTCTGCGGAGAAAACCACAGACCTTCCGGAAACTTGGCTTCAAGGATGTACTGAATGCCGTCTCCCGGTGCCTGTCCAAAAATGCGAACGCCGAGTAATGTCTTCAAATGTTCAATGGTACATTCGTCCGGAACATCGATGTCGAACCATTCTCCTTCCTCGCGGCCGGAATACACGGTTAGAATCATCCGAATCCCTCCCATGGTCTCATATGTAAATTGTCCTAATGTCAGATTAAATCAAAAAAAAGAGAATGCATCGTTATATCAACCCTATTTTCTTACATAAACACCCTGTTTGCAATGTACCACCTGTAATTTTGTTACATATGACCCACGTATATATTAAAATATCGTACATTAGACTCAGAACTTTCGTGGCAGTTATGCAATTAAATATTGCGAGGATACGAAAATTATCGTTTTTCGTTCCATTTAAATGGTAATTAAGTTACGTTTTTCAGGACTTTTATTCCTTCGCTCACAATTGAATTGTGAACACTTTTCAAACATTACCCACCTTTATGTTTTCATAAGCTGATTTTAAGGTAATTTTAAGCATTGGAATTTATTATTAGCTGTATGAAATAACAACCGTGAGGTGATTTCAAGTGAGAACCCTAATAACCTTTCAAAACAAATCAATCCCTGTATATTTTAATCAAGAAAACAAACAACCTATGCAGAAGACATTAAGATTGCTTAGCAGTGCTCTTGAGCATAAAATTAGCAACGGTAAACGCGCCATTCAAAAATGTCTGCATTCTTTAATTAGTATTGAGATTGTTAATGGAGAAGCCATTCTCCACAGTCGAAGTGAAAACGACTCCCTTGCTTTATCCTTATATTAAAAGGAGTCAGTCAAGCCACATTCATTACAAGACATGAAAAAGGAAGCTGTCGTTATAGACAAGCTTCCTTTTTTGAGTTGTATACACGTTAACAGCGGATCGCAATTGTTATCCGCCATCGCTCAGTGCAGTTTGCTCAGGACATAGGCGGCATCATGTTCTTCCGCAATCTCGGCTTTACGAATACGAATGACAAACAGCCGAACCAAATTGGCACGTGTATGTTCTTCCTGACAGGTATTCAGTTTCCTTAGAATAAAGCGGTCAATGGACATGAATAAAAGCCCCTTTGCCATTGGATTTACGGATCGATTCTTCCGTGTATCCATAAATAACCAGATAGCGTCAGCCCCAAACAGCTTTTCCGCTCTTATATTAAGCCGTATTTTGCTGAGGTGTAAAATTGTGCAAAAAGCCCGTCTCACCAAGCTGGAGACGGACTTTCGCATGATTTGTCGATCTTTTTGCAACCCACTCTAATCATTTATAAATGAACCTGCTAGTTCACCCTTTTTCGACTTATTTCACTCCCGGATATTCCCGATATTGGTGCTGAATGCTGATCCAACGCGTACGTGTAAACTTCTCAATGGCCCAATCACCACCGAAACGTCCAATCCCCGAAGCTTTTTCACCGCCAAACATCACATGCGCTTCATCGTTCACAGACTGATCATTTACATGCACCATACCCGATTCAATGCGCTGAGCAACCTGATATCCTCGATTGAGATCTCTTGTGAATACGGAACCACTAAGTCCATAAGGCGTATCATTCGCCAAACGTACAGCTTCCTGCTCATCATGAGCCTTCATGATCACTGCCACTGGGCCAAACAATTCCTGCTGCACGATATCCTGTTCAGGTTTAACATCGGCAAGTACAGTAGGATACAGCACGCTGCCTTTACTGGTCCCCCCGAGCATTAACCGTGCGCCTTCGGCCTTGGTTTTGTTTACAAGCTCCAGCAATCGTTCTACCTCTTTTCCCCGAATGAGAGGACCCACGAGTGTGTTAGCATCCGCTGGATCACCTGCCTGGACATTCTTCGTTTTGGCAACAAATGATTCGACGAATTGGTCGTAAATATCGGCATGCACAATGATACGATTCAGAGCCATACAGATCTGTCCCTGATGCAGAAACTTGCCAAAGACCGCCGCTTCGGCAGCATGTTCAATATCCGCATCTTCCAGCACAACCATGGCGTTGTTGCCGCCTAGCTCCAGTGTCGTTTCTTTTAAATGTTCACCCGCCAGTTTACCGATCCCTTGTCCAACTTCTGTGGAACCCGTAAATGAAATTACTTTGGGAACCGGATGAGCGACAAAGTAATCTCCGATCTCGCTGCCACTTCCGGCAACGACATTTAACACGCCCTTTGGCAGACCAGCCTGTTCAAACAAATCGGCAATGAGCCAACCTGCCGTAATCGGAGTGTCTGATGCCGGTTTAATCACCACACCATTACCAAGAGCAATCGCTGGAGCGACAGATCGCAGGCATAGATGCAAAGGGAAGTTCCATGGCCCGATAACACCAATCACACCCTTCGGTTCACGAGCCACACGGTTCTCTTTGCCAGGGGTATTGGACGGGATAATCTCACCCTTCATGCGATAAGGAAAAGATGCTGCTTCGTCCACAATTCGTTTAGCTGCTGCAAACTCCGCCTCCGATTTGATTCGGGTACTGCCGGATTCCGTGGTCAACAGTTGAATGATCTCCTCTTTTCGCTCTACCATCAGGGATGAAACTTTACGTAATACCTCTTCTTTCGCAGCAGGTAATGACTTTGCCCATTCAATTGAATTTTTCTGAGCTGACTCATAAGCCTTATCTATGTCTTTCTTATTGGAAGAGCGCCATGTGGCAATAACTTCTCCCGAATAAGGATTGATATTCTCCATAGTTTTCTCGCCGGAGCCATCTACCCATTGGCCATTAATATATTGTTTCGTCCATGTTGTATGTTCGGTTTCCATTAAAGTCATCTGAATACGCCTCCTGATCAAGATTGAATGTCACACCTGCAAAACAGTGTAATACATCATTAACCTTGTTCAGAATTACGCAAACGTGCAGACCTGAATTAACTTTTCCATTCCTAGTGCTTAAGGAAACAATACAATGTACCAATTCTGTCACTCCCTGTATGCCTTTCACCTGTCAGGCAGGCTCTTCTCTCCAAAGAGGCCCAAGTCTTCCCATCCGTAGCCAACTTCAATCAAATCTTGACCCCCGATGCGGATGGACTGTGTATGGACTGGAAAGCCTCCCATCTTTTCATAGAAGCGGCACGCTGAATTACGCTCCAAAGCCCATATGATCAGACTTTTCATATTATGGTTTCGCAGATGATTAACGACATGTGTAGCCAGTTGTTGACCTATCCCCGTTTGTTGCATCTCCTTCAGCAAATATATGGCGTACAACTCTCCATCATAAGCTAATTTGCCTTCACGCTCCCTACCCCCACAGGCAAATCCGACAATTTTCCCATCATGCTGTTCAGCTACTACCAGGATCTGATCCTTTTCGCCAGAACGAATGGTCTTTTCCCACTGGGACAATCTTGATTCTATAGTCAAATGATCCAAAAAATCGTCAGGCACAATTCCCCGATACGTTGTTTTCCAACTCTCTGTATGTACACGGGCTATCCCCTGCGCATCCCCTTCAAGCGCCGGCCTGATCAGCATAGCTATCACTTCTTTTCTCTCGTAACTGCCGTAGCTTTACCATACTATATGTTCCTTTTCCAATAATTCCAAATTTATCCACTTCAGTCCTGATGCCGCTAGGCATGATTCGTAATCAAAAGTGGACTTTTTGAACTAACTCTTATAAAGTAAAATCCGGCCCTACGGCCGGATCGTTACCCTCGTGCCTACAGATACCTTGGAAGACAGATCCAGTACATCCGAGTTGTACATGCGTATACAACCATGGGAGACAGATTTGCCAATAGACCAAGGCTCATTGGTTCCGTGTATCCCATAATGGGGAGCAGACAGTCCCATCCAGAACACGCCAAATGGCCCACCTGGATTAGATTGTTTGTTAATAATAGTGAACTCCCCGTTTGGAGTCTGCGTGAGCATCTTGCCGGTGGCTACGGGATAACCTTTAATCACCTGATTGCCATCCAGAAGATATAACATGTGGTCAGACAGATCTACAATAATCCTGTAATCTGGCATAATGACATCCCTCCTGACCTATCTTATGCAAGATACTGGATGATGCCCGCCTGATTTCATGCTTCCTCCCACTCTTTCACACTACGGGAGTGCTTGGGTTTGCGACTATTGGCCGGTTTGCTGGAGGCGGTACGCCTTCTGGATGCCACTTCTTCCTTGCGCTGCTGATATTGCAATTCCTTCTGCATTTTCAGATAATTATTCAGCCTTTTTTCATCCAATGAACCGTCCTGTATGGCCTCTTTCACTGCACATCCAGCTTCCCGTGTATGACTGCAATCCAGAAATCTGCACGTGGCGGCAAGTTCTTCAATTTCTCCAAACGCATGTGACAGCCCATCATTGCCCTCATCCCAGAGATTAAGCTCGCGCATTCCTGGAGTATCGATTAATACGGCGCCCTGTGGAAGTACAAACATCTCCCGGTGTGTTGTCGTATGTCTCCCACGGCTGTCTCCCTCGCGGACGGATTGCGTAAGCTGCACATCCTCACCCATCATCCAGTTCACCAGCGTAGACTTGCCACTGCCAGAAGATCCTGTGAGCGCAACAGTCAGCCCTGGGTGCAAATATCTTTCCAGTAAGGATTTCCCTTGACCCTCCACTGCAGATATCGCAAGCACTTCAACGCCTGGAGCAATTCCTTCTACACTTCGGATCTGTTCTTCCACATTGTTGCACAGATCACTTTTGCTCAAGACAATGACTGGCCTCACGCCACCATTCCAAGCCATCATCACGTATCTTTCGAGTCGTCTAAGGTTGAAATCATGATTAAGTGCAGCCACGATTAACAGTGTATCTACGTTTGCGGCGATTAATTGTTCCTTGGTCACTGGACCTGCCGCCTGTCTCGATACCCTGCTCCGACGTGGCACCAGATTGTGAATAATAGCTTCTTCACCTGCCTGACCTGTAATCGCCACCCAATCGCCAACCGCCGGAACCAAGCTGGTCTCCAGACTATCATGACGCAATCGACCCGAAATCCTTCCCCAGCATTCGCCCTCTTCTGTAATCAAACGTTGCAGATGTCCATGGTCTGCGATAATTCTGGCTGGTTTTCTCTCCTGCTCTTCCATCCCTGTCTCTTGCCACAGTTCCTGCCACTTTGCAGACCAGCCGTACTTCTCAATATGGTTATCTAAAATAAAAATTCCTCCCAAAATAAGTTGTTTACTTCGTTCAAGCCGAGTGAACAAACATCTCCGGTTCAGATCAAAACAAAAAAACCACGAGTAGAAATACACCCGCGGCAATAAGTAGTTAGCCAAATCAAGATCATCCCTTCTTGTAGATCTACCGGACAGAATACTTAACCATCCGATATAAACCATTCAGGAACACCCTTTTATCGGCAAACAAAAAAAGCCACGGGTGCGTCACCCGTGGCTTCATCTGAGCATGTGATACTTCACGTTACAATGGATATTGCTATCCAGCTGACGCAAAATTACATGCTTTGATCCGTTCCGGAGACGCTGTTCATATTCAAATTAACGTATACTGCATTTAAGTTTGTCATAAACAATCGCCTCCCTTGTAGAATTATCCATTATGTTACACACTGAGCTTTACAGTTGTCAAGCCCAAATTATTTTTACCACCAGCCCACTTTATTTGACCTGATCCCAGCGTGTCCACATTTCCTTCGGATTCAATTCATAGATATCCTCTTCCCGATACATGAACTGATGCATGATAAATTCCCGCCGAATCGTGGCAAAGTCTTCATGGTATTGCTTTATAAATGTATTGATTTCTTTTTCCGTATACTTCCGACCAAATTCAAGCTGCTCGACCAGATGACCAAGTACAATCAGTTTTTTCTTGTATTGAGCCGGAATCTGACGCAGTCGTCCATCTTTTGAGAAAAAATTTCTCATGACCGACGCTTTCAATGTTTCGTTCACATCACTCATATCCGCTACCTCCTCTCGATTAAAGATAAAATCAACCGAAGCCTGTGCATTCTCGCGGATAAACGAAGGATTGAGTGTGAAATACACTGTATTTTTCTCCCGTCGTTCCTTAATCAGCGCTGCCTCTCTCAGCTTGGATGCATGATGTGTCACGGTTGGCTGTGACAGATTCAGCCGCTCGGCAAGTGCCTGTCCGTGCAGTTCACCCTGTGCCAACAACAGCAGCATGCGAAGCCGGGTCGGGTCAGCCAACGCTTTATGATAAGCCACAATTTTCTCCAACTGCATCATCGTTCATCTCGCTTTCATTTAGATATATATCTAATTTGATATTAGTATTTTCTTCTCTACACGTCAACTCCTTTGGTTTCAAGTAAGCTTGTCTAATTAAACTCCACGCTTGAACTGGCATTGGCTCGTTATTTACGGTAGGATTATATTGCTTGAAATAAGGAGGATTAAGAACATGGAAGATGTCATTATTATCGGCGGAGGCCCATGCGGTCTGTCTGCTGCCATTGAATGTGAGCGGCTGGGACTGTCCGCTGTGATCGTTGAGAAATACAATATCGTTCAATCTATTTATCTGTATCCAACCCATATGCAGTTTTTCAGCACAGCCCCGCTGCTTGAGATCGGAAACGTTCCGTTCAGCACACCTAATGATAAACCGTTTCGTTATGAAGCACTTGCCTATTATCGCAGGGTAGCCGAACATTTTGGTCTGCGTGTTCATAACTATGAGGAAGCCCGTGAAATTAAACGCAAGGATGATGGTACGTTTGAGGTACATACGCTCAATCGCTGCGGGGAGGCCATCGTACATGTTGGACGCAATGTCGTTGTAGCTACCGGTTATTTTGACCATCCTAACTATCTGGGCATCCCTGGAGAAGATAAAGATAAAGTAACCCACTACTTCCGGGAAGCCCACCCTTATACCCGTACACGTGTCGCCATTATTGGCGGAAGCAACTCAGCCGTGGATGCGGCCATGGAACTGGTTCGGGTCGGAGCACATATCGATATGGTTTATCGCGGCAGTGGTCTGTCCCAGCATATTAAACCATGGGTACGTCCGCTATTCGAGAGCATGGTGACAAAAGGTCGTATCACACTGCACCTGGAATCACGCGTGAATGAAATACTCGATGATTCGATTCGTCTGATACACACGGATGGTTCCACTCGGGAACTGGATAATGACTTCGTACTGGCAATGACCGGCTTCCGCCCGGATCGTCAGCTACTCACTTCGGTAGGTGTGGAGATGTCTGATGATATGGATAAACCTCTATATGATGCACAAACGATGGAAAGCAGCGTACCTGGTGTATATGTAGGCGGAGTCATCGCTTCGGGTCGTAATGCCAATGAAGTCTTTATTGAATCCGGGCGCTGGCATGGACGTTATATTGCGGAACATATCGTTAGCAAACAACGTGGACAGACTGAAGGGAAATGAAAACAATGGATATGACTTCCCTGCTGCTGCTCGTATTTGCAGCTCTCGGGATTATCAGCAGTAACACACCTGTGACCGTAGCGATGGTATTTCTGTTGTTGTTACGAGTCCTGAACCTGAATCAGGCATTTCCATGGCTTGAAAAATACGGACTTACACTGGGCATTATCATTCTGACCATTGGTGTGATGGCACCTCTTGCCAGTGGCAAGATGAGTCTGCAGACGATCGGCGAGTCTTTCCTGCACTGGAAATCACTGCTCGCCATTGGCGTAGGATTACTGGTGGCATATCTCGGAGGACGTGGCGCTACGCTGATGGGTACACAGCCAACTGTCGTTGCAGGGCTGTTAATCGGAACGGTACTTGGGGTTGCCCTGTTCAAGGGTGTACCTGTGGGTCCATTGATTGCGGCGGGAATTTTATCATTGCTGCTGGGCAAATCCTGATTGAAGTTGTGAAGGTTGTGACCTGACATGCTATGCAGATTGGCTGTATTTCCCACCGTTGTGTGATATACTTCTATTCATGCAAATTATGTACACGAGTCTACAGCAGAATAATCCATATTAGAGGTTGTTCAAAAAGTCCGCTTTTGATTACGAAGGATGCCTAGAGGCATCATCAGCATCGAATATGGAATTCAGCCGAAATGTCCGTTGCTCACGTAGTTTTGCCTACGCTCCGCTACTCCATTTCTAGCTTCATCCCATCTTCTCGGTACTGAAAACCGTCCTTTTTGAACACGTTCTATTGTGGTTATGCTGTTGCATAAACGTATAGATTCACTTTGCAACTATTAATGGCGCAGGAGGATTCAGGAACCATGTCACGTCAGTTTATTACAGAAGCCGTGATGGTGGCCATTTACGGTCAATTGTTAGCGCCGCCCGCGCCTGTTGAATATATTGTTCCTTATACCACCATCCTTGAGCTATATGAATTCCAGACCAGTCCTGATCCCATGATGGATAACCCGGCAGATGATCAGCATGTGAAATCCAAAATCAATGAAATGATTTCTTATTTCGAGGAACCGCTGAATAAGAAAAAAATAGAGCGTGCGTTACTTGTTCCATGGGCCAAAAGCCCCTCCATTTTATTTGGTGACCAAGTATCCATTGCCATTATCAATGCAATAGATACGGCACAGTACGGGGAGTATTTCGATCCCATTGAGACCGAACTGCTGCTGACATCTCAGCGCCTGAGTATCCCGATTCTCACCGATCAGGTTGAACTGATTGCACGCATAATTGAGTCTGAATCACCTGTACAGGTATTTGATATTGATGATTTTGATTTTGCGATGGATGATGAACCACTGGATCAAGTGTAGTTCATGCTCTGAGCACCTGAATCGGATTTTTTAAAAAATGACCTTGGCATCCACTTTATCGTGCATGCCAAGGTCATTTTTTTGCGGTCAACACTTATTTTATTCTGCAATATCCCGCGCTAACAGGATTCGGCTAATCTGATTAAGAGGTGGTAACGACTCCAGCGCAAAAAACTTCAGACCTGCATCACTATTTACACGCGACTCTACAAGGTCATCCTGAATGATCACTGTCCGGAACAGGGCAATGACATAATACTCTTCATCTCCGCTTGAATGCAGATACCGAAGATCAGGCCCCGAATAGAGACCTTCCAGTGTCATGGTATCAGCAGTCCAACCTGTCTCTTCCCATAACTCCCGATGTGCAGCATCTTCAATGGCCTCACCCGGGCGCATCTCACCTGCTGGCAACCGCCAGTGACCGTGCTCAGCATGCTGAATCAGCAGTAATTCACCTTGTTCGTTCTCAGCCCGCACAGCCGCCTTTACAACAATATGAGAGCGTTTTGCGATATACTGGGCCAAATCTCGTGCTGGCAGATTCACTGCTTATCCCCTCCTCCTACTCGGAAGCCGGTGGCGACCTGTAATCCATCTATTACTTAGCAGAATACTTCAAGGATTAGGGTATGTCTCAAAATCGCCCTAGACTTCCGTATAACGGTATTCAATATCCTGACCTTCATCAACGATATCCACATGCAGTTGGTGCCCTTTCAGATACCAATAATCGTGATCTTCCATAAAGAATTGAATCCCCGACACTTCGGTTTGATCCGCAGGATGTCTTGGTTTCTCCACAGCAATACCTAGCGAAAATCCAGGGTGAAGACCTCCGCCAGAGCTATAACGGGCAAAAAATCGAATACTGTCTCCCTCGTTCAAATTCAGTTCTTCCTTGTACCAGCGAGCAGCTTGATCGGATACATGTATGGTACTCATTTGGTGTCAGCTCCTTCTGTATATATATGTTCCATCATATCTCGACAGGGACTTGAATACAAACCCGAGTGACCACATAAAGACAAAATAAGTTGTGAAAAATGTTTGACAGATTGTAAAAGCTGGTGTTAAGATGCAAACATACGAGGTCTACATTGTATTTATTTCCAAAAAAAGAAAGGGTGATTACGGTGTTTAACAAACATATGATTGGTCAATTCAGCACACAACTAAATACCGGAGCACACCCGAAATCATTATTCCGTTCATAAGTCGGCATGACAAGGCGTTCTTTCATTAGAACCTCTGTGATGTTTACTCACAATCGAACTTATATATGGTAACGGCTCTGTTCTCTGAGCCATGCTGCCGTATGATTATATGAAGACATACCGCCTGCGTGCGGTATGTCTTTTTTTGTGGGTACTTTTCAGCATACATGAACGGAATCTGCATTTCTCGGACATCGAAAGGAAGGGATAACACTTGTTCTCTGTACTTAAAAACCTGGCCTGGTTCTTCCGGCTGGAACGCAAACGATACCTAACCGGTGTCATTTTGCTTATTCTGGTGGGCATTGCCGAACTGCTGCCTCCTCGTCTTCTTGGTAATGCCATCGACGAGATTGTGCGCGGTTCCATTACTGGCACCTCACTTACCCGTTATATTTTGCTTATTCTGGGAACGGTCATCATTATCTATCTGGTTACATATGTTTGGATGCACAAACTGTTTGGTGGTGCCAATCTGGTGGAACGACTGCTTCGTTCACGCTTCATGGACCACTTGTTACGGATGACTCCTCCCTTTTTTGAGAAAAACCGAACAGGAGATCTGATGGCTCGGGCCACCAATGATCTTCGTTCCATTGCTACTACAGCAGGCTTCGGCATGCTGACTTTAACAGACTCTACAGCCTTTCTGGCCACCGTATTGTTCGCCATGGGTTTCCTGGTCAGCTGGAAACTGACCTTGGCGGCAATCCTGCCATTACCTTTTATCGCCATTGCCATGATGATCTATGGTAAAGCTGTACATCAACGTTACACCCTGGCACAGGATGCATTCGGAGATATGAATGACCAGGTACTGGAATCCATCGCCGGTATTCGCGTCGTGCGTGCCTATGTGCAGGAACGTCTGGACGAGAAACGGTTCTCCGATGTGACCGAAGATGTGTATCGCAAAAATTTGGCTGTTGCCAGAATGGATGCCCTATTTGAACCTACCATCCGCCTCTTCGTTGGACTCAGTTATGTGATTGCACTTGCCTACGGCATATATCTTGTATTTCATAATGAAATTACCCTGGGAGATCTCGTATCGTTCAATATGTACCTGGGGATGATGATCTGGCCCATGTTTGCCATCGGCGAATTAATTAACCTGATGCAACGTGGTAGCGCTTCGCTTGATCGGGTCAACGAGACTTTATCGGTAGAACCTGCCGTACAAGATGTGGATCAACCTGCTCACGTTACGAATCCGGAAGAAATTGCGATGCAGGATGTTACATTCCGTTACCCAAGTTCCACTGTGGACAATCTCAGTCACATCAGCTTTTCGTTGCGACGGGGTCAAACATTAGGTGTTGTGGGCCGTACGGGTAGCGGTAAGTCTACTTTGCTCAAACAACTGCTTCATGAATACCCTGCCGGTTCGGGCACATTAAGCATCTCGGGTCATCCAATTCAGGATATCGCCAAAGATGACTTGCACAGCTGGATTGGGTACGTACCACAGGAACAAGTTTTGTTCTCCAAATCAGTTCGTCAGAACATTCAATTTGGTAAACCTGGGGCCAGTGATGAAGTTATCATGGAAGCCATTCGTACCGCCGCTTTTGACGGTGATCTGGGAACCTTGTCCGATGGACTGGATACACTAGTTGGTGAAAAAGGAATCTCTCTGTCCGGTGGACAGAAACAGCGGGTATCGCTGGCGCGTGCCTTTATTGCCAATCCTGATATTCTGATCCTGGATGATGCCTTATCTGCTGTCGATGCACGTACTGAAGCCAAAATCATTGAAAATATACGCAACAAACGCTCGGGCAAAACCACGCTGATCTCGACTCATCGCCTGTCTGCTATTGAACATGCTGACCGAATCATCGTACTGGAGCACGGGAAAATTACGGAAGAAGGCACTCACCAGGAACTGTTAGCCATGAACGGCTGGTACCGTGAACAGTATGAACGGCAACAGGTCGAGTCCAATCTGTCCACGTAGGAGGTCAATTCATTGAAGTCTAATACAGGCAAAAGGCTGCTTGATTACGCCTTGAAAGCCAAAGGAACATTTATCGCTGCATTAATTATGCTTACCATTGGTGTTGCGGCCGAGCTTGCCGGGCCGTTCATCGCCAAATCCATGATCGACAATCACTTGCTCGCGATTGAGCAGCCTTTCTATGAGACAACAGCTTCAGATGAAGCCGCAGTCTACAACGGTAAAAACTACAAACGCGAAGGCTTGTTCGAACCGGATGAAAACAAAGGTTCCGAAGTGCGGGTTTTACAAGCCGGCAGAAGTTTTTATTTTGTAAACGAACCGGTAAGCGCACCTGACGGAGACCGCACATATACGGATGGAACCCTCACGGTTACACGCGCAGGTGAAGTGACAGGCCAATATGCGGCAACACCGCTGTCCGCTGGTGAACTGTTTGCTTTTTACAAACCGGAGATGCCCAGCATCTATCAATTAATTGTGTATTACATGATCTTCCTCGTGATCTCGGTCATTATGGAGTTTGGTAAAACATTCTGGCTGCAGTCCTCGGCCAACAAGGTCATTCAAAGACTGCGTAACGATGTGTATGCCCATATTCAGCGACTGCCGGTGCACTTTTTTGATAACCTGCCCGCAGGTAAAGTTGTATCTCGGGTCACGAACGACACAGAAGCCGTCAAGGATCTGTTCGTTGCCGTTCTTTCGAACTTCTTCTCAGGAATCATCACGATTACAGGTGTGTATGTTGCACTCTTCCTGCTTGATGTTCGCCTGGGTCTTATCTCGTTATTCGTTGTGCCGATGCTCATTACATGGATTGTGCTCTATCGCAAATTCGCCACTCGGTACAACACGATCATTCGATCACGACTGAGTGAGATCAATGCAATCATTAACGAGTCCATTCAGGGGATGTCCATTATACGCGTATTCCGCCATCAGAAACAAACCAAACAGGAATTCGAAGATCTGAATGATGACTATATGAAACACCAGAACAAAATGCTGAACCTGAATGCCTTCACCTCACACAACCTGGTTAACGTATTACGGAATATTGCCTTTGCGGTGGTCCTGTGGTACTTCGGTTCCAGTGTGCTGGATGGCACAAGTATTATCTCACTGGGTGTTCTGTATGCCTTCGTTGATGTTCTGGGTCGCTTGTTCCAGCCAATCACCGGTATGGTGAATCAACTCGCCAACCTGGACTCCTCCCTCGTATCTGCTGGTCGCGTCTTTGAGCTGATGGATGAAAAGGGAGAAGCTGTAACGGATGGCTCCATGCCAAGATACAAAGGGAATGTTGTCTTCGACGATGTATCCTTTGCCTATAAAAAGGATTATGTGCTCAACAATATCTCGTTTAAAGCATCCCAAGGTCAGACCGTCGCTCTGGTCGGTCACACCGGTTCAGGTAAAAGCTCAATCATCAACCTGCTGTTCCGGTTCTATGATCCGCAAAAAGGCAAGATCACGATTGACGGTCAGAACGTCAAAGATCTGCCTAAACAGTGGATTCGCGAGCATATGGGGATTGTATTGCAGGACCCGTATCTGTTCACAGGCACCATTGCTTCCAACGTCAGTCTTGGCGATGAGAAGATTTCCCGTGAACGAATTGAACAGGCGTTGCGTGATGTAGGAGCCGAACGTATACTGGCTCATTTGCCTCAAGGCTTTGACGAACCTGTCATCGAAAAAGGAAGCACATTATCCGCTGGACAGCGTCAATTGATCTCCTTCGCTCGGGCACTGGCATTTGATCCGGCCATCCTCATTCTGGATGAAGCGACAGCCAATATCGATACGGAAACAGAAGCTTTAATTCAGAACGCACTCGAAGTCCTCAAAAAAGGACGTACCACCTTCATCATTGCTCACCGTCTCTCCACCATTCGTTCAGCAGATCAGATTCTGGTTCTGCATCGTGGGCGTATCGTTGAGCAAGGTGCACATGATGAACTGATGGAGCTTAAAGGCCGCTATTATAAAATGTATCAGCTCCAGCAAGGTACGCAAGCAGCAGCGGTCGCAACTCTCGAGAATCCGTCAGGTGATTCCGTTCCAACCTCCACCTCCTTTGCCGGAGGCAATGCATAACAGAGTAAAACAGAAAGCTCTTTAAGTAACCAATCAAAAATGATGTACTCGACGGCAACACAAAAACCGATCTACACAGCTACCTCAGGGTTTGCGGTGTAGATCGGTTTTTTGTATTTTCATCGGGATTCAAATTCCGTTACTGTTTATTTCGTCCAGACAAAAAAACAATCCGCGTGCAACCTCATGGCTACTGCGGATTGTCTATCCATCCTTTGATCGTATATCCCATGTACATCACGGTCTCTCTTGCGAGAAAAGGAAACTTGCTGCGCCAGGTTCGATACGCCGTAGTTCGTGTCGGAGAGGGTACGGCATCCATACCCAGTCCGGCAGCCAGCTTCATGGCCCGTTTCATATGTAACGGATCACTCACAATTGTATAGGTTTGATAACCGGCCTGTTCACCAATTGGAATTGAATTGACCAGATTCTCCTCGGTAATTCTGGATTTGGTCTCTATGCGAATGTCCGCAGGATCTACTCCATGTGCGATGGCATACTTCTGACCCACTTCAGCTTCCGTATGTTCTCCATCATCACCTGACCCGCCTGTGAAAAGCAGATTACGAACGGTACCCTGACGGTATAATTTAATCCCGTGTTCAATACGTTCGCGAAATACAGGTGAAGGGTTATCCCCCGCCACAGCTGCGCCCAGAATGATTGCTGTATCCGATATCCTGGATGAATCCTCATCTGTATATGCAGATATACGTACTGCCGTAACAACAGTCCACAGGATTCCAACTAATACTACAGCCAGAGCCGTTATTAATATCCAGCGTTTCGTTATCCGTTTGCTTGTCATTCATCCTCTTCCAAAGCCCTTGCTTGCATACTCTCGGTATGCATACGCTCCAGCGTTTGCAGAGCTGCTGCGGATTCGGCATCCAGACCAAGCTCTGCGATCCAGGCACCCGTATATTGCTGAAGACGGATCTCCAACTCCTGTGCACGGTCTTTGAAATCCTCCAATTCCTTAATCATGCGTGATCGTCCTTCCGGACTGAATGTCTCGTGAATTCGTTCCTTGAAATAATGATGTACAATACGGTTACGTTGCTGCCATAACTCATTCAACTGGCGAGTCTCTTCCTCAGAGAATGTAAAATGATGGCGCACTTCGTGAATGAGCTGCCCCAGTGAACTGCTCATCTTTCGTTCGTACAGATCTTCCAGATCCTCTTCAGACACGGCTTTGCCCTGAGACATTTTCATTAATAAAATCAGATTGACCAGCTGCTGTTCAAGCGCCTGCCCGTAGTACACTGCCAATCCGTAATAGGCAAACAATTCCCTGGAGTGTTCGCTGTCCAGCATGTCACCATTCTGGATATCTGTATTTTGCATATGCGAGCGCCCCCTTCAACCGTACAATGTTAACCATTCCATGTCCCTCTATCCTAACCAAACCAAGAGCAACATTCAAGTTATCGGGAAGCGCGTCTCCTAACTCCGCAGATCTCTTCTTCCGGACAGCCACACATGGATGATTAGTAACCCTAATGCATAGAGCACAGTCCACAGCATAACCCAGACAAAAGAGTCCATCTTTGATTCATCAAATAACATCATCTCACGAACCAGATAAAAGGCTGGTGGAAGAATGCGGCCAAGCCATTCTAACGATTCAGGCAACCGTTCACTTAAGGAACCTTGGATAAACGATAGTAATAATACAATAATCAGGGCAGGCATACTTCGACTAAGCAAGGGAATGTACGATTTTTGAAAAAATACACTAATGACCAATCCCAGCAACGATAACCCCAGATGTCCTAACCAAGTCATCATCCACTCCTCACCTGTAGGTTGTCTCTCGAACATTCCCGCGAACACGGGATACAGCACAGTGATTGCGGTGAGCATGAATTGCATTATCCAGGCACAGATGAGTTGACTTGTTACAACCTTACGCCTGCTTCCTGTATGAAGGACAAGTAATTGAACCTGCTTTGCAGGTTCGGTATTCATCACCATTACTCCGAGCCAAGCAGCTGCCAGAAATAACAGCATAGCCGTGACACTGTAACTGTCCGCAATAGGGTTGGGTTTGTAGGAATAGATCAGCAGCATGGCGATGATATAAAAGATAACCGGTGCAAAATATTTCTGTGAACGAATGTGATGCCTTAACAAATATCGGGTCAGATAGATCATTCGGCTTCTCCCCCCGCATCATCCATGGAAGAGCTTAAGTCCACAGATTCTGTGACACCTCCACGACTCGCATGTACAGCTGGATGTTGTCCTTCCAGCAGACTTTCCATATGTAATTGACTTTCTTCCTGTTGTACAGACACAACCGAACCTCCGGATGCCAGGATCATTCTGAGGACATCATCTGTTGATTGTTGAACTACTTTCCAATCCCACAACCAAGAATTGGATATCCCTGAGCTCGTATTACGAACTAAAGACAGTACTTCCGGTTGTTGTACAATAGATAGATCGTTAGCCAGATCCTCTCCAGCTTTCGTCTGACTTTGAATACGTACAACGGGTTCGCCAGCTTGAAGTATATCTTCACGACTCCAGTAGCGGAGCACGCCGCCTTTCTTCAACACAATCACCTGGTCTGCCAAACGTTCAATAAGCAACGGTTCATGGCAAGCTGTAACGATGGATGTCCCTTCACCCTTCCATTGTCCCAATAAGGATACAACTGCCTCTTGAGCTGGAATATCCAAGCCTGATAAAGGTTCATCCAGCAGCAAAAGACCACCCGGTCCAGGTAACAGGGCCTGAATCAAATTTACTTTTTGCAGTGTGCCCTTCGATAATAAGGGTAACTTTTGATCGAACGCGGTATCCAGATATAAAAGTTCACTAAGTTCTCTAATCCGCTCACGCAGTATTTCGGGGCGGATGCCCCGAATCCGTCCCATGTCCCACAAATACTCTCCAGAGGTAAAGGGTAAACGTGGCAGGCCATCTACTGCATACCCATGAGAACCCTTCATTGTGCGCTGGATCGATCCTGTATCGGGTAACAAAATACCTGCCAACATACGTAGCAACGTGCTTTTGCCCGAGCCGTTTCTGCCAACAAGCACAGCACATTCTCCCTGCTTCACTTCCAGATTAATTTCAACAAGTACTTGAGCATTACCTAATCGCTTGCTCACTTGTTGAAGCAACATACCTCGACCTGATGAGTCTGGTACATCTTGATTGGCTTTTTTGAAAAGTCCACGTGTACTCCATATCACCTGGGATCACATCCGCTCTGGAGCTTGCACACCTAGCAAATGTAAACTGTACGCGAGGCGTTCGGCAGTCCGTTTGGCCAATGCCATCCGGAAGGACCTTACATCAGATGACGCATCCGCAATCCGTTCGGCGTGATAGAAGCGGTTGAACGCTTGAGCGACATCTATTGTATATTTGGCAATGACCGAAGGCTCATTCCGATGAATTGCTTTTTCCAAATACTCGGGATAATCACCAAGCAGTTTCAGTAATGCCCATGAGGTATCTCCGATACAGGATGGAGTGGTCACTGTGTCAATCTCACCATCCGCAAGACTGGGGTTAGACAGAGGGTTTTCATTTTCCACGCGGATTGCCTCTTCTGCCTTAGCAAGCACACTTTGAATCCGGGCATGGGTATACTGCACATAAGGTCCGGTCTCTCCTTCAAAACTCACCGCATCCTCCAAGGAGAAGTCCACATCGTTTAACCGACTATTCCGCAGATCACCGAAGACAATGGCACCTACACCAACCGCCTCAGCCACCTTCTGAGGGTTCTCCAGATTCGGGTTTTTCTCCTGGATAATCTGCAAAGCACGAGCGACTGCCTCATCCAATACTTCCTGCAAAAATACGACTTTCCCGCGGCGGGTAGACATTTTCCGTCCCTCAAAACGCATTAATCCAAACGGGATATGTTCACACTTCGCAGACCATTCATGACCCATCCGGGATAGGACCGCAAATACCTGACGGAAATGTAACTTCTGCTCGCCTCCGACCACGTATAACAACCGATCTGCCTTCATCACCTCATGGCGATAAACCGCCGTAGCTAAATCCCGTGTAGGATAGATTGTTGTTCCATCTTTTTTGATAATCAGGCACGGGGGCATGTTCTCATCCTCCAGACGTACCACGAGTGCTCCATCACTCTCTTCAAGTAAACCTTTTGCCTTCAGTTCTTCAACCACTGCACCCATCTTGTCATTGTAAAAGCTTTCTCCCAGCGTATGGTCGAACTGTACATTCAGACGTTCATACATCCGGTTGAATTCCTTCATGCTAACTTCCACAAAGAACGCCCATAACCGCTGTGCTTCATCATCTCCCTGCTCCAGCTTGCGGAACCAATCCCGTGCCTCAATCTCCAGAGAAGGATCATTCTCCGCCTGATCGTGGAAACGCACATACAGCTCAAGAGACGTACGGATCGGGTCTGCCTGCAATGCTTCATCATTGCCCCACCGTTTATACGCTGCGATCTGCTTGCCAAACTGGGTTCCCCAGTCTCCCAGATGATTCACACTTACAGAGGTATAACCCGCTTCGTTATACAACCGATACAGTGCTGCACCGATTACAGTAGAACGCAAATGTCCAATTCCGAAGGGTTTTGCGATGTTAGGGGAAGACATATCAATCACAACACGTGAGCCTTCGCCAATCTGAAGCTTACCGAATGCGGCATGCCCCAGTTCTTTCAGCAGATTCGGCGCAAGCTCCTCCCGATTGAATCGGATATTTACATACGGCCCAGCGGGAGTCGCTTCAATTCCAGATGCCTGCAGACCTGTTGCGAGCTCGGTCGCAATGACTGCCGGTGCTTTTTTTAATGACTTCGCCAATGCAAAACAAGGGAATGCTGCATCCCCCATCTCCGCCTGTGGTGGGACTTCCAGTAATCTCAGAACCTCTTGTTCATTCAATCCCGTTAAAGGGGCAATATCGGCCGCAGCCTTCTTCATCAACATGTCAAACACTCCTTATCCATTCATTATTGGCTGAAAATAAACACAAAAAAAGCTCTCGTCTCTAAATAAGAGACGAGAGCTGCCTTAACAGTTCCCGCGGTACCACTCTAGGTGAACAGCTACTCCTAATATACATCAACATGCATACCTGTAGAACCTGTTCCGCTCGATGCGTATAACGGTCGCAAGCCGGGTTACCCTCAGACAGATATGGCCTATCCCCAATCGGGATAAGTACATCTTTTCGGATAACCATCTCACGGGTGCGGTTCACTCAGGTCATGTCATACCGGCTTCCACCTTTTCCGGCTCGCTGTCATGTATGGATCTGGCTACTCTCCCGATCATCGATATTCTTCGTTTCGATTCATTGCCATCATTATACATACCACGATCAGACTTGGCAACCTGCATTAAAAATCCCCTAGGGAAAGGCAACACATAGGCACATCGTCTCAGATGCCTGTGTTCACTGCCTTCCCTTAGAGGACAACGGTCATTATCGGTTTTAATTATATATTCCAGTGAAATAATATTTACGCTACTGCTGCCATCAACCGGCAAGCTTCTGCACATCTGCGGCAAGCCTCTGCACACGCTTGGCAATGATCATGGTGGTGTTTGCCACACTCTGCGGCGCAAGCTTCACAAGCTTTCACACACAATTCGCATATTTCAGCAATGAAATCACTTCCACGTGTCATCGCTTGTGCAGCAAAACTGCAGATCTCCGCACATTCCCGATTCAAACGAATGCAATCACGCAGCATCGCCAGATCATATTCTTTCAGACTCGATATGTAACATACGTTGCAAGCATTCATGCACTCCAGGCAAGCATCGATACATTGTTGATATTGTTGTTGTGTCATTTAAAGTTACCTCCCAGGCAAAGTTTGCTATGCATCTTAATACCCAGTTCGGAGGAATATTGAATCATCTAACCTACTTTATCGCTTCCAATTCCAGTAATTGGTCACGAATGACAGTTTGGTCAAAATGTTCACCTATAAACACAGCAACATTAGGGACATCTCCCTGAGGTGTGATCTTCATGTAGTCCGACTCACGGTAGGCATACTGGAACCAGAAGCGGCTCGCCGTATCACTAAATGATAAAATGCCTTTTGCTCGATACACATCACGTGGCAATGCGGATACAAATTGTTCAAACGCCTCGCTGTTCACCGGTTGACTGAAATAATGCGTGTATACCATGACATGTTCGTGTGAGGCATGGGGAGCAGCATGCTCGTGACTGTGGTCATGAATATGGCTATAGGATGCGTCATTATTCGTAGCATCGCCTTGAACCGCCTGATGTTCATGTCCATGATTGCAGCCATGTGTACCACAGGTTTCAGTATGCTCATGGTGGGCTGGCTTACCTGCTTCAGAAGCTGAATCATGCACATGCACGTCTGCCCCACTGCGAAGCAACAGATCCATCTCCACCTCACATTTGACTGTAGGGATTACAGGTGCGAAGCCATTCCATTTTGCCAAAAGCTGTTCCAGATCCTTCAGCTCCTGCGCACTCACCCGATCCGTTTTGTTCAAGAGAAGTACAGACGCACAGCGAATCTGCTCCTGCATCAGTTTAAAGGTCTGCCCTTTCTGCTCCTGATACAGACCAGATAGATGTGCTGCATCCACAACAGTAATGAGACTTTTCAGTTCCAGTCGCATGTAGAGTGAGGTCTCCGTCACCGCATCCAGAATCTCCATTGGATTCGCCGCACCGGTTGCTTCAATAACGATCACATCAGGTGATTCCTCCTGAACGAGATCAGCAAGTTGCAATCCCAAGTCACCACGTACGGTACAACAGATGCATCCACCTAACATCTCTGTCATAGGAACGGTGGAATCCACAATCTGACCATCCAGATTGACTTCGCCTAACTCATTCATAACCACTGCGGGACGCAAACCCTGCTGTTGCCAATGTTCGATCATCTGAACAAGCAGTGTTGTTTTGCCACTCCCCAAAAAACCTGACAGTATATATACAGGTATGGATTGTTCTTTTAAAATCGTTTCATTCATGCGTATACACCTCTCTATTGTCCTTCTTGTAACCTGATCTATCTATATCTAGCGAGTGTACACCATCCCGCATTCGTTGTGCAATAACGTTCAACTCTTCTCCAGTACATTGCCTGATTCTAACGGATGGTCTATGCTATGAGGACATGTTGATTGAAGGAGGAAGTTTCATGACTAATTCAGTGGAACAACATCGCCAGGAAGCTCCGACCACGGTATCGTGTATGATTGTTACAGTATCGGACACACGCACTAAAGACACTGACACCAGTGGCCAGCTCATGCACCAGCTTCTGAATGAAGCGGGTTATCAGATCGTTGAATACATCATCACACCAGATGAAACGGAGAACATTCGAAGCATCCTGCAAGATGCAGCCGTTCGTGATGATGTCGAAGCCGTGTTACTTAGCGGCGGAACAGGGATTGCACCCCGAGATACAACCTACGAAGCGGTGTCCTCACTACTGGACAAGGAACTCCCGGGTTTCGGTGAGATCTTCCGTTTTCTCAGTTACACCGAAGATATCGGTTCCGCTGCCATCCTGAGTAGAGCCGTCGCTGGAACGATTGGACGCACAGCCGTATTCTCCATGCCGGGTTCCAAAGGAGCCGTCAAATTGGCCATGGAAAAACTCATTTTGCCCGAGCTGCGACATGTCATGCGTGAAATATATAAACCCGTCTGAAATATCAGACGGGTTTTAGGGTTTATTTTCAGCTGTACGGTAAGGATTGAAAGTTTTCTGTGCTCCCATCTTCTCCTACCTTAATTGCTCCAACACATGTTGGAATACCTGCATAACATCCTGTTCATACTTGTCCTTTTCTCCACCAGAAGCTGTATAAACGAGTGATACATATCCTTTGCTGCGAATCGTTGTCCGTCCAAGCGCATTCTCCAAGACAGCCTCATCCCGATCCTCACTATACATTTGTTTCATGCTGGCAGCTCGTGCAGCCTTATCACTGAAAATATGAACTTTCACAATGTGTCTGCCACTTCCATTCAACAAATACATATAAGAGATCCCACCATGGCCGTCATCGGCAGACATATTATTCATCAGCTGAATGCCTTTTGCTTCAAAACTCTTACTGATCTCACTCACCAATTCACCGTTTAATCCGTGTCCTTGATTCTGTGCCCGCATATTTCCTTCATCTGTCGCTTCGCGGGTATAGACCTTCCGCTCCTGTTCAATGGATGATGCCGAACAAGCCACCAGGGACCAGATACTTGTGATTAACACGCCACTTACAAGTACCGACTTCATTGTTTTTCCAACCAGACTTCGCCCTTTTCTACCAAACCACATGCCAATCCTTCCTTTCCAGCCACGTGTACTGTGACCCAATCAGGTAGAATTAGCATGTCTAAGGACTTAGAATCTTATGCGGATGGCAGGTCTGATATTGTATTGACCACCGTACGACCTACTGCACCACCTTGGAGTATCGTCTCCAGTGTATGAGGTAATTGGTCTAGAGAAATCTCCCGGATTCCCAGTTCCAGCGCACGCTCCGGTTTCCATTCTCCTCCGAGCAGTTTCCACAATCGTTCCCGACGTTCCATCGGACAATATACAGAGTCTATACCCATAAGCTGGATACCACGCAAAATAAACGGAAGTACCGTGGACTCAAAAGCTGTGCCTCCGGTTAAGCCGGATACCGCTACCGCACCTCCGTATTGAATCTGTTTCAATCGCTCCGCAAGAGCTGGTCCTCCTGTTGGATCAACAACTCCCGCCCATAGCTGTTTCCCCATGGCTCCTTTAGCTGGAGCATCAGCTTCTTCACGAGTAATAACCTCTGAGGCACCCAAGTTTCGGAGCAATGACTCCTCCTGTTCTTTCTTGCCTGTACTGGCTGTTACTTCGAAGCCCAGTTTCGCCAGAATGGCAACTGCCATACTGCCAACACCACCCGTTGCACCCGTAACGAGAACCTTGCCCATCTCCGGTGTCACTCCAGCCTGTAACAGCGCATCAACCGAAAGTGCAGCCGTAAATCCTGCGGTTCCAATTGCCATGGCTTCTTTCTCACTGAGACCCGGTGGCAGAGGCACCAGCCATTCACTACGCAAACGAGCATACTCGCTGTACCCTCCGTAATGGGATACGCCAGGTTCAAATCCTGTACTGATCACCCGATCTCCTGGTGCAAAACGTCCACTTACCGACTCTTCTACCGTTCCGGCCAGATCAATCCCCGGTACCATGGGGTATTCACGAACGACACCACCCTTCTCAAGGGTAGCGAGCCCGTCTTTATAATTGACACTGGAATACTGCACCTGTACCGTTACATCTCCATTTGGCAGATCTTCCTTCTTCAGTTGCTCTATAGCAGCTTTCACTCCGCCCTGTTCTTCTTTACGGACCACATATGCGTTAAAATGGTTTTTCATCGAGAGCTACTCCTTCTTTGGGTTTTATATACTTTTCCATTAAGCACATGAATTGTTCGCATTCAGGCTTAACGGCTACCTTTTACTTCTGCATTCTTCAGATGTTGATGATTAAGCTCTGTCTCTTCTGAGTGTCAACAGATAGATTAGTGGACCCACAATGGGGATGATCCCTATCGCGGCCCAAGCTGGTGAACGTCGACTGCCTTTGGCATCCCTGTATATCGCAATCATGGAAAGTAAGGTCAACAGTACAAAATCAATCGTCATGATATGTACAAAGGCAGATTGCTTGAAGGCTTCCGAATATACATCCGGATGACCCTGCGTCACCGCATAAAATGATGTCCCCAGCGTCAACAGCAAAAGGACTACATGCGTCAGCTTGTTGGCGGCTACCCGTCCAATTCCCGACTCCCGCTGACGACCAAAATGTAAGGTTGCGTAACCCGAAGCTCTATCTGCGGATGATGACCATGCATAATAGGGAAGCAGGGCAAATGCACCCAGTCCGAAAGAAAGGATAACAAAAGGCCAAGCCGGTACACGGCCACCTCGTTCTTTCACAGATGTTCTTAACAGCATACAGGCATAAACTGCCGGGAAAATACCCAACCACGAAAACACCGTAAGTAACCAAGGCTCTTTGTTTTGCAGGGTGATCAGTTCTTTGAATATCGGATCACTTCCTGGTGACTGCCCCGGTGCCAACAACAATGCATAGGCAATAAAAGCGATCCAGACCAATCCTAGTATCCATCTCATGCCTGCACCTCCTCTTACTTTCATCCCCTACAGCTGTGGGATTGAAACAATAGTTGCAGAATTTGGCGTCTCCTGCGCTTTCCCGAGAAATAATTACTGCTTTCCCCCTACAACCTCTTGAATTGGGCATGACTATTTCCAGTATAGCCTGTTACCTTGGCAGTCTGTCCATGAGATTTCTTACATCACTGGTCCATCTCATTCGGATCATATTAAAAAGGCATAAGCCAGTATACCTCACTGGTTATGCCTCTCTGTAATTCTTATGTGTAGATCATTCCTCTGTGGATTTCACATGTTCCGCAATGAGCTTCTGCTTCATATTCCATGCCGCAGGGCTGATGTTCACACGGTATATCTCTGGGTTGAGCTTCCGTTGGTATTCAGGCCAGAAGAGGTTCATCTGTTCCCGGTGATACGCACGAATCTCATCCAAATTAGGCAGTTCATACACTTTACGTCCATTTACAAAGATTGGCTCCAGCATATTTACCGCTTCGTAGCGGGTAACCGTCTTTTTCAGGTAAGGGTGTAGCGGGTTGAACAGCTTGAGCGGTCCGCCCTGTAGCGGCTGCTCTTCATCTGGATAGCAGATATAATCTGCAATCGCTTTGCCATGTTTCGGATCAATGATCCGGAACACTTCCTTTTTACCTGGAGTGGACACCTTTTCAGGATTGGCAGATATTTTGATCGTAGGCAGCATGGCACCGTCCACTTCACGCTCCACCAATTTGTATACTCCACCCAAAGATGGCTGGTCAGAAGCGGTAATCAACTGTGTACCAACACCCCATGTATCAATCCGTGCTCCTTGAGCCTTCAGGTTGAAAATCGTATTTTCATCCAAATCATTGGATGCAACAATTTTCACATAATCCAGGCCAGCCTCATCCAGCATCTGACGTGCCTGAATCGACAAGTACGCTAGGTCACCACTGTCGAGACGAATAGCATTCATCTTTTTGCCTTGGCTCTCCAGCTTCTTGGCTGTCTTGATGGCGTGAGGTACTCCACTGTTCAACGTGTCAAAGGTATCAACCAGCAGCGTAACCTGATCAGGCAACACTTTGGCATACACGTCAAACGCCTCCTGTTCGCTCATAAAGCTCTGTACCCAGGAATGGGCATGTGTACCTGCTGTTGGGATCCCGAAGCGCTCTCCGGCCAGCATGTTGGACGTTGCATGGAAACCTGCCACATACGAGGCACGTGCGCCCCAGATGGCAGCATCCGCTTCCTGTGCACGTCGTGTGCCGAATTCGAGCAACGTATCCTGCTGTGCTACCTGTTTGATCCGCGAAGCCTTGGTTGCAATCAACGTCTGATAATTCATGAAGTTAAGTATCGCCGTCTCCACCAATTGAGTCTCCATAATGGAGCCTTCTACCCGAATGAGCGGTTCGTCAGGGAAAACAATTGCACCCTCCTTCATGGAATGAATCGTTCCCTGAAATGAAAACTGGAGCAACTCTTCCAGAAAGACCGGATCGTAATTTTCCTCTTGTTTGGATAAAAATTTGATGTCGTCCATCGTGAACCGAAGCTGGCTGATATAGTTCACAATGCGTTCCAATCCGGCAAATACCGCATATCCGTTACCAAAAGGAAGTTTGCGGAAATAGGCTTCAAATACCGCTTTCCGCTTGTGAGTACCATTCACCCAATGGGCGTACATCATATTGATCTGATATTTATCCGTATGTAAAGCCAGGCTAGTTGTCTGCATTTGTCTCATCCTCTCTGACTTCCGCTCGTGTTCGCAGATTTCACCTGTGGACACGGGTTAACATATGGAGACTTATTCTTCATAATTCTGTTCATCCGTATTAAACAAACAAGTCTCCCGTGAAAAACTCTATACACCATTCACCACATTCATCCGGTTCCTAACATGGAGTCAACCAAACATGACTATGGAGAAAATTAAGCCAAGACTGTCTCACTCGCCCTAACCACCGAAGCACCCAGGCTGGAACGAAAATGTCCAAGTGCCCAATCATGCCCTGCCGGATTAAAGCTGGCAACGGCATCTTCATATACCGTAATATGAAAACCTTTATTGTAAGCGTCCACTGCGGTATGCAATATGCAAATATCCGTGCATACCCCTATGAGTGCAATATCCGTAATACCACGTGCACGCAGTCTGAGTTCCAGATCGGTCCCACAGAATGCACTATATCTCGTCTTATCCATCCACTGTATATCCGTTATCCGTTCTTCCATCACTTGGGAAAGACGACCATATAACTGTCTTCCCTCCGTATTACGGATGTTATGAGGTGGGAAAAGTACAGTCTCCGGGTGATACGGATCATTCTCTTCGTGCAGATCCACAGCCATAATCACTTCATGTTTATTCTTACAATAGGCCTCAGTTACAGCCGCAATCGTCTCTTCAATCTCTACTGCCGGCTGACCTACTGGCAAAGAACCTGTCACAAAATCCTTCGTAAAATCAATGACAATCAGTGCTTTCATCGTCAACACTCCCTTAGCCCAGAAATGGTTGATCCTGATTCAATCCAATTGACACATCTACACCTTATTACGTATAGATGGAAAGGCGTGGTACCAATTCTGTAAAACGATATAACTGCGCCGGACGCTGCGAGTACTGGTTGGAACTCACGAGGTTCCCCTCTTCATCCCGTACTTCTTCCACAATGCCTTTACGGCTGCGGGTAGACGTAATCTTGCGAATGAAGTTTGGTTCTTCAAAATCCGGCACAACACTTTGAATAACCTGATATAATTCACTTAATGTAAAATCACGTGGCAGGAACTGACGAGCAATCGTCGTTTCCAGCATCTGCTGTTGAATACGTCGATAAGCATCTTCAATGATTGTTCTGTGATCAAAAGCCAGTTCCAGTTCTTGCAGCGCCTCCTGGATGGTGAACAATCCAACATCCTCAGCATCATCTGCTGCTTGGCGTTGATCCAGCATCCATTCTTCCACAAGCGCGAAAAATGCGTGAGAGATAATCCAGCCCCTTGGATCACGACCCGGCTGACTGTATACATTCAAGTACTCCAGATGTCCACCATCTACACCTGTCTCTTCCATCAGCTCACGCTTAGCTGCACCGTAGATGGACTCATTCTCCTGACAAAATCCACCGGGTAATGCCCATCTGCCTGCAAAAGGCCAGCCTTTGCGCTTGATCAGCATCACTTTCAGTTCCCGAATGGGAAGTGTCTTCGTCACCGTCTTGCGCTCCCGCTTGGTCAAGGTAAACATAACGATATCCGCAGGAACACCATCGGGGGTACGATATTTTTGGGAACTATAAGCACGTGCTGCTTGTTCGTCGCTCTCTGCATTGAAGTGTTCGTAGTTTTCGCTCATGGGCACCACCGACTATTTTCATTTTGATAATTTCATTATGACATAATAATATCTTTTGTCAACCGCAGGATTCGTGCGTTACGTTCTCGGGCGTGCTATGCGGAATGTCGCCGTAGCCATACATCCCAACGTGCCCGATGCATCACGAACCTCCGATTGAGTCGTCACACTGCGTCCTGCTTGATGCAGTACCGTAGCTGTCACCATTAATTCCCCTTGTTTCATTGGTGCGAGAAAATGTACGTTCAGATTCGTTGTCACACAGCCGTCCACTTCCATTGCTGCTGTTGCAACCATACCCATCGCCTGGTCCATCAGTGAAGTTAATACACCCCCATGGATAATCCCCATGGAGTTGGTATGATGTTCGCCTGCTGTCAACGCGATCTGTACTTCTTTGCCGTCTCCTTTAATATAACGACAGCCGAGAAATCCCCAGAATCGTCCGTCTCCGTCTTCCACCATTTTGTCCAAAATACTCATTATTCATTTCTCCTTTATTCACTGTACGTATCAAGCTCTCTTGATGTCATGTGCCTTTATCATTAAAAATCAGCTGCGCCACACAAAATAACCCCACAGCGTGGAGCTTTGCTTGGAATTATATTCCGAGTACTTGGCGATAGCCACTCCACGTTAACGGTTATGTAATGTCAAAAAAGGCGCGGACAGCGTCCGCACCCTTCCGTCATTTAACCGCAACTGGTCGGAGGTGAATCCGTTCCAGCCTCCACGTTTACTTTTTCAGAAACTGTATCCCGGATTACGGAGATCACTAGTTGAAGCAAATAGTTGATGTCGCTCTGGCTCTGCTGGAATTCCGTAACCAATGGAATACTGTCCAGTTCGCTTTGCAGATCATCAATTTCCTGTTCAATTTTGCTGACCATCTCCACATTTTTGAAGCTTTCAAAAGCAACAATCTCTTTTTGTTTTTTCTTGATCGTTGCAATCAACTGCTGGATGCGCTCATGATCCCGAATTTTGGTTTCAGCCTGTTGAAACTGTCTAACTTCCTCACTCGTTCCGAGCATATCAGCCAATTCTTTGGCTTTTCCCATAATGTCGTCGCGTATGACCAGATTGCGCGTATCGTAGGTTGGCATTCCATAATGGTTGTACTGCACTTCTTCCTGCGCCACTGAAATCGCTCCATTCTATGAGATGATATAAGATGAGAACCTGGGCTCAAATGAGTTCAAACGTCTGCTCCATGACCGCTGCGGGTACGGATCGTTCTTTTGATCGCTGTTGTCTCCAGATTTTTCTGATTACAACTGTTCAAGGTTAAAATCCGGAGACAAAGGCGAACGCTTCGCTTCTACAGACCGATTCCGTCCCCTCCGCTACTTGCGCAAATGTCCGAACCTGATCTTGAACCCCAAAATTCTCATCTTATTGGTGTGTGTATTACTATTACTGATTGGCAGCTACCGGCTCGGAGAGCAGGTTGCCCCGAATATAAAAAGTCATCGGATCGGTGATTTCCACTTGTACAAAAGTACCGATCAATTCTTTGGGTCCTTCAAAATGCACCAGCTTGTTGCTGCGCGTACGTCCTGCCAGAACTTCAGAATTCCGTTTGCTCTCGCCTTCAACGAGTACTTCAACGATTTTGCCGCGTTGCTGTTCATTGCTTCGCTGGCTGTATTCGTTGATCGTTTCGTTCAAGCGCTTCAACCGTTCCTTCTTCACTTCCATCGGTACGTTGTCTTCCATCACCGCAGCCGGTGTACCTTCCCGTGGGGAATAAATAAAGGTATAAGCAAAATCATACCCTACTTCACGGACAAGGGAAAGTGTATCTTCAAACTGTTCTTCCGTTTCCCCCGGAAAACCAACAATAATATCCGTTGTCAACACAACATCCGGGATGGCCTTTTTAATTTTGTCAGCCAGTTTCAGATAGTGTTCCCGGTTATACTTGCGGCTCATTCGTTTGAGTACTTCCGAACTGCCAGATTGCACCGGAAGATGAATGTGCTCCACCAGATTTCCGCCCTTGGCCAGCACTTCAATCAAGCGGTCATCGAAGTCACGTGGGTGACTGGTTGTAAACCGTACTCTTGGAATATCAATCTGGCGAATAGCATCCATCAAGTCACCAAAGCTGTAATTCAGGTCGGTAAAATCCTTGCCGTACGCATTCACATTTTGACCAAGCAACGTGATCTCCTTAAAGCCTTGTCGTGCCAAATCCCTAACCTCGGCAATGACATCTTCAGGAAGACGGCTGCGTTCTTTGCCCCGTGTGAACGGAACGATGCAATATGTACAGAACTTGTCGCAGCCATACATAATGTTCACCCAGCCGCGCATACCCTCACGTTTCTTCGGCAGGTTCTCAATGATGTCGCCTTCCTTGGACCACACTTCAACAACCATTTCTTTGCTGAACAGCGCTTCCTGGATTAGATGTGGCAGTCGATGCACATTATGTGTACCAAAGATCATATCCACAAACCCATGCTTCTGCATAATTCGGTTGACGACGCCTTCTTCTTGGGACATACAACCGCATACGCCAAGTAACAATCCCGGACGTTCGAGTTTTAGCGTTTTCAGGTGACCAAGCTCACCAAATACTTTATCTTCCGCATTTTCCCGTATGGCACACGTATTGAGCAGAATAACATCAGCTTCTTTGCGATTCTCTGTAGCCTGATATCCCATAGACTCGAGCAGTCCTTTGATGGTCTCCGAGTCATGCTCGTTCATCTGACATCCATACGTATATACAATATAATGTTTGCCTTTCCCTATGTTTTTCAGTTCATCGGGAACGGCATTTTCGTAAAGCACCTGGACGTCTTCCTTGCCCCGCTGTTTCTCCTGACGATGATTGGGTTCCGATTTGATGTTAATCTCACGGCCCCGGATTCTTATCTTTTTGCTGAATTCATCTTGCGAAATTACTTTGGCATCCGAGAAATCAAAATATTGGGAGTAATCCTTTTTTGAGTCTTTAGCCATTTCCTTCGGTCACTCCTTACAGCCTCTATTAATAAAAAATCGTACATTCATCCCTGTTCCACATGAATTTCTTGCGTGGAACATTAAAAGAGCATTACAGCAAATTATAGCATGAATTGGGCTGTAGTTCCACATCCAAACCGTATGTCCCTTCGTCTAATCCGAAACATGCCATGCGCAGAAGAACACTCAGAAAACACAAAAACCTAAGCCTTGCCATCAGGGCTGGAATTAACCGGCCCTGATGGCTGTGCTCAGGTTTATATGTTATTCAGACCGCCCCAATTGGCGGCTGAAGCTATTACATGTAATTAATCGATGATTTCAGCAGTGTCGCCATTACGAGCGCCAGCAGCGTTAGCTTCATCTGTATCAATATGCATGTCCAGTGCAAAAGAATCGGATACACGAGCAAGTACATTTTCCAGTACAAGACCGCGATCTCCGCCCAGGCGAACTTTCAACATTTGTTTGTCCTCGATACCCCATTTAGCAGCATCAGAAGTATGGAAGTGAATGTGACGAGCAGCAACGATAACACCTTTATCAATTGTTACTTCGCCAGCAGGACCTTTAATTGTGATTCCTGGTGTACCTTCAATGCTTCCAGATTCACGTACAGGTGCTTTAACACCAATCGCAAATGAATCTGTCATGGAGATCTCCAGTTGCGTTTCAGGGCGAACAGGTCCAAGGATACGCACTTTATCAAACTGTCCTTTCGAACCAATTACCGCTACAGTTTCGTTAGCAGCGTATTGGCCAGGCTGGGACAGAGGTTTAAATTCAGTCAGTTCATAACCTTTGCCAAACAAAATTTCAACGTGCTCTTGGGATACATGAATGTGACGGGCAGATACGCCCACAGGTACTGTTTTACTCATTGTAAATTTCACTCCTTGTTTATCTATGGCCTGTACTCAGGCTCTTAACAATCCAATGGTATTATACCCCTTTTTGGAGTGAAATGAAAACGAACTGGTGAAAATTCATGAAATACACTTATTTCGCCATCATTCCCCTCCTTTATTTGGAAAACAAGTTTCAATTCAACCCATTCAACGCACACACCAGTTCACTATTTCATGGAATTGCCCTTCATTTGCATCTTCGGATTGCTCTCTGGCAAGTGTTCCCCAAGATAACTCATCGCATTCCCCCACAACCAGCCACGTACCAGTTGTTCATCGTAATGCTTGAGCAGGATTTCCGTCAGTCTCGGGTAATGTCCTGAATGTTCAAGTTTCTGAATATACGTTGAAATCCCATCAAAATCAGACCCCATCATCAGGTGATGCTGCCCGCCGAGAGAACAGAATTGCTCAATATGAGGCAGCAGATCTTCTATACGTACTTCCCCCTCCTGCTTTACAAACCAGGGTACAAACGTCAGTCCAATCCGCCCTTCCCGGGCAATGATAGCCTGAATCTGATCATCTTTCAGATTACGCACATGGGGACATACGCTGTAGCTGTTGGAGTGGGAGGCGATAAACGGACGTTTGCTCAAATCAGCCAGTTCCCAAAACCCTTTCTCCGTCAGATGTGACACATCCAGCAGCATTCCGATTTCATTACACTGGCGCACCAGTTCTTTCCCCTTCTCCGTCAGACCTGCTCCACGCTTCTCCATGACTCCGTCAGCCGCCCAATTGGCATAATTCCACGTTAGTCCAATAATTCGAACGCCCATCTGATAACATAACTCCAGATAGAACAGGTTGCCCTCCAGGCCATCCACACCCTCCAGTGTGATTAATCCCCACGGACCCTCTGTTTGCCCCACCTGAGCCACCTGTTCCCGCCATAACAACGTCTGTGTGCCGTCAGGCCGCTCCTGACTTCTCTCTACACGTCTACGATAAATCTCCAACTGTCCCATCACATGTTCAAACTTGCCTCTGCCCAGCACTTCGGGTAAATAGATGGCGAACGCCTGCAACCCTATATTCCCTTCTTTCAAACGTTGCAAGTTCACATCCAGTTGTGGAGCATTTTCAAATGAAAGAGCAGGCTGCATCAAAATTTTGCTCAGTGCATCACAGTGAAAATCAGCTACACGCCAATCAGACATGGACATCTTAAACCCTCCTCAATATGTTATTGCAAAAAAACGCAAAAAAACCTGTCTACATCGTAAACAGGTTCAATGCATACTGCATGTATTATCTGGGCTCCACAATCAGCTTAATGGCCGTTCGGTCCTCGCCGTCGATCACAATGTCTGTAAAAGCTGGAATACAAATCAGGTCAACTCCGCTTGGTGCTACAAATCCCCGGGCTATCGCTACCGCTTTAATGGCTTGGTTCAGTGCTCCCGCTCCAATTGCCTGCAGTTCAGCATTTCCACGTTCACGAAGAACCCCTGCAAGAGCGCCGGCTACAGAATTAGGATTGGACTTTGCTGAAACTTTTAATACATCCATGGTAAGTACCTCCCTGGGAATGTTGAAAGTTTGTTTCCACTTACTAGATGTTATTCGCGGGAGGCAAAAAAATTCCTTCTTTTTAGACGGGTTTCCCTGCAAATTGGGACAATACCCCTATTCCATGCGCCACTCGTCCTCCATCAGACGAATTTTTTCGATGCGTGTTGCCGCACCTGTAGCTTCATCAATTTCAACAAAAACACCATGGAAGTGCCATTTGCCATCATCCACAACAAAACGTACAGGTAGCTGAGTGTAGAACTTACGCAGCACGGCCTCACGCTCCATGCCCAATATGCCGTCACGAGGCCCTACCATGCCTGCATCCGTCAAGTAAGCTGTTCCTCCAGGTAAAATCCGATCATCATTACTCTGTACATGCGTATGTGTACCTACAACGAGAGACGCACGTCCATCCAGATGCCATCCCATGGCAATCTTTTCTGACGTCGCTTCAGCATGCATATCGACCAAAATACATTTATGGTCTTGGCGCAGCTCATCTACAATTTCATCAGCTACACGGAATGGACAATCCAGAGCAGGCAGGAACGTTCTTCCTTGAAGATTGACAATCGCCAGTTCTTTCCCTTCGCCTTTGACAACCGTGTATCCTCGTCCTGGTGTGCCTGGTGGAAAGTTCGCTGGACGAATCATGCGGGGCTCATCATCTATAAAATCAAAAATATCTTTATTGTCCCAAGTATGATTACCAAGTGTAATACCATGTACACCCCAGTTGAAAAACTCATTTGCGATTGCACCGGTAATGCCGCGACCTGCTGCCGCATTTTCACCATTCACAATCACCACATGTGGCTTATACTTCGATTTCAGATATGGTAAATTTTCCTTTAATGCCTTACGTCCCACGTTACCTACAATGTCACCAATAAACAAAACTTTCATTGATTACTGCCTCCTCAATTCCTGCAAAGTCCTCTTACTTCAAATGTTGAACCTTTGCAGGACTCTATCTCATGCTCCATGATGTGTAGTTGCCTTTTAACAGGCTATCAACAGGAAAAGTGGCCCACTACTGCGGCCACTTTTCCGTAATGCTCTATTTTGCGTATTCAACCGCACGGGTTTCCCGGATGACGGTGACTTTGATGTGACCCGGATAATCGAGTTCATTCTCAATCATCTTCGTGATGTCACGGGCTAAGCGGAAGGCTTCAGCATCATCGATCTTCTCAGGCTGTACCATAACGCGAACTTCGCGTCCGGCCTGAATGGCATACGATTTCTCGACACCTTCGAAGGACTCTGAGATTTCTTCCAGCTTTTCCAGTCGTTTGATATACGTTTCCAGCGTTTCGCGGCGTGCGCCTGGTCTTGCTGCGGATAGCGCATCTGCTGCGCCAACCAACATGGCAATGACCGAAGTCGCTTCGCAATCTCCGTGATGGGACGCGATACTGTTGATTACAACCGGATGTTCTTTGTATTTCTTCGCCAGTTCCACGCCAATTTCGACGTGTGATCCTTCCACTTCGTGATCCAGCGCTTTACCGATGTCATGCAATAGACCTGCACGTCTTGCCAGAGTTACGTCTTCTCCGAGTTCGCCAGCCATCAGTCCAGCCAGATAAGCGACTTCCATGGAATGTTTCAAGACGTTTTGACCGTAACTTGTACGGAACTTCAACCGGCCCAAAATTTTGATCAGATCCGGATGCAGACCATGCACGCCCACTTCAAAGGTAGCTTGCTCACCGTATTCACGGATGCGCTCATCCACTTCTTTGCGGGATTTCTCAACCATCTCTTCAATCCGTGCCGGGTGAATCCGTCCATCAGCCACCAGTTTCTCCAGGGCAGTACGGGCGATCTCACGGCGAATCGGGTCAAAGCCCGACAGAATAACAGCTTCTGGCGTATCATCGATAATGAGGTCAATCCCTGTAAGGGTTTCAAGCGCACGGATGTTACGTCCTTCACGACCGATAATCCGGCCTTTCATTTCTTCATTTGGCAGGGTAACAACAGATACCGTTGTTTCCGCTACGTGGTCAGCCGCACAACGTTGGATGGCGAGTGTAATAATCTCGCGGGACTTTTTGTCCGCTTCTTCCTTCGCTTGTTGTTCAATGTCCTTGATCATTTGAGCCGTCTCATGACGAACTTCCTGTTCTACGTTGGACAGTATGATACTGCGTGCGTCTTCCATGGTGAGGTTGGATATACGTTCCAACTCTGTCACCTGGTTTTTGTAAATCATTTCGATCTGCTGCTGAGTCTCATCAATTCGTTTCTCTTTGTTAGCCACTTGCTCTTCTTTACGTTCGAGTGATTCCAATTTTTTATCCAGCGACTCTTCTTTTTGCAACAATCGTCTTTCTTGTCGTTGAATTTCATTCCGACGTTCACGAGTGTCTTTTTCAGCTTCAGCGCGAATGCGATGGATTTCGTCCTTCGCCTCCAGCACCGTTTCTTTCTTCAGTGCTTCTGCCTCTTTCTTCGCGTTCTCCACGATTTGTACGGCAGCTTGTTCCGCACTAGAGATTTTAGCCTCTGCAAGAGATTTGCGAATAAAATATCCTACTCCGAACCCAATGAATAGCGCGGCTGCAACGAGAGCGATCGTGATTGCAATTTCCATACTGTTCACCTCCTCGTTGGTTCCTCCAAGGCATTCCTTGGGTCAATTTGCGGTTTTCAAACCTTACATATGTTTGGGAATAACGAATACTCACGGCGATCCCCCGCCGATTTTCATTTCACATGTACATGTTTCCACGTACTATTCACTGTTTCCAGCGAACCCATAATTAAGAATGGTATAAATCTTAAGAAACCGAAACCGCTTTTTTGGAAGGAAAAAGGGTTGTCCATTTCTTACAGACTCATGTCCATTTTAGTATTTGACGAAAGAAATTGTCAAGAGAATGCCGTATAGAGACTCTAGCCTGCTAATCCCATAACAACGCTTCGTCATCTTCAGGGTCTCCAGCCTCATCTTCTTCAATTAAACAATTCACAACCCGGCGCACCATATCCATTGAAAAACCACGTCTCATTAGGAAGGGAAGCGTTTTATTTTTCTTCTCTTTGACGTCCCCTTTGACCTGATTCCATTTTTTGCGTCCGGCACTCAAAGCAGTCTCAAATTCCGCATCTGTACTGATCCCTTCTAGTGCCTCAACAATGAGATCATTGGCAATGCCCTTTTGACGCAGCTCTTGCCTTATCCACAGTTTTCCCTTCCGCTTGCCCTCCATACGCTGTCTTGTCCATTCCTTCGCAAATAGATCGTCATCCACCAGGTTCTCCCGCTCAAGCCGATCCAGTGCCTCTTCAATCAATGGTGCAGCAAACTCCTTCTGACGAAGTTTCTGACTTAATTCATGGCGCGTACGTGGCTTATGCTCCAAAAAGCGCAGAGACTGTGCATACGTCCGCTGTCGCTCGTCAGCTAGAATGATATCTTCCAGATCCTTCTTCATAAACGTATTACCTTGAGTCATCCTGTATTTAATCATCACATCTTCAAGAACCGTAATGGAGTGGATGCCAAAAGTGATTCGATAACGAGCTTGCCTGCTCTTCGTTCGTTCTACACGTGTAATAATAAGTTCTTCGTTGTCCGGAAATTGGGATAGGCCATCCTGTTCTGCTTCTTCATATAAATCCTCGTCATGTTGATCCATTCTGGTCTCCCCTTTCATAACATTTTCATTCTGACTACGCCAAACACACCTTCACATAAGACAAAGAACACCAATAATACAAAAGACCGGGAACTCTGCCCGGCCTTTACTCCACAGTTAGCGTGCTAACAGCCCCTGTCCATTGGGACAGGGGCTGTTAGACAGCACGAGTATTCCCACTACAATCCATTATCCAGATTGATCCAAGCTCAATCAGATAAGTTTACGGAGTCCAGTGGGAAACACCCTCAGGGTTCCTCCCTACAAGAGAGGTTTGGAGAGATTACTCGTTGATTTCAAACAATTCTTGTTCTTCTGCTGCTTCTTTTTGTTGCTCTTCACTCGTTGGCGCAGGAACTGCAGTAACCAAGTTACTGGCTACACGAATTTTTTGTTCAATGATGTCAGCAATATCTTTATGCTCTTTCATGAACTGCTTTGCGTTCTCACGGCCTTGTCCTAAACGCTCGCCTTCGTAGGAGTACCATGCACCACTTTTATTAACGATGTCCAGCTCTGTACCAATGTCAATGATACTGCCTTCTCTCGAAATACCCTCGCCATACATGATATCCACTTCCGCTTGTTTAAACGGAGGTGCCACTTTGTTTTTAACAACTTTAATACGAGTACGGTTACCAATCATGTCATTGCCTGATTTGATACTCTCAATACGACGCACATCCAGACGTACTGTGGAATAAAACTTCAGAGCACGACCACCAGGTGTTGTTTCCGGGTTACCAAACATAACGCCGACTTTCTCACGAAGCTGGTTAATGAAGATTGCGATTGTTTTGGATTTGCTGATTGCACCAGACAGTTTACGCAGCGCCTGAGACATCAAACGCGCTTGCAAACCAACGTGTGAATCACCCATTTCGCCTTCAATCTCTGCTTTTGGAACCAATGCGGCTACAGAGTCAATAACGACAATATCTACTGCACCACTGCGTACAAGAGCTTCTGCAATTTCCAGCCCTTGCTCACCCGTATCTGGCTGAGACAGAAGCAATTCATCAATATTAACACCAAGTTTGCTTGCGTATTGTGGGTCAAGAGCATGCTCTGCATCGATAAATGCAGCTTGTCCACCCGCTCTTTGTACTTCAGCGATAGCATGCAATGCTACGGTTGTTTTACCAGAGGATTCGGGTCCATATATTTCAACAATACGGCCTTTAGGCAAGCCGCCTGTTCCTAATGCAATATCCAAAGCCAAGGAACCACTGGGAATAATTTCCACATTCATATGAGTGGACTCACCCAGTTTCATGATGGATCCTTTACCAAATTGCTTCTCTATTTGACGGAGCGCCATATCAAGCGCGGCACGACGGTCTGACAATAAGCTCACACCCTTTACTGTTTATAAGATAATGATACCTTGTTTTAACACGTTTGCCAAGCTTTTTTTCGAACATACATTCGTTTTTTTTGTAAAGGCCGAGGCGCCTCTTCCTCAAAGAAACTTTCCATTAAACAGAAAAAAGAACCGTAAACAAGGCTGTAAAGCCTAATTCTACGGTTCTTCCGTCTTCCTTAATTATACTTGCTTGGAACTGTAAATGCAATCGAAGCGATTAACTAATCAATCCATCGCCACAAGTTTTTGCCATAAGCGATAGAGAATCGCTTTGGCTGAACGAATGCGAACCGTCTCGCGATTACCATTAATACGCAGCTCATGAATTTCCGTCTCTTTTCCACGTTCAGCAAGAGCGATGAAGACAAGTCCGGGAGGCTTGCGTTCCGAATATCCCGGTCCAGCTACACCGGTAACAGCCAAGCCAAAATCAGCATCGCCAATCATGCGGATCTGCTCAGCAAGCACTTTTGCAACCTCAGGACTTACCGCCCCAGGTGCATCTTCACCTTCCAGATAATCATGAGGCACATTCAGCAGCTTTTCTTTAATTTCATTGGAGTAACAAACAATTCCACCTTTGAGCATTGATGCACTTCCGGGTACAGAAGTCAGACTTTGCATGACAAGCCCTCCTGTGCAGCTCTCAGCAGCGCTGAGCGTCAGCCCCATGTCAGACATCATGGTTACTATCGTGTACTCTATAGGGACATCCTCGTTCGCGTAGAGATGTTCTGTCAAACGTTCCCGAATCTGAACCTCCATCGCATCCAGCTTCAGCTTCGCCTCTCCCTCACTCGCAGCCTTTGTGGAGACACGTACCGTAACTTCGCCTTCACTCGCGTAAGGAGCAATCGTAGGGTCTGTCTGCGCGTCAATCAGATCCAGAAGTCGATCTTCCAGAGCAGATTCACCAATACCTGCGAATTTCAGCATTCGGGAATAGATCGGCATCTCTTCAGTGAGTACATGCTGGAACAGCCAAGGTTTGACTTCCTGTTCAAACATTGGAATCAACTCTTTAGGTGGTCCAGGCATCACAACATAATATTTGTCATTGTCAGAAATCGCATTTCCTGCCGCAAGGCCCGTTTCATTGGCCAGAGGTGTTCCGCCATCAATAACGATCGCCTGACGTCGGTTATTCTCTGTCATATCCACATTACGATCTCTGAAAAAGCTCTCAATTTTGTCCATTGCCATTCGATCTGTATGCAGTTTTCGGTTAAGAACAGCTGCGAGCGCATCCTTGGTCAGATCATCTTGGGTAGGTCCGATACCACCGGAAAATAAAATAACGTCTGCACGGCCCTGCGCAATGCGAATAGCTTCACTAAGCCGGTTCAGGTTATCCCCAACCACCGTTTGGAAATATACATCGATCCCCATCGCAGCCAATTCACGGGATAGGTATCTGGCATTGGTATTGACGATTTGTCCAAGCAGTAGCTCTGTGCCAACTGCAATGATTTCTGCCTTCATTGAGCATCCTCCTGTACACGTGGTGAGTGATCAAAGGGCAATAGGATAATTTCCTATTGCCCCTGACCCAATGCTTCCTTCATGATTACCCATTTAAGAACAAACCATTATGCTTTTGTAAAATGAAGCAGGTTTTTGTTTTTGATAAAGTAATCGATCCCCGACCAGATAGTAATAAGCGCTGCTGCCCATACCGCGATAATATCGACGTGAATACCCGTGTATGAAAACGGGAAATTGTTCAACAGCAACAGCACAATCGCCACAATCTGCACTACAGTCTTCAGCTTGCCCCAAGCACTGGCGGCAACAACCGAACCATCCAACAATGCAATTTGACGCAAGCCGGTAACTGCGAATTCACGACTAATAATCACAACTGCAATCCAGGAATCCAGCTTGCCCATCTCCACAAGCGAGATCAAAACTGCAGTAACCAGCAACTTGTCTGCGAGTGGATCGAGCAGTTTCCCCAGATTGGTAACCATGTTATTTTTCCGCGCAAGGTATCCGTCAATTCCATCTGTGCTTGCGGCGATGATAAAGATAACAGCAGCAATCAGTTGATTATACGGAAGCGACAAGCTTCCAAGCTGCAACGGCTCTGGATAAAATGGAAAATCCACGAGCAGGAACACCATCAAAAAAGGGATTAAGCAAATTCGTGCAAGCGTAATCCGGTTGGGTAAATTCACAAGACGCCCTCCCTCATATCCTCCATTACTCCAAACAATCATCATAATCCCGTTATCATCATCCGGAACATGAAATGTACAGTTTCAATGTCAATCCATATTAACATGATCCCACTATGTAGAAACGCAAAAAATAAAGTCAACCGCTCAAAAGCAAAACGCTTTAAACGTTCCGGTGACTTCCAGAAGATGTACTGCTTTTCACAAAGTCAGCAAACGATGAGGACTGGACTTGATGCTTGACTGCCAGCAATGCACACTTAGTATAATATACGCCCAATACCGTGTCAAAAAACACTTTTGCTACAAAAAGGCCTTTATTACTTGAAATTTGTATATTGCAAATCCAGAGGCAGGTTAGCACCATTTAGCAACTGCATGACAGCTTGCAAATCATTTTTACTCTTACCAGTTACCCGAAGTTGATCTCCCTGAATCTGACTCTTCACCTTCATCTTGGAATCTCGAATCAGGATATTGATTTTCTTGGCGATGTCCTGATCAATCCCCTGTTTAAAATTCAAACGCTGGCGGACTGTACCAGAAGACGCTGGCTCTACCTTTGCGTAATCAATGTTTTTCAATGGTAGACCACGCTTCGCCATTTTGGATTGAAGCACGTCAATGACAGCCTTGAGTTTGGTCTCATCATCAGATACGATCGTTAACGCATCCTTTTCCAGTTTCAGGCTGCTCTTGCTGCCCTTGAAGTCATAACGAGCGCCAATTTCTTTCTCGGTTTGTGTAACGGCATTTGTCAGTTCTTGCAAGTCCATTTTGGACACGATATCAAATGAATTTTCTGAGCTCAAACCAGTCACCCTTTCAGTTAATCGTATGTTCTGTAACATTATAGAGGATACCTTAAGCAAAAGTCTAATTTCAAGCTGTTTTAGACAAAGAAAAAAAGCATTTTGGGCTTCCACTTGAAGTGGCTGCCAAAAATGCTTTGCTGGTCCATCTTCCAACTAGTAGCGGCTCCGGTTGGGCTGTCTGAACATATCGAGCACACCCAAAAGTACATGTGCAAGTCCAAAACCCAATATTCCGTAACCCCAAGCACTTGGAGTCAGGTAATAACCCAGGAGGCTGACAATGATCCCTAAACCTGTTACGATCCAGCTGACTGTCACAGCCATCCACCTCACTTCACCAAAAGTTAACTGCAAGTTAAGACACGATTATTGTCTCCTGCAGTTGACCGGGTTATTCGCTACCCGTGGTCCCCCCTGTAGCATCCGTTGATCCATTTTCAACACCTGTGGAAGAAGTAGTGCTACTACTGTCTTCACCAAGCTTCAAACGAATCCGATTGGTCGCCTTGCCATCCGTTACAACTTGCCCGCCAACCTCAATCGTGGTCGCTGCAGCGTAACCGGACTTAATATACATACCTGCACTATCCAACTCAAAGGTATAGCTGTCACCTTCGGCTGTGTTACCATACTCCAACTTCTCTCCACTGGAGTTTTCGCCTTTGTACACTTCAAGCCAGCTATTACCTGTTGCTTTGATCGTAACCGTTACAGGTTGCCCTGCACTACCGTTAACTTTAAAGTTCGTAATATTCCCTGATTTCCCATCTTCTGCAACAGTCACACTAGACGGTGAATTGTCAGTTGGTTCTTCCTCAGTTTCATCCGTCTGTCCGTCCGTTTGACCATCAGTTTGGCCATCAGTTTGACCGTCCGTCTGTCCTTCTGTGTCAGTACCGCCACCGTTACCGCCAGCGTCACCTTCACCAGTACCGTCAGTACCTGAATCTGTCGCAGGCGGATTAGATGCCTGTCCGTTGTCGGCAGGTTGATCCGGTTTATCTTCAGGCTGTTGTTGACTGTCTGTAATTTTGACTGGATCAAGCCCCTGATTATCTGATTCATCACCATTGTTATACACCACGTATACATACAACAGCACTACGATCAAAACAGGGAATGTCCACATCAGCGCAACAGACATCCACCGATTACTACGCTCAACCGGACGGCTGGAACGCTTCTGAATAACCGGTTCCATCGTTGCTTCCGTCTCTTCTGCGGGTACATCTTTTTTGTGTCCCTCCAGCAGCTCATCAGGGTTCAGTCCCACGGTCTCCGCATAGGTTTTGATGAAAGCACGCACATAGAAGCTGCCCGGCAGCACTTTATAGTCTCCTGCTTCTATGGCCTCCAGATACCTCTTGCGAATTTTTGTCATTTCCTGTACATCGTCAAGACTCATCCCTTTTTGCAGCCGGGCCTCCCTTAACTGCTGACCCAGTTCAGACATGCCATCTCCTCCTTATGTTTATCTCTTGAGTTGTTGCTAATCTATTCCATGATTCCGTACGGTTCCTTACAATTCATCGGTGTAGCTAGCCGTAAACGTATCATAAATAATTTCTTCATTCGGATTGTTGCGAAGTTCAATAATAATATCAAAATCATTAAAATCATATTCGGATTCCTGAACAAAAATATCCGGATGTTCAATAACTTTGGTGCTAGGCATGGTCATAATATCCTGCAACAGGTTATAATGCCGCTCACTGGAGCGAATCGTGCTAACAATACCATCGATAATGAACACATTGTTTGGGTTCAATTCGTCCTCGGACATTTGACTCCTTATCGTCTGACGAAGAAGTGTGGAGGAAACAAACGTCCATCGCTTCATTGCACATACGCTGCCCGCAATAATGGACTCCGTTTTGCCAACACGAGGCATTCCGCGCAAACCGATGACCTGATTGCCTTCCCTCTTAAATACTTCACCCAAAAAGTCCACAAGTAACCCAAGTTCATCTCGTGTGAAACGAAATGTCTTGCGATCATCCGAGTCACGGTCAATGTATCTGCCATGACGCACGGCCAGAATATCCACCAATTTAGGTTGACGCAAAGCCGAGACGGTGATGCTGTTTACTTTGCCAAGCATTTCACCAAGCAAACGGATCTTTTCATCATCATCCGATTCAAGCAGCATGCCTCGAGTTTTGCCTTCAACACCGTTAATGGTCAATATATTCACTTCAAGCATCCCCAGCATAGACGCAATATCGCCTAACAAACCGGGTCTGTTCTTATGTATTTTATATTCCATGTACCATTGTTTAGATTCCATTTCAACACCCCGTAATGCATTATTCCACATTATTCGACAGCAACAGAACGTGTCCACTGGACAACAATCTGAGACATCTTCTAAAAATGGGTCACGTTAATGATATATAAAATGAAAATGAATTACAAGAACAGCTCTGTAATCCGTTTGTAATCATTAGAGAAAAGCCCCCATGCGGGAGCTCTTCATCTGTAATCTTATGCGTTTTGTTTGGCCAATTTGACCATCAGGGTCGCAATCGTACGACGCTCATCTGCATCGCCGACATCCCATAACTCTTTCAATGCCCGGTTGGAATGGTTCGCCGGATCGACTTTCTCATCAAGGAAGTCGCCGATTTCATACGCAAGTTTGTTGATGGTTTCTTCACTCATCCCCATCTTCTCTGCTTGCAGTACGCGGTCACCCAGGAACTTCTTCCATGTGTCAAAACTGGAGAGCACTGTTTTTTCTGTTGACATGATAAATCCTCCTTAGATGACGCATGAGATTTAAAATCAACAGTTGTAATATGTGCTTTCGAGGCATTTTATATACGAACATTTTGAAAATAATCCGGAAGACGGCTGCTTCTCAGCAACCTTCACCTGTTTCGTTCACAGCCAATCAAGTTTTCTTGCTATTTTACGTTAACCAACCGCCATTTGGACTGATAATCTGCCCATTGATATAACCCGATTCAGGGAGGGCCAGAAAATAAACCAGTGATGAAATTTCATCAGGTTGAGCAAGTCTTCCTGCCGGAATTTCCTCTTCCAGCATCTTCAGTTCACTCTGATCCAGATGGTTCAGCATGGATGTCTGAACGGCGCCAGGAGCAACGGCATTTACGGTTACTCCGGAAGGTGCGAGTTCTTTCGCAAGTGCTTTGGTGAATGCATTCACCCCACCCTTGGTTGTGGAATACAGCACCTCACAAGAAGCACCAGACAGTCCCCAGATCGACGATACATTAATGATTCGGCCATACCTTTGAGAGATCATGTGAGGCATCATTTCCTGTGTACACATAAACGTGCCTTTGAGATTAATCGCCATCACTTCATCCCAGATCTCCTCTGTAACATCAGACAACATCCCATAGTGCGAGATTCCTGCATTGTTCACAAGGATATCTGGCATGAGATTATGCGACTCGAGCTTCTCACGCATGCGTTCAATCTGTTCCCGGCTGCGAAGATCCGCAGACACGGTCATGATTTTTCCATTCCCCTGTTCCATACACCGTCTGGCAGCTTCATTGGCTGCTTCATGCGATTTCATATAGTGTATAACAACATTCATTCCCACTCTGGCGAAGCGTTCTGCGATCGCCGCTCCAATGCCACCGCTTGCGCCAGTTACCAGTACAGTCATTTCCCCGATTGCCTTCAATTGTCCTGTTCCCCTCTCCATATCAAGGACTCACGACTAGCGATACAGCCAGTTGATCCCAGCGAATATGCTCTCTCAGTCTGAGATTTACATTTTCCAGTGTAATCGATTCATAGAGCGGGAGCATATTGAAAAAATCACCGCCACGGAATTGCTGACGTGTAAATTCATGCGCAATGTTCTCCGGAGAATTGAGCATACGCAAATATCCGCCTATTTTCTTTTTGCGTGCACGTTCAAAATCCGTAGATTCGAACCCTTTTTCTACAATGGCATCCACTTCTTCACGTATACGCGCGAGCAGTTGATCCGGGTCTTTGGTATCCCCACCAATGGCTGAAAACGCATATTGCGGTGAACTGTTATACTCATGTCCAAAGCTGTCCGAGATCAGATCTTCATCGTAAAGCTTCTGAAATAATCGTGTGCTTGAGCCAAACAAAAGATCCATCATCAGCTGTGTGGTCATATCTCGCCGTAACAATTGTTCTCCGGTAATTCCAACGTCCGTCTCCTTGAATCCAAACAGACATTTGGGCAGTGAAACAGCCAGTTTTGCTTCCCGTCTAGCTTCGCCTACCTGCACAGGCTCCGGTTCGAAGAAACGTTGAATACTCCCCTGTGGCTTATAATCCTTCTGCTCCTGGTTCGATCGAACCATATCAATAACTTCCTGCGGATCTACACCACCCACCACAAACAAGAGCATGTTACTCGGGTGATAGAAGGTGTTATAACACTCATATAACATCTCTTTGGTGATTGTACGGATGGATTCCACCGTTCCTGCAATATCGATATGCACCGGATGTTTCTGATACATGGCCTCAATCAATCCAAAATAAACACGCCAATCTGGATTATCAGCATACATGTCAATTTCCTGTCCAATAATGCCTTTTTCCTTTTCCACGTTCTGATCCGTGAAGTAAGGATTTTGCACAAAGTCGACTAATGTTTGTATATTTTCATTCACATATTCGGTCGCTGAAAACAAATAAACCGTCTGATCAAAGCTCGTAAATGCGTTAGCTGAAGCACCATGAGACGCAAATGTTGCAAAAATATCACCTGTTGGTTCTTCAAACATTTTATGCTCCAGGAAATGAGCAATCCCATCCGGGACCTTTACTTCTTCCTGTCCTTCAACCTGAAAATGATTATCCACCGATCCATACTTGGTTGCAAACGTAGCATACGTTTTCTGGAATCCCGGTTTAGGCAAAATATAGACATGCAGTCCGTTATCCATTACTTCGTAATATAGTGTCTCCTGCAAATGCTCATACCGAATGCTCTCCACCGATTATTCCTCCTTCTCGTCCCGCAAGAAATAAATCGTATCCAGACGGAATTGTTCTGCCGCCTCACGAACATCTTCCTTGCTAATATGTTCTACCTGAGCCAACAGTTCTTCAGCCGTTCTCTCTTTGCCAGACAACTGTCGATTGAAATCATAAGCGATCATCTCAAAAGCAGAATCCTGCATCTCCTTAAGCAGGTTACGGATCATTGCTTTGGTCTGGGACATTTCCAGATCACTGATTGTACCGCTTTTCATTTCTTCCAGCTGCTGCTTGATGATGGTGACAGCTTTCTCATAATTAGGGATTTCAATTCCGGATTGAATCGTGGCAATGCCCTTATGTCCGTCATATCGCGAAGAAGCGTAATACGCCAGGCTTTCTTTTTCACGAACATTAACAAACAGTTTGGAATGAGGATACCCACCGAGAATCCCGTTGTACATTAGTGCTGCGGCATACTGAGGATCTCCATAAGTGATAGATGTACGGAGTCCCATATTGAGTTTTCCCTGACTCACATTCAGTCGCTCCACAACGGTCTCAACTTCCTTATCTCCTCGAATCGCTGCCTGTGTCTGATAATCAGAGGAGGACGTTCGATCTACATTGAAATGACGCTGAACAAGGTTCTCGACCTCCTCCAGTGTCGTATCCCCTACCACGTACAGATCCATACTCGCCTGCTGCAGCCACTCCTGATAAGACGCAGTCAGTGTGTCAGGCTCAATTCCGGGCAGATCCTTTCGCTCACCCAGTGGGTGAAGACGGTACGGCTCGTTCTTGCACATTTCCTCAATACTGCGTTCAGCGGCATAGCGCATTTTATCATTCACGATGGACTCCAGCTTTTTACGAACAGTCTCTCGCTCTGCTTGTACATAAGACGTCCTGAAATGTCCATTCTCCTGTGCAGGTCGTGTAAGAACCTCTCCAAGGAAGGAAAATGAACGATCCAGTAACTGCTCATCCCCACCAACAAAGGAATCATTAATGGTATCCATTCGGAACTGTACAATCTGATAATCCCCGCGTTTATAGACATCAAAACCAAAACCTGCTCCATACAGATGCTCCAGTTGCTCACGAAATTGCGTTGTTTCCGGATAGGATTCCGTGCCGCGTCGCAGAACAAAAGGTGTCAGCGCTACTTTGGTTACTGTATCTTCCCGTAAGGGAACTCCTGCATATAGCGATATAGCAAACGTTTTGAAACGTTTAGTCGGAAGCACATGTATACGAAACTCTCTCTTGTTACCTCGTTCGAATCCTGATGTATTCAAATGTCAAAACCCCTTTACGGCGTCATTTATCATGCAATCGTATTATGCTAAACGTAACAACCATTTTAACCCATTCAAAAGGCAAGAAGCAACCGAAGTCACGCCTTCTGGTTGCTTCCAACATCATCACATACAAAAGATATGCTGTCCGATTGTTTTCACTTGCGGGCGGGTCCAGATCCATTTGGATGTTGCTGTCTTCGGGTTAAAATAATAGAGACATCCACCGGACGGATCCCATCCATTCAGGGCCTGCTCAACTGCCTTTTTGGCTTGTGCGTTTGGTTCCAGATAGATCTGTCCGTCCGCTACAGCCGTAAATGCACCTGGTTGAAAAATTACACCAGAAGGCGTACTTGGAAAACTTGGTGAATTTACGCGATTCAGAATTACTGCTGCTACTGCGACTTGACCTTCAAAGGGTTCACCCCGGGCTTCACCATATACAGCGTTAGCCATAATCTTGAGTTCATTCTCTGAGAGACCAAGGGCATTGGCAGATCCCATATTATCTTGCTCTTTATCTGCCGTATTGTTGCCGCCTCCACCCCCACCTGAGGATTCCTTGTGTAGCGGCGGCTCTGTTGGCGACCATTTGGTTGACGCATTGTACAACTTAAGCTTGGTCTCAGCTCCAACCACACCATCTACCTTCATGCCAAACTCGGATTGAAACCATTTGACGGATTTCAGCGTGCTGCTGCCAAAATTACTGTCGATTTTACCATTGTAAAATCCCAGGTACTTCAGACGTCCCTGAAGCTCATATACATCCTGACCGTAACTTCCATATTTCACTGTATTGCTGCTAAACGTAGGCAAGGCCTTCTCTTCTATCTGCGGTGTACGCTCGGCTGAACTTTCAGTTGCTGTATTCCCAGGAAGCAAATAACGAATTCCCAATGCGGATATCAGCAAAATAGCAGTGAAAAGCCATAGGTTCATTTTTCGCATCGACTGTGCTCTACCTTTCTCTTGTGGGATTAACAGAATCGCTAAGGTTATTATGACAAGCCTGCTTGTTTCCTATGCACCAAATCATCCGATCTTTGGAGTAGATGGCAAAACTTCAGTCTGCAGAGCAAGCAAAAAGCCCTCAACCAATAAGGTTGAAGGCTTAAACGATTCGTTGTATCCATGTTACATGTTACACTACGAGCTTATTTTATTCTGCTGATACTGTTCAAGTGAAACCAGTACTTCCCTTGGTTTGCTGCCCTCGTAAGGACCGATTACACCCCGGGCTTCCATGGAGTCAATTAAACGCGCTGCACGTGTGTAACCAACCCGCATACGACGTTGTAACAGGGAGACTGAAGCTTGTTTTGCCTCCAAAATAATCTGTACTGCCTTTTCGTATAAATCGTCCTGTACTTCATCTTCAGCCTGAATAGAGTCGTCCACCTCAGGTACAAGGGACTCATCATACTGTGCCTCACCTTGACCACGTACATAATTAACAATATTTTCCACTTCTTCATCACTCATAAAAGCACCTTGTACACGAACCGGTTTCGATGCACCCATTGGCATGAATAACATGTCTCCGCGACCCAACAGTTTCTCGGCCCCACCCATATCCAGAATCGTTCGGGAATCGACTTGGGAGGATACGCCGAAGGCAATCCGCGACGGAATGTTAGCCTTAATTACCCCGGTAATAACGTCAACAGATGGACGTTGTGTGGCAATAATCAGATGGATTCCGGCTGCACGAGCCATCTGGGCAAGCCGCGCAATCGCATCTTCAACATCTCCGGCTGCAACCATCATGAGATCTGCAAGCTCATCCACAATGACAACGATATAAGGCAGAACAGCCGCAGGATTATCTTTCATCAGATTATTGTAACCCTCGACATTACGCGTGCCTGATTTGGAGAACAGTTCATATCGTTTCTCCATCTCAACCACAATCTTTTTGAGAGCAAGTGACGCTCGTTTAGGATCAGTTACTACTGGCGCCATCAGATGTGGAATTCCGTTATATACGTTCAACTCAACCATCTTGGGATCGACCATCAGGAACTTCACTTCATCCGGCTTGGCTTTGTACAATATGCTGGTAATAATCCCGTTAATACACACCGATTTACCGGAACCTGTAGCACCTGCGACCAGCAAATGGGGCATACGAGCCAAGTTACCAATGATTGTCTGTCCCGAGATATCTCGGCCAAATGCAATGGTCACTTTGGATTCTGCATCCTGGAACGTAGCCGTCTCCATTACCTCACGCATCGTTACAACCGATACCTCGCCATTAGGTACTTCGATTCCTATAGCAGACTTTCCGGGAATCGGTGCTTCCATCCGTATATCCTTTGCTGCCAGAGCTAATGCGATATCGTCAGTTAGACTGACAATCCTGCTGACCTTAACACCAATATCAGGCTGAATTTCATACCTTGTAACGGCCGGGCCCCGGACCACTTCAAGCACTTTGGCGCGAACACCAAAACTCTCCAGTGTAGCTTCCAGCTTGCGTGCTGTCTGCATATAATCCTTCTGGTCACCCGCCTTGCCCCCATTGTTTGGCTTGGCAAGGAGGCGGAATGATGGCAGCTTGTACGGCTTAGGAGGTGGCGGTGGTGGTTTCACCGGTGGTGTGTCCTGCCCTTCAGGAGTTGGAGTAACTGTTCCCTGCATGGCATCGTCAGGTACTTCTTCTCCACTCTGAATGTCATCCACAGCATTCATCCCGTTTGTACCCGCATCGGATGCAGACCACTCTGTCTCTACCAGTTCATCCGTTATTTTAATGGCATGCTCGCCCTGTTGTACTACGTTCGGATCGACCAGATTATCCGGGAAAGGATAAGCATCGTCCAGATCATCTTCAATGCTTGCCTCTTCTGCTCTGACATGCTCGAAAAAGTCTCGAATGATCGGCGCTGAGTTAGGTTTAGCCTGAACAGGAACACGTGATGAACCTGATTTGTTCACTACGTCTTCGGTTGCATCCTGCCACGCCTCTAGATTGTGATCTTGTTCGGCGCGGTAAACAATCTGTTCTGTTTCTGCCGATTCGACCTCATCCATTTCACGTCCTGATATCGCCTGTTCCCGTTTAGCTCCCCATTTTCCGAAAAGTTGGAAGAATATTGGCGCTTTTCGTTTTGGCAGATGCTGTTCCTCTAATTCATCCTCATACTCGTCTTCGTCATCTTCAACAGGAACAGGCACCACTTTACGAGCGTTACCTTTCTTCCTTCCATCAGATGCTGAAGCAGAACGTGCAGAGGGCCTCGACTCCAGCTTCTTGTACATCGAACTCCCGGCATCCCAGATCTTGGTTCGGAATATTCGAATCAGATCCACATAAGATAGATTTGTAATCAGCATAAAACTGATGATAAACATGACAATCATGATGAGTCTCGCCCCAAGGCTGCCGAACAACCACAGGAAAAGAGCAAATTGCCCAGCTCCGAGATAACCACCGCTGATATCCTTGTTAAGCATGGAGTCCCTCTCCCCTGGCGCAGCAGGGGTTAGCAACTCGGTTTGCATATCATTATGTACCTGCGTAATCACAGCACCAGGCTCAAGCGCACCAACCGGAATGAGCTTCTGGTGCATTGCAGAGACAGTACTCATCAAGGTCAAGGCAAAGACCAGCAATACCAGTCCTGTTTTGCGTGTCGTCCAGCCACTCGGCCATTTCCGGTGAATCATCACCATGAGACCATAATAAATACCAACAAGTGGAATCGCAAAATAAAACTTACCAAGCATCAGTCCGAACATCTTGGAAAGCGAACGTCCAACGGTGGCTTCACCCGATAATGCTATGACAGCAAGGGTAATAAGCACAATCCCGTAAATTTCATATTTTAAAACGCCGCTAAAACCAGCGCCCTTTTTTTTCCTCTTTTTTCTTCTGGCCAAAATCAGGTCACCCCCAGAAGAATATTATACCATACAAATATAATCCGTACATATGTTCTTTTTCTGCTCAATTTGTCTGAATTCGTCGCGTTATGCTGGTCCCAAGTTACCCGAAAGCGGAATGGTCGAACCGGGCATATTAGCAGGATTCAGATAGGCTTCAAGTGGACAATCCAGCAAACGTACAATAACGGCTTCATTGTCATTAACAGGTCTCACCTGCATTAATAAACCATTCATCTTGATCTCCTTTGTATCTTCTCCCTCTTTCCACATTCCCGACCAGAGTTGTTCCGGGGGCATCACGGTATATAATGTCATTGGGTATAACCTCCCGCTTGCAGAGTCTGTCTCTTGTCTCCTATGAGCTGATTTAACTGAGCAATGGCTTGTCCAATTCCGCCTACCGCATCCATCAATCCATATTTCACTGCATCTGCGCTTCCTACAGCTGTACCGATATCCCGATTTAACTCACCGGTCTTAAACATCAGTTCTTTGAACATCTCTTCAGAGATATTCGAATGCGAAGTCACGAACCGAACAACCCGCTCCTGCATTTTCTCCATATACTCAAACGTTTGAGGTACACCAATGACAAGGCCGTTCATCCGAATCGGATGGATCGTCATCGTTGCACTTCCGGCAATCAGGGAATATGTTGAAGCTACAGCAATCGGTACTCCAATACTATGCCCGCCTCCAATGACCACAGTAACCGTAGGTTTGCTTAGAGAAGCAATCATCTCTGCAATGGCCAGACCCGCCTCTACATCTCCACCTACCGTGTTCAAAATGATCAGTATACCTTCAATACGCTGATTCTGTTCCGCAGCCACCAGCTGTGGAATGATATGCTCATACTTTGTTGTTTTATTTTGTGGCGGCAAAATCAAATGCCCTTCGACCTGTCCAATAATGGTCATACAGAAAATATTCGATTCCCCTGCAGGCGACTGTGTCTGCCCAAATTGCTGAATAGTCTCTGTCACGGGAGAGATGGCCTTTTCCTCCTGCATCGGAATCTCCGGCGCTTCAACTTCCGGTTGATTGGATCTTGACGCCTGTTTGTCATTCATACGTTCATTCATTTCAATAATCCCCTTCTCCAGAAACATTTAATGTATTTCCTTAGTATGGGGATTTTTCCAACCGCCTTATACCCGCTACATCAAATTGCTTCACATATTGACGCTAGTGCAGATCTTCCTGAAAACGCAAAAAAGCCCCTTCTCTACGAGGAACCGTCCAATATTACTCGTAGAGAAGGGGCGACTGTGTGCCTGAATATATGTTTTTGTTTAGCTTATTTTAAACTTCCATAATGATTGGCAAAATCATCGGTCTACGACGAGTTTGCTCATACAGGAAGCGTCCCAGTGCATCTTTAACATTCGTTTTGAGTGAAGCCCACTCGTTAACGTTCTCACTCATCAACTTCTGCAATGTGCTGCTAACGATCCGGTTGGCCTCATCCAGTAGTCCTTCCGATTCACGTACATACACAAATCCGCGAGATATGATGTCAGGACCGGAAACAATTTTTCCATCCTGTTTGCTCAGTGTTACCACAACAACAAGGATACCATCTTGTGACAACAATTTGCGGTCACGAAGTACAATGTTACCCACATCGCCTACACCCAAGCCGTCGATCAACACATTACCTGCAGTAACTTTACCCGCTCTACGTGCTGCTCCACCTTGAATTTCAATCACTTCACCGATATCCGTGATGAAAATGTTCTCAGGTTCTACCCCTACAGATTCAGCAAGAACCGCGTGGCGACGCTGCATACGGAATTCACCGTGAATTGGCAAGAAGAATTTCGGTTTCATCAGGTTGAGCATCAGTTTCAGCTCTTCCTGGCTACCATGACCAGATACGTGGACGCCACTGTTAGCACCGCTGTAATGCACGTTAGCACCCAGACGGAACAGTTCATCAATCGTACGGCCTACATATTTTTCATTACCTGGAACTGGTGTTGCTGCGATAATAACGGTATCACCTGGCAGGATGTCCACTTTACGGTGTGTAGAACGAGCCATACGTGTCAGTGCTGACATTGGCTCTCCTTGACTTCCTGTGCAGAGAATTACGACACGATCGGCTGCCATCTTGCCTACTTCTTCAGGTTCAATGATCATGCCATCCGGAATCTCAAGATAACCCAGTTCTGAAGCAATACCAACCACATTCACCATGCTGCGTCCGATAACTGCAACTTTACGTCCAGTCACTTCTGCTGCATTGATCACCTGTTGGATACGGTGTACGTTGGAAGCAAATGTCGCTACAACAACACGTTGACTCGCTTTACGGAAGATATCTTCCAGAACGATACCCACATTTTTCTCCGATGGTGTGAATCCAGGTTTCTCAGCGTTTGTACTGTCGGACAACAGCGCTAACACGCCATTTGTTCCGATCTGTGCCATACGCTGAAGATCTGCATATTGACCATTGACTGGAGTATGGTCGAATTTGAAGTCACCTGTGTGAACAACTGCACCTTCCGGTGTTTCGACACATACACCAACAGAATCCGGAATACTATGGTTAGTAGCGAAGAACGATGCTTTCAGAACAGATCCAAGTTGGATCTCGGAATCAGCATCAATCAGAATACGTTTTGTTTCACCCAGCAGATTCGCTTCTTTCAACTTGTTTTCTACAAGTCCAAGCGTAAGTCTTGTTCCGTATACAGGAACATTCAGATGTTTGAGAACATATGGCAGACCACCAATGTGATCCTCATGTCCGTGAGTAAGGATAATTCCTCTTACTTTATCACGGTTCTCAGTCAGGTAAGAAATGTCAGGGATGACAATATCAATACCAAGCATATCTTCTTCCGGGAATTTAAGACCAGCATCTACGACTACAATGTCGTTGGCGTATTGGATGACGTACATATTTTTACCAATCTCGCCTACGCCGCCCAAAGCAAAAATCATCAGTTTATCGTTATTATTTTTCTTAGACAAATGAATCTAAACCTCCTATGGTAGTTGGACGTCGTACCTTATTATTTATTGTAAGTTAAGAAAAGTAGTCCATACATCACATACCCACCTATCGGGATGAATGCAAAAGAACACCTTTATTCACGATATTTGGAAGAAGTTCTTCGAAGTTATTCCCTTTGACCAACAAGTTGGATTTGAAATTCCCTCTTAGCCGTTCCTTCCTTTTTCACCGCAAAGCTACACCACGAAACGATGTCGCTTTCAATTTCAAAAAAATACCGCACCCAGTCACTTGACATCATTATACATGATTAAAAACAAAAAAAACAAGTCACTCTCTCGTTAACCTGTAGGTTTCCCCTTAGCATTCGAAAAGAAACCTCACATTACTCGTAAAAAAAGAACCGCAGCCTCTACGAAGAGGAGCGGTTCTTTTGCTGATCTGAAGGATATTCCCATGATTAATAAAATAGTCCATATACAGCCAAAATGATTACAAATTAAGCAAACCTTTGATATAAACCTGCTCCTCTTCCGTTGGCGGAATAAGGGGCAACCGTACAGAACCAACGTCTAGACCACGCAATGTCAGCGCATATTTCACCGCTACCGGGTTTGGTAGAGGCTGTGGACACTCAAACAGGCCTTTGAACACTGGGAACAACTGCTGATGAATCTGAGCAGCCTCAAGAGGTGCTCCGCCATAGAAGGCGTCAATCATTTTCTTCATTTCTGCCCCTACGACATGACTGGCCACACTGACAATTCCATGTGCTCCAACCGCAATGGCTGGTAAGCCTGAAGCATCATCACCGGAATAGACTCTGAAATTCTCTGGAGCACTTGCTGCAATCAGCGTAACCTGCTCCATAGACGCACATTCCTTCGTAGCGACGATATTAGGTATCTGCGCAAGACGAAGTGTTGTCGCTGCTGACAGGCTGGTTACAGTACGCCCAGGCACGTTGTAGAGCATAATTGGCAGCTTGGTAGAGCCTGCAATCGCTTCAAAATGTTTGAACAAACCTTCTTGGCTAGGTTTGTTGTAATACGGAACAACCAACAATATGCCATCCACTCCGGCACGTTCAGCTTCCTGTGTCAAATGGATGGAATGTGCCGTGTTATTGCTTCCCGTTCCGGCTATAATTTTGCACCGACCGGCCGCATGTTTCACTGCAAATTCGAATAATTGAACTTTCTCAGTATCACTAAGTGTTGGAGACTCCCCTGTTGTTCCAGAAACCACAAGCGTCTCCGACTTTTGATCTGCAATCAGATAGTCGATTAGACGTGCCGTTTCCTCCCAATGAATCTCTCCTTGTTCATTGAACGGAGTGACCATTGCTGTAATCAATCTTCCAAAGTCCAATTCGATTCCTCCTTCAAAACAGGTTTGGCTCCTCTAACTTCAGTTATTTACAAATGAAGTTCGAATGAGGCGTGAAGTGCCCTCAGGGCCTGAACCATATCTTCTTTTTTTACGAGTACCCAGATCGTTGTATTCGAATCTGCCGATTGCAGGATCTGAATGTCTGCCAGTGTCAAGGACTCCACGATTCGAGCCATAATTCCAGGTACACCATTAATGCCTCCGCCAATGACGGACACTTTGGCACAACCGGACAGGCTTTGTGGCTTGAGACCTATCTCCTGCAATACCTGTATGGCTTTCTCGGAATCACTGTCAAAAACCGTATAGACAACTCCCGAGGGGGTAACATTAATAAAATCAACACTGATTGAATTCTCTGCCATGGTTTTGAACACTTTTAGTTGCAATCGATCTGCACCACCAGGCACATCCACCGTAATTTGCGTTACATTGCTCACGTAGGCGATGCCTGTTACATAACGGTCAACAATGCCTGTCTGCACATCCTGAAATCCTTCCGGATGCGTAACCAGCGTTCCTTCCGTGTCTGCAAAAGTAGATCTTACCCGCACTGGAATTTGGGATTGCATCGCAATCTCAACCGCACGTGGATGGATTACCTTGGCCCCGTGGTGGGCCATGTTACAGATCTCTGCATAACTCACAACAGTCAGTGGACGTGCATCCTCAACAATTCGCGGATCAGCGGTAAGTATCCCGTTCACATCTGTGTAGATATCCACCATTTCAGCACGTAATGCTGCACCGAGAGCTGTAGCAGACGTATCACTTCCCCCACGACCCAGTGTCGTGAAGTCTCCGTTCTCTGTCTGCCCCTGGAATCCGGTTACAACAACGACACGGCCGAGCTGAAGCTGCTCCAACACACGAACAGGACGGACATCCAATATCCGGGCATTCCCGAAATTGTCGTCCGTCACAAAACCTGCTTGTGCGCCGGTCAGCACTGTAGTTGGAATGCCTTCATGTTCGAGTAAACTGCTCAACGTTGTCGCCGATATGATTTCACCACAGCACAGCAGTAAATCCTTTTCGCGTGCGGATAGTGCGTTTCCGTTCTGTGCAGCCCAGTCCAGCAATGTATCAGTCGCATATGGCTCGCCGCGGCGGCCCATCGCAGACACAACGATGACCAGACTCAATCCTGCTTCAAGTTCACGTTTAACGTGACGGAGCACATGCTCTCTCGCCTGAACAGTGGAGAGAGACGTGCCTCCGAATTTCTGTACCATGATACGCATCTTTATTCCTCCATTTGTGTACGCAAGAAGACTGGACACGGGTCAAATCAACAAATGGATCACTCTAGGGAGCGTTCTGATGCGATAATTTCAGCATTTTATACGAGGTCATGACGCATACATTCACAATAGACCTCTCCCGCTTGCTTAACCTGTACTGCCCGCAAGCAGGAATGCCTTATATACAGGAACGTGGACATAGTAGCTGTTCAATCCAGCATATCGTCCCCCATGATTTTCTTTGTCTCTCGAACCCCTTCATTTCTCCAAGCGCATAAACGTTGTCACCGAATCATTGTTCCATCAAGCCTGTGAAGAACGCTCCACAATCATCGGCTGCAACTGTTTGCCCTCAAGAGCACTCCAGCAAGCCTCTGGAATCAATTCCATTTTGGCGACTAACGAGTTTGGTTTTTTCATTGGATCGTCCTGCCCAAATGGCACAAAATACAAATATTTGGCCACGAGCAATTTGGCGATATTCGCAGCATTCAAGCCCAGACCGTCATTCGTGGAAATCGCGAGCACAAGCGGACGCTGATTGCGCATCTGTGCTTTGGCGGCCATTAGCACTGGACTGTCGGTCATCGCATTAGCCAGCTTGCTTGTTGTATTCCCTGTGCATGGAGCAATCACCAGCACATCAAGCAGCTTGGAAGGCCCTAATGGCTCCGCTTCAACAATTGTAGAAATGATATCATTACCTGTTATATCTTTCAACTGTTTTTGCCAATTTTGCGCCGTACCAAAGCGTGTATCCGTCGTCAGAACCGAATTCGAAATAATCGGAATGACGTTGGCACCTTCAGCTACGAAGCGGCTAATTACCGGCATAACCTCTTCAAACGTACAATGAGAACCCGTAATTGCATAACCTACCGTTTTTCCCTGCCAGTTCATGATTTAACCTCCCGTGCGTTCTGTTCTTCCAAAAGCAAACGGATCAACGCGTCGGCAATAATGCCGCCAGCCGTTTTGGGAGCAACAATGCCGGGGAGGCCAGGCGCAAGTAGCGCTTTGATACCGCGTTTGTCAGCATACCTGAAATCACAGCCGCCAGGAGCGGATGCGAGGTCGATAATGACAGCCTTTTGCGGCATTCTGGACAGGATTTGTGCTGTGATTATCATAGTCGGTATCGTATTAAAAAGCAAGTCAACTTCCCCGGTTTGAGCGGCCAAATCCGTTGTCATGAAAGGCTTCCAGCCCATTATTGTAGCGCGGGCAGCATCCTCTTCCCGCCTGATTCCCACCCGTACATTTGCTCCAAGTCCCTGCAATGTTTTGGCCATTGTGAATCCTGTTCGACCAATGCCAAGCACAATGCATTCCGAACCATGGATTGTGAAGTCCGTCTCCCGAATAGCTATGGCGATGGCTCCCTCAGCTGTTGGAATAGAGTTGTAAAGTGCAATATCATCACGATCAAGTACTTCAACAAGTCGCAGCCCATTTTCAAGACAAAGTTCGCGCAGGAACGGCTTTGCCATACCTGTGAACACAATACAATGCTCTGGTAATGCTGCAATATGTTCCTTTTTCAAATAGATCGGTGTGTCACTGAATGAAGTACTTACTTTTCCCTGGTCATCGCAACCGACGACAGGCAGTACCAGTACATCTGCAGAAGCAAACACTTCATCCTCCAGTTCCTGGTGCTCGATCCCTGGAATGGAACGCTCTATTTTATCGAAACCCACCACACTTACCGTTGCATCCAGCTCAGCGCACTTTTGAATGACTTCAAGCTGCCGCGCATCTCCGCCCAGGACTACAATCCGGACTCCGGTCAGCATCGGGACGTCACTCCTTTCACCACATGTATGCCTTATCGTATGCAGGGGCCCACAGGGGGGTGAAAACAATAATTGCATTCCACCGTCCGTTTCTCGAATGTAAAAAAGAGCCGCCCCTGTCAGGGACGACTCTAAAGAATAGGTATATTTTCGCTGCTTATTTCCCGGTGTGGCCAAATCCGCCTTCGCCACGTACCGTTTCAGAAAGTTCATTCACTTCCGTCAATTCAACCACAGGTACGGTCTGGAAGACGATCTGTGCGATGCGCTCTCCCCGTACAATCGTGAACGGTTCCTGACCCAGATTAATCAACAGCACTTTAACTTCTCCGCGATAATCTGCATCAATGGTCCCCGGTGTGTTGAGGCAGGTAATACCATGTTTGAAAGCCAGTCCGCTCCGAGGACGGATCTGTGCTTCCAATCCAGCTGGCATTGCCATCGCAAGTCCGGTAGGAATCAGCGTACGCTGACCCGGCTGCAATACAATATCTTCCTGAAGTGCAGCTACTACATCAAAGCCGGATGCCAGCTCCGACATTTTTTGAGGCAGTTTAATATCTTCATTGCCCGGCAGTTTCTGTATTTGAACGTAATGCAACAAAATCATCCCTTCTTAATCCAGCGATCGTCTTATCTGAAGCGCCAACCATAGCAAGTGCAAAAGGCTCAGCAAACATCAGATCAAGTACCGCGTTAATATCGTCCATGGTAACTTGCTCAATTTTGGTGATCATCTCATCCAGCGTATGGTGTCTGCCCAGCATCAGCTCGTTTTTACCCAGACGATTCATGCGACTACCTGTGCTTTCCAAGCTCAGAATCAAGCTGCCTTTCAGCTGTTCTTTTCCTTTACGAAGTTCATCTTCGGACAAGCCGTTTACAGCCAGGTCGCGCAGAACCTCTTTGGTCAGATCGAGCACTTCTTTGGTCTGTTTTGGTGCTGTACCTGCATATATCGTGAAAAGTCCGCTGTCTGCATGAGAGCTATGATAGGAATACACGGAGTACGCAAGACCCCGTTTCTCACGAATTTCCTGGAACAGTCTGGAGCTCATGCCTCCACCAATGGCGTTATTCAGAACAACCATAGCGAATTGCAGCGGATCTCCGATTTTACAGCCCGGGAACGAAATACAGATATGATTCTGTTCCGTTTTCTTTTTATGAAAGAGCTGTCCGCTTTGGAAGGCTGGCATCGTGACTGCTTCTGTTACTCCATTTACATCAAAAGCACCAAAATGCTTCTCCATCAAATCGATTACACTGTCATCAATATTACCCGCGATACTAATGACTGTGTTCTCAATCGTGTAGTGCTCCTTCATATATGCACGCAGATGACTGGAATCCATCGCTTTGAGACGTTCTTCCGTACCCAGGATTGGGTATGCGAGTGGATGCTCACCATAGGCGGCCAAGGCCATCAGATCATGAACCATATCATCAGGCGTATCTTCATACATCGAGATTTCTTCCAGAATGACGTTTTTCTCCTTGATCAATTCACCATCATCCATTTTGGAGCGGAAAAACATATCAGACAATACATCAACCGCAATCGGCAAATGTTCATCCAACACTTTAGCATAATAACACGTGTATTCTTTGGAAGTGAACGCATTCACGTTACCGCCAATCGCATCGAACTGCTCCGCAATCGCCTTGGCATCATAACGATCTGTTCCTTTGAACAACATGTGTTCAATAAAATGTGATACTCCGTTACTTGCAGGTTGCTCATTGCGCGAACCTGTCTTGACCCATATTCCGAAAGACACAGAACGGCAGGTCGGTATCTGTTCCATGACAACTCTGAGGCCATTGCCCAGCTGAATTTTTTTCATGGTTGGCCCTCCTACATCTCTATAATTGCCTTGATCTCAACCTTGAAATTGAAATCGACATTTGGTTCCAACTTTTTGATATTAACAAAAAAACAACGTTCACTCAACCGCAGAGGTATCTACACGTTCCGAAGAGAGCGTCTCACTTACTGTTCCGAGCACCAGACCTTTGGCCCGTATGGATTGAATCATGCCCTTTAAAGCTCCCGAAGAAGCAGCTGTAGGGTGCATTAGAATTAACGTGCCTGCCTCGGTATTTTTTGCGATTTTAGCAACAACGGCATCCGGGCTTGGCTTACGCCAATCCACAGTATCTACTGTCCATAACACGGTTTGCAGTCCCATGGATGAAGCAATGTCAACGGTCTTCTGATTAAAGTCACCGGAAGGCGGAGCAAACCAACGATTCTCTACACCCAGTGTTTTATGGAGCAGATCCTGGGTTTTGCTAATTTCCAGCTTGGCCCGTTCTGCGCTCAATCGACTCATATTAGGGTGAGAATACGCATGATTGGACATCTCATGTCCACGCTTCTGAATTTCTTTGGCCAGTTCAACGTTTTTGCTTAACCAACTTCCATCCAGAAAAAAAGTAGCCTTTACTTTCTCGGCATCGAGTGTATCCAGCATCGGTTTAATGTATTCGTTCCCCCAGGCAACATTAATCATAAAAGAAACCATCGGTTTGTTTGCATTTCCCCGATAGATCGGATGTGCACCCAAATCTTTAAGCTGAATCTCCGGCTCAATCTGACGGTAGACATACGCTATTTTGGTATTCAACGTTCCACTCAGCGCCTTACGATATGTCGCTTCCACATCAATCTCCATGCCATTATAACCAGGAATTGCTTTCCATACCCGATCCACTCTGGCATTCACCGGAGCAATTTTCGTTTCAGCCGCTTTATCCCGAATCGCAGACAACAGCGCATCTTCTCCAGTTGCTTCCTTAAACATGTCAAAAGCATTTTGCGTACCTGGCCCATCACGGATCTCCGTAATGTATGTACGTACACTGCCAACTTGTCCGATCAATATGACCGCAGTCACACCCGCCAGAACAGCCGCCAGCTTTTTGGATTGGTTTCCCACAGCTCCATCCTCCCGCCGTCTTTGTCCCCATCATATGAGGACAAGGGCAAGAATATGAATGCTAAGCCATGTTTTCATCTTTGCTTTACATATTTAAACGTTAAAAAAAGAGCCAGAAATTCACATTCTGTCTCTTCATTCAATCTATCCATTTATAACCTGTCGCTTCGGTATCCTAGGATTGAGCCGGAGCTTCAGCAGTCAAAACTGCTTTACGGGACAAGTTGATTCGACCTTGTGGGTCAATTTCCGTTACTTTTACCGTAATGGAATCACCAATAGCTACAACATCTTCCACTTTGGCAACACGTTCTGTAGACAGTTGTGAGATGTGTACCAGACCTTCTTTGTTCGGGAGAACTTCAACAAATGCACCGAATTTCTCAACACGTTTTACTTTACCGACATAAATCTCGCCGACCAGTACTTCACGTACGATTCCTTCGATGATCGATTTAGCTTTATCATTCATCTCCTGGTTGGAAGAAGCGATAAAGACACGTCCATCCTGTTCAATATCAATTTTAACACCGGTTTCTTCGATGATTTTATTGATAATTTTACCACCTGCACCGATAACATCACGGATTTTGTCCGGATTGATATGCATCGTTGTAATTTTAGGCGCATATTGTGATAACTGCTCACGTGGAGTTTTCAAAATTTCGTTCATTTTGCCCAAAATGTGCATACGACCTTCTTTGGCTTGCGCCAATGCATCAGACAAAATTTGACGATTAATACCAGCAATTTTGATGTCCATTTGGATTGCAGTTACACCTGCTGGTGTTCCTGCTACCTTGAAGTCCATGTCACCGAGGTGATCTTCCATACCCTGAATATCACTCAGAATGGATACATGATCTCCATCTTTGATCAGACCCATAGCTACACCCGCAACCGGAGCTTTGATTGGAACACCTGCATCCATCATAGCCAAAGTGCTGGCACAGATACTTGCCTGAGATGAAGAACCGTTGGATTCCAGAACTTCAGATACCAAACGAATCGTGTACGGGAAATCCGTTTCGGAAGGGATCACTTTGGAAAGAGCGCGCTCACCCAGAGCACCATGTCCGATTTCGCGACGACCTGGAGCACGCAATGGACGCGCTTCGCCTACGCTGAATGGTGGGAAGTTATAGTGATGCATGAATCGTTTCGTTTCTTCAAGACTGATTCCGTCCAAAATCTGAACATCACCCAGTGCACCAAGTGTACAAACGCTAAGTGCTTGCGTTTGACCGCGCGTAAACAGTCCTGTACCATGTGCACGTGGCAGCAGAGATGTATCACATTCAATTGGGCGAATTTCAGCAAGTCCACGTCCATCCGGACGAACTTTATCATGCGTGATCAAACGGCGCACTTCTTCTTTGACGATATCGTGCAGAACTTCCTTCACGTCTTTGAACAATTCCGGACTTTCAATATATTTCTCTTCAAAGTGAGCAACGGTTTCGTCATTCACTACATCGATTGCATCTTGACGAGCATGCTTCTCGGCGATTTTAACCGCTTCGACCAGACGAGCGCTGGCGAATTCACGCACACTGCTGTTAACTTCAGCATTAACGGTACGCAACTTAACAGCCATTTTTTCTTTTCCAGCAACTTGAACAAGTTGTTCGATTACAGCAATAATATTTTGGATCTCATCATGTCCAAACATGATTGCTTCGAGCATCACTTCTTCCGGCACTTCGTTTGCTTCGGCCTCAACCATCATGATGGCATTTTTGGTTCCTGCAACGACCAGTTCAATATCACTGACTTCAAGCTGTGCAATCGTTGGGTTAATGATGAACTCGCCATCAATACGTCCAACTTTCACGCCACCAATCGGTCCGCTGAATGGAACATCCGAAATGCTCAATGCTGCTGATGTACCAATCATTGCAGCGATTTGCGGTTCGCAATCCTGATCCACACTCATAACGATATTCAGAACTTGTACATCATTCCGGAAGCCTTCCGGGAACAAAGGACGAATTGGACGGTCTGTCAGACGGCTTGAAAGAATGGCTTTCTCACTCGGTCTGCCTTCACGTTTAATAAATCCTCCCGGGATTTTACCTACGGCGTACAATCTTTCTTCATAGTTCACCGTTAATGGGAAAAAGTCCAGATCTTTCGGCTCACTTGATGCTGTCACGGTACACAATACCACGGTATCCCCGTATGTTACCTTAACGGCAGCATTAGCCTGCTTGGCCAAACGCCCGGTCTCAAGCGTAAGCTTTCTTCCACCAAGCTGCATTTCAACACGCTGTTCCATGAAACCCCTCCTTTTATTCGTTCCTAATTCAATGGATTCTGCATATTCACAGTATTTCCTGCTTGTCCTGCATTCATTAGCTATGTATGAATCTTTCAACATGCTAACCTGCACAACAAAAGCTCCTCACGGAGCCCCATCTACAAATATATGGCAACATGTTCATCTACAAAACAACCCGGCTGTAAGTTCCGCTTGTCCTTTTAGACAAAAGAATGACGGATAACAGCCAGGTTGATTTTGAAAACATGTACGATAATTAACGACGCAATCCGAGTATTTCGATCAGTGCGCTGTAACGTTTAACATCTTTGTTTTTCACGTAAGCCAAAAGCTTACGACGTTGACCTACCATTTTCAAAAGTCCACGACGTGAGTGGTGGTCTTTCTTATGCGTACGCAAGTGGTTTGTCAAACTTGTGATGTTTTCCGTAAGGATAGCAACTTGCACCTCTGGAGATCCTGTATCGGACTCGTGAGTTTTGTGCTCGTCGATCAGTTGTTGTTTACGTTCTTGAGTCAATGCCATCCTGTTCACCTCCTTCAATATAATCGCCATTAGCCTCGTCACCGCCGGTGAGAGCAAGCAACCAAGCCAAGGTTAATGTTGTCTTAATCGACAACGTAGTACAGTATATCATAATTGCCTAGTTAAAGTAAATGTAAACATGCATTTAATCCTGAACCTTTAAGATAACAGGCGGCCGGCAGTTAATGCATCTTCACGAATCTGGCTAATCAATGCATCAATGGAGTCAAACTTTCGTTCTTGACGAATATAGTGAACGAGCTCAACCTTTAGTTCCTGGTCATACAAGTGTCCATCAAAATCAAGAAGGTGCACTTCAAACGTAGGTTTCATCCCGCTTTCGTGAAACGTAGGTTTCACACCAAGGTTCATTACGCCATGCAGTTCCTGCTCGCCATACTGCACACGAACAGCGTAAACTCCCTTCGACGGGGTAACGTAATGATCCGTGAGTTCAAGGTTGGCTGTAGGAAATCCAATCGTTCGTCCACGCTTCTCCCCGTGAATGACGGTTCCTCTGATGCTGTAAGGTCGGCCAAGCCACTGACTGGCCTCATCCATCTCCCCACGCTTCAACAGGCCACGAATGAGAGAACTGCTCACTTTTTGACCATTTAACAAGAAAGGAGGAACAGTTTCCACCGTCATCTCTCCTTCTCCCAAAGTACGAAGAAGTTGTTCATCCCCTGCACCCTTGTGACCAAAACGGAAGTCAAAACCCACCACCGCTGTTCGTGTCTGAAGAGGAATCAACAAGTCGTGTACGAATTGTTGCGGCGTCAACCGTGAGAAATCTTTATTGAACTCCACCACATAGAGTACATCAACGCCCATTCCTGCCAAGATGTCTTCTTTATCTCTCAAGGGAGTTAAATAACCCTCGTAATCCCCTTTGCGCATAACTTCCTTCGGATGTGGATGAAAGGTCATGACCGCTGCCTGCATGCCCGTTTCCCGCGCAATGCGGACAGCTGATAAAATGACACTTGCATGTCCGAGATGCAGTCCGTCGAATTGACCAATCGCAAGCACTTGGGGCAGTGTGCTCAGCTCAGTCGAATGTAACGTCTGCGGATAGGTTAGCATTACGGTTTTCACAATCATTCACCTGCATTTCACTAGATAGGCCAAGCTAGAGCATCACCACAACTCCAAGCCCGAAACCTCTTTATTCCGGCAAAAAGACTTTAACTGCCCTCACCGTTGGTTTTAGTTCATCCCGCTCAAATATCCCCAGAAACGTACCATCCTGAGCATACAACCGCAGCAAACCAGGTTGCTCCACAGGCGGTTCCAGAAGACGCGCAGACAGTTTCTGACCTTGCAGTGCTCCTTTGGTCTGTTCTTCTCCAACCTTGTGGGCTGGAATTGAAGCAATAGCCTCGTCAACAGGAATCAGCGCCTCCGCCAAAGTCCCGTCAGCCATGAGTTGTTCCACTTCTTCAATACGAAGACAACGATCCGCAGAGATACCTGCCGATATCGTACGCTCCAGTTGAACCATGGTTGATGGATATCCGAGTTCCCGGCCAATGTCTACACACAATGTCCGAATATAAGTACCTTTTGAACATAAGGCCCGGAAGGATATATCGGTGGTCTCACCCTGAGTCTCAATCCCAGTAAGTTCGAGCTCATAGATTGTGACCTCACGACTCTTACGCTCTACCGTCTTACCTTCACGAGCAAGCTCATAAAGACGTTTGCCGTCTACCTTTACCGCAGAATACATGGGTGGTACTTGAGAGATCGTGCCCAGAAACTGCTCTAGCACCTGTTGAACCTGTTCCTGTGTTACTTCGACAGTCGTTTCAGCCCGCTCAATGACTTCCCCTGTCATATCCTCTGTGTCAGTAGAGAGTCCCAATCTGAGCGTAGTCAGATATTCCTTCGGAAGCTCCTGCATGTACTCCACCACACGTGTCGCCCGTCCAAGACAGAGAGGCAGAACGCCTGTAACTTGTGGGTCAAGTGTGCCCGTATGCCCAATGCGCTTCATTTTGAGAATGCGACGCATTTTGGCTACAACATCATGAGAAGTAAATCCCGCCGGTTTATATACCGGAAGTACACCTTCAAATGGCTTTACCATTGTGAGTTCACCTGCTTCAGTACTTTTGCGACAATATCATCAAGTCTGCCTTCCAGACGACATCCGGCTGCGAGCACATGCCCGCCTCCGCCAAAGGTCTGGGCTAGTGCAGCAACATCAATCTTGCCAGCTGAACGCAAAGAAACCTTGACCGCATTCTCGTTGATGACTTTGAAAAAGATACCAACTTCCACGCCCTGAATGTTGCGCGGATAGTTCACTACCCCTTCAAGATCTTCATTTGCTGCTCCACAAGCCACCATATCATCTGGTGTAATAACAACCCAGGCTATCTTTCCATCATCTGTCATCTGCAGGCTTGATAGTGCCTGATTCAAAATCCGAACTTGCGGAAGAGTCACCTGTTCCAACAAGGTCTGGGCGAGATAGGGTCCATCCACGCCATGTTCAAGCAGTCTGGAGGCCGTTGTCATTACATTTGGGCTGGTGTTGGCATAACGGAATCCACCTGTATCGGTAAGCAATCCTGTATAAACTGCCGTCGCAACATCTTTATCCCATGTTACTTGGAACAGGTTAAGAAAATCGAACAAGATTTCAGCCGTTGCAGCAGCATCAGACTTAATGATGTTGACTGTACCATAACCGTCATTTGTAGGGTGATGATCAATATTCAAGATAACAGCATCATCTTCGAAATAATGACGTGTCAAACCTACTCTGGCAAAGTCTGCACAATCCACACAGATAACAGCTTTATATTTTCGCTGCGGTGGTTGTTCGGTCATGTTCACAATGTTGCCTGCTTCCCACAAAAATTGCATGCGCCCGGGGATTTCACCTTCATTAATCATCGTGAATGTCTTACCCAGACATGACAGCAGCCAGCCCACCGTTACCGTCGAGCTGACTGCGTCACCGTCCGGCTGTACATGCGACACGACCAGGTAATCATCATGCTCCAGCAGAAATTGCTTTCCGGCCTGGAGCGCCTGTTCATAAGTGTGCATTGCCGTCTCCTCTATTCTGTTACTGGGATTCGTTCTTGTCGGAACCAATATCGCCAAGCAGCTTCTCAATTCGGCTGCCATAAGCGATGGATTCGTCAATCTTAAATATCAACTCGGGAACATGCCGGAACCGGATACGTTTGCCCAGCTCGGAACGCAAAAATCCATTTGCTTTTGCCAGAGCTTTGAGCGTGTTATCTTTTTGTTCCTGTTCACCGAAGACACTCAGATAAACTTTGGCTTGCGACAAGTCTCCTGTCACTTCGACTCCCGTTACCGTAATAAAGCCGATACGTGGATCTTTCAGTTCAGACTGGATGAGCAGACTTATTTCTTTCTTGATCTGTTCGCCCACTCTACCTGTACGAATCTTAGCCATCGTTGTTCACCTCATGCTTCCTTGCTTATCGTTGTACTGTCTCCATAATGAAAGCTTCGATAACGTCGCCTTCTTTGAGATCATTATATTTATCAAGTGTGATACCGCACTCGTAACCTTGTGCTACTTCTTTGGCATCATCTTTATAACGTTTCAGGGAATCCAGCTTACCTTCATAAAGGACAATGCCATCACGAATCAGGCGTGCTTCCGCAGAACGCGTAATTTTACCCGAGGTAACCATACAACCAGCGATGGTACCCACTTTACTGATGGAGAACGTGCTCCGAACTTCAGCATGACCGATAACTTTTTCTTTGTAGATCGGATCAAGCATACCTTTCATCGCTTGTTCAATTTCTTCGATAACACTGTAGATCACGCGATGCAGACGAATGTCTACTTGCTCTTGATCTGCAGTTGATTTCGCCTGGTTATCAGGACGAACGTTGAAACCGATCACGATAGCATTGGATGCTGCAGCTAAAATGATGTCGGATTCTGTGATTGCACCAGCGCCGCTATGAATAATTTTCACGCGTACACCTTCAACTTCGATCTTCGCAAGGGAACCTTTCAATGCTTCAACCGAACCTTGTACATCACCTTTGATGATTACGTTCAGATCTTTGATCTCGCCATCTTTAATGTGCTGGAACAGATCATCCAACGTCACACGAGTATGCGTACCCAGATCGGATTCACGTTGCGTGATCGAACGTTTGTCAGCGATGGAACGCGCTTTGCGCTCATCTTCAAACACCATGAATGGATCTCCCGCACCTGGAACTTCAGTCAGACCTGTGATTTCTACAGGTGTTGAAGGTCCAGCTTCTTTCAATTTGCGACCTTTGTCATTGACCATCGCACGAACACGACCGAAGCAGTTACCTGCAACGAAAGCATCGCCGACTTTCAATGTACCGTGCTGTACGAGGATACGTGCAACTGGGCCACGTCCTTTATCCAACTCGGCTTCAATCACTGTACCACGGGCACGTTTGTCCGGGTTCGCTTTGTATTCGTTCACTTCTGCAACGAGCAGAATCATTTCAAGCAGACCTTCCAGACCCATTCTTTGTTTCGCTGACACGTTAACAAAGATGGTATCTCCGCCCCACTCTTCCGGAACGAGTTCATAGCTGGTTAATTCTTGTTTCACTTTGTCTGGATCAGCGCCCGGCTTGTCAATTTTGTTGACAGCCACGATGATTGGTAGCCCAGCAGCTTTGGCATGGTTAATCGCCTCAATGGTCTGTGGCATAACACCGTCATCCGCAGCTACGACAATAATCGTCATATCCGTAACTTGTGCGCCACGTGCACGCATCGCTGTAAACGCTTCGTGACCCGGAGTATCCAGGAACGTGATTTTTTTGTTGTTAATTTCAACTTGATATGCACCGATATGTTGCGTGATTCCGCCAGCTTCGCCATCGGATACATTCGTGGAACGAATCGCATCCAGCAAAGTTGTTTTACCATGGTCAACGTGACCCATGATCGTAACTACTGGTGGACGAGCCTGCAAGTCAGCAGCATCATCATTCTCTTCCAGTGTTTCGAAACGGTCATCTTCAAGCACAATCTTCACTTCAACCTCAACACCGAATTCACCTGAAAGCAGAAGGATCGTTTCGATATCAAGCTCTTGGTTGATTGTTGCCATAACGCCCATAGCGATGAGCTTTTTGATAACTTCGGAAGCATCCTTATGGAGCAACTTCGCTGTTTCACCAACGGTCATATCACCACGAACGATGATTTTCTTAGGTGTGTTATCAATTTTCTCACGTTGTTGGTACTGTTGTTGATTTCTGTTGCGGTTGTTCTTGCCACCACGGTTACCACGGAAGTTGCCGCCACGGTTGTCATCATAACGACGTCCACCGCCACCGCTGTTCGAACGGTTACCACTATTGTTGTTGCTGCCAGTAGTGCCACCTGGGCCGCTTCTACGTTGGCCTTGTCCTTGGCTCTGACCTTGGCCACCGCTACGGTTGCCGCCAGTACCAGTGTTGCCACCAGTATTAGGTCCTGAAGGTCTTGCTTGACCGCCACCAGTGCTGTTTGGACGTTGTCCCGTACTTTGCGGACGGGATGCAGTACTGCTTTGTCCACCTTGAGCTGGTCTTGGGCGGTTACTTGATTGTCCCCCTTGGCTTGAGCCTTGGGAAGAGTTCGTTCTGTTGCGGCTATCTTGGCCGCTGGGTCTTTGGGTGCCATTGTTATTGTTGGAATTTGGTCTATTGTTCATACCTACCTGCTTTTCCTGTTGTATTTTTGTTTGTACGGGACTACCGGATGGGTTACTGCTCTTCGGCGTGTTCACTCCGCCGGCCGGCTTGTTGCTGTCCACTGGTTTGTCACTGCGCACTGCCGAAGTAGCAACTGGTTTTGCATCGTTGCCTTGTTTGGAAGCAGCAGTAGATTTTATATCTTTAAAAAATTGTTCCACCTTACCGACTGAACCATTCTCCATGACACTCATATGATTGTTTACGGGAATTTCCAGCTTTTTAAGAATGGTTATAATTTCTTTACTACTCATATTAAGGGACTTCGCATATTCATAAACTCGCAATTTATCCTTGTTTTCCTGTTTACTCAATATACTCCACCTCCGACATTATACCGACTTGCTTGGAGATCATTTTTGCAAACCCTCGATCCGTTACTGCAAGAACAACACGCGTGTCTTTTCCGATACTTGAACCCAGGCTATCCCGGTCAAATCCGATCAACAGAGGAACCTTATAAGTTCCGCATTTATCGCGAAATTTCTTTTGTGTATTGGCTGAGGCGTCACCCGCAACAATAACCATTTTAGCTTCGGAAGAACGGATCGCTTTAAGTACAATTTCTTCACCTGTTACAAGTTTACCTGCACGCATAGAGAGTCCCAAATAAGACAGCGTTTTAATATTAGTCATGTTCACGCTCCTGTGCTGCTTTGAATTCATCCTCAACTGCGATGAAGTCAGCTGCTAATTGCTGGTAAATTTCAGGTGAGACTTTGCCTTTTAACGCCCGATCCAAGGCCCGGTTTTTGAGTGCGAGCTTAAAACAGGACTCTTTGCCGCATAAATAGGCACCACGTCCGGATTTTTTGCCAGTCAAATCGATCAGCACTTCATCCTCTGGCGTTTTAACAATGCGAATCAGCTGCTTTTTGGGCATCATTTCTTGGCATGCCACACATTTGCGCAGCGGCACTTTTTTTGGTTTCATACGTCAGCGCCCCCCGTACTTTACTTTAGTCGACGGAGACGGAATCCTGATGCATTTCAGAAGAAGAATCTTTTTCTCTGCCGAATTCCTGTTCCGCCTGGCTCTCGCTCTTAATGTCGATTTTCCAGCCGGTTAATTTGGCTGCTAATCTGGCATTTTGGCCTTTGATACCAATTGCGAGCGACAGTTGATAGTCCGGAACGATAACCCGAGCCATCTTTTCTTCCTCAAATACATGAACTTCCAATACTTTGGAAGGACTCAGTGCATTAGCAACATATTCGTCTACCTGATCGGAGAAACGAACGATGTCGATTTTTTCACCGCGCAGCTCACCCACAATGGTCTGCACGCGCATTCCCCTAGGACCTACACAAGATCCAACTGGATCAACTTCCTCGTTGCGGGAGTGAACGGCAATCTTGGAGCGGAACCCTGCTTCGCGAGCGACGGAGCGAATTTCAACTACACCGTCAAAGATCTCAGGCACTTCCAGTTCAAAGAGACGTTTCAAGAGGCCCGGATGGGTACGGGACAAAATGATTTGCGGCCCTTTCGTCGTATTCTCGACCTTGGTGATATACGCCTTAATACGGTCACCATGAACAAACTTCTCGTTCGGCATCAATTCGGTCAGCGGTAAAGCCGCTTCGATTTTGCCCAGATCGATGTAGATATTGCGCAAATCCTGACGCTGCACCACTCCCGTAACGATATCTTCTTCCTTATCTACGAAAGCGTTGTAGATCAGGCCGCGTTCGGCTTCACGAATCCGCTGGGTCACTACCTGTTTGGCAGTTTGTGCCGCGATACGTCCGAAATCACGCGGCGTAACTTCAATCTCCGCAATATCTTCCAGCTGGAAGTGTGGGTTGATTTCTCGTGCAGCAGGCAATGAAATTTCGGTACGTGAATCTAGGACTTCTTCCACGATCAATTTACGGGCATACACCCGAATAACTCCCGTATTACGGTTCATGTCAACACGCACATTCTGGGCCGTGTTGAAATTCCGCTTGTAGCTGGAAATTAGTGCAGCCTCGATCGCTTCAAATAGCACATCCTTGCTGATCCCTTTTTCCCGTTCCAATTCATTCATTGCTTCAATAAAATCCATACTCATGAATGTTGATCCCCCTTTCAAACATGGCATCTCATACGTAAAACGGCGAAAGGCTCTGAACTCATGAGCACCTTGCCGTTATCGTGAGATGTGTCTTTTTCATTAATAAAGTGAACAAGGCACTTAAAACAAAATAGCTAGGCGCGCACTGGCAACCTTATCATAAGAAATGGCATGCTGTTTTTTGCCTGCTTCGATCACGAGTTCCTCGTCATCAAAGGAAAGCAGCTTGCCTTCAAATTCCTTCAATCCGTTCACCGGCTCGTAGGTTGTAACAAAAACATTTTTGCCTACAGCTTTGGTAACGTCCTCAGGTTTTTTCAGTGGACGCTCCGCACCGGGAGAAGACACTTCAAGGAAATAGATGGTTGGAATCGGATCGTTCTCATCCAGCTTGGCGCTCAGCTTTTCGCTGATCAAGACGCAATCGTCGATGTCGATGCCACCCTCTTTGTCGACATACACCCGTAAAAACCAGTTGCTGCCTTCTTTGACGTATTCGATGTCAACCAGCTCGAAGCCTTGTTCGTTCAAGTAGGGTTGGATCATTTCTTCCACGGTAGATTTAATGTTCGTTGTGCTCAAAACCAATAACCTCCAACTTAGGTTACACCAGCAAAAAAGCACTGGCAGATTATTCAATACCCAAGATTCTTGTATACCAAAGACTAAAGAGTGGGTTTCCCCACTCTTTAGAAATTCGTACTATCTCGTTCACTTCAAAAATTATAACATAGTCTGGTAATAGTGACAAGTAAGCGATGGTTCAGGCAGTTTACTTACTAATGAAGGAAAAATTACGTTCCCCCAGCAATCGCGATGTTTAGATCCAAATTCAATCCTAGAAAAGAGAAAGCTGATTGCTCTCTGGCAAGCCACGGAAACATCCCATATTGGACAGGAGTTCAACAATGGTCTTACTTGCTTTCGACTTCTGCTGGAAGTCCTCAACCGATAGAAACTCACCATGATCTCTTGCTGCAGCAATGTTGCGAGCAGCATTATCCCCGATTCCTGCCAACGCCGAAAATGGAGGGATTAGTGATTTTCCGTCAACGATGAACTTTGTCGCTTCCGAACGGTATAAGTCAATGGATTTCAGCGAGAATCCGCGTGCTGCCATTTCCAGACCCATTTCCAGAACAGGTAACATGTTTTTCTCTTTTGGAGGAGCTTGGAAACCTAATTGCTCAATTTCCGTAATTTTGCGATAGATCGCGTCATATCCCTGGCACATCAGTTCGATATCAATCTCATCCGCCCGAACGGTAAAGTAAGTTGCGTAATATTCAATCGGATGATACAGCTTGAAGAACGCCGTACGTACTGCCGAAATAACATAAGCGGCCGCGTGTGCCTTCGGGAACATGTACTGGATTTTGAGACACGAATCAATGTACCATTGAGGCACTTTACAATTCTTCATCTCGTCAATCCATTCCTGCGGCAGGCCCCGTCCCTTACGAACACTCTCGGTAATCTTAAATGCCAGACTTGCATCCATTCCCGTTTTATAGATCAGGAATAACATGATATCATCCCGACACCCAATTACCGTCTTAATGTTACACGTTCCGTTCTTAATCAGATCCTGAGCGTTTCCAAGCCATACCCCTGTACCATGGGACAATCCGGAAATCTGCAGCAAATCGGCAAAAGACGTCGGCTGGGATTCAACAAGCATCTGACGTACAAATTTCGTTCCCATCTCCGGCACGCCAAACGTCGCGACTGGCGACCTAATCTGTTCCGGTGTAACACCCAAAGCTTCGGTTGAGTTAAACATGCTCATGACTTTCGGATCATTCATCGGAATGGTCGTTGGATCGACCCCTGTCAAATCCTGCAACATCCGCATCATAGTTGGATCATCGTGCCCCAGAATATCAAGTTTCAGCAAGTTTTCTTCAAAAGCATGATAATCAAAGTGTGTCGTTTTCCACTCCGCATTAACGTCGTCAGCCGGAAACTGAACAGGTGTAACGTCTTCGACCTCGATATAATCAGGTACTACGACAATACCACCGGGATGCTGACCAGTACTCCGTTTCACCCCAGTACAGCCAGAGGCCAAACGATTCAATTCAGCTCCACGCCATTTCTTCTGATGATGTTCCTCGTACTTCTTAGCAAAACCAAATGCTGTTTTCTCAGCCACCGTACCGATGGTCCCCGCACGGAAAACACTTTTCTCGCTGAATAGCACTTTCGTGTAGTTATGTGCGTGAGGCTGATAATCACCAGAGAAGTTCAAGTCAATATCGGGAACTTTATCTCCTTTAAACCCAAGGAAGGTCTCAAACGGAATATCCTGGCCTTCTCCTTTAAGTGTGCCACCACAATCCGGACACTCTTTCTCTGGAAGGTCAAATCCACTCCGAACACTGCCGTCCAGGAACCACTCGCTGTGTTTGCATTCTGAATTCACACAAATATAATGAGCAGGTAGTGGATTAACCTCGGATATACCCAGGAATGTAGCAACAACAGAGGAGCCAACCGATCCCCGCGAACCTACGAGGTAACCATCCTGATTCGATTTTTTAACCAAGCGTTCCGAGATCAGATAGTTGGCAGAAAAACCATATTTAATAATTGGAATGAGCTCTTTCTCTAGTCGTGCAACGATTACTTCTGGTAATTCCTCGCCATAGATGGACTTGGCAGTTTCATAACAGGTATTACGGATTTCTTCGTCCGCACCTTCCAGAATTGGAGTAAACAGTTTGTCCGGGAATAACTTAATTTCCTCAAATCGATCAGATAACTCTACCGTATTTGTAACAACGACTTCGTAAGCTTTATCTTGGCCCAGGAACTGGAACTCTTCCAGCATTTCCTCTGTCGTTCTAAAATGTGCATCCGGTTTACGTTGATCTTTCAGTGGACTAAAACCTGTAATTCCGTGAATGGTGATATCCCGATATAACTTGTCACGCGGTTCCAAATAGTGCACGTTACCTGTGGCTATGACCGGTTTATTAAGTTTTGCACCTATATCGATGACTTTACGGATCGCTGTTTTGATTTCTTCGGGTGTAGCCACCAACCCTTTATCCACCAAATGCATATACATGGTAAGTGGTTGGATCTCCAGAATGTCATAGAACTCAGCGATCTCTTCCGCTTCTTCGAGCGATTTGTTAAGCACCGCTTCGAAAAACTCCCCTTTTTCACAGCCCGATATAATAACAAGGCCTTCACGCAAATTAATCAGTTTTGATTTGGGAATGCACGGTACCCGCTTGAAATGTTCCGTATGAGAGAGAGATACCAGCTTGTATAGATTTTTCTTACCGACATCATTCAATGCATAGATTCCACAATGGAAAGGTCTTGTATTCGACAAGTCGACACCTACATAATCGTTCAAGCGATCAAGCCTAGTTAACCCTTTCATCTGGGCAGCATCATTTAATAATCCGATCAGTATGCCCGCGAGTGCAACCGTATCATCAATGGCACGGTGATGACTTTCGAGTCCAACTTTATATTTATCCGCCATCGTATTCAGACGGTGATTCTTATTTTTTGGAAATAACAATCTCGCCAGTTCCAATGTGTCAAGGACCGGGTTAGGAAGCTCTGGCAATCCAATTTGCTTCAGGGAAGCCTGGATAAAGCCCATGTCAAAACGTGCATTATGCGCAACAAGCACACCATCACCAGCAAACTGCACAAACTCACGAATAACAGGCTCCAGCTCAGGTGCGTCTTTTACCATGTCATCATTAATATTGGTCAATTGCTGAATGTTGTAGGGAATGCGTTCATGCGGATTTACAAACGTTGCAAACCGGTCGATTTCTTTACCATCTTGCATCTTCACGGCTGCAATCTCAATAATTTTGTTCTGTGTTACCGACAAACCTGTGGTCTCGATATCAAATACGATGTATGTTGCTGTTTGGAGATCCAATGGCTGAGGAGCCATTACAACTGCAACAGAGTCATTCACGACATTGGCCTCAAGGCCGTAGATCATTTTAATCCCGTTTTTCTTAGCAGCCTTGGAAGCCTCGGGATAGACCTGCACCCCACCATGATCACTGACAGCAATCGCCTTATGTCCCCACTCTGCTGCCATTTTCACGTATTTGTCGATTGAAGTTACAGCATCCATCGTACTCATCGTAGAGTGCAAATGGAACTCCACCCGCTTCTCTGGTGCATTATCTTTACGAGACGGCGGTGCTTTAACTTCAATCAAATCCGAAGGAATCATAGCGAGTTCAGGAATTTGCATAAACCGGTCATATTCTACACGACCACGCACTTTTACCCATTTACCATTAGCCAGCAAACTGAGAATTTTTACATCCTCTTTTGTTTTGGCAAACATCTTCATTTGCATGGAGTCCGTGAAGTCGGTCAGGTAGAAGGTAAACAACGTATTTCCGTTTCGCAATTCTTTACGATCCAGTCCAAATACCGTACCTTGAAGCGTGACCTTTTTCTCTTCATCCTGGATTTCCTGCATGGGTACTGCTGGCTCCTTGATGTCATAACCCATTTGCAAACGCAGATCACCCTGCTCCTCATCCACCGGGATTTCTGTGTCCACTTCACTCATCATCTTCTCGATGACCTCAAGTTCTTCTACACGTTTTTGGGCCTGGAACTGTTCCATGGCCTCTTTATTACTTCCCACTTCACCCACTTGCATCTTGATGCGAAGAGGTAGATGAAAGTAATTTTCATAGAATTTCGTAATAGCCTGATCAATCTGTTTCTTACGAGCCAATTCCATCGACGTTGCATCACTCATTGTCAGTTGTAGAAGATCCTCTTCACATTCAAAGGTTGTCCGGTTCATCCAACCATTTACAGATGGAATCTCACGGGTAACCCACTCCAGAAACAGATTCCAATATTCACTGACGATATCACCATTTTGTACTTGGTCCGTGTATTTGAAGCCAAATGAAATTTTGGCGATATGATTCATTTTCTCTTGGATATGCAGGCAAAATGTGCGATAGATTGGAGCGGGTACCAACGTATCCTTTGCAATCAGAATATTCCATTCCCGATTACTTCGATTGGTCTCTACTTGTTCAATCCATCCATCCAAAAAATAGGGCTCTAACAGACCAGCCGGAAGCTCTGCCTGTTTCATCAACAACTCAAACCGTTTTCTTTTCTCCTCGAATCCGCTCATCGTGTTCCTCCTTGTACCCCCTTAAAGCATGAAAAGCCCCTGCATTCAAAAATGTCACCGATCCGAACTCGCACCGACTCATTTTATCCGACAGAAGCTCTCCATTCATTACTTAAACGGTGAATAAGTGCTTTTCGTCAAGTGATCCTGACTTAGTATGCTCTTGCAAACACAACCGTGTGTTCTGCCTGTTCACCACAAGCCAGGCACGTATGCTTTTCTTCCGCAGGCTTGAACGGAATGTTCCGGCTTGTTGCACCTGTGACTTCTCTTACTTTATCTTCGCAAGCTTCTGAACCGCACCATCCAGCCAGTGTAAACCCGCGTTTATTTTCCATCAGTTCTTTCATCGCATCGAGTGTATCCACGGAGTAGAAGTTATCCGACATAAATGTGCGAGCACGCTCTAACATATCTGCCTGAATCTGTGTCAGCATAGCCTGGATCTCTTCTACCAGGTTCGCTTGTTCTACCACTTTCTTCTCACCTGTGATCCGTGATACGAGTACACAAACGCCATTTTCCATATCACGTGGACCAATCTCCAGACGAATCGGAACACCGCGCATCTCGTATTCATTGAACTTCCAACCTGGGCGAACATCGCTGCGGTCATCCATTTTCACACGAACTCCAGCTTTTTTCAACTCAGTGAACAACTCATCTGCACGCCCAACAACAGCATCACGCGTTTTCGGAGGCCCAATTGGAATCATGACCACTTGTGTTGGTGCCACTTTAGGAGGAAGTACGAGACCACGGTCATCTCCGTGAACCATAATTAATGCACCGATCAAACGAGTGCTTACTCCCCATGAAGTAGTGTAAGCCAGCTCCAGCACATTATTGCGGCTAAGATACTGGATTTCAAATGCTTTTGCAAAGTTCGTCCCCATATAGTGAGATGTACCTGCTTGTACAGCACGCCCATCCTTCATCATGGCTTCGATCGAGTACGTATCCACCGCACCCGCAAACTTCTCGGATTTGGTTTTCTGACCAACAATTACAGGAATAGCCAAGTATTCCTCAACCACTTCACGATAAATCTCAAGCATTTTCATCGTTTCTTCACGTGCTTCTTCTTCCGTCTCATGCGCTGTATGACCTTCCTGCCACAGGAACTCACTTGTGCGAAGGAACGGCAACGTTCTTTTTTCCCAACGAACTACGTTAGCCCACTGGTTGATCAGTACCGGCAGATCCCGATAAGACTGAATCCACTTGGAATACATGTGACCGATAATCGTTTCGGATGTAGGACGGATTGCCAGACGTTCTTCCAACTTCTCTCCGCCAGCTTCAGTAACCCATGGTAATTCAGGGTTAAAACCTTCCACGTGCTCTTTTTCCTTTTGAAAGAAGCTCTCAGGAATGAACATCGGGAAGTACGCATTGCGATGGCCCGTTTCCCGGAAACGACGATCCAACTCATCCTTAATATGTTCCCAGATTTCAAAGCCGTCTGGTTTGAACACAATACAACCGCGTACGGGTGCATAGTCCATGAGATCAGCTTTTTTGATAACATCAATGTACCAGCGTGAGAAATCCTCACCCTGTGGTGTGATTTCAGTCACGAACTGTTTATCATTTTCCTTTGACATAAGACTCCAGCGTCCTCCCATAACGACTATCTCTGAATGTCCAGAGCGTAGTCCAACCGTAATTATCCGTTAATTAAACGTAATATATCATTGTAAGTTACTGCCAGCATCAACACAAACAACATCGCAAATCCGATGAAATGCACCATGCCTTCGCGATTGGGATCAACAGGTCTGCCGCGCAGCGCTTCAATTCCCAAAAATACCAGACGGCTGCCGTCCAGTGCAGGTATTGGTAGCAAGTTAAATATCCCAAGATACAGACTCAAAATTGCTGCCCATCTCGTTAATTGTTCAATCCCTTGTTTAGCAATTTGCCCTGTCACTTCAAATGTACGAACTGGGCCACCAATATCATCCATGTTGAATTGATTGATCAGATGTTTAAAACCTTCAAATATTATTCTGGTTGTATCAACCATGGCCACGCCTGAGACTTTAAATGTCTCTACAAATCCAACAGATCGGGTTGGTAACGTAGGTACGATCCCCACTTTACCGCCCTCTTGTCCTTCTACAGCACGTGGAGTAATCGTTATATTAAACGTATCCGAACCCCGGCGCAGCGTCCATTCCATCGGCTTGTCTTTGGAATCGGCAATCATCGACACCATTTTTTGAGAATCCGTACCAATTGCAGTACCATTGATGGTTTCGATAATATCGCCCTTTTGCAGGTTCGCCTGATCGGCTGCCCCACCTTCAAGCACCTCACCAATTTGAAGATTTTTTGGATTTTCCACCGGAACTCCTGCCATCTGCGCATATACAGCAAACAGCACAAAGGCCAAGATAAAGTTCATGAGTGGGCCCGCAAAAATAGCCAATGCACGCTGTCCAACAGTTTTGCTGCCGAATTGACGATCTTTCGGTGCAATCTGCGTTTGTTTACCACGACTTACCAACATTGCTTGAGGATGAATACGATACTCCTGAATCTCTCCATCTACATCGAGTTGAAGCTTCAGCGCTCTCTCCATATCAATGGAGATGACTTCACCACGTATTACATTTTTACGGTTATCCAGCTGGTCCAGATAGATCATCTTCACCTGGTCATCCACTGATCTTACCGCAATGGTCTGTCCTTCCTGGATCTCTACCAGTTCCGGATCTTCCCCTGCCATTCGTGCATATCCACCAAAAGGCAACAAACGCAATGTAAACTGGGTCTCGTTTCTTTTATATGAGAACAATTTTGGACCAAAACCGATCGCAAACTCCCGTACAAGAATACCGGCGCGTTTGGCAAAATAATAATGCCCCCATTCATGAACCGTCACGATGACAAAGAACATGAGCACCGTTAGAAATACCACTTGTATGGTTTCCAATCCCTATCCATCCTCCTTCACGGCACATACCGCAGTCTGTCCCTCTAGATTATCATTATTCTCTGATGCCGCACAAGAGAATCACTTCTTCCAATTTGTTATGAAAAAAGAGATTACAGACTGGCCGCAAGCTTACGGCTCTCCTGATCACAACGCGCGATCTCCTGCAGATCAGGCTCGTCCACATTGTGGTGTGCTTCCAGCACAGAAGCAATAATATCTTCTATTTTAAGGAATGAAATCTCTTTACGCAAGAAACGGGCTACAGCAACCTCGTTGGCTGCATTAAACGCCGTTGTTCCGGTTCCTCCCATTTTACCACACTCATACGCCATTCTTAAACACGGGAACCGTTCCATATCCATCTCACGGAAATGTAATTTTCCAGCTTGAGCAAGAGACAGACGCTGTGCTGGTGATGGCAAGCGGTCAGGGTAAGTCAGTGCATATTGAATGGGAACGCGCATATCCGGATTCCCCAGTTGTGCGATGATGCTGGTGTCATCAAATTCCACATAGGAATGAATAACACTCTCTGGGTGAAGCAATACATTAATCTGATCATATCGAAGACCAAATAACCAATGTGCTTCAATGACCTCGAGACCCTTGTTAACCATCGTTGCCGAGTCTATCGTAATTTTGGACCCCATTGACCAATTCGGATGTTTAAGCGCATCCTCAATAGTCACGCTCTTCAACTGTTCACGGGTAAGATCCCGGAATGATCCGCCTGAAGCGGTGAGCGTAATGCCTGCCAAGCGTTCTCTGTTTTCACCATTCAAGCATTGGTATATCGCAGAGTGCTCACTATCGATGGGTAGCAAAGAGACTCCTTTGGCAGCCGCTCTTGTAGTAACAATATGCCCCGCTGTAACCAATGTCTCCTTGTTGGCCAGCCCGATCTGTTTGCCTGCGTCTATGGCAGCAAGCGTTGACTCCAATCCAACACTCCCCACCACCGCTGTAACAACCGTATGCGCATCGGTTCCTGCCGCAACTTCTACGAGTCCCTCAGTGCCATAAAACAGTTGCGTTCCTGCTGGCAAATGTGGAGCTACCTTCTCCGCCAGTTCTTTGGACCCCACCGATACCTTCTTCGGCCGGTAACGTTTGGTTTGTTCGACCAGCAGGTCTGTATTGCCTCCGGCAGCCAGTCCCTCCACTTGAAAGAGTTCTGGATGCATGTCAACTACATCCAGTGTCTGGGTTCCAATGGAACCGGTTGACCCGAGAATCGCAATTTTTTTCATGCTGCACCTCATTTTTAATTATCCAATGCCTACGGCAAACAATGCTGTTATCTCAGACTCAAGTTCTTCTTTAGTAGGGCAATAGCATTAGTATATGTACGAATGGAAAAACAACAATCCAGCTGTCGCACCGATCAAGAATGCCTCCATGCCCTGGGAGAAGACTGCCTGAATCCTTGATATTATATACACGTTTGTATGCAGACTGGATCAAGTCACCCATCTGACCTACAACTGCACAGGCAATTCCGATCACAATCGCTCTTTGCCACGAAAGCAAACCATCTGATACTAATGCAAAAATAACAGAAGTAACAATTGCAATCACGATGCCACCCAGCGCACCCTCCACGGTTTTGTTTGGACTGATGGAAGGCCACAGTTTGTTTTTACCAATTAGTTTCCCTACAAAATAAGCTCCTGCATCACTGGCCCATATGGAGCCCAGCAACAGGAAAGTCCAGAACAATCCATGATGCAGATGTCTGGATTCTGCAATGTAATAGAAACCGATCCCTATATACAACACGCCGATGAAAAGCATCGCCACTGTATTCACGGGAAGCTTATTTTTGGTGACAACCGAAGCTGTCATCAGCACAAGCATTACTATCCAGATGACCTGAAATAAGGATAACGGTCTTGCCTCCCAAAGCATCTCCCAAGGAAACACAATGGCAAAAACACCAGCATATCCAATCAGGGCCACACCTGAAAAAGGCATCACCCCGGTCATTTTAACAAATTCATAATAACCGATGAGAGCCATAAGCAGTACCAAACCATGGTACCAGGGTCCGCCCAGCATGCAAAAACCTAAAAACAACACACCTGCTATGATTCCTGTCGTTAATCGCTGTTTCAACGGCTTCATCCTCCATCTATTTCAAACCGCCGTAACGCCTTGTTCTGCGCTGATATTCGGCTACTGCTTCAAGCAAATGCTTTTTGCCAAATTCGGGCCAGTATATATCCGTAAACCATAATTCACTATATGCAAGCTGCCAGAGCATAAAGTTGCTTAATCTCAACTCTCCGCTCGTCCGGATCAGCAGATCCGGATCGGGCATGTCAACCGTCAGCATATGTCTATCAATGAGTTCAGGTGTTATGTCCTCTGCCGATAGTTCCCCCGATTTCACCTGCAGAGCGATCTGTTTAACACAGTCCGTCATTTCACGACGACTTCCATAGTTCATTGCAAAGTTCAAAACGAGACCTGTATTATGTTCCGTAAGACGAATGGCTTCCCGCAAGGCATTAATGGTATGAGAAGGTAAATGTTCCTCTTGACCCATCATGCGAATGCGCACATTTTTTTCTATAAGTTCATCCAGCTCTATGGCTAGAAATTCTTGCGGAAGTCGCATCAGAAAATCCACTTCTTCTTTTGGACGCGTCCAGTTTTCTGTCGAAAAAGCGTACATCGTCAGATATTTGATGCCCAGTTCATCCGCCGCGATGGTCGCACGTTTGACTGCCTTCATGCCATTTTGGTGCCCGGCTATACGCGGGAGTCCCAAACGTTTGGCCCATCGTCCATTGCCGTCCATGATGATGGCGACGTGCTGCGGGATATTGTCCTCGGATATAGTCAGCGTTTCCTGCTTGTCAGCCCCATTCCACCACGACCGAACCCGTTTGATCATTCCTGTTCCTCCAAAATCCCTGAAGTTTCTTTATCTGAAGCTTGGAAAAAGAGACAAAACCCCACCGTATTGGAGGGGCTGCGCTTGTCTTACACTTCCATGATTTCTTTTTCTTTGGCAGCGAGTACCTTATCGACTTCAGCAATAAACTTGTCGGTCGATTTTTGGATATCGTCCTGATGTCTCCGGGATTCATCCTCGGAAATATCTGACTTTTCCATTTTCTTGATGTCATCATTCGCGTCACGGCGAATGTTACGAATCGCTACTTTACCTTCTTCACCGAACTTTTTCGTCAGCTTAACAAGTTCCGCTCTACGTTCTTCCGTCAATGCCGGAATAGACAAACGGATCATGCTACCATCATTGGCTGGAGTAAGACCCAGATCCGATTTCATGATGGCACGCTCGATGTCACCCATGGAGGATTTGTCCCAAGGCTGAATCATCAGTGTACGGGAATCCGGAGTACTGATATTAGCGAGTTGATTCAATGGCGTCATTGCTCCATAATACTCTACCTGGATTCGGTCCAGAAGAGCTGGAGTTGCACGGCCTGCACGCAAAGTAGCCAGGTCACGACGCAATGCTTGAATTGCTTTTTCCATACGCTCTTCGGCATGTTGTTTAACCGCTTGTGGCATTAATCTACACTCCCTTTAACGATTGTTCCGATACGTTCGCCCAGAACAACACGTTTGATGTTACCTTGTTCTGTAATGGCAAATACGATCAACGGGATGTTGTTGTCCTTACAAAGCGAGGATGCCGTTGAATCCATTACACCAAGGTCTTTGTTAAGAATATCCATGTAAGTCAACTGATCAAATTTCACAGCTGTGCTGTCCTTAAACGGATCTGCTGAGTATACACCATCAACTTTATTTTTGGCCATCAAGATAACTTCTGCTTCAATCTCCGCTGCGCGCAGTGCTGCTGTTGTATCCGTGGAAAAGAACGGGTTACCTGTACCTGCTGCAAAAATAACGACCCGGCCTTTCTCCAGATGGCGAATAGCTCTACGACGAATATAAGGCTCTGCAATCTGTTGCATTGCAATAGATGTCTGTACACGCGTAGGCACTTCAATCTGTTCCAAAGCATCCTGCAGTGCCAGCGAGTTCATCACTGTCGCCAGCATACCCATATAATCGGCAGTTGCACGATCGATGCCTTTTTCGCTACCGGCAATTCCACGCCAGATGTTTCCGCCGCCACATACAATAGCAACCTGTACACCAAGTGCAACAACCTCTTTTACCTGTTGGGCAATCGACGAGATCGTATCTGCATCAATACCGTAGCCGTTTTGACCGGAAAGAGACTCTCCGCTGACCTTTAAGACAACACGTTTAAATACTGGCTGTTCCAATTATTCACCCTCCACTTTGAATTGAACACGCTTGGTGTTCAACCAACAAAACTTCTCGCGCATGGCCTCCTGCTTAAAAAGAAAGGAACACAGTTGTGTTCCGCTCTTTTAGGAAAAACGTTTAACCGGTAAGGCACTGTTTTCCTGAGATATAAGGGAGTTTACGCTTCGAAGTTTCATCATTCTTATATCTTCGAAAATCAATTTTGCTCGCCGGTTTATAGAAACCGTCTTATTTGTTTACTTGGGACATTACTTCTTCTACGAAGTTGTCTACTTTTTTCTCAAGACCTTCACCCAGTTCGTAACGAACGAAACGACGGATGGAGATGTTTTCACCAATTTGGCTGATTTTTTCGTTCAGCAATTGAGAGATCGTTTTGTCTGGATCTTTTACGAAAGTTTGTTCCAGCAGGCAGTACTCTTCGTAGTATTTACCGATACGGCCTTCAACCATTTTTTCAATGATTTTCTCTGGTTTGCCTTCGTTAAGAGCTTGAGCTTTCAGGATTTCTTTTTCTTTTTCAAGCTCATCTGCAGGAACTTCTTCGCGTGTAACGAATTTAGGATTAGCTGCAGCGATTTGCATAGCTACATCTTTAACGAAATCCTTAAATTGATCCGTTTTACCAACGAAGTCAGTTTCACAGTTAACTTCAACCAAGACACCAATGCGTCCACCAGCGTGGATGTAAGATTCTACAACGCCTTCAGTGGCTGCACGGCCTGCTTTGCTTGCTGCTGCAGAGAGACCTTTCTCACGCAACAATTCAGCTGCTTTTGTTACATCACCATTTGCTTCTTCCAGTGCTTTTTTACAATCGAGCATACCAGCGCCCGTTCTTTCGCGAAGTTCTTTTACCGCACTCGCATTAACTGCCATTATAAATTCCCTCCAACATTAAGTATTGTACGTACACTCTAAAAAAAGGGCAGTGAGAGGTTATCCACCTGCCAACCACCCTTTTCATTTAGTTTATAACATATGTTCGAATCTATTAAGCGGAAGTTTCTTCGCCTTGGTTAGCTTCGATTACTGCGTCAGCCATTTTACCTGTCAGCAATTTAACAGCGCGGATCGCGTCGTCATTACCTGGGATAACATAATCGATTTCGTCCGGATCGCAGTTAGTATCAACGATACCTACAATTGGGATACCCAATTTGCGAGCTTCCGCAACAGCGATACGCTCTTTGCGTGGATCGATGATGAACAGGGCGCTTGGCAGGCCTTTCATATTTTTAATACCGCCCAAGAATTTCTCCAGACGATCTTTTTCTTTACGAAGCAAGATAACTTCTTTTTTAGGCAATACAGCGAATGTACCGTCTTCTTCCCAAGCTTCCAACTGTTTCAAACGATCAATACGTTTTTGAATTGTTTGGAAGTTAGTCAGGGTACCGCCAAGCCAGCGTTGGTTAATGTAGAATTGACCAGCACGTTCAGCTTCTTCTTTAACGGAATCTTGAGCTTGTTTCTTAGTACCCACGAAAAGAATTTTACCATTCTCTCCTGCGATTCCTTTAACGAAGTTGTAAGCCTCTTCGACTTTTTTCACCGTCTTTTGCAAGTCGATGATATAAATTCCGTTTCTTTCAGTGAAGATATAACGATCCATTTTTGGGTTCCAACGACGAGTCTGGTGACCGAAGTGTACCCCAGCTTCGAGAAGCTGCTTCATGGAGATTACTGCCATCTTCACACACCTCCTAATATGGTTTTTATTGTGTCCTCCGCCGGCATCATTTTTCGCCAAGACTCTCCATAAGGAAAGCACCCTCAACAAAATTAGCACATGCGTGTGTTTTAACACCGTTATCTAATATAGCATAACTGACTGTCCGATGCAACAGTCTTTAAAGCTAAAATCTACTTTTCGTTTTTTGCTAGTATCGAATCATTTTAAACTTGATATGTAACTCAGGCGCTAATTATTATCAAGCTTTGAAAATGCACCGTTTAATACGCAAAAACCGTCCTGTCCGAGCATGCTCAGTTTGACGGTTCTTTCGTAATTTTTGCGATAATGGATTTGAAACTTTCGCCTTTTTCAAGCGCATAGGTACCCACTTGGATTTTCGTATTGATTCGCTCAGCCTTGCCAGCCTTGATGAACGCTTGAGCATCATCTACGATTCCCGCAGTTTTTAGGTTTGCTGCAACGATCGCCAGACTATTGCCTGAACGTACCTTGAATGATACTGTTGCGCCTTTCGGATTGCTCGGCGTTACAGGCTCTGTTGTCTTCGGCTCAGTTATCTCTTTTTGTCCTTCACCTTCACTTGCAGCAGGCTCTTGTGGCTTCTCAGGCTCTGCGGGTGCTTCCGTAGAGGTTACTGTCTCAGGCGATGTTGCTGTTTTCCCTTGCAACTCACTGCTTTCTTGCTTTTTCTTCTCTACCCACTCAGCTTCTGTGAACAATCCCTCATCAGAACCGACCACCTTCATATCCAGGCTTTTTGCGGCTGTTTCAAGCTGTTCTTTGGTCATATTGGCGGTCTGCTCGGGGTCCAGATTACTATCCGATAATGCGTTTTGTCCAACTGTGGCCAGTTGTAGCAAAACCGCACCAATAATCAAGCCGCTCCCCAGACCAATCCATAAGGATCGCTTGTCCATGACTTAGCTTTCCTCCCGTTCTGCCAGTTGCAGTATTAACTGTACCTCACCACGCTGAATGCCTGTCTGCTTGGATATGGCATCCATCGACTTACCCTCAGCATGTAGATTAAAGAGTTCTGCATATCGATCTTTAATCGACTCACGCCCAGGCAAAGATTCGACTTCACTGGTCTGTTCGTCTGCTTCTAACGCCTGCTGGGCCGCCTCTGCTTGTACACTTTTCACGAGCGCTTGTGCTTGCAAACCTTCGGAAGATGGTACGGATACATTACCGGAGTGTGGAACAGGCGAAGCGACAGGTTCGTTCTTTTTGCTCTGTTCCAGCTGATCCAACCGCTGCTGTAATTCCTGAAGTTGCAATTGCATACGTTGATCGGCTGCTGTCGCTTCTCCCTTCATTTCAGCCACACGTTGAATAAGAGCATCATTATCATTTTCGATCTCGGTCATGTAGTGTTCAAGCGTAGATTCCATCTCCTGCACCAGTTGATGCCCAGGCTCTTGCGCCTTGTTTTTCCGAGGCATAATACAAGCATAGGCGATGGCGCAGGCCCCTAATATGACAATAATGATCCATGGTGACAAATTGGGTTCTCTCCTTCTGATTCAACCATCGGTGCGCAAGACTCCATGTCCATAACAACCATTTATTATAAAGACAGATCTATGTGTTTTCCCTTGTACGGGTGCTCTGCAGGTTTGACAGTTTCTTGAGCCTGAGCAGACTCCTGTCCATCGAAACCACTCTGCTGTTCCCCATCATGATTATGACCATCACGCACCGAAGTCTGTGAAGTTTCGTCCATTGCTTCACTTCGTTGCCTTGCTTCATTTGCTTCTTTCGATGTTTGCTCTGCCAAAAGATTCTGATCCGTAATCGGTCGTTGCTGGGCTTCACTTTGATAACGTCCCGCTTCACTTGTTCGTGGTACCGCAATCTGCAACTCCACTGCTTTGAAACTCATACGCTCACCTCACGGTTTCGAATGGATTTCTTCCTGTGCCTGAATGCTGTACTTAAACGTATGGAACCATCGTAATATCACCATCGTGATAATAAAATGAAATTCGACTCACTGGATCTTTAATAAATTTCGTGTATCTGCCGATAACTATTTTAGAGCCTCCATAAATCATCTTCAGAATATCAACACGAGCCTTACTTGTATCTTCAAGTGCCTTTTCAATTTCAAAGATACGCATCTTCGTTTCTTCACTTATACGAAGAGCAGATTTCTGCGTAGCATTCAGCTTGATTCGCATCGACATCTTATCTGGAGTGAGTTGTCCAGCGGCAGCTAATTGATCCAGCAATGTCAAAGCTTTCTTCGTTTTGTCCAAGGAATCCATCTGCTCTCTGACTTCCTTGCGCAAATCATTGAGTTCGTTACGCAGCTTTGGTAGCACACCAACTTCAATGGAAGTGACCGTGGACATGCTGTTGCCTACAACACGCGCTGAGACGTTCTGACCAGCCTGGATGGAGCCACCAACGATTAGACCTTTGGTGCCCGCACAGATGACACCATGGCCAGCACGAATATTGGAATGCATAATACTTTGGGAAACCAGAACATCTTCACCGGCATCTACGTTACCTTCTTGAATGAAAGTACATTTAACATTATGGCCTGCTTGTACCAGTCCTTTGTTATAACCAATAATACCACCAGTAATTTCGATTGAGCCGCCTGCTTCCAGTTCAGCTCCTTCGACACCTCCGACGACACGAATGTCACCTGCTGCTTTTACTTTAAATCCGGTAAGTACATTGCCTCGTATGACAACTGTGCCTACAAAGTCAATATTACCGTTATTGTAGTCAACGTCACCATTGACTTCATAAACCGGAAACACATTCAGTTTGTTACCGTCCGTTTTGGTAACCAGCCCATCCAGTGCAGCATACATCGCAGAACCATCCGGGTTAATCACAACGTTTTTCCCAACTTTAAACCGAGCTTCTTTTCCCGGACGATAAGGAATTTCCTCACCCGTTACTGCTCTGCCTGGTATGCCATCGCTAGGAGCGATCCGCTCTGCAATGATCTGACCACTACGGACATTGTTTAACCGGGTCACTTCTTTGTAATCGACGGTTCCATCTTCCGATTCCAATGGTCGTCGTTCATTCGTATCGTCCATCCCAACCAGGACCTTGATGAAGCCATCTGTTCCTTGAATGGGAGCGACACCTTCTGCAATCTTGTATTTATCTTTCAAATAGGTTTCAGGGTTGCTCACAAAAAGTAATAGTGCCTCTCGCGATACACCTTGTTTGATGCCCTTGTCCGCCACAAATTGTTCAAGTTCATCGATCGTGCAGGCAAAGCCTTCTTCCTCTTTGGAAAATTCAAGGTAGGCTGTGCATTTGTCGTCCGATAAAACAATGTTTAAACATTGTTCCAAAGCAGTCCGCTGTGTCACCGCAATTCTTCCCCCTTTTATACTTTCCACTCCCCAAACTCCAATGATATTACTTCTCTCTATTAATCTTTACGCATCAACAAATCTTTCTGTTTGTCCAACGTGCCGCGTAATCGTAATATTGCCTTGGAATGTAACTGGGATATACGAGACGGAGAAAGAGACATAACCTCAGCAATTTCACTAAGAGAAAGATCTTCGTAATACAAGAGTGAAACAACCGTTCTCTCTTTTACCGTCAACTTGTCAAGCCCTTGCACCAAAGCTTCCTTCAAATAAAACTCATTCACTTTATAATCCGGATTTTTGGCTTTCTCATCCACCATCAAAGACAGACGAGTCTCAGACTCTTCCTCACGAATTGGGTCCTCCAGCGAGCAAAGTGACATGACTGCCACTTCCTGAAGCATATGTTGAAAATCTTTAGTGGACACGTCCAGGTACTCGCTCATTTCCTCATCACTAACAGACCTGAGATAACTTTGTTCCAGCTGTTGGTAGGCGTCTTCAATTCGCTTGGCCTTCTCCCGCACAGAACGCGGAACCCAATCACCTTGACGCAGACCGTCAAGAATGGCTCCGCGGACCCTCCATGATGCATAAGTTTCAAATTGCAGACCACGTTCATAGTCGAACTTCTCCAATGCATCAATTAACCCCATAACGCCATTGCTCTCCAAGTCATCCTTGGGAACATTTTTGGGTAAACCAACAGCCAGTCGACCGGATACATAATTTACAATATGAAGATACTTTTCAATCAACGTTTTCTTGGCATCAAGATCTCCATGTTCTTTCCACTTTTCCCACAGATCAGAATGGTTCAAATGTGAAGCTTTACGCTCGTTCAATTGCTTTCACCCTCCTTATTTGTCTGTCAGGTGACGAACGGCCTGCGCCAATTCCTCCGGATCCTTGGTCCGGACAAGTTTAGGCGGATCCAAAGGGGCGAATCCCGTTGGAGCTTTCGTCTCAGATGGCGGAAGATCGTCCCCAGATGAAGCGTTCTGTCCACTCTTGAGCAAATCATTCAGCTCTTGTCCATTGTCTTCGATTTTAATGTCCACCTGTGAACCTCTTTGATCTTGAGCATTTGGTGAATCATAACCATACCCATTTCCCTCGATCTGAGGGTTCAGCAGCAATCCCAATCCCCAGCGTAAACCATATGCAAGGACAAACCAGGCTACGAATCCGATCAATCCGCGAATTAAACTGGTCATCAGCACATTGCTGCTGTACGCTACAAAAAAAGTAAGAATAAACCCAACGATGCCTGCTCCAAGATTAATGCGGTAGTTTCCTATCATAGTCTTATAATTCCTTTACACCCATTTGTACACTTCGAATAGTCAAAAGTCCAGTTTCACAGTCCATCTCAATCGTTCGTCCATAATTCCCACCCGTATCTTCTGCTAGAAGAGGGATATTGAGTTTTTGAAGCCACTCTCGACAAGAATCTGCATTCCTTGGTCCAATGCGCATTGTATCTCCAGCGCCAGCAAAGGCAAACATCTGAGAGCCCCCGGCCATTTTAGACACAATACGTGAGTGAGAAGCGCCTAGTTTTATCATCTTTTCCAAAAGCTCAGGCAACGCCGTATCCGCATATTTCGCAGTGTTCAGTTTCCCTTCACGGGCGATCTCTGAAGTAGGAAGCATGACATGCGCCATTCCAGCCAGCTTCAAATGTGGGTCATACATTGTTAATCCCACACACGAGCCCAAGCCCGTCGTACGGATTACACCAGGAAGATGAGCGATGTTTAAATCCGCCATACCGACTTTAACGACGCTTTTGTCCTCAATCATGGCTCAGTGGCACCCCTAGCGATTCAAATATCTTTGCAAAGGATGGTGGATCCGGAATGAGGAAAAACTGACCCTCAACTTGATCTTCACCTTCAAAGAAAGATGTGTCAATCAACAATGCAGCGTCACCCATCTCGCCAAATTGCAGCAAGCCATAACTTAGAATGGCACCCGCCATGTCGATGGCAAGTCCAGGAACAGTTGGATACATAGACAACTTCGTGAAATCTGCCAAAGAAGAAAGATAGGATCCAGCCAAAATATTTCCAATTTCGGAAAGCGCTGATTGTTCCATATCTGTAAAAGCGAGTCCTTCTTTCAGATCAAACCCGGCAAGTCTATTCAACAACATTTTAGCAGCCTCTGGTGTCATCATAAAGAAAAGATTTCCCGGTGCTTCGCCTTCTACACGAAGAAACACGGTAACCACGATGCGTTCATCTCCGCCCACTTTTTCGGCAACTTCTTCAAAAGGGAGCATTTGTACTGTAGGTACACCCATGTCAATCGGTCTGTTGAGGAGTTGAGACAACGCCGTTGCGGCGTTGCCTGCTCCAATGTTACCGACCTCTTTGAGCACATCCATCTGGAATACCTCAAATCGGTTGAACATCTCCACGGTACTAGCCCTCAACACTTTCCAGCTGTACAATCTCGCTTTTATTTAATACTTCGTTTAGGTTGAGCATAATCAACAAGCGTGAATCCTCCAATTTAGCAACACCTCGCAGGTATCTTGCTTTGACGCCGCCAACCACTTCTGGTGGGCTATCGATTGCACTGCTCTTGATATCAATAACATCATTGGCAGAATCTACGATAAAGCCAACTTGCATATCGTCTACACCTACGATAACAATACGAGTCTGATCCGTGTATTCCGTTTCCGGAAGGGAGAAACGACCGCGTAGATCAATGACCGGAATTACAACACCGCGTAGATTAATAACTCCTTTTACAAAGGAAAGTGTCTTGGGAACACGGGTAATTGGCATCATGCGCTCAATCGTCTGAACCTTATCTACCTCAATACCATACTCTTCGGAACCCAATTTAAAGACGATGACTTTCAACTCTTCTTCCATGTAAAAAACCTCCCTATTAAATGTAAGACTTAGCTCTATACTTATTTAATAAATGCATTAGGATCAAGAATCAGGGCTACTTGTCCATCTCCGAGAATGGTTGCTCCAGAGATTCCTTCAATAGCAGGAAGATAGGTTCCCATTGATTTGAGAACAATCTCACTCTGTCCAATAAATTCTTCAACAGCTACGGCTGCAAGACGGTCGCCTTTGCGAATCACGACAATTTCTGTTTCTGGCTCATCAGCGTCGTTGAAATCAGGTACGGAGAAAACTTCGCTCAAGGACAAGTACGGAATCAGTGACTCACGGAACGTGATCATTTTATTGCCGTGAATATTACGAACTTGCTCACGTTGTACAATGGCCGTCTCTACAATGGAGGACAACGGAACAGCGTATTTCTCTGAACCAAGTCGTACAAGCATTGCAGCAATAATGGATAGAGTCAATGGAAGCTGAACAGAGAAGTTCGTGCCTTTGCCTGGAGTTGAATGAATGGTTACATTACCGCCAAGCGAAGTGATCTTCGATTTTACTACATCCAAGCCAACGCCACGGCCAGAGATATCCGAGATAATATCAGCAGTACTAAAACCAGGTGCGAACAACAGTTGATTTACTTCATCGTCACTCATCTTGGCACCTTGTTCTTCGGTTACAACACCACGTTTGATCGCGGTTTTCAAAAGCTTGTCGCGATAGATACCTTTACCATCATCTTCAATCTCGATAAATACGTGATTCCCACTGTGGAAGGCACGCAGGTTTACTGTTCCCATCTCTGGTTTACCTGCAGCTACACGCTCTGCAATGGATTCCACACCATGGTCAACCGCGTTACGCAATAAATGCACAAGCGGATCACCAATCTCATCAATTACCGTACGATCCAGTTCCGTCTCAGCACCTGTAATCACCAGATCGATTTTTTTATCAAGTGTCTTAGCCAGATCACGGATCATGCGCGGGAATCGATTAAATACAGTATCTACCGGAACCATCCGTAATTTCAGTACAATATTTTGCAAATCTGTGCTAACTCGACTTAAATGAGCTACTGTATCGGATAAATCATTGTTGCCTGTTTCACTGGCCAGTTGCTCCAGACGTGAACGGTCAATCAACAATTCACTGAACAGGTTCATCAATACGTCGAGACGTTCAATATCCACACGAATGGTACGTGAAGGTGCAGCAGCTTGCTTCGGTGCAGCTTGCTTCGGTGCAGCTGTTTTAGCTGGTGCCGTTGTGGCTTCTTCTTTCGATACAGAATTCTTATCCGGCGAAGCAACCTCAGCTACAGCTGTTGGTGCGGGTGGCGCTTCAACTGTAGCTGCTACCTGATTGGCCATCTGCTGAAGAGTCTCCTGATCCAGTTGAATGAGCTTCGCACTTTCAATTTCAGAGATACTCATGATGCCTTCTTCCAGTTCGTGCGCCTCTTTAGTTGTTATGTAATACAACGAGAAACTGCGCTCAAACTTCTCCTGCTCAATATCCTGAACGGATGGGTAAGCCTTAACGACTTCACCTGAACGTTCCAGCATATCAAAGACCATATAAGCCCGTACACCTTTTAACTGGCTATGCTCGCTAACAAGCACATCCACGTAGAACACACGATGACCTTCGGCGATCGACTGATCCAGCACTGAATATTGGAATTCATCCAGCTCCACAGCCGAAGAAATTGAAGCGTTAGCTGGCTTGTTTGTTTCTGTAGCAGGTCCGTCTCCATTTGTCATTTCACCATTTTCAATGGCCTGAAGTGAAGCTACGATTGCCGACACATCTGCTTTACCTTGTCCACCTTCGGTAATATCCTGAACCATGGTTTCCAAAGCGTCCAGACTCTTGAACATGGTATCAAAAATGTAATCCTGCATTTTCAACTTCTCATTACGAACCAGATCCAACACATTTTCCATTTTATGTGTCAGTGATGCCAAATCTTCAAAGCCCATAGTTGCTGCCATACCCTTCAAGGTATGAGCAGAGCGGAATATAACCTGAACTATGCCCAGGTCTTCCGGATTGCCTTCAAGTTGAAGCATGTTTTCGTTAAGCGATTGCAGATGATCATTAGACTCATCAATAAACATGGATAAATATTGGTTCATGTCCATTGTGAGGCACCTCCTCTGTGAGTTACACTCCGTTATTTCACTGCTTGAACAAGTTTAGACGCAATCTCCTGCAATGGCAGAAGATGACGAACGCATTGCAGCTCTACAGCAGAACGCGGCATACCATATACAACACATGTTTCTTCATTCTCGGCAAAGGTTGATGTAACTCCAGCTTCGTATAATCTCTTCATCATACGTGCTCCATCACTTCCCATTCCCGTGAGCAAAACAAGATGCCTTTGTAAAGATGTAAACGGCAGAAGTGACTCAAACATCGTATCCACTGAAGGTCTATGGCCATTCACTGGTTGATCTTCAGTCAGCTTCACGATAAACTTCCCGTCTGCTGTTTTGTTAACTTTCACATGGAATCCGCCGGGTGCTATATAGGCGGTTCCTTTTTTCAGAACCATGCCCTCTTCAGCTTCAACCACATGCAGTGGACTGAATGTATTTAATCGTTGAGCCAGAGAACGTGTGAAGTTGGGCGGCATATGCTGCACAATAATAACCGGTGCAGGCAAATCAGCAGGCAACTGCTCAAGCAATGTTTTGAGAGCCCTCGGTCCACCCGTAGAACAACCTATTGCCACAAGTTTGTTGAATGGTCCCTCCAGCCCCTCTCCACCTTTGGGGACAGGATTAGGCTTGATTACATCCTTGGCTTTTGCAGAGGCAGAAGTTGCCGCTATTTGATCGGCTGCCACTCTAGCTGCATTAGGTAGTCGAACTTCCTTTGGAGTCTGTACCGGATTAGCTGACCTCACTGCTTTTTCTGCCTTCGTCCCCAAATTACGCTCAGCCTTCGGCAAAGGCTCTGGTTTGTTCTCTACGCGACTTGGTTTTGAAGGTGACAATGGTTCAATTGGTTTCTTTGATTTGGCCTGAAAAGCTTCAGTCCGCTCTCGAAGAGAGTGTTGACTCGTCTGGACAGGTTCGATCGTTTTTTTCACAGGTTCCGCTCGATCCCTAGCCGGCAGTTCTTTCTGCACTGGCTGAGTTGGGGGAGCAACTGCTCCTCGCAACATGTCTCTATTTTTCATGGATAACTCACGATCAGCTTTTCTTTTGATCTCATTCATCGCAGCACGCATGCGCTCAACCAAGGCTTTACCAACTTGAGCAATATCCTGGTCATGTGAAATAGATGGTTTGCGAATGAAGTCAAATGCCCCTGCTTCAAGCGCCATAATGGTTTCTTTCATGCCCTGTTCATTGATACCAGAGAGCATAATCACAGGAACGAAGGATTCCTTCATAATTGATTTTAATGCATCCAACCCATTCATTTCGGGCATCTCAACGTCCATTGTAATAATATCGGGTTTCAATTCTAGTGATTTTTGAATCGCTTCTCTACCGTTTGATGCCGTTGCCGTAACCTTGAATTCCGGATCCGCCTGGATCAAATCCGTAACAATCTTACGCATAAAAGCGGAATCATCGACAACCAAAACTTGATACGCCGCCATGTTGTGTCACCCCTGTTTCCTTTATTCAGAAATCATGTTGTCCGTTTAAGCCACTTATTCATAAATCCCCTGATTCCTGTCAAGGTTCCGGATCCCGGAGTTGCAGGTACAGCCAGATAACGAAGAGCAAGTTTCTCTATATCTTTGGAGGCTTTGGCATTCGGATAAGCCAGACTATAGGGCATTTGCCTTTTTACCGCCTTGACTACCTGGGCGTCTTCTGAAATATACCCAAGCAGCGGAATATCCGTCTGCAAAAACCGCCTCGCCACTCCAGCTATTTTATCTGCCACCCGTTCCGCTTCTCGTTCGTCTTCCACCCGGTTAACGATCATCCGAAAGGGCGTAGCATTTTCCTGGCCGTGCATAACTTTGACTAAAGCATAAGCATCGGTTATTGAAGTTGGTTCAGGTGTAGTTATAATCAGGCATTCATCAGCAGCACCGATGAACTTCATATTCTCTCTGGAGAGTCCTGCCCCAGTGTCAAAGATGACATAATCCATTTCCTGGGCAATATCCTCGACTTGACTGGCGAAGAACTCCAGATCACGATCAGACAATGAGAACAACTCTTTCATGCCTGATCCCCCAGCAATGTAAGGCAAGCCACTAGCACCCAGTTGTATGATTTCCCTTATGGATTTATGTCGGTACAACAGGTGGTAAAGATTATAGGAAGAAGACGTACCCATAAGAACATCAATATTAGCCATTCCAATATCAGCATCAAATACAAGTACCTTTTGCCCCAAAGCCTGCAATGCCAAGGCAAAGTTCAGTGTGAAATTGGATTTACCAACACCTCCCTTACCACTGGCCACAGTAATGATTTTCGAGGATCGAATATCTCGCTCAATGCCTTCCAATTCCAATGGCGCGGAGACCATACTTCGAAGTGCAGCTGCCTGATCCTTCATTGTGACCATTCTCCCAGCAACTGTTTAGACAACGAATCTTCATCCGGCTTCAACAAATCGTCCGGAACATTTTGTCCATTTGCCACATATGCGAGCTTGAGTGGAAAACGGTGTAACAAGTTAAATAGCGGACCGCAACTCCCAGTCTCATCCATTTTGGTGAAAATCACCTTATCTAGACCATATTTACTGAAATGTTCCGTGATCTGAACCATATCAGCACTTTTGGAAGTCATACTCATGACCAGAAAGGTTTCGCTATTCTCTACAGGAGCAAGCAAACTTTGCAATTCCGAAACAAGTAATTCATTTCTGTAGTTTCTACCCGCTGTATCCATAAAAATCAAATCACAATTCTCTAATCGAGAAATGGCACGTTGTGTATCACCGGGTGATTGTACCACCTCAAGTGGAACATTCAGTATAGATGCATATGTTCTAAGCTGTTCTACCGCCGAGATCCGATACGTATCTGATGTAATGAATCCTACTTTACGCTGTTTTTTAAACATTTGTTCAGCAGCCAATTTTGCAATTGTCGTTGTTTTCCCTACACCGGTTGGTCCAGCTACATAGACGATTCGCGTGGTAGGAAGAATGCCTTCTTCAATACGTTGCTCCAAAAAGTGCATAACCTCAAGTTTCACTATTTGCTCTACATCCTGTTCTTTCAATCCATTCTCAGACCATTTTGCTTGAATTGAATCAAACCAGGATTCCCATACTTCAGGCCACACATCTTGTTCTGTCAAACGTTCTCGGATCGTATGCAGTTCCTCTGGCACAGGGTCCACAGAAGTACCTTGCTTTGAAAGCCTGGTCACCATCTGTTTAAGATCCTGCAATTCAGTCATCAACTTGTCCTGCTGCAGGTCTGAGCCTGTTGGCTTCGGAGCAGTTGTTGAACCCGAAAAATCCGCCCCTTGCGGTCGCGGTTTATGATCGGTGCTCGAAGAACCAGAGCCGCTGTCTGTGTCTGAACCGATATTACGCGATTCAAACACAGACGGCGCAGCCGCAGATTGGTCCTGTACACTTTGATCAGCTGTACTCATTGTCGCCGACTCATCAGAAGCCGCAACAAACGAACGAGCTGTTTGCCGATAAGCCTCAGGTACAAATGCACGAGGTACAGGTGTGAATTGATTTTGTACTGGCTTTGTTGTTTGCTTGTTTTCTTCCTTATCCACTGCAGCTACAACTTCGATCCGTTTTTTGCGAAACATTCCCATCACACCGCCCACCTTAATCTCTTTGGTGGACAGAATAACGGCATCACTTCCCAGGTCTTTGCGAATTTGAAGCATAGCTTCGGGCATGGTCTCAACAACGTATTGTTTTACTCTCATAAGTTCACCACCCCGATACTTTGAATTTCAACATTCGGCTCCAACTCGCTGTAGGAAAGCACAGGAATGTCCTGCATAGTACGTTCAATAACCTGACGCAGATACATCCGAATGGTTGGAGAAGTTAATACAACAGGTTGCTGACCTGATTGAATCAAACGGTTCACTTGTTCACTGAGCTTTTGATATACATTTTGTGTAGATACAGGGTCTAGCGCAAGATAACTTCCTTGATCCGATTGTTGCACACTTTCAGCAATCTTTTTCTCAAGACCAGGTCCAACCGTGATCACTCGAAGTGTCTCACCTTTCTGAGAGAACTGCTGCGTAATCTGACGTGAGAGGGATTGTCTGACGTATTCAGTCAGCACATCAGGATCCTTCGTATACGTACCATAGTCAGCCAGTGTCTCGAAGATGGTAACCATATCCCGAATAGATATTTTCTCACGCAATAACTTGGCAAGCACTTTCTGTACATCACCAATGGAAAGTAGCGAAGGGATCAGTTCATCCACAAGGGCAGAATAGTTCTCTCTGAGATTATCCACAAGTGCTTTTGTCTCTTGTCTTCCAAGTAACTCATGCGCATGTTTCTTAATCAGTTCCGTCAGATGTGTAGCCACAACGGAAGGCGGATCAACGACCGTATATCCTGCAAGTTCCGCTCTGTCTTTGGTTACTTCATCAATCCATAGTGCCGGAAGTCCAAAAGCAGGCTCCGTCGTTTCAATACCTGTCACAGATTCCTCATCATAGCCAGGACTCATGGCAAGGTAATGATTCAGCAACAGTTCTCCTCCGCCTACCACATTACCCTTGATTTTGATAACATACTCATTGGGTCTTAGCTGGATATTGTCTCGAATCCGTATGACCGGAACGACCAACCCCAGTTCAAGAGCACACTGCCTCCGAATCATAATGATCCGATCCAATAAGTCCCCACCCTGCTGATTATCAGCAAGCGGGATTAAACCATAACCAAATTCAAACTCAATAGGGTCCACCTGAAGCAGGTTAATTACACTTTCAGGACTTCTAACCTCTTCAATCTGCTGTTCTTCTTCCAACTGTTCTTCCGCTACTTGTTTCAAATTCAGATTATTCTGCATACGCCACGCGGCATATGCCAACACACCTGCCAACGGAAGCGTAGTAATAACATGAATGGGTGTGAAGAAACCGAGCATGGCGATAACGAAAGCTACGATATAAATAAGTATTGGATATGTAAACAGTTGCCCTGTAATATCATCTGCCAGGTTTCCTTCGGATGACGCTCTGGTGACGATAAGTCCTGCTGCTGTGGAAATAAGCAGAGCAGGGATTTGGCTTACCAATCCATCTCCGATCGTCAGTACAGAGTACGTTGACATTGCATCTGCAAAAGCCATCCCATGCACAGTCATACCGATTATAAATCCACCAATGAGATTGATCAGGAGGATGATAATACTTGCAATTGCGTCACCTTTTACGAATTTACTTGCTCCATCCATCGCTCCATAGAAATCGGCTTCACGTTCAATTTTGGAACGACGCTCACGAGCTTGTTGCTCGTTGATCAGACCCGCATTCAGATCCGCATCAATACTCATTTGTTTACCAGGCATCGCATCGAGGGTGAATCGGGCAGCAACTTCAGCTACGCGCTCAGACCCCTTTGTAATAACGATAAATTGAACGACAACGAGGATCAAAAACACGATAAATCCAATCGCAATTTGCCCACCAGCAATCCAGCTACCAAAGGTAGCAACTACAGCTCCGGCATCCCCATCACCAAGGATTAGCTTGGTTGTCGAAATGTTCAGTGCCAGTCGGAATAGTGTAGTGATCAACAGCAAAGCTGGAAAAATAGAAAACTGTAACGCTTCTTTGCTGTTCATGGCAACAAGGAGTATCATCAGAGCAATTGAAATATTCACGACCAGCAACAAGTCCAACAGCCAGGGCGGGATCGGGAGAATCATCATCAACACAATGCCAATGATACCCGCAAGGACAGCTATATCTTTAATCTTCAATGAATGTACGGCCTCCGATCCCCTTTTATTTCGTTCTGCCCTTTAGTTTATATACATAAGCCAGCACTTCGGCTACCGCTTGAAACAAATCGGCCGGTATAGCGTCACCAATCTCGGCTCTCTGGAACAATGCTCGTGCTAACGGCTTGTTTTCCATCGTAATAACACCGTTTTCTTTGGCAATTTCCTTAATACGCAAGGCGACATAATCCTGACCTTTGGCAATAATCTGCGGTGCCTCCATCTCGGAACCTTCATACTTTAGCGCAACCGCGAAGTGGGTCGGGTTCGTGATGATTACATCCGCATTCGGCACTTCCTGCATCATACGCTGCATTGCCATACGACGCTGACGTTCCCGGATTTTACCTTTGATCAGCGGATCGCCTTCCATTTTCTTGTACTCATCCTTAATGTCCTGCTTGGACATGCGAATCTTCTTCTCATGGTCATACTTCTGATACATGTAATCAAATATCGCAAGTATCATTAATGCCACTGCAATCTTGATACCAAGACTTAAAGTGATCGACGCAGCAAAATGTAAAATAGCATCCAATGAAAAATGAGAAAGTGAAGCAATATCTGACTGGTAGCCCTTAATTGTACTGTAAACGAGATAACCGATAATCGACATTTTCAAAATGGATTTAGCAAATTCCACTAATGAGCGGAGAGAGAATATATTTTTGAAACCTTTAATCGGGTCCAGTTTCTCAAGTTTTGGCTTCAAACCTTCCCCTACAAGAAGAAAACCAACTTGCATGTAGTTAACGATCAAAGCAACCAATAACGCACCCAGCAAAACGGGAGCGATCAATAACAAAACTTCAATGCCATAGCGCATCATTAGCGCCATCACATTCTCTCCGGTGATATCCATACTCAATCGATTGATAAAGATATCTGTAAACAGACGAACTATACGTTCTTTATAGAAATTGCTGAATACCATCATGATCAAAAACGCGATTAGGAGAATGGATGCGCCAGATAGTTCAGCACTTTTTACAACCTGTCCTTTTTTTCGTGTATCCTGTCTCTTTTTCGGGGTAGCTTTCTCCGTCTTCTCCCCTGAAAACAACTGGAGGTCGAGTTGAAGTTTCATCCGTGTCTTTTCCTCCGTTTCACTCAGCCGGGCCTTTGTCCAATGGTTCCAAGCAATTTTTCCATCGATCTGAATATCGCTTCGAACAATTGACTAAATACAAAGGAGAAACTGGGAACCAGCAAAAGCAAAATAGCAAGACCAACGAGTAACTTAAGCGGCAAGCCAACTGCAAATACATTAAATTGAGGAGCAGTTTTGGCCAAAAAGCCCAATCCAACATCCGTCAAAAACAACGCAACTACAATTGGAGCCGACATCTGAAAAGCCAGCATAAATGATTGCCCTAAGGTCTGAATCAAAAATTCAGCAATACTTCCATCTGCCAACCGTAGGAAAAACACATTCGATAATGGTACCCACCGGTAACTGTAAACTATCGCATCCAGCAAATAATGGTGTCCATTCATCGTCAGAAACAGAAGCATTGCAAATGCATACTTCAAGTTACCCGTAAGTGGAGCTGAAGCACCTGTCATTGGATCATATACATTAGCCATACCAAAACCGATCTGTAGATCGATAAAGGTCCCCGCAGTCTGAACAGCCGTCATCAACAGATAAGCCACAAAACCTAAAAGCAGGCCAATTAATATCTCTCTGATGATCAATAAGACATAGCTCAGGTCTGTAGGCACGGTCTGGTCTATTCCATAGATCAGATAGACAGATAATGTGACAAATGCAGAGATACCAATTTTAACTGAAGCCGGCACATTTCGAGCCGAAAAAACTGGTGCAGTTACAAAAAATGATGTGATTCGACAAAACATAAGCAGAGCGACAGGGAAACTTTGCAACAATGTCTCCATCTGCTAAAGCCTACCCTATGTATCTGTATAGATTATCGAGAATGTTAAACGTAAAATCGACCAAGATATTTAAGATCCAAGGTCCAAACAAAAGTACTGACAGAAGTACGGCAACAATCTTGGGTACAAAAGCTAATGTTTGTTCCTGAATTTGAGTTGTCGCTTGAAAAATACTGATTGCAAGTCCTACAACCAGAGCTAGTATAAGCATGGGTGCACTGGCCAGCAATGACGTATATACCGCTTTCCCGGCCAGACCGATAATAAATTCCGAAGTCATGACCGTCCTCCTTTAACTTTCCGGATCAAGTGTTAAAACTCAGTAACAGTGACTTGACTACCAGGTACCACCCGTCCACAAGGACAAAGAGCAGTATTTTGAAAGGTAATGAGATCATGACCGGCGGAAGCATCATCATCCCCATTGCCATGAGTGTACTCGCGACAACAATGTCTATAACCAGAAACGGAATAAAAATCATAAACCCCATCTGGAATGCTGTCTTCAACTCACTGATTACATATGCCGGCACCATAACAGTAATTGGAATATCCTGATAGGTCTTTGGTTGTTCAGTCTGATTGTACTTCATAAACAGCAGAAGATCTTTTTCTCTGGTGTGACTAAACATAAATTTCTTCATGGGATCCGCTGCTTTTTCAAGTGCCTCGGTTTGCGTAAGCTCTCCCTGGAGATAGGGCTGAAGCGCTACCTGATTTATGGAAGACAACGTTGGCGACATAATGAAAAGTGTCAGAAATAGCGCCAAACCGACCAGCACCTGATTGGGTGGCATTTGTTGTGTACCCAAAGATGTACGTATAAAACCGAGCACAATCACAATCCGAGTAAAACTGGTCATCAGTACAAGCATTGCTGGAGCAATACTAAGCACCGTAATTAACAGAATGATGGACAGTGAACTTGTGCTTGGTGTTCCTCCATCACCGTTTCCAATCTGAATATCAATATTCGGAATGGGTTCGGCAAAGGCAACCGTTACAGATGCCAGACTGATAAGTCCTAATAAACAACACGCTAACCAAATCTTTTTCTTCATGAATCCCTCGACCGATCTGTAGTATTGTCTTTATCCAGGAGCTTTTCCATCTTCTCTTTACGGTTAGGCATCTGCCGAAGTTTGGATTCAAACATTTCGTGAAAAGAAGTTGTGTCCTCTAGTTCCATTTCCCGCGGCGGTTCTTCTTTACGGAAACGTTTTGTGAGCTTGGCAATGAGAGGTGAGAGATTTCCTTGTTGAGCAGCAGCATCTCGTTCGAAGGAATCAATGATTCTTTGGGCCTCTTCCAGATCCGAAACCTTATCTATCAACTGGATGTCTTCACCTACACCAAGCAGATATACACATCCACCAATTTCCATAATTTGCAACGACTTGTTTTGCCCCAGTCCAACTCCGCCCAGGGTACGAATTGTGCCGTGCCGGAACATTTGCTGATTCCGTTTGTTTAAGAAACGGATCAGATAAACAATAAGGGCCAGGATGACGGCCAGGACAACAATCACCCATACAAGCTGTAAATAATAATTACTTCCCACGCCAGCTCCTCCTGGAATATCACCCTGAGCCATCATCATGTCTCTTAAACGCCCAGTGTCTTGCTGATCGCTTCGATAACCCGGTCAGATTGGAACGGTTTAACGATAAAGTCTTTGGCACCTGCTTGAATAGCGTCGATTACCATCGCTTGTTGACCCATCGCGGAGCACATAATTACTTTAGCGTTAGCATCAATCTTCTTAATTTCTTTCAAAGCTGCAATGCCATCCATCTCAGGCATCGTAATATCCATTGTGATCAGATCCGGACGAAGCTCTTTAAATTTCTCAATTGCTTGTGAGCCATCCTGTGCCTCACCAACAACCTCATATCCATTTTTGGACAAAATGTCCCGGATCATCATTCTCATAAATGCAGCGTCGTCTACGACTAAAATTCGGTTTGCCATCTTGATTCAAGTCCTCCCTAAATTGTGCTTATTGTAATTTCTGAATTCGGTCCCATTGGCTAACGATATCTATAACACGAACACCAAAGTTTTCATCAATAACGACAACTTCTCCCTTGGCGATCAGTTTGTTATTCACCAAAATATCGACAGGTTCCCCGGCTAACTTATCCAGTTCGACAATCGAACCCTGTGACAGTTCCAAAATATCTTTAATTTGCTTCTGGGTCCTTCCTAATTCTACGGTGACTTTAAGGGGAATGTCCATCAATAAATTCAAATTGTTTTCGTCTACCTGACCATACGCGCCATTTTGCAAATTGGCGAATTGAACTGGTTGTACGTTGACATTCCTATTTGGCATTCCACCGTAATGTTGAGGTGCACCATAAGGTTGCTGCGGTGGCATGCCATACGGCTGCTGTGGCGGCATTCCTTGAGGCATACCCATCGGGGCCTGTCCATATCCGTTATAGTCCTGAGCAGGCTGTTGTGGAGCCTGTGGAGCCTGTGGAGCCTGTTGGTGCTGAACGGGCGGCTGCTCCGCAACCGGTGGTGGCGTTGCTGGTACAGCTACTGGCGCAGGTTCAGGTGTTGATGCCACTGGTGCGCTGGCAGTTGACTCCTGAGCGCCTCCAATCAGCATATCTACCATGCTTTTGGCAAAATGCACTGGTAGCAACTGCATCAGATTGGAATCGATCAGATCCCCGATTAACAAGCGAAATGAAACCTGGATGAGCGTCTCATCTGCTGGAAGATTACTTACACCCTCTCCACTCTCCAGATTGAGAATATCGATACCCGGAGGGGAAATATTCACAAAACGATTAAAGATCGTGGACATTGAGGTTGCAGAGGAACCCATCATCTGGTTCATCGCTTCCTGTACCGCACTAATATGGATTTCATTCAGTTCTTCATCGACCGGATTTCCTTCGCCACCCAGCATCAAATCAGCGATGACTTGAGCATCTCTCTTCTTGATAACAAGTGAGTTAATGCCTTCGAATCCATCCACGTAATTCACATGAACGGCAACATGCGGCTTAGGAAAAGCTTCTTCAAACTGCGTTCGACTAATGATAGAAACTTTAGGTGTTGTAATATCTACTTTGAGGCCTAATAGCGTGGATAAGGCTGTTGCCGCGCTACCAAATGTAATGTTACCAATCTCCCCCAAGGCATCCTGCTCCAGCTCGGTCAAAAAATCATCAACCGTTTTTTCGGCGGGTTCCGAGCTGTTTATCGATTCCGATTGCCTGAGCAAAGCATCGATTTCTTCTTGGGATAAATAATCCTTACTCGTCAAATTCTTCAACTCCTTCGGTGACAATCTCGTCTATTTGCACAGCCACACGGTCTTTGATTGTCCCCGGACTGCCCATGTATTTCAATTTGTCACCCACTTTAATGGAAAGTCCCTCATCAACTGGTTTGTTCAACGTAATGACATCGCCAACGGACAGACCCAGAAATTCTGCAATTGAAATTCTCGATTCTCCCAATTCCGCAACGATGGGTAACTTGGCTTTGTTCACACGCTCTTTTAGAGCATCATACTCCTCAGGAGCTCTTGTTTTCTTCTCCGAAACAAACCACTGATGAGTTGACAACCGTGACATAATAGGTTCAAGAACGACATGTGGTATACATAGATTGATCATGCCTGTCGTGTCACCAATTTTCGTACTGAGCGAGATCAGAGCAATGGTCTCATTGGGAGATACAATCTGCATAAATTGCGGATTGGTCTCGAGCGCTTCCATCCTCGGGGTAATATCCAACACGGTCTTCCATGCCTCTTGCAAACTTTCAAATGCACGACTGAATATTCGTTCCATAATGGTCGTTTCAATCTCCGTCATGGATGCAATCTTTGTTGGAGCACTCCCGTTTCCACCAAGAAGGCGATCCAACATCGCATATCCCACGTTTGGATGGACTTCCATCACCATTCGTCCCTGTAGTGGCTCCGCTTCAAAAATGTTCAATATCGTCATCTTAGGAATAGAACGGATAAACTCATCATAAGGCAACTGTTCGACCTGAACGACATTGATTTGAACGAACGTCCGCAGTTGGGCTGAAAAATAAGTGGTGAGAAAGCGTGCAAAGTTTTCGTGAATACGAGTCAAGCTTCTGATATGGTCTTTGGAAAAACGCACTGCCCGCTTAAAATCGTACGATCTAATTTTCTTCTGAGTTTCTTCCTTCTTCAATTCTTCTGCGTCCATTTCACCAGAAGAAAGGGCTGCTAATAGGGCGTCAATCTCATTTTGTGATAATACATCCACCATGTTCTCACCCCCTTACAGGTCTACAGCATGTTCTGTTCATTTACATCGTTGCTATCACAATGGATGAAAAGCTCGTACTACTTAGATTACCTTCTGGTAAAGCTTCATTAATAAGACCGGTTAATTTCTCGTTAAATAATATCCGGCCCTTCGCTGTAGCCAGTTCCTCAGACTTCGTATCTGCAAGCGTCTGAATAATGATTGGTTTTACAACAATTTCTTTGATTTTCTCAAAATCTTCTTTTGCAGTTTTGTCAGTCAACTTGAATGAAAAGCTGACAACTACAACATGATCCGTATCAGCCAAATTGGTTTTAATTTCTCCAAGCTCAGAAGAAACCTCTACAATCTCATCCGCAGTCATCTTCTTGGCTTCTGAAGCTGCCGCCGTATGTGTGTCGTCCTTATTCCCGTTCTGTCCTTGCATAAATACAAACACAACCACCACAATGAGTGTTATCGCCAGCAACATTGTTGCAAGCCAGGGCATCATTTTTTTCATCAGGATTCCTCCGTTTGCTGCACTTTAATAGTGGCTGCCTGAACCCCGATTTCACGGTTGTAATCTTTAATCTTGGAAATAACGTCATCGGCTTTTTCAAGCACAATCAGTCTCTTTCCAGTTACCAGAGTAATATACGTATCCGGCGTCTCTTCCACAATTTCAACCATCAGCGCATTTAACCACATGGGAGAACCATTTAACCGCGTAACCGAAATCATGCTAAGCCCCCTTGATCAGAGTGGGAGGAGCAAGCTCCCCCACGTTTTAAAAATTCATTTAATCAGCTATTAACGTTTCAGGTTAACAACTTCCTGAAGTATTTCATCCGACGTTGTAATGATCCGGGAGTTTGCCTGGAATCCACGTTGAGCTACGATCATCTCAGTAAACTCTCCTGTCAAATCCACGTTAGACATCTCGAGCTGTCCAGCAATGATTGCTCCTGTTCCGTCCTCAGCACTGTTCGCTGTTAATGGTTCCAGCGCCCCATCCGGATTCGCGTTTGCTGTCATACGGTACAAGTTGCCCCCAATTTTCTCAAGGCCTTCTGGATTGACAACTTTACCTATTCCAATCTGTGGACCCGCTTCGATGGTTCCGTCTGCCATGGTTTGGTTAATTGTTCCATTCTGACCTATTGTGAAGGAAACAACATCATCCGGTATCGTAATATTTCCACCACCGTTATCCAGAACAAACAATCCATCCGAAGTCAAAAGGTTACGTGCAGCATCCACATGGAAATCCCCTGCACGAGTCAGGTAAGGTACTTCCTGATCTTCACTCAAACGTACCAAGAAGAATCCATCTCCATTAATCCGAAGATCTGTTGGATTATTCGTTGTCATTGGGCTACCTGCCAGATGCAGCGTATCAATTGAACCTACCGTTACACCAAGACCGATTTGTTTCGCATTGACACCACCACTTGCATCGCCAGGGGCAGTTACCCCTGCCGTTGTTTGGCTCATAATATCTTTGAACATAACCCGACTGCCTTTGAAGCCAACCGTGTTTACGTTCGCAATATTGTTACCAATTACGTCGAGTTTTGTTTGGAAACCCCGCATCCCGGAAACGCCTGAGTACATTGATTTTATCATTTTTAAAAATCCTCCCAGTCTTCATTTGGTTACCGCATCAATCGGTCAGCGGCATTCCGGCTCCCGAGAAGGGCCAGCCGGTCAAGAAATGATTACGGCACTATCAATCTGAGTGAACACATTATCCTTCATGCTCTCACTATCCATAGCTGTAACCACAGTACGATTTTTGACATTGACGATAAAAGCCATATCCTGCATTAAAATCAATGACTCTTTGGCTCCTTTGGCAGCAGCTTTGTCCAAAGCAGAACCAATCTGTTCCATTTGCTCGGTCTTGAGCTCAATGCCACGCTGTTCCAATCGTTTGGCAGCATGATTGCTCAATTTCAGAAGATTATCTTCCAGCACCTTTGCAAAAGGTTTTTCGGGTATGGCCGAAGCTTCTCCCGTTTTGGGTCTTTGAAGCATATTCGGTGTAATTGGGCCTGCATATAATTGTCCAACCGTTATACGATCACTCATATCGTTTTCCCGCTATCTTCCGTGTCACCCGTTTCAGTGGATGATTCAACTGGCTGGCTCTCGTTCGTTTCAGGGGTTACATCCTGAACGTTCTGTACCGGAGTTTGACTCTCTTCTGCCTGTTTTGGATAATTCACCTGAATGATCTCATCCAGCTTAATCTCGTCTTTGCCCACTTTTGCGTATTGAACGCTATCTCTCACAATAATGGAATCTACAATACCCTGGCGAAGAGTTCCGTTATCATCTTTATTAGAAGAAAGCCAACTTACCTCCATGCCAATCATGCCGGATACAGCACCAAGTGACTGGTTCAATGTTTTAAGCTGGGTAGAAATATTGACCAGTTGTTCCACTGAGCTGAACTGTGCCATTTGAGCGATAAATTCCTTATCCTCCATCGGCTGCATCGGGTCTTGATTTTGCAGCTGGGTAATCAGGATTTTTAGAAACTGATCTTTACCCAATTCTTTTGTTGCAGCACTTGTGGTTGCTTTATTGGCTGCCGAATAGTTCGGCCAGGTATTATTCGTTGAAACAATTTCATTAGCCATTTGCTCACCTCATTTCTGTTTAAGCCTTAGCACTAAATGTATCTCTCTGTAATTCATTTCCTTCGACTTGCTCGCTACGCCAGTTACGCAATTCTTCTTGAATTCCTGCTGTAGCTATAGCATCATCCGATTGTTCCTCACGCTCACGCGAACGGCGTTGTTGCTGAGAATTACTTCCCGGCTGACGGCCTCCGTCCTGATACATCTGTGATCCGATTGAACTGTTCTGAGTAACCTCAAGTCGTTCCACTTGAATTCCCTGGGCTTGAAGTGAAGAACGTAGCTGCGTCATTTGTTGTTCAAGCATGTCTTTAGCCATCGTATGTTCAGTCATAAACCGTGCAACCAACTGCCCGTTCTGCATGGTAATTTGAACGTCCAACTTACCTAAATGCTCAGGCCGAAGTGAGATGGTCGCCTCGGAAAATCCTTTTTGCTGGACAATATCCAGCTTGTTAACAACAAACTGTGTCATTTCCTTGGCAAACTGTGATGTTTGCATTACAGGTTCAGCCGGCTTTCCTGCTGTTGTACCTGATGAACGCAAAGACAGCTCTCCTGCAGTAATGATGGTTGAGTGTTCCGCTTCTCCACCTGCATTTGAAGCAGATGTTGTCTCAGCCTCAGCTTTCACCTGGGTTCCAGAATTCGCCACTGCCGCAACAATAACTTGTGGCACAACAGAATCCTGTTTAGATGTTTGAAGCGAAGTACTTGTAGCGACTTGTGCAGTCTGATCCTTAACTGCAGTCAATGTATCCAGTATGGATTTCAGTTCAGTCCATCCTTTGTTACTAGTGGTATCCACTCCAGCCTCTTGAAGCTGACTCTGCAGAGATTGTAACAGATGTTTGAATTCAGGAGCGTTCTTCGCAACATTACTCTCAGGTTCATTCATTCCAGCTACTAATTGTGTAAGCATATCTTGCAGAACAAAACGTACTGCTGCCGGATGCTGCGACAGTTCAATTGCGGGTACTGTTTTTGCGCTTTCCGCTCCGTTCGAAGACTCGTCGGAACCTTCTGCATTAGTACCTGAAGGTTTACTTAATTGTGTATACAGCTGTTGAATCAGAGTTTGCAAACCTGCAAGTAGAGCTGGGTCATTTTCCAAAGCTTCGTCAAGTGAATCCAAGTCCGTGAACAACGAATTCAGTATAGCTGTGATTGATGCCGCTTCTCCTTCTTCATTTGTAGCAAAGGAAAACACCAACGGATTGGCAGTTAAGCTTCCAGTAGCGCTTGAACTATCACCTTCTGTGTTTCCTCCAGATAACGATTGTGCAAGAGTTTGGAGAAATTCACCGCTAGCACCTGCAGCCGAACCTTTCGCTTGTGCTCCGGTTATCTGAACTGCCCCTGTTGCTTTTGCAGATGCTGTGGATGCCATTTGATATACAATCGACATTTATTTTCACCTCCTCTCGGTTCTACAGTGTAATCAGTTCTACTTGTTGCCCATTAATTTGTTCAAAATTTTTGCAGTTTCAACCGAGTCCTCTGAAGACATGTTCTCAAGCAATTGAGAGCGTGTTGCATCATCTACTGAATTCAGGATGGTCAATGTTTTGTCAGGACTTAGCTTGTATGTTTCCAATAATAGCTTGGCACCACTTGAAGCAGACATCGAAGCAAATGTTTGACTAAGCTGGTTTTTATCCAGGTTTTTGCTTGTGGTTGTGGATGCAGTTGAAGTTGCTGCGGTTTCTTTCTTCAATCTGGATTGCAGCGCATCCAGCGCCAGATCCCCGGACGGTTTGGCATCCTTCATCATCATGGTGACATCGGCTGCTGTTTTCGGGTCCATCTTTTCAAGCACCTTGGTCCGAGCAGATGACTGCATGGCATTCAACAACAATACCATCTCCTCATTCGTCATATTTTGCAAAATCGGTGCAGCTTTGCTTGGGCTCATGTCCGCATACATTTTAGCTAAATCTTTGATTTGCTTTTGATAATCGGATTCCGTTTCTGGCGTTGCTGCCGTAGCTGTTTCAGCCGCTTTTTCCGCATCATCCAACTTCTTCTGAAGGTCCGTGGCCTTCTTCGCTTCAGTTGTTGTCGCTTCCTGTGCTGCCTTAAGTTCTGTTTCTTTGGCAGTTACTTGGGATTTCAGCTTTTCGATTGTGGCTTCAGCACTTTCAACCTGCTGCTCACTTTTCTCCAGCTTATCTTTCTCAGGGTCCAGCACAGGATCAGGTACCCATTCCTTAACTACCGGGATCTTGTTGGCGAATTCGAACAAATTATTACGAATATCTACATTAAAAAGCGTAAGCAATACGCCCAGCAATACTACGGTGAATACAATCGGGATGGAAATCATGAGAAATTTTTCCCAGCCGCCTCCCGATTCTTTTTCCATGTCGCTATCGTCTTTAACAGCCATCGTTCATTCCTCCTTCACGAGACAACTTCGCGTCCGGCTCACATCAATTCGCGCGTCCGGCTTTGGCAGCGAAGCGTACAGTAGCCATCTCGTCCAGATCGTTCTGTTCCCGGAGGAGCATATCCTGCTGAAATTTGATCTTGGCCTTGTCTCTCGCTCCAAGCCATACTTTTTCATCAACCATCTTACCGTTCAGAAACGTCTGATTCCGCTGCACATTGACCTGAGCATGTTTAACATCATTGTTTTTACGTGAAATGCACTCGTCAAGATGATGTACATATCGCTGCATCTCCTGCAGACTGTTTACAGACGCTGTATTTTCCGTAGCAGATTGGATAATCCCGACCAGGTTATTTCTATCGTTCAGAAGTTGTATCAGATGCTCTTCCTCCGTCTGAAGTTTACCGATCGCTGTGGATAACATCCACTCTGCCTGTGTTTTTTCATTACTCTTCAGGTCAACAACTTTCTGGAAATGATATCGAAATTTCATCGCTTAACCATTCATCTCCTTGCAAATTCAAGAATCAAACGTTCCTGCACTTCACTTAAGGTGACTTTCTCGTCGACTTTCTGCTTGGTAAAGTTCCATATACTATCAATCTGGTCTATGGATTCATCAATCGCTGCATTTGATCCCCGCTGGTAAGCTCCAATATTGATCAAATCCTCCGACTCTTTGTACACAGCCATCAAACGTTTCATATTATTAACGGCTTCCAGCTGCTCTTCCGGAGCAATATCCTTCATGACACGACTTATACTGGCAAGTACATCAATCGCTGGAAAATGACCTTTATTCGCAATGGATCGGTTTAACACAATGTGGCCATCCAATATACCCCTCACCGCATCGGCGATCGGTTCGTTCATGTCATCCCCATCAACCAGAACGGTATAAAAGGCTGTAATCGAACCCGTAGGCCCTGTACCTGCCCGTTCAAGCAGTTTGGGTAAACTCGCAAATACCGATGGCGTATATCCTCTCATTGCCGGAGGTTCACCTACAGCCAAACCGACTTCCCTTTGAGCCATCGCATATCGAGTAACCGAATCCATCATAAGCATCACGTTCATTCCACGATCTCGGAAATACTCTGCAATGGTGGTTGCAATAACTGCTCCCTTAATCCGAATCAGGGCGGGCTGATCTGATGTTGCAACAATGACTACGGAACGTTCCAATCCTTCCGGACCCAGATCCCGTTCAATAAAGTCGCGAACCTCACGTCCACGCTCACCTACAAGCGCGATGACATTGACATCCGCCGCGGTATTACGAGCGATCATGCCCATCAAAGTACTCTTACCAACACCAGAACCGGCAAAAATACCCACACGCTGTCCCTTACCTACGGTCAGCAATCCATCGATAGCCCTTACACCAACACCCATCGTTTCAAGTACACGTGGACGATCCATTGGATTGACCGGAGTATTGGAGGTAGAATACATCGGCATTCTGGATGGAAGGAGGGAACCGTCCAACGGTTGTCCAAGTCCGTCCAATACTTTACCGAGTAATTCGGAGCCTACCTGAACACCAAGTGGCTTACCCGTACCTACTACATCACAACCAGGGCCGATCGATTGAAGTTCACCCAGTGGCATAAGCAGCACTTTGTTATCTCGAAACCCAACAACTTCGGCTTGAAGAGGCTTGGCCGATTTACCAGGATAGATATAACATACGTCACCGATACTTGCATCTGGCCCTTCTGACTCCACCATAAGACCAATGACCTGAGTAACTTTTCCGTTAATACGAACAGGATCGAATTGGCGCAAATGTTCCATATATCGCTGTGAACTAAGAACCTTCATGTTGATTTCTTCGCTCCTCATCCTCAAGTGCTATGCGGACCAGTTCTTTTTTAATCTCAGCAAGCTGTGTATCAATTCTCGCATCTACACTTCCAAACGAAGAACGAATGACACATCCCTTATCTTTGACCGTTGAATCAGGCAAAATTTGCAATTCTGCCTGAGAGTCAATAGACAGAGACAATTCTTCACGAGCTGCCTGTACAAATGTAAACTGATCAGGTGCCACACAGAGTGTGATCAAACCCTGCTCCCGTTTACGTGACAAACTCTGACGAATCAGTTCCAATGTATGATCGGGTTCAATGGTAAGTTGCTTATCAATGACTTTCTCAGCGATCCCGCAAGCGAGCTCCACGAGGAATGGTTCAGCTTCCTGAATGATCTGATCTTTAGCTACATAAGCTTCCTTGAGCACTTCCTGGGCTTCAATCATCATCTTTTCGATCTGCACCTGGAGATCCAGTTCAGCTTGTACTTTGCCTTCATCAAAACCCTGTTGAAAACCTTGTGAACGTAGCGCTTCTGTCAGATGTTCATCCTGTTGTCGTTGTTCCTGCCACCAGCTGTCGATCTGTTCACGGGCCTCTTGAAGCATGCGCTCTGCCTCTTCTGAAGCTTCACGTACTTGCTTTTCTGCAAACTCCTTGGCATCTTCCAGCATTTCTGCGGTAAGACGTTGTGTTTCTTCGTCCACGCGTGCTTGAAGCGTTTCTGCCTCAGAACCTTCAGCACTATCACCGTATAATTCCGTTTCAGACTCCTCAGCACCACCATAATGATGGTGATTTTCAAGTTTTTTGCGGTCATCAACCGGTACATACTGGAAAGATTTAATCAAATTAGACAATGATATCATCTCCTCCACCGCGTGCGATAATGATCTCACCGGCTTCTTCCAATCTCCGTATCGTTCCTACAATACGTGTCTGAGCTTCCTCAACATCACGCAATCGCACAGGCCCCATGAACTCCATCTCTTCTTTGAATGTTTCGGACATCCGCTTCGACATGTTCCGGAACACAGCATCCCGAACCTCTTCGCTTGCCACCTTGAGTGCGAGTTGCAGATCTGCGTTGTCGATATCCCGGATAATACGCTGGATCGAACGATCATCCACATTGACGATATCTTCGAATACAAACATACGTTTTTTGATTTCCTCTGCAAGCTCTGGATCCTGAATTTCAAGCGAGTCCAAAATGGTACGCTCTGTACCCCGATCGACTCCGTTCAGAATCTGAACGATCGATTCGATACCACCCGCATTGGTGTAATCCTGCGTTACGGTAGAAGATAACTTCTGTTCCAGAACCCGCTCCACTTGAGAGATAACTTCTGGCGAAGTACTATCCATAACAGCCACCCGGCGAGCGACATCTGCCTGTTTCTCTTGTGGCAAGGATGATAGAATCGCTGCTGCCTGTTCGAATTGCAGGTAAGACAGAACCAGGGCAATCGTTTGCGGGCTTTCATTCTGAATAAAGTTCAAAATTTGATTCGGATCTGCTTTGCGCGCAAAGTCAAATGGTCTGACTTGCAGCGTAGCTGTCAAACGATTAATGACTTCAAGTGCTTTTGATGAACCCAGAGCTTTCTCCAGGATTTCTCTGGCGTAATTGATACCGCCCTGAGAGATATATTCCTGCGCCAGACAGATCTGGTGAAACTCGGCCATGATCATATCCTTTTCGGAAGAATCAACTTTGCGAACGTTGGCAATCTCCAACGTAAGTTGCTCAATCTCCTCATCACGCAGATGTTTGAAGATCTGAGCCGATACTTCCGGACCTAATGTAATCAACAATATTGCTGCTTTTTGTTTGCCAGTCAAACCTTGACTGCTTGCCTTTGCCAATGCGCTCACCTCTATTCGTCAGCCAGCCATGTACGCAGCAGATTGACGAATTCGTCTGGCTTTTTCTTGGCCAAACTCTCCAATTGTTTGCGCACCTGACTTTCGTTCGTTACACTGTCCAGCGTAATGGACGGGAACTCTGTTGCTATTGGAAGAGGAATCTCTTCTTCTTCGACTTCGTTTTGTTTGCGGCGACGGCGTACTAACAAAATAACTACCGCTGCGATCAATGCCGCTATGAGTGCGCCCCCACCCCACATCATCGTTGAGGAGAGCTGGAAACCTGTATTGTCTGCAGAGGCAGACTGGAATCCTTGTGACATGACTGAAACTTTCTTTGTCAGATCGGCGTCACTTATTACAGTGCCTGAGTCTGCCAGTGAAGCACGAACAATGTTAACCAAAATGTTCTCAATTGCGTCCTGAACCGGTCCCTGTAATTCTGTTTCTCCATTCGGTGGTTCAACTGCAACGTTAATGGTTAAGTCTTTTACAGTATATGGACTGGAAATGATATCCTTGGCGATTCGATTAACATCGTAGTTTATAGTGCTTGATGATTCTTCAGAGGTAGAATTACCGGTTGCATCAGATGATGGGTAACCCGGAACTTCCTCTTGTCCTGTGCCAGCAACACCACCTGTTGGGTTGCTTGCGCCAGTGTAGCTCTTTTGAATCTCCTGCACACTGATCTCGATGCCTTTCATATTATCTACATCAACAGGTGTGACCAGATTTTCCTTACGTGTTTCTTTGTCAAAATTAAGCTTGGAGGCTACCAAAACATTAACTTTGTCCTCCCCTACAATCTGGGAAAGGAATTGCTTTACGTTATTCCGGACATCGTTTTCAAACTTTTTCTGTAATGCCATGTTTTCTTGAACTTCGGAAGACAACCCGCCACTGCCACCTCGGGCAGTTGGAATCAATTCTGCTTCATCTGTGTTCGTAATCGTGATGTTCTCAACAGGCAGATTAGGAATTGCAGTCTTAACCAAGTTAAAGTAGCCATCTACCGCTGCCTGATTTGGGTGATAACCCGGTTTGAATTGGAGAGCTACCGATGCTGAAGCTTTGTCTTGTTCTTCTAAACCAGCAAAAATGTTATCTTTCGGCATATTAACGAGTACTTTAGCATCCTGTATTCCTTGCATCCGCTGAAGTAACTGTTCAACTTCTCCGTTTATAGCGTTGTTGTACTTTACATCAAACTCTTTATCTGTCATCCCGATAGGTGATGATGACTCCTCGAATGACTTATACCCTAATGAACCATTCTGAATAATCCCTTGAGATCCAACATTGACCTTTGCAATTGCAACACTTGTACTCGGTACGGATATGGTCTTGCCATCTGAACTTAATTTGTATGGAATGCTAGATGAATCTAGATAACTGATCACGCCCGCTGAATCACTTGCATTCAAATCTGTAAAAGCAACTTCATATTCCGTCTTGGACAATTGCATCGTGAGCACAACTGCAGCCAAAATCAGAAACAGGAAGGTGGATATAAATAATACTTTTTGCTTTTTGCTAAAACTATTCCAATACTGGGATGCCTTATCCCTGTACTGGGCGATTCTCTCATTCACTCTGTCACCCCATCCGAAACTTTGCTTAGTCTGTCCTTACTCAACCCCAGCCGTTTCATAGGTTGACGATCAGGAGCAGCATCGCAGCTGCATTGTTGTAATGATCAGCGCTACTATCGAAGCGCAAGTAGGTTGTTTTATAACTGCGTTCGCATAACTTCCTGGTATGCTTCAACCACTTTGTTTCGGACTTGAGTTGTGAGTTGTAGGCTTAACAAGGCCTGTTCTGAAGCAATCATCACTTGATCCACATTCGCTTTGCCGACCAAAAATTGATTCGACATTTCATGCGATTGAGCCTCCTGTGCTGCAACGGACCCTAATGCATTCTGTAAGTATGTACCGAAGCTCTGAATGGTTTCGGCTGGTGTAGAAGGCTTACTTTCGGTTGCACTCTTCATCTGTAGCGGTTGTATCCCCTGTGTGCTAAACATGTTGTTCTGAATCATTAATGTCCCTCCCCTTCATCCTGGTTTGTATTTTTCTTATTTTCATTTCAAAGCAACTTATCTTCCAATCTCCAAAGCTTTGGAGATCATTGCTTTGGTTGAATTCAGTGCTGTTACGTTAGCTTCATAGGAACGGGAAGCAGAAATCATGTCGACCATTTCTTTCGCAATATCCACATTAGGCATAAATACATATCCTTCTGCATTGGCATCCGGATGAGAAGGGTCATACACAGGCTTCAAAGGTGACTGATCCTCGCGAATCTCCGTTACTCTCACGCCATCTCCTGAACCGCTACCTCTCATCTGATTTTGCAGCATCGTACCAAATGACGTTTTATTCGGCTCAAGCACAACCATTTTACGTTTGTAAGGGACCGCTTCACCATTGGATACGCTCGCGCGCGTCGTCTCTGCGTTGGCAATGTTGGAAGATATAACGTCCATCCGCAACCGTTGGGCTGTCAGAGCTGAGCTACTGATACTAAAACTATTACTAATGTTCAATTTAGGTTATCTCCCTTCCACGCCAACACGCATGATTTTAATTTGTTCGTTCACTTGCTGAATATAAGCGTTATAACGCAACTGATTCTCCGCCAGAAGACTCATTTCTCTGTCTATATCGACATTGTTTTCGTTGTTATTCATGGAGGTTGACTGGTCCATATTAACTACTGGCGTTGGTACGGAAGAGGAAGGACCTATGACAAAATGCCTTGCATCAGTTACTTTACCCTTAAGAACAGGCATATCTCCATTCATTTGCCCTTGTAACATTTCTTCAAAAGAAACGTTCGAGCGCTTGAAATACGGGGTATCGGCGTTCGCGATGTTGTCAGCAATCGTTCTTTGTCTGATATTGGACGCATCGAGTGCACCTTGCAATCTTTTAAAACTGATATCGTTTAAAAGATTCACAATCCCCCTCCTCTCTTTAGAATTTATGGAAAAAGATTGAATCTTCTTCCTTGAAAACCCTAATGTTTTTTCGACAAAAACATTCGTCTTTACACGGTTTTCTAGGACTTAAGTAGAATTAACTCTGATGTTGTCGTATAACATAAGTTTCTTCGAGTTTGGGATATATTACAATAAGAAAAAAGCCCTATCTTTTCTGAAAGACAGGGCTTTTTGTGTATTTTCTGCAAATTATGAATTTTTTCGTAAATGTTCAGGCCCAAAACAAAAGTATGTTAATACTCTCCCTGATTGTTCTTAAACATTCTTAAAATAAAAAAAACCTTTCTCGTCTCGGCAGCACTGTATAAATCCCGTAATTATGTATATTTTCGAAATATTCATCGTTGATAATGTTAGAATTTTTTGCCGTTAGATTAAGGGTTTAGCGACTACATGATAGGTATACATACGAAGCTGTGTATTAATCAATTGACAAGTTATCTTTCACGAATTAAGATTTCTCACCATTTCTACACAACACTTTCTTAACAATTAAGTAGGGTTGACGTATTCTAATCCCAAGAAAACAATTGGTGACTTCACACTTTTCTATAAATTCTTTTTTTGCGCATTTGCGCAACATTTACCAATCTGTCAACTAAACCGATGCCCAGACTTGGAATAAGAAACATTCTTTTAATGGGAATGACTGGATATAAAAATTAGAAATAACTACCACTCCGATAGGTTTTAACACGCTTTGCATGCGGCACAAGTCCTAGGTTTTGTCGATCCAGACAACAACCACACATCTTTTATCGGCTATCTCATGGAAATCCTTTAGATAGAAACAAAAATAAACGATATGTCACCGGTCGGAGAGAGAACCTTTTACGATTCGTCTAAGGAATGATTATCCTTCGTCGATCTCGTAAGTGTTCTCTACGGTCCAGTGCATATCGTTCATTCAACCTTTTAGCAATTACATTACAAGCCTATATCACAGGATATACTGACTTAAATCACGATCAAGTGCAATATCATTCAATTTCTCACGGACATACTCCGGAGTAATCACCATACGTTCCAATGTAAGCTCAGGTGCCTCAAAGGATAAATCCTCCAAAAGCTTTTCAAGAATCGTATGCAATCGACGAGCACCTATATTTTCTGTATTTTGATTGACGGATTCAGCCAATTTGGCAATCTCGCGAATGGCCTCATCCGAGAACTCGATTTCAATATTCTCTGTGCGCAACAGATCAACATACTGCTTGGTCAGTGCATTTTGGGGTTCAGTCAGAATGGATACAAACTCCTCCAGTGTTAGACTGCTTAGTTCCACACGAATTGGGAAGCGTCCCTGAAGCTCAGGAATCAAATCAGAGGGTTTGGCGACATGGAATGCGCCAGCTGCCATAAACAGAATATAATCCGTTTTGACAGGGCCATATTTCGTCATTACTGTAGAGCCCTCTACGATAGGCAGTATGTCACGTTGCACACCCTCACGGGATACATCAGGACCACTACCGCGCCCTTGACTGGCGACCTTGTCAATTTCATCGATGAAAATGATACCTGTCTGCTCTGCTCGACGAATGGATTCTTGTGTAACATCATCCATATCGATCAATTTTCCTGCTTCTTCCTGGATCAACACTTTGCGCGCTTCTTTAATAGCGAGCTTGCGCTTTTTCGTACGACGAGGTAAGAGGCTGCCAAACATCTCCTGCATATTCATGCCCATCTGATCATTACCTTGACCAGCAAACATGTCCATCATGTTAGGCGCAGTGTCTTCGACATCAATCTCAATGATGTCATCCTCCAACTTGCCGGACAACAGATCAAACTTGATCTTACGGCGGCGTTCGGCAACCCCGGTATCCGGTTCTGGCTCATCCTGTTCCTGAACGTTGTTGCCATTATTACCAAAGATCATCTCAAAGGGATTACGCTGACTCTTGGACTTAGACTGTGAAGGAGCCAAAATATGTACAATTCGCTCATTGGCAGCTTCTTCAGCTTTGTCCTTCACTTTTTCAGTCCGCTCCAGCTTCACCATCCGCAGTGATGTCTCAATCAGATCACGCACCATCGATTCAACGTCACGGCCAACGTAACCTACTTCAGTGAACTTGGTAGCTTCCACTTTCACAAATGGCGCACCTACCAGTTTAGCAAGGCGACGGGCGATTTCCGTTTTACCCACACCGGTAGGTCCAATCATCAAGATATTTTTAGGCACAATGTCGTCCTGAGTGTGCTCAGGCAAAAGGCTACGCCGATAACGATTACGAAGGGCTACAGCTACCGATTTTTTAGCTTTCTTTTGACCTACAATATACTTGTCAAGCTCTGCAACAATCTGTCTCGGTGTTAACGCTTGAGTATTCATATTGCTTCCCTCCTACCAGTATGTTGAATTTATTTTACCTAACAAGGACAAAGAATCCCCTAGACGTCCTGGAGCAGATTACAGAATCATGCTCCACTACGGGAGATTTCTTTGGCTTATAACTCTTCTACAATAATATTATTATTAGTATATACACATAACTCCGAGGCAATCTGAAGTGATTCACGCGCAATATCTTTCGCTTCCAGGTTTACTGCATGACGTTTCAACGCACGCGCAGCAGATAAGGCAAAGTTTCCACCTGATCCAATAGCAATAACGTCATCATCCGGTTCGATAATCTCCCCGCCGCCTGAAATGAGCAGCATACCTGATTTGTCCATCACAATCAAGAGAGCCTCAAGCTTACGCAAGATCCGATCCTGACGCCAATCCTTGGCAAGTTCTACAGCAGCACGCTGCAAGTTACCATGGTGCTCCTCCAGCTTACCTTCGAATTTCTCAAACAGGGTGATCGCATCCGCCACAGAACCAGCAAAGCCAGCAACAACCTGTCCGCGGTACAAACGTCTTACCTTCTTGGCTGTATTCTTCATCACAACGCTTTGGCCCATGGTCACCTGACCATCTCCTGCGATTGCAGCCTTACCATTATGACGAACAGCACAGATCGTTGTAGCATGAAATGACATATCCATGATATCAGCATCCTCCCACGAATAATTTATACGCGTTCCGGAACAGTTAGACCTTCTGCCGCAGCAAAACTGGTGATGCCATCCAGGGCACGCTGTGCAAGAGCTTCATTTTTTTCCTTTTTGTTACGAATCTTTGTTTCCAGCTTCGGCAACAAACCAAAGTTTGCGTTCATTGGTTGGAAGTGCTTGAAGTCAGCCGTTGTAATATACTGAGCCATACTGCCAAGTGTTGTTTCTACGGGCAATACCACCAGTTCCTGCCCAAGTGCTGCTTTGGCTGCGTTCATGCCGGCAATAAGCCCTGATGCAGCAGATTCTACATAACCTTCTACACCCGTCATCTGACCTGCAAAGAACAAGTTAGGACGCTCTTTAAACTGATACGTCGGAAGAAGCAGTTTAGGAGAATTAATAAATGTATTACGGTGCATTACGCCATAACGAACGAACTCTGCATTTTCAAGTCCAGGAATAAGGGAAAAGACCCGTTTCTGTTCTCCCCATTTCAGATGCGTCTGGAAGCCAACCAAGTTATACAGGGTTCCAGCTGCATTGTCCTGTCTAAGCTGAACAACCGCATGTGGTAACTCTCCTGTATGAGGGTTAACCAGACCTACCGGTTTCATTGGACCAAACAGAGCCGTCTGTTTTCCGCGTTTCATCATCACTTCGATTGGCATACAGCCTTCAAAGTAGATTTCTTTCTCGAACTCTTTTAATTGAGCAACCTCAGCAGTAATGAGAGCTTCATAGAAGACATCAAATTCTTCTTCTGTCATGGGACAGTTCAGATATGCCGCTTCGCCTTTATCATAACGGGAAGCCAGATAAACCTTGTTCATATCAATTGAATCTTTTTCGATAATCGGTGCAGCTGCATCATAGAAGTAGAAATACTCTTCTCCCATTAGTGCCTTGATTTGCTCAGACAATGCAGGTGAGGTCAGCGGCCCCGTTGCAACAACAACGATGCCATCTTCCGGCAGAGAAGTTAGTTCCTCATTCACCACTTCGATGAGCGGATGCCGGTGCAACGTAGATGTAATCTCACCTGAAAATCCATCCCGGTCCACAGCAAGTGCCCCACCTGCGGGAACTGCATGTTTGTCTGCTGCTGACAATACGAGAGAATTGAGCATTCTCATTTCTTCTTTTAACACACCCACTGCATTGGTCAATCCATTCGCACGCAGCGAGTTGCTACACACCAGTTCTGCAAATTTATCCGTATGATGAGCTGGCGTTTTCACAACAGGTCTCATCTCGTATAATTTTACGCGTACGCCGCGACTTGCAATCTGCCAGGCCGCTTCTGTTCCTGCCAGCCCGGCACCAATAACGGTTACTTGTTGTT